>NZ_SOBE01000008.1:4422-5574 GCF_004364285.1 Frigoribacterium sp. PhB116 | reverse complement strand
GTCGGCTTTAAACAAGAAGAGCCCCTCCAGTGGAGGGGCTCTTCTATCAAAAGGAGTCCGGCGGTGTCCTACTCTCCCACAAGGTCCCCCTTGCAGTACCATCGGCGCTGAGAGTCTTAGCTTCCGGGTTCGGAATGGGACCGGGCGTTTCCCTCTCGCTATGGCCGCCGAAACATTTACCACACAACCCCCGAAGCGTGAGCCCCGGGTGAGGGTGAAGTCTGTTTCAGACCATGCCCACCAACTATGAATCGGTGGGACTTATCTGTTCTGTTGTCCCCACACCACAGCACGTGTGATGTGAAGGGTGTTCCGTAAAGCTCAGCCGTTGCCGACCGTCTTTCGGGAACCACATAGTGGACGCGTAGCAATCTTTCTTCCTCCTCTACAGGGGAAGAGTGTTGTCAAGTTATCGGCTTATTAGTACCGGTCAGCTCCATGGGTCGTTAGTCCCCACTTCCACATCCGGCCTATCAACCCAGTAGTCTAGCTGGGAGCCTCTCACCCCGAAGGGTATGGAAATCTCATCTCGAAGCCGGCTTCCCGCTTAGATGCTTTCAGCGGTTATCCGTTCCGAACGTAGCTAATCAGCGGTGCTCTTGGCAGAACAACTGACACACCAGAGGTTCGTCCATCCCGGTCCTCTCGTACTAGGGATAGATCTTCTCAAATTTCCTACGCGCGCAGCGGATAGGGACCGAACTGTCTCACGACGTTCTAAACCCAGCTCGCGTACCGCTTTAATGGGCGAACAGCCCAACCCTTGGGACCTACTCCAGCCCCAGGATGCGACGAGCCGACATCGAGGTGCCAAACCATGCCGTCGATATGGACTCTTGGGCAAGATCAGCCTGTTATCCCCGAGGTACCTTTTATCCGTTGAGCGACAGCGCTTCCACAAGCCACTGCCGGATCACTAGTCCCGACTTTCGTCCCTGCTCGACTTGTCAGTCTTACAGTCAAGCTCCCTTGTGCACTTACACTCGACACCTGATTGCCAACCAGGTTGAGGGAACCTTTGGGCGCCTCCGTTACTCTTTAGGAGGCAACCGCCCCAGTTAAACTACCCACCAGGCACTGTCCCAGAACCGGATCACGGTTCGTAGTTAGATATCCAAAGTGACCAGAGTGGTATTTCAACAATGACTCCGC
>NZ_SOBE01000008.1:1789-4325 GCF_004364285.1 Frigoribacterium sp. PhB116 | reverse complement strand
CCAGTTAAACTACCCACCAGGCACTGTCCCAGAACCGGATCACGGTTCGTAGTTAGATATCCAAAGTGACCAGAGTGGTATTTCAACAATGACTCCGCCTGAACTAGCGTCCAAGCTTCACAGTCTCCCACCTATCCTACACAAGCCACTCCGAACACCAATACCAAGCTGTAGTAAAGGTCACGGGGTCTTTCCGTCCTGCTGCGCGTAACGAGCATCTTTACTCGTAGTGCAATTTCGCCGAGTTCGCGGTTGAGACAGCTGGGAAGTCGTTACGCCATTCGTGCAGGTCGGAACTTACCCGACAAGGAATTTCGCTACCTTAGGATGGTTATAGTTACCACCGCCGTTTACTGGGGCTTAAATTCTCAGCTTCGCTTGCGCTAACCGTTCCTCTTAACCTTCCAGCACCGGGCAGGCGTCAGTCCGTATACATCGTCTTGCGACTTGGCACGGACCTGTGTTTTTAGTAAACAGTCGCTTCCCACTGGTCTCTGCGGCCTTTCCCGCTCCGGGAGTAAATCCCATCACGGTTCCGGCCCCCCTTCTCCCGAAGTTACGGGGGCATTTTGCCGAGTTCCTTAACCACGATTCTCTCGATCTCCTTGGTATTCTCTACCTGACCACCTGAGTCGGTTTGGGGTACGGGCGGCTTGAACCTCGCGTCGATGCTTTTCTCGGCAGCATAGGATCACTGATTTCCCCCAATCGGGGTACGCATCGGATCTCAGGCGCATTGACGACGGATTTGCCTATCGTCAGCCCTACATCCTTACACCAGGTTCACCTTACGGATACCATCGCCTGGCTCAGCTACCTTCCTGCGTCACACCTGTTAATACGCTAAACGCACCAGCATGGGGTCGAGCGTTAGACCGGCCGGCATCACCCCGAAGGGATCCACTCAGCCGGGTTAGGACTCTTAGCACCACTGGATTATCTTGGGCGGTTCTTCGCCGGTACGGGAATATCAACCCGTTGTCCATCGACTACGCCTGTCGGCCTCGCCTTAGGTCCCGACTTACCCAGGGCGGATTAACCTGGCCCTGGAACCCTTGGTCTTTCGGAGGACGGGTTTCTCACCCGTCTTTCGCTACTCATGCCTGCATTCTCACTCGTGTGGCCTCCACGGCTGGTTTACACCGCCGCTTCACTGGCCACACGACGCTCTCCTACCACTCCGTACGACTGAACCACGAAGGCTTGTCTATAATACGAAATCTACAGCTTCGGTGGTGTGCTTGAGCCCCGTTACATTGTCGGCGCGGAATCACTTGACCAGTGAGCTATTACGCACTCTTTCAAGGGTGGCTGCTTCTAAGCCAACCTCCTGGTTGTCTCTGCAACTCCACATCCTTTCCCACTTAGCACACGCTTAGGGACCTTAGCTGGTAGTCTGGGTTGTTTCCCTCTCGACAATGAAGCTTATCCCCCACTGTCTCACTGCTGCGCTCTCACTTACCGGCATTCGGAGTTTGGCTGACGTCAGTAAGCTTTTGGGCCCCATCGGCCATCCAGTAGCTCTACCTCCGGCAAGAAACACGCAACGCTGCACCTAAATGCATTTCGGAGAGAACCAGCTATCACGAAGTTTGATTGGCCTTTCACCCCTATCCACAGCTCATCCCCTCCATTTTCAACTGAAGTGGGTTCGGTCCTCCACGACGTCTTACCGTCGCTTCAACCTGGCCATGGATAGATCACTTCGCTTCGGGTCTAGGACATGCGACTGTATCGCCCTCTTAAGACTCGCTTTCGCTACGGCTACCCCACACGGGTTAACCTCGCCACATATCGCTAACTCGCAGGCTCATTCTTCAAAAGGCACGCTGTCACCCCTACAAGGAGGCTCCAACGGTTTGTAAGCAAACGGTTTCAGGTACTATTTCACTCCCCTCCCGGGGTACTTTTCACCTTTCCCTCACGGTACTTGTCCGCTATCGGTCATCTGGGAGTATTTAGGCTTATCAGGTGGTCCTGACAGATTCACACGGGATTTCTCGGGCCCCGAGCTACTTGGGATCCCCATTCAGCCAGCGCCAGCATTTCGGCTACGGGGTTCGCACCCTCTATGACCAGCCATTCAAAGCTGTTCGCCTATACTGCGCTGTAACTGCTCCTGTCCGGCAGAACAGGACAACGGGTCCCACAACCCCGACCATGCAACGACCGCCGTCTATCACACATGACCGGTTTAGCCTCTTCCGATTTCGCTCGCCACTACTGACGGAATCACTGTTGTTTTCTCTTCCTGTGGGTACTGAGATGTTTCACTTCCCCACGTTCCCTCTACCCGCCCTATATATTCAGGCGGGAGTCACCAGGTCAAAACGCCTGGCGGGGTTTCCCCATTCGGACATCCTCGGATCAGGGCTCGATTATCAGCTCCCCGAGGCTTATCGCAGATTTCTACGTCCTTCTTCGGCTCCAGATGCCAAGGCATCCACCGTTTGCTCTTAGAAACTTGACCACAAAGTTGCTGCCAGCCAAAAGCCGGCAGCTCAGTGTTATCTCATTCGCCAACCACACCTAAAGG
>NZ_SOBE01000008.1:0-1692 GCF_004364285.1 Frigoribacterium sp. PhB116 | reverse complement strand
TCCCCGTGTATACCGCGGGGCTGGTACATGCTCCTTAGAAAGGAGGTGATCCAGCCGCACCTTCCGGTACGGCTACCTTGTTACGACTTAGTCCTAATCACCGATCCCACCTTCGACAGCTCCATCCCACAAGGGGTTAGGCCACTGGCTTCGGGTGTTACCGACTTTCATGACTTGACGGGCGGTGTGTACAAGGCCCGGGAACGTATTCACCGCAGCGTTGCTGATCTGCGATTACTAGCGACTCCGACTTCATGAGGTCGAGTTGCAGACCTCAATCCGAACTGAGACCGGCTTTTTGGGATTCGCTCCACCTTACGGTATCGCAGCCCTTTGTACCGGCCATTGTAGCATGCGTGAAGCCCAAGACATAAGGGGCATGATGATTTGACGTCATCCCCACCTTCCTCCGAGTTGACCCCGGCAGTCTCCTATGAGTTCCCACCATTACGTGCTGGCAACATAGAACGAGGGTTGCGCTCGTTGCGGGACTTAACCCAACATCTCACGACACGAGCTGACGACAACCATGCACCACCTGTATACCGACCTTGCGGGGCGACCATCTCTGGCCGTTTCCGGTATATGTCAAGCCTTGGTAAGGTTCTTCGCGTTGCATCGAATTAATCCGCATGCTCCGCCGCTTGTGCGGGCCCCCGTCAATTCCTTTGAGTTTTAGCCTTGCGGCCGTACTCCCCAGGCGGGGAACTTAATGCGTTAGCTGCGACACGGAGACCGTGGAATGGTCCCCACATCTAGTTCCCAACGTTTACGGCGTGGACTACCAGGGTATCTAATCCTGTTCGCTCCCCACGCTTTCGCTCCTCAGCGTCAGTTACGGCCCAGAGATCTGCCTTCGCCATCGGTGTTCCTCCTGATATCTGCGCATTCCACCGCTACACCAGGAATTCCAATCTCCCCTACCGCACTCTAGTCTGCCCGTACCCACTGCAGGCTGGGGGTTGAGCCCCCAGATTTCACAGCAGACGCGACAAACCGCCTACGAGCTCTTTACGCCCAATAATTCCGGACAACGCTTGCACCCTACGTATTACCGCGGCTGCTGGCACGTAGTTAGCCGGTGCTTTTTCTGCAGGTACCGTCACTTTCGCTTCTTCCCTACTAAAAGAGGTTTACAACCCGAAGGCCGTCGTCCCTCACGCGGCGTTGCTGCATCAGGCTTGCGCCCATTGTGCAATATTCCCCACTGCTGCCTCCCGTAGGAGTCTGGGCCGTGTCTCAGTCCCAGTGTGGCCGGTCACCCTCTCAGGCCGGCTACCCGTCGTCGCCTTGGTGAGCCATTACCTCACCAACTAGCTGATAGGCCGCGAGTCCATCCTTGACCAAAATTCTTTCCAACTCCTAGCCATGCGGCTGAAGCTCGTATCCGGTATTAGACGCCGTTTCCAGCGCTTATCCCAGAGTCAAGGGCAGGTTACTCACGTGTTACTCACCCGTTCGCCACTAATCCCCCCAGCAAGCTGGAGTTCATCGTTCGACTTGCATGTGTTAAGCACGCCGCCAGCGTTCGTCCTGAGCCAGGATCAAACTCTCCGTAAAAGAAAAAACAGAACCACCGGAAAAAGGTGATAACTGCTGAATTTGATGCTGACTGAAAGAACAAAACAATCTGACGATTGTTGATTGTCCGTCAATCTCAAAGAAACCTAAACACCATCGACGACCGAAGCC
>NZ_SOBE01000007.1 GCF_004364285.1 Frigoribacterium sp. PhB116 | reverse complement strand
GACGCCGCCGCCCTGCTGAACCAGACCTTCAACACCGACGCCGTCCAGGACGAGATGCTCGTCGGCGTCGCGAAGATCACCGTCGCCACCGAGTAACTCTCCCTCTCAGTGACGACCGCGCCGGTGCTGCGCCGTACCTCGTAGGGCCGGCATCCCGGTGGAACCCCATCCCGCTACGTGAGCGGGATGGGGTTTTTCCATGCCCGACATGCTCGGCGCCGAGGGCGCGACATCGCGCGTGCAATCACGGGAGACGTTGGGCCACACAGCCCCCCGCCGCCGCGGACACCCGAAGTCGACGCGACGGCGGGGTCTGGGCCTTCCCGAGTCCTGAACCGTCTCGGGGCATGTCGATAGTAGGAGCATTCCTCACGAAAGAACAGTGCTTCTCGAGTGTGCTGTCAGTGAACGTCCACACGCCCCCGCTCAGGCGGGGGCGTGTGTGGGCTGCCGGTCGTCTGCGGATCAGGAGCAGACAAGCGGTGCCGTGCCCGGGGTACCACCGCCGGGCACGCTCAGAGTAGGACCGCGGGCCCTGATCCGCTAGGCGCCCGCCGAAGTTATTCGCACGTGGGGACGTCAGCTCCACGCGGGGCGGGGTTCGGCGGTGAGTTTCCTCAGCGCGATCAGGGCGTCCCGAATGCGGGTCTTCATCGTCCCGATCGGGACACCCGCTTTCGCTGCCGCTTCGGATTGGGTGTACCCGCCGAAGTACGTCAGTTCGAGTGCTTCCCGTTGAGGGGCCGTGAGGGCTTTCATGGTGGTTGTGACACGGTGGTGCTCGATCAGGGTTTCGGCTTTTTCCGCGACGTCGTCCCGGCTGACTTCGAGATCGCGAAACCCGGCGAGGGTGTCGCGGTCACGGGTGGCCTGCGAGGACCGGACACGGTCGATCGCGCGGCGCCTGGCCCGGACGAGCAACCACGCCAGAGCTGTGCCCCGGGCCGTGTCGAAAGACGTGGCTTCCTGCCATGTGGCGAGGAACACCTCCTATGCGACCTCCTCGGACTGCGCCGGGTCCACCAAGATCCTCCGAATCAAGCCCAAGACCCGAGAAGACGTCCGGTCATAGAACACCGTGAAAGCGCGATCGTTGCCCTCTGCGACGAGAGCGAGGAGGTCCTCGCTCGTCCGTTCAGCGGTGACAGGCAGCACAGAAGCAAGCGACACGAGAAGGTCCGATCAGAGAAGCCACGGGGATGAGAGACACTCCCCCGAGCGCTGCTGTCAGCGTATGCGCCCGCCTCCTAGCCGCTTCCCCCACTTCGGGGAACACGCTTTCAACCGCCGCACCCCACTCGACCCGCGACCTCGATCCCCTAGAGGAATCCCCTGTCGGAACACCTCACAGGAGCGAGCTCGCACGCGGCCGGGAATACGGTTCATCGCCCAGGAGGCTCAGTCGACGCGCGCGATGCGGACGTCGATCCTCTCGACCGTGATGGCTGCCTGGTTCAGGCGGGCCAGCAGGGCGTCGTGGACTCGGTGGGCAACGTCGGGCGAGATGCTGTCTGCGTCGGTCGCGATGGTGAGGGCGACGACACCGTCGTCACCAATCTCGATCCGAGGAGGCGGTGGCGGGGTGCTCGGGTCGGGCGTCTGCCGGGCAGCGAGGAGAGCAGGCAGGGTCGCCCGCGGCTGATAGATGTGGGCCACACCGGGGATGCCGTCGACGAGGTCCTCGAGTTCGAGGGCGAGTGCGTCACGGTCGGCGTCGTCGAGGCTATGGCTGGTCATCGTTCTTCTTCCCGGACGGGGGCGGCCCCGTCTGACCGGATCATGACGTCGATGCTCTCCACGTTCATCTCCGTGTGCGTCCGCAGCGCCTCCTCAACGACTGAGCACACCGCCTCGGTCACGGCGTTCGTCGTCGCGCCGTGGTCACGGATGATGCGTGCCCACACGCGGACGACGACCGGCGCACCGGGTGTGGTGACGTCGCCCTCGAGGGTGCACCTTCCGATGAGGACGCCGTCGACGGTGTCGCCGGAACGGCGGACGATGCTGCGGACGGCTCCCTCGGTGATGACGGAGTTCTCGGTCTCCTTCAGCGGCGGGAGGGGGATGTCCCGGCCGGCGTGCGCTTCGAGGCTGATGTTGGTGATGATCTCGGTGATCCAGTCGTCCTCGCGGACGTCCTCGTCGAGCGCATCGGCCTCGAGCGCTCCGTGGGACAGCATGCGGACCCTCGTAAGGGCGTCGAGGGCGTTCTGGCAGGCCGGTGAGTCGTCGATCGTCGGGTCTGCCGGGGTCATCCCGGCGTCGAGGTAGTCGGCGAGTTCGTCAATGGTGTGCCCGTCGAGCCGGTCGGGCTCGAATGACAGCGTCTCGACGTCGTCGCCGCTGACGCCGGCGGCTTCGAGGTCGTCGGGAAGGTCCGCGCTCATCGCCATGCCTCCATCTCGGTGATCATGTTCTTCCGCGCCCTGGAGAGGAGCCCCCGGACGGTCGACACAGGCAGCCCCAGGTCGTCCGCGATCTCGTCGTACGAATGTCCAACCATCTCCTTCAAGATCCACGCCCGCCGTTGGGGGGCCGGCATCGCCTCCAACGCCAGCGTCAGGGCGTGCTCCCGCGACCGGGCCTCCACGACACGGTGCGGCGTCTCGTGCTCGGGCCCTTCGGAGTCGTGGTCGGCGATGTCGTCGTGATCACGCCTCGCCCTGATCCTGTCCACGCACCGCCTGCTGACGATGCGCATCAACCAGCTCTTCACCTTCGCCGGGTCCTCGATCGACGGCAACTGCTTCCACGCCGCGACAAAGGTCTCCTGGACGACGTCGTCGACGTCGTCGGAACGACCGAGGACCCGCCGCGCGTAGGAGCGCATCAACGGCCCGTACCGACGGACCAGGACCTCGAACGCCCGGACGTCACCGTGCCCGGCACGCTCGACGAGTGTGTGGTCGTCAGCGTCCGCGAGGTCGACACGGCGCGGCTGATCGGACACCCGTCAGTTCTACCCGGTCCACGGCTCCCCGTGCCGGCAGAAAAGCGTCCGTGAGCGGGGCGAATCGCTCCCCATCACGACTCGGCCGAAATTCGTCGACAACCGGTGTGACGAATCGCACAGTCGTTGCGACCTAGTAGTGACGCGCTCCTGCCGCCCCTCGACCCGACGAGAAGCACGCGTGCTCCCCACCCGACTTGAATGAGGAACAACACCCGTGACCCTGCTCGCGCCCGCACCCATCACCCGCCCCGCCGCGATGACCCTCACCGAGGCTGAGCCCGGCTTCTGGGTCGCCAGCACCAGCGGCGCCTTCGCGGGAACCGTCGACCACCACGGCGACCACTTCTACGTCCGCGACTGCTTCAGCCAGTACCTCGGCGACTACAGCGACCTCGCCACAGCAGCCGCCCGCCTCCGCACGGACGCCAGCGTGCGAGACGCCGCGTGACGACCACACTCCCCCCGAGGACGGCGGGCACCGGCACCTCCCCGGTGACTTGGCACGAGACGGCCCCCGGCATGTGGACGAGCCGCACCGGCAAGGACATCGCCGGCGCCGTGCAGCTCGTCGGGACCTTCATCACCACCAACGCCCGCGGCGACGTCGTCGGAACGTTCGACACCCTCCTCCAGGCACAGGCTGCCCTCGTCGCACCGCCCGCCCCCTCAGGTCGGCCTCGCCCTCACAGTCGGCACCGGCTCCTGCCGTGGTCTCACCGCCGGTGACCACAACGCACCTCGTGACGGACACCGCACGCGAGCCGCGGCGCTCACCTGGTCGCCAGGCCCGTACGTACGACTCGATGCCCGACGTTCCGCCGGCACTAATCGTCACCTACGCCCGCCGAGAACAACGCCGCCGCCTCTACCCCGTCCCGATGGGGCCCACCTACGCCGACTTCTTCCTCGAGGACACCACCCACCATGCAACTGCCTGACCCGAACATCGCTCTCACCGCACCCATCACCCCCTCCACCCGGCCGCCCCTGCCCGCAACGGAGCAAGTGGACATGGAGCCCCTGCTCGCCGACCGTGACCACCCCTGACCCCCGCTTGCGCGGGTCGCGCCCGGCCCCGACCTCACTGCAACGCCTCCCCCACCACGAACTCATCTCCTACCTCAAGCGGCACCTCGCCGTCCCGCTCCTCGGCGAGACCTGCGATTCGCCGATCATGATTCCTGGGGTCGCGGGCCATGCAGAGGGCACCGTCGCAAGCTCGTGAGCCACCGCGGAAGGGTCGCCGCGCAGCTCGACATACCGGCCGCTGCCACCGCGCCTGCTGCTTAAACCCTCTTTGGACTGAGGATTGGCGCCTCTAGTCGTCTTCACCCGTGCACGACGCACCCGCAGTCCCTAGCTGCGGCCGAGGTGAAGACCCCGCGAAGCAACGCTGCTTCGCCCCGCTGGGGTGTCGTGGCCCGAACCACGACGCCCCAGCGATACCCCGAGAATTGAACGTCAAGAAGAACCGAGCGGCGCAAACGAGGCAATCGACGGAGCCAGCATTTAAGGCGCGAATGTCCGAATCGTTCCAGCCGAGCACTCAGGCTTGCGCCGGTAAACGATCCTTCACGGGGCACTAGGTGCTCGGCCGACATACGGCTACGTTGCGAGGACAGCCCAGACCCCGCTGTGAATGGCGGGGGTCCTGGGTTCGCCCAGGTTCCCCGTCAGGGGTCCCCTACCGGGCAGACTTGTGAGGCGCATTCGCTCTACGGTCAAACGCATGCCCAAGCCCACACGTAAGCCGGTACTTTGGGCGGTCATCGCCTTCTACGTCGCCGGTGTCCTTGCCATTACTTACAGCTCCTACCGGTGGGCGACGAGTGGTCCCGACGACTTCGTGGAATGGACCTCGGGACGAAGTCTTGCCCTTCCGGGCTGGGGGTGGATAGCGCTCGGGTATGTCGTGGGTCTCGCAATGCTCGCCTTTGCGACATACGCCGAGCGTTGGCGTCGACGCTGGAAGTAGAGGACTACCACCGCGAGTTCGGTAACCGATCCCCTACCGGGCAACTTTCGGCCCCGGCTAAGGATGGGCACCGGGCCCTTTGAGGGTTGACCAGGCTGTTCCTGACGACACCAGCGTCGGGTACACCTCGAGCATGACGGCCGGGAGCACCTCCCACGCGTCCCGCGTTACCCCTCGATCGAAGACTTCTAGATACTCCGCTGGCTTCCATTCGAACAACGTCTTCCAACTGTCTTGCGCCATGCGGTGGGTCTCTTCGGCACGAACAAGTTCGTCTCGCTCGAACTCAGTGAGCGGGCGGAGAGCGCCGGCCGCGACGAGCCACTCGACGACGACCTGCATGTCGCCGCGGTGTGGTCCTTGCCCTTCGGTATCTTCGGCGATGCCGTTCGTTGCCCGCGTCGGGAGAACAATCCACGGCACGACGAAGCGGAGAACCCGAGGCTTGAGATCGTTCAGCGCTCGGGCTGTGTCCAGGGCGTGTTCGATCTCGGCCAGCAGTCGCTTCTCGCAGAGAGCGAAGCCCAGCGCCTGCGCCCGTGTGTCGAGATGCGGGTACGGGATCGTGGCGGGGCCTGTGGGAATCGTCTTGACGACCTCCGCGACAGAACTCCGATTAATGACCGCTTTCACCAAGCGCTGCAGCAAACTCGCTCCACCCCTATCCGTCATGCCCCGACGCTAGCGGGGACATTTGCGAGCGGTCGAAGGTCACGACAAGAACTGCCTCTGGCGTATCGGTGATGGATCCCCTATTGAGACGACGGGCGACTCATCGCGCCGCCTGTGCCCCTATCGATTGAAGGCAGGGCGAGAAGGACCGCCAGTGCAACGTTGCCTAGAGGCACGGCGGCCAGGAGTACCCACCACCCCAATCTGCCGGTGTCGTGCAGGCGCCGAACGCTGATTGCGATCCAGGGCATAAGTGACGCGAGCGCTAGGACGGTGAAAATGCCCAAGGCGATTTGTGCTCCGAGCGGCAGGATCGAGAGGAGGTAGCCCCACACTGGAAACGGGTTAAAGGCTTCGAGGGCTTGCTCGACCTGAGGCGGCGGTGCAGCTAGGCCTGACGGGTCCGAGAACAATGTCAGCACACCCGCCCCGAAGGCGATGTTGGCGATGAGGCTGAGGAGGAACCACCACAATGCCCAGAACCAGAACTCAGCCCGAGCTGCCCGACCTCGGAAGATGGCGTAGCCACGCCAAAACCTGACGAAGGAAGCACCGAAGGTCGCCTGATGCCACGGCGTACCTACAGGTGGCTGGGCAGCAGAGTCCATGGGTCCTTTCTACCGACATCGACTACTGAGGGGCCTGCCCAGCGCCAGGGTCGCGTAGCTGGATCGGTTACTGCGACATACCGATCTCGCGCTTCTGTCCTCTGCGCCTGCCCGGTCTTCTGGCGCTACTCATGCAAGGGCCCGGGCGCGGCGAGCAAGTCGGCGGCCTCGGTGGCCATGAGATCCGCCCTCTCTTCTGGTGGTAGCTCGTCGACACGGCTCATGATCAGCAAGGCCTCGACCCCAGGCACCCATGTGTCATCCCTGAATCTGAAACTGAATCCTCGCAAGGCTTCCGAAAGCTGCAGAAGCCTGTTGCTGCGGCCAGCGATCAAGCGCAGACTCTCGACAACCAGAGCACGCCGGCACGCCTCGTCATCGTCGGCGGCCAACCCCAGATCGGTGCCGATCGCGAGGAGGTATTGAAGGTTCTCCCTGGGAGGCAGGCTCGTGGACTCACCAGCGAGAAGGCGAATGTTCAAGCTGTCATGGCCCGCCATCAGCCAAGCGACGGCAAGCTCAGGGCCGCACCATTCATCGGCGTCTCGTGTGAGCGCGACGAGCAGCAGGATCGCGATCACGTCCCGATCAGTCGCCTCAGCTTCCACAAATCCGCCATGGTCGATAACAGCGTCGTTTTCCGCGACCACAGGTCTCGTTCTCGCCTTGCCCGGCTTGAGGAACCCCATCAGGGCTGCTCCCCTCGTTGAACCGCACGATAGACAGTCGAGCGGGCCACGCCGAAGAGCTCAGCGATCTCGCTCGTGGCGTGCTCGCCCGTGCGGTGTAGCTGCACGAGGTGCTTCTCCTGCGAGGGGGTGAGCTTGGGCTTGCGACCGCGGAGCTTCCCGGCGGCCTTGGCGATCGCCATGCCCTCCCGGGTGCGGGCACGGATGAGGTCGGCCTCGAACTCGGCCACCATGCCGAGGACGTTGAACAGCAGCCGGCCGACCGGGTCGGTGGGGTCGTAGACCGCTCCCCCGAGATTCAGGGCGACACCCTTCTTCGTCAGCTCGTCCGCGATGTCCGTCGCGTCCCGCAGCGAACGGGCGAGGCGGTCGAGCTTCGTCACGACCAGGACGTCCCCGGCACGGCACGCGGCCAGCGCCTCGCGAAGCCCCGGTCGAGCTCGAGTCGCACCCGAGAGCCCGTGGTCAACATGCACGTGTTGATCGTCAACGCCCAGTGCTGCAAGACCATCACGCTGTGCTGCGACATCCTGTCCAGACGTCGACACACGCGCGTATCCGATGAGCATCCGACGACTGTAGCGTTTAGACGCCCATCACCGGGCATTTTTGCGGGACAGGCATACGCGAACCCGCAGGCCAGGCCCCACTTGACCTTGACCGACCGAAACGGACTCGGGAAGGTGTCCCGATGAACGACCGCCTGCCGGGCGCTCGGGGCGCTCCGGGCAGCGTCACGCCCCGGCGGGCCAGCGCACCGGGACGGGGAGGCGACGCTGTGCGCGCTCCGCATCCGCGCCTCCTCGTCCGTCGACCAGGTCGAGCAGCAGGCCCGTCGCGACGCGGCCCAGCTCGTCTCCGTCGACGTCGATGGCCGGGACCCCGACGAGGCCGAGCGAGTCGACGACCATCCGCTCCGAGCTCACGACGACCCGGGAGGAGGCGGGCCGGTCGCCCAGCGCGAACATCAACCCCAGACCGATCGCGGTCGCGTACGGCACGACGGCCGTCGCCCGCGCTTCGAGCACCGCGGGCAGCACCGAGACGCCGGCCGCGAAGGTGGAGGGGAACGGTCCGAGCCGCACGAGCGACGCACGCCCGTGGGCGGCACGCGTGACGGCCTCGGTGCGCTGGGCGTCCTGCCACGAGCCCTCCGGCCCGCCGACGTAGACGATGCGCTCGTGGCCGTCGTCGACGAGGCGCGTGACGAGCGATCCGAACGCCGCGGCGGTGTCGGCCACGACCGACGAGAGCCCGGCGACCTCACGGTCGACGAGCACGGCCGGCTTCGAGGAGGCGGCGGCCGCGACGACCTCGTCGGGCCCGCGGGGCGCCACCACGATGAACCCGTCGACCTGGGCCGAGAGCCGTTCGAACGCGACGAGCTCGTCGGGGTGCGCGAGCGGGTGCACGGCGACGGTCAGCTGCACGTCGTGCTCGCCGGCCAGCGCCTGCGCGCCCGCGATCACGGGCGTGAAGTACGAGTTCTCGAGCGTCGGCACGACCAGGGCGATCAGCCCGCTGCGACCCCGGGCGAGCTGGCGCGCGGCGCGGTTCGCGACGAAGCCGAGCTGCTCGGCGGCGGCGAGCACACGGCCCGCGGTCTCGGGCAGCACCAGCTCGGGACGGCTGAGGGCGCGGGAGGCGGTCGCCTTGGAGACCCCCGCGAGCGCGGCGACGTCGGCCAGTGTCGACATGCGCGGTGTCGACATGCGCGTCCCCTCCGTCGTCGTGCCTGCAGCGAGCCTAGGGGACGGTCCGGCCACGTTTCACATGATCGTTACACGCGGTGGTCGTGCTGCCCCCAGGGGGACCCTATGGTTGATGAGACCGGTTGCACAACCGGTTGCACCGCCTCCTCGACTCCCCCTGTCACCGCCCCCTCGGCGACCCGGGCGTCGGCGAGGCGGCCCCGTACGAACGTCGTACCCCGACCGCCACGAAAGGCTCGTCGTGACCACTCGCAAGACCGCCCTGCTGCTGTTGCTGCCCGGGCTCGCCTTCCTGCTCGTCGGGTTCCTCGTCCCCTCGCTGGCGATGCTCGTCGCCCCTCCCGGCGTGGGCACGGGCGAGGTGCTGGGCCGCGTCGGCCAGATGCTCACCGACCCGTACGACCTGAGGATCATCGGCCGCACCGTCGGCCTCGGGCTGATCGTCACCGTCGTCTGCGTCGTGCTCGGGTTCCCGATCGCCTACCTGCTGGCCCGCTCGACGTCGCGCTGGTCGAGCGTGCTGCTCGCCCTCGCGATCTTCCCGCTGCTGCTCAGCAACGTCGTCCGCACCTTCGGGTGGCTCGTCGTGCTCGGCTCCCAGGGCGCGATCGGCCAGCTGCTCGTCGGGCTCGGCCTCGTCGACCGCGCCCCTCAGCTGCTCTACACCGAGCTCGCGATCGTCCTCGGCCTCACTCAGCTGTTCCTGCCGCTCGCGATCATCTCGTGCTACTCGGCCGTCGCCCAGGTCGACGCCGGCCTCGACGACGCCGCCCGCGGCCTCGGCGCCAGCCGGTCGCGGACCTTCTGGGGCATCGTCGTCCCGCTCTCGAGCCCGGGCATCGTCGTCGCCGCGACGCTCGTCTTCGCCGGCTCGGTCACCGCGTACACGACCCCCTACCTGCTCGGCGGGTCGAGCCAGCGCATGCTCAGCACCCAGCTGTTCTCGTACTCGAGCGTCACGATCGACTGGGCCGGCGCCTCCGCCACGGCCCTGATCATGACCGTGCTCGTCTTCGTCGTCTCGGGCCTCTCGTCGCTCGTCGCCCGCAAGGGAGCCACCCAGTGACCCGCACCAGCACCGCCCCGACCAGCGCCGCCCGTCCCCGCAGGCCGGCCCGCAGCAGCAAGACCCCCGGCACCGGCCGCCCCGTCGCCGGCACCCTCGCGGTCGCGGGCTACGTCGTGATGATCGTGCCGATCCTGTTCGTCGTCGCGACGGCGTTCACGGGCGGCCGGACGCTGACGTTCCCGCCGCAGGGCTTCTCGCTGCAGTGGTTCGAGAAGGCCGTCACGTACGCGCCCTTCACCGGCGCCCTCGTCTCGAGCCTGCAGCTCGCCGTACTCGCCACGGTCATCGCGCTGGCGGTCGGCGTGCCGGTCACCCTCGCGATCCACCGTGGGCGCCTGCCCGGCAAGGGCCTGATCGAGGGCATGTTCCTCTCGCCGCTGATCGTCCCCGAGCTCGTGGTCGGCCTCGCGCTCTACCAGCAGCTGATGATCGGCTTCGGCCTCGCGAACTTCCCCACGCTGCTGATCGGCCACACCGCGCTGATGATGCCGTACGCGGTCCGGGTGACGGGCGCCTCCCTCGCCCTCGCCGACCCGTCGCTCGAGGAGGCGGCCCGCGGACTCGGCGCCAGCCCGGTCCGCGCCTTCTTCACCGTGACGCTGCCGCTGCTGCGGCCCGGCATCTTCTCGGCCGCGCTGCTCAGCTTCGTCACCTCGTTCAACAACGTCCCCCTGTCGCTGCTGCTGCAGAGCCGCGACTTCCGCACCCTGCCGGTCACGATGCTCGACTACGTGCAGCAGAGCTACGACCCCATGGTCGCGGCGATGGCCACGCTGATCCTCGCGGCCACCGTCGTGGTCGCGGTGGTCGCCGAGCGCACCGTCGGCTTCGCCAAGATCTTCGGAGGCATCAACAAGTGAGCACCACGGACCCCGCCGGCACCCGCCCCGGCACCGAGCACGCCCGCGCAGAGGACGCCGCCGCCGAGCGCCCCGGAGCTGAACGCCGCGCCGACGAGCGCCCCGCCGCCGAGCTGCGTGGCGTCAGCCAGGTCTTCGGCGACTTCACCGCCGTCGACGGCATCGACCTGTCGATCCGCCGCGGAGCCCTGACGACCCTGCTCGGCCCCTCCGGCTGCGGCAAGACGACGACGCTGCGCATGCTCGCGGGCTACTCGGCCCCGACGAACGGCACGATCCTGATCGACGGCGACGACATGACCCGCACGCCGCCCGAGAAGCGCGGGCTCGGCATGGTGTTCCAGTCGTACGCACTGTTCCCGCACCTCTCGGTCGCCGAGAACGTCAGTTACGGCCTGAAGCTGCGCCGGGTGCCCGCCGACGAGCGCGCCCGTCGCGTCGCCGAGACCCTAGACCTCGTGGGCCTCGGGCACCTGGCGGCGAGCAAGCCGAAGAAGCTCTCCGGAGGGCAGCAGCAGCGCGTCGCCCTGGCTCGTGCGATCGCGATCCGGCCGAAGCTGCTGCTGCTCGACGAGCCGCTCTCGAACCTCGACGCCCGCCTCCGGGTCCAGATGCGCGCCGAGATCCGCCGCATCCAGGGCGAGACCGGGCTCACCGTCGTCCTCGTCACGCACGACCAGGACGAGGCCCTCGAGATGAGCGACGACATGGTCCTCATGCGCGCCGGACGCATCATGCAGCAGGGCGCCCCGCAGAGCGTGTTCCCCGCCCCCGCGAACCGCTTCGTCGCCGACTTCCTCGGCTACGAGAACTTCGTCTCCGCCGCCGACGGCACCTCGCTGACGGTCCGGCCCGAGCACCTGGTGGTCGAGCCGACCGCAGGAGGCGCGGGTCGGGCGGCAGCACCGGCCGCGGCCGGCCTGCACCTCCCCGGCACCGTCACCGACGTCGCGTACCGCGGCGTCGACCTGCTCGTCACGGTCGCGGCGATCGACGCCTCGGGCGCTCGCGTGCGGCTCGTGTCCGACGTGCGCGCGACGGGCACGTCGTCGCTCGCGCCCGGCGACGACGTCGTCGTGACCGCGCCGCAGTCCCGGCTCGTCGCGCTGGCCGACTGAGCCGGCCCGCACCTCCTCCACCTGGCCCCTCCGCTCCGCCCTCCCCTCGACCGCACCCGCGCCTCCTGCCCCCTGCGCCTCCCGCACCCCCTCTGCCCTTCCTCGAAAGGACCACCATGACCCGCACCTCCCGCACACGTCCCCTGGCCCTCGCCGCCGGCCTCGCCGTCTCCGCCGTCGTGCTCGCCGGCTGCTCGTCGGGCGACGCGTCGTCGTCGGACGCCGAGAGCATCGTCGTCAGCACGTTCCCGTTCGGCGTCGAGGAGTTCCAGGAGGCGGTGGTCGACCCGTTCACCGAGGCCACCGGCATCGAGGTCGAGATCGAGACCGGCTCGAACGCCGACCGGCTGTCGAAGCTGCAGCTCGCCGACGGCGACCCCGGCATCGACGTCATGCTGATCAGCGACTACTACGCGGCCCTCGGCCAGGAGGACGACCTGTTCCAGCAGGTCGAGGCGGCCGACGTGCCGAACCTGGAGACCATCGCCGACTTCGCGACCGAGGACGCCTACGTCGGCCCGGCGTACAGCTACCAGCTCAACGGCACCCTCTACTCGACCGACGAGCTCGACGCGGACGAGGCCGCCGAGTGGTCGCTGTACGGCGACTCCGACCTCGAGGGCCGCGTGGCCCTGCCCGACATCTCGGTGACCGCCGGCCAGCTGATGGTCTCGGGCGTCGCCTCCGAGTTCGGCGACGGCCCCTACGACATCGACGCCGCGCTCGAGCAGCTCGGCGAGTGGTCGCCGAACGTGCTGCAGTTCTACAGCTCGTCCACCGAGGTCACGAACCTGCTGACGCAGGGCGAGATCGTCGCCGCCGACGCCCTGAGCGGCTTCGCCACCGACCTCGTCGCCTCGGGTGAGCCCGTCGCCTGGACGCCGCCCGCGACCGGCAAGTACATGGCCACCAACCGCGCCATGATCCCGACGGGCGCCGAGAACGTCGACGGCGCCTCGCAGTTCATCGACTACCTGCTGTCGGCCGAGGCGCAGTCGTCGTCCGCCGAGATCGTCGGCGACCTGCCCGTGAACCCCGACGCGACCATCCCCTCGACCATCCAGGACGTCGTCGGCGACATCGCCGCCGACCCGATCGCCGCCGGCTACGCCACGCTCGACCCGACCGAGCTCGTCCCGACGCGCGCCGAGTGGGTCGACCGCTTCGCTCGCGAGGTGACGTCGCGCTGATGGGTGCCGACGCACGTGCCCTCACCTCCGATCCGCTGCCGGCCGGCTCGCTGACGGCAGGCTCGCCGACCGCCTCCTCCCCGACCGCCTCCTCGCTGCCGGGGTGGTACCTCGACCGGATGCCGAAGACCGACCTGCACTGCCACCTGATCGGCACCGTGCGGGCGTCCACCTTCGCCGAGCTCGCCCGGCGCGAGGGCCTCGCGCTGCCCGCCGAGCCCGAGCGGATCTTCGCCGACATCAACTCGCTGCCGCCCGACCCGGCGCTCTACCGCGACACGCGCATCCCCGTGCCGCAGGGGCGCAGCGAGGGCGAGCCCGACGTGTCGTACTCGCTGTTCCAGGCGTCGAACTGGGTCGTCGAGGTGCTCCGCGACGCGGACGACCTGACGCGCATCACGTACGAGGCCTTCGAGGAGGCGCACCGCAGCAGCGGGACCCGTCACCTCGAGCTGTTCTTCGACGCCGTGCCGCCGCACCTCGAGTCGCTCGGCTACGCCGGGTCCGTCGAGGCGTACGCGGAGGGCATCCGCATGGCGGAGCGCGACTTCGGCATGACGGGCCGGATGATCCAGGGCATCGACCGCAGCAAGTCGGGCGAGCACGCCCTCGCCCTCGTGCAGCAGGTGGTCGACCACCCGCACGAGTACGTCGCCGGCATCGGGCTCGACAACCTCGAGACGTCGGGCCCGCCCGAGCGCTTCGTCGACGCCTACCGGCTCGCCGGGGAGGCCGGCCTCGGCCGCACCGCGCACTCGTCCGAGCACGCGCCGACCGCGGTGAACACGATCACCTGCCTCGACCAGCTCGGCTGCGACCGCATCGACCACGGGTACTACGTGCTCGAGGACGACGACGTCGTGGCGCGGATGCGCGACGAGCAGGTCGCCTTCACGGTCGTGTCGACGACGTCGCGCCGCTCGTGGCGGCCGTGGCGGCGCGCGTCGATCGCCGCGATGCTCGATGCCGGGCTGAACGTCGTCCCGGCGTCGGACGACCCGGGCATGTTCCCCACGTCGCTCGCCCAGGAGTACCGCATCGTCTCGGAGCAGATCGGCGCGAGCGCCGACCAGGTGCGCCGCATGGCCCTCGCCGGGGTCGACGCGTCGTGGCTGCCCGCGGCCGAGAAGGCGGCGCTTCGCGAGCGGTTCGTCGCCGAGCTCGCGGCGCTCGACTCCCAGCTGGGGTCGGAGCTCGGGTCGGAGCTCGGGGTCGGTGCTCGCTGAACGTCGGCGGCCGGGGCCTCGGTAGCGTCGGGGGATGTTCCTGCTCTTCGGCACCTCCGTCCGCCAGGCCCTGCTGACCGTCGTCGTCTTCGCCTGCCGGTTCTGCGGACGCACCGTCGACCAGCAGGTCGCCCGCCGCTCGACGCGCTTCACGCTGTTCTTCGTGCCGCTGTTCACGGTGTCGAAGCGGTACCACGTCCAGTGCACGAACTGCGGCGGCGTCACCGACCTCACGCGGGAGCAGGCCGAGCACTCGCAGGAGTGGGCGGCGCGGCAGGGCTGACGGGCGCCTCCTCGCCTGCTCGCACCGCGCCTGGTCCGGTCCGCGCCTTCGTCGGGCCGCCCCTGCCTCGCGCTCCGTCGCCGTGTCAAGGGGTGCTGCGCGACGTGATCGCGGGCGAGGGGGCGGTGGTCGACTAGGGCGTCAGCGAGCCGCCGCCACCAGGCGGCCCGGACCCCGGGGCGCCGACGCGCCCACGACCGACAGGAGCCGCCATGAGCACCACCGCCCGCACCGACGACCGCCGATACGCCGCCACGCCCGTCCAGAAGGCGAGCCTCGTCGTCGGCGTCGTCTTCTTGCTCGTCGGGGTCGCCGGCTTCGTCCCGGGGCTCACCACCGACGTCGACTCGCTCCAGTTCGCCGGGCACATGTCGGGCGCGATGCTGCTCGGGGTGTTCCAGGTCTCGGTGCTGCACAACCTCGTGCACCTGCTCTTCGGCGTCGCCGGCGTCGCGCTCGCCCGCAGCGCCTCGTCCTCGCGCAGCTACCTGGTGATCGGCGGTGTGGTCTACCTCGTGCTCTGGATCTACGGCCTGTTCTTCGGCGACCACGCCGGGAGCAGCAACTTCGTGCCGCTGAACCAGGCCGACAACTGGCTGCACCTCGGCCTGGCCGTCGGCATGGTCGCGCTCGGCCTGCTGCTGGGGCGTCGCCGCACGGTGACCGGATCGACCGGTCGTGTCGGCTCGACCGGCTCGGCTCCTCGCACGCGCGGCTGAGACGGCCGCCGCGCGAGCGTCCCCCGTGGTCGCCTCGAGGTGGGGCGGGGCCGGGACGACCGGCGTCGCGCCTCCTCGTCCGTGAGTGGGCGTGGCACCCGGGTTGGGGGCGCGGAGGGGGTGGTCGGGACCGGCTGCCTGCTCCAAGCTGGGGACACGGACGACAGGCGGGGACTCACCCACCCGCCGCGGCCGCCAGCCACCGAGGAGACCGCGTGAGCACCATCACCGCGCACCACGAACCGAGCGCGTTCGAGACCAGCGTCGCGGACCGCAAGCGCATCGTCGCCGCCACCGTCGAGACGCTCGACGCCGTCGGCTGGGACGCGACCGACGTCTCCGCCGTGGCCCGGACCGCGGGCATGTCGCCTGCCTGCGTCGAGCGGCACTTCCCGTCGTGGGAGGGGCTCGTGCTCGCCGCCGTCGACCGGTGGAACCTCGACCGCTTCGAGCAGGTCGCCCGCGAGACGGCGGGCGCAGCGACGCTCGGCTTCGTGCGGGGACTCGTCGCGCACAGCAACGTGCACCGCGGGCTGTCGCGCTCGCTCATGACGCTCTCGATCGGCTCGGCCGACGCGGGCGACCTCTCCGGACGGTTCGTCCGCGACAGCTACCGCGACTTCCACGCGATGGTGTTCCAGGGGCTCGCGTTCGACCTCAGCCAGGGCGACGTGCCCGCGGGCACCGACGTCGCCGCGCTCTCGACGAGCGTCGTCGCGCTGTACATGGGCCTGCAGCTGCAGATGCTGCTCCAGCCCGAGCACGACGTCGTCGTCGCGTTCGACCTCGGGCTCGAGGGGCTCACCCGCGGCTGGTGACCGCCGCCCGGCGCGAGCGCGAGCGCGAGCGCAGCCGCGGCATGACGTGTCGAGGACTCAGGTGTCCGTGTCGTCGAGACGCCCGCTACCCGGCAGCGAGCACGCGTCACGACGCCGACACCTGGATCCTCGACACGGGGAGGCGCGGACGAGCGCCGAGGGCCACGGACGTGTCAGGCTCGGCGCATGCGCATCGACGAATGGTGGTCCGAGCTCGTCCCCTCGACCCGACAGTGGCTGATCGACAACGCGGGCGAGGTCGTCCCCGCCTGGGTGCTCGAGCAGATCACCGCCGTCACGGGCGAGCCGACGGCCGACGACGACTGGGCCGCCGACGTGGACGCCGAGGAGTTCTACCTCTCGGACGACGCGACCGACTGGATCGAGGCAGCCGGCAACGACGAGCTCGACGACACGGACGAGAGCGAGCTCGTCACGGACGACGAGGAGGCGGCGGGCACGTCCGCCAGCTGACTCGCGACCGCGATGGTGACCGCGTCGGCGGCCGCGTCGCTGAGAGCCGCAGGGAGCTCAGAGGGCGGGGACCTGCGCGTCGTCGTCCGCCGAGTCGAGCAGCACGCGCGGGGCGGCGCTGACGCCGAGCGCCTCGCCGAGGTGGTCCGCCGTGCGGCGGGCGAACGAGCGACGGGCCGAGGCGGCGAGGGCACGCCGCTCGGCGGCCGCCTCCCACACGCCGGGGTCGGTGACGTCGTCGACGAACAACGGTCGGCGTCGTTCCTGCTCGTTCATCGTGGCCTCCTCGGGGTCGCGTCGGGTCTGCACGATGTTCGCAGCCCGAGGCCCCGGGGAGGGAATCGAGGACGCCCCCAGTTCTGGTGATTCGTTCGACGGCCAGGCAGCTGTCCGGAGTCGAGGGACGGCGAGGCGCGGCGCGGGACGCGACACGTCAGGGGGTCGTGCGCGCCGCCTCCTGCGCGACGACCTCGTCCAGGTCGTCGAGACGTCGGAGCCCCTGGAGAGGACGCATCATGCGCGGGTTGCCCTGCAGCGCCGGCTCGACCCGGTCGAGGAACGCCCAGTAGCCCGCCGTGAACGGACACGCGGTCGGGCCGACCCGGACGGTCGGCGAGAACGGGCACGAGCCGCAGTGGTCGCTCATCGAGTGGATGTAGCGGCCCCCGGCGGCGTAGGGCTTGGTCGCCACCACTCCCCCGTCGGCGTGCTGGGACATGCCGACGATGTTCGCCGGCATCACCCACTCGGTGCCGTCGACGAAGATGTCCGTGAACCAGTCGGTGAGCTCGGCCGGCCGGTAGCCGCGCTGCAGCGCCCAGTTGCCGAGGATCATCAGCCGCTGGATGTGGTGCGTCCAGCCGTGCTGGTGCACCGTCTCGAGGGTGCTGCGCAGGCACTCGGCCTGGACCTCGGTCGCGTCGACCTCTCGCCACCACCGGGGCAGCGGCTCGGTGGCGCCGAGGGCGTTGTTGTCGGTCGTGTACGACTCGCCCAGGTGCCAGTACAGGTGCCAGACGTAATCGCGCCAGCCGGCGATCTGACGGACGAAGCCCTCGACGCTCGCCAGGGGCGCGCCTCCTGAGGCGTGGGCCTCGAGCACGCGCTCGATCACGTGGCGGGGGTCGAGCACGCCGAGGTTCATCGGCACGCTGAGCAAGGAGTGCGACATGGTCCAGTCGTTCGAGAGCATCGCGTCCTCGAAGGGGCCGAAGTCGCCGAGGCGGGTCTCGACGAAGTCGTCTAGGGCAGCCTCGGCCTCGGCCGGCGTGACCGCGAAGCGGCGCCGGTCGTCGGCACCGACGAACACGACGCTGCCGTCGGCGACCCACGCGTCGAGGTCGGCACGCACCGCGTCGTCGATCTCGTCCTCGTCGGGCCAGACCGGGTCGGGCAGGCCGAGCGTCGTCGCGCCCTTCGGGGGCGGGTTGCGGTTCTGCTCGTCGAGGCTGAACTTGCCGCCTGCGGGCCCGTCGCCCTCGATCAGCCAGTCCTCGCGACGACGGACGGTCTCGTAGTGGTTCTCCATCAGGAGGCGCCCCTTGCGGGAGGCCGCCCAGGTCGCGAACTCCTCCTCGCTCGTCACGAACCCGCGGCTCGGCAGCACGCGGACGTCGCGGCCCTCTCGGCGGACGGCCGCGCGGAGCTGGCGGTCGGGCGGG
Organism: Frigoribacterium sp. PhB116; assembly: GCF_004364285.1. Lineage (GTDB taxonomy): Bacteria > Actinomycetota > Actinomycetes > Actinomycetales > Microbacteriaceae > Frigoribacterium. The sequence continues at coordinate 44,322 of NZ_SOBE01000007.1, read as the reverse complement.
TCGACGACCTCGAACGGGCCGAGCCCGGCAGCGTCGTCGAGCACCTCGTCGAGGGTCTCGACCTGCACGTGGGTTGCCCGGTCGCCGAGCGCGGCGACCCGGTGCCGCAGCGCCGAGAGCCAGAGGTGCGCCTTCGCGCGGTGCATCGGCCGACGGGTGAAGGCGTCGCGCGCCTCGACCACGACAGCGGGCCCGCCGTCGTCGAACTCGTCGCCGTACTGCCCGGGCAGGATCAGCCGGGCGCGGGCGCGGGCGGGGGCGCGGACGTCGGCGGCAGGCGTCTCGGACATGCTCGGAACTTACGCCCCGCCTCCGACATCGCCCCCGGCTGGCCGACGACTGACGACGCTGCCTCGCCGAATGGTCAGGAAGTGTCGTCCAGACGACCGGCAGGGCCGAATTCGGACCACTCGTGGTGACACCGACGGCAGGAGGCGCGGTGGCAGGAGGAGAGGCAGGAGCTAGCGCTGGTGGGCGGCGCGGCCGCGCCAGAGGAGCCACACGAAGTACGGCGTCCCGATCAGCGCGGTGAGCAGCCCCGCGCCGAGCTGGGCCGGGGCGATGACCGTGCGGCCGAGGACGTCCGCGAGGCCGACGAGCGCCGCGCCGAGCACGACGGCGACGGGCAGCACGCGGGAGTGCCGGGCTCCGACGAGCGAGCGGGCGGCGTGCGGGGCGACCAGCCCGACGAACGCGACCACCCCGACGGCGGCGACCGCGGCGGCGGTCAGCAGCACCGCGAGCGACAGGAAGAGCAGGCGCGACCTCGACAGCGAGACGCCGAGCAGCCGGGGGGTGTCGTCGTCGAGGGCGACGAGGTCGAGTGCCCGGTGGCTCGTCCCCGCGGCGACGAGGCCGACGACCAGCGCGAGGGCGACCGGCACCGAGTCGGCGAACGAGCGGCCGTAGGTCGACCCCGACAGCCAGGTCAGCGCCTTCGCCCCGTTGAACGGGTCGGTCAGGACGATCAGCAGGCTGATGGCCGCGGCGGTCGCGGCGGCCACCCCGACGCCGATCAGCACGAGCCGGTCCTGCGGGAACCCGCCGCGTGCGGCCAGGCCGAAGACGACCGCCGCCGCGATGACGGCCCCGGCGAACGCGGCCCCGACGACGCCCCAGCCCGAGATCGCGGGCACGCTCGTGACCGCGACGACGGCGCCGAGCCCGGCTCCCCCGGAGACGCCGAGGATGCTCGGCTCCGCCAGCGGGTTCCGCGTCACCGACTGCACGAGCCCCCCGGCGAGGGCGAGCGCAGCCCCGGCCAGCAGGGCGGCGACGACCCGCGGCACCCGGGTGTCCAGCACGTAGCTGACGACCGGACCAGCCCGCCCGGTCGCCCAGTTGGCGACGTCGCCGAGCAGCAGCACGGCGTCGCCGAGCAGCACCCCGGCGACGGCCACGCCGACCAGCACGACCACGAGCGCGGCGAGCACGAGCACGAAGCGGCGCCGCGAGACCACCCGGTGCTGCTCGGTCGGGGTCGACCCGCCGTGGTCCGCCGCCCGGAAGGCCAGCACGACGAGCACGAGCGCGCCGACGATCGACGTGACGATGCCGGTCGGCACCTGGACCGACGCCTCCGCGCCCACCACGGCGCGCAGCAGCACGTCCGACGCGAGCACCACGACGGCGCCCGCGAGCCCGGCCAGCGACACGAAGACCCAGGTGCGGCGGACGCTCGGCACGAGCCGACGCAGCGGCCGCACGAACGCGGGGGCGCAGAGCCCGACGAAGCCGATCGGCCCGGCGACGGTGACCGCCCCGGCCGAGAGCAGCACCGACGCGACGACGGTGACGACGCGGGTGGTGCGCACGTCGACCCCGACGCTGCGGGCCGCGTCGTCGCCGAGGCCGAGCGCGTCCAGCCGGCGCGTCATGAGCAGCACGACGACGAGGCCGACGAGCACGACCGGGGCCATCTGGGCGACCGACGAGAAGCCGTTCTGCCCGACGCTGCCCTGCCCCCACTGGTAGAGCCCCGCGGTCTCGCGCGGGAACAGCAGCAGCAGCGCGCTCGTCACGCTGGCGAGCCCCAGCGCCAGCGCGCTGCCCGCGAGCACGAGCCGCACCGACCCCGAGCCGAGGCCCGACAGGGCGAGGACGACGCCCGCGGCGAGCAGCCCGCCGACGAACGCGATGCCCGAGGAGGCGACCAACGGCAGCGAGAGACCGGTCACCGACGCGACGGCGAGGGCCGCGTACGCGCCGGCGTTCACCGCGAGGGTGTCCGGCGACGCCAGGACGTTGCGGCTGACGGTCTGCAACGCCGCACCCGCGGCGCCGAGGGCCACGCCGACGAGGATCGCCGCCGCCATCCGCGGCAGGCGCGACGCCACGACGACGGAGGCGTCGCCCGCGGTCGCGGAGCCCGTCAGGGCCCGCCACACCTCGCGTGGCCCGACCGCCGCGGTGCCCTGCGTGACGTCGACGAGGGCGAGGAGCACGACGGCCCCCGCCAGCACGACGACGACCGCCACGGCGCCGAGACCGGCACGGGGCGGGGGCGCGACCCGCCCCTCCAGCAGGTCCGCAGGGACGGGAGCCCCGTCGGCGACGGGCGGCGCGTCGGCGACGGGCGCCGGCTCCGTGACGGTCACCGGGTCAGGCCGTCAGCGTCTCGACGAGCGCGTCGACGTAGGCCGTCATCGAGGCAGGTCCGCCGAAGACCCAGACGCCGTCGGGCAGGCGGTGCACGTCGCCCGACTGCACGAACGGCAGCGACTGCCAGACGGCGTTCGACGAGAGCGTGTCGGCGAACGGGTCGCCGTCCACGGCGTTCGAGAAGTACAGGAACTGCGTGTCGGGGGGCAGCTGCGTCAGCCCCTCGACGTCGGTCGAGGCGAGGCCGTAGGCCGGGTCGCCCTCGAGCGTCCAGGCGTTCACCATGCCGAGCGACGTCGTGACCTCGCTGATGAGCGAACCCGGGGCGTAGGGCCGGATGCTCACCTGGCCAGCGTCGACGTAGCCGTCCGCGAAGGCGAACTCCGTGCCGGCCAGACCGGCGTCGGCCAGCGCCTGCTCGCCGTCGAGCACCGCCTTCGTGTAGGCGTCGAGCACCTGGTCGGCCCGCTCGCCGGTGCCCGTCGCCGTGGCGATCATCCCGAAGTTCGTCTCCATCTGGCCGATCTGGTCGGAGGCGTCGGCCGAGACCACCTGCAGCACCGGCGCGATGTCGCGCAGCTGCTCGACGGCGTCCGCGGGCAGGTCGGTGGTCGCGACGATCAGGTCGGGAGCCAGGGAGGCGACGGTCTCGACGCTGGGCTCGCCGCGGGTCCCGATGTCGGTCGGGTCCCCCGTGAGCGGCACGGCCGACGACCACGCCTCGTAGCCCTCGACGTCGGCGACGCCCACGGGCTCGACGCCGAGCGAGACGAGGTCGCCGACGACGTTCCACTCGGTGCCGACGACCTTCGTCGCCGGACCGTCGAGGGTGATCTCGGTGCCCGTGCCGTCGGTGAGCGTGATCTGCTCGCCCGAGCCCGAGCCGGTGGTCGAGCCGTCGGCCGCCTCCTCGGTGGTGCCGCAGCCGGCCAGCGCGAGGGCGGCCGAGGCGGCGAGGGCGGTGACGGCGAGGACGCGTCGTCTGCTGGTCATGGGTGGAGCCTCTCGGTTCTGGTGTGGTGACGGGCGACCGCACGGGTGCGGAGCCGGCCGGTGGAGGGATCGGTGTCGACCTCGATGTCGATGCCCCAGACCTCGGAGAGGAGGTCGGGGGTCAGCACGTCGGCGGGCGTGCCCGTGGCTCGGACGCGGCCCTCGTGCAGCAGGACGACCGTGTCGGCGAGCGCCGCGGCCTGGTCGAGATCGTGCAGCACGACGCCGACGGCGATCTGCGACTCGTCGGCGAGGTCGCGCACCAGGTCGAGCAGCTCGACCTGGTAGCGCAGGTCGAGGTAGGTGGTGGGCTCGTCGAGCAGCAGCACCCCGGTCTGCTGCGCGAGGCAGCTGGCGAGCCAGACCCGCTGCAGCTGCCCGCCGGAGAGCTGGTCGACGCCGCGCTCGGCCAGGTCGGCCACGCCGGTGAGCTGCAGGGCGCGGTCGACGGCCGCCGCGCCTCCCGGGTCGGCCCTGCCCCAGCGCCCGCGGTGCGGGTAGCGGCCGAACTGGACGACGTCGCGCACGCTGAGGCCGCTCGGCACCGGGCGTCCCTGCGTGAGGAGGGCGACGTGCCGGGCGAAGTCGCGGACCGAGAGGGCCAGGCCGTCGGTCGGCGCCGCAGACGCCTCGGCCTGCTGGAGAGGCTGCTGCTCGAGCGACAGCGTCCCCGCCCGCGCCCGCTGCAGCCGGGCGGCGGTGCGGAGCAGCGTCGACTTGCCGCTGCCGTTGGGGCCGACGAGCGCGGTGACCCGGCCGGGACGCAGCTCGAGCCGGGCGGCGTGCACCACGTCGGAGGCGCCGTACGAGACCGAGACGCCGTCGGCCACGAGGGCGGTCGCCTCGACCTGCGCACCGGGCACGACCGGCTCGGCCGCCACGGCCGGCAGGTCGGCAGGCAGGTCGGCAGGCGGAGCCGAGGAGGCGGGCGGCAGGAGGGCCGTGTCGGGCGAGGTCACGAGGACTGAGGTTAGCCTACCCTTAGCCAGCGACCGCAACCCGGTGCCTCGACGCCGAGCGAAGGCACGTCACGTCCCCCGTGAGACTCGGGACGGGGGACGTTCGGGCAACGATCTGGTCACGGCAACCCGTCCGACTCGTTCGGGGGCCCGTGCCGACGGGTGGGTGCACCCTACGGTCGGCGTGACGGCGCCCGCCCGAGGCGTCCTGCTCCCTGGGGAAGACCACATGACCACGTCCCACCGCCTCCGCACGTCCGCGGGCGCCGCCGCCCTCACCGCCGCGCTCGTCCTCGTGCCCACCGCCGCCTTCGCCGACGACGCGCCGACCGCCGCGACGTCGACCACGGCCGCCCCGGACGCTGCCTCTGCCGCCGCGCCCGCCGCCGCCCCGTCGGACGCGCCCGCACCCGCGGACCCGGCCGACGCCGCCTCCTCGACGCCCGCGCCGACCACGACCCCGGGCAACACTGCGGTCGGCCGGCGGCCCGCGCCGACCACCGACCCGGCACCGGCCCCGACCGCCGCCGCCGAGCCGGCCGCCGCCACCGCCACCGACGCCTCGGTCCCCACCGCGCAGGGTGCCGGCACCGTCGTGGTCGTCGCTCCCGAAGTCGAGCCGAGCGTCGGGGTCTACCCGGGCGCCGCGCACCCCGGATCGACCTTCTCCGTCTTCGTGGAGGGCTTCACGGCCGGCGACGCCGTCTCCGCCAGGGTCGACGGCGACGCCGTCTCGCCCGACGACGTCTTCTCCCTCTACCCTGACCAGCTGCCGTTCGTCTTCGACGCCAGCGGCTCCGTGTACTTCGATGTCGAGGTGCCTACCGACCTCCCCCTCGGCACCCTGACGGTGACCGTGAGCGACGCGCACGGCACCACCAGCAGCACGGAGGTGGCCGTCACGGATCCGATCCCGGCCCCGGTCGTCGTCGCCCCCGTCGGCGCCGCCGCCGGCATCGTGACCGTCACCGGCTCCGGCGGGCTGCCCGGCCAGGCCGTGGTCGTCGTCGTCGGCGCGCCGGACGACGTCGACGAGGGCTTCGGCTTCGCGTTCGGCTCCGGCGGATCGTCGTCCGACGCGCCCGTCGACGCACCCGCCGAGGAGGCGGCAGCCGACCTGACCTCGCTGGTCACGACGGCGGAGCAGGCCGAGGCCGCACCCGACGAGGACTTCTTCGACCACGAGCCGGTGCAGTACTCGGCCACGGACGGGCCTGCCTCGGCGCTCGTGCCCATCGCTGCCGACGGCACCTTCTCGGCCCGGTTCGTGCTTCCCGCCGGCGACTTCGGCACCACCGCGGTCGTGATCGACACAGAGACGTCCGACACCTCGCTGGCCGCCGCCGTCGCGCCGTTCACCGTCTCGGCCGCCGCCGCGGCGCCGGTCGTGACGCCCGCCGGGCCGGCCGGCGTCCCGGTCAACACCGTGGTGGCGACTCGGGGCGGGTCCCTCGCCTACACGGGCACGGAGTCCGCGCTGCCCGCCGGGATCGCCGCCCTGGCGCTGCTGCTCGGCGGGGTCCTCACAACGGCTGCGCGCCTCCGACGCCGGGCCTGACCCTCGTGGCCTGACACGCCTGCGTCAGGCCACGTCGCCGCGGAGCGACTCCACCATGCTGCGCAGCAGGCGGCGCGCCTCGGGCCGGTCGGCCTCGCTCATCCCCGAGAGCATCCGCAGCTCGACGCCGCGCACCGCCGCGGTCGCCGCCGCGAGGCGTCGCCGCCCCGCCGGCGTCAGGCGGGCGGGCAGCGCCTTGCCGACCGGCGCCTCCGCGGGCCGGGTCACCGACCCGTCGCGCTCGAGGGCCTGGAGCAGGACGTTCATCGACTGCCGGGTCACGAAGGCCCCACGGGCGAGCTCGGAGTTCGACAGCCCCGGCCGCTGCGCGAGCAGCTCGAGGCACGAGTAGTGCGTGACCGTCATGCCGAGCGGCCGGAGCACCTCCTCCATCGCCGTCCGCAGAGCGCTCGACGCCTCCTTGAGCAGGTAGCCCAGCGACGTCTCGAGGTCGATCCCTTGACTCATGTCAGCAGTCTGACATAGGTTGATCCGTGTCAGAAGACTGACACACAAGGCCGCGTCGCCTCGCCACGCCGTCACCTCACCCCGATCAGCACAGGAACACCCATGCCCGTCACCGGCCCCGACTTCGTCTCCCTCCAGGTCCGCGACCTCGACGCCTCCCGGGCGTTCTACGAGACCCACCTCGGCCTCGTCCGCTCGCCCGCCGGCCCGCCGCACGCCGTCGTCTTCACGACGACGCCGATCGCCTTCGCCCTGCGGAGCCTCCTGCCCCGCACCGACCTCGATGCGGTCGCCCAGCCCGGCCTCGGCGTCGCGCTCTGGCTGCACGCCACCGACGTGCAGGCGATCCACGACGCCCTCGTCGAGGCCGGCGTGACCGTCGTCGCCGAGCCGATCGACGGCCCCTTCGGGCGCACCTTCACGTTCGCCGACCCCGACGGCTACCACGTGACCCTGCACGACCGGGCCTGACGCACCCCCTCGCCCGCGCCTCCTCAGGTCGGTCACTACGCGGAAACGACGAACCGACGCGGAACATCACGTCGCTTCGTCGCCCTCGCGTCGCCTAGGGCAGCAGACCCAGCCGACGAGGCGCCTCCCGCGACGTGCAGAGCGTGCACCTCGCGCACGTTCGGGGCGATCTCCCGGTCCGCCCCGCCAGGATCGAGCGCATGGACACGGACACCCTGCTCAACATCGGCCTCGTCGTTCTCTTCGTGCTGATCGGCGGGGTGTTCGCGGGCACCGAGATGGCGATCGTCACCCTGCGCGACAGCCAGGTCAGGGCGATCGAGGCCAGCGGCGAGCGCGGCAGGAAGATCGGGCAGCTCGTCCGCAACCCGAACACGTTCCTCTCCGCCGTGCAGATCGGAGTCACGCTCGCCGGCTTCTTCTCGTCGGCCTACGGCGCCTCGACGATCGCGCCCGACCTCGTGCCGGGGCTGATGGCGCTCGGCCTCGCCGAGAGCACGGCGTCGACCGTCGCGCTGATCGGCATGACGCTCGTGGTCGCCTACCTCTCCCTCGTGTTCGGCGAGCTGGTGCCGAAGCGCCTGGCGATGCAGAAGTCCGTCGCGTTCACGAAGGCGCTCGCGCCGCCGCTCAACGCCCTCGCCCGGCTGATGCGACCGGTCATCTGGCTGCTGTCGGTGTCCACCAACGCCGTGGGGCGCCTCCTCGGGCTCGATCCCGACCAGAAGGAGGACGAGGTCTCGGCCGACGAGGTCCGCGACATCATCTCGAACACGAGCGAGATCGACCGCGACAGCCGCAGCATCCTCGCCGACGTGCTCGACGCCGACGACCGCCGCGTCGCCGAGGTGATGAGGCCGCGGCCGGACGTGTCGTTCCTCGGCGGCGACTCGTCCGTCAGCGACGGCTACCGCGCCGTGCTGGCCCTGCCGCACTCGCGCTACCCCGTGGTCGGCGTCAGCCGTGACGACGTGCTCGGCTTCGTGCACGTCCGCGACCTGATGGCGTCGGTGCCCGCGGCGGGCGGCGACCAGGCGACGACCGTCGCCGACATCACCCGGCCGATCCTCGCCCTGCCCGGCACTACCAAGGTTCTGGCGGCGCTCAGCACCATGCGCGACGACGGCCACCAGATCGCGGTGGTCATCGACGAGTACGGCGGGACCGACGGCATCGTCACGCTGGAGGACCTGCTCGAGGAGCTCGTCGGCGAGATCTACGACGAGTACGACACCGGCGACCGCGGCGGGGGCGCACTGGAGGCGGGTGAGAGCCGCGAGGTCGAGGGCGGCATGATCGTCGAGGAGCTCGAGGAGGAGACCGGCGTCGCGCTGCCCGACGGCCCGTACGAGACGGTCGGGGGCTGGGTCTTCGACGCGCTCGGACGACTGGCGGTCGTCGGCGACACCCTCGCCGTCGACGGCGCCACCCTGGAGGTGGTCCGCATGGAGGGCTACCGGATCGCGACGGTGCGCGTGACGCCCTTGGAGCACCACGCCGAGCCACCCGCAGAGGACCGCCCCCTCGCCGAGAGCTGAAGATAGCTCGGCATCGAGCGATTGGCAACCCCCTCGTCCTGGCGCGCCCGACGCCCCTAATGTCGACGCAACGCACCGACGCGGGGTGGTCGACCCGAACCTCCGCCCCGTCGACGTCGATGCGCACATCCCGGTCGCCTGAACCCGGCCGGGGCGCCTCGAGCACCCTCCCCTGGTCTCCCCGTTCCGGAGGAGGGTGCTCGTCCAGGCCTCTCGCCGCGCGCACGCCGCGTCCATGCCGCGTCCATGCTGCGCGCACGTCGTTCGCACACCCTGCGTGGGCACTCCGGGTGCTTCGTCCTCGAGGGATGTCCGTTCTGCGAACTCTCTCAGCCATCTAGTTAGAACGACTAGCGAGTCTGTGTAACCATTCGTGTGTACCGATTCACGGCGGTACGACCGACACGAACGACATGCACCTCGAGGTCAGCGCAGGGCTGGCAGGAACGAGCAGGACATGACCACCACGCACCACTCCCCCTTCTCCGAGATCCGCGACGCCGACCGTCAGCTGACGCTCTTCGTCGTCGCCACCTCGGCCCTCGCGGCCTGCGGCACGCTGATCGCGGGCATGCTCTTCGCGATGGGCGCCGGCGCATGAGCGCTTCGACCCCCGCGGCCGTGACCGACGCCGGCCACCACCTCCTGGCCGAGACCCAGCCGCTCGACCTGGCCGAGCTCTTCGACTCGGAGGTGCTCCGATGAGCGTCGACCTCCGTCGCCTCACGCACGAGGGCCTCGTCGCCGCCGTCAGCGGTCGCGTGGGCGGTGCCGTGCGCCCCACGGCGACCGAGCTCGACAGCTTCTACGTCCGGGAGCGCTCCGTCCCCGCGGCCCGCATCGAGACCTACCCGCGTCGCCGCCGGGTCCGCGACGTCGTGACCTCGATGGCCGAGTCGGTCGAGACCGGCGCCCGTTCCCTCGACGCCGTGCGGCCGCTCGAGGTGAGCTACGCGAGCTTCTTCGTCGACCCCGAGGCCGTGTCGGCCCGCGACGACCGCGAGATGGCGGTCGCCTCGTGACCTTCGCCGACCGCATCCTCGGCTCCGCCCCCGACGACCACGTCGCCTACTTCGACACCTCGATCGACGACGACGACCTCGACTGACCGTCCGCGCCCGACCCGGACCACCGGCACCCGCCGCCGCACCCCGACGACCTGACCACTCAGAGGACACCACCCCCATGCCGCAGAAGATCCAGGCAGCCCGCCTGCACGCCGCCCTCGAGGCCTGGCGCATCACCGAGCAGCGACTCGACCGCCGAGGATCCGCGGGTGCGCTGCCACGGACCGAGCGTGACGCGCTGGCCCTCGTGCTCGCGGCCGAGCAGACCGACGAGCCGATGACGCCCAGCACGCTGGCCGCGACCCTGGGCTTCTCCACGCCCGCGGTCTCGAACCTGCTGCACCGTCTCCAGGACGCCGAGCTGATCACCTGCACCCCCGACCCTGCTGACGGCCGTCGCAAGATCGTGACGACCACCGAGAACGGGCGCGACGCCTGCGACACGGTGACGAGCGCTCCGCACGTTCGGAAGTTCCTGATGGGCGTGCCGACGGAACAGGCGGAGGCGGTCAGCGCGTTCCTGGACGAGCTCAGCTCGGTCATCGCCCAGCAGCAGACCACGGCTCCCGTCCCGGCTCGTTGAGCCTGCTGACCGGTCAGGGGCCCTCGGCGGCCGTCTGACCGTCGCGTCGTTCCCCGTGCCCGCCGGGTAGCCTCGGGGTCATGGACGACCGGGACGACGACGCGACCGTGGACGACCGGGACGCACCACGCCTCCTCGCTGGCCGCTATCTCCTCGGCGACGTCCTCGGGCGCGGCGGCATGTCGACGGTGCACCGTGCCGACGACCGGCTGCTCGGGCGGACCATCGCCGTCAAGCTGCTCAGCGCCCAGGGCTCCGACCCGGCCGACGCCCAGCGGGCCCAGAACGAGGTGGCCGTGCTCGCTTCGCTGAGCCACCACGCGCTCGTCACCCTGTACGACGCCGACGTCGCGCCGACGGGCGGCCCGGGCTGGCTCGCCATGGAGCTCGTCGACGGCCCGTCCCTCTCGTCGCGTCTGGCCGAGGGCCCGCTCGACACGACCGACGCGGCGCAGCTGCTCGTCGACCTCGCGGGCGCGCTGCACGTCGTGCAGACGGCCGGCATCGTGCACCGCGACGTCAAGCCGAGCAACGTGCTGCTCGCCCCCTCCCCCGTGCCCGGTCGCCGCTGGTCGCCCAAGCTCGCCGACTTCGGCATCGCCTCCCTCGTCGACTCGACGCGCGTGACCGCGACCGGCGCCGTGCTGGGCACGGCCGCGTACCTCAGCCCCGAGCAGGCCCTGGGCACGCGGGTCGGGCCGGCCTCCGACATCTATTCCCTCGGCCTCGTGGTGCTCGAGGCGCTGACCGGGGAGCGGGCGTTCCCCGGCTCGATGATGGAGTCGCTGACCGGGCGCCTGCACCGTGACCCCGTTGTCCCCGACGCACTCGGCCCGGAGTGGGCCTCGCTGCTGCGTGCCATGACCGCGCGCGAGGCCGAGGCCCGGCCGACGGCCCTCGAGGTGCACGCCAGGGCGGAGGCGCTGGTCGCCGGAGGCGGACGCGCCGACGACGCCCGCACCGGCGCCGCCACGGCGCTGATGCCGAGTTCGGACGGGGACGCCCCGACGAGACGCCTGCCGGCCGGTGCGGCTGCCGGGCTCGGAGCCGCGGGCCTCGGGGCCGGTGCGGCGGGCGCCCTCGCAGGGTCGGCCGCCGCGGACGCCGCCACCGAGCGGTTCGGCGCCGTGGACGGCGGCACGGGACGCGTCTCGGGGTCCGGTGCCGGTGGCGCCGCTGGTGTCGGCTCGGGAACGGGCTCCGACGGCCCCGCAGCCGTGCCTCAACGACGCAGCCGTCGCGGCGCGGTGATCGCCGGCCTCGTCGCGCTCGCCCTCGGCGCCGCCGCCCTGATCGGCTTCGCCGTCACCCGCGGCGACGACGAGCCCGTCGCGCCGGCGACCAGCGACACCCCCGCTCCGGCGGAGACGACTCCGGCGGAGACCGAGCCTGCCGACACGCCCTCGCCCTCCACCGAGGACGAGGAGCCGGCACCCGAGCCCTCGACGTCCGAGCCGACCGACGAGACGACCTCGCAGGCCCCGGTGCCCGAGCCGAGCACCCCGGTCGAGGAGCCGGCGCCCAGTCAGCCTGCGGCGCCGGGCGGGAACGGGAACAGCGGACCTGGGGTGGGGAACGGGAACGGGAACGGGAACGGGAACGGGAACGGGAACGGCAACGGCAACGGGACGGGCGCGGGCGCGGGCGTCAGCACCGGCAGCGGCAAGGGCGTCGGCGGCACGGGGGTCGACCTCGGCAGCGTCGGAGGGCCCGCGCCCCGCTGACGAGCGGCCGCAGGGCGAGCGGGCCGCGGAGCGAGCGGGCCGTGGGCCGAACGGGCCGTTGACCGCTGGCCGCTGGCCGCTGGCCGCTGAGCGAAGCGCCCCGGACTGGGTGGGTGCGCCGGCGGCCCGTCAGGTCCATGCTGGGCGCGCCCGGGCCTGACCCGGCCCCACAGGAGGGAGCCCCGTGACGTACCCCGATCCGCACCGTGCCTCCTCCGCCCGGTCCGTCGGCGACCGGGAGCGGCGAGTGACCCTCCTCGTGATCGTCGGCTCCTCCGTCGCCGCGGGCGTCACGGCAGCCGCGGGCGTCCTCACGGCGCTCGGCCTCCTCTAGACGGCGGACTCGTCGGGGTACATCCCCACGGGACCTCGTGCGGTGTACGGCGCACGATGGTCGTTCCGTCGACGTCGCCCCGGGAGACCCGTGCCCCAGTTCTCGTTCCTCCGCCCGCGGCGGCCCGTCGGGGTGCGCCTGTCCGCCTTGCGGGGCGACGGGCTCGTGCTCGTGCCCGCCTCCGGCACCGGCTGGTCCGACGAGCAGGCGGCACTCGACGTCCTCGTCACGAACGTGGCGGTGAACGACGCCGAGCTGCTGCCCGACGGGCTCTTCGCGGCTCTCCCCGGTCGCCGGGGCCACGGGGCGGACTTCGCCGCGGCGGCTGCCCTGGCCGGCGCCGTCGCCGTGCTGACCGACGACGCGGGGGTCGAGCGCGCCTCCGCCGCCGGCCTCCCCTCGCTCGTCGTGGCCGACCCCCGACGGCACCTCGGCCGGCTGTCCGCGAGGGTGAGCGGGACCGAGTCGCGGCGGCCGCGCCTCCTCGGGGTCACGGGCACGAACGGCAAGACCACGACGGTGCACGTGCTCCACGCGGTGCTCCGGCAGCTGGGCGTCCCCGCCGGCCTGAGCTCCACCGCCGAGCGACGCAGCCTGGACGCGGCCGTCGCGAGCCGCCTGACCTCGCCCGAGGCGACGGAGCTGCACGCCCTCCTCGCGCGCATGGCCGAGGACGGCGTCCACACCGCCGCGCTCGAGGTGAGCGCCCAGGCGCTCAGCCGGCACCGGGTCGACGGGCTCCGCTTCGACGTCGTCGGCTTCACCAACCTCAGCCACGACCACCGCGACGACTACCCCACGTCCGCGAGCTACCTCGAGGCGAAGCTCGCCCTCTTCGACCAGCACCGTGCCGAGCGCGGGGTCGTGCTGCTCGACTCCCCGGCGGGCCGCGAGATCGCGGCGCGTTCCGGCGTCCCCGTGACCACCGTCGCGACCGGCGACGGGGTCGACCAGGGAGAGGGGGCGGGCGAGGCCCCCGCGGACTGGAGGCTGCAGGTCACCGCCTCCAGCGCCTCCTCGACGAGCTTCCGCCTCGAGCGGCGGGACGGCCGCGTGCTCCGGTCGTCGGTGCCGCTGATCGGACGGCACATGGCCGCCGACGCCGCGCTCGCCCTCGTCATGCTGGTCGAGGCCGGCCACGTCGTCGACGAGCTCCAGGAGGCTGTGGAACGGGGCATCGAGGTGACGGTGCCCGGCCGCACCCTGGACGTCTCCGGTGTCGACGGGCCCCGGGTCTACACGGACTTCTCGCACACCCCCGACTCCGTCGCGAAGACCCTGCAGGCCCTGCGGACCGTGACGGACGGGCGCCTGGTCGTCGTGATCGGCGCCGACGGCGACCGGGACCCGTCCAAGCGCGAGCCGATGGGCCGGGCGGCGGCCGATGCTGCGGACCTCGTCGTCGTGACCGACCACCACCCCCGCACCGAGGACCCCACGTCGATCCGGCACGCGCTACTGGCCGGCGCGAGGACGGCCGCCGACGAGCGACGCCGGTGCCGGCAGCGGGTCGCGGCGGTCGTCGAGCTCGCCGACCCGGCGGACGCCATCCGGCACGCGGTGAGCGGCGTGGGCCCCGGCGACACCGTCCTCTGGGTCGGCCCGGGCGACACGGACTACCGGGTCGTGGGCACCGAGGACGTGCCGTACTCGCCCCGCCAGGACGCCCGTGCCGCCCTGCGCGAGGCCGGCTGGCGGGCCTGACCCGTCCAGGCCCGACGCTGGTCCGGGCCGTGGGGGCCCACGAACTGGGGTGTCCTCACTTCTGTGGACATCGATAGCGTTGCATCGACCGGTGGGGGATCAGTCGTCACCGTCGTGCGGCGCCGCTGGGAATCGGCTCGTCACGACCGCGCCGGTCGCGACCGTGACCGACCGACCCGACCGAAAGACCGATCACATGGCCTCCTCGTCCCACCGCGCCCACGCGCGCCTCCGCACCACCCCCCTCGCCGTCGTCACCGGCCTCGTCGCCGCCGTGCTGATGGCCCTGACGATGTCGGGGACGCTCTCCGCGTTCACGGCGAGCATCGCGAACGCGAACAACACCGCCACCACGGGCACGCTCCTCATGCGGGAGGTCGGCACTCCCGGCGCCACCTGCTACAGCAACGGTGCCGAGTCGGCGTCCGTCTCGAGCAACGGCAACACCGCGACCTGCACGTCGAACAACAAGTTCGGCGCCGGCGGGACCCTCAAGCCGGGCACCGCTCGCAACGTTCCCGTCACGATCTCCAACGTCGGCACGATGGACGCAGGCACCTTCACCCTCGCGAACACCGGCGCCTGCGTCCCGGGCAAGACCGGAGACACGAGCGGCACGGCCACCGACATCTGCAGCAAGATCACGCTCGTGCTGACCCAGGGCGGCACGTCCGTCTACTCGGGCACCCTGGCCGACCTCGGGGCGCGCACCACCCCCATCAGCCTCACCGCCGTCCCGGCCGGCCAGAAGGCCGACATGGTCTTCTCCGTGACCCTCGACGGCGCCGCCGGCAACGACTACCAGGGCCTGACGGCCACGGTGCCTCTCAAGTGGACCTTCACGGCCTGACCCGGTCGACGACCGCGTCCGGGCCGACCACGGCCGCGACGCCGTCGTCGGCCCGGCGACCGGCCCGCAGACGTGACCTGCTGCTCGCCGCCGGCGTCGCCCTGGCCCTCGGCCTGCTCGTCGCGCTGGCCCTGCTGCACCTGGCCGGCGCCCGCACCTTCGTCGTGCGCACTGCCTCGATGGGCACGGCCGCGCCCGTCGGCACGCTCGTGGTGACGACGCCCGTCACGGTCGACGAGCTCCGGGCGGGCGACGTCGTCACGTTCACCCCTCCCGGTCGCACCGGCACGACGTTCACCCACCGGGTCGTCGACATCGGCACGACGGGCATCGCGACCCGCGGCGACGCGAGCCAGGCCGACGACCCGTGGCGTCTGACCGACGCCGACCTCGTGGGCCGCGCCTCGGTGCTGCTGCCCGGCGTCGGCTGGCTCGCCCGGGCGCTGCCGTGGCTCGTGGTCGGAGGCGTCGCCCTCTGGGCGATCACCCTGCTCGTGCCCTCGCGGACGCACCGCTCCGCCCTGCGGGTCGTCGGGTCGACCGTCGTGGTGGCGGCGGTCTCGGCCGTCCTCCGCCCCTTCACGGCCGCGACGGTGCTCTGGACCACCGCCTCCGACGACGGACTCGGCGGCACCGCGACCGTCGCCTCAACGGGCATGCTGCCGTCGCGACTCGCGACCGAGCACGGCTCGGCGGTCGTGCTCGCGTCGGGCGAGCTGGGCACCCTCGACCTGCCTCCGCTCTCGCCCGACGCCCCCGCCGGCAGCGGGGTCCTCGTCTCGATCGCTCCGCACCTGCCGCCCCTCGGCTGGCTCGTGTTCGGACTCGTCTGCTGCCTCCCGCTGCTCTGGTGCCTCCTCGTCGGGCTCGCCCCGCAGACCGTCGGCCGACGATCGGCCGCCTCGTGAGGGGCCGGGTCGTGCGAGGTCCGGTCACGGGCCGGCGCCTCCTCGTCGTCGTCCTGCTGCTCGCCGCACTCGTGGCCGGGCTCTGGACCGCCGACCCCACGTCCGGGGCCTTCACCGCCTCGGTGCGCGACACCGGGAACACCGCGACGACGGCCGCGTCGTTCGCGCGCACCACGAACGCCCTGCCGTACCGCTCGAGCTTCGCGGGCGGCGCCTCGGACTGGACGACCTACGGCGGCTGCTGGCAGACGATGACGCCGAACGACTTCGGCATGTACTACGAGACCTGCGGGAACGACCAGGCCGGGGCCGCGCCCAAGGCCGTCACCGGCAGCCCCGACTGGACGAACTACACGGTGCAGGCCGACGTCAAGCTCGACAGCGGCAAGCAAGTCGGCCTGTTGGCACGGGTGAGCTCGCCGTCGCCCGGCCTCGACGAGCACAACGGGTACTGGGCCTACGTCAGCTCGACCGGCAAGCTCGAGCTCGGACGCATGACGAAGGGGTCGTACGAGTTCCTCCGCACGGTCGACGTGCCGGGCGGCATCGCGTACAACACCTGGTACCACCTCGTCGTGCAGGTGCGCGGGTGCAACGTCACGGTCTCGCAGAGCACCGTCGGGGCGACCGGCCCCGGCGCCGTCACCGCGTTCCGCCACTTCGACTCGGGCTGCGGCACGGTGCACCAGAAGGGCATGGTGGGGCTCCGCACGTTCGAGGCGACGGGGGCCTGGCGCTTCGTGACGGTGACGGAGGGATCGCTCGCCGTCTCCCCTCCCCCCGCCACGTGGAACACCCCGTGGAAGACCGGTGCCGCACCCTCCTTCACGACCTACGGAGGCAGCTGGACCGCTGACGCGACCACGGAGACCTACTCGAACAGGCAGTCCGGCAAGGGCGACAAGGCGGTCGAGACCTCTCAGACCTGGGGGGACCTCTCGCTGACCGGCGAGGTGCGGTTCGACGCCCCGTCGGCCACCTTCCTGGACGCGGGCTTCAACGTCCGCGTACGGAACCCGGGCACGGGCACCGACCAGCTCGACGGCTACTACGGCGGCATCTCGAGCACCTCGCTCATCGTGGGCAAGCACCTCGGAGGCACCTGGCGGGAGTTCGCCCGCACACCCCTCGCCGCCACGGTGCCGCAGGGCCAGTGGCAGCACCTCACCGTCGAGATGGTCGGCTGCACGATCACGGCGACGGCCCAGGCGTCGTCCGGCGGTCCTCAGACCACCGTGTCGCACACCGACACGGGCTGCGACACGACCGCGGGCAACGTGGGTGTCCGCACACTCGCGATCCCCGCGTCGTTCCGCAGCATGGCGGTCACGCCGCGCTAGGC
This sequence comes from Frigoribacterium sp. PhB116, assembly GCF_004364285.1. Classification (GTDB taxonomy): domain Bacteria; phylum Actinomycetota; class Actinomycetes; order Actinomycetales; family Microbacteriaceae; genus Frigoribacterium. The sequence goes on along the minus strand of NZ_SOBE01000007.1, from coordinate 27,222 downwards.
GAGTACGCTCCCGGCCCGCAGCGGGTGCCGGGGGACGCCGCGTCACCCGGCACCTGACCATCGCCTCTGCACGTGGACCCGGCCGGCCCGCGCCTCCTACCGTTCACGTCGGCGGGCACGGCCTCGCACGAGGCCGCCCACCAGGGCCGGCCCTTCCGGGGTCGGACCCACCGGGGCTCGCCCGCCCCACGACATCACGACAAGAGGAGAACACCATGGCACAGGCCATCGAGACGATCGACGTCGAGGTCCCCGTCCGCACCGCGTACGACCAGTGGACCCAGTTCGAGGAGTTCCCGAAGTTCCTCGACGAGGTCGAGTCGATCACGCAGACCACCCCCACCCTCACGGTGTGGAAGGTCAAGGTCGGACCGGTCGAGAAGACCTTCGAGGCGGAGATCACCGAGCAGCACCCCGACGAGCGCGTCGCCTGGACCAGCACCGGCGGCGAGGTCGACCACGCCGGCGTCGTGACCTTCCACAAGCTGAGCGACACCGAGACGCGCGTCACCGTGCAGATCGACTGGTCCACCGAGGGCGTCCTCGAGAAGCTCGGCGCGGCCATCGGCTCCGACGGCCGGGCCATCAAGAAGGACCTCGCCAACTTCAAGCAGTACATCGAGTCGAAGGGCCAGGCCGACGGGTCCTGGCGCGGCGACGTGCAGGCGTAGTCCGCACGCCCGGGCCTCGGCCCCGCACGGCGACGGCCCCGTTCCTCCTCACCGGAGGGGCGGGGCCGTCGCCGTGCATGGCGGCGTCCTGCGGCTGTCGCCGCTACTTCTTCGACTTCGTCGTCTTCTCCGGGTCGTTGCCCCAGTTCATCAGCGAGAAGCGCCACTTCGAGTCGTGCGCGTCGCCCTCCGGACCCTGTGCGGAGTGCCGGTGCACGTAGCCCGTGACCTTCTTCATGTGCGCGTAGTCGTCGTCGCCCAGGTCGGCCGCCTTCGTGCGGAGGATCGTCACGATCCTGCGTCCGCTGTGGTGCCCCACCGACTCGGCCCTGTCGGACGACTTCTGCCCCACCTCCTTCGCTTCGTCGGTCTCGAGCCACTGCTCGAGCTCGTGCGGGGTCATGTTCACCGCGTCGTGGAAGTCGTCGCGGATGCTCTTCTTCTCGTCGTCGTCCATCGGCCCAGCATGCCCCCGGCCCTCGCGGCACGGCCTCCTCACCCGGTGCTCTCGGCGACCTCGGAGGCACGGGGGTTGCGCGGTAAGGGTGACCTAAGTACGGTTCAGGGACGGGTCGTCGTCCGACCGCCCGATCCGAGCATCGGAGTCACCCGTGGCCCACGACGTCGTCCCCTTCTCGGAGCTGCTGCGGGCCCGGACGACCAGTCGCCACGGCACCAGCGGCGGCGCCGACTTCATGACCGACCTGCTTCGCGGCACCTGCGACGTCGACGACTACGCCCAGCTCGTGGCGCAGTACTGGTTCGTGTACCGGGCGCTCGAGGGCGCCTCCGGGTCCATGGCCGGGCACCCCGTGGCCTCGCCGTTCGTGACGACCGGCATGAGCCGGCTGCCTGCCCTCGAGTCCGACCTCGAGTTCCTGCTCGGCGACGCCTGGCGCGACCGCGTCGTCGCCCTGCCCGCGACGCGTGAGTACGTCGAGAGGCTCGAGACGGTCGCCGCGACCTCGGCGGGGGCCCTCGTCGCGCACCACTACACGCGCTACCTCGGCGACCTGTCGTGCGGGCGCTTCATCAGCACGCTGCTGCAGAAGCACTACGGCTTCGACGTCAACGGCGTCGGCTTCTACGTCTTCGCCGAGGTCGCCGACCCGGCGCTCTTCCGGGCCACCTACCGCGAGCAGCTCGACGCCGCCCCGTGGACCGACGCCGACAAGGAGGCGGTGGTCGCCGAGGTCGCGCTCGCCCACTCGCTCGACACCCGCCTCCTCGACGGCCTCGAGGCCGACCGCCGGGCACGCCGCGCCGCTGCCGCCGCCGCCTGAGCCGGCGCCTGAGTCGGCCTGATCAGCTCTGGCGACTGAACCGACGCGAAAGCGACAGAACTACGCGGGGCCCCGCGTTGCTTTGTCGATTTCGCGTCGGTTCGCGCCGCCGAGCTGGGGTCAGGGCAGGATCGAGTCCACGTACCCGCCGTCGACCCGCACCGCGGCCCCCGTCGTCGCCGACGCGAAGGTCGACGACAGGTACACCACCATCGACGCGATCTCGTCGGGCTCGATCAGGCGCTGGATGAGCGACTGCGGCCGGTGCTGCACCATGAACTCGTGCTGCGCCTCGTCCCAGGGCAGGTCGCGCGAGACGAGCTCGTAGACGAAGTCCTCGACGCCGGCGGTGTGGGTCGGGCCCGCGATGACCGAGTTGACCGTGACGCCGGTGCCCGCGGCGGCCTTCGCGAAGCCGCGCGACACCGCGAGGAGGGACGTCTTCGACATGCCGTAGTGGATCATCTCCGCCGGGATGACGACGGCCGAGTCGCTCGCGATGTTCTGCACCCGCCCCCAGCCGCGCTCGGTCATGCCCGGCAGGTACGAGCGGATCAGCCGCACCGCCGACAGCACGTTGACCTCGAAGTAGCGGCGCCACTCGTCGTCGTCGATCGAGAGCGGGTCGGCGGAGGCGAAGATGCCGAGGTTGTTCGTCAGCACGTCGACCTGCGGCACGGCGCTGAGCACCTGCTGCGCCCCCTCGTCGGTCGAGACGTCGCCGGGGGCCGCGACGAAGGAGGCGCCGGGGGCGTCCTCGAGGAGGCCGGCGATCGCTTCGTCCACGCGGGAGGCGGTGCGCCCGTTCACGGCGACCGTCGCGCCTGCCCGGGCCAGGCCGAGCGCGATCGCGCGGCCGATGCCCTGGGTCGAGCCCGTCACGAGGGCGGTCTTGCCGGTGAGGTCGATGTGCACGGGGAGTCCCTCCGTCGGTGCGCGGAGAGCGACTCCCCGCGCTCGTTCAGCATGCCCCAGGCGGGCACGCACCGACGAAGCGACGCGGCGCCGACAAGACGACCCTGTGTTCCGCGTCGTCTTGTCGCTTTCGGGTCGGGTCGGGTCCGGTCCGGGCCGGCTGCCGACGCGGCCGGGTGGCAGGTCGGGGAGGCGGCAAGTCGCCACGGGACTCGGTGTCGGCGGCCCGGCGTAGGGTCGCGGCATCGAGCGAGAGGGACCACGTGACGACACGCGACATCAGCACCTTCGGGGCGACGACGACGGCGGCCGAGACGCTCGAGGGCGTCGACCTGGGCGGGCGGACGGCCCTCGTGACGGGCGCCTCCTCGGGGATCGGGGTCGAGACGGCCCGCGCCCTGGCCGGGGCCGGCGCCCGGGTGACGCTGGCCGTGCGCGACGTCGCCGCGGGGCGTGCGGTGGCCGACGACATCGCCCGCTCGACCGGCGGGTCCGCACCCGACGTGGTCGAGCTGCACCTCGACCGGCCCGCCTCCGTCGAGCGCGTCGCCGCAGAGTGGACCGGGCCGCTCGACGTCCTGATCGCCAACGCCGGCGTCATGGACTCGCCTGAGACCTACACGGCCGCGGGGTGGGAGCTCCAGTTCGCGACGAACCACCTCGGCCACTTCGCACTGGCCCTCGGCCTGCACGACGTCCTCGCCGCGGCCGGCGGCGCTCGGATCGTCTCCGTCTCGTCGAGCGGCAACGGCGGGTCGCCCGTCGTGTTCGACGACCTGTTCTTCCGGCGTCGGCGCTACGAGCCCGGGCTCGCCTACGCCCAGTCCAAGACGGCCAACGCCCTCTTCGCGGTCGGCGCGAGCACCCGCTGGGCCGGCGACGGCATCGTCGCGAACTCGTGCATGCCCGGCGGCATCTGGACGGGCCTGCAGAAGCACTGGGCCCCGGACGTGCTCGCCGCCACCAAGGTCGCGGCGGCCGACGCGGTCAAGACTCCCGAGCAGGGCGCGGCCACCTCCGTGCTGCTCGCCACCGCGCCCGAGCTGACGGAGGTGCGGGGTCGCTACTTCGAGGACTGCCACGAGGCCGAGGTGGTCGACGAGATCGTCGACGGGCTGCACGGCGTCCGCGCCTGGGCGCTCGACCCGGCCGAGGCCGACCGCCTGTGGGACGTCTCTCTCGCCCTCGTCGACGCGGAGGCGCGCTCGCGCGCCTGACCGTCCACGGGTCGGATGTCGGCGGCCTGTGGCACGATTCAGCTCTTCCTGCCCAGACCCCTGCAGAGACGAGACGATCCCCGATGTCGGACGAATCCGCGCGCCTCGACGTGCCGGCGTACAGCCGTGCCGTCGAGCAGGGCACCGACCTGCACGAGGTGCTGCGCAGCCGCGCCGACCACCACGGCGGGCGCCGGTTCGACGCACGCCCCTCCAGCGCACCGTTCTCGTACCGCTACGTCACGGCGGGCGACGAGCGCGTCAGCCTGCAGACGTCGCACTTCAGCGGGCACATGGAGGGCGAGATCCCCTTCCCCGACACCCACTTCGTCATGTGGTTCCGCAGCGGGTCGGCGACGGTCCGCCGCGGGTCGGAGGCGTACCGCACTGAGGGGTCGACCCCGTTCCTCATCCCCGCCGAGGACTCGTTCGAGTTCGAGTTCCGTCCGCGGCAGAGCCACCTGGTGCGGCTCGGCACCGAGTTCCTCGAGCAGACCGCGACCGAGCTGCACGGCGGGCCGGCCCAGCGCATCGCCTTCGACACGACGAACACGCCCGGCGCCGAGGCGATCGCCGACTGGCGGACGGCGATGGCGGGGGCCACCGAGGCCGTCGTCGGCGAGGTCGTCCCTCCCCTGCTCCGGCTCGAGGCGCAGCTGAGCACAGCGCGGGCCGTGCTCCGCACCTGGCGCTGGCAGGTCGTCGACGTCCCCCGCTCGCTCCGCACGCCCGGCACCGTCCGCGTGCGGCACGCCCTCGAGTACCTGCACGCGCACGCGGCCGAGGCGATCAGCCCCTCCGACGTCGCGGCTGCCGTCGGCCTGCACACCCGCAGCCTGCAGCTCGCGATGAGCGAGCACCTCGGCACGTCGCCCTCGGCGTACCTGCGCCAGGTCCGACTCGACCGCGTCCGGGCCGACCTGCTCGCCGCCTCGCCGCACGAGACGACCGTCGCATCCGTCGCGCGCCGCTGGGGCTTCGGCAACCTCGGCCGCTTCTCGGCCAGCTACGCCGACCACGTCGGCGAGTACCCCCGCGACACGCTCGCGCGCTGACGGCGCGTGGCCGGCGGGCGGCACCCGCGGCGCGAGCTCGGCGGCCGGCCGCCAGCCGCCAGCGCCTGGTGCCGCGTCCTCCTGCGTCGACACCCGCCGATCCCGCGCACACCGCGTGCGCGCCGCAGGGTACGCGCGGTTTCGAGGGGTGCGCGCGGCTCGACGGGTGCGCGGGTTCGGAAGGCGGCCGGCTCGAGGTGGCGGCGCGCAGCAGCAACGGCGCGGCTAACGTGGCGGCATGCCCACGACTGCGAGCTCGGCGTGACCGACGGCCCCGGACGCGCCGTCCCGATCAGCCGCGTGTTCCCGCGGTGGTACGTCGCTGGGGCAGTGGCCTCGATCGTCGTGATCGCCGTGTCGCAGGTGGGCCAGCCCGCGGTCGTCTGCTTCTGGGGCCCCGTCATCGGCCTCACGATCCGCGACCGGCTGGACGACGCCCGGAGCCGTGCCGACGAGGGACACGACACCTCACGAGCCGCACTGCTCGGCCCGGCGTGGCTCGAGCCGGTCCTCTCGCTGCTGCTCACTTCCTTCGCGATCGGCCTGTCGTTCCTGTTGGGCGCCGTCTTCGACGGGCTTGCGCTGCCCGTCGTCTGGACCGGCATCGCTCTCTGCCTCGCCAGCGCCCTCGCGTACCTCGCCATCCTGCTGCGCGGCCGTCGCCGGTCACGGCGCGCGGTCGACACCCGCTGAACCCGCGTGGACCCTCGCGCGCGCCAACGGGTGTGCGCGGGTTCAGCGGGCGCGCAGCGACCGCGGGCAGGAACGACCCGCGCAGCCCCCTCTCTGGGGCGTGACGGCGCGGTTCACAGCGGGCAAGCTCGAAGGACCCCCCGAAAGGCCCTCATGCTCTCGATCGTCTACACCAGTGCCTCGCGCGTCCGTCCGACCGACGGCGACCTCGCCACCTTGCTCATGAACAGCCGCGCGAACAACCGCCGGCTAGGGCTGTCGGGGTTCCTGATGCACAAGCAGGGGCGCTTCGTCCAGGTGCTCGAAGGTCCCGACGAGGTCGTGCAGGCCCGTTACGAGCTCATCGCCGCCGACCCGCGGCACACCGATGTGGTCGAGCTGCTGCGCGAGTCGATCGATCAGCCCCGTTTCGCCGAGTGGTCGATGGGCTACCGACCCACGACCGACGAGCTCGCCGAGGCGATCCCCGGCTACGCGGACGTGACCGGCGCAGCCCTCGACGACTCGCGCCGCCGACCCGACCTCGACCCTGCGGTGCGCGCCCTGCTCGACTGGTTCCGCGCTCCCGTGCCCGCCGGCGCCTGACGCGCCTGCCCCGCGCCCGGCGCCACCCGCAGAGACACCGCACCGCATTTCGTGCACTGCACCAGGTCTAGAACCGGTGCGGTGCACGAAACGCGGTGCGGTGCGGTCCGAGCGGGTGCGCGGCGGGGCTGCTCAGCCCGCGCTAGACGTCCGACTGCGCGTCGTGCTGGGCGGCGCGCTCGCGCACGTCGCCCTCGCGGCTGCCGGTCCCGCCACCGTCGCGGTGGTCGGCGTCGGCCTGCTCGGACAGGCCGTCCGTCTTCTCCTCGGCCGTCGCCTCCTCGGCTCCGTCCATCATCGGGCTGGTCATGGTCTCGTCGGACTTGTCGTCGGTGCTCATGTCGCGGACCGTACGCCCGGCCCCCGCGAGAGCACCCCGAGCTCGCTGTGAACCACCGCCCCGAGGAGGCGCGGGCCGGGCACCGCAGGACGCCCCGCCGTCGCGCCCAGCTCGCCCAGCTCGCTCGCTCAGCGCGCGAGCGTGTCGCGCGGGTACTCGCCGAACCGTGCGGAGTACGACGCCGAGAAGCGGCCGAGGTTGCCGAAGCCCCACTTGCGGGCGACGTCGGACACGAGCACCGAGCCCGGCTCGGACGAGAGCAGGTCTTGCCGGGCCCGATCGAGGCGCACGTGCCGCACGTAGTTGGTGGGGCTCGAGCCGAGGTGCTCGCTCATCAGCAGCTGCAGGGTCCGGGTGTGCATGCCCGCCGCGGCCGCGATGTCGGCGGAGGTGATGGCCTGGTCGGCGTAGGCGTGCACGTACTCCGCGGCCTGGCGGAGGCGGCGGGTGCGCTCGGTCCGCAGGGCGTCGGGCACGTCGATCGCCCGCCAGGGGAACAGGTCGAGCATGCCGCGGACGAGCGCCTGCTGGGCGGCGTGGCGGGCCAGCGCGGGCGTCTCCTCGCCGACGATCAGCGGCGTCACCTCGCCGAGCGTCGTCCGCCACGCGGCGAGCGCCTCGTGGGTCGGCACGGCGGCGTAGTCGAAGACGATCCGCTGCGGCGGCCCCGCGTGGCGCTCGCTGGCGACCGCCTCGAGGAACGCCGCGTCGACGTGCACGATGCCGTGCCGGTGCGGCGTCATCGAGAACGCGAACGACGTCTCGGTCGGCGTGAGGAACGGTCTCGAGCCCTCGCTCGTCAGCTGCCCGACCGGGTAGTCGACGGTCACGGAGCCGGAGCGGAACCACGACATCGCGTAGTCGCGCGACCACGGGATGACGCCCTGCAGGTGCGCCGTGAAGGTGCCGGTCTGCAGGCTCAGGCGCGAGTCGCCGGCGGAGGCGAAGCGGAACGCGAACGGCTCCCCCGTGGCGCGTGCCCGGAACTGGCGGCCGTCGTAGACGCTCTCGAGGCTGCTGCGCGCCTCCTCGAGGTCGTCGCTCGCGAACTGGACACGCTCGAAGCGCGGCCCGGAGTCGGGCCCGGCGGAGGCCACGGCGTCCCTGTCGACGGCAGTGCCGGGGTCGGCGGACGCGACGGCGGCAGCCGTCGCCACGACGGCGAGGCCGTCCTCGACGGCGTGGGCGTCGCTGTGGGTCTCGGTGCTGGTCATGAGTGGTTCTCCTGGTCCGTTCCCGGCCTGCGCCGCCCGCTGGTGAGGCGGACCCGCCTCCTTCGGGACGTCTCGGCGAGCCGGTTCGTCACGAAGCCGCGGGCACGGAGGTGCAGGCACGGATGTCGCGACGACATCATCTCGCACCGTCGACCCCGCGTCACCACCCCCGAGCACGGGGCTGATCGGCCGCGCCCGGCGGCGCCGCACCAGGGTCCTTCCTCGTTCCGAGCATCCCGTCTCGTCGTGGCGCGACGGGATGCTCGGAACGAGACGGGACGACCAGGGGCCCAGCGAGGGAGGCGCCCGCCGCGCACCTGCGGCTCCCCCAGTGGCCGCGGCGCGGCCCGCCGACCGGGCAGGCTCGCGTCAGCGAGCGACGTGCGCGCCGCGGCGGCGGCGCGTCGCAGCCGTCACGACGAGCGCGACACCAGACAACAGCGCGAGCCCGGCGAGCAGGGCGGGCACGGTGCTCTCGGCGCCGGTGTTCGCGAGGCGTCCCGCGGCGAGCTGGCCGCGGCTGCGGTCCGCCACGGGCGTGACCGGGACGGCGGGCGTCACGGGCGGTGTGGTGACCGGAGGCGTGGTCACCGGAGGCATGGTCACCGGAGGCACGACGACCGGCGGCCTGAGATATACGCCCATGTCGGAACGAGCACGATGATCGCGCTGGTTCTCCCGGCTGGCACCCGACCGGCCGTACCCCGACCGGTGGCGTCGCCCCGTACCCGGGCTGGCCCCCGGTCGAGGGCCAGCCCGGCAGGCAGAGGGGACCGCGGCCTAGGAGGCGCGCACCACCAAGGCAGGCAGGGTCGCGCCCTCGGGCCCGGTCACCTCCGCCGCGCCTCCTCGCCTCTCGACGCGGAAGACGGTCGGCTCGCCCGTCGCCTGGTCCGTGACGGTCACCTCTCGCACCCCGTCGGGACCGGGGAACACGTGCAGCGTCAGCCCGTCGACATAGTCGTAGTCGGGCCGGTCGTCGCGGGCGCCGACCGGGACGACCGCACCCTCGCGCACGTACAGCGGCAGGGTGTCGAAGCCGTGCCGCTCGGTGCGCCACGAGCCGCCGTCGACGACCTCGCCGGTGAACCAGTTCGTCCAGCGGCCGTGAGGCAGGTACACCTCGACGGTGCCGTCGGCCGAGAACACCGGCGCGACGAGCAGGTCGGGGCCCAGCATGTACTGCGTGTCGACGTGCACGACGGCGCGGTCGCGGTCGAACTCGAGCACCATCGGCCGCATCACCGGCACTCCCCGCTCGTGCGCCTCGACGCCTGCCTGGAACAGGTACGGCATCAGCGACAGCTTGAGCTTGGTGAACGACCGCGTGACGTCGACGGCCTCGTCGTCGAACAGCCACGGCACCCGGTACGAGCTCGACCCGTGAAGCCGCGAGTGCGACGACAGCAGGCCGAAGGCGACCCACCGCTTGAAGACGCCCGCGTCGGGCAGCCCCTCGAAGCCGCCCATGTCGTGCGCCCAGAAGCCGAAGCCGCCCATCGACAGCGACAGCCCGCCGCGCAGCGTCTCGGCCATCGACACGTGGCTCGACGAGTTGTCGCCGCCCCAGTGCACGGGCATCGTCTGGCCGCCCACGGTCGCCGAGCGGGCGAAGACGACGGCGTCGCGCTCGCCGCGCTCGTCGACGAGCACCTCGTGCACCGCGCGGTTGTAGAGCTGCGCGTAGAGGTTGTGCATCGCCTCGGGGTGGCTGCCGTCGTGCCAGACGACGTCGGTCGGGATCCGCTCGCCGAAGTCGGTCTTGAACGAGTCGACGCCCTGCGCCGTGAGCTGCCGCAGGTAGCCCTGGTACCAGGCCACCGCCTCCGGGTTCGTGAAGTCGACCAGCGCCATGCCGGCCTGCCACATGTCCCACTGCCAGAGGTCGCCGTTCGCCTTCTTCACGAGGTAGCCGGCCGCGGCCCCCTCGGCGAAGAGCGGCGAGCGCTGTGCGATGTAGGGGTTGATCCAGACGCAGACGTGCAGGCCCTTGTCGTGCAGCCGGGCGAGCATCGCGTCGGGGTCGGGGAACGCGCGCGGGTCCCAGACGAAGTCGGTCCAGCTGAACTCCCGCATCCAGAAGCAGTCGAAGTGGAACGCCGACAGCGGCAGGTCGCGCTCGGCGAACCCGTCGATGAACGACGTGACCGTCGCCTCGTCGTAGTCGGTCGTGAAGCTCGTCGTCAGCCAGAGGCCGTAGCTCCAGGCCGGCACGAGGGCAGGCCGGCCGGCGAGCGCGGTGTAGCGCTCGAGCACGTCCTTGCCCGTCGGCCCGGCGATCACGAGGTACTCGAGCGACTCGCCCTCGACCGAGAACTGCACCCGCTCGACCGACTCGGTGCCGACCTCGAACGAGACGGCGCCGGGGTCGTCGACGAGCACGCCGTAGCCCTTGTTCGTCAGGTAGAAGGGCACGTTCTTGTAGGCCTGCTCGCTCGAGGTGCCGCCGTCGGCGTTCCAGATGTCGACGGTCTGGCCGTTCTTGACGAGGGGCCCGAAGCGCTCCCCCAGCCCGTAGACGTGCTCGCCGACGCCGAGGTCGAGCTGCTCGTGCACGAACGACCGGCCGGAGGCGTCGGTCACGTACCCGACGGAGCGGTGCCCCGACCCCGTCAGCCGTTCGCCGCCCGAGCTGAACTCGAGCGACCAGGGGGCGCCCTCGCCCACGGTCGCGGTGAGCGCCCCCGAGGTGAGCGTGCCGACGCCGTCGACGACGCTGACCTCGCCGACCCGCGAGCCGTCGTCGCCGGGCAGGTCGAACCCGCCGCGGCCGCGCGCGCCCTGGTGGTGGTCGATGCGGACGCGGATGACGCCCTCGGCCGGCGACGACAGCGACACGGTGAGCATCGGCCGGTTGAGGGTGTCCCCGCGACCCGCGATGCGCTTGGTCGGGGCGTAGGCGACGAGGCCGCCGTCCTGCTCCCAGACGTCGTGCGCCTCCTGGGCGTACAGGGCGGTGACGCCGGGCAGGATCTCCCAGTAGCCGTCGGTGAACTTCATGCGGTGCTGCCTTCCGGGTGCGCGGGGTGCGAGGAGGAGGTGGCCGGCGAGACGACGGCCGAGCGTTCATGGGCCTCGGAGGTGCGGATGGGCTCGGTCATCAGCCCTTCAGCCCTCCCGAGATCAGGTCGAGCCGCCAGAAGCGCTGCAGGAACAGCACGAGCAGCGTGAGCGGGATGATCGACACGGCCGCCCCGGTGATGGCGAGCGAGTACAGCGCCGGGGCGCCGGACCCCTTCGACAGCAGCGTGTAGAGGCCGACGGTGAGCGGGTAGTCGGCCTGGTCGCTGAGCATCACGAACGGCAGCAGGAAGTTGTTCCAGATGCCGACGAACTGCAGCAGGAACACGGTCACCATGCCGGGCACCATGATCGGCAGCACGATGTGCCGGAAGATGCGCCACTCGCCCGCGCCGTCGATCCGCGACGCCTCGAGGATCTCCTGCGGCACCGCCGACTGCGCGAACACCCGAGACAGGTAGATGCCGAACGGGCTGATGATGATCGGCAGCAGCACCGAGATCGGCCCGCCCGCCAGCCCGATCTCGCTGAGCAGGATGTACTGCGGGATCGCGAGGGTGATGCCCGGGATCAGCACGCCCGCGAGGATCATGAAGAAGATCAGGTTCCGCCCGCGGAACGCGAACTTCGCCAGGGCGTAGCCCGCCATCGTCGAGACGAGCGTCGACAGCACGCCGCCGACCCCCGCGTAGAGCAGCGAGTTCGCGGCCCACAGGCCGTACTGGCCGCCCTCGTAGGCGAACAGGTCGCCGAGGTTGCCGAGCAGGCCGGTGCCCGGGGCGAACGAGAACGAGGTGAACAGCTCGCCCGGCGACTTCGACGAGGCGATGAACACCCAGCCGACCGGCACGAGGCAGTAGAAGGCGCCGATCAGCAGCACGATCGTGGGCAGCAGCTTGCCGCTGCGAGAGGCGCGGGCGGCGCCGGGGCGGGCGGTGCCGCCGGAGCGGGCCGTCCTGCGGTCGCCCTCCGCGCCTCCTGGTCGGGAGCCCGAGCCGGGGCGCGTGTCGAGGGCGGTCACGAGACGCCCTCCTTCCGGCGGCGGTTCGCGACGGCGAGCACGATCGCCGAGAGGGCGACCGTCCCGAGCGCGAGGATGGTCGAGGAGGCGGCGGCCGACGGGAGGTCGTCGGTCAGGAACGCGTCGCGGTAGATGGTCATCAGCGGGGCCCAGCTCTGGGTGATCTCGGTGGTCAGGGGACGGAGGGTGTTCGGCTCGCCGTACAGCTGCAGCGTGCCGATCAGCGCGAAGACGCCGGTGAGGACGAGCGCGGGCACGACGAGCGGGACCTTGATGCGCAGGGCGACCTGGAGCTCGCTCGCGCCGTCGAGGCGGGCCGACTCGTAGATCTCGGCCGGGATGCCGCGGAGCGACGTGTAGATGATGATCATGTTGAAGCCGACGCCGCCCCAGATGGCGATGTTGGCGAGCGACCCGAACAGGCCGCCGGCCTCGAGGAACGGGATCGGCCCCCAGCCGAGCGCGTTCGTCACGTACGAGAACGGGCTCGTGCTCGGCAGGTACATGAAGCCCCAGAGCAGCGCCGCGGTGATGCCGGGCACGGCGTAGGGGATGAAGATCGCCGTGCGCGCGAACCGCTTCGCACGGACGGCGGGAACGTCGAGCAGCAGCGCGAAGAGCAGCGCGAGCCCGAGCGTCAGCGGCACCGCGATGACGCCGTAGATCCCGAGCCGGCCGAAGCTGGCGAGCAGCTCGGCGTCCTGCAGCACGGCGACGTAGTTGTCGAGGCCCACGAAGCGGTCGACCCGGACGCCGAGCACCGACGCCCCCTCCTCGATCCGGTAGGCCCGGAGGCTCGACCAGATCGTGTAGCCGAGCGGGATCAGCATGAACACCACGAACAGCACGACGGCCGGCGCGACGAACAGGTAGGGAGCCAGCGGGCTCCGGCGTCGGCCGCGCGCCGGGCGCGGGGCCGGGCTCGCGGTGACGGGGTGCGTCATCTCGGGGCGCAGCGCGGTGTCAGCCATTCGTGGTCACCTGGTATCCCACTTCCTCCATGTCGGCCACGACGACGGCCTGGGTCGCGACGAAGGCGTCGCGCCACGGGGTGCCGGCCGCGATCGCCGCGTTGAGCTCGTCGGTGAGCGTGGTCGTCGCGAGCGCGACGTTGGGGCCCCACGTGGTGGGGAGGACGTCCTCCGAGACCTCGGCGGCGACGTCGTAGAAGTCGGTCTGCTGCGGCATCAGCGAGGGCGGGGCGTTGCCGATCGCGAGCTCCTGGCCCTCGATCGACGCGGGGTAGACGCCGCGCACGTCGAGCAGCGACTGGTTGCCCTCGGTGCTCGCGTTCATCCACTTGGCGAACGCCGCCGCCTCCTCGGGGTGCTCGCTGTTCTTCGTCACGATCAGCGCCGAGCCGCCCTGGAACGGCACCGCGGCGTCGCCGGGCGTCCACTCGGGCAGCGGCGTGATCTCCCACGAGCCGGAGGTGTCGGGGGCGACGCCGCCGAGCACGCTCGGCGCCCAGATGCCTGCCGCCCAGCCGCCGATCGTGCCGTCGTTGACGCGCTTGTTGTACTCGGGCGAGAGCACGGGGTCGGTGTCGATCGAGCCGTCGGCGGCGAGCTGCTCGAAGAAGTCGGCGACCTCGAGCATGCGCTCGTCGGCGATGCCGACGGTCCAGCCGTCCTCGTCGACCGACCACCAGTCGGCGCCGGCCTGCGCCGAGACCCCGGCCCAGAAGCCGAGCTCGCCGGCGGGGACGGCCGCGAGCACCGTGTCGGGGCGCTGCTCGTGCACGGCACGGGCGACGTCGCCGAACTCCTGCCACGTCGTCGGGACGGCCTGGCCGGTCTCGGCGAGCAGGTCGGCGCGGTAGGTGAGCACCATCGGCCCGGCGTCCTGCGGCAGCGCGTACACCTGGCCGCCGAAGGTCGTCTGGGCCCAGGTGCCCTCGGTGAAGGCGTCGTCCACGTCGGCCACCAGGTCGGTGATGTCGCGCGGCACGTCGGCGATCACCAGCGACGGGATCGTCGTGTACTCGGCGAGCGCCACGTCGGGGGCGTTGCCGGCCCGGCTCGAGGTCAGGAGCTTCGCGGCCGAGTCCGTGCCGCCTCCGGCGTCGGTGTGCCGCACCTGGACGTCCGGGTTCGCGGCGTTCCAGAGGGCGACCTGCTCGCTCTGGCCGACCCCCCAGCCCCAGTACTCGAGGCGGACGACGTCGTCGCCGCCCACGGCGGAGCAGCCGCTCAGCGCGGCTCCCCCGATCAGGACGGTCGCGAGGGCTGCGGCCCTCACGGTCTTCGGGTGTCTCATCTGCATCTCCTTCGACGCGGGTGCCGCCCTGGTGAGGGGTCGGCGGAGGGTTCTCGGGTGGGGTGTCGGGGTCAGCGGGCCGGGGTCTCCTCGATCACGGCCACCGCGCCGGCGGGCACGGTGAACGAGCCGTCGGCGGGCTGGCCCGACACGAGGTCGACCCCGGTCGCGACGACCTGCTGGTCGACGTCGCCGTGGTTGATCGCGAAGAGCCACGACCCTGCCTCGGAGGTGCGGCGCACCCTCTCGAGGCCGTCGTCGCCGACCGCGATGGGTGCGATCCCCTGCTCGGCGACGAGGTCGTCGACGAGGGCCGCGAGCGAGGCGTCGTCGAGGTGCGTGGTGAGGTAGAGCGCCGCACCGCCGCCCGGGGCGTCGCGGCGGAACGTCGCGGGGTGCCCGGCGAGCTGGCCCGTGACGTAGGCACTCGTGACCGTGGCGGCCGCGTCGGTCGGGGCTGCGCCGGTCGGTCCTGCTCCGCTCGTGGCGTCGCCGCCGCCGCCGCCCCACGCACGGGGCGCGGCGAGCTCGCTCCAGACGCGGCCGCGGCGACCGTCGGACAGCTCGACCTCGGCGCCCTGCAGCAGCGGGTAGAACTCCTCCGAGCGCACCCCGAGCAGCTCGCGCAGCACGCCGGGGTAGCCGCCCTCGACGACGCGGTTGTGCCGGTCGACGATGCCGGAGAACGGGGTGACGACGACGGTGCCGCCTCGGGCGACGACCTGCTCGAGGCCGGCCACCGCCTCCTCGGGGCACAGGTAGAGCGTCGCCACGACGACGAGGTCGTAGCCCGAGAGGTCGCTCGTCGGCGCGACCACGTCGACGGCCACACCCTTGCGGGTCAGCGCCCGGTGGAACGCGAGCGGCTGGTCGAGGGCCCTGACGTCGACGCTGGGGTTGTTGCCCGAGCGGAGCGCGTTCGGGCTGATCTCGTCGAAGAGGATCGCCACGCGGGCCTGCTCGACGGTCGACCCGCGCACGGCGCCGATGCGGCGCAGGGTCGCGCCGAGCGCCTCCACCTCGCGGTAGACGCGGCTGTCGGCACCGGCGTGCGGCACGACCGACGAGTGGTGCTGCTCGCTGCCCGCGGTCGACTGGCGCCACTGGAAGAACAGGGCGCCGTCGGCTCCTCGTGCGACGTGGGCCAGGCTGTTGCGCGCCAGCTCGCCGGGCGACTTGGCGCGGTTGCGCGGCTGCCAGTTGACGGCCGAGGTCGAGTGCTCGATCAGCAGCCAGGGCTCGCCCTGCGACATCCCGCGCGTGCGGTCGGCGCTGAAGGCCAGCTCGCCCCAGCGCTCGGGGTCGACGCCGATCGTGTAGTGGTCGTTGGCGACGAGGTCGACCTCGCGTGCCCAGCCGGCGTAGTCGTGCACGCCCGGGTGGTTCTGGATCATGAAGTTCGTCGTGATCGGCACGTCGGGCGTCACGCGGCGCAGCACCTCACGCTCGGCGAGGTAGTGGCCGAGCAGGGCGTCGCTGCTGAAGCGCTCGAAGTCGAGCAGCAGGCCGGGGTTGTGGCTCGTGCCGGTGAAGCGGGGCGCCTCGACCTGGTCGAACGACGTGTAGCGGTGGCCCCAGAAGGCCGAGCCCCAGTGCGCGTTCAGCGCCTCGACCGTGCCGTGCCGCGCCTCCAGCCAGGTCGCGAACGCGGCCGAGGTCTCGTCGCTGAAGCAGTGCGAGTTCTCGTTGCCGAGCTCGTTGCTCACGTGCCAGAGGCGGAGGGCCGGGTGGTGGGCGTAGCGGGCCGCCATGGTCTCGACGAGCCGCAGAGCGTAGCGGCGGAACACCGCCGAGCTCGGCGACCAGCCGAGCCGGCCGCCCTGCGAGACGCGCACGCCGCGGTCGGTGACGAGGCCGATCTCGGGGTGCGCCCGGAACAGCCAGATCGGCGGCGCCGCGGTCGGCGTCGCGAGGTTCACGCCGATGCCGGCGTCGGCGAGCAGGTCCATCGCGCGGTCGAGCCAGCCGAAGTCGAACTCGCCGTCGGCGACCTCGAGCAGGCCCCAGGAGAAGACGGCGAGGTTGATGCTGTTGACCCCGGCGCGGCGCATGAGGGCGACGTCGTCGGCCCAGAGCTCCTCGGGCCACTGCTCGGGCGACCAGTCGCCGCCGAGGGCGAGGCCGTCGGTGATCCAGGGGAAGGTGCGGGGCTCGGGCAGGTCGCGGGAGCGGGACGTCAGCGTCGACATCGGGGGCCTCTCGGTGGTGGGTGGGTGCGGCGGGTCGTGGTGGTGGGGGGAACGGTGGTGGCGGGTCGCGGTGGTGGCGGGTCGTGGCGGCGGGGTAGGAGTGTCGAAGCGCTTCGACGACGGGCCGTCGGCCGTCAGGGGCATCGAGGAGTCAGGAGACGGCGACCTCCGCGGTCGAGCGGCCCGCGATCCAGGTCGGCGCTATCAGCTGCACCTGATCCGTCGACCGGCCGTCGAGCTGGGCCATGGTCAGCTCGACCGCGCGACGGCCCGACTCCTCGGCGGGCAACGGCACGACGTCGAGCGCCGGCACGAACTCGGCCGTGTCGAAGCTCGAGCAGGCCGAGACGACGGACACGTCGTCGGGCACGCGCAGGCCGCGGGCGGCGAGCGACCGGAGCACGGCGCGGTGGGCGCCCTCGTTGCAGTTCAGGACGAGCGCGGTCAGGTCGGGGAGCGCCTCCTGCAGCACCTCGACCGCGTCACGGGGGTCTCCGGGCGCCGGCGCGTGCGCGACGGCGCCGCGCAGCGCGCGGGGGTCGGCCTCGATCGCCGCGACGAAGGCGTCGCGGAACCGCGGCGCGAAGTTCGAGCCGTGCTCGTAGAGGGCCGCGGCGTGGCCGACCATGCCGATCGACCGGTGGCCCTGGTCGGCGAGCCGGCGGACCGAGGTGCGCGCCGCCTCCTCGAAGTCGAAGTCGACACAGACGAGACCGGTCGTGTCGCGGGGCACGCCGACGACCGTCGCGGGCAGGTCGAGCTCGCGCAGCAGCGGGAGGCGGGCGTCGTCGGTGTCGACGTCCATGAGGACGACGCCGTCCACCAGCTGGCTCGACGCCACCCGGCGGAGGCCCTCGAGCGGGTCGGCCTCGGTCAGCAGCAGGATGTCGTAGTCGTGGCGCCGGGCCGCCGTGGCGATGGCCACGACGAACGACATGAACGCGGGCGGGTGCGTCTCGGCGTGCATCGGGGCGCTGAGGGCGAGGATGTTCGTCCGCGTACCGGCCAGCATGCGAGCGCCGGCGTTGGCGCGGTAGCCGAGGTCGCGGACGGCGGCGTCGATCCGGAGGCGGGTGTCGGCCCGGATGGACCGCTTGCCGCTGAGTGCGTACGAGACGGTGCTGATCGAGACGCCGGCGGCCTTCGCCACGTCGTGGATCGTGGTCATCTCGGCCTCCTCGTCGAGTCGTCGTGCGTCTGGTCACTCGTCTCGGCGAAGCGCTTCGACGGCTGTGTCGGACCTGAGACTAAAGGACCGTGAACGTTCACGCAAGGCGCGCGCATCCGACCGCGCCGCTCGGGGCACGCCCGCGGCGTCGCCGCCGTGAACCGCGTTCCGAACCATGAACCGCGTTTTGTCGCGGTTCATGGTTCGGTTCGCGGTTCATCATGCGAGGCTGACAGAGGGGGCAGGGGCCCTTGCCTCTGCGCCGCCTGTGTGAATACGATGAGCCGATCCGCCCCTGGCCCCGTTCGCGGGGTCGGCGAGGGCGGTCCTGCCTCGAGACAGCACGCGGCCACGACGACGTGGCGGCGTGGACTGTCCCGCGTCAGTTCGTGATTACAAGGGAGTAATCGTGGCCGTCGGTCCTGTCCGCACTCGTTCACCTCGCACCGCCAGCTCGTCCTCGCGACGCGCGCCCGGCTCCCGGCACCGCGCCCGTGGCCGTGGCCTGCTCGGCGCCGCCGCGCTGACCGCTGTCTCGGCCCTGCTGCTGAGCGGCCTGCCGGCGGTCGCCGCCTCGGCCGCGCCGGTCGACCTGGCGCGGTACGGCACGGTCGTCGCCTCGGCGACGCAGTCGGACAAGGACGGCACGTTCCCGGCCGACGCCCTGATCGACGGCGACTCGACCACGCGCTGGGCGAGCGGCAACGGACCCGACGAGGACGTCCCGTTCACCGCCTCCGTCACGGTCGACCTCGGCGGCGTCTCCCGCGTCGACTCGATCGGCATCGACTGGGAGGACTCGTACGCGTCGAGCTACCGGATCGAGACCACGCAGGGCGACCCGGCCCTCGAGGCGAGCTGGACGGTCGCGAAGACGGTCACGAGCGACGGCGGCCGGGACGAGGAGGCGGTCGGCACGCCCGACGCGCCCGTCGAGGCCCGCTACGTGCGGCTCAGCATGCTGCAGCGCGCATCCGCCACCTGGGACCTGCCGCGCCAGCACTGGTACGGCTACTCGGCCTTCGGCCTGCAGGTCTTCGGGGAGTCGCAGACCCGCGCGGTCACGCTCGACCGGTCGACCGCGACGGTCGCCGCCGGGCAGCCGCTCGCCGTGGGGCTCAGCCTGACGGGCGCGAGCACCGAGCCGGTCACCGCGCGCGTCCGGTCGACCGACGGCACCGCCGTCGCCGGCACGGACTTCGAGGCTGTCGACCAGGAGGTGACCTTCGCACCCGGCGAGACCACCGCCTCCGTCGTGGTCACGACCCTGTCGACGGGCGGCCTCAGCCCGCGTCGCGCCTTCACGCTGACGCTGTCCGAGCCGAGCGACCCCGTGACCCTCGGGGCGCGGTCGACGTTGGCCGTCACCGTGACGCCGACCGGCGCGCTGCCGAACGTCGGCGCCACGACCGTGATCGACGACTTCGAGGGCGACGTGCCCGCCGGGTACTTCCCGTGGGGCGCGAACGCACCGGTGACGCCGACGCTCAGCACCGTCGCGGCCGATCGTGCGGGATCGTCGGGCGCAGGCGCGAAGGTCCTCAGCGCGGCCGTCGCGGGGCCCACCACGCAGGCGGACTGGTTCGGCTTCGCGCACGACACCGCGGCCACCGACTGGAGCGACCACGACGGCTTCTCGTTCTGGTTCAAGGGGAACGCCACCGGCCTGCCGCTGCGGTACGAGCTGAAGAACGGCAACGACGCCCTCTTCGAGCAGACCGTCGTCGACGACAGCACGGACTGGAAGCAGGTCAGCGTGCTGTTCGCCGACCTCCGCTCGAAGACGGCCCCGACCAGCGACGCGCGCTTCGACCCCTCCGCCTCGACCGGCTTCGCCGTGACGCTCACGGCCCTCGGCGCCGGCACCTGGCTGTTCGACGACGTCGCCGTGTACGACCGCGCGACGATGATCGAGGACTTCGAGGGCGACGTGGACCTCACCACCGGGGCCGACCCCGTCGGCTTCTTCACGTGGGGCTCCCCCGCGCCGCTCGAGCCGACCATCAGCCGCGAGGTGACGACCCAGGAGCGCGCCGGGGTCGCGGACAACCGCGTGCTGAGCGGCACGTACTCGATCCCCGAGGGCGGCTACGGCGGGCTCAGCCACGACCTGGCCGACGCGCAGGACTGGTCGAGCTACCAGGGCCTGCGGTTCTGGTGGTACGCCTCCCAGGCGAACAACCCCGCCTCGCCCACCGCCGGCGCCGACCTCAAGGTCGAGATCAAGGACGGCGACCCCGCGGGCGGCGGCGACACCGCCGAGACCAGCGAGCTCTGGGCCGCCACCTTCAAGGACAACTGGGGCAGCAGCACCAGCCGCTGGAAGCTCGTGGAGCTGCCCTTCTCGTCGTTCACGCCATCGGGCTACCAGCCGGGCGACGACGCGACGAAGAACGGCACCCTCGACCTGACGAGCGCCTTCGGCTACTCGATCACCTTCGCCCCCGGCACTCCGGCGCCGGTCGGCTGGGCGATCGACGACACGCAGGTCTACGGGACGCCCGCGACCGCCGCCTCCGTGACCGTCGACTCGACGCAGGACGTCTGGCTCGTCGACGCGGGCGACACCGCGGAGGTGCCGCTCACCCTCTCGACGGCGGGCGACGAGCCCCTCGCCTCCGACGTCGTCGTCGACTGGGCGACCGCCGACGGCACCGCCGTCGAGGGCGTCGACTACGACGCGGCCTCGGGCACGGCGACGTTCCCGGCCGGCTCGCCCTCGGGGACCGTGCAGACGATCAGCGTGACGACCCGCGCCTCCTCGGGGCCGGCCGAGTCGAAGGAGCTGCAGCTGACGCTCGCGTCGACCACGGCCAAGGTCGGCGAGGGCCCGCGCATCGTGATCGGCGCGCACGACCTGCCCTACCTCGACGCGTCGCTGCCGACCGCCGAGCGCGTCGCCGACCTGCTCGGGCGGATGACGCTCGAGGAGAAGGTCGGCCAGATGGCGCAGGCCGAGCGCCTCGGGCTGTCGTCGCCGAGCGACATCAGCGGACGCGCCCTCGGCTCGCTGCTCAGCGGCGGAGGATCGGTGCCGCAGGGCAACACCGCCGTGGCCTGGGCCGACATGGTCGACGGCTACCAGCGTGAGGCGCTCTCGACCCGCCTGCAGATCCCGATGATCTACGGCGTCGACGCCGTGCACGGCCACAGCAACGTGGTCGGGGCGACGATCTTCCCGCACAACACCGGCCTCGGCGCGACCCGCGACCCGGCGCTCGTCGAGCAGATCGCCCGCGTCACGGCGCAGGAGGTGCGCGCGACCGGCGTGCCGTGGACCTTCGCCCCCTGCCTCTGCGTCTCGCGCGACGAGCGCTGGGGCCGCAGCTACGAGTCGTTCGGCGAGGACCCCGACCTGGTCCGCACCTTCGCCGCCCCCTCGGTGATCGGCCTGCAGGGCGACGACCCGACCGACATCGGCGGCGCCGACGAGGTGCTGGCCACCGCCAAGCACTGGGCCGGCGACGGAGGCACCACGTACGACGAGTCCGTCGTCGGCACCGGCGCGTACCCGATCGACCAGGGCGTGACCGAGGCCGAGTCGCTCGAGGACTTCACCCGGCTGCACGTCGACCCCTACCTGCCTGCCCTCGAGGCCGGCGTCGGCACGATCATGCCGTCGTACTCGGCGGTCGACCTCGGCGACGGGCCCGTGCGGATGCACGAGAACGCCGCGCTCAACAACGACCTGCTCAAGGGCGACCTGGGGTTCCAGGGGTTCCTCATCAGCGACTGGGAGGGCATCGACAAGCTGCCGGGCGGCAGCTATGCCGACAAGGCCGTCCGCTCGGTGAACGCCGGGCTCGACATGGCGATGGCGCCCTACAACTACGGCGCGTTCATCGACAGCATCGTCGCGGCCGTCGGCTCGGGCGCCGTGTCGCAGTCGCGGGTGGACGACGCCGTGCGGCGCATCCTCACGCAGAAGTTCGACCTGAACCTGTTCGAGCAGCCCTTCGCCGACCGCACCAACGTCGACGGCGTCGGCAGCGCCGCGAACCGCGCGGTGGCCCGCCAGGCCGCGGCCGAGTCGCAGGTGCTGCTGAAGAACGCAGGAGGCGCGCTGCCGCTGGCTGCGGACGCCGACCTCTACGTGGCCGGCTCCAGCGCCGACGACCTCGGTCGCCAGATGGGCGGCTGGACGATCAGCTGGCAGGGCGGGTCGGGCGACACGACGACCGGCACGAGCATCGCCGAGGGCATCCGCGAGGTCGCTCCCGGCGCGGCCGTCACGGTGAGCCCCGGCGCCGCCGAGCCGATCCGCGCCGACCAGACCGGCGTCGTCGTCGTCGGCGAACGGCCCTACGCGGAGGGGCAGGGCGACGTCGGCAACAACGGCTCGAGCCTGTCGCTCACGCCCGCCGACCAGGCCGTCGTCGAGAAGGTCTGCGCCGCGACCTCGTCGTGCGTCGTGCTCGTCGTGTCGGGCCGCCCGCAGCTGCTCGGCGACGTCGTCGGGCTCGCCGACGCGGTGGTCGCCTCGTCGCTGCCGGGCTCCGAGGGCGCGGGCGTGGCTGACGTGCTCTTCGGCCGCCTGCCCTTCGCCGGGCGCCTGCCGGTGACCTGGGCCGCGAGCGCCGACCAGGTGCCGATCAACGTGGGCGACGCCGACTACTCGCCGCTGTACCCGTACGGCTGGGGCCTGCGCACCGACGGCGCGCGCGAGCGGCTGGAGGCGCTCGTCGCGTCGCTGCCCGCAGGCGAGGCCCGCGACGGCGTGCAGGACGTGCTCGACGGCGACGTCTGGGCAGCGGACGGGACGGTGGCGGTCGGGGACGCCGACGCCGTCGCGCGCCTCCTCCGCTCGCTGCTCGAGGCGGTCGGCCCGTTCTCGGGGACCGATCTCGACGCGATGGGCGCGGCCGACGACCTCGTGTCGGTCGCCCGCGACCTCGCGCAGGCCGCGATGGTCGACGGGACGGCCGCCGCCGGGCCGGCTGGTGTCGGCGCGGCGGCGCTGACCGCCGACGCGGAGAACGCGCTGCAGCGCGGGCTGCCCGACGTGGCGCTCGCCCGTCTCGCGACCGTGCTGGGCATCGACCTCGGCGTCGTCGAGCCGGCCAAGACGGTCGTGCCGGGCACGCTCTCGCCGGCCACGGCACGTCCGGGCGACACGGTGTCGATCACCGCGACCGGGTTCGTCGCGGGCGAGGAGCTCGCCGGGACGGTCTTCTCCGAGCCGCAGTCGATCGGCGACACGACCGCGACCGTCGCCGGGGTGGGCGTGCTGCGGTTCGTCGTGCCGGCCGACCTCGAGCCGGGGGCGCACGTCGTCGAGCTCGAGGGCGCGGGGCAGCTCGCGCGGGCGACGCTGACGGTGCTCGCCGCCGCGGGGCCGGGCGACCCCGGTGACCCGGGCACGCCGGGCGGCGGCACGCCGGGTGCGGGCACGCCGGGTGACGGCACGCCAGGTGCGGGCACGCCGGGCGGCACTCCGGGCTCAGGCACGCCGGGCGCAGGCGCAGGCGTGGGCGGCGGGTCGGGCGGCGCGGTGGCCGTCGCCGGCCGCGACGGCCTCGCGTTCACCGGCTCGGACGCCTGGGTCGGCATCGCCGGCACGGCGCTCCTGCTGATCACGGTCGGGGCGTGGCTGACGCTGCGCCGCCGCCGCCTCGGCGCCCTCGGCGACGAGTAGCCAGCCTCCGGCGGCGGCGGCGGCTGCTCGGCCCGCTGCGTCTCCTCGAACCGCGTTCCGAACCATGAACCGCGTTCTTTCGCGGTTCATGGTTCGGTTCGCGGTTCATCGCCCACGGGACGATGAGGGGGCGCGAGGGGCGCGAGGGGCGCGGGGGGTGCGGGCGCGGGATCCGAGCGGCAGGGCGGGCTGCGCGGAGCCGCCCGTCGCCCGCCTGGAACACCGCGGAGTGGACGGAACACCCCGAAACGACGGGGTGCTTCGTCCACTCCGGGGTGTTCCGGCCTCCGGGCGGCGCAGCCGGGCGCGGGGCGGCGCCGGGCGCGGGGCGGCGCAGCCGGGCGCGGGGCGCGGCGCGCTACGCGGACTCGCGCAGCAGCAGCGTGCGCGCGACGCGGCGCCGCGGCGGCTCCGCGCCGGCGAGCATGTCGGCCACGACCTCGACGGCGACGCGCGCCAGCTCGGCCTTGTCGATCGAGAGCGTGGTCAGCTCCGGGGTGACGAGCGAGCCGAGGTCGAGCCCGTCCATGCCGACGACGGCGACGTCGTCCGGCACGACGACGCCGAGCCGCGCGAGGCCCTTGAGCGCCCCGATCGCGAGCACGTCGTTGAAGGCGAGCAGGGCGTCGGCGTCCGGGTACGCCCGGAGCAGCTCCGCGACCGCCCGCACCCCGTCGGCGTGGGTCTGCTCGACCCGCACCTCGGAGGCGGGGCTCCACGCCAGGCCGTGCTCGGCCAGGTAGTCGCGGTAGGCCAGGGCCCGCCCGGAGCCCTCCACGCCGGAGTCGATCATCGCGACCCGGCTGCGGCCCGCCGCCCTGAGGTGGTCGAGGGCGCTGCGCACGGCCGTCCGGGTCTCGATCTCGATGACGCCCTGGGCGCCTCCGTCGGGGTCGGTGTCGACCTCGACCGTCGGGACGCCCGCGACCTGCTCGCGCAGGTCGCCGAGCGGCATCAGCGAGACGAGCACGTCGACGCGCGGCACCAGGGACGCGAGGCTCTCCCGAGCCACGGAGGCGTCGTGCCCGAGGTCGCACAGCAGCACGCCCCAGCCGCGTGCGGTCGCCGCCCGGCTGAACTCCGACGCGACCTCCGGGTAGTAGGGGTTGCGGAGGTCGTCGAGCACGAGCCCGACCGTCACCTGTCGGCCCTTGACCAGGCCCTGGGCCGCACGGTTCGGCCGGTAGTTCAGGTCGCGGGCCGCCTGCACCACGCGCTCGCGCGTCGCCGCGCTGACGTCGGGCAGGCCGTTGAGCGAACGGGTCACGGTCTGGCGCGAGACACCGGCGACCCGGGCCACGTCGAGGATCGTGGCAGGACGAGGGAGGCGGGGGTCGGCAGTCGTCACCCCCTGAGGTTACTGGTAGCGTCGTCTGTGGCCGTGAACGTTCACGGTCGCTCGCTCGACTGCACGGCCCCGCGACCGCCCACCCGCTCGCCGGGTGCCTGCCGACCCAGTGAAGGACACCGATGTCTCCCCTGACCACTCCCGCCGACGCGACCGTCCCCTCCTCGGCCCCTGCCGCCTCCTCGACTGCTGCCTCCTCGACCTCCGACCGTCTGGCCGAGCCGGGCGCCGTCGCCCGCTGGGCCGTGCTCGGCGCCGGCACGATCGCCCGGAAGTTCGTCTCGCAGCTGCCCTCGTCGGGCGGGGCGCTCGCCGCGGTCGGCAGCACCGACGCGGGACGCGCCGCCGAGCTCGCGGCGTTCGCCGTCGAACAGGGCGCGGCGCCCGCCGGGGAGGAACCCCGTGCCGACGGCACCGTGGGCGCGCCGACCGAGCTCGTCCGCACCGGGACGTACGCCGAGGTCCTCGCCGACCCGACGATCGACGCCGTCTACGTGGCGACCGTGCACACCACCCACGCCCGCCTCGTGCTCGACGCGGTCGCGACCGGCAAGGCCGTGCTCTGCGAGAAGCCGCTGACGCCGAACGCGGGCACGACGATGGCCGTCGCCGACGAGGCCCGCCAGGCCCGCGCGACCCTGGTCGAGGCGGTCATGTACCGGTTCCACCCGCAGACGCGGGCCCTGCTCGAGCTCGTCCGCGACGGGGCGATCGGCGAGCTCGTGCACGTCGACGCCGCGTTCTCGTTCGCCGCCTCCGAGCGCGAGGGCCGCCTGTTCGACGTCGACACGGCCGGCGGCGGGATCCTCGACGTGGGCGGCTACCCCGTCTCGTTGGCCCGCGCCGTGGTCGGGGCCGCTCGCGGCCGCGCGTTCGCCGAGCCCCTCGCCGTCACCGCCAAGGGCACGCTCGGCCCCACCGGCGTCGACGAGTGGACCCTGGCCCAGCTCGACTTCGGCGACGGCGTGACCGCCGCCGTGCGGTGCGGCGTCCGTGTCGACGACGCCAACATCGCGACGATCACCGGCTCGCGCGGCAGCATCGTGCTCACCGACCCGTGGTTCGGCGACGACGCGGAGCTGACCGTCCGCACCGTCGACGGCGAGACCCGGACCCTGTCGTTCCCCGGGGCGCAGCCCTACGGCCTCGAGGCCGCCGCGACGATCGCCGCCCTGCGCGACGGCACCGGCGAGGCCGCCGAGATCAGCCTCGACGACAGCGTCGGCACCGCCCGCGTGCTCGACCAGTGGCGTGCCGCGATCGGCCTGCGCTACCCGTTCGAGCGCGAGGACGTCGACATCCCCACCGTCACCGGCCGCCCGCTCGCCGTCTCCCCCGACGCCCCGATGGTCTACGGCGAGATCGCCGGGGTCGGCAAGAAGGTGTCGCGGCTGGTCATGGGAGTGGACAACCAGCAGGACCTGGCGCACGCCTCCTCGATCTTCGACCACTTCGTCAGCCAGGGCGGCAACACGTTCGACACCGGCTGGCTCTACGGCGACGGCGAGATGGAGGCGCGGCTGGGCCGCTGGATCGCGAACCGCGGCATCCGAGACGACGTCGTCGTCATCACGAAGGGCGCGCACACCCCGCACTGCGACCCCGAGTCGCTGACCCGCCAGCTGCTCGAGAGCCTCGACCGCCAGGGCACCGACCACGCGGACATCTACATGATGCACAGGGACAACACCGACGTCCCCGTGGGCGAGTTCGTCGACGTGCTCGACGAGCACCGCCGGGCCGGGCGCATCCGCGTCTACGGCGGCTCGAACTGGACCCCGGCCCGTGTCGACGAGGCGAACGAGTACGCCAGGGCCCACGGCCGCGCCGAGTTCTCGGTGCTGTCGAACCACTTCGGCCTCGCCGAGGCCTACGACGTGCCGTGGGCCGGCTGCGAGCACGTCACCGACCCCGAGTCGAAGAAGTGGCTCGAGCAGCGCCAGATCCCGCTGCTGCCCTGGTCGTCGCAGGCGCGCGGCTTCTTCACGGGCCGGGCCCGCCCCGACGACCTCACCGACGCCGAGCTCGTGCGCTGCTACTACAGCGCCGACAACTTCGAGCGCCTGCGCCGTGCGGAACAGCTCGGGGCCGAGCACGGCGTCGCCGCGACGGCGATCGCCCTGGCCTACGTGCTGCACCAGCCGTTCCCGACGTTCCCGTTGTTCGGGCCGCGCACCATCTCGGAGGCGCGGTCGTCGATGCGCGGCCTCAGCGTCTCGCTCTCGGACGAACAGGTCGCCTGGCTCGACCTGCGCTGACCGGGCGCATTGCCGAGGAGGCGGTGGCCGGGTCCTCGGGACCTGCCCACCGCCTCCTCCGTGCTGGGGGCGGGTCGGCTCGAGGTCACGGTCAGGTAACGCACCAATCCCATCCAGCGAGGGTGGCGAACCCTTGTCAACTCCCCACCGGGAACCACAGACAAGGAGAAACCTATGAACATCTCACGCAAGACCATCACCAAGTCCGCCTTCGGCATCGTCGCCTCCGGCGCCCTCATCTTCAGCCTCGCCGCGTGCTCCTCGACCGACGCCGGCTCCGGCTCGTCGTCGTCCGCCGCCCCGTCGTCCTCGTCGTCGGCTGCGTCGACCGAGCCCGTCGCGTCGCTCCC
>NZ_SOBE01000006.1 GCF_004364285.1 Frigoribacterium sp. PhB116 | reverse complement strand
TGCAAGGGGGACCTTGTGGGAGAGTAGGACACCGCCGGACTCCTTTTGATAGAAGAGCCCCTCCACTGGAGGGGCTCTTCTTGTTTAAAGCCGACTGCTGCCCGCCGACGATCGGCAGCCAGCACGGGCAGGTCGCGAAGAGCGAGGCCCCGAGAAGCGGGGCTGCGCCGGTAGGATCGTGACCGATGTCTGCTCCCTTCTCCACCGCCTCCGGCGCCGATGTGCGCGTGCGGTTCTGCCCCTCTCCCACCGGGACTCCCCACGTGGGTCTCATCCGCACTGCCCTGTTCAACTGGGCCTACGCGAGGCACCACGGCGGCAAGCTCGTGTTCCGCATCGAGGACACCGACGCCAGTCGGGACAGCGAGGAGAGCTACGAGCAGATCCTCGACGGTCTGCGCTGGCTCAAGCTCGACTGGGACGAGGGGGTCGACGTCGGCGGACCGCACGCGCCGTACCGGCAGTCGCTGCGTCATGACATCTACCGCGACATCATCGACCGGCTCCTCGAGCGTGGCCTCCTCTACGAGAGCTACGCGACGAGTGAAGAGATCGAGGCGCGCAACATCGCTGCCGGTCGTGACCCCAAGCAGGGCTACGACAACTTCGAGCGCGACCTCACTGATGCGCAGCGCGCCTCCTACAAGGAGGAGGGGCGTCAGCCGGCGCTCCGTCTGCGCGTGCCCGACCGCGACCTCAGCTTCGACGACCTGGTGCGCGGCGAGATCACATTCCCCGCCGGCTCGTTCTCCGACTTCGTCGTGGTCCGCCCGAACGGCGTCCCGCTGTACACGTTCGTCAACCCCGTCGACGACGCGCTGATGGGCATCACGCACGTGCTGCGCGGAGAGGACCTCCTCTCGTCGACGCCTCGCCAGATCGCCCTGTACGAGGCGCTTGTCGAGCTGGGCGTCACCGAGTTCGTGCCGCGCTTCGGCCACCTGCCCTACGTGATGGGCGAGGGCAACAAGAAGCTGTCGAAGCGCGACCCTGCCTCGAACCTGTTCCACCACCGCGACCGCGGCTTCATCCCCGAGGGCCTGGTCAACTACCTGTCCTTGCTCGGCTGGTCGCTCTCGCACGACCGCGACGTGTTCAGCCTCGACGAGATGGTCGCGGCCTTCGACGTGACCGACGTGAACCCCAACCCGGCTCGGTTCGACCTCAAGAAGGCGGAATCGATCAACGGGGACCACGTCCGCCTCCTCGAGGTCGGCGACTTCACCCAGCGCCTGCTGCCCTACCTCGACGGCGTCGTCAGCGACCCGCCCACCGAGGCCGAGGCCGCCGTGCTCGCGCAGGCCGCACCGCTCGTCCAGGAGCGCATGACGCTGCTCGGCGAGGCGAGGGGGATGCTGTCGTTCCTGTTCACCGCTGACGACGAGCTCGAGTACGACGACGACGCGACGGCCTCGCTGCCGGAGTCGTCCGCCGACGTGCTGCGCGCCTCCTCGGCTGCCCTCGACGGGGTGCAGGAGTGGACGCACGCCGCGATCCAGGACGCGCTCAAGGCGGCGCTCGTCGACGAGCTCGGCCTGAAGCCGCGGGTCGCCTACGGCCCGCTGCGCGTCGCGCTCTCGGGGCGACGGGTGAGCCCGCCGCTGTTCGAGTCGATGGAGATCCTGGGGCGGGAGTCGACGCAGGCGCGCATCCGGCGCCTCCTCGAGCGATCATGACCGATCAGGGTGCCGGCGAGGGCGCGGCCGACCCGCGCTGGGACGTCGTCGTCGTCGGGGGAGGGCCGGCGGGGCTCAGCGCTGCGCTGAACCTCGTCCGTGCCCGGCGCCGCGTGCTGCTCGTCGACAGCAACCGCCCACGCAACTCGGCGACGCTGCTGTCGCACGGGTACCTCACCCGCGACGGCATCTCTCCGCTCGAGCTGCGCAAGCTCGGCCGCGAGGAGTTCCTCGCGTACGAGGAGGGCGAGCACTGGCAGACGATGGCCACGAGCATCAGCCGTGGTGACGACGGGTTCGTCGTCGACTGCGAGTTCCGGGGGCAGCAGCGTCGAGCCCTGGCCGACGTGGTGCTGGTCGCCACCGGGCTGCAGGAGACGCTGCCGGCGATCGACGGTCTGCGGGCGTTCTACGGCACCTTCGTCCACAGCTGCATCGAGTGCGACGGCTACGGCAAGCGCGATCAGGCACTCGCAGTGATCGGGGAGCACCCCGACCTGGCCGAACGCGCCCTGCTGTTGTCGCAGTGGAGCGACGACCTGGTCGTCTTCACCCACGGCTCCGCCGACGCGGTGACCGAGGCCGAGGAGGCGCAGCTCGCCTCCCGCGGGATCCGCGTCGACCGCCGCCCGATCGCGTCGCTGCAGGGCGACCGCGAGGGGCTCACGGGAGTCGAGCTCGAGGGCGGCGAGGTCGTGCCGCGCGAGGGCGGCTTCGTCCGGCCTGCCTGGGCCGGCAAGCTCGAGTACGTCGCACCTCTCGGGGCCGACCTCGACGAGGACGGTCTGCTGGTCGTCGACGACCACGGGCGCACCTCGGTGCCGGGGCTCTACGCCGCAGGTGAGTCCACGGCGCCCGGGCCGCAGCAGCTGATCGTCGCTGCCGGGTCGGGGGCACGAGTCGCGGCCGTCATCAACCGCGACCTGATCGGTGGCCTCGACGAGCTCGGAGATCGTGTACAGTAGACGCTGGCTCATCTGATGGGCCGCAGTGATGTAGACCTCACGGTCGATATCATTGGGGTATGGTGTAATTGGCAACACGACTGATTCTGGTTCAGTTGTTCTTGGTTCGAGTCCAGGTACCCCAGCAAATTCATCCCTCGTGTCCTCTTCGGACCGGGGGATTTGCTGTTCGTGCTCGTCTGGCCGCCTGCCGGCGGCTGCCGGGCTGCGCCCGGCGGGCCTTCGGCCGCGGGGGCGGCGGCGGCGCTTCGCGCGCCTCCTTCGGCCGTGGGCCCGAAGCGAGACAGATCCTTGCTCGGGGTGGGCGCGGGGCCTGGCGGCGTGGCCGCGGGGTGCTCGATCACTCTCAAATCTGAGAGGGGTGGCCTGCCGGGCTGGGTGGGGGTGGCGGCGCTTCGCGCGCCTCCTTCGGCCGTGGGCCCAAAGCGAGACAGATCCGTGCTCGGGGTGGGTGCGGGGCCCGGAGGCGTGGACGCGGGGTGCTCGATCACTCTCGAATTTGAGAGTGATCGTGTGCGGAGGCTCCCGCAGGAGGAGCGCACCGGGTTTCGTACACTGCACCGGGACTAGACGCGGTGCGGTGTACGAAATGCGGTGCGGTGCGGTGCGGTGGCGGTGGCGGCGGGGGCGGTGCTTCGCGCGTCGGCGCGGGGCGGGGATGCACGAAGGCCCCTGCCGGGTGGCAGGGGCCTTCCGGGCGGAGCGGCCCAGGGGCCGCCGAGGTGCGCAGCGCCTACTGCGGGATGGTGGCTCCGAAGCGGGCGGGGAGGGTGCCCTGGTGCGTCGCTCGGAGCTCGTCGAGCGAGACCGTGAAGACGTCCTGGATCTCGAGCGACTGCGACGACGCGTCCGTCACGCCGATGCGGGCGACGGGGTAGCCCCGGCCCTCGCAGAGGCCGCGGAACTTGACGTCGTCCTCACGGGGCACCGACACGACCACGCGACCGGTCGACTCCGTGAAGAGCGTCGCCGCGACGTCGAGACCGTCGCGCTCGAGCAGCTCGCCCAGGTAGACGCGGGCGCCGACGCCGAAGCGCAGCACCGCCTCGGCCAGGGCCTGCGCCAGGCCGCCGTCGCTGAGGTCGTGCGCCGCCGCGATGAGCGACTGGTCGGCACCCGCGGCGAGCAGCCCCGCGAGTTGCTTCTCGCCGGCCAGGTCGACGGCCGGCGGGTGTCCGCCGAGGTGGTCGTGCACGGTGCCGGCCCAGGCCGAGCCGTCGAGCTCGAGGGAGGAGGTGCCGAGCAGGTAGATGTTGTCGCCGTCGTCCTGCCAGCCGGAGGGCACGCGCTTCGCGACGTCCTGGATGACGCCCAGGACACCGACCACGGGGGTCGGGAAGATCGGCTGGGTGCCCGTCTGGTTGTAGAACGAGACGTTGCCGCCCGTGACGGGGATCTCGAGCTCGAGGCACGCGTCGGACAGGCCCTCGACGGCCTGCGAGAACTGCCACATGACCTCCGGGTCCTCCGGGCTGCCGAAGTTGAGGCAGTCGGTGACGGCGGCCGGCACGGCACCCGTGACGGCGACGTTCCGGTACGCCTCGGCGAGGGCCAGGCGGGCGCCCTGCTTCGGGTCGAGCTGGCACCAGCGGCCGTTGGCGTCGGTCGCGATGGCGAAGCCGAGGCCCGACTCCTCGTCGACGCGGACCATGCCGCCGTCGTCGGGGAAGCTCAGGGCCGTGTTGCCGAGCACGTAGGTGTCGTACTGGTTCGTGACCCAGCTCTTGTCGGCCAGGTTGGGGGAGCCGAGCAGCTGCAGGAACTGGGCCCGCACCTCCTCGGGCTCGGTCGGACGCGGCAGCGTCGCGGCCGTGTCGGCCTGCAGCGCGTCGATCCAGGACGGGTAGGCGACGGGTCGCTCGTAGACCGGGCCGTCGACCGCGACGGTGCGCGGGTCGACGTTGACGATCTCTTCTCCGTGCCAGTTGATGATGAGCCGGCCGGTGTCGGTGACCTCGCCGAGCACGCTCGTCTCGACGTCCCACTTCGCGGTGACGGCGAGGAACGCGTCGAGCTTGTCGGGGCTGACGACCGCCATCATCCGCTCCTGGCTCTCGCTCATCAGGATCTCTTCTGCGGTGAGCGAGGGGTCGCGGAGCAGTACGTCGTCGAGCTCGATGAACATGCCGCCGTCGCCGTTCGAGGCCAGCTCGGAGGTGGCGCAGCTGATGCCGGCCGCCCCCAGGTCCTGGATGCCTTCGACCAGCTCGCCGCGGAACAGCTCGAGGCAGCACTCGATCAGCACCTTCTCGGCGAACGGGTCGCCGACCTGCACCGAGGGGCGCTTCGTCGGGCCGCCCGACGAGAACGTGTCGGAGGCGAGGATGGAGGCGCCGCCGATGCCGTCGCCGCCGGTGCGCGCCCCGAAGAGCACGACCTTGTTGCCCACGCCCTTGGCGTTGGCCAGGTGCAGGTCTTCGTGGCGGAGGACGCCGACCGCGAGGGCGTTGACCAGCGGGTTGCCCTGGTAGACGGCGTCGAAGTAGGTCTCGCCGCCGATGTTCGGCAGGCCGAGGCAGTTCGCGTAGAAGCTGATGCCCTGCACGACGCCGTCGACGACGCGCTGCGTGTCCGGGGCGTCGATGGCGCCGAAGCGCAGCTGGTCCATCACCGCGACCGGACGGGCGCCCATCGAGATGATGTCGCGGACGATGCCGCCGACGCCGGTCGCGGCGCCCTGGAACGGCTCGATGTAGCTGGGGTGGTTGTGGGACTCGACCTTGAAGGTCACGGCCCAGCCACCTCCCACGTCCACGACGCCGGCGTTCTCGCCCATGCCGACCATCAGGTTCTTGGTCATCGCCGGCGAGACCTTCTGGCCGAACTGGCGGAGGTAGATCTTGCTCGACTTGTAGGAGCAGTGCTCGCTCCACATCACCGAGTACATCGCCAGCTCGCCGCTCGTGGGGCGGCGGCCCAGGATCTCGCGGATCTGTGCGTACTCGTCGGCCTTGAGGCCGAGTGCCTCGTACGGCTGGTGCTTGTCGGGCGTCGCAGCCGCGTCGGCGGTCGTGTCGGGCTTCGGGCCCTCGGGACGGACGTCGATCAGCTCGGCGCGGTCGTTCTCGGTGCTCACTTGGACAGGGCCCTCTCGATGACGGACGTGAAGAACGTGAGGCCGTCGACGCCGCTCGACATCGCGTCGGGCATGTCGGGGCCGAAGCCGGGCTCGGTGGCGTGCTCGGGGTGGGGCATCAGGCCGACGACGTTGCCGCGGGCGTTCGAGACGCCGGCGATGTCGTCCATCGAGCCGTTGGGGTTGACCCCGACGTAGCGGAACGCGACCTGGCCCTCGCCCTCGATGCGCGCGATCGTCTCGTCGTCCGCGATGAAGCGGCCGTCGGCGTTCTTGAGGGGGATCGTGATCTCCTGGCCCTCGGCGAAGCCGTTCGTCCAGTCGGTCGACGCGTTCTCGATGCGGAGCACCTGGTCGCGACGGATGAACTGCTGGTGCGCGTTGCGGGTGTGGGCACCGGGGATGAGCCGCGCCTCCGCCAGCATCTGGAAGCCGTTGCAGATGCCGAGCACGGGCATGCCCGCGTTCGCCGCGTCGACGACCTCGGTCATGATCGGGGACAAGGAGGCGATGGCACCGGCGCGCAGGTAGTCGCCGTAGCTGAACCCCCCGGGCAGGATGATCGCCTCGACGCCCTGCAGGTCGTGGTCGCCGTGCCAGAGGGCGACGGGCTCGCCGCCCGCGAGGCGGACCGCGCGCTGGGCGTCGCGGTCGTCGAGCGAGCCGGGGAAGGTGACGACGCCGACGCGCATCAGACGGCGGGCGCGGCGTCGAGCACGGTGATGCTCACCACGTCTTCGATGACCGAGTTCGAGAGCACGTCGTCGGCGAGGGTGCGCACGTCGGCGAGCACCGCCTCCGTCACCTCGCCCTCGACGGTCAGCTCGAAGCGCTTGCCGATGCGGACGTCGGTGAACTGCTGACGGCCGAGACGGGAGAGGGCGCCGACGACGGCCTTGCCCTGGGGATCGAGCAGTTCAGCCTTGGGCATGACCTCGACGACGATTGTGGGCACGTTTCAACTCCTGCGGGCTGGCAGCGGGTGGACGCAGCGAGTCTATCGGGACGGTGCCGCCCGGCCGGGCGTCGGGCGGCGTCCTCGCGCCGGGCTGCGTGCCCGCCCGAGGGGTGTCGACGGTGATCAGCAGATCCCGAGGCGGCTCCCAGCGTCGTCATCGGATCGGCACGCACCATTGATCTCAGCAGCAGGGACACGGCCTCGTGATCGGGCCTCCTGCTGCATCCGGTCGAGGGTTCCTGATCCGCCCGACGCCGTAGGACGCCCGGCCGATCCCCCCGTCGGCCGGGCGTCACCCTTCTCTCCCCGGGAGCCCCTGCTACAGCCTGGGGCGCGTGCGGCCGAGCAGCCAGAGCGCCGCCGGCAGCGCCACGGCACCGGCGATCGCGTTCCGGAGGTCGAGGCCGTCGAGCATCACCGCGAACGGCGGCGCGACGACCAGCACGGCCGACACCGCGACGACGAGCGTGCTCGGGCGGCGGTGCCCCGAGGGCACGGGGCGCGGTGCCCCCTCGAGGCGTCCGACGACGAGCGACAGCGCGCACGCGAGGCCGAGGACGAGCAGCACGACGGGGATCCGCGTCCACCACCAGGACGCCGACGCCGGCTCGGGCAGCGGCCCGCCCGTGGCGAGGACGATGCCGGTGACGGCGATCAGCAAGGGCAGGTGCCAGAGGTAGACCGTCATGCCGCGGCTGCCGACCGCGAACACGACGGCCCGCGCGGCACGCGTCCGCATCAGCCGGGCCAGCGCGGGGTGCAGCAGCGTCAGCACGCAGATCTGCCCGACGCCGAGCACCATCAGCGGCACGGCCGGCGGGTTGAGGTTCGTCAGCATGTCGTCCGACCACGGCCCCACCGTCGTCAGCGCCGGCAGCGACGCGGCGCAGGCCAGCGCGATGCCCGCCAGCAGGAGGCGCGGGGCGCGCCCGAACCACCCGCTCGCGTAGGCGAACCCCAGCTGCTGCACGAACAGCCACACGAACACGAGGTTGAGCAGGCCGACGTCGGTCACCAGCGTCGTGTACCGGACCGAGTCGACGAGCAGGGCCGCCGTCGCGAGCCCGACGAAGGTCGCCGCGGGTCGCGTGGCGTGCAGCCGGGCCATCACGGGCACGGCCACCTGCGTGATGCCGTAGGCGGCGAGGAACCAGAGCGGGGTGCCGATGCCGGTGACGGCCGTGTCGAGCAGGGCCGGGTCGACCCCGAGCAGCGTGGCGACCGCCAGGGCGACGGCGAGCACCACGAAGAGCGCGGAGGCGGGACGGGCGAGGCGCAGGAGGCGACCGCGCGCGAAGTCCGCACCGTCGCCTCCTCGTCGCTGCGTGCTCGCCCAGGCGGTCGCGCTCGCGAAGCCGCCGACGACGAAGAAGAGGGGCATGATCTGGCCGACCCAGGTCGAGAACGCGAACCACGGCTGCTGCTGCAGCGGCTGCGACGCGACGACCGCGCCGTCGGGGTCGCGGCCGACGCCGACCATGAGCACGTGGATGACGACCACGAGCAGCACGCAGACGACGCGGGCGAGGTCGACGACGAGGTCGCGGCCGGCGAGGGCGTCGGCGGGCGGGGCCGGGGAGGCGCCCGCCGGGTCGGTGCCGCTCGGTGCGGCACCCGAGGTGCGGCCCTGGCCCTGCGGGTGACGCTCCGTCGACGTGCTCATCTCCGCACCGTAGCGACCACGGGAGCCGGGTGGGGAGACCGGTCGGTGAATTCCTCCTCGCGGAGGACCCGGGCTTACGGCACCGTCGAGTCGCTCGGTGCCCGGGAAGGGACGTTCTGGACGGGGGCCCGCGGTCAGGTCGTCCCTTCTCGGTCAGGACGCGCCGGGGAGCCCCGCCGCGGCCGCGGATCAGCGGACGACGGCCCCCACGAACTCGATCTCGACCCGGGCGCCCTTCGGCAGCGCCCCCACCTGGTACGCGGCACGAGCCGGCAGCACGCCCCCGGCCGCGGAGAAGACCTCGGCGTAGACCTCGTTCACGACGGCGAAGTCGGCGATGTCGGCGAGCAGCACCGTCGTCTTGACGACGTGCGCGATGCCCGAGCCGGCCGCCTCGAGGACCGCCGCGCCGTTGCGGAGCGACTGGGCCGCCTCCTCGCGCACCCCCGGCCCCGCGAACGCGCCCGTCGCCGGGTCGATCGGCAGCTGGCCCGAGACGAAGACGAGGTCGCCGACGACGACGGCCTGCGAGTAGGCGCCGACGGCGGCGGGCGCGGCGTCGGTGTGCACGGCGTGGACGGAGGCGCCGGTGCGGGCAGGGTGGTCGGTACGGGTGTCGTCTGCGGTGGTCATGCGCGTCCTCCCAGGACGGTCAGGGCCGCGTCGAGCGCGGCCGGGGTGGTGGTGGCGTGCACGCTGAGGCGCACGCGGTCGTCGCCGTGCACGGTCGCCGTGACCCCCGCGGCGTCGAGCCGGGCGCCGACAGCGGCGGCCTCGCCGGCAGGCGCGCCCGCGACCACGATGCCGGCCCGGTGCTGTCGCTCGACGGGCGAGAGGACGGGCACCCCGGCGGCGTCGAGACGCGCGACCAGGTCGCCCGCCGTGTCGGCGACCCGGGACGCGACGACGTCGACGCCGACCTGCTCGAGCTGCTCGAGGGCGGTCGCGAGGGCGCCCGAGGCGAACGGCGAGCCGTTCGTGACCGAGAAGCGCTGGGCCCCGGAGAGGGCGGCGTGCGGCACGCCGTCGTAGCGCGACGGCCCCTCGACGCCGGTCCAGCCGCCGAGCACCGGCCGGAGGCGGTCGAGCGCCCGGGGGGAGAGGGCGACGAAGCCCGTGCCCCAGCCCGCCCGCAGCCACTTCTGGCCGCCGACGACGAGGGCGTCGGCGAGCGACCAGTCGGCGTCGAGGACCCCGAACCCCTGGATGCCGTCGACCACGAGGAGGCGGTCGCCGGCTGCCTCCCGGAGGCCCGCGAGGTCGGCGACCGTGCCGGTGCGGAAGTCGACCGCGCTCACCGCGACGGCGACCGTGTACGGGCCGACGGCGTCGGCGACGCGCTCGGGCGTCACAGGAGCGAGCGGCTGCCCCGGCACCGGGGGCAGGTGCCGCACGGTGGTGAGGCCCGCCTCCTCCGAGCGCCACCAGGCGTAGAGGTTCGACGGGAACTCGGCCTGGCTCACGACGACCTCGCCGCGCGGCAGGCCGAACGCGACCTGCAGCAGCCCGAGGGAGGTGCTGCCCGCGAGGGCGACGCCGGCCCGGTCGACGCCGGTGAGGCGCGAGACCGCGGCGAGGGCGCGCTCGTCCTCGGCGTGCAGGCCCGCCGACGGGACGCCGGCGCTCGCCGCAGCCGCGAGGCGACCGATTGTCTCGACGACGTCGCGGGAGGGCGGCCCGTAGCTGCCGAAGTTCAGGTAGCCCACCGGCTCCGCGAACGACGACAGGTAGGTGTCGAGGGCGCTCGACGTCCCGGGGTGGGTCGAGGTCACTGCAGCACCCGCTGGAGGAACTGCCGCGTGCGCGCCTCGCGCGGGGCACCGAGCACCTGCTCGACGGGGCCCTGCTCGACGATGCCGCCGTCGGCCATGAAGACGACGCGGTCGGCGACCTCGCGGGCGAACTGGATCTCGTGCGTCACGACCAGCATGGTCATGCCGTCGCGGGCCAGGTCGCCCATCACCTTGAGCACCTCGCCGACGAGCTCGGGGTCGAGCGCCGACGTCGGCTCGTCGAAGAGCAGGAACAGCGGCTTCATCGCCACGGCCCGCGCGATCGCGACCCGCTGCCGCTGCCCGCCTGAGAGCTGGCCGGGGTAGGCGTCGACCTTGTCGCCGAGGCCCACCCGCTCGAGGATGGCGACGGCCTCGGCCCGCGCCTCCTTCGCGGATCGACGCTGCACGCGCACCGGGCCCTCGAGCACGTTGCCGAGCACCGTCAGGTGCGGGAACAGGTTGAAGTGCTGGAACACCATCGCGGTGCGCGCCCGCTGCGCGGACAGCTTGTGCTCGCTCAGCTCGTGCAGCACGCCGTCGCGCAGCTCGAAGCCCATCGGCTCGCCGCCGACCCAGACCTCGCCGGCGTCGGGTTCTTCGAGGCGGTTCAGCGTGCGGAGGAACGTCGACTTGCCCGCACCGGACGGGCCGATGATGCAGACGACCTCGCCGCTGCGCACCGTCATCGAGACGTCGCGCAGCACCTCGTGGCTGCCGTACGACTTGCCGATGCCGAGGGCCTCGAGGACGGGGGCGGCGTCGGCGGCGGGCGCCGCGCCTCCTGCGGTCGGGGTGGGCGTCGCGGTCACGGGGTGCTCCTCACGAGGGGGGCGCGGCCGAGGTCGGCGGCGACCTTGCGGCGCAGCGCGCGGGCGTTCGGCGGGCCGCCGGGGCGGCGGTCCTGCCGGTCGAAGCTGCGCTCGAGGTAGAACTGGCCGACGCTCGCGACGCTGACGATGACCATGTACCAGATCGCCGCGGCGATCAGCGTCTCCATCACCTGGAGGTTGAACGACGAGATGTTGTTCGCGGCCTTGATGAGCTCGAGGTAGCCGATGACCGACGCCATCGCCGTGCCCTTGAGCATGTTGATGAAGTCGTTGCCGGTCGGCGGGATGATGATGCGCATCGCCTGGGGCAGCACGATGCGGGCCATGCGCTGCATCGGGGTCTGCCCGATCGACTGCGCGGCCTCGATCTGGCCGCGGTCGACGCTCTTCAGCCCCGCCCGCACGATCTCGGCCATGTAGGCGCTCTCGTTGAGGGCCAGCCCGAGGAACGCGGCGACGAAGGTCGTCATGACGTCGTTCGTGCTGACGTCGAGGAACACCACGTCGGTGAACGGCACGCCGACTGTCAGCCGCGGGAAGATCAACGCGAGGTTGTACCAGAGCAGGATCTGCAGCAGCACGGGCAGGCCGCGGAACAGCCAGGTGTAGCCGGCCGCGAAGGCCTGCGCCACGGGGTTCTTGGAGATCCGCATCAGGGCGATCACGACGCCGATCACGACGGCGCTGACCTGCGCGACGACCGCGAGCACGAGGGTGCCGACGAGGCCCTGCAGGATGATCGGCGAGATCAGGTAGTACGGGATGTCGCCGTACGCGATGTCTCCCTGCGATGCCCCGTAGGCGAGCGCGACGAGCACCACGACGATGACCGCCGCGCTGACCCAGCGGCCCCAGTGCTTCAGGCGCACCTGCGGCAGCAGCTCACGCCCCGCCGAGGAGGCGCGGGCCGGGTCGACCGTGTCGGCCCCGGCCCGCGATCCGGGCTCCGTCACGGCTACTTGCCCCCGTTGACGGTCGCCTCGGTGACGCTGCCGGAGGTGATGCCCCAGGCGTCGAGGACCTCGCCGTAGGTGCCGTCGTCGATCAGCGAGTCGAGCGCCGCGGCGATGGCGTCGCGCAGCTCGGGGTCGTCCTTGTTGACGCCGATGCCGTAGGGCGCGCCGTCGATGACGTCGCCGGGCACGACCTCGAAGGCCTGGCCGTCCTGGGCGGTCTTCGAGATGTAGACGGCGCTCGGCAGGTCGTTGACGATGGCGTCGATGCGGCCGGTGCGCAGCTGGGTCTGGTTCTGGGCGTCGCTGTCGGTGACGGTGATCTCGAGCGGCTCCTCGCCGTCCGACTCGCACTGCGTGCTCGTCGCCTCGGCGAACTCCTGCTGGCTCGTGCCGGTGACGACCGCGATTGTCTTGCCGCAGAGGGTGTCGGGGCCGGTGATGTCGGCCGGGTTGCCCTTCTGCACCATCAGGGTGATGCCCGAGGTGAGGTAGTCGACGAAGTCGATCGCCTGCTGGCGCTCGGCGGTGTCGTTCATCGCGGCGATGGTGACGTCGACGCGGCCGGACTGCAGGCTCGTGATGAGCGAGCCGAAGTCCTGGTTCTGGTACTCGACCTCGAGGCCGAGCTTCTTGCCGATCGCCGTGATCAGGTCGTGGTCGGAGCCGATCACGGTCGAGCCGTCGGCCGCGTAGAAGTTGTTCGGCGCGGACTGCACGTTCGAGCCGACCGAGAGGGTGCCGGCGTCGGCGATGTCGGAGGGGAGCTGCGAGGCGAGCGAGTCGTCGACCTCGACGGCGTCGAGCAGCGCGCTCGTGTCGGGGATCGTCGAGGACGCCGACGACGAGGCGTCGTCGGTCGCGTCGCCGGGCTGCGGGGCGCTCGGGCCGCCGCACGCGGTCAGCGTGAGGGCCAGGACGGCGCCCGTCGCGACGGAGCCCCAGAGGGCAGGGCGGAGGCGGGGCCTGAGGGTGGTCGATCGGGTCATGGTCGAGCCTTTCGTGAGCGTCGTCGGTCATCGGAAGCTAGCCGATCTCTCGGCACGATGAGAGAAAATTATCACAATGCGACGAATCTGTTACACACCGGTAACCTGGGGCCCATGACGACAGCCAGCAGCGCCACCGTGGTCGACCGCAGCCGCGTGCTCCGGACCGAGTTCGGGCCGTACCTGCCGCTGATGGACTTCCTCGCCGAGCTGCTCGGCCCGCGCACCGAGATCGTGCTGCACGACACGAGCGACCTGAGCCGCTCGATCGTCGCCCTCACGAACGGGCACGTCAGCGGCCGCAGCGTCGGCGGCCCCGCGACCGACCTCGTGCTCAAGGTGCTGCAGAACCACGAGCACGACGACCGCGACTACCTCGCGAACTACCTGGCGGAGTCGCGCACCGGCGGCACGTTCCGCTCGTCGACCTTCTTCATCCGCGACGCGGGCGGCGACGTCGTCGGGATGCTCTGCCTCAACATCGACGACGAGCCGCTGACCCGGGCCCGCGACCTGCTCGCGGCGATCACCGCGACGACGGGGCTCGTGAAGGGTGCGGAGCAAGGAGGCGCCGGTGCGGGGCCGGGAGGCGCGGGCGCCGCCGACGGGGCTGGCGGCGCCGGCGACGGTGCCCGTGCTGTCTCGTCGGCCGGCGTCGTCGAGCGGCTCAGCACGAACGTGGACGAGCTCGCGCTCGACGGCGTGGCCCGGATCGTCGCGGCGCAGGGCGTCGAGCCGCACCGCATGACGCCCGACGAGAAGGTCGCGGCCGTGCGCGAGCTCGAGCGGGCGGGGGTGTTCCTGCTCAAGGGCGCGGTGGCTCAGGTGGCCGACGCGCTGCACGTGTCCGAGCCCACGGTCTACCGCTACGTGAAGCAGGTACGGCGCGGCGACTGAGCGCCGGGCGACGGGCCCGACGGCGGCCGCGCGCTAGACGGGGAAGCCGAAGGTGGCGGCCGGGGCGCCGGCGGCGGCCGCGGCGCGCTCCTCGGCCTCGCGGCGGGCCCGCCGCGTCAGCGGCTGGGGAGCGGCGGGCGCGGGCTCGTAGCTCTGCAGCTCGGCCTCGGCCCGCAGCGCGAACTCGCGCAGCTTCTCGGGCGAGACCGACGAGGCCTTCCGCGGACGCGTGTTGTGCAGACAGAACGTGCCGATCGTCTCGCCGGTCGACGAGTGGATCGGGTGCCCCGCGTAGAAGTAGCCGTGGTTGAGGTCGAGGTACGGGTTGTCCGCGAAGCGCTCGTCCTTGCGGGCGTCCTCGACGACGACCACGTCGTCGGCGGCGACGGTCACGTCGCAGAAGGTCAGCTCGCGGGGGATCGACACCGGCAGCAGCTCGGTGTTCATGGCGTACCAGAGCTTGCTGCCGTCGAGCATGCTGACGACCGCGACGTCGACGCCGAACTCGGCCTCCGCCTCCTTCGCCAGGTCCTTGAGCGCGTCGGAGCCGCCGGTCGCGGCCTGCTCGACCAGGCGCTCGCCGCCGCTCCACTCGAAGCTCCGCTGCGGCAGGTGCCGCGGCAGGCGCTCGTCGAGCTGGCCCTGGTGCACGCGGTCGAGGGTCGGCGCGATGCGGTGCGCGATGGTCTGCGCCCATCGGCGGTAGCCCTCGGCGCAGCCGTGGGGCGAGTCGGGGCGGCGGAGGCCGGCCGGCAGCCGGAAGTACTCGAGCCCCGCCTCGGAGGCGACGAGCTCGGTGAGGGCGTTCATGCGCTCGCCGTGCTGCTCGGCGACCGACCCCAGCAGGCTGTCGAACGCCTTCGCCGAGCGGACGGGCGGCACGCCGACCAGCACGGTGCGCGCGGTCGGGTGGCTGCGGCGCGCGATGGTCGAGACGAGGAGGCGCAGCTCGCGCTCCCAGACGTCGAGGGGCGTCAGGCGCACGGCGTCGTTGAGGCCCACCAGCACCACGACGGTGTCGTAGAGGCCGAGATCGGTGTCGCGGATCCAGGCCCGCGTCGACTCGATGCTCATCATCTCGTCGCCGACGTAGTCGACCGAGCAGGGGCGCCCGGTGGCCTCCGAGGAGGCGCGCGACAGCTGGCCGACGAGCGCCTGGTCGTGGGTGGACACGCCCCAGCCGTGCGCGGGGCCGTTGCCGACGATGAGGACGGTGTCCGCGTCGCGCGCCGAGGTGCGCGCGGTCGGCTCGTCGCGGGGGGAGAGGACGTGGCGCGACCGCGAGAGCCACCAGAGGTACCAGAGCTTCATCACGGGACGGAGCCGCTCGTACCCGTGCTGATGCGCGCCGGCGACGGCGCTGCCCGTGCCCGTGCCCGTGCCCGTGCTCGGGCGGGCGCCGGGCGTCCCGGTGCTGTCGTGGTCGACCGTCCTGGTCACGTGGTGCTCCTCGGGTGTCGTCTGGGTGCCATCCCGCGGTCCACGCTAGGCGGGGTGTCGCGGATGCGACATCCCCCAGAACGGGCCGCTGCGCGGTGCGGCCGTCGCCGCGGGCGTGGCCGTCGCCACCGGGCTGCGGCGGCGGCCCGCTCGCGACGGACACGCCCGCTCCCGGGCTGTTTTGAACTACTCAAGGGAAGCGTGCTTAGATGGGGGCATGACCACGACGAGCGAGAGCACCGAGCGCCTCCGGGCGGCCGGCCTGCGGGTGACCGCGCCGCGCCTCGCCGTGCTCGACGCCCTCGACGGGCTGCCGCACGCGCCGGCCGACGTCGTCTTCGCGCGCGTCGCGCTGGGTCTGCCGGGCACCTCCCTGCAGGCGGTCTACGGCGTGCTCGCCGCGCTCACGGGTGCCGGCCTCGTCCGTCGGATCGAGCCGGCCGGCTCCGCCGCGCTCTACGAGCTGCGCACCGGCGACAACCACCACCACGTGGTCTGCTCCGTCTGCGGCAACGTCGCCGACGTCGACTGCGTCGTCGGCCACGCGCCGTGCCTGACCCCGTCGAACGACTCCGGCTTCACCGTGCAGACCGCCGAGGTGACCTTCTGGGGCCTCTGCCCGGCGTGCCGCGCCGCGGAGGACGCGCCGCTCGACGGCGAGGCCGTCACCGGACCGGCCGACGCGGGCGTGCCGGTGCTGGACGCGACCGGCCTCGCCGGCGCGACGACCCTGGACGCGACCGGCCTCGCCGACGCGGGGCGCGCCTCCTGAGCTGCACCGCACCTCCTGCGCAGGGCACCGCCCTCCCTTCCTTCCCGGCCGCGCGCCGGGTCTCACGCAACCCGCGACTGAACACCGAACGGAAAGAGGAGTCATGACCGACACGACACCGATCACGACCACCGACAACGGCGCGCCGATCGCCAGCGACGAGCACTCGCAGAGCGTCGGGGCCGACGGACCCATCGTGCTGCACGACCACGCGCTGGTCGAGAAGCTCGCCAACTTCAACCGCGAGAAGGTGCCGGAGCGCATCGTGCACGCCAAGGGCGGCGGCGCCTTCGGCACGTTCGTCACCACCGGCGACGTCTCGCAGTACACCCGCGCGGCGCTGTTCCAGCCCGGCGTCGAGACCGAGATGCTCGCCCGCTTCTCGACCGTCGCCGGCGAGCAGGGCAGCCCCGACACCTGGCGCGATCCCCGCGGCTTCGCGCTGAAGTTCTACACGAGCGAGGGCAACTACGACCTCGTCGGCAACAACACGCCCGTCTTCTTCATCCGCGACGGCATCAAGTTCCCCGACTTCATCCACTCGCAGAAGCGCCTGCCCGGCTCGCACCTGCGCGACCACGACATGCAGTGGGACTTCTGGACCCTCTCGCCCGAGTCGGCCCACCAGGTGACCTGGCTGATGGGCGACCGCGGCCTGCCCGCGTCGTGGCGCATGATGGACGGCTTCGGCTCGCACACCTACCAGTGGATCAACGCCGCGGGCGAGCGCTCGTGGGTCAAGTACCACTTCAAGTCCGACCAGGGCAACGAGATCCTCACGCAGGCCGACGCCGACCGCATCGCCGGCGAGGACGCGGACTTCCACATCCGCGACCTGTCCGCCGCGATCGAGCGCGAGGAGTTCCCGACCTGGACGATGTCCGTGCAGGTCATGCCCTACGCCGACGCCGCGAGCTACCGCTTCAACCCGTTCGACCTGACGAAGGTCTGGCCGCACAGCGACTACCCGCTGATCGAGGTCGGGAAGATGACCCTGGACCGCAACCCGGAGAACTACTTCGCGCAGATCGAGCAGGCCGCGTTCGCGCCCTCGAACTTCGTGCCCGGCATCGCGACCAGCCCCGACAAGATGCTGCTCGCGCGCATCTTCAGCTACGCCGACGCGCACCGCTACCGCGTGGGCGTCAACCACCAGCAGCTGCCCGTCAACGCGCCGAAGAACGAGGTGCACTCGTACTCGAAGGACGGCGCCGCGCGCTACAGCTTCAGCGACGCCACCGTGCCGGTCTACGCGCCGAACTCGGTCGGCGGTCCCGCGGGTTCGCCGCAGGCCGCGGGCGAGACCCCCGGCTGGGAGAGCGACGGCGAGCTCGTCCGCTCGGCCGCGACGCTGCACCCGGAGGACGACGACTTCGGCCAGGCCGGCTCGCTCGTCCGCGACGTGATGGACGACGAGCAGCGTGACCGCCTGGTCGCCAACATCGTCGGCCACGTGT
Organism: Frigoribacterium sp. PhB116; assembly: GCF_004364285.1. Classification (GTDB taxonomy): domain Bacteria; phylum Actinomycetota; class Actinomycetes; order Actinomycetales; family Microbacteriaceae; genus Frigoribacterium. The sequence goes on along the minus strand of NZ_SOBE01000006.1, from coordinate 118,819 downwards.
CGAAGGTCACCCGTCCCGACCTGCTCGAGCGCGTGTTCCAGTACTGGAACTCGGTCGACCCGATCCTCGGCTCGCGCGTGCGTGCCGGCGTCTCGCCCGAGGCGCCCGGCTCGAACGAGGACCCGGCGACCGTGGGCGTGCCCGCGTAGCCGTCGGCGTCCGCTGACCAGCACCGCTGGTCGCGTCAGACCGCAGGAGGCGCGGTGCCCGTTCGTCGGGCACCGCGCCTCCTGCGTGCGGTCGGGCCCTAGACCATCTGGCCGTTCCAGCGGATGTCGCCGGCGGGCCACTCGGCGGCGGTCGCGCCGACCTCGCGGATCAGCCAGCCCTCGTCCTGGCTGACGAGCACGCCTGCCCCGTCGGCCGAGAAGGCGGTGTAGTGACCAGTGACTGCGTGGCCGGTGACTGCGTGGCCAGTGACTGCGTGGCCAGTGACTGCGTCCTCGCTCGCGTCGCCCAGCGGCAGCCAGCCGGCACGGCGGTAGAAGCCCTGCACGGCCTCGCCGGTCTCGAGCAGGCCGAACCGGCTGCCGAGGCGCTCGAGCGCGGCGTCGACGTGGCGCAGCAGCGCGCCGCCGAGGCCGGTGCCCTGCGCGGTCGGGCTGACGGCGACCATGCCGACGGCGGTGACGAGCAGGTCGGTCTCGCCGACCGTCACGAACTGGCGGCGGAGCCCGGCGTGCGCGACGACGACGTCCCCGTCGCGGGCGACGACGCGGAGCTCCGGCTGCATGCCGGCCCAGCTGCGCGCCCCGGCGTACCAGTGGTCGTAGGCCTCGAAGGTGCGGGCGAGCATCGCCGCGATGGCCTCGTGGTCGTCGAGCGTGAGGTCGCCCTCGGCGACGGTGCTGAAGGCGGGGGCGGCGGGGGAGGCGTGCTGTGCGGCATCGGGCATGCCTGCGACGCTATCCCCAGAAGTACGGCGCGCCGGGTGTCACGCGCCCAGCGCGCGGGCCGTGACCTCGATCTGGTTCAGCCACGGGTCGTCGAAGGCGAGCACGCGGCCGTCGTCGCGGGTGGCGACGCCGTGGTGCGCCAGGCGTTCGCCGAGGGCCCCCAGGTCGTCGAGGCCCGGCACCTCGATGCGGACGAGTCCGAGGCCGAGGGCCAGCTGCCGCCTCCCTGCTCCGGCGCTCTGCCACGTGTTCATCGCCATGTGGTGGTGGTAGCCGCCGGCGCTGACGAAGAGCGCCTGCGGCCCGAAGCGCGTCGTCGTCTCGAAGCCGAGCTGCTCGACGTAGAACCGGTGGGCGCTGTCGACGTCTCCCACGCTGAGGTGCACGTGGCCGACCGAGGCGGGGCGGGAGGCGGTGGCGACCAGCGCCTCCTCGGTGACGTTCTGCTGCAGGAACGCGTTCGGGTCGAGGGCGAGGGTGGCCATGTCGACCTGGCCGTGGGTCCACGACCAGGCGGTGCGGTCGCGGTCCCAGTAGAGCTCGACGCCGTTGCCCTCGGGGTCGGTGAAGTAGAAGGCCTTGCTGACGAGGTGGTCGGCGCTGCCGGTGAAGCTGCCGGGGTGGCGGCTCGCGACGCCGTACACGGAGGCGGCGAGGTCGGCCTCGGTCTCGAACAGGATCGCGGTGTGGAACAGGCCTGCCTCGCGGGGGCCGGCGTGCCGGAGCTCCGGCGCGTGCTCGAGCACCACGATCGGCGTCGCCCCGCGGCCGAGGACGCTGCGGCCCGCCTCCGCGTCGTGGCTCAGCACCGCGAGCGTGACGGCGTCGCGGTAGTACGCGGTCATCGCGTCGAGGTCGGCCACGCGGAGCGTGACCGCGCCCATGCCCGTGTCGGCGGCGAGCAGGTCGGCGGCGAGTCGGCCAGCTGCGTTCTGACCAGCCGAGGAGGCGCGGGTCGTGTCGACGACGACGGATGCGCCCTCGGCGGCGACGGGAGCCGAGGAGGCGCGGGTCGAGTCGGGACTGCTGGTGTCGGTCATCGGGGCCCTCGGTTCTCGTGCGGTCGCGTGTCTCGGTCCACGCCGGTCGATGACGTGTCACCGACTGGAACCCTCGTGAGTGCCCGAGCATTCCTCTGTCGCAACCCTGTCTCTGTCGGCATGAACCGCGTTCCGAACCATGAACCGCGATAAAACGCGGTTCATGGTTCGGAACGCAGTTCATCGTGGCGCGGGCACGCGGGCACGCGGGCACGCTGGCCGCAGGTCAGCGGGCGGTGAGGCGCTCGATCAGCTCGCGGTAGCGGGCGGCCGTGCGCTCGACGATCTCGGGCGGCAGGGCAGGCGGGGTGCCGGTCCTGTCCCAGTTGTCGCTGAGCCAGTTGCGCACGATCTGCTTGTCGAAGCTGTCCGTGCGGCTGCCCCTGCCCGGAGCTCCCGAGCCCGAGTCGGCCCCCGCGGTCCCGGCGGCGGACGCCGCGTCCCAGAAGCGGCTGCTGTCGCTGGTGAGCACCTCGTCCCCGAGGGTCAGCTCGCCGGTGGAGCGGTCGGCCCCGAACTCGAACTTGGTGTCGGCGAGGACGACGCCCCGCGCCTCCGCGACGCCGGAGGCCCGGCGGTAGATCTCGAGCGACGTGTCGCGCAGCGCCGCCGCGACGTCGGCGCCGACGAGCTCGACGGTGCGCTCGAACGAGATGTTCTCGTCGTGCTCGCCGAGCGGCGCCTTGTAGGCGGGCGTGTAGATCGGCTCGGGCAGGCGGTCGCCGTCGTGCAGGCCGGCCGGCAGCTCGATGCCGCACACCCGGCCGGTCTCGCGGTACTCGGCCCAGCCGCTGCCCACCAGGTAGCCGCGCACGACGCACTCGACCGGGTACATGTCGAGCGGCTTCACGAGCATCGCGCGGTCGCGCACGGCAGCAGGCACCGACACGGAGGCGGTGGTCGGGTCGACGAGGTGGTTCGGCACCCCGTCGAGCTGGTCGAACCACCACGTGCTGAGCTGCGTGAGCAGGGCGCCCTTGCCCGGGATGCCGGGCTCGAGCACGACGTCGTAGGCGCTGACGCGGTCGCTGGCGACGACGAGCAGGTGCTCAGCGGTGTCCAGGGCGGCCGCAGCGTCGAGCGTGGCGGCGTCGTCGTGCGAGCCTGCGACGGGGGCCGGCACGTACAGATCGCGGACCTTGCCCGAGTAGGCGTGGACCCAGCCGGCGAGCTCGGGCGCCTCGGCGGTCATCGGGCGACCCGCTCGGCGATGTCGCGGCGGTACTGGCCGCCCTCGAGCCGGATGCGGAGCATCGCGTCGTAGGCGCGTCCCCGGGCCTCGGCGAAGTCGGCGCCCTCGGCGACGACGCTCAGCACGCGGCCGCCGGTGGCGATGAGGCGGTCGTCGAGCCGGGCGGTCGCGGCGTGGGCGACGTGCACCCCGGCGACGGCGGTGGCCTCGTCGAGGCCGGTCAGGGGGCGGCCGCTGACGGCGCCCTCGGGGTAGCCCTCGCTCGCGAGCACGACCGTGACCGCGGGCGTCGGCACGAAGCGAGGCGCCTCGTGGTTGCCGAGCGAGCCGGTCGCGGCGGCGAGCAGCAGGCCGCTCAGCGGCGTGATCAGGCGCGGCAGCACGACCTGCGTCTCGGGGTCGCCGAAGCGGGCGTTGAACTCGATGACGCGGACGCCCTGCTCGGTGAGGATCAGCCCCGCGTAGAGCAGCCCGATGAACGGCGTGCCCTCCGACTCGAGCTGGCGCACCGTCGGGGTCGCGATGGTGTCGAGCACCTCGTCGACGAAGTCCTTCTCGCTGCCGAAGCGGTCGGCGAGCCACGGCAGCGGCGAGTAGGCGCCCATGCCGCCGGTGTTGGGGCCGGCGTCGCCGTCGAGGAGGCGCTTGTAGTCCTGGGCGGGCGACAGCGGCACGACCGTGTGCCCGTCGCTGAGGAAGAACAGCGAGACCTCGGGCCCGTCGAGGAACTCCTCGACGAGCACCGGCCCGTGCTGCAGCCAGTAGGTGGTGTGCTCGACGGCGGCGTCGCGGCTCTCGGTGACGAGCACGCCCTTGCCCGCGGCGAGGCCGTCGGCCTTGATGACATGGGGGCTGCCGAATTCGTCGAGCACCGCGACGGCCTCGTCGAGGGTCCCGACACGGGTGGCGCGTCCCGTCGGGACGCCCGCCTCCTCCATGATCCGCTTCGCGAAGGTCTTGCTGCCCTCGAGCGCCGCGGCCTTCTTGCCGGGGCCGAACACCGGCACGCCGCGGGTGCGCAGCGCGTCGGCGACACCGGCGACGAGGGGGGCCTCGGGCCCGATCACGACCAGCTCGACGTCGTTCTCGAGCGCGTACTCGGCCACCACCGAACCGTTCGACGGGTCGAGGTGCACGACCTCGACCTGAGCCGCGATGCCGGCGTTGCCGGGGGCGGCGACGATCTCGTGCCCCGCGTCTTCGCGCAGCAGCGCGGTGATGATGGCGTGCTCGCGAGCACCGGAACCGAGGACGAGTATGCGCACCCGATGGATCCTACCGAGCCGCGCCTCCCGGCAGTCGGCGGGGGCGGCACGTGCGCGGGTAGCGTGACGGCATGGCCAGGGCGAGGATCGACGATGCGGCGGGCGCGGCAGCCGTGCAGGAGGCGGTGGTCGCGCTCGCCGAGGACGGCTCGGCACCGCGGACCGTCACCGCCACCGCGGTGCGCTGGCTGCTCCAGGTGCTCGCCGACGGCGAGCCGGGGGCCACGGTGGAGGTGCGGGTGCCGCCGTTCGGCGCCGTCCAGTTCCGTGAGGGGCTGAGCCACACGCGCGGCACGCCGCCCAACGTCGTCGAGACCGACCCGGCCACCTTCATCCGGCTCGCCACGGGGGCGCTGAGCTGGGACGAGGCCGTGGCCGGCGCCCTCGTGTCGGCGTCGGGCAGCCGCGCCGACCTTCGCGGGTACGTGCCCGTGCGGCTGCCGCGGGCCTGAGCCGCCGAGCACTGAGCGCCGCGCACCGCTGCCGTCCTGCACGTGCTGTGCTCGAGGGCGGGTATTCCGGGTCGTGGGCGGGTCGCCGCGAACCCGCCCTCGACCCGGAATGCCCGCCCTCGGCAGAAGGAACGAGCACGTCGGGTCGCTCGAGGCGATCCGTGGCCGGGCAGACGCTCCGACGTCGAGGCATGCGGCGGTGTCGCGGCACTCGCTCTGGGACAATGGAGGCGTGACCTACGTACCCGACGAACCGCAGCGGCCCGACGAGGCCGTCTCACCGGACGCCACGGAGCAGCCGGTCGTCGAGCCCGAGCAGCACGGCCGCCCCGCCGAGGCGGCTGACGATGCCGCCGCAGACGCGCCCCGCGGGTCGGTCGGAGAGCCGATCGGAGAGCCGGCCGACGAGGCGGAGGAGATCGCGTCGGACGACGAGGTCACCGTGCGCCGGGCCCCGAAGGTGTTCGCGTTCCTGCTGATGGGCGGGGCGCTGGGCGTGCTCGCCTCGCTGATCCTCACGTCGCTGTTCCCCTTCGACCCGGGTACCAGCCCGGCCTCGACCTACGGCTATTTCTCGCTCTGGGGGCTCACGTTCGGCGCCGCCGTGGGTGCCGTCGTCGCCATCGTGGTCGACCGCGTGTCGCTCCGTCGCGCGAAGACCCTGCGGGCCGAGCGCCGTCGCGTGGACGCCCCCGAGCCTCCTGCGGTCGAGGGCGAGCTCGAGTAGAGCGTCAGTCGCGGCGCGGGTGGCACGGGACGTTCCGCGCAGAGCCCCGTGCTAGGCCGGACGCCCCGCGCTGAGCCCCGCGCTAGGCCCCACGTGCCGCCCGCAGCCGCGTGAGCAGCTCGGGCCCGCGGGCGTCGAGCAGCTTGCCGCCCCGGTCGACGCCGACCACGAGCAGCACCGTCCCGAGCACGACCCCGACGACGAGGGCGAGCACCCCGAGCAGCAGGCTCCCCGTGACGAGCGACGCGATGCCGAGCGCGAGCTCGGGCACCGCCAGGCCGAACGAGACGAGCCACGTCGCGTACATGCCGAGCGTCGAGGTGACCGACGCCCCGGGCGGCGACTTGAACGGGCTCTCGCCCGCGGCGGGCACGGGCATGAGGAACTTCGCCGACGCCACGCTCGACGCGCCGAAGCCCGTCAACATCACGCCCAGCCCCATGCCGAGCAGGGCGGGCAGCACCTGCCAGGCGCCGAGAACTGCGAGCGGCAGGATCGTCGCGAGCAGCACGATCGGCACAGCGAAGAGCGACAGCGTGAGCACGCGGCCCGCCCGGTCGGCCCGGCCGGAGACCCCCGTCGACAGGTGCGCCGCGAACGCGGTGCCGTCGTACGAGACGTCGGCGCAGAGGGTCACGGCGAGCAGGGCCGCGATGCCCGGCCCGATCGCGTAGAGCAGCCACGTGTTGCCGCCGCTCCACGCGAGGAACACGGCGAGCACGGGCAGCAGCGGGACGACGACGAGCGAGCCGCCGTAGCGCGGGTCGCGCAGCCAGTAGACGGCGGCGCGGGCCGCGACCGCCCCGGTGGGCGTGCCGGGGAACCAGCGGAACGGCCCGAGCCCCTTCGAGGTCGCCGCACGCTCCTCGACGGGAGGCGCGATCAGGGCGGACGCCAGGGCCCGACGCCATGCGAGCAGCAACAGGGCGAGGGTCGCGAGCGCGATCGCCGCCTTGGCCAGCGCCTCCAGCGGCCGCCCGAGGGCGAGCTCGCCGGGCACGGCCCAGGCGGCGCCGAGCGGTGTCCACGCGGCGACCGTCGCGATGCGCGGCAGCTGGTCGACGGCCGAGCCGATGCCCTGGCCGGCGACGCCGATGATCGGGCCGGCGAGGATGACCGGCACGAACACGACGACGCCCATCACCTCGCGGTAGCGCCGACGCGACGCCAGGGCGCTCGTCAGCGACTCGAGCACCCGGGACGCGGCGACGCAGGTGAGCACCCCGACGAGCCCGCTGATCGGGGCGATCACGGCCGAGAGCGGGTGCTGGAGCCAGCTCAGCGACGTCGCGAGGGCGGCGATCGTGGTGACGATGCCGGGGATGCCGAGCACGCCGCAGACCAGCAGGGCGACGAGGAGGCGGTCGGCCGGGATCGGGAACGACCGCAGCTTCTCGACGCTGAGGGTCTGGTCGACACCGCGGGCCAGCAGCGGCACGACCGCCCAGCCCAGCACGGCGACCGAGCCGACGAGCACCGCGGCCGTCCAGGCCCACTGGGTCGGGGCGAACGACAGGGCGACGAGCCCGACGACCAGCGCGACGAGGATGCCGATGCCGTAGAGCCCGCCGATGACGAGGGCGACGACCTGCCAGACGCTGCGCTTGAGGCCGTTGCCCATCACCCGCCAGCGGAGGCTCAGGAGGTGCGCAACCACGACGGCCCCTCGTTGTGCTGGCGGCCGCCGACGAGCTCGACGAACCGGTCTTCGAGGGTGGAGCCGGCGCGCACGTCGTCGGTCGTGCCGGCGGCGAGCACCCGCCCGGCCGCCACGACGGCGACGTGGTCGCACATGCGCTGCACGAGGTCCATCGAGTGGCTCGACACGATGACCGTGCCGCCGCCCCGCACGTAGCCCTGCAGGATGTCGCGGATGTTGGCCGCCGAGATCGGGTCGACCGACTCGAACGGCTCGTCGAGCACGAGGAGGCGCGGCGCGTGCACCAGGGCGCAGGCCAGCGCCGCCTTCTTGGTCATGCCCGCGCTGTAGTCGACGACGAGCGTGCCCGCGGCCTCGCGCAGGTCGAGGAGGTCGAGCAGGTCGGCGACCCGGGAGGCGACGGTCTCGCGGTCGATGCCGTTGAGGAGCCCGTGGTACGTGATCAGCTGTTCGCCGGTCAGTCGGTCGAACAGGGCGATGCCGTCGCTCAGCACGCCGACGAGCGACTTCGCGTGCGTCGGGTCGCGCCAGACGTCGTGCCCGAGCACCTCGATGCCGCCCGCGTCGGGGCGGAGGAGGCCCGTCGCCATCGACAGGGTCGTCGTCTTGCCGGCGCCGTTCGGCCCGACCAGGCCGTAGAACGAGCCGGCCGGCACCTCGAGGTCGACGCCGTCGACGGCGATCTTCTCGCCGAAGCGCTTCCGCAGGCCCGTGATGCGGAGGGCCGGGGTCGCCCCGGGCCCCGTGGAGACGGGCTCGGCGGGCGTGAGCACGTCGGGGACGGGCGCGGCCGCCTGCGGCGGAGTCGATGCTGCCGGGGTCGATGCTGCTGGGGTCGGTGCGGCCGGGTGGTCGGGGAGGGAGCTGTCGTCGCTCATGCGCACGAGCCTATTGACCACCGCCGACGGGGACCACCGCCGCTCGGATGACCGGTGGGTGAGGGGAGGCGGCCGGCCGGGTCAGCTGAGCTGGTTGGCCTCGACCCAGGCGAGGTACTCGGGGCTGACCGTGCCCGTCACGTAGTCGCCCGTGAAGCAGCTCATCTCGAGGTCGGTGACGTCGCTGCCCTCGATGATGGCGGCCTGCATGTCCGCCACCTCCTGGTAGATCAGGTGGTCGGCGCCGAGCTCGCGCGCGATCTCGGGGATCTTGCGGTCGTGGGCGACCAGCTCGTGCCGCGACGGCATGTTGATGCCGTACACGTGCGGGTAGCGCACCGGAGGCGCGGCGGAGGTGAACGTGACCTCGTTCGCCCCGGCGGCGCGCGCCATCTCGACGATCTCGCGCGAGGTGGTGCCGCGGACGATCGAGTCGTCGACGATCAGGATGTTCTTGCCCTTGAACTCGCTCGACATGGCGTTGAGCTTCTGGCGCACCGATCGCTTGCGCTCGGCCTGCCCGGGCATGATGAAGGTGCGGCCGACGTAGCGGTTCTTGTAGAAGCCCTCGCGGTACTCGATGCCGAGCTTCTGCGCGACCTGCATGGCGGCGGGGCGCGACGAGTCGGGGATCGGCATGACGACGTCGATGTCGCCCGTCGGCGCGTACCGGGCGATCGTGTCGGCCAGGCGGTCGCCGAGGCGGAGGCGCGCGTCGTAGACCGAGATGCCGTTCATGACCGAGTCGGGGCGCGCGAGGTAGACGTACTCGAACGAGCAGGGGATCAGCCGCGGCCGAGCGTGGCACTGCTTCGACACCATCTCGCCGTCGAGCGAGACGAAGACGGCCTCGCCGGGGGCGACGTCGCGGACGATCTCGTAGCCGCCCGACTCGAGCACGAGCGACTCGCTCGCGACGATCCACTCGTCGCGCTGCCCGTCGGCGGCCTTGCGGCGGCCGAGCACGAGCGGACGGATGCCGAACGGGTCGCGGAACGCGAGCAGCCCGTGGCCGGCGATCATCGCGATGGCCGCGTACGAGCCCTCGACGCGCTCGTGCACGCGGGCCACGGCGGCGAAGATCTGCTCGGGGTCGAGGTCGGTGCCGTTGACCTGTTCTTGCAGCTCGTGCGCCAGCACGTTGACGAGCAGCTCGGTGTCGCTGTTCGTGTTGAGGTGACGACGGTCGACGTGGAACAGCTCGCTCGTGAGCTCGCGCGTGTTCGTCAGGTTGCCGTTGTGCACGAGCACGATGCCGTAGGGCGCGTTCACGTAGAACGGCTGGGCCTCTTGCTCGTTGGTCGCCGCGCCCTTGGTGGCGTAGCGCACGTGGCCGAGGCCCATCGTGCCGAGGAGGCCGCGCATGTCGCGCGTGCGGAAGCCCTCGCGGACCTGCCCCTTGGTCTTGTGCACGTGGAAGATGCCGCGCTCGGCGGTCGCGATGCCGGTCGAGTCCTGGCCGCGGTGCTGCAGCAGGAGGAGGGAGTCGTAGACGAGTTGATTAGCTGGCTCGTGCGCGACGAGACCGACGATGCCGCACATGCGGATCTGGCTCCAGACCGTAGAGTTGGGGTTACTGCGTCAGTCTAGAGCGACACCGAACGGATGAACGAATGGCGACTCCCGCTGCCCCCTCGACCAGCGCCTCCTACGCCGCGGCGGGGGTCGACACAGCCGCGGGCGACCGCGCGGTCGAGCTGATGAAGGCGGCGGTCAGCGCCACCCACGGGCCCGGTGTGGTCGGCGGCTTCGGCGGCTTCGCGGGCATGTTCGACGTGTCGTTCCTCAAGTCGTTCGAGCGTCCGCTGCTGGCCACCTCGACCGACGGCGTCGGCACCAAGGTCGCCATCGCGCAGGCCCTCGACAAGCACGACACCATCGGGCAGGACCTGGTCGGCATGGTCGTCGACGACATCGTCGTGGTCGGGGCGCGTCCGCTGATGATGACCGACTACATCGCGTGCGGCCGGGTCGTCCCGGCACGCATCGCCTCCATCGTCGAGGGCATCGCGCGAGCCTGCAGCGCCACGGGCACGGCCCTGGTCGGCGGCGAGACGGCGGAGCACCCCGGCCTGCTCGGCCCGGACGACTACGACGTCGCCGGTGCCGCTGTCGGCGCGGTCGAGGCCGGCCAGCAGCTCGGCTCGCACCTCGTCCGCGACGGCGACGTCGTGCTCGCCCTGGCGTCGTCCGGGCTGCACTCGAACGGCTTCTCGCTCGTCCGCCACGTCCTGCGGTCGGCCGACCTCGGCTACGAGGACACTCTCCCCGAGCTGTCGGGCACGATCGGCGAGGCCCTGCTCGAGCCGACCCGCCTCTACACGTCGCCGCTGCTGCGCGTGCTCGACGACCCGGCGCTCGCCGGGGCGGTCCACTCGCTCAGCCACGTCACCGGCGGCGGCATCGCGGCGAACCTCGCCCGCGTCCTCCCGCTCGGCTCGTCGACCGAGGTCGACCGGGGCACCTGGTCGCCCGACCCCGTCTTCCGCGTGCTGAGCGACCTCGCGGGCTCGACGCTCGAGTCGAGCGAGGGCACCTGGAACCTCGGCATCGGCATGATCGCCGTCGTCGACGCCACCTCGGCCGACGCCGTGACCGCGGCCCTCGTCGCCGACGGCATCGCGACGTGGCAGGTCGGCACGGTCTCGACCGCGGCCCGCGACCTGACCGGGTTCGAGCAGGGCGCCAAGGGCGTCGACGGCGGGTCCGTGCGCCTGGTCGGCAGCTTCCGGGCCTAGTGGTCCGCCGCTGACCCGCGGCCTACGCTGATGTCACACGACGAGGGGGGACACCGTGGCTGACGACGTCATCGCGCAGTACGAGGCCGAGGTGCAGGCCGATCCGGGGGCCGTGGGGCCGCGCCTCGCGCTGGCCGGGGCGCTCATCGCCACCGGCAGGGGAGCCGAGTCGTTCGGCCACCTGGGCAAGGTGCTCGAGCAGGTGCCCGGCCACCCGGCCGCGCTCGCCCTGATCACGCAGGCGACCTCGTCCCTCGGGGCGGCCCCCGTCACGGAGGCGCCCGCCACGACCGCCGAGCAGGTCCCGTCCGCGTCGTCGTCGGGGGCACCGGCCGCCCCGCGGCACGCGGCCGGTCCGCAGGGCGCCGCGGGCGCTCCGGGGCCCGGCGCCGACGGCACCGAGGACGACGACGGCGTCGACTGGTCGCTCTTCGAGGAGCAGATCGGCGGCGTAGTTCCCGCGCCCTTCGTCACGACCGAGGACGGCGTCGTCTACACGACGGCCGAGGAGGACGTCGCGATCCTCAACCCGGGCGGCACGCGGGTGACGCTCGCCGACGTGGGCGGCCTCGACGAGGTCAAGAAACGCCTCAACGACAGCTTCCTCGAGCCGATGAAGCACCCGGAGATCGCCGCCGCGTTCGGCAAGAGCCTGCGAGGGGGACTGCTGCTCTACGGCCCTCCCGGCTGCGGCAAGACCTTCATCGCCCGCGCCGTCGCGGGCGAGCTCGGCGCGCGGTTCCTCACCGTGAGCATGGCCGACATCCTCTCGTCGTTCATGGGCGAGAGCGAGAAGAACGTCCGGGCCGTCTTCACCAAGGCCCGCGAGCTCTCGCCGACGGTGCTGTTCATCGACGAGCTCGACGCCGTCGCGGGAAAGCGGTCGAACCTGGGCGGCGCCGCCTGGCTCAAGTCGGTCGTGAACCAGCTGCTGCTCGAGTTCGACGGGGTCTCGACGCAGAACGAGGGCCTCTTCGTGCTCGCCGCCACCAACCACCCGTGGGACGTCGACGAGGCGTTCCTCCGGCCCGGCCGCTTCGACCGCACGCTGCTCGTGCTGCCCCCGGACGAGCCGGCCCGGGACGCGATCCTGCGGCACCACCTCTCGAAGCGGCCCATCGCGGGGATCGACCTCGGCTGGGTGGTCGACCGGACGGAGGGCTTCAGCGGCGCGGACCTCGCCTTCATCTGCGACACCGCCGCCGAGATCGCCATGAACGAGTCGATCCGCAGCGGCCAGGTCGCGCCGATCGGCATGCCCCACGTGGTCGAGGCGATGAGGGGTGTCAAGTCGTCGACCACGCCGTGGCTCGAGTCGTCGCGCAACGTGGTCGAGTTCGCCAACGAGAGCGGTCGCTACGACGACCTGAAGGAGTACCTCCGCTCGCGGAAGATGCTGTGACCCAGGCTGTGCCGCGCGAGCTGGTGCTCGCCGAGGCGACCCGGCTCATCGCGACCCGGCGCTGGTCGGACGCCGAGAGCGCTGTCCGCGAGGGCCTGCGCACGGCCCCCGACGACCCGGGGATGCTGACCACGCTGTCCGTCGTGCTCCGCCTGAGCGGGCGGTCGGCGGCGGCCGAGGGCGTCGCCCGGCGAGCCGTGGCGCTCGAGGGCCCCGCCGAGTGCCAGATCGAGCTGGCGCGGGTGCTGTTCGACCTCCAGCGGTGGGACGAGGTCGCCCGGGTGACCGACCGTCTCCTCGAGGCCGACCCCACCGGCCCCGCTGCCGTCGACGCCCACGCCGTCGCCGCGGAGGCCTTGGTGCTCGGGGCCGAGGAGCCCGGCGGAGGGCTCGAGCAGGCCCGGGAGCACGCGCGACGGGCGGTCGAGCTCGATCCCTCGTCGTTCATCGCCCTGCTCTCGTCCGGGTGGATCGAGATGGAGGCCGACCCCGTGGCCGCCGAGCGCTGGCTGCGTCGCGCCCTGGCCGTGAAGCCCGACGACGCCATGACGGTGTTGTTCCTCGCGTCGCTCCGCACGACGTCCCCGGCCCGTCGAGTGTCGCTCGCCCGGTCGGTGCTGGCCGCGGACCCCGGCCACCCGAGGGCGACCCAGGTGCTCACCTCGGTCGTGCACGACGGCGTGCACCGCCTGGGCCTGCTGGCCGTCGTCGCGAGCGTGTCCGCGACGGCCGCCGGCGTCGTGCTGCCGATGAGCCTCGTCGCCGCGCTCGGGCTCGTCGCCCTGGCCGCGGCGGTGCTGCGGCTGGCGCTGCTCGCCCGCGACGTGGGCAAGGACGTCCCGTCGAGCTTCACGCGTCGGGTGGTCCTCGCCCCCGGCCTGCGACGCCGGATCACGCTGCTGAACCTCGCCGCACCGGTCGTCGCCGCGCTCGGCCTCGTCCTGGTCGTCGCGGCGGAGGGCGTGCTGAGCCCCGGCGTCTTCGTGCTCGCGGTGGCGGTGCTCCTCAGCGGTGCCGCACGCCGGGGGACCGTCGAGCGCGACGAGGCCGGCCCCGTCCCGCGCGCGCTGAAGGTGCAGCTGGAGGAGACGCAGTGGGCCGGCCTCTGGCGTCGCGCGCTGCCGGTCGCCCTCGGGTTCGTCGTGCTCTACCTCGTCGTGCTGGTGCTCGCCTGGACCGGGGACGGGCTCGTGAGCGGCAACGCCCTCGGCTACACGGCCCTGCTCTCGGCGCTGGCCTTCCTGCCGTTCCCCGTGGCGCGCCTCCGTCAGCTCCGCCGGGCTCCGTTCACTGCGGGCCCGCGCGGACCGCGCCGCGCCGCCGTCGCTCCCCGGCTGGCCCTCGCGGCCTCCGTCGCGGTGGTGGTCGCGAGCCTGCTGGTGCCGTTCGGGTCGTCGGCAGCCGAGATCTCGGAACGGGGCTTCGCGCCGCCGTGGCTGGCTTCGGTGCCGGGCGGTGAGGTGCTCACGGCGCTGCTGCCCGAGTACTCCGCCGACGAGGACGAGGGCCCCCGCCCTGGTGAGCTCGTGCCTCGGCCGCTGCCCACGTTCGAGATGCCGACGTTCGAGATGCCGACGCTCGAGCCGACCGTCGTGCCGACTGCAGAGCCTGGCACGGGGCCGTCCGGCAGCTCCGACGGGCAGGAGGCCGCGCGGTGAGCGGCCCCGAGGGCGTCGACCCCGTCGAGAAGGCGGTGCGGGAGGCGCAGGTCGCGACCGTGACGAGCGGACCGGGGCGCGCGGTGGGCCTGCTGCGTGCGGCGCTCGCCGGAGCGCCCGGCGACCCGCGCCTCCTGCTGGCCCTGACCGACGCGCTCGCGGCGGACGGGTCGCTCGAAGAGGCGCAGGCGACGGCCCGCGAGGCGGTGGCCGTGCTGCCGGAGTCGGCGGAGCCGCTGGTGGCCCTCGCCCGCGTGCAGCTGAAGATGCCCGGGGACGGCATCCGGCGGGCGGCCGAGACGGCCCGGGTGGCCCTGCGCCTCGATCCGGACTCCACCCGGGCGCACCTCATCGTGGGGCTGGCGGCCGGGTACGACGCCACGGCCACACGAGCGGACCGCGACCGGGCACGGCCGTCGGTGGAGGAGGCGCTCCGGCTCGCGCCCGACCTGCCCCTCGCGCACGTCGTCGCGGGCGTGCTCGACCGGGTCGACGACCCGGCGAACGCGGAGACCCACCTGCGCCGGGCCCTCGCCCTCGACCCGCACGAGCCGGACGCCCTCGTCCTGCTGGCCGGCCTCTCGACCACAGAGGCGGGCACATCCGCAGGGCTGTTGCGGTCCGCCGCCGCGCTGAGCCCGCTCGACGACGCCACGCGACTGCGGCTGGAGGCGGCGGTGCGCCGGGCCGTCCACCGACCGGCCGTCGTCGCGCCGACGGTGTCCACCGTGGCCCTGCTGGGAGCCGTGTGGCTGCCCGTCAGCCCCGGCATCCTGGGCTTGCTGGCGCCACTGGTCTTCCTGGTGTGGGGTGCCCTGCGCGTGCTGCGCGCGGTGCTGGCCGAGGTGCCGCGGTCGTTCGTGAGGCGGGTGCTCTGGTCCGACCGCGGAGGTCGGCTGCAGACGGTCGCCGACGTCGTGGCGCCTCCGGCCGCGGCCGCCGGGATCCTGGCGCTCGGCACGGGTGACGGCGAGGGGCTGCCGGGCGTGGCCCTGGTCCTCCTCGCGTCCGTCGCCTCGGCCGTCGGGGGCGCCGTGGTGACCGCGCGCCTGGTGACGGCCGAGCGGTCGTCGGTCGAGGGCGCCGACGACACCGACCAGCGCCCGGGGGCGGCAGACGTCGCGGTGGTGGCCGTGAGGGCAGGGCTCGTCCTCGTCGTCGGCGTGCTGTGGGCGGCGGGGCTCGTCGCGAACCCGCTCGTCGCGGCCGCCGCGTGCCTCTCGCTCGCGGCCCCGCTGGCCGGCGCGCTGCTGGTCGCGGTGCGTCACGACGCAGGCCCGGTCGGGCTCCGACGCCTGTCGGCGGGGGCCGTCGTGCTCGCCCTGCTGCTGGGCCTCGGCGGGCCCGTCGCCGAGGTGGTCTCCGGAGGCGCGGCCGAGCGGCCGGGCGGGCTCACCTGGGTGGGGGCGCCGGGCGGGCCGGAGGCGCGCGACGCCCTGCGTCGACAGCAGCAGGAACGACGGGAGGAGCGTGAGGAGCGCGAGCGGCAGGAGCAGGACGCGGGCCCAGGGAGGATGCCCGACTTCGGCTCGGAGCCCCCGCGCGCACCGACGGCGGTGCCGACCATCGAGGTGCCCGACTTCACGTTCGACCTGCCCGGGGACGGGGACGGGGAGGCGACTGTCGGTCCGTGAGGCGTATCCTCAGCAGACGCCCTCCGGGGCGGAGTCGACGACGACGTCGGCACGGACGACGAAGGAGTCGACCAGATGACCACTCACACCCCCACCAGCCTCCCGGTCGCACGCGTCACCCGCGTGCCCCTCACCCCGGCTCCCCGGCGAGGCGTCTCGCCCGTGACCGGCGGCAAGCGCGTGGCGTTCCTCACCGCGGGCGGGCTCGTGCTCGTCGTCGCGATGGGCCTGATGCCCGTGCTGGGGCAGCTCGTCGGCTAGCGGACCGGGCCGGTGCCTCCTCGGCGCTGCGGATGCTCGCGACCGGAGACGGTGCGCGCGACGGGCGCTAGGAGGTGCGGCGCGAGCCGAGCACGCAGAACTCGTTGCCCTCGGGGTCGGCGAGCACCACCCAGGAGGCGTCGGCCTGGCCGACGTCGACGCGCACGGCACCGAGGGCCTCGAGCCGCGCGACCTCGGCCGCCTGGTCGTCCGGACGGAAGTCGAGGTGCAGCCGGTCCTTGACGGTCTTGGGCTCGGGCACGTGCACGAACAGCAGCCCGGGGAGCGAGTCGGGGGCCGACCGCAGCTCGGGCTCGTCGCCCGGCTCGCTGATGTCGACCCAGCCGAGCGCCTCGCGCCACCAGGCGGCGAGCGCGTCAGGGTCGAGAGCGTCGACGACGACCTGTTCCCACTCGAGCGACATGGTCGCGCCTAGGCGCTCTTGCTCTGGTGGTCGTCCGCACCCTCGTCGAGGTCGGTGTCCACGTCGGAGTCGTCCTCGAAGTCGTCGGCCCACCGGTCGACGTACTCGTCGGAATCGCTCTTGGTCGCAAGCTCTTTTTCGAGCGCACCGTAGTTGGTGTCAGGGCTGAAGTACTTCAGCTCTCTGGCGACCTTGGTGTGCTTGGCTTTTTGACGGCCGCGCCCCATGCGTGACCCCCTCGTGAATTCGGCCCGGAAACGGTGTCGGACGAACCGGGAACTACCGACAGGTGACGTTGCAA
The DNA here is from genome assembly GCF_004364285.1 of Frigoribacterium sp. PhB116. GTDB lineage: Bacteria > Actinomycetota > Actinomycetes > Actinomycetales > Microbacteriaceae > Frigoribacterium. The sequence continues at coordinate 102,291 of NZ_SOBE01000006.1, read as the reverse complement.
AACTGCATCGATCTTAGCATGTGCCCCCAGCCCTGACGGCCTGTCACGGGCGGGCCCCACGGGCGTCGAGGAACGCTCGCACCTGGTCGTCGCGGAGGGCGTCGCGGAGCTCGGAGATCGCCGCGTCGTCGGGGAGGACGATCGACTGGCCGTCGGCCGAGGTGCCGGTGCCGGCGGTCGGGACGGTGAAGAAGTCGACGTCGTCGGGACGCAGGCCACGGAGGCCGGCCCCGAGCGCCACGAGGGTGCCGGCGTCGAGGTCGGCGTCGACCGTGACGTGCGGCGCGGTCGCGGCGAGGAAGCCGGTGACCCGCGTCGGGTCGGTGAGGGTCGCCCGGCTGACGAGGGTGCGGAGGACGCCGTCGAGGAACGCCTGCTGGTTCTCCACCCGCTGGAAGTCGGCGTCGGCGAACGCGCTGCGCTCGCGGACGAAGGCGAGGGCGGAGTCGCCCTCGAGGTGGTTGACGCCCTGCACGTACTCGTGGGCGGACCTGCGGTCGGACGCCGTGCTGCGGAACGCCTTCTCGCTCACCACGTCGACTCCGCCGAGCGCGGTCGTCATGTCGGCGAACCCGTCGAAGTCGATGATCGCCACGTGGTCGACGCGTGCGCCGAGCAGCTGCTCGACGGTCTGCACCGCGAGCGGGCTGCCGCCGCGCGCGAAGGCGGAGTTGACCTTGCCCTCGCCGCGGCCGGGGATCGGCACCCACAGGTCGCGCATGACCGACATCACCGAGGCGTGCTGCCGGTCGGCGTCGACGTGCAGCAGCATCATCGTGTCCGTGCGCTGGTCGGAGGGCGACCCGTCGTCGAGCGTCGTCTCGTCGCCCCGGGAGTCGGAGCCCATCAGCAGCACGTTCACCGAGCCGTCGTCCGCGGGGGCGGGCCGGTCGGCGTCGGCGGGGAACGCGTCGTCGAGGCTCGTGGTCGCGTCGTCCCACGACGAGGCCAGGTGCAGCGCGAACCCACCGGCGGCGACGCCTGCCACCACGAGCAGGGCGACGAGCGCGAGGCTGACCCCGATCAGGGCGCGGGCGGCACGGGAGCGGGGCCTGCGTCGGCCGCGGCGGCCGCGGCCCTCGTCGCGCTCGTCGCGCTCGCCGTCGCTTGAGGAGGCGGGTGAGGAGGAGGTGGTCGCGTCGTCGTCGCGGCCCAGCCCGAGGGCAGAGAGGTCGTCCATGGTGGTGCTCCGGGATGCGTCGGCGGGTGCCCGCCCGGGTGGGCAGGCTCGCCCTCGTCTCTCGAGGGCCGATCCGACGATATCTCGCGGGTGATACATCAGTCCAGGCTGTGTCGACGATGTCGAGACGATGCCCAGGCTCCGCCGCCGCCTCAGCCGCCGCAGCCGCCTGCTCGCGGCGGGAGATCAGACGAAAAGGGACGACATGGCCGTGGGCCCCCGTCCACCACGTCCCATTCCGCGCAGTTCGGCCGGCGCGGCCCGGGCGCCGGCGCGGGCCGGGCGCCGGTGCGGGCCGGGCGCCGGCGCGGGCCGGGCGCCGGCGCAGCCCGCGCGCTACTTCTTGCGGCGGGGGCCCGTGCCGTTGCGGGCCGCCGAGCGGGCCCGCCGGGCCGCGTCGCCACGGCGGGCGTTCCCCACGTTCTGGCCCTTGCCGGGGGCACGCGGCGTCTGCTTCGGACCAGGGGCGTGGACCTCGCCCGAGGGGGCGGCGGTCGAGTCGGCACCGGGGGCGTCGCGCTCCGCGTCGACCACGAGGCCGCGGTGGACGGCACCGCCCTCGACGGCTGCGCCGGACCTGCCGGCCGGACCCGCGCCTCCTGCGGGCACGGACCCGGCCGGCCCGAGCGGGCGCCGGGGCAGGGGACGGATGGGCTCGCCGCGACGGTCCTGGCCGGGGATCGGCCGCGACCGGCGGCCGTAGAGCATCTCGGACGAGTCGAGCAGCCAGGGCACGAGCGAGATCGTCACGCCGTGCACGAGCATCAGCTTCTGGCGGATCCGGCGGCTCTTGTGGTTGTGGAGCGCCGCCTCCCACCAGTGGCCGACGATGTAGATCGGCGTGTAGATCGTCACGACCTCGGAGCCGTGCTCGGCCCGGTGCGCCTTGATGTACTTGATCAGCGGCATGCTGATGTCGCGGTAGGGCGACGCGACGATGCGGAGCGGCACCTCGATCTCCTGCTCGGCCCACTGCCGCTGCAGCAGCGCGGTGGCCTCGTCGTCGATGCCGACGTGGATCGCCTCGAGCGACTCGTGCCGGGCGGCGATCGCGTAGTCGAGTGCCTTGAGCACCGGCTTCTGCATCGTGCCGACGAGCACGATCGCGTGGTCGCCGTGCGAGCCGAACTGCGTCGTCGCGTCGGGCTCGATCTCGACCCGGACGTCGCGGTAGTAGCGGTTCACGCCGAGCATCAGCGTGAACAGGATCGGCATGATCACGAACACCAGCCACGCTCCGTGGGTGAACTTCGTCACGGTCACGACGATCAGCACGGAGGCGGTGAGCAGGGCCCCGAAGGCGTTGATGCCCCGGGCACGGTAGACGGCGCCACGGTCGGCGCAGCCCTCACGCAGCATGCGGGTCCAGTGCACGACCATGCCGGTCTGCCCGAGCGTGAACGACACGAAGACGCCGATGATGTAGAGCTGGATCAGCCCGGTGACGCTGGCCTGGTAGACGAGCAGGATCGCGCAGGCGACGAGCGCCAGGACGATGACGCCGTTCGAGTAGATGAGGCGGTCGCCGCGGGTGTTGAGCGCCTTGGGGGCGTACTGGTCGCGGGCCAGGATCGAGCCGAGCAGCGGGAACCCGTTGAACGCCGTGTTGGCGGCCAGCAGCAGCACCGCCGCCGTGCACGCCTGGATCAGGTAGAAGGGGATGCCGAACAGCGAGCCGCCGAACACGGCGCTGGCGATCTGGGCGATCAGGCTGCGCTGCGGGGTGCCCTCGCAGTCGACGAAGCCCTGCAGGTCGCAGGCGTCCTCGGCGTAGTGCACCTTCGCGATCAGGGCCACGGCGACCAGCCCGGCGAACAGCACGATGGCGATGCTGCCCATCAGCACGAGCGTCTTCTGGGCGTTCTGCACCTTGGGCCGGCGGAACGCGGGCACGCCGTTGGCGATCGCCTCGACGCCGGTGAGGGCCGAGCAGCCGCTCGAGAAGGCGCGCAGCAGCAACAGGATGAAGGCGGCCTGCGTCAGCTGGTCGGCCTGGACCGTGTACCCGGCGCTCTCGGCCACCGGCGGGTCGCCGAGGGCGGTGCGGACGAGCGCGATCACGATCATGACGAAGACGCTCGACACGAAGAGGTAGGTCGGCACGGCGAAGGCCTTGCTCGACTCGCGCACGCCGCGGAGGTTCACCGCGGCCAGCGCGATGACGAAGAAGATCGCCAGCTCGACCCGGACCGGCGCCAGCTCGGGCACGGCCGAGATGATGTTGTCCACGCCCGACGCGACCGACACGGCGACCGTCATCACGTAGTCGACCAGCAGGGCGGAGGCCACGACGAGGCCGGCCTTCTCGCCGAGGTTGCGGTGGGCGACCTCGTAGTCGCCGCCTCCTGAGGGGTAGGCCTTGATCAGCTGGCGGTACGACGCCACGACGACGAGCAGCAGCACGACGACCGCGACCGCGACCCACGGCGCGAGCGTGAGGAACCCGAGCCCGCCGATCAGCAGGATCATCAGCAGCTCCTGCGGCGCGTACGCCACGGAGCTCAGCGGGTCGCTGGCGAAGATCGGGAGGGCGAGGTGCTTCGGGAGCAGCTGGCCCTCGAGCTTCTCCGAGGGGAGGGGTTCACCGATCAGCCACCGCTTCGGCGACCTGGTGTCGTCAGTCACGAGCGGCGACTCTACTCCGCGCCGAGGGCCTGTCAACTCGCGGCGTCGACGGCGTATTCCCGATTCGTCAGGCGGCCGTCGAGGTGGTCGTCGGGACCGGGCCGGTGGTCGTGCCGGAGGCGGTGGTCGAGTCGGTCGAGGGTTCGGCTACACGTGTCGCACGGGGTGCGAAGAGCGGCAGCGCGAAGGCCACCATCGGCCCGATCAGGACGGCCTCGAGCGCCGTGCCGATGCCGACCTGGCCGCCCAGCAGCCACCCGATCGCGAGCACCGTCACCTCGATCGCTGTACGGGCCACCCCGACCCGGACCCCGAACCGGCGGTGCAGGCCGAGCATCAGGCCGTCGCGCGGACCGGGCCCGAACGCCGCGCCGATGTAGAGGCCGCTCGCGGCGGCGAGCAGCAGCAGGCCGAGCGCGAAGGTCAGGGCCTGCGCCCACCACACCGTCTGCTGCGGCAGCACGTGCAGGCCCAGGTCGGCGAAGGGCCCGACGAGCAGCGCGTTGGCGATCGTGCCGAAGCGCGGCCTCTGTCGGAGGGGGATCCAGAGCAGCAGCACGAGCACGCTCGTGAGGAACACGACGAGGCCGAAGCCGAGGCCCGTCTGCGTCACGATGCCCTGCGTCAGCACGTCCCACGGGGCGACCCCGATGCCGGCGCGCACCATCAGCGCGATGGCGACGCCGTAGAGGAAGAGGCCGACGAGGAGCTGCAGGAGGCGGCGGGTGAGGAGCATGGACCGATCCAATCGGGCGAGCGGCCTGGTAGCAAGAGTCCAATCGGCCTAGTGTGGCTGCATGAGAGCTGTCGTCGCATGAGCATCGTCACGAGCGGACCGGCCGTGTCGTCGCGGGCGCTGGGGGTGCTGCTCGACTCGTGGCGCGCCTCCTCGTCGCCCGGCTACGCCGCGCTCGCCGACCGCATCCGCCTGCTCGTGCTCGACGGCCGGCTCTCGGTGGGCACGCGCCTGCCGAGCGAGCGCGACCTCGCGACGCACCTCGGGGTCAGCCGCACGACCGTCGCCGCGGCCTACGCCGCACTGCGCGACGCCGGCCACGTCACGAGCCTGCGGGGGAGCGGCAGCGTCGTGCGGCTGCCCGACCAGGCGAAGGTCCGGTCGACGCGGCCCGCCGCCGAGGGCGACGTGCTCGACTTCACCAAGGCGGCCATGCCCGCCGTCGGCGGCATCGCGGAGGCGGCGCAGCGAGCCGCGGGACGCCTCGGCGCCTACCTCTCCGAGCCCGGCTACGACACCGTCGGCCGTCCGGTGCTGCGCGAGGCGATCGCGGCCCGCTACCGCGCCCGTGGCCTCGAGACGAGCGCCGACCAGATCGTCGTCACCCTCGGCGCCCAGCACGCCATCGCCCTGCTGGCCCGGGTCCTGGTCGGCCGCGGCGACCGGGCCGTCGTCGAGACCCCCGGCTATCCGCACGCGTTCGAGGCGCTGCGGGCCGCGGGTGCCCGGCTCGCGCCCGTCAGCGTGACCGTCGACGAGGGGTGGGACGAGTCGGCGCTGCTGCAGACGCTGCGGCGCACGAGCCCGCCCGTCGCCTACCTGATGCCCGACTTCCACAACCCGACCGGGGCGACGATGCCCGAGGCGCAGCGGGTGCGCGTGCTCGAGGCCGCGGCGGACGAGGGGACGATCGTGATCGCCGACGAGACGATGGCCGAGCTCGTCGTCGGGGGGCCGCGGGGCGCCTCCTTCCCCGGTGCGGGTGCGGGTGCGGGTGCTGGCGCTGGTGCCGGTACCAGTGCCGGTGCCGCTGTTCTCGCCGCTGCTCGGCCGCTGCCGATGGCGGCCTACGGGCCCGCCGTCACGATCGGCTCGGTCGGCAAGTCGCTCTGGGGCGGGCTGCGGATCGGCTGGATCCGCGCCGAGCGACCCCTCGTCGAGCGCCTCGTGCGCGCCCGCTCGGCCGGCGACCTCGGCACCCCGGTGCTCGAGCAGCTGATCGTCGCCGACCTGCTCGGCGACATGGACGGCGTGCTGGAGGCGCGCTCCCGACAACTGAGGCACGGTCGCGACCGGCTCGTCGCCGGCCTCCGCAGCGCGTTCCCCGGCTGGAGCGTGCCGTCGCCGGCCGGCGGCCTCACGACGTGGGTGGGCCTCGGCGCACCGGTCAGCTCGCAGCTCGTGCTCGCCGCCCGCCGGCACGGGCTGCTGCTCGCGGCCGGGCCGATGTTCGGCGTCGACGGGGCGTTCGAGCGGTTCCTGCGGGTGCCCTACTCGTACCCGGACGACGAGACCGACAGGGCGCTCGCGGCGCTCGCCGCCGCCTGGGACGGCATCGACGGCGTGCAGGCGCCGCGCGGGGCGCTGATGGCCGAGGTCGTCTAGCCCGTCGCGTCGACGAGCGGCGGCTGCGGGGCCGCCGCGGCGGCTGCGGCGGCTGCGCGGCGGCGCGTCACACCCCTGATCCTGCACTGCACCCCCGAATCAGCGGGTGTAGTGCGGGTTCAGGGGTGTAGCTCGTCCGTCGGCCAGCGGGGCCCGCTCAGCGGGCCCGCTGCACCCGCTTCTCGTCCCAGACCGGGCCGGGCGCCTCGTAGACGTCGCCGTCGCTGCCGAACACGAGGAACCGGTCGAACGAGCGGGCGAACCACCGGTCGTGGGTGACGGCCATGACCGTCCCCTCGAACCGGTCGAGCGCCTCCTCGAGTGCCTCGGCCGAGACGATGTCGAGGTTGTCCGTGGGCTCGTCGAGCAGCAGGAGGGTCGCGCCGCTCAGCTCGAGCAGCAGGATCTGGAGCCGGGCCTGCTGCCCGCCGCTGAGCGACTCGAAGACCTGCTCGGCCGACCCCACCAGCCCGTAGCGGTCGAGGGCGCGGCTGGCGGCTTCGCGACCGAGGCCCCGACGCTCGTCGTCGCCTTCGTGCACGATCTCGAGCAGGGTGCGCCCGATCATCGCCGGGTGCTCGTGCGCCTGCGCGAACCAGCCCGGCACGACGCGGGCGCCGAGGACGGCCCGGCCGGTGTGCGGCACGGGGGCGAGAGTGCCGCCCACGGTCGTCACGTGGCCGTCGCGCGGGTCGGGATCTGTGCCTCCGCGCGCCAGCAGCCTGAGGAAGTGCGACTTGCCCGACCCGTTCGAGCCGAGCACGGCGATCCGCTCGCCGAACCACAGCTCGGCGTCGAACGGCGCCATCAGCCCGGTCAGCTCGAGCTGCTCGCAGACCACCACCCGCTTGCCGGTGCGCGAGCCGGTCAGGCGCATCTTGAGGTCCTGCTCGGGCGGGCGCTCCTGGGGAGGGCCGGCGAGCTCGAACTTGTGCAGACGCGTCAGGGCCGCCTGGTACCGCGACGCCATGCTGTCCATCGCGGTCGCCTTGACCTTGAGGTTCCGCACCAGGGTCAGGAGCTTCTCGTGCTGCTCGTCCCACCGGCGGCGGAGCTCGTCGAGGCGGTCCATCCGGTCGGCCCGGGCCTGGTGGTAGGTGCGGAACGAGCCGCCGTGGGTCCAGGCGGTGTTGCCGGCCGCCCCGGTCTCGATCGTGACGACGCGGTCGGCGACACGGCCGAGCAGCTCGCGGTCGTGGCTGACCAGCAGGACGGTCTTGGGGGTCGCCACCAGCGCCTCCTCGAGCCAGCGCTTGCCGGGGACGTCGAGGTAGTTGTCGGGCTCGTCGAGCAGCAGCACCTGCTCTGGCCCGCGGAGCAGCGCCTCGAGCACGAGCCGCTTCTGCTCGCCGCCGCTGAGCGTCGACACCTGCCGCCAGCGAGCGCGCTCCCAGGGCACGCCGAGGGAGGCGGTGGTGCAGGTGTCCCAGAGGGTCTCGACGTCGTAGCCCCCGGCGTCCGCGTAGTCGGAGAGCGCCGTGGCGTACGCCATCTGCGTCTCGGTGACGTCGTGCTCGACCAGGGCGAGCTCGGCCGCGTCGAGGGCGCGCGCGGCGTCGCGGACGGCAGGCGGCGCGATGCCGACGAGGAGGTCGTGCACGGTGCTGTCGTCGCGGACGTGGCCGACGAACTGGTCCATCACCCCGAGGCCGCCGTCGATGCTGATCGCGCCCTCGTCGGCCCGGAGCTCACCCCGGACCATCCGCAGCAGGGTCGACTTGCCGACCCCGTTCGCCCCGATCAGCACCGCGTTCTGGCCCTCGCCGACGCGGAACGACACCTCGTCGAGCAGCGGCCTGCCGTCGGCGAGTGCGTAGGACACGCGGTTGACGTCGATGTAGCCCATGGGAGGTCTCTCTGTGGGGGTGGCGGTCTCGGCGGTGCGACGCGGTCGTCCGGCTGAGCGTGCAGGTGCCGCCGCGAAGTGGGCAGCCGAGCAGGCTATCGGCTCCTCCACCATTGTGTCGACCGCACCACCTCTGCACAGCGTGTGAGAAAGCGCCGCCAGTTCCCAGAGAGGCTGGTGACAATGGAGGCGCGGTGCACGTCGTCACCGTCGCCTCCTTCGTCGTCCCCTCCCTCTCACCACCGGAGCCTCGTGCATCTTCTGTCCGTCTTCAGCCTGCGCAACCGCGCGCTGATCGCCCTCGTCACCATCGTCGTCGCCGTCTTCGGCGGCATCGCGCTGACGTCGCTCAAGCAAGAGCTCGCGCCCAACGTGCAGTTCCCGCAGATCGCGATCGTCAGCTCGTACCCCGGCGCGACGCCCGAGGTGGTCAACGACGACGTCTCGACGCCGATCGAGCAGGCGGTGCAGATCATCCCCGGGCTCGAGGGCACCACCGCGACGTCGAGCACGTCGCAGAGCACGGTCTCGGCCGAGTTCACCTACGGCACCGACCTCGGCGCGGCCGAGCAGAAGATCCAGTCGGCGATCAACCGGCTGACGCTGCCCGACAGCGTCGACACCCAGGTGGTCACCGGCAGCCTCGACGACCTGCCCATCGTCCAGATCGCGGTCACCGGCTACTCGGCTGACGACACCCAGGCGCTCGTCGACCGGCTCACGAACACGACCGTGCCCGACCTGCAGAAGCTCGACGGCGTGCGCGAGGCCTCGATCTACGGCGACGCCGGCCAGCGCGTCGTCATCACGCCCGACAGCACGGCGCTCGCCGCGGCGGGCCTCACCACGCAGGCGTTCCAGGACGCCCTCGACGCGAACGGCACCCTCATCCCCGGCGGCACGCTGACCGAGAACGGCCAGACCCTCTCGATCCAGGCCGGCCAGCGCCTCACGAGCACCGACGAGGTCGCGGCCCTGCCGCTGCTCGGCGGCACCTCGGCGGTCACGATCGACGACGTCGCCGACGTGGCCCTCAGCGGCGCGCCCGTCACCTCGATCAGCCGTGTCGACGGCCAGGACGCCCTCACGATCGCGGTCACCAAGACGCTCGACGCCAACACGGTCGACGTGTCGACCACCGTGCAAGATGCCCTGCCGTCGCTCGCCTCCGACCTCGGCTCGGACGTCGACCTCTCGATCGTCTTCGACCAGGCGCCGTTCATCCAGCAGTCGATCGACGCGCTGGCGGAGGAGGGGCTGCTCGGGCTCGTCTTCGCGGTGATCGTCATCCTCGTGTTCCTGCTGTCGGTGCGCTCGACGATCGTCACCGCGATCAGCATCCCGACGAGCGTGCTCATCACCTTCATCGGCCTGCAGGCCGCCGGCTACACGCTCAACATCCTGACGCTGGGTGCGCTCACCATCGCCATCGGGCGCGTGGTCGACGACTCCATCGTCGTCATCGAGAACATCAAGAGGCACCTCGCAGGAGGCGACGGCCGCGTCGCGTCGATCACCACCGCCGTCCGCGAGGTCGCGGGCGCCGTCACGGCGTCGACCGTCACGACCGTCGTCGTGTTCCTGCCGCTCGCCTTCGTCGGCAACATCACCGGCGAGCTGTTCCGGCCCTTCGCGCTGACGGTGACCATCGCGCTGCTCGCGTCGCTGTTCGTCTCGCTGACGATCGTGCCGGTGCTCGCGTACTGGTTCCTGCGGGCGCCGAAGGTGCACAAGCACGCGCCGGGTGCTGCGGGCGAGCAGGCGCAGGAGCGCCTCACGACCGCCGCCTCCGACCCGACCGACCCGGCGCCGCTCGACCGGCTGCGCCGCGTCTACGTGCCGGTGCTGCGCGGCACGCTCCGCCACCCGGTCGTGACCCTGCTCGTCGCTGTCCTGGTGCTCGGCGGCACGGCTGCGGCCATCCCGCTGATGAAGACGAACTTCCTCGGGGCGAGCGGGCAGAACACGTTCACCGTCACGCAGACCCTGGCGCCCGCCTCCAGCCTGCAGGTGCTCTCGGACGCCGCCTCGAAGGTCGAGACGGAGCTCGACGGCGTCGACGGCATCGAGACGGTGCAGCTCACGATCGGCTCGAGCGGCACCTCCATCGCCAGCTTCTTCGGCGGCACCGGCGACAGCACCGTCACCTACTCGATCACGACGAACGAGGACGCCGACCAGGACGCGCTGCAGGCCGAGGTGCGCTCGCGCCTCGACGACGTCGCCGACGCGGGCGACATCGAGCTGACCGCGTCGAGCGGCTTCGGCACGAGCAACGACATCACCGTCGACGTGACCGCGCCCGACCCCGACACCCTGCAGACCGCGACCGAGACCGTGCTCACCGCCGTCGGCGACCTGCCGGGCACGGCCGAGGCCGGGTCGAACCTGCAGGCCGCCCAGCCGGTCATCGGCGTCGTCGTCGACCGCGAGGCGGCAGCGGACATCGGCCTCAGCGAGGTCGCCGTCGGCGGCATCGTCTCGCAGGCCGTGCAGCCGTTCCGGGTGGGCTCCCTCGAGATCGAGAACAGCTCGGTCGACATCTACACGGTCGACCCGACGCCGCCCGCGACGCTCGACGAGCTGCGCGCGCTCGAGCTGCCGAGCGCGACCGGACCCGTGCGCCTCGACTCGATCGCCACGGTCGAGCAGACGAACGGCCCCACCTCGGTCACCACGACCGACGCCGTCCGGAGCGCCACCGTCACCGTGACCCCGTCGAGCGACGACCTGTCGAGCGCCGGCACCGAGGTCGACGACGCGATCGCCGGGCTCGACCTGCCCGCCGGGGCCGACGCCGTCGTCGGCGGCGCCGTCGCCGACCAGTCGAACGCGTTCTCGCAGCTGTTCCTCGCGGTGCTCATCGCGATCCTGATCGTGTACATCGTCATGGTGGCGACGTTCCGCAGCCTGCTGCAGCCGCTCCTCCTGCTGGTGTCGATCCCGTTCGCGGCGACCGGCGCGATCCTGCTGCAGCTCGCCTCCGGCATCCCGCTCGGCGTCGCGTCGCTGATCGGCGTGCTGATGCTGGTCGGCATCGTCGTCACGAACGCGATCGTGCTGATCGACCTCGTGAACCAGTACCGGACCCGTGGCCTGCGGGTACGCGAGGCGCTGCTCGAGGGGGCGTCGCGCAGGCTGCGGCCCATCCTGATGACGGCGACCGCGACGATCTTCGCCCTGACCCCGATGGCGCTCGGCATCACCGGCCACGGCGGGTTCATCTCGCAGCCGCTGGCCGTCGTCGTGATCGGCGGGCTCGTGTCGTCGACCGTGCTGACCCTGGTCGTGCTGCCGGTGCTGTACTCGCTGTACGAGGGGTGGCGTGAGCGACGGGCCGACCGGCGTGCGGGCGTCTCGGGCGCCTCCTCGGCCGACACGTCGGCGTAGCGACGCGAGAACGACGAACCTCCGCAGGACATTGCGGAGGTTCGTCGTTTCCACGTCGGGACCGTGCCATGCGGGCAGGGTGCCGAACCGGGGAGGCGGGGGTTCTGTTCCGGGGGAGGGTCGGGTATCGTAGGTGGGTCGGCTCAAGACCGCGTGCCTGTGGCGCGCACGTCCTGCGGCGTCGCTCCCCGGACAACCACCGGAGGCGACGAGCGGGACACATGAGGGTTTGTACGTCTTGTGGGCCGGATTCACGACGGATCTCGTCGGGATGAATTCACGTATGTGAACGGTCCTGGTCAATGGCTGCCCGGGTATTTCTTCGCGTCATCGCACAAGCCCGGAAAGAACACCATGCCCCCCTACGACAAGACTCCTTCACGCTCGCGAGGCACCGACCCGCACCGCAAGCCGGGCTCCAAGAGCTCCTCGCACCGCGGCCACCGCCCCGACGAGGCCGGCGCCCCCGAGCGCAAGAACCGCTGGAACTCGGACGCCCGCGCCGAGCGCCGCGGCGAGGCCCCCCGCAGCGGCAGCAGCCGCCCCAACTGGGAGCCGCGCGAGAAGACCTCGAACAGCCGCTTCGCCCCCCGCGACCACGACGCCCGCAACGCCGAGCGCGGCCGCGACGGAGGCGCCCCCCGCTTCGGCCGGGACGGCGGCAAGGAGGCGGCCCGCGCCGGACGCGACGGACGCCCCGCCCGCAGCTGGGACCGCGATGCTCGTCCGGCCCGCGACAGCGGCGGTCGTGACGACCGCGGCGGTCGTCCGTACGACCGCGACGCGCGTCCCGCCCGCCGCGACGACCGCAACGAGCGTCCCGCTCGCCGCGACGACCGCGCGCCCAAGAACTACACGCCCGCCGGGCGCCCGCCCCGCGACGACCAGCCGGCCCGTTCGTGGGGTGACCGTCCCGAGCGCGGCGGACGCACCTCCGGCGGCTCGTACGACCGCGACGCCCGTGGCGGCCGCGACGATCGCGCGCCCCGCAGCTTCGACCGCGACAGGCGCGACAGCCGCGGCGGACGCGACGACCGCGCCCCTCGCAGCTTCGACCGCGGCGACCGCGGCCCCGGCGCCGCCGAGCGCAACGCTCCCTACTCGCACGGCCGTGACGGCGCTCCGCGCCGCCCCGGAACCGGCTCCCAGGGGCCCAGCTCCGACTTCTACCCGAAGCGCGACCAGGGCGCGCACTACTCGCCCGAGGACGACGTCAAGCTCGAGAAGCTCCAGGCGGAGGTGCTCACGGCGCAGGACGTCGAGGGCGTCAGCTTCGGCGACCTCGGCCTCGGCGACAACATCGAGCGCCAGCTGGCCTCGATGGGCGCCGCCGCTCCGTTCGCGATCCAGGCCGCGACGATCCCCGACGTGCTCGCGGGTCGTGACGTGCTCGGCCGCGGTCGCACCGGCTCCGGCAAGACCATCGCCTTCGGCGCCCCGCTCGTCGAGAAGCTGATGGAGAACAACGGCGCGAAGAACCGCAAGATGGGCCGCCGTCCCCGTGCGCTGATCCTCGCCCCGACGCGCGAGCTCGCGATGCAGATCGACCGCACCGTGCAGCCCATCGCCCGCTCGGTCGGCCTGTTCACCACACAGGTCTACGGAGGCGTGCCCCAGGCCCGCCAGGTCGGCGCGCTGAACCGCGGCGTCGACATCGTGATCGGCACCCCCGGCCGCATCGAGGACCTGATCGACCAGGGCCGACTCGACCTCAGCGAGGTCGTCATCACGGTGCTCGACGAGGCCGACCACATGTGCGACCTCGGGTTCCTCGAGCCGGTGCAGCGCATCATCCGCGAGACCGCCCAGGTCAAGCCGAACGGCGACCGTGCCCAGAAGCTGCTCTTCAGCGCGACCCTCGACAAGGGCGTGGCGAAGCTCGTCGACGAGTTCCTCGTGAAGCCCGCCGTGCACGAGGTCGCCGGCGAGGACCAGGCCAGCTCGACGATCGACCACCGCGTGCTCGTCATCGAGCAGCGCGACAAGACGGCCGTCATCGAGCAGCTCGCGTCGGGCCCCGGCAAGACTCTCGTCTTCGCGCGCACCCGTGCGTTCGCCGAGCAGCTGACCGACCAGCTCGAGGACGCGGGCATCCGCGCCACCAGCCTGCACGGCGACCTGAACCAGGCCCGTCGTACGCGCAACCTCGGCCTGCTCACCAGCGGCAAGGTCAACGTGCTCGTCGCGACCGACGTCGCCGCCCGCGGCATCCACGTCGACGACATCGAGCTCGTCGTCCAGGCCGACATGCCCGACGAGTACAAGACGTACCTGCACCGCTCGGGCCGCACCGGCCGCGCCGGCAAGGAGGGCACCGTCGTCACGCTGATCACGCGCCCCCGTCGCCGCCGCATGGAGGAGCTGCTCGACCGCGCCGAGATCGAGGCCGAGATGATCGACGCCCGCTCGGGCGACGCCCTCGTCGACCAGCTGGCCGGCGTCTAGGCCGCACCGCACCTCCTTCGGGGCCCTTACGGGCGCTGGGCGACGTGAGAGCGACGAACCTCCGGGGAACATCACGGAGGTTCGTCGCTTCTGCGTAGGGACGCGGCTGCGGCCGGCCGTGCGCCGTGCGGGCGCTAGCGGCGGTCGAGCAGCCCGCGCACGTACGACGCTTGGCCGAGGTGCTGCGTGCAGTCGCCGAGGATGCTCACGAGGCGCGAGCCGGCGGTGACGGGCGGGTCCCACGCGTCGTCGACGACGTCCGTGTACGAGGCGGCGTCCAGCCCCTCGAGGTAGCCGCGGGTGCGCAGCGTGACCGCCTCGAGGTAGGCGACGAGGAGGCGCGGCTCGGCCTGCACCTCGCCCACCTCCGCGGGCGACTGGCCGTAGCCCATCTCGGCGTCGTCGAAGGGGAGCGCGAAGCGGTCGGCCCAGCCGTCGGCGGTCCAGACCTGGTGGGAGGCGGCGAGGTCGGCGATCTGCACGTCCTGCCCGCGGGCGGTGTGCCAGACCAGCCAGGCGATGGTGTTGGCCTCGGCGTCAGGGCGCCAGGCCAGGTCGTCGACCGAGAGGCCGTCGGCGGCGGCGGCGGCGATGGCGGGGAGGCGGTCGAACGCCTCGATGAGCACGTCGGAGGGAGTCATCGCGCCACCCTACGACCGGGGCGCGGAGGCGTCTCAGGTGCGGCTGGCGGCCTGCGACCTGGCCGCCGTGGGGCAGCCCGTCAGCGGGAGGCCTGCGCGCCCGTCGTGTCGTCGTCGACGGCGCGGCGCGTCAGCGAGTCGCCGATGGCGCGCATCACCGAGGCGAGGAAGTCGAGCTGGCGCGGGTCGATCGCGTCGCGGAAGGCGCTGCGGTAGAACTCGCCCGTCTCGGCGACGGCGGCCTGGCCCTCGGGGGCGAGCTCGAGCACGACGCTGCGGCGGTCGGTGGGGTGCGCGCGCCGGGCCACGAAGCCGGCCTTCTCGAGCCGGTCGATGAGGCTCGTGGTGGCGCCGGTCGACAGCTCGAGCGCCTCGGCGGCGAGCTTGGGGGTGCTGTCGGGGTTGTTGGCGACGAAGACGAGGCAGGTCAGGTCGGTGGTGCCGATGCCGAAGTGGGTCGCGACGAGGCGCTCGACGCGGGCGTTCTGCGCGAGGAGCGTGGAGAAGGCGGAGAGCACCTCGTCGACGTCGACGAGGCCGTCGGCGTCGCGGGGAGGGGCGGTCCCGGCCGCGGGCTGGGGGGAGATGTCGGTCATTCGTGCGCTCCAAGGAGGGGGCGTGAGGTGCGAGAGAAGGGGAGACCCCCTGCGGTTGGTGACTCCGCACGACGATCGGTGACCCCACTATAGCTCGGTCGTCGAGCAACACGACGGAAAAGGTACCCCCCACCACTGGGGGCATCCCTCGGCTTGCAAGCTACTCGACACTCGAATAACTTGATTGTCGTACCACTTGGGCACCGAGCCACACGGACACCGAACCTCTCGATCACCGGGAGACACGGGAGTCGAGATGCTCAGCCCCCACGAACTGTCTCGAGAACTGCCGCCCCACCCGAATTGCCTCACCACCACTTCTCACCCCCTGGAGCCCACGATGTCCCGTCCCACCCCCCGCGCCGCCCGCCTCGCCGCCTGGATCGCCATCCCCGCCGCCCTCGTCGCCAGCGGCGTCGTCGTCTCGCAGGCCTCGTACTCGGCCTTCTCGTCGACCACGGTCAACCCGACCAGCAACTGGACCGCAGGCTCCGTCGCGCTGACCGACGACGACTCGAACACCGCGCTGTTCACGGCCACCAACCTCAAGCCCGGCTCGACCGGCACCAACTGCATCGCCGTCACCTCGACCGGCACGCTCGCCTCGACTGTCAAGCTCTACGGGACCGCCGCCGCGACGACGAACAACCTGGCCTCCAACATCACGCTCAGCGTCGTGCAGGGCACCGGCGGCGGCTTCGGCTCCTGCTCGGGCTTCACCCCCCTCGCCGCCGGATCGTCGCTGTACAACGGCACGCTCGCCGGCTTCGGCGCCAGCTACACGAACTTCAGCAACGGCGTCGGCAACTGGGCCCCCACGGGCACCACCGGCACCCAGACCACGACCTCGGAGACCCGCGTCTACCAGGTCTCGTACACGGTCTCGAACGCTGCGCCCAACACGACGCAGTCCGGCACCGCCTCGCTCGGCCTCACCTGGGAAGCCCAGAACAGCTAGAGCCGCCTCGACTCCCGTCGTCTCCCTCCCAGTGGGCGGCGACGGGGCACGACCCCGTCGCCGCCTTCCTCCCCCGTGGGCGGCGACGGGCCAGCTCCGCCGGCTTCCCGAACCCGCCGGCGGGCCACCTGCCCGGTCACCAGCCGGGCGCGCACCACGACGGCCCGGACCGTCGACGCAGGGGTCCGTGGGTCGCCCGATGACCCGCGGCCCCCTGGGGCGCAGCGCACCACCAGCCCCGCCAGCACCAGCTCAGCCCAGCACGCACCAGCACCGCCCCCGCGCCTCACCAGCGCCGGCACCCGCACCGACCAGACAGGAGGACGCCATGACCACGTACGACGTCCCTCGTCACCCGGCCACCGCCTCCGTCGCGGCCGTCGGCGCCCGCGGCCACGAGACCAGCACCAGCGGCACCGCCAGCGCCCGCCTCGGCTGGCTCCGCATCGTCGTCGGCATCCTCTCGCGCACCGTGCTCGGCACCCTGGTCGGCCTGCTGCTCTGGGCCGCCGTCCCCGCCGTGATCGGCTGGACCCCCACCACCGTCATGACCGGCTCGATGGAGCCGCGCATCCACCCCGGCGACGTCGTCGTCGCCCGCCCGGTCGCGGAGTCGTCCATCCACCGCGGCCAGGTGCTCCTGTTCCAGGACCCCGACCACGCCGACCACCTCCGCCTGCACCGCTACGACGACAACGGCCAGGGCACGCAGATCGTCACCAAGGGCGACGCGAACCCGACCGCGGACTCGACCCCGATCGACCGCAGCGCCGTCGTCGGCGTCGGCTACCTCCGCGTGCCGTACATCGGCACCCCCTTCGTCTGGGCCGCCGGCCACCAGTGGGGCCACCTGCTCGTCACGGGCAGCGCGCTGATGCTCCTCGTGCTCGGCGCGCAGGCCGACCGCTCGCTGCGGCGCGAGCTGAAGGGCGAGGGCCGGGGCGAAGGAGGCGCCGCCAGCGCTCCCGAGGACGCGACCGGCACCTCCTCCGCGACCGGCACCTCCGGCGCCTCGGTCTCGGGCACCTCCACCGTGACTGTCTCCACGGGGCTCGTCCTCGCCTCCGTCGCTGCCCCGGCCACCGCCGCCGGCCCGGCCTCGCGTCGCAGCACGCGCCTCGCCGACCGTCGTGAGCGCCGCCTCCGTCGCCTGCGCGGCGCCGCCGGCACCCTCGCCGTCGCCGGCCTCGTCGGCGGACTCGCCCTCACGCTCGTCGTCTCGGGCGGTGCCGGCGCGGCCTTCTCGTCGCAGGCCGCGAACAAGACGAGCAGCTTCGCCGCGGCCTCGGCCTACGACTGCCTGATGCCCGCCGTCACCGACTCGCCCGTCTTCTCGTACGGCTACAACGAGGGATCCGGCACCTCCGCCCTCGACAGCAGCTCGACCGGCCGCGCCGGCACCCTCTCGACCGGCGTCACCCGCGTCGCGGGCGCCTGCGGCTCGAGCCCCTACGTGACGCTGAACGGCACCTCCGGCGCGGTCACCACCAACGCGCCCGCCGTCACGGCGCCGACCGCCTTCACCGTGGAGTCGTGGATCAACCTGCCCGCGAACAGCACCGGCGGCAAGATCATCGGCTTCGGCAACCAGGCCAGCGGCCTCTCGGGCCAGTACGACCGGCAGATCTGGGCGTCCAGCACCGGCGTCATCACGTTCGGCACCTACAACGGCGGCACCAAGACCGTCAGCACCACGAAGACCTACCGCGACGGCACCTGGCACCACGTCGCTGGCACCGTCACCGCGGCGGGCGTCCTCACGCTCTACGTCGACGGTGCGGTCGTCGGCACGATGTCGAACGCCGCCGGGGAGCCTATGACCGGCTACTGGCGCGTCGGCTACGACAACCTCTCCGGCTGGCCGAACATCCCGTCGAGCTCGGCGAACTACTGGTTCTCGGGCAGCCTCGACGACACGGCCGCGTACAACACGGCCCTCTCGGCCGCGACGATCGCGCAGCACGTCAAGAACGGCCGCTGAGCCGCCTCCCTCTCGGCCCGGCCCGGTCCGGCCCCCGACCTCCGGCCCCCCTGGCCTGTCACGTGGTCAGGAATCGTCCTTCGCCGCTCGGTCAGGGCCCAATTGGGACCACTCGGGGGGCGAGGAGGCGATGGCCGGCTCCACTAGACGGGCCGGCCCGCAGAGTGGTCAGGTCTGGTCGTCTGCCGCTCGTGGAGGGCCTGATTCGGACCACTCGAGGTCGAGGGGAACCATCCGGCGCCCGCCGGGCTGCGACACTGGGCGGATGCCCCTGCTGATCAACGACGTCTACGTCGACGGACGAGTCGCCGCGAGCCCCGACACGCTCGACGAGACCTACGCGGCGCTCGCCGAGACGCACGGCACCGCCTGGGTGGTGCTGAGCGAGCCCGACGAGGCCGAGCTCGCCTCCTTGGCCGCCCGCTTCGACCTGCACGAGCTCGCCGTCGAGGACGCGGGCCACGGCCACCAGCGCGCCAAGCTCGAGCGCTACGGCACGACCCTGTTCGTCGTCGTGCGTCCGGCGGTCTACCTCGACGCCGAGGAGCGGGTCGAGTTCGGCGAGATCCACTTCTTCGTCGGGCCGGACTTCCTGATCGGCATCAACCACGTCTCGGACATCGACTCGCGCTACCTGGCGCGCAGCGTGTCGAGGCTGCGCGCCAAGCCCGACCTGCTGCGGGTGGGCCCGCAGGCGATCCTCTGGGCGGTGCTCGACGCGATCGTCGACGCGTACGCACCGGTCGTCGAGGGGCTCGAGAACGACATCGACGAGATCGAGCAGCAGCTGTTCGCCGGCGAGGCCGGGGTCTCGCGCCGCATCTACGAGCTGTTCGGCGAGGTCGCGGACTTCCAGAAGGCCACCCGCCCGCTCGTCGGCATGCTCGACGGGTTGCTGCGCGGCGGGGAGAAGTACCAGGTCGGCACCGAGCTCGAGCGCCGGCTGCGCGACGTGCAGGACCACGTCATCCGCGTCGTCGACCGCGCCGACACGTTCCGCGCGGTGCTGCAGAACGCGCTGTCGCTCAACGCCACGCTCGTGGCCCAGGTGCAGAACGACGTCACCAAGCGCATCTCGGCCTGGGCCGCCATCCTCTTCGCCCCGACGCTGATCGGCGCGATCTACGGCATGAACTTCGACGTGATGCCCGAGCTGCACTGGGAGTGGGGCTACCCGTTCGCCCTCGCGCTGATGGTGGGCATCGGCGGCGGGCTCTGGGGCGCCTTCAAGCTCAAGCGCTGGCTGTAGGCGGCGCGCCCCTCCCGGCAGAACTCAGGAAGGCCGGCCACGGGGTTCCTGGCTCGTGCACCGATCAGGAACCCCGTGCCCCCTCTTGCGCGGATCAGGACGAATCTTCCTGAATGAGGAGGGGAGGGGACGAGGAGGCGGGGTCACGCGCGCAGGACGCGCACCTCCCAGGGGGCGAGCGTGAGCGACCCGGGGTCGTGCGGCACGTTGCTGACCAGCACCTCGGGGACCGACCGGCGCCGCAGCACCGGGTCGAGCCCGGGGTCGAGGTCGTACGGCTCGCCCGACCAGTTGGCGAGCACGAGCAGGCGCTCGTCGCCGAGCGTGCGCGTGAACGCGTAGAGCCGCTCGTCGTCGGGCGCGAGCATCGCGAAGTCGCCGAGCTGCACCACCGGCAACTCGTGCCGCAGTGCGATCAGCCGGCGGTAGAACTCGAAGACGCTGCGGTCGCCGGAGGCGCGGTCGGCCTCGACGTTCAGCTCGGCGCTGTTCGGGTTCACCCCGATCCACGGGGTCCCCGTCGTGAAGCCGGCGGAGGCGCCCGCCGACCACTGCACCGGCGTGCGGGCGTTGTCGCGGCTGCGGAAGCGGAGCGCCTCGAGGACGTCGGCCTCCGAGGCTCCGTCGGCCAGCGCCTCCTCGTGCCAGTTCAGCGACTCGATGTCGCGGTACTGGTCGATCGAGGTGAATCCGGCGTTCGTCATGCCGATCTCGTCGCCCTGGTAGACGTACGGAGTGCCGCGGTGGAGGTGCAGCACGGCGGCCAGCATCGTCGCCGACTCGTACCGGTGGGCGCCGTCGTCGCCGAAGCGCGAGACGCTGCGGGGCTGGTCGTGGTTGCCGAGGTAGAGGCTGTTCCAGCCGCGCTCGGCGAGGCCCTCCTGCCAGCGGCCGAGCGACCGCTTCAGGTCGGTCAGCGCGAGCGGCACGTTGTCGAACTTCGAGTCGGGACCGCGGTCGAGGTCGACGTGCTCGAACTGGAACACCATGTCGAGCTCGCTGCGCGCCTGGTCGGTGAAGAGCGCGGCGTCGTCGACCGTGACGCCGGGCATCTCGCCGACCGTGATGAGCTGGCGGTCGCCGCGGTTCGCGAAGACCTCGCGGTGCATCTCCTGCAGGTGGTCGTGGATCGCCGGGTCCATCTCGAAGCTGGCCGAGCCGGGCTCGAGCGACGCGGGGGTCTTGGCGATGAAGTTGATGACGTCCATCCGGAAGCCGTCGACGCCGCGGTCGAGCCAGCGGTTCATCATCGAGTAGACGGCCGCGCGCATGTCCGCGTTCTGCCAGTTCAGGTCGGGCTGCTTCGTCGCGAACATGTGCAGGTACCACTCGCCGGTCGCCTCGTCGAGCTGCCAGGCAGGGCCGCTGAAGGCGCTGCGCCACTCGGTCGGCAGCGACCCGTCGTCCGACTGCGGGCGCCAGACGTACCAGTCGCGCTTGGGGCTGTCGACGGACGACCGCGACTCGGCGAACCAGGCGTGCTCGTCGCTCGTGTGGTTGACGACGAGGTCCATCACGAGCTTCATGCCGAGTCCGTGCACCTCGGCCAGCAGCTCGTCGAACTCGTCGAGCGTGCCGAACAGCGGGTCGATGTCGTCGTAGTCGCTGATGTCGTAGCCGGCGTCGGCCTGCGGCGAGCGATAGATCGGCGACAGCCAGATCACGTCGACGCCGAGGTCGTGCAGGTGCCCCAGCTTGCTGCGGATGCCCGCCAGGTCGCCCACGCCGTCGCCGTTCCCGTCCGCGAAGCTGCGGGGCCAGATCTGGTAGACGGTGGCGGACGTCCACCAGGGTGCGTCGGTGTGCGGCACCGCTCCTCCTTCTGTCGTGCCCCCGGCAGGGGACGGGGTCGTGTCTCGAGTGTGGTCCCGGCCGCCGTCATCGGCCTGCGGCGTGCGCGCGTCGGTCACTTCGTCGACCCCCGCATCACGCCGCTGACGACCCACTTCTGCGCCACGATGTAGACGACCAGCAGCGGCGCCAGGGCCATGAGGTACGAGGCGAAGGCGACCGTGTAGTTCGTGTTGAACTGGCCCTGGAAGATGAACTGCGCCAGGGGCAGCGTGCGCGCCGACGGGTCGGAGAGGATCACGAGCGGCAGCAGGAAGTCGTTCCACGCCCAGACGCAGGTGAGGATGCCGACCGTCGCGTTCATCGGCGCCAGCAGCGGGAAGACGACCTTCCAGAAGACGCCCCAGGTGCTGGCGCCGTCCATGCGGGCCGCCTCCTCGAGCTCGATCGGGATCGAGTTGATGTACGCGGTGAAGATGAAGATGTTGAACGACAGCCCGTAGACCGTGTACAGCAGCACTAGCCCGACCGGGGTGTCGAGGCCGAGCAGCGCGGTCTCCTTCACCACCGGCAGCATGATGATCGGGAACGGCACGAAGATCGCGGCCAGGAAGTAGAAGTACAGCCCGCGGAAGAACTTCTTGTGCATGTTGCGCGCGATGGCGTAGGCCACCAGCGAGTTCGTGAAGAGCGTCAGCACGACGGCTCCGACGGTGATGAGCGCCGTGTTGAGCAGAGCCTGCGGGAAGTTCGTCAGCTGGTACGCGTCGACGAAGTTCTGCCAGCGGATCTCGGTCGGCAGCTCGAAGCCGGTGCCGCCCAGCTGGTCGGGCGTCTTCAGCGACGTCACGATCGTGAAGTACAGGGGGAGGAGCACCGTCAGCGAGCAGACGGCGATCAGTGCGGTGAGCCACCAGTTGGTGCCTCCCGTGCCGCCGTCGAGGCGACGCCGCCGCTTGGGGGTGGGCGTGGTGGTGGTCTGGAGGGCCTCAGCGCCCTGGATCGTCGAGCTCATCAGAACGACGCCTCTCTGCGCTGGAGGAAGCGCAACTGGATGAACGACACGAGGATGATGACGAAGAGGTACAGCACGGCGTTGGCCATCTGGTAGCCGTACTCGCCGCCCTGGAACCCGCCGCGGAAGATGACGAGCGCGATCGACTCGGTCGACGTGCCGGGGCCGCCGTTCGTCAGGGCGACGATCTGGTCGAAGACCTGCAGGAACGACTTGAACGACAGCACCATGTTGATGGTGAAGTAGGCGCCGATCAGCGGGAACGTGATCGAGCGGAACTGCCGCCACGACGACGCGCCGTCGATGCCGGCCGCCTCGTACAGCTCGGCGGGGATGGTCTGCAGCCCCGCCAGGTAGAGGATCACGTTGAACGCGCACGCCTGCCACACCGTCGTGATGACGATGCCGACCCAGGCCCACTGCGGGTCGGCCAGGATGTTGGCGCCCGGCAGCCCCATCGACTGCAGGATCGTCGGGAACGAGTTCGCGAACAGGTAGTTGAAGACGTAGCCGATGATGAGGATCGCCAGCACGTAGGGGATGAAGAAGATGCCCCGGAACGCCGTGCGGAACTTGATCCGCGAGTTGAGGCCGAGCGCGATGGCGAGCGAGATCACGTTGACGGCGATCGTCGACACGACGGCGAACCCGAACGTGAACAGGTACGACGCGATCACCCGGTCGTCGCGGAACAGGTTGAGGTAGTTCGACAGCCCGACGAAGCTCCACGTGCCATAGCCCGCGTAGTTGGTGAGGCTGAAGAACATGCCCGTGACGACCGGGATCGTGTGCAGGCCGAAGAAGATGACGACGGCCGGCACGACCATCCAGTAGAAGGCGCGGGGCGTCTTGCCCTGGCCGGCTCGGCGGGTGGGGGCGCGCTTCGCCGAGGAGGCGCGGCTCGGCCCCTCGGGGCCGGCGTCGGTCGTCGGCCGCGGTGCGGTGGCGGTCATCACTTGCCTTCTCTCTGCGTGGTGGTGCGGGCGGCGACCTTGCTCCACTCGTCGTCGAGGTCGGTGAGGAACTCAGTCACGTCGCCGGTGATGACCAGGGTCTGCAGCATGTTGACCAGCGGGATCGACGCGGGCACCTGGTGGTCGATGAAGCCGATGATCCGGCCGCTCGTGAAGTACGGCTCGAGCCCCGCGAGGGCAGGGTCGGTGTTGGGCTCGGCGTCGACGAGGGGCGAGAAGGTGGACTGCGACTCCGAGTAGGCCTGCACCACCTCGGGCGACATGAGGTAGTCGACGAAGCGCTGCGCCTCCTCCTTGTTGTCGCTGTCCCGGCCGATCGAGAGGCCGACGTCCACGCCCGAGACCGCGATGCGGTCGTCCGCGTCCTCGGTCACGGGGTAGGGGAAGGTGCCGATGGAGGCGTCGGGCGCGTTGGCGCGGATCGCCGGGATCGCGTACGAGCCCTGCAGGTACATCGCCGACTCGCCGTTCGCGAAGGCGAGGTTGCCGGCGTTGTAGTCGCGGCTGGCGAAGTCGTCCTGGCAGTACGAGAAGAGCTGGGTCTGCTTCTCCATGGCGGGGCCGAAGTCCTTGCTGAACGACACGGCGCCGCCTTCCACGTCGGAGCCCTCGGCACGGAGGTCGTCGAAGAAGCCGTCGGGCATCAGCGCGCCGCCGAGGTTGACGAAAGCGGGGCCGGCCGTCCACGCGTCCTTCATCGTGCAGTAGAACGGCGCGATGCCGGCCTGCTCGAAGGTGTCGGCGGCGGCGATCAGCTCGGTCCACGTCGTGGGGACCTCGACGCCCTGCGCCGCGAAGATGTCGGGGTTGTAGATGATGCCCGACGCGTTGTTGGCGAAGGGGAGGGCGTTGACCTCCGGGCTGCCGCTGCCTCCGTCGGCGCTGCTCTGGTCACAGCTGCCCAGGTCTTGCACGATCTCCTGCACGGCGGGGTTGACCGTGTCGGCGGAGGGCTCGTCGCTGAGGTCGGCGAAGACGCACGCCCGCGCCAGCTCGGCGAAGTTGCCGCTGACGTTGAGCGTCAGCACGTCGGGCACCTTGTTCTTGACGAGCAGGGTGCGGATCGCCGTGTCGGCGTCGGGCACGGCGTTCTGCACCACGCGGATGTCGGGGTTCTCGGCCTCGAAGTCGGTGATGATGTCGGCGAAGTCCTGCACCGCCTCCGGCTTGAACTGGAAGAAGTCGAGCGTCGTGACGCCGTCGGCGTCGGGGCCGCTGCCGGGCGCACAGCCGGTGAGCCCGGCGAGGACGACGGCGGTGCCGAGCGCGGCCGCGGCCAGGCGGCCGCGGTGCTTGCGCGGCCTGTGGTGCTCGCCTCTGGTCGGACCGGGGGAGTGGGATCGGGGACTCACTGTGCGCCTCCTTGCGCTGGGGGTGCGGCCGAGGCCGCGGGGTGTCGTGCTGTGGTGCGGGGTCGTGCTGAGGGGCGGGGCTAGAGGGCGGTGGCCTCGAGCAGGACGAGCTGCTCGGGGAAGAGGACCGGGGCCTGCACGCCGCCGAGACGGAGGGCGCGGCCGGTGAGGACGACCCCGTCGAGGGCCCAGGCGAGCGGAGACTGGCCGGGGCCGCCGAGGGTGGCGGTCGGCGCCGCGAGGGCGACGCGGTACTCGCGGTCGTCGTCGAGGCCGGGCAGCGTGACGGGGCCGGCCGGGTAGCTGGCGCTCGTCGCGACCTGCGTGAACGTGTAGAGCGCGCGGCTGCGGTCGGCGGCGACGACTCCGCGGAGGTCCATGCCGGGGTCGGGCAGGTCGGCGTGGACGACGACTCCCGTGTGGAGGAGCGACCGGTGCGCCTTGTGCACCGCGATCCAGGCGGCGAGCTCGTCGAGGGTGGCGTCGTCGACGTCGGGCGAGCTGATGTCCCACTCGACGCCGAAGTGGCCGGGCAGGGCGACTCCCGCACGGAACGACAGGTCGTGGCGGCGTCCGGTCGAGTGCGAGCGGGGCCCGCTGACGTGCGCGCCCATCAGCTCGGACGGCACGAGCAGGCCGGTGTGCTTCTGGTTGACGAGACGCTCGATCGGGTCGATGCAGTCGCTCGTCCAGATGCGGTCGGTGTGGTCGAGGATCCCCAGGTCGACCCGGGCCCCGCCGGAGGCGCAGCTCTCGATCTCGACGCCGGGGTGACGGCTGCGCAGCTCGTCGAGCAGGCGGTAGAGCGCGACGACGTTCTCGTGGACCGCCGGTCGTGCCGGGGCGCCGGCGCCCGCCTCCAGCAGGTCGCGGTTGTGGTCCCACTTCAGGTAGGCGATGTCGTGGTCGGTGAGCAGCGCGTCGAGCTTGCCGAGGATGTACGCGAACGCGTCGGGGTTCGAGAGGTCGAGCACCTGCTGCTGCCGGGCGATGGCCGGCAGGCGCCCTTCGCCGGGGCCGAGGATCCACTCGGGGTGCGCCCGCGCGAGCTCGCTGTCGGGGCTGACCATCTCGGGCTCGACCCAGATGCCGAACTGCATGCCGAGGTCGGTGACGTGGTCGATGATCGGCGCGAGCCCGTCGGGCCAGACCGTCTCGTCGACCCACCAGTCGCCGAGCGAGGTGGTGTCGTCGCGGCGGCCGTGGAACCAGCCGTCGTCGAGCACGAAGCGCTCGATCCCGACGCGGGCCCCGGCGTCGGCGAGGGCGCTGAGGCGGCCGAGGTCGTGGTCGAAGTAGACGGCCTCCCACGTGTTGAGGGTCACGGGACGCGGTGTCGCCGGGTGGTTGGGGCGGGCACGAAGGAGGCGGTGGAACCGTGCCGAGAGCTCGGTGAGCCCGTCTCCCCACGAGCCGAGCGCCTCCGGCGTCTCGTAGCTCTCGCCCGGCCCGAGCCGGATCTCGCCCGGGGCCAGCAGCTCGGCGACACGGGTGTGGGTGGCGCCGGTGACGAGGCGCTCGACGCTGACGCGGTGGTTGCCGCTCCAGGCGAGGTGGGCGGCGTGGACGAGGCCGCGCTCGAAGCCGAAGCCGGGCGTGCCGGTCGCGACGAGCAGGGTGGCGTCGGCTCCGGGACGGCCGCGGCGGCTCTCGCGGTCGTAGCGGCCGATCGTGAGGTCGTGTCGCTGGGGGGTGCGCTCGCGGAGGTGGCGACCGGTGGTGTCGAGCACCTCGCCGGCGGTGTGCGGCAGGGGGAAGCTCGCCGCGAGCTCGCCCAGCTCGTAGGTGGCGGCGGTGTCGAGCGCGGCGGCGGCGGAGGCGTCGAGCTCGCGGGCGTCGTCGCCGGTCGAGCCGGCCGCGGTGTTGGTGAGGCGGAGGCGCTGGTGCAGCAGGCCGTGGGGGTCGAGACGCAGGGTGATGGTGATGCCGAGTTCGGCGGCGGGGTCGGCCGCCGTGATGGTGACGACCGTGCCGGAGGTGCCCGTGACGCCGGTGCTGCCGGGGGTGCTGTCGCTGCCTGGGGTGACACCGGTCTCGGTGGTGTTGCGCGCCTCCTCGTGGCTGTCGCTGTCGCCGTTGTTCTCGGCGACGTCGAGGGCGGTGACGGTGAAGGCCGGTGAGAAGGAGGCGCCGGCACGGCTGCCGAGGAGGCCGGGGGTGCCCTGCCAGCCGTCGGACTCGAGGGGGAGGAGCGTGAGGCGGGCGGGCTCGTCGATGGCGCCCGAGGTTCGCTGGGCGCGGGAGGCGAGGACGACTCCGGCGAGGGCGGCGGCGCTGAGCTCGCCGAGGTCGGGGCCCCAGTGGACGACGCTGGGGAGGCCGGGGCCGGAGGTGTCGAGGACGACGCTCGTGCCTCCCTGGCGGAGATGGAGCTCGGTCGTGCGGACTTCGGTGCGACGCTGCATGGGTTAGTTCTACGACGGAAGTAATAGGGCTGTCAAGTGTTCCCGGAAAGCCGGATGGCGCCTCCTTTTCATTCGGGCTGGAAGATATGCTCGGTCGCATGACGACGACGGAGCCGGTGCTGGGCGAGTCCGGGCGCGAGCTGGTGCGCGAGGTGCTGATCCACGGGCCGATCGCGCGGGCAGAGCTCGGGCGCCGGCTGGGCCTGTCGCCGGCGAGCCTCACGAGGCTGAGCAAGCCGTTCCTCGACCGTGGCCTCTTCGTCGAGGGGGCCGTCGAGCTCGCCGGAGCCGTCGGCCGCCCCGCCAAGCCCCTCGACGTGCGCGTCGACCTGCAGCGCTTCGTCGGCATCAAGCTGACCGGTGACCAGGCGCTCGGCGTGCTGACCGACCTGCGGGCCAAGACGCTGGGCGAGCACGTCGCCGACCTCGCCGGGCACTCGCCCGAGGAGGTGGTGGAGGCGCTGGCCGCGGTGGTGGAGGCGCTCGCCGGGTCGGGTGGTGACGGTCGCGCTGTCGGGGGTGGCGTGCCTGCTGCTGCTGCTGCTGGCGGCGGCGGCAGCGGGGGTGGTGTTGCTGCTGGGGCTGATCCGTCACGTGACGGATCGACCGAGGCGAGCGTGGCTGGCGCTGGCGCTGGCGCTGGCGCTGGCGCTGGCGCTGGCGCCGGTGGTGTCGCCGAGCTGGCGGGTGTCGGGGTGAGCATCGGCGGCAAGGTGACCGGGCAGCAGGTGGTGCTGCGCGCGCCGTTCCTCGAGTGGCGTGAGGTGGACCTCGGCGGGATGCTGTCGCGGCGGCTCGGGCTGCCGGTCGTCGTCGAGAACGACGTGGTGGCGTTGACGGAGGCGGAGCGATGGTTCGGCCTCGGGCGGGGGATCGACGACTTCGCGGTGATGACGACGGGGGCCGGTGTCGGCTACGGGCTGGTCATCCACGGGCGACAGGTCATCACGCCCGACACGGGTCTCGGGCTCGGCGGGCACTTCCCCCTCGACCCGACCGGTCCGATCTGTGCCGACGGGCACCGCGGCTGCTCGACGGCGATGCTCTCGACGACGAGCATGTGCGCCTCGGCGGCGGTCGGCCTCGGTCGGCGCGTCAGCTACGAGGAGCTGCTGGCGCTCGCCGCTGCGGGCAACGCCGTCGCGGTGCAGGTCGTCGGCACGGCCGGACGCTCGCTCGGCCGCATGATCGCCGCGGTGGCGAACCTCACGATGGTCGGCACCGTGGTGCTCTCGGGTGAGGGCATCGGCCTGGTCGACGTCCCGGTCGCGGCGTCAGAGATGCGTGCCGGCATAGCTGCGGACCGTGACCCCGACGCGTCGGAGGTGCGGGTCCTCACCGGGGACGCCGACTTCGGCGCATGGGCGCGTGGTGCTGCGGCGGTGGCGGTGCAGGCGCGGATCGGCGCCCTCGGGGCGTGAGCGGCGAGGATCCCAACGGGCGCCGATCACTAGGACGTCCCTTGCGCCATGAGCTTCGGCTTCGAAGTGCAACCTCTAGTCGCGGCTAATGGGTAGAGCTACGCAGAGAATTGCCAGAGACTCCCGTTGCGTTGCGGCATGCGCCTCATCCCTCAGACCAAAGTCCTGTGCTGCTCGCTCTAATGCCATACTCCTTCTTAGTTGGCTGAGAGGGGAGACTGTGCCACTCCGGATTTTGCACGTTAGTGACATTCACTTTAATGATAACGGTTGGGACGACGATCTCGACCAGAGAACGGAACTTGTCCGCGATGTTGCTTCTTACGTGGAAGCAAACGGGAAATTGGACGCTATTCTGGTAGGTGGAGACATAGCCTTCGGGGCTGAAGCGATACAGTATCGAGTCGCACGCGCGTGGATAGACGAGTTACTCGTCGCTGCTGGTGGACTGGGGGCGAGCGATGTATGGGTTGTCCCTGGGAACCATGATGTCTCCTGGGATGTGATTCGAAAGAGTCCCATCGCTCAAGACTTTCGGCAAGCGTTGTCGAGTTGCGAAGTGCAGGACATTGATCTTGTCTTGCAGACTCGACTTGCTCGCGATCCGAACGCTGCTGCGGTCCTGGCTCCCCTTGACGCTTATAATGACTTCGCGGCCAGTTTCGGGTGCGCAGTAACTGCAGAAGCACCCATGTGGAGTGATGACACCCTCGAGGTAGACGGCACAGTTCTGCGTCTAACGGGAATGAATTCGGCTATCACAAGCTACAATGACACCGCTGATCCAGCAACATTAAATTTAGTTGTAGGGACTCATCAAGCGCGTCTCGATCGCGAGCCCGAACTTATACACCTAGTAATGATGCATCACCCCCCCGACTGGCTCAGAGACTGGGATGCAATCGCACCGTATCTAAAGCGGGCGCATGTCGTTCTCTTTGGTCACGAACATGCGTACAGCTCGCGACAGCCGGATGGCGTGGGCGCGACGGTCCATGTCAACGCGGGTGCCGTCGCTCCAGAAAGACAAGCTGGCGGTGAACACGACCCCTTCTTGGCCTGCTACAACGTCCTCACACTTGCCAAAGCAGATGGCGGAATCGACGTGCTTGTTCAACCTCGATACTGGAACAAACTAACCACCCGCTTCGCAGGCCACCCCGCCGGCGACGAGCAGTATTTCGTTGCGGACGACCCAGCCGGTGGTGCGCTTCCTCCCCCGACCTTTGATGACAGCGAGGTTGACGAAGACCCTATTGCTGCTTCCCCGCTCGTGGAAGAATCTGGAGGAGCTCCTCTCGAGATCCTTCCGCGTGAGGCGCGCAAGGACCTCCGCCGCATCGCTGTCGCTTTTCTGCAACTACCCGTAACTCGCCGAAGAGAAATTGGTCGTCGACTCCAGGTGCTCGATGACGAGGATCTGTCTATTCCTGATCGTGAGCTTTGGAATATTGTGCTTAAACGTATTCGGACTCAAGAATTGATCGAACGACTCGAGGAGGAGCTCTAATGATTGCCGGTCCGACGCTCGATGAAATGGCTCAGTCGCTTTCCAGAGTGTCGATGGAGGTCAGTTCGGACGAGGTCCAGCGTCGCCTCTCAGCCGCGTTGGAAGTCGTCGAAAGAATTTCCCCTCTCGATGTCGCAGCCGTGGCTTTCGGTGCGCCGGCCCCGGATGCGTTTGCGTCGGTGGAAGCAATCGTCCAAACGCATGACAGCTCATGGATCTCCGGGCGTCGCACCGAAATTGTGCGCGTAGTGGCTGGCACAACCATTTTCGGGCTGCTGAGACAACCAGATACCGCGGTGCTAACGGCCCTCGCCTGCCAATCAGCGGTATATCTCGGTTACGACTCAGGCATGCCTGAAGTCATACAGAGTGCGGAACAGATTGTCCTGGGTGCGGGCGCTCAAGCGAGGTCGCGTACGACCTTGCCCCCGCTTGGCACTGCTCCAAGCAAGTTGCTGGCTGGGCAGCAAGAACTGTCCGGGCCAGACGCGGTGACCGCTATACGTGGGTTGTCTCGACGGTTTGAGGAGATCATCACGTACACGAATGGGCGCCTTGACCGACTAGATGAAGAGGTGAACGTCCTTTGGTGGGCAAGAAAACCCACTCCAAACAGGCTCGACCTACCCTGGCACGAACTGCCGGTGCTTACGCGCATTGCCAATGCCGTCACGGAAGTCTCAGAGTTTGTACATATCGCTCCGCCAACAAGAGGCACAATCGAGGTGCTATCGGAGGTCGTTGGAGGACTGGATCAGGAAGAGAGCGCTCTTCTTATCACGGTTGCAGAGGAGCTGGTGGAAGCTGGATGGGCTCCACGGAGGGTGGAGCATCACCTACTGCCGCTCTCGACTTTCGTTAGTGCTGTTCGCGATTATCCTCACGACAAGGTGGTGGCAGCTTCCGTTGTTGAGCGAAGCTCGGGACTAGCCGCTGCGCGTGATGCACCCATGCTCGGGCTCGACGAACAGATCCTTCGTGAGCATGCGATGTTGCAGGTCCTGGCGTGACTGGCGTGTTCTCAGCTCACGGTCGACGACGTTCGGTGTTGTCTCGTGACTTCTAATCCTCGTGACACGACGACCGAAACACCTGCAGAGTACGGCCCGGAACCCGCCGCCGACTCGGGCTCGGATGACGGTTTTGGCGATGACCTCGAATTCGATCTCGATGCTGACCAGCACGGGCCCGTCCAGCACTCTCCTGAGCGCGTTCGAATAGGCGGCGGCGACGGATTGTCCATGACTGAAGTGAACGACCTCGTCGGCTCCGTTCCATCAGTTGTGGTTCTGGTAGCGGGTGAGGCCAACGCCGGAAAGACAACGCTTCTGGTCGAGTTGTTTGCGCAGTTCTTGGCTGGGCCCGTGGCAGGTTGGAGGTACGCGGGATCTAACACCCTTCAAGGGTTCGACCGACGGCATAGGCCTGCCCGGGCGTCCTCAGGATCTTCAACGGCCACGACCGCGCGTACGCAGGACGATGATCTGCGTCATCTTCACCTCGCCCTTGCCACCGAAGACCGTCGAATCGAATTTGTCTTTTCCGACATCCGCGGCGAGATATTTGAAGGAATTATCGATGGCCAGCCGGCGCGTGAAGATCTACCCTTCCTTCCACGTGTCGATTTTTGCCTCGTCTTGCTAGATGGTGAGCAAATGGGGCGGCGGTCTTTCCGAGATTTACAAGTTCTTCGCGGTCGACAACTCGTGAGCGGTCTGCTCGAAGCTGACGCCATGAGAGATGGCTCGGAGATCATGGTGATTGCCACCAAGGCCGACACCCTAGATAAAGATGTCCGATCAGAGGTTGAGCAAGAACTCCACCAATTTGAAACACTTCTTGGGACGCGATCAGTGAGCCTGAAAGTGCACACTCTTAGCGCAAGGCCCGCCGACGGATCGCCATCCTTTGGCCTTCCACACCTCCTGAATTATTTGACGAAGAAGGAAGACGGCATTGGATTTACCGGCCATCGTGCCGAGGTGCAGGGCAGATATTACTGGAGGGGGAGTCTGTGAGCACCGTTGACTCCATTGGAGCTGTGTTAGTAGGGCTCCCGCACGCGGGAAAATCCAGCTATCTTGCGCTTCTGTATCTGGCCATTCTCAAGAGAGAACGTTGCTCTATCGAGCTTGCGACATCCAAAGATGATCGTGAACACGTCAACGCACTGATGCAGGCGCTTCTCATGTGCAAGGAAGCGCCCCGAACCGAAGTGGCTCAAAAAAAGGGTCTAAAGCTGTCAATACGCGACAGAAACGGCTCTGAGGGCGTGCTGGAGATCCCAGACCTGTCTGGAGAGACCTGGCAGGACGTTCTGGAAACTGCGAGCGTAGATGTTGGCCTGTCAGAAGAGATGGGGCGAGCCGCGGCTGCCGTAATTTTCCTTCACGTAGGTGACTTCACTGCAGATCCCCTTATATCCGAGGTCAACGCGGGTGCAGATGCGCTAGGTGCGGAGGCCACGCCGGAGGGGGTAAGTCCTTCATCGCATGGGCCGTCACAGGTCGACATAGCGCAGCTACTGCAATCCGTCGATGAGCTTGCCGGAGGCTCCTGCGATATAAGTATAGTGCTTTCGGCCTTCGATCTCGTGGATTCCGTAGCTCCCCGGCAGTGGCTTGACGATAATGCGCCCCTGCTGAGTCAGTATATATACGCGAATCGCACGCGGAGACACATTCGTGTGTTTGGCCTGAGTGCACAAGGCGGCGACTTTGCGACTGACAGCGAGAGTCTATCGAAAAGAGATGGACTGGAGCGTGCGTCGGTCGTCGATGAGGATGGCGAGCGTGTGGACGTTGACGAACCGATTTTGGGTGGTCGCACATGACCAGACGGCAACTTGATCAAGCGCTTTTCGGGTACGACCGGGGGCACCGACTCCTCAGTGCTTCCACCACCATTGATGAAGAGTCCAGCCGCATCCTTCGGGTTGTTACCGATATGAGTTTTGAAGGGCGCAGTGAGTCTTTCCTCTCTGTTCTTCCCCTACCCGCGGCAAAGGCGCATGCTTTCATACGTTCCTGGCCGGCAGGGCTGTGGATGCGGCCCGGTGCTGTTTGGTCCCGCGTGGCTATTCTTGCGTGGCAAGACCTGGACGAAATGACAAATTTTTCGGATGTGATCGCAGCTATTAGTCCGGTCGATATTTCAGACGCCCGAACCCTTGATGAGCTTGCTTTCGACTACATGCGACCGTTGGTTATCGAAACGCACGGCGGAGTTAGCGATCCTGTGCATGTCAAGAACAGTTCCCTAGACGTAGGCGCTCTCTTGAGTGGCCTCTACTCCTCAAGCCGTCCTATCATTTTGCCGTGCCCCGATCCTCGCCGGGAGGAAATGGTGCTGCTTAACCTCTTCTCCCAGCAGTGGCCACGCTTGCGGCGGTCTTTTGCGTTTCGAACGCGCTACCGATCCTCAGACTCCGCAGTGACTTTCGATGTTGAAATTGTCGAGAAGAAAGACAGGGTTTCTAGTCTGCCGCCCGTGAGGGAGTGGGCAACATCTTTGGCTGAAGGTCTCGATGGGGCTCGCCCCAGTTTAAACGTGTTCCTACAGAGGTATGGTGCGGATAGTCGGCGGGGACGGCGTGATATGTCGGTGCTCGTTAGGATGCACGATGCGCTGATTGGGGCGCAGGATGGGCGAGGGGCGACAGCAATACTTTTCGCGGAGTTTCCCTCAAAGCAAGACATGGGACGCCTTAAGCACGACATCTTCTCGGAACAAGGGCTTTTGCCTCTCGCAGAATCTGAACGTGTTGCGCTTGCTGTCGAGAATTCACAGGGTCTGAGTCTTGGCGAGCTTCAGATCGGTCGTAGACTCGTGCGGCTTGTGCTTCGCGGCGGGACGATCGCAGCTGCAGAACATGCTTCGGATTTCGCGGAGATACCGGATGAACAGATAGACGCGCTCTTGATGGACATTGCGGACCATCTAGATGGCGACAGTATTCTTGTATTTGCAGAAATACACGAGGATCTTGCACTACTTGTGGCTGCTCGTCGACCTGAGTTTCTCGAAAGCGCTGACCTATGGGAGGCGCTCGAGAGCGAGGCGGTGGGAGAAGTCTTTGGGTCTATCTCCGCGGAGGCTCAGCAGAGAATTTTGCGGCAACTGCTCGTAGCGGGGGCCATAAGGCCTCTGGTCTTGGCTTGTAATGCGCATCTAGGCGCATGGTGGCAACTCGTTGCAATCGCTAGCCAAGAACCAACAACGGTTGCTGGGGTAGCCGACCAGGCCGCCACGCTGCGAGTTGTTCTCGAGCGAGTGGGAATGGCCGGTCTGTCTGGACATCCTGCCCGGATGGTGACCGGATACTATGCCGTCACTGTCCTTCTGTCGGCCCCCTTACAGGCTGGACTATGGCGTCGCGTCAAGACACGAGATTGGCTTAGTGCACTCGCCGCTGCTCAAAACGGAGACCTTGGCAACGTGCCTGGGTATGTGCTTGATCGTCTCATGGCCGTCTGCCTGGTTTCGGGTGCTCAGGGTAGCGATGCGGCGCTTCGCAAGAAGTCTTGGGAGCTTGCTTTCCCACGCCTCCACGATGCGCTGCGAAATTCTCGATTTGATGGAGAGAGCTGGTCGGTATTGAGTGCAGCGCTACCCTCAGGACCCGAGTGGGACCGCTGTTACCGACTTCGCCGCGGTGCCGTTGCGGAAATACGCCGCGATGATTGGGGGGCCAATTCATCGAGCCGCCTGATCGCGTCGGCAGGTCGCGATGCTCGTGACATGCTTGATCAACTTGACCGTCGCCGGAAAGCGCGAAAAGGCTGGGTCGAAGATGTTTTGCGACTAATTGGTATGAAATAAATCTGGCTCGAAATCGCCTCTCTGGATGTCGCGGGTCGTCGAGGTCATGGCAGCTGCCGTCGATTGACGAGCGCGGCCTACTGTGCAGAAAAAGGCGTCAGCTAAACCTGGACACGCATCAGCCTCTGCCCATGCCTTGAATGCCCGTCTGGCGGTGAGGTGCTAGGCGCAAGTGCAAGTGCAAGTGCAAGTGCAAGTGCAAGTGCAAGTGCAAGTGCAAGTGCAAGTGCAAGTGGTGTGTGCGGCGGTTCTCATTGGCCGGATCGCGACCACCGCCCACACATCCACCCCCACCCGAGTTGACTCGTGGTGCCCCCCTCGCCGCCCAGGGGGAGAACCGCGACCCCGGGGCGGCCCGCCGCAGACGTCGGGCCTGCACCCCACGGAAGGAACCACCCATGAGCATGGAAGGCGCGGCCTGGAGCTCGCTCTACAAGATCTCGTCCGCGAGGGACGGCAAGCACGGCATCTCGCGCGAGTCCGTCAAGCGGATCATGACGTTCGCCGTGCCCTACCGGGCGAAGCTCGTCGTCTTCATCGCGCTCTCCGTCGTGGGGGCGTTCCTCGCCGTCGCGACCCCGGTGCTGGCCGGCCGCGTGGTCGACGTCATCGTCGCGAAAGGCGAGGTCTCGATGATCGTCCGGCTCGCCGTCCTCATCGCCGCCGTGGCCGTCGCCGACGCCGTCGTGTCGCTCATCACCCGCTGGTACTCGGCGCGGATCGGCGAAGGCGTCATCCTCGACCTCCGCACCGCGGTCTTCAACCACGTCCAGAAGATGCCGATCGCGTTCTTCACCCGCACCCGCACGGGCGCCCTCGTCAGCCGCCTCAACAACGACGTCATCGGCGCCCAACAGGCCTTCAGCGGCACGCTCTCCGGCGTCGTCACCAACGTCGTCGCACTGATCCTCACCCTCATCGTCATGCTCAGCACCTCCTGGCTGGTGACAGTGCTCGCCGTCATCATGCTGCCGATCTTCCTGATCCCCGCACGCCGCATGGGCAGCCGCCTCGCCGCCCTGCGCCGCGAGGCCGCCGACCACAACTCCGCGATGAGCACCCAGATGACCGAGCGCTTCTCGGCCCCGGGCGCCACCCTCGTCAAGCTCTTCGGCCGTCCCGACGAGGAGGCGGAGGAGTTCCGGGTGCGCGCCGCCCGTGTCCGAGACATCGGGGTCCGCAGTGCCCTGCTGCAGTTCGTCTTCGTCACCGCGTTGACGCTCGTCTCCGCCCTGGCCCTCGCTCTCGTCTACGGCCTCGGCGGCTTCCTCGCCCTCGCCGGCCAGCTCGACACCGGCGAGGTCGTCACCCTGGCGCTCCTCCTCACCCGTCTCTACGTGCCGCTGACCGGCCTCGCGAGCGCCCGCGTCGAGATCATGAGCGCCGTCGTCAGCTTCGAGCGCGTCTTCGAGGTGCTCGACCTCAAGCCGCTGATCCAGGAGAAGCCGGCCGCCTCCTCCGTCCCCGAGGGTCCGGTGAGCGTCGAGTTCGACGACGTCCGGTTCGCGTACCCGTCCGCGGACAAGGTCTCGCTCGCCTCCTTGGAGGAGGTCTCGACCCTCGACACCCGCGGCGGCGAGGAGGTGCTGCACGGCGTCTCGTTCCGCATCGAGCCGGGACAGACCGTCGCGCTCGTGGGCACGTCGGGTGCGGGCAAGTCCACGATCGCCCAGCTGCTCTCGCGCCTGTACGACGTCGACAGCGGTGCCGTGCGCCTCGCCGGCGCCGACGTGCGCGACGTGACCTTCGCCTCCATGCGTCACACCCTGGGCATGGTGACGCAGGACGGCCACCTGTTCCACGAGACCATCCTCAGCAACCTGCGCCTGGCCAGGCCGGAGGCGACCGAGGACGAGGTGTGGGACGCCGTCCGTCGTGCGCGGCTCGAGCCTCTGCTCCGCTCGCTGCCGGACCAGCTCGACACGATGGTGGGGGAGCGGGGCTACCGCCTCTCAGGAGGCGAGCGTCAGCGGATGACGATCGCGCGCCTCCTGCTCGCCCAGCCTCGCGTCGTCATCCTCGACGAGGCGACCGCGGCGCTCGACTCGACGTCGGAGGCCGCCGTGCAGGCAGCGCTGAGCGAGGCGCTCGAGGGGCGGACGGCGATGGTGATCGCCCACCGCCTCTCCACGATCCGCAGCGCGGACCTGATCCTCGTGGTCGAGGACGGCTCCATCGTCGAGCGCGGCACGCACGACGAGCTGCTCGCCGCGGCCGGCCGCTACGAGGAGCTGCACCGCACCCAGTTCGCCGTGCAGAAGGACGTCGCGCCCGACGAGGAGGCGGCGGTCCGGCCGTAGGACCGCGCAGGCCAC
This sequence comes from Frigoribacterium sp. PhB116, assembly GCF_004364285.1. Classification (GTDB taxonomy): domain Bacteria; phylum Actinomycetota; class Actinomycetes; order Actinomycetales; family Microbacteriaceae; genus Frigoribacterium. The sequence continues at coordinate 65,435 of NZ_SOBE01000006.1, read as the reverse complement.
GGAACGCCGACGGGCCCGCCGCCCTCCCGCAGGGGGAGGGCGACGGGCCCGTCGTCGGTGGTCAGTGCTGGACGCGGCTGCGGCGGACGCGGAGGCGCACGACCGTCAGGGCGGCACCGGCGGCCAGGAGGCCGGCGGCGAGGGCGAAGAGGCCGTCAGCGGGCGCGCTGCCGGTGTAGGCGAGGTTGCCCGCAGTGGCGACCGGCGTCGTGCCGGACGCTGCCGGCACGACGGCGGCGGTGCTCCGCACCTCGACCGAGATCGACGCCGTGAAGCCGGCGAGCGAGACTGCCATGTTCCGCGACCCGGGCCCGTTGAAGGTCACCATGGGGAATCCGCTCGGGGCGAGGCCGATGACGTCGCGCGGTCCGTTCGTGGTCACGGTGGTGCGCACGGTCTCGTCGGCGTAGTCCTCGAACGGGATCGGGTTCTCGAACCGGTCGACGACATAAGCGCTCGCGTCGGCCCCGGCGCCGTCGTCGAGGCTCAGCGTGCTGCTGCTGCCGTCGAGAGAGGAGGCGCGGGCGAACTGCTGGTCCACCCCGATGACGTTCGCAGTCGTGCCGACCGTGACGAGGATGCCCGCCGGCGCAGCAGGTGCGACCTCGAGGTCGACGACGAGGAGCTCGCCGATGCCCACCATGTTCAGGGGCGTCACGCCGAAGGAGAAGAAGCCGGAGGAGGTGCTGGTCCCCGAGATCGTGAGGGAGCCAGGAGCCTGGGTCACCGTGGCGCCCTCGGGCAGGGTCGCGACGAGCGTGCTGGGGGCGGCGACGATCTCGATGCTGGGCGCAGGATCGCCCGAGGCCTCCCACGTGAACGAGAACGGCTCGCCCGCGACGACCGTGAGGTCGGTGCCGGGCTGTGCGGTGAAGGCGGGGGCGACGCCCGCGGCGACGCGACGCTCGCTCACGACGGTCGTCGGCTCGTCGTCGACGCCCGGGCCCGTGCCGGTGACGGCGACCTCGACGACGCGACCGATGTCCGCTCGGACGAGGGTGTACGTCGCGGCGGTCGCGCCCTCGATCGCCGCGCCGTCACGGGTCCACTGGTAGGTGAAGGTCGTGCCGTCGGGCCAGCCGTCGGTGACGGCGGTCTGGAGGTCGCCGAACTCGGTCGTGCCCGCGATGGTCACGGTGCCGGGCTCGGTGGCGGCGGCGATGCCGACCGCCTCGTCCGTGCCGGGGGCAGGGGCAGGGGCGGGGGCCGGGGCCGATGCGTCGTCGGCCGCGGGAGCGTCGATCGGAGCGGACTCGACCGGTCCGGACTCGGCAGGCTCTGCCTCGACAGGCACCTCGGCGGGCGCGGACTCGACCGGGGCCGGTGCGGCCTCGGCCGCCTGGGCTGCCGCGTCGGGAACGGGAGCAGACGTCGGGTCGGCCGCCGCGCCTCCGTCGTCGGGCACTGCTGCCGCGGTCGAGCTCGAGACCGGCGCCGCCGACGCCATCGGCGCGGACAGTGCCGTCCCCCCCAGCATCACGGCGACGACGGACGGCAGGACCAGTGCGGTGAGCACGGATCTCTTCATGGTTCCCCCTTGTACGGATGATCGACGCGAGCCTCGTGCTCGCCCCCGACGAGCCCGGTGACCAGGTGGTCGTGGGGCCCTGTGGCCTACCGTACGAGCCGGTTCGTCTCTCCGGGCGCCGCGTTACCAACCTGTTGCCGGATGTCATCCGCTCGATCGAGGAAAGATCATCTCCGGGTCGTGTCAGGTTCCGCGCTGCGGCGACAGGGCGGTGTCCCGGTCAGGCGCGGGCGGCTCGCACGTAGGCGACGATCGCGTTCGCGTGGCCGTGGCCCATGCCGTGCTCGGACTTCAACCACGCGACGACCTGCATGTGGGCGTCTTGGTCGAGCCGCTCGTTCACGAGATCGAGCCACTCCTGGATCGGACGCCCGTAGGTCTTCTCGATGCTCGGGAAGTACGACGCGGGGCCCTTCAGCTTCGACCCGTCGGCGGGCGGCTCGGGCGCGAGGACACGGTCTCCGGTCATGGCTCAGAGGGTAGCGGGCGGACTCGCCGAGTCCGTCGTGTTCCGTCTCGTTCCGAGCACCCCGTCTCGCCAGGACGCGACGGGATGCTCGGAACGAGACCGCGTCAGGGCGTCGCGCCCTGCCCACCGGTCTCGAGCGCCCACGCGGTCACGTGCACGACCGACCCCTCGACGACGTCGAGCTCGACGGGCCACGAGCCGCGTGCGTCGGTCGGGAAGGGCGCCGCGAAGAGGGTCCTCGCGACGAGGGCGCCGGAGGTGGCGCCCGCGTCCCAGCCCAGTGTCGTGACGGCCGAGGCCCCGGCGGGCAGCTCGAACTGGTCGTAGCCCGGGTCCTCCGCGAGGAACGACGCGCCCTGCTCGACGGTGACCGCGAGCTCGTTGCCGTTCTGGTCGGCGAACGCGACGTCGGGATAGCCCTCGACGACGCACGCGGCATCCGTGAAGTTCGTCAGCCGCAGCGTCTGGCTGCGGTGACCCGTCGCCGCGCCGGTCTCCCCGAGCAGCAGCATGGCCTGGTCCCGGGTGCACCACGACGGGTCGCGGTCCGGATCACGGTCGGGATCCAGCGTCGGGACGGGCGTGCCCTCGGCGTACGGGTCGGGGAGGGCGCCCAGGCCGGGGTCCGCGCCCTCGGCGACCGCCGCCTCCTGCGCGGACACGACGCGTGCCGCACGCTGCCCGAGCGCGCCGGTGGCGACGACCGCAGCGGCCGCGACGACGGCGGTCGTGACGAGGACCGCCTGCCGCCGACGGGCGGCGGAGCCCGTCGGAGGGGTCGTCCGGTCGTCGGGCCCGGAAGGCGATGTGGCCGTGCCCGTCGCGTGCCGCCGGACGAGCAGGGCAGGCAGCCAGCCCTGCACCACTCCCCACCAGGCGCCGACGGTCGCGTCCGTGCCCAGGCCGTCGAGGAGCATGCGGAGGCGCGGTGCCGGGAGCGCGCCCACGATCGTCGCGAGGTCCAGGGCGAGGCCGGCCGAGCCTCCTGCCAGGACGAGCGCGAACCAGGCGAGCGCGAACCGCGCGGTGCGGTCGTCGACCCGACCGGCGAGCGGGACGAGGAGGCGCGCGACGAGGAAGACGACGGCTGCGGCCAGCAGCGTCGTGCCCACGCCCCAAGCCCAGGGGCGCACCCCGGGCGAGAACGGGATGGTCGCGGGCAGGACCGCGCCGACGCTGGCCGGGAGCAGTCCGCTCCAGCTGACGGCGACGGCCAGGCCTCCGCTCACGAGCCACAGCGCCGCGCCCGTCGCTGCTGTCCTCACGGCGCCGGGTCGGGACGTGTGCGGGGGAAGCCGGGCGTCACCATCGGTCATGAGACGAGTCCATCACGTCGGCACGTCGGCATCATCCACCGGGGGGAGCATCGCGGGTCGAGTCGGGCCGGGCCGGGTCGGGTCGGGTCGAGTCAGGTCGAGTCGGGTCGGGTCGAGGGCGTCATGCTCGACGAAGGACGTGTCGGTCGTTCGACGGCCTGCAGGCAGCCTCAGCCGACGCTGCCAGGATGCTGCGCTCGAAGCCGGCCTGCCCGCTGCGTGACGGCCGACAGGACGGAGGCCGCGGCGAGTGCTGCGTAGACCAGCGCCGAGACGACCGCGACGGCGGCTCCGTCGTCGCCGGCGGCGAGGGCGAGGACCGTGCTCAGCCCCTGGAGGACGAAGAACCCCGCCATCACGATGCTCGAGGTCGTCCCGCCGGTGAGGCGCCACGCCGGACGAGGAGGGGCGGTCGGCTCGCCGTCCGCTCGGAAGGTGCGCCCGCAGAAGACGACCGTGGCGACGGTGACGGCCAGGAGCGTGAGGGCCCCGGCCGTGGGGCCGAGCAGGGACATCGCGAAGAACCCGAGGGCGAAGCCGAGGATGACCGCCACCAGGACGATGCCGACCTTCGACGTGGCCGAGGTGATGCGGAGTGCCATGTCGCTCCCGTCGTGGTGGGACGTGTGGGTCACTCGACTCTACGGGCGGCCGTGACTTCTCGACGGTCGTGCGCTATGTTCATATGTAAGCACATGAGGGCCGCGACAGGGCGGGCCCGACTCCACGATCAGCAAGGTGTACAGCGACGTATGACCGACACCACCACCTCCGCGACGTCCGCGCCCCTCGACCTCGTCACCATCGGACGCTCGGGCGTCGATCTCTACCCGCTGCAGGACGGCGTCGGTCTCGAGCAGGTCGAGACGTTCGGCAAGTACCTCGGCGGCAGTGCCGCCAACGTGACCGTCGCCGCCGCCCGGCACGGCCTCCGGACCGCGATCATCACCCGCACCGGCGACGACCCCTTCGGCCGCTTCGTCTCGGGCGAGCTCGAGCGCCTCGGGGTCTCGACCCGCTTCGTCCGCACGGTGCCCGACCTCAACACCCCGGTCACGTTCTGCGAGATCTTCCCGCCCGACGACTTCCCCCTCTACTTCTACCGGGCGCCCAAGGCTCCCGACATGGTCGTGAACGCCGACGAGCTCGACCTCGACGCGATCACCGACGCCCGCATCTTCTGGGCCACCGTCACCGGCCTCTCCGAGGACCCGAGCCGGACGGCTCACCACGCTGCCTGGGAGGCTCGCGGACGCACGCCGCTCACGATCCTCGACCTCGACTACCGGCCCATGTTCTGGTCGTCGCCCGACGACGCCCGGCGCGAGGTGTCGCTGGCCCTCGAGCACGTCAGCGTGGCCGTCGGCAACCGCGAGGAGTGCGAGATCGCCGTCGGCGAGACCGACCCGCACCGTGCCGCCGACGCGCTGCTCGACCGCGGTCTCGACCTGGCGATCGTGAAGCAGGGCCCGCGCGGCGTGCTCGCGAAGACCCGCGACGAGACCGTGGAGGTGCCGCCCCACTTCGTCGAGGTCGTCAACGGCCTCGGCGCGGGCGACGGCTTCGGCGGTGCGCTCTGCCACGGGCTTCTGCAAGAGGACTGGTCGCTGCGGGACGTCCTCCGCTTCGCCAACGTCGCCGGCGCGATCGTCGCCAGCCGCCGCGAGTGCTCGACCGCCATGCCCTCGACCGCCGAGGTCGACGAGATCGTGAGGAGCATCGCCCATGTCGACGCCTGAGGTCACCACCACCAGCCCCGGCCTCGCCGCCGCCTCCCTCGACTTCGAGGCGCTGCGCCACGCCCGCACCTTCGCCCCGCAGACCGTGCTGCCCCGGGTGCGCGACCGCGCTCGCCGGTCGCTGCTCGCCGACGACGGCCGCCTCTTCATCGTCGCCGCCGACCACCCGGCCCGTGGGGCGCTCGGCGTCCGCGACGACCCCGCGGCGATGGCCGACCGCTACGAGATGCTCACCCGCCTCGTCACCGCCCTCTCGCGACCGGGCGTCGACGGCGTGCTCGGCACGCCCGACGTCATCGAGGACCTCGCCCTGCTCGGCGCCCTCGAGGGCAAGGTCGTGGTCGGCTCGATGAACCGCGGCGGCCTCAAGGGCGCCTCGTTCGAGATGGACGACCGGTTCACCGGCTACGACGTGCCGAGCATCGTCGCGTCGGGCATCGACTTCGCCAAGCTGCTGATCAGGATCAACCTCGGCGACGCCGCGACCGCGGCCACCCTCGAGTCGACCGCCCGCGCCGTCGACGCCGCCGCGGCGGCACAGGTGCCGATCATGCTCGAGCCGTTCGTGAGCCGCTGGGTCGACGGCGCCGTCGAGAACGACCTCACGCCGGAGGCGGTCGTCACGTCCGTCGCCATCGCCTCGGGCCTCGGTGCCACGTCCGCCTGGTCGTGGCTCAAGCTCCCCGTCGTGCCCGAGATGGAGCGGGTGATGGCGTCGACGACGCTGCCGACCCTCCTCCTCGGCGGCGATCCCTCCGGCCGCCCCGACGAGACCTACGCGTCGTGGGAAGCCGCGCTCGGCCTGCCCGGCGTCCGCGGCCTCGTCGTCGGCCGCACCCTGCTGTACCCGGCCGACGGCGACGTGGTCGCCGCGGTCGACACCGCCGCCGCGCTCGTGCACGGCTGATCCCTCCCGAGAAGAGAAGCAGGACCATGTCTGACACCCTGACGAACGCTGCCGACACCGCCGCCGACCTGCCCGTCGTCCCGCACTGGATCGACGGCCGCGAGTCGCCGTCGACCTCCGGCCGCACGGCCCCCGTCTACGACCCGGCGCTCGGCGTCGTGACGAAGCACGTCGCCCTCGCTGACGACGCTGAGATCGCCGCGGCGATCGCCTCGGCCCAGGCCGCGTTCCCCGCCTGGCGTGATCTCTCGCTCGCCAAGCGCCAGCAGATCCTCTTCCGGTTCCGCGAGCTGCTCGAGGCGAAGAAGGGCGAGCTCGCCGAGATCATCACCTCCGAGCACGGCAAGGTCGTCTCCGACGCGCTCGGCGAGATCACCCGCGGCCAGGAGGTCGTCGAGTTCGCGACCGGCCTCGCGCACCACCTCAAGGGCGAGTACTCCGAGCAGGTGTCGACCGGCGTCGACGTCTACTCGACGAAGCAGCCGCTGGGCGTCGTCGGCGTCATCTCGCCCTTCAACTTCCCCGCGATGGTGCCGATGTGGTTCTTCCCCATCGCCATCGCCGCCGGCAACACCGTCATCCTGAAGCCGTCCGAGAAGGATCCCTCCGCCGCGCTCTGGCTCGCTGCCCTCTGGTCCGAGGCCGGGCTGCCCGACGGCGTCTTCTCGGTGCTGAACGGCGACAAGCAGGCCGTCGACGGGCTGCTCACGCACCCGCACGTCCGCGCCGTCTCGTTCGTCGGCTCCACCCCGATCGCCCGGTACGTCTCCGAGACGGGCACGGCCAACCACAAGCGCGTGCAGGCCCTCGGCGGCGCGAAGAACCACATGCTCGTGCTGCCCGACGCCGACCTCGACCTCGTCGCCGACTCCGCCATCAACGCCGGCTTCGGCTCGGCGGGCGAGCGCTGCATGGCGATCTCCGTCGTCGTCGCGGTCGAGCCCGTCGCCGACGAGCTGATCGTCAAGATCAAGGACCGTGCGGCGAAGCTGCGCATCGGCGACGGTCGTCGCGGCTGCGACATGGGCCCCCTGGTGACCGAGCAGCACCGCGACAAGGTCGCCTCCTACATCGCGATCGCCGAGGAGGACGGCGCCGAGGTCGTCATCGACGGCCGCGGCATCGATGTCGACGGCGACGCCGCGGGCTTCTGGCTCGGACCGACCCTGCTCGACAAGGTCCCCACCACGTCGCGGGCCTACACGGAGGAGATCTTCGGACCGGTCCTCTCGATCGTGCGCGTCGCCTCCTACGAGGACGGCGTCGCCCTGATCAACGACGGCGCGTTCGGCAACGGCACGGCGATCTTCACGAACGACGGAGGTGCGGCGCGGCGCTTCCAGAACGAGGTGCAGGTCGGGATGATCGGCATCAACGTGCCGATCCCGGTGCCCGTCGCGACGTTCTCGTTCGGCGGCTGGAAGGACTCGCTCTTCGGCGACACGAAGGCCCACGGTGCCGAGGGCGTCCGGTTCTTCACCCAGCAGAAGGCGATCACCTCGCGCTGGCTCGACCCGTCGCACGGCGGCGTCGACCTCGGGTTCCCGCAGAACTGAGCCGCCAGGACCGAGACAGCACGAGGAGGCGCGGCATGACCACGCAGAACGAGACGGTGTTCCCGAGGGGCGCCCTGGCCCGCGGCGAGTGGGAGTCCGTCGTCGACGACGGGATCGACGGCTGGCAGCACACGGGTCTGCGCGTCGCCGAGCTCGTGCCCGGCGGCGAGCTCACGCTGCCCGCGGCAGGCGTCGAGCGCCTCGTCGTCCCGCTGTCGGGGTCGTTCACCGTCCGGCACCAGGGCTCGGGGGACCTCGAGCCCGGACAGCACGAGACCACGCAGCTGGAGGGACGGCCCTCGGTCTTCGACGGCCCGACCGACGTCCTCTACCTGTCGACCGGCGCCTCGGCGACGATCGCGGGGGAGGGACGCGTGGCCGTGGCCGAGGCGCCCACCGAGGAGGTGCACCCCAGTCGGCACGTCCGGCGCGACGAGGTGCCGGTCGAGCTGCGCGGCGCAGGTCGCTCCAGCCGCCAGGTGCACAACTTCGGGACGCCCCAGGCGCTCGACGCCGGTCGGTTCATCGTCTGCGAGGTGGTCACGCCTGCCGAGAACTGGTCGAGCTGGCCGCCGCACAAGCACGACGAGCTGCAGGCCGGGCAGGAGTCGCGGCTCGAGGAGATCTACTACTTCGAGACCGCGGTCGAGCGGGGCCTCGAGGCGCCGCCCGAGGCCGATCCGTTCGGCTTCGTCCGCGCCTACTCGTCGCCGGCCGGCGAGATCGACGTGCTCGCCGAGGTGCGCACCGGCGACGTGGCCCTGCTGCCGCACGGCTGGCACGGCCCTTGCGTCGCGGCCCCCGGCTACGACCTCTACTACCTGAACGTCATGGCGGGGCCTGACCCCGAGCGGGTCTGGCACATCTCGGACGACCCGGCCCACGGCTGGATCAGAGGGACGTGGGAGGGGCAGGACGTCGACCCGCGCCTCCCCTACGAGCGTCGAGCCTGACGCGCGACCAGCACGAGCACCCGCAGCACCCGCAGCACCCGCAGCACCTGCACGACCAGCAGCGCACCACCAGCACCAGCACGACGACCACTCACGGCGACGAAGCCACGACGACAGGACACGACGACATGGGCACCACCAGGCGGATGACGGTCGCGCAGGCGCTGATCGAGTTCCTCGCGAACCAGTGGACGGTCGACGGCGACCACCGCGAGCGCACCGTCGCCGGCACGTTCGGCATCTTCGGCCACGGCAACGTCGCAGGAATCGGCCAGGCGCTGCACCAGCTCGAGGTCGACCAGCCGGGCCTGATGCCGTACCACCAGGCCCGGAACGAGCAGGCGATGGTGCACCAGGCCGTCGGCTACGCGCGGATGACCAGGAGGCGGGGCACCTTCGCGAGCACCGCCTCCGTCGGTCCGGGGGCCGCCAACATGCTCACCGGCGCCGCGCTGGCGACCGCGAACCGGCTGCCTGCCCTGCTGCTGCCGAGCGACACGTTCGCGACCCGCGTCGCCGACCCCGTGCTGCAGCAGCTCGAGCTGCCGCACGACACGAGCGTGCAGGTCACCGACGCGTTCCGGCCGCTGTCGCGGTTCTTCGACCGGGTCGACCGCCCCGAGAAGCTCTTCTCGATCGCGCTGGCCGCGATGCGCGTGCTGACCGACCCGGCCGAGACGGGAGCGGTCACGATCGCCCTGCCCGAGGACGTGCAGGCGGAGGCGCTCGACGTGCCCGTCGAGTTCCTCGCGCCGCGCGAGTGGCACGTGCGCCGTCCCGTGCCCGAGCGCGGCCCGCTCGAGCGGGCGGTCGCCGCGATCCGTGCCGCGAAGTCGCCGGTGATCGTCGCGGGCGGCGGGGTCCTCTACTCGGGTGCCGAGGAGTCGTTGCGCGCCCTCGTCGAGCTGACCGGCATCCCGGTCGGCACCACCCAAGCCGGCGGCGGCTCGCTGGTCTGGGACCAGCAGGGGTACCTCGGCGCCGTCGGAGCGACCGGCAGCACCGCCGCGAACCGCCTCGCCGCCGAGGCCGACGTGGTGATCGGCATCGGCACCCGGTACTCGGACTTCACCACCGCCAGCCGGACCGCGTTCCAGGCCGACGGCGTGCAGTTCGTCAACGTCAACGTGGCGTCGTTCGACGCGTACAAGCACGGCACTCAGCTGCCGGTGATCGCGGATGCCCGCGAGGCGATCGACGCCCTGCGCGCCGAGCTCGCCGACTGGCGCGCGCCGGCCGCGTGGGTCGAGCGGGCGGCCGCCGAGAAGGCCGGCTGGGACGCCGTCGTCGACCGCGCCTTCGAGCCCTCAGGACTGGCCCTGCCGGGTCAGGCGGAGATCATCGGTGCCGTGCAGTCCGCCTCCGACCCCCGCGACGTCGTCGTGCAGGCCGCCGGCTCGCTGCCGGGCGACCTGCACAAGCTCTGGCGGGTTCGCGACGCCCTCGGTTACCACGTCGAGTACGCCTTCTCGTGCATGGGCTACGAGATCGCCGGCGGCCTCGGCGTCCGGCGTGCGGCGCCGGACCGCGACGTGATCGTCATGGTCGGCGACGGCTCGTACCTGATGCTGCACACCGAGCTCGTCACGGCCGTGGCCGAGGGCGTCAAGATCATCGTCGTGCTGATCCAGAACCACGGCTACGCGTCGATCGGGCACCTCTCCGAGACGGTCGGCTCGGAGCGATACGGCACTCGGTACCGCGACGGGAGCGGCGCGACCCTGCCCGTCGACCTGGCCGCGAACGCCCGCAGCTACGGCGTCGAGACCATCGAGATCCAGGCCGGGCCGGAGGCGGTCGCCGACCTGCGCAGGGCCGTGACGGCCGCGAAGGCGTCCGACACCGCGACGCTGATCCACGTCGAGAGCGACCCGCTGCTCTACGCGCCCGGCGGCGAGGGCTGGTGGGACGTGCCGGTCGCCGAGGTGTCGACCATGGCCAGCACGCAGCGCGCGCACGACGAGTACGTCACGCGCTCGGCGGCCCGCCGCCCGCTGCTGGGCTGACGCCGCGGGTCAGCGCAGGTCAGCGCTCGACGAGAGTGATCTCGAACGAGTACAGGTCAGGCCGGTAGCAGTGCTGACCGTGCTCGACCGCGCGCCCGGAGTTGTCGAAGGCGGTGCGTCCCATGGTCAGCACAGCCGCGCTCTTGGGCAGGTCGAGCAGGCGAGCCTCGGAGGCGGTGGCCGAGCGGGCACCGATGCGCTGCTTCGCGACGCGCATCGTCACCCCGCGGCCGCGGAGCAGCTGGTAGAGCCCGTGCTTCTCGAGCGACTCCATGTCGAGGTCGACGAACGGCTCGGGCAGCACGTTGTCGAGCACGGCCAGGGGCACGCCGTCGGCGGAGCGCATCCGTGCGAGGTGCAGGACGGGGCTGTCGACCTCGACGCCGAGCGCCTCGGCCGTCTTCTCGTCGGCGCCCTCGACGGACGACGAGAGCAGCTGCGTCTCGGGCTTCTGGCCCGTCCGCTCCAGGTCCTCGTAGAGGCTCGTCAGCTCGACGTTGCGGGTGACGCGGCCGTGGACGACCTGGGTGCCGATGCCGCGGCGACGCACGAGCAGGCCCTTGTCCACCAGCTCCTGGATCGCCCGACGGATGGTCGGGCGCGAGAGCCCGAGCCGCGCGCTCAGCGCCACCTCGTTCTCGAGCCGGGCGCCGGCGGGCAGCGTCTCGTCGTGGATGGCCTCCTCGAGGAGGTTCGACACCTGGTAGTAGAGCGGCACCGGGCCGGAGCGATCGAGCCCGAGGAAGAAGTCGGGGGGCAGCAGCTGCTCGTCCTGAGGCATCATGTCCGCTCTTGATCGGTGGTCCTCGATCCTCCCACAGCGGCGGATCGGCAGGGCTCGGGCCTTGCCGCGCGGCCTCAGCTGCGCGGCGCGGTGCTCGTCGTCGGCGGCGGCGTCACGGTCGCCGGCGTCGTCGTCTCCGAGGCGTCGGCGGCCAGCTCGCGGGCGACGGGCGAGCCCGGCATCTCGCGCTCGAGCTCGTGCGCGAGCGAGTCGAGCTCGGCGCCGCCTGCCATCAGGGCCGTCAGCTCGGGCAGCGTGATCTCGCTCTTCTCGAAGTTGCCGAGGCTCATGCCGCGGTTGAGCAGCAGGAACCGGTCGCCCACCGGGTACGCGTGGTGGGGGTTGTGCGTGATGAACACGACGCCGAGTCCTTGGTCGCGCGAGCGGGCGATGTACTTGAGCACGACGCCGGACTGCTTGACGCCGAGGGCGGCCGTCGGCTCGTCGAGGATGAGCACGCGGGCGCCGAAGTAGACGGCGCGGGCGATGGCGACGCACTGGCGCTCGCCGCCCGACAGGGTGCCGATCGGCTGGTCGACGTCGCGCAGGTCGATGCCCATGCGGGCCAGCTCCTCGAAGGTGATCTTCTTCATCGCCTTCACGTCGAGGCGACGGAACGGGCCGACCCCCGTCGTCATCTCGGAGCCGAGGAAGAAGTTCCGCCAGACGGGCATCAGCGGCACGACCGCGAGGTCCTGGTAGACCGTCGCGATCCCGGCGCTGAGGGCGGCCCTCGGCGAGGCGAAGGTGACCGGCTCGCCGTCGAGCAGCAGCTCGCCGTGGCTCGGGGTGTGGGCACCGGCCAGCATCTTGATGAAGGTGGACTTGCCGGCGCCGTTGTCGCCGAGCACGCAGGTGACCTGGCCGGCCGCGACCGTGGTCGAGACCCCGGAGAGGGCGTTGACCGCCCCGTAGCTCTTGCCGATGTCGCGGACCTCGACGATCGTCGTGCCGACGTCGGCACGCGGCGGCACAGCCGGGGCGCCGGAGCGGTCGGTGCTGGCGGCGCGGTCGGCGCGGTCGCTGGTGGTGTCGGTGCTCATCGCCCGCCTCCTGCTCGTGTCCTGACGAAGTTGTTCAGCAGCACCGCGGCGAGCAGCATGCCGCCGAGCACCGTGCGCAGCCAGTTGGTGTCCCACTGGGCGAAGGTGATGCCCTGGAAGACCATGCCGTAGATCAGCGCGCCGAGGGCGGCGCCGATCGCTGAGCCGTAGCCGCCGGTCATGAGGCAGCCGCCGACGACGGCGCAGATGATGTAGATGAACTCCTGGCCCACGCCGGTGTTGGCCTGGACGGTCGAGGTGCGGAAGAGCGAGATCATGCCGACCAGCCAGGCGGCCCCGGCCGTGCCCATGAACAGGCCGATCTTGGTCTTGAGGACGGGCACGCCCACCTGGCGGGACGAGTTCAGGGCCCCTCCGACCGCGAAGATCCAGTTGCCGGCGCGGGTGCGCAGCAGGATCCAGGTGGCCGCCGCCGCGACGAGGAACCACCAGAGCACGGACACGTAGAAGGTGCCGCCGCCGATCTGGACCGACGCGCCGAACAGGGGCTGGATCGAGTCGTAGGCGGGCACCTTGGTCATGCCCTGGATGGCGACCTGCCCGGTGATGATCTTGGTGACGGCGAGGTCGATGCCGGCGAGGGCGAAGAACGTGCCGAGGGTGACGATGAAGCTCGGCAGGCCCGTCTTCATCACGAGGATGCCGTTGACGGCGCCGACGCCGAGGCAGACGACGAGCGAGATGACGACCGCGACCCAGATGCTGAGGCCGTAGTGGGTCGTGAGGATGCCCACGATGAGGGCCGAGAAACCGGTCATGACACCGGCCGAGAGGTCGAACTCGCCGCCGATCATCAGCACGGCCACCGCGACGGCCATGATGCCGAACGTCGAGGCCGACTCGAGCCAGACGCCGGCTCCGGCGAAGCTCAGGAACTGGGGCGTGTAGAGGGAGAAGAACAGGAGCACCGCGAGCGCGGCGACGAAGGCGCCCGTCTCGGGCCGGGCGAGGATCTTGCGGAGCGGACGTCGCTCGAGGCGTGGCCTCGTCGCGATCGTCACGATGTCAGTGGTCGTCAACGGTGACTCCTGGGTCGGGGGGAGGAGAGGGGGCCGGCTGCCGATCGCGCCGGCCCCCGGGGAGTGTGCCTAGCGAGTGCCGTTGGCGGCGAACTCGGCGACCTGGGCCGCGTTGTCCTTCGTGACGAAGGCGGGACCGGAGTAGACCGGCTGGCCGCCGCCGATGACGTTGCCGTTGGTGACGAAGAGCTGCAGGGCGGTGACGCCGAGGAAGCCCTGCACGTAGGGCTGCTGGTCGACGGCGAACAGGATGGAGCCGTTCTCGACGTCGGCCACGACGTCCTCCGACAGGTCGAAGGTGCCGATCTTCGCGTCGCTGCCCGACTCCTCGACCGCGCCGACCGCGTCGATGGCGTACTGGCCGCCGAGGGTGAGGACCCCGTCGATGGACGGGTCGGCCTGCAGCTTCGACTTGATGGTCGCCTTCACGTCGGCGTCGTTCGTGCCGTCGACCTGGAGGTTCGTCATCGTGCCGCCGAAGGTCTTGGCCGCGGCGGCGCAGCGGTCCTCGAGGCCGACGTTGCCGGCCTCCTGGATGACGCAGAGCGCGTTGCCGAGGCCTTCGTCGGCGAGCCTCGTGCCGACGGCCTCGCCGGCGACGGTCTCGCTCTGGCCGATGTGGGTCAGGGCGCCGAACTCGGACGAGCGCTCGATGCCCGAGTTGATGGTCACGACGGGGATGCCCGCGGCGACGGCCTTCTTGACGCTGTCCTCGACGCCGTCGGGGTTGGCCATCGAGACGACGATGCCGTCCACCTCCTGCGCCACCGCGTTGTCGATGAGCTGCGACTGCTTCGCGGGGTCGGCGTCGGAGTTGTAGGTGATCGTGGCGCCGTAGTCGTCGCCGGCCGTCTCGGCCCCCGACTTGACGCGGTCCCAGAAGGCGTCTCCGGGGCCGGAGTGGGTGACGACGGCGAAGGTGAGGTCCCCGCCGCCGTCGTCGGGGCTGGCCGTCTCCTGGCCCGTTCCCGCGCAGCCGGCGAGGAGGAGCCCGGTCGTCGCGGCGAGGCCGAGGCCGGCGAGGAGTCGCTTCTTCATTGAAAGTCCCTTCGATGCGGAGCTCGTCGCGCAGGACGGTCCGGGGTGACGTCGGTGTCGGGTCCGAGTATGTGTGAGGGGGTCATGCTTGTCAATACATTCTGTCATTGGGATAAGCTCGCTCTGCCCCCTGCTCGACAGGGGGCCCGCCGACGACGTCAGGAGAACCATGTCGACACCGGATCGCGTAGGAGTAGGCCTCGTCTCGCTCGGATGGATGGGACGGCTGCACTCGCGGGCGTACCGCGCCGTCGCGGAGCACTATCCCGAGCTGCCGGTGCGGGCGGAGCTGGTGTCCGCCGCCGACACGGACGCCGGCGCACGACACCACGCCGAGACGGTGCTCGGCTATCGCCGTACCACCGCAGATTACCGTGAGGTGATCGCCGACCCCGAGGTCGACGTCGTCTCGATCTGCGCGCCGAACTTCCTCCACCACGAGGTCGCGCTCGCCGCGGCCGCCGCGGGCAAGCCGTTCTGGATCGAGAAGCCGATGGGCCGGTCGGCCGCGGAGTCGTCCGAGATCGCCCGCGCCGCCTCCGACGCCGGCGTCGTCACCTCGGTCGGCTTCAACTACCGCCATGCGCCCGCGGTCGCCCGCGCCCGGGAGCTCGTCCGCTCGGGCGCGCTCGGCACCGTGACGAACGTGCGGGTCAGCCTGCTCGCCGACTACTCCGCCGATCCGCTCGGCGCCCTGACCTGGCGGTTCCAGCGCGACCGGGCCGGGTCGGGGGTCCTGGGCGACCTGCTGTCGCACGGCGCGGACCTGGCCCAGTTCGTCGTCGGGCGCATCGACTCCGTGACCGGGCTCACCGAGACCTTCATCCGCGAGCGTCCGCTGCCGGGCTCGGGGGCCGCCGGCCACTTCAGCAAGGGCGCCGAGGGCGGGGCCACCGGCGCTGTCGAGAACGAGGACTACGCCGCCGTGCTCGGCCGCTTCGACTCGGGCGCCGTCGTCGTGCTCGAGTCGAGCCGCGTCGCGATCGGGCCGCGCGCGGAGTACGCGCTCGAGGTCTACGGGACGAAGGGGTCGCTGCGCTGGGACTTCCAGCGGCTGAACGAGCTGCAGGTCGCCGACGACACGAGCGGGTACCGCACCGTCATGGCGCAGCCCGGCTTCGGCGACTTCGCCCGGTTCCAGCCGGGCGCCGGCACGAGCATGGGCTTCGACGACCTCAAGACGATCGAGGCGCAGTTGTTCCTGCGCTCCGTGGTCGAGGGGCGCCAGCTGGCGCCGTCCGCCGCCGACGCCTGGTCGGCCGCCGAGATCGTCGAGTCGGCGGTCCGCAGCGACCGGGCCAGGGCGTGGGAGACGGTGGGGCAGGTCGAGGGGCCGACCACCTACGACCTGTGACGGGTCGGGCTCGCCGAGTCGCGCCTCCTCAGGCGAAGGAGGCGCGGAAGCGCTCGAGTGCCGTCTCCGAGTCGCCGGACGGCCAGGCCTCGAGCCCCACGACGCCCTCGTAGCCGAGCGTGCGCAGCTCGGCCGCGATCGCCGGGTACCGGATCTCGCCCGTCCCCGGTTCGAAGCGTCCCGGCACGTCTGCCACCTGGATCTCGCCGACCCACGGCAGCGCGCGCCGCAGCAGCTCGATCAGGTTCCCCTCGCCGATCTGTGCGTGGTACAGGTCGAGGTTGAGGCGCAGGCCGGGGCTGTCGACGGCGCTCACGAGCGCGAGCGTGTCCTCGGCGCGGGCGAAGGGCGTGCCCGGGTGGTCGACCGCGGTGTTGAGGTTCTCGAGGGTGAAGACGCGCCCGTGGCGCTCGCCGAGCAGTGCCAGGCGGGCGAGCGTCTCCTGGGCTCGTTCGCGGTCGCCGGGCGCCACCTCCTCGTCCGGGCGCAGGGGGCGCACCGGCAGCCCGTCCGGGTCGAGCCCGGTGCCGTGCAGGTTGAGCCGAGGGGAGTCGATGACCTCGGCCGCGGCGATCGACAGCTCGACGGTGCGCAGCAGCTCGGCGACGCCGTCGGGCGTGGTCAGGTCGCCGGCGAGGTAGCCGGTCATCGACGAGAAGGTGGCCCCGGTGGCGGCGAGGGCAGGCAGGTCCTTCGTCGACCAGCCCCAGATCTCGACCTGGAAGCCGAGCTCGTGCAGGCGCCGGACGCGGTCGACGACCGGCAGCTCGCGGAACAGCATCTCGGCCGAGGCCGCCAGCTGGACAGGCATCGTCGGCTCAGAGCTCGACGGCGACGGAGACGCGCTCGACCGCGGAGCGCGCGGCGGCGTCGGCGAGGACGAGCGCGGCGCGACCGTCGGCGAAGGTCGGGCTCGCCGACTCCTCGCCCCGGGCCAGCTGGATGAACGCCCGCAGCTCGGCGACGTAGGCCGCCGCGTACCGCTCGAGGAAGAAGTCCTGGTACGGCGGCTTCGCCTCGACGTGGGAGGCGGTCGAGACGCTGACGAGGCTGGTGAGGGCGTTCGACACCTGCAGCGAGCCCTCGGCGCCGAACGCCTCGAGCCGCTGGTCGTAGCCCACGGCGCTGTGCCGGGAGTTGGTGATCGAGACCAGGGCTCCGGAAGAGGAGCGGAGCGTCACCATCGCGGTGTCGAAGTCGCCGTGCTCGCGGGCGCCCGGGTCGAAGACGGTCGTGCCGGTGGCCGTCACCTCGACGATGTCCGGCAGGAAGAACCGGGCCATGTCGAAGTCGTGGATGGTCATGTCGCGGAAGATGCCGCCCGAGACCCCGACGTACGCCGCCGGAGGAGCCGCCGGGTCGCGGCTCACGATCGAGAGCTGCTCGAGCTCGCCGATCTCGCCGGCCGCCACCCGGGCGCGCGCCGCGGCGAACGCGGGGTCGAAGCGCCGGTTGAAGCCGAGCGCGATCGGGATGCCCGAGGACTGCACCCGGGGCAGCAGCGCGTCGACCCGCGCGATGTCGAGGTCGATCGGCTTCTCGCAGAGCGCGGGGACGCCGACGTCGAGCGCCGCCCCCAGCAGGTCGACGTGCGTCGCCGTGGGCGAGGCGATGAGGACGGCGTCGACGTCGCCCGACGCGAACATCTCGGCCGCGTCGGTCGTCACGGTGCCGCCGTGGCGGGCCGAGACGGCCTGCGCGCCCTCGACGAAGGGGTCGCAGACCCAGGCCAGCACGGCCTCGGGGTCGGCCGCGATGTTCGCGGCGTGCACCTGGCCGATGCGGCCCGTGCCGATGAGTCCGAAGCGGAGGGGAGTGGTCACGTCGTCGTCCTTGCTGCCCGTGGGCGTCGTGGGGCCCCGAAGGGCAGGAGGTGGTGGTGCGGTAGCTGTGGAGCGCCAGGTGCCAGGGGCGTCAGGCCCAGGTGCGCAGGGCCTCGCGGTTGACGAGCTGGTCGGCGCCCCGCTCGGCCCGGAACGCGGCGATGTCGGCGTCGGGGGCGTTGAGCACGTCCTGCTCGACGACGATCCAGCCGTCGAAGCCCTGTCGGTCGACGGCGCCCATCACCGCCCCGAGGTCGACGTCGCCCTGGCCGAACGCCACGAAGGAGCCGGACGACCAGACCTCGCGCATGCCGCCTCCTTGGTCCAGCACGCGCCGGAGCTCGGCGACGTCGACGTCCTTGAGGTGCAGGTGGTTGATGCGGTCGCCCCACCGCTCGATCGCGAGCACGGGGTCGCCGCCCCCGATCACGAGGTGCCCGGTGTCGAGGGTCAGGCCGACGTCGACGGCCGAGAGGAACCGGTCGATCTCGTCCGGCGACTCGATGAACGTGCCCGCGTGGTGGTGGAAGGTCGGCTCGAAGCCGGCCGCCCGCGTCAGGGCGGCGGCACGCTCGACGTTGGCGACGAGGGTCGACCAGCGGCGCTCGTCGAGCGGGTCGGCGGTGGCGCCCCGGCCCGGGCCGGCGCGACGAGCGTCGGACCCGTCGTCGGCGAGGGTCGGGAGCGGCAGCCGCGAGGGGCCGTCCTCGGACGCCTCGGCGAAGATGCGCAGGGCCTCGTGCAGCTGGGGGAGCGCGGCGTCGAAGGCGTCGTCGTCCGAGAACGGCAGCTGGACCCAGCCGCCGGCGAGCTCGAGGCCCGAGCGGACGAGCCGGGCGCGCAGCTCGTCGCCGCGGCCGAGGTAGTCGACGGGCCCGAGGTCGACGCCGGCGTAGCCGCTCTCGGCCAGGACGTCGACGAGCTCGTCGGGGCCGACGACGTCGGCGCCCTCCGGGGTGAGCTCGAAGACGCCGAAGCTGACGGGGGCTCCGGCCACGGACGCCTTCATCGGAGCGCCGACAGCAGGGTGGGGTGAGCGGACTGGTTCTGGTTCATACGTCGCTGTATGCCTTCCCGGTGGGGCCAATTGTCCTAACAATGGCACAAACTTCTGGGGGAGGCAACGGAGGTGGTCGTCTCGACGCTGCCCTAGGAGCCCCTCGCGCGATGTGATGCGAGCGTCACGGCCGGCGACCCGAGCGTCACGGCCGGCGACCCGAGCGTCACGGCCGGCGACCCGGGCCTCGCGAGTCGAGCAGCCGCCGCGCCAGCTCCTGCCCTGCCTCGACGAGTGCCGGCGGCCCCTCGAGCGTCAGGTCCGCGTCGAACCCGGCGAACCGGGCCGCGAGGGCACGCCACGACCACGAGCCCGTCGTGAGCCTCGTCCGACCGTCGTCCCCCTGCTCGACGAGGGCGTCGGCGTCGACGTAGGGGGCGACGTCGCTCGCCGGGAGGTCCAGCAGCGCCGTGCCGACGCAGGGCCAGGAGGCGTCGGTCGACCCGCGGAACCGCGCCGCGACGAAGGCGACCGGGTCGTCGCCGGGCACGGGGCGCCGGCTGAACGACCGGCGCGTGGCCGCCCGCGGGTGCATCCGGTCGACGCGGTAGGTGCGCCAGTCGGCGGCGGCGGGCGCCCACGCCAGGAGGTACCACCGGCCGTTGCTCGTGACGACGGCGTGCGGCTCGACCGAGAGCGGTGGGCCGACCTCGGCCTCGCCCCAGACGGGTGCGTAGTCGAACCGGAGCACCTCGTGGGCGCTGGTCGCCTCGATCACCGCGACCAGCACCTCCGGCTCGACGACCACCGCCGACGGCGTGCTGAGCACCTCGATCGAGTCCATCCGGTGCCGTAGCCGAGACGGCATCACCTGCCGCACGGTGCCGAGCGCACGAGCAGCCGCCTCGCCGATGGCGGTGCCGGAGGCGGGCGCCACGGCGAGCGCGAGCGCGACGGCCACGGCCTGGTCGTCGTCGAAGAGCAGGGGCGGCAGCTCGGCACCCGCCGACAGACGGTAGCCGCCCGCTGGTCCTCGCAGGGTCGTCACCGTGTAGCCGAGCTCGCGCAGGCGCTCGACGTCGCGGCGGACCGTGCGCGGGCTCACGCCGAGTCGCTCAGCCAGGAACGTCGCCGAGCTCTCCCGTCGCACCTGCAGCAGTGAGAGGAGCGTGAGGATCCGCGAGGAGGGGCTGGTCACGTCCCGATGATCGCACCGGATGCGGTCACGATCTGACCGCATCGGGGAGGAGAGTCGCTCTCGACGCGGGCCTCACCACCGAGGACTGCGCGACGACGAGGAGACAGACATGACCATCTCGACCACCCCGCACCTCAACTTCGACGGAGACGCCCGCCAGGCTCTCGACTTCTGGGCCGCCGCACTCGGCACCGAGGTGACGGCCATGACCTACGGACAGATGGGCGCCTCCGACGACCCGGCGTGGGCGGACCGGATCGTCTGGGGGCAGGTCGAGACCGCGAGCGGGGTCCGCGTCATGGCGTTCGACGTCTGGCCGCACCAGGAGTACGACCAGGGGGCGAACTCCTGCTACGTCTACCTCAGCGGCGACGACGCCGCCGAGATCACGGCGGTGTGGGAGGGGCTCGTCGACGGGGCCGAGATCCGGCAGCCGCTGGGCGCCTCCGCGTGGTCGCCGTTGGCAGGGCAGCTCCGCGACCGGTTCGGCGTCGTGTGGGCGCTCGACGTCCGGGCTCCGCAGCCGGGGGTGTGACGGGCGGCGGGCAGGCCCGACATCTCGTAGTCGGGCACCCCGTGGCCTGACACCCCGAAGTGGACGATGCACCCCGTCGTTGCGGGGTGCATCGTCCACTCAGGGGTGTCCGGCTCGGTCCGGGCTACTCGCTGACGCTGTCGCTCTCGCCGGCGAGCTCGCCGCCGTCGATGACGAACTCGGCCCCGGTCTGGAAGCTGGACTCGTCGCTGGCCAGGTAGACCACCAGGTTCGAGACTTCCTGGGGCTCGCCGATGCGGTGCAGGGCGCCGAGCTGGTCGCCGAGCTCGAGGCCGTCGGTCATCGGGGTGCGGATGACCCCGGGGTGCACCGAGTTCGAGCGGACGTTCGCCGAGCCGAGCTCGAGGGCGACGGACTTGGTCAGGCCGCGGAGGGCGAACTTCGAGGCCACGTAGCCGTGCAGCGCCGTGGTGCCCTGCAGTCCTGCGGTGGAGGAGATGTTGACGATGCTCGACGGGGCAGACGCGACCAGCGCCTCCTTCGCCGCGGTGATGCCGAGGAAGGCTCCCGTGACGTTGATGCCGAGGATGAGGTTCCACTGGTCGAGCGTGTACGTGCCGAGGCGGCCGAAGTTGACGATGCCGGCGTTGTTCACGAGCACGTTGAGGCCGCCGAACTCGCTGACGGCGGTGGCGACCGCCGCCTCCCAGTCGCCGGGCGACGTCACGTCGAGGTGCACGTAGCGGGCGGCGTCGCCGAGCTCGTCCGCGAGGGCGCGGCCCTCGTCGTCGAGCAGGTCGCCGATGACGACCTTGCCTCCCTCGGCCACGATTGCGCGGGCGTGCGATGCGCCCATGCCTCGGGCGCCTCCGCTGATGAGGGCGATCTTGCTGGTCAGTCTGTCCATGGGTGGCTCCTTTGCCATCGGGTGCTGCGGGTCCGGCAGGTGTCGCGGTGGGCGACGGGTGTTGCCGTGCGGTGAGACTAGCGACCGAACCGTCGGGTTCGCTGAGGGAACCTCGACGTCGTCCCGGCGGTCGAGGGCTCAGGCGTGCGCTTTACTCGTCCGATGGGCAGTCATTCCGGGATCCCCGCACCAGACGAGAAGCGCGTTCCGCTCGAGCAGGCTCTGGCCGGGCTGGAGGTCCACCCTCTGGAAGCGGGCGAGACGGCCATCGAGGCCTTCGTGCTCGTCAAGACCCTCGACTCCGAGGGGGAGACCGGCTGGGCCTACCGGACGACGAACAGGCTCAACCGTGAGGAACTGCTCGGGGCGCTGACGGTGCAGGTGGCGGTGCTGGCCAAGGAGCTCCGTGACGAGTGGGACGACGAGTGATCTTCCGCAGGCGGGCCAAGTCGTCCGTCGGTCTCCAGGGTGACGGCGCTGAGGCTCGGCCCGCCGGACGAGACCGGGCTGGTGGGGTCGCCGAGGCTCCCTCGGCGGAGACGCGTGAGAGCGTGCTCGCTCGGTGGCGATCCGTATGGGGCTCGACCGCCCCTCTCTCGCACCTGATGCGGTGGGACTGGCCCGATCGTGTCCTCCGTTTCCACTCCCTGCCGAATCACGAACGTCTCCCCGAGACCGAGGAGGAGCGCGAGGAGATCTGGGACCGGTTCCTGGCTCTGCACACGTCGCTCAGGGCGCTGCACCACTCGGAGGACTCCTTGTTGTTCGTGCTGGGTCGGAGCCGTCGGCGGCCTCGGCGCAGGGAAGGGCTCGGCGCTCTCGCCGAGCTTCTGCCGCCGGGCTCGTTCCTCGCGACCTGGAGTGACGGGGAAGACGAGGACCAGATCGACTACGACATCTGGCTCCACGTCGGTCCCCTCTCCGTCGAGGCGTTGCGGGCGCTGTCCGACGAGGTCGCCGCCGATGCCATCCGGTTCGCCGTGGGCGACGAGTCGTGCTCGTGGTGCTTGGCTCCCTACGACGGCGGCTTCGACGTGCTCGGCATGACGGATGAGGATCGCGAGATGCTGCGTGAGGCGTTCAGCGAGTGGCTGCCTTTGCCGGAGCAGCCGTACGGCTCTGCGAAATGAGCCAGGTCGAGTGATTTCGTTCCGCATGCGGCGCCCGCGTACGCCTTCACCGAGCGGTGGTACTGCGGCCAGGTCGGCTCGAGGGCTTCGATCGCGATCTCGAAGGGCTCCCCGATGGAACTGACGAACTCCGACGATCCCGAGAAGGTGCACCTGACGCTGACGCGCGACGAGTTCGACATGATCTCGGGCTGTGTGATGGCGGCGATCGACGAGGTGCCCGACTGGGAGTTCTCGAGTCGCCTGCCCGGCGACGTGGACGCGGCGTGCGACGTGCGGAAGTCGCTCTGGAGCGTCCACGACCAGCTTCCGCCCCGAGCTGCGATCTAGGGGCCGAGCGCCGCTACAGTGGCGCCATGCACGAGCCCGTCCACGTCGCCGTCCTCGAGGACCAGAAGGTCTGGGGCATGATCCCGCGAGAGCTCGCGGACACTGCGGGGAAGGTCTCGTGGCTCTCGGCCCTGGGGTTCGGCATCGCCGCGATCGTGTCCGGGCAATTGTGGTTCCTGGCCGGGAGCGTGCTCGCCGTCGTCAACTCGCTCGCGCTGCAGGCGCTCGCGTCGTACCTGCACGAGCTGGCCTACGCGAATGCTGACCTGGTCGACGACGAGCCGGGTGCGACAGGGGCGGACGACGTTCCGCACGAGTGATGCGACAGGACAGGGCACGCGGCGGTGGTCGCCCTGCCCCGCCCGCCTGCGCATGCGTGGTCGGTAGCGTGGGGGCATGGACGACGCCGAGCTCGCACGGACGCTGGTCACGGAGGCCGCTCGCATCGCGGTGTCCATGCGAGTCGAGGGCATCTCCGCCCAGCAGAAGACCTCGACGGCCGACCTCGTCACCGCGGCCGATCGGGCAGCCGAGGCGCGCATCCAGGAGTTGCTGCGCATCGGGCGCCCGGGCGACGGTCTTACGGGGGAGGAGGGCGCCAGCTGGGCCTCCCGTACCGGTCGTCGCTGGGTCGCCGACCCGATCGACGGCACCTACAACTTCGTCTCGGGCCTGGTCACCTGGTGCAGTGCTGTGGCGCTCGAGGAGGCGGGGCGTGTTCCGGCAGCGGCGGTCCACGTTCCCGGTGCCCGCGAGACGTGGGTGGCGGCCGGCGGTCGGGTCGAGCTGAACGGCGCCGAGGTCGGGCCGCTCGAGGACCGCTGCCTCAGCGAATGCAGTGTCGCGACGTACTTGGATGCGACGAACGTCCGTGATCCTCTCGCCCTGGCCGTCGTCCTCGCGGTCGTCGGAGCCGCGGCGACGCTCAGGGTGAGCGGGTCGGGGACCTGCGACCTCGCGGACGTGGCCGCCGGGCGACTCGGGCTCTGGATCCAGGAGGACTGCGCGGACTGGGACTGGCTGCCCGGACGAGCCCTCGTCGAGGGGGTCGGCGGCAGAGCGGAGGTCGTCGAGCACGCGGGGCGCCGATGGCACGTCGCCGGCCCGCCGCGAGCGGTCGGCGAGGCGCTGGACGTCGTCCGGCGGTCCTGAGCACGAGCGAGGCAGCCGATCCCGCGGCCGCTACTGCTGCGTCAGGGCCGCCGCGTACGCCTTCACCGAGCGGTGGTACCGCGGCAGGGTGGGCTCGACGGCCTCGATCGCGACCCGGAGCGCCTCGTCGGCGCGGCCGGCGCTGTGCAGCGCGAGCGCGAGGAACACCCTCGGCGCGGCGCCGGTGGCAGGGTGCTCGGGAGCGTCACGCAGCATCGCGATCGCCTCGTCGAGCCGGCCGAGGTTGCGGAGGGTCGAGGCGTGCTGCACCACCATCTGGGCCGCACGCGTGGGGTCGACGGCGTCGAGACCGGCCGCGGTCGCGGCGGCGTAGTGGACGTCGGCCTCCGCCTCCTGCCCGCCCGAGTCGTGGGCGCCGCCCAGCTCGAACGAGCCCAGGGCGGGGTGAGGCGCTGCGGCCGCCAGCGCCTCCATCAGGGTGATCCGCTGCGCGTCGTCGACCTCGGTGTCGGCCCAGAGGGCGGCGACGCGCGCCTCCCAGTCGTCGGTGCTCGTCCGGTCGTCGGTGCTCGTCTGATCGTCGGTGCTCATGAGCCGAGGCTAGGGCGTTCTGCCCTTCTCGAGACGGACCGCGCCGCGTTCCATCAGCCGCCACGACCCGCCCGCGAGCGGCGTGAGCGTCACCGCCACGTAGACGGCCGCGACGATGCCGAAGGCGATGGTGAGGCCGATCGTGTCGGCGGCGACTCCGCCGAGGAGGGCTCCGAACGGGACCCCGGCCCAGGCTCCCGCGTTGAGGAGCCCGAACACGCGGCCGCGCAGGTGCTCGGGCACGCGCTCGAGCTCGACCGTCGCGAGGATCGGGTTGAGCGCCCCCGCCGCCAGCCCCGACAACGCCGTCGCCGCGACCAGCACCGGCAGCGGAACGCCGAGCGCGAACGCCAGGCTCGAGGGGCCGCCGGCCAGCGCGAAGCAGAGCGCGAACGTGACCCGCCGCGGCACCCGGTGCGCGACGAAGCCGAAGACGACGTTGCCGAGCAGGGCGCAGCCGCCCATGGTCGCGACCAGCAGTCCCAGGGCGGCCGCGCCTCCTAGTCGGTCGTTGGCGTAGAGCGGCAGCAGGGTCGATCCGCGCGCCGCGTCGAGGAGGTTCGTGACCAGCACCAGCGCCACGATCAGCCGCATCAGGGGGTCGCGGACGACGAAGCGGGCTCCCTCGGCGAGGTCCTGCCAGTAGGAGGCGCGGGCCGCGTCCCCGAGGTCGGCGTCACCTGGTGCTGTAGCTGCGGCTGCGCGCGCGTCGCGTGGCACCAGCGTCCAGGTCAGCACCGCCGAGACGGCGAACGTCGCCGCGTTGACGAACAGCGACGGGACAGGCCCGACAGCGGCGACGAGCAGACCGGCCAGCGACGCGCCGATCAGCTTGGCGAAGCGCTCGGAGCCGTCGAGCAGGCCGACGCTCCGCTCGATGCGGATGCCGGCGCGCTCGGTGAGGCCGGGGAGCATCACCCGACGCGCGGTCTGGCCGGGGGTGTCGAGCAGGCCGGCGACGAAGACGAGCGCCAGCAGGGCCCAGAACGGCAGCCCGACGGTCAGCGCCAGCACCGGCATCGCCAGCACGGAGGCGCCGCTCACGACATCCGCGACTATCGCGGCCCTGCGATGGCCGACGCGGTCGACGACGACCCCGCCGAGCGGCCCGCCGATGATCACCGGCGCGGTCGCGAAGGCCGCGGCGACGCCGATCTCGACGCCGGAGCCGCCGAGCGCGAGGACGTAGAACGGGACCGCGAAGGCCGTGACGACGTTGCCGGTCTGCGAGATCGCGTGGGCCGCGACGAGGGCGGAGAGGGCGGTGCGGGAGGCGCGGGAGGCGCTGGTCGGGCCTGCCGGGCCCGCCGCGCTGGTCGGGCCGGCAGGTGCCGGGGCGACTGTCTCGGGTGCGGGGGCGTCCTCGGTCACGCGCCCGCGCCTCCGGGGTGCCGGTAGGCCTGGTAGGCGAGGACGACGGTCTCGGCTCCGTCGTCGTCGGCGGGGTCGTGCGCGTCGCCGACGTCGACCCAGCGGTCGACGACGGACTCGAGCTCGGCGCGGAGGGCGGCGAGCTCCGTGACCGTGAGGCGGATCGCTCGGTCGCCGCCCGCCGCCGCCGCGACCCACCCGCGCGGCAGGGCCGGCATCTCGTCGACGTACCGGGTGTACCGCGCGGCGTTCGCCTGGACGATCGACTTCTCGAGGGCCGCCGACGCACTGAGGCGCTCGGGGTCGTCGAGCAGCTCGGCGGGCTCCCACGAGGTGAGGAGTGCCGTGGCCTGCCACCAGCGCTCGCGACGGTCGGCGCTCTGCGGGTCGGCGGCCTGGATCAGGTCGCTCGCCGCGAGCTTCGACAGGTGGTAGCTGACCGTGCCCGGCGCCTCGTCGACCACGTCGCCGAGCTGTGCCGCGGTCTGCGGACCGCGCTGACGCAGCAGGCCGAGGAGGCGCAGCCGCGTCGGGTGGGCCAGCGCGCGCATCGAGGCGGCGTCGGTGAGGGCGGAGCGGGGTTCGTCGCGGGTCATGGGGCAACGGTAAGTGCACAAGAGTTGTTGCGCAAGAGGTGTTGTGGATTTCCGTGCGACCGTGATGAGCTCAGTGGCGCAGCCGCTCCCTGACCACCTGGTCGATCTCGTCGGCGACGGCCCGGGGCTCCGTCGACACGAGGGTGACGGCGTCGCCGCCCTCCCGGTCGATCACGGCCCAGCGCCCCGACGTCCAGGACCGACCCGTGCTCGGCGTCACGTGGGCGCCGGTGAGCGACTCGGCGGACCACTCCTGTGCGGTCGCGCCTCGGAGGCGCGCGACGGGGCCCGGCGTGTAGCGGAGGCGGTGGTTCGAGAGGGAGAAGCGCCCCCCGTGGCCTAGTCCGCCTGTGGGCCGGACCAGCACGGCCGACGTGCCCCAGAGGATCGTCTCGTCGTCACGGACGGGGTCCGAGCGCCACGACCCGAGAGCCCGGAACTGGACGATCAGGGCCACGAAGGCGGTGGCCCAGATCGCGAGCAGCCACAGGCGGACGACGTCGAGGTCGTCGTCGCCGCCGAGCAGCAGAGGCGAGAAGACCATCACGCCGAGCACACCCTGGATGACCAGCTGCACCAGCGAGGACCGACGGAGGGCGGTCTCCGAGGTGCCGGGCGCGGGTTCGAGGGGGCGGCGGGGCATGCGGTCAGCCTGCCAGGTCGGTGCTGGCGTCGGTGGCTGGTCGTCGGTCGAGGCGTCGCGCTGGCGCGATCTCAGAACGCTGGGGTGCGATCTTCTGAGATCAGCCCTGATCTCAGAAAGAACGTCTGTGATCGCGCGCGTGGTGGCCCGAGGGCTGCTGGGATGTCGGGCGGGCGGGTTCGTCGGGGGCGGGCCGTCACGACGGCCCGCCGGCGACGGACCCGCCCGCTGAAGGCTTGCCGGTGGCGGGTCTCGGGCCCAGCAGCCCGGCCAGCAGGTCGGCGAGGAGGCGCGGCGCGTCGGTGGGGAGGGTGACGGCCGGGCGAGGGCAGGGCTCAGATGTCGAGGACGCCGTCGACGGCCTCCGTGCGGGCAGGGATCTGTCGCGTGGCGATGTCCTCGTCGAGGTGCACGGAGACCCAGAGCCAGTCGAGTGGCCAGCCGGTGTCGTCGAAGACGCGGTAGCGCCGACGCAGTCGCAGGAACGGCACGTCGGCGTGCTCGAAGCTGACCAGCAGCTCGGTCGTCGGCCAGCTGCCGACGGTCTCCACCTCGAGGGAGCGGTACGGGCTCCGGCCCCGTCTCGGCTCGGGGTGCTCGCGGGTCCAGACGATGTCCGGCTCGTCCAGCCGCTCGAACTGGGCGCGCAGAGCTGCCGCGGCCGCATCGCGCGATGCCTGGTCCAGAGGGGCGAGCGGCCAGCGCGCACCCTCGACGCCTGCCAGGTCGAGACGGTCTCGCCAGGGGGCGAGCACCTCCTCGCGACGGTCCTCCTCGCGCTGCCAGTCCTCCTCCTGCGGCTCCGGCGCGGGCTGCCACGGCAGCTCGTCGGTGTCCACGCCGTCGGGGAGGCCGTCGGCGACGTCGACCCTGGCCTCGCGTGGCTCGTAGACGACGTCCCAGCCGCCGCCGAAGCTCGAGGTCTCGTGGCGGGGGCCGCGCCGGTGATAGCGCAGCACGATCTCGTCACCCTCTCGGCGCACCTCGTCGACGAGGTGGTCGACCCGGATCGTGGAGCGTTCGCCTGCGGGGCTGAGGAGGTGCAGGTCGGTCGGAGGAGTCGGGCCCGGGTCGTTGGGCTGCGGGTCTGAGGAGGAGTCGGCAGAGTCCCCGACGTCGCCGGGGTTCCCGAAGGCGAGGGTCCAGCCGACGTCGTCGTCGTCGGGACCGACGTCGTCGTCCGTGTCGGCGACCACGAATGCGTGGTGGTCGTGGTCGTGCTCGGCGAGGCCTGCGTCGATCGGCTCGGTCCAGTCGGCGGGGTCGGGCCAGAACGACGTCTCGGGGATCCAGGGGAGGGTGCTCGGGTCGAGATCGGCTGCGTCGGCATCGGCGTCGGTGCCGAGCCCGCCGCCGTCGAGCTCTTCTCCTCCCGGGAACGTGCCCATCCACTCCGAGGCGTCTCGGGGGTCGCCGATCCAGAGGCCGGAGGCGTCCGCCCCGATCGGCCGGCCGGTGCCCAGGTCGACGGCGGCCGTGACGCCCTCGGGAGTGAGGTGCACGGCGGTCCGGCGCGGCGACGCGTCACCGCTCGCGTCGCGGTAGACGACCCATGCGCCCTCCGGTGTCGACCGCACCTCCGCCTCCTCGACAGCACCGGCCGGACGGGGCACGTCGGGCCACGTGACGAAGCGGACCTCGTCGTCCGTGACGATCGCCGCGACCGGTCGCACGGCGTCGACGACGATCGTGGCGGCGTCGACGGCCACGGCGGCGAGGGGCGTCAGGAGCTCGCCGGAGGCGGCTGGCGTGCTCTCGCTGTCAGGTCGAGGTGTGGACATGCCGACAGGCTAGCGACGTCGGGATCGGCGAGCCGGGGCGGTGCGGGCACCGGGTGGGCAACTCCTCGGCTATCCGCTTTGCGTCGTACCGAACGGGGGGTGTCTCGATGGTCGAGATTCTCGCTAATCTAATGGTCGGCACGGATGCCGATCTCAGCGCAGGAGCGAACATGACCAGCCCGACACTCTCGACCCGACCCAGGCACATGACCCGACCGAACACCGCACCGGACCCGACCCCGGCCGCGGCACCCTCCCTCGACGGAGGCGCCGGCCACGACGCCGGCGTCGGCCCCGACTCCGTCACCGGCTTCATGCAGGCCTTCGGCGTCGCGCAGATGCGCGCGGAGACCCTGATGAAGATCGTCGCGGCCGACCACGGGATCGGCGTCTCGGACCTCCGCGCGCTGTACTTCGTGCACGGCGGCACCGACGTCACGCCGCGCGAGCTCGCCGCGTACCTCGATCTCTCGTCGGGCTCCGTCACGAGCCTCGTCGACCGGATGACCGACGCAGGGTTCCTGGACCGCGCCGCCCACCCGTCGGACCGGCGCAGCAGCGTCCTCGTCATCGCCCCTGACGGCGTCACCCTGATCGAGGGCGAGATCGGGTACTACCTCGAGGTCTTCGACGGGCTCGCGTCGCGACCCGAGCTGGCCGTCGTGACGACGGCGCTCGCCGAGCTCGCGACCTCGATGACGCGGCACGCGGCTACGCGGTCTGCGGGCACGAGCTCAGCGTCCGCCTAGCCCGAGCCCCCCGCTCTCGAACCATGTGACGCGTCGAAGGGATCCGGGAAGAGCAGACCCCCGCGACGCGTCATCTCGATCGCGAGGACGGGCCCGGGAGCCGGGGGCGAGAGGCGCCTCCTTCGGTCGCACCTGCCTCGGGGGCGCTTCCGGCCGCAAGACCCGACCGGGGAGGCGCGAGGACACTCGCAACGACCGGAAAAGTCCGCATTGCGTGCGGTGCGGTCGGCATTTGCGGACCCGGACCCGGACCCGGGCCTGCGGCCGGACCGGGACCCGGACCCGTACCCGGACCCGGGCCTGCGGCCGGAGCAGGGGGGCAGTCAGCGCGGCTCCGGCGAGGCGCCGAAGGCCTTGCGGCCGTTCCACACGGCGATCCCGACGACGAAGAGCGTGAAGAAGACCGAGAACACGACGCTCGGCTGCAGCACGGCCCACACGACGACGAGCATGCCGACGCTGATGACGAGGCTGATCCCGTACATGATGCGCCCGAGGCGCGTGTTCATCTTCATGGGGACTGTCTACACAGGCGGAGCGCTTTCAGCCCTGCGGGCGAAGCGGGCGGCGAGGGTCGGCGGCGAGACTGGACGTCGAACGAAAGGACCCCATGTTCGCCGCATCCTCGCCCGTCGTCCTCCCCGCGCTCGCGACCGTCGTCCCCGTGACGATCGTCGCCGTCGCGCTCGTGGGGCTGCGCTCGCGGCGAGCCGGGGCCGACGTGGGGACGACCCTCTGGCGGACGTCGTTCGTCGCCTACCTCGGGGCACTGGTCGCGGTCACGTTCTTCCCGTTCGTGATCGACCTCGACGCACCTCCGGACTCGCCGTGGCGCCCGATGATGAACCTCGACGCGCTCAGCTCGCTGCACCTCCGGTCGTTCTGGCTGAACATCGTGATGACGGTGCCCCTCGGGGCGTACCTGACGGGCCGCGGGCTGGCGGCACGTGGGCGAGCGAGGCCTGGGCCGGCGGGGCGGCGTCGCCTGCGCGGCATCGTGCCGGTCGCCGCGATCGCGCTGGTCGCCAGCGTCTCGGTCGAGCTGCTGCAGCTGGTGCTGCACCTCACGATCGGCGGCAACCGTGCGACCGACATCGACGACGTGATCGCCAACACCGCCGGAGCCGTCGTCGGCGCGGTGCTCTGGCGGGCCGTGCTGCGCGTCGGGTGTCGGGTCCTCTCGGGCCGGCGCCTCGAGCTGGCCGCCACGGGCGCGAACACGAGCGCGAACATGAGCGCGAACACGAGCGCGAACACGAGCGCGAACACGAGCGCGAACATGCGCACGACCTCGAGCCCGCAGGAGGCGGTGCTCGCGACGGCAGGCCCGTCGCGACGGCGTCCGCACCCCTCGGAACCGCGCACACCCGCGCGCGCGAGCGAGGGTGCGCGCGGGTCCTGAGGGTGCGGACGGACGCGCCGACGCGCGTGGTCGCCTGCGCGCACGGCGCACGGCGCACGGCGCACGGCGCACGGCGCACGGCGCACGGCGCACGGCGCTTCGCCCACCACGCTCGCGGTCGCCGTCGGGCGGTCCGGGCGTAGGGTCGGACCGACCGAGGAGGGGCGATGACCTACCCCCGGAGCGACCGCGGCGCGACGGAGCGCGGCGTGCCGACGCTGCAGCCGCGTGACGTCGTCTGGGCCTGCCTGCGGCCGGCGCTGAGGCTCCGGCTCGCGCTCTTCCGTCGGGCCGTGCGTTCGGGGACGTTCCCGCCTGCGGCCACCGCGCCTCCTTCGCTGCTCGAGGACGTCACCGCCGACCGGGTCGCCTACGTCGGCAACGCGGCCGCGGCCCGGTTCGGCGTGCTCGAGGAGGAGCTGACGACGCTCAGCCGCGTCGCGGCCGCGGTCGGCGCCGCGCGGGGACGGCCGTTCGTCTGGGTCGAGGGCCCGGCCCAGGTGCTGACCGTGCGGGAGGCGGCCGACGAGCCGACCTCGGCCGTGCCCGACGTCGACGCGGTCGTCGTCGCGCTGGGGTTCAGCGACGTGCTGCTGATGACCTCCGCCGCCGCGTGGCGCCGCGACCTCGACCGGCTGCTCGACGCCGCACGGCACCCGGGGAGCGTGCTCAGCCCGGTGCTCGTCGCGGGGATCCCGCCGATCGACCGGCTGCGGCTCACGTCGCGCGGGGCGCGAGGCCGCGTCCACGGGCAGATCGCGCGGCTCAACGCCGAGTCCGAGCGGCTCGTCCGGGACCGCGGCGACTGCGTCTTCGTGCCGTTCCCCGAGCCCGAGCCGGCCGTCGGCAGCGCCCGGCTCAACGGCCAGCTGTGGTCCTGGCGGCGCGTGCACGAGCTGTGGGCGGCGAGCCTCTGGCCCGAGCTCGTGAGGGTGCTCGACGAGTCGAGCTGAGGGGCGCCGTCCCGACGTGGAAACGACGAACCTCCGCGGAAGATCACGGAGGTTCGTCGTTCTGGGGGAGGTACGCGTGCGACGAGCGCAGGTGGTCCCGCCTAGCGGGCCTCCGCCTCCTCGGCGTCACGGGCGCGCTTGCGCTCGTTCAGCGCGCGCTCGTCGCGGCCGACGACCGCCAGCAGCACGATGGCGAGCACCACGCAGGCGAGGATCAGCACGAAGGTGACGTCCCAGCCGAACGCGTGGACGGCCAGGCCGATGCCGGTGGAGGCGAGCGTCGCGCCGAGCACGTAGCCGAACAGCCCCGTGAACCCGGCCGCGGTGCCGGCGACCGAGCGCGGGCTGAGGTCGAGCGCCTGCAGGCCGATCAGCATGACCGGGCCGTAGATGAGGCCGCCGATGGCGACGAGCATGGCGAGCGAGATCCAGAGCGGGCCCTCGACCGGCGACAGCCAGTAGACGGCGACGGCGACGGCGACCGCGGTCATGAACAGGATGCCCGTGGGGGAGCGGCGGCCCTTGAACACCTTGTCGCTGATGTAGCCGCAGAGCAGGGTGCCGGGGATCCCGGCCAGCTCGAACAGCGAGAACCCGGCGATGCCCTCGCCGAGGCTCGCGCCGCGCACCTCGGACAGGTAGACCGGCGCCCAGACGAGCACCCCGTAGCGCAGCGTGTAGACGAACACGTTGGCCAGGGCCAGGTTCACCATGGTGCGGTTCGTGAGCACGTAGCGGCGGATCGTCGACCAGGTCGAGGCGCCCTCGTCGGCGGCGTCGGTCTCGACGGGGGCCGGGTCGTTCCGGTACTCCTCGATGGGCGGCAGGCCCTCGGACTCGGGGGTGTCGCGCAGCAGCACCAGCGCGACGACCGCGATGACGAGGCAGACGACCGCGGGGAACCAGAACACGCTCTGCCAGGTGCCGAACGACGCGAGCGCGACACCGGCGAGGCCTCCGGCACCCGCGCCTCCCACGTTGTGCGCGACGTTCCAGATCGCGGTCTTGCCGCCGCGCTCGGAGGTGGAGAACCAGTGCACCAGGGTGCGGCCGCTGGGCGGCCAGCCCATGCCCTGGAAGAACCCGTTGAAGATCATCACCACGGCGAAGAACGCGACGGAGGCGCCCACCGCGGGGACGAAGGCGATGAACAGGTTCGCGAGGGCCGAGAGTGCGAGACCGATCGGCAGGAAGAACCGCGCGCTGCTCTTGTCGCTCACGATCGCACTGAGGAACTTGCTGAAGCCGTAGGCGAGCAGCACGCCGTTGGTGATGACGCCGAGGCCGACGGTGCTGAAGCCGTTCTCGTCCTTGAGGATCGTCGACACGAGCGGCACGTTGTTGCGGATCAGGTAGTACGCGGCGTAGCCGATGAAGATGCCCAGGAACACCTGCAGCCGGAGGCGCGGGTAGCGACGGGCGACGGTCGCGTCGTCGAGTCGGGGAGCGGGCGGCGGGGCCGCGAGGAAGGCGGTCAGCCCTCGTCGCGACGACGTCTCGGTGGGGGTGCGCGGGGCGCGGTGGTCGGTGGTCATCTCGGCCTTCCTCGTCCACGGCGGTGTGGGCGAACTCATAGCTGAACACAAGGTTGCAGTTCACGCAAATGACACCTGCCGTTCACCTGGAGGGGTTGACACCAGCCAGAGGAGCGGAGAAGGAGCGCTCGTCGGGAGGGGTGCCCTGGCAGTGCCTGTCAGCCTGCGGGGCGCGTGCGTAGCGTGAGGCGTGACGCCGCAGGTCGGCGTCGCCCCCTCCTCCTCCTACCGCTGCTGCTGACCGCAGCGCGCCCCTGCCCTCGACCCTGAGAGGACCCGTCCTGACGAACGCGCCCGCGCCCGCTGCCGACGTCGCCCTCTCGGGCGAGCCCGGTACGTCGACCCCGACCCGTCTGCCGCTGTTCTCGCTCGTCGTGCTCGCGACGATCGGCTTCGTGCTCGTCGCCATGGAGACGATGCCGGCCGGGCTGCTGCCGCAGATCGCGTCCGGGCTCGACACGGGCGAGGGCACCGTCGGGCTGCTCATCAGCGCGTACGCGCTGGGCACCGTCGTCGCGACCGTCCCCGCGATCACGCTCACCCGTGGGCTGCGGCGTCGCCCCGTGCTCGCGGCGGCGCTCGCCGGGCTCGTCCTCGCGAACGTCGTGACCGCCTTCGCCCCGACGGTCGGCGTCGCACTCGCGTCCCGGTTCGTCGCCGGGGCCTTCTCGGGCACGATCTGGGGCATGCTCGCCGTGTACGGCCGCCGCATCAGCCCGCCCGGCAGCGCGGGTCGCGCGCTCGCGATCGTCTCGGCGGGAGCTCCCGTCGGCTTCGCGTTCGGGACGCCCCTCGGCTCCTGGCTCGGCACGACCCTCGACTGGCGCTGGTCGTTCGGCGGCCTCAGCCTGATCGGGCTCGTCGCCCTCGTGCTCGTGCTCGCCGTGGTGCCCGACGCGACCCCGGCGCCCGCCCCGGCCTCGGGCCGCCTCCCGCTCGGCCGCGTCCTCCGCCTCCCCGGGGTCGTCGTGATCCTGGCCGTCATCGCCGCGTGGATGATCGCGCACAACACGATCTACACGTACGTCGCGCCGTACCTGCGGGCCGGCGGCTCGGGCCTCGGCGTCGACCTGACGCTGCTCGTCTACGGGGTCTCGTCGATCGGCGGCATCGTCGTCACCGGCGCGCTGCTCGACCGACACCCCCGGCCCCTGCTGCACGGCAGCGTCGCCCTGTTCGTCGTCGCGGGGGCCGTGCTGCTGGTAGGCCAGGCGTCCCCGGCCGCGGTGCTCGCCGCCTCCGTGCTCTGGGGACTGACCTTCGGGGGAGCCTCGGCCCAGCTGCAGGCGGCGCTGACCACCGCAGGAGGCGCGGAGGCGGACGTCGCGAACTCGTTCCTGCCGGTCGCCTTCAACGTCGCCATCTTCGCCGCGGGTGTCCTCGGAGCGCTGCTGCTCGGCGGGGTCGGCCCTCTCGTGCTGCCCGTCGTCATGATGGGAGCAGGGGCCGTCGCCCTCGGCCTCACGGTGTGGGGCAGGCGCAGCGCCTTCCCCGCTCGGTGGTGACGCGGCGCCTCGTCGACGCGGGCGGGCTCCGCAGCCGGAACCGCGCCTCCTTCTTACTTCTCTCTTCCCTCTTCCCTCTTCCCTCTTCCCTCTTCCCTCTTCTTCTCCACTTCCCGACATCATCACCGAACACGAACACAGGAGCACACATGCGCACCGTCAAGGCCTACGCGGCACCGTCCGCCACCGAGCCCCTCGTCCCGACGACCATCGAGCGCCGCGACGTCGGCCCGAAGGACGTCATGATCGACATCGCCTACGCCGGCATCTGCCACAGCGACATCCACACCGTCCGTGGCGAGTGGGGCGAGATCCAGTACCCGCAGGTCGTCGGCCACGAGATCGTCGGCACCGTCTCGGAGGTCGGCTCCGAGGTCACGAAGCACAAGGTCGGCGACCGCGTCGGCGTCGGCTGCATGGTCAACTCGTGCGGCGAGTGCGAGTACTGCCAGCGCGGCGACGAGCAGTACTGCGCGAAGGGCAACACCGGCACCTACACGAGCGTCGACCCCGCCGACGGCACCGTCACGCAGGGCGGCTACTCGCAGGCCGTCGTCGTCACCGAGGACTTCGTGCTGCGCGTGCCCGAGTCGCTCGACTACGACAAGGTCGCGCCGCTGCTCTGCGCCGGCATCACGCTCTACTCGCCGCTGCACCACTGGGGCGTCACCGAGGGAACCAAGGTCGCCATCGTCGGCATGGGCGGCCTCGGCCACATGGGCGTGAAGATCGCCGCCGCGCTCGGCGCCGACGTGACCGTGCTGTCGCAGACGACCTCCAAGAAGGAGGACTCGCTCCGCTTCGGTGCCAAGGCGCACTACGCGACCAGCGACGAGCAGACCTTCACCGACCTGGCGAACTCGTTCGACCTGATCGTCAACACGGTGTCGGCCAAGATCGACATGGGCGCCTACCTCGGCCTGCTCGCCGTCGACGGCACCCTCGTCAACGTCGGTGCCCCCTCGGAGCCCCTCGAGGTGCCCGCGTTCGCGCTGATCCCGGCTCGCCGCAGCTGGGCCGGCTCGGCCATCGGCGGCATCCGCGAGACCCAGGAGATGCTCGACTTCTGCGCCGAGCACGGCATCCTGCCCGAGACGGAGCTGATCAGCGCCGACCAGATCAACGAGGCCTACGACCGCGTGCTCAAGTCGGACGTGCGCTACCGCTTCGTGATCGACGCGGCGACGTTCGCGTAGGTCTCACCCGCTGGTCGCACAACGCCCTCGCCGTGCGCGGGGGCGTTCGTGCGTGTGCGGGCGGCAAGCGGCCGGGTGCGGCCTGTCGACGCGAGCCGCACCTCCTGCGGGCTGGCCGTCAGTGCTGCCGCGCGGCTTCGCACCGGGTTTCGTGCAACGCACCGGGTCTGGACGCGGTGCGTTGTACGAAACGCGGTGCGGTGCGTCAGGGGCGCAGCGCCAGCAGCGCCAGGTGCGCGTCGAGGGCCGTGACCGCCCAGGAGGCGTCGGTCCCGACGGCCTGGGCGAGCAGGTGCAGGGCCAGGCCGTCCACGACGGCGTGGGTGAGCTCGACGTCGACGTGGGCCGGCTCGGGGGTGCTGGCCGCGCCGCCCGCCGGGCGCGGGCTGGCCGCGCCGTCGGTGCCGAGGTGCACCAGCGCCAGCGCGCAGACGTCGCGGACCGCCGCGTGCGTCTGCTCGTGCGCCGTCCGCAGCGAGGGGTCGGTCAGGGCGAGGGCGGTGAAGGCGACGGTCACCTCCATCTCGGCGCGCCGCTCGTCGTCGAGGGGGAGCAGTTCGAGCAGGACGGCCCGGGCCGCGTCGCGTCCGCCGGTCGTGTCCGCCGCCCGGTCGACGCGCTCGCGCAGCCGCGACACCAGCAGCTCGACCGCGGCGTCGCGCACGCTCGCCTGCGTCGGGAACGTGTAGCGGAGCGATGAAGGAGGCAGCCCGGCCTCGGCGGCGACCTTGCGGACGGACACCTCCGTCGGTCCGTCCCGGACCAGCACCCGCCAGGCGGCTTCGCCGACGATGCGGCGGCGGTCGTCGAGATCAACGGTGCGGGGCATCCGTCGATTCTGGCACGACTGTGCGAAAACGTGCTAGAACTGAGTCCGCACGACTGTGCGACAACGAGTCGCGCAGGGTGTCGACATGAGGTCGGCTCGGTGCGCCGGAGGAGAGGGGCCCGTCATGGCCTGGGTGCTGTTGATCGTCGCGGGGGTGCTCGAGGCCGTGTGGGCCTCGGCGCTCGGCGCCTCGGGGAACTTCACGAAGAAGGGGCCGACCGCGCTGTTCGTCGTCGCGCTC
Organism: Frigoribacterium sp. PhB116; assembly: GCF_004364285.1. Lineage (GTDB taxonomy): Bacteria > Actinomycetota > Actinomycetes > Actinomycetales > Microbacteriaceae > Frigoribacterium. The sequence goes on along the minus strand of NZ_SOBE01000006.1, from coordinate 28,316 downwards.
GTCCTGAGCATGGTCGGCCTCGCGCTGGCGATGAACGACCTGCCCGTCGGCACGGCCTACGCCGTCTGGGTCGGGATCGGTGCCGTGCTGACGGTGATCATCGCGGTCGTCCGCGGCCAAGAGGTGCTGACCGTCGCCCGCGCACTGCTGCTGGCCGTGCTGATCGGCTGCGTCGTCGGCCTCAAGGTGGTCAGCTGATGCCGTGGGTCGTGCTCGTCGTCAGCGCCGTGCTCGAGGCGGTCTGGGCGACCGCGCTGGGTCGGAGCGAGGGGCTCTCGGTGCTCGCCCCCTCCGTCGTCTTCGTGCTCGGCCTCGCCGCCTCGATGCTGACGCTCGGCTGGGTGACGCGGCACATCCCGATCAGCACCGCGTACGCGATCTGGGCCGGGCTCGGCGCGGCGTTCACCGTCACCTGGAGCATGCTCACCGGCGGTGAGGCCGTCACGGTCGTGCGGGTGCTGCTGCTCGCGGGGATCGTCGGCAGCGTCGTCGGGCTGAAGCTGCTGAAGTCGGGGCCGGCCGCGAGACCGGCCGTGGACGAGGAGGCGGCCGGCGCCCGTTGAGGACCGCCCTGGGCGCCTGCTCCCTCGCGCTCCGCGGCCGCGCGCCCGCGGCCGTCCCCCGCTCGGTGCCCGACGGGGGACGATCTCGTCACGATCGGATCACGGCCGGTCCTCCCGGCGCACCCGGAGGCGCGGAGGGGCCCCGCGCCGCTCTAGCGTCGGTCCGCCGGGCGTCTCCGGCTCGACCCGACTCGATTCCTGGGGGATCCGTGACCACTTCCCGCCGCATCCGCGCGTGCGCCCTGCCCGCGGCGGCGCTCGCCGCCGCCCTCGTCCTCACGCCCGCCGCGGCCTTCGCCGCCGACGGCGACGTGCCCGCGTCGTCGTCCGTCGTGGCGGAGGGCCCCGACGCGACGACGGCCGTCTCGCCCGCTGCCGAGGCCGGCGTCGCCGAGAGCCTCCCCGTGTCGCCCAGCGCTGCCGAGGCAGGCGCCGCCGAGAGCGTCCCCGTTGCGCCCCGCGCCGAGACCACCCTCGCCGCGGACGGCGAGGCCGCCCCGTCCGAGCCCGAGGTCGTGGCGCCGGTCGCCCCGACCCCGTCGGCGGCCCCCGAGGACGGCGGCGACGAGGTCGTCGTCGACGCCCCCGAGGTCTTCTCGCAGGACGGCAGTGACCTGCACCCGGGCTTCGCGAGCTTCTTCGGCACCGTCGGCTTCACCCCCGGCGACGAGGCCACGGTCGGCCTCGTCGGATCGCAGGGCGAGGACCTCTCGAGCTGGATCCGCCCCGCGCCCGGCCTCACCTTCAGCATCGACGGCGACACGACCATCATCGTGGTCGTGCCGAACGACGCCGCCGTCCCGGACATCGTGACCCTCAACGTGTTCGACGAGTCCGGCAACGAGGCCTCGCTCGAGATCCGCGTCAGCGCCTTCGTCGTCGCCCCGCACCTCGAGGCACCGGTCTCCGCGACCGCGGGAGTCGTCAGCGTCCAGGGCGAGAACGGCGAGCCGGGCCAGGTGGCCCTCGTCAGCGTCGTCGACGCCTCGCTGGTCGAGTCCCTTGAGCCCGACCAGGGCAGCGACGAGGGCGTCGCCGACGAGGCGGACGGCGTCGAACTCGTCCGCGTCGCGGAGGACGAGGCCCCGGCCGACGACCCTGGGTTCGTCACGGACGAGGAGCCGATCGCGTTCGACCCGGAGGAGGGCGTGGCCTTCACGCTCGTGCCGATCGACGAGACCGGGCACTTCACGGCGTCGTTCGTGCTGCCCGCCGGAGACTACGTGAGCGACGCGGCCGTGCTCCGTCGTGACGGGAGCGCCGCCTCCGACTTCTCCGTGCCCGTGCAGTTCTCGGTCGCCGCCGCGGCGCCCGTCCTGCCCGTCCCGACGGCGCCGGCCGCCGTCGTCCCCACCGCCGTCGCGCCGGTCGCCGTGGTCCCGGTGCGCACGACGCGCCCGGCGGGCCTCGCCTACACCGGCTCGGACGCGTCGGCGTGGCTCGTGCTGGCCGCCGGTCTCGTCGCCGCCGGCAGCGTGGCCGTGGCTGCGTCGCGCCTCCGGGGCCGTCGCTCCTAGGGCTGGTCGCCCCGACGCCAGGACGGCCCCGCACCCTCGTCAGGGTGCGGGGCCGTCGGCGTCCCGGAACGCGGGAGGCGACGTGTCAATGGCTGAGGCCGAGGAGGAAGAGCATCCCGACGACGAGGCTGGCGCAGGTCGCGACGGCCGACGACGCGACCACGAAGAGCGTCACCTGGCGCTCGTGGTCGCGGACCTCGGAGAAGGGGCTCGTGGGGCGGATGATGCTCATGGTGGGCTCCTCTCGGCAGTTCTGCGCTGCATGGGGTCGACGTCGGATTTCTATGCATGTGCATCTTGTCACGGTCGGCTAGAGCATCTAGCGACGCGGTCGGCTGCCTTCGCGAAGTGGACAGTGGCGGCGTCGAGTTGCCCCGAACTGCTGCTTCCCGGGGCTCAGGGCAGCGGTTCGGGGCAACTCGTCGAGTGCGAGTGCGAGTGCGAGTGCGAGTGCGAGTGCGAGTGCGAGCGCGAGTGCGAGCGCGAGGGGAGGCGCGGGCGGCTAGCGCAGGCCCCCCTGGAGCGTGCGGATCGCGTCGCCGAGCGTGCCCGACGCGAGCAGGCCGGTGCCGAGCGGGCCCGAGCTGTCCTCTCCGAGCAGGGGGAGGCGCGCGAGAGCCCTGCGGACCGGCGGGCTCAGGTGCCGCAGCTGCCAGGTGATCTCGGCCGCGCCTCCTGCGGTCCCGTCGTCGTCGGGGGCGGCCAGGGTGACGGCCTTCACGGCGTAGGCCGCGGCGCCCAGGGCGTGCGCGCCCATGTGCGCGACGCCCGACGCTTGCCCTGCCGACCACGCGGCGGCCCTGGCCGCGGGCGAGGTCACGGCCTGTGCGGCACGACCGGCGACGAAGCGGCGACGGATCTCGCCGACGGCGTCGAGCTCTCCGCGGGCGAAGGCGCGGGTGCGCGTGATGCCGTCGCGAGGGCGGTCGTCGGCGGGCGCCTCCTGCTCGAAGAGGGGCAGGACGCGCTCCGCGCAGTCGGCCGCCCACGCGGCGACGAGCCGGCGATCGGTCTCCGAGAGCGCCTGCGGGGAGGTCATCCCTGCACCCTGGCACGGCGCCCGCGCCGCGTCGACGACGAGTTGCCCCGACGTGCGGCCTCGCTCGCTCGGAGGCAGCTGTTCGGGGCAACTCGTCGAGACGTCGTCCGGGAGGCGGAGGGCCGCCGAGAGACGGAGGGGCTCGAGGAGGCGGCGGTCCCTCAGGAGGCGGTGGTCGGCGATTCGTCCGCGGGCGGCGGCGGCGACGCGTCGGAGGCGCCCGGCAGCACCGCGGCGAGCCGCGTCAGGAACGCGCGCACCGCCTCCAGCGCCTCGTCGTCGTAGTCGTCCAGGGCCGCCTCGAGGGCGGCACCGCCCCGGCGAAGGAACGGCTCGATGCGCTCGTGCGCCTGCTCGGTCGCCCGCAGCGTCACGACACGGCGGTCGGTGCTCTCGCGGCTGCGGGCGACCAGGCCCTGGGCCTCGAGCCGGTTGAGCAGGGCGGTCGTCGCGCCCGAGGTCAGGCCGATCCTGCTCGAGAGCTTCGCCGGCGTGAGCGGCGCGTCCTCGCGCTCGGCCCAGATCACCTCGCCGAGGGCCGTGCCGTCGACGGTCGGCAGCTCCATCCAGCGGGCGAGCTGGTGGGCCGACTCCTGGTAGGTCACGGCGTAGTGCCGCAGGGCCTCGAGCACCTGCGTCCTCGGCGTCGGCGGGGGCGGCGTCGGCGTCGTCATGGGTCGATCCTCCCATCGAGACGTCGTCGCGATCGTCCCCGCATCGGGCCCTGGGTCGCCGGCCTCAGGCACGCAGCTGCGGGTACTCGGCCAGCACCGACACGTGCTTCTCGCTCGTGAGCAGGTTCGCCTGGAAGAACTTCCGGACCGGCCGCGACGCGGTGACGCGGTGCATCGTCTGGATCGCCTTCACCCCGGCGCCCGACGACGGGTGCATCAGCTTCGCCCCGCCGCGCGGCAGCCCTTGCGCGCTGTCGGCGTAGCGACGCATCTGCCGTTCGTACCGGGCGAAGGCATGCGCCGGGCGATCCGGGCTCGCGGCGAGCTCGCCGACGAGGATGTGCGCACCGACCAGCGACAGCGTCGTGCCCATGCCCGTCGGGCCCGAGCCCCAGGCGGCGTCGCCGACGAGCGCGATGCGGCCCCGGCTCCAGGTCGACATGACGACCTGCTCCATCCGCTGCGTGTAGAACTCGTCCGGACGGGCGTCGAAGCCGTCGAGGATGCGCTCGGTCTGCCAGCCCGCACCTCGGAAGCGCTCCCTCAGCAGCTGCAGCTGCGCCTCCACCGGGAGCCCCTCGAAGCCCATCGGCTCGGACTCGAACGACATGCACGCCCTGATCGTGCCGAGGTTGTCGGGCCGCACCGACGCGACGCGGCCGCGGGCCGCGGTGAACCAGTCCCAGGAGTCGACGTCGCCGGGCCGGCGGTCGATCGTGCCGTACGTGATGCTGACGCCGAAGTCGCGCAGCTCGGTCTCGTCCGCGAAGAGGAGGCGGCGGGTGCGCGAGCTGCGCCCCTCGGCCACCAGGAACAGGTCGAAACGCTCCTCGGCGCCGCTGTCGAAGGTGGCGTCGACGCCCGTCGCGTCCTGCTCGGCCCCCACGACGAAGTCGCCGAAGCGGCGCTCGACGTCGGCCGGGACGAGGTCCGCGAGGATGCCCGCGAGCCGCCCGCGCAGGATCTCGACCTCGGCGGTCGGGCCGTCCTGCCCCTCCTCTCGCGGGAACACGGCGTAGGGGCGGCCGGACTCGTCGACGAAGCGCGTGCCGTCCTCGCCGGTCAGGTTCGCGAGCACCGCCTCCTCGACGCCCATCCGGGTCAGGATCTCGCGACCGAGCCCGCGGACGTCGATGTTCTGGCCGGTCTCGCGGGGCTCGGCGGAGCGCTCGAGCAGCACGACGTCGAAGCCGGACTTCGCGAGGCCCCAGGCGAGTGCCGGGCCGGCGATGCTCGCTCCGGTGACGAGGACGCGGGGGCGCGCGGCCGGGGAGGAGGGGGGTGTGGTCATCGTGGAGCCTTCCGTGGAGCGGCCGATCTCGGCTGCATGACGTCAGACTAGCTTCACCATGATGTGACTCCACAGTGAAAGCACATGTTGCCGAGGCCGCCCTAGCCCCGGCACACGCGGCAGGTGGCGACGGCGAGTCGCCCCGAACTGCTGCCCCCGTGAGTCGGGAGCAGCAGTTCGGGGCAACCCGTGCCGCTGCCGCCTCCTGGGCCGGCTACTCGGCGGGGATCTCGCCGGTCGCGACGAGCGTGGCGCGCGCGAGGATGTGCGACGCGATCGTGAAGTTGAGGAACGCGGGCGTCCCGTCGGCGGGCACCTCGATGTCCTCGACGTCGAGCGCGTGCACCGTCACGAAGTAGCGGTGCTGGCCGTGGCCCGCAGGAGGTGCGGCACCGATGAACGAGGGAGCCCGCGAGTCGTTCGGCAACTGGTACGCCCCCTCGGGGAGCTGCGCGCCGGTCGCGTCGCCGGCGCCCTCGGGCAGGTCGGTCACGGACGCCGGGATGTTCGCGACGGCCCAGTGCCAGAAGCCCGACTGCGTGGGGGCGTCGGGGTCGTAGACGGTGACGGCGTAGCTCTTGGTGCCCTCAGGGGCACCCGACCACGAGAGCTGCGGCGACACGTCCTGGCCGCCGGGGACGCCGAAGGCCCCGGAGTACTGCTGCTGCGCGAAGGGGGCGCCGTCCTCGACGGTGGCGCTCGTGACGGTGAAGCTCGGCACCTCGGGGAGGCGGGCGAAGGGGTCGTTTCCGGTGGTGTCGCTCATGACGGTCCTTTCCTGGGGCGGCCGGGTGGCGCCTCCTGGGGGATCATGCTCCGGCACCCTCGGAAACCGCGCAGACCCCCGTGCGCGCACGAGGGTCTGAGCGGGGCCCGCGGGTGCGGGCAGGTGTGGTGCCGCAGGAGGCGCGCTAGCGGTCGAAGAGACCGCCGAGGTCGCCCAGCCCGGGGATCTGGAAGCCCTCGCCGAGGCCGCCGACCTGCTCGCCGAGGCCGGTGAGGTACTCCTCGCCGCCCTGTGCGATGCCGTCGACGCCCTCGGTCAGGCCGCCGAGGCCCTCGGAGAGCCCGGCGATGCCCTCGAGCCCGAAGTTCTCGGCGAGGCCGCCGAAGTCGACGCCGTTCGCGAGCGCTCCCGAGAGGAGCGGGCCCGCGACGCTGCTGACGGCGGCACCGCCAGCGACCGCGAGTGCGAGGCCGCCGAGTGCGGCGACTCCCGCGCCGGCGGCAGCTCCTGCAGCGAACTTCCCTGCGCCGGAGCCCTGACGGGCGCCGGTGGCGGTGCCGCCCGAGTCCTGTCCGGGGCGTCCGTGGCCGCCGAAGACGCGCTGCATGAGCCCGGGGTGCACGGTCTCGCCGCGGGTGGCGGCCCGGGCGAGGTCGTCGGTGCTGCCGCTGCGGGGCTGCTCGTGCGCGGGGAGCTCCTCCGTGAGGCGTGCTTGGACGAGCTCGCGCTGCTGCGGGGTCAGGCGGGCGAACGCGTCGCGGTGCACCTGCTCGAGCTGCTCGGGCTCGGCCGTGCGGAGGAGGTAGTCGTACTTGCCGAGGGCGACGCGGTCGGCCTCGGTCGCGCGGGGAGCGCCGGACGCGCCGTGCTGCTGGGCCGGGCGCTGCTGCTCACCCTGCCGACGCCCGTCGTAGCCGCCCTGCTGGCTCTGCCGCTGCTGGCCGTCGCCCTGCCGGCCCTGCTGGTCGTAGGCCTGCCCCTGCTGGCCGTAGCCAGCCTGCCCCTGCTGCGGGCCGCCTCCTCGCTGGTCGCCCTGCTGCTGCTGGTGGCCGTCGCGGGTCAGCTTGTCGGCCGCCGTGCGGACGAGGTCACGCCAGTCGGTGCCGGAACCTGAGCTGGACCCGGAGCCGGCGCCCGGTCGCGGCGGCTGGCCGTTGCGGGAGGAGGACGAGGAGGAGTTCGAGTCGCCGAGCGCTTTCGCGGCGGCGCCCAGGAGGCGCTTGAAGTCGGGCATGAGCACATCGTGCTGGCCCCCGATGTGCAGACCCCCGGGAGGACCTGCGGAAGTCATCCGAACTGCCTCGTCTGCTCGCCTGCCTCCTCGGCTCGTCTGACCCGCCGACCACGGGCCTGTTCGTCGCGAGCGGGCCGTCGCCACAGCCCGCGGACGACGAACTCGCCCGCGTCCAGGGGGCATGCCGCGCCAGCCAGAGCGACGCCCGCCCCGGCCGACGACCACGGAAGTCCGTGGTGCCGCCCGGGGCGGGCGAGGTGCAGCTGAGGTGCAGCTGAGGTGCGGTGGTGCGGTGCGGTGCTACTCGGCCGAGTCGACGGTCAGCGCACGGCGGCGACGGGCGGCGACGAGCAGCCCTCCGCCGAGGAGGAGCAGCAGCGCGGCGCCGACGACGCCCTGCGACGCCTCGGACCCGGTGTAGGCGAGACCTGCCGGACGGGCGACGGGAGCCGCCGGCGTCACGCCGGGAGGTACCACAGCGGCCGGGGCCGCGACGAGCGAGAAGGCGACGACGTTCGAAGGCTCGGACACACCTCCGGTCTCGTTCACGGAGCCGTCTGCGTTCAGCTCGGCAGCGATCGCCTGGGTCACGTACTCACCGGGGAGCAGCTCGACGGAGACGGTCCAGTTGCCCGCGTCGTCGACAAGGATCGGGTCGGCGAGGTCGGTGATGTAGAAGCGGCCCGCGGCGGGGGTCTCGGTGACTGTCCCGTCGAGGAACGACGAGTCGGCGACGGTCAGGACGATGCCCGTGCCGACGGGGCCGGTGCCCGAGATCGTGACGGTGCCGCCTGTGACGACCTGCCCCTCCGTGGGGCTGGTGATCACCGGGGTGGGCGTGAGCAGGACGACCTCGTCGGCGACGGTGACGTCGACGGCCTGGACGATGCCCGAGCGGACGCCGGTCAGCGTGATCGTGTAGTCGTCGGCGAGCACGTCGTCGGCGAAGACGACCGTGTCGGCGTAGGCGCCAACGGTGTCGTCCGCGTAGTAGTTCAGCGCACGGTCGGCGAGCTCGACGACGGCGCCCTCGGAGTCGGTCACGACGGTGGTGATCTCCTCGCCAGGGCTGAAGCCGGTGGCAGCGATCGCGACACCGGTGGTGGTCGCCTCGTCGACGGTCACCTCGTCGGGCGTCGCCGTGATCGTCGGGGCGATCGCGGGCACGGGCGCCTGGGCGAACGTGAAGTTCACCGAGAGGCGTCCGACCTGAGCGTCGGGGTTCGACTGGGTGACGTTCGCACCCGTGCCGAGCGAGCCCGGTGCGAGGTCGAGGAACGTCGTCGGGATCGAGTAGTTGCCGGCGAGGTCGGCGATGCCGGTGCCGGCGGTGGAGTTGCCGAGGTTCTTGTTGCTGTACGTCACCGTGACCGTGCTGCCGGGCTGCGCCGTTCCGGTGAAGACGGGCGTGGTCGTGTCGACGACCGTGCCCGTGCCGGGGTAGGTCACGGTGAAGGGGGATGCCGGGTTCGGCGCGACGGCAAGCTCGAAGGTGTAGGCCAGCGGGGTCACCTCGGGGTCGGCGAGGCCCGACTGCGCATCCGCGCCCGCGACGGTCGCCAGGACCGTCGTCTCACCCGGGGGCAGCTGTCCGAAGTTGGCGTTCACGAAGAACGAGCCGTCGTCGTTGTGCGTCGTGCCGCTGAACAGGGCCTGAGCGGGGGTGCCGGTGCCGATGTCGTAGGTGAGCACGAGGTCGTCGGTGGTCGGCAGGCCGGTGCCCGTGATCGGCACGACCTGAGGCAGGCCGGCCGAGTTGTCGTAGGTGGAGCCGGGCGCCGGCGACGTGATCGTCACGGGGGCGGCCGCGGAGGCGGGCCCTGCGGCGAGCAGGACACCTCCGAGGGCGAGTGCGAGGGCCGTCGGCGCAGCGACGAGGCCCCTTCTGGCTGATGAGCGCAAGGGCGTTCTTTCTCTCGAGGTGGATACGTGCGTCGTTGCATGTCCGTCGAGGCCCAGCGCCAGGAACGAAGAGGGGGCTAGCCCCATGCCGGAACCTAACAGAACCTCAGGGATTCGGTAAGAGGCGGCTGTGAACGGGCCTCGTCGAGGAGGGGGCTCGGTCAGAAGGCGTTGCCGAGGGCGTCGAGGAACACGGCCACGGGGTGGGCGACCCAGCGCTGCAGCCAGCGGTGCAGGCGGGGGAACCGGCGCGGGGCGCCTCCTCGGGCACGGGCGTCCTCCGCCTCTCGTCGCTCACGTCGGCTGAGCGGACGGCCGAGGTGCCTCGGCCCCTCGTGCATCGGCCCGTCGTGCGCGGGCACGTCGGGTGTGACCCTGGCGTGCGCGGGATCGCTCCCTGCGTCATGAGGCCGTCGATCCACGGAGGCGACGCTATCGTGACGAGGTCCGCCTCCCGACCCCTTTCCCCGGAGTCCCGCATGCCCACCCGCACGACCCGCGAGATCGTCGACGCCGCCCGCGCGCGCTTCGACGACGGCGAGCACCGGGCCGCGTGGGACTCGCTGCTGGTCCACGCCCGTCGCCACCCGGACGAGCGGGCCTACCGCGACGCCCTCTCGGAGTTCTACCGCCGGGCCGGCAACCCCGACCAGGCGGCCCGGTGGGGCGCCCACGACCTCGCCTCGCTCGACGCCCGTGAGCGTCACGCGCTGCGCCGGTCGCTGCTGCAGTTCGAGACGGAGGAGGAGGTGCGCGACTACCTCGCCCTGTCGGGCGGGCTGCCCCCGGAGACGACCGAGCACCTCGGGTCGCCCCGGCAGCAGCGGCTGATCCGGTGGGAGCCGACCTCGGAGCTGCTCTTCGGGATCGTCGGGATCGGCGCAGTGTTCGGAGGTCTCTTCGTCCTGATCATGCTCGTGTGCGTCGTCGTCACGGCGTTCACGGGCGACCCGGAGACGCAGTCCGTCGCGCAGGTGTTCGTCTCGGTCGCGCTCAGCGTCGTGGCCGGGGCGGGCGCGCTCGCCTCTGCGGGGTACCTGCTCAGCGAGCGGTGGTGGCGGGGCGGGCTGCTCGGGGTGGTGGCCGTCGCCGCGGCCGTCGTGCTCGCGCAGACCGACATCACGTCTCCGCTGCCCTTCGGCTGAGGCGCAGCCGCACGAGTTGCCCCGAACGGTCGCCTCCGGCCCGGCCACGTGACGATCCGGGGCGACTCGCGGCTCGCAACTCGAGGGAGGCGCGCTAGAGCACGTCGGCGACGAGCTCGAACACGCGGTCGGGCGCCTCGAGGTGCATGTCGTGGTGCACGCCGGGCAGGCGGCGCAGCTCCCAGCCGACGCCCTCGAGCGAGCGGGCGACGGGCTCGGGCAGCACGGCCGGGCTGTCGTCCGAGAGCACGACGACCGAGGGCACCGCAGGAGGCGCCACCTCGATCGGCGCGTGCGCCACGTCACGGAACACCCCGATCGCCATCCTCGTGTCGAACCGCTCGCGGGCGTCGTCGAGCAGCGCGACCGTCGCCGCGTCGTAGCTCGCGCGCACCGCCTTGGTCGTGCGTGCCTGCGCGAGGCCTGCCACGGCCAGCGTCAGCGGCGGCACGGCCCAGAAAAGCCGCCCGGCGAGGCCGCTGGTCGGCAGCGCCAGGTGGAAGCCCGGGTCGAGGTAGATCGCCCGGAGCGGCTGCAGCCGCGCGACCGCCCGGACGAGCACGGCGCCGCCGAGCGAGTGCCCGACCACGCTGTGCAGGCCCGTCGGCAGGGCCTCGACCAGGTCCGTCGCGAACTCGTCGAGGCCGTACGACGCGGCCCGGCCGCTGTGCCCGTGGCCCCGCAGGTCGACCGTCGTCACCGTGTACCGGCCCGTCTCGAGCATCCGGTCGACGAGCGGCCGCCACGTCTCGCCGTCGGCGCCCAGCCCGTGCACCAGCCCCACGTGCCGCTCGCCGTCGCCGGTGGTGGTCGTGTGCAGCTGCATGGGGTCCCTCGGGGTTCGTGTCGATCAGGGCGGGGCGGTCGGGGCAGGTCGAACAGGGGCGAGCGGGTGCGTCGCCGCCTCAGCGCACCGACTTGATCGGGATCACCGCGAGGGCGCCGAGCACCACGAACACGATGCCCGAGATGAACAGCACGGGGTAGCCCCCGGTGATCGAGACGAGGCCGGCCGCGATCGAGGGGCTGAGGGCCTGGGGCAGCGTGGTGGCGAGGCCGAGGATGGCCAGGTCGCGTCCCGCGGAGCTGGCGCCCGACGTCAGGGAGGCGGGCAGCACCTCCGTCATGAGGGCCAGGTCGATCGAGATGTAGGCGCCGAAGCCGAGGCCGAGCAGGAAGCTGTAGATCAGGATGCCGGTCGTCGTCGGCATCACGAGGGGCACGACCAGGCCGATCGCCATGACGACCGAGGCCCAGACGATGAACGGCTTGCGGCGGCCGATCCGGTCGGACAGCACGCCGCTGGCCAGCGCCGAGATGAGCACGCCGAGCAGCAGCACGACACCGATCTGGGCGGCGAAGGCGTTCGAGGCGGCGTCGCTCAGCCCGATGTAGTCGCGCAGGATGTACAGGCCGAAGGTCTGCGCGCCGTAGAAGCCGATCACCATGAGGAACCGCGCCGCGAATGCCCACGCGAAGTCGGGGTGCTTCCGCGGCGAGACCCAGAAGCCGCGGGCGAACTCGCGGAACGTGGGTCGGGGCGCGGCGGGGCCGGCCGCCTCGTCGAGGCTCGAGCGGTCGGGGTTCACCACGACGAACACGGCGACGACCACGAGCACGAGGGCGGCGAGCACGAGGTAGGGCAGGGCTCCCGCACCGGAGGCCGAGCCGGCGACGACGGCCCCCACCGCGTTGCCGACCGTGATGCCGAGGCCGATGAAGCCCGAGACCCCGCCGCGCTTGGCGGCCGGGAAGCGGTCGGGCACGAGTGCCGTGGCCGCGGCCTGCAGCGCGTTGAGCCCGAGCTGCACGACGAGCCAGATCAGGGCGACGGTGACGATCGAGCTCGCCAGCGGCAGGCCGGCGAAGAAGCCGGCGGCGAGCAGCGCGCCGCCGACCATCCAGGGCGAGCGCCGGCCGAAGCGCGAGCGGGTCGCGTCCGACAGGGCACCGGCGATCGGCTGCGCGAACACGTTCGCGAGGAACGCCACCGTCGTCACGATCGCCAGGTTGCCGATCTTCGAGGCCTCGTCGATGTCGGCCACGAGGTTCGGGATGAGGATGCCGAGCCCGCCCGAGTTGATCGCGAGGATCGACACGTAGACGAGCGCGAGCCCGATCGAGAGCCGACGGAGGCGCGGTGGGCCGACGCTCACGTCACTCGCCTCCGCGACGGCGGCGATGCCGGCGGGCCCCGCGGAGCCGGGGGTGGGCGCGACGAGGGAGGCGGCGGTGCTGCCGATCGTGCCGGGCACGTCACCGGGTGTGCCGGAGGCGGTGCCGGGCGTGCTGCCGGCGGAGGCGGTGGTGCGGTCGACGTCGGTCATGGGGGGGCTCCTGAGCTGAGGGGCGGCGCTGCCGCTCGGGGACGCTCAACCCTGCGCCTCGGCCCCCTGCCCCCACAACGGCTGTTCCGTCTACTCTCGACCCATCGGATGGAGGGAACCACCATGGCTGAGCGTGACCCGCACGCGACACCTGATCTGCAGGCGACACGTGACCCGCAGGGGCCGGGGTGGCTGCAGCTGCTCGCCGACCAGGCCGGAGTGCCCGAGCTCGAGGCTCACCGCCGCCTCCTCGTCGCCGACGGTGCCGACGAGGCCCGCACCGACCAGGAGGCGCGCACCGCGGTCGAGGTCGCGTCGCTGCTGCAGGAACGCCGACAGCGCGCGGTCGAGCTTGCCGCCCTCAACGACATCGCCGGCCGCCTGGCCGCCGTGGCCGACCCGGCCGACCTGCTCGTGGAGGTCGTCGACCAGGCCCGCCGCCTCCTGGGGGTCGACCTCACCTACGTCGCGCTGCTCGTGGGCGACGACCTCCGCATCGAGGTCGCGAGCGGCGACCGCTCGTCCGCCCTGGTCGGCACGCGCCTGCCCCGCACCGCCGGGCTCGTCGGCAGCGTCGCCGCGAGCGGGACCCCGCGCTGGACGTCGGACTACGCGGCCGACCCCGAGCTCGTGCACGAGGAGAGCGCCGACCGGGCCGCCCGGGCGGAGTCGATCCGCGGGCTGCTCGGCGTCCCGCTGGCCGTGCGGGGCCGTGTGCTCGGGGTGCTGCTCGCCGCCAAGCGGGAGGAACGCCGCTTCGGCCCCCACGAGATCAGCCTGCTGACCGGGCTCGCCGCCCACGCCGCGGTCGCCATCGACAACGCGCGGACTGCCGCCGAGCTGCGCGAGGCCAAGGAGGGGCTCGAGTCGACCCTGCGCCTCGACGCCGACCTGACCCGGGCCGTGCTCGCCGGGGGCGACCCGGAGTCGCTCGTCGAACGGGTGCAGGCGCTCACCGACGTGCCCGTGCGGTGGGTGGAGCACCCGACCGACGGGCCGGTGGGGGCGGCGCTCGCCGGGGCGGCCCGCAGCGGGGAACCCGGACCGGTCGTCGTAGGGGCCGAGACGGTGCAGCCGGTGGCGGCGGCGGGGCAGGTGTTCGGGGCGCTGGTCGCCGGGCCTGCGGGTCTGCGTGTCGGTCTCGGTCTCGGGGACGCTGCGGGCGCGGTCGCCGGCACCGCGCCTCCTCGGGGCGGGCTCAGGGACGCCGGGCCTGCTGGTGCGGGGCCTGCTGGTGCGGTGCCCGCCGACGCCCTGCTGCTGCTCGAGCGGGCCGCGCCCCTGATCGCGCTCACGCTCGTGGGGGCGAGGGCCACCGCCCGCGCCGCCCAGCTCGGCCGTGACATCGCCACGGTCGACCTGCTCAGCCGCGGCGAGCCCGACGCGACCGCCGATCACCGGCGTTGGCGCGGCGCCGGGCTCGACCCGCGCCGGCCGCACGTCGTCGTGGTGGTCGAGGGCGACCCCGAGGCTGCCCGGAGCCACGTCGCGGGGCTCGGGCTGGGCGGGCACGTCGCGTCCGCGGTGCACCGCGACCGGTTCGTGCTGGTCGCCCCGGCCTCGCTCGAGCTCGAGGGGCGCTGGGGAGCGCAGGAGGCGCCCGTCGCCGGACTCGCCGGCCCCGTCGTCGAGACGGCCGCGCTCCGCACCGCGTGGGGCGAGGCCGCCCGGACGGCCCGGGCCCTCACGGCCCTCGGCCGCCGCCCGGGCAGCGGCGGCGGGCTGTCGCGGGGCGACGACCTCGGGGTCTTCGCCGTGCTGCTCAGCCGCGCCGGCACCCGTGAGCTGCACGAGCAGGTCGAGCGCGAGCTCGGGCCGGTCCTCGCCGAGGAAGCTCGGCGTGGCGTGCCCCTCTCGGAGACGCTCGAGGTGTTCCTCGACCAGGGACGGCGCCCGACGGCCACGGCGTCCGCGCTGCGCGTGCACGTGAACACGGTCTACCAGCGGCTGGCGACGCTCGACGGGCTGCTCGGGCCGGCCTGGCGGGAGCGGGCGCTCGAGCTGCAGGTGCTGCTGCGGCTGAGCCGGGCGGCGCGGGAGCTCGACGGACCCGCGCCTGCGCGCTCGCCCGGGCCCGCGTAGGCGCCCGAGCCTCAGAGGCCCGCGACGAACGCGAGCAGCACCCCGTTGAACTCGTCGGGGCGGTCGAAGTTCGTCGCGTGCCCGGCGTCGTCGATGACGACCGACCGGCCGAGCGCGTGGTCGCCGACCGCCGCCTCCGCGTGGCTGCAGGGCCAGAGCTGGCTGTCGCGGCCCGCGACCATCGTGAAGGGCACGTCCAGCCGGGCGATCACGTCGCGCCAGTCCTGCAGGCCGTGGTCGCGGAGCAGCTTGCGCGTCTCGGGCGCGTTCGCCTCGCGCACGGCGGGCGGGCCGCCGAGCCGCTCGAACAGCCGGGCGACGCCGGTGGCGGCCGGGTCGACGCGGGCGCCGCGGCCGGTGTCGGGGATGCCGTCGTCGAAGAAGGTGCCGCTGTTCTCGGGCGTCATGCCGTAGAAGCCGTGCGCCCACTCCGCGTCGTTCACGAGCTTCGGCGTCTGGTCGATCGTCAGCACTCCCGCGACGCGGTCCGTGCCGAACAGGTCGATCGCCGCCCAGACCGTGCTCGCGCCCATCGACTGGCCGACGAGCACCACGTCGTGGAGGTCGAGGTGCACGAGCAGCTCGTGCAGGTCGGCACCGTGGCGGCCGATCCGCTGGCCGTGCAGGACGTCCTCGCTCGCGCCGTGCGAACGCCGGTCGAACTCGACGACGCGGTGGCCCGCCGCGAGCAGCGCGTCGGTCTGGAGCGCCCACGCCGCGGCGGGCATCGCGTAGCCGGCGACGAGCACGACGGTGCGGGAGGCCGTGCTGCGGGAGGCGGTGGTCGCGGGGGAAGCGGCGGCCGCGTCGGTCCTGCCGGTCGCGACGCGCGCCTCCCCCGAGTCCGTGCACGCGAGCGTCACGCCGTCGGTGCTGACGAACGTGCTGGCGGTGCTCATCAGAAGGCCTTCCCGGGGTTGAGGGTGCCGGCGGGGTCGAGGGCGTCCTTGACGGAGCGGTGCATCGCGAGCACGCGCTCGCCCAGCTCCTCGCGGAGGCCCGGCAGCTTCAGCAGGCCCACGCCGTGCTCGCCGGTCACGGTGCCGCCGAGGTCGAGGCAGTCGGCGACGATGGCGTCGAACGCGACCTTCGCCCGGGCCTTCGCGGCCTCGTCGCCCTCGGGCGCGATGATCAGCGGGTGCAGGTTGCCGTCGCCCGCGTGCGCGATGTTCGCGATGACGACGTCGGCGCCCGCCGCGGTCGCCTGGATGCGCCGGAGCATCTCGGGCACGGCCGAGCGCGGCACGCAGATGTCCTCGGTGAGCACAGGGCCGAGCCTCTCGAGCGCCGGGTAGGCGAGCCGTCGCGCCTGGAACAGCCGGTCGATGTCGGCCGGGTCCGTGGCCAGCTCGACGTCGGTGCCGCCCGCCTCCGCGAACACCCGGGCGACTTGGTCGGCGAGCTCGTCGCCGGCCGCGCCGCGCTCGTCGACGCGGGCCAGCAGCAGCGTGTCGACGTCGGAGGGGAGCCCCAGGTGCACCCAGTCGTCGACCGCCTGCAGGCAGGTGCGGTCGAGCATCTCGAGCGCGGCGGGGATGATCCCGGCCTTCGAGATCGCCGCCACGGCGTCGCCCGCGGCGACGAGCGAGGGGAAGTACCCGATCACCGCACGCTCGTCGCGCCCGGCGAGCGGCAGCAGCCGCACGGTCACCGAGGTCACGACGCCGAGCGTGCCCTCCGACCCGACCATCAGCCCGACGAGGTCGTAGCCGGCGACGCCCTTGGCCGTGCGCCGCCCGAGCTCCACGATCGAGCCGTCGGCGAGCACGACCGTGAGGCCCAGCACGTAGTCACGGGTCACGCCGTACTTGACGCAGCAGATGCCGCCCGCGTTCGTGGCGACGTTGCCGCCGATCGTCGAGATCGCCGAGCTGGCCGGGTCCGGCGGGTACCAGAGACCGTGCTCGGCCACGGCGGCACGCAGGGCGTCGTTGATCACCCCGGGCTGCACGACGGCGTACCGCTCGTCGACGTCGATCTCGGTGACGGCGTCCATCAGCTCGAGCGACAGCACGACGCAGTCCGCGACGGCGTTCGCGCCGCCGGAGAGACCGGTGCCCGCACCGCGCGGCACGACCCGGACGCCGGAGGCGGCGGCCCGGCGGAGCACCGCGCTCACCTCGTCCGTGCTGCGGGCGAGCACCACCGCGAGCGGCGCCTCGAACGGCGCCCACTCGGCGTCGTCGTGGCTGTACCGGGCGAGGGACTCGGGATCGCGGAGCACGCGGTCGGCGTCGAGCGCCGACGCCAGGTCGGCGACGAACGCGGCGACGGCCTCGGCGGCGAGGGGCCGTGCGGATGCGGGGGCCTGTGCGGATGCGGGGGCCTGCGCGGGTGCGGCCGCGGCCGCGGAGGAGGCGGCGCGTGCGTCCGCTTCGGTGGTGACGGTCATGCGGGGCGTCCTCCTGGCTCGGCTCGGTGCGGACCGACTGTAGCCCCGCTCCCCGGGCCGCGCCTCCGGCTGGGCAGCTCTCCGCGTGCGCGCGGGTCCGAGGGGTGCGCCGTGCGCGCGGAGTGCGGCGGGTCAGCGGGCGGTGCCGCCGCCGGCGTCGCGGCCGGCCCGGGCGAAGCCCGACTCGTACGCGAAGACGGCTGCCTGCACGCGCGTGCGGGTGCCGGTCTTCGCCAGCAGGTTCGAGATGTGGGTCTTGACGGTCGCGATGCTGAGGTAGAGCTCCTGGGCGATGTCGACGTTGCTGAGGCCCCGCGCGACCCCGTCGAGCACGTCGAGCTCGCGGTCGCTCAGCCCGTCGAGCGCGGCACGGAGGAGCGGCGGGGCCAGCCGGGACGCGGCGGTCCCCGCGAGGGCGGGCGCCGACGTGGGCGACTGGGCCGACACCTGCGCAGGCGCATGCGCGGGCGACTGCGCGGGCGAGTCGCCCGACGCGCGCGCCGCCTCTGTCGCGACGGTCTGCTCGATCAGCGCCCGCGTCATCGCCGGGTCGATCAGCGAGTCGCCGCGGGCGGCCGAGCGGACGGCGGCGGCCATGAGGTCGGGCCCGGAGTCCTTGAGGAGGAACCCCGAGGCACCCGCGGCGATGCCGTCGAAGAGGTGCTCGTCGTCGTCGAAGGTCGTGATGAGCACGACGGCCGTCGAGGGCTCGGCGACGATGCGCCGGGTCGCGGCGATGCCGTCGAGGCGCGGCATGCGGATGTCCATGACGACGACGTCGGGTCGCAGCTCGAGGGCGTCGCGCACGGCGTCCTCGCCGTCGCGGCTCTGGCCCACGACCGTGAGGTCGTCCTCGGCGTCGAGCATCGTCGCGATGCCGGCGCGGGCGATCGCCTGGTCGTCGACGACCAGCACCCGGAGGGTCACGACAGGCCTCCGTCCGACGCCGCCACGAGAGGACCGCGGGCGTCGGTCGCGGCCGCAGCCGCCGTCTCGGCCGCCGTCGCCGGTCCGACCGAGAAGGAGGCGCCTCCCCGGGGCAGCTCCGCCCTCACGGCCCAGCCCGTCCCGGCCGCGTCGTGCCCGGTGACGAGCACGCCGCCCAGGCCGACGATCCGCTCGCGCATGTTCGCGATGCCCGCGCCGCCCCGCGGCACGTCGGGGAACCGCTCGGCGGCGGGCCCGGGGTCGGTGACGACCACCTGCCAGGCCGTGGGGCCCTCCGTGATCGCGGCCCGTACCTCCTCGGCGGACGAGTGCAGCATCGTGTTGGTCAGGCACTCCTGCACGACGCCGAGCACCGCGATGCGCTGCGCCGCGGGCAGCTCGCCGTGCACCAGCACGGTGCAGTCGACCTGGTAGCCGATGGCGCGCAGCCTCGCCGCCATCGCCTCGAGCTCGACGTCGAGGTCGCCCGTCGCGTCGGCGAGCGGCCCGACCGGTGCGGCCTTGAGCACGCGGACGACGGTGCGGATGCGGGTGAGCACGTCCTTGCCGCCGAGCACGACGTCGTTGAGCGCGGCGACCAGGCGGTCGGGGTGCTGGCCGGCCACCCGGACCGCCGCCTGCGCGCCGATCACGAGAGCGGCGACGTGGTGCGCGACCTCGTCGTGCACGTCGCGGGCGATCCGGGTGCGCTCGCGCTCGGCGATGCGCACCGCCTCCTCGGCGCGGAGGGCGACCAGCTCCCGGTTGCGGGCCGCGAGCTGCGCCGTGGCCCGCCGCTGGTGCTGCAGCGCGAGCGCGGCCGCGACGACGAGCGCACAGCCGACGAGGTAGCCGAACTGCGTCGAGCGGTCGTAGAAGACCGCCCAGTCGAAGGCGTCGAAGACGGAGCCGGCCGACAGCCACGAGTCGACGACGACCTGCCACGGCACGATGGTGAGCACGGCGAGCGCCGCGAAGGAGGCGGCCGGCGCGAACACGGGGAGCCCGTTCGACACCGAGATGAAGACCGTCACCGCCAGCGGCACCAGCAGCTCGGGCGCCCGGACGTACCAGTCGCCCGGCACCGGCCCGAAGGCGATCGCCACCGTGATCGCCGAGACGCCGGTGAGCGAGGCGAGGGGGAACCGCTTCGTGGTCGCCGCCGCGACGAGCGCCGTGAGGCCGACGATGACGTAGCCCGGCAGGCTGGAGGGGTACCAGTTGAACTGCAGCGCGACGATCAGCGCCGTCAGGTAGGCGGCGACGCCGAGCCCGAGCAGGAGCGCACGGCGGAGCCCGGGGCCGAGGTCGCGGAGCGGAGCGACGGCACGGAGGCGGGCGGTCAGGGAGGGCTCCCGGGGCGTCGTCGAGGCCCACCCGGCGGCGGCCTCGGCCTGCTCGTCGGCCGCCCTCACGTCTGCTGTCTGCACGTCCACACGCTAGCTCCGGGCGCGCGTGCGTTTCTCAGCCAGAGGGATGAACGACATCCGTGCAGTGAGTGCACGATCGGGGACATGAACCGTTCCGCGAAGATCCTCCTGCCCCTCGTGCTGGCCTCGTCGCTCGGCCTGCTCGTCTCGGGGTGCACCTCCGGCGACGCGGACGCGTCGGCGACCGGCGCCTCCTCGGGGCCGTCCTCGTCTGCCTCGTCGTCGGCGTCGACCTCGCCCGGCGGGTCGGCCAGCCCGTCGGCGTCCGCGCCGGCCGAGCCGAGCGCGACCCCGGGCCCCGACGGCGCCTCGGGCGGCGGCGGCGACCTCGGCGACGGCGCCTCCGGCGACGCGTCGGCCCGGTGCACGGTCGACGAGCTCGGCGTCGAGATCGCCGACGGAGGCGGCGGCGCGGCCGGCAGCTACGGCATCGCGTTCATCTTCACGAACACCGGCGACCGCACCTGCACGCTGCAGGGCTGGCCAGGCGTCTCGTTCGTCGGGGGCGGGGACGGCACCCAGATCGGCGCCTCCGCCACGCTCGACCGCGGGACGCCGCACGACACCCAGAGCCTCGCGCCCGGCGGCGAGGTCCAGGCGCTCGTGAAGATCGTCCAGGCCGGCGGCTACGACGCCGCCACCTGCCAGCCGACCGCGACCGACGGGTTCCGCATCTACCCGCCCGGGTCGGTCCGCTCGATCTTCGTGGGCGCCTCGGGCTCGAGCTTCGAGGCGTGCGCGAACACGGCCGTGCAGCAGCTCTCGACGAGCGCGCTCGCCGTGTTCTAGCCCTCGGGGCGATCGATGTGACGCCGACGCGGGGTCGCGAGGTCCGCGACCCCCTCGGGGCGTCACCTCGATCAGCTGCGGGTGCGCGCGAGCGCGAGGAGCTCGGCGGCCGCAGCGGCAGGGGAGGAGGCGGTCGTCGGGCGCGGGAGGGGCGCCTCCTCGAGGCAGCGGTCGAGCAGGCCCTCGACGAGCCGGGCCCGGCCCGTGATGTCGGAGGCGGAGAGCGAGCCGGGCAGGATCCGCACCTCGACCGTGTCGCGCACGGGGGCGTCCGTGAGCAGGGCGGTGAGGTTCACGTCCATGTACTTGAGCAGGCCGGTGCGGGCGGCAGCCTGCTGGAGGCGGTGCCAGCGCTCGGCTGAGGCGGCGCCTCCTGCGGTCGTCGCGTCGTCTCCTGCGGTCGTCACGACGTCGTCCTCGGCGTCGGCGCCTGTCCGGGCTGCGCTCGTCGCCGCGGCCCAGGCGGCCGCCTCCTCCTCGACCAGCGCGAGCACCGCGGGCGGCATCGGCGCGAGCCTCGTGCAGGCCGGGTTCGTCTCGAGCAGCTCGTGCAGGGCCCCGCGCCAATGCCCGAAGAGCCGCACCAGGTTGGCGAACGCATGCGCCGAGCGGAACGGCGCCCCGTCGACGTGCAGGTGCACGGCGGCCTCGACGGGGACGGTGAAGCCGAGCTCCCTCGCGGGCCGGAGCAGCGCCTCCAGCGCCACCTCGTGGTCGACGACCAGGGGAGCCGTCACGATCTCGCACGGCCGTTCGCGGCCCGGGGCGAGCGGGGCCGCCATCGCGATGCTCGCCCCCGAGCGGTCGCGCAGCCGCCGGACGCCGCCGACGACCTCGACGTCGGTGCCGAAGAGCCGCGCAGCCGCGTCGAGCGACTGCGCGACGGGGGCGGCCGGGTCGCTGTGGTCGGCCACGAGGCGGAGGAGGCGAGGGTCGTCCGAGAGGACGCGCCAGAGGCCCGGGGACGACGGCGCGAGGGTGACGGCCCCTGCCCTCCCGGCCCGCGCCTCCTCGTGCTCGCGTCGCAGGTCGTCGGCGATCGTGATGTCGTCCACGAAGGAGGCGACGGGCGCGCCGCGCGCGTCGGACACCTCCCATGCCGGTGTCAGGTGCCAGAAGTGGCCCATCCCCGGCACGAGCGAGGGCTCGGAGTCGGTGTGGAAGACCCGACGGGCCGCCCCGCCCGAGGCGAGGGCGACCCGTCGGGCGAGCACGCCGCGATCGACGCCGGGTGGGGCGATCAGCTCGATCTCGACGCCGATCCGGCGCCGCAGTGCCGTGCCGGTCCGGCCGTGCGCGGGCCCGGCGGGGTCGTGCGTCGTCCCGTCGTGCCCGGTCGGCGTCGTCACGGCCCGGCTCAGGGGACGACCGGCAGGCTGTCGCCGGCGAGCAGCGCCGCCCCGGCCCGGGCCTCGGCCTCGCGCACGGAGCCGCTCTGCCAGATCGAGGCGAGCTCGGTCGCGTTCGCCTCGGTGTAGCCGCTCGCGGTGAACGCGGCGACCTGCTGGTCCTCGGTGAAGGTCGCGGGTGCGGGCTGCACCTCCTCGTGGGCCAGCAGGGTCGCGCCGATGGTGCTCTTCACCGGGTAGACGCTGGGCTCGCCCCAGGCGACCGCCAGCCCGAGGGCCTGTTGCCAGCTC
This sequence comes from Frigoribacterium sp. PhB116, assembly GCF_004364285.1. GTDB lineage: Bacteria > Actinomycetota > Actinomycetes > Actinomycetales > Microbacteriaceae > Frigoribacterium. The sequence goes on along the minus strand of NZ_SOBE01000006.1, from coordinate 6,637 downwards.
GCGCCGCCGAGGAAGAACGCGGCGAGCTGCTGGTCGTCCGTGTACGAGGCGGCGGGGGCGTCGTCGGGACCGAACGGCAGCGGGGTGCCGGCCGTGATTGCGGCGCCGGCCTTGCCCTTCGCCGTGGCGACGTCGGGCGTGCCCCAGACGACGGCGAGGTTGAGCGCGTCGTCCGCGTAAGGCGAGGCGGCGAAGGCCGCGAGGTCGGCCTGGCTGTAGGTGATCTTCGGCAGCGGGGTCTGCTCGCCCTTCGCGGTGCCCGCGGCCTGTGCTGCGGCGGCGTCGGCCGCGACCTGCGCCGACGACGTGGCCGGGGCCGCGCCGTCGGTGGCGAAGGCGCCCGCTGCCCCGAGGCCCAGCGCGGAGCCGGTGACGGCGCAGGCGACGACGGCGACGACTCCCGCGCGGCGGAACGAGGCGCCGCGGCTCGTGCCGGGCGCGGTGCGGGCGGTCGGGCTGGTGCGGGTGGTGCTGGTCTGCGTGGTGGGGCTGTCCTGGTCCATGAGGTGCTCCTCGGTCGGGTCGGCGGGGTGCGACGGTGCGTCGCGGTGCCGACCCTCCGGACGCTACGAGCACCAGGAGGCGCGGGTCGAGGGATCCGGGCAGGTCCCGTCCGCACGGCGTCCGGTTCGGTCCGGAGGGATGAGCCGCACGCGCCGAGCGCCCTCGCTCGGCTCATCCGAACGACCGATCCCGACCTCGCGCACCCGCACTCGCGCACTCGCGCACCCGCACTCGCGCACTCGCGCACTCGCGCACGCGCTCGCGACGCGAACGAGGTGACGCGTCGCGGGGGTCAGAGCCGGCCGGACCCCCGCGACGCGTCACCTCGACGGGCAGAGGCCCGGCCCGCCCGGGCTCGCGTGCGCGCTACGGGACGATGACCGCGCGGCCGCGGACCGTGCCGGCCGCGAGGGCCTCGTACGCGGCCGGGCCGTCGTCGAGCGAGTACCGCTGCGTCTCGACCGAGACGCGGCCCGACCGGGCGAGGTCGAGCACCTCGATCAGCTCGGAGCGGCTGCCCCAGTACGGCACCCGGACGGCGGCGTCGTAGGCGATCGAGCCGAAGCCGACCTGAGCGGTGCCGCCGCCGATCCCGACGAGGGTGACGTCCGCCTCCGAGGCGGCGACCGACGTGGCGAGGGCCACCGTGGGAGGCGCCCCCACGAAGTCGAAGACGGCGTTCGCGCCCAGCCCGCCCGTGAGCTCGCGGATGCCGTCGGCCGCGTGCTCGTCGCTGATCAGCACGTGGTCGGCGCCGACGTGGGTGGCCAGCTCGAGCTTCTCGTCGCTGACGTCGAGGGCGATGATCTGCGCCCCCGAGAGCGCCTTGAGGATCTGGATGCCGACGTGCCCGAGTCCGCCGGTGCCGATGACGACGGCGAAGGTGCCCGCCCCGAGCTTCGGGAGCGAGGTCTTGATCGCGTGGTACGGCGTGAGGCCGGCGTCGGTGAGCGACACGTTCTGGACGGGATCGAGGTCGCCGAGCGGCACCAGGTGGCGCGGGTCGTCGACGATCATGTACTCGGCCATCGAGCCGGGGGCGCCGAGGCCGGGGGGCTTGATGCCCTCGGCCGCCGCGTTGACGCAGTAGTTCTCCTTGCCCTGCGAGCAGGGGCGGCAGCGGCCGCAGCCCCACGGGCCGTAGACGGCGACGGCGTCGCCGATCTGCAGGTGCTCGACGCCCTCGCCGAGCTCGTCGACGACGCCGGCGCCCTCGTGGCCGAGCGTCAGGGGGAGGGGGTAGCCGCCCGCCGTGTAGTCCTCCTCGCTGAGGCCCATGACGAACTCGTCGCTGTGGCAGACGCCGGCCGCGGTGATCTTGAGCAGCACCTGCCCGGGGCCGGGCGACGGCTTCTCGATCTCGACGACCTCGGGGTGCTGACCGATCTTCGTGTACTGGAGTGCCTTCATGGCCAGAGGCTACGCCGGGCGCGTCACCCGTGCCCGACACCTGTCGGCTGTATCCAGGTCAGGCGAAGGGTGGCAGGTCGCGCAGGACGAGGTTCATCATCACCTGCGACATGACGACCTCGTCGCGCTGGTTCAGCATCTCGATGCGCGTGCGCACGAGGCCGCGGTCGGGCTTCGACGCAGAGATCCGCGACGAGAGCACCGTGAACCGCGCCCGCAGCAGGTCGCCCGGCCGCACCGGCAGCAGCCAGCGCAGCTCGTCGACGCCGGGCGAGGCGACGCTCGCCCGCTGGTTCAGGAACCCGCCCACCATCAGCCGCATCATCAGCGCCGTCGTGTGCCAGCCGCTGGCGATGAGGCCGCCGAACGGGCTCCTCCTCGCAGCCTCCGGGTCGACGTGCATGTCGTGGGGGTCGAAGGAGGAGGCGAACGCCACGATCTCGGACTCGGTCACCTCGAGCGGCCCGTGCGTCTCCACCAGCCCGGGCGCGTAGTCGGAGAGCGTGCGGTCGGCCACGGGGACGGCGGGGCGTTCGGTCATGCTCCGATCCTCCGCCCTGCGCCCGTCGGGCGTGCTCACCACGGTCACGCTGAGTTCCCGTCCCGCCCAGGCTCGGAGGCGGGCTCGGGCTCGGATCCCACGGGCAACTTCCCTCGCTCCGTACGGAACGCAAGCCCCCAAGGTCACGATCAGGCCTCGATCGCCGCGCACCGACCAGGAATCGGCGACAATGGTCGATGTATGGCTGTTCTACCGGTCATGTCGAACACCCGGCCACCACGGTTCCGACAGGCAAGGAGAACAGATGATCACGTTCGAGGGCGTCAGCAAGGTCTATCCGGACGGCACGGTCGCCGTCGAGCAGCTCGACATGGAGCTGCCGACCGGCGAGCTCACGGTCCTGGTCGGCCCCTCCGGCTGCGGCAAGACCACCTCGCTGCGCATGATCAACCGCATGGTCACGCCGTCGACCGGCCGCGTGCTCATCGACGGCGTCGACGTCGCCGGCCAGGACGAGGCGCTGCTGCGCCGCGGCATCGGCTACGTCATCCAGGCCGCCGGCCTGTTCCCGCACCGCACGATCGTCGAGAACATCATGACGGTGCCCGCCCTCGTCGGCACGAGCAAGAAGGCGGCCCGCGCCACGGCGGTCGAGCTCATGGAACGGGTCGGGCTGACCTCGGCGATGGCCGACCGCTACCCGGTGCAGCTCTCCGGTGGTCAGCAGCAGCGCGTGGGCGTCGCCCGCGCCCTGGCCGCCGACCCGCCGGTGATGATCATGGACGAGCCGTTCAGCGCCGTCGACCCGATCGTCCGCGAGGGCCTGCAGGCCGAGTTCCTGCGGCTGCAGCGCGACCTCGGCAAGACCATCGCGATGGTCACCCACGACATCGACGAGGCGATCAAGCTGGGCGACAACGTCGCCGTGTTCCAGGAGGGCGGCCGCCTCGCCCAGTTCGCCACCCCGCGCGAGCTGCTCGCGAACCCGGCCGACGACTTCGTCGCGGGCTTCGTCGGCCGCGACCGCGGCTTCCGCAGCCTCTCGTTCGACTCGGCCGCGAGCCTCGACGTCGCGCCCCTGTCCGAGGTGACGACCGGGCCCGAGCAGCTCGTGCTCGACCAGGCCGGCCGGCCCCTCGGCTGGACGGGCGCCGGTCTCGGGTCGACCGCCACCCCGACCCCCACCGGAGGCGCGTTCCAGACCACGGACTCGCTGCGCCTCGTGACCGACCTCGCGATCACGTCGCCGGTCGGCGTCGTCGTCCGCGTCGACGAGAACGGGGTCGCCGACGGCGTGATCCGCCACACCAGCCTCATGCAGCAGCTGGAAGCCCGCCGTCGACGGGAGGTCGACCCGGCGTGATCCAGTACCTGCAGAACAACGTCGCGGTCATCCAGGCCGCCCTCTCGCAGCACGTGTTCCTGGCGCTGGTCCCGGTGCTGATCGGCATCGTCGTGTCGCTGCCGATCGGCTACCTCGCGGTCCGCTTCGGGTTCCTCTACCACCCGCTGCTCAACCTCAGCGGCATCCTCTACGCGGTGCCGTCGATCGCCCTGATCGTGCTCGTGCCGACCATCGTGGGCATCCAGATCCTGTCGCCGTTGAACATCATCATCGCCCTCAGCGTCTACACGATCGCGCTGCTCGTGCGGGTCGTGGCCGACGGCCTCAAGTCGGTCGACCCGCTCGTGACCGAGGCCGCCTCGGCGATGGGCTACCGCCGCCTCCGGCGCCTGGTCTCGGTCGAGCTGCCGATCGCGCTGCCGGTCATGCTCGCGGGGCTCCGCGTCGCGACCGTCGCCAACGTCAGCCTCGTCAGCGTCGGTGCCCTGATCGGCGTCGGCGGCCTCGGCGCCCTCTTCACCCGCGGGCAGCAGCTGAACTACACGCCGCCGATCGTCGTCGGCATCGTGCTCTCGGTGCTGCTCGCCGCCGTCTGCGACGGGATCATCGTGCTGGTCCAGCGGCGCGTGACGCCCTGGACCCGCGTGGCAGGGAGGATCGCCGCATGAGCGACGGACTGCTCGGCTACCTGCTCGACCCCGCCAACTGGCAGGGCGGCGGCGTGCGCGCCTCGATCCCCGAGCTGGTGCTGACGCACCTCTGGTACACGGTGCAGGCGCTCGTCGTCGCGGCCGTGATCGCCCTGCCCCTCGGTCTCTACATCGGCCACACCGGCAAGGGGTCGTTCATCGCGATCAACGCAGCGAACGCCGGCCGGTCGCTGCCGACGCTGGGCCTCATCATCCTGCTCGTCGTGATCATGGGCCTCGGCTTCGGGCCGGTGCTGATCGCCCTGGTCATCCTGGCGATCCCGCCGATCCTCACCACGACGTACGCGGGCATCCGCGCGGTCGACCCGGCCGCGATCGACGCCGCCCGGGGCATGGGGATGCGGCCGCTGCAGGTGCTCTTCGGGGTCGAGGTGCCGATCGCGCTGCCGCTGATCTCGTCCGGCCTCCGCAATGCGCTGCTGCAGCTCGTCGCCACCTCGACCGTCGCCGCCTACGTCGGCATCGGCGGCCTCGGCCGGCTGCTCATCGACGGGCTGTCGCTCAACGACTACGGCCGCGTCGTGGCGGGCGCCGTCGTCGTGGCCGCGTTGGCGATCGTGCTCGACCTCCTCGCCGCGGGCACGCAGCGGCTCGTCGTGTCGCCCGGCCTCACCGGGCGCATCCCCCGGCGCCGCGTCGGCACCGCGCTGGCGGCGCGCGACGGCGCGTCCTCCTGACCTGGCGCGCGCCTCCCGGCCCGCGCCTCTTCGAACTCGACCAGCACCTCCTGGTCCTCCTTCTCACCCCACACCCCCGCACCCGAACGAATCGTCGTCAGGTGCACGAGAGCAAAGGCTCACACCCCATGAAGAAGACCCTCCTCGGCGCCATCGGCGTCATCGGCGTCGGCGTGTTCGCGCTGTCCGCCTGCTCCGACCCCACCGCCAGCACCGGCGGCGGCTCGTCGTCCGACAGCGACACGATCGCCATCGGCTCGGCGAACTTCCCCGAGAGCGAGCTGCTCGGCGAGATCTACGCCCAGGCACTCGAGGCCAAGGACGTCAAGGTCAGCCGCACCTTCAACATCGGCGCCCGCGAGGTCTACCTCAAGGCGCTCGAGGACGGCTCGATCGACCTGCTGCCCGAGTACAACGGCGCCCTGCTCGCCGCGCTGTCGACCGACGGCGTGGACGAGGGCGTCACCTCGCCCGACGACGTGTACGACGCGCTGCAGGACGTGCTGCCCGAGGGCATCGTCTCGCTGCCCCAGTCGGACGCCGAGGACAAGGACACCCTCACCGTCACCCGCGCGACGGCCGACCAGTACAGCCTCGAGACCATCGAGGACCTCGAGCCCGTCGCGGGCGAGCTCCGCCTCGCCGGCGGGCCCGAGTTCGCGGAGCGCCAGCAGGGCGTCGTCGGCCTCGAGTCGGTCTACGGCCTCACCTTCAAGGAGTTCGTGCCCCTCGACGCCGGCGGACCGCTGACGCTCGCCGCGCTCGAGAACGGCGACGTCGAGGTCGCGAACCTCTTCTCGACCGACTCGGCCATCACGACGAACGACCTCGTCACCCTCGAGGACACGAAGAACTTGTTCCTCTCGGAGAACATCGTCCCGATCATCCGCGAGGACAAGTCGAGCGACACCGTCGAGGAGTCGCTCAACGCCGTCTCGGAGGCGCTCACCACCGAGAACCTCACGGAGTACCTCGCCATGGTGCAGGTCGACAAGAAGGACTCGGCGAGCGTCGCCACCGCGTTCCTCACGGAGTACGACCTCCTCTAGGTCTCGTTCACGAACCGACGTAGAAGGTCCTCCCCGGTCTCGGGGAGGACCTTCTTCGTCGTCTCGCCCCCGTGTGTCCCCGGTCGTGCGTCTCCTCGTTCAGGAAGATCGGTCCTGAGTCGCGCAGCGGGGGGAGCGAGAGTCCTGAGTCGTGCACCGTTCAGGAGGTGTGGCCTGTCTCCTCCTGCACGACGCGGTGCCGAGGAGGTGCGGGCCGAGGAACGCGGGAAGCCCCGTCCCGCAGGGTGCGGGACGGGGCTTCACCGGGAACGTCGGCGGGTGCCGACGGGGGACGCCACCCGGGCGGGCTGCTCGATGAGCCCTCCTCGGTGAGCAGTACGAGTACTACTCGGTGGCGACGGTGATCTTCGCGACGCCGACGAGCATCTCGTCCTGGACGGCGTCGGTGTTGAAGGTCTGGTTCAGCAGGGCGGCGGCGT
>NZ_SOBE01000005.1 GCF_004364285.1 Frigoribacterium sp. PhB116 | reverse complement strand
CGGCCCCCCCCCCCCCCCCCCCCCCCCCCCCGCCCCCCCCGCCCCGCCCCCCCGCCCCCCCCCCCCCGGGGGGGGCCCCGGCCCCCCGGGGGGGGGGGGGGCCCCGCCCCACTCCGGGGTGCTTCGTGCGCCGGGCGTTCCCTGGCAGGGTGCGTCACGCCTCCTCGGGCGTCCGTAGGGTCGGGCCATGACCACACTCGCCATCATCGGCGCCGGCCAGGGCCTCGGCCTGGCCGTCGCCCGCCGCTTCGCCCGCGAGGGCCTCAGCATCGCGCTGATCGCCCGCGACCAGGCCAGGGTCGACGAGCTCGCCGCGACCCTCGTCGCCGAGGGGCACACGGCCGCCGGCTTCGTCGCCGACGTGCGCGACCGCCCCTCGCTCGTCTCCGCGCTCGAGCAGGCCGCCTCCCGCCTCGGGCCGATCGAGGTGCTGCAGTACAGCCCCCTCCCCGCCAAGGAGTTCATGCGCCCCGTCCTCGAGACCGTCGCCGACGACCTCGTCGGCCCGGTCGAGTTCTCGATCTACGGCCCGGCGACGGCGGCGCACCAGGTGATCCCGGGGATGCGCAGCATCGGCGGCGGCACGCTCCTCTTCGTCAACGGCGCCAGCGCGGTGCGACCGCGCGACGGCGTCACGGGCACGGCCGTCGCGTTCGCGGGCGAGAGCGCGTACGCGGAGCTGCTGCACGGCGCGCTGGCGCCCGAGGGCATCCACGTCGGACAGCTGATCATCCCGCTCGGCATCGGCGGCGGCGACCCTGCCCACGAGCCGGAGGTGCTCGCCGACACCCTGTGGACGATGCACGCCGAGAAGGGCGACTTCCGCGTCTACGCGGCGCCGCTGCCCGACTGACGCTGGCCCCCGGCCCTGGGACGAAGGAGGCGCGGTGCCCGTCGGGCGCCGCGCCTCCTTCCGTCCTGCCAGCCATCGGCGTGACCCCTCCCCGGCACCGGGCGTCGGCCCCGGCTCCACAGGGGCACCAGCAGGGCACCCCGGGCGGCGGGACGCCGTCGTAGCGTCGAGGTGCGCCTCGCGGTCAGCCCCGCGGCGGTGCGAGCGGCCGCCGCCCGGCCGGCCGCTCCCCCACGACCGAGGAGCACCCGTGCAGATCGTCCCGAAGACGCCCACCGTCAAGAACCCGCCCGAGCAGTTCACCGGCGACGTCTGGCTCGACGCGATCGCGTCGCCGCAGCAGGACGGCGACCGGATGACGGTGGTGAAGGTGCGGTTCCTGCCCGGCGCCCGCACCGCCTGGCACTCGCACGCGAGGGGGCAGACCCTGCACGTCACCGAGGGCGTCGCCCTGCTCGGCTCGCGGGACGGCACCGTGGTCGAGGCGCTGCCCGGCCAGACGATCTACACGCCTCCCGGCGAGCAGCACTGGCACGGCGCCACGCCGGACGACTACATGGAGCACCTGGCGATGATCGAGTCGGCCGACGACCCGTCGACCACCACGACGTGGCTCGAGCACGTGTCGGACGACGACTACCGGCGCCCGTAGCCCGAGGTGGCGTCAGTCCGCGTCGACCGTCTCGTCGAGCGCCTCGCCGGTCGGGTCGTTCGGGGCGGCGACGCCGACGGGCGCACCCTGCCAGCTCACGACCGTCCAGCCGGCCTCGGGCGAACCGGTGACCTCGATGACGCCCGTGTTCTCCATCTCGGTGCTGGTCGTGAACTCGGGGTCGACGTTGAGCGCGCGGCCGCCGAGCCAGACGCGGGTGGCGGCGCCGTGGCCGACGACCACCACGGTCGCGTGGTCGTCGTCGCGGTGCAGCGCGACGATGTCCGCGATCGCGGCGTCGAACCGCTCGAAGAACGCGTGGCCGTCCGGGGCGCCCGGGGCCGAGGCCGTGAGGTCTCCCCCTGCCCAGGCGATCAGCGGCAGGACGTAGCCCCGGAGCGCCTCCTCGTCGGTGCGGTCCTCGAGGTCGCCGGCCTCGATCTCGTGCAGTCCGTCACGGACGACGACGTCGAGCCCGAGGCGGGCGGCGAGGGGGGAGGCGGTCTGCTGGGCCCTGACCAGCGTCGACGCGTAGACGGCGTCGATCCGGTCGTCGCCCAGCGTCCCGGCGAGGGCCTCGGCCTGTTCGCGACCGAGGTCGGTGAGGTCGGGGCCGGGGGCCGCGCTGGAGACGGCACCTGCGGCGTTGGCGGTGCTCTGGCCGTGTCGGACGAGGAGGATGCGCACGTCGTCGAGTCTTCCACGGCTCGGATGTGACGGAAGTCCCAGGGCACCGGCACGCGGTGGTCACCCGTTCGTCACCGGTGGTCCACCTCGCCCGTCGGCCCGCCACCTCCCGGTCCGCCACGATGGACTCCGTGGACAGGACGGACCGGACGGGCGACGCCCCCCAGGGGGCGGCACCGCGCCCCGGCACGCCGTCCGAGGTGCTGCGCGCCTTCGCCGTGCTCGGCGTCACGTCGTTCGGCGGCCCGGTCGCGCACCTCGGCTTCTTCCGGGCCGAGCTCGTCGAGCGGAGGCGCTGGCTCGGCGACGCCGACTACGGCGACCTCGTCGTGCTGGGCCAGTTCCTCCCCGGTCCGGCCTCGAGCCAGGTCGGCTTCGGCCTCGGCCTGCTGCGCGCCGGCCCGGTCGGCGCCCTCGCCGCGTTCGCAGCCTTCACCCTCCCGTCGGCCCTCCTCATGCTCGCGGTCGCCTCGGGCGTCGGGTTCCTCGAGGGTCCGGTGGGTGCCGCGCTCGTGTCGGGCCTCACGATCGGCGCGGTGGCGATCGTCGCGCACGCCGTCGCGGGGATGGCCCGCTCGCTGGCTGCCGACCGGACCCGCGCCTCCGTCGCCGTGGTCGCCGCCGTGCTCGCGCTCGCGCTGCCGGGCTCGGCGGGGCAGCTCTCCGCGATCGCCGTCGGGGTGCTGGCGGGGCTGTGGCTGCTCCGCGGCGCGAGCGACCCGGCCGGCGGCACGGACGCCGCCCCGCCGGAGGCACCCGCGGCGTGGGCGGCCGCCGTTCCTCGGAGGGCCGCCGTCACGTGCCTCGCGGTCTTCGGCGCGCTGCTCGGCGGCCTGCCGCTGCTCGCCCACGCGACCGGCTCGGAGGCGGTCGCCCTCGTCGACGTCTTCTACCGGTCGGGAGCCCTGGTGTTCGGGGGCGGCCACGTGGTGCTGCCGCTGCTGCAGGCGGGCCTCGTCGACCCGGGCTGGGTGACCGAGGAGGCGTTCCTCACGGGGTACGCGGCGGCCCAGGCCGTGCCCGGCCCGCTCTTCACCCTCGCCACCTACCTCGGCGCCGTGACGACGCTCGGCCCGGGAGGTGCCGTCGGCGCCCTGCTCGCGACGCTGGCGGTCTTCGCGCCGGGCCTGCTCCTCCTCGTCGGGGTGCTGCCGTTCTGGGCGGCGCTGCGGGACCGCGCCTGGCTGCGCGGCGTCATGCGGGGCGCGGGGGCCGCGGTCGTCGGGCTGCTCGCGGCCGCGCTCTGGGACCCGGTGGTGACGACGGCGATCACGTCGACCGGGGCGTTCTGCCTCGCGCTCGTGTGCTTCGTGCTGCTGACGGCATGGCGGACCCCGCCGTGGGCCGTCGTGCTCGTCGCCGCGGCCGGCGGCCTCGTGCTCGCGGCTGCGGGCACGTGAGGCGTCGCCCGCGACACGGGCGGCCCGACGTCGGACAGGCCCGACGCCGAACGACACGACGCCGAACGACCTGACGACGAACGACCCGGCGCCGTTCCGGGCACCGGGTCGTTCGTCTGGGGCGTCGGCTCAGTGGCCGACCTTGCCGTCGGCGGCGTCGCCGGCCTTGTCGATCTTGTCGTCGTACTTTCCGCCGGTCTTCTGCGAGGCGGCCTGCTCGGCCTTGTCGATCCCCGCGTCGGTGGCCTTCTCGCCCTTGTCGCTGCTGAGCGCGTCCTTCGCGCTGTCCATGAGACCCATGTCGTCGTCCTCTCGTCGTCGGCCCGTCCAGCACGGACCCCCACCAGGAGACTCCGCGACGCTCGTCGCCGTCCGGACGCGCAGGCAGGTCACAGGCCGGGGACGACGGCGCGGGCTCACGACTGCAGGGCCTCCGTCGGCGGGGTCCGCGCGGCGCGGACCGCAGGCCAGAGCCCGGCGATCGCGCCGATCAGCAGGGTCGCTCCGAGGCCGGCGCCGAGCACGGCCGGCGGCACGGCGAGCGGCCACCCTCGCGAGGCCGCGAACACCGCGGTGACCGCCAGGCCGAGCACGATCCCCCCGACCCCGCCCAGCAGCGACAGCAGCAGCGCCTCGGCGAGGAACTGGTCGCGCACGTGGGCCTTCGTGGCCCCGAGCGCGCGACGGAGCCCGATCTCGCGGCGCCGCTCGAGCACCGAGATCACCATCGTGTTCGCGACGCCGATCCCGCCGACGAGCAGGGCCACCGACCCCAGGCCCACGAGCAGCCCGGTGAACGCCTGGTCGGCCGCCTGCCTGGCGGCGAGGGCGTCGGAGGGGCGTGCCACGCTGACCTCGGAGGGCGCGTCGGGGCGGATGGTCGGCGCGATCAGCTCGCGCACCTCGTCGACCCTCTCGTCGTCGACCCTCAGGTACACCGCCGAGGGCGGCACGGCGGCGCCGGTGAGCACCTCGGCGTCCCGCTCGCCGATCAGCGCGGAGCGGTCGACATCCGACGCGAGCGGAGAGGGCTCGAGCACCCCGATGACGAGGTGCTCGGTCTTCCCGACGAGCACGTGCTGGCCGGGCCTGCTGACGCCGAGGGCCTCGGCAGCGGCCGATCCGAGCACCACGGTGGGATGGGACGCGGTGCCGTCCGTGAACCAGGTGCCGGCCGCGAGGTCCGTGCCGAGCACGTCGAGCAGCCCCGAGGAGGCGGTCCGCACCGCGATCCCGCCGGTCTCGCCCTCGGGAACGGCGGCGCTGCGGTAGACGCCGGTGTCGGCGACGAGCCCCGTCGACGCGACCGACTCGACACCGTCGACCCGTGCTGCCGACCCCAGCGTGGTCAGGGGCAACGGCGTCTTCTCCCCGAAGAGGTCCTGCCCCTGGCTGGCCTCGAGCAGGTTGGTCCCGAGCGTGTCGAGCTGCGCTGCGAGCCGAGCCTGGCTCGAGGTGGAGATGCCGACGACGGCGATCATCGCGGCGATGCCGATCGCGATCCCGAGGGCGGAGAGCAGGGCCCTGGTGGGGCGGGTGAGGAGTCCGGACGCTCCCAGGCGGAGGACGTCCGCCGGGAGCAGCCGTGATGCGGTCGGGTCGGTCATGAGAGGGCTCCTCTGCTCGGGGCGAGCGTGGGCAGGCCGCCCGGACCCGGCGTCGGCCGGACCGCCGACGAGCTGTCGTCCACCACATGGCCGTCCCGGATGGTCACGCGTCGGGGAAGACGGGCTGCGAGGTCGACGTCGTGGGTGATGACGATGATCGACGTCCCCTCCCGGTGCAGCTCGTGCAGCAGCTCGACGATGCCGGCGCCGGCGCGGCTGTCGAGGTTGCCGGTGGGCTCGTCGGCCAGCAGCAGCGGCGGCCGGTGCACCACGGCCCGGGCGATCGCGACGCGTTGGCGTTCCCCGCCCGACAGCTGGTTCGGCTCGTGGTCGAGCCGGTGCCCGAGTCCGACCCGCTCGAGGGCCGCCACCGCCCGCTGGCGTCGCGACCGCTGTGGCACGCCCGAGTAGAGGAGCCCCGCGGCGACGTTGTCGACCGCCGAGACGCCCTCGCTGAGGTGGAACTGCTGGAACACGAAGCCGATGCGGTGGGCCCGCAGCCCCGAGAGGGCGCGGTCGCTCTGGGCCGCGACGTCGACACCGTCGATCAGGACGGTCCCCGTCGTCGGCCGGTCGAGGGTGCCGAGCACGTTGAGCAGGGTCGACTTGCCCGACCCGGACGGGCCGACGACCGCGAGCAGCTCGCCGCGCTGCACGGTCAGGGAGACGTCGGCGAGCGCGACGGTCGGCGGCCGGCCGTAGGTGCGTCCGACGTCGCGGAGCTCGACGACCGGGTCGGGCGCGCCCGCTGGCGACGTCGGGGCCACTGCCGATGTGCTCATGCGGGCACCACGACCTCGTCGCCCTCGGAGACGTCGCCCGAGATCTCGACCCGGTCTCCCGCGAACAGGCCGACCTCGACGGGCACCAGGCGTGAGCCCGAGGCCCCGCCGACGACCTCGACGACGAACCCGCCGCCGCTGGCGGCGCCGAGCGCCGTGACCGGCACGGACAGGACTCCCTCGCGGACCTCCGACCGGAAGCCGACCTGGACGGCGGCAGCCGTCAGGTCCCCGGCCGCGGCCGGGTCGTCGAACGACACCGAGACGGCGACGACGGTCTTGCCGTCGGCGTCACGAGGCGCTCCGACTCCGGTGACTCTTCCGGCGGCGGACCCTCCGGTCGGCAGGTCGATCGTCACCACCCCGTCGAGGCGGGCGAGGGGGGAGCCGACGGGCAGGTCGACGGTGACGACGCGGTCCCTACGGGAGGTCGGGTAGAGCGGGGCCCCCGCGCCGACCTCGTCGCCGACGGCGACCCCGGCCTCGCCCGCGGTGAAGGTGCCCGTGACGAACTGGATGCGCCCCTTCTCGAGCGCGCCGGTGCGGGGCAGCCCGAGCTCTTTCTGCCACGCCTTCACGGCCGCCTCGGTCCGCGCGTCGAAGTGGTCGTTCGCCGTGCCCTTGAGGAAGCCCCACGCGACGAGGCTGCGCTCGAGCTGCCCGACGTCGGGCCCGTCGGTCATCCCGGACTCGATGCTGCGCCACTGGGGCAGCGACCCCTCGACGGCGAGCACGGGCGTGTCGTCCACCCGGTACAGCACCGAGCGGGACGTGAGCTCCGTCCCGGGGGCAGGCAGCTCCGTGACGGTGCCGCCGAGTCCGGCGACGACCGCCGGGCCGCCGAGGAGGCTGAGCTTGCCGGCCTTCTGCGTGACGCCGGTGAGGTCGCCCCGGGTCACCTCCGCCGTGACCGTCGGGGCGGCCGCACCCGCGCCGGACTCGCCGTCGGCGTCGGCGGCGGCCCCGCCCGGCGGGCCGACGAGCACGACTCCCGTGACGACCACGGCCGCGGTCGCGACGGCGGCGACGGACAGCCACACCCAGCGGCGTCGGCGCCCGCGACCCGGAGAGGTGCCGGCGTCGTTCTCGACCGAGGTCACTTCTGCACCGTCACGGAGCCGTTGCCCGCCGCCCCGCCGCAGGCCTCGAGGACGTCGTCGGGGACGTCCTCCGCGCCGTTGCCGAGGCCCGAGCCGCCCTCGCTCGGGTCGGCGACGTCGTAGCCCTTCTCGCGGAGGCACTTCGCGGACTCACGTGCCTGCTCCTCGAACTCCTTCTGGAGCTTCTTCTCCTGGGCCGTCACGGGCCTCGGGCCGAGCTCGTCCGTGACCTTCTTCTCGCACTTGTCGATGGACGCGGTCATGGCGTCCATGTCGCCGGTCATGGGGATGCCCTGCTTCATGCCGTCGGCGGAGGGGTCCGGCATGTCGATGCCCTCGCTGCGCAGGCACGACGCGTTCGCGACGTCCCACTTCTGCGCGTCGGAGGAGACCTGCGAGTCGCTCTTCACGTCCGGCGTCGCGTCGCCGTCGCCCGAGGTGCAGGCGGCGAGGGCGACGACGAGGAGGGGCACGGCGGCCAGGGCGAACAGCGCACGGGAGGTGCGGGAGGTGGTGGTCATGGTCTGTTCCTTCGCTGGAGGAGGTGCGGGGCGACCACGCGGCCGCTCCCGGTCCGCTCGGAGAGGGACGACGACGATCCCACCGTCCAGCGCGTTGCGAGGTCGTAAACAGCCCGCTTTATGCTGACGTGACAGGTCACATGTGACACTTCCTCCGGAAGCGCATCCGCTCCCGTCGCCCGATCGAGAGGAACTCCGTGCGCGTACTGGTCGTCGAGGACGAGCCCTGGCTGGCCGAGGCCGTGCAGACCACGCTCGAGCGCGCGTCGATGTCGGTCGACGTCGCGCCCGACGGCGAGGCCGCCCTCGAGCGCCTGGCCGTGGTGGACTACGACGCCGTCGTGCTCGACCGCGACCTCCCGGGCGTCCACGGCGACGACGTCTGCGCCGCGATCGCCGCGACGCCCGACGGGCCCGCCGTGCTGATGCTGACCGCCGCCGGCGCCCTGCGCGACCGCGTCGGCGGTCTCGAGCTCGGGGCGGACGACTACCTCACGAAGCCGGTGGAGTTCCCCGAGCTGGTCGCCCGCCTGCGGTCGCTGGCGCGCCGCCCTCGCCGGGCGGCGCCTCCGGTGCTCCGCTGCGGGTCGCTGCGCTGGGACCCGTTCCGGCACGAGGTCGAGCGCTCCGGACGCCACGTGCGGCTGACCCGCAAGGAGTTCGCGGTGCTCGGCGTGCTGCTGGCAGCCGAGGGCGGGGTCGTCAGCGCCGAGCACCTGCTCGAGAAGGCCTGGGACGAGAACGCCGACCCGTTCACGAACTCGGTCCGCGTCACCATCTCGAACCTCCGCCAGCGGCTGGGCGAGCCGTGGATGATCCACACCGTGCCCGGCGTCGGCTACCGGCTGCTGCCCGACACGGACACGGACACGCACGCGGGCACGGGCACGGGCACGGGCACCGACGCGGCCGCCCGCACTCGTGGGGACGCCTCGGACGTCGGCCGCACGGGACTCTCCCGGTGAGGCGCCCCGGCACCGGCACCTACTGGCAGCGACGCCGACTGAGCGCGCGGGCGAGGCTGACCCTGACCTTCACGGGGCTGCTCTTCGTGGTCGGCGCCGCGATCGTGACGAGCGTCGTCGTGGTCATGCGGTACCTCCCCCGCTACGCCATCACCGCCGTCGTCGGCCCCGCGGTCGACATGCGCCCCAGCGAGGTCACGGCCCCGACGCCGGCCCCGACCTCCGAGCGCGTCCCCGTCGCCCCCGACGCGACCGGCCTGACCGACACGCTGATCTCCGACTCGCTGACCATCAACGGCGAGGGCGACCTGCTCCGCGTGTTGCTCACGACCTGCCTCGTGGTCTTCGTCGTCGCGCTCGCGCTGGGCGCCTGGCTGAGCTGGGTGCTCGCCGGGCGCCTCCTGCGGCCCCTCGACCACCTCGCCGACGCGGCACGCGAGGCCGAGCTCGGCCAGACGAGCAGGCGCCCGACGCTCGACCACGACCGCCTCGCGCTGGCCGGTCCCCACGACGAGTTCCACCGCCTCGCGAACGCGTTCGACGACATGCTCGAGCGCCTCGACGGCTCGTACCGGGCGCAGCAGCGCTTCGCCGCGAACGCCTCCCACGAGCTCCGGACCCCGCTGGCGACGACCCAGGCGATGCTCGACGTCGCCCTCGCCGAGCCGCAGAGCGTCGACCTCGAACGTCTCGGCACGCGGCTGCGCGAGACCAACACCCGCAGCCTGAGGACGGTGGAGGCGCTGCTCACCCTGGCGGACGCGACCGCCGGCCAGGGCGACGACCGCCCCGTCGACCTGCGCGAGCTCGTCGTCGACGCGCTCACCCGGGCCGAGCCGACGGCCGCCGCGGCCGGCACGACGCTGGTCGACGACCTCGAGCCGGCCGTCGTCGAGGGAGACCCCGCCCTGCTCGCCGCCCTCGTGACGAACCTCGTCGACAACGCGCTGCGGCACGGGCGCCCCGGCGGCCGGGTCGAGGTCGTGCTCCGGGGCCGCCTCCTGAGCGTCGCCAACGACGGTGACGTCCTCGAGCCCGACGAGGTCGCCCGCCTGACCGAGGCGTTCCACCGAGGCGCCCGCCGCGTGCACGGCGCCGGGGGGCACGGGCTCGGCCTGGCGATCGTGCAGGCCGTCGCCGACCGGCACGGGGCCCGACTCGAGCTCGTGCCGAGGCGCGCGGGTGGACTGCGCGTGGACGTCGAGTTCTGAGCGTCAGTCGCCGCTCGTCTCGGCCCGCCTCACACCAGCTGGTCGCTGAGGACGACGGCAGCGATCGAGAAGTAGATCGTCACCCCGACGAGGTCCATGATCGACGTGATCAAGGGCGCCGAGAGCGTCGCCGGGTCGATCCGCAGGGCGCGTGCCGCGAAGGGCAGCACGGCGCCGAGGAGCCCGCCGACCACGGTCACGATCAGCATGGTGGCCCCGACGATGACCATGATGTCGAGGCTGACGCTCTTGACGAAGTACGCGAGGACCACCTCGAGGACGGCGACCGTGGCGCCGAGGCAGGCGGCGACGAGCAGCTCGCGGCGGACGATGGCCCAGACGTCGCGCCACGTCGCCCTGACGGTGTCGACGGCCATGGACCGGATCACGAGCGTGGCGGCCTGACTGCCCGTGTTGCCGCCCATGTCGATGATCGGTGCGAGGAACGCGGCGAGGACGAGGGCGGACGTCAGGATCTCCTCCTGGGCGGCGACGAGCGTGCTCGTCACGATCCCGAAGAGGGTGAGCAGGACGAGCCACAGGGCCCTGTTGAGGAACAACGAGCGCAGCGGGGACAGCTTCGCGTCGAGGTCGCGACGGACCGTGCCGGGGGTCGAGAGGGTCGCGGCGACAGTGGCCGAGGAGGCGCAGCGGGCGCAGGCGGGAGCGGTGGGGACGGACATGGTGGTGCCTTTCGGTCGTGCGGGACGGGGGCGCCGGAGGCGCGCCGCGCCGCCGGGCGACCGTGCCCGGCCGACTGCGTGTGCAGCTGACCGTCAGGCGCGCCCGGGGCGGGCAGGAGGAACGCGCTATGACCACTGCCCATGCAGCATCACCTCCACCTGTCCGGGCCCCGACGGGCCGACCGTGGCGCATGACGACGACGCGCGTCAGCGCACCGGAACGAGCCGGCCGGCAGCCCCATGTGAGAGCTTCAGCACTACACGACGTGATCCCGACGACCGACGGTCGACGGGAAGCCACTTCGGATCACCCCTTGAGCCGGAGAGATCTGTCCTGACCCTGGGCGTCTCTCGACGTCGTCGGATCAGTGGCCTGTGTTCGCGCAGACGCCTCGCCTAACGAGATGCCGCACGCCGACGATACTGACGTATCACACGGCAGTCAAGAGCTGTCGGCGACGAAGGCGCGTGCGAGCTGCACCCGGACGACGAGACCGCCGCCGGGCCGGGGCGCGAGGTCGAGCCGTCCGCCGTGCGCCCGCACGACCGCGTCCACGATCGCGAGGCCGAGGCCCGTGCCGCCGTCCCCGTCGTGCAGGCGGGCGGCCCCGCGCTGGAACGGCCGCGTGAGCGTCGGCACGAGGTCGCGGGGCACCTCCTCGCCGGTGTTGTCCACGACGAGCTCGACGTGGTCGCCGTCGACCCGGGTCCGCACGTGCACCACGGCCGGCTCGCCCGTGCGGCCCTCGCCGAGCCGGGTGCGGTCGCCGGAGCCGTCGACGTTGTGGACGATCCCGTTGTGCACGAGGTTCGTCACCACCTGCAGCAGCAGCGCCGGCGAGCCCGAGGTCGACGCGGCCTCGCCCGAGGCGTCGAGGGCGACCCCCCTCGGCTCGGCCAGCGGCAGCAGCGTCTCGACCGCCTCCTCGGCCAGCAGGGAGAGGTCGACGACCTCGCGCACGGCGGGGAGCTGGTCGGCCCGGCTCAGCAGCAGCAGGGCCTCGGTCAGGTCGACGGCCCGCGTGTTGACCGCGCTGAGGCGCTCGACGAGCAGGGCGGCATCACGGGACGGGTCCTCCCGCGCGACGTCGAGCAGCGCCCGGGTCACGGCGAGCGGCGTCCTCAGCTCGTGGGAGGCGTTGGCCGCGAACCGCTGCTGGGTCTCGACCTGCGCCTCCACCGTCTCGAGCATCGCGTCGAAGGCGTCGGCCAGGTCGCGGAACTCGTCGGAGCGACCGGGGAGGTCGACGCGGTGCGAGAGGGACCCGGCCTCGACACGGCGGGCGGCCTCGGCCAGCCGCTCGAGCGGGGCCAGTACCTGACCCGCGAGCAGCCAGCCGCCGACCAGGCCGAGCACGAGGAGGACCGCGAGGGCGAGGCCGGCGCGGGGCAGGAACGCGTCGACGAGGTCGCCGCGCCCGGGCACGAAACTGCCCGTGGAGTCGACTCGCCGGGGCACGTAGCGCAGCAGGAACAGCCAGACGACCGCGAGCAGGAGCAGGCCCGTGACGACCACGACGCCCGCGTAGCTGAGCGCGAGGCGCACGCGGACGCTGACGCCGCGGGGCCTCGGCGCCACGGGGGGCCTAGGCACGGTCGGGGGCCTCCGCACGGTCACCGGCCGGAGCGGACCCGGTGTCGATCCGGTACCCGACGCCCGGCACCGTCGCGATCACCCACGGCTCGCCCAGGCGCTTGCGCAGGGCCGACATCGTGATCCGGACGGCGTTCGTGAAGGGGTCCGCGTTCTCGTCCCAGGCCCGCTCGAGCAGCTGCTCGGCGCTGACCACCCCGCCGCCCGCCCCGACGAGCACCTCGAGCACGGCGAACTGCTTGCGGGTGAGGGCGACGTGTCGCCCGTCGCGGTGCACCTCGCGACGGAACGGGTCGATCCGCAGCCCGGCGAGCTCGGTGACCGGCGGGCGGTGGTGGGTGCGCCTCCGGTCGAGCGCCCTCAGCCGGAGCACGAGCTCGCGCAGGTCGAACGGCTTCGTGAGGTAGTCGTCGGCGCCGGCCTCGAAGCCGGCCGACTTGTCGTCGAGGCGGTCCGCCGCCGTGAGCATGAGCACGCGGACGCCGCTGCCCGAGGCGACGATGCGCTCCGCGACCTCGTCGCCCGAGGGGCCGGGCACGTCGCGGTCGAGCACGGCGACGTCGTAGCTGTTGAGGTCGAGCAGCTCGAGTGCCGTGTCGCCGTCGCCGGCCACGTCGGAGGCGATCGCCTCCAGCCGCAGGCCGTCGTGGATCGCCTGGGCCATCAGGGGCTCGTCCTCGAGGATCAACACGCGCATGCGCTCGATGGTACGAGCCGGGAGGTATCCGCCGCGTATCAGAAATGCTCAACGTCACGGCAACGGCCCCTGCCGTGCACTGGGACCATGTCCGACACCGCCCCGCTCCCGATCCCGGCGCCCCGTGCGCCCCTCGCGGCTCCCGCCGAGGCACCTGCTCCCGCCGACGCATCCGCTCCCGGCCGTCGGCGGCTCGGCGCCCGCGACCTCACGCTGATGGTGGCCGCTGCCGTGCTCCTCGTGGCCGCGCTCGTGGCCGCCGCCTGGGCGGGCGTCGCGTTCTCCGGTGGCACCCCGGTCGGCGGCGGCAGCATCGGCGGCCGTGCGGGCGACAGCGGCGCCGCCGGGCCGGTCGACGGCGCGGTCCTCGCCGGCGACGGCGATCCGTCCCGCGACCAGGACGCGACCGGGGTGGCGGGCGGGGTCGTCCCCGACGGCACCTCGGCCTTCGACGTCGACGTGCCGGGGCTCGCGGGGCTCGACCCGCGCCTCCTCGACGCCCTGCAGCGCGCCGCGACCGACGCCTCCTCCGACGGCGTGGACGTCGTCGTCAACAGCGGCTGGCGCTCCGCGGCCCACCAGGAACAGCTGCTGCGGGACGCGGTCGCGCAGTACGGGTCGGCCCGGGAGGCGGCGCGCTGGGTGGCCACGCCGGCCACCTCCGCGCACGTGAGCGGCGACGCCGTCGACATCGGCTCGTGGGACGCGACCGACTGGTTCTCCCGGAACGGCGCCTCCTACGACCTCTGCCAGGTCTACGAGAACGAGACTTGGCACTACGAGCTGCGGGACGGCGCCTCGCGGAACGGCTGCCCGCCGATGTACCGCGACCCGACCGAGGACCCGAGGATGCGCGCGTGAGCGCGGCGTCCGCCCTGCGCGTGCCCTCCTCCCTGCGCGTGCACGACGACGCCGTCCGGGCCAACACGGCGCACTTCGCCGCGCTGACCGGCGGCCGGCTGATGGCCGTGCTCAAGGCCGACGGCTTCGGCCACGGCTCGGTGGCGGCGTCGGTGGTCGAGAGCGGCGCGCGGTCCGTCGGCGTGACGTCGGTCGAGGAGGCGCTGGCCCTGCGCGCCGAGGGCGTGCGCGTGCCCGTCCTCAGCTGGCTCAATCCGCCGGACGCCGACTTCGAGGCCGCGATCCGCGCCGACGTCGACCTGGCCGTCCCCGGGCCCGAGCTGCTGCACACGGTCGCCCGCGCGGCCCGCTCCGCCGGGCGGCCGGCCCGCCTGCACCTGCACGTCGACGTCGGCATGGCGCGGGACGGCTGCCCCCCGACAGCGTGGCGCGCCCTGTGCGACCTCGCCCGGGAGCTGCGCGCGACCGGCCAGGTGCGCGTCGTCGGGGTGATGGGGCACATGTCGTGCGCCGACCGCCCGGGCGACGAGCAGAACGAGCGGGAGCGCTTCGTCTTCGATGCGGCTCTGCGGACGGCGAGGAGGCGCGGGCTGGCCCCCGCGGTCGCCCACCTCGCGGCGACGGCGGCCACCGTGACGGGTGCGGGAGCCGGCTTCGACCTGCACCGGATCGGGGCGGGGCTCTTCGGGATCGACCCGTCGGGCACCTCCTCGGCCCTACGTCCGGCCCTGACGCTCACGTCGCACGTGGTGTCGTCCCGCGAGGCCGAGGCGGGGACCGGCGTCGGGTACGGCCTGGCGCACGTGCTGCCGCGACGCACGAACCTCGCCCTGCTCCCGATCGGCTACGGCGACGGCCTGCCCCGGGCGGCCTCGCACCGCGCCGAGGTCCTGGTCCACGGCCGCCGACGACGCGTGGTCGGCCTCTTCTCGATGGACATGGTCGTCGTCGACACGGGGGACGACCTCGTTCGGCCGGGCGAGTCCGCCGTCCTGTTCGGCCCGGGAGAGGACGGCGAGCCCACGGTGGCCGACTGGGCCCGCTGGGCCGACACCGTGCCGCACGAGATCGTCACGCGGATCGGCAGCCGTGTCGCGCGGGTGCACCGCACGACCGCTGCCTCCGCGCCCGGCGCCTCCTCCGCGCCCCGCCCTTCCTCCGCGCCCCGCGCCTCCTCGATCCCCCTCCCCTCCGACGAAGCAGGAACCCTCGCATGACAGGACAGAACGCCGTGACGACCGACCGGGAGAGCCGGCGCGTGGCCGTGATCGGAGGCGGGGCGAACGGCGAGCACGAGGTGTCGCTCGCCTCGGCGGCGGCGGTCACGCGGGCGGTGCGCGAGCTCGGCGCCGATGCCGTCGCGCTCACCGTCGACCGCGAGGGCGGCTGGCACCTCGAGGGCGAGGGCGCCCTCACGCCCGCGCAGGCCGTGGCCGTGCTGACGGACTGCGCCGTCGCCTTCCCGGTGCTGCACGGCGTCGACGGCGAGGACGGCGCCGTGGCGGGGCTGCTCGTGATGACCGGGGTGCCCTTCGTCGGCTCGCCGGTGCGGGCAGGCGCCCTCGCCGCCGACAAGTGGGCCACGAAGCTCGTCGCCGAGGCGGTCGGCGTGGCCACCGCACCGGGCGTGCTCGTGCGGGCCGGCGACGGCGTCTGCCGCGGCGGCGGCCACGGGCCGCACGGCATCACGCTCGCGCCGCCCCTCGTGGTCAAGCCGACGTCAGCCGGGTCGAGCGACGGGGTGTCGGTCGTCGCCGACCTCGCCGAGCTGCCCGCTGCGGTGGCCCACGCCCGGACCGCCGGCGAGCTGGTGCTCGTCGAGTCGTTCGTCGAGGGCAGCGAGGTCGACATCGCCCTGTTCCGCGACGCGGGAGGCGTGCTGCGCGCTGGGTCGACCCTCGAGATCGGCGTCGACCCGCGCGGGGTCTTCGACCGCGACAGCAAGTACGACGGGAGCGCGGAGTTCACGCTGCCGGCCCGCCTCACGCTCTCCGAGCACACCGCGGTCGAGCGGGCGGCCCGCCTGCTCTACGACGCGCTCGGCTGCGACGGCGTCGCCCGCTTCGACTTCTTCGTCACGGACGCCGGCGTCGTGCTCAACGAGGTGAACACGTCGCCGGGGTTCACGGAGCGGTCGCAGGTCCCCCGGATGTTCGAGGCCGTCGGCCTCGGCTACGTCGAGCTCGTCGGGGCGCTCGTCGACGCCGCGCTGGCCGGCGGTCGCGCGTGAGCGTCGCGGCCGCGAGCGCCCCGGCGTCGGCCTCGTCGCCCGCGTCGCGCGAGGGCTGGGCCGACGCGCTCAAGGGGCTGCTCATCGTGTTGGTGGTGCTCTGGCACGTCGTCCTGAAGAGCACGTTGCAGGTCGACTGGCAGCTCGGCCTGCCGGTGCCCGGCGCCTGGGGCCTCGCCGTCGACGCCGTCTGGCCGTTCCTCATGCCGGCGTTCGTGCTGGTCTCGGGCGTCTTCGCCGCGGGTGCGCTGGCCCGGCCGTGGTCGGCGGTCCTCCGGCCGCGGGTGATGCGCTTCGCCTGGCTGTACCTGCTGTGGTCGCTGATCCACACGGCCGCCCTCTGGGCGTTCCCCGAGTTCCCGACCTTCGTGCCCCGCAGCGTGGCCGAGTTCGTCGAGGCCGTCACGATCAGCCCGATGAGCACCTGGTACCTCCACGCCCTCGTGCTCTACTTCGTCGTGGCGAAGGCGCTGCGCCGGGTTCCGCCGGTCGTCGTCGTCGCGGCCGCCGCCGCGCTGTCCGTCGTCGTCTCGTCCGGGCTCGTCGAGGTGGTGTCGAACCGGGGGCAGCTGCTCGGCGACCTCGTCTTCTTCGTGCTCGGCGCCTCCCTCGCGCCGTGGCTCCGCCGGGTCGTGCCCGGCGCGCGCCTCCGGGTCGTCCTCGGGCTGGTGGCCGTGTACGCCGCGGCGTTCGCGGCCGTGCGCGTCACCGGCTCCGCGACGGTGCCGGGTGCCTGGCTGGCCCTGTCGCTGCTGGGGTCGAGCGCGGTCCTCGCGGCGTCGCCGTGGCTGGCGCGGCTCCGGGGCGTCGGCCCCGTGCTGGTGCGGCTCGGACGGCGGAGCCTGCCGATCTACCTGCTGCACATGCCCCTCCTCGCCCTCGCCGACCACCTGCTCGCCGAGCCGCTCTCGGGGGCGCGGGTGGGCGCGAAGCTGGTCGCCGCCACCGCGCTGCCCGTGGCGCTGACGGCGGCGCTCGTCGGGATCTGCCTCGTGATCGGCCGGCTCGCGGCCCGCGACGGTCTGGGCTGGCTCTGGGACCTGCCGGGGCGGCGCACGTCCCGGGCGGTCGAGGTCGACCGGCCGCACCCGCCAGCGGGTCGCTCGGATCGGACGCCGCGACGGTCGGGCCGGGCGCCCTGGCGCGCCGGCGCGGCCGTGCTGCTGCTCGTGCTCGGCGGTGTCGCCGGCATCCGTGCCCAGCAGCTCGCCGGCTGCACGGTCGACCTGCCCGCGCGGCCGGCCGCCGTCGACGGGCAGGTCAGCATCGGTGTCGTCGGCGACGTCCTGATGCACGACGTCGGGCACCGCGTGCCGGCCGACGGAGGCGCGAGCCATTTCGACGAGGTGCGCCCCTGGTTCACCGAGGACCTCGTCACGGGCAACCTCGAGCAGGTCGTCGCCGACGACACCGGGTTCGACAAGTGCGCCGCCGGCAGCGACTGCCTGGCGTTCCGCAGCGACCCGGGGACGGCGGCGCACCTCGCCGGCTTCGACCTGATGAACATGGCGAACAACCACACCGGCGACTTCGGCCCGGTCGGGTACCGCGAGACGAGGGAGGCCCTGGCCGGCCAGGGCATCGCCGCCGTCGGCGAGCGCGACGAGATCGTCTGCACCCGGATCGGCAGCACGGTCGTCGCCGTCGTCGGCTTCGCCCCCTACGCGGGCACGAACCGGGTCACCGACCTCAGGCACGTGCGGAAGCTCGTGTCCGCGGCGCAGAGGGCCGCCGACGTCGTGGTGGTCCACGCCCACATGGGCGCCGAGGGGCCGGACGCGAACGTCGTCCGTCCCGGCCCCGAGCAGATGTTCGGCGAGGACCGCGGCGACCCCGTGGCCTTCGCGCACGCCGCCGTCGACGCCGGCGCGGACCTCGTGGTCGGGCACGGGCCGCACTCGCTGCGGGGGGCCGAGTTCCGCGACGGGAAGCTCATCGCCTACAGCCTCGGGAACTTCGGCGGCGGGGGCGTCTTCGGGGCAGAGGAGGCGACGCGGCACGGCGTGTACCTGGACGTCGTGCTCGACGCGGACGGGTCGTTCGTGCGGGGGCAGCTGAGGTCGGCACGGTTCGACTTCGCGGACGGCCGGCCCGTGCCCGACCCCGCGGGGAAGGCAGCCGCCCTCGTGCGCGAGTTCGGCGAGCGCGACCTGCCGACGACGGCGCCGCTGATCGGGCCCGACGGCGAGCTCTCGCCGCGCGGGTGAGGCGGCGGCGGCGCGCCCGCGCCGCGGAGGGCGAGCATCCGAGGGCCGAGCGGGCCGGGGCACGACGGGCGCGATCGGTAGGCTCCGAGCGTGGCCAGCTCCCTGTACGACCAGATCGCCGACGACCTGCGTCGCCGCATCCTCAGCGGCGACCTCGCGGTCGGCGACGACGTGCCCAGCGAGGGCGAGCTCGCGGAGCAGTGGCGCACCTCCCGCGGTCCCATCCGCAACGCCCTCGCGGCACTGCGCAGCGAGGGCCTCGTCGAGACCCGGCGCGGCCGGCCCGCCCGCGTCGTCGCCCGCAAGGCGCACCACCCCGTCGACGTGTCGATCCCGTTCACGAAGTGGGTGCGCGACGTGGGCGGCGAGCCGGGCGCCCGCACCCAGGAGGTGTCGCTGCGGCGAGCGGACGACGAGAAGGCGAGGGCGCTGGGCATCGAGCCCGGAGACCTCGTCGTCGACGTCGTGCGCCTGCGGTTCGTCGACGGGCGCCCCACCATGCTCGAGCGCCTCACCTTCATCGAGGAGGTCGGCCGGGTGCTCTTCGACGTCGACCTCGACACGGTCTCGATCACCGAGTACCTCGACTCGCGGGGGTTCGGCTACGACGACATCGACCACGAGATCGACGCGGTGGCGGCCGACGAGCTCGACGCCGAGCTGCTGGGCGTCGACCTCGGGACGCCGATCCTGCGGCTGCACCGCGTGACCCGAGGCCGCGACGGCCGCACCTTCGAGGCCTCCGACGACCGCTACCGCAGCGACATCGTCCGCTTCACGGTCGCGGCGTCGGGCCGGGCCCGCGAGGGCGGCCACTTCATCCGCGCGATCGGCGCCTGAGCACCTGCTCGACCGGCGCGTGACCCGAGGAGGCGTGCGCCGCCTCCTCTAGGCTGCGCACCTGCCGAGGGCGGGTCTTCTGGCTCGAGGGCGGGTCGCTGCGGACCCGCCCTCGGCCCGGAAGACCCGCCCTCGATGAACACGAGGAGGCGGCGGCGCGACCGCGCGGGAGAGCCCGGTCAGGCCGGGCGAACGCCCACCCGCACCGAGCCGCCCGCCGCGGCAGCCGTGATGCCGGCGTCGAGGTCGGCCAGCGCCACGGTCTCGCCCACGAGCTCGGCGAGCGGCCAGGCCGCGTGCCGCTCCTCGACGAAGCGGGCCGCCGCGACCAAGTGCCGCGGCGCGTAGTTGTGCACGCCCCGGATCGTCACGAGCCGCCGCACCACGCTCTCGGCGTCGAGCGGCACGGCCGGCGCGGGGAACACGCTGCCGACGAGCACGGCGACCCCTCCTGTCCCGAGCAGGGCGAGCGCGGAAGCGACGGCGTGCGGCGATCCGGACGCCTCCACGGCCACGAGGGGGGCGCCTCCTGCGGTGCGGAGCGCGTGCTCGACGCTGTCGTCCGATCCGGGCGCGACGGTGGGCGACGCCGTGGCGACGGCCCCGAAGCGGACGGCGAGCGCACGACGAGACGCATCGGGGTCGACGACGACGACGCGTGCCCCGGCGTCCGTCGCCATCGCGGCGGCCGTGAGCCCGATGAGCCCCGCTCCGAGCACGAGCACGACGGCCCCGGCGAGGTCGACGACCTGCGCCGCCGAGTCGAGGGCGGCCCGCGCGGTCGCCGTGCCGCACGAGACGGGGGCGAGCAGCGCGGCGTCGAGGTCGTCGGCGACGGGGACGACTGCGGTGCCGGCGCGGACGTGGACGTGCGTGGCGAAGCCGCCGCTGAGCTCCCAGCCCGTGATGAGCCGTTCGTGCCCGTACTTGAGCACCGACTCGCACTTCTGGGGCAGGCCCCGCCCGCAGGTCGAGCAGCGCCCGCAGCTGACGGTGAGCGACCAGACGACCCGCTGCCCGGGCACGAGGGGCGTCCCGTCGACGGCCACCGCCCCCGCGCCGACCGCGACGACCCGGCCGACCTGCTCGTGGCCGAGCACGAGCGGCGCCGGGGCCCCGCGGTCGCCGCGGGTCGTGTGCACGTCGGAGCCGCAGATCGTGGCCAGCTCCACCTCGACGAGCAGGTCCCCCGGGGCCAGGTGCACGCTCGGCACCGCGACCGCGTCGTGCGGGCGACCGGGCTGCGTCCAGACCATCGCCGTGGGCGCCGGGTCGAGACGCAGGTCGACGCGTCCGGACGGCGCTCCCGTCGACGCGGCCCGCGCCTCCTCGCCGGCCAGGGCCACCGAGCGCGGCGGGCGCGTCGTGCGTGCCGAGCGCGAGGAGGCGGTCGTCACGAGACCAGGACCGGGCTCGCGGTCGCCGTCGCCGTCGCGGTCGTGAGCAGGCCCGCGAGCTGCGGCAGCCCCGCCAGCTCGCGCACGCTGTCGAGCACGACGTCGGCGCCCGCCACGAGCAGCTGCTCGCGCGTGTGCGCACCCGTCGTGACGCCGACGACGAGGCCGGCGCCCGCGGCACGACCCGAGAGCACATCGCTCGCCGTGTCGCCGACGACGACGACCGAGGCGACCGACGACGCGCGCGTGCGGAGCAGCGCCGTGAGCACGAGGTCGGGCGCGGGGCGCCCACGACCCGCGTCGACGGGCGACAGCGCCGCGTCGACCTGCCAGCCGAGGGCGTCGAGCAGGCGGTCGCGCGTGGCGGGGGCGAAGCCGGTCGTGAGGACGACGGCGACACCGCAGGCACGCAGCGCGTCGATCAGGTCGCCCGCCCCCTCGATCGGGTCGACGCCGAGCTCGTCGACGAGCTCTCCGTAGGCGACCTCGAACTGCTCGGCGGCGCGCTGCGCGACCTGCTCGTCGCCGCCGGCCAGGTGCCGGAACACGTCGATCTTCGACTGCCCCATCGTGTCGCGGACGTGCTTCAGCGCCTCCTCGCGGGTCAGCGACGGGCCGAGGTCGACCCGGTCGGCGGTGCGGACGAAGGCCTGCTCGACGATGCCGTCGTCGACGACGGTCGTGCCGGCCATGTCGAGCACGACGAGCTCGACGAGCTCGACGGCGGGCGCAGCGGGACGAGAGGAGGTGGTGGTCGTGCTCATGAGCGGCTTCCTGTCAGGACGGAGGGGAGAGGTGCGGAGTCGCCGGAGGACGAAGCGGCGGACGGGAGGGCGGACGAGGCGGCAGGCGAGGCGATGGGCGAGAGCGCCGCGTCGCGCCCGCCGTCGAGGTGGTTGCCGACGATGTGCTCGGCGAGCCCGAGGCCGGTGGTCATGCCGATCCCCGTGGCGACGACGGTCACGAGCACGCCCGGCTCGACCTCGTCGACGACGAACTCGTCGCGGCCCGAGGCGTAGACGCCCTGCCAGCGCTCGGTGACGACGGGCTCGGCGCCGAACAGCGCCCGGAACTCGTCGAGGAACGCCACGGAGGCGCGCTCGTCCTGGAACGGCGAGATCGCCGCGCCCTTCTGGTGGCTGTCGCCGACGACGACCGAGCCGTCGGGCAGCTGCGTGTACATCTGGTTGAGGTCGAGCGCGGCGAGGTCGGGCCGGTCGGCGTGCAGCCTCGCCCGCACCTGGTCGGCCGCGGCCGTGCCGGCGAACGCGCTGTAGCGGATCAGCGACCACCCGGTCAGCAGCGGCGCGACGAGCGGCCGCGCGAGGTCGGCCCGCACGCGGAGCATGTCGAGTCCGCAGCGCTGCAGCTCGGCGCGCTCGGCGAGGTCGGGCAGCAGCTGGTCGAGGTCGTGGTTCGTCGCGACGACCACGGTGCCGGCGTCGATGGGTCCGCGGCTCGTCTCGACGCGCCCGCTGCGGACCGACCCGACGGAGGTGCGGGTCAGGAAGCGCACCCCTCGCGACTCGAGGTGCCTGCGGATCGCGTCCGCCGCCTCCCTCGGATCGACCTGCAGGTCGTACGGCAGCAGCGCGCCGCCGAGCGTGACGCCCGGCGAGACGGGCGCGAGCGCCCGGAGCTCGCGCTCGTCGAGCGGCTCGATCTCGGGCCGGTCGCCGAGCACGCGCTCGGTGCGCGCGGCGGCGAGCTCGTCGAGCAGCGCGAGCTCGTCGGCGTGCCGGGCGGCGACGAGCGTGCCGCGCTCGGAGGCCCAGAACCCGGCGTCGCGGGCGAGCCGCAGCCACAGCCCGCGGGCCGTGAGCGCGTGCCGGCGGGCCTCGCCGCTCTGCGGGGTCAGGCAGAGGTGGCCGAAGTTGCGGATCGTCGAGCCGCCGATCACGACCGAGCGGTCGACCACCAGCACCGACAGGCCGCGGTCGACGGCGGCGAGCGCCGCCCCCAGGCCGACGATGCCCGAGCCGACGACGACGACGTCGTGGGCAGGCGCCGCGTGCGCGGCGGGTACCCCAGGCGCGGCGTGCAGGTCGTGCCGGGCGCTCATCGCAGCACCTTCCGCATCCACATCGCGAGCCCCTCGACGGCGAGCACGGTGACGAGGATCATCAGCACGATCGCGGTCACGGCGCCGTAGTTCGACCCCTGGCTGGCGTTGAGCAGGTAGTAGCCGACTCCCCCGGCCCCGACGATGCCGAGCAGCGTCGCCGCACGGATGTTCGTGTCGAGCATGTAGAAGGTGTGGCCCACGAGCGCACGGGTGCCCTGCGGCAGGGTCGCGCCGGCGTAGACCTGCAGGCGGGTGGCGCCGGTGGCGGCGAGCGCGCGCTCGGGGCCGGCCGACACCTCCTCGAACGAGTCCGCGATCAGCTTGCCGAGCAGGCCGACGCCGCCGAGCGCGAGGGCGAGGGTGCCCGCCTGCGTGCCGAGGCCGGTGACGACGATCAGCACGATGGCGAGGATCACCTCGGGGACGCCTCGGATCCCGACGAGCAGCAGGCGCATGCCGCTGCGCATCCCCCGGCTCGGCGCGACGTTGCGGGCGGCGAGCGAACCGATCACGACGGAGGCGACCAGGGTGAGCAGCGTCGCGGCGAGCGCGATGGCGATCGTCTCGCCCATCGCGGCGACCATGGTCGACGTCTCGTAGCTGCCGAAGGAGGGCGGCCAGAACTGGACGGCGACGGCGGGCACGCCGCCCCACACGGTGACGAGGTCGGACCAGGCGACGTCGCAGACGAGCACGCTCGCGACGACGACCGCCACCGCGATCGCGCCCCACGACGTGTTCCGGACGCGGGTGCGGTCCCAGGGGCGGCGCAGCATGCTGTCGACCGAGACCGGCGCAGCGGCGTCGGGGACGACCGCGGCGGACGCCCCGGGCGTGCGCCTCCTCGTGGCGCGTCGCACGACGCGGTCCCCGAGGCCGCGACCGGTGGGCGCGACGCCGAGCATGGCGGCGCGCACCGAGCTGGAGACGATCTCCATGACGACGCAGAGCACGAAGATGACGAGCGCGTAGCCGAGCCCCAGTCCGTAGTCGAGCGACTTGAAGGCGAACGACATCTCCATGCCGAGGCCGACCACGCCGACGTAGCCGAGGATCACGCTGCCGCGCAGGTTGATGTCGTTGCGGTGCAGCACGGTCGCCACCCACGAGGGCAGCACCTGGGGCAGCACCCCCGCGGTGAACTGCTGCAGGCGGGTGCCGCCGGCGGCGCGGACGGCGGTGCGCGGCCCCTCGTCGATCTGCTCGATCGCGTCGGCGAAGAGCTTCGAGATCATGCCGACCGAGTGCAGGCCGATCGCCAGGATGCCCGGCAGCGTGCCGAGCGAGAAGAGCAGCACGAACACCATCGCGAGCACGACGTCGGGCACGGCGCGGGCGAGCACCGTCACGAAGCGGGCGGCGGCACGCCAGACGGGCCCGGGCGTGGTGTTCGAGGCGGCGAGCACCGCGACCGGGACAGACAGCACGGCGGCGAGCAGCGTGCCGCAGATCACGAGGCCGAGCGTCAGCGCCGTGAGCTGCAGCAGCTCGCCGAGCGGCGGGAACTCGATCGCCCCGACCCTGCCGAAGAAGCGCTCCGCGTTCGACCAGCTCTGCAGCATGCGGGCCGGGTCGATCTCGACGCTGCGGAGCGCCACGACGCTCAGCCCCAGCAGGGCGACGATCGTGAGGCCGGCGGCGACCCGCTCGGGCGAGACCCGACGACGAGGAGGCGCGGCGACGGGCGCGAGGACCGAGTCGGTCGTGCGCGGGCGCTCGGTCACGGCGGTCATCGGACGGCGTCCCCGGAGGCGGCGGCGCCTGCGGCGCTGCCGGTGCCTGCAGCGCTGCCAGCCCCGGCCAGCTCCAGCTCGATGGCCTCGAGCTCGCCGGTGCTGGTCGCGACGCGACCGTAGATCTCCATGACCTGGGCCTTCGACAGCCCCTCGGTCTCGGTGTCGAGCACGACCGCGCCGTGCCGGAGCCCGACGATGCGGTCGGCCCACGAGAGCGCCAGGTCGACCTGGTGCAGGCTGCAGATCACGGTCAGGCCCTCGTCGACGGCGATCTCGCGGATGAGCGCCATCACCTGGTCGCTCGACTCCGGGTCGAGGGAGGCGACGGGCTCGTCGGCGAGCAGCACCTGGGGCCGCTGCATCAGCGCCCGGGCGATGGCCACGCGCTGCTGCTGGCCGCCCGAGAGGGTGTCGGCACGCTGGTAGGCGCGCTCGAGCAGGCCGACGCGCTCGAGCCGGGCGAGCGCCTCGGCCCGGGCCGGGCGTCCGTACGACCAGAGGCCGAGACGCGGGCCCCGCACGGCGGCGAGCGAGCCGGTGAGCACGTTCTCGAGCACCGTGAGCGAGGGCACGAGCTCGAACTGCTGGAAGATGAAGCCGACCTCGCTGCGCAGCTCGCGGAGGGCGCGGCCCGAGAGCGCGGTGACCTCGCGTCCGAGCACGTGCACGGTGCCCGACGTCGGCCGCTCGAGGCCGTCGACGTGCCGCAGCAGCGTCGACTTGCCCGAGCCGGAGAGGCCGAGCAGCACCACGACCTCGCCGCGCCGGACGTCGAGCGACGCGCTGTCCAGGGCCGTCGTCGTGCCGAAGCGCTTGGTGATGCCCTCGAGCGAGACGACGATCTCGGCGGGGGCGGCGGCTGAGCCGGGAGCGGAGGGAGCGGCCGGGGCGGCGGGGTCGGCGTGCGGGGTCATGACGTCTCCAGGGGGCTGGGCGGTGCGGGCGGCGCGGCATGCGAGGTGCGCGGTGCGGTGCGGGAAGTGCGGATCGCGGGAGGCGCGGCGACGGTCGGGACCGTCACCGCGCCTCCTTCAGGCAGAGGCCGTCAGGCCTGGCACTGCGTGGCGTTCGTCGCCTCGCAGATGTCGCGGATCTGGTCGTAGTACGCGTCGTCGACCGGCGTGGTCTGGAAGAACACGGCACGGAAGCCCTCGCTGTCGGCGCTCTCGATGCCCGCGGCGACCATGTCGTCGGCGGTGACGTCCGAGAGGATGTCCTTCAGCTGCTGCTTGACGTCGTCGGGCAGGGTGTCCGACTCGACGATCGGGGCGCCGGGCACCATCTGCTCGTCGATGACCTCGACGGCGTCGCTCTTCTCGACCTCGCTGTCCTCCGCGAAGCCGGCGTCGCACTCGGTGCCCTCGCCGACCTTCTGCACGCTGACGTCGTGCTTGCCCGCGAAGACGGGGGTGATGTCCTTCTCCGGGTCGATGCCCGCCTCGAGCAGCGCGTAGCTCGGGAACAGGTAGCCCGAGGTCGACGACGGGTCGACGAAGCAGATCTTCTTGCCTGCCATGTCGTCGATCGACGTGATGTCGCTGCCCTTCGGCACGATGGCCTGCGAGTAGTAGCCGGGCTCCTGGCCCTCGGCCGTGGTGATCGACGAGATCGGGGTCAGCTCGGCGCCGTTGTTCGTGGCGGTCACGTAGGTGAAGCCCGAGAACGACGCGACGTCGATCTGGCCGGCGATGCTCGCCTCGATCAGCGCAGCGTAGTCGGTCGACTCGTGGTACTCGACGGTCTTGCCGGTCTCCTGCGCGATGTAGTCCATCAGCGGCTGGTAGTTGGTCTCGGTGTCGACCGAGTCGGGAACGACGCCGAAGACGAGGGTG
Organism: Frigoribacterium sp. PhB116; assembly: GCF_004364285.1. Lineage (GTDB taxonomy): Bacteria > Actinomycetota > Actinomycetes > Actinomycetales > Microbacteriaceae > Frigoribacterium. Next base: position 174,061 of record NZ_SOBE01000005.1, on the reverse strand, counting down.
CTCGAGTCGACCGCGTAGCCGGCGGCGTCGTCGGGCGACCCGGTGCCCTCCGCGGAGGAGGCGGCGGTCGAGCAGCCGGCGAGGGCGGTGGCGAGCAGCGCGGTGCCGGCGAGGGCGATCGCGGCGCGGGAGCGGCGGAGGGTCATGACGGCCTTTCGGAGGGGAGCTGGACGTCACGATGCTGACACGCGGTCGGCCGACATAGGAACCTATCTCGGGGCTAGTTCAGGCAGAGTTCACCTCTTGTATGCCGAACCTGGCGCGCAGGTGCCCGCTGCGCGCGGACGGATCGTCGAGATGACGCTCCGGAGGCGTCGGGCGGGGCACGATGCCCCCGACGCGTCACCTGGATCGCCGCGATGCGATGCGGCGCCGCTCAGAGGGCGAGCAGCGCGATGCCGCCCAGCACGACGACCGACGCCGTGAGCCGCTTCGCCACGGACCCCTCGCGCAGCACCAGGGCCCCGAACACCGCGACCATCACGACGCTCGTCTCGCGGGCGGGGGCGACGAGCGCGACCGGCGTCGTCTGGATCGCGACGAGCACGAGGATGTACGACATCGGCGACAGCACCCCGAAGGCGAGCACGCGCGGCCAGTGCGCCCTGACGACGTCGAGCAGCTCGCGGCGTCGACGGCCGAGCGTCGCCGTGTAGAACAGGACCTCGACGGCCGTCACCCCGACCATGAACGACACCGGCGAGAGCTCCCAGGTGCGCAGGGCGTGGGCGTCCCAGATCGTGTAGGAGGCGATGGCCAGGCCGGTCAGGAGGCCCCAGGCGATGCCGGGGTCGAGCCACCGCCTCCTGCGGGGTGCCGCGTCCGCGCTCGGCGCGGGTGCCTCGGCGGACCCGCCGATCGACGCTGCAAGGGCGGTGTCGTCAGCGATCGCGGCAGCACCGTCGACCGGCGCGGGTGCCTGCCGGGGGCGACGGTCGACCAGGCCCGTCGCGACGACGCCGGCGACGACGACCGCGATGCCGATCGCGGCGAGCGCCGACAGCCGCTCGCCGAGCAGGAGGACGGCGAGCACGGCGCTGACGGCCGGGCCGGTACCGCGGGCGGTCGCGTAGACCGTGGAGAGCGACCCGGCGGCGTAGCCGCGCTGCAGCACGACCATGTAGACGACGTGCAGCACCGCCGAGACTCCCGCGCCGAGGGCGAGGCCCCCGACGCTGCCCCCGAGCCCGCCCGTGAACGGGACGACGGGCAGCCAGAGCACGGCGCTGGCGACGGCGCCCCACCAGAGGAACGGCGTGCCGATGCGGCTGACCCCGTGGGCGACGACGTTCCACGAGGCGTGGCAGACGGCCGCGGCGAGCACGAGGAGGAGAGCTGTGCCGGACATAGGATCGGACCCTTCGACCCGACGCAGGGCGCGTCGGCAGGATCCTCCAGGCTTTTGTCCGTTCAGATGACGGCGGGGCGGTGGCGCCCGGCCGTGGCGCCGCTCGGACCAGTCGGATCGCGAGATCCCGGAACCCTAGGCGCTGTCGGTCGGGACCCTAGCAGGCGCGCCTGACGCGTCGGTTATTCGGATCCACCTGTGCTGCCGAGGGCGGGTCTTCCCGCTCGAGGGCGGGTCGCCGCGGACCCGCCCTCGGCGTACGAGGCCCGCCCTCGGCGTACGAGACCCGCCGTCGACGGCTGTTCACGTCGGCTCGCTAGCCTCCGGCCATGAGCGGACTCGTGCCTGACCTCGTCGCCGTCGTCGCGCTGCTCACGAACGGTCTCGTGGCGGGCCTCTTCTTCGCCTTCGTGGTCGCGGTGTCGCCGGGGCTGCGCCGGGTCGACGACGTCGCCTTCACCGGGGCGTTCCGCGCGATCAACGCGGCGATCCTGCGCCCGGCGTTCCTCGTCGTGTTCGTCGCGGCACCCGCCACCGCGGTGCTGCTCGCGGTGCTGCACGTCGTGGACGGCAGCTCGGCGAGCGCGTGGGCCGTCGGGGCGGCGGCCGCCTCGGTCGCCACCTTCGTCGTCACGGTCGCGCGCAACGTGCCGCTGAACGAGGCGCTCGCTCGGGCTGACGTGTCCGGACCGACCTCGGCGAGCGCCGCGCGCCGTGCGTTCGAGCCGCCGTGGACCCGCTGGAACAGCGTCCGCACGCTGACGGGCGTCTGCGCCGTCCTCGGCCTCGCGGCCACCGCGGTCGCGGCCGCCTGACGCGTCTCGGCGACAGGCAACGGCCGGCTCGGGCTAGGCCCCCGCCGAGCCGAGCGCGATCGCCTCGCGCAGGTCGGCGGCGAACTGCTCCGGCCGCTCCCACGCGGCGAAGTGCCCGCCCGCCGAGTGCTCGTGGAACGCGCGCACGTCGAAGAGCCGCTCGGCGAACGACCGCGGGGCGTTCGCCAGGTCGCCGGGGAAGATCGACAGCACGGCCGGCACCGGCGCCTCGACCCGCTCGTTGGTGGAGGGCTCGCGCAGCGCGTAGGCGCCGAACGACGTGCCGATCGTGCCCGTGAACCAGTAGGCAGAGACCCACGTGAGCACGTCGTCGTCGCTGAAGACCGCCTCCATGCCGCCCTCGACCGAGCGGTCGCTCCACGACCAGAGCTTCTCGCCGATCCACGCGAGCAACCCCGCCGGGGAGTCTCCGAGAGCGACGGCGAGCGTGCCCGGCTTGGTCGCGTGCTCGTGGGCGTAGCCGCCCTCGGTCGCCTGCCACTGCTCGCGGCGGTCGGCGTAGGCGCGCTCCTCGTCGGTGAGGTCGTCGGGCAGCTCGGCGGCGAGGTGCCCCTGCGGCACGTCGGTCAGGTGCACGGCCGAGACCGCGTAGCCGTGCCGGCGCAGCAGCGCCTCGGCGACGCCGGCCCCGATGTCGCCGCCGCTGACCACGTACCGGTCGTGCCCCAGCTGCTGCATCGCGGCCGCGACCACGTCGGCCATGTCGACGCCCGACATGCCCCCGGCAGCCGAGGAGGCGCTGAACGGGTACCCGGGCAGGGCCGGCACCACGACCGTCGCGTCGCCGAGCAGCGGCAGGACCTTCTCGAAGCGCAGCACCGAGTCGGGCCAGCCGTGCAGCAGCACGACCACCGGGGCGTCGGGCGCACCGCGGCGGTGCACGACGCGGAGCGGCGTCGGGCCGTCGACCACCTCCCACGGCAGGTCGAGGACCCGCTGCTCGTGCACCCGCCAGTCGTATCCGTCGGCCCAGCGCGCGAGCAGCCGCTCGAGCCACGCGGCGTCCACGCCGTGCCGCGGCTCGAGCCCCGCGGGCAGATCGACGCGTCGTCGGCGGGCGAGGCGTTCCCGGAGGTCGGCCACCGCCTCCTCGGGGACGCGTTCCGGGGCTGCGCTCTGCGCGTTCGTCTGCACGGCCGCACCCTACGACCACGGGCCGACACCGCGCTCCGCGCCACCAGAACGGGGTCTGGCCGCGGACGCCACCACCTGGTGAGGTGGATCAGTGACCGACGTGCCCTCGCTCCCCCGCCCTGCCTCCCCCCTCGACGAGGACACCGAGCTGCGGGTCCGCGTCGTCGAGGCGGTGATCGTCGCGTTCCGCAGCCGGGCGTTCCACGAGACCGACGTCGACGTGGTCTCCGAGCTGGCCGACGTGCCCGTCGAGACGGTGCGCGGGCTCTTCCCGAGCTGGAACGGCCTCGTCATGGCCGCCGTCGACCGGTGGAACGCCGAGCGCATGCGGCCGGTCATCCCCCTCATGCACGCGCACGGCACCGTGCGGTTCCTCCGCGGGATCGTGGAGCGCAACGTCCACGACCCGTCGCTGATGCGCCTCCTCACCTCGCTCCTGAACGTCGCCGCGACGCCGGGGCACCCCATGGCGCCGACCCTGCAGCACGAGTGGCGCAAGTTCCACGCCCTGATCCTCGGCGGCCTCACCGTCGACGTCGAGGTCGGGCGCGAGCCGGAGACGATGGACCCGGTCCGCGGGGCCGAGCAGCTCATCGCCCTCTACGAGGGGCTCCAGATGCAGTCGATGGTGCGGCCCGAGATGGACCTGCCGGCCTCGTACGACCGGGCCGTGACGCGCCTCCGCGCCGGCTGGTCGCAGGACTACGTCGAGCAGATCTGGGACCTCGACAGCTGATCGTCGGCGGCTGTCTACCGACAGCTCCCGTCCGGTCGCGGAGGAGTACACCTCGATGAGGCAGGGCGCCACGACGCGCGCCCCCTCGAGAGACAGGAACCCCATGACCACCTTCAGCCACGTCACCGTCGTCGGCGCCGGCGTCCTCGGCGCCCAGATCGCCTTCCAGATCGCGAGCCACGGCGTCGCGGTCCGCGCCTGGGACGTCGACGACGACGCCGTCACGGCCGCCCAGGCGCGTCTCCGGTCGATCGTCGAGCAGTACGTCGGCGACCTCGGCGACGAGCACCGGCAGGCAGCCGAGGAGGCGGTGGCCGGGATCGCCTTCACCACCGACCTCGCCGAGGCGGTCGCCGACGCCGACCTCGTGGTCGAGGCCGTGCCGGAGGCGCTCGAGCTCAAGCAGGGCGTCTACGCGCGGCTCGCCGCCGCGGCGCCCGAGCGCACGATCTTCGCGACGAACTCGTCGACCCTGCTGCCGAGCCAGCTGGCCGACGCGACGGGCCGCCCCGAGAAGTTCCTCGCGTTGCACTTCGCCAACCACATCTGGCGGCAGAACACGGCCGAGATCATGGGCAGCCCGCGGACCGACCCTGCCGTCTTCGACCAGGTCGTGGCCTTCGCGGGCGAGATCGGGATGGTGCCGATCCCCCTCCACAAGGAGCAGCCCGGCTACGTGCTCAACTCGCTGCTCGTGCCGTTCCTCGGCGCCGCGTCCGAGCTCGTCCTGCGCGGCGTCGCGGACCCGGAGACGATCGACGCCACCTGGCGCATCGGCACGGGTGCCCCGATGGGGCCGTTCCAGATCTTCGACGTCGTCGGCCTGCGGACCGCCTACGCGATCTCGGCGGCCAGCGACGAGGAGGGGGCCCAGCTCTGGGCGGACCACCTCAAGACCAACTACCTCGACCAGGGCAAGCTCGGGGTCGAGTCGGGCGAGGGCTTCTACTCGTACCGGTGAGCGGTGCGGGCCGGTGAGGGTGCGGGGCCGTGCCGGGCGTCGCCGAGGGCCCGGCCGCTCGGCGGGGCGGCGGGCGCCGGGGCGCCGACTCGGCACAGTGGCGTTGGATGGACGGGTGATCTGGACAGCTCCCCTCTCGTCCCCTCTGTGCAGTCGGACGCGCCTGGCGGCTCCTGTCCGGAGGAGGGACCGGTGACGGTGGAGGCGACAGCGGCCGCGGTGGGCGCCGTCCTCTTCATGGTGGTGGGACTCGGCCTCGTGCTGTTCCGTCACCCGGTGGCGCGGCAGATGCAGCGTGAACGCAAGCGGCTCGGCCTCCACCTCGGCTCGGAGAGCCAGCCGGGCATGCTGCTCGTGGTCGGCCTCTTCTTCGTCGCTGGGTCGGTCGTCGTCCTGCTTGCGACCTTCACCGACCTGTTCACTGGCTCGGCGTAGCTTCCCCGTCTGATCCCGGGAAGAACGTCGAGGAGCAGACTGCGTCCATGACCGACACCACCACGAACCGTCCCGCCACCGCCTCCGGCACCTTCAGCATCGGTGGGGACCTGCCCACCACCCGCCTCGGCTACGGCACCATGCAGCTCACCGGCCCCGGGGTCTGGGGCGAGCCGAGCGACCGCGACGAAGCCGTCCGCGTCATCCGCCGCGCCGTCGAGCTCGGCGTGACGTTCTTCGACAGCGCCGACGCCTACGGTCCTGCCGTCACCGACGGCCTCCTCCGCGAGGCCCTCCACCCCTACGCCGACGACATCGTCATCGCCACCAAGGTCGGCAACACCCGCCAGGGCCCCGACCAGTGGACTCCCCTCGGCGTCCCGGCCTACCTCCGTCAGCAGGTCGAGATGAACCTCCGCCACCTCCACGTGGAGCGCATCGACCTCCTCCAGCTGCACCGCATCGACCCGAACGTCCCCCTCGAGGACCAGATCGGCGAGCTGGGCGCACTGCGCGACGAGGGCAAGATCCGCCACATCGGCCTCAGCGAGGTCAGCATCGACGAGGTGAAGGCGGCACAGGCGGTCGCCCCGATCGTCTCCGTGCAGAACCTCTTCAACCTGACCGACCGCTCCGCCGAGCCGCTGCTCGACTGGGCGACCGAGAACGGCCTGGCCTTCATCCCCTGGTTCCCGCTCGCCACCGGCGGCCTCACCGGTTCGGACAGCCCGCTCACGAAGCTCGCCGAGCAGCACGAGGCCACCCCGGCGCAGCTGGCCCTCGCCTGGCTCCTCAAGCGCTCGCCCGCGATGCTGCCGATCCCCGGCACGTCGAGCATCGCCCACCTCGAGGACAACCTCGCCGGCGCGACCATCGAGCTCACCGACGCCGAGTTCGACGCGCTGACGGACGCGGTGAGCTGACCCGAGACTGCGTCTCGGATCCCTCCGGAGCACGCGAGACGAGAAAAGCCCCGGAACCCAGTGAGGCTGGGTTCGCGGGGCTTTCTCGTGGCGGGTTGTTTGCACAACCTCGCGATCCCTCTGAACTCGGGCTTGCTCGCGAAGCGGCAGGCTGAGTTTCCCCCGAGCACCTCGCCATTTTCCCCCGGCCAGGTACTGCGTCGCTCTGAGGCCTGCTGAACGCGTCGCCCGCGGGCGACCGTGTTGGCGTCGAGTTCGGGCCTGCCCGCGCTGAAGGTCCCGTCGTGTGTCAACGCAACTCCCGCCTCGTGCTTGCTCCTGTTCATGGCCATGCCATGCGCGGCTCGACTGCGGAGACCTGCGTGAACTCGTGGCACACCTTGACTGAGACGCCGACACGAGGGACGTCCGCCACGCAAGTGACAACCCTTCAAGTAAAATCGATCTGCTTGGAGCTGCCCCGGGGGTTGGTTCTACGACCGACCGGGGAGATCGATGCCGCACTCATTCACGCCTAGGACAGCGCCGGCGACACCGCGCAAGAAGGCGCTCGCGTTCGTCGACGAGACAGGTGACCGTGGCACCGGACCGAACGCATCACGGTTCTTCAGCATGGCCGGCGTGGTCGTAGCCGAGGAGGACTACGCAGCCCTGTCAGCGGCCATCATCGGGATCAAAGCCCGCTTCGGGGTCGAGAAGGCCAAGCCCCTCCACTGGAAAGATCACGTCAAGACCTTCGATCGCCGCCAGTTCGTCACGCGTGAGCTGAGCAGCATCCCAGGGCTCATCGTCAACTACGTCATCTTCGAGAAGGCCGCCATCCCCCACACGGCCGGCATGCGCTCGGATCAGTCGACGTTCTACAACTACACGGCAGGGCTGATGATGGAGCGACTGCTGCTCACTGGCCAGTATTGGCCCGGCCAGACTCGGGATGTTCGCGTCTCGTTCGGTCACGTCCGAGGTTTCGATCACGACAAGACACTCGACTACTTCCGCATCAAGAAGGAGCAAGGCCAGGGCCCGGCCCGGTGGTCGCTCCTGGAGGGGACTCCGAGGTTCCTCGCGATGTCGACGAACTCCGGGATGCAAGCGGCCGACCAGTACGCCGGCATGCTCAGTGCCGCCATGAACGTGGACCGATTCGGCGGCTACGAGGCGCAGCACTTGCTGTCCATCAGACCGCAGATCCGACGATCCTCGTCGGGCTCGAGCGCGGGCTACGGCTTCAAGACCATGACACAGCAGGTGACCCTGCAGAGCTACCCCTGGTGGCCCGCTGGAGGTCTGTAAGACGACGAACGGCCAAGGAGCCCGGGGCACCTCAACTGGATGTCCAGAAGGGTTTGACAGCAAACCTGGCGTTGTCCCCGTGGCCTCTTGACCGTTCGTGTGATCTAACTTATCACGCAGCCTGAAAATTCCTCGGATGCCGACAGCTGGACCAGAGCAACTCCTAGCAAGTGAGGGGCTCCGAGGCGATTCGAGCATCCACGGCCCCTCGGAGCGGACGGACCGCATCAGTCGTCCAGGCCCTCAAAGCTGTCGCTGACCCGGCGCCGCTCAGACTGCTCTCGATGGTGGCATCTCAACCCGGCGCGGAGGCGTGCGTGTGCGACTTGATGGATCCACTCGGACCTTCCCAACCCACCGTCTCGCACCATCTCAAGGTTTTTGTCGATGCGGGCACGCTCCACCGTGAGAAGCGTGGCACACGGGCATATTTCTCTTTGAATCCTGGCGCGCTCGATTCCCTTGCAGGCCTCCTAAGCTCCACCTCCTCTCGCGATTGACAGCTGCCAGTCACTGACCGGCCGTCGCCGCGTTCGCCTGGGACTACACGCGACTGCGTGAGTCCCCGATCACCTCATACCGCGGAGAACGCACTCAGTTGAGCAACGCGCCTCCCGGTCGGGACACTCGGCCAGGTCGTGCTCGGCACGAGCAAGGCGCGACCGGAGCCGGTCGAGCCGGGCCTGCTTCTCCTCGATCTGACGCACCTGCTCAGCCAGAAGTGGGCGCAGCGCTTCTCGGACGTCGGTGCAGGACGTCGATTCCATGGTGTTGAGGTGCGCGCCGATCTGGTCGAGGGGCAGGCCGAGTTCTTTGCTGGCTTCGATCAGGTCGAGCCGACTGAGAACGTCCGGGCTGTAGTCGCGGTACCCGTTGTGGGCCCTGGCAGGGGTCAAAAGCCCGATGGACTCGTAGTAGCGGAGCGCCGTGGCGGGGACGCCGCTGCGCTTGCTGACCTCGGAGATTCGCACACCGCGACCCTAGAGCTGCTGGCGCCGCTTGGCCTTCGAGCGGCTCGAACCTCTACGGTCACTGACGTGCCTTCCTCCTCCACACCAGTCCAGCTGTGAACGCCATCGTCTCCTGGCTCGAACACCGGCAGATCGGCCTCTACCTGGTGGCGATCCTGGCTGCCGGCGTCGTCGGCCTCACCGTGCCGGGAGCACACCACCTAGAAGGAGCGATCGAGCCCGTGCTCGCGCTGCTGCTGTTCGCGACGTTCCTCGGGGTCCCGTTCGCCGCGATCGGGAAGTCCCTCCGCGACGGACGGTTCCTCGCCGCGGTAGGGGTGCTGAACTTCGTCGTCGTCCCCCTCGTCGCGTACGGGCTGTCCCGGTTCGTCGCGCACGAGCCGGCACTGCTGTTCGGGGTGCTGCTGGTGCTGCTGACCCCATGCATCGATTACGTGATCGTGTTCGCCGGCCTTGCCGGCGGCGCGTCAGAACGACTCCTCGCCGCTGCACCGCTGCTGATGCTGGCGCAGATCCTGCTCCTGCCGTTGTACCTGCTGTTGTTCATCGGCCCCCAGGGCGTCGCCGCGGTCGAGATCGGCCCCTTCGCCCGCGCGTTCCTCCTCTTGATCGTCGTCCCGCTCACCGCGGCCGCACTCGTGCAGGCACTCGCCCGGCGACACCGATCCGGGGTCGTCATCGAGCGGACGATGCTGGGCCTGATGGTGCCGCTGATGATGGCGACCCTGTTCACCGTCGTGGCCTCGCAAGCCGGAGCTGTCGGAGACTCCCTGGGGCAGCTGCTCGTGCTGGTGCCGATCTACGCCGGGTTCCTCGTCGTCATGGCAGGCCTCGGCATCGGCGCCGGCCGCATCTTCCGACTCGACGTGCCAGCCACCCGAGCCCTCGTGTTCAGCGGTGCGACCAGGAACTCGCTCGTGGTCTTGCCGCTCGCACTGGCCCTGCCGGCGTCACTATCGCTTGCTCCGGTGGTTGTCGTGACGCAGACACTCGTCGAACTCATCGGCATGGTGATCTTCGTCCGACTCATCCCTCGCCTCGTGCCAAGCCGACGTCATCCACCCCCGCAGGAACGAGCACGTCGGTGACATAGGTCCCGGATATTCGATCTGCGTTTATCGTCTAGGAATGCAGATCACCTTGCAGTTTTTCGATGGGTGCCCGAACTGGGAAACCACAGCCGAACGGCTCGCCGCCATCGAGTCCGAACGGGAGGACTTGACCGTGATCCGGCAGGTCATCGAGACACAGGCGGACGCAGAAGCGTCAGACTTCCGCGGATCACCGACAGTACTCATCGACGGCACGCCACTTTTCCCTGTCCCGGATGCCCCACCCGGCTTAGCGTGCCGGGTCTACCTCACGCCCGACGGGCTTGCTGGTTCTCCCTCTTCTGATCAGCTTCGCGCTGCCATCTCTTCATTCGCGCGCACGGCTGGTAGTTAGCGCACCGAGACCCACTGCCTGGCAAACGATGAGTGGCCAAACCATCGCGTCAGCAGTGACTGTATAGTCAGTGCATGCTGACTCTTTCTTCGCGTGTCGACGTCATGAACCGCCTCGGGCGGGCCATGGCCGATCCGACGCGATCGCGCATCCTGCTGCACCTCCTTAACCAGCCCGGCTACCCCGGCGCTCTGGCAGAGCAGCTCGATCTCACACGGTCCAACGTGTCGAACCACCTGTCGTGCCTCCGCGGTTGCGGCATCGTCGTTGCCGTCCCCGAGGGCCGGTCGACCCGCTACGAGATCGCTGACGCTCACCTCACCAAAGCACTCACCGCGCTCGTAGACGTTGTGCTCGCTGTCGACGACGGAGAGCCCTGCACCGACGACAGCTGCGACGTCCCCCTCTGCTGCGGAACCGGCGCATGACCACGGCCGCGCTTCCTGCCCTGCTCGCCCCGGCCCGCCGGCTCCTACTGCAGCGCCGCATTCGGATCATCGTCGCCATCACGATCACGTACAACGTGATCGAGGCGATCGTCGCGATCGCCGCCGGCACCGTCGCCTCCTCGACGGCCCTGATCGGGTTCGGCCTCGACTCGATCGTGGAGGTGCTCTCGGCCGCCGCGATCGCGTGGCAATTCACCGCCCCCGACCCGGAGAAGCGGGAACGGGTCGCGCTGCGCGTCATCGCCGTGTCGTTCTTCGGCCTCGCCGCGTACGTGTCCGTCGACGCGGTGCTGGCCCTCACCGGCATCCGCGAGCCCGACCACTCCCCCGTCGGCATCGTGCTCGCCGCGGTCAGTCTCGCGATCATGCCGTTCCTCAGCCTGGTCGAGCGCCGCACCGGCACTGAGCTTGGCTCGGCGTCCGCCGTGGCCGACTCGAAGCAGACCCTGATCTGCTCGTACCTGTCGGCGGCGGTCCTCGTCGGCCTCGTGCTCAACCTCGCGTTCGGCTGGACCTGGGCTGATCCAGTGGCGGGACTCGTCATCGTCGTGTTCGCCGTCCGGGAGGGCCTCGAGGCTTGGCGCGGTGACGCGTGCAAGACACCCGTGTCGGCCCTGACGGGCGAGCGCCAGGTCGAGGCCTGCGATTGCTGCTGACCCTGGGGAAGCTCAGACGTGGGTGTGGTGCTCGTGCTGAGCGTGCTGGGCGGGCTCGATCTGGAAGGTCGAGTGCTCGACCTTGATCGAGAAGTGTTCAGCGACGCACTTCTGGAGGTCGTCGAGGATCTGAGGTGCGTGCCCGTCTTGGAAGCAGGAATCCTCGACGGTGACGTGCGCACTCAGGATCGGCAGCCCCGTTGCCACGAGCGAAGCGTGCAGGTCGTGGACCTCGGTGACGTGTGGCAGCTCGAGCATGTGAGCCCGAACGTCGTCGAGGTCAAGGCCGATGGGGGTCGATTCCATCAGCACCCCCGTTGTCTCGCGGAGCAGCTTGATGGTGCGGGGAATGATGAGCACGGCGATGAGCATTCCGGCGAGTGCGTCGGCTTGGCCCCATCCGGTGGTCATGATGATCAGGGCGCTGGCGATAACGGCCACTGAGCCGAGGGCGTCGTTGACGACCTCGAGGAACGCTGCCCGCATGTTCATGTTGGCCGAGCGGCCGGCAGTGAGAACAGTGATGGACACGATGTTCCCCACAAGTCCGATGATGCCGAAGATCAGCAGCTCAGAAGAGGGCACAGCAGGAGGCTCGAACAGGCGCCGGACGCCTTCAACGAGAGCGAAGAGGCCGACTGCAAGGAGCACCGTGGCTTGGGCCGTAGCGGCGAGGACTTCCGCTCGCTGAAAGCCCCATGTTCTTTTGGACGTTGCGGCTCGCTTCATGAGGGTGGCTGCGAGAAGCGCCATGAAGAGGCCGCCGGCATCGGTGAGCATGTGGGCTGCGTCGACCAGGAGCGACAGGCTTCCCGTGATGATCGAGCCGATGACTTCGACGATCAGGATCGAGGTGGTGATCCCGAAAGCGATGGCGAGGCGGCGGCGGTGGTCGGTGCCGCCGGGTGCCGCGTGATCGTGGCCTGCGCCCATGTCAGTGTCCTTCGTGGTGGTGACGGTAAGCGGCGCCGACGGAGTGCTCGGCTTGGAAGATGGCGTCTTGCACGAGCTTGCTGGCGTGATCGTTGACGAGCCTGTAGAAGACACGGTTGCCGGCCTGACGCGTCGAGACCATCCGGGCCATCCGGAGCTTGGCGAGGTGCTGAGATACAGCCGTCGGCGACTTGTCGACGATGTCGGCCAAGTGGTTCACCGATAGCTCTTCGTCGCGGAGAGCAAGGATCATCCGGACACGGGTTGCGTCGGCAAGCATGGAGAACACTTCGACGGCGAGTTCCACGAACGCGTCATCCGGGTGAAGCTCCTCTTGATGCGTATCTTCGTGCATGCGAAGATGGTCACACGACGTTGCCTCGATGTCTAGAGTCTTGGGGCAGTTCTGCAGCGACGTACCCCTGTTGTTGATTAGCCTTTGATCAGACCTAGCCCTGGAAGGAGGCGTGATGTTCAGAACTACGTCCGGCGCCTCCCGTTCACGGTGGTCCGTCGGGGTCTGGGCACTGTTGCTGTCCATCACAGCCGCGACCCTCGCAGCAGTTCTGGGCATCCACACCCTCGGCGACAACGCCTTCTCCGGCGGGGTGCAAGCCGCGTCGAGCGTGACGCAGGCCGTGTCGGTCGACGACCCGGCCCCTCGAGACTCTTCCCTCCCTCCACTGTCAGTCGGCGACGAGGCCATGACCGGGCTCACTGACAGCGGTGGAGTTCTGGCCTGTACCCTCCTGGCCCTCCTCTGCGTGGTGACTCTCGCTGTTGCCCTGGTGCGGATGCGGGGCGCAGCCGCCCGAACGCTCGATCCACTCGCCGGCCCCGACTCAACAGTGCCCTCCGTCCCGGATGCGCGACGCCCGGCGATCGTGAGCCTTACCGTGCTGGGCATCTCCCGAATCTAGACACTCCCCGATCGCGACCTGCGCGTCGGCGGACGATGACGATCAGTCATCAGGCGTTCGGCGTGCTCCTTCGAGACCGAGGACACCCCTTACATGCTTCGCATCGTCAGGGTGACTGCGCCGGCCCTTGTAGCCGTTCTCGCCGCCACCTTTCTTACCGCCACCCCTTCTCGCGCTGCGGCCTATCCAACCTGGGATGACGTCATCGCCGCCCGCTCAAACGAGGCGGCGACCGCCGACAAGATCACCGAATTGACCGGCCTACTGGATGGCCTCCGGCAACAAGCCGAGACGCTGACCACTGCAGCCGATCAGCGTGGCCTTGAGCTTCAAGAGGCTCAGGATGCCGCTGACGCTGCAACGGAAGCCCTTCGTTCCCTTTCTGACGACGTTGCCCGCGCCGAGCAGGACGCCGACAATGCAGAACGGCAGATCAGCCAGTGGGCTGCGTCGCTGAGCCGTGCCGGCGGGACCGATGTGTCGATGAACATCGCCGTCGCCGGCGGCGACGCCGATGACCTGCTTTCCCGGCTCGGAACGGCCTCGCAGCTGACGAAAACCTCGAACCGGATGCTAGAAAACGCGACCGCGAAAGCGAACACCGTCAGCAGCCTTCGCGATCAAGCTCAAGTCGCAACGACCGAACGGGACCGACTCCAGGGTCTCGCGCAGACAGCCCGCGACGACGCGCTTGCCGCGGCGACCACCGCGCAAGCCGCCGTCGCGGAACAAGAGACACGGAGCATCGAGCTCGAGGCTCAGTTGGCCGTGTTGAAGCAAGAGACTGCCACCGCCGAACAAGGGTACGCAGCGGCCGAAGCCGCGCGAGCCAAGGCGGCCGCCGAGGCGGCAGCTCGCGTCGCCGCCGCCCGCGCAGCATCAGCGGCGACACCTGCGCCTGCAGCCCCCACATCCTCTGCCGTGTCGCCTTCGGGATGGACGATGCCGATCACGGCGTACTCGAGCTATCAGGCCTACGGCATGCGCATCCACCCGGTCCTGGGCTACCCGAAACTGCACGCTGGGGCTGACTTCGGGGCCTCCTGCGGAAACGCGATCTACGCCGCCACCTCGGGCACCGTCACCTATGCCGGCGCCTACGGCGGATTCGGGAACCTCATCACCGTCACATCTGCCGGCGGGGTGTCGACCAACTACGGCCACATGTATTCCTCTGGCGTTCAAGTCCGTGTCGGCCAGCAGGTCACCGTCGGTCAGCAGATCGCCCAGGTCGGCAATGCCGGCCTGTCGACGGGTTGCCACCTCCACTTCGAGCTCCGCCAGAGCGGAGCCGCCACCGACCCCATCGCCTACCTCAGAACCAAGGGAGTCTGACCATGGTCAAAAACCAGTTCATCGTCGCCGTCATCGCGCTCATCGTCACAGCCGCTGTCGTTGTCACGGTCATCATCTTTAACAGCACCCGCACCGACACCGCGCAACCCCTCGCGGCCGACCCCACGATCGCACCGGCCAATGCGGAGGTCGTTCGTGATGACACCCGCTACCTCGACCAGGTGGAGGGTGATGCCGTCACCGTCGTGGAGTTCCTGGACTTCGAGTGCGAGTCGTGCGCGGCCATGTACCCGTACGTGGAGCAGGTCCGGGAGAAGTACGCCGGGCAGATCAACGTCGCGGTCCGCTACTTCCCGATCCCGTCGCACCGGAACTCTGAGAACGCGGCCGTTGCCGTCGAGGCCGCTGCCGAGCAGGGCCAGCTCGAGGCGATGTACGGCCGCATGTACGAGACCCAGGCCGAATGGGGCGAGAAGCAGGAATCAGAAGCAGCCCTGTTCCGTACGTTCGCTGAGGACCTTGGGCTCGACATGGCGGCGTTCGACGAGGCGGTGGCCGACCCGGCGACCCTGGAGCGTGTGGTCGCCGACCGGGCGGAGGGCACCGCGCTCGGAGTCACCGGCACCCCGACGTTCTTTGTCGACGGTCAGATGATCGAACTCACCGCCGTCGACGACCTCGACAAGGCAGTGGAAAGCGCAGTCGCCGGTGGCTAGGAACCGCGGGCGCGCCCGGAAAGCGCAACCCGTCGCTGCTCCCCCGCCGAACCTCCGCACGCTGGCCGTCCTCGGGCTGCTGCTGGCCTGCATCGCAGGCCCGGTCGGTTTCGTCGTCAGCCTTGTCGCGTTCATCCGCTCGCGTCGAGCAGGTGAAAAGAACACGGTCGCTTTGGTCGGGATGATCGTTGGCCTGGCCACGACTGCGGCGTTCGTCGCTGGGGTCATCTACTTCCAAGCCGTCTTTGCCGGCCAGACCGGTGTCTGCGCCGAGCTCGGCCCCGGCGACCACGACGGCGCCTTCGGCACCTTCACCTGCCCCGAGAACTGAGAAAGCCCATGACCTTCCCCCCTCTTCGAAACCTCGTGACGGCACTGTTCGTCATGCTCGCCCTCGCTGCTGGCCTCGCTGCTGGCCTCGCCGTCCTGGACGCTCGGCCCGCTGCCGCCCATGACGCACTCGCCCAAGCAGTTCCCGCGGCTGATGAGACCGTGACGACCGAACTGTCCTCGGTGACCCTGACATTCTCGGAAACACCGTTGGCTGAGTTCGCGAACGCCATCGCGTTGAACGTCACCGACCCCGCCGGGACTTCCATCACCACAGGCGCCCCCGTGGCGGAAGGAACAACCCTCTCTGTTCCCGTCGAGGTCACCGAGGCAGGTCTCCACACCGTGACGTGGCAGAGCGTGTCGAGTGACGGACACACCATCTCCGGCACCTACACCTTTACCTACGCCGGCCCCGTCGCCGCAGCTGCCCCTACGACACCGGCCCCCGCCGCGAGCACACCCGCCGCTTCGCCCTCCGCCACGGCAGAACCGACGGCACCAGATCCGACTCAGACGGCCGCTGGGCCCGCCTCGACCAACAGCATTCCACTCATCATTGGGGTGACGACATTCGCTGCGTTGATGTTGATTCCCTTGATCGTGGTCCGCCTCCTTCGAGCCCGCCGCCGGAAGAAGGCCGAGATAGCGGCCCCGGAGACAGCTGGCACTGAGGAGTGAGCACGCCACTTCATGCTCGCCGCATCACGAGCAATCCCCGACCAGGAATCACCCTGGTTGTGGCCGCGATTGCGGCCCTGGCGACCGTCGCGGTTTTGCTGGTGGCGGTGAAATCAAGCGAAATCGTGCTGATCGTGGACCCAGGAGAAATCGTCAGGTCTGGGTATGCGGTCAGCAAGACCATCAGCAACAGTGCGGCCGCGATCGCGTTGGGTACTGCGTTCCTCCTGGCCGCCGCCGTCCCCGTTCACGAGCCCTCACGGCGAAGCCTGTTCCGCCTGCTGCGCAGCTCAGCTGCTGTCTGGGCCATCGCGGGCTTCGTTGCCAGCGTGTTCACGTTCGCCAACATCAGCGGCGTTCCCCTTAACGAAGCAGGAACTGCCGCTTTCTGGTCGCAATTCTCCTTCTACAGCACCGGCATCGAGCTCGGCCAGGCGTGGACGACCACCATTGCCGCAGCAGTCCTCGTCACCGTGTGGGCGTCACTCACCCAATCCCCCGGACACGCAGCAGCCCTCGCGGGGGTGAGCGCCTTGGCCCTGATACCTCTGGCCCAGCAAGGGCATGCAGCGGGTTCGGCGTCCCACAACCTCGCGGTTGTGTCGATCCTGATGCACGTCCTATTCGCATCCACCTGGGTCGGCGGCCTCGTCGCCCTCGTCTGGCTCAGACGAACCCTCCCCGGCCACCTGTTCCCCGTCGTCCTCCGCCGCTACTCGGCAATCGCGTTCGCGGCCTTCGTCGCCGTGGCACTCTCGGGCCTCGTCAGTGCCACCATCCGCATCACCGACCCCGCAACGCTCACCACCACCTCCTACGGCCTCATCGTCCTCGGCAAGGTCGTTGTATTGGTCCTCGCCGGCATCCTCGCTGCCCTCTTCCGCACGTGGCTGCTGCCGCACATCCACACCGGCCGAACGCGTCTCTTCTGGGCTCTAGCTGCCGTGGAGGTCACGTTCATGGGTGTCGCGTCCGGTCTTGCCGGCGTCCTCGCCCGCACCGCGCCTCCTGGCGCTGAGCAAGAGATCTACGAGACGGGTCCAGTGACCGCGGCTGAATCCCTCACCGGGTCGGTCTTCCCTGCACCGCCGAGCTGGGTCACCGTGTTCCAAGGTCAACCAGATCCCTTCTGGCTCCTCCTCATCATCTTCTCCGCAGCGACCTACCTCCTCGCCACCCGTGCGCAACGCCGGGCCGGGACGCCCTGGCCGTGGCATCGCAGTGCGCCCTTCCTAGCGGGCCTGCTCGTCGTCCTGTGGGTGACGTGTGGTCCGCTGTCGATCTACGCCACGTACCTCCTCAGCTCCTACGTACTGACGATCGTGGCGCTTCTGCTCGCGGGGGCCTGCATCGCTCAGGGACGCCCGGGGCATCTTGCTCTAGCGACCCTCAGACTCAGAGAAGACGGGACGAGAGGCCCCCGAGAGTGGGCCACGTTCCTCCTTCGCCGGCCCCTGGGCCTGTTCGACGACAGCCCGCTCGGGGTCGGCCTGGTCGTGCTGGTGACCGTGGTGCTGGCCATGATCCCGGCGGGCATGCGCTGGGCGGTGACCGAGCCCCTCGGACGTGTCGTCGTCCTGACGGCTGTCGTTGTCGCTGGCGCCGTGCTGGGGTCCGCTCTCCGACGGGCACTGACCGGCCGCAGAGCTGGCGACATCGCCCTGATCGGCGGCCTCGCCGCGGGTGCTCTTGCGGGTACCGCGGTGACTCTTTTGGGGTCGACCGTGATGCTCGACTGGTTTAAGACGATGAACCCCGGCGGACACCCCGCCGCCGACGCCGATCAGCGCCTCGGGAGCGTCATCCTCCTCATCAGCGCCGCCACCACAGCTCTCACCGCGGCAGTCCTGGCCCTCCGTGCTCTCACCGGGCCCCGCGCCGCCACCCCGTCCCTTACTTCGGAGGACTCACATTCATGACACATCACACCATCCGAACCTTTGTCGCCGCCGCGCTGGTCGCCACGGTGGCCATCGTCACGTCGGGTTGCGGCTCGAGCGATTCTGTCGCGGAACAGTACGCGGACGGGTCCGCGAAGAACTACATCGGCGGCGACGGCACCGTGGTGGAGATCCCTCCGGCCAACAGGGGTGAACCGATCTCCTTCACCAGCACCACGGACCTCGGCGAACCGCTGGACTCAGCCGACTACGACGGCGACGTGATGGTGGTCAATTTCTGGTACGCCGCTTGTCCCCCGTGCCGAGCCGAAGCACCCGATCTTGAAGCGTTGCACCAGCAGTACCAGGACCAAGACGTCTCCTTCATCGGAGTGAACATCCGCGATCAAGCGGACACCGCGGTTGCTTTTGCCAAGCGGTTCGACATCACCTACCCGTCCGTTATCGACGCGAACGACGGCGCCGTGCAGCTGGCCTTCGCCGGCCAGGTGTCCCCGAACGCCGTTCCCACCACGATCGTCGTCGACCGAGAGGGCCGGGCAGCCGCCCGGATTACCGGCCGAGCCGAGAAATCCATCCTCAACTCCCTCATCACCACCGTCCTCGACGAGACCCCGTGAACCTCGCCGACACCGTCTTCGACGGCCAGCTCCTCCTTGCCGTCCCGATCGCCCTCCTGGCCGGGCTGGTCTCTTTCGTGAGCCCCTGCGTTCTGCCCCTGGTCCCTGGCTACCTCGGCTACGTCGGGGGGCTCGCCGACCCCACCGCGAAGACAGGTAAAAGACGGCTCCTGATCGGAGTGGGCCTGTTTGTGGCGGGGTTCGCTGCAGTGTTCATCGCCTACGGGGCCCTGTTTGGGGCGCTGAGTGTGTGGCTGATCCAGTGGCAGGGCCTCGTCACCCGCATCCTCGGAATCGTCGTGATCCTGATGGGGCTGGTGTTCATCGGACAGGTCAGCTTCCTGCAACGCTCCTTGACTCCGCGGTGGCGGCCAGTAACCGGCCTTGCCGGCGCACCGCTTCTCGGAGTCGTCTTCGGCTTGGGATGGACCCCGTGTTTCGGGCCGACCCTTGCCGCGATCTCGGCTCTCAGCCTCAGCAGTGGCTCCGCAGGACGCGGGGCCCTCCTCGGGTTGGCGTACTGCTTAGGTCTCGGGTTGCCCTTCGTGCTGGTCGCCCTGGGCCTGTCCTGGGTGACCGGATCTGTGGCGTTCGTCAAACGCCACATCCGGACCATCAACCTCGCCGGCGGCGCCGTCCTCATCGCCGTCGGCATCGCCATGGCCACCGGCATCTGGACCGCCCTGGTCTACCAGCTCCAAGGCCTCATCAACGGCTTCGTCCTGCCCCTCTGACCGACCAGGAACCCATGACTTCCCTTCCTCTGCACCGCGAACGACTCACCCCCTCGCCGGCGTTTTACCTCGCGATCGTGCTGGTGATCCCCGCCACCTTCTTGGTATTCCTCCCCATCAACATCACCGCCGGAATCATCGTCGCGGCCGTCCTCTACCTCGGCTCTGTCGCCGCCTTCATCGGCACCTCGCCCGTCGTCCAGGTCACCCCAGATGGGTTCTTCGCCGGCGCCGCCCGCCTCACACCCGACGAGATCGGGACAGTCACCACCTACACCGGCGGAGACGCCACACAACAACGCGGGCCCCGCTTGGACGCCCGGGCGTGGACGCTATTCCGGGGATGGGTGCATCCGGTGGTGAAGATCGAGCTTCTCGACGAGACAGACCCGGCACCGTACTGGCTCGTATCCACCCGGCACCCCGACGAACTCGCAGCAGCCCTGGCCACGGTGACCCGCTCGAACGAGGGCGCCTGAGATGCCGGCACTTGACCTCGCCGTTCTGCTGGGCTGGGCCCAGGGACCAGTGTCCCCCGTCGCGATCGGCGCCACCCTGTTGGCAGCCGGCTACGTGCTCCTGTTTCGCCGGGCGCGACGCCGAGACCGGGCCCTTGCTCCTGGCCGGCGTGGCCCTGGTGTCGGACAGGCAGCGGTGTTCGTTCTGGGTTGCGTACTCATCGTCCTGGTCACCGCAACGGGGGTGCAGACCTACAGCCTGGAACTGTTCTCGGCGTTCATGTTCCAGCAGCTGACGCTGCTGATGATCGTGCCGCCGCTGCTCATCCTCGGACGACCAGGAACGGTGCTCCTGCGCGGCCTGCCCCGGCACGGCGTAGGACTTGTCGCACTTCGGGCAGCTGTCGGGTCGCTCAGATCGAGCTTCGCCCGTGCAGTCGTGAACCCGATCGCCGTGTTCCCTCTGCTGCTGGTTCCGCTGTTCGGGCTCTACCTGACCGGCGCCATCGACGCGCTCCTCGCCACGGAAGTGGGACGAGCGGCCCTGCAAATCGGCTTCGTCGCTGTGGGCGTGGTGATCATGGTTCCCCTGGTGTCCACAGACCCGCTGCCTCGACAGACGTCCTACGTCATTCGGGTCTTCGACGCGTTCCTCGAGATGCAGATCCACGCCGCCTTCGGCCTCACCCTCATCTTCAGCAGCAGCCCCCTCGTTGCAGCGTTCAGCTCCCCTTCCCCCAGCCTTGGCATTGATGCCCTCCGCGATCAGCAGCTCGCCGGTGCCCTGGTGTGGACGTACGGGGAACTCCCCGTCGTGGCGATCCTTCTCGTCAGCCTTGCCCGCTGGCAGCGCCAGGACACCCGAAAAGCCGCACGAGCGGCGAGACGGGCCGACGTCGAGGGCGACACCGAGCTCGACGACTACAACGCCTACCTCAGGACTATCAACCGTGGTGGCCGAGATGACTAGAACGCTTCCGCCACCGGCAAGGGCCCTGTGCCTCCCTCATCCAACCGTCACAACGAAGGACGCCACTCATGCCTGAATCGTTCTGGGGCTCAGCTATCTTCTCCGTCGTCCCGAGCCTGGTGGTGGGGCTCATCTTCTGGTTCGTTGTCCGGGCACTCGTGCGCGCCGACCGCAACGAACGGCAGGCCTACGCAGCGATCGACAAAGAAGAACGCGAGCGGGCCGCGCAGCGACGTGGCGACGCGCCAGAAAACCCCGACGGCACATGAGGCCGCCAGTCGAGGTATCGACGGCTCCCGCGGTCATGCCGTTGCCTGCTGCTTTCGCGGCCGCGGCGGCAGGTGGAGCCGTTCTTGATGGCGCCTTTCCCGACAAGAACTGGTGGCCTCTAGCCTTCCTGGGGATCGGGTTGATCCTGGCGGCCCTACCCGGACGACGCGCAGGGGCAGCGTTCTCTGTCGGGCTTGTCGCAGGCGTTTCGTTCTACGGCTTCCACATTCAGTGGGTAGCGCTCTTCCTCGGGCCCGTCCCGATCACCGCGCTAGTTCTCTTGCAGGCATTGCTGTTCGCTGCGGGATGCACGGCAATCACCCTGGCGTATCGATGGCTCCCCCAACTGTGGCCAGGCCCGTGGGGAGCCTGCCTCGGAGTCCCTGCCGTGGTGGCGGCGGTGTGGTGTGCCCGTGAGGAGGTATCGAGCACCTGGCCGTACGGCGGGTTCTCCTGGGGTCGGGCCGCGATGTCACAATCCACCAGCCCTCTCCGAGAGTCCTTCGCGTGGCTAGGGATATCTGGTGTCGGGTTCGTCATGGTCCTCGTTGTCGCGATGATTCTGCAGATCGTCAGCACCAGAACGCTGCGACACCCCGGCCAATGGATCGCACCGGTGGCCGCGGCCGCCATGCTCGTGGGTCTGCCGGCGTGGCCCCTCGCGCAGACAGGGACAATGCGGGTGGGCGCTGTACAAGGGAATGGCCCAGCGGGCTACTTCGACGACAGCAACCCCGGGGACCTCACCCAGGCCCAAGTAGACGCCACCACGCCCCTTCTCGATGAACGTCTCGATGCTGTTCTCTGGCCCGAAGGCGCCACGGACCGAAGCCCCCTCGATGACAACGACACGGCTGCAACATTCGATGCGATCGCCCAGGCAACCGCTGCGCCCCTGATCGGATGGGCCATCACGGAACGTGACGGAAAGACCTACAACACGGAGATCCAATGGGAGCCAGGCGCCGGCCCTGTCGACTTCTACGACAAGAAGCACCCCGTCCCGTTCGGGGAGTATGTCCCCGACCGGGCGTTCTGGCGATCCCTGGCACCTGACCTGGTCGACATGGTCGCTCGCGACTACACCCCAGGGACAACCGACCCCATCTTCGACATCTCTGGAGTTCCCGTAGGCATAAGCATCTGCTTCGACATCGTCGACGACGACGTACTCCGCCAGTCCGTCACCGAAGGGGCCCAGGTGCTGTTCTCGTCGTCCAACAACGCCGACTTCGGACGCTCCGACCAAAGCGCCCAGCAACTCGCTATCGCCCAGATCCGTGCCATCGAACTGGGGCGAAGCGTCGTCAACATCTCCACCGTGGGGCGCAGCGCGGTGATCGCTCCCGACGGGTCAATCTCGAAGGAGTTGCCGTGGCACGCTCCTGGCGCCCTCATCGCTGATGTGCCGCTTGCAAACTCGGTAACACCCGCCGCACGCTGGGGTGGAGAAATCGAAACGGCTCTTGCCGTTCTGGGCTTTGGGTCACTTATCGGCGCGTTTCTCGTGCTCCATAGACCGCGCTTAACCTCGCGGAGCTGCCACAGAAAGGTGCCCTAAACACACCAAGGTGTCTATCCGTGAGCAACGGTTGCGTTTCCTGTGACAGCTCCTGGTGGGGCGTCAGTTCCGTCCCAGAGTTATGAGGTGGCTGCCGCCCGTCGACGGAGGAGCGCTTTGACCATTGGGTAGGCGGTGACAAGTCCGAGGATCAAACCGACCTGCATGAGGAAAAAGAACCGGACGTCGGTCGGAGAAGGCATGAAGTTTCCGAAGTGCATGAAAAGCATCCATCCCCCCATTCCGATGTCGAATGCCAAAACGGTGAGGGTGGCGGTGATGACCATGACGCCGATGTTTCTCTTCCCGGCTCCTCCGGAAGCACTGGAGCTAACGGCGTATTCGAAAACGAAGAGGAGGCCGATCGCTAGGGCGGCGATGACGATGATGAGCACCCAGAGGTTGGAGCCGGCAATGGTGAGGCCGCTAGCGACCACAAGTGGCACGCCAATGAAGTGACCGACAGTTGCTGCTGCTCCCCCAGGTGCGCTACCTGCAATCGTCTGTGCGGCCTCTTGGTCATCGCTCGGCCCTGAGTTCGGCCGCGCAGGGTTGGTCGTACCCCATCGGTTATAGGCCCAGATTGCAACTGGGCCCAAGAACAGAGCAGCTACCGGCCAGACGACGTTCATGGCTAGGTCTTGCTTTCGCTGGTGGCGCCCTCGGGTGATGATCTGCAGCAGCACAACGGCTGCGCTGATCACCCCGAGGCCAACGAAGAACCAGGAAACGGGTGTCACCCAGGCGGGGAAAAGGGGATCCATAGAGGACATGTCACCATTCATGACTAAAGGTCTTTCTGTAAAGGGGTGAGAATTAGGGGTGCCTCAAAGATCACGCGCCAAGGCACGGCCAAATGAGGGCTTCGTCAAACCGGAACAAGGTCAACGAACCGCTTCTCGGAGGCTCGTAAGCCACCTATGCGGTCGCAATGTGAGTCGCCTAGTGCGCCGTTTTTTGCCGGCTTTAACGAGAGCTGAGGAGGGCATCCATCTGATCGATCTGTGCCGTCTGGGTCTCGACGATGTTCTTCGCCATCTCGACTGCGTCCGGGTTCTCCCCGCCGTCGACTTCCTGCTGCGCCATGTCCACGGCGCCCTTGTGGTGCTCGGTCATCTGCTCCAGGAACAGCCGTGACGCCTCAGCACCCTCGGCGTCGTCCAGAGCCGTCATGTCGGATTCGCTCATCATGCCGTCCATGGAGTGATCCATCGACGCGGACGTGTCCTGACCCCAGTCATCCAGCCACGTGGTGAGCTGGTCGATCTCGGGGCCTTGCTCGTCCTTGATCGTTTCCGCCAAAGCGAGAACGTCGGAGTCGACGCTGTCGCCCTTGGCGATGAACATGTCGCTCATCTCCACGGCCTGCTCGTGGTGCGGGAGCATCATCTGGGCGAACATGACGTCCTGGTCGTTGAAGACAGCTGACTCCGACGACGAAGAGCTATCGGAGGAAGTGTTGCCGGCAGTGTCGGCGCAACCAGCCAGAGTGAGGGTGGCGACGATGGCCGTGGCGCTGATGAGCAGAGTTTTGGTGCGGTTCATAGTTGTCCCTTGGGGTGAGAAAAGTGACGACGCGGTGACGCGATCGCGGGTCTCATGCGGGGAGCGATCCCCAAGGGTCGTTTAGATGCGGAGAATGTTCAGCTGTGTCAAGTCTGGTGTCAGACGTGGAAGCGTGAAGGACGGGGCAATCGGGCGTGTGTTGAGGGTCTTGGAGAGGGTGAACAACGCACGTGTCTGACGTCGCCAGGTTGCTGACCAAGCGAACAGGACGAGGACCACGAGGCAGGCCATGCCCATGATTGCGCAGAGCATCGCGCAGTCGTCCTGCATCGCAGAGGAAGCGACGGGGGCAGCTTCTGCATAGGCAGTATGCGCGCTCTCGGTCTCGGTGTGATGGCTGGCCATGGAAGGAGGGCACCCCTCGGCAGGGCCCGCGAGCGTATGCATCAGTAATGCGCTACCGATAAGCACAAGAATCAAGAGGACAGCCATGCCCAAACGCCCAAGGCCCAGCGGGGATCGGGCGTGGACGGCGGGCATGCGATCTCCTGAGGTTAGTTCGTTCGGGAGTTTACAAGTCGTGTGCTTCCTGCTTCGGGAAACCTGGAAGCGTTGAAACTCTTGGTGGCAGTCTCCGAGGTTCGCCCTGGCCCTGGCAGCATTTGGCACCTGGCACAAGGGGAGGTACCTGATCGGTACAGCGACGCCTGGATGCCAAGGCTGACGCATAGGTGCGACCACACCTCGCCTGGCGACTCGTGCTGCTCTTCGCGCATTGCACATGGTCGGCGTGTGCTCGCCTGCCTCTTAGACCGTCGGAGGTGTGCCAGACGCTCGATGAGAGGTGGGCTTTGAACCGGACGCCACGGATACAACCGCGAAGCTGATGAGACCGACTGTGGTGAAGATGTCGGCGACATT
The DNA here is from genome assembly GCF_004364285.1 of Frigoribacterium sp. PhB116. Lineage (GTDB taxonomy): Bacteria > Actinomycetota > Actinomycetes > Actinomycetales > Microbacteriaceae > Frigoribacterium. The sequence continues at coordinate 149,056 of NZ_SOBE01000005.1, read as the reverse complement.
GAAGATGGCAAACCAGTCGATCGCGATGAAGTCGACGACCTCACCAGACAAGGGGCCTTTGTCCGCTCGCGAGATGCGGTCCCAAACGTTGCCCATGGCTCCGCCGAGAACGACCGCGAGAAGGAACGTCGCAAACGTCCCACTTTCCTTCAGCGCCCGAACAAGGACCCAGGCGGCGAGGGCCGCAACGATCACGATGATGCCAACGGTCAGGGCTGGGCCGAACTCGCCCCCGAGACCAAACGCGACACCGGGGTTGAACACGAGTCGGAGACTTGCGCCGAGTCCTAAATGGATTTGACGCTCTGCGCCGAGATACGACAGCGCCCACGCCTTCGACACCTGATCAAGAACGAACGCAGCCGCACTGATCACGACTGCACCAATGACCCGCCCTCCGGCCGTCACGACAGGGCCTCGACGAGCCGGATGAGCACGCCGGACTCGATCAGGATGTAGAGCCCGAGGCCAATGAACACTGCGGGCACGAGCCAGTGCTCGACTCTTTCGAGCAGCTCACTGACGGTTTTGCTCGTTCCGATGAAGCGAGCGATGAGGCACCACACCGCCACCAGGACAAGGAACACGATGATTGTGACGACGGTGTCCTGCACGGGGTTTGTCCGGAACACGGGCGTGTAGAGCGAGATGTTGTCGGCACCGTTGGCGATTGTGATGCCGGCAACTCCGAGGAGACCAACTGCGGAAATCGCGTCGTCATCGTCGTCGTCGTCATCGCCTCGGCGCCGAAGGGTGCGAACGAGACCGTAGATGCCGATGGCGAGTGGAATGAGGCCTAGGAAGCCGACCCATTTATCCGGCACGATGGTGAGCCCGGCCGCGGCCACCACGCTGATGGCGACGAGGGTCACGAACCCGGCGTATTGGCCGGCAACGACCTTCCACCCGGGCAGAGCGCCTCGTGCCGAGGCAACGAAGAGAACGGTCAGGACGACGAGGTCGTCGATGTTGGTGGCCGCGAAGAGACCGACCGCGGCGACGATGGTGCCGATCATCGGGTCTGACTTCCGTAAGTCGTGCACAAGTCGACCTTGTGCCCGGTAGAGGCAAGGAGCTGCTCGGCGGATTCGAGGACGTCGAGGACTTCCGGTGTGGCCACTGAGTAGAAGTTCTGCCGCCCCTCGGCGCGAGCGGTGACAAGGCCACAGTCTCGAAGGCAGGCAACATGCTCAGAAACAGTGGACTGGGCTAAACCGAGTTCGTCAGTGAGATCCCGGACACGCGCTTCGCTCTGGCTGAGTCGGCGCAGGATGAGCAGACGGCTCGGGTCTGCCAGCGAATGGAACAGCGAGACCGCTGCAGCTAGTTCTTCTATGATCGGCACAAGCCGATGATATCCCTTGCCGTCGATGTGCTTTTACTGTCTCGATAGACGACCGTCTAATGGAATAGCTGTCCGGACCCCTTAGCCCATTCGGGGACTCGTGTTTGGTTCAGGAGAAGCGCCGGAGGCGGAGGCTGTTGGTCACGACGAAGACGGAGGAGAGAGCCATCGCAGCGCCTGCAAGTACTGGGTTCAGAAGCCCGAACATTGCGACAGGGAGCGCAGCCACGTTGTAGGCGAAGGCCCAGAACAGATTGCCCTTGATCGTGCGGAGCGTCGCCCGCGACAGACGGACCGCGTCAACGACGACCATGAGGTTGCCGCTGACGATGGTGAGGTCGCTGGCGGCGATTGCCGCATCGGTTCCGGCGCCCATGGCGATGCCAAGATCGGCCGCAGCGAGGGCTGCTGAGTCGTTGATGCCGTCGCCGACCATGGCTACTGTGCGGCCATCAGCTTGCAGGTCGCGGATCGTCTCGAGCTTCCCCTGAGGAGTCACTCCGGAGAAAACGAGGTCGATACCCAGCTGAGAGGCGACGTGGCGTGCGGCGCCGTTGTTATCACCGGTAAGGAGGACCGGCGTCATGCCCTGGGCGCGAAAGCTCTTCAGTGCTTCTGGGGCCTCTGCCTTGATGGTGTCGCCAACTGTGATGACTCCGCGGGCAAGACCGTCCCAGGCGACAGTGATGGCTGTATTGCCAACCGACTCAGCGCTGCGGGTCGCTTCGATGAGATCTTGGGGAATGGCGATGGACCAGGTGGAGGTCAACCACGAGGACTTGCCGACGAGCACCCGTGTGCCGTCGATTGTCGCTTGGACGCCGGCGCCGGCATAGGAAGTGAAGTCCTCCGTCACCCCAACCCCATGGGCGGGCGTTGCCGCAGAGGCGATCGCACGGGCCACTGGGTGCTCTGATCCTGCTTCTGCGGCCGCGGCGAATCTGAGCAAGTCGTCGGCGTCCGCGCCAGGGGTCGGGATGACATCACGAATGGCCATATTTCCCGTGGTGAGGGTGCCGGTTTTGTCGAGCACGATGGTGTCCACGGTGCGGGTTCGTTCGAGAACTTGCGGACCCTTGATGAGGATGCCGAGTTGGGAGCCGCGCCCGGTGCCCACGAGTAGTGCCGTGGGCGTGGCCAGCCCAAGAGCGCAGGGACAGGCGATGATCAGTGTCGCCACCGCCGCGGTAAAGGCAACTTCGACGGAACTGTTAAAGACCAGCCAAGCCAGGAATGTGGCGATTGCCAGCACAATCACGACCGGTACGAAAACGCCTGAGACCCGGTCAGCAAGGCGCTGCACCTGGGCTTTGCCGGTTTGGGCTTCTTCCACCATTTTTGCCAGGCGGGCAAGCTCGGTGTCCGCGCCCACTCTGGTGATCTCGACGACGAGCCGGCCAGTGACATTGAGCGTCGCACCAGCCACGCGGTCCCCAACTCCGATCTCTAGTGGGACGGATTCTCCGGTGAGCATGCTCAGGTCTAGGGCTGAGGCGCCCTCTCGGACCAGCCCGTCACTGGCGATCTTTTCTCCGGGACGAACGACGATTAGATCGCCCGGCACGAGGGATGCGGCAGGTACTCGCAGTTCGCTGCCCCCACGGAGCAGGGATGCGTCTTTGGCGCCAAGTTCAAGTAGAGCGCGAAGCGCTGCCCCCGATTGTCGCTTGGCGCGAGCCTCCATGTAGCGGCCCGCGAGGAGAAACACGGTGACCGCAACAGCAACCTCGAGGTAGAGGTCGGTGGCCCCGGGTTGTGTCGCGAGGAGCGTGAAGGACATGTGCATGCCCGGTTTGCCGGCGTCGCCGATGAAGAGAGCGTAGAGGGACCAGGTGAACGCTGCGAGCACTCCAATGCTGATCAGGGTGTCCATTGTGGCGGCCCCGTGTCGCGCATTGATCGCTGCGGCGCGGTGGAACGGCCACGCCCCCCAAACAGCGACCGGTGCGGCCAACGTCAGGGCTAGCCACTGCCAGTTTGTGAACTGGGCAGCGGGGATCATCGACAGCGCCACCACCGGCAGCGCCAGAACGGTCGAGATCATCAGACGGTGACGCAGGCCGTCGTCACTGCGGGTGGATGTGTTCTCGTTGGTCGTGCCCGATTCTTCGGGGGGAGCCGGGATGACAGCTCCGTATCCGGCCGCGTTCACGGTGGCGATCAGGGCGCTGCTGTCGACGTCGTCCTCGACCTGCACCTGTGCTTTCTCGGTGGCGTAGTTCACGGTCGCGCTCACGCCCGGCATCTTGTTGAGCTTGCGTTCGATCCGGTTGGCGCATGACGCACACGTCATACCGGTGATGTCGAGCTCGATGGCAGCCGGGGTGCTCATCGGGACACAACCTCGTATCCGGCTTCCTCGATGGCTGACTGAAGGGCAGCGTCAGAAACGTGCCCTTGAGTGCTGACTGACACCTTCGACGCTCCTCCCGCCACAAGCTCTACCGAGACCTTTGTGACCCCTGCAACGTCTTGGACCTCCTCAGTCACGCTGGAGACACAGTGTCCGCACGTCATGCCGCCAACAAGGATGACTCGTGACGCATCACTGTCAGCGGGCTTGGCAGCGACTTCACTGTCGCTCGTGGGGAGTGAACAGCACGAGCAGGAGCCGGCTGAGGTGAGGGGCAGCTCGGGGCGGTCAGTCGTCATGGTGTGTCGCTTTCTGATGAGGGGTCAAGAACGAACGAGCCGGGCAATGGCGTCGCTGGCTTCACGAATTTTTGCTGCCGCGACGTCTCCGCCCTCCGCCGCCGCTTGGGCGACGCAGTGCGCGAGGTGATCCTCAAGGAGGGTCAGGGCGACGCGCTCAAGGGCTTTGGTAGCTGCCGACACCTGAGTGAGGACGTCAATGCAGTACGTGTCCTCCTCGACCATGCGAGCGATCCCGCGCACCTGCCCCTCGGCCCGTCGAAGCCTCTTGACGAGGTCCGCTTTGTCATCGATGTAGCCGACATGGGTTGTCATGGAATCCCTCCGAAAACGTCTGCTGCCCAAAGCATACCCCCAGGGGGTATCTTGCTTGCTTCTGAGAATGCAGGCAGTGAAATGGGAATATACCCCAGGGGGGTATAGCGTTAGGCCTGGTAGCCGCCACGCGACTTCGCTTGGCGGCAGACAACGAGTGCTCAACTGTGAGCATCTAGGAGGCACGCTCATGGCGCAGTCCGGACACCAGCACGATCACGGCACTCTCGAGGCTGACGCCGCAGCCTCTGAGGAATCGGGGCACACCTCCAGTCATGACCACGGCTCAGGTCACGGTGGGCACGGCGACCATGTGGCGCAGTTCCGCCGACTGTTCTGGATCATGCTCGTCATCGCAGTCCCAGTCGTGGGGTTCTCGAGCATGTTCTCGATGCTCTTGGGCTATGGCCTCCCCGACGCAGGTTGGGTTCCCTGGGTCTCGCCGCTCCTGGGAGCCGTGATGTACGTGTGGGGCGGGAAGCCGTTCCTCGTCGGGGCAGTGTCGGAGCTGCGGGCACGGAAACCGGGGATGATGCTCCTCATCGGGTTGGCGATCACGGTGGCGTTCATCGCATCCCTTGGGGCAAGCCTGTCGCTTCTGGATGCGGCGCTCGATTTCTGGTGGGAGCTGGCGCTCCTGATCGTGATCATGCTCCTGGGTCACTGGGTCGAGATGCGCTCCCTTGCCCAGACCACGTCAGCCCTTGACTCTCTCGCCGCCCTCCTCCCCGACGAAGCCGAACGTGTCACTGGGGACACCACCGAAACCGTGCCGCCGGAATCTCTTGTCGTAGGGGATGTGATCGTCGTCCGTCCTGGGGGCCGAGTGCCCGCTGACGGGGTCATCACGGACGGATCGGCGAGCATGGATGAGTCGATGATCACCGGGGAATCTCGCCCCGTTCGCCGGGCGGCTGGCGACCAGGTCATCGCGGGAACCGTGGCCACCGATTCCGGTATCCGAGTCACCGTCGCCGCAGTCGGGCACGACACCGCCCTGGCCGGCATTCAACGCCTCGTCACAGACGCACAGAACTCTTCCTCCCGCGCGCAGAGGATCGCCGACACCGCGGCGGGCTGGTTGTTCTGGTTCGCCCTGGGTGCGGGAATCATCACCGCGATCGTGTGGAGCTTGGTGGGACAACCCGACGAGGCCGTCATTCGGACGATCACCGTGCTGGTGATCGCGTGCCCTCACGCGTTGGGATTGGCGATTCCCCTGGTCGTGTCGATCGCGACCGAGCGCGCCGCCCGGGGCGGGGTACTCGTCAAGGACCGCCTGGCGTTGGAGAGCATGCGGACCGTCAGCGTTGTCCTGTTCGACAAGACCGGCACCCTGACCCGAGGCACCCCGGCCGTGACCGCCATCGAACCTGTTGGCACGATGTCCGCGGACGAACTCCTCGCCCTCGCGGCGTCCGCGGAGAACGATTCCGAGCATCCCCTCGCGAAAGCGATCGTGACTGCCGCCCGCGAACGACACCTGGCCCTGGCGCCGGCAACTGACTTCACCTCATCCCCCGCGGTCGGTGTCAGCGCCACGGTGACCGGCCGGCACGTGCAGGTGGGTGGCCCTGCCCTGCTGACCCAGGAACACGGGACCGAACTTGAGATCGCGAACACGTGGCGGGAGGACGGTTCGATCATTCTGCACATCGTGATCGACGGGCATGTGGCGGGCGCGCTTGCGCTGGCTGATGAGGTGCGCCCGGAGTCCCGCGACGCGATCGACGCGCTAAAAGCGCTCGGTGTGGAGCCGGTGATGATCACCGGCGACGCCGACGCTGTCGCCTCGACCGTTGCCCGGGAGCTGGGCATCAGCCGGTACTTCGCCGGCGTCCGCCCCGAGGACAAATCCTCCAAGGTCAAACAGCTCCAGACGGAGGGTCACAAAGTGGCGATGGTGGGTGACGGGGTGAACGATGCCCCGGCCCTCGCGCAGGCCGACGTCGGGATTGCGATCGGTGCGGGAACAGACGTCGCCATTGCCTCCGCAGGGGTGATCCTGGCCTCGGATGACCCACGGTCGGTGCTGTCCGTCATCGAACTGTCCCGCAGCAGCTATCGGAAGATGACCCAGAACCTCTGGTGGGCTGCTGGCTACAACTTGCTCTCCGTGCCTCTCGCTGCCGGGGTGCTCGCCCCTGTCGGGTTCATCCTCCCCATGTCGATCGGCGCGCTCCTGATGTCGGTGTCCACGATCGTTGTCGCCCTCAATGCTCAACTGCTTCGACGCTTGGATCTCAGCCCCAAAGCGAGCGTCGAGACGGTCCTGCACCGCCACCGCTGACCGGCGTCTCACCTCAGCTCGCAACGCCCGGAACCCACTGGGTGCACTCGTCTTCGACTTGTACACTCTGACCGACTACACCAAAGGAGAGTCATGACCGGCCACCCGACGCGCATCCCTACGGGGTTGGGGCGTCTGGCGACTGCGGTGGTGCTGATTCTCCTTCTGGTCGGTAGTGCCCTGTTGATGCACACGCTCGCCGGTCACACCGGAACCCACACGGCCACCACAACCGCCAGTCACGAACACGACGCCGCAACAGCCCACGACACCACCGCGACCACCACGGCGTTCTCGGCTGCGCCTGCGGGCACAGGCGACGTCACCGTGGCGGGCGCTGATGATTGCGGCGGGCTCTGCGCGATGCTCTGCGCGATCATGGGCATGGCCTGCCTGATGGTGTTGATCGTGTCCACTTGGGCGCTCCTGCGACGCCGGGGAGCCCGCGCCTTGTTCATCCTGTCTAAGACCCTGGGCGAGATGCCGGCACTGCCGACAATCACCGTCCTGCGCCCTGCTCCGAATCTGGCGCAGCTCAGCATTCTCCGCGTCTAAACCTGCCCCTTGGGGACCAGCTCCCCGATACGAGACCCGCGGCCGTTCAGCGTGCCGCACACTTTCTCACCCCAAGGGACACACACCATGAACCGCACCAAAACTTTCTTCGTTGGCGCCACCGCCGTCATCGCCGCGCTGGCCCTCGCTGGCTGCGCCGACACTTCCACCTCCGACACGTCCTCGGGATCGTCCGCTGCCTCTGAGGCGGCGGTGTTCAACGACCAGGACGTCATGTTCGCCCAGATGATGCTGCCCCACCACGAGCAGGCCGTCGAGATGAGCGACACCCTCATCAGCAAGGGCGACACCGTCGACTCCGACGTCCTCGCGCTGGCAGAAACCATCAAGGACGAGCAGGGGCCTGAGATCGATCAGCTCACCACGTGGCTGGGTGACTGGGGTCAGGACACGTCTGCGTCGATGGATCACTCCATGGACGGCATGATGAGCGAATCCGACATGACCTCCCTCGAGGATGCCTCGGGCACGGAGGCGTCACGCCTGTTCTTGGAGCAGATGACCGAGCACCACAAGGGCGCCGTGGACATGGCGCAGCAGGAAGTCGACGGCGGGGAAAACCCCGACGCAGTCGAGATGGCGAAGAACATCGTCGAATCTCAGACGGCACAGATCGACCAGATGGACAGCCTTCTCAGCTCCCTCTGACCCTTCCACGGGGCGAGGCACCCAGCCGGTGCCTTGCCCCTGGGCGGTGCCCTGTGCCCGCGCACCCGTCGTACTTCTCACACCATCGAAAGCTTCCTGGTGCCCCAAAATCTTTCTGCCCCCGTGCCTCCTGCCGCCCTCACTCGCCGGGAAGCGCTCGCCCGCGAACGCACCGCCGGCCCCTCCTCCTCACCGTCGGCCCCCCGCCGACGCACCTACCAAGCAGCAGAACCGCTCCCATCCACCGCCCGAACCAAGCTTCGAGCAACACTTCCCGGAGCAGCACCTCGAGCCCGGCCGTGGGCTGTGGAGCAGCTCCCCGAGAGCGCCTGGTCGGTACCGGCTCGTCCCCGCAAGCTCCGCACCCTGGGTCCTGTTATCGGGGCGCTGGCGGTGGCGATGTTCTTCACCGCGAACACGACCCCGGCTACTGCCTCTGATCTGGCGGGCGGGGCCACCCCGACGAGTGTTGTTGCCCCGATCAGTGGACAATCCCTTGCCGCCTCCGTGGTGGCATTGTCCGTTGACGGTCGAGACGGCTACGCCGTGACCGAGCAAGCACTCGCCACCACACAAAGTGCTACCTCGGGAGGTGCCGGAGCAGCAGCCCAGGTCAATACCGGGACCGGGGACATTCGGTGGCCCTTCCCTGGGGTAACCCCCCTCAGCTCGGACTTCGGGCCCCGGGCGCGGCCGTGCGGTGCGTGTTCGGCCATGCACGAGGGAATCGACATGGTCCCGGGCAAGAACACCCCCATCGGGGCGATCGCTGCCGGCACCGTTCGTGTGTCGGGGATGGGCGGGGCGTACGGGCAGTACGCCATCATCGACCACCAGATCGATGGCCAGACCGTCAGCAGCCTCTACGCCCACATGGTCCTCGGTTCCAGCCCCCTGCGGGTCGGAGACCGTGTCAATGTCGGGGACCTGGTGGGCCGGGTAGGCAACAGCGGGGTCAGCACCGGTGCGCACCTGCACCTGAGCATCTTGCTTGGCGGCACACTTCAGATCGACCCGCAGCTGTGGCTCGAAACCAACGCCGGCCGGGTGCTCTGACATGACGCCCGCACAACAGCCACCCGGTCGTGGCCACATCATCCGTCCCTTCCGGGTGAGGCTCGTTCTGGGGAGCATCACGGTGGTGGCGATGGTTGTTGCCGTCCTCACCCCGGTGGGGCAGGCGTCCGCAGTTGAGTACCCGACGTGGGCCGAGGTCGAAGCAGCTCGTGCCTCCGAAACGGAAGGCCAGGCCCTCGTGGCGCAGATCACGACGCAGATCGCAGAACTCGACTCCGCGGCCACTGCCAGCGCTGAGCTCGCTCTGACCCGTGGCGCCGAGTACGAGGAAGCAGACGCTCAGTTCCTCGACGCGGCGTACCAAGCAGACACACTCCAGGAGCAGGCCCGCACAGCCGAGGCCACCGCCACCCAGTCTCGAGACCGGGCAGCTCAGATCATCGCGTCGCAAGCACGCAGCGGCGGCCAGGACTTGACCAGCACCCTGCTCACCGGCGCCCAGGACCCGGACGATTTTCTCTCTCAGCTGGGGTTTGCCGACAAGCTCGCTGAAACAAGCCAAGGCATCTACGTCGACGCAAGCCAGGATCAGAACATCGCTCAGGGCCTCGGTGATCAGGCGGCCCTCGCCCGGGACGCCCGCGACGCTCTCCGCCAGGAAGCCGATGACGCCCGCCGGGACGCCGAGGCTGCCTCCGCGGCAGCCGATGAGGCACTGGCAGTGCAAGTCGACAAGCAAGCTGAGCTGCAAGCGCAGCTTGCCGTGCTCACGGATCAGCGTGCCGCGACCGAGCAGGACTTCGCCGCCGGCGAAGCTGCCCGCGCCGCAGAACGGGCACGCATCCAGGCGGAAGCAGCCGCCCGGGCTGCCGCTGCGGCCGCGGCTGCAACGTCTGCCGGTCAAGTAGCCGGGAGCGGATGGGCCAACCCCACCACCGGTCGAATGGTCAGCGCCTACGGGTACCGAATTCACCCCATTCAACGGGTCTGGAAGTTGCACTCCGGGATCGACATCGCTGGGGGATGCGGGGTACCGATCTACGCCGCTTCGGCCGGCACCGTGGCCTACTCAGGGGTCTACGGCAGCTACGGCAACTGGATCCTCCTCGAACACGCTAACGGCATTCAGACCGGCTACGCCCACATCGAAAACGGTGGGCTGCTCGTCAGCCGCGGCCAGCGGGTCGAAGCCGGGCAACTGATCGCTCGTGCCGGTTCGACAGGCGGGTCCACCGGCTGCCATCTGCACTACGAAGTGCGACCAGGAGGTACCTCCACGGACCCCGCGCCCTTCATGTCCGCCCGCGGCATTCGACTCGGCTGACCGCCCGCCCGACAGGAAACCACCATCACCACGTCACACATGCGCCCCACGAAAGCCCTCGCCGGACTCGCCGCTACGACTGCAGTGATCCTCGGCATGGCCGCGTGCACGAACGCCACCACCGCCCCTCCGACGGCTGACGCATCCCTGGAACACGTCCACGCGTTTGCTCACGTGGACAACTCCCCCGTTGTCCTCGTGGGCACACACACCGGCCTGTGGAAGTTCGCCCTGACCGCGGTCGACCCTGATCGCCCCCGAGAGGCACCGTTGATCCCGGTCGGTGACGACCGGTTCGACGTCATGGGGCTCACGACCACGCCGCAAGACGTACTCATCGCCTCAGGCCACCCCGCAGTCACCGCTCCGACGACAGCGCCGTCCAACCGGGGGCTGCTTCGCAGTGAGGACTCGGGGACAACGTGGCAGACCATCAGCCTGGAGGGCAAAGCCGACTTTCACGACCTGACGACGGCCGCCGATAGCGTCCTTGGGCTGAACTCGACCACCCAGGCCATCCTTCGGAGCGACGATGACGGTGCGACCTGGACAACGGAAGCAACAACAACGGCCCTGTCACTGGCCGTCGACTCGGCCAACCCCGAGATCCTTTGGGCCGCAGGTCCCGATGGTCTGGAACGCAGCACCGACCGCGGCGCCACCCTGACCCCTAGCCCCGAGGCGCCGCCACTTGTGCACGTCGCCTCATCTGCATATTCGATCGCTGGCGCAACCATTGACGGCACCGTATGGTCTCTCGATCCAGGGAGCGCAACCTGGTCACAGGTCGGACAGCTCGAAGGCCAACCGCAAGCCTTCGACATCATCGACATAGGCGACAAGACCGTTCAATTCGCCGTCGATGATCGAGCCATTGTCGTCAGTCACGACAACGGCCGCACCTGGACCCCCGTGCCTTTGACGCTCAAGCAGAACGAGTAGAGAAGCGGCTTAGCGATCGTCCACCGGACGATCGCCAACCTCGACCATTTCCTCAGAGCTGCACTGATCCGACTGTCGCAGATAGGTGGTCCGAAACAGATTCCGGTGACGGGCCCCTATGTGACACTGCCGAAATGACCTCGTCGCCCCTCCTCGAATGCGCCTGTTCGCCGATCGTCGCTCCCTACCTCACAGCCCCGCATGACGCCCAGGCAGGTCTTGGAGGGTCGGCCCAGCCGATGCAGAAAAGCGAGGGCGGGCCAGGAAGAAACCTGGCCACCCGGTCGGCTCCTGGGCACCTATCGCCAGTCAAGCCGTTGACGGTCACCCCGTTAGCATCGGTGCCCGCCTCCCTCGGAGCTGATGCATGATCGAGCGCCCCTCTCCCGAACACCGTGCCCGAGTACGCGCCACCAGCCTCGATCGAGAGCACCTGGTCGCGATGGGCGAGGTCGCGTACTGGTCTGCTCGATTGGAGCGCACGCTGGCGTTCACAGTCATGCCCCTCGTCAGCGACGATGACCGCGAGACAAACGAAATAGGAATTGTGGTGACTCGGGGAGCCTCCTTCAGCGGCCTGCTCGAGTTGGGCGCAAAGCTCGTGAAGCTGCACCGCTTCGAGGGGCAGGTCCGCGACATGTTCACGCGATTGTCCGCCGACTCGAGGGTTGCGATGGAGAGCCGGAACCACCTGCTGCACGGGGCGTGGACCACACCGGGTAAAGGACCAGCTTCGGCGAGCCGGGTCAGGGCCAAAGGGACGGTGGACCGCACATTGACCGTGGCACAGGTGGAAGACGTCGCCTATGACCTGGCAGTGCTCGCAGAACAGCTATTCATGCTGTTTCTCGTCATCGAAGGCGCAGTCGACTACGAGGAGTGATCACCTTGGGCCGATGCTCTGCGAAGGGTTCTGGGCTCACCGCGCCACCCCCCGAGTGGCAATCAATCGGGATGCCTCGGACCGATCGGCACGAGGTTCGAAGCGGCCCTCAGTGAGCCTTCTGCGACAGTTCCAGCGACGATTGCAAGCCCGATCTGCGCGTACGCGGCCATCAGCGTGCCGACACGGTGCCGAGCATCTCGCTCGAGGCGCTCACCCTCCGCCGCAAAGCTCCGATCCGTGACGAAGCACTGCAACTGGTCGTACACGTGGTCCCACCGGACAGCGACCCGAGCGCGGCGCGATCCGTCAACCGCCTCGAAGTGGAGAGACCCGAAGGGCCTCCCGTCCCTCATTCCCAGATCGACTCCAACAAGTCGCCAGCCTGGAGCCTCGCGCGAGACATCCGCCCCCCACACGACCACGCGCGGCGGGCTCGCGCCTAATCCGACAATCGCGTGTTGCCCTCCAGCCTGCTCGCCCTCGGCCACCCCGCCACCTTCTAACTTTTCGTGATCCTGGACCCTTCGCATGGATGGTGGTAATAGTAATGACCATGAATGCAAGCAAACAAGCGAAGCCGACCTCGGGGCAGCGCAAGGCCTTCGGCATCATCACCATTCAAGGGCTAGTCCTGGACCTGAGCGACTCGCTCCTAGCCCGGCCAAGCAGCAGCGTCACATGGAGAGCTCATCCTGCCGGCCCACTCTCGGGCCTCACAGCAGCCACAGATGAGCACGAGGCGTCGATCAGCTGGGCACCGACGTCGGACGTGCTCCGCGAGACGAGTACCGAAGATGCCCCCGACGAGCTCTTGGCCCATGTGCGACAGACCTATCTGACCTATCTCGAGCTGTGCCTCAGGCTCGGCGAGTTCCAACTCGAGGCAACTCCGGTCACTGACGCCGCAGAGAACATCACCGGAACGTCACTTCGAGCCCGGCTGGTAGAGCGAGGAGCAGTCTGGCTCGACGAACTTCCCACTGCCGACCAGCAACGGTTCGCACCAATCCCCAGGGCCGACGAGGTGACCATGGTGGACGTTCCCGACAGAGCCTCGCCGCAGACAGCCCCCGGGGGCGGGCAAAGGCCTGATGAATCGACATGACCGAGACCGCCACGTTGGAACGATCAGCTGTGGCGCGGCCAGAGGGATACGCCGAGCCCCCGCTCGAGCTTCGCGATCGTTTCGAGGTCCGGCCACACCTGGCCCGCAAGGACGCTCAGCAGGGTCGTATGGGTGACACCTGAAGCTTCGGCTACCGACCGGATGCTGCGACTGCCGACGGCCTGACGAAGGTTCTGCGCGAATCTGCGAGCCACTTCCCCGATCGGGTCGTTCGAGCGAACGTCTGGCCACGGGGACGGGGCCAACGCGGCTGGTTTCGCGCGCGCAGTTCTACCCATGCCGCAAGGCTAGGCGCGCCAGCTCGCACGCACGGCCGCCCCGTCGAACGTATCACAAATTGGTCATTGTAATGACCACCTTCGAGCTTGGAGATGAGCGCTGGTGAGCGATGAAGCTGACGAACGCCGCGAACGGCAGCTCGACGCGGTGAGGCGCATGGCCGAGAGGGAGCCTGAGGTGCCGGCTGCGGCTCATTACCAGTACACGCCGAAGATGCCTGCTGATCAGTGGGCCGCCATCCGCCCCTACGTGCAGCGCGTCGTCCGAGACACAGCCCACAGAACGCCGTACTCCGAGAAGGAGCTCTACCCGGCCGTTTCCCGTCTCGCTTTATTCGCCTGGGCGACAGCGAGCGTTCCCCTCGAAGATGACAACGTCTTCGACCCGCGGTTCATCAACCGCTTCGTGCAACATCACCTCGGGCAGTACAGCAGGGCCGGCAAGAACACCCTGCGCGCTCGGTTGAGACGCACGTCGGAGGCGCTCCTGGGCGACGAAGCTGCGGGTACATTCCGGGCCCTGGGCAAGGCTGAGGCGTCACGTCCGTACACCCCGAGCGAGGTGGCTTCGTTGTTGTCGTGGGCCGGTAGCCAGCACGACGAGGAACGGACGACCAGCGCCGGCGCACTCCTCGCGCTCGGACTCGGGGCAGGACTGACGGGGCGGGAGATCATCGATCTAGAACTCGTGGACATCACCTCAGATAGTCGGGGCGTCATGGTGCGCGTGTCGGGTGACGATGCGAGAGACGTCCCGGTTCTTGCCCAGTGGGCCCCCCTCCTGCAGTGCCGAACGGCGTCCAAGGCAGCCTCCCGGTGGGCATTCCGGAGCGGTCAGCGAGGCGGGAACATCAATCTCGTCACTGACTTCGTCAGTCGGAATCCGCGCCCCACGGTCGAGCTGCAGTCCCGACGCATGCGAGCGACCTGGATCGTGGAACACCTCCGGCGGGGGACGCCCCTCGACCTATTGCTGGAGGTCGCCGGCTTGCAGTCAGCCGAAGCGCTCGACCGGCTCTTGCCCTACGTCGCCAGAGCGGACGACGACCCCCGGCGGGACTCACTTCGGTGATAGCTACCACCCCGGCGCGAGCCGAGGCTGCGGCCATGACGTCCGTATAGGGACAGGACGATCACTTCCCGCGTCGGCCAGGTTCCCTCAGACGCCCAAATGGCGACGGGCATTTGCCACGTCTTCCAGACGCATCACGACCTCACCCCTGAGCAGACGCCCCAGCCGCTCAGGACTCTGCCCAGAGGCAGCCGCGTACGTCCCGACCGAGCGGAACCGTCTCGCTATCTCGACTCGGATGCTGCACGCCAGCCGATGCTGAATGCGTGCAGCACCCCACTGGTCGAGCTGGCCTGACGAGAACGACACCGCCGAGACCCACTGAGCTTCGGGGTCGCGACCGAAGCGGCCTGGCTCACGTAGGTAGGAGCGCGGCTCGAAACGTGGATCAGGCACCTCCGCAGTCTAGATGTGCGCTGAAAGCGCACCAGACCGCGTGATGGCCTTGTCTTGTCGCATGTCCATCTCTCGTGACCACCCCTGACGAGACACAACCTCCGACCTCCCCCTCTTCCCAACTCGAGCGTGCCGTAGCACACTTTGGTCAATCTAATGACCACGCCACGCTGGAGCTTCAGGAGGCGATCTTGCGCTACCACCCGCGCCGTATCGCCCCGACCAAGTGGTTGCCTGTGCGGGACTTCACGCTCGCGTGCATCCTCGACGCCAAACCCCACGACATGCTCTACACGAGGATCCTCCTGACCTTCGCGAGTCGGTACGTCGTGTGGGCGTTCCACGACGCCGGTGCGGAGCTGCGCCGCGATGACCTCTTCTACCCGTCCATGATCTACCGCTTCGCCCGCACCTACCCCAGTGCCAAGACGCAGCAGCTTGCCGAGACCAGACTCCTGAACCTCGCTGAAGCGCTCGGTTACGAACCGTCTCCTCACCGCCTCAACAAGCAGAGCCGGGAGATACGACCCTTCTCGCACGCCGAGCTTCCCGCTTTCGAGAGCTGGGCCGCGTCGAGGTCCACCGACCGAGCCCGCCGGGATTCTTACGGGCTTCTCGCGCTTGCCGGTGGTGCAGGCCTCGGCGCAACCGAGATCGCCGCGGTCCGTGGCCGCGACTTGACGCGCACTCCGGCTGGCTGGGTCGTCCGTGTGACCGGAAAGGCGCCGCGAAGCATCCCCATCCGTGTCGGGTGGGATTCGTACGCAGACATCGCCTTCGAGGGACTCGGCGACGATGACTACGCGGTCATCCCCCACCGCAAGGAGTCCTCCCGGGAGATCGCGCTCATGCACTACGGCGCCCGATACGACGGTCCTGCTATTCGCCGCCTCCGCATCACCTGGATCGTGGACCAGATCAACGTTTTGCCCCTGGCGAGCATCGTCTACGCGGCTGGCTTCAAGAACGTCTCGTCCCTCCTTCGCTACGCGCCCTTGGCCAAGGTCATGCCCGAGGTTGAGCTTCACGCGCTTCTCCGCTCAACGGGAGCGACTCAGTGACCGGCAAGCCCTCGTTCCACGACGAGGAGTTCTTCAACGGCATCTACACAGCCGACCGGATCGTCAGCGGGTCGACCAAGACCACCAGGTTCCGCGGCGCCGACGCCCGTGAGTGGATGACCTTCCTCCGTTCATCGGGCGTCATCGAGCTCCTCGCGACCTGGCGCGCGGAGGACCGCGAGAAGAAAGCCCCGGGCGGTGTCAAACCGAAGATCGACGACCTGGCCATCCTGACCGTGGTGATGATGCTCCTATCGGAGCAGTCCATGATCTTCGTGCGCGAGATGGGCCGCGTCTTCGAACACCGTCTCGACGATGAAGCCCGTCGCGAGCTCGGCATCGCTCACCTGTACGACAACGACAAGCCCAACGACTGGTACTTCCTGGCATGGCGGGCGATGCACCGCATCATCGACCTCTGGGATGCCTGGCCGGCGCCCCGCCGCCTGCTCACCCGCGACGAGCGGAGCAGCCTTGACGCGCTCCGGGACAAGAACATCGAACGCCGGGCACACGAGCGCAGCATGACCTTCACGAACACGCTGCTGGAAGCCACGGCCCAGAACCTGCCTCGAGCCGTGCGACGTCAGCGTCTCGCGCTCTCCGTCGACCAGACAGTGCTGCGTGCACCGAGCCAGAAGAACCGTTGGCCGCGGGAGAACGGCGTCGAGCAGCCCATGTTCATCGCGGGCACGGACAAGGAACAGCCGAAGTACGCGATGGAACTCGAAGCTGACCTCTACCCGATCGACAAGGGAGAGAAGGAACGCGTCTTCAGCAAGCACACCAAGGAGAACGGCAAGGCGAGCGTCAAGCAGGCACGGAGCCGGTGGCTGCTCGCCTACACGGCTAACCTCATCATCGACGTCAACGAGGACCCGACAGGTGACCCCACCGAAGCACCGCAGCTGATCCGCGGGGCGAGCCTGACGACGCCCAACAAGGGCATCGGCTTCCACACCGTCGAGCTCGTGAAGAACATCCAGGAACGCGGCTACGACATCGCGCGCCTGTCGTCCGACCTTGGGTACTCCGCGGGTCTCACGATGGAGGACTTCCACCGTCCGATGAGAGAGCTCGGCGTCGGCCTCGTCTTCGACTACAACCGCGCGAACCAGACCGGTGTGCGGGGCCAGGTCGGCGGAGCCAAGCTCGTCGAAGGCGGTCAGTTCTGCCCCGGTACACCGAAGCGGCTCCTCGATGCAACGGTGCGGCGCAACAACAAGGAGATCGACAACGTCGAGTGGTCCCAGCAGATCGACGAGCGTGACGCATACCGACTTCACAAGAAGGAGGGTCCCGACGCCAACGGCAACGTGAAGATGCGCTGCCCAGCCCTCGGCCCGAGTGCGACGGTCGAGTGCCCGCTCCGCAAGCTCGACAAGCGTGCATCGCCTGACAAGGAACGCCGGCAGGTGCTGCGCGCCAACGTCCCCAAGCAGACAGACAAGGTCTGCTGCCAGACCTCGATCACGGTGCGCCCGGAGGACGGCGAGAAGATGAACCAGATGCTGCCTTATGGCAGCAAGGAGTGGTCCAAGACCTACCGCCGCGACCGCAACAGCATCGAGAGCTTCAACGCCTTCATCAAGACCGGTCCCGAGCGCATCGCCGACTCCAGCGCACGGCGCCTGCGCGGTCTCGCCGCTCAGCAGTTCCTTCTCGCCATGCTCACGACGGCCGCGAACATCCGCAAGATCGTCACCTTCCTCGCCGCCAAGCACCGAGCGCCGAAGGACCGCGACCGCCGCGTCGCGAAGGGCCTGACGCCGGTGCCTGCACAGCGCACCCGCCGTCGTGATGCCGAAGGCATGAGCAACTACCGCGCCGACTACGTTCGGCCCGAACTGTCCCCGTTCCCGACGAGTGGACCCGCTGTCGATCCGCCTCCGCGAACGTAGGCCCACGCCCGTTCCAAGACACGACACGCGAGCTTCCTGCTCTCCCCCAACGCTCACGAGTCAATTCGGCGCGCCCAGACGGGCGGGCCGCTTCGTCGTTTAAGCCGACTGTGCAGCCGGTGGCCCCGAAGGAGCTGCCAAGAGATCCCGAACCCCTCGCCGGGAAGCGATTCTCGGCCCTCAAACGGAAGAAAGCCCCCGAACTACTCGGGGGCTTTCTTCTTGGGCTGCGTTCCGCAAACGGATTCCGATTGATGCGCAAACAACCCCGTGGCGGTACCGGTGGGATTTGAACCCACGGTGGAGTCAACCCCCACACATGTTTTCGAGACATGATCCTTCGGCCGCTCGGACACGGTACCGGGAGAGAGCTTAGTACATCCGCGCCCCCGTGTCGAAACCCGCCTTCGACCACCGTGAACCGGCACAGGGTGCTGCCCCGAGGCCAGCAGAGAGCGCTACGTGACGGTTCGCCGCGCCTCCTCGAGAGGCCGCAGATCGACCGCCGCGAGCCGCGCCAGGTCGATCTCGGGACTCTCGCGGCTCCGACCTGACCGCCGGGCGTACGCTCCCCGCATGCCCACCCGTCACCCCCTCGCCTTCTTCTCCGGAGTCGGCGTCACCCTCGCCGCGGGCGGGGCCCTCTTCGCCGTCTGGCGTCGCGCCCTCCGCAGCCAGCGCTCCGCCGCCGCGACCCTGAACGACCTGCTGCCGGTGCACTCCGCCTGGTGGCGCGACCGCTTCGACCGCAAGGGCAAGCTGCTCTACGTCGCACTCGGCGACTCGACCGCGCAGGGCATCGGGGCGTCGAGCCCGGCACGCAGCTACGTGGGCAGGCTGTCGGTGCGGGTCCGGCACGCGACCCGCACCTCCGTCCGGGTCGTCAACCTCAGCGTCAGCGGGGCCACCACGTGGCTCTGCCGCAAGGACCAGCTGCCGAAGCTCGAGAAGTACCAGCCCGACATCGTCACGGTCGCCATCGGGGCGAACGACATCATCGACTTCGACGCCGAGACGTTCGAGCGCAACCTGCGGCACATCTACGAGGCGCTGCCGAGCCATGCGATCGTCGCCGACCTGCCGACGATGTGGATCCCCGAGCGCGAGCACCGCATCGCGGAGGCGAACGCGATCGTGCGACGCCTCGCCGACGAGCTCGGCTTGACCGTCGCACCCCTCTACGACACGACTCGCAAGCAAGGGCTCGTGCGGACGTTCCGCAACTCGGCGGGCGACCTGTTCCACCCGAACGACCGCGGGTACCGCGTCTGGGCCAGCGCTTTCGAGCCGGCCATCGCCGCCCGCGTCGCGCGGATCGCCGCCGACCACGCCGTCACGGACGCCGACGCCAGCGTGCACGACGCCGCGACCGCGGGCTCGACGGCCCGCACCGCCGAGCGTGCGGCCGCCCGCGCCTCGGCCCGCGGCACGGAGACGCTGCCCCGCCGCTGACCCGGATCGCGACGACCCCCGCGCCCCGAGGCGACGGGACCGGACCCGCCGTCAGGCCGTGCCCGGTCCCGGCAGCCGAGGAGGCGCCTCCTACCGGACCGTCAGCGTCGCGGCCTTCGAGGTGCTCCCGCCGACGTTCGGGGTGCCCGAGTACACGACGACGATCGGGTAGCTCCCCGGCTTTCGGAACGCCGGCACCGAGAGGGTGACCTTGCCCGCGGAGGCCGCGGTCAGCGTCGCCGTGCCGATCGTGGTCGAGCCCGACTTGAGGGCGACCGTGCCCGTCGGGGCGGCCACCCCCGGCACCGTGACCGTGACGGTCGCCCGAGACGTCAGCACCTTCGAGACGGGGGCCGTCGGCAGCGAGACGGCGGCCGCGGAGGGGGCCTTCGTCACCGAGAACGACTGCGTGGCGCTCGTGGACGGCAGGGCCGCCGCGGCCGACGGCGTGAAGTCGGCGACGAGGCGGTGCGAGCCGGCCGCCGTCTTCGCCGGGGCGACCCACGACGCCGATCCTCGGGTCAGGGCCACCTCGGCTGCGGCGACGCCGTCGAGGCGGAACACGACCGTGCCCGTCGCGGGGCTGCCGGCGATCGGGTCGACGGAGGCGGTGGCCGTCACCCGGCCGGACGAGGCGTGCACCTGGGTGGCCGAGTCGAGGCGGAGCGTCGTGCTGGTGGAGGCCTTGTCGACCGTGACGACGACGGTCGACGAGGTCGAGGCTGCCTGGTCGGCCCCGGCCGGCGTGAACGTGGCCCGGAGCGAGTGGGCGCCCGGCTCCAGCGAGGCAGGGAGGCGGAAGGCCGCCGTGCCGTCCTGGGCGACCGGCACCGTGGCGAGCGTCGTCGTCCCGTCGAGCACCGCCACCGAACCGGACGGCTTCGCTCCTCCTGCGACCGCGACGGTCGCGGTGAGGGTCGCCGTCGTCGACGACGCCCAGGTCTGGCGCGCACGGTCGGTGCGGAGGGTCGTCGTCGTCGCGGCCGTCTCCTGCTTCGGCGCGGGTCGGCCCGCGGTGTCGCCCACGGGCGCGGTCCCCGTCGGCCTGCCGCCGGCGAGGCTCACGTCGATGACGGCCCCGCCCGACGGAGAGGTCGAGCGGACCGCCACGGTGAAGCCCCCGCCGGTGCTGGTGAAGTTCTCGCCGGCGTCGAGGTGCGTGTCGCGGCGCGTCAGGTCGCCCGCCTTGACGGGGCCGGCGGCCACGACGGCCGTCGAGACCGACGAGCCGAACAGCGGCATCGCGCGCAGCACGCGCACCTCGCCGACGGCACGGTCGCCGTTGAGTGCGCAGCGCACCAGCGTCGTGTCGAGGGAGGAGCACCGCGGCGACGCACCCCGGAACTCGGCGCTCGTCGCGTCACGGCCGCTCGCGGTGCGGTACTCGACCCAGTAGGTGTCCCCGCTCAGCGGGTCGACGACCTGCACGGCCCGGCCACCGGCCGTGGTCGCCGCGCCGTCGAGCGCGCCGACCGTCACCTGCTGCCGGGTGCCCGGCTCGCGGAGCGTCGTGGCGTCGACCTGGAAGCCGGCGCGGAGGCGCTGCGGCGTCGAGAGGTGCGGTCGCGCACCCGAGACGGAGTAGCCCATGATGTCGAGGAAGTCCGCGTACTCCTCGACCGGGCACGCCACCGAGGTGTCGGTGTCCGCCGCGTGCGCGAAGTCCGAGAGGGGCGCGTCGACCGTGGTGGAGCTGCGGCACATCCCGGCGCCGGCGTGGCCGAAGCCGAGGTTGTGGCCGAACTCGTGCATCAGCACGGGGACGCCGAGCGCGGTGTCGGTGCCGACCGAGCTGAAGATCTCGCCGCCGCCGCCGCCGACGGTGCCGAACGCGGCCGAGCCGCAGGTCTCGCGGGTCAGGACGAGGAGGTGGTTGTCCGTACCGGCCCAGCGGTACGAGGCGAAGGCGCCGCCGAACGCGGTCGTGTGCACCGAGTCGAGCACGGCCGACGGGTCGCACGTGCTCCTCGACAGCGACGTGCGCTCGATCCCGCCGAGACGCACGTCGACGGTGCCGCCCGACTCCTCCCACCAGAAGTCGTGCAGCTGCTGGATCGCGGTCGTGACGGACGCGTCGTCGGGCGGGGTCGCGGCGTCGTCGGCGGTGGTCGTCGTGACGGTCGCGATGCTCACCGAGACACGGTGGACGACGGCGACGGGAGCGGCCTGGGCCGACTGCGTCGGCTGCTGCGCGCCGCCTCCCTCGACCGCCGTCTGCTCCGCGACCTCGGCCTCGCGCGCCTCGACCTCCGCCGCCTCGGCGTGCAGGTGCGGCGCCGTGACGGGGGTGGAGGGGACGGCGATCATGTCCTCGGTGAGGTCGGGCGCGGCGGGGGTGCCGCCGCCGGCGGCCGGCGCACCGGACTCGTCGGGGACCGCGGGCACGTCCGGGACCGCTGCCGCCGACGTCGCCACCGGCGCGTCGGACGCGGTCGGCGCGGACGTCGCCGTGGGGGCGGCGGTCGGCGCAGGCGTCTCCGTGGGGACGGCGGTCGGCGCGGACGTCGCCGTGGGGGCGCCGGTCGGGTCGACGGCCGCGTACACCGACTGCCCGTCGACGAGGCCGCCGGTGACGATGACGGCCGCGACGAGCACGGCGGACGCACGGATGAAACGAGGGGTGGGCACAGCGGACTCCAGTCGTGCGGGGAGCTGCGCGGTCGTCGGGACCGCACGCTCGTGAGCGCGGGGTCGTCGGGACCGCGCGCTCGTCGACGCGGGGTCGTCGGGACCCCGCGCACGTCGCGCGGTCGTCGGGACCGCGCGCACGTCGCACGGTCGTCGGGACCGTGCGTTCACCGCGACTTCGATGCAAACACAGGGACTTCACCCCCCGAGCCCCCCACAACGGGTCCAGTTCGCTCTCCGGACACGGTGCGCGCCCCCACAACGGGGCCGAGGAGGCGCCCCCGCTGTCGGACGTCCCACCTAGGCTCGCAACATGCCTCGCCCCACCACCCCGCCCTTCCGCTGCACCGAGTGCGGCTGGACCAGCCTCAAGTGGGCCGGCCGCTGCGGCGAGTGCCAGCGCTGGGGCACCGTGGTCGACGTCACGTCGGCGCTCGTGAGCACCCGGGGCACCGCCCCCGTGTCGGTCGGCGGCGACCGGGTGGCCCGGCCCATCACGCAGGTCGAGGCCGGGGCCGTCGCCTCGTGGCCGAGCGGCATCGCCGAGTTCGACCGCGTCCTCGGCGGCGGCATCGTGCCGGGCGCGGCCATCCTGCTCAGCGGCGAGCCCGGGGTCGGCAAGTCGACGCTGCTGCTCGAGGTCGCCTCGCGTGCCGCCGCGACCGGCGCCCGCGTGCTCTACGTGACCGCAGAGGAGAGCGCGCAGCAGGTGCGGATGCGGGCACAGCGCACCGGGGCGATGCACGACGACTTGTTCCTCGCCGCAGAAGTCGACCTCGCCGTGATCCTCGGGCAGATCGAGCAGGTCGACCCGCAGCTCGTCATCGTCGACTCGGTGCAGACGGTCTCGTCGTCGTCGATCGACGGCATCGCCGGCGGCACGTCACAGGTCCGCGAGGTCGCGTCGACGCTCATCCGCGTCAGCAAAGACCGGAACCTGCCGGTGCTGCTGGTGGGGCACGTCACGAAGGACGGCACGATCGCCGGCCCGCGCCTCCTCGAGCACCTGGTCGACGTCGTGTGCCAGTTCGAGGGCGACCGGCAGACCTCGCTCCGGTTCATCCGGGCGCACAAGAACCGCTTCGGGCCCACCGACGAGGTCGGCTGCTTCGAGATGACGGGCGACGGCATCGCCGAGGTCGCCGACCCCAGCGGGCTCTTCATGTCGCGCAGCGGCGCCCCGGTCAGCGGCACCTGCATCACGATCGCGATGGAGGGGCGGCGTGCGCTGCCCGTCGAGGTCCAGGCGCTGATCGTCGCCAGCAGCACTCCGCAGCCCCGACGGGTCGTCAACGGCGTCGACTCCTCGCGAGTGGCGATGTTGCTCGCCGTGCTCGAACGGCGGGCGGGCATCCGCCTCGGCGACGCCGACGTCTACGTGTCGACCGTCGGTGGCATCAAGATCACCGAGCCGGGGGCCGACCTGGCGATCGCGCTGGCCCTCGCGAGCGCCAGCCGCGACGTCAGCTACCCGCACACGATGGCGGCGGTCGGCGAGATCAGCCTCGCGGGCGAGATCCGGCCCGTGTCGTCGCCGAGGCAACGAGCCAGCGAGGCAGGCCGGCTGGGCTTCAGCCAGCTCGTCGACGCCGAGTCGGGCAACCTGCGCGAGGCGCTGCGCCGCGCCTTCAGCGCGGCCAGCACGCCTCGCGAGCGCGAGCTCGACGGCGCCTTCTAGGCGCCCGCCAGGTCGATCACGGGCTCCCGCTACTTCAGGGCCTTGAGCAGGTCCTCGGGGGCGGCGGCCATGGTGTGCGGCCCGGCGATGTCGAAGAAGACCTGCTCGAGCACGTCGAGGTGCACCTCCATGAACGCCCGCAGCGCGTCGGAGTCGTAGAGCATCACCTCGAGGTCGGGGTCGTCCGGGACCATCGCGGCGTACGCCTCTGCCGAGGAGAAGAGCAGCAGGATGCGCTTGTCGGTGTTCTCGCGGCCGAAGACGCGCACCTGCTCGGCGGCGACGGAGACGGGCTCGGCCGAGTCCGCGTCCGCTGCGGAGTCGGCCTCGTCAGCACCGTCGGCCTCGGCGTCAGCAGGGGGAACCACGAGCTTCGGCACGACGACCACGTCGTGCCGCAGGGCGAACGCGACGGCGGCGACGTCCTGGCTGGCCAGGGCCAGCTCGAGCGCCTCGGAACGGGGGGAAGCAGCTTCGGTCATCGCTCAGTTCAGGATCATGGGGGCGGTGTCGGCCGACGTGATGTCGCCGACGCTGACGGTCAGGCGGTACGTCGCGCCTCCTGCGGGCACGGCCTGCCGGGAGTCCGCGTCGCAGGTGTCGGTCGTCGACCGTGTCCTGTCCCAGGCGATGGCCGGGGTCGAGAGGGTCTGACCGGCGGTGAGGGTCACGTCCTGGTCGGTGGGGTCGACCTGGCAGTCGGCGGACGACCACCACTGCTCCTCGCCGCTGGTCACGACGAGCTTCTGCTGGCCCGAGCCGAGGTTGATCACGCAGTCCGACGAGCCGGTGTTGGTCACCGACATCGAGATCTGCGGCAGCTCGGTGGGGGCGAACACCTGCTTGTCGACGACGGGGACGAGCTCGATGGCGGTCGCGGCGCAGCGGGCCCCGTCCTCGGCCGTGGCCTCCGTCGACGACGGATCGGGGGTCGCGTCGGCGGCAGGGGCGGTCGCGCCCGTGCTCGCGGCAGGCGCCGGGTCGGCGGCGGGGGTGCTGGTGGCGGCGGCACCGGGCTCGTCGCCCGAGGCGCCGGGCCGCACGACGATCAGCACGACGACGACGATCGCGACGACCAGGCCGAGCAGGACGAGGGCTCGGCGACGCCAGTACACCGAGGGCGGCTGCGGGCCGGTCGGATTCGTGAACGTCGACATGCGCACAGGTTAAGTGCTGGCCACCGCCCTGCGGCGGACGCTGGCGGCGTGTGGGCCTGGGAACTTCCGTGGAGCGCTCTGGCCGGCCCGCGCCTCCTGCGGGTCAGGCGCCTCCTGCCCGTTCACCCCTCGAGGCGCGGCAGGGCCTTCAGCATGCGCGAGTTGCCGAGCGTGTTCGGCTTGACCCGTGCCAGGTCGAGGAACTCGGCGACGCCCTCGTCCGTCGAGCGCACCAGCTCGGCGTAGGCCTCGGGCGGCACCAGGCCCTCGTCGCCCACCTCGAGGTAGTCGTGCTTCTCGAAGAAGTCGACCTCGAAGGTGAGGCAGAAGAGCCGTCCGATCTCGAGGCGCCGGGCGGCGCCCTCCAGCGAGTCGAGGAGGCGGTGGCCGACTCCCCGGCGGATCCAGGCCGGGTCGAGGGCGAGCGTCCGGATCTCGGCGAGGTCGTCCCACATGACGTGCAGCGCCCCGCAGCCGACCGGCACCCCGTCGGGACCGACGGCGATCTGGAACTCCTGCACGTCGCCGTAGAGGGTGACGAGGTCCTTGCCGAGCAGGATCCGCTTCTGCACGAAGGGCTCGCAGAGGCGCTGGATGTGCGGCACGTCGCTGACGACGGCGTCGCGGACGGTGATGCCGTGCTGGTCCGCGGAGGTCATCCCCCGAGCCTACCCACGCTGCACGTCATGTCGGCGGGTCGCCGTCGCCGTCGGGGGGTCCGCGCCCGCCCGCCGTGGACGACGACGACCCGCCGCGAGCCACCACGACCCGCCAGCATCGCGTACAGGCACGTCGCCCGGCGCACGCGAGAGGGCGGCCCGGCCGGAGCCGGACCGCCCTCTCGGCGGATCACGGGGAGCAGATGCTCCCGACGAGCCGACTCGCGCCTAGCTCTCGATCTCGGGCACGTCGCCCACGAGCACCTCGTCGCGGCCCGGCTGGCGGGTCGTCGTGAAGACGAACTCCCCGTCGACCCAGTCGACCAGCACGTGGTCGCCGGCCGTCAGGTCGCCCGTGAGGATGCGCTCGGACAGGCGGTCCTCCACCTCGTGCTGGATCGCACGACGCAGCGGACGAGCACCCAGGGCCGGGTCGAACCCGATCTTGATGAGCTGCTCCTTGGCGGGCACCGTCAGCATGGCCGTCATGTCGCGGTCCATCAGACGGTCGCTCAGGCGCTTGATGAACAGGTCGACGATCTGCAGCAGCTCGGGGTTCGACAGCTGCGGGAACACGATGGTGTCGTCCACGCGGTTGAGGAACTCGGGCTTGAAGTGCTTCTTCAGCTCTTCGTTGACCTTGGCGCGCATGCGGTCGTAGCCGGTCGCGGTGTCGCCCTCGATCTGGAAGCCGACAGGACCGCCGGCGATGCCCTTCGAGCCCAGGTTGGTCGTCATGATGATGACCGTGTTCTTGAAGTCGACCACGCGGCCCTGGCCGTCGGTGAGACGACCCTCTTCGAGCACCTGCAGCAGCGAGTTGAAGATGTCCGGGTGGGCCTTCTCGATCTCGTCGAAGAGGACCACGGAGAACGGCTTGCGACGCACCTTCTCGGTGAGCTGGCCGCCCTCCTCGAAGCCGACGAACCCGGGAGGGGCACCGAAGAGCCGCGAGACGGTGTGCTTCTCGCCGAACTCCGACATGTCGAGGCTGATCAGCGCGCCCTCGTCGTCGAAGAGGAACTCGGCGAGCGCCTTGGCCAGCTCGGTCTTGCCGACGCCCGTGGGGCCGGCGAAGATGAACGACCCGGAGGGGCGGTTCGGGTCCTTGAGGCCGGCACGCGTGCGGCGGATGGTCTTGGACAGGGCCGCGATGGCCTCCTCCTGGCCGATGACGCGCTGGTGCAGGGCCTGCTCCATGAAGACGAGACGCGAGGTCTCCTCCTCGGTGAGCTTGAAGACGGGGATGCCCGTCGCCTGGGCCAGCACCTCGGCGATGATGCCCTCGTCGACGGTGCCGCCGGCTCCGGCCTCGCCCGAGCGCCACTGCTTCTCGAGACGCAGGCGCTCACCGAGCAGCTTCTTCTCCTCGTCGCGCAGCGAGGCGGCCTTCTCGAAGTCCTGGTCCTCGATCGCGCCCTCCTTCTGGGCGCGGACGCCGGCGATGCGCTCGTCGAACTCGCGCAGCTCGGGCGGTGCGGACAGGATCGAGAGGCGCAGGCGGGCGCCGGCCTCGTCGATCAGGTCGATCGCCTTGTCGGGCAGGAACCGGTCGCTGACGTAGCGGTCGGCCAGGTTCGCCGCCGACACGATGGCGCCGTCGGTGATCGAGACCTTGTGGAACGCCTCGTACTTGTCGCGGAGGCCCTTGAGGATGTTGATGGTGTGGGGCAGCGACGGCTCGTTGACCTGCACCGACTGGAAGCGTCGCTCGAGGGCGGCGTCCTTCTCGAAGTGCTTGCGGTACTCGTCGAGCGTCGTGGCGCCGATCGTCTGCAGCTCGCCTCGGGCCAGCAGGGGCTTGAGGATCGACGCGGCGTCGATGGCGCCCTCGGCGGCGCCCGCACCCACGAGGGTGTGGATCTCGTCGATGAAGACGATGATGTCGCCGCGGGTGCGGATCTCCTTGGTGACCTTCTTCAGGCGCTCCTCGAAGTCACCGCGGTAGCGGCTGCCGGCGATGAGCGAGCCGAGGTCGAGCGAGTAGAGCTGCTTGTCCTTCAGGGTCTCGGGCACCTCGCCCTTGACGATCGCCTGCGCGAGGCCCTCGACGACGGCGGTCTTGCCGACGCCGGGCTCGCCGATCAGCACGGGGTTGTTCTTCGAGCGGCGGGAGAGGATCTGCATGACCCGCTCCATCTCCTTCTCGCGGCCGATCACCGGGTCGAGCTTGTTGTCGCGCGCGGCCTGCGTCAGGTTGCGGCCGAACTGGTCGAGGACCTGGCTGCCGCCCTGCGCGCTCTGTTGCTGCTCGCCTCCGACGGCCACCGCCTCCTTGCCCTGGTAACCCGAGAGGAGCTGGATGACCTGCTGGCGGACGCGGTTGAGGTCGGCGCCGAGCTTCACGAGGACCTGGGCGGCGACGCCCTCGCCCTCGCGGATCAGGCCGAGCAGGATGTGCTCGGTGCCGATGTAGTTGTGGCCGAGCTGCAGCGCCTCGCGGAGGCTCAGCTCGAGGACCTTCTTCGCACGGGGCGTGAAGGGGATGTGGCCCGTGGGCTGCTGCTGGCCCTGGCCGATGATGTCCTGGACCTGCTCGCGCACGGCGTCGAGCGAGATGCCCAGGGACTCGAGGGCCTTGGCGGCGACGCCCTCGCCCTCGTGGATCAGCCCGAGCAGGATGTGCTCGGTGCCGATGTAGTTGTGGTTCAGCATCTTCGCCTCTTCTTGGGCGAGGACGACGACGCGACGGGCACGGTCGGTGAATCTCTCGAACATCTCTTGACTCCCTCGGTGGCGGGGTGGTCGTCGCCACCAGTACGCGGTCGACACCTGCATTCGGTGCCGGTCTACGGAGAGCGTAACCAGCGCCTCCCCCGCAGGTCATCCCTGTTCGCTGGGGGCGTGACACCCTGTGGACCAGGGGGACAGCCGAGGAGGCGCGGGCCGGGTCGACGGGCTCGGGCGCGGGAGGCGCGGGCCGGGTCGACGGCGTCAGCCGGGCGACAGGGGCGCGGTCTAGCCTCGCCTCATGGGCAACCTCGTCGTCGGCCTCGTGCCGCACCCCACCAAGTCGGTCCGCGACTCCGTCGACATCCTCTGCGGGTGGAAGCAGCGCGGCGAGCTCGCCGGCGGCCACGTCCGCCTCGTCGCGCAGGCCGCCGACGAGTCGCGCATGCAGGGCGGCGTCGAGCTGATCGACGAGCAGGAGTTCCGCGACACGGTCGACGTCGTCGTGGCCCTCGGCGGCGACGGCACGATGCTCGGCGCCATGCGGCTGGTCGCCGACCGGCCCGTGCCCGTGCTCGGCGTGAACTACGGCAACGTGGGGTTCCTCGTCGAGGTCGAGCCGCACGAGCTGCCCGCCGCCCTCGAGCGGCTCGCCGCCGAGGACTTCTCGCTCGAGCCGCACCACGCCGTCGAGGTCGTGCACACCGCGTCGGGCACCGAGAACCGGTTCCTCGCGTTCAACGACGTGTCGATGGCCCGTCGCCCCGGCGAGGGCGTGGTCACGGCCGACCTCGTGCTCGACGGCACCCCCTACGGCTACTACAAGGCGGACGCCGTCGTCGTCGCGACGAGTGCCGGCTCGACCGCCTACAACTACGCCGCGGGCGGGCCGATCCTGTCGCCCGCCGTCGCGGCGACGCTGATCACGCCCGTCGCGCCGATGTCGGGCATCGACCGCTCGGTGGTGCTCGGCCCGCTCGAGCAGCTGCGGTTCCGGATCGGCAGCGGCACGCACTCGGCTGCCCTCGAGGTCGACGGCCGCGTCGTCGCCGACGTGAGCGACGGCTGCGTCGTGTCGATGTCGCTGCGGCCCGAGGCCGGACAGGTGATCCGCCTCGATGCCGGGCGGCACGCCACCAAGGGGCGCCTCAAGCTCAGCCTGCTCGACCTGCCCCTGCGCGAGGACCAGCTGCTCGAGCTCGTGCCCAGCGACGTCCGCGCCAAGTTCAAGGCGCGCACGGCGCACCGCCGGGGCGCCGCAGGGGCCGAGGCGACCGAGGTCCTGTCGCCGACCCCGTCCAGCTGACCCGCGCCTCCTGCCGGCTCGACCCGCGCCTCCTCCGGTTCCCGTCCCGGTTCCGGTGAACCGTCACGAAGTGTCGTCTGGCGGGTCTGCGGCAGCACTTCTCGACGGTTCACGGCGGCGGCGGCGGCCGCCGCCTAGCCGAAGACCTCCCCCAGCGCCTCGGCGAAGAGGTGGTCGTGCGAGCGCGCGAAGCCGCGACGGGCGAATTACTCACAGACGTTGCGGCAGTCGCGCTCGAGCAGCTCGGCGCCCTGCGGATTGCTCGCGACGTCGACGAGCTGCGGCACGTCGATGACGACGACGCGCCCCTCGTGCACCAACAGGTTGTAGGCGCTGAGGTCGCCGTGGGCGAAGCCGGCACGGGCCAGCTCCAGGACGATCTCGGCGACCTGCTCGAACAACGGCCACAGGTCGGCGCCGTCGGCCCGCGTCTGCGCCAGGCGGGGCGCGGCGGCCGTGACGTCGCCGACGAACTCCATCAGCACCTCCGTGCCGGAGATCTGCACCGGGTACGGCACCGGCAGGCCGAGGGCGTGCATCCGTCCGAGTGCGTCGAACTCCGCGGCGGCCCAGAGGCCCGCCTGCACCCGGCGACCGTGGGAGGAGCCGCGCGCCATGGCGCGACCGTCGCGCGTGTTGCGGGTGCGACGGCCTTCCCGGTACTGGGAGGAGCGGTGGAAGTCGCTCTGCTCCGGGCCGCGGTAGCGCTTGGCAGCGAGCAGCACGCTGCGGCTGCCGTCGAGGGGGCCGAGCTCGACGTCGTCGGGCACGGTGCGGTCGATCAGGAACAGGTCCGCCTCCTTGCCCGACTTGACGACGCCGAGCTCGGTGTCGACGGCGGCGGCGGAGGTGACGAGCCAGTCCGGCCACGGACGCGGGCCGCGCTCGGTCGGCGTGGCCGCCGGCCAGGTCGACCAGCGCTGGCCGTCGCCGGGCTCAGCGGTGCTGAAGGCGGGGACGACGAAGTCGTCGGGGAACGGGGACAGGTGGTGGGTCGGGTGCGGGATCTGTGACGGCGGCGTGGACCGTAGCGTCAGCGCGGACGGTGGCAGCGGCGCGGACCGGGGCGTCAGCGCGGTCGGGGACGGTGTGACGACGGAGTCGTCGGGGTGAGAGGACAAGCGGTTCTCCTGAGGAGGGGGCCGCTCATCGGCGCGCGCGAGGCGCAGCGTCTAGACGGCGACCCGGGTGTGAGGGGGGTTCGCGTGCGCGATGACGTCGGCCATGCTCATCACCCCTCCCGTGCAGCTCCTGCGGCGTGCGCTGGTGTGCGCCTGCTCGTCCGCGCCCACGGTACCGCCGCCGCGCCTCCCCCACCACCCCCCTCCTCGCCTCAGGCCGAGTGGTCGTGAACGGTCCTTCCCGCGGCGGCGAAGGAGAGAACGAGACCACTCGACCGGTCGTCAGCCAGAGAGGGAACGCCGGACACGGCTGACGAGCTCGCGCGCAGGCGCCCCCCGCAGATCGGCGGCCGTGACCCGGATCGTCCGCCAGCCCGCGTCGGCGAAGCGCTCCCGTCGGCGGATGTCGCGGCGCCATCGTCCCGGGTCACGTCGGTGCTCGTCGCCCTCGTACTCGATCAAGACCTGCTCGTCCGGGTACCGGAGATCGGGCTTGCCGAGGTAGCGACCGGCCCCGTCGTAGGTCTTGGTGTTGATCTCGGGTTCGGGGAGTCCTCCTCGGACGAGGAGGAGGCGCAGCTCCGTCTCCTTCGGGGACTCGACGCCGACGCGCACGTGCGTGAGCGCTCGTCGAGCCGACCCGACTCCACGTGCCCGACCCGAGGCGGCGAGGTGCTCCTCGATGTCGGTCGGTGCTCGCTCCCGCGCCTCCGGCCACGGCGACCACGAGCCGCAGAGGGCGTCGCCGACCGCCACGAGAGCGTCCAGAGGCAACTGCGGAGCTGCCTGCACGAATGCCGTCAACGGATCGACGACGGGAAGGCCACCCAGGGTCCGAGCGGTGTCGACGCCGAGTCCACGATGTCCGACGATGCCTTCTCTCCGAGGACCGCGCCCTGCCGAGACGGAGACGTGCAACGGGGGCGGTCCAGACGCGGGGCCGAGGACTGGGAACGAAGGGAGCGGCAGGCCCCAGATGGCGAGTGCCGTGACGTGGGAGAAGCACCATCCTGGTCGCATCGCAGGAAGGAAGAGCCGAGCCACGTCCTGGACGTGATCCGCCGAAACCGCTCGAAGGGGCGCCCGGACTCCGTGATGTGGGCGGAACAGGTCCCGGCCCCGGAGTCGCTCTCGACCTAGCCCCGCGTCGAGCGCTTCCGCCACGGAGAAGGGCCGGGCGGACAGGGGCGGAGGCAGATCGGTGCGGGGCATGCGACGAGCATCGGGGCGATGCGGGGCGGGTGGCGCGGGAACGTAGACGTCCTGTGGGGACGACGCGCGCCTCCTCGGGTGTGGAGGGTTCTCGGCCTGTTGTCGAGAGGTCCGTTCTCGTGCTTGTTGCGGCCGAGAGGCCCCAATTGGGACCACTCGAGAGGAGACGCTAGGCGAGCCGACATGCCGGCAAGCCTTGGGGTCAGTTCTCGGTGTTCACGAGGAGTCGAGGGCCGAATTGGGACCATTCGGGTGGGGACGACCGAGGGCCGCCTCCCCGGGTGGACGGGGAGGCGGCCCTCAGGCACTGCAGGTCGGACCGGCCTACTGCAGGTAGAGCTGCAGGTCCTGACTCACGGCCTTCGCGAACATGCGGAGGCGGGCTCGGCTCTCGACACGCGAGACGGCCTGGCGCGAGCTGTGCACGCGCTTCGAGATCTCGTCGAGGGTCATCGGCTGGTCGTCGTCCAGGCCGAAGCGCATGCGGATCACGCGGGCCTCGTCCTCGGGGAGCGTCGCCACGAGAGCGTGCATGTCGCGGTTCAGCAGCGAGTTCTCGGTCGCAGCCGTGGGCGAGGGGGTCTCCTCGTCCTCGATGAAGTCGCCGAGCTCGCTGTCCTCGGCGTCGCCGACGACGGTGTGGATCGAGACGGGCTCGTGCGAGCGCGACTTGAGCTCGACCAGGTCGGCGACCTCCATGGCGACCTCCTCGGCCACCTCCTCGACGGTGGGCGCACGGCCCAGGTCGACGGTGAGGTCGCGCTCGGCGCGCGAGATGCGGTTGATGCGCTCGACCGTGTGCACGGGGATGCGGATGGCGCGCGCCTTGTCGGCGAGGCCGCGGGCGATCGCCTGGCGGATCCACCAGGTGGCGTAGGTCGAGAACTTGTAGCCCTGCGTGTAGTCGAACTTCTCGACCGCGCGGACGAGGCCGAGGTTGCCCTCCTGGATGACGTCCATGAAGGGGAGGCCGCGCTGCGTGTAGCGCTTCGCGATGCTGACGACCAGGCGGAGGTTCGCCGTGATCATGCGGTCCTTGGCACGCTCGCCGTCGTGCTTCAGCCAGCGGAGGTCGCGCATCGTCTCGGCGTGCGCCTTGGTGCGGTTCTTCTTGACGGCGTCGGCGGCCTGGAGCTCCTTGAGCTTCTCGCCGGCGAACAGGCCGACCTCGATGCGACGCGCGATCTCGGTCTCTTCTGCGGCGTCCAGCAGCGGCATGCGGCCGATGTGGCGGAGGTAGTCGCCGACCTGGTCGGTGGAGGCACCGCGGACCTGGGACAGGACCTCGACCTCGGGCTCGTCAGTGGTGTCTGTGGTGGTGTTGCGCGTGGTGACGGATGTGATCGTCATCGTTCTCTCCCTGCTCGAGGTCTGACTCGTGTCATGTCGAATAGTTCGTGAAGCTCTTCGGCGTTGATAGAAGTCTGGCGCGGAGCAGGGTCCCGGGAGAAGTCGCTGAGGCCCTTCGCAAGGCAGTTCTGTGCGCGCGTACAGGGTTTCGAGCGATTCGGGGGACGGGAGAGACCAGGCTTTGACGTGCGGGGCCCCCGGGTGTAATACGCGAATCGGCACCGCGGGGTACAGTGCGCGACGTTCACCTGAGCCGGGGGCACCAGACGGGGTACAGGGACGCCTCCGACGCTCTGGGAGTGAGTGCGACCGGGGTACGACGAACGCCCGCCGACAGTGTCGACGGGCGTGCAGGTGAGCCGCAGCCGGACGCCCGGGGCGAGACCGGGGAGGCTCAGGAGGCGCGGGTCGCGCCGGCCTCGCCGCGCTCGAGGGCCTCGGCCCGCTCGCGCTCCTCCGCCTCGATCTTCGCGTAGGCGGACCGCTCGGTCCTGTCGGCCCGCAGCAGCGAGCGCACCACGAACCAGAAGATCAGGCCCACGACGATCGTCGGCGTCACGGCGAAGATCGCGGCTCCCAAGAAGGTCTCTGGCATGCGTCGAGGATAAGCCAGACCCGCGGCCCGCGCCTGAGGATGCATCGAGGCCGAACCACCTGAGGCTCCAGGCGCACCGAGGAGGCGCCCCGCGCCTGCTGCGGGACCGCCCGCCCCTCAGGCCGACGCGTCGAACGCGGCGTCGACGAGCCCGCGCGCCGTCGCCGCGTCCACCCCGAGGCGGCGGAGCCGACCGACGAAGTCGGCCGCCGCGGACCGCGCCTCGGCCTCGGCCCCGCCCGCGGTCACGAACGTGCCGTGCCGACCGCGGGTCTCGAGCACGTCCGCCTGCTCCAGCTCGCGGTACGTGCGGGCGACGGTGCCGGGCGCGATGCCGAGGTCCTCTGCGAACCGCCGCACGGTCGGCAACCGGGCTCCGGCCGCCACCTCGCCCGAGCCGATCGCGGCGAGCAGCTGCTGCCGGAGCTGCTCGAAGGGAGGCACCGACGAGCGCTGGTCGATGACGATCACAGCCGGTTCCCCGCATTGCCGGCAGGGGCGGCGACGGAGGGGCGGCGCGGCTCCCACAGGCGCCGCCACCAGTGGAGGTGCGGCTTCGTCGCCAGGGCCCAGATCACGACGCCGAGCGCGAGCGCCAGCAGAGCGGCGACGCCGAGCCCGAGGACCCCCACGACGAGGTTGCCGACCGACCCGGGGCCCCCGCCCGCGGCCGCGTCGCCGAGGACGGTCAGGGTGCCGGTGAGCCCGACGAAGCCGAGGACGACGGGAGCCGTCACGAGGTCGCGCAGCGCCATCGACCGGAGCGCGTCGTCCCAGGCGAGGTCCAGCTCGGACACGGCCGGCTGCCCGCGGTCGACGAGGCGCCTCATGACCACCTCGGTCGCGACGAGCCCGACGACCGCGACGACGGCGGTCACCCCCGGGACGCCCGTGACCCACTCGGCGAGAGCGGTCGGAGGGAGCGCGCCGCCGAGGCCGGAGACGGCGGCCACGCCGCCGACGACGAAGGCCACGAGCGCCAGGCCCACGACGAGGCGCGCGCCGACGAGCTCGGGCGGGCCGACGTAGTCCGCCACACGAGGAGGCGCCGTCCGGGCGACGCGGACCGCATCGGCGGCCGGACGGGGCACCGAGCCGACGGCGGCCACGGCCGCGCCGACGCCCGTGCCCGCGAAGCCCGCGACGAGCACGGTCGCCGCGGCGAGGGGCGACTGCCGCAGCTCGGGCAGCAGCAGCCCGACGGTGAGCGCCGCCGCGACCACCACGCCGCCGCCGAGCCCGACTCCCCAGGCACGTCGGCGGAGGCGGGCACGGACGAGCGGCTCGACCTCAGGGGTCACCGGCAGGTTCATGCGGGCGGCCAGCTTCGCGAGCTGTGCCCCGTGCCGACGGGGAGACGCCGTGTCGACGGCGATGACGACCAG
Source organism: Frigoribacterium sp. PhB116 (assembly GCF_004364285.1). GTDB lineage: Bacteria > Actinomycetota > Actinomycetes > Actinomycetales > Microbacteriaceae > Frigoribacterium. Next base: position 114,014 of record NZ_SOBE01000005.1, on the reverse strand, counting down.
CGACGCGACGAGCAGCAGATAGATCCAGAACATGGGCCCTCCCGGGTTTCTGTATCAGGTTCGTACCAATGTACTGACACAGACTCGGGTGGTCAAGGGGCGCCGCGTCGCGCCCTGCCGCTACTTGACGAGCGGGAAGAGGATCGTCTCGCGGATGCCGAGCCCGGTGATCGCCATGAGGAGGCGGTCGATGCCCATGCCCATGCCGCCGCTCGGCGGCATGCCGTGCTCGAGGGCGCGGAGGAAGTCCTCGTCGAGGCGCATGGCCTCGGCGTCGCCGCGGGCCGAGAGCGCGGCCTGCTCGACGAAGCGCTCGCGCTGCACGACCGGGTCGACGAGCTCGGAGTACGCCGTGGCGAGCTCGAAGCCGCGCACGTAGAGGTCCCACTTCTCGACGACGCCGGGCTTCGAGCGGTGCTGGCGGACGAGGGGGCTCGTGTCGACCGGGAAGTCGACGACGAAGGTGGGACGGTCGAGCGAGGGCTTGACGAAGTGCTCCCACAGTTCCTCGACGAGCTTGCCGTGCGTCTCGTGCGGCACGACCAGGTCGACGGTCGCGGCGAGGCGCTGCAGCTCGGACACGGTCGTCAGCGGCGTGACCTCGACTCCGGCCGCCTCGCTGAGCGACTCGTACATGGGCACGCGGGCCCACTCGCCGCCGAGGTCGTACTCGGTGCCGTCGGCGAGCGTGACGAGGTGGGTCCCCGCGACCGCGAGCGCCGCCTCCTGCACGAGCTGCTGCGTGAGCCGGGCCATCTGCTCGTAGTCGCCGTAGGCCTGGTACGCCTCGACCATCGCGAACTCGGGCGAGTGCGTCGAGTCGGCGCCCTCGTTGCGGAAGTTGCGGTTGATCTCGAAGACGCGGTCGATGCCGCCGACGACGGCGCGCTTGAGGAACAGCTCGGGCGCGATGCGGAGGAACAGCTCGGTGTCGAACGCGTTGCTGTGCGTCTGGAACGGACGCGCCGCCGCGCCGCCGTGCATGGTCTGGAGCATCGGGGTCTCGACCTCGAGGTACTCGTGCTGGTCGAAGGTGCGGCGCAGCGACGAGACCGCGGCGGCGCGGGCGCGCACCGTGGCGCGGGCCTGGTCGCGGACGATCAGGTCGAGGTAGCGCTGACGCACCCGCGTCTCTTCGCTGAGCTCGCCGTGCAGGTTCGGCAGGGGCAGGATCGCCTTCGAGGCGATCGCCCACTCGCTCACCATGATCGACAGCTCGCCGCGGCGCGACGAGATGACCTGCCCCTTGACGAAGACGTGGTCGCCGAGGTCGACGAGGTCCTTCCACTCGGCGAGCGACTCGTCGCCCACCTCGGCGAGCGACACCATCGCCTGGATGCGCGAGCCGTCGCCGGCCTGCAGCGCCGCGAAGCAGAGCTTGCCGGTGTTGCGCGCGTGCACGACGCGTCCGGCCAGGCCGACCACCTCGCCGGTCTCGGCACCCGCCTCGAGCTCGGCGTGACGCGCCCGCACGGCGGGGATCGTGTCGGTCAGCGGGACGCCGACCGGGTACGCGTCGCGCCCGGTCTCGAGCAGCCGGGCACGCTTCTCGAGCCGCACCTGCTTCTGCTCGGAGGCCTCGCGAGCCGCCTCGGCCGCGGCGGCGGCCACGGCGGCCGCGTCGTCGGAGGGGGTGGTGGTCTCGGGGGCGTCGGTCATGTGCGGGGGCTCCAGCGGGGTGGTGGGGGACGGAGAGAACGGGCAGTCGAGGAGGCGCGGCGTGGGCTGCGACGGCGACGAGCGGACGAGGAGGCGCGCAGCCGTCAGGCGCCGGGGCCCCCGCCGAACGGGGACGGCGGGTCGTCGAACGCCGCCATGTCGATGGTACCGGGGCCGCTCGAGCCGCCGGCGACGCCCAGGGCGCGGTCCATGGCGGAGCGGACCAGGGGCGCGATGAGCCGACCGGGCTCGGGGACGCCGAGCTCGGCGAGCATCGAGACCGACTGCGTGACGATCGCGGCGGAGAACTCGGTGGCGGTCGCCACGGCCTCGGCGTAGCGCGGCCGGTCGGCCTCGCTGACGAGCAAGGGCTCGGCGCCCATCTCGACGACGAGCGCCTGCCCGATCGGCTGGACCGGCCCGGGCGCCGTCACGGCGCACCACGCCTCGCGGAGCCGGACGAGGTCGATCGTGGTCCCCGTGAACGTGAGCGCGGGGTGGATCGCCAGCGGGATCGCCCCCGCCGCGAGAGCCGGCCGCAGCACCTCGAGGCCGTGCGCCGCCGACGTGTGGACGACGAGCTGACCCGGCTGCCAGACCCCGGTCGCGGCGAGGCCCTGCACGAGGTCGGCGAGCTGGTCGTCCGGCACCGCGATGAGCACGAGCTCGCTGCGCTCGACGATCTCGGGGACCGTCAGGACGGGGACGCCCGGCAGGATCGCCTCCGCCCGGTCGAGGCTGCGATCGGACACGGCCGAGATGCCGACGATCGCGTGGCCCGCGGCGGCCAGGGCGGCGCCGAGCACCGGCCCCACGTGGCCGGCGCCGATCACGCCGACGCCGAGGCGGCCGCTCTGCTGCGGGCTCACGGGCGCGGCTCCTCTGGGGCGACGGGAGCCGAGGAGGCGCCCCAGCGGTGGGTGCGGTCGGCCCGGGCCGAGGTCACCGCGTCGCGCGCGGCACCCTCGAAGAAGGCCATCGCGTCGTCCTGGTCGAGCGCGCCGATCGTCGCGATGATCGGCCCCTGGACGGTGTGCAGGTGCACGGCGGCGAGCCGGAGGCGCCGCAGCAGCGGGCCCTGCGACAGGCCGACGCTCTGCATCCGGGGCAGCGGCACGACGACGAGCTCGCGCCAGATCGCTCCCTTGCGCAGCAGCAGGGCGCCCGGAGCCGTCCGGAACCCGTTGCGGCGCCACGAGAACCAGCGCAGCACGGCAGCACGACGGGGCGACGTGGTGAAGCCGCCCTCGCTGCCGCGCGAGGTCAGGCCGTCCTCGACGAGCGAGAGGGTGTGCGAGGCGCGCTCGTGCACGACGGCACGCTCGGGCTCTTCGAGCGCGGGCTCGGGTTCGGTGCGCCCAGGGCCGGCGCCCGGGATCTCGGCGTGCGTGGGCTCCGCGAGCGCGGGCTCGGCGCCCGCCGTCCCGGTGCCGGCGGCGGTCTCGGCCGACAGGGCCGACGCCTCCTCGGCCCGCTCCTCCGCCTGCACCTCGGCGGCGGGCACGCCGACGAGCTCGGGCAGCACGAGCTCGAGCACCCGCCGCACGTCCGTCTCGTCGCCGACCGGCAGGAGCGTCGAGTTGCCCTGGTGCCCCGAGCCGTCGGTGGACGAGCGCGAGGCCCGGTTGATGCTGATCTGCCACCAGCCGAACGGCCGCCACAGCAGGGGCTGGCTCACCCTCACCGAGTGGATGCGCCCGGGCGGGAGCGTCTCGTTCGTCGTCGAGAACAGCCCGTAGCCGATGCGGATGCCGTCGCGGGACGACGAGATGCTGTAGCGCAGCGACTTGGTGACCCGGTTGACGTAGTACCCGCTCGAGCCGAGCACGGCGGGCAGCAGGGCGAAGAGCAGGAAGAACTCGCCCGTCAGCCGCACGCTGACGACCACGGCGATCGCCGCCGCGACGAGGAACAGCGTGTACCCGCTCAGCAGGACGGAGCCGACCAGGCGGCCGACGTCCACCTTGACGACCGACTCGGGGGGCGCCTCCTGCGGGTCGAGGCCGTCGGAGAGGAAGTCCTGGGCGCGCTGCTCGACGAGCCCGACGAAGCGCTGACGGGTGTCGGCAGGCGCGGCGTGGCCGGGCATCGCGTCGCCGGGCATCGCCTGGCCGGGCGCAGGCTGGGCGGACGCAGGCTGGGCGGACGCGGCCGCACGGGCAGGAGGCGCGGCCTGCACGCCGTCGACGGCCGACCGCTGCACGCCCGAGGCACGCCGCAGGATCTCGCGCCGCAGGTCGTCCGCCGCCGCCGAGCGGAGGTACGCGAGCGAGACGTTCGCGTCGTCGCCCGCCTGGCTCACCTCGAGCTTGGCGGCGCCGAAGACGCGCGCCAGCACCGGTCGCTGGATGTTGATCCCCTGGACCCGGTCGAGCCGCGCCCGCCGGTTCGTGCGGAAGACGACGCCGCTGCGGACCTCGACGATCTCCTCCGTGACGCGGAACGTGTTCATCCGCCACGACAGCCAGAAGACGAGCACGAGCACGGCGGCCACGACGAGCACCCCGAGCAGCACGAACCCGAGGTACCCGTGCTCGACGACGTAGCCGAACGGGTCGCCCTCACCGTCGCCGTCCGGGCGCCGCCCGCCCGGCACGAAGAAGCCGACGACCCACTCGCGGGCGTTGTTGACGATGATGCCCAGCACGACGATCAGGGCGATGCCACCCTTGAGCAGCGGCGTCGCGGGGTGCAGGCGGTGCCACTCGCCGTCGGTGAGCTCGGCCACCGCAGCGGGCGCGGCGGACGCGGCAGGCGTCGCGGGCGTCGCAGGCGAGTCAGGCGCGGCGGGCCCGTCCGCAGGAGGCGGTGCCCCCTCCCCCGGCAGCGGCCCGCTCACAGCCCCGCCCGGCGGGACTCGGCGAGCTCGACGAGGCGGTCGCGCAGCGAGTCGGCCTCCGCCTCCGGGAGCCCCGGGATCGTCACGCCCGACGACGCCGCCGCCGTGACGAACTTCAGGTCGCTGAGGCCGAGGGCCCGCACGACGGGGCCGCGGTTGATGTCGATGAGCTGCATCCGGCCGTAGGGCACGGCGACGAAGCGCAGGTACAGGATGCCGCGGCGGACGAGCAGGTCGTCCTCCCGCAGCTGGTACCGGATCGAGCGCACGCGTCGGGGCACGAACGCCATGACGACGACCATCACGACCACGACGGCGGCGGTGATCGCGTAGCACCACCAGGCGCCGATGAACCAGAGCGGCGTCGTGGCCGCGGCGGCGATCAGCCCGGTGACCAGCCAGCCCACGAGCTCGGGCCAGACGTACTTGGGCGAGATGCCGGTCCAGGCGGGCTCTGCCACGTCGAGTCGGTCCATGGCGCGTACCTCCGGGTCGGCTGCGGGTCGCCCTGCAGCAGTGCTGTCGGCGGGGCTGCCGGCCTGCGGTCAGGCCGCCTGGGCTCCTGGTCCGCCCTCGTCGTCCCCGGGCGGCACCGTGCACATGTGCTCGGCGACGATCCCGGCCGCGAGGAGGCCGAGGCCCCCCACGACGGCGACGATCGTGGGCACCACGGAGCCTATCGCCACGTCCACGCCGCGCGTCGTCATGAAGGCGAGCACCCCTCCGCTCGCTCCCGCGAAGAGCGCGCCGGCCAGGCTGCTGGCCTTCGCGAGCAGCAGCACGCGGGTCGCGTAGTAGGGGTCGATCCGCTCCTTCTGGGTGCCCTTCGCGACTCGGCGCACGGGCAGGGCCATCGTCACGACGATCCCGCCGATCACGAGCAGCACGAGGCCGAGCACGATCGACGGCACGATCGAGGGCTGGCCGGACGACACGAGCGCAGCGTCGACGACGAAGCCGCCGACGAGGGCCACGAGGGCGAGGCCGACGAGCGTCGCCGGGCGGGTGTGCCTCACGAGGCACCTCGCGCCGAGTCGGGGGCGCGGGTGGGGACGTCGTCCGGGCCGGACGCGTCGTCGGAGGCCTCGTCGGCCCCAGGGGCCGGGGCCGAGGAGGCGCGCGCCGGCACGAGCAGGCCGGTCGCCCCGGGCACGGGCCGGGTGCGGTCGGGCAGCGCGGCGAGCAGGTCGGCGACGCGTCCCCGGGTGCCGAGCCGCGCCTCCTCGTCGACCTGGAGCCACGGCTCGAGCACGAACGCGCGCTCGGCCGCACGGGGGTGCGGCAGCGTGAGCCTCTCGGTCTCGAGCTCGAGGTCGCCGAGCAGGACGACGTCGAGGTCGAGGGTCCGGTCGCCCCAGCGCTCGTCGCGTACCCTGCCGTGGTCGTGCTCGATCGCCTGCAGCGCGTCGAGCAGCGCCAGGGGCTCGAGCGTCGTCTCGACGAGCGCGACGGCGTTGAGGTACGTCGGCTTGCTCTCGTCCGGACCGTCCAGCGTCACGGCGACCGACGACACCGGCGAGGAGGCGGCGGTCACGGTCACGCCCGGGGTCGCCGCCAGCGCGGCGACGGCGTCGCGCAGCAGCTCGTCGCGGTCGCCCAGGTTCGAGCCCAGCGCGACCACGCCGCGGCGCGCGACGGACGCGGCACCGGCGACGCCGCTCGATCCGCTCGCGCCGCTCGCGCCGCTCACGCGCGCTCCCGCACGACGGTGATCGACACGTCGCCGAAGGGCACGGTGATCGGGGCGCTCGGCTTGTGCACGGTCAGCTCGACCCGCGCGGCGGCGGGGTGGCTCAGCACGAGGGCGGCGAGGCGCTCGGCCAGGGTCTCGATCAGGTCGACGGGATCGCGCTCGACCGCGGCGACCAGCTGCTCGGCGAGGACGCCGTAGTGCACCGTCTGCGCGAGGTCGTCATCGTCGGCGGCCGGGGTCGTGTCGAGGTGCACGACGGCGTCGATCACGAACTCCTGCCCGTCGCGGCGCTCGTGGTCGAAGACACCGTGGTGGCCCGTGGCGCGGACGCCGAGCAGCCGCAGCACGTCGAGCCCGACGGGTGCCGTGCGGACCGAGGCCGCCTCGTCGGGCCCGCGCCCGTCGCCCGCCGCGGTCACGCGTGCCTCGCCGAGCGGGCCGGGCCCGACCCGCGCTGCCACGCCTGCCAGACGTCGAGGGCCGCGCGCGTCGACGCGGCGTCGTGCACCCGCACCGCCCAGACGCCTGCCTGTGCGGCGAGCACGCTGATGACCGCCGTGGCCGCGTCGCGGTCACGGGGCTCGGCGCCGTCCGGCAGGAGGTCGCCGAGGAAGCGCTTGCGCGACGCACCGACCACCATCGGGTGGCCGAGCCGGCCGAGCTCGTGGAGGCTGGCGAGCACCTCCCAGTTCTGGTCGGCGTCCTTCGAGAAGCCGAGGCCGGGGTCGAGCACGATCTGGTCGCGCTCGACGCCGGCGTCGACGAGGTCGTCGACGCGGCGCCGCAGCTCGTCGCGCACCTGGCCGGCCACGTCGTCGCCCCGCATGCCCGCGGTCGCGTCGGCGAGGTGTCCTCGCCAGTGCATCGCGACGAACGGCCGGCCGGTGTCGGCGGCGACCTGCGCCATGTAGCGGTCCGCGAGGCCGCCGGAGACGTCGTTGATGACGTCGGCGCCCGCGTCGACGGCGGCGAACGCGGTGGCCGCGTTCATGGTGTCGATGCTCAGCCGGACGCCCTCGGAGGCGAGCTCCCGGATGACCGGCAGCACCCGACGCTGCTCCTCGACCGGGTCGACGCGGCGGGCGCCCGGCCGGGTGGACTCGCCCCCGACGTCGACGATGTCGGCCCCGGCGGAGACGAGCTCGCGAGCGTGGCGCAGGGCGTCGTCGAGGCCGACGTAGCGCCCGCCGTCGCTGAACGAGTCGGGCGTGACGTTGAGGATCCCCATCACGAGCGTCCGCGAGACCGTCACGGAGCCGTGGTCGTCCCGCGTCGCACCGGTCGGGCGCACGGAGGCGGCGGGCCGCTGGACCGGGATCGCCCGCGTCGCGACGTCGCGCGGGTCGACCTCGTCGGCGCGGCCGCGTGCCCGGCGGCGTGCCCGGGGGCCGGAGGCGGCAGGAGCCGGCCCCGAGTGCGCACCGGCGTCGGCCGCGCGGGCGGAGTCGGCGGCAGCCGCGGCGGCCACGTCGTCGGCCTCGAGCCGGAGCAGCTCGGCCCGGTCCTCAGGAGGCGCGGCGTGCGAGGCGACGCGGGTGCGCTCGCGAGGTGGGCGGCCGGGCTCGTCGAGCTCACGGGCAGGCGCGTCGACGAGGCCGGGCGCCGCGTGCGACCCGGACCGCGTGCGCGTCGCGTCGCCGCCGGGGAGCGGGCCGTCGTAGCGACCTCCGACCACGAGGCGTCGCCCGGCGACGTGGCCGGCGGCGGCCGTCGGGGCAGGTGCTCCGGACCCGGCGGGAGCAGTGGAGGCCCGCGGCGCGACGGCCGGCGGCACGCCCGGACGGGCACCCGCGGGCGGGGTCGGCACGGGCGGGTGCTGCCGGGCGGGCGCCTGCGCAGCCGCCTGCGCAGCCGACGACTGCGTCGCCGGGGTGTGCGTCACGGGCGGCAGCTGGGCGGGCGGCCGGACGGCGGCGCGCTCGTCCAGCGACAGGGCGAGACGACGCTCGGCACCGGCGGCCGGGGCGCTGGCCGGCGGAGGCGCGTCGACGACGACCGGGTCCGGGTACCGCTCGCGACCACGCGGCCGCTTCCAGGCACGCGGCTCGGACGCTTCGGACGACGAGCGGTGGTCACCGTCGGACGGCGAGTCGGTCACGGGGAGGTTCCTCCGATCAGGGCCACGGGTCGAGAGGCAAGGCTACCGACCCGGGCGGACGCGGTGCGCCGCCCGGATCGGCCTGCGCGCCTAGGCCGTGGCGATGCCGGGGGTGGTGCGCGGCGGGCGCTTCCGCGAGGGCGCCTCCTCGGGCTCGGAGCCCACTCCGCCGTCGACGGCCTCGGCGTCGACCGGTGCCTTGGTCGGCATCGGGATCGCGGGGCGGTCCGACACGGGACGCTTGTCGCTCGAGAGCCACTGCGGGCGCTCGGGCAGCTTCTTGACGTCCTTGAAGATCACCGCGAGCTCGTCGTGGTCGAGCGTCTCCTTCTCGAGGAGCTCGGCCGCGAGGTGGTCGAGGATGTCGCGGTTGTCGTTGATGACCGCCCAGGCCTCGTCGTGCGCCTGCTCGAGCAGCACGCGCACCTCGGCGTCGACCGTCTCGGCGATGGTCTCGGAGTAGTCGCGCTGACCCATGTCACGGCCCATGAACTGCTCGCCGGACCCCTGGCCCAGCTTGACCGACCCGACCTTGTTGCTCATGCCGAACTCGGTCACCATCTTGCGGGCGGTGCCGGTGGCCTTCTCGATGTCGTTCGAGGCGCCGGTGGTGGGGTCGTGGAACACGAGCTCCTCCGCGACGCGGCCGCCCATGGCGTAGGCCAGCTGGTCGAGCAGCTCGTTGCGGGTGACGGAGTACTTGTCCTCGAGGGGCAGCACCATCGTGTAGCCGAGGGCCCGGCCACGCGGCAGGATCGTGATCTTGGTCACCGGGTCGGTGTGCCGCATCGCCGCCGCCGCGAGCGCGTGGCCGCCCTCGTGGTACGCCGTGATGAGCTTCTCGTGGTCGTTCATGATGCGGCTGCGGCGCTGGGGGCCGGCCATGACGCGGTCGACCGCCTCGTCGAGGGCGCGGTTGTCGATCAGCTGCGCGTTCGAGCGGGCCGTCAGCAGGGCCGCCTCGTTGAGCACGTTGGCGAGGTCGGCGCCGGTGAAGCCCGGCGTCTTGCGCGCCAGCACCTCGAGGTTGACGGAGGCGGCGAGGGGCTTGCCCTTGCCGTGCACCTCGAGGATCTGGCGGCGACCGTCGAGGCCGGGGGCGTCGACACCGATCTGGCGGTCGAAACGGCCCGGACGGAGCAGAGCGGGGTCGAGCACGTCGGGGCGGTTGGTCGCGGCGATCAGGATGACGTTGGTCTTGACGTCGAAGCCGTCCATCTCGACGAGCAGCTGGTTGAGGGTCTGCTCGCGCTCGTCGTTGCCGCCGCCGACGCCGGCGCCGCGGTGGCGGCCGACGGCGTCGATCTCGTCGACGAAGATGATGGCCGGCGAGTTCTGCTTGGCCTGCTCGAAGAGGTCACGCACGCGGCTGGCGCCGACGCCGACGAACATCTCGACGAAGTCGGATCCCGAGATGGAGAAGAAGGGCACGCCTGCCTCGCCGGCGACGGCGCGGGCGAGCAGGGTCTTGCCGGTGCCGGGAGGGCCGTAGAGCAGCACGCCCTTGGGGATGCGGGCGCCCACGGCCTGGAACTTCGCGGGCTCCTTCAGGAACTCCTTGATCTCCTCGAGCTCCTCGATGGCCTCGTCCGCGCCGGCGACGTCGGTGAACATCACCTGCGGCGTCTCCTTCGACGCGAGCTTCGCCTTGGACTTGCCGAACTGCATGACCTTGCTGCCGCCTCCCTGCATGGACGACAGGAGGAACCAGAAGATGACGCCGATGATGAGGAAGGGCAGGAGGACGCTGAGCAGCGACACGAACCAGCTGGTCTGCGTGACGGTGTCGTCGAAGTCCTTCAGGCTCGCGTCGTTGATCGCGGTGACGACCTCGTCGCCGCGGGGCGTCGAGTAGTAGAACTGCTGCTGCGCGTCGCCGTCCTTGAGGACGAGGTCGACCCGCTGCTCGTTGCTGAAGATCGTGGCCGACGAGACCTTGTCGTCGTTCAGGGCCTTGAGCCCCTCCTGCGTCGACACCTGGGTCGTGCCGGAGGCGCTGATGACGCTCCAGCCGATGCCGATGCCGATCACCGCGATCACGATGTAGATGATCGGTCCGCGGAACAGTTTCTTGAAGTCCATGTCAGTACGGGCGACGCCCGACACCTTTCTGCAGGAAGAACGTGAGCGAAAGGCTACAACGGGCCGCCTAGGGGCCTGATGGGTGTTCGCTCATAGCGGGCTGCCCGCTCCCGTACTGGGGTGGTGGACGGGCCTCAGCTGTAGACGTGGGGAGCCAACACCCCGACCCCGCGCAGGTTGCGGTACTTCTCGGCGAAGTCGAGGCCGTAGCCGACGACGAACTCGTTGGGGATCTCGAAGCCGACGTACTTGACGTCGACGTGCACCTTGGCGGCCTCGGGCTTGCGCAGCAGCGCGAAGATCTCGACGGAGGCGGCACCGCGGCTCTTGAGGTTCTCGAGCAGCCACGAGAGCGTGAGGCCCGAGTCGATGATGTCCTCGACGATGATCACGTCGCGGCCGTGCAGGTCGGTGTCGAGGTCCTTGAGGATGCGGACGACGCCCGACGACTTGGTGCCGGAGCCGTACGACGAGACGGCCATCCAGTCCATCTGCGCGTTCAGCTTGAGCTCGCGCGCGAAGTCGGCCATGACCATGACGGCGCCCTTGAGCACGCCCACCAGCAGCGGCTCGCGCCCGGCGTAGTCGACCTCGACCGCACGGGCGACCTCGGCGATCGCCGCGTGGATCTGCTCCTCGGTGTACAGGACGCTGGTCAGGTCGCTCTCGATGTCGCTGAGTTCCATGGTCGGGCGTTCTCCAGTCGTGAGGGGGAGGGAGGGGCGGGGCCTCAGGAGGCGGCGGTCGCGGCGAAGTGCAGCGCGCCTCCGGTGCGGACAACTGTAACGCCCGGCAGGGACACCGCTCCCTGGCCGTGCCAGTCGGTCACGAGCCGGGCGACCTCGAGGGTCTGCGCGCGGCTCAGCGTCAGCGCGAACTCGCTCTCGACGGCCAGGCGGATCAGCCGCTGCCGCAGCGCCGCGGGGTTCGCGGCCAGCGACCGGACGTCGAGCGAGATGCCGGCCTCGGCGTGGTCGGCCACCTCCTCCGCCTGCTCCTCGGCGAAGTGGTCGAGCGCCTCCGAGTCCTCGCGCAGCTGCGCCGCGGTGCGGACGAGCGCCTCGGCGACGCCGGGCCCCAGCTCGCGCTCGAGCACGGGCAGCACGGTCGTGCGGACGCGCACCCGGGCGTACCCGGGGTCGTCGTTGTGCGGGTCGTCCCACGGCTCGAGGCCGAGATCGGCGCAGGAGGCGCGGGTCGCCTCGCGCCGGACCGCCAGCAGCGGCCGTCGCCACCGCCCCGACACGGCGCCCATGCCCTGCAGGCTCGTCGGGCCGCTGCCGCGGGCGAGACCGAGCAGCACCGTCTCGGCCTGGTCGTCGAGGGTGTGCCCGAGCAGCACGGCCACGGCGCCCGTCTCGTCGGCCACGGCCGTGAGCGCGGCGTAGCGGGCCTCGCGGGCGGCGGCCTCGGGGCCGCCCTCGGCGCCGACGTCGACCCGACGGACGACCACGGGCGCGAGCCCCAGGGCCGAGGCCCGGGCAGCCGCCGCCTCGGCCACCTCGGCCGAGCCCGGCTGCAGGCCGTGGTCGACGACGACCGCACCGGCCGTGAGCCCGGCACGAGGGGCCTCGAAGGCGGTCGCCGCGGCGAGGGCGAGCGAGTCGGCGCCGCCGCTCAGCGCCACCAGCACCAGGTCGCCGGTCGCGAGGCCCGCGAAGGAGGCGCGGACAGCACGTCGGACGTCGGCGACGGCAGGGGTCAGGCGCGGTCTCTCGGGCATCTTGTAACGTTACCGGCAGCCGCCGACCGGCCTGGTCGGCGTGCCCCCGAGACTGAACCAGGAGCACCCATGGCCGCGTACGACGCCGTGATCGAGATCCCCAAGGGAAGCCGCAACAAGTACGAGGTCGACCACGAGACGGGTCGCGTGTACCTCGACCGCGTGCTCTTCACCGGCTTCGTCTACCCGACCGACTACGGGTTCTTCGAGAACACACTCGGGCTCGACGGCGACCCCGTCGACGTGCTCGTGCTGCTCGACTACCCGCTGTTCCCGGGGGTGGGCGTCAAGGTCCGTCCCGTCGGCGTCTTCAACATGACCGACGACGGCGGCAGCGACGCCAAGGTCATCGCGGTCCCCGCGAAGGACCCGCGTTGGGAGCACATCCAGGACGTCGCCGACGTGCCCGACCACCTCCGCAAGGAGATCGAGCACTTCTTCGAGCACTACAAGGACCTCGAGCCCGGCAAGTGGGTCAAGACCGAGGGCTGGGGCGACGCCGCCGAGGCCGAGGCCATCGTCGAGGCCGGCATCGTGAAGCTGGCGGCCGAGGGCCACTGACCCGCGCCTCCCGCACACGACGAAGGGCCCGACGCACGCGCGTCGGGCCCTTCGTCGTCGCTCGTCGGGCTAGAGGCGGATGCCCCGCGCCGACATGAACGGGACCGGGTCGGCCGCGACGCCGCCCTGCCGCGTCTCGAAGTGCAGGTGGCAGCCGGTCGAGTTGCCGGTCGAGCCGACGGTGCCGATCCGCTGGCCGACCTCGACGCGCTGGCCGACGGACACCATGATCCCGCCGTTGACCTGGTGGCCGTAGCCGGTGCTGACGCCGCCGCCGTGGTCGACCTGGACGAAGTTGCCGTAGCCGCCCATCCAGCCCGCGTAGCTGACCGTGCCCGCGGTGGCGGCGAAGATCGGCGTGCCGCAGGCGGCGGCCAGGTCGGTGCCGGCGTGCAGCACGTACGCGTGGGTGACCGGGTTGACGCGCATGCCGAAGCCGCTGACGACGTTGCCGCCGGAGGGGCGGGTCCAGCCCGCGCTCGAGATGACGCCGGCCGGGGTGCCGTTGGTCGGGCTGCCGTACTTGGCCGCCTCGGCTGCCGCAGCGGCCTCGGCCGCCTTGCGCGCCTCCTCGCCGGCCTGGAACTCGGCCTCGGTGGTCTGCAGGTCCTGCTGCAGGATCGCGAGCTGCGCCTCCAGCCGGGCCTTGTTGTCCTCCTGCTCGGCGAGCGCGTCGGCGGCGGCCTGTGCCGCCTCGTTCGCGGCAGCCAGGGCGACCCGGGCCTCGTCGGCGAGCTCCTCGAGGGCGGCGGCCGCGACGGCCGCCTGGTCGCTGAGCGACTGCGCGGTGTTCCTGTCCTGCGTGGCCTGCGAGTAGATGCCGTCGGCCTGCTCGGTGAGCTTGCTCATCGCGCCGAGCTTGTAGAGCAGCTGGCCCGCGTCGCCCGGGTCGGCGATGAGGCTGCTGCTGATGCCGTCGTTGCCGCCGGACCGTCCGAGCTGGGCGGCGAGCTGGCCGGCCCGCTCCTCGCTGGCGGCGGCGACCTCCGCGGCGTCGTCGGCCTGGGCCTGCAGCTGGGCGGTGCGGAACTGCGCGTCGTCGTAGGCGGTCTGCGCCGCCTGGAGCGCGTCGCCCTTCTGCCGGGCGTCCTCGTTCTTCGCGTCGAGATCGGCGTCGAGCTGGGTCAGCAGGCCCTGGAGCGTGTCGATCTCCCCCTGCTTCGCGGCCGTGTCGCCGCGGGCGGCCTGTACGTCGGCCCAGGACGGGTAGTCCGCCGCGTGGGCGGCCTGCGGCGACGCGACGCCCGCGCCGACCAGCAGGGCGACGGCCGCGAGGGCGGCGGCGATGCGCGCGCCGTGCGGGCCGCGGTGGACGGCGAGGGCCGAGGAGGCGCGGCGGCGGAGGGTGCGGCTGGAGGTCATCGAGGTTCCGATTTCGTCGTGCACGAGGTCGAGCTCGCCCGGGAGGCCCGAGCCGTCCGATCGTCCGCCGATCTCGCGACCGACGAACTGTGGAGTACAGGTCGAAGGTAGACGGCCCCGTGCCGACCCGCCAGCAGGTCGCGCCCGGCGGCGAGTCGTGGCGAGGTGCGGCCGCCACGGGGCCCGTCGAGACCGTTTTGCGCGGAGGGTCTCCGATCTGTATGCTTGCTCCTCGGTTGCCTGTGGTTCCTCGTGGACCACTCGGCCCCATCGTTTAGTGGCCTAGGACACCGCCCTTTCACGGCGGCAGCACGGGTTCGAATCCCGTTGGGGTCACGGTCCGACCGAGAAGCTCCGGTTTCTCCTTCTGACCAGGTCCAGGTAGTATCTCTCGAGGCAGCGTCTCTGACACGACGTATCATCAGCACGACGCACCACCAGAAGCAACATCAGCAGCACCAGTTTGGCCCTGTAGCGCAGTTGGTTAGCGCGCCGCCCTGTCACGGCGGAGGTCGCCGGTTCAAGTCCGGTCAGGGTCGCCAAGGCGAGTCACTCGTCTGGAGGGCACGTCCCTCCGAGAGACCAGCTCACGAGCTGGACCCCACGGCTGGGTAGCTCAGTTGGTAGAGCGTTCGACTGAAAATCGAAAGGTCCGCGGATCGACGCCGCGTCCAGCCACATCACGAAGCCCCCGGTGAAGCCGGGGGCTTCTTGCGTCGCTCTCCGGTCGTGGACGCCGTCGTGGCCAGGCGTCCTGGACGCCAGGACGATACGCTCGGGACAGATGCTCGACAGCACGCACTCCTCCACCGCACCGACTGACGATCGAGAGGTCCACGGATCGATGCCGTGCCCCGCCACGCAGGCCTCCGCGACAGAGGGCCGCGCACAGGCAGGACCCGTGTCGCCTGACGGCCCGGCTTCGTCGACCGGCCCGGCGTCGTCGACCGGCTCAGCGTCGGCAGGAGCCGCGTGAGCATCGGCCACGACCCGGCCGTCGTCCACTCGCGCAGCCGCTGGCTCGACCCGCTGCTGGCCGGCGTCGCGGCGCTGGTCGTCGGGTTCGCCGCCGCCTGGGTCCCCTCCTACTGGAGCGACGAGGCCACCACCCTCCAGGCCGCGCGCCTCCCCCTGCCTGCCCTGCTCGCGTTCCTCGACCAGCGCGACCTCGTGCACGGCGCCTACTACGTCTTCATGCACTTCTGGACGGGCCTGCTCGGCGAGAGCACGCTCGTCACCCGGCTGCCGAGCGCGGTCGCGGTCGGCGTCGTCGCGGCCGGCGTGCTCGTGCTCACGCGCATGCTCACCGACCGCCGCACGGCCCTGCTCGCCGCCGGCATCTCGGCGGTGCTGCCCCGCCTCACGCTCGAGGCGACCGAGGCACGCCCGTACGCGCTCACCGCGGCCGTGGCCGTCTGGCTCACCGTGCTGGTGCTCGTCGCCTCCCGCCGGCACCAGAGGAGGTGGTGGATCGGCTACGGGGCCGCCCTCGCCGGCGCGATCGTCACCTTCGTCCCGCTCGGGCTGATCGTCGTCGTGCACGGGGTGTTCCTCGTCCTCGCACCGGCCCAGCGCCGTCGTCGGGGAGCCCGCCACCGCCTCCTCGGCTGGTCCATCTCGACTGGCTCGGCCCTGCTCGCCTCGGCGCCGGTGATCGGCACCGTTCTCTCCGAGCGCACCAGGCTGCTGACGGCCGACGATCCGTCGACGGGCTCCGACATCACCTGGTACAGCGTGCTCGTCGAGCCGTGGTTCGCGACGTCCGTGACGTGGGCGGCCATCGCCGTCGTGCTGCTGATCCTGCTCGGCACCCGCCTGCGGGACAGGTCGCGCACCCCCGGCAGCGTCGTGCTGCTCGGGGCGCTCTGGGCCGCGATCCCTGCGGGCCTCATGCTCGTCCTCGGCGTCGTGCTCTCGCCCGTGTACCAGGCGCGGATCGTGACGTGGTCGTCACCCGGCATGGCCCTGCTGCTCGCCGTCGCGATCACCGGGTTCCGGCGTCGACGGATCAGCATCGCCCTCATCGCGCTGCTCGTCGTGGCCTCCGCTCCGACCTGGGTCGCTCAGCGGCTGCCGGCGGCGAAGGGCGGCGGCGCGGACCTCGCGCAGCTCTCGACGTACATCGAGAGCCAGGCCCGACCGGGCGACGCGTTCCTGCTCGACGCCACCGGGACGGTCTCGACGAGACCACGCCAGGCCCTCTACGCGTACCCCGACCGGTTCGACGAGCTCGACGACCTGGCCTTCGTCCGCAGCGGCATCCCCGAGGGGCGCTTCACCGACGTCACGCTCGACCTGGAGGACGCCGACGACGCCGTCGTGCTCCGCGAGCGCCTCGACGGCGTCGACCGCCTCTGGATCGCCCGGCTGCAGACCGACGCGCTCGACGACGCCGACCGCCGCACCCTCGGGGGGCTCGGCTTCACGAACGCGCAGGAGCACCGCACGGCCCGCAGCGTCGTCTATCTCTTCGTCACGCCGACCGGCCGCGGCTGAGGCGCCCGCGCGGGCTCAAGCGCGGGCTCGGGCTCGGGCTCCGGATGTCGGCGGGTTCCTGTCGCCCGCGGCAGGTTCCCGTGCCCCGCGGCGGGCGGGCGCTGACCCGCCGCCGACTACGGCGACCCGCCGACATCCGCGAGGGGCACGGCGACAGCGATCGCGCTCAGCCTCGGGGCAGGTCGCGCAGCACCGAGCCGAGGGTCGACACGAGCTCGTCGACCTCCTCCTCGGTGATCACGATGGGCGGCGCGAGGCGGATGGTCGAGCCGTGCGTGTCCTTGGCGAGCACCCCGCGGCGCATCAGCTCCTCGCAGACCTCGCGGCCGGTGCCGACGGCCGGGTCGATGTCGATCCCCATCCACAGGCCGGCTCCGCGCACGGTGACGACGCCCGAGCCGACGAGGGCCTCGAGGCCGTCGCGGAGGCGGGTGCCGAGTCGCGTCGCGCGCTCCTGCCACTCGCCGGTCGCGAGCATCCGCACCACGGCGAGGCCCACCGCTGCGGCGAGCGGGTTGCCGCCGAAGGTCGAGCCGTGCTCGCCGGGCCGCAGCACCCCGAGGACGTCACGGTCGCCGACCACGGCGCTGACGGGGACGATGCCGCCGCCGAGTGCCTTGCCCAGCAGGTACAGGTCGGGCACGACGTCGACGAGGTCACAGCTGACCGTCGCGCCGGTGCGCCCGAGGCCCGACTGGATCTCGTCGGCGATGAACAGCACGTTCCGCTCGCGGGTGATCCGACGCACCTCGGGCAGGTACGACGCGGGCGGCACGACGACGCCGGCCTCGCCCTGGATCGGCTCGATCAGCACGGCGACGGTGTCGTCGTCGATCGCGGCCTCGAGCGCGGCGGAGTCGCCGTACGGCACGGTCACGAAGCCGGGGGTGTACGGACCGAAGTCGGCCCGCGCCTCCTCGTCGTCGGAGAAGCTGATGATGGTCGTCGTGCGCCCGTGGAAGTTGCCCGCCGCCACGACGATCTTCGCGGCCCCGGGCCGGACGCCCTTGACCCGGTAGCCCCAGGCACGGGCGACCTTGATGCCCGACTCGACGGCCTCGGCGCCCGTGTTCATCGGGAGCACCATCTGCTTGCCGAGCAGGGCGGCGAGCTCGGCGGCGAAGGGGCCGAGCTGGTCGTTGTGGAACGCCCGGCTCGTCAGGGTGACGCGGTCGAGCTGCGCCCGCGCCGCAGCGACGAGCGTCGGGTGGCCGTGGCCGAAGTTGACGGCGGAGTACGCCGCCAGGCAGTCGAGGTACCGGCGCCCCTCGACGTCGGTCACCCAGGCGCCCTCGGCCGTCGACACGACGACGGGCAGCGGGTGGTAGTTGTGCGCCAGCGACGCGTCCTCGACGGCGATCGCCGCGGCGGTGGACGAGGAGGTGCGGGTCGTGTCGGTCGTGTCGGTCGTCATCGTCGCAGCTCCAGGGTGCAGCACTTCACGCCGCCCCCGCCGAGCAGCAGCTCGGACAGGTCGACGCCGATCGGGTTGTAGCCGCGCTCGCGCAGCTGGCGCTCGAAGCCGGTGGCGGCCGCGGCGATCACGACGTTGTAGCCGTCGCTGTACGAGTTGAGCCCGAGGATCGCGGCGTCCTCCTGGCTCACGAGCACGGCGTCCGGGAACAGCTCGCGCAGCACCGCGAGCGACGGCTCGTCGAAGGCGCTCTCGAGGTAGGCGATGTTGTGGACGCCGTCGACGGGCTCGGGGTCGAGCACGGCGATCGCCGTGTCGAGGTGGTAAAAGCTCGGGTCGACCAGGGTGAGGCCGACGACCTCACGGCCGAAGACCCGGGCGACCTCGGCGTGCGAGTCGGACGCGCTGCGGAACCCGGTGCCCGCGAGGACGACGTCGCCGACGAGGAGGAAGTCGCCCTCGCCCTCGTTGACCTCCTCGGGCACGACCACCTCGAAGCCGGCGGCGGCGAACCACTCCATGTAGGCCGGCCCCTCGGGCTGGCGCTCGGGGTAGGTGAAGCTCGCCCCGTAGGCCTTGCCGTCGAGCACGAAGCCGCCGTTGGCCGAGTAGACCATGTCGGGCAGGCCGGGCAGCGGGTCGATCAGCTGCACGTCGAAGCCGAGCCCGAGGTAGGTCTCGTAGAGTGTCTGCCACTGCTCGACGGCGCGCGAGGTGTCGGTCGGCACCTGCGGGTCCATCCACGGGTTGATCCGGTAGCTGACGGTGAAGTGCTCGGGCCGGCACATCAGCACGCTGCGGTGCGACGCGCGTCTGGTCGGCGGCTGCGGGGCCTCGGGAGAGGGCTGGACGGTCTCGGCGGCGATGCTCACGGAGTTCAGTGTCACACCGACAACGCGCACGTTGGCTGCTCTCCACGCAACGATCTTGCGCCTACATTACCTCCTGCGCAACAAAATGGCGTACAGTGCCCGATGTGGACAATCTCGACTACGGCATCATCGACCTGCTGAGGCAGAACGCCCGTGCGGGCTACGGCGACATCGGGTCGTCGGTGGGCCTCAGCGCCTCGGCCGTCAAGCGCCGCGTCGACCGCCTGGTGGCGGACGGCGTCATCAAGGGGTTCACAGTCCAGGTCGACCCGGCCGTCGAGGGCCTCGGCACCGAGGCGTTCGTCGAGCTGTTCTGCCGGGGCACGGTCTCGCCCGCCGAGCTGCAGCGCATCCTCAGCACGGTGCCCGAGGTCGTCGACGCCGGCACCGTCACGGGCAGCGCCGACGCGATCGTGCACATGCGCAGCCGCGACATCCCCTCCCTCGAGGAGGCGCTCGAGCGCGTGCGAAACGCCCCGAACGTCGACCACACCCGCAGCGCCATCGTGCTGTCGAAGCTGATCAGCCGCCGCACCGCCTGAGGCCGCGCCGCGCCGCGCCCGCCTCCTCCGCTTCCGCCTCCGCAAATGCCGACCTCGCCGCCCCCAATAGTGTGAATTCCAGGTATCCGAGCCGCTGAGAGGGCTCATCGGTCGGCATTTGCTGAGGGGGCGGGGGCGAGGGCGAGGGGCAAAGCGAGAGAGATCAGTGGCCGCGAGGCCGATCTGCGGGGCAGATCGCGCTCAGCGGGGCGGATCACTCTCAAATTACGGGGGGGTGGAGGACAGAGGGTGCGGCGGCGCAGCGGGTGCGCTCAGATCTTGAGGTCGCGCAGGTCGGGGTCGACGAGCCCCGAGCGGTGAGCCGTGACCGTCACGCTCTGCGCGCGCACGAACGTCAGCAGCTCGACCCGGCCCTCGTCGGTGACGTCGCCGCCGTGCACCACGACGTCGACGCTGCCGCCGACCGCACGGGCCAGGGCCCGGGGGTCGCCCCCGATGAGCCGCACGTGCAGGTCGCGGTACGCCGCGACCGCGGCGTCGTCGGGCGGGGGGACGTCGCCGTCGCCGTCGCCCTCGACCTCGGCGGCCGGGTCGCGCGACCCGGTCGCACGGGCGAGCAGGCTGAGGTCGTCCAGCTCGTGCGTCGCCTCCCGCGCCTGGAGCAGACCGGCGGAGGCGCGAGCCAGGAAGGCCCGGTCGCTCTCGACCACGACGGCGCCGACCCGCATCGGCGACGCCGGCGAGTGCAGCAGCTGGACCAGCGACGCCGGCACGGGCACGGCCGAGCTGACCGTCACGGGCGCGCGTACCCGGGCCGCCGCGACGAGGAGGCGCACGAGGTCGGACAGGTCGGCGTCGGACGACAGGCGCAGGAGCACGGGCCGCGGCCGGTAGCGCGTCACGTTGCGCTCGACCCGCAGGTCGGAGTCGTCGTGCGCCACGCCGACGTGCGCCTGCCAGGCGCGCTCGTCGCTGACCGCACCCGACCGGACGCGGTCGAACTGCTCGAAGGAGAGGGACGACCGGGCCGCCTCGATCACGGGCACGACCACGTCGGGGACCCCGGTGAGGCGCAGCGACGGGTGGGGCTCGCGAGACAGCCGCCACCACGAGCCCTGCACGAGCAGGCCGTCGGGACCGCCCGGCGCGACCGCGGGGCCCACGACGGAGCGCCCCCACGAGGCGGCGGGCCGACGACGCACGACCATCGGCGACGTGGGTCGTCCGACCACGAGCGTGCCCGCCCGGACGCGTCGCAGCCACGTGTCGACCTCGTCGACGTCGAGGCTGTGCAGGGCGGCCGAGCCACCGGCGCTCAGGCTCTGCTGCAGCTCGATCGCGGCGTCGAGGTCGTCCACCTCGACCAGGCAGAGCACGGGCGCGGCGGCGGCAGCGGTGCGGGCCGCCCCCTCGGGCGTCACGCCGACCTTGACGCCGGGCGACCACAGGCCGCCGTCGTCGTCGAGCTGCCGGGGCTCGACGAGCCAGCTCTCGCCGGGCGCCAGGACCGTGAGCGCCTCGAGCACGGCGCCCTCGGCCGGGTCGATCAGGGGGCCGACCTGCGTCGTCGCGTCGTCGGGCCAGCCGGTCCGCAGGCTCGCGGCCGCGTCGACGAGCTGGCGGCGGAACCGCTCGGCGTGGGCGGCCGAGCCGACGAGCAGGGCGGTGCGTGAGGCCGACGGGGCCTGGCCGGCGAAGCGGAAGGCGCCGGCCACGAGGTCCGCCGCCGCGAGGTCGGCGTCCGCGCTCGGGGTCACGACCGCGACGGCGGCCACGGCCACCTCGGCGACCAGGTCGAGGTCCGGTCGCCACGACCGCAGCTGCCGCGCCTGGTCGAGCGAGCCCGTCAGCCGCACCCGGTCGACGGCAGGGTGGCCCACGAGCCGGCGGCCGGCCTCGGAGTCGAGCTCGAGGTCGACGAGGACGAGCAGCGAGCGCGGCACCCCCGCGCCCCAGAGCACCTCGGCCAGGACGGCCGCGGTGCGGCGCGACTCCCGCACCGGGCAGAGCACGACCGCGCTGCCCGCGGCGAGCGCGGCGAGGACGGGCTCCGCCGCGGAGACGAGGGGCGCACGCCACGAGGGGACGACGACCGTGAGGCGGGGAGGCGCGTGCCGGGCGCCGAGGAGGCCCGCCTCGCCGCGGGCGAGGCCGGCGTGGTGCCGCGCCGAGTCGACCGCGGCGCTGACCTCGGGGTCGGCGCCGTCGAGCACGGAGCCGGTCTCGCTGACGAGCACCTCGAGCAGGGCGGCACGCTGACGTGCGACGCCGTCGGCCGCGAGCTCGAGCAGCTCGGCGCGCGTCGCCGGGTCTTCCCGGCCCCAGGCCGCACCGGCCTGGGCGGCGTCGGTCACGAGCTCGTCGACGAGGGCCGCGCCGTCGTCGCCGTCGACCTGAGCGGCCTCGATCGCGTCGAGACCGGCGTCCGACCGCCGGGAGGCGGCGAGCACGCGCCGTGCCCACGCGCGGTTGCCCTCGAGCCCGGGATCGGTGTCGGGCTCGTTGCGGAACGAGGACGAGCCGTCGAGGTCGAGGTCGGCCCCCGCGAGGTGGGGGCGAGAGCGGTCCTGACGACGGGCGGGCAGCGGCACGTCGCCGTCGACCGCGGCCTCCGCCGCCGCGACGGCGTCGCGGTAGCGGACGGCCTCACGGTCGAAGACCGTCCCCTCGGGGGCGAGGTCGGCCGTCGCGGCGAGGGGCGAGCCCGGCGCGGCGACCTCGGCGAGGCGGCGCACGACGTGGTCGGCCGCGACCTCGAGGTCGCCGTGCTGCACGATCGGGGCCCGCACGACCAGGTCGCCGACCTCGGCCCGCACCGCCCGGAGGAGCCCCCGCGACGTGCCGAGGGGCATCTCGATCGTGAGGTGCTGCGTCACCTCGCGCCGCTTCGCCAGGGTCCAGGCGTGGGCCACGACGAACGGGTCGTCGGTGACGAGCCCCAGGTGGGCGAACTCGGCCGACACCGGACGGAGGGCGTGGTCGAGCACCCGGAGGAGCGCGGCGTCGGCCTCGGCCCTCGACGTGTGGGTCGCGACCGGCCAGTCGTGCAGCGCGGCGTCGACGGCCTCGAGCGCGACGCCGCCGACGGTCAGCCGGACGCGGATCGGCGCCCCGCCGCGGGCCACGCGCCCGCGGGCCCAGTCGGTCAGCAGCTGCAGGGACGCCAGGGCGTCGGGCACGTCGGCCTGGATCTCGATGCCGGCCTCGAGGTCGGCCAGCTGCGGCTGGTCGAGGAGCCGGGTGAAGACGTCGATGGCGAGGTCGAGGTGCCGGTGCTCGCCGACCTCGAGGTCGATCGTCCTCGGCGGGTCGGACGCGAGCGCCAGCTCGTAGAGCGGGGTGAGCGCCTCGACCGCGGCGGAGGCCCGCTCGTCGGCGCCCCAGGCCGCGCCCGTCCCGACCACGGAGGCGACGGGCACGGAGACGTGGCTCACGTCGTCCCGCTCGAGCAGCGCACGGGTCGCCTCGACCCTGCGGCGGGCCGCAGCCTCGCCGAGCACGGGCTCGCCGAGCAGGGCGAGGTCGAGGCGGGCGCCGTCGGCCGCGGCCGCGAGGGCCGGGCCGAGCTTGTCGGGGGCCGCCTCGACGACGAGGTGCTGCACGAGGCGTCGCAGGGCCTTCCGCGCGACGGGCACGACGGTGCGCGGCGCCAGCGGGCCGAACCCGCCGCCCGCGGCGACGGCGGCCTTGAGCTGCCACGGCAGCGAGGCGGGCATGTCCCGGCTGAGGCGGTCGAGCTGCCGTGCGGCCACCGCAGGGTCCTCAGGACGCACCACGCGGTCCGCGAAGGCCACGGCGAAGGCGAGCCCGTCGGGGTCGCGGAGCAGCGCCGCGAAGCGCTCGGCCGCGGCGTCGCCCGGGACCGAGGACGCGACGACCAGCCACCGTCGCACCGTGTCGACGACCTGGGAGGTGAGATCGGCGGCGCGCACATCGGACATGGGTCGAGGATAGGCCGGACCCCCGTCCCTACACTGGGCGAATGGCCGAGCGACTCTCCGACGACGAGTGGGCCGTCTGGGACGCCTTCTACTCGATGCGTCGGCGTCTCGACCGTGCCCTCGAGCTGAGGCTCCACGACGACTCCGGCGTCTCGGCACCCGAGTACGAGATCCTCGTGGGCCTCGGCCGCAGCGACGACCGGCGGCTGCGCGTGCGCGAC
The DNA here is from genome assembly GCF_004364285.1 of Frigoribacterium sp. PhB116. Classification (GTDB taxonomy): domain Bacteria; phylum Actinomycetota; class Actinomycetes; order Actinomycetales; family Microbacteriaceae; genus Frigoribacterium. The sequence continues at coordinate 90,550 of NZ_SOBE01000005.1, read as the reverse complement.
ATCGCCGAGCAGATCGGCTGGGAGAAGAGCAGGGTCAGCCACCAGGTCACGCGCATGGAGAAGCGCGGCCTCGTGCGCCGCACCGACTGCGCGTCCGACGCCCGGGGCACCTGGGTCGAGCTGACCGCCGACGGCCGGCGGGCGATGCTCGCGGCGACCCGGGGGCACACCGCCGCGATCCGGCGCTACTTCGTCGGGGCGCTGGACGACGACGCCGCGACCCTCGAGTCGTTCTCGCGGCGCGTGCTCGAGGCCATCGGCGACGACGCGTCGCCCGACCACGCGACGTCGCCCGACCACGCCGCCTCGCCCGACCACGACACGTCGGGGGGCGACCCCGGCGTCGTGGCCCGCGCCTCCTAGTCCGCACCCGGGCTCACTCTCGCCCGCCGGGCGGCTCAGTGCCGGCGGTGGTCCTGGATGGTCATGCGGGGCCCGAACCTCGGCTTCGCGAAGCCGCTGGCCCCGATGAGCCGCACGACCCGCTCGCGGTGCCCGCGCCACGGCTCGAGCAGCTCGAGCATGCCGTCGTCGTCGACGGGCCGGCCGATCAGCGCCCACCCCACGAGGGCAGGGAGGTGGTAGTCGCCGACGCTCGGCGAGTCGGCGTCGCCCAGCGCCCGCTGCGTCGTCTCGGCCGACGTCCACACGCCCACGCCCGGCACCGAGCGCAGGCGGGCCTCGGCCTCGGGCCCACCTCGGCCCAGGTCGACCACCCGCTCGAGCGAGGAGGCGACGGCACAGACCCGCATGACGGTCGCGGACCGCTGCGGCCCCACCCCCGCCCGGTGCCACTCCCAGCTCGGCACACGGCGCCACGTCTCGGCTGAGGGCGGCACGACCATCCCCTCGGGAGCCGGCCCCGGGGCAGGGTCGCCGTGCGCCCGGACGAGCTGGCGCCAGGCGCGCCACGCCTCGGTGCTCGTCACCTTCTGCTCGAGGACGGCCGGCACGAGCACCTGCACCACCTGCCGGCCACGGGTGAGCCGGAGCCCGGGCGACCGCCGGCGGGCCTCACGGAGGAAGGCGTTGCCGGAGACGTCGAGGCCGCCCCAGTCGTCGCCGTGGCCGAGCAGCTCGGGAACGCCCTCGATCAGCCACTCGGCACCCGGGCCCCACGCCGTCGCGCGCACCTCGGACCGTCCGCCCGCGAGGCACAGCGTGCCGGGACCGGAGGGCGTGCGGACGGCACGCCACACGCGCTCGCCCTCGACGCGCCAGGCAGGGTCGCCCGCTCCCCTCGCCAGCGTCCGCAGGGTCGCCCGGACGTCGACGGGGTCGGCCGGCCGGTAGACCGTCTCGACCGGTCGGAGGGGGGCGGCGCCGACGGACGCCTCGGGGACCAGGACCACCCGGCGATGGTAACCCGCTCCTCCGTCAGCCCTGGTGGTCTCGTACCTACGTGTGATATTTTGCGTACTCCACATTGGAGGAACATGCCTGTGCCGGCCTACGCCACCCGCCATCCTCGACGTCTGCTCCGCGACCTCACGTTCGAGACGATCCGCGACGCCATCGTCGACGGCACCCTGACCCCGGGCGAGCGGCTCTTCGAGGACGACCTCGCCGCGTGGCTCGGCGTCTCCAAGACGCCCGTGAAGGAGGCCCTGGCCCGGCTGTCCGCACAGGACCTCGTCCAGATCGAGGCCAACCGCTTCACCCGCGTCGCCACCGCGGACGACCTCGACCTGCTCGACACGCTCGAGCTGATCGGCGTCCTGCACGGCGAGGCCGTCCGGTCGTTGCCGCGCACCGCCTCCGAGGGCGCCGCCCAGCGCGCCGACCGGGCGCTGGCCGTCCTCGACGCGGGCCCGACCTGCCTCGGCCTCGTCGAGGCCAGCGGGGCGTTCCTCGAGCTGGCCCGGAACCCCCTCGTGAGGCGGGCGGCCGAGCCCCTCGACATCCGGGCCGCGTTCCTGTGCCGCCACCTCGCCGTCGACTGGTCGCGCGCCTCCGTCGCAGGCCACCTCGGCGACCTGGGCAGGTCGTTCCGCACCCGCGACTGGCCGAGCGCCGCCGAGGCGCTCCACCGCGTCTTCCGCCGGTCGTCGCTGCACGACGCGATCATGCCCCGCCCGTCCGCGACGCTGTCCGTCAGCGGCCACTCGCCCGGCGCGGCCCCGGCCCCCGTCGCCCCGACCGGCACCTCCCCGTCGATCACCGACCAGACCGACGTCGACCCGACCGACACCCTGCCTCGCATCCCGGCGGTGCGCCGGTGACCGCCACCCTGTCCACGACGCGCCGGGGGACGACGAGCGACGCCACGGGAGACGGCCACCTCGCGCGGTCGTCGACGTCTCGACGGCACACCGGCGACGCCCACCCCCCACGACCGATCGAGGCCCCGGCCCGCCGGGGCGCGGCCCGGTGCGGCAAGCGCGTCGTCGACGCGGTCGCGGCCCTCGTCGGCCTCGCGCTCCTCCTCCCCCTGCTCCTCGTCGTCGGCCTCGCGGTCCGCCTCGACAGCGGCGGCCCCGCGCTCTTCCGTCAGCAGCGCGCGGGTCTGCACGGGCGCGAGTTCTCGATGCTGAAGTTCCGCTCGATGCGCGCCGAGCAGTGCGCACCACCTGAGGGGCGGCACGACGGGGCCGGCCCGCTGTTCAAGCTCCACGCCGACCCCCGGGTCACCAGGGTCGGCCGGGTCATCCGCCGGTACTCGATCGACGAGCTGCCCCAGCTGGTGAACGTCCTGCGGGGCGAGATGAGCCTCGTCGGCCCGCGTCCCGCGCTGCCGTGCGAGGTCGCCCTCTACGACGACCGGGCACGCCAGCGGCTCCTCGTGCTGCCCGGCCTCACGGGCCCCTGGCAGGTCGGCGGTCGCTCCGACCTCGACTGGGACGCGAGCCTCGCCCTCGACCTCGGCTACGTGCACCACTGGACGGCCGCGACCGACCCCGTGCTGCTGCTCCGCACGGTCGGCGCGGTGCTGCGACCGGTCGGCGCCTACTGACGCGGGGCCCGCGCCGGCACGGCGCCCTCAGGCCGTCGCCACCACCCGGCGGGTCAACTGCGACACGGCGTCGCCCCAGGCGTCGGCGTCCCGCGCCGCCAGGGCCGCGACCGACGACGCAGCGAAGTCGTCCCAGACGCCCGGCTCGACGACGCAGCGACGTGACAGCAGGCCGTGCGCGAGCCGCAGCTCGGCCACGTCGAGGGCGGACGCCACGACCTCGCTCGGCGACCTCGCGGCGAGCCCGCCGACAGCCAGGCCGAGGCAGCACAGCAGCGCCCCGGTGACGGGACGGCCGGAGGCACGTCGCACCAGGGGCCGGACCGCCGCCACGCTCGAGACGACGTCGTCGAGGGAGCGCCGGTCGAGCCGCGGCAGCACCCCCACGGCGGCGGCTCGGTGCAGGGCGGCGACGGCCGACGCGCTGTCCCGGAGCCACGCGCCGTCGGGGTCTCGCACCCTCGTGTAGCGGTTCGCCGACAGCTCGACGAGACCGACGCCGCGCAACCGGTCGAGGGCGCTGCGGATCGGCGTGCGGGAGACCCCGAGCCAGGCCACGAGCTCGTCGTCGTGGAGGTGCTCGCCGGGCTCGAGGGTGCCGTCGACCACGGCGTCGCGGAGCACGCGGAACGCGTCCTCGCTGAGCAGCCGTCGGTCGTCGACTCCGGGGGCGAGGTCCACGCCGCTCACCGTCGCCACCAGGACGACCGCGGGGCCTCGAGGGCGAGTCGTGACGCGGCCGTCCGCCGTGCGAGACCGTCCAACGCCGACCGCAGGAGGCGGGGGTCGCCCGCCCGCACCGCCGCGTCGACCTCGTCGAGGCACGCCGCCAGCGGGCCGACGTCGAGGCCCCGCCCGAGCGCGGCGGCCTGGTGCCGCAGCCGGGCGCCGAGGTCACGGAGGAGCTGCTCCGTCACCTCGGGCAGCCCGTCGCCCTCCAGGTGCGCCACGCAGGCGAACGCGGCGTCGACGACAGCCCGCGACTCGACGACTCCCGGGCTCGGCGACTCGCGGAACGCCGCGAGGGCGTCGGCGCAGCGCGCGAGCGACCGGCGGGCGTCGCGCGACCGTGCCGGGGAGAGGAGCCCGCGCCCGGCGCGCGGCAGGTCACGCCAGAGCGAACAGAGCGCCACCACGAGATCGGGGACGACGGCGGGACGGAGCCGCGCCACCCGCGTCCAGCGCTGCGGGGCCGCCTCCACGAGGCCGATCCGCTCGAGCCGGACGAGCGCGGTCCGGATGGGAGTGCGCGACACCCCCGACCAGGCCTCGAGGTCGGCGTCGCGCAGTCGCGAGCCCGCCGGCAGGTCTCCCGAGACGATCGCGGCCAGCAGCCTGTCGTGGACCTCGTCCTTGTGCAGACGCCGGGCGATGACCCGACGACGTTCGAGCGGAACGGGCACGGCGCCTCCTCGTGTGTGGTACATGGTGTGTACAACACTAGGGCACAGATGCCCTGTCACCGGGCCCGTCGACTACGATCCAGCGGTGTCCGTCTCGAAGATCGTCCTGTTCTACGTGTTCGTGCCTCTGGCCGACCCCGACGCCGTGCGGCTCTGGCAGCGCGACCTGGCCGAGTCACTCGGCCTCCGGGGCCGAGTGCTGCTCTCGCCGGACGGCGTGAACGGCACCCTCGGCGGCGAGATGTCCGACGTGAAGCGCTGGCTCCGCAAGACCCGGGAGTACGCCCCCTTCCGTGACCTCGACGTCAAGTGGAGCGACGGCGGCGCCGACGACTTCCCGCGGCTCTCGGTGAAGGTCCGCGACGAGGTCGTGACGTTCGGCGCACCCGACGAGCTGGTCGTCGACGGGTCGGGCGTCGTGGGCGGCGGCACGCGCCTCACGCCCGAGGAGCTGCACGAGCTCGTCGCGCGCGAGGACGTCGTCTTCCTCGACGGCCGCAACGAGTTCGAGTCGCGGATCGGCCGGTTCCGCGACGCCGTCGTGCCGGACGTCGCGACGACCCGCGAGTTCGTGGCCGAGCTCGACAGCGGCCGGTGGGACCACCTCAAGGACGAGACCGTCGTGACGTACTGCACGGGCGGCGTGCGCTGCGAGGTGCTCAGCTCGCTGATGGTCTCGCGGGGGTTCGGCCGGGTGTACCAGCTCGACGGCGGCGTGGCGCGCTACGGCGAGCGCTACGGCGACGACGGCCTGTGGGAGGGGTCGCTCTACGTCTTCGACCGGCGCGGGTCCGTCGAGTTCAGCGACCACGCCGCGGTCGTCGGCCGCTGCTCCGTCTGCGGGGAGGCGACCAGCCGGATGCAGAACTGCTCCGACCTGCAGTGCCGCGAGCAGCTGGTCGTGTGCGAGCCGTGCGCGGGACGCGACGTCGTCCTCTGCGACCCGCACCGCGCCTCCGGCGACCGGACCCTTCCCCGAGCCCCCGGCGTAGCGTCTCCTGCATGACTGAGACCAACGACATCTCCCTCGTCGCCGAGGTGCTCGACGCCGGGCGCATCGGCATCCTGACGACCCGCAGCGGCCACGGCCGCCTCGTGAGCCGGCCGCTCGCGATCGTCGACCGCGACTTCGACGGCAAGGTGTACTTCTTCACCCGCGACCCCTCCCCCAAGGTCGACGACATCAAGGCCCACCCGCAGGTCAACGTCGCCGTCGAGACCGGCAAGGGCTGGCTCTCGCTCGCCGGCGAGGCGTCGGTGACGAGGGACTCCGCGCTGGTCGACGAGTTCTGGACGGCCGGCGCCGAGGCGTGGTTCGACGAAGGGCGCGACGACCCCACCGTCGCCCTGATCGAGGTCGACGTCGACACGGCCGAGTACTGGGTCAGCAACGAGCCGAAGGCCGTGACCCTGCTGAAGTACGCCAAGGCGGCGCTGACCGGGGGGCACCCGCACAACGTGGCGGACACGGGCACCGTCCAGCTCTAGCCAGGGCGCCGCGCGGCGCCCTGCTCATCCCGACGGGCGCAGGGTCAGCCGCAGGTGACCGTACGCCCGTCCGCGTCGACGTAGTCGCCCGGGCCGAGCTGCGCACAGGTCGACGAGAGCCGCGTCACGTAGTCGAGGGCGGAGATGCCCCACACGAGGGTCGCGACGATCACGACGCCCGAGAGGACCATGCCCACCAGCGCCAGGGTCGGGACGTGGCCCGCCTGTCGCGACCTGCGCGCCGAGACCAGCCCGAACACGAGGCCGAGGGGCGCGGCGAAGACGCCGAAGACGACCGAGGCGATCGCGAGGCCGCGTCCCGGGTCCTCGCTGCGGGGAGGCCGGCTGTCCCAGGAGTCGTCGTCGTCGAACGACGTGAAGTACGAGCCCGGGCCGCCTGTGGCGTGGGGCGAGGACGAGGAGGCGCCGGCCGACGAGCTCGTCGGCTGCGGTGCCCAGAGGCTCGCCTCGTCCGACGGGGCCGGGGCCGGGGCCGGGGCCGGGGGCCAGGCCACCTCGGGGACGGCGGCGGCCTCGTGGCGGCCCCGCGCCTCCTGGTGCAGGGTCGGAGGCGGGCCCACGACGGACTGCCCGCGCTGCTCGCCCGGCACTGGCCGTGCGAACCTCGCCCACGGCGACGGAGGCCGCGGCGGGGGATGGTCGGTCATGCACCGAGGGTAGTACGGCGACTCGTGCTGCCGACCGTACGGGCGCGGGCGTGCAGGGACCCGCGCACGCAGCCCCGTGCGCCATGATGGGACGCACCTCGGCCCGACCCCGGGCCCGACATGCGACGGAGCGACACGATGCGGATAGGGATCCTCACCAGCGGCGGCGACTGCCCCGGACTCAACGCGGTCATCCGAGGGGCGGTGCTGAAGGGGACGCAGATCCACGGCCAGGAGTTCGTCGGGTTCCGCGACGGCTGGCGCGGGGTCGTCGACGGCGACGTCATGCCCCTCACCCGCAAGGAGATCCAGGGCATCGCGAAGCAGGGCGGCACGATCCTCGGTACGAGCCGCACCAACCCCTTCGAGGGCGCGGGCGGGGTCGAGCGCATCACCGAGAACCTCGAGCGCTTCGGCATCGACGCCATCATGGCCATCGGCGGCGAGGGCACGCTCGCCGCCGCGAAGCGCCTGACCGACGCCGGCCTGAAGATCGTCGGCGTCCCCAAGACCGTCGACAACGACCTCGGCGCCACCGACTACACCTTCGGCTTCGACACCGCGGTCCAGATCGCGACCGACGCCATGGACCGCCTGCGCACCACGGGCGACTCGCACAGCCGCTGCATGGTGGCCGAGGTGATGGGCCGGCACGTCGGGTGGATCGCCCTGCACTCGGGCATGGCCGCCGGCGCGCACGCCATCCTCATCCCCGAGCAGGCCACGAGCATGGACCAGATCGTGGCGTGGGTGCAGTCGGCCTACGACCGCGGCCGCGCGCCGCTGGTCGTGGTCGCGGAGGGCTTCGTGCCCGACCACGAGAGCGACGCGCACTCCGAGCGCGGCCTCGACGCGTTCGGCCGCCCGCGCCTCGGCGGCATCGGGGAGGCGCTGGCCCCGATCATCGAGGAGCGCACGGGCATCGAGACGCGCGCGACCACCCTCGGCCACATCCAGCGCGGCGGCACCCCCACCTCCTACGACCGCGTGCTCGCGACCCGCCTCGGCATGGCGGCCAGCGACTCCGTCGTCGAGGGCCGCTGGGGGCGCATGGTCGCCCTGCGCGGCACGGACATCGTGCACGTGTCGTTCGAGGAGGCGCTCGACAGCCTGAAGACGGTGCCGCAGCACCGCTACGACGAGGCCGCGATCCTCTTCGGCTAGGGCGCGGGTCGCTCCTCCCCCGGGGCCGCGAGGCGTCCGTCCGTCCGGGCTCCGCCGCGCAGGCGATGCGCGGCGCCTCCGGACCTGTCAGTCTCGACGCATGATCACGTTCATCGTCGTGGGGGCGGTCGGGCTCGTCGTCCTCCTCGCCAGCATCGTCGTCGGCGACCTGCTCGACCTGTTCGACGTCGGCGACGGCCTCGTCTCGGGCGTCGCGCTCGGCGCGGCCCTGTCGATCTTCGGCCTGGCCGGGCTCGTGACCACCCAGGCCGGTCTCGACACGGTCTGGACCTACGTGGTCGCCGTGCTCGTCGCGGCGGCCGTGCTCGTGCTCGTGCAGCTCTTCGTCCGCCGGGTCACCCGGCGCGAGAGCGGCGGCCACTGGTCGCCCGTCGGCTTCACCGGCACCACGACCGAGGCGACCACGCCGAGCGGCGGCGAGGTCCGCCTCGACGACGTCCGCGAGCTCGAGCGGCGCCTCGCCTACAGCGACGCCCCGATCGCCCGGGGGGTCCGCGTCCGGGTCGTGGCCGAGACCGGGCCCCGCGTGCAGGTCGAGCCCGTCGACGCGGCGGGCCCCGTCGCCCCGTAGGCCCGTCGTCCCGTAGCCCTCGCCGCGCCGCAGCCGCCGGCCCACCTCGCCGCACCGGCGCACCCCGACCAGCACCGTTCCCGCCCAGCACCGCTCCAGCCCTGCACCACCCCGCCCCTTGGAAGGAAGCCCTGTGGACTTCATCACCGGAAACACCAGCGTCGTCGCGGTCGTCGTCGCCGTCGTCATCGTGCTCGCCCTGCTGTCGTTCGTCGCCAGCCGCGTGCGCCGCGTCCCGCCGAACGAGGCGCTGATCGTCGTCGGACGCGGGGCCGAGCGCTCCGAGGGCGGCGGCATCTCGAGCCCGCAGAAGGTGATCATCGGCGGGCGCACGTTCGTCTGGCCGATCTTCCAGGAGGGCTTCACGCTCTCGCTCGAGCAGTACCAGACCCCGGTCGAGGTGCAGGCGATCGACGCCAACTACATCCGCACCGCAGTCAAGGCCACCGTCAACTTCAAGGTGACCGGCACCGAGGACGGCGTCCGCCGGGCGGCCCAGCGCTACCTGCTGCAGCAGCAGCAGCTGCCCGTGATCGTCCAGCAGTCGCTCGAGGGCTCGATCCGCGGGCTGATCGGCGGCCAGCCGGTCGACGACCTCGTCAAGAACTTCTCGCGCCTCGCCGCGGACGCCGTGAACGAGACGAAGGGCGAGCTCGCCGAGCTCGGCCTGCAGATCGAGACGATGAACATCCGCGAGATCGAGACGCCCGGCAGCACGTACCTCGCCGACCGCGGGCGCGCGGAGGCGGCGGTCGCCAAGCAGAACGCCGACGTGGCCGAGGCGGAGGCGGAGCGCATCGCGGCCCTGGCCCGCATCGGCAACACCCAGCAGACGGCCGAGCGCCAGCTGCAGCTCGACGTGCGCCAAGCGCAGATCAAGGCCGAGACCGACCGCGCCAACGCCGAGGCATCGGCCGCGGGCGAGCTGGCACGCGCCACGCAGGACAAGCTCGTCGCCGAGCAGGAGAGCATCGCCGTCGCCGAGCAGGCGAAGGTCAACCAGGAGCGCCTCAACATCGACGTGCGCCAGCCGGCCGAGGCCGCCGCCTACGCCTCGGTGCAGAACGCCGAGGCCGAGCGCGACGCGGCCAACGCCGCCGTCGAGGCCGAGGCGTTCCGCCGCACCCAGCTGGCCGACGCCGCCCGTGCGGCCGCCGAGAACGAGGCCGCCGCCGTCGAGGCCGCCGGTCGCGCCGAGGCTGCCGCGATCAGGGCGAAGGGCCTCGCCGAGGCCGAGGCCGTCGACGCGCTGGCCGAGGCCCAGGGCAAGTTCGGCCAGGCGGCGCTCGCGTCGCAGGTCATCTCGCGCCTGCCCGAGATCGCCCGCGAGATGGCCGCGCCGATGGGCAACATCGATGCCCTCACGGTGGTCTCGACCGACGGTGCGAACCAGCTCACGAAGTCGGTCGCGAACAACATGACCCAGCTGCAGGACGTCGTCAAGGCGACCACCGGGCTCGACCTCGTCGGCGCCCTGGGCGGGTTCCTGGGCGCCCAGTCCGGCGCGTCCGCCGCGGCGTCCCCGCGCACGACGACGCCGCCGGTCGACCAGCCGTAGGGCGCCGAGGCCGCGTAGCGTGACGGCATGCGTGCCGTCGTCGTCGAGAAGGGTCGGCCTGCTGCCCTGCAGCAGGTCGACCGGGCCTTCCTCGGGCAGGGAGACGTCGTCGTCGACGTCGCCTGGTCGAGCCTGAACTACAAGGACGGCATGGCCCTCTCGGGCGATCCCGGCATCGTGCGGACGAGTCCGCTCGTGCCCGGCATCGACCTCGTGGGCACCGTCGCCGAGTCGTCCTCCCCCGACTGGTCGCCGGGCGACCAGGTGCTGCTCAACGGCGCCGGCATCGGCGAGGGCCGGCACGGCGGCTACGCCGAGCAGGCCGTCGTCGACGGAGCGTCGCTCATCGCCGTGCCGGAGGGGATCTCGCCCCGGCAGGCCGCCGCCGTCGGCACGGCCGGGTTCACCGCGATGCTCAGCGTCCTGCGCCTCGAGCGCGACGTGCGCCCGGGCGACGGCGACGTCGTCGTGACCGGCGCCGCCGGTGGCGTCGGATCGGTGGCGATCGCGTTGCTGAGCGGTCTCGGGTACTCGGTCACCGCCTCCTCGGGGCGGGCCGACGAGCAGCGCGACTACCTGACGCGCCTCGGCGCCTCGAACGTGATCGACCGCGGCGAGCTCGACCAGCCCGGCCGCCCGGTGCAGTCGGCCCGCTGGGCCGGCGGGGTCGACTCCGTCGGCAGCCACACCCTCGCGACCGTGCTCGCGCAGACGGCCTGGGGCGGAACGGTCACCGCCTGCGGGCTCGCCCAGGGCAGCGACCTGCCCACGACGGTGCTGCCGTTCATCCTGCGCGCGGTCTCGCTGGTGGGCGTCAACTCGGTCGAGGCCCCCGTCGAGCTCCGCCACGAGGCCTGGCGGCGCCTCGCCGCCGACCTCGACCTGGGGTTGCTCGACGAGCTCACGACCGAGATCGCGCTGGCCGACGTGGTCGACCACGGTCCGCAGATCGTCGCGGGGTCCGTGCGCGGCAGGATCGTCGTCGACGTCCGCCGCTGACCTGCCGGAGGCCGCGTCGCTGAGGTGCCCGTCCAGGCGCCGCCGCTAGGCTCGCATGCTGTATCGGAATGTCCGATGCGTCCCCGCAGCACCCCGCAGCACCCCGTCCACCACGGCGGCACAGCGCCAGGCACAGGGAGCCCCGCCGTCCGCCCCTTCTCTCGACATGGAGCAACCCGGATGCCGATCCCGAAGACGACCGACCAGCCGCAAGCACCCCGCCGCCTCCTGCGCGACGTCGTCTACGACAAGATGTTCGCGGCGATCATCGACGGCACCCTCGAGTTCGGGGAGCGCCTCAACGACGACCAGCTCGTCGCCTGGCTCGGCGTCTCCCGCACCCCCGTCCGTGAGGCGATCGCGAAGCTGGCCGAGCAGGCCCTCGTCGACATCGAGGCGAACCGGTACACCCGCATCGTCGACCCCACCTTCGACGAGTTCGTCGACACGATGGACGTCGGCTACGCCGTCTGGTCGCTGCTCCTCGAACGTGCGGTGCCCAAGCTCACCAGCGCCCAGCGCGACGAGATCGTCCGCCTCCTCGACGCCCGTGCCGACGCGTTCGCCGCCGAGCAGGACGAAGACGTCGCGGGCATCGTCAGGATGAACGCGATCCTCCTCGAGGCGGCGGCGAGCCCGTCGCTCGTCCGCCTCTGGGCCAGCGGCGGGCCCCGCCTCCTGCTGCTCTCGCGCCGCCCGGTCGCGAACGCGGTCTTCGACCACGCGCAGGCACGTGCCTTCACGGTCGAGCTGCGCGACGCGGTGCGCGACGGCGACGCCGACGCGGCGGCCGCGGCCGTCCGCCTCCAGCCGTCCCGCCTGCAGGGCTGGTTCGACGCCGTCCGCGAGGCGGGCGTCTACCGGGCATGACGTCGAGCGCGCCGAGCGCGCCGAGCGCGTCGAGCTCCGTGCTCGACGCGCGCCCCGTGCTCGACGTGCGTTCCGTGCGGGTCGTGCGTCAGGGACGCGACCTGCTCCACGACGTCTCGCTCCGGGTGCGCGCCGGCGAGCACTGGGCCCTCCTCGGTCCGAACGGCGCCGGCAAGACGACCCTGCTGGCGCTCTGCGGCGCGCAGGGGCATCCGACCGCCGGCACCGTCGACGTGCTCGGCCGGCGCCTCGGCCGGGTCGACCTCCGCGAGCTGCGGCAGCACGTCGGCCACGTCGACCCCCGTCACCGGATGCTCGGGGACAACACGGTCCGCGAGGTCGTCCTCACCGGCGCGACGGGCAGCAGCGACCCCGCGATGCGGTGGTCGCCGACCGCAGTCCAGGAGGCGCGTGCCGACCTGCTGACCGCCTCCGTCGGCCTGGGGGCGCGCCGCGACAGCCGCTGGAGCGTCCTCTCCCAGGGCGAGCGAGGCCGGGCGCTCATCGCCCGGGCGCTGCTGGTCGAGCCGGCGCTGCTGCTCCTGGACGAGCCGGCGACCGGACTGGACGTCGCCGCCCGAGAGCACCTGCTGGACACCGTCGACGCCCTCCGCCGAGAGCGCCCCGAGACCGCGTCGGTCACGGTCACGCACCACCTGGAGGACCTGCCGGCGAGCACCACCCACGCGCTCCTCCTGCGCGACGGGCGCGTCACAGCGTCGGGCACGGCCGAGTCGGTGCTCACGTCGGAGCTCGTCTCGGCGGCCTTCGGCCACCCGCTGACGATCGACCGCGTCGACGGGCGCTGGCTGGCTCGGGCGCGCCGCCGCTGACGGCTCGCGGCCCGCGCAGCCCGGCCCGCGCCGCTGCTACGCGCCGGGGGCCGTGGCCGCCGCGGCCGCCCGCGCCGCAGCTGGCACGGCGTCGAGGATCCGCGACACCGTCGCGTCGTCGTGCGCGGCGGTGACGAACCACGCCTCGTACACCGACGGGGGCAGGGCCACCCCCGAGTCGAGCATCGAGTGGAAGAACGCCGGGTACCGCCAGGTCTGCTGCGCCCGCACGTCGTCGTAGTTCCGCGGCGGGGCCGTCGTGAAGGCGAACGAGAACAGCGAGCCCGCGTGCTGCACGCTGTGCTCGACTCCCTCGGCCGACAGGGCCGCGGAGACCTCGCGCGACAGCGTGTCGGCGACGGCGTCGAGCCGGGCGTAGATCTCGGGGGTCGCCAGGCGCAGGGTCGCGATGCCCGCCGCGACGGCGACGGGGTTCCCGCTGAGCGTGCCGGCCTGGTACACCGGGCCGGTCGGGGCGAGGTAGTCCATCACCTCGGCGCGGCCGCCGAGCGCGGCGAGGGGCATGCCGCCGCCGATCACCTTGCCGAAGGTGACGAGGTCGGGCTGCCAGCCGGCGCCGTCGGGCACGACCTTCGACGCCTCGAGGCCCCACCAGCCGGCCGGGCCGACGCGGAAGCCCGTGAGCACCTCGTCGACGATCAGCAGCGCGCCGTGGCGGCTCGTGATCTCGGACAGGCTGCGGTTGAAGCCGCGGTCGGGCGCGACCACTCCCATGTTGGCGGCCGCCGCCTCCACGATGACCGCCGCGATGCGCGGGCCGTGCTCGTCGAACACGGCGCGGACGGCGTCGAGGTCGTTGTAGGGCAGCACCAGCGTCTGGGCCGCCGTCTCGGCGGTGATGCCGGCCGAGCCGGGCATCGAGAGCGTGGCGACGCCCGAGCCTGCCTCGGCCAGGAGCGAGTCGGAGTGGCCGTGGTAGTGGCCGGCGAACTTCACGAGCAGGTCGCGACCGGTGTAGCCGCGGGCCAGGCGGATCGCCGTCATCGTGGCCTCGGTGCCGGTCGACACCATGCGGATCTTGCCGATCGGGCGGGCGTCGCCGACGGCCACGCGCTCGCGCACCAGCTCGGCGAGCTCGGTCTCGGCGGGCGTCGACGCGCCGAACGACAGGCCGCGGGCCGCCGCCTCCTGCACCGCGCGCACCACCTCGGGGTGCGCGTGCCCCAGGATCGCGGGGCCCCACGAGGCCACCAGGTCGACGTACTCGCGCCCCTCGGCGTCGGTCACGTGCGGACCCTTCGCCCCCACGAGGAACCGGGGCGTGCCCCCGACGCTGCCGTAGGCGCGCACCGGGGAGTTCACCCCGCCCGGGATCGACTGCTTGGCGCGGGTGAAGAAGTGCTCGTTGGCGTGGTCGCCCATCAGATGTCTCCCTTGCGCAGGCGGGTGGCCAGCTCGGTGGCCCAGTAGGTGAGGATCGCGTCGGCACCGGCGCGCTTGATCGACAGCACGCTCTCGTACGACGCGGCGTCGAGGTCGATCCAGCCGTTCGCGGCGGCGGCGTGCATCATCGAGTACTCGCCGCTGATCTGGTACGCCCAGACGGGCACCGGGCTCATCGCCGCGGTCTCGGCCAGCACGTCGAGGTAGCTCATCGCCGGCTTCACCATGACGATGTCGGCGCCCTCGGCGATGTCGAGCTCGACCTCGCGGATGCCCTCGCGACCGTTGGCCGCGTCCTGCTGGTAGGTGCGCCGGTCGCCGACGAGCGTCGACTGCACGGCCTCGCGGAAGGGCCCGTAGAAGGCCGAGGCGTACTTCGCGGCGTAGGCCAGCAGCGCGGTGCCGCCGAAGCCGGCGTCGTCGAGGGCCTCGCGGGCCGAGCCGATCTGGCCGTCCATCATGCCGCTCATGCCGATCAGCTGCGAGCCGGCCTCGGCCTGCACGACGGCCATCTCGTCGTAGCGGACGAGGGTCGCGTCGTTGTCGACCGAGCCGTCGGCGGCGAGCACGCCGCAGTGGCCGTGGTCGGTGAACTCGTCGAGGCAGAGATCGGTCTGCACGACGAGGGCACCCTGCGCCGCGTCGACCGCCACGCGCGTGCCGACGTTGAGGATCCCCTCGGGGTCCGTGGCGCCCGACCCGACCGCGTCCTTCTCGAGCGGCACGCCGAACAGCATGACGCCTCCCACCCCGGCCGCGGCCGCCTCCTCGACCGCACGCGGCAGGCTCGAGAGGCTGTGGTGCACGACGCCCGGCATCGAGCTGATGGCGACGGGCTCGTCGATGCCCTCGCGCACGAACATCGGCAGCACGAGGTCGGCCGGGTGCAGGCGCGTCTCGGCGGTCAGGCGGCGGAGGGCAGGGGTGGCGCGCAGCCGGCGGGGCCGCACGCGGGGGAACTGGGACATGGTCCTTCTCGGGTCGTCGATGGTCGTCGATGTCGGGGCCCCGGCACGGTCGAGCCGAGGAGGCGCGGTGCGGGCACCGCGGGAGGGTCGCGTCAGCGACCCCCTCCGTGCGCGTCGTCGAGGTCGGCCGCGCCGCCCGCGACGGCGTTCTCGACCACCGCTTCCACCAGGGCCGCGGCGGAGCGCGTCTCGGCGATGAGGTGGACGGGCAGTCCGGCCGCGCGGGCGTCGAACGCGGTGCGCGGGCCGATGCAGGCGACGACCGTGCTCTCGGGCAGGGGCGCCAGCTGCGCGGCGATCTGGCGTGCGACGCTGCCCGAGGTGACGAGGAGCACGCTGATGTCGCCGGAGGCGACGTCGCGCACCACGTCGTCGGTGACGGGCACCCCCACGGTGCGGTAGGCCGAGACGAACTCGGCGTCGAAGCCCCGGGCGGACAGGCCAGCGACCAGGGTCGGCTCGGCGATGTCGGACTGGGGCACGAGCACGCGCCCGGCGACGAGCTCCGACGGCCACTCCTTGACGAGGCCGCGGGCGGAGTTGTCGCCCTCGGGGACGAAGTCGACGTGGTAGCCGGCGAGCGTCAGGGCCGCGGCGGTCGTCTCGCCGACCGCCGCGATGCGCGTCGCGGGGATGGGCCGGATGCCGTTGCCGACGAGCACGTCGACGGTGGTGGCGCTCGTCACGACGAGCCACTCGTAGACGCCCGCCTGCAGTCGCGCCAACGCGGCCGCGAGCAGCTCGGGGGTCTCGGCGGGCGCGAAGTTGATGAGCGGCGCGATGACGGGCGCCGCGCCGTACGAGCGGAGGGACGCCGAGACGCCGTCGCCCCACTTGCCGCCGCGCGGCACGAGGACGCGCACGCCCTTGAGCGGCTTGGCGGCGGTCACGACGCGCTCCCCAGGGGGTCTCCGCCCGAGGGGCCCCCGCCGATCGGCGCGAGCTCGGCCGCGCCGAGCTCGAGCAGCTCGTCGACGACGCGGCCGGCCACCTCGTGGACGTCGGCGAGCTGGGCCGTGACGGGCCCCTCCTCGAGCGACACCGCGTGCGACGAGCTGATGCGGCGCGAGCCGTCGGGGCTGTAGACCGTGGCGCTGAGCAGCAGCAGGCCGGCGTCGACGACGGCGGTCGCGCCGACGGGCGCCGAGCAGCCGGCCTCGAGCCCGGCGAGCACCTCGCGCTCGGCGGTGACGACGAGACGGGTCTCGACGTGCTCGATCGCTCGCAGCCCACGGGCCAGCTCGTCGCTGGGGTCGCCCTCGCGCACCTCGACCGCGAGCGCACCCTGGCCGGGGGCGCTGGGCCACGGACCGAGGCCGAGCAGGTCGGTCACCGAGGCCGAGCGGCCGAGACGGCCGAGGCCGGCGGCGGCGAGCACGACGGCGTCCAGGTCGTCCTCGAGGCGACGGAGGCGGGTGTCGACGTTGCCGCGGATCGGCACGACCTCGAGGTCGGGACGCCGGGCGAGCAGCTGGGCCACGCGACGCGGCGAGCCGGTACCGACCTTCGCGCCCTGCGGCAGCGTCTCGAGGGTGAGGCCGTCACGGGCGCAGAGCGCGTCGCGGGCGTCGGCCCGGCTCGGGACCGCCCCGATGAGCAGACCCGGGTGGGAGGCGGTCGGCAGGTCCTTGAGGGAGTGCACCAGCACGTCGCACTCGTCGGCGAGCAGCGCCTCGCGCAGCGCGCTCGCGAACACTCCCGTGCCGCCGAGCGAGAGCGACTCGCCCGTCGCCTGGGTGCGGTCGCCCTCGGTGTGCACGCGGACGAGCTCGACGTCGTGGCCGGTCGCGGCCGCGAGGCGCTCGGCGACCGTGGTGGACTGCGCGACGGCCAGCGCGCTGGCCCGGGTGCCTACTCGGAGTGTCGCCACGCTCCTACGGCACCAATCCCGAGACGGCGGGCTTGAACCCGAGGCGCACGTTCTCGCAGCAGCCCGGACGGCACACGTCGTACCAGGGCCCGATGTCGGTGAGGTGCGGACGGTCGTCGACGGGGGTGCCCTCCACGCGCTCGAGGACGAGGTCGACGAGGCCGGTCACGTAGTTCGGGTCGATGCCGGGGGTGGGGGTGCGCGTGGCCCAGAAGCCGTTCTTCTCGCTGGTCTCGAGCGCCTCCTCGTCGAGGTCCCACATGACCTCCATGTGGTCGCTCACGAAGCCCAGCGGCACGATGACGACGGCGCGCGTCGGGCCGCCGGCGAGGTCGTCGATGGCGTCGTTGATGTCGGGCTCGAGCCACGGCATCGAGGGCGGGCCGCTGCGCGACTGGTAGACGAGCTGCCACGGAACGGTGGTGCCGCCGCCGGCGGGCAGGTCGAGCCCGAGACCGGCCTCGGCCGCGGCCATGACGACCTCGGCGACGGCCTTGTGCTGGGCCGCGTACGCGCCCTCGTCGTCGAAGCCGCGCGCCTCGGGACCGCTGCGGGCGGCGTCGGTCGACGGGATCGAGTGCGTCGCGAAGAGCACCTGCACCTCGGTCGCGAGGTCGAGGTCGGCGTTCTCGGCCCGGGCCTTCTCGAGGCCCTCGCGGACGCCGTCGATGAACGGCTGCACGAAGCCGGGGTGGTCGAAGAACTGACGCACCTTGTCGATCATGACCTTGCCCTCGAGCCCGGTGGCCTCGAGCGCCATCGCGAAGTCCTCGCGGTACTGGCGGCACGAGCTGTAGGACGAGTAGGCGCTGGTCGCGACCGCGATGAGCTTGGTGAACCCGCGCTCGTCGGCCTCGCGCACGGCGTCGGCCATGTACGGGTCCCAGTTGCGGTTGCCCCAGATCACGGGCAGGTCGATGCCGCGCCGCGACAGCTCGCCCTCGAGGGCGGCCTTGAGCTCGCGGTTGTGCTCGTTGATGGGGCTGACGCCGCCGAAGTGGCGGTAGTGCGTCGCCACCTCCTCCAGGCGCTCCTCGGGGATGCCGCGGCCGCGCGTGACGTTGCGGAGGAAGGGGATGACGTCGTCCTGGCCCTCGGGCCCGCCGAAGCCGGCGAGGAGGATCGCGTCGTAGTCGGTGGGCACGCTGACGTGCTCGGGCCCCTGCGCGGCGGCGGGGGTGGCGGCCCGGACGAGCTGGCCGTTGGTGATGCCGGTGGTGTCGGTCACGACAGGACCTCGATGATCTCGGTGGTGGTGATGCGACGGCCCGTGTAGAACGGCACCTCTTCGCGGACGTGTCGGCGGGCCTCGGTGTAGCGGAGGTCGCGCATGAGGTCGACGAGCTGCACGAGCTCGGGAGCCTCGAGGGCCAGGATCCACTCGTAGTCGCCGAGGGAGAAGCTGGCCACCGTGTTGGTGAGCACGGCGCGGTGCTCGGAGCCCTGCTTGCCGTGGTCGGCGAGCATCTGACGACGCTCGGCCTCGGGCAGCAGGTACCACTCGTAGCTGCGGACGAAGGGGTAGACCGTGAGCCACGCCTCAGGCTCTTTGCCGCGCATGAACGCGGGGCTGTGGTTGCGCGAGAACTCGGCGTCGCGGTGCATGCCCATCGCGTTCCAGGTCGGCAGCAGGCCGCCGAGGACGTCGGTGCGCAGGAGGCGGCGGTACGCCGACTGGATCGCCTCGGGGACCTCGCCGTGCAGCCAGATCATCACGTCGGCGTCGGCCCGGAGGGCGCTGACGTCGTAGAAGCCGCGGACGACCACGCCCTCGGAGGCGAGGGAGTCGACGAGCTCGTCGAGCTGCGCGACGTCCTCGTGCTCGGGGGCGTACGGGTTCTGGGGGTCGCGTCGGAGGACTGCCCAGAGGGTGTACCCGAGGCGCTCGGCGCCGGGGCTCTCGGCAGGAGGGGAATCGGACGTCGGCAGCTCGGGGACTGGCGAGTCGGCGCTGTGACTCATGGAGCCATTCTCCACCTGTGCGGGCTGGGAGCCCAACCAGGTTGCGACGTCGTCGAGCGATCTCCGGCCGGTCGCCCGGGGGCCGTCCGGCGGGGGCCGTCGGACGGGCTCGCGCTCAGCGCGACCGGACGGCCGCGACGACGACGCCCGCGAGCGCCAGCGCGGCGACGCCGGCACCCGCGACCCAGGGCAGCGGGTCGCGCGAGAACGACGACTTCGCGCGGTGGCCCGCGATGCCGAGCTGCTTCGGGACGTTGATCTTGTCCTCGAGCTCGTTGAGCGTCGCGGCCAGCTCCGCACGGGTGCGGTCGATGTGGGCCTGGATGTCGCTGCCGTCGGCCTTGTCGGCCTTGTCGCTGCTGTCGTTCTTGGCGGTGCTGTCGCTCACGGGGTCTCCGATCGGTGCGGGCGGGGAGGAGGGGTCGAGCGGGGCTCGCAGGGAGTCGCGGAGGCGGCGGCTCAGAACTCGGTGACGTCGTGCCCCGGGATGGTCCCGACGCCCTTGACGGCCTTGAGGTCGCGCTTGAGGCTCGCGATCGTCTTCTCCGGCACGGCCGGGAGGCCCTTCTTGATGCTCCGGTAGCCGAGGAACGCCAGCAGGGCGGCGACGAGGAGGAGCACGAAGGCGACGATCAGCGCCGACAGCCAACCGGGCAGCCAGATCGCGATCAGCAGGACGATGCCCGTGAGCAGCACCCCGAGCATGGCGAAGACGAAGACGAGTGCGCCGACGAGGAACCCCGCGCCGATGCCGAACGCCTTGAGCGTGCCGATGATCTCGTACTTGAGCAGGGCGAGCTCGCCCTTGACGAGGTCGGTGACCAGGCTCGGGACGTCCTGGACCAGGGCGAAGAACGAGCGCGACCCCGAGCCGCGTCGCCGGCGCACTTTGTCGCTCCGGGTGGAGTCGGTCACTTCTTCTTCTTCCCGCCTCCGACGGCCTTGACGGCCACCGTCTTTACGCCGTTGACGACCGCGTCGACGGCGTCGGCGGCCTTGGCGCCCGCGAAGTCCTCTGCCTTGACGACCTGCCGCTGCACGGCGCGGCTGTTCCACAGCTTCGACGAGTTCGCGGCGATCTGCTCGTAGCGCTCGTGGCCGGCGCGAGCGCCCAGCACGAATCCGACGGCTGCTCCGGCGACGAAGATCAGTTTGCCTCGCATGTCGCTCCATTCATGTGTGGGGGCGCACGGACCGGTGCCCGACGCGCTGTCCCAATGTAGCCCGGTGCCGCCCGCCGCCGCCCGGACGCGCCCGTGCTCGGCCGCCGCGCCGCTCGCGGTCAGCGGGCGACGAGGTCGGCGGCGACGCGACGTGCGTGGGCGATCACGGCGGCGAGCCCCCGGCCGGCCACGGCGCCGCCGACGCGGACGACGCCGTCGGGCAGGGACGAGGAGGCGCCCACCGCCTCCTGCGGGAGGGGCGCGGACCACTCGACGCGCGCCGCGTCCTCGACCGTGGCGGGGTCGAGCGACAGCCCGAGCAGCACCGATGCGTCGGCGAGCGCCGTGGAGCGCAGCTCGTCGTCGCTCGTGGCCGCCGTGACGACCGGGGAGTCGTAGCTGAGCCGGAGGACGTGCCGACCGTCGGCCCGCTCCGCGAGCCACGGCCACTTCGCCGTCGCGTGGGTGAGCGCCTTGGCGCGCACGCCGTCGGCACCGGGCGCTACGAGCACCCCGGTGCCGCGGGGCGCCGCGTCGAGGCGGTCGTCGCGCAGCACGAGCGTGGCCAACGTGATGAGTCCCGCGGCGTGGGCCGGACGGCCGCCGAGGACACGCCCCGCGCCGTCGCCGACGGCGAGCACGACGACGTCGGCCTCGAGGCGCTCGGGTGTCGCCCCGTGCTCGTCGTGTGCGACGTCGTCGCTGCCGGTCAGCGTCACCGAGCGGGCGTCGAGCACGGCGACGTGGGCGCCGAGCCGCACCTCGACGCCGAGGCGGTCGAGCTCGGCGACCAGCGCCTCCGCCAGGCTCGCCATGCCGCCGCGCAGCCCGGCGACCGCGGAGCCCGCCGGCGCGAGCGCCCGCACGCTGAGGACGGCCGCGGCCAGCGAGCCCTCCCGCCGCAGCGCCGCCCGGAGGCCGGGGGCGACCCGGTCGACGGAGAGCAGGTCGGGGTGCACGGAGTGGACCCCGCCGATGATCGGGGTGACGAGCCGGTCGAGCACGGCGTCGCCCATCCGCACGCGGACGAGGCCGCCGACCGAGGTCTCGTCGGCGCCGACGTCCCCCGCCGCCGCGTCGAGCCGCGACGCCTCGGCCGTGCCCGCCGCGCCGACGACCGCGACGACGTCGTCGGCCGTCAGGTCGCCGGGGATGCCGAGCAGGCCCGTGCGGGGCAGGGGGAAGGCCTGTCCGGCGCCGTGCTGCACCCAGGCCCCGCGCGGGTCGGGCAGCACGACGTCGCCGCCGAGCCCGAGCTCGTCGAGGTACGCCTGCACCGTGCCGCCGCGCGTCGCGAAGCTCTCGGCGCCGGCGTCGAGGGGCAGGCCGCCGACGACGTGGCGGCCGACCTCCCCGCCGAGCCGGTCCGAGGCCTCGACGAGCGTGACCGCGACGCCGGCGGCCGCGAGGTCGCGCGCGACCACCAGGCCGGCGACGCCGCCGCCCACCACGAGGGCGCGATGCGCGGCCGCCCCGGAGGAGCGGGTCGCCTCGGTCACGGTCGCGCGCCTCCTACAGGGTGTGGGCCAGGGCGACGATGCGGGTCAGCACGTCGGGGTCGGTGTCGGGCCCGACGCCGTGGCCGAGGTTGAGGACGTGCGCGGGTGCGGCACGGCCCCGGCGGACGACCTCTCGGACGTGCGCCTCGAGCACCGGCCAGGGCGCCTGCAGCATCGCCGGGTCGATGTTGCCCTGGACGGGCACGCCGCCGCCGAGTCGCCGCGAGGCCTCGTCGAGCGGGATGCGCCAGTCGACCCCGACGGCGTCGACCCCGACGCCGTGCATGGCGCTCAGCACCTCGCCGCTGCCGACGCCGAAGTGGATGGTCGGGACGTCGAGGTCGGCGACGTGCGACAGCGCGCGGGCCGAGAACGGCGCGACGTGCTGCTCGTAGTCGGACAGCGACAGGCTGCCGACCCACGAGTCGAAGAGCTGGGCGGCGCTGGCCCCGGCGAGCACCTGGGCGCGGAGGAACGCCCCGGTCACATCGGCGGCCCAGCCGAGCAGGGCCTGCCACGTCTCGGGGTCGCTGTGCATGAGGGCGCGGGCGCGGATGTGGTCCTTCGACGGGCCGCCCTCGACGAGGTAGGCGGCCAGCGTGAAGGGGGCGCCGGCGAAACCGATCAGGGGGGTGTCGCCCAGCTCGGCCACGGTGCGGGCGACGCCCTCGGCGATCGGGGCGAGCGCCTCCTGCTCGAGGGGACGCAGCGCGGCGACGTCGTCGGGCGTGCGGATCGGCTGGTCCAGCACGGGACCGCGCCCGGCGACGATGTCCACGCCGACCCCCGCGAGCTTGATCGGCACGACGATGTCGCTGAAGAAGATGCCGGCGTCGACGCCGTGGCGACGGACGGGCTGCAGGGTGATCTCGCTCGAGAGCGCCGGGTCGAGGCAGGCGTCGAGCATCGCCGTGCCGACGCGCAGCGCGCGGTACTCGGGCAGCGAGCGGCCGGCCTGGCGCATGAACCAGACGGGCAGCACCTCGGGCCGGTCGCCGCGCAGGGCACGGACGAGGGACGAGGAGGCGGTGCGGCCGGAGAGGAGCGGGTGCGTGTCGGGCAGGGTCACGTGCCCCATTGTCCCACCCGCCCGCTGGGCAGCGCCGGGATCGAGGTGACGCGGCCGAGGGGTGCGCGTCGGACGCACTCCCCCGGAGCGTCACTCGATGTCCGCTCGAGGTCAGACCGAGGTCAGACCGCGACGACCATCTTGCCGACGTTCTCGCCGCGCATCAGGCCGGTGAACGCGTCGAACGCCGAGTGGATGCCCTCGACGACGGTCTCGTCGTGCACGACCTCGCCGGCCGCGAGCCACGGGCCCATCTCGGCCTGGAACGCCGGAGCGACGTGGCGGTAGTTCCCGAGCGTGAAGCCCTTGAGCATCAGGCCGCGGGTCACGATGTTCGTGGTGCCGGTGATCCCGACGGGCGCGCCGGTCGCGTTGTAGCCGGCGATCGAGCCGCAGAGCGCTGCCCGGCCGCCGTCCTTGAAGCTGGCCAGCGCGGCCGACAGGTGGTCGCCTCCGACGTTGTCGAAGTAGAGGTCGATGCCGTCGGGCGCGGCCTCGGCCAGCAGCTCGGCGACGTCGCCGTCCTTGTAGTTGAACGCGGCGTCGAAGCCGTACTTCGAGGTGAGCAGCTCGACCTTCTCCGCGCTGCCGGCGCTGCCGATCACGCGGGAGGCGCCCTTCAGACGGGCGATCTGGCCGACCATCGTGCCGACCGCACCTGCGGCGCCCGAGACGAAGACGACGTCGCCCTCGCGGATGCCCGCGATCTCGGTGAGCCCGACGTAGGCGGTCAGGCCGGTCAGGCCGAGCACGCCGAGGTAGGCCGAGAGCTCGACGCCGGGCGTTGGCTCGACGGCCCGGAACGACGAGGAGGCGCCCTGCGCGACGTCGCGCCAGCCCAGGTCGTGCTGCACCACCGTGCCGACGGGCAGGTCGTCGGAGGCGGACGCGACGACCCGGCCGATCGCGCCGCCGGTCATCGTCTCGCCGAGGGCGAAGGGCGGCACGTACGACT
Source organism: Frigoribacterium sp. PhB116 (assembly GCF_004364285.1). Taxonomy (GTDB): domain Bacteria; phylum Actinomycetota; class Actinomycetes; order Actinomycetales; family Microbacteriaceae; genus Frigoribacterium. The sequence continues at coordinate 67,132 of NZ_SOBE01000005.1, read as the reverse complement.
TCACGTCGTTCATCCGGCCGCGCATGTACGGGTCGACCGAGAGGAACTCGTTGGCCACGCGCACCTCGCCCGCCGGGACCGCGGGCAGCTCGACCTCGACCTCGCGGATGTCGTCGGTGGTCGGCTCGCCGTGCGGGCGGGCGACGAGCTGCCACTGGGTGCTCGTGGCGGTGCTGCCGGCGTCGGTGGTGCGGGTGGTGCCTTCGGTCATGGTGGTGCTCCTCTGGTCGTGCGGGGCCCCGGTGATGCGAGGCCGTCTGCCAGGCTGACAGGCACCTCCTGAACGCGCGCTGCGGAATGTGCAGCCTGTGCACGGATCACCTGCGCACAGCCTCGACATCGAGGCAACCCCCGGGTTCGACCGGCGCATGAGAGTTATCATCGACGGGTGCTCATCTGCCTCACGGCGTCCCACCGGAACGCCAGCTTCGACCTCCTCGAGAAGTTGAGCATCGGCGCACCCTCCGCGGCGAGCACCCTGGTCGACGCGAACGACTTCGTGGGCGGGGCCGTCGTGCTCGCCACCTGCAACCGGTTCGAGGCCTACGTCGACGTGGAGGAGCCCCTCACGGCCGCCGCCTCCGTCGCGGTCGAGGCCACCATCAGCACCATGAGCGAGGCCAGCGGCATCGAGGCCGACGAGATGCGCGACAACGTCCGCGTCATCACCGGCGACGAGGTCGTCGAGCACTTGTTCGCCGTGAGCTCGGGCCTCGAGTCGGTCGTCATCGGCGAGGACGAGATCTCGGGCCAGGTCCGCCGGGCCCTCGAGGCCGCACGGACGCGCGGCACGACGTCGCGTGACCTCGAGCGGCTGTTCCAGAAGGCGTCCCAGACCTCGCGTGGGGTCAAGAACCGCACCAACGTCGGCGGAGCCGGGCGCTCGCTCGTCCGCCTCGCCCTCGAGCTCGCCTCGTCGCGGGTGACCGACTGGTCGCAGGCGCGCGTGCTCATCGTCGGCACCGGCCAGTACGCCGCCACCACCGTGGCCGCGCTGCGCGACCGGGGCGCGGGCGACCTGGCCGTGTTCTCGGCGTCGGGCCGCGCCTCCTGGTTCGGGCTCAAGCACGACCTGCGTCCCTTCGACGACCTGGCCGAGGCCATCGCGTGGAGCGACGTGCTCATCACCTGCACCTCGACCACCGAGCCCGTCGTCGTGCCCGAGGTCGTCGACGCGTCGCGCCGCCTCGTCATCGACCTCGGCCTGCCCCGCAACGTCGACCCCCTCGTCGCCCGCGTGCCCGGGGTCGAGCTGCTCGACCTCGAGACGATCAGCCTGCACGCCCCGATGGCCGAGCTGACCGCCGCCGACGACGCCCGCGCACTCGTCTCGAGCGCTGCCGCCGAGTTCCACGCCGTCGCGGCCGAGCAGTCGCTCACCCCGGCCGTCGTCGCGCTGCGTCGCCACGTCTTCGACCTGCTCGACGCCGAGATCGAGCGCGCCCGGTCCCGCGGCGACTCGTCCGAGCGCACGGAGTCGGCGCTGCGCCACCTGGCCGGCGTGCTGCTGCACACCCCGTCGGTCCGGGCTCGCGAGCTCGCCCGCCAGGGGCGCGGCGAGGAGTTCCGCGACGGCCTCGAGTCGCTGTTCGGCCTCACCGACACCCGGGCGGCCGCCGTCGAGCCCGCCGTGCTGCGCCCTGCCGACGACGAGCGGCTCCGCCACCGCGACGTCGGCTGACGCGCCCCCGCACCTCCGCACCTCCGCTCTGCTCTGCTCTTCCTCCCCGGAATGTTCGCGTGATCCGGTGGTGAGGGCCTCGAGACAGCAGCGTGGCGGGGTGCGCCAGCGCAGATCACTCGCGTCTCGAGGGTCGTATCGCGAGCGCCGCTCCGTGGTGCCCGAGGATGGGGGGATGGACCCGATCGTCGTCAGTGCGCTCGTACTGGTGCGCGACCGCCGCCTCCTCATGGTCACGGCTCGCGGACGCGACGTGCTCTACCTCCCCGGCGGCAAGCAGGAGGCAGGCGAGACCGGCGAGGACGCCCTCGTCCGCGAGACCCGCGAGGAGGTCGGTCTCGAGCTCGACCGCTCGTCGCTCCGCGAGCTCGGCGCCGTCCGGACCCAGGCCCACGGCGAGCCCGAGGGGCGCGAGGTGCACATGCGCCTCTGGTCGGCGAGGCCGACGGACGACGGAGCCGAGCCGTCGCCCTCGGGCGAGATCGGCGCACTGCACTGGGTCACGTCGGCGGACGTGGACCGGTGCCCTCCCGCCGGCGTCGAGACCCTGCGCGTCGCGGTCGAGCTCGACCTGATCGACTGAGCCGCGCCCGCCCCCGCCCCTGGGCCCGGCCCGCCCTGCTGTTGCCGCTGCCGCTGCCGCTGCTGCTGCTGCTGTTGCAGAACCCGACCTCGAGTGCTGCAGCGACGGGATCTCCCCCTGTTGCAGAGCCTTCGAGGGCCGAACGGTCGGCATTTGATGGTCGGCATTTGCTGGGCGGGATGTGCCGGGTGGCACCTGCGAGACGGGAGTGAATGGGGCGGGCAGGCCGACCGCGCGCTAGCGGACGCGTGCGAGCAGGTCGACGCCGACCGCTCGGGCCGCGGCGAGCACCCGGAGGCGGCGCTCGAGCGTGAGGTCGTCGAACGTCATCGTCACGGCGTAGGCCACGCCGCCCCGCGGCCCGCGCAGCACCCCGAGCTCTGAGCGGACACCGCGGTCGCTGCCCACCGCGTTGACGAACTGCAGGTCGTGGTCGGTCCGGCGGTGCGAGACGGGGTCGAGGCCGAGGGGCGCCGCGACGAACGACAGGTCGACCCCGAGCGACAGCCAGCCGAGCACCCGGCTGCTGACCGCGGACCCGACCACCTGCCCCTGCGCGAGCAGGGCCGTCAGCTGGGCGAGTTCCCGGGTCGAGCCGACGGAGGGGGCAGGCGCGTCGTCGGGACCGCGCTCGGACCGGATCTCGTCGAGCAGTGCGGTGTCGCGCACGCCCAGGTCGTCGGCCCTGGCCCTGACCGCCTCGAGCCCGACCCTGGCGAGCAGCGCGTTGACGGCGGCGGGGTCGCGCACGGCCCCGACGAGGGCGGCCGCGTCGGTGACGGCCAGCCGACGTCGCTGCAGGTACGACCAGATGCCACCGCCGCCGAGGGCAGCCCGGCTGCCCGGACCGGCGATGCGCTCGAGCTCGTCGAGGGCGCCGAGCTGACCTGCCTCGATCTGCGCGCTGACCTCGATCAGCAGCAGCACGGCCCCGAGCTGTCCGACGGGCAGCACGACGCGGTCGTCGACGGCGAGCAGCTCGGTACCGTCGTCGAGGTCCCAGACCGACGCGGAGACCGTCACGCCCTCGGCCGCGAGGTCGCCCAGGGCCGTCAGCGCTCCCCCGAGACCCGCCGGCGGCGAGGGCGGCGCGTGCCGCCCTGCCTCGACCGCCTCGTCCGCCCGACTGCTGTGCCGGCCGGGCCGGCCGGGCCGACGCGGGACTCCCTGACCGGACAGCCCCTCGTGGTCAGGCTGCCCCTCGTGGTCGGGCTGCCCCTCTCGACCGGGCAGATCCTCCCGGCCGATCGGGCCCTCCGCGGGCGGCACGGCTACCAGATCGTGACGCGCTGCTCGGCGGGGAGCCAGAGCGCGTCGGACTCCGTCAGCTCGAACGCGTCGTAGAAGTCGTCGATGTTGCGCACGATCTGGTTGCAGCGGAACTCGTTGGGCGAGTGCGGGTCGATCGACAGCAGCCGGATCGCCTCCTCGTCGCGGAGCTTGATCTGCCACGCCTGCGCCCAGCTGAGGAAGAAGCGCTGAGCCCCCGTCATCCCGTCGATCACGGGCGCCTCGGCACCGTCGAGCGAGATCAGGTACGCGTCGTAGGCGATGGACAGCCCGCCGAGGTCGCCGATGTTCTCGCCGATCGTGAGCGCGCCGTTGACGTGGTGCTCGGGCACCTGTGCCGGGGCGAGGGCGTCGTACTGCGAGATGAGCGAGGTCGTGAGGCGCTCGAAGGCCTCGCGGTCGGCCGGCGTCCACCAGTCGGTCAGCTTGCCGTCGCCGTCGTACTTCGAGCCCTGGTCGTCGAAGCCGTGGCCGATCTCGTGGCCGATCACGGCGCCGATCGCACCGTAGTTGGCCGCGGCGTCGCGGCTCGCGTCGAAGAAGGGGAACTGGAGGATGGCCGCCGGGAACACGATCTCGTTGAAGCCGGGGTTGTAGTACGCGTTGATGGTCTGCGGCGTCATGAACCACTCGTCGCGGTCGATCGGCTGGCCGATCTTGCCCAGCTCGCGGTCGAAGCCGACGACGGCCGAGGCCCGGACGTTGCCGACGAGGTCGCCGGGGTCGACCTCGAGGGCCGAGTAGTCGCGCCACTTCACGGGGAAGCCGATCTTGGGCGTGAACTTCTCGAGCTTGTCGAGGGCGCGCGCCCGCGTCTCGTCCGTCATCCACGACAGGTCGGCGATGCTGCGACGGTAGGCCTCGACGAGGTTCTCGACCAGCACGTCCATCGCCTCCTTCGCCTCGGGCGCGAAGTGGCGCTCGACGTAGATGCGGCCGACGGCCTCGCCCATGGCGCCCTCGACGAACGAGACGCCGCGCTTCCAGCGGGCCCGCTGCACGGGGGTGCCCGTCAGGGTGCGCCCGTAGAAGTCGAAGTTCGCTTCGACGAAGGCCGACGACAGGTACGCGGCGAACGAGCGGACGACCTGCCAGCGCAGCCAGTCCTGCCAGGCCGGGAGCTGCTCGTCGGTCATCAGCCCGGACAGGCCCGTCACGAACGAGGGCTCGCGCACGACCACCTCGTCGAAGACGCCGGCGGGCGCGCCCACCGCGTCGCGCCACACGTCGAGGTCGACGCCCTCGGCGAGCGCGGCGGCCTCGGACCACGGCAGCAGGTTGTAGGTCGCGTCGCTGTCGCGGGTGGCCACGTTGTCCCAGTGGTGCGAGGCGATGGCCGTCTCGAGCTGCATCACGCGCGAGGCCCGCTCGTCGGCGTCGTCGAGGCCCGCGAGCCCCAGCATGCGCGAGACGAAGGCAACGTAGGAGGTGCGGATCGCCTCGCTCTTCTCCTCGCGGTAGTAGGACTCGTCGGGCAGCCCCAGGCCGCCCTGCTCGACCTGCACGACGTACCGCGTGGGGTCACCCGGGTCGTTGTCGACGAAGAGCTGGACGAAGCTCGCGACGCCCTGCTTCTCGAAGGCGCCGACGAGGCGGAGCAGCCCGGGCACGTCGTCGACGGACGCGACCGTCTCGAGGAGCGGGCGCAGCGGCTCGGCGCCGAGCGCCTCCACCCGGGCCTCGTCGGTGAAGCTGGTGAACAGGTCGCCGACCTTGCGTGCCTCGGTGCCCGGCTCGGCCGACTGCGACTCGTGCACGATGTCGCGGACCGCCGCCTCCGCCTCTTCTGCGAGGAGGTAGAAGGAGCCGAAGCGCGCCTTGTCGTCGGGGATCTCGGTCCGCTCGATCCACCGCCCGTTGACGTGGCGGAACAGGTCGTCCTGAGGGCGCACGCCCGGGTCGAGCTCGTCGGTGGTGATGCCGGAGGACAGCGCGTCGGTCGTCATGTCCGCCAGCCTAGGCGGGGCCGGCGACGCCGCGCCCGACGCGGCAGGGCCTGTGCAGAGCGCCCTGCCCCTCCACAGGCGCGGTGCAGGAAACGAGCAGGAAACAGCGCGCCGCTACAGTTCTGCCCATGGCACTCCCCTGGGCACTGCACGGCGACGGCAAGACGGTCGACTCCACCGAGATCGTCGCCCCGGAGGAGCGGCTCACCTGGCCGCGCACCATCGGCCTGGGCGGTCAGCACGTCGTCGCCATGTTCGGCGCGACGTTCCTCGTGCCGATCATCACGGGCTTCCCGCCGAGCACGACCCTGCTCTTCTCGGGCATCGGCACGCTGTTGTTCCTGATCATCACGAAGAACAAGCTGCCGAGCTACCTCGGGTCGTCGTTCGCGTTCCTCGCCCCGATCGGAGCGGCGACCGACATCGGGGGCATCCCGCTCGCGCTCAGCGGCATCATCGTCGTCGGCGCCCTGCTGGCGATCGTCGGCGTCGTCGTGCACCTCGCCGGCACGCGCTGGATCAACGCGCTGCTGCCCCCGGTCGTCAGCGGCGCCATCGTCGCCCTGATCGGCTTCAACCTGGCGCCCGCGGCGCGCGACAACTTCGCGCAGGCCCCGCTCACCGCCGTCATCACGCTCGCCGCCGTGGTGCTGAGCGCCGTGCTCTTCACGGGCCTCCTCGGCCGCCTGTCGATCTTCGTCGGCGTCGTCGTCGGCTACGTCGCCGCCGTGCTGCTCGGCGAGGTCGACTTCAGCGCCGTCGGCGACGCCGCCTGGATCGGGCTGCCGACCTTCACGGCGCCCGCGTTCGACCTGGCCCAGCTGCCGATCTACCTCGGGTTCCTGCCCGTCGTGCTCGCCCTCATCGCCGAGAACGTCGGCCACGTGAAGGGCGTCGGGCAGCTCACGAAGCGCGACCTCGACCCGCTGACCGGTCGCGCCCTCTTCGCCGACGGCCTGAGCACCGTGCTCGCCGGTCTCGGCGGCGGCTCGGCGACCACCACCTACGGCGAGAACATCGGCGTGATGAGCGCCACGCGCGTGTTCTCGACCGCCGCGTACTGGGTCGCGGGCCTCGTCGCGATCCTCCTCGGCCTCTCGCCCAAGATCGGCGCCGTCATCTTCACCATCCCGCCAGGGGTCCTCGGCGGCGTCACGACGGCGCTCTACGGCCTGATCGGCGTCATCGGCATCCGCATCTGGGTCGAGAACGAGGTCGACTTCAGCCGCCCGAAGAACCAGCTGACGGCCGGCGTCGCCCTGATCATGGGCATCGCCGACTTCACCTTCGCGCTCGGCGGCGCGAGCTTCGGCGGCATCATCCTCGGCACCGTCGCCGCCATCGTCGTCTACCACCTGATGACCGTGGTCGGCCGCCTCCGCGGCACCGACTAGACGTGCGCCTCCGGTCGCCGCTCGACCGCGAGATCCTCCGCCTGGCCCTGCCCGCGCTGGGTGCGCTCGTGGCCGAGCCGCTGTTCCTCCTCACCGACACGGCCCTCGTCGGGCACCTCGGCTCCGTCCCGCTCGCGGGCCTGGGCGTCGCGAGCGTGATCCTGCAGACGGCGCTCGGCCTGCTGATCTTCCTCGCCTACGCGACGACCCCGACCGTCGCTCGGCGCCTGGGCGCGGGCGACCGTCGCGGGGCGATCCGCGCCGGCGTCGACGGCCTCTGGTTCGCCCTGTTCGTCGGCGTCGCGATCGCCGTCGCCGGCGCGTTCGTCGCCGAGCCGCTCGTCGGCCTCTTCGGGGTCGACGCCGACGTGGCCCGCGCCGCTACGACGTACCTCTCCGTCTCGCTGATCGGCCTGCCGGGCATGCTGGTCGTCATCGCGGCGACGGGTCTGCTCCGCGGCCTGCAGGACACCCGCACGCCCCTCGTCGTCGCCGGCGTCGGGTTCGCGGCCAACGCCGCCCTCAACGCGCTGTTCCTCTACGGCTTCGGCTGGGGCATCGCCGGCTCCGCGGCGGGCACCGTCGTCGCGCAGTGGGGCATGGCCGCCGTCTACGTCGTCATCGCCGTCCGGGCGGCACGCGACGTCGGCGCCGACCTCCGTCCCGGCCTCGCCGGGGTGGGCCGGACCGCCCGCTCGGGCGCGTGGCTGCTGGTGCGGAACGCGGGCCTGCGGGCCGCGCTCGTCGCGACCGTCGCGGCCGCCGCCTCCTCGGGGGTCGCCGGGCTCGCCGTGATCCAGATCGCGCTGACGCTGTTCAGCACGCTCGCGTTCGCCCTCGACGCCCTCGCGATCGCGGGGCAGGCCATGGTCGGGCACGCGCTCGGCCAGGGCGACCGCGCGCGCGTGCGGGCGATCACTCGGCGGCTGATGCTGTTCGGCGTCGGCGGCGGCGTGCTGCTCGGCGCCCTGCTCGCCGTGCTCGCCCCGGTGCTCGCGCCCGTCTTCAGCAGCGACGAGGGGGTGCGCGCACTGCTGCCCTCGGTGGTGGTCGCGATGGCCGTCGGGATCCCGCTGGCGGGCTTCGTCTTCGTGCTCGACGGGGTGCTGCTCGGCGCCGGCGACGCCCGGTACCTCGCCGTCGCCAGCGTCGTCAGCGTGCTGGTCTACCTCGCGCTGCTGCTCCCGGTGGAGGCGCGGGTCGGCCCCGGCACGGCCGGTGCGGTCGCGCTGTGGCTCACGTTCGGCCTCGGCTACATCGGCGCCCGCGCGGTCACGCTCGGCCTGCGCGCCCGCACCGACCGGTGGATGGTGGTCGGCGCACGCTGACCGGCGACCGAGCGTCAGGCGCGCGGCGGAGCCGTCGTCGAGCCCGGGCGGAACACGCTCGTGAAGATCGTGCCCGTGGCGGCCTCGCCCGCGAGCAGCGCGAGCACGGCTCGACCGGCCGCGCGGCCCTTCTCGACCGCGGGCTGCACCACGGTGGTCAGGTCGGCGGCCCGGGGGTCGTCGAGCCGAACCCCGTCGTAGCCGACGACGCTGAGGTCGCCGGGCACCGAGAGGCCGAGGTCCGCCGCCGCAGCGATGACGCCCGAGGCCAGCAGGTCGCTCTGGGCGATGATCGCCGTCGGGCGCTCGGACGCGGGCACGTCGAGCAGCTGCGTGCCGGCGCGGTGCCCCTCGGACGTCCAGCTGCCGCGCGTGACGAGCCCGCCGGCGTCGGGGTAGACCAGGCGCGTGCCGCGCAGCCGCTCGAGTGCAGGCCAGGTCGTGCCCGCCGCGACCCGTGCGTCGGTGATGTCCCCGGTCTCGCGACCCGGGCCCAGCTCGAGCGCGACGACGGCGACGCGGCGGTGGCCGAGGTCGTGGAGGTGCTGCGCCAGCAGCCGGGACGCGCCCACGTTGTCCTCGCCGATGTCGAGGACGCCCTCCATCGGCGGCGCCTCGATCGACACCAGCGGGATCCCTCGACGTCGCACCGTCGACACGGAGGCATCGAGGCGCGTGCTGCAGCCGAACAGCACGAGCGCGTCGACCGGGGCGTCGAGCAGGCGGGTGTGCTCGCCCTCGGTCTCGGTGAGCAGCAGCAGGCTGTTGTCGGCCGGGCCCGTGACGTCGGCGATGCCGTCGAGCATCGCCACGTTGATCGGGTCGCGGAAGGCGTTGCTCAGGGTGTCCTCGAGGACGGCGCCGACGATGCCCGAGCGGCCGCGGCGCAGCGACCGGGCGCGGGGGTCGGGCCCGCCGTAGCCGAGGTCGGCGGCGACGGCCAAGACGCGGCTGCGCGTCTCGTCCGAGACGGGGCCGGCACCGCTGAAGGCCAAGGAGGCGGTGCTCGCGCTGACCCCGGCCGCCCGCGCGACCGCGGCGAGGGTCGGCCTCGCGGCGACCTCGCCCTCTGCCCGGCTCATGGGCCGCAGCCTAGCCGACGGAGCCGGGCCCACGGCCGTCGGCCGCCGCGCCCGCGACCGGGCCCGCCGGGCCCCTGGCGGTCGCCGCCCCGACGCCCTACGCTGGCGATCGAATCGATTCGAACACCGACGTCCGAGGTGACACAGCCATGACCGCCGCCCCCGCCGACCAGCGCACCTACGACGGCGGGCTCACCCGTCGGCAGGTGGTCGCCTGGCGGAACGCCCTCTTCGTCGTCTTCGGCCTGTCCGGCCTGGGCATCGCGACCTGGCTCGGCCGCGTGCCCGCCGTCCGCGACGCGCTCGACGCCAGCACGCTCGAGATGGGGCTGCTCGTCACCGGGCTCAGCGTCGGGTCGATCGTGGGCATCACGCTCTCGAGCCACGTCATCGCGGCCGTCGGTGCCCGGCGTGCCGTGCTCGGCTCGCTCGTCACGGCGGCCGCGGGCCTCGTCGCCGCAGGCCTCAGCGTCGACCTCGGCGCGGGGTTCCTCGGCATCGTGGTCGGCCTCGCGGTCTTCGGCCTCGGCAACGGGCTGTGCGACGTCGCGATGAACGTCTCGGGCGCCGCCGCCGAGCGGGTGCTCGGCCGCACGGTCATGCCGCTGTTCCACGCCGCCTTCAGCCTCGGCACGATGGTCGGCGCGCTCCTCAGCGCGGCGGCGGAGGCCGCCGGCGTCCCCGTCGCCGTGCACGTGTCGCTCCTCGCCGTCGTGCTCGCCGGCGTCGCCGTCGTGGTGACCCGGCAGATGCAGTCGGAGGACCTAGGGCACGCGACCTCGGACGACGAGCCAGCAGGCGCCTCCTCGGGGTGGCGTTCGCGCCTGGCGGTCTGGACGACGCCGGGCACCGTGCTGATCGGCCTGATCGTGCTCGGGATGGCGACGGCCGAGGGGTCGGCGAACGACTGGCTCGCCCTCGCGATGGTCGACGGCCACGGCCTCAGCAACTCGGGCGGGGCCGTCGTGTTCTTCGTCTTCGTCACGGCGATGACCGTCGCCCGCGTGGCGGGGTCTCCGCTGCTCGACCGCTTCGGACGCGTGGTGATGCTGCGGCTGTCGGCCGTGGCCGCCGTCCTCGGGCTCACCCTCGTCATCGTCGCCCCTGCGCCGTGGCTCGCCGTCGTCGGCGTCGTCGCGTGGGGGCTCGGCTCGGCGCTCGGGTTCCCCGTCGGGCTGTCCGCAGCGGCTGACGACCCGCGCGTCGCCGCCGCACGCGTGAGCGCCGTCGCCACGATCGGCTACGTCGCGTTCCTGGCGATGCCGCCCCTGATCGGCTTCCTCGGCGAGCGCCTCGGTCTGCTGAACGGCCTCTGGGTCGTGCTCGCCCTGATCGCCGTCGCGGGCGTCGCCTCGGGCGCTGCTCGCGAGCCCGCCCGCCGCTGACGCGGGCCCGCCCGGCCGGACCGTAGGATCGTCGGGTGCGTCTCGTCATTGCCCGCTGCTCGGTCGACTACGCCGGCCGGCTCAGCGCCCACCTCCCCCTCGCCACCCGCCTGCTCATGGTCAAGAGCGACGGCAGCCTGCTGGTCCACTCCGACGGCGGCAGCTACAAGCCGCTCAACTGGATGAGCCCGCCGTGCACGCTGACCGTGCTCGAGCCCGACGCCGACCAGCAGGAGGCGGGGGTCGTCGAGCTCTGGAAGGTCACGCAGGCGAAGACCGCCGACATCCTCGTCGTGTCGATCCACGAGGTGCTGCACGACTCGTCCCACGAGATGGGCGTCGACCCCGGGCTCACGAAGGACGGCGTCGAGGCCGACCTGCAGAAGCTGCTCGCCGAGCAGATCGACCTGCTGGGCGAGGGGCACGTGCTCGTCCGCCGCGAGTACATGACCGCGATCGGGCCGGTCGACATCCTCGCCCGGGACGCCTCGGGCGCCGCCGTTGCCGTCGAGCTCAAGCGCCGCGGCGACATCGACGGGGTCGAGCAGCTGACGCGCTACCTCGAGCTGATGAACCGCGACCCGCACCTGGCACCCGTCACCGGCGTCTTCGCGGCGCAGGAGATCAAGCCGCAGGCCCGCACCCTCGCGCACGACCGCGGCATCCGCACCCTGCTGCTCGACTACGACGCGATGCGAGGGCTCGACGACTCGCACTCGCGTCTGTTCTAGCGGCTCCGGCCGCGGTCGGAGCTCCGCGGCGCTCCTAAGCTGGAGGGGATGACTCCCTCCTACACCGCCGTCCTGTTCGACCTCGACGGCACCATCGCCGACTCGGCGCCGGCGATCACGGCCAGCCTCGCGCACACCATCGCCTCGCTCGGCCTGCCCGTGCCCGAGCAGTCCGAGCTGATGGCGTGGGTCGGCCCGCCCCTGCCGCAGAGCTTCGAGGTGCGCCTCGGCCTGACCGGCGACCGACTGGCGGAGGCGATGCGCACCTACCGCGCGCACTACCTCGCGAACGGTGCGCTCGAAGGCGAGATCTTCCCCGGGGTCCGCGACCTGCTCGCCAGCGTGCACGCCGCGGGGCTGCCCACCTCGACCGCCACCTCGAAGCCCGAGACGCCGGCCACCAAGATCCTCGAGGCGCACGACCTCGTGCAGTACCTCGACCTGATCACCGGGGCGTCCGACGACGAGGTCCGCAACACGAAGGCCGACGTCGTCGCCGAGGCCCTCCGCCGCCTGCGCGAGCGCGGCGCCGACGTCTCGCGTCCGGTGCTGATCGGCGACCGCCACCACGACGTCGAGGGCGCGGCCGAGCACGACGTGCCGACCATCCTCGTGACCTGGGGCTACGGCGAGCCCGCCGAGCACGTCGGTGCCGTCGCCGTCGCCTCCGACGTGCGCGAGGTGGCCGATCTGCTCGGCGTCGAGCTCGTCACGGCACCCGTGCGCGGCGCGGCGTGAGGCAGGCCGGCTCGGCCGCGGTCCGCTCGCCCGCCGCCTGGCTGCTCACCCTCGCGATCGTCCTCATCGCGCTCAACCTGCGCGGCCCCATCGTCGCCACGGCGCCCGTGCTCGGCCAGATGAGCGCCGACCTCGGCCTCACCGCCGTCGTCGCCGGGCTGCTGACCAGCATCCCCGTGCTCTGCTTCGCCCTCGCGAGCCCGCTCGCCTCGAGCCTGATCGTCAAGGTCGGCGCCGAGCGCGCCGTCAGCATCGGCCTCGCCGGGGTCCTGCTGGGCACCGTGCTGCGCGCCCTCGGCACCTCGTCCTGGCTCTACGTCGGCACGATCGTCATCGGCATCGCGATCACCGTGGGCAACGTCGTGCTCCCGGTCATCATCCGGCGCGACTACACGCCCGAGCGAGCGGGCTTCGTCACGGGCATCTACACGTCGGCGCTCAACGTCGGGTCGATGATCACGTCGCTGGCGACCGCGCCGATCGCCTCGGTCGTCGGCTGGCCGGCCGCGCTGGTCGGCTGGGGGCTGCTCGCCGTCCTGGCGGTGGCCGTGTGGGCCGTCGCGGTCGGTCCGCGGGTCGCGCTCGGCGTGGGGGCACGTGACGTGGGCGGGGCGGTCGACGCAGGAGGCGCCTCCTCGGCCGACGTCATGACCGGCGGCATCGACGTGGTCGAGACCGCGGCCCACGAGGCCGACGCGGAGGCGCGGCGACGGCCGCTGCTGCGCCGCTGGACCACCTGGGGCCTCACGCTCGCCTTCGCCGGCCAGGCCTTCGCCTACTACGGGCTCACCGCGTGGATGCCCACGCTGCTCGGCGACGAGATCGGCCTGACCCGCGAGGCCGCCGGCGCGAGCTCGTCGGTGTTCCAGATCATGGCGGTCGTCGGGGCGCTCGGCGTCCCGCTGCTCGCCCTGCGCTGGCGCCCGTCCGCGGTCATCGCGCTGATCGGCGTGCTCTGGACGGCCATGCCGCTCGGCCTCTTCTTCGCGCCCGAGCACTGGCTGATCTGGTCGATCTTCGGCGGCGCGGCCCAGGGCGGCGGCATCACGATCATCTTCATCGTGATCGTGCGGATGGCCACGACCGGCGACGACGCCCGCCGCCTCTCGGCCCTCGTGCAGGGCGGCGGCTACGCCATCGCCTCGCTCGGGCCGCTGGCGATCGGCGGCCTGCACGACGCCTCCGGCGGGTGGGAACTGCCGATGGTCGGGATCTTCGTGTCGGTGCTCGTGCTCGGGATCAGCGGCGTGCTGTCGGCGCGACGCGTCCGCTGAGCCGGCGGGTCCCCGTCGCCCGCGGCGGCTCAGGCGCCGCGCAGCCCGAAGAGGGTCTCGATCGTGAGCGGGTCGTGGCCGGTGAGGTCGCGCACGGCGGTCGTGACGCGGGACACCTCGCCCGACGCGAGCGACGTGTACGTGCTGACCCACGCGTCCGCCTGCCACGGCTCGGGCTGCCAGCGCTCGCGTGAGGCGTACGCCTCGTCGAGCGTCTCGTCGACGAAGGAGAACGGCCGACCGAGCACGACGGACAGCCGGGCCGCCGCCTCCGCGAGCGTGACGGCCTCGGAGCCGGTCAGCTCGTAGATCGCACCGACGTGCGCCGAGGGCTGCTGCAGCACGGCCGCGACCACGTCCGCGACGTCCGCCCGCGCGACCGCGGCGACGCGCCCCGACCCGGCGGGCCCGCGGAGCACGCCCTGCTCGTCCGCGAACTCGGGCAGCACGTCGAGGTAGAAGGAGTCGCGCAGCAGGGTGACCTGCATGCCCGACGCGCGGAGCGCCTCCTCGGTGGCCCAGTGGTCGCGCGCGAGGGTGAAGACGGCGTCGGGGGCCGCCCCCTGGAACGACGTGTAGACGACGTGGCCCACGCCGGCCTCGGCGGCCGCCGCGACGAAGTCGAGGTGCTGGGCCCGCCGGTCGGGCGCCTCGGCCGCCGACACCATGAAGAGGACGTCGACGCCGCGCAGCGCCGCGACGGAGGCCTCGTGGTCGCCGTAGGTCGCCTCCGCCACCTCGGCGCCCTCCAGCCGCGGCGCCCTCGAGGCGTCGCGGACGACCAGGCGCTGCCGGACGCCGGCCTCGGCGAGCGCGGCCGCCACCCGGCCGCCCACGGCACCGGTCGAGCCGGTCACGCCGACGAGCGGGCCCGACGAGGAGGGACGGGGGACGGAGGAGGCGCCGGTGTCGGTCATGACGCTGCCAACGACCGAGACGGCCGCTCTGTTCCCCCTCCCGGGCCGCCGGTGCACAGTCGGGAACGATCCTCGTCATCGACTGGCCCGCACACCTGTCGAGCGTCGGTCGCCGCCGGTAGGGTCGACGACGGCCAGCACCCGGCGGGCCGACCGGGTGACGTGAGGAGCGACGCATGGGCCACGACCACGCGCACGGCCACATGGCCGCCGACGGCCGTCGCCTGCGCCTCGCGATCGGCGTCGTCGCCCTGGGCCTCGTCGCCCAGCTCGTCGGTGCGGCCCTCTCCGGCTCGCTCGCGCTGCTCGCCGACTCCGGGCACATGGCCTCCGACCTCGCCGGCCTCGTGATCGCCCTGCTGGCGACGATCGTCGCCGCCCGCCCCGCGAGCGGCCGTCAGACCTACGGCTACCGACGCGCCGAGGTCTTCGCGGCGTTGATCAACGGCCTCGTGCTCGTCGCCGTCTCGCTCTCGGTGGCCGTCGCCGCCGTGTCGCGGCTCCTCGACCCGAGCCACCTCGAGGTGCTGGGCCTGCCGATGCTCGTCGTCGGCCTCGTGGGCGGGGCGACCAACGTCGTGGCGCTCCTCGTGCTGCGCGGCGGTGCCTCCCACTCGATCAACATGCGCGGCGCCTACCTCGAGGTGCTCGGCGACCTGCTCGGGTCGGCGGCGGTCGTCGTCGCCTCGGTCGTCGTGCTGACGACGGGCTTCGCCCAGGCCGACTCGGTGGGCTCGCTGATCATCGCGGCCATGATCGTGCCGCGGGCGTGGTCGCTGCTGCGCGAGGCCGTGCGCGTGCTCTTCGGCTCGGCGCCGGGCGACATCGACCTCGCGGCCGTGCGCGCGCACATCACCGACACGCCCGGGGTGGTCTCCGCCCACGACGTGCACGCCTGGCAGATCACCAGCGGCGCGACCGTCTTCTCGGCGCACGTCGTCGTCGAGCGCGACGTGTTCTGCGACATGCGCGTCGACGAGACCCTCGACGCCCTCGACAGGTGCCTCGCGTCGCACTTCGAGGTCGAGCACGCGACGTTCCAGCTCGAGCCGGCCGACCACGCCGAGCACGAGCGCACCACGCACGCCTGACCGTCCGGCAACGGGGCAGCGAGCCGAGGAGGCGCCGCTACAGCTCGTCCTCCCACGGCAGCGCCTGGGCGCGCGACACGGGCGCGAGCGGCACGACGACCACGGGTCGCGTCTGCCGGTGGCTGAGGTGCAGCGCCACGGAGCCGGCGAAGAACTCGCGCAGGCTCCCCCGGAGCCCTGCCTCCCGGCTGCCCACCACGATCATCGGCGCGTCGACCGTGCCCGCGAACGACGCGAGGCCCGTCGCGGGGTCGCCGGTCAGGGCGACGAACGCCACCGGTCCGGCGTGGTCGACCAGCACCGTGAGCAGGCGCTCGCGCAGCTCCGGCTCGAACGTGATCTCGTCGGCCCAGTCCTCCGGCGCGATCGGGTACGAGAGCACGGTCCCGTCGATGCTCTCCGCGAAGGCCATCCGGTCGGGCTCGACAGCCACGCAGGCGAGCCCGGTGCCGAACCGGCGGGCGAACTCCGCGGCCCGGGCGACGACGGCCTCGGCGGTGGCGGGGACGACGCCCACGACCACCCAGCCGTGCAGCTCCTCCGCCGCGTCGGCGACCTCTCCTGAGCGAGCCACGGCGACCACCTCTCCTGTTCCCGAGCGGCGGCGCCGCCGCGCGTGGCCACAGTGAACCACGCGGGATGCCCCGAGGGGAACCGTCGGACGCCCCGGTGCACGAGCCCTTCCGCCCGCGCCGCGACGAGAGCAGACTGGCGCCATGTGCGGCCGCTACGTCATCGCGAAGGCCACGTCGGACCTGATGCCCGACCTGCTCGCCGGTCTCGGGACCCTGCCGGACGACTTCAACGTCGCCCCGACCACGACGGTGCCCGTCGTGCGCACGCGACACGGCGAGCGCGAGCTCGCCCAGGCACGCTGGGGACTGACGCCGCCGTGGTACCCGGACCTGAAGAAGCGGCCCCAGCCGATCAACGCCCGCGTCGAGACGGTAGCGACGAGCGGGATGTTCCGACGGCCGTTCGCGCAGGCACGCTGCATCGTGCCGGCCCTCGGCTACTACGAGTGGGTCGTCACCGAGACGGGCAAGCAGCCGCACTTCGTGCACCAGCCGGACGCCGGCCTCGCCATGGCCGGGGTGATGAGCGCCTGGCCCGACCCCGCCGCGGACGAGGACGACCCGACGCGGTGGGTGCTCTCGATGTCGATCATCACCCGCGACGCCCACGTCGCGCCCGGCGAGGTCCACGACCGGATGCCGTCCTGCCTCACGCCCGACGCCTACGACGACTGGCTGGGCGACCACCTCGACACGGGCGAGCTGCTCGCGCTGCTCGACCGCGCCTCCTTCGAGGTGGCCCACGACCTCGTGCACCACGAGGTCACGCGCGACGTCGGCTCGGTGCGCAACACCGGCCCCCGCCTGATCGCCCCGCTGCGCTGAGCCGTCCTGCGCCGACCCGCGGCACCGACCGGTCAGGCCGCGTCCGGAGCTGGAGTTAGAAGAGCGTCGGCGTCGTCACCGGCAGCACGCTTTCCTCGTCCCGCGCGAGCAAGCGAAGGAAGCGGCCGTTGACGAAGAGACGCTCTCGTCCGACCTTGACGTCGGACAGGACGCCCGCCGCCGTAATTAGTCGACGTGTAAAGAAAATCGGCATTTCTTTACACGTCAGGGCGATGTGGAAACTTCCTTGCAAGGTCCAGAACCCGGGCGGGCAGATCCGTCGGCATGACCGTCGAGTGGGATCTCGCATCGTCGCGCCGCAGGGGCGGCGGCGCGATAGAAGGCACCACGAACGAGAAAGGCCCTCCAGAGGAGGGCCTTTTCGTTCGCGTGCGCGAGGGGGGACTTGAACCCCCACGCCCTTTCGAGCACTGGCACCTGAAGCCAGCGCGTCTGCCAATTCCGCCACTCGCGCGAACTCGAGAACATTATCATGTCCGAGCGCCCCGTCAGAGCACCTGCGGGGGCCGTCCACGCCGTCCGGCTAAGATCGGGCGACCAGCGACCCCCGAACCTGGAGACCCATGGGACTGCTCGACAACTTCGAACGCGGGCTGGAGCGCGCCGTGAACGGCGCCTTCGCCAAGACGTTCCGTTCGAGCGTGCAGCCCCTCGAGATCACGAGCGCGCTGCGGCGCGAGCTCGACACGAAGGCGGCCGTGGTCTCCCGTGACCGCATCCTCGTGCCGAACGAGCTCCTGGTCCGGCTCTCCCCGGCCGACCACGAGGCGATGGCCTCCGTGGGTCCCGCCCTGATCGACGAGCTCACGCAGCTCACGCAGCGTCACGCGACGGCGCAGGGCTACCAGTTCGCCGGTCCGCTCCGGGTCCAGCTCCGGGAGGACGCGGCGCTGAGCGTCGGCATCCTCGCCGTCGACTCGCGCAACGTCCAGGGCGACGTGACGTGGCGCCCGTTCGTCGACGTCGACGGCACGCGCCACGCCATCACCGGCCAGCGCACCGTCATCGGCCGCGGCAGCGACGCGGACATCACCGTGCAGGACACGGGCACGAGCCGCAAGCACGTCGAGATCCTCTGGGACGGCCAGCGCGCGCAGGCCCGCGACCTGGGCTCCACGAACGGCTCGAAGCTCAACGGCGCACCGCTCTCCAAGGCCGCCCTGCAGCCCGACTCGGTCATCGAGATCGGTCGTACGCGTATCGTGTTCCGGGTGCTCCCCCAGTCATCGACGCCCGACCCCTTCGACGGGCCCGACGTCCGAGGGGGATCCTGGTGACCAGTGAGCTGACCCTCTTCGCCCTGCGCTTCGCCTTCCTGGCCGTGCTGTGGCTCTTCGTCTTCGCCGTCGTCTTCGCCCTGCGGTCCGACCTCTTCGGGCAGCGGGCGCGCAAGATGCCGACCGACCAGCAGCCGGGACGAGCCTCGTCGGCCGCCGCCGCGCCTCCTGCGCCCCGGCCCGTGTCCACGCCGGCGCCCGCGCAGCAGCGCGCGCCCGTCGCCCCGTCGTCCGACGGCGCCGCGACGCGCCTCGTCATCACGAAGGGCGCCAAGGCGGGACTCGAGATGCCGCTCGGCGACGGACCCCTCACGATCGGTCGGTCGCAGGAGAGCAACCTGGTGATCCGCGACGACTACACCTCGACGCACCACGCCCGGCTGATGCTCTGGAACGGACGTTGGGTCGTGCAGGACCTGGACAGCACGAACGGGACGTTCCTCGCGGACGAGCGCGTCACCGTCCCCACTCCGGTGCCGACGGGCGCCACGGTGACGATCGGGCAGACGAGCTTCGAGCTGCGACGGTAGCCGCCCGATGACGACGCCCAAGAGTGCCGCCCTGTCCAACGTGGGCAAGATCCGGTCCAACAACCAGGACAGCGGCTACGCCGGTCAGCAGCTGTTCGTGGTCGCGGACGGCATGGGCGGCCACGCCGGCGGCGACGTCGCCTCGGCCATCGCCATCCGCCGCATCCGCGAGACCGACAAGCAGTACACGTCTCCGGGCGACGCGGAGTTCGCGCTGCAGTCGTCCCTGATCGCCGCCAACCAGCTGCTCGCCGAGACGGTCTTCGAGCACCAGGAGCTCACCGGCATGGGCACGACCGTGAGCGCGCTGCTCCGCGTCGGCGACAGCATGACGATCGCCCACATCGGCGACTCCCGCATCTACCTGTGGCGCGACGGCGAGCTGAGCCAGATCACCGCCGACCACACCTTCGTCCAGCGGCTCGTCGACAGCGGCCGGATCACGGCCGAGGAGGCGGCGGTCCACCCCCGCAGGAGCGTCCTGATGCGCGTCCTCGGCGACGTCGACGCGGCCCCCGAGATCGACACGGCCATCATCGGCACCCAGCCGGGCGACCGCTGGCTGATCTGCTCCGACGGACTGAGCAGCTACCTCGCCGAGGACCGCATCAAGAAGGCCCTCGCCGCCGGCCTCGACGCCGACCAGACCACGCGCCGCCTCGTCAAGGAGACCCTCGACCACGGCGCCCCCGACAACGTGACGGTCGTGGTCGTCGACGTCGACGACACCGGCGACTCGTCCGTCGAGCCCCCGGTCACGGTCGGCTCGGCCTCGGCTCCGCTGACGTTCGAGGGCGAGGCCGGTCGAAAGTCGCTGCGCCTGCCGACGATCCTGCTGCACCCCCTCAAGGTCGCCTCGACCCCGGAGGACAGCCACTTCGAGCCCGAGTCCGACGAGTACCTCGCCGAGCTCATCGCAGAAGACAGACGTCGGCGTCGCCGTCGCCGCGTCACCTGGCTGGTGGCGCTGGTCGTCGCCGTCGGCGCCCTCGTCGCCGGCCTGTTCCTCGCCTACCAGTGGACGCAGGACCACTACTACGTCGGCGAGCGGAACGGCACGGTCGTGATCTACAAGGGCGTCCAGCAGACGCTCGGGCCGATCACGCTGAGCGAGGTGCACGAGGTCACCGACGTCCGGGTGGACGACCTGCCGAACTACACGCAGCAGACCGTCGAGGACACGATCAACGCGGACTCGCTGGGCGACGCCCGCGCCATCGTCGAGAGGCTGGCCGATGCCGTCGCTCGATGACCAGCGGTCCGACGAGGCCTCCACCGAGCTGATCGGCCGTCCCGCAGGAGGCGCGGGGGCGTCCCGTGGACCCGCCCGCTCCTCCGGCGCCTCGCCTCGTGACCCCGGGCAGGCCCAGAACCTGACGCAGGCGATCACGCTGCGGCTGCGCCAGCCCGCGAAGCTGCGGAACCTCGAGCTGCTGCTGCTGATCGTCGCGGCCGGCATCTGCGCCGGGGCCATCGTCCTCGTTCAGCTCGGCGCGACCGGGGCGATCGACGCCTCCGTGCTGGTGGCCGGCTCCGCCGTGCTCGGCCTCGGGCTGATCTTCCACCTCGTGCTCCGGGTCGTCGCCCGCGAGGCCGACCCGTTCCTCCTGCCGATCGCGCTGACGCTCAACGGCATCGGCATCTCGATGATCTACCGCATCGACCTCGCCTACGGGCGCGAGGGCTGGGCCGCCTTCGGCATCAAGCAGATCGCGTGGACGGTCATGGCGATGACGATCGCGCTCGTCGCGCTGATCGTGGTGCGCAACTACCGGGTGCTCTCGCGGTACCGCTACATCGCGATGGCCGTGTCCATCGCGCTGCTCCTGCTGCCCCTGGTCCCCGGCCTCGGCCGTGAGGGGCTGAACGCGCGCGTCTGGATCGACATCGGCCCGTTCTCGTTCCAGCCGGGCGAGATCGCGAAGATCACGCTCGCGATCTTCTTCGCGGGGTACCTGGTGACCGCCCGCGACAACCTCTCGCTGATGGGGCCCAAGATCCTCGGCATGCGGTTCCCGCGTGCCCGCGACCTCGGGCCGATCCTCATCGTCTGGGTCGTCGCCATGGGCGTGCTGATCTTCCAGCGTGACCTCGGCACCTCGCTGCTGTACTTCGGCCTGTTCCTGGTCATGATCTACATCGGCACGGGCCGCGGCAGCTGGATCGTGCTGGGCCTCACGATGTTCCTCGGGGGCGCCATCGTCGCCAGCACGTTCCTCGGGTACGTCCAGGGGCGCTTCCGGGCCTGGCTCAACCCGTTCGACCCTGCCGAGTACACGGCCGACGGCGGCTCGTTCCAGCTCGTGACGGGCCTGTTCGGCTTCGCGAACGGCGGCCTCGTCGGCACCGGGCTCGGCCAGGGCCGTCCGCAGACGACGCCCCTCGCCGAGAGCGACTACATCTTCGCCTCGCTCGGCGAGGAACTCGGCCTGGCCGGGATCTTCGCGATCCTGGCGCTCTACCTGCTGCTCGTCTCCCGTGGCTTCCGCATCGGCTTCGTCGGCCAGGACGACTTCGGGCGGATGCTCGGCGTCGGCATCGCCTTCGTCATCGCCCTGCAGGTGTTCGTCGTCATGGGCGGCGTCACCCGGGTGATCCCCCTGACCGGGCTGACGGCCCCCTTCATGGCCGCGGGCGGCTCCTCCCTCGTGGCGAACTGGATCATCGTGGCGCTCCTGCTGCGGCTGTCCGACTCCGTCCGCGACCAACCGAGGCTGGTGATCGGCTGATGAACAAAGAACTCAAGCGCGTGAGCTTCGTGGTGCTCGCCATGTTCGTGGCGCTCTTCATCTCGAGCTCGTACATCACGACGATCCAGGCCGACACGCTGCGCGCCGACGGGCGCAACTACCGGTCCCTGCTCGCGAGCTACTCGGCCCAGCGCGGCCCGATCCTCGTGGGCGGCCAGCCCGTGGCGCAGTCGGTGCCCGTCGACGACGTCTACGAGTTCCAGCGGACCTACCCGCAGCCCGAGCTCTACGCCCCCGTGACGGGCTACTACACGCTCGGCCAGGGCTCGCGCGGCGTCGAGGACGCCATGAACCAGCAGCTGACGGGCAACGCCAACTCGCAGTTCTTCGACCAGATCAACTCCCTGCTCACCGGCCAGGACCCGGAGGGCGCCACGGTGAACCTCACGCTCGACCCCGCGGTGCAGCAGGCGGCGTACGACGCCCTCGGCGACAACTCGGGCTCGGTCGTCGCGATGGACCCGGCGACGGGCAAGATCCTCGCCATGGTGTCGAAGCAGAGCTACGACCCGAACCCGTTGGCGTCGCACGACCCCGCCGCGGTCAAGAGCTCGTACGACGCCCTCGTCGCCGACCCGTCCGACCCGCTGCAGAACAGGGCGATCCAGGGCGACCTCTACGCCCCGGGCTCCACGTTCAAGCTGATCACGGTCGCCGCGGCCCTCGAGAGCGGCAACTACACCCCCGACAGCGAGTTCCCGAACCCGGCGACCCTGCAGCTGCCCGGCTCCACCTTCAGCATCAACAACGCCGAGGGCGGCAGCTGCGGAGGCGGCGAGACGGCCACCATCGCCACCGCCCTCCGCCTGTCGTGCAACATCCCCATGGCCCAGCTCGGGCAGGCGCTCGGCGCCGACGCCATGGCCGACCAGGCCGCGGCGTTCGGCTTCGGCGACGACTCGATCGACATCCCCCAGGCCGTCACGCCGAGCCGCTTCCCGATCGAGCGCGACGGAGAGCCGATCGACGACGCCACCCTCATGCTGCAGTCGTTCGGCCAGGGCTCGGACCGGGTCACCCCCCTTCAGATGGCCATGGTCTCGTCGGCGATCGCCAACGGCGGCACGCTCATGGACCCGACGCTGATCGAGAGCGTCCTGAACCCGGACCTCAGCCCTGTGGAGGACTTCTCGCCCAGCGAGTACGGGAAGCCGGTCAGCACGGCGACGGCTCAGACGATGACCGACATGATGGTGCAGGACGTCGCGGACGGCGCCGCCAGCGGTGCGAGAATCGCTGGTGTCGACGTCGCGGGCAAGACGGGAACGGCCGAGAACGGCCCGGGCGACCCCTACACGTTGTGGTTCACCGGCTTCGCGCCGGCGGCGGACCCAGAAGTGGCCATCTCGGTTGTCGTCGAGAACGGCGGCGGACTCGGACAGTCCGCGTTCGGGAACAGTGTCGCGTCACCAATCGCGAAGAAAGTACTAGAGGCGGTGCTGAACAAATGAGACCTTCCGGCGGAATCACCTTCGGTGGGCGATACCAGTTGTCGACCCGCGTCGCCATCGGCGGCATGGGCGAGGTCTGGGAAGCCACGGACCTGGTCATCGGCCGCACGGTCGCGATCAAGATCCTCAAGGACGAGTACCTCGGCGACCCCGGGTTCCTCGAGCGCTTCCGCGCCGAGGCGCGGCACGCCGCCCTCGTCAACCACGAGGGCATCGCGAACGTCTTCGACTACGGCGAGGAGGAGGGCAGCGCCTACCTCGTGATGGAGCTCGTCCCCGGCGAGGCCATGTCGACCGTGCTCGAGCGCGACCGGGTGCTGCCCACCGACAAGGTGCTCGACATCGTCGCGCAGACCGCCTCCGCCCTGCAGGCGGCCCACGCCGCGGGCCTCGTGCACCGCGACATCAAGCCGGGCAACCTGCTCGTGACGCCCGACGGCCGCGTCAAGATCACCGACTTCGGCATCGCCCGCATCGCCGACCAGGTGCCGCTCACCGCCACCGGCCAGGTCATGGGCACGGTGCAGTACCTGTCGCCCGAGCAGGCGAGCGGGCACCCCGCGTCGCCGAGCACCGACATCTACTCGCTCGGCATCGTGGCGTACGAGGCGCTGGCCGGCCGGCGTCCGTTCACGGGCGAGTCGCAGGTCGCCATCGCGATGGCGCAGATCAACGAGCAGCCGCCGGACCTGCCCTCGACGGTGTCCGAGCCCGTGCGTCGCCTGGTGCTCTCCTGCATCGCCAAGAAGCCGGCCGACCGCCCCGCCAGCGCCTCGGCGCTCGCCCAGGCTGCCCGGGCCCTGCGTCGAGGCGACGTGGCCGCCGCCACCGTGGCGGTCCCGATGATCGGCATGGCCGCCGCCGGGGCGGGCGACGCCGCGACCCAGGCCTTCAGCGCCCAGGACGCCACCACCCAGCTCTACGACCCCACCGGCAGCACGCGCCAGCAGCCGGGCGCCGCCGCCTGGACGCCCGGCTCCGCCGACCCCGAGGCCCAGCGCGGCGAGGGCGACGAGCTGGACGACGAGAAGAAGCCGCGCAGCCCGTGGTTCTGGCCCCTCATCGTGCTGGGCGTCATCGTCCTGGTCGGTGTCGCTGCCCTCGTCGCGTTCGCGGTGAACTCGGACGACCCGGCGCCGGCCCCGACCACCCCGTCGTCTTCGGCCCCCGCGCCGTCCCCGTCGACCACGACGCCGGAGCCGGAGCCGAGCCCGACGACGGTCGCCGTCGACGAGAGCGCCTACGTCGGCCTCGCCGAGGACGACGCCCGCAGCCGACTCGCCGACCTGGGCCTCGACGTCCTCTCGGTCGACGCGACCACGCAGGCGCCCGACGAGGCCGCGGTCGGCACCGTCGCGGGCCTCGACCGCAGCGGCAACGTGCCCATCGGCGCCTCGGTGACGATGTACATCTACCGTGCCGCGCCGACGCCCCCGCAGCCCACGGCGCCGACCGCCTCCGCGCCCCAGGTCAGCGGCGACGGCCAGGAGCAGGTCACCATCTCGTGGCAGGCGTACGGCAACTGCCCCGTGGGCTACACGCTGACCGGGTACACGTACTCGGTCACGGGCGGCACGGACACCGCCGGTCAGACCAGCGGACAGCTCGGCACGAACGTCACGAGCGTGTCCGTGAAGTCGGCGACGCCCGGCAACATGACCGTCCAGTACGTCGCGGTGTGCGGCCAACTGAGCTCGGCTCCGTCGGCCGGCGTCACGGTCACCGTGACGGCTCCCGCCATGAGCCCCAGCCCGAGCCCCAGCAACGGCGAGGACGGGTAGCGCGAGGGTCCGTCGTCCCGGCCCCGGAGGTCGCGACCGTCCCGGACGGTCGCGGCCTCCGTCGCGTCCCGGGGTGTCACGAAGCGCTGACAATCATCCCTCTGGCGTAGGCGGCGGCCCCGTCCGGGGGTCGAGGCCCGGATACACTGGGTGCGGTTCGGAAGGGTCGCGCAGGCAGCGGGGTCCCAGAGGGGAGACTGGCGCGTGGCTGAAGGCGTGAGAGAGGGCATCCACCTCCTCGCCAACCGGTACCAGATCGGCGAGCTGATCGGCCGGGGCGGGATGGCCGACGTCCACGTCGGGACCGACGCGCGGCTCGGCCGCCGTGTGGCGATCAAGCTGATGAAGCCGTCGCTCGCCACCGACCCCGCGTTCCGCACCCGCTTCCGCCAGGAGGCGCAGGCCGCGGCCCGCATGGCGCACCCCACCATCGTCCGCGTCTTCGACGCCGGCGAGGAGTCGACGCGGGACCGCAGCGGCCACGAGGTGCAGGTCCCCTTCATCGTCATGGAGTACGTCGAGGGGCGGCTCCTCAAGGACGTCGTCCGCGAGGGCCCGATGGACCCGACTGAGGCCGTCCGCATCACCGAGGGCATCCTGACCGCCCTCGAGTACTCGCACCGGGCGGGCGTCGTGCACCGCGACATCAAGCCCGGCAACGTCATGATCACGCACTCCGGCCAGGTCAAGGTCATGGACTTCGGCATCGCCCGAGCCATCTCCGACTCCTCCGCGACCGTCGCGCAGACGACGACCATCCTCGGCACGGCCCAGTACTTCAGCCCCGAGCAGGCACGGGGCGAGACGGTCGACGCCCGCTCCGACCTGTACTCGACCGGCGTCCTGCTCTTCGAGCTCCTCACCGGCCGCGCGCCGTTCCGG
This sequence comes from Frigoribacterium sp. PhB116, assembly GCF_004364285.1. Classification (GTDB taxonomy): domain Bacteria; phylum Actinomycetota; class Actinomycetes; order Actinomycetales; family Microbacteriaceae; genus Frigoribacterium. The sequence goes on along the minus strand of NZ_SOBE01000005.1, from coordinate 41,600 downwards.
GGCGACTCCCCCGTGGCGGTCGCCTACCAGCACGTCAGCGAAGCGCCCGTGCCCCCGAGCACGGTGGCGCCCGCGGTCTCCCCGGCCCTGGACGCCGTGGTGCTCCGTGCCCTCGCGAAGGACCGCTTCGAGCGCTTCCAGACGGCCGCCGACTTCCGGGCCGACGTCCACGCTGCCGGCGAGGGTCGTGCGCCCGAGCGACGCCGGGCCACGCCCGAGGCCGGCTCGACGCTCTTCGGCGTCGACCCGCACAGCCGGGTCGGCAGCGAGGCCGCGCTCAAGGAACTCTCCTCCGACGACAACGACCGACCGCAACGGACGCAGACCCGACCCCCGGTCGCCTGGATCTGGGCGGGCATCGTGCTCGTCGGCATCGTGATCGTGGCCGTTGTGTTCTGGGTGGTGAACCTCCAGCCGCCCCAGATCGACAACGCCCAGACCTCGACCATCCCCGTCGTCGCCGGCAGCACCTACGACGACGTCGCCGCCCAGCTGGGCGACCTCGACCTCACGGTGACGCGCACCGACGCCGCGAGCGACACCGTCGACGAGGGCCTCGTCATCTCCACCGACCCGGAGGCCGGCACGGCCGTGCTCAAGAACTCCGCCGTGGCCGTCACCGTGTCCTCGGGGCCCGTCCAGGTCGCGATGCCCGGCGTCGACGGCCAACAGCTCGACGCAGCCTGGGCCGCGATCACCGCGGCCGGGCTCGTCCAGGGGCAGCAGGTCTCCGACTACTCGCCCGACGTCCCCGAGAACGGCGTGCTCGAGTCGACGCCGGCGGCTGGCACCCAGGTCGACGTCGGCAGCACGGTCGACCTCGTCGTCAGCAACGGCAAGGTGAACGTGCCCGACGTGACCCGCCAGTCGTTCGAGCAGGCCGTCGCGGTCCTCGGCGACCAGCTCGGCCTGACGGTCAAGTCGTACGTCGACCCCGGCTGCTCCGGTGGCAGCGTGTCCAACCAGTCCCTCCCGCCGGGAGACCAGCCCCAGGGTTCCGAGATCACGCTCGGCGTGTGCAGCGCAGGCTGACCCGCGGCTGCTGACGCCCACGGGCCCCGACGCCGACGCGGCCGAGGGGGCCGACGTCAGCTCAGGTCGACCAGCGGGCTCAGCGAGCGCGCGGTGACCGCCGCCTCCGGCAGGCCGGCGACGCCGAGCCAGTTGCCGATCATCTGGTAGCCGCCCTGGGTGAGCACCGACTCCGGGTGGAACTGCACGCCGTAGAGCGGCGCGGAACGGTGCTGCAGGCCCATGATCACCCCGCCGGAGGTGCGGGACGTGACCTCGAGGTCGCCCGGCACCGTCTCGTCGACGACGGCCAGCGAGTGGTAGCGAGTGGCCGTGAAGGGCTGCGGCACGTCGGCGTAGAAGGCGCTGTCGTCGTGCTCGACCCGCGACGTCTTGCCGTGCATCAGCTCCTCCGCGTGCGTCACGGTGGCGCCGAGTGCCTCGGCGATGGCCTGGTGGCCGAGGCAGACGCCGAGCAGCGGCTTGTCGACGGCGAGGGCGGCGTGCACGACGTCGACCGAGACGCCCGCCGCCGCCGGGGTGCCCGGGCCGGGCGAGAGCAGGACGGCGTCGTACTCGGCGATGCGACCGGCGATCTCGTCGCGGCCGAAGGCGTCGTTGCGCACGACGTCGGTCTCGGCCCCGAGCTGCTGCAGGTAGCCGTTCAGCGTGTAGACGAAGCTGTCGTAGTTGTCGACGACCAGGATGCGCGTCATTGTTCCTCCACGGTGACGTCGGGGGCGGGGACGAGCTCGTTCACGAGCGGGAAGACCCACTCGACCAGGACGAACAGGACGGCGGCGAGGAGCACGAGCAGCAACAGGAGTCGCAGCCACCAGGGGCCCGGGAGCACGCGCCAGAGGGCGCCGTACACGGTCAGCCCCCGATCCCGGCCGCGGCCAGGGCGGCGGGCGGGCCGTCCGAGAGCGGCTGCCACGAGTCGAAGACGCCGTAGGCGACGATGCGCTCCTGGGCGGTGAACATGGGGTTGCAGCTGGTGAGGGTGATGAGGCGCTCCCCGGAGGCGGCGGAGACGTCAGGTGCGTCGGGCACGGGCTGGAGCACCGAGACCTGGGTCGCCTGCACGTACTGGAGGTTGCGGAAGGTGTAGGTGTACCAGCCGTCGGCCGTCTGGACGTAGAGCTCGTCGCCCGGTCGCAGGTCGGCGACCTTGTTGAACGGGGCGCCGTAGGTCGTCCGGTGCGCGGCGATCCCGAAGTTGCCGACCTCGCCGGGCATCTGCGTGTCGTCGTAGTGCCCGATGCCGATCTTGTTCAGGGTGCGGACCGTGCTCGTGCCGCCCGCGATCGGCACGGCGTAGTCGGCGCCGAAACGCGGCACGTAGAGGTTCGCGAAGGTCTCCGCCTCGGCGGGGGCGGCGGTGACCGGGGGGTCGCCGGCCTCGTCCGCGGTGGCGGGAGGCGCCTCCTGCGCCTGGCGCTCGAGCTGCTGCGACAGCTGCGAGGCCTGGTCCCGGTGCTCGCCCGCCACGACCAGGTCGTTGAACCACTGCTGCCACGCGATGAAGAGCAGCACCAGGACGCCGGCGGTGATGAGGAGCTCGCCGAGCACGCCGACGAACGACACGGGGCGGCGCCGTCGCCGGGGACGACGGCCGTCGGCGGGGGCGATGCGCGCGTCGACGGTCATGGGGTCGATCCTAACCGCGGCGCCTGGGGTGTCGGGGGCTGCACGCCGCACCCTGTGGACGAGGTCCCGCAAGGCCGAGGGGCCCGTCAGGGCCGCCACGCTAGGATGTGCGCCATGGCTGCAGACAAGAACCCCACCTCGAAGCCCGCCCGCGCCCGCGCGGACCGCTCCGCCGAGGCGCGCCCCGCGGCCGACGCCCCGAACCCGGTGTGGTTCAAGCCGGTCATGTTCGGCTTCATGCTGATCGGCCTGGCCTGGATCGTCGTCTTCTACGTGAGCCAGAGCGCCCTGCCCATCGGCTCGCTCGGCTCGTGGAACATCTTGATCGGCTTCGGGATCATGTTCATCGGGTTCCTCATGACCACCCGCTGGCGCTAGGCACTCGGGAGTCGTCCCTCTCGAACAGGCGTTCGCACTTACACGGCTGTAACTATCCCCACTGTGGACAGTCCTGTGGATAAGTCGGTGGAGAACCCCGCTCGCTGAGATCGGACCGGTCCGACGACGAAGGAGGCGGCACCCAGGTGGGTGCCGCCTCCTTCGTTCTCCTCGCCTCGCGTCGGAGGCACCCGGGGGCCGGGTCAGAGGTAGCCGAGGTACATCGCCGAGCGCCCGAGGACGATCAGCAGGCAGACCGCGCCGATCGCGACGAGCCCCGCCGTCTGCAGGCCGGCCTTCGAGCGGTGGCGGGTCTTCGTGTAGAGGAACGACACGAGGGCGCCCACGACGAGCCCGCCGACGTGCGCCTGCCACGAGATGTTCGGGGAGACGAAGCCGATGGCGAGGTTGATGCCCAGCAGGACGAGCAGCTGGACGCCGTTCGAGCCGCCCAGGCTGCGCGCGATCACGAAGAAGCCCGCCATGAGGCCGAAGATAGCCCCGGACGCGCCCACCACCGGGGTGGTCGGCGACAGGAGCGTCACCGCGGCCGCGCCTCCCAGCCCGCTGATGAAGTAGAGCGCCGCGTAGCGGGCCCTGCCCAACGTCCGTTCGAGCTGTGCTCCGAAGATGTACAGCGCGTACATGTTGAAGAGGATGTGCAGGACGCTGCCGTGGGTGAACATCGACGTGACGATGCGCCACGGCTCGACGAGCGCGATCGGCGCGTAGTACGAGAACGCCGAGCTGACCACGCCTCCCGTGAGCACCTGCGCCAGGTACACGACGAGGCTGACGCCGATCAGGCCGTACGTGACGACCGGGGCCCCGCCGCGGGAGGCGCTGCGGATGCTGCCCAGGACACGAGGCTGTACACGCGGAGCGGAGGCCTGGGCCTCGCGAACGCACTCCGGGCAGTGCACGCCCACCGCGGCCGGGGTCTGGCACTGGCCGCAGACGGTGCGACCGCACCGCTGGCAGAGCACGAAGCTCTGCCTGTCGGGGTGCCGGTAGCAGTAGTTCGCTGCGTCGGCGGGGACCTGTGTCACCTAGACCTCGTCGATGGTGACGCTCTCGATCACGACGTCCTCGAGGGGCTTGTCGCGCGCGTCGGTGGGGACGGCCTCGATGGCGTCGACGACCTTCTTGGACTCGTCGTCGGCGACGACGCCGAAGATGGTGTGCTTGCCCTGCAGCCACGGCGTGGCGACGGTGGTGATGAAGAACTGCGAGCCGTTGGTGCCGCGACCGCCCTGCTTGCCGGCGTTCGCCATGGCGAGGACGTAGGGCTCGCCGAAGTTCAGCTCGGGGTGGATCTCGTCGTCGAACTGGTAGCCGGGGCCGCCGATGCCCTGGCCGAGCGGGTCGCCGCCCTGGAGCATGAAGTCCTTGATGATGCGGTGGAAGACGACGCCGTCGTAGAGCCGGTCGGTGCTGACCTTGCCCGTGGAGGGGTGGGTCCACTCGATGGTGCCGGTGGCGAGCCCGGTGAAGTTGGCGACGGTCTTGGGTGCGTGGTCGCCGAAGAGGTTCACGGTGATGGTGCCGTGGTTGGTCTTGATGGTGGCGACAGCGGTGTGCGTAGACATGAGGCCATTCTCCCACAGGGCCCTCAGCACATCAGCGGGTGCCCAGCGAGCACGGTGTTACCTGCCAGGAAGCCTCGTGCCAGACTGGGAGGCCAGCATCGAACCGAGCCGTTGCCTACTAGTCGTTGGAGGAACACTGTGGCCCTGTCACGCAAGCAGAAGAAAGAACTGAAGAAGTTCAAGAAGCACGCGTTCGACGTGTGGTCCGAGCAGCGCGAGGTCGTGAGCCACGCAGGCAAGGTCATCGGCGACGCCCGCGACCACGGAGTCCGCTATGCCAACAAGAACGTGACGCCGCGCATCAAGCACGCCGTCGACCAGAACGTCCGCCCGGCCGTCTCGCAGGGCCTGTCTGCCGGCAGCCACGCCGCGACCGTCGCGCAGGACCGTCTGAAGCACGACGTCTACCCGGCCCTCTCCTCCTACTTCGGCGGTCTCGACCTCGTCAACGACCCCAAGGTCAAGAAGGCCGTCAAGAAGGCCAAGAAGCAGGGCGGCAAGTTCGCCTCGCAGGCCGCGAAGTACGCGCCCAGCAAGAAGAAGTCGGGCCCCGGCGTCGGCGGCGTGCTGCTGATCGGCCTCGGCGTCGTGGCGCTCGGCGGCCTCGTCTTCGCTGCTGTGCAGACGCTCCGTGCCGACGACGAGCTCTGGGTCGCCGACGACGACGCCGACACGAAGGCCTAGTCACTCAGTCCCCCACCCGCACCACCCCGCAGGGCCCGCCTCCTCCTCGGAGCCGGGCCCTCCGTGCACCCCCCGCACACCCCTGCCCCGCAACGAGCGAAGCGATGTTGCGACCGGCGACGAGCGAAGTGACGTCGCCCCCGCGACGAGCGAAGCGACGTCGCCCGAGCGGCGGCGCAGCCAGACGAGCACGAACGAAAAATCCCCGCGAACCCACGACGTGGGCGAGCAGGGAAGGCCTATTTTTCGTGGAGCCTAGGAGAATCGAACTCCTGACATCCTGCTTGCAAAGCAGGCGCTCTACCAACTGAGCTAAGGCCCCGAGGCACCGGGTGAACCCGTAGGAGGACCTTCGGGAGTGGGGCTAACAGGACTTGAACCTGTGACCTCTTCGTTATCAGCGAAGCGCTCTAACCGCCTGAGCTATAGCCCCCGGACCGTCGTAAAGCCTACAGCACCACGACGGAGATGACGAATCGGCCGTGGGGGCCGATCCGACCCGGATCAGTTGTTCGTGAAGCCGACCAGCAGGCCGCCGGTGACCCGGACGCTCAGGTTGTAGAGCACGGCGACGACGGCGCCGAGCACGGTGCCGACCACGACGTTCAGCACGGCCACGACGATCGAGAACAGCATGACCTGCCCGACGTTGAAGCTGTCCTGGATGGTGAAGTTCTGGTCGCCCAGGATGTCGCGCAGCACCTGGTCGAGGTCGTTGAAGATGCCCGTCTGGTTGAGGATCAGCCAGATCAGGAACGTCGCCACGACGGTGACGATCCCCAGCGCGACAGCGATCAGGAACGACAGCTTCACGACGGACCAGAAGTCGATGTAGACGAGCTTCAGGCGCACCTGCTTGGTGCCGGACGGGCGCGCGGTCTTGCGCTGAAGCTTCTCGGCGACGCTACTCATTGGTCGGTTCCTCTCCGGTGCTGCTGTCGTCGGCCGTGTCCGCGAGTGTCTCCGTGACGGGCTCGACGGCGTCGATCACGTCTCCGGGACTGACTGCGGGCACGGCGTCGTTGTCGCCGACGGCGTCGATGACGGCCTCGTCGGACGGTGCCACGAGGTTGCGCTCGGTGTTGCGCGCCAGTGCGATGATGCGGTCGTCGGCGGCGAACCGCGCGAAGACGACACCCATGGTGTCACGTCCCTTCGCCGGTACCTCGGCCACGGCAGAACGTACCACCTTGCCGCTCGAGAGCACGACGAGCACCTCGTCGTCGTCGCCGACGATCAGGGCGCCGGCCAGGTCGCCCCGGGCCTCGGCGAGCTTGGCGACCTTGATGCCGAGTCCGCCGCGGTTCTGCACGCGGTACTGGTCCGCGCCGGTGCGCTTGGCGTAGCCGCCCTCGGTCACGACGAAGACGTAGCCCGTGTCGTCGGCCACGGAGGCGGAGAGCAGCGTGTCGCCCTCGCGGAAGGTCATCCCCTTCACGCCGGACGTGGAGCGGCCCATCGGGCGCAGCGAGTCGTTGGTGGCCGTGAAGCGCAGCGACATGCCGTGGCGCGAGACGAGCAGCAGGTCGTCGCTCTCGTCGACGAGCAGCGCCGAGACGAGCTCGTCGTCGTCGCGGAGGTTGATGGCGATGATGCCGCCGGTGCGGTTCGTGTCGTACTCGGTCAGGGCCGTCTTCTTGATGAGGCCGTCGCGGGTCGCGAGCACGAGGTACTGGGCGACCTCGTAGTCGCGGATGTCGAGCACCTGCGAGATCGACTCGTCCGGCTGCATGGCGAGGAGGTTCGCGACGTGCTGTCCCTTGGCGTCGCGTCCCGCCTCCTGCAGCTCGTAGGTCTTGGCCCGGTAGACGCGTCCCTTGTCGGTGAGGAAGAGCAGCCAGTGGTGCGTCGTCGTGACGAAGAAGTGGTCGACGACGTCGTCGGCCCGCAGCTGCGCACCGCGGACGCCCTTGCCGCCGCGGTGCTGGCTGCGGTAGTTGTCGCTGCGGGTACGCTTCACGTAGCCGCCGCGGGTGATGGTGACGACCATCTCCTCCTCGGGGATCAGGTCCTCGACGCTCATGTCGCCGTCGAAGCCGAGCATGATCTCGGTGCGCCGGTCGTCGCCGAACTTGTCGGTGATCTCGCGCAGCTCGTCGCTGACGATCGTGCGCTGGCGCTCGGGCTTGGCGAGGATGTCCTTGTAGTCGGCGATCTCGCGCTCGAGCTTGTCCGCGTCGTCCTGGATCTTCTGGCGCTCGAGGGCGGCCAGGCGGCGCAGCTGGAGGTTGAGGATCGCGGAGGCCTGGACCTCGTCGACGTCCAGCAGGTCCATGAGGCCGGCGCGCGCCTCCTCGACCGTGGGCGAGCGGCGGATGAGCGCGATGACCTCGTCGAGGGCGTCGAGCGCCTTGAGGTAGCCGCGGAGGATGTGGGCGTCCGCCTCGGCCTTGCGCAGGCGGAACTGGGTGCGCCGGACGATGACGTCGATCTGGTGCGCCACCCAGGCGGAGATGAAGCCGTCGAGCGCCAGCGTGCGGGGCACGCCGTCGACGATGGCCAGCATGTTGGCGCCGAAGTTCTCCTGGAGGGACGTGTGCTTGTACAGGTTGTTGAGGACGACCTTCGCGACGGCGTCGCGCTTCAGGACGATGACGAGACGCTGGCCGGTACGGCCCGAGGTCTCGTCGCGGATGTCGGCGATGCCGCCGATGCGGCCGTCCTTGACGAGCTCGGCGATCTTGATCGCGAGGTTGTCGGGGTTGACCTGGTAGGGCAGCTCGGTGACGACGAGGCAGGTGCGGCCCTGGATCTCCTCGACGTTGACGACGGCCCGCATGGTGATCGAGCCACGACCCGTGCGGTAGGCGTCCTGGATGCCGCGGACGCCCAGGATCTGCGCGCCGGTGGGGAAGTCAGGCCCCTTGATGCGCTCCATCAGCGCCTCGAGCAGCTCCTCGCGGGAGGCCTCGGGGTGGGCGAGCGACCACTGCGCGCCCTCGGCGACCTCGCGGAGGTTGTGCGGCGGGATGTTCGTCGCCATGCCGACGGCGATGCCGACCGAGCCGTTGACGAGGAGGTTCGGGAAGCGTGCCGGCAGGATGGCCGGCTCCTGCGTGCGGCCGTCATAGTTGTCCTGGAAGTCGACGGTGTCCTCGTCGATGTCGCGGACCATCTCGAGCGCGAGCGGGGCCATCTTCGTCTCGGTGTACCGGGGGGCGGCGGCTCCGTCGTTGCCGGGCGAGCCGAAGTTGCCCTGGCCGAGCGCGAGCGGGTAGCGGAGGCTCCACGGCTGGACCAGCCGGACGAGCGCGTCGTAGATCGCCGTGTCGCCGTGCGGGTGGAACTGGCCCATCACGTCGCCGACGACGCGCGAGCACTTCGAGAACGCGCGGTCGGGACGGTAGCCGCCGTCGTACATCGCGTAGATCACGCGACGGTGGACGGGCTTGAGGCCGTCGCGCACCTCGGGCAGCGCACGGCCGACGATGACGCTCATCGCGTAGTCGAGGTACGAGCGCTGCATCTCGAGCTGCAGGTCGACCTGCTCGATGCTGTCGCGCTTGATCGCCGCGGGGAACGCGGTGGTGCCCTCGGCGTCGGTGCCCTCGGGGGTGTCGTTCGGCTCGTCGGCCATGATTCTCCGTCTGTCGTGGTCTGCCCCGGTGTCCTCCGCGGGGCGCGGGCGTGCTCCGGCTCAGCCGGCGCACGCGTCAGATGTCGAGGAAGCGGACGTCTTTCGCGTTCTGCTGGATGAAGTTGCGTCGCGACTCGACGTTCTCGCCCATGAGCGTGTCGAAGATCGTGTCAGCCGCCGCGGCGTCCTCCAGGGTCACCTGCAAGAGGGTGCGCGTGTCGGGGTCCATGGTGGTCTCCCACAGCTCCTTGTAGTCCATCTCGCCGAGGCCCTTGTAGCGCTGGATCGCGTTCTCCTTGGGGATCCGCTTGCCGGCGGCCTTGCCCGAGACGAGGACGGCGTCGCGCTCGGCGTCGCTGTAGACGTACTCGTGCGCGGCGTTGCTCCACTTGAGCTTGTAGAGCGGCGGCTGCGCGAGGTAGACGTAGCCGAGGTCGATCAGCGGACGCATGTAGCGGAACAGCAGCGTCAGCAGCAGGGTCGTGATGTGCTGGCCGTCGACGTCGGCGTCGGCCATCAGCACGATCTTGTGGTACCTGGCCTTGTCGGGGTCGAAGTCCTCGCCGATGTCGGCGCCGAACGCCTTGATCATCGCCTGGACCTCGTTGTTGCCGAGTGCGCGGTCGAGCCGCGCCTTCTCGACGTTGAGGATCTTGCCGCGGAGGGGCAGGATCGCCTGCGTCTCGGGGTTGCGGCCCTGGACGGCCGAGCCGCCCGCCGAGTCGCCCTCGACGATGAAGATCTCGCTGCGCGAAGGATCTTTGCTCTGGCAGTCCTTGAGCTTGCCGGGCATGCCGTTCGACTCGAGCACGCCCTTGCGCCGCGTCTGCTCGCGCGCCTTGCGGGCGGCCATGCGCGCCTGCCCGGCCAGGATGCCCTTGCGGACGATCTCGGCGGCCTGCTTGGGGTTGCGGTCGAACCAGTCGGTGATCTGGTCGAAGGTGACCTTCTGCACGAACGACTTCGCCTCGGTGTTGCCGAGCTTGGTCTTGGTCTGGCCCTCGAACTGCGGCTCGCCGAGCTTGATCGAGATGACGGCCGTCAGGCCCTCGCGGACGTCGTCGCCCGTGAGGTTGTCGTCCTTCTCCTTGAGCAGGTTCTTCTCGCGCGCGTACCGATTGATGAGCGTCGTGAGGGCCGCCCGGAAGCCCTCTTCGTGGGTGCCGCCCTCGTGGGTGTTGATCGTGTTGGCGTAGGTGTGGACGCTCTCCTGGTACGAGGTGTTCCACTGCATCGCGACCTCGAGCGAGATCTTCTTCTCGGTGTCCTCCTGCTCGAAGGCGAGGATGTCGTCGTGCACCGTCTCGACCTTCTTGACCGCGTTCAGGTACTGGACGTAGTCGACCAGGCCCTTCTCGTAGTGGAAGACGTCGTGACGGGGCTCGGCGTCGTCGGGCTGCGGGCGCTCGTCGCTGAGCTCGATCCGCAGGCCCTTGTTGAGGAACGCCATCTGCTGGAACCGGGTGCGGAGCGTCTCGTAGTCGAACTCGACCGTCTCGAAGATCTCGGCGTTGGGCCAGAAGGTGATCGTCGTGCCGGTGGTGTCGTCCTCCTCGCCCTTGGCGAGCGGCGCGACGGGGACGCCGTCGGTGAAGCTCTGGCGGTAGACGTTGCCCTGTCGACGGACCTCGACGTCGAGCTCGCTCGAGAGCGCGTTCACGACCGAGCTGCCGACGCCGTGCAGGCCGCCGGAGACCGCGTAGCCGCCGCCGCCGAACTTGCCGCCGGCGTGCAGGACCGTGAGGACGACCTCGACGGTCGACCGGCCCTCGACGGGGTGGACGTCGACGGGGATTCCCCGGCCGTTGTCGACGACGCGGACGCCGCCGTCTTCGCGCATGGTGATCTCGATGTGGTCGCACCAGCCGGCCAGGGCCTCGTCGACCGAGTTGTCGACGATCTCGTAGACCAGGTGGTGCAGACCACGCGGGCCCGTCGAGCCGATGTACATGCCCGGTCGCTTGCGCACCGCCTCCAGACCCTCGAGCACCTGGATCGCGCTGGCGCCGTAGGAGTCGTCGGGCTGGGCGTCGGCGGGGTTCGGTGTCATGTTCGCGGGGGCTCCTGGCGTCTGGGACGAGGGTCGTCGCCCGGCCGCGACCTCGCTGAGGACGGCTCGCGGACGACCTTGTGAGTCTACCGCAGGCCTGTCCCCCACGGGGCAGATTCCGCCCTCAGAGGGATTTTCCCGAGCCGGGTGGACGATTCACCCTCCCTAGCCGTAGGTATCGCGAGGGCCACGCCCTGGGACCGATCTGGGGCCGCGTTTCCAGGACGGGGCGTTGGGTGCCAGGAAACGCACCGACTGGATGCCGGCGTCGGGGTACCGCTGGACGATGGTCGTCGTCACCGTCCCGCGCATCAGCCGGAGCTGCGTCGCCCACGCCGTCGAGTCGCACTGCACGGTCAGGGTGCCGTCGTCGATGGACACCGGGTGCGAGTGCGCCGACAGCTCGTCGCCGACCATGTCGGGCCACGCGGCCATGAGGTCGGACTGCGCCAGGGGCGACTTCCAGCCCAGCTCGGACGTGACGCTCGCGAGCACGTCTGCGATGCCCCGGGGCTCACGTCCCGTGCCGAAGGGCTGGCTCGGCGAGCCGAGCTTGATGGCCTTGCGACGCCTCCCGTCGCGCGAGCGTCCGTTCGGGTCGCCGAAGACGCGGCGGAACCTCAGGTAGACGCGCTGCGCCTCGTCGTCCGGCAGCGGCTCCGGGGGCGCAGGAGGCGGCGGTCCCGTCGTCGAGGAGGGCGCCTCCTCCGCAGGGCGCGGGGTCGGGTCGTCGTCGTCGGCGTTCACGACGGGTCCGCGGTCGCGCCCGCGGCGTCGGCTGGTGCCGCCGTGTCCGCGGTCACGGTCGCGGCCGTGACCTCTGTCGTATCTGCCTCCTCGACGATGGTGCCCGCGGAGATGCGCACGGTGTGCGCGGCCAGCCGGTCGGGCACGTCCTCCTCGACCGCCGCGGTGATGAGCACCTGCTCGTAGTCGGCCACGGCGTCGGCCAGACGCTCGCGGCGGGACCCGTCGAGCTCGGCGAAGACGTCGTCGAGCACGATGACGGGGTCGCCCGTGCTCGCCTCGGCGCGGACGACCGCCGCCGACGCGAGCTTCAGGGCGAGGGCGAACGACCAGGACTCGCCGTGGCTCGCGTAGCCGCGGGCGGGGAGGCCGTTGAGCGAGAGGAAGAGGTCGTCGCGGTGCGGCCCGACGAGGGTGAGCCCTCGGTCGAGCTCGCTGGGCCGGACCCGGGCGAGCGCCTCGCGGAACACGTCGGCGACCTCGGCCGGCGCTACCTGCTCGGTGGGCGCCTCCGGTGCGGGGGCGTCGTCGTCGACCGTCGCGCCGCGGATGCTCAGGACGGTCGAGAGCCGTGCCGCGTGGTCCTCGCCCGCGACGGCGGCGTACGACCGAGCCACCTCGGGGGCGAGATCGGCGACGAGCCTCTCGCGCGCGACGACGATCTCCGTGCCCAGAGCTACGAGGCGCTCGTCCCAGATGTCGAGGGTGCCGAGCTGACCTGCCTTGACGCCGGAGGCGCGGGCTGACTTGAGGAGCGTGTTCCGCTGCCGGAGCACCCGGTCGTAGTCCGCCTGGACCCCGGCGAACCGGGGCGCCCGGGTCACGAGCAGCTCGTCGAGGAACCGGCGCCGGCCCGACGGCTCGCCCCTGACGAGCGCGAGGTCCTCGGGAGCGAACAGGACGCTCGTGAAGTAGCGCGGCAGCTCGCGGGGCTTGATCGCGCTGCGGTTGACCTGGGCACGGTTGGCCCCGGTGCGGTTGATCTGCACCTCGGCGAGGAGCTCGCGCCCCTCGGACTCGAGGCGCGCGCGGACGATCGCCGAGTCGGTGCCCTGTCGGATCATCGCGGCGTCGGACGAGACGCGGTGCGACCCGAGGGTCGCGAGGTAGCCGAGCGACTCGACCAGGTTGGTCTTGCCCTGGCCGTTGCGGCCGACGAAGAGGTTGGGCCCGCGCGCGAGTGCGACTTCGGCGGAAGCGTAGTTCCGGAAGTCGGTCAGGCTCAGATGGAGTACTCGCACGCGGGCCGGAAGCGACTAGGCCTTCTTGACCGCGTGGCCGCCGAACTGGTTGCGCAGGGCGGCGACGGCCTTCATGGTGGGCGAGCCCTCGCCCTGGCGCGACACGAAGCGCGCGAAGATCGACGCGCTCAGGGCCGGCATCGGCACGGCGTGGGCGATGCCCTCCTCGAGCGTCCAGCGACCCTCGCCGCTGTCGTCGACGTAGCCCGAGAGCGCGTCGAGCTTGGGGTCGGCGTCGAGCGCGAGGACCATGAGCTCGAGCAGCCAGGAACGGACGACCGTGCCGCGCTGCCACGCCTTGAAGACCGCGGGGACGTCCTCGACGAGGCCCTTGGCCTCGAGGAGTTCATATCCCTCGCCGTAGGCCTGCATGATCGCGTACTCGATGCCGTTGTGGACCATCTTCGCGTAGTGGCCGGCGCCGACGGGGCCCGCGTGGCTGAAGCCCTCCTCGCGGGGGCCCTCGGGGCGCAGCGCGTCGAAGACGGGCATCGCGCGCTCGACGTCGGCGGAGTCGCCGCCGACCATCAGGCCGTAGCCGTTCTCGAGGCCCCACACGCCGCCGGAGACGCCGGCGTCCATGTAGCGGATGCCCTTGGCGTCGAGGAGGGTCGCGTGGACCTCGTCGTCGAGCCACTTCGAGTTGCCGCCGTCGATGACGAGGTCGCCCGGCTCGAGGACCTCGCCGAGGTCCTTGATGACGGCGTCGGTGATCTGGCCGTGGGGGACCATCACCCAGACGAGGCGCGGCGACGGGAGCGCCTGGGCGAGGGCGCCCAGGTCGGCGACGTCGGAGACGGCGGGGTTGGCGTCGTAGCCGGTCACCTCGATGCCCGCGTTGCGCAGGCGAGCGCGCATGTTGTTGCCCATTTTGCCGAGACCGACGAGGCCGATGTGCATGAGGATCCTTCGTTCTGTGGAGGCGTCGATCGTGGCGCCTCCGTCGTGTCGCGCTGTCAGCGCAGGAGGAGGTTGGGCTGCAGCAGGTAGCGGTAGCTGTCAGCGCCCGCCTGGTCCTTGGAGGACTGACTGGTGATCAGCACAGGACCGGGCTTGTTCGGGTTCTCCGTCTTGGTGAAGGAGATCCGCACGAACTCGGAGTGGACGGCTCCGAGGCCGTCGAGGAGGAACTGGGGCTTCAACGAGACCACCGTGTCCTCTCCCGTCAACAACGCGTCGATCGACTCTGATGCCTGCGCTTGTTCGCTGCCGACCGCCTCGAGGGTGAGGCCGTCGATCGTGAACGTGAACCTGAGGGCCGCCTCGCGCTCGAGCACGAGCGAGACGCGGCGGATGGACTCGACGAGCTCGGCGGTGTTGATCACCGCGAAGTTCTCGACGGTCTCGGGGAAGAGACGCTTGACCGGGGGGAAGTTGCCCTTGATCAGCAACGACGTGACGGTCTTGTCGCCGGCCTGGAACGCGATCAGCTCGCGGTCGTCGCTGCCGGTGATCGACACGGACACGGTGCTGGCGCTGCCGAAGGTCTTGCCGACCTCCTGGAGGGTGCGGGCCGGGACGAGCGCCGTGGTCGTCTCGGTGCTGGCGGCGGTGCCGGGGTCGAACTCGATGCCCCGGACGGCCACCCGGTAGCGGTCTGTGGCCACGAGCGACAGGGCGTTCTCGGTGACCTCGAGCTGCACGCCGGTGATGACCGGGGTCACGTCGTCGCGGGAGGCGGCGACGGCGACCTGGGAGATGGCCAGCGAGAAGGCGTCCCCGGGCACGACGCCCGAGCGCTCCCCGACCGTGGGCAGCGTCGGGTACTCCTCGACGGGCATGCTCAGCAGCGAGAAGTTGGCGGAGCCGCAGCTCACGGCGATGCGGTTCTCGTCGGTCGAGAACGTCACGGGAGCGTTGGGCAGGCGGTTCGCGATGTCGGCGAGGAGGCGCCCCGAGACGAGGATCGTGCCGGGCTCGTCGACTTCGGCCGCGATGCTCGTCTGGGCCGAGACCTCGTAGTCGAAGGACGAGAGCGTGAGGCCGTCGGCGTCGGCCTCGATCAGCACCCCGCTGAGGATCGGCAGGGTCGTGCGCTGCGGGAGGAGCTTCACGGCGAAGGAGACGGCATCGCTGAAGACGTCGCGGTTGACCTGGAACTTCACGCGGGGACCCCTGTTCGACTACTCGCTCGTGGATGGCCCGCCAATACTGCCACAGCGAGGAGGCGGGCGGTCCCGGGCCCGAGGACCGCCGCCGGCTGTCCACAAGGTTGTCTCTCCAACAATTTCTTGTAATCAGGATTAACAGTCTTAACCGTTGTGCACAGTGTGGATAACCTGTTTAAAACCCCGAGGCCAGAGGGAACTACACGATTGTGACTTGTGCACGGTGTGTGGACTCGACGGGGTGATCGGGCGACGTCCTCCCCGTTCGCCGAGGTCGGTTCCCACAGGCCCGATCGATCCGTGAACACCTGAGCTGTAGTTGTCCACGTCTTTCCACAAGTTATCCACACTGTGGGATCGATGGCTGTTCCCAGGTGCTGCAGTCCGCCTCCTGCGGGCTCGTGGACGCACGAACGGGCGCCGACCCGAGGTCGACGCCCGTCCAGGGCACGCGGCGAGGAGGCGCGGGCACAGCACCGCGACTCGCCTACTTGTAGCGGGTGTCCTGCTTGATGCGGCTCGTCAGCTCGGTCACCTGGTTGTAGATCGAGCGGCGTTCCTTCATGAGCTCGCTGATCTTCTTGTTCGCGTACATGACCGTGGTGTGGTCTCGGTTGCCGAAGAGCTGGCCGATCTTGGGGAGGGACAGGCTGGTCAGCTCTCGGCAGAGGTACATCGCGATCTGTCGAGCCGTGGCGATCGCCTGCGAGCGGGACGACCCGTAGAGGTCGTCGACCGAGAGCTTGAAGTAGTCGGCGGTGTGGTTGATGATGTCGACCGGCGCGACGATGTTGTCCTCGTCGAGGGTGATCAGGTCCTTCAGGACGGTCTGCACGAGGGCCATGTCGACCGCGGTGCGGTTCAGGCTGGCGAACGCCGTGACCCGGATGAGCGTGCCCTCGAGCTCGCGGATGTTGCTCGACACCTTCGTGGCGATGAACTCGAGCACCTCGTCTCGGACCTGCAGCTTCTCGCTCTGCGCCTTCTTGCGGAGGATCGCGATGCGGGTCTCGAGGTCGGGCGCCTGCACGTCGGTGATCAGGCCCCACTCGAAGCGCGAGCGCATCCTGTCCTCGAAGCCCGTCAGGTGCTTGGGCGGCAGGTCGCTCGTGATCACGAGCTGCTTGTCGTGGTCGTGCAGGGTGTTGAAGGTGTGGAAGAAGGCCTCCTGCGTCGAGTCCTTTCCCTGCAGGAACTGGATGTCGTCGATCAGGAGGATGTCGATCTCGCGGTACCGCTGCTGGAACAGGTTCGAGCGGTTGTTGGCGATCGAGTTGATGAAGTCGTTCGTGAACTCCTCGCTGCTCACGTAGCGGACCCGGATGCCCGGGTACATCGTCTCGGCGTAGTGGCCGATGGCGTGGAGGAGGTGCGTCTTGCCCAGCCCGGACGAGCCGTAGATGAAGAGGGGGTTGTACGCCTTGGCCGGCGCCTCGGCGACGGCCACCGCCGCGGCGTGGGCGAACCGGTTCGAGGCGCCGATCACGAAGTTGTCGAAGCTGTACTTGGGGTTCAGCCGCGAGTCGTTGCGCTTGCCGGTCGACGGCGACTCGACAGGCGCCGGCACGAACGGGGCCTCGATGTAGTGGGCCGGCTCCGATTCCTCGGGCTGCTGGGTGAGGGTGTCGGGCGTGATGTCGGGGTTGACGGTGATGGCGAAGCTCGCGACCGAGGTGTCGCCGAGCGCGGCGATCGACTCGAGCAGCGGGGTGCGGATGCGCTGCTCGAGCATGCCGCGGGTCAGGTCGTTGGGCACCTCGAGGTAGAGCGTGCCGCCCAGCACGCCCTTGGGCTCGACCAGGCTGATGAAGCCGTGCAGCTGAGGGGTGATGCGATCGTCGGTCGTGAGGGTCGCGAGCACGGATCGCCAGAGGTCCTGGACCGGATCGACGGTGTTCGCCACGGGGCTCTTCCTACCTACTTATGCACAGGTTTCTCCACTGGCCGACGAGCGACGTCAGAGCCAGGAACACTGCTACTTCCCCAGAACTACGCGGATGCGGAGCGGGAGGTGCCCACTTTAGTTCGTCGGGCCGCACCCTCCGCAACCGAGGTTGTCAACACTGTGGAGAACTCCGGGGAGGGCTGTCGTTTGACCGCAGGACAGAAGCCGCGTACTTTTAATCAGTTGAATCCCAGCCGACTCGGCTGACGAAGACTTCTCGGATCACGGCACCAGGCCAGGTCCGCATCCCCCTGGAGAGAACACCATGAGCAAGAGAACGTTCCAGCCGAACAACCGCCGCCGCGCCAAGAAGCACGGTTTCCGTGCCCGCATGCGCACCCGTGCCGGCCGCGCCATCCTGGCGCACCGCCGCGGCAAGGGCCGCACCGAGCTCTCCGCGTAGCAGCCTCCGTGTTGGCCCGGGCCAACCGGATCGTCCGCGCAGACGACTACCGCAACACAGTGCGCCGTGGCCGCAAGTCGGGCACGGCGCACTCGGTCGTCTACGTGCGTCGTCGAGACGACGACCTGGTCCGGTTCGGCTTCATCGTGGCCAAGACGGTCGGCAACGCCGTGGCGCGCAACACCGTCCGTCGGAGGCTCAAGCACGTGTGCCACGACATCCTCCCGGGGGTGCCGCCGGGCACCGACGTGGTCGTCCGGGCACTGCCAGGCAGCCTGGACGTTCCGTGGTCTACCCTGCTCAGGGATATCTCGGGGGTCGTCGACAAGGTCGTGGGACAGTGAAGCAAGCGGTGCAGTTCGTGACGTTGCTGCCGCGCAACGTGTGCGTCGTGCTGCTCCGCGCCTACCGGGCCGTCGTCTCTCCCCTCTACGGCGAGGTCTGCCGGTACCACCCGTCCTGCTCGCGGTACGCGCTCGAGGCCATCCAGCAGCACGGCGTCGTGCGGGGCTCGGCGATGGGCGCATGGCGGATCGGACGCTGCAACCCCTGGGCTGCCGGCGGCATCGACGACGTGACCCCGCCCCGGCGACAGAAGTACACCACCACGGCCTTCGGCTTCGTGGTCCCTCGATCCGACGTGGTCGCGTCCGCCCCGAGCGGCGTGCCCCGTCTCATCGTCCAGAGCCACGGAAAGGGCTGACCCGAACACCATGGACTTCATCGGAACCATCCTCTGGCCCCTCAGGTGGGTCGTCGAGGCGATCCTCGTGGGCTTCCACAACGTGCTCACCGCGCTCGGCATGGACACGGCCGCCGGCAGCACCTGGGTCCTGTCGATCGTCGGCCTCGTGCTCGTCGTCCGAGCTGCCCTCATCCCGATCTTCGTCCGCCAGATCAAGAGCCAGCGACGCATGATGGAGATCGCTCCCCGGCTCAAGAAGATCCAGGACAAGTACAAGGGCAAGCGCGACCAGTTCAGCCGCGAGGCGATGTCGCGCGAGACCATGGCGCTCTACAAGGACACGGGCACGAACCCGCTCAGCTCCTGCCTGCCGCTCCTCATCCAGATGCCGATCTTCTTCAGCCTCTACACGGTGCTGCACAACGCCCAGCAGGACAAGGTCGGCATCGGCCTCCTCAGCCAGGCGCTCTCCACCTCGTTCGGCGAGTCCTCGCTCTTCGGCGCACCGCTCAAGGAGACCTTCCTCGGCGCCACGACCTGGGAGGTCCGGCTGATGGCCGGCATCATGGTCGTCGTCATGACCGCGTCGCAGTTCATCACGCAGCTGCAGATCGTCTCGAAGAACATGTCGCCCGAGACCAAGGCGAGCCCGATGTTCAAGCAGCAGCGGATGCTGCTCTACTTCCTCCCCCTCGTGTTCGTCTTCTCGGGCCTCTCGTTCCCCCTCGGCGTCATGTTCTACTGGCTGACCTCGAACATCTGGACGATGGCGCAGCAGTTCATCGTCATCCGGAACATGCCCACCCCCGGCAGCGAGGCGGCCCTCGCCCGGGAGGAACGTCTCGCGAAGAAGGCCCAGCGCAAGGGCCTCGGGCTCGGCGACATCACCGTCACCGAGATCGAGTCCGCCCCCGCCGTGCCGAAGGCGACGCAGCGCGCGCAGCCCGTCGGCAAGAACCGCGCGAAGAAGCAGAACGGCGCCAAGAAGTAAGCAGCGCCGTGCTCCCCCTGCCTCGTGCGGGGGGAGCACGTCCGGCAGGCGATGCCGGCGACGTGTGACCGATCTACCCGGAAGAGGCGACGAGCATGACCGACAACGACACTGCCGACATCGACACCACCGGCGCCGACCTGCCCGAGGGCACCGCGGCGGCAGCCGAGGAGGCGACGGTCACGGACGACCGGCAGCGCACCTCCGGCGCGGCCGACGCGGCCGACGCCGCGTCCGTCATCGACGAGGGCGAGATCGCCGCCGACTACATCGAGGAGCTCCTCGACATCTGCGACTTCGACGGCGACATCGACATCGAGGTCCGCGGCGGCCGATCGTACATCTCGGTCGACGCCTCCGGTGAGGGGTCGCTGCGGACGCTGTCGAAGCCCGACACGGTCACGGCCCTCCAGGAGCTGACCCGCATCGCCGTGCAGACGAAGACCGGTGAGTTCTCCCGTCTCATCCTCGACATCGGCGGGTCGCGGCAGACCCGCGAGGCCGAGCTCGGGGCCATGGTCGACCGGGCCGTCGAGCGTCTCGAGGAAGGCGCGGAGGCGGCGTCCCTGCCGCCCATGTCGTCGTACGAGCGCAAGCTGGTGCACGACATCGTCGCCGCCCGCGGCTTCGTCTCGGAGTCCGAGGGCGAGGGCCGCGACCGGCACACCGTCATCAAGCGCGGCTGACGCGATCGTGAGCACCGACCAGGCGGGCCTCCTCGAGGCCGAGCCCGCCGTCGCGCGGGAGATCTTCGGCGACCGCCTCGAGGTCGTCCGACAGTTCACCGCCGACCTCGCCCAGCACGGCGAGGAGCTCGGGCTGATCGGACCCCTCGAGCTCCCCCGCTTGTGGACACGTCACGTGGTCAACTCGGGGCTGGTCGCGCCGCTCCTCCGATCGGGTGCGCGTGTGGGAGACATCGGCTCCGGCGCCGGCCTGCCCGGCTTGGTGCTGGCAGCCGCGCGCCCGGACACGACCCTCCTGCTCATCGAGCCGATGGAGCGACGGACCGACTGGCTCTCCGCCGAGGCCGAGCGTCTCGGCCTGACCAACGTCGAGGTGGTCCGGGCTCGCGCGGAGGACGTCGAGCTCGACGCCTGGCTCGACCAGGCGACCGCGCGTGCCGTGTCGGCGCTGGCCAAGCTGATCCCGCTGACGGCCCGACTCGTCAAGACCGGTGGCGAGCTGATCTTGATGAAGGGCGCGCGCGTCGATCAGGAGGTCGAGGCGGCCCGCAAGGTCATCGCCCGGACGCACCTGGTGGACGTCGAGGTGCTCGAGCTCGGCGTCGGGGTCGTCGACCCTGCAGAGACGACCCGGGTGTTCCGAGCCACCCTCGACTGACGAGGGCCGAGGAGGCGCCGGCCGGCTCCACAGGAAGCGATCTGGGCGCCGCGGGTGATCCACCGCCCGGCACGTCGCTGATCGTGGTCTGACAGCGGCCTGCCCGTCGATCTAGTTGCACACTGCCTTTGATCAGGGTATTTACCGGCTTCCGCTGAAATTGCGTTGATCTCGGCGTTCTCGGGTCCGGAGCACGAGCGCTCGTCCGGCATGGCTCGTCATGGGGGCGGGACGACCTGCCAGCGGCTAGTTCGACGCGCGTGCGACATAGTTATGCACATGTTGGCGAGCCTGTGCACAAGCATGTCTCGCGCTCGTCTCGCACATCCCGCGCCAGCACTCGCCTCTCGTTTCACGTGAAACGTGGGCACGATTGGGGAGCTCCGATGCCTGTCAGCACGACCCGGCGAGATAGAGTGGAGGCTCGGCTCAGCAGTCATGATCATCGTCGATCATGACCGTGCGCGAGGCCGTTTCACGTGAAACACAGCGATGCGGAGATCCCCGGTGAGTTCATCCACGGAGTACGACGACAGCACTCCTCTGGCGCGCGAGCTCGCTGATCTCCGCCGTCGGCGCGAAGCATTGTCGAAGGACCCGCTCCCCGCGCCGGCCAAGACACGCATCCTGACCGTCTCGAACCAGAAGGGCGGGGTGGGCAAGACGACGACGACGGTCAACCTGGCTGCCGCCCTCGCTCGGAGCGGCGCTCGCGTGCTCGTGATCGACCTCGACCCGCAGGGGAACGCGTCGACCGCACTCGGGGTGGAGCACCGTGCGGAGACTCCCAGTGTCTACGACGTGATCGTGAACGAGGGTGACATCTCCGACGTCGTGCAGCAGAGTCCTGAGTTCCCCGACCTGTACTGCGTGCCCGCGACCATCCACCTGGCGGGGGCCGAGATCGAGCTCGTGTCGCTCGTGGCCCGTGAGCAGAGGCTCCGTACTCAGCTCGACGCTTACCTGTCGGCCACGGAGGCGGCGGGCGAGCGGTTCGACTACGTCTTCATCGACTGCCCGCCTTCGCTCGGACTGCTGACCATCAACGCGTTCGTCGCGGCCGGCGAGGTGCTCATCCCGATCCAGTGCGAGTACTACGCACTGGAGGGGCTCAGCCAGTTGCTCCGCAACATCCAGTTGATCGAGAAGCACCTCAACCCGACCCTCCAGGTCTCGAGCATCCTGTTGACCATGTACGACGGGCGCACGAACCTGGCGAGACAGGTCGTCGCGGACGTGCGCGAGCACTTCCCGGCCGAGGCGCTGGACACTCTCATCCCTAGGTCCGTCCGCATCAGCGAGGCGCCCGGCTATGGTCAGACGGTCATCAGCTACGACACGAACTCACCCGGCTCGATCTCGTACCTCGAGGCCGCAGCAGAACTAGCACGACGAGGAGCACCCCAGTAGTGGCAACCAAGAGAACGGGTCTCGGGCGCGGCATCGGCGCCCTCATCCCCGTGGCAGAAGAAGGCCAGGACAGGCCCGTCGACGTCTTCTTCCCGACCGGACAGCAGACTGCTGACGAGCTGGTGGCGGTGCCAGGCGCTCGGCTCGCCAACCTCAACCCGCTCGACGTCGTGCCCAACGCGCAGCAGCCCCGTGCGGAGTTCCGCGAGGAGGAGCTGGCTGAGCTGGTCACCAGCATCCGCGAGGTCGGTGTCCTCCAGCCCATCGTGGTGCGCCCCCTCCCCCGCGACGCCTCCGCCAAGGGTGCCGCCGCGGCTGCGCAGTACGAGCTCGTCATGGGCGAGAGACGTCTGCGGGCCACGAAGCAGCTGGGCCTGGCGACGATCCCCGCGATCGTCAAGGAGACCGCCGACGAGTCGATGCTCCGCGACGCCCTGCTCGAGAACCTGCACCGAGCGGAGCTGAACCCGCTTGAAGAAGCATCCGCCTATCAGCAACTCCTCGCAGACTTCGGCATCACGCAGGAGGAGCTGTCGAGCCGCATCGGCCGCAGCCGGCCACAGATCTCGAACACCCTTCGCCTCCTCCGCCTCCCTGCGAGCGTGCAGCGGCGAGTGGCGTCGGGCGTCTTGTCGGCGGGCCATGCCCGGGCCATCCTGTCGACCGGTGACTCGCTCCTGATGGAACGACTAGCCGACAAGATCGTCAACGAGGACCTGTCGGTGCGTGCCGCCGAGGCCGCGGCCGCGGGCACGAGCATCAAGCCCCGCACGACCCGGGCTGCTGTCGGGCGTCACCAGGCTCATCTCGACGAGGTCGCCGAGAACCTCGGGGATCGGCTCGAGACCAAGGTGAAGGTCAAGATGGGGGCCAGGAAGGGCTCGATCGCCATCGACTTCGCCTCGATGCAGGATCTCAACCGGATCCTCGCTGCGCTGGGGCAGGATCCGTTCTCCCAGTAGCCCTGGCGGCCTAGTCGACTCGGTCACGGTTTGTTTCACGTGAAACGCCCGCTCTCTCTCCGGACGAGGCGGGCGTTTCGCTCCGGACGCAGGCTCAATCCACCGGGTGGTCGCTGTTTCACGTGAAACGTTCTTCTCTGGACAGAGGGGGCAGGCGCGGGATGGCCGATGGCTCGCGGCCCGGTGGATCGCCCGAGTGCACGGCAGGCGCCCGCCCCGTCCGAACGACAAGGACGAGCATCTCGTCATTGGTAATCTCGGGCCCCGTCGGTCGGGCGGACCCTGCATCTCATCTGCAGTTCTGTGCGCCCGTGACGGCAGGCAATCGCGTGTCGGCCTATCTCGCAGCGGCCAGTTCCGCCACTTGCGTTCCGCGCGAAACGCCCGCCCTCTCGAACGAGAGGGCGGGCGTTTCACGTGAAACAGTGTCACGCGTGGTCGAGGACGGCCTTCTCGGCGAGAGCGGCGTAGACCAGACCGAGCTCGAAGCCAGCGGCATCGAGGGCCATGGGGACGAGCGAGGTCTCAGTCAGGCCGGGCAGGACGTTCACCTCGAGGAACCACGGGGTGCCCGCCGCATCGACGATCAGGTCGACCCGGGAGAGGTGGCGGAGGCCGAGAGCCCGGTGCACGGTCACGGCGGTCTGGGCCGCCGCCTCCTGCGCCCGGGCATCGAGGCGGGCCGGGGTGAAGAACGTCGTCTCGCCCGCGTTGTACCGGGCCTCGAAGCCGTAGACGCCGTTGCGAGGGACGATCTCGACGGCCGGCAGGGCGGAGGGGCCGTCGCCCGTGTCGATGACGCCGACCGCGATCTCGGTGCCGGTGATCTTCTGCTCGACGATCACGTCGTCGCAGTACGTGTAGGCGTCCACCATCGCTCGGGGCAGCTGATCAGCGGATTCGACGACGGTGACGCCCTGCGCCGAGCCGCCCCGGGCTGGCTTCACGACGACGGGGACCGGGTGCTCTTCCGAGATGGCGGCGAGTACCCCGGCCGCGCCGAGCTCACGGAAGGAGTCGTGCGAGAGGGTGATGCCCCGGGGCGTCCGGACCCCGGCGCGGTGCGCGAGCTCCTTCGCGGTCGGCTTGTCCCACGCGAGCCGCGCCGCCGCCGAGCTGCTGCCGACGAAGGGGATGTCCAGCGCCTCGAGCAGACCACGGAGGGCGCCGTCCTCGCCGCTGGCGCCGTGCAGGGCGGGCCAGATGACGTCGGGTCGGGTGGTGGTCAGGTGTCCGAGCAGGGAGGCGTCGGGATCGCGCAGGTCGACCTCGATGCCGTTCGCGACGAGGCTGTCGACCACGCGCCTCCCCGACCTCAGCGAGACGTCCCGCTCGTGGGAGATGCCCCCGGCAAGCACGGTGACCTTCTTGACGGCGCTCTGTGTCATCGGGCTCTCTCTCGTGGATCGGCCACGTGGTCGTCCCGTGGCGGCGTTTCTGCTTAAGTGCTGATCAGTTGGTGTTCGGCGGCGGTGTCGACACGCCGGTGCGCATCGTCAGGGGCGAGCCGAGGCGGGCACCGGAGAACGTCGCGAGCAGGTCGAGCTCGCCGTTGACCACGGTCGCGAGCCGGGCGATGCCGGCCCGGATCGACTCAGGCGTCGGGTAGCAGAACGACAGCCGGATGTTCTGACGGCCGCCGCCGTCGGCGAAGAACGCCGTGCCCGGCGTGTACGCGACCAGCTCCTTGACGGCGCGGGGCAGCATCGCCTTCGAATCGAGCTCGTCGGGCAGGGTGACCCAGACGAAGAAGCCGCCGTCGGGCACGGTCCAGCTGAGCGACGGGAGGTACTCCCCCAGCGCCGAGATCATGGCGTCCCGACGCTCGCGGTAGAGGCCGCGGAACGACTCGATCTGACCGCGCCAGTCGGCCTGGTCGAGGTACTCGGTGATGACGAACTGGCCGAACGAGTTCGGCGAGAGCGTCGCGGACTCGTTGGCGAGGATGAGCTTCTCGCGGATGGCGTGCGGGGCGAGGGCCCAGCCGACGCGGAAGCCGGGCGCGAGCGTCTTGGAGAACGAGCCGAGGTAGATGACGCCCTCGTCGTCGACCGAGCGCATGGCCTGGGGGGCCGGCTGATCGAAGTACAGGAGGCCGTACGGGTTGTCCTCGAGGACGAGGATGCCGGCGTCGCGGCAGATCTCGAGGATCTCGAGCCGGCGAGCCCAGGTCAGCGTCACGCCGGCCGGGTTGTGGAAGTTGGGGATCGTGTAGAGGAACTTGATGGTGCGGCCCTCGGACCTGACCCGCGCGATCGTCTCTCGCAGCGCCTCCGGCACGAGGCCCTCGGCGTCGGTCGCGACGTGCGAGACATCGGCCTGGTAGGCCTTGAAGACGCCCAGGGCGCCCACGTAGCTGGGCGACTCGGCCAGCACGACGTCGCCCGGGTTGACGAACAGCCGGGTCACCAGGTCGAGGGCTTGCTGGGAGCCCGTGGTCACGACGACGTCGTCGGCGCTGCCCCGGATGCCCTCCATCGCCATGATCTGCATGATGTGCTCGCGGATGGCCGGGGTGCCCTGCCCGGAGCCGTACTGCAGGGCCATCGCCCCGCCGTTCTGCGACATCACGCGGTCGATCGCCCCGGTCACGAGCTCGCGCGGCAGGGCGGAGACGAACGGCATGCCACCGGCCAGGGAGACGACCTCGGGTCGGCTGGCGACGGCGAAGAGGGCTCGGACCTCGGAGGCGCTCAGGCCGGCCGTGCGGTCGGCGTACGAGTCGTACCACGGGTCGAGGTTGGTGCCCTTGTCGGTCATGTGCGTCCCTGTCGGTCAGAGGTGGTGCGGTTCAGGATATGCCCGGAGCGGCCCGGAGACGGCGAGAGCCCGCCCAGCGGGTGCTGGGCGGGCTCTCGGGAGGTGCGTCGACGCGGGGTCGACCTACGCGAGGAACTCCGCCAGGTCGGCCTCGAGGGCCGGCTTCGGCTTGGCGCCGATGACGGTCTTGACGACCTGGCCGCCCTTGTAGACCTTCATCGCCGGGATCGACGTGATCTGGTACTGCATGGCGGTCTGCGGGTTGTCGTCGACGTTGAGCTTGACGATCTCGATCTTGTCGGCGTTCTCGGCCGCGATCTGGTCGAGGATCGGCGAGACCGCGCGGCACGGGCCGCACCACTCGGCCCAGAAATCGACCAGGATCGTCTTGTCGGACTTGAGGACGTCGGCCTCGAAGGAGGCGTCGGTGACTGCCTTGGCGCTGCTCATGGTGGTTCCTTTCGTCGGGGGTTCGTGTGTTCGTGCGTGCGGGCCGACGTCGTCGACGCGCGGTCGAAGGTCAGGCTGAGACGGGCTCCGGGGCGACCGACTCGGCGGTGTCGATGCCCTCGGCGGCGCCCTCGGTGTGCTCGGCTAGAAAGGTCTGGTCGAGGCTCGCCAGGAAGTGCTCGGCGTCGAGCGCGGCGACGACTCCGGAGCCGGCCGCGGTGGCCGCCTGGCGGTAGGTGTCGTCGACGACGTCGCCCGCCGCGAAGACGCCGCGGAGGTTGGTCCTCGAGCTGCGGCCCTCGACGGCGATGGTGCCGCTCGAGGTGAGGTCGACCTGGCCGTGCACGAGGTGCACGCGGGGGTCGTTGCCGATGGCGATGAAGAGTCCGTCGAGGTCGAGGTCGCTCGTGCTGCCGTCGACCGTGTCGGTCAGCTGCACGCCCGTGGCCTTCTCGTCGCCGAGGATCGCCGTGACCTGCTTGTTGAACAGGAACTCGATCTTGTCGTTGCCCTGCGCGCGGTCCTGCATGATCTTCGAGGCGCGCAGCGTCTCGGAGCGGTGGATGACGTAGACCTTCGAGGCGAAGCGCGTCAGGAACGTCGCCTCCTCCATGGCCGAGTCGCCGCCTCCCACGACCGCGATCTCCTTCTGCTTGAAGAAGAAGCCGTCGCAGGTCGCGCACCAGCTGACGCCGCGGCCGCTGAGGCGCTCCTCGTCGGGCAGGCCGAGCTTGCGGTACGCGCTGCCGGTCGCGAAGATCACGGTCAGCGCCTCCTCGACGGTGCCGCTGCCGAGCGTGACCTTCTTGACGTCGCCCGTCAGGTCCACGCTGGTGACGTCGTCGAGCAGGACCTCGGCGCCGAACTTCTCCGCCTGCTCCTGCAGCTTGAACATGAGCTCGGGGCCCTGGATGCCGTCGGGGAAGCCGGGGAAGTTCTCGACCTCGGTGGTCTTCATGAGCTCGCCGCCCGCCTCGACCGAGCTCGCCACGATCAGCGGCTCGAGACCGGCGCGCGCCGCGTAGATGCCCGCCGTGTAGCCGGCGGGTCCGGAGCCGATGATGATGATCTGGCGCATGGCACCTTCCTCAGTGACGTTCGTGGATGACGGGAGAGGGACTGCGGGCGGTCTGCCCGTCTCGCCCTCGCTCGACCGTCTGGTGCAACACATCCTAGGGTCGGGGCATTCCGTCGGCCCGGGGCTCGCAGACGGCGCTCAGCGACCGGCCTGCGAGCCGGTCGGCGACCGGCTCGGCGACCGTGTCAGCCACCGGGTGCGCGACCGTGTCGGCCACCGCGTGCGCGACCGTGTCGGGAGCCGGGTCAGCGACGAAGGAGGCGCGCCGCCAGCGGGCGCACCCGGCGGATCACGGGGGCGGTCAGGTCGGTCAGCTCGGGCAGGCGGATCAGCGCGAGGAGGCCGAGGTACACCACCGCCATGACGAGCCCGGCGACGACGACGGTCAGGATGCCGGCGATGCGGCCCGAGTGGGCGAATCCGTCGGGGGTGAAACCACCCGATGCGGTCACGACGACGAGCCCGACGGCACCGGCGACCAGCGAGAAGAAGGCGAACTGCAGGTAACGGCGCAGCACCCACCGACCGTCGATGCCGCCGAGCCGGCGCTTCACGAGCACGAGGGCGACGATCGTCTGGGCCGAGCCGGCGACCGAGGTGGTGATCGCGATGGCGACGGCGATGAGCTCGTCGGGGACGACCGCCGACGAGATCAGCGTGCCGACGACGAAGATGCCCGACTGGACGATCTGCATGAAGAACGGCGTGCGCTGGTCGTGCAGGGCGAAGAAGACGCGCTGCACGACGAACAGGACGCTGAAGAGCACGAGCCCGGGCATGAAGCCGAGGATGACCTGCGCCATCTGGCTCGCCCCGGTGAAGGTGCTCTCGAAGAAGCTCGCGAACGGGTAGGCCACGACGCACATGGCCACCGTCGCGAAGACCATGAACATGCCGATGGTGCGGAGCGACTGCGACAGGTCGGTGCGCACCGCGCGCAGGTCGCCGCGGGAGGCGTGCCCGCTCATGCGCGTGAAGTAGGCGGTCGCGATCGAGACGGCGACGATGCCGTGGGGCAGCATGAAGAGCAGCCACGAGTTGGCGAGCACGGCGTTCGAGGCGCCCGTGCCGCTGCCCTCGGACGCGACGCGGCTCTGCACGAGGCCGGCGAGCTGGGTCACGAGCACCATGCCGAAGAGCCAGCCGGCGGCCTTGCCGGTCGCCCCGAGGCCGACTCCGCGCCAGCGGAAGTCGGGACGGAAAGACAGCCCCGCACGTCGCCAGAAGAGCAGCAGGAAGCCCGCCTGCGCCAGGACGCCGAGGCTCGCCGTGCCGGCGAGCACGGTGATGCGGCCGGGGGTCCAGACGTCGACGACCGAGTTCTCGGCCGAGCCGCCGAAGAGCACCATGAAGACGACCAGGCCGGCGATGGCGACGACGTTGTTGATGACCGGGGCCCAGGTGAACGGCCCGAAGACCTGGCGGGCGTTGAGCACCTCGCTGAGCAGCGAGTACATCGCGTAGAAGAAGATCTGGGGCAGGCACCAGTAGGCGAACGCCGTGGCGAGGGCGATCGCGTCGGAGGTGTAACCACCTTGACCGGTGGACCCCGCCTGTTGGGCGTAGATGCGCACGAGCAGGGGCGCGAGCAGCGTGCCGACGAGGCCGACCGCCGCGAAGACGATGGTGCCCAGCGTCACGATCTTGTTGATGAAGCGCTGGCCGCCGTCGTCGTCCTGGGTGGCGGCACGCACGATCTGCGGCACGAGCACCGCGCTCAGCAGGCCGCCCGCGATGAGGGCGTAGATGTTGTTCGGCAGCTGGTTCGCGAGGGCGAACGAGTCGGCCGCCCGGCTGGCCGACTGGCCGATCGCCGCGGCGAGCACGGCGGTCTTGACGAAGCCGAGCACCCGGGACACCATCGTGCCCGAGGCGAGCAACACGCTCGCGCGGCCGAGGCCAGCCTGCTGTGCGCTCACGAGCTGACACCCGTCTCGGTGGTGTCAGGTCGGACACCGGTCTCGGTGGTGTCGCTGCCGGCGGCACCGGCGCCACCGGCGGACGTCCCTGCCGCCGCCTCCTCGCGAGCGAGACGCCGCTTGCGGAACGTCCGGTAGATCCCGCCGCCGAACAGCACCAGGAACCCGACGGCGAACACCCACGTGATCGCGGTCTCCCAGCCGGCCTGCACCGAGATGGACACGGTGGACGGCGTCGAGATGGCGACCCCGGTCGCGCTGACGAGGCTGAGCGACACGTCGACGGTCCCGTTGGCGACGGACTGCACCGGGACGCGGACACGGGCCTGCGAGTCGGAGGCGACGGTCACCTCGATGCGGTTCTGCTCGACCGAGAGCAGCGAGTTCGACGGCTGCACCATCAGGTACACGGTCGCCGCCGACGAGGTCGAGTTCTGCACGTAGAGCGGCAGGGAGGTGCGGTCGCCGAGGATGGAGAGGTCGCTGCCCTGCACGATCGAGACGAGCCCCGACGTGGCGGCGGACTCCGCGTCGGCCGCCTCGACCTCCGCGGCGAGGCCGTCGGGGTTGTCTCGCCAGGCGTGCGAGGCGAGGGCGAGCGTCCGGAGGCGCGCGGGACCCGTGACGGTCTGGGGCTGGGCCAGCGCGGTGGAGAAGTCGGAGACGCGGCGGTCGGCCGTCGCGAGGGTGCGCATCAGCGCAGCGCGCGCGTCGTCCTCGGGCTCGTCGACGACCGTGGCGGCGGTCGGGGCGCTGGCCACCGCCTCCTGCAGGGTGCTCGGGGCGGACCACGGGAGGTCGCGCAGCGCTGCGAGCGTCCGTGTCAGGTAGGCGCTGTCGGGCGACCATCCGCGGACGAGCGTGGCGAGGAGCGTACGGGCGTCGCTCGGCCGCTCGCGGGCGACGGTGGCGACGCTGGCGGAGAGCTCGGCCATCGCCGTGGCCCAGGCCGCGTCGTCGGAGGCGCCGGCCGCGTCCGAGAGGAGCGTCGAGAGCGTGTCGTCCGAGACGAGCCCCGCCGTGGCCCCGAGCTGCGTCGCCGCGTTCTCGGTCGCCCCGGTCGAGACCTCGACGTTCGAGCTCGACAGGATCGTCGAGGTGTACCCGCTGGCGGCCAGGACGTCGAGGTCGGCGGCGACGACCGTGTCGGCCTCGGGCCACGCGACGCCGGTGGTCGACCAGGGCCAGCTCAGCAGCGACTCGGTGGTGGGCAGGGGCGGCGCGGCCGAGGGGTCGTCCGCCTGGCCGGTGCCGCTGCCTCCGGTGCCGGTTCCGGTGCCTCCGGTGCCGTCGGTGCCGTCGGCGCCGCCGTCGGCGGGCGGCTCGACGGCCGAGGGGTCGGACGTGCCGCTCGACGACGGCTCGGGCGTGCCGCTCGGCGTCGGCTCGGCGAACAGCGTCGGGTCGATCAGGGCGTCGAACGAGACGGGCGTCGGGATCGGCGTCGCGCCTCCTTGGCTCAGGCCTGCGACGTCGGCGTCGGCGTACGCGAGCGGGAACATCTCGAGGCCCGACCGCTGCAGCTGGTCGAGCCAGTCGAGGGCGGAGGGCGGTGCCGAGGTGCCGAGCAGCCGGACGGAGGCGATGATCATGGGGTCGACGGCCACCGCGGCCTGCGTGCCCTGCACGGCCCTCAGCTGCCGCGTCAGGGTGCCGTCGATCGAGGTGTACGCCGAGAGGGCGCTCGCGTCCAGCACCCCGTTCTCGGTCTCGGGCGTCGTGATCGGCACCGCGACGGCGACCTTCGTCGCCTGGAAGCTCTCGGCCGGGAACCAGGCGACGCTGCTGCGCGCCTGGGCGAGCTGGGCCCCGTCGTCGTCGACCAGCCGTGCCCCGAGCGCCCGCGCGCCCCAGCCGTAGCCGCCGAGCGCGACGGTCGCGGCCGGCACGGTCACGGAGCCGACGGTGCGCGACTGCCCCGACGGGACCGCGGGCACGTCGACGCGCGTCAGGGAGGTGCCGAGGTAGTCGCTCCCGCTCGTCGAGGCGGGCGAGAGCCAGCCGGCGAGCTTGGCGCGGGTGACGAAGGCTTGCCGGTCGAGGTAGAGGCGGGCGACGGAGGCCGCCAGGTCGTCCTCGGTCGCGTTCGTGACGACGACGTCGAGCACGAGGTCGCGGTCCGGCACGAGCACGCCCGACTCGGCGGGCGCCAGGGAGAGCGTGACGGCGTCGTCGGGAGCACTCGAGGCGGCGGCGGCCGCGCGGGCGGGCGACGCGCCCGACGACCCGAGGCCGAGCCCGACGACCACGACGAACACCGCCGTCAGCGCGGCGAGCAGGGCGTGGAGTCGTCTCATAGGCAGGGTGCGGCCGGCGCGGGACGGCCGACGAGCATGCCGAGTCTAGGCAATCGAGACCATGCGGTCGCGGTGGGCGCCCCGAGACGCGACCGACGACGGACGGCCTCAGCCCTGGGGAGGAGGCGCCCGCCGCCCGGTGCGCCGGGCGCACTGTGGCAAAGTGGTCGGTCATGGACACCGTCGCCTCCGCA
Source organism: Frigoribacterium sp. PhB116 (assembly GCF_004364285.1). Taxonomy (GTDB): domain Bacteria; phylum Actinomycetota; class Actinomycetes; order Actinomycetales; family Microbacteriaceae; genus Frigoribacterium. Next base: position 10,127 of record NZ_SOBE01000005.1, on the reverse strand, counting down.
GTCGAGCGACTGGACCGACTGGCCGCCGCTCCCCGCATCGAGAAGCTCGCCGCCGCGTTCGCCGCGGCCGGCCACGAGCTCGCCCTCGTCGGCGGCCCCGTCCGCGACGCGTTCCTCGGCCGTCGGGTCAACGACCTCGACTTCACCACCGACGCCTCCCCCGACGAGATCCTCGAGATCGTCGTGCCCCTCGCCGAGGCGCACTGGGACGTCGGTCGCCAGTTCGGCACCATCGCCGCCCGCGTCGACGGCGAGGTCGTCGAGATCACGACGTACCGCAGCGACGTCTACGACGGCGAGACCCGCAAGCCCGTCGTCGAGTTCGGCGACACCCTCGAGGGCGACCTCGTGCGGCGCGACTTCACCGTCAACGCGATGGCGCTGCGGCTGCCCGAGCGGGTGCTCGTCGACCCGTCGGGCGGCGTGGAGGACCTGCTGGCCCGTCGTCTGGCGACGCCGGGCAGCGCCGTCGACTCGTTCCGCGACGACCCGCTGCGCATGATGCGCGCCGCACGCTTCGTCGCGCAGCTCGGCTTCTCCGTGTCGGACGAGGTGCGCGAGGCGATCTCGGCCCGCGCCTCCACCCTGTCGATCGTCTCGGTCGAGCGCGTGGCCGACGAGCTCTCCAAGCTGCTCCGCACCGACACGCCCCGCGACGGCATCCGGCTGATGGTCGACACGGGCCTCGCCGACCACGTCCTGCCCGAGCTCGCCGCGATGCGCCTCGAGATCGACGAGCACCACCACCACAAGGACGTCTACGAGCACAGCCTCACGGTGCTCGACCAGGCCATCGGCTACGAGCGCGAGCGGCACCCGGGAGAGGCGCCCGACCTGACCCTCCGGCTCGCCGCGCTGCTGCACGACTGCGGCAAGCCCGACACCCGCAGGCTCGAGCCGGGCGGGGTCGTGACGTTCCACCACCACGACGTCGTCGGGTCGAAGCTGGCCCGCAAGCGCCTGCGCGCCCTCCGGTTCGACAACGACACGACCAAGGCCGTGTCCCGCCTGATCGAGCTGCACCTCCGCTTCTTCGGGTACACCGAGGGCGCCTGGACCGACTCGGCGGTGCGCCGCTACGTCCGCGACGCCGGCGACGAGCTCGAGCGCCTGCACATGCTGACCCGCGCCGACGTGACGACGCGCAACAGGCGCAAGGCCGACCGGCTCGGCTTCGCCTACGACGACCTCGAGGCCCGCATCGCCGACCTGCGCGAGCGCGAGGCGCTCGACTCGCTCCGGCCCGACCTCGACGGCGACGACATCCAGCGCGTGCTCGGCATCTCCCCCGGCCGCGAGGTCGGCGAGGCGTACCGGTTCCTGCTCGAGCTGCGCACCGAGGAGGGGCCCCTCGGCAGCGAGGTCGCGACCGACCGGCTGCTGGCCTGGTGGGCGGCGCGCGCCTCCTAGGCCGTACTGTCGGGTCGTGCGCACCCGACCCAGCTCCGTCACGATCGCCGCCGCCGTCTGCGTCGTCGTGGTCGCCGGCTCCGCGGCGGGCATCGCCGCCTTCGGGGCCTCCCACTCGTCCGAGGGCGCGACGGCGTCGCCCGGCCGCGACGGTCGGACGACCGTCACCGTGCGGCTCTGGGACGAGGGCGTCGCCGCCGGCTACGAGAAGTCGTTCGCGACCTTCGAGCGCGACAACCCGACGATCGACGTGGACGTCGAGGTCGTCCCGTACGCCGAGTACGCCGCCGACCTCGGGTCGGACGTCGACGACGGCAGCGCCCCCGACGTCTACTGGCTGAACAGCGCCGCGTACGCCGACCAGGCCGAGGCGGGCGACCTGCTCGACGTAGACCGGGTGCTCGGCGCCTCGGCGCACCGCGCCTGGAGCCCCGAGGTCACCGAGCAGTACACGCTCGACGGCCACCTGTGGGGCGTGCCCCAGCTCAGCGACGGCGGCGTCGCGCTCTACTACAACGCCGACCTGCTCGCCGCGGCGGGAATCGACCCCGCCGCGCTCGACGAGCTGACCTGGGCGCCCGGTGGCGGCGAAGGCGACACCCTGCTGCCGGTGCTGGAGCAGCTGACCCTCGACGCCCAGGGCCGCAGCGCCGCCGACCCCGCCTTCGACGGCACGCCGGTGCAGTACGGCTACAACGCGGGCGAGGACCTGCAGGCGATCTGGCTCGACTACCTCGGGTCGAACGGGGCGAGCCTCGAGGACGCGACGGGCACCTCCTTCGAGCTGGACACGCCGGAGGCGCAGGCCGCGTTCCGGTACGTGGTCGACCTGGTGCAGCAGCACCGGGTCGCTCCCCCGGCGTCGCTCACGAACGCCGACCCGGACTACAGCCGCGACCAGTTCACGTCCGGCCACATGGCGCTGTTCCAGTCGGGGCTGTACAGCCTGGCGCCGGTCGCGGCCGGGTCCGACTTCACCTGGGGGGTCGCGCGCATGCCCGCCGGCCCCGAGGGCCGCGTCAGCGTGTCGAACGGCATCGTCGCGGCCGGCAACGCCCACACGTCCCACCTCGACGCCACGGCGCGGGTGCTCGCCTGGCTCGGCTCGACCGACGGCTCCCGCTACATCGGCGCCGACGGGGCGGCCGTGCCCGCGGTGCTCGGCGCCCAGTCCGCCTACTACGAGCACTGGTCGGACCAGGGCGTCGACGTGGCGCCGTTCTTCGACGTCGTCTCGTCGGGGCGCTCGATCCCGGCCCCGACCGGCATCTGGGGCGACGCCGAGCCGGTCGTCGACCCGGTGCTCGACGAGATGTTCCTCGGCACGACGACGGTCGAGGAGGCGCTGGCCAGGGCCCAGGAGCTGGCGACGGCCACGCTCGAGGACGACCCCGGCGAGGGCGGGCGCGGGACGCCTCGCTGATCGGACACCTCGCTGATCGGCGCCGGGCTGCCCCGGCGTCGGGCTGATCGTCCTGCGCTGGCCGCTGGCCCGGCATTGTGCGGGGCGGGGCGACCGGCTACTCTGGGAAGGTTGCGTCTGCCCCCGGGTGGGCGCGGCGTCATGAACACCCTCCTGCTGCAGAACGTCTGTAGCCGCGAAGTCCGAAGGAGGTGGGTTAGTCATGCACCAGTACGAACTGATGGTCATCCTGGACCCCGAGATCGATGAGCGCACCGTCGCCCCGAGCTTGGACAAGTTCCTCAACGTCATCCGCAACGACGGCGGCACGATCGACAACATCGACATCTGGGGTCGTCGTCGTCTCGCCTACGAGATCAAGAAGAAGACCGAGGGCATCTACGCCGTCGTCAACATGACCTCGAACTCGGCCGCCACGGTGGAGCTCGACCGTCAGCTGGGTCTCTCCGAGGCCGTGCTCCGCACCAAGGTGCTGCGCGCCGAGGAGGCCATCGCGATGGTCGCCGAGGCCAAGAAGCTCTCGGACGAGAAGGCTGCCCGCAAGGCCGCCAAGGCTCCCGCCGCCGCTCCGGCCGCCGCTGCTGCACCGGCCTCCGCCGGTGCCGCGACGCCTGCCGGCTCCGCGACGCCCGCCGCTCCCGCTGCGCCCGCCGCACCGAAGGCTGCCGAGTAGCCGATGGCAGGCGAGACCGTCATCACAGTGGTGGGCAACCTCACCAGTGACCCCGAGCTGCGCTACACGCAGAACGGGCTCGCGGTCGCGAACTTCACCATCGCGTCGACCCCCCGCACGTTGGACCGCGCGTCCAACGAGTGGAAGGACGGCGAGGCGCTCTTCCTCCGTGCCAGCGTCTGGCGCGAGTTCGCCGAGCACGTGGCGTCGTCGCTGACGAAGGGCTCGCGCGTCATCGTGCAGGGCCGTCTGAAGCAGCGCAGCTACGAGACGAAAGAGGGCGAGAAGCGCACCAGCTTCGAGCTCGACGTCGACGAGATCGGCCCCTCGCTCCGCTACGCGACCGCTCAGGTCACGCGTGCGGCCTCGTCCCGCGAAGGCGGCGGCGGTGGTGGCTCCTTCGGGGGCGGCCGCGGCGGCGGCCAGCAGGGCCAGGTCGGCGGCGGCCAGCAGTCCGAGCCGTGGGGCCAGTCCGCACCGGCTCAGGGCGGCGGCCAGCAGGGCGGCGGTTCCCAGGGCGGCGACGTCTGGAACACCCCCGGCGGCGGCACCTACAACGACGAGACGCCTTTCTAGGCCTCGTCGCACCTCACTTCTTCTTCATCTGAACTCGAAAGCAGAAAAACAATGGCTGGAAAGAGCAGCGGCGACCGCCGCAAGCCCCTCCGCGGCAAGGGCGGCAAGAACGCCGCTCCCGCGAAGGCGATCCGCGTCGGCGTCATCGACTACAAGGACGTCGCGACCCTCCGCAAGTTCATCTCGGAGCGTGGCAAGATCCGCGCCCGTCGCATCACCGGCGTCTCCGTCCAGGAGCAGCGCCTCATCGCCCGTGCCGTGAAGAACGCCCGCGAGATGGCGCTCCTCCCCTACGCCGGCTCCGGCCGCTGATCAGCGGCGAACGGAAGAGAGAGCAACCATGTCCAAAGTGATCCTCACGCACGAGGTCTCCGGCCTCGGCTCGGCCGGTGACGTCGTCGACGTCAAGAACGGCTACGCCCGCAACTACCTCGTCCCCCAGGGCTTCGCCGTGGCGTGGTCGCGCGGTGGCGAGAAGCAGGTCGAGCAGATCCGCACCGCCCGCGAGACCCGCGAGCTCAAGACCATCGAGGAGGCGCACGACCTCAAGGCCCGCCTCGAGGCCCAGAAGATCCGCCTCACGGTCAAGACCGGTGCCGACGGCCGCCTGTTCGGCTCCGTCCGTCCCGGCGACGTCGCGGACGCGGTCAACGCCCAGGGCGTCGCGACCATCGACAAGCGCAAGGTCGAGATCCCGACCGCGATCAAGCTCGTGGGCGACCACGAGGCGACCCTGCGCCTGCGCGAGGACGTCGTCGCGACGATCACCCTCACGGTGGTCAGCGCGAAGTAGTCCCGCGCTGCGTCAGCAGCCAGCACCACCGCAGCACAGCAGAGCGGCGGCCCCCTCGGGGGTCGCCGCTCTTCTGCGTGCCCGGGGGGCGCGTCAGCCGGCCCAGGGTGTGCTCGACAGGGCCGACTCCTCTGAGCGCAGGCCTTGATGCTCCGTTCCGGACAAGATGCACCCGCGTGCCGTGTCATCTCGTCCGGAGGGCCGCACGGAGGGCACGAGGTGGGCCAGCAGGGGGCCGCAGGAGGCGGGGAACGGCCCCCGAACAGGGGGTTACGTCAAGCTGAAAGCGACCTGCGCTCGTACCGGGTGCCGCGCCTCCTTGTCAACTTCTCTGTGCACAGCCAGAAGTCAAATCGGGACTCTCAACCCACGGTTCAAGGAACTTTCTACACACAGGCTGCGCGAAAATAAAGTCCAGGTCAGAGGCGCCTAGTCGGCGTGAAGTATCTGTTTGTCCACAGGACGATCCACAGTTGTCAACAAGCACCCCCGGCGTTTCTCACCGGTTCTCCCCAAAGTTATCCACAGGTGCATTTGCTGTGGAGAACTAGGTGTCCATAAGGTGTACCGCGCTCGTCAGACGGGGGTCGCGGGGGCTCGGCACGGGGATGTCGGCCGCTCGCTGTAGAACCGTCCTGGACGACGTCCGTCGCCGTCCGGCACGCACCCGAACACCCTGCAGGAGGTCCCATGTCGATCGCTCACCTCGGTCTCGCGAGCGGCACCTCCGGCGACAGCGACCGGCAGCCGCGCAGCGACCGCGGCGGCATGGGCACGGGCATGGACAGGGTGCCCCCGCACGACCTGTTGGCCGAGCAGAGCACCATCGGCGGCATGCTGTTGAGCAAGGACGCGGTGGCCGACGTCATCGAGACCGTCCGCGGCATGGACTTCTACGTGCCGAAGCACGAGGTCATCTACGACGCCATCCTCGGCCTGTACTCGCACGGCGAGCCCACCGACGTCATCACGGTGAGCGACGAGCTGATGAAGTCGGGCGACCTGTCGAGGGCAGGAGGCGCGGAGTACCTCCACACGCTCACCGGCGTCGTGCCCACGGCCGCCAACGCCGGCTACTACGCGTCGATCGTCGCCGAGAAGGCGGTGCTGCGGCGCCTGGTCGAGGCCGGCACCCGCATCGTGCAGATGGGCTACGCGAGCGAGGGCGAGGTCGTCGACCTGGTCAACAACGCGCAGGCCGAGGTCTACAACGTCGCCGGGGGAGTCCAGACCGAGGACTACGTGCCCCTGAACGAGGCCGTGACGGTCGCGATCGACGAGATCGAGGCCGCCAAGGGCCGGGACGGTCAGATGACCGGCGTGCCTACCGGTTTCGCGCAGCTCGACGCGCTGACGAACGGGTTCCACCCCGGTCAGCTGATCATCGTGGCCGCGCGACCCGCGCTCGGCAAGTCGACGCTCGCGCTCGACCTCGCCCGCGCCGCATCGATCAAGCACGGCCAGGCCTCGGTCTTCTTCTCGCTCGAGATGGGGCGCAGCGAGATCGCGATGCGCCTGATGTCGGCCGAGTCGAGCGTGCCGCTGCAGAACATGCGCAAGGGCACCGTCGACGCCCGCGACTGGACGAACATCGCGCAGGTGCGCGGTCGCATCAACGACGCGCCCCTGTTCATCGACGACTCGCCCAACATGACTCTGGTCGAGATCCGGGCGAAGTGCCGCCGGCTGAAGCAGCAGCACAACCTCAAGCTCGTGGTGATCGACTACCTGCAGCTGATGACCTCGGGCAAGCGTGTCGAGAGCCGTCAGCAGGAGGTCTCGGAGTTCTCGCGTGCGCTGAAGCTGATGGCGAAGGAGCTGCAGGTGCCGGTGATCGCGCTGTCGCAGCTGAACCGTGGCCCCGAGCAGCGTGCCGACAAGAAGCCCGCGATCAGCGACCTGCGTGAGTCCGGCTCGCTCGAGCAGGACGCCGACATGGTCATCCTGCTGCACCGCGAGTCCGCCTACGAGAAGGACAACCCGCGCCAGGGCGAGGCCGACTTCATCGTCGCCAAGCACCGCAACGGCCCGACGGACACGATCACCGTGGCCTTCCACGGCATGTTCTCGCGGTTCGTCGACATGCCGAGCTAGCCGCAACCCCGTCAGTCGAGGGCCACGCGGGCGTGCAGCCCCAGACGGTCGAGGAACCTCTCGTCGTGGCTGACGACGACGAGGCCGCCGCGCCAGGCGGCGAGCACGTCGACGAGGTGGTCGGTCGTCGCCATGTCGAGGTCGTTCGTCGGCTCGTCGAGCACGAGCAGCTGGGGGACCGGGTCGGCGAGCACCAGGCCCGCGAGGGCCACGCGGAAACGTTCTCCTCCGGACAGGGTGGATGTCGTCCGGTCGACGACTGAGCCACGGACGAGGAGACGCGCGAGGGCGTTGCGCATCTCACGGTCGGGCACGGTGGGAGCGGCGCGGGCGACGTGCTCGAGCACGGTGTCGTCGTCGGCGAGCAGCCCGTCGCGGCGCTGGGGCAGCCAGGCGACCCGTTCGGTGAACGACGTCGCCCCCGTGTCGGCAGAGGGGTGCGGCCTCGCACCATGGACGCCGACGAGCTGCTCGAGCAGCGTCGTCTTGCCCGTGCCGTTCGCACCGACGACCGCGATCCGCTCCGGCCCCTGCAGCACGGTGGTCCTGCCCCGCACGGTCAGCTCCGCGAGGCGTCGCCCCGCCGGGATCGCCGGATCGGGCAGGTCGACCCGGACGGCGTCGTCGTCCCTCACCGCTCGTGAGGCGACGTCGACCTGGTCCCTGGCCCGCGCCTCCGCGTCCCCGTGACCCGAGCGCAGCCGGCCCGCGGTCGCTTCCGCCTTGTTCCTCCTCGCGTGGGCGATGATCGCGGGCATCGACTCCGCCGAGCGTCGACCGGCCTTCGCCCGACGCGCGATCGTCGTCTCGGCCTCGATGCGCTGACGCCGCTCGGCGCGCAGCAGCTGATCGGCGTCGCGGAGGTCGCGCTCGGCAGCCGACCGCTCGACGGCCAGGCGTTGCTCGAAGTCGGACCAGGTCCCTCCCGAGGTGCGCATCGAGCCGTCGCGCAGCTCGGCGATCTCGTCGACGTGCTCGAGCAGCTCGCGGTCGTGGCTCACGACGACGAGCGTTCCGCGCCAGCGATCGACGAGGTCGAGCAGCAGCCCGCGCGACCGGAGGTCGAGGTCGTTCGTCGGCTCGTCGAGCACGGCGACGGGCCGTTCACGCAGCCGCACGCCGGTGACGGCGGTGAGGACGGCCTGCCCGCCCGACAGGGTCGCGACCGGACGGAGCAGGTCCCCGGTGTCGAGGTCGAGCCCGACCTCGCTGAGGGCGGCGACGGCCCGGGCCTCGAGGTCCCAGTCGTCGCCGAGGGCGTCGAAGTGGCGCGGATCGGGGTCGCCGCCGAGGATCGCGTGCAGGGCGTCGAGCCGCGGACGGATGCCGAGCAGGTCGGCGACGGTGTCGTCGGGTCCGCGACGGAGGCGCTGCGGCAGCAGGTCGACCGGTCCGGTCGTCGAGACCCTCCCGCCGGTGGGGGCGAGATCGCCCGTGACGAGGCGGACGAGCGTCGACTTGCCGGCGCCGTTGGACCCGACGAGGCCGGTACGGCCCCGCCCGAAGGCCGTGGTGACCCGGTCGAGGACGACGGCGCCGTCGGGCCAGGCGAACGAGCAGTCGGTGAGGACGACGGACGGTGAGGGCGTGGTGGTGCTGGAGGCGGAGGGCACGGTGCTCCCGGGGGTGGTGTCGGCGCACGACACCACCGCGCTCCCGGCCGGAGGCGGGGGCGTCGGCCTCGCCCGGGTCAGCGGGCGGGCACGGGCGGAGTCAGTGCGAGGGCAGCTGCTGCGTCGTGGACGCAGTACCGGTGCTGGTGCGCAATGGGCCGTCTTCCGTGCGGGGAGCCCCCGTGTCCGCGAGCCGTCCGGTCGGCCGGTGAGGTGGCCGCACCGACGTCGCGGCTCGCGACGAGGTACGCGCCGATGCTAGGCGCAGGGTGCGAGGCCGCGCAAGAGAAGGCGGCCTGAGCTGGCTCGTCGTCGACCGAGGTGGGGGTGCGAGAAACACCCGAGACGGGACAAGATGTCCAGGGGCCCCGGGGCATCTCGTCCCTTTCCGGGTGTTTCCCGGAGGGGAGCCGTCATGACCAGGACCACCTGGGCGGAGGTGCCCACCACGGTGCGCCGTGCACTCGAGGAGGCGTTGGGCGACCAGGTCGAGGAGGCGGCGAGCCAGCCGGGAGGGTTCTCCTCCGGCAGCGCCGATCGGCTGGTGCTCCGCAGCGGACGGCGGGTCTTCGCGAAGTCGGTGAGTCGATCGCGGAACGCGGGCACCCACGAGCTGCATCGGCGGGAGGCGATGGTCGTCCGGGGTCTGCCCGCGTCGGTGTCGGCGCCCCGAGTGGTCGCGACGGTCGAGCAGGACGACTGGGTCGTCGTGGCGTTCGAGGACGTCGACGGCCGTCACCCCGGGCCGGACGACACGACGCTCGTGCTCGACGCGCTGGCCGGCCTGCCCCGCATCACCGCGGCCTCGCCGCTGCCGCGCCTCTCGGACGAGCTCACGCCCGACTCCACGAGCTGGGAGCGCCTGAGCGAGGCCGGGGTGACGGGAGAGCTCGATCCCTGGACCACCGCGCACCTCGACCAGCTGCGCGACGCCTCTGCGCAGCTCCCGGGCGCAGCGGCGGGAGAGCACCTGGTGCACCTCGACTGCCGTGCCGACAACCTCCTCCTCGACGCCAGCTCGCGCGTGTGGCTGGTCGACTGGCCGTGGGCCTCGGTCGGCGCGCCGTGGTTCGACTCGGTGACCTACCTGCTCGACGTGCTCGTGCGCGACCCGCGCAGCGACGTGGAGGGGCACCTCCTGCACGACTCCCTGCGGGAGGTGCCGCCGGAGGCGGTCGACGCGGTCCTCGCCGGCCTCGCCGGTTCGTGGACGGAGACGCTGCAGACGCCCGCGCCGGCGGACATGCCGACCCTTCGGGACTTCCAACGGCGAGAGGCTGCGGCCGCCCTGGGCTGGCTGAGGCGGCGCTGGGCCTGAGGCTCGCCCGGGCGCACGGAAAAACCCCATCCAGCTCACGAAGCGGGATGGGGTTCCACCGGGATGCCGGCCCTACGAGGTACGGCGCAGCACCGGCGTTGTCGACACCGTGCGGGAGAGGAGCTCTATGAGCCCTACTCGGTGGCGACGGTGATCTTCGCGACGCCGACGAGCATCTCGTCCTGGACGGCGTCGGTGTTGAAGGTCTGGTTCAGCAGGGCGGCGGC
>NZ_SOBE01000004.1 GCF_004364285.1 Frigoribacterium sp. PhB116 | reverse complement strand
GACGCCGCCGCCCTGCTGAACCAGACCTTCAACACCGACGCCGTCCAGGACGAGATGCTCGTCGGCGTCGCGAAGATCACCGTCGCCACCGAGTAGGGTCCGCCCTCACCCGAGTGACGACGACACCGGCCCCGACCCTGCACGTGGGCCGGTGTTCCCGGTGGGGCCCCGCTCCACGCTCCGGCGTGGGGCGGGGTTCTCCCTCCGCTCGGTCATGAACCGTCAGAAAAGGTCCTCTCCCTCTCGGGAAAGGACCTTTTCTGACGTCTCGCCGCCCGTCGACGGAGAGAGCCCGGGCTAGCCGGTGACGACCGCGATCTCGTTGGCCGCGACGCCGAGGTCGCCCGTAGCCGTGACCTCGCCGCTGGCCACGTCGACCGCGTGGATCGAGCCCGATGCCGGGTCGGTCACGTACGCGGTGTCGCCGACGACCGAGAGGCTCGGGTGCGAGTCCTGCCACTCGGCGGGCCCCTCCCACGCCTCGATCACGGGGTACGAGGCCCCGAACGTCCCGGTGGCGACGTCGAGCACGTGCAGCGCCCCGTCGGTGCCGAGCACGAGCGCGTCGTCGTCGGCGGTGCGGCCGACGCCCTTCCAGGTGTAGGCCACGCCGTCGGGCAGGTCGAGCACCTGCGAGGTGGCTGCGGCGGTGTCCACCGCGGTGAGCTGTGTCAGCTCGTAGCCCTCGGAGTCGGGGTCGCTGTTGTAGTCGCCGAGCATGACGGGCGACGAGTCGGTGACGTAGGCGTTCCCGGTGCGGCCGTAGTCGTCCGCGGCGGCGATCTTCGTGAACGCGCCGTCGTCGTACAGCAGCACGCCGTCGCTGCAGCCGAACACCGCGACCTCCTCGGCCGTAGTGCCCTCGCCGTGCACGGAGGGGCACTCCTCGCTGCGCGCGGTCTCCTCGCCGGCGGCGTCGAGCGCGCGCACGCCGACCCGCGACTCGGAGTCGCCGATCGTGGTGAGCAACGTGCCGTCCTCGAGCTCGATCGAGACGCCGTGGTGGGCCTCGGGCGACGAGATCGTCTCGGTCGCGGGCAGCTCCCCGGTCGACGAGACGTCGAGCAGGTCGGCCGTGTCGAAGACGGTGGTGTCGCCGGTCCCGTCCGAGAACAAGATCGTCTTGTCGCCGTGGCGCACGACGTGGCCGGGCGTCGGCGCCTCGAACACGAGGTCGGTGAGCTCGGGCTCCGCGGTGTACGACGTCCCGTCGGCGGTCCAGGCCCCGGTGTCGAGCACCTGGAACCCCTCCTCGGTCGAGACGAGCACGTGCCGTCCGTCGCCGGCCGGGTTGACCCGGTTGAAGCCGGCCAGCTCGATGTCGGCCACGGTCTCGAGGGTGGTCGCGTCGAGCACGAGCACCCCGCCGTCGTAGGTGGCCGCGATGCGGGGCTGCGCCGAGGAGGCGGTGGTCGCGCCCGCCTCGGAGGCCGCGCCGGTCGCGGCGTCGCCGCCCGCGCCTCCTGCGCTCGAGCACGCCGTGAGGGCCAGCGCGGCCGAGGCGGCGAGGGCGAGGCCGGCGAGGGCCCTGGTCTGGTGTCGGGAGGTCGTGTGTCGCTGGGTCATGTGATCCGTTTCCGTGTTCGGTGATGGGGGTGGTGCGGGCCGGTCAGGGCGACAGGCCGGTCGCGATGAGCCGCTCGTTCGAGCGCATCATCTCGAGGTAGGTCTCGGCTCCCCCGCCGGGGGCGCTGAGCGACTCGGTGTGCAGGGCGACGACGTCGACCTCGACGTCGGCCTCGTCGGCGAGGACCTGCACGAGGCGGTCCGGCTGGGAGGCGTCGGCGAAGATCGTGCCGACCCCCGCCTCCTCGATCGCGTCGGTGAGCCCGGCGAGGTCGGACGCGCTCGGCGCCGCCAGCGTCGTGCCGCTCGGCAGCACGGCCCCGACGACGCGGAACCCGTACCGCTCGGCGAGGTAGCCGAAGACGTGGTGGTTCGTGACGAGCGCGCGCCGCTCGGCCGGGATCGCGCCGAAGCTCGCCTCGAGGTCGGCGTCGAGCTGCTCGAGCTGGCCCCGGTAGGAGGCGGCGGCCGACTCGAGCGCACCGGCGTCGAGGCCGTCGACCTGCGTCGCCAGCTCGCGCTCGAGCCCGTCGACGACGTCGAGCATCCGCTGCGGGTCGGTCCAGAAGTGCGGGTCGAGCTCGCCCTCCGCGTCGCCCTCGGCGTAGGCCAGGGGCTCGATCAGGTCACCGGCCTCGACGACGGGCACGCCCGCCGCGGCGGCGGAGTCGACGTGCTGCTGCAGGCCCTCCTCGAGGCCGAGGCCGTTCGAGACGACCAGGTCGGCGTCGCGCAGGTCGGCGGCCTCGCGGGCCGAGATCTCGACGCTGTGCGGGTCGGCCCCCGGGGGCATCAGGGTGACGACGTCGGCCTGGTCGCCGACCAGCTCGCCGACGACGTCGCCGAGGATGTTCGTCGTGACGACGACGCGCGGGGTGCCTGCAGCCGCGCCGCCGGTGCTCGTGCCTGTGCCTGCAGAGCCGCCTTCGGCGAGGGCGGAGCAGCCGCTGGTGACGAGCAGCACGGCGAGGGCGGCGGTCGCCCGGACGAGTCGACCCCGAGGACGAGCACGAGCCACTGAGCCCCGCGAACCGGGTTCCGAACCATGAACCGGGATAGTTCGCGGTTCATGGTTCGGAACGCGGTTCATCGAGCCGAGACCGGAACCGAGGAGGCGCGCGCGGCTCATCGACCCGTCTCCACGAACAGGCGGCCGGGCAGCGGCAGCGTGCGGGCGACCCGCGCCGAGTCGGCGTGGTCGATCTCGTGCACGACTCCCGCCGACGGCGAGTTCAGGTAGCTGCGCGACGCGTCGACCTCGAGGACGACGCCGGCGGGCAGCTCGGGCCCGTCGGCTCCGGCGACGAGGTCGGCCGCGACGAGCGGCTCCGTCTGCGCGAGCACGCCCTCGGGCGAGAGGACGACGACGCGTCCGGAGGTGTCGACCGCCACGACCGTGTCGTCCGAGTCGCCGACGGCCGTCGCCCGCAGCAGCGGCTCCGGGGTCTCGATCAGCGTCCAGGTGCGGGCCCGCGTGTCGAGCAGCCAGGCCCCGCGGGTGCCGGCGACGGAGGCGACGGCCGGCCGGCCGGGGCGCGCCTGGAACGAGGTGGCCACGTCCGACGCGGACGTCCCGGCCGGGTACGGGATGCGCTCGAGCGTCACGTCGCCGGCGCTGTCGGCGGTGGCGAGCACAGCGCCGTCGGCACAGCCGACGACGACGCCGACGCGGGTCGCGGCCGAGCCGCGGAGAGCGGGGCAGGGCTCCTCGAGGCCGTCGACGGGCTCGCCCCCGGCGGTCGTGACGACGACCGTGTCGGCGAGCACGGGCGCGGCCGGCCCGGAGGCGCCGGAGGTGTCGGCCGCGTCGGCCGCGTCGGCGGCGTCGGCCGCGTCGCTGACGACGCTCGCGATCAGCTCGTCGCCGAGCGGCACGAGCACGCCGGCGTGCGGCGTCCCCTCGATCCTCCCGACCGCGTCGAGCTCGCCGTCGGCCAGGGCGTCGCCGTCGAGCACGAGCCCCGTGCCGGTGGCCGACCAGGACGCGGCGGTGAGGGACGCGCTGGAGGCGGCCCGCACCTCCTGCGCAGCGTCCTCGGACGTGCCTGACGCGTCGGCGCCGCCGTCGGCGCCGGTGCCGCTGCCGGTCTCGACGCCGAGGTCGGCCAGGTCGTCGGGCTGGGCGACGACCCGGGGATCCGCGAGGTAGTAGTGCGAGTGGTCGCCGTGGGGCACCGTCCAGGCGCCGCCGTCGACGACGGTGAGCCGCCCGTCCGGGGTCGCCGCGAAGAGGTGCCGGCCGTCGGTCGTGAGCGAGGAAGCGTCGCCGAGCGAGCCCCCGGACACCAGCTCGACGGTCTCGCCCGAGGCAGGGTCGAGGGCGCTCAGCACGTCGCCGTCGAGGGCGACGAGGCGGAGCTGCGGCTCCTGGAGCTCGCGGGCTCCCTCGACGTACCCGTGCGGGACGGCGGTCTCGTCGGCACCGGCCTTGCCGGCGTCGTCGGCGGAGTCGGCGCCGGGGCTGCAGGCCGAGAGGGCGAGCAGCGCGACGAGGGCGGCGGGGAGGAGGACTGTTCTTCTGGTCACGAGTGCGGGGTCGCTTCCTGTCGCGCCGGGGGCGCGAGGTCGAGGGTCGGGCGGTCAGGTGCGGGGCGGGCGTCGACGGAGGCGACGACCGCGGACGCCGCGGGTGCGGGTGCGGATGCGGGTGCAGGTGCGGGCGCGGGCGTCGCCCCGGCGTCCGCGCCAGGCGTCGATGCCGAGGAGGCGCGGTCTCCGACCACGGCACGCGCCGCGGCCGACAGCCCGGCCAGCGCCACGGCGCACGCGGCGATGCTCGCGCCCGCCGCCGTCGAGGCGTGCCACGAGACGAGCAGCCCGACGAACACGGCGAGGGCGCCGACGACGGCGGCGGCGGCCATGGTGGTGGGGATGCGACGGGTCCACTGGCCCGCGGCCACGGCCGGGGCGATGAGGAGGCCCACGACGAGGAGGCTGCCCACCGCCTGGTAGGAGGCGACGACGACGAGGGTGACGAGCCCGACCAGCACCACGTGGGCGAGCCCCGGGCGGAGGCCGGACGTGCTCGCGACCCGGGGGTCGAAGGCGAGGGCCACGAACGGGCGGTGGAAGGCGGCCGTGACCACGACCCCGACGACGACCGCGACGGCGATGAACACGAGGTCGCCCTGGTCGACGGCGAGCACGTCGCCGAACAGCACGGCCGTGAGGTCGGTGGCGAACGAGCGTGAGCGGGAGACGATCACGACGCCCACGCTGAGCATCGCGACGTAGAGCAGGCCGATGGCGGTGTCGGGAGAGACCCGTGACCGTCGCGTGACGAGACCGACGCCGGCCGTCATCACGGCGGCGCTGACGGCGGCGCCGAGCACGGCGGGCAATCCGAGGAGCGCGGCCAGGGCGACGCCGGGCAGGACTCCGTGCGCCATGGCCTCCCCGAGGAACGCCATGCCGCGGACGACGACCCAGGTGCCGACGACGCCGCAGAGCACAGCGACGAGCACGCCGCCGACGAGGGCCCTGAGCATGAACGCCGTGCTGAACGGGTCGAGGAGGAAGGTCACGAGGCACGACCATACATGAAAACGATTATCAGTATGATCAAGCTATGGACATCGCACCGGGACCCCTCGCACCGGCCTCCGGCCACCCCTCTCGCCTCGCTTCCCGCCCCGACTCTCGCCTCGCGGAGCCGACCTCGGGGACGGTCGCGCGCCTCCTCGGCGTCAGCGCCCACCACGACGGACGCACCGCGCTGCGGGGAGTCGACGTCGACGTGCTCGACGGCCGGCTCACGGTGCTCGTGGGCCCGAACGGTTCGGGGAAGTCGACGCTGCTGGGCGTGCTGGCCGGCACCCACCGCGACGTGGAGGGGCAGGTCGCCCTGCCCGCGTCGGGCACGACGGCGCTCGTCGTCCAGCGGAGCGCGGTCACCGACCGCCTGCCGATCACCGTGCGCGAGACGGTCGCGATGGGGAGGTGGGGGGCGCTCGGTGCGTGGCGGCCGCTCGGGCGTCAGGACCGTTCCGTCGTGGACGACTGCCTCGAGGCGCTCGACGTCGCCGACCTCGCCCGGCGTCCGCTGGCGGCGTTGTCGGGCGGGCAGCGGCAGCGCGTGCTCGTGGCTCAGGGGCTGGCACGCCAGGCCGACCTGCTGCTGCTCGACGAGCCGACGGCCGGGGTCGACACCGCCGCCACGGCGCTGATCCGCGCGGCCGTCGACGTCGAGCTCGCCCGCGGAGCGACCGTCGTCGAGGCGACCCACGACCACTCGCTGCGCGGGCCGGGCATCGACGTCGTGCACCTCGTGGACGGTCGCCGCGTGGCGTGAGCGCCCTCGCGAAGGACGAGCTACACCCCTGGATCGGCGCTGCACCCCCCGTTCCACGGGTGTAGCGCGGGTTCGGGGGTGCAGCTCGCGCGGCGGCCGCGGCGGCGGGCGGCGGCGGCACCCCGCGGACCCGCACGCACCCTCATGCGCGCAGGAGGGTGTGCGCGGGTGCGGCGGGTGTGGGCACCGCGCGATGATGGTGGGCGTGCAGCGACCGCCGAGTGAACCCGGATCCGACGCCGAACCTGGATCGGACGCCGTCGCCGTCCGCTCGGCCTACTCGTCTCGGGCGGCGGAGTACGCGGCAGCACTCGGCTCGATGAGCGCGGTCCACCCCGCCGACCTCAGCATCGTGTCGCAGTGGGCGGACGAGCTCGACGGACCGGTGCTCGACCTCGGCTGCGGGCCGGGCCACTGGACGGCGTTCCTCGCCGAGCGTGGCGGACACAGCGGGGGCGACGGGCACAGCGGGCACGCCCCGCTCAGCGCACTCGACGTCACGGGCGTCGACCCGGTCCCCGCGTTCGTGGAGCACGCCCGGCGCGACCACCCGGGCATCCGCTACGAGATCGGTTCCGCCGAGCACCTGTCGGCGGACGACGCCAGCCTGGGCGGGGTGCTGGCGTGGTACTCGCTCGTGCACCACTCTCCGGACGCGATCGACGGGCCGCTGCGGGAGGTCGCGCGCGTCCTGCGTCCGGGCGGGCGCTTCCTCGTGGGGTTCTTCGAGTGGCCGGCGCTCGAGCGCTTCGAGCACACCGTCGTGACGGCCTGGCGCTGGCCGGTCGACGAGCTGGCGGCACGGCTGGAGGCTGCCGGGCTCACCGTGCTGGGGACGACGACTCGCACCGACCCCGGATCACGCCCGCATGCGGCGCTGATCGCCGAGCACCGCACCATCCGCTGAACCGGCAGCGCCTGCACAGCCGGCATCGCCCGGGCTCGGACACCACCGAGTGGACGCGACACCGGTGAACGAGGTGGTGTTCCGGTCACTCGGCGGCGTCAGGGGCAGGCGGCACTCGGCAGGCGGCAGGGGCCTAGAACGTGTGCTCCCGAAAGGACGGACGCCCCGCCGCCGGGTCGGCAGCGGGGCGTCCGAGAGACGATCGGCGCCTAGTACGAACCGGCCCCCGAGGAGGCGGCGGCCGAGTCGGCGAGGAGCGCCCGCGACCCCGAGACGCCCAGGCGCGTGGCGCCGGCGGCGACGTACTTCTGCGCGTCGGCGAGGGTGCGCACGCCGCCCGAGGCCTTGACCCCGAGGCGTCCGCCGACGGTCTCGGCCATCAGCCGGACCGCGTGCTCGGACGCACCGCCAGCCGGGTGGAACCCGGTCGAGGTCTTGACGAAGTCGGCACCGGCCGACTCGGCGGCCTTGCAGGCACCGACGATCGCGTCGTCGCTCAGCGCCGCGGACTCGATGATGACCTTGAGGACGGTCGGGGCCGGCACGGCCTGGCGCACCGCGGCGATGTCCTCCTCGAGGGAGGCGTAGTCGCCGGCGACCGCGGCACCCACGTCGATGACCATGTCGACCTCGTCGGCCCCGGCACGGACTGCCTCGGCCGCCTCGGCGGCCTTGACCGCGGAGGTGTGCTTGCCGCTGGGGAACCCGGCGACGACGGCGACCTTGAGGTCGGCGCCCTCGGGCAGCACGAGGGGCAACATCGACGGCGAGACGCAGACCGAGTACGTGCCGAGCTCGACGGCCTCGGCGATCAGGGCGTCGACGTCGGCGCGGGTCGCCTCGGGCTTGAGCAGGGTGTGGTCGATGAGGCGCGCCGCGTCGGCGCTGGTGAGGGTCGTCTCGGTCATGAGACCAGGGTACGGCGGTCGGCCGCACCGTTCTGCGCCGAGTCGCCGTCGGCCCCGCCGTCGCGCACCCCGACGACCGAGGCCGTCGGCTGCTGGGCGAGGAACCGGTCGGCCGTGCGGAGCGACATCGCCATCTGCAGCAGGGCGGGGTTCGCCACGACGGCGCTGGGGAACGTCGAGTTGTCGCAGACCCACAGGTTGGCCACGTCGAAGCTGCGGCCGTCGGGGTCGACCACGGCGTCGGCCGCGTCGTCGCCCATGCGGCAGGTGCCGAGGGTGTGCGCCGTCCGGGCCAGGACCCGGATGTCGGTCCCGCCCGCGGCCTCGACGATCGAGGTCATCGTGCGGATGGCGTGCTCGTCGATGGCCTGCTCGTTCGGGCCCGCCGTGAACGAGATGCGCGCCTTGGGCACGCCGACCTCGTCGAGTTCGTCGGAGAGCACGAGGCGGTTGTCGTCGCTCGGCAGGCACTCGGCGTTGATGCCGATGCCCGCCAGGTGGCGGTAGCCCCCGATGACGTCGGCCAGCTCGTCGCCCCAGAGCCCGCCGCCGCGCACCAGCGTCGTGGCGAGCGTGAGCGGCGGGACGCCGAGGCTCTGGATCAGGTAGCCCCCGACGAAGTCGGCGTCGGCAGGCGCCCTCAGGTCTTCGGTGATGATCGACGACGGGTAGCCGCGGTGCCCGCGCATCTCGCCCTCGAAGGTGCCCCAGACCTGGGTCGCGCCGTGCGCCATGAAGTTGCGACCGACCTGGCCGCTGCTGTTCGCGAGGCCGGTGTGCAGCAGCAGCCGCGGGGTCTCGACGCCGCCGGCGCAGAGGAACAGGGCGGCGGTTCGCTGCCGGTGCTCGACGCCGTCGTGCACGTAGACGACCGCCGTGACCTCGCCGCTGTCGTCGGTGTCGATGCCCGTCACCGTGGAGTCGGGCCGGATCTCGGCGCCGTGGGCGACCGCGCTCGGCAGGTACGTGACGTCCATGCTGACCTTGGCGCCGTTGCGGCAGCCTTGGTGGCAGCTGCCGCAGCTGACGCAGGCGTGGCGGAGGCCGGCGTGCTGCTGGTGGTGGTCGTGGGTGATGAGCGCCTCGGGGGCGTCGGCCGTGCGGATGCCGACGGCGTCGCAGCCGCGCACCATCATGTCGGCCGCGGCGTTGCGCCCCGCAGGCGGGTACGCGTAGTGCCGCGAGGGATCCCACGGGTAGTCGCTCGGCCCCGAGACGCCGACGAAGGCCTCGACCTGCTCGATGTAGCGAGTGACCTCAGCGGAGTCGACGGGCCAGTCGACGCCCTGGCCGGTGACGGACTTCAGGTGCAGGTCGCGCTCGTCGGGCCGGGGCACGAAGGCGCCCCAGTGCAGGGTGGAGCCGCCCACGCCGCGACCCGAGTTGTTCGGGCCGAACGCGTTCGGGTCGTCGCCGTCGCTGAGGCGCTCGTCCATCCAGTTGATGGCCGTGCCCGCTTCCTCGTCGTTCGTGTACAGCTCTGGGTCGAAGTTCGGCCCCGCCTCGATCGCGACGACGCGCAGGCCGGCCGCCGCCAGCTTCGCCAGCAGGGGCGCGCCTCCCGCGCCGGTGCCCACGACGACGGCGTCGACGACCTCGTCGTGCCCGTAGGTGGTCATGTCGTCGAGCTTCATCGTGCTGCCTCCGTCGGTGCTGCCTGCGTTCGTGCTGCCTCCATGGTCGGTTCCCACGCTTCTCGGGCATCGGCGGCCAGCAGCTGGAAGCCCTGGAACCGCGGACCGTCGCCGCCGTTCGCGTAGCCGTCGTAGCCGATGCGCGACATCGTCGCCGGGTGCGACAGCCACGTGCGGACGAGGTCGACCCGGCAGTCCTCGAACCAGAGCGTCATCTGCTCGGCCGTGAAGTCGTCGGACCGGGGCTCGTGCTCGCCGGCGATGATCGCGGTGACGAGGGCGTCCTGCTCGGCCCGTGACAGGTCGCCGAAACCGGCCAGCTCGTCGAGCCCGTGGCGATAGGCCTCGGGATCGGGCGGCAGGGCGGCGTTGCGCCAGCCGTCGCCCCGGCCGGAGCCGACCCGGGCGTCGACCCGGGCGGCCAGGTCGATCGCCTGCCGCGGTTCTGGAGCCCGCTGCGGCACGATGCGGTCGCTCAGCACGCGCAGGATCTGCAGCTGCGCCTCGTCGACGACGACCGGACGGTAACGCGGGTCGTCCGCCAGGACGCGGCGCGCGTGCAGCGCGCGCGTCTGCGTGCTGACCCGCGAGGAGGCGAGGGTGCGGACCACGTCGACGGGCACGACCGGGCCGGTGCCGGCCTCGTCGCGCCAGAAGTCGCGGATCGCGGCGGCGACCTCGTCGGGGCGCTCGAGGGGCAGCAGGTGCCCCGCGCCCTCGAGCACGTGCACCTGGGCCCGCGGGTAGACGCGGCCGTTGAGCTCGCGCTGGGCCGCCTCGCCGAGGTCGCCGTCGCTGCCGCCCGCCAGGATGACGGCGGGCACGTCGAGCACGCCGACCGTCTCGGACCAGTCTTCTCGGCTGCCGCGGTCGAACCAGGCCGTCCAGGCCTCGGCGGAGGCGCGCTGCACGTCGGCGACGGCGGTCGCGTCGGACGGCGGGTCGAGCGGCGCGCCCAGGTTCGCGTCGACGAAGGCACGAGCCGAGGCGGCGTCGATCGCCCCGCCGTCGGCCATCGCGCGCTTCTCGGCGCGGTCGTCGTCGCTCATCGGCTCGGGCGTCGGCGGCGAGGCCGCGAGCAGCACGACGCCGCTGAGGCCGAAGAGCCCGTGCTCGCCGGCCAGGGCCCGGGAGGCCACGACGGAGGCGATCTTGCCGCCCATGCTGTGGCCGACCAGCAGCCAACGGCCGGGCGCGTGGCGCCGGACCTTGCGCACGACGAGCGCCGCCATGTCGTCGACCGAGACGCCGGAGGCGGCGCTCGCGTCGCCGAAGCCGGGCAGGTCGAGCGCGACCACGTCGGCCGTGTCGGCGAGCCGTGCGGCGACGCCGTCGAACTCACGGGCGCTCATGCCCAGGGCGTGCAGGAAGAAGATCGTCGGACGGGCAGCGTCGACGGGTGTGTTCACGGGTGCTCCTCGAGGGGCCTCGGCGCGGTGCCCCCGGGCAGCGGGGGCACGTCGGACACTACGAGGCACCGCCGACACTACGAACGCACGGCTGACCGCCCTCCCAGCCTGCCGCCTCCCGCCGGGGTACGCCTGCCTCCTCGAACTGGGTGTCGGCGGGTTCCCGTGGCCGTCGGCGGGTCAGCGCCGACCCGCCGAGGACGACGGGAACCCGCCGACAGGGATCTTGACCCGCCCGACTCGACGGGTACCCGCCGACGTGCAGAGGCCGGGTCGCGCAGGGCCACGCCCGGGTCGCTGCGGCTCAGGCTCGGGTCACGACCGGTCGTGCAGGCTCAGGCGGCAACTGCGGCCGGCAACGCCGCCAGACGTCGCTCGAGCTCGTCGACCGTGCCGAGCCGCCGCTCCGGCGACACGTCCCGCAGGCGCCCGACGAGCCGGCGCGCCGCCGCGACCACGGCGGGCTGGTCGGCGCCGTACGTCTCGACGCCCGCCACGACCGAGTCGACGAGCGACTCGACCGACGGCAGCCCGGCGACGACGCGGAGCGTCCCGTCGGCGTCGCGGTGCCCGGTCACGCGGTCGCGTCCGCGCCACACGGGCACGAGCACCGCGGTCGACATGTCGAGCGCGCTCACCGCCGTGTAGGGGTCGTTGGTGCCGGAGGCCAGGCCGCGCACGGCGATCTCCACGAGCTGCTGCAGCGCGTAGCCGACGTCCTGGTGCGGGGTCCGCGACGAGCCGAGCGTCACGCAGGCGCGGATCGCCGTCGCCGCGGCGGACGACGCGGTCGTCGTCGTGCCGACGAGCTCGTCGCCGACGATGACCCAGCTGCCGGGCATCGAGCGCACGACCACGACCGTGTCGGCGTCGGCCGCGACGCGGACGAGCCGCGGCCAGTCGACGGCCTGGACGTAGCCGTCCCGGTCGGTGCGCACCGCGGCCGTCGTGCGGGGCGCCTCCTGCGGCTCGGTCTCGACGCGGTCGCCGGGTGAGGCCGGGTAGGCGAGGTCGGCCGCCGTGCGCAGGTCGCCCAGCACCTGCTGCTGCAGCGACGTGATCTGCACCGACGTCGCGATGTGGTGGATGAAGAAGACGAGCACGCCGACGTCGACCACGCCGAGCAGCACGGCTCCGTGCACGGCGAGCAGGGGCACGAACGCGTCGGCGCCGTCGACCTCGGTGTGCACCGAGCGCATCACGACGATCGCGTAGAGGAACGTCGAGGTGAAGGCCGCCAGCACGAGCTGGTTGGCGCGGTCGGCCATGAAGTTGCGGACAAGCCTCGGGCCGTAGGTCGACGACGTCGTGGCGAGCACCGAGATGGTGATCGAGAACGAGGTGCCGGCCACCGTGAGCATCGACGAGCCGATGATCGAGAGCAGCGACCGTCCGCCGCTGGCGCTCAGCGCGTCGAGGAAGGGCAGGCCGACGGTGCCGCCGCCGATCAGGCCGCGGTCGACGGCGACGAGCAGCTCGGCCGCGACGATCGCGACGACGCCGAGCAGCGCCGGGAAGAACCAGAACGACTCCCGCGCGCGGAGCAGGACGGCCCTCACGGGCGGGTCACGAGGGCGGAGGAGGCGCGGACGCGGCAGAGGGGCATGCCCCACACTGTGCCCGGTCGCGACCGCGACGGCCCGGCCCAGGTCGCGCACGCAGACGAGGAGGCGCGGCGCGGCAGGGTGCCGCACTGCGCCTCCTCGACGCTGGTCGGGCCGTGGCCCGGGGGACGGGTCAGGCCCGGTGGGCGCCGTCCCCGTGGTGCCGGGTCGACGTCTCGGCGTCGACGGGCGCCTCGGCCGCGACGTGCGACACGGTGTCAGACGAACCCGAGCCGGAGCCGGAGCCCGCACCCGCACCGCCGTCAGCGCCCGAAGCCGGGTGCGACCGCTCGAGCGACGCGCCCTCCACGTCGACGTCGGGCAGGATGCGGTCGAGCCACTTCGGGATCCACCACGCGGCGTCGCCGAGCAGGTGCATCACCGCGGGGATCAGCAGCAGGCGGACGACGAACGCGTCGACGAGCACACCGAGCGCGAGCCCCAGCCCGATCGACTGGATCATCACGGAGTTCGAGAAGACGAAGCCCGAGAAGACCGCCGCCATGATCAGCGCCGCGGCGATGACCACGGTCCGCCCGGCGTGGACGCCGCGCTGGACGGCGAGCCGCGCCGGCGACCCGTGGGCGTACGACTCGCGCATGCCGCTGACGAGGAACAGCTGGTAGTCCATCGCGAGCCCGAACAGCACCCCGACCATGAGGATCGGCAGGAAGCTCAGGATCGGGCCGGGGTCGTGCACCCCGAACACCGGGCCCAGCCAGCCCCACTGGAACACCGCGGTCACGCCGCCGAACGCGGCGAACAGCGACAGGACGAACCCGAGCGTCGCGGTCACAGGCACGAGGATCGACCGGAACACGAAGATCAGGATGATCAGCGACAGCCCGACGACGACGAGCAGGTACAGCGGCAGGGCCGCGGCCAGCTTCTCGCTGACGTCGATGTTGCCGGACGCGTTGCCGGCCACGCCGAGCGACGAGACGCCCTCGACGTCGAGCGAGCGCAGGTCGCGGACCAGCTGCTCGGTCGACTCGGCCGTCGGCCCGCCCTCGGGCACGACCTGGAAC
The DNA here is from genome assembly GCF_004364285.1 of Frigoribacterium sp. PhB116. GTDB lineage: Bacteria > Actinomycetota > Actinomycetes > Actinomycetales > Microbacteriaceae > Frigoribacterium. Next base: position 214,057 of record NZ_SOBE01000004.1, on the reverse strand, counting down.
GCGAGCAGGGTGTCGTCGTCCGAGGCGCCGATCGGGGCGATCGCGGCGACGTCGTCCTGGGCGGCCAGCTCGGTGCCGACGCGCACCTGCTCGGCGACGAGGTCGTCGTCCGAGACGGCCTGGTCGAGGTCGGCGACGACGAGCAGCGGCCCGTTGACGCCGGCGCCGAACTTGTCCTCGACGATCTTGTACGCCTGGTAGGCGCTCGAGTCGACGGGCTCCGACGACCCGGCCGGGAGGCCGAGGCGCATCGACAGCGCGGGGATGGCGATGATCAGCAGGACGGCGACGCCCGCGATCAGCGTCAGCACGGCACGGCCGGTGCCCATCGGCTTCGACGGCACCTTCACGGCGCCGGTGCGGCCGACTGCGGCACGCGCCTTCTTCGTGAGGATGCGCGGGCCGACGAGGCGCAGCAGCGCCGGCGTCAGCGTGATCGCGATGAGGATGGCCACGAACACGCAGACCGCGCCGACGGTGCCCATCAAGCCGAGGAACGGGATGCCCGTCAGGTTCAGCGCGAGCAGGGCGATGAGCACGGTCGAGCCGGCGAACACGACGGCGTTGCCGGACGTGCCGTTGGCCAGCCCGATCGACTCGTCGAGCGGCACGCCCGCCTTCAGCTGCGTGCGGTGCCGGTTGAGGATGAACAGCGAGTAGTCGATGCCCACCGCGAGGCCGAGCATCACGCCCAGCACGGGCGTGACCGAGAGCATCTCGACGGCGCCCGAGAGCGACAGCGAGGCGAGCACGCCGACGCCGACGCCGACCAGGGCGTTGAGCAGGGGCAGGCCGGCGCCGATCAGGGTGCCGAGCATGACGAACAGGACGATGGCGGCGATGATGACGCCGCCGACCTCGCCCGGGCCGAGGATCTCGGGGATCGTCGCGGCGATGTCGTTCGAGACCTCGACGTCGACGCCGGCGATGTCGGCGTCCTCCAGGTGCGAGACGACCGCCTCCTTCGCCTCCGAGGGCACCAGGTTGAGCGCCTTGTCGAACTGGACGGTGGCGACGGCCGTGGTGCCGTCCTCCGACACCTGGCGGATGCCGGACGAGAGGTCGAGCAGCGAGGCGCCGTCCTCGAGCGTCTTCTCCTGCGTCTCGAGCTCGGAGAGGCTCGAGTCGAGGGTCGCCTGCTGCGTGTCGATCTGCTGCTGACCCGCGGTGATCTGCGCCTGCTGAGCGTCGAGCTGCGCCTGCGCCGCGGCGAGCTGGCCGGCGGCCTCCGCCTGGGCGCGCGCGGCGTCGAGCTGCTGCTGGCCCGCGGTGAGCTGCGCCTGGGCGGCGTCGATCTGCGCCTGGCCGGACTCGATCTGGCTGCGGCCGTCCGTGATCTGCTGGCGACCGGAGTCGATCTTCGCCTGCTGGTCGGCGAGCTGTGCCTGCGTGGCGAACGGGTCGACCGTGCCCTTGACGTCGTCGAGGTCGGTCATGCCGCCGAGCAGCGAGACGATGTCGGCCTGCTGGTCGGCGCTGAAGGCGCTGTCGTCGCTGGTCGTGAAGACGACCGAGCCCGTGCCGCCGCTCGCCTGCGGGAATTTGTCGGCGAGCTGGTCCGACACCTCCTGCGTCTTCGTGCCGGGGATGCTCACGGCGGTGGTCAGCGTGCCGCCGAAGAGGGCGAACGAGCCGCCGGCGAGGCCGAGCACGACGATCCAGGCGGCGATCACCACCCAGGCGCGTCGGGCCGACAGCCGGCCGAGTCGGTAGAGCAGGGATGCCATGGGCGGTCGTCCTCCTGGTGGTGCGGTGGGCCGGTGGTCGGTCCGTGGGGTGGTGGAGCCTCGCGTCGCGTCGTCGGGAAGGAGGTGGGGTCGGGCAGGTCGGGGCGGTGGGGTCGGGGTCGGCCTGGGGTCAGGCAGGGGGCGCGTAGCCGGTGCGCACGCTCGTCACGAGACGATCGAGCAGCTCGGCCCAGACGGCCCGGCCTTCGTCGTCCAGGGCGCCGTCCGTCCGGCGCACCCAGTGCTCGGCGATGACCGCGATGCCGTGCAGCAGCGAGCTCACGAGGAGCTCGACGTCAAGCTGGTCGACCGCGATGCTCCGTCGGGCGGCATCGGCGGCGAGGTGTTCGGTCGCGCGGGAGAAGACGTCCTGCACTCCCTTGTTCGCGCCGTTCGCCTCCGCGTCGCCGTCGAGCACGCGCCACAGGTAGGCGACGACGGCCGGCAGGTCGATGCTGCGGAGAGCGAGCACCACCTCGTCGAACAAGGAGGAGCGGGTGCCGGCGACCTCGGAGGTCGCCACGGCCGTCGTGGCCGCCCGGAACTCGTCGATCGCGTCGGTCAGAGCCGCCGTGCAGAGCGTCATCACGACCTCGTCGAGGCTCGCGAAGTGGTTGAAGATCGTGCGGCGCGACACGTCCGCGCGGGCGGCGAGCTCGTCGACGCCGAAGCGCGGGGCGCCCTGCTCGGCGATCAGCGCGTCGCCCGCGTCGAGGATCGCCTGACGGTGGCGCGCCTTGAGGGCGGCACGTCGGTCGAGGGCGGGGGCGGTCGAGGGCACCTGCCTACACTAAGTGCAGCGACGCACTCGGTGCACGGCGCCCAGGTGGGGAATCGCTGGGAACTTCGGCCGACGCCTCAGCGGCCGAGGGCCCGGGCCAGGTACGGCGCCGTGCGGCTCGCGCCCGACTCGGCGACCTCGCGCGGCGTGCCCGTCGCGACGACCTGCCCGCCCGCGTCTCCCCCGCCGGGGCCGAGGTCGATCACGTGGTCGGCGGCCGCGACGACGTCCATCGCGTGCTCGACCACGACGACCGTGCTGCCCGCGTCGACCAGCCGCTGCAGCTGCGCGACGAGCAGCTCGACGTCCGCGGGGTGCAGGCCGGTCGTCGGCTCGTCGAGCAGGTACAGGGTGTGGCCGCCGCGCATCCGCTGCAGCTCGGTCGCGAGCTTGATCCGCTGCGCCTCGCCGCCCGACAGCTCGGGGGCCGGCTGCCCCAGCCGCAGGTAGCCGAGGCCGACCTGCCGCAGCGTCGAGAGCGCGCGGGAGGCGGCCGGCACGTCGCCGAGGAACCCCTCGGCCTCGTCGACGGTCATCCCGAGCACGTCGGCGATCGTCGCGCCGTGCCAGGTCACCTCGAGCGTCTCGGCCGTGTACCGCGCCCCGTGGCACTCCGGGCAGGGCGCCCAGCTGCCCGGCAGGAAGAGCAGCTCGACCGTGACCGAGCCCTCGCCCTGGCAGACCTCGCAGCGGCCGCCGACCACGTTGAACGAGAAGCGCCCGGCGCCCCAGCCGCGTGCCCTCGCTTCGTCGGTGGCCGCGAAGGAGGCGCGCACCGCGTCGAACAGGCCGGTGTACGTCGCGAGGTTCGACCGCGGGGTGCGTCCGATCGGCGCCTGGTCGACCTGCACCACGCGGTCGACCAGCGGGTGCTCGGTCGCCCGCTCGGCGAGGACGCCGCCGACGAGGCTCGACTTGCCCGAGCCGGACACGCCCGTGACGGCGGCGAGCACCCCGAGCGGCACGTCCACGTCGAGGGCACGGAGGTTGTGCCGGGCGACGTCGCGCAGCTCGAGCCACGCTGACGGGACGCGCGGGGAACGGGAGGCGGGTGCGTCCTCGGCGGTGTCGCGCGCCTCCTCGGTGGTCTCGCGCGCCTCCTCGTCGTCGCGCCCCGGGGCCGACGGCACGGGCGCCGCGCGACGGGGCGCGAGGAACCGACGGGTGACCGACGCCTCGACGTCGGCGAGGCCGTCGACGGGGCCGCTGTAGAGCACCTCTCCTCCCCCGGTGCCGGCGCCCGGCCCGACGTCGACGACCCAGTCGGCGCGACGGACGATCTCCATGTCGTGCTCGACCACGAACACGCTGTTGCCCCCGGCGCGGAGGGCCTCGAGCACCTCGACCAGCGACTCGGCGTCGGCCGGGTGCAGGCCCGCGCTCGGCTCGTCGAGCACGTACACGACGCCGAAGAGCCCGGAGCGCAGCTGCGTCGCGATCCGCAGCCGCTGCATCTCGCCCGGCGAGAGCGTCGGCGTCGCGCGGTCGAGGCTGAGGTAGCCGAGCCCGAGGCCGGTGAGCACCTCGACCCGCGACAGCAGGTCGCGTGCGATGGTGACGGCCACCTCGGTGCCCTCGCCCGAGGAGGCGCGCGAGGTCGCCGCGGTCGCATGCGCCAGCGAGGCGGTCGGCCGCAGCACCTCGGCCACCTCGGACAGGGGCAGCCCGTTCAGCTCGGCGATCGTCCGCCCCGCGAAGGTCACGGCGAGCGCCGCGCGCGTCAGTCCGGTGCCGCCGCAGAGCGAGCACGGGCCCGACTCGACGAACTGCAGCACCTTGGCGCGCTGCGTCTCGCTCTGGGAGTCGGCGAGGGTGTGCAGCACGAAGGCCCGGGCGCTCCAGAACCGGCCCTTGTACGGCTTCGCGACACGGTCGCGCTGCGGGACGACCTCGACGACGGGCTGCTCCTCGGTGAAGAGGAGCCAGTCGCGGTCGGCCTTCGGCAGCTCGCGCCACGGCCGGTCGATGTCGTGGCCGAGCACGGCGGTGACGTCGCGGAGGTTCTTGCCCTGCCAGGCGCCGGGCCAGGCGGCGATGGCCCCCTCGCGGATGCTGAGCGAGTCGTCGTGGACCGCCGACGCCTCGGTGACCTCGTGGGCGGTGCCGAGTCCGTGGCAGCGCGGGCAGGCGCCCGCGACGGTGTTCGGCGAGAAGGAGTCGGACTCGAGCCGCTCGGCACCCGCCGGGTAGCTGCCCGCGCGCGACCAGAGCATGCGGGTCGAGTTCGAGAGGGTGGTGAGGGTGCCGACGGTCGACCGCGAGCTGGGCGCGCCGCGGCGCTGCTGCAGGGCGACGGCGGGCGGCAGGCCGGTGATCGACGCGACGCGCGGGGTGCTGCCCTGGGCGATGAGGCGGCGGGCGTAGGGCGCGACCGACTCCAGGAACCGGCGCTGCGCCTCCGCGAAGATCGTGCCGAACGCGAGCGACGACTTGCCCGAGCCGGAGACCCCGGTGAACGCGACGATGCGGTCGCGGGGCACGTCGACGTCCACGTCGCGCAGGTTGTTCTCGCGGGCGCCTCGGACGCGGACGAAGCCGTCCGTGACCGCAGCATCCGGTGCGGCCACGGGAACGTCGGCAGTCGCGTCGGCGGGCACGGCGACGGTCGCGTCGGCGGGTGTCGAGGAGGCGCGCGAGCGTGAGGAGGGCATCCGGGCGATGGTAGGCGGTGCTGCGGCAGCGGGTCCGGGTCGGCGGGTGCGCGGGGGACGAGGCCGACAGCTGGCTGCGAGGCGGGCGGACAGCCTTGTCCGCCCGCCGCGCCGTGGCTAGCGTGGGGGCATGGCGCCGGGGGGTGCCGGACGCGAGGCAGCCCTGCTGCTCACCGACTCGCGGGCACGACGGATCAGGGAGACGGACCATGTCGACGACGACGAAGACAGGCGACACAGGCACGGACGACGCGGGCCCGAGCGGCGCGACCGGGGACCGACGGGACGACGTCGCGGGGGCCGCCGGGCGCCTCCTCCGCTCGCCCGTCTCGGCCGCGCGGTACGCGTGGCTCCGCGCCAGGGCGAGCTCGACCCCGCGTCCGCGCGACGTCCCCTTCGGCGCCGGGGCAGGCGTCGACCCCGACCGCGTGCTCGTCGTCGGGGCAGGTCCTGCCGTGGGCTGGGGGGTCAGCTCCCACGACCTGGCGCTGCCGGGCCGTGTCTCGCGGAGGCTCGCCCGCCGCACGGGTCGCGGCTCCCACGTGGCGGCGTTGGCGGAGGCGACGCACCGGCTCCCGGCCGTCCGAGCCGCCCTCGACGACGTCTTCCTCGAGAACTGGGACGTCGTCGTGGTCACCCTCGGAGCGGCCGACGCCCTCACGCTGCGCTCGCCGCGCCCCTGGGCCCGCGAGCTCGACGCCGTCGTCGTCTCGCTCCTGGCACGACTCCGGCCCTGCGCGCGGGTGGTCGTCGTCTCGGCTCCCCCGGGCGACGCGCTCTCGACCTTCGGGCTGCGCGCGTCCGCCGCTGCCGAGCGCCACGCGCGGCTGCTGAGCGACGCCGCCGACGAGGTCTGCTCTGCCCACGCCCGCGTGACGCACCTCGCGCTGCCCGCGCTCCCGCGCCTCACGCAGGACGGCCGAGCCGAGGAGGCGCCCCCCGCCGTCGACGACGCCACCGGCCGTCTCTACGAGCAGTGGGCCGACGCACTCAGCGAGCACGTGGCACCGCTGCTGCACGCCCAGCGCGCCCGCACCGACTCCCCGCAGAAGGCCCGCAGCCGCCCGCAGCCCGAGCGCGTCCGGCTGGACGCGATCACCGCCTCCGGGCTGGGGCAGGCGGAGCCGACGGCGGCTCTGCACGACATCGCCGACCGCGCGAGGGAGGCCTTCTCGACCGACGGAGCCGCGTTCGACCTCGTCCTCGACGACCACCAGTGGGCCGTCGTCAGCACGCTCGGGTCCGCGCGGGCGATGCCGCTGAGCGAGTCGTTCTGCGTCACGACGATCCGCTCGGAGGAGCCCTTCGTCGTCGCCGACGCGTGGGCGGAGGGGCTCGAGCTGCCCCGCAACGACATCCGCTTCTACGCGGGCTGGCCCGTGCACACGGCCGACGGCACGCGGATCGGGGCCTTGTGCGTCTTCGATCCGCAGCCTCGGGACGTCTCCGGGCTGCAGGTCGAGCGGCTGCGGGAGTTCGCGCTCGACGTCGAGCGGGAGCTGTTCCGCCTCGCGGCCGCCTGAGACTTCGTCACGTCCACGTACACTGAGGCCGTGCTCCGTCGCCTCGCTCCCCTCGCCGCCGTCGTGCTCTCCGCTGCCCTCCTCACGGGGTGCTCCACCGCCGACGACGAGCCCGACCGTCCGTCGCCGAGCTCGACCCCGTCCGCCACCGCCCCCGCGCCGACCCCGACGCTGAGCGCCGCCCCCGCCGTCCCCTCGACGTCGACCGTCGCGAGCGTCACGGGCCGTTCGGTCGAGGTGCACGACGCCCCCGACGGCACCGTCACGACGACCCTGGACAACCCGCAGGCGTCCGGCGCGCCGCTCGTGCTGCTCGTGCTCGGCCAGGAGGGCGACTGGGTGAACGTCTCCGTCGCGCAGCGGCCGAACGGGAGCAGCGGCTGGGTGCCGGCCTCCGCCGTGACCTTGACCACCACCTCCTACGCCCTGGTCGCCTCGACGACGAGCAACACCCTCGTGCTCTACGACGCCGGCGTCGAGAAGAAGTCGTTCCCGGTCGCGACCGGCACCGGCGGCACGCCGACGCCGACCGGCTCGTTCTACCTGACCGAGCTGCTCGCCCCGACGAACCAGGGCTACGGCCCCTTCGCCTACGGCCTCTCCGCGTTCTCCGACGCCCTCAACTCGTTCGGCGGAGGCCCCGGCCAGATCGGCCTGCACGGCACGGACGACGAGGCCAGCATCGGCCAGGCCGCCAGCCACGGCTGCATCCGCCTCTCGAACGCCGACATCAGCGAGCTCGCCGCGATGCTCCCGCTCGGGACGCCGATCACGATCACGTAGCGGGCACGGCCGCGCGCCTGCAGGTCAGCCGTGGACGAGCGGCAGGGCGCGGACGCCGGCCATCACGTCGTCGACGATGCCCGACGAGAGACGCACGTCCTCGCGCAGCCCGTCGACGGCCTGCTCGAAGGCCGCGACGAGCCCGCGCCGGACGCCCTCGACGACCTCCGTGGCTTCCTCGCGCCCGAGCCCGAAGGACCGGCCCGCGTCGACGAGATCTCCTGCCCCGATGCGCGCCAACGAGTACTCGCCGCCCACGTGCATGGCGCTGTCGATGCGGGAGACGCGGTCCCAGTAGGGCGCGTAGGTGACGAGGTCGTAGAGCGGGGCCAGGGACACGTGGTCACCGTCGAGCAGCACCGAGTAGTTCTTCGCGTGGGCGTCGGTGCACCCGGCGACGACGTTGAACACGACGGCCCGATAGAACGTCGCGGCGAGCTCGCGCCGGTCTGCCTCTCGGGGCAGGGACCGGGCGAGTCCCGCGACGGCAGCCAGCCCGGGCCCTCCGTCGCGGTGCTGGTACTTCTTGTCCGGGGAGACCGCGAGCGCCTGGCAGGGATCCTCCTGGTGCAGCCGACGCCACGTGCCCTCGACGAGCTCGCGGTCGTAGCGCCGCGTGACGTACACGTCGAGACCGTCGATCTCGACGAGCTCCGACTCCGCCACGTCGTTGCCCAGGTGGTGCGCCGCGCGCATGGTGAGCTGCTCGACCACGTCGATGCGACGCGCCGCACCGGCGACCGGCTTGAGGATGTGCGTCGTCGGGGTCGCCTCCCGCGGCGTCCCCCAGCCGTCGTCGAGACGGTGCAGGGCGATCTTGGGCTGTGCACCGGCGAGGCTGAACCGGCCGACGGCGTCGGACCACGGCACCCCTTCCGCGTACTCCGACACGGCATGGCGGAGCATCGTGCCGACCGCGGCGTCGGAGACGGGCGTGACGAGGTCACGCGACCCCGTCGCGTCCTCGGGCGACGACCCGGGCCCCGTGATCTGGACCGACCCTGCGACGTCCGCCCCGACGCGCTCGAGCAAGGCGACCGGATTCGCCCGGGAGACCCCGAACCGCCTGGCGGTGGCCTCGAGCGCCTCCGCGTTGTCGGTGAGCAGCCCCCGGAGGAACGGCAGCACGACACGCTTCCTGTGCGTCGCCGCCGCGAGGGGCATCGACAACGAGAGCGGCGTCGGCGACGGCGACCGGCGCCAGGGCTCGTCGTAGCGGAACGTCACGTCGCCTCCGGCGGACTGGGTCACCACGCCGCAGAGCTGTCCATCGAGGTGGACTGCCAGCTCAGTCACCATCGGACGTCGCCGGTGTCGCGAGCTCGCAGGGCGACCTCGAAGCCGAGCGCCTGCCAGAGGTCGAAGACCTTCGACGCCTCGACGCTCGCCTTGCCTGCCTCCACGTCCGCGACGAAGGAGCGTGAGACACGTGCCCTCTCGGCCAGCTGAGCCTGCGTCCATCCCCGCTCGTCGCGGAGCTCGCGGACCACGGCAGCTGCCTCTCGCATCGTGTACACGGCGTTCCTCCCGCTGATGGCCGGCGCAGTCATGTCGCCGTACGACCACAGTACGGGATGTCGCCGTACGGCGACAGACTACCATGTCGCCGTACGGCGACAGAGTGCAATGTCGTCGTACGGCGACACGCACCGCCTCAGAGGGCGACCAGCACCACCACGACCGCAGCCGCGACGACGACCTCCAGCACGACGTCCACCAGGACCCGCCGGCCCGACCGGTCGGGCCGCAGCCACGGCAGGCCCGGCCAGCGCAGCACGGCGCCCACCATGCCGGCCGCGACGAGCAGCACCGGCAGCAGCCAGAGCGCCACCGGGACCGAGCTCCAGGGCAGCAGCTGGTGCAGCACCACCAGGACCACGACCGAGTTCAGCCCCGCGATCAGCAGGTCGACGCGGCTGCGGGTGCGCCGCGCCTCCTTCTGCGTCCAGACCGAGAGCGCGAACGTGCCCGTCGTGAACAGGGCGATCACGCCGACGACGACGGCCGGGATCCAGCTCACTTCTCCTCCTCCAGCAGCGCGAAGGCGAGGTCGTCGAGGCTGACGGCCGAGCTGCTCAGCACGACCACCGCACGGTCGGAGTCACGGTCGAAGCCGACGAAGCTCGCGTAGCCGCCCGTCATCCCGTTGTGCCAGGTCGAGGTCCCCCCGGGCGCCGAGCCCTCGTCGCCGCCGCCGCCGTCGTGCGGCGTCGTCATCCACGCCCAGCCGATCTCGGCGCCGCCGCCGCCCGCCTCGACGAGCGGCTCGGTCGCGATCACCCCCGGAGCCCGGTCGTCGCGCTGCGCCACCGTGTAGGCGACCATGTCGTCGAGGGTCGAGCGGACGCTGCCGGCGGGGCCGAAGGCCCGCATGGTCCAGGCGTCCGCGTGCCGCCCGCTCGACGTGAAGCCGGTGGGCGCGTCCGCGCGGAGCCCGTCCGGGTCGCCCGGCGCGTACGTGTCGGCCAGGCCGAGAGGCTCGGCGACGCGCTCGGCGACGAGCTGCTCCCAGGGCGTGTCGGCCGCCGCGGCCAGCGCCTGCCCGAGCAGCGCCATCCCGAAGTTGGAGTAGCCGTACGGCTTCTCGTCGTCGACCTCGGCCCGCGAGGCCTGCCCGACGAGTGCGGCGACGTCGTCGGTGTACGGGTCGGCACCCGACAAGTTCGCGAGCAGCACCCTCCCCGTGAAGGACAGGTCGGCGGGGAGCCGCGGCAGGCCGCTGTGCTGCGTCGCCAGCTCCTCGAGGGTGATCGAGGAGGCGTCGCCCGTCACCCCGAGGAGCTCGCCGAGCGTGCTCTCGCGCTGCACCTCGCCGCGCTGCTGGGCGACCGCGTACAAGGAGGCGGTGACCGTCTTCGTCACCGACCCGATCTCGAACTCGTCGGCCCCCGGCCCCGTGGCCGTGCCGAACTCGGCACGGGTGACCTCGTCGCCGTCGACGACCGCGACGGCGAGCCGGTCGAAGGCGCCGGCGGGCAGCTCGTCACGGACTCGCTGGATCAGCGCCTCGTCGCCGGTCGTCTCGGCCGAGAGCGACGGCGGGCGCGGGATCGCGGCGGCGCCCAGGCCGAGCGTGACGACGCCCGCGACCACGGCGGCGACGATGCGGCGTCCGCCACGGCCGGCGCGACGCTCGGCCCCGCTCACGAGGTCCTCCCCGCGGCGCCGAGCACGACGAGCAGCGGCACGACCCGCTCGGCCGGCACGGCGTACCGCCCCCGCCCCACGGCCACGAGCCACCCCGTCGCGACCAGCTGACCCAGGTGGTGGTACAACTGCCCGGTCGATCCGAGGCCTCCCTCGGCCGAGATCTGCGCGACCGTGTCCGCGCCTCCCACGACCGCCTGCAGCAGGCCGAGCCGCGTGGCGTTGCCGAGCGCGGCGAGCGACGGAGCGGCCTGCGCCCAGTCGGCGGCGAGCAGCCCGTCGGTGGTCAGCGTGATCTGCCAGTCGACGGGGCCCGCGGGCACCGCGACGGAGCCCGCGAAGACGATGCCTCCCGGCGGGTCGAGGCGCTTCTTCACGCCGTCGAGCGCCCAGAACACGTCGGCCGAGGAGCCCGCGACAGCCGGAGCCGAGGAGGCGTCCGCCGGCTCGTCGGCACCGGCACCGGCACCGGCACCGGCACCGGCCGCTTGCTCGAGCACGTCGAGGCGTGCGAGGGCTCCGGCGAGGGTCGCGCGCAGCTCGTCGAGCTCCGTGCGGAGAAGATCGGTAGGCGTCATCACTCCACCTTATCCACAATTATGGAGAAAGTCAGCAGATATGGAGAACCGGGCGTCTTGCAGCGGAAGGACCTTGCGGTCAGCGGCCGACGACGAACGTCTCGACCGCCGCGACGGCCGCGCCCCGCGCCCACCGCGCGAACCCGGTCGCCTGCAGGTCGACCGCCACGGGCTCGGCATCAGCGGCTCGACGAGCCCGCATCGCTGCGTCGACGACGTCACGGCCCGCCAGGGCCAGCCCGATCCCGTCGCCCGTGACGACGATCGCGCGCGGCCAGGCCAGGTCGGCGACGAGCGCGAGCAGCGCGCCCAGCGCCACCGCCGCCTCCTCGACGACGGCGGTCGCCCCGGCGTGCCCGGACGCGTGCGCGGCCAGCAGGTCGTCGAGCGAGACGTCGCCGCCCCGCCCGAGGGCCTCGGCGGCCCGGTCGAGCACGGCCGCCAGGGCCAGCACCGAGGAGGCGCACCCCCGGTGGCCCTCGTCGCAGACGCCGTCGCCGACGCCGAGCGGCACGTGGGCGATCGGGCTCCGCGCGCTCGTCGGCAGGTCGAGGATCTCTCCCCCGACGACCAGGGCGTAGCCCAGGCCCGCACCGATCGTCACCAGGGCGAAGCGGTCGAGGTCCCGCGCGGACCCGAGCCAGCGCTCCGCGCGGACGAGCGACACCACGTCGTTGTCGACGACGACGGGATGGTCCAGCCGCTGGCGGAGGGCGGTGCCGAGATCGACGTCGACCCACCCGAGCAGCGGGGCGACCGAGACCCGGCCCGCGGCGTCGAGCTGGCCGCCCACGCTCACCCCGACGCCGTGGACGGCCCGGTCCGGACACAGGACGAGCAGCTCACGCACGAGGTCGGCGACGGCGTCCGCCACGACGACGGGATCCGTCGACGCGAGCTCCGTCGACGCCTCGTGCAGCACCTCGGCGCGCAGGCCGGCGACCACGCCCCAGACGCGGGCGGCGGTGATCTTGACCCCGACGACCACGTCGCGGTCGAGGACCAGGTCGAGCGGGGTCACGGGGCGCCCGAGCCCGGGGCCCAGCACCGCGCCCAGCTCGGTCGCCACCCCGATGTCGAGCAGTGGCCGGACGGCCCGGGTGACCGACCCCGGGGTGAGGCCGAGCGCGAGCCCCAGCTCGCCGCGGGTCAGCGGGCCGTGCAGCAAGAGCTCGACGACCACCTGGTGACCGGTGCCGCGGCGCGGCAGCAACGGTGCGGGCCTCGTGACGCTGAACGGCTCGGCTGGGTCGTCCACGGCGCCTCCTCCGACGCTCAGAGTGTAACGAGGGACCCCGTCCTTGACCCACTACATCGTTGCGCACTACAAATAAACGTCGAGGTCGACCCCCTCGGCAGCACGCGACCCCGCCAGAGGAGCACGATGACGACGCCGTCCGACCCCACGACCGACCAGACGACCGACCCTGCGACGGCGGGGCACACGGCTGACGCGACTCCTTCGGTCGTCCACCTCACCTCGGGCGGCGTGAGCGTCGTCCTCGACCTCGGCGCGGGCCGCCTGCCCGTCGTCGCCTGGTGGGGCGCCGCCCTCGGCGACCTGTCCGCGGCCGAGCTCGACGCCGTCGTCCGCGGCGGCCTCGCCGGCGTCGTGCCGAACGAGCTCGACGAGCCCGAGGTCGTCGAGCTGCTGCCGCTCGCCTCGGGAGGCTGGCGGGGCCAGCCCGGGCTCGAGGGGCACAGCGCCGGGACGTCCTGGACACCGCTGTTCCGGGCGCAGGCCACGACGCTCGCGGACCGCGTGCTCACCGTGCACGGCGTCGACGAGCAGTCGGGCCTCGCGGTCGACGTCGTCGTCGAGCTGCTCGGGTCCGGGCTGCTGCGCAGCCGTGCCGCGGTCATCCGCACCTCCGGCGACGAGTTCGTCGTCGACTCGCTGCAGATCGCCCTGCCCGTGCCCCGGCGCGCCCAGGAGGTGCTCGACCTCGCCGGCCGGTGGGGCCGCGAGCGCGCCCCGCAGCGGCTGCCGTTCGTCGTGGGCGCGCACCTGCGCGACTCGCGGCGCGGACGGACCGGGGCCGACGCCTCCTTGGTGCTGGCCGCCGGCACGCCCGGCTTCGGCTTCTCGTCCGGGGAGGTGTGGACCCTGCACGTCGCGTGGAGCGGCGACCACCGCGAGTACGCCGAGCGCATGGCGAGCGGCACGAGCGTGATCGGCGGCGGCGAGCTGCTGCTGCCCGGCGAGGTGCGGCTCGCAGCCGGCGAGACGTACCAGGGGCCGTGGGTCTACGCCTCCTGGGGGCGAGGCCTCGACGCCGCCGCGGCGCGGTTCCACGAGCACCTCCGGTCGCGCCCCGGGCACCCCTCGTCGCCCCGGCCCGTCGTCCTCAACACCTGGGAGGCCGTCTACTTCGACCACGACCTCGACCGGCTCGTCGAGCTCGCCCGCGCGGCCGCCGAGGTCGGCGCCGAGCGGTTCGTGCTCGACGACGGCTGGTTCCGCGGGCGGCGCGACGACACGGCCGGCCTCGGCGACTGGTTCGTCGACGAGACGGTCTGGCCCGACGGCCTCGAGCCGCTGATCGGCGCCGTCCGCGAGCTCGGCCTCGACTTCGGCATCTGGGTCGAGCCCGAGATGGTCAACCCCGACAGCGACCTGGCCCGCGCGCACCCCGAGTGGATGCTCGCGCCGGCCGGCCGGCTCCCCATGACCGGGCGCAGCCAGCAGGTGCTCGACCTCGGGCACCCCGAGGCGTACGCGTACCTGCTCGAGCGGCTCACCGACCTGCTCGGCTCGCACGACGTCGCGTACGTCAAGTGGGACCACAACCGCGACCTGCTCGAGGCCGGCCACTCCCCCACCGGCACGCCGGGCGTGCACGAGCAGACCCTCGCCCTCTACCGCCTGCTCGACGAGCTGCGCGGGCGGTTCCCGGCCGTCGAGATCGAGTCGTGCTCGTCCGGAGGGGCCCGAGCCGACCTCGGCGTGCTCGAGCGCACCGACCGGGTCTGGGCCAGCGACAACATCGACCCGCTCGAGCGCCAGCAGATCCAGCGCTGGACCTCGCAGCTGCTGCCCGGCGAGATCGTCGGCTCGCACGTCGGCTCGCCGCACTCGCACTCGACGGGCCGCACGCACACCCTCGCGTTCCGCGCCGGCACCGCGCTGTTCGGCCACTTCGGCGTCGAGTGGGACGTCTCCCGCGCCTCCGCCGACGAGCGAGCCGAGCTCTCCCGCTGGGTCGACCTCTACAAGGAGGTGCGACCGCTCGTGCACACCGGTCGCGTCGTGCGCGCCGACCCCGTCGACGAGTCGTCGCTGCTGCACGGCGTCGTGTCGCAGGACGGGTCGGACGCCCTCTTCGCCTTCGTCCAGCTGACGACGCCGCTGACCTCGGCGACGGGGTCCGTGCCGCTGCCCGGGCTCGACCCGGCACGGCGGTACCGCGTCCAGCTGCAGGCGCCCGGCGACGTGCCGCGCACGCGGTCCGACTCGCCGCCGCCGTGGGTCGTGGACGGGGGCGTCGTGCTGTCGGGCGGCGTGCTCGCCGAGCAGGGGCTGCAGCTGCCTGCCCTGCACCCCGAGCAGCTGCTGCTGCTGCGCGCGACCGCCCTGTAGGAGGCACGGGCCGGCCCTGCAGGAGGCGGCGGCCGGCCCCCGGGACGTGCGCACCGCCTCCTGCGACCTGGGTGTCGCCCCTCGGGACACGGCGTACGCTCGCGCCCATGACCAACGACGATCACAGCAAGCGGCCCTCCGAGGCGACCACGGACACCGACGACCCCACGTTCGACAGCCCGCGCAGCGACGAGACGATCGACGAGATGCAGTCGACGTCCGTGTCGGACTCCCCCGCCGTCGACGACGACATCGACGAGGACGCGATCACGACCCTGCCCGGCACCGGCGGCCCGGACGACGTCGGCACGGTCGAGGTCGACCCCGCCGACCTGAACCTCTCGGGCGACTCGATCCCCGGGCACCCCAAGCCGGGCCCGCCCAAGCACTAGTCCGCTGTCGGCCGGGCGCGCCCTCAGGCGCCGACGCCGTCCCGGAGGAGTCGGACGACGCCGTCGATCGACTCCTCCGTCAACTGCCGCCTCGTCACGATGTGGTAGCTGAGCAGGCCCACCAACGCCTCGACCGCCGTCGCGGTCGGGGCGTCGCCACGCACCTGGCCGGACTCGACGGCACAGTCGAACCGCGCCTCCAGGGCCACCCTCGTCACCGTCGTGAGCTGCTCGTCGTAGCGTGCCGCCACCTCGTCGTCCTCGGCCGTGGCCGCCGACGTCGCCCGCAGCAGGGCGGCGGTCGACGGCGTCGCGAGCGCCCGGCCGAAGTCACGCAGCCACCCCGCGACGTCGGCCCAGACGTCGTCGCTGTCGGTCTCCGTGCTCGGCACCGCGAGACCGGGCATCAGGTGCCCCTCGAGCACCCCCTCGGCCACGAGCGCCGCCTTGGACGACCACCAACGGTAGATGGTCTGCTTGCCGACGCCGGCCGCGACCGCGACCCGGTCGAGCGAGAGCTTGTCGTAGCCGCGCTCGGCGAGCTCGTCGCGGGTCGCCAGCAGGATCGCGAGGCGTGCCTCTTCGCTGCGGGCGCGACCGGGCCGTGTCGTGGTCATGGCTCCAGCTTGGTGGATCGCCGCTACTGCACCGACCAGCCGCCGTCGCTCGCGAGGATCGCGCCGTTGATGTTGACCGCGTCGTCGCTCAGCAGGAACGTGATCGACGCCGCCAGCTCCTCGGCGGTCGCGATGCTCGGGATCGCCGCCTGGAACGGCCGCAGCCTGGCGGACCCGACCTCGGACACGGTCGCGGGGAACGGGATGCCCGTCGCGACGCCGCCGGGCGCCACCGCGTTGACCCGGATGCCCTGGCCCGCGTACATGAACGCGGCCGACTTGGTCAGGCCGACCACGCCGTGCTTCGACACCGTGTAGGCGTTGCCCGAGGCGTTGCCGCGCAGCCCCGCCTCGGAGGCGACGTTGACGACCGAGCCGCGGCCCGCCTCCTGCATGAGCGGCAGCACCGCCCGCGAGAGCTTGAACGCGCCGGTGAGGTTGACGGCGATGACCTTGTCCCACATGGCGTCGCTCGTCTCGTGCAGCGGCGAGAAGTCGTCGTTGATGCCCGCGATGTTGGCGAGGGCGTCGATGCGGCCGTCGGCGGCGGCGACGATGCGGTCGACGTCCTCCTGCGACGTGATGTCGCCGGCGACGGTCACGAGGGCGACGTCGATGTCGGGCAGGTCGGCGACGAGCACCTCGAGCTTGTCGGCGAACAGGTCGACGGCGACGACGCGGCCGCCCTCGCGGGCCACGCGGGAGGCGGTCGCCCGGCCGATCCCGGAGGCCGCGCCGGTCACGACGACGGTCTTGCCCGTGAACCGGCCCGGCGTGGCCTTCTCGCGCCAGGGGCCGGTGTCGTCGCCGCCCGCCGCCTCCTCGGGGACCACGCCGCCGTTGGCCCGGAGGACGAGGTCGTCGACGAGGGCCTGCGGCAGCTGGCCCTGGCTCAGCGCGACGAGCTGCTGCAGCGGCAGGCCGCGCACGGGAGCGAGCGACGACTCGTCGAACGCGCCTCCCTGCCCGAGCACCTCACGGACGAGGGCGCCGCCCTCGGGGTGGTCGAGCCAGTCGCCGATGGAGGTGGAGCCGGTCAGCGGGCGGTCGTTCGTGGTCATGGTGTCTCGCTTCCTCGCGTGCAACGAGACCGATCGTCTCGATTCGGCGAGCGTAGGGGCGGAGGCTGAGCGTCAGCCGCGCGAGGGGTCAGCCGCGCGAGGGGTCAGCCGCGCGAGTACCGGACGACGACGCCGGGCGACCACGTCGTCAGGTCGGGCTCGCGGTCGACGAGGCCGGGCAGGCCGGCTGCCGCGAGCAGCTCGTCGTCGAGGCGGGTCACCGTCGCGGTCCGCAGGGGCCAGGGCTCGTGGGCCCTCCGCCACCAGCGGGCCCGGCCGAAGGAGGGGGCGTGCACGCCCCAGCGCTCCGTCAGGAACTCGAGGGCCGGGTCGGGCGCGACCACCTCGTGGCCGGGGACGACGCGGACGAGGCTGCCCGCGCCTCCTCGATGCCGCTGTGTGCGGTGGGCGACGTCGTCCGGCCGCACGCGGGACCCGGCCCTGGCCCAGACGTAGGGCAGGCCGATGGTGCGCGCGGCGAGCACGGCCGGGAGGTGCTGGGTGTCGATCGACCGGTAGGCGACGCCCTGCCTGCCGGTGTCGTCGACCGTCGCCAGCTGCACCACGATCTCGGTCATCGTGCCGAGGCGGCCGAGCCTCGGCAGGGGCGGCACGGTGCTGTCGACGAAGCGGTAGGCGACGAGGCTGGCCCAGGCCGCGCCGTCGTGCTCGTCGGGGCGGGTGCCGAGCGGCACGAGCGGGGCGACGCGGTCGGGCTCGACCCGCCAGTGCAGGCCGACCACCTCCCGCCAGTCGTGCTGCGTGACGGGTCGGTGCGGGAGCGGCGGGGCGGCGGACACGGCTCCGTTCTACGCCCCGCCGCGTGCCGCGTGCCGCGTGCCGCGTGCCGCAGACGGGCGGGTCCGTCGCGGCCGGGCGACCGCGACAGCCCGAGACCGGCGAACTCGCCCGTCTCGGGCTCGACCTGCCCCCGCGGCCGCGGAGGCTCAACCCTGCGACGACCCCTGGCGACGGAGGCGGCGAGCCAGCACCAGCACGAGGCCGGCCAGCAGCAGCGCCGCGCCGAGCGAGAGCGCCAGCGTCGTCACGACCGAGCTGCCGGTGAAGGCGAGTGCCGAGGCCGCCGCTGCGGCCGAGCTGCCGGCAGCGTCCGACGAGGAGGCGGCGGGCGCGGACGGTGCCCCTGCCTGTCCCGCAGCGGGCGCGGCGGGCACCGGAGCGGCCGCGACGACGACCGCGTTCGTGACGCTCGAGGCGGCGAAGTCGGCGTCGCCGCTGTAGTCGGCCGTGATCGAGCGGGTGCCGGCGGCGAGACCGGTCACCTCGCAGCCGTCGGCGGGCAGGACCACGGTGCAGAGCACGGTGTCGCCCTCGCGGAACACGACCGTGCCGGTGGCGCCCCGGGGCAGGCCGGACACCACGAGGCGCACCGGGCTGCCGGCGACGGCGCCTGCCCCGGACGTGCCGACCGTCGGCGACGTCGGCTCGGGGGCGACGACCAGGTCGAACGGCTCGCCCTCGGCAGGGTCGTAGTTCGCGTCGCCGCTGTACACCGCGCGGACCACGTGGGTGCCGCCGCGGAGCCCGGCGGGCACGGTGCAGGAGGTGTCGGGCAGCGTCGCGGTGCAGAGGACGGTGCCGTCGGACATCGTGTAGGCGATGGTCCCGGTCGCCCCGGCGGGGACGCCCTCGGAGTCGAGGACCGCCGGCTGCCCGTGCACGACCTCGACGGTCGTGTCGGCCTCGTCAGGGCCGTCGCCGTCGCCGGTGCCGTCGCCCGTGCCGTCGCCGGTGCCGCTGCCCGTCGAGGGCGCGCCGATCACGGCCGTCCCCTTGGCCACGCGGAGGCCGCGGGGCGCCGAGGTCGAGCCCTCGTGGTCGCCGTCGCCCGAGTAGCGGGCCGACACCTGGTGCTCGCCCGCGGCCAGGTCGGCCGGGGCGGCGCACGACGTCGCCGGGAGGGTCGCCGTGCAGAGCACGGTGCCGTCCGCCGTGACGAAGTCGACCGTACCGGTCGCGTCGGCAGGCAGGTCCGTGGCCGTCAGCGTCGTCGGGACGCCGTGACGCGCCTCCTGCGCGGGCTCCGCGAGGGCCGTCGCGGTGGTGCTCCGGGCGACGACCAGGTCGAAGGTGGTCGACGCCGCGGCGTGGTCGGAGTTCCCGGCGTACGAGACGACGACGCCGCGCGTCCCCACCTCGGCCGGCGTGGTCGAGCACGCGGCGGCGCCGGTGCCGTCGAGCTTCGCCGAGCACAGCTCGACACCGGTCTCGGCGTCGCGGAACACGGCGAGGCCGGAAGGCGTCGTCGCGCCGGCCGAGGTCGACGAGAACGTCGCGCGGAGCGTCGTCTCGACACCGCGCTGGGCCGCGACGTCGGAGGACGTGCCGACGACGGCCTGCACCGGCACGGTCACGACGGAGGTGACCGTGCGGGCCTCGGCGTCGCGCGAGGCGACGACGGTCGAGACGCTGTGGTCACGTGCCGTCCCCGACGTGGTGACCGGCACGCGCACGGTCGGGAGGGTCGTGCCGGGCGCCAGCTCCGTCGTGGGCACGAACTCGCAGACGACCTCCTGGCCCGCGACGTCGCAGGTCCAGCCGTCGCCGGGGTCGAACGAGGAGGCGGGGGTCACGCCGACGGGGAACGTGGTCGTCGTGCGGATCGGCTGCGACTCGCTGCCGCCCTGCGCCGAGACCGTCGGGGTCACGGCGTGCACGCCCTGCGTCCCGCGGGCGATCGTGACGTCGGCGGCAGTCGCCGACAGGACGGGCACGGGACCGGCCAGGGTCTGCGCCTTCAGGTAGTTGACCTCGTGGACGTCGGAGGCGCCGCCGGTGCCGGCGACCCAGCCGTAGGTGAGCTTGTAGGGGAACCCGGTGGCCTGGTCGATCCAGGAGGAGGGGATGCCCGCGACGTTCGACGCGCCGAGCTTCGGCAGGTCGCCGGTGAGGACCTGGCGGGCGCCTCCGATCGGGGTGAAGACGACGGAGTACTGGCCGGGCGCGACTGTCACGTCCGTGGCGCGGCTGCCCGTGAGGGGCTGGGCGGTCGGGTTGATCAGGATCTCGACGGGCACCTTGGCCTGGTTCCGGTCGGTCACGCCGGCCTTGCTGAGCGAGCCGCTCTGCAGCTTCGCGGACGAGACGACGCAGTAGCCGGTCGTCCCGTTGCCGGGGCCGCGCACGGTCACGCTGTCCGGGGTCCGGACCCGCTGCGGCGAGGGCGTCGAGCAGCCGGTGCCCTGGAAGTCGGGGGCGACGAAGTTGCCGTAGCGGTCGAGGCCGATGCCGAGGTAGGCGTTGGCGAGGCCCGAGCCCGAGCGCGTCCCGCTGTAGCCGAGCGATCCGCCGAGCTGGCCGATCTGCTGGGGAACGGCCGGGGCGTAGGGGTCGGTCGCCGCGAGGTAGAACACGATGCCGTCGGCGGTGGTGCCCGTGCCGTCGGCTGTGCCGTTGTACTGGTAGCTGTCGAAGATCGCGTCGATGCCCTTGGTGATCGGGACCGACTGACGGGCGCCGACGCCGCCCGTGCGGTTCAGCTCGGCGCTCGTGAGACGGAGCGCGCCCTGGCCGACGGCGTCGAGGGGCGTGACGCAGCCGGGCAGCGAGTCGTCCGTCGAGGTCGATCGGGTCGACTTGCCGGTGAGGCACGCGGAGTTCGTGCCCGACGGCGAGGTGGGCAGCACGTAGCCGGAACCGGCGGTCGTGCCCGTGAAGCCCTCGTCGACGAAGGTCGTCTGCGCCGGGGCGGCCGGAGCGTCCGCCGCCAGCGCGGTGCCCGTGCCGGTCAGGCCCAGGGCGGCGACGGCCACGACCGCGACCGCGGCGGTGGCGAGACGGGCGACGCAGGTGCGGCGAGCGGATCGGGTGGAGGGTGAGGCGGAGGAGCGGAGCGGGCGCGACGGCAGTGCGACGCGGGGCGTTCGGGGCACAGGGGACCTTTGGTGAGGAGAGGACCGTGGCGGCCCAGCGCCGCCACGGTGACCACGAGTGTCGAGCCGACGATACTGGCGAGGATCACTCAGGACGGTCGTTCTGACCACAACTGGGGGCGTCCTGCCTCGTCGCCCAGGAGGAGGATGCGCCGACTCCTCGGGTGCGCCCCGTGCCCCGTGCCCGCGCTCCGTTCCCCTGGGCGTCAGTACGCCGCGGACTGCCCGCCGTCGATCGGCACGACGGCCGCGTTGACGTAGGAGGCGTCGTCCGAGAGGAGGAACGCGACGACCGACGCGATCTCGGGGGCCTCGCCGTAGCGCTTCGTGGGGTTGCCCTGGATGAACTGCTCTGCGGCGCCGCGGGGGTCGTCGGCGCTGATCTGCTTCATGGAGGCCTCGACCATCGGCGTCCAGATGGCACCGGGGGCGATCGCGTTGATGCGGATGCCGAACCGGCCGTACTCGACGGCCGAGTTGCGGGTCAGGCCGACGACGCCGTGCTTGGCCGCCGCGTAGCCGGACTGGTTGCCGACGCCGCGGATCCCGCCGACGCTCGCCGTGTTGACGACCATGCCCGAGCCCTGTCGGCGCATCACCGCGAGCACCTTCTCGAGACCGAGGAACACGCCGCGCAGGTTGATCGCCACGACCTTGTCGAACTCGTCGGCCGTGAAGTCCTCGGTGAGGTTCTGGCGGCCCTCGATGCCGGCGTTGTTGAAGAAGCCGTCGATGCGCGAGAAGCGCTCGAGGGTGGCCGCGACGTAGGAGTCGACCTCCGCCTCCTTCGAGACGTCGGCGACGACGGTCAGCACCTCGGCGTCGGGCGTCGACGAGCGGATCGCCTCGACGCTGTCGGCGAGGCCCTTCTCGCTGACGTCGACGAGGGCGAGGGAGGCGCCCTCCGCGGCCAGGCGGACGGCGGCGCCACGGCCGAGGCCGGATCCCCCGCCGGTGACGAGGACGACCTTGTCGGCGAAGCGGTCGACGGCGGGCGTGGGGGCAGGTGCGGGCGTGGTGGTCATGGTGCTCTCCTGACTTCGACGATGAAGGGCTCGGAGCTCGGGTGCGCGGCGAGTCCTGGTCCCGGGAAGACGCGGCACGCCCTCCCGGGACGCCTTCTACGCTACATCTGTCGTCCTGGACGACGACTGCTCGGCAGACAGCGCACCGCGCGCCCGCCGCCGACGGGCCCGCTGCGACCAGAGCACGACGACCAGGGCCAGGTCCCCGGCGGCGCGAGCCCCCGGCGGGCACCGGTCATCTCGGCTGGGAGGAGTTGGTGGGGTCGCCCTTCGACGGAGTGTTCATCGGCGGCTCGTGCCGCAGCTGCTCGTCCTGCTCGGGGTCGTGCTTCGTGTCGCCGCGCTCGATCACGAGACCGCTCCCGTCAGCGCCGGGGCTCGGCCGGCGGGCGTCCCGGCGGGCGAGACCGCTCCGCCCCTGGCGTGAGCGTGTCTGCCGCGAGGGCGGCCGTGGTGCACGTGCTCGTTCAGGGCAGTGGCCTTGTCCGCGACGGAGACCAGCAATACGTAGGCGACGATGCGGGCGAAGCCGCGTGTGGGGATCGGCATGTCCCCGTCGTACGCGTCGTCGGAGCCCCGATCCGGGGCTTGCCAAGACGGACGATCGCGAGGTAGTGAGGGTCTGTCACGACGCCGGGGTGATCAGCGCTCGGGGAGCTCGACCCCGGTCGCCTCGGCGAGCGCCACGAGCAGCTCGTCCTGGAAGGCCTCGTCGAGCGCCGCCGCCTCGGGCTGCTGCTGCCGGTCGTGGTGCCAGTACGCGCCGCTGACGTCGGAGTCCGCGCCCTCACCGACGACCAGCCGGTCTTGCGTGCGGTGGCCCAGCTCGAAGTCGTCGGGGGCCGAGGGGCCGCCCATCTTCGTCGCGACCCAGCCGGGGTCGACGGAGGCGGTGAAGAGGGAGGGCGACCGACGCGCCACCGCGGCCGAGAGGGCCGTGACGAACAGCTTGCTGTCGGAGTAGCTGCCCGTCGCGCGCCCGCCGGCCCAGTCGATCCCGTCGAGGGAGGCGGTGCCGCTGCGGTGCATCCCGCTGCTGAGGTAGACGTGCCGCGTCGGGTGCTCGAGCAGGGCGGTGAGCAAGTACGGGGCGACGACGTTGACCGGGATCAGCGGCGCGCCCGAGTAGACGCCGGCGTTGTGCACGACGCCGTCGAGGGCCGGGCCGTCGTTCAGCTCGGCGACGGCGCGGAGGACGTCGTCGCGCACGCCGAAGTCGGCGACGAGGAGGCGCGCACCCCGCTCGAGGAGGCCGGCCACCGCCCCCTTCCGCTGCTCGCCCCGCACGTGCACGACGACGTCGTGCCCCTGCTCGAGGAGGGCCGCGGCCGAGCCGTGCCCGAGGCCGTCGGAGGAACCGGTGACGAGGAGGTGTGCCATGCGGCCCATCCTGCACCCTGCCCCCCGACACCGTCCCGCGCTCGGCTACCGTGGAGCCCGACCCCCAGGAGGCCCCCGTGGACGCACGCCGGCAGCGCATGCTGCGCGCCGCCCTGTCCGCGGGCGTCAGCACCCTCGTCACGGCCGCCGCGCACGCCCTCGGCGGCGGCACGTTCCCGCCCGCGCTGCTGCTCGGGACCGCCGTCGTCGTCAGCGTGCTCGTCTGCTTCGCGCTCGGCGGCCGGCGCGTGACGCTGCCCCGGCTCGTCGTCGCCGTCGCGGCTACCCAGGGCCTGTTGCACGCCGTGTTCACGCTCGCGGGCGGAATGGCCCCGATGGCCCCGGTGGCCGACGACGGGGCCGCAGGAGGCGCGGGCGGCGCCCATGCCGGCCACCACCTCCCCGGAGCGACCGCCGTCCTGCCCGAGCTCGCCGCCGGAGCCCACGACGGCAGCATGGTCGGCGCGCACGTCGTGGCCGGTCTCGTGACGATCGCGTCGCTCCGCGTGGGGACGTCGGCCGTGCGGCAGCTCGTCCGCGCGCTGGGGCTGGTGCTCGTGCGGCTCGTCGTCCGCGTGACGGCGCTCGTCGTGCCGCACCGGCCGCGCGGCGCCGTGCGCGTCGAGCGCGCCCCGCGACCGCTCGTCACGCTGCTGCTCGCGACCACGCGAGCCCTTCGCGGGCCGCCCGCGCCGGCGACGACCTAGAGCCGCGCACGCCTCCTGACGGCGGGCGCGGCGTCGTGCGTGCCCGACCGCTCCCGCCGGTCCGGCCCGGACGGCCTCCCCTGTCGCCGCGGGGTCCGCCCCGCCTGCTCGAAGGACATCTCCATGCGCCCACGCGCCCGCACCACCTCCCTCGCCCGCACCCGCCTCGTCGGCGCCGTCGTGGCGTCCGCCGCGGGGCTCGCCCTCGCGCTGGCCGGGCCCGTCGCCGCCCAGGCCCACGTCGAGCTCGAGGCCTCGTCGACCGCCCCCGCGGCGCTCAGCGTCCTCACCTTCGCGGTCGGCCACGGCTGCGAGGGATCCCCCACCACCTCCCTGGCCGTCACGTTCCCCGCCGAGGTCCAGGCCGTGACGCCGACGATCAAGCCCGGCTGGTCGATCACCGAGGCGCCGACCGCCGCAGCAGTCGGTGCCGAGACCGTCGACACCGCCGAGACCGCCGAGACCGGCACCGACACCAGCACCGACAGCGGAGCGGCCGCCGGCACGACGGTCACCTGGACGGCCGCCCCGGGCTCCGCCCTCCCCGACGGCTTCCGCGACACGGTCGCCGTCTCGGCCCTGCTCCCGGTCGGGGGCGCGGCAGGCGACCTCGTCGCGTTCCCCACCGTGCAGACCTGCGAGGTCGGCTCGTACGACTGGGTCGAGCTCGCCGAGCCGGGCTCCGACGCGGAGCCCGCGTCGCCGGCGCCCGTCCTGACCCTGACCGACGCGGACGGCGGCGGAGCGGGTGCCAGCAGCACCGACGACCCGACCGGCTCGCAGGAGGCGGCCGCCGCCTCCTCGGCACCTGTTCCCGTCGACGAGACGGCCAGGGCCCTCGCCGTGGGAGCCCTCGTCGTGGGAGTCGTCGGGCTCGTCCTGCTCACGACGACGCTGCGCCGTCGCGCTGCGGAGGCCCGCCGATGAGCGCGAGCGCCCCTCCCGTCCCCGCTCCCGCTGATCCGTCACGAGACGGAACAGCAGATGCACCACGCACGCCCCCGGCCGATCCGGCACGTGACGGAACAGCCCAGACGCAGAGCAGCACCCCCGCTCGCGAGCTCGGTGCACCCGGCGCCCTCCCGGCGCCCCGCGCCGAACGGGTCGCACCCGGCGGGATCGGCAGCTGGCTCGGCCCGCTGCTGCTGCGCCTGCACTTCTGGGCGGCGATCGTGGTGGGGCCGTTCATCCTCGTCGCGGCCCTGACCGGTGCGGCCTACGCGCTCGCGCCGACGCTCGAGCAGGTCGTCTACGCCGACGAGCTGACGGCTCCGGGCACCGGGCCGGCACTCCCGCTCGCCGACCAGGTCGAGGCAGCCGAGCGGGTGGTCGGGGACGGCGGCGAGCTCGTCGCCGTGCGTCCCGCACCCGAGCCGGGCGACACCACGCGGGTGCTCTTCACGGGCGACGACCTGATCGAGAGCCAGACCCGGGCGATCTTCGTCGACCCGGCGACGGCGGAGATCCGCGGCGACCTGCCCGTCTACGGCACGAGCGGGTCGCTGCCGCTGCGCACGACGATCTCCGACCTGCACCGCAGCCTCGGGCTCGGCGACGTCGGCCGTCTCTACAGCGAGCTCGCCGCCAGCTGGCTCGGCGTCGTCGTGCTGGCGGGCCTCGGCCTGTGGATCGCCCGCCGCCTGCGCGCACGTGGGCCGGGACAGGCCCGTGCACGGGCGCGGCGCGACCTCGTGCGGCCCGCCGTGCGCGCGACGGGCCTGCGTCGGCTGTTCTCCTGGCACGCATCCGTCGGCATCGTGCTGACGGTCGGCGCGCTGTTCCTCTCGGCGACGGGCATCACCTGGTCCCAGCACGCCGGCGACAACGTCACCGCACTGCGCGCCGCACTCAGCTGGACCGCCCCCACGCTCGACACCGCCCTGCCGGCGGAGTCCACCGGCACCGCAGGAGGCGCTGCCCCCGACGCCGCGGACGTCGCGGCCGACCCCCACGCCGGTCACCACGGAGCGGCCGCCCCCGGCGTCTCCGACGTCGACCCGGCCCTGTTCGACGACGTGCTCGCCGTCGCGCGCACGGTGAACGTCGACACCGGCCTCGTCGAGATCAAGCCGCCCGCCGACGCGGACAGCGCCTGGACCGTGACCGAGATCGAGCGGAGCTGGCCGACCCAGGTCGACTCCACGGCGGTCGACGGAGCGACGCTCGCCGTCGTCGACCGGACCGACTTCGCCGACCACCCGCTGATGGCGAAGCTGGCACGCTGGGGCGTCGACACTCACATGGGCACCATGTTCGGCCTGCCGAACCAGCTCCTCCTGGTGGTCACGGCCTTCGGGGTCGCCGCGATGGTCGTGCTCGGCTACCTGATGTGGTGGCGGCGAGGCCCCGCAGGAGGCGCGGGCCGCCTCCGTGCCGGACGCCCGGCCTTCGCAGGTGCCCTCGTCCGCGCGCCGTGGCAGGGCCTCGTCGCGGTCGTCGCCGTCGGCCTCGTGGTGGGGCTGTTCCTGCCGATGGTCGGCCTCGGGCTCGTGGTCTTCGTCGTGGTCGACGCTCTCGCGACGGCGGCCCGGACCCGCGCGTAGCGGTGCCGGGACACGCCGGCGGGTCAGTCGGTACCGTGGGTCCGTGCACCCCCTCGAACAGGACGTCGTCGAGCTGGCCCGACGCGCGGCCGGCCGCGTCCCGTGGGACGGCCTCGACGTCGTCTTCGGCGAGGTCGCCGGCATCACGACCTGCCGGATCTTCGCGTCGCACCCGCAGCACGGGCGCCGGCTCGTCCCGGTGCCGGACGAACTGCGGTCGACCTTCGTCGACCTCCGCCGCGAGACCGCCGACGCCGACCGGGGCGCCTGGTTCGTCGCGTCGCTGCACGTGAGCCGGAGGCTCTCCGGCGAGACGGTGCACGAGACGTTCTCCTACGACCACGACGGCCGGCCGGAGTTCCTCCGCGACACCGCCCGCGCGGGCGCGTGGCCGGTGCCGCCGCTCCCCTACGACAGCGACTTCGTGCTGGACCTCGCCGACTTCCCCCGGTCCCGCAGGCACACGCCGGCGTGGCTGACGAAGGCCGTCCGGCGGCCCGTGAGCTCGGACGACGAGCTGCTCGAGCCCGGGACGCGCGGCGAGGCGCGCCTCCTCGTCCGCCAGCTCGCCATGGACGTCGTCGACGCGCACCGGGGCCTGCCCTGGTCGCGGACCGACCACGAGTTCGTCGTGCTCGACCGGAGTTCCTGGAGCACCGGCACGACGCTGCTGCGTGACGGCACCGTGCACCGCGGCGACCCGCTCGTGGGGGCGAGGGTCCACGACCTGCTCCGCGAGCTGCGGGAGACCACGACCGACCCGGCCCGGGGCGCCTGGCTGAGCGCGTTCCTCACCGTCTTCCCGGACGCCTCCTTCGACCTGCGGCTCAACCCCGACACGCGGCCGCACACTCACCTGCAGGCGACCGACCGCTGGCGCGCGCCCGAGCGTGCCGCGGACGCGCGGCCCGGCGACGCGGAGTGGGTCGCCGACCTCGAGACGCACCCCCGCTCGCCGGAGCACCTGCCCGCCTGGTACGCCGCGATCGTCGAGTCGGAGCAGCGACGGGCCGAGCTCCGGACCGCGACGCCCTTCGCCCGGACGCGGGTCGGCGCCGCCGTCGCCCGGAGCTCGCCCGGCTTGCCCACGTCGCTGCAGGACCTGGCCGGGACTCCGCCCTGGAGGACCCTCTTCTCGTCCGTGGAGCCGGCCCTGCTCCACCAGCTCACGACGGGGTGGTGGGAGCTGCTCGACGACCCGGAGCAGGAGGATCTGTGGCCGCACACCCTCGACGCCGTGGCGCCCCTCGTGCTGGGCGACGTGCTCGACGCCCTCGGCCGGGACGGCCACACCGTCGGGCTGCTGGTGGACGCGGTCGAGGTGCTGGTGCAGCGCGGGCTCGTCGGCGCAGGGGGCGACGAGCCACTCGACCGGGGCGAGCCTCTGGGGTCGGCGATGTCGGACTCCGCCGAGACGGTGTTCATCGATGTCGGCGACGTCCTCGCGGAGGCGATCGACGCGCAGCTCGACGCGCGCTTCCCCGGCGTCCGGCACCAGCCGCGGGCGGGCTGAGCGTCCGACGCGAGCTACGCCACCGATCCGGCGCTACACCCCCGGATCACGGGGTGCAGCGCCGGTCGAGGGGTGCAGCTCGGCACGCACGCACGAGCGCACGAGCGAACGCCCGCACGAGCGGGCTCAGCGCAGCTCGACCTCGACCGCGACCACGCGGGCGTCGTCGAGACCGACGAGGTGCACCGGCCCGGTGATCGCGAGCGCCGCCTGCGTCTCGCGCTCGGCGCACGAGGCACCGACCCAGAGCTCCACGGCGCCGGGCTCGACCACGCGCCGCATCCGGCGGTCGCTGAACGCGAGACGCTGCGTGGGCACGTGGAACGTCACCCGCGCCTCCTGCCCCGGCTCGAGCTCGACCCGGGCGTAGCCGAGCAGCTGCGCGACCGGCCGGGTCACCGAGGCGACGACGTCGTGCGCGTAGAGCTGCACCACGTCGGCGCCGGCCCGGCCGCCCGTGTTCCGCACCGTCACGGTCGCGGTGAACGCGCCTCCTGCGGGCACCTCGCCCGCGCCCGAGCCTGCACCCTCGACGGCGAGCCCCGACCGCTCGAACGTCGTGTACGAGAGACCGTGGCCGAACGGCAGCACGGGGGTGCTGTCGGCGCTCGTCACCTCGCTCGGGCCGCCGAGCGGCGGGTGCAGGTACGAGAACGGCTGCGCGCCGGCCGACCGCGGCAGCGAGACGGGCAGCCGGCCCGAGGGCACGACGCTGCCCGAGAGCACGCCGGCGATCGCGGGGCCGCCCTCCTCCCCCGGGAAGAACGCCTGCACGACCGCCGCCGGGGCGGACGGCCCGGAGACCGCCCAGCCGATCGCGTAGGGACGACCCGACAGCACGACCAGCACGACCGGGGTGCCGGAGGCGACGACCGCCTCCACGAGGTCGCGCTGCGGTCCCGGCAGCTCGAGGCTCTCGACGTCGTTGCCCTCGCCGACGGTGCCGCGGCCGAAGAGCCCGGCGCGGTCGCCGACCACGACGACGGCGACGTCGGAGGCCGCTGCCTCGCGGACGGCCTCGTCGATGCCCGAGCGGGCGTCCGCGTCGAGAGCGCCCTCGACCTCGCAGCCGGGCACGACGACGAGCTCGGCGGAGGGCAGCTCCTCGCGGAGGGCCTCCGCCACGGTCGGCACCGCGATGCCCGTGGGCACCCCGGGGTGGTGCGCCAGCACGTGGTTGACGAAGGAGTAGCAGCCCATCAGCGCCTCGGCGCTGTCGGCGTTCGGGCCGATCAAGGCGACACGGGCCGGGCCGGCGCTCGGGTCGACGCCGCCCCCGGCGCCACCGCCACCGCCACCGCCGAGCGGCAGCACCCCGTCGTTCGTGAGCAGCACGACCGACTCGTCGGCCAGGCGGCGCGCGACCGCGCGGTGCGCCGGGCTGTCGAGGTCGATCTCGGTCGGCGGCCCGGCTGCCTCCGCGGCGTCGAGCGCGGCCTCATCGAGCAGGCCGAGCTCCTCCTTCTCCGCGAGCACGCGGGCGACCGCGAGGTCGACCAGCGTCTCGTCGACCAGCCCGGCCCGCACGCGCTCGGCGAGCGGGGCGAGGTAGGCGTCGCCGGTGGGCAGCTCGACGTCGATGCCCGCCTCGAGGGCGAGCGCGGCGGCCTCGCCGCGGTCGGCGGCGACGGCGTGCATGACCTCGAGGAACGCCACCGCGAAGTAGTCGGACACGACGACGCCGTCGAAGCCCCACTCGCCGCGCAGCAGGTCGGTCAGGTACTCGGGCGTCGACCCGACGGGCACGCCGTCGACCTCGGCGTACGAGTTCATCACCGAGCGCACCCCGCCGTCGCGCACGGCCATCTCGAACGGCGGCAGCAGCACGTCGGCGAGGTAGCGCGGCCCGACGTTCGCGGGGGCGTGGTTGCGGCCCGCGTCCGAGAGCGAGTAGCCGACGAAGTGCTTGAGCGTGGCGTGCACCCCGGCCGACTGGAGGCCGCGCACGTACGCGGTGCCGACGGTGCCCACGACGTACGGGTCCTCGGCGATGCACTCGTCGACGCGCCCCCACCGCGGGTCGCGGACCACGTCGAGCACCGGCGCGAGGCCCTGGTGCACGCCGAGCTCGCGCATGGAGCCGCCGATCAGCGCCGCCATCCGCTCCACGAGGTCGGGGTCGAAGGAGGCGCCCCACGCGAGCGGCGTCGGGAACGTCGCGGCCTGCCAGGCGGCGAGGCCCGTCAGGCACTCCTCGTGCACGATCGCCGGGATGCCGAGACGCGTCTCGGTGCGCAGCCGGCGCTGCTCCTCCCACAGCCAGGAGGCGCGCTGCACCGGGTCGACCGGTCGCGTCCCGTAGACCCGGGTCAGGTGCCCGAGGCCGTGCTCGGTCGCCGCTCCGTAGTCGTCGCTGGGGGTCATCGCACCCTGCATCGGCGCCACGGCGCCGCCGCCCTGGTCGACCCACCAGCCGACCAGCTGGGCCAGCTTCTCGTCGAGCGACATGTCGTCGAGGAGGCGGCGGACGCGGTCGCTGAGGACGAGACCGGTCGCGCTCGTCGCGGCCCGCGCCTCCTCGGCTCGACCCCCGACGCGGCCCCCGGCACGCCCGTCGGGCCGGCCGTCGTCCCCGTGGCGATCCGTCTCGTGCTGGATCTCGATGGTCATCCCTTCACCGCCCCCGTCAGGCCGCCGACGATGCGGCGCTCGAACAGGC
The DNA here is from genome assembly GCF_004364285.1 of Frigoribacterium sp. PhB116. Classification (GTDB taxonomy): domain Bacteria; phylum Actinomycetota; class Actinomycetes; order Actinomycetales; family Microbacteriaceae; genus Frigoribacterium. The sequence continues at coordinate 183,497 of NZ_SOBE01000004.1, read as the reverse complement.
TGAAGAAGATCAGCGCGGGCAGCATCGACAGCGCCGTGAAGGCGAGCACCCGTGCCGTGTCGACCGAGTACTGCGACGAGAACGCCTGCACGCCGAGCGGCAGGGTGAACGTCGACGGGTCGTTGAGGATGAACAGCGGCAGCAGGTACGAGTTCCACGCGCCGATGAAGGCGAGGATGCCGACCGTGATCACCCCCGGCAGCGACAGGCGCACCACCATGCGGAAGAAGAAGCCGAGTCGGCTGCAGCCGTCGATGAACGCGGCCTCCTCGATCTCGTCGGGGATCGCGCGGAGGAACGGCACGAGGATGATGATCGTCGTCGGCAGCGCGAAGGCGATCTGCGGCAGGATCACCCCGGCCAGCGAGTTCGTCAGCCCCAGGTCGCGGATCACGAGGTAGAGCGGCGTGATGGCCACGGTCATCGGGAACATCAGCCCGGCGGCGAAGAGCGCGTAGAGCACTCCCCGCCCGGCGAACCGGTAGCGCGCCAGCACGTAGCTCGCGGCGAGGCCGAGGGCGACCGTGCCGATCGTGGTGGCGCCGGCCGAGATCAGCGAGTTGCCGACCTGCCGCCAGAAGGTGCCGCCCGTCAGCACGTCGAGGTAGTTGCCGACCTGCCAGGGGCTCGGGAACCCGGAGGGGTCGGTCGTGATCTGCGCGTTGGTGCGGAAGCCGCCGATCACGATGAACGCCACGGGGGCGAGCATCGCCACGATGACGACCGCCGCGACCACGTACGCGACGCCGCGTCCGGGGTCGGCGATGCCGCGCCTCCTGCGGGTCGGCCGGTCGGCCGTGGACCGGGGCGTGCGCGCCGGTGCGCCCGCGCCTCCGCCGTCCGGGCCCGCCGCGCCGCGGGGGCGGGCGGGCAGGGTGCTCGCGGTCATGACTCGTCTCCTGACGTGGTGAGGGCGCCGGCCGTGTCGCGCCGCAGCACGAAGCGCTGGTAGAAGAGGGCGACGACGAGCGAGATGAGGAACAGCACGACGGCGACGGCGTTGCCGTAGCCGTAGCTGCCCGAGGTGCGGCCGTTGGCGACCATGTACGTCGCCATCGTCGACGTGCCGGCGGTGGCCGCGATGTACTGGCCCCAGATGATGTAGACGAGGTCGAACAGCTGCAGCGAGCCGATGATCGACAGGAACGCCCAGATGCGCAGGGTCGGGCCGAGCAGCGGCAGCGTGATGCGGCGCTGGATCTGCCACCAGCTCGCGCCGTCGATCGCCGCCGCCTCGCTGAGCTCCTCGGGCACGCCCTGCAGGCCGGCGAGGAACAGGATCACGGCGAAGCCGACGTACTTCCAGGTGATGATGACGAGCAGGGTCCAGATGGCGATGCTCGGGTCGGCGAGCCAGTCCTGCGTGAAGGCGCCGAGGCCGACCTTCGTCAGCACGTCGTTGACGGCGCCGCTGCCCTGGAGCATGAGGCTCCAGCCGGTGCCGACGACGACCTCGCTGATCACGTAGGGCACGAAGATCAGCACCCGGATCAGCGACTGCCCGCGCAGCTTGCGGTTGAGCAGCAGGGCCAGGCCGATCGCGACGGGCCCCTGCAGCACCAGCGAGAGCACCACGATCGTGGCGTTGTGGCGCAGGGCGTCGAGGAACGTCGTGTCCTGGAAGATCGTCAGGTAGTTGCGGAACCCGACGAAGTCGGTCGGCGGGCCGAAGCCCTGCCAGCTGAAGAAGCCGTAGTAGGCGGCCATCACGATCGGGAAGACCACGAAGGCCAGGAAGACCACGAGGGCCGGTCCGACCAGCAGCGCGATCTCGAGGCCGCGGGCACCACGCCCCTGCCGGGACACGGCCCGGGAGGCCGCCGGGGGCGAGGCGACTGCCTCGCCCCCGGCGGTGGCGTGAGCCCCGGCTGGTGCGGCGGGCCGCACGGGGGGTTCGCGGAGGCTCACGAGGGGCCTACGCCTTCTTGGCGGCCGCGTCGACGGCGTCGACGAACTCCTGCGGCGTGCCGTCGCCCGAGAGCAGGTCGACCACGGCGACGTTCATCGCGTTGCCGACGTTGAGGCCGTAGACGGTGTCGAGCCACTGCGAGACGAACGGGGCGTCGTTGTAGGCGGCCAGCACCTCCTGCAGGTACGGCTCCGTGACGGCCTCCTGGGCGACCGTGTTCACCGGAGGTGCGTTGAAGGCCTTGTAGTAGGCCTCCTGCACGTCGGGGGTGGCCAGGTAGTTCAGGAAGTCGACGCACGAGTCGGGTGCGCCGGCCGAGCACGAGTAGCCGTCGACGCCGCCCATGATCGCGCCGGGCTCGCCGTCGCCGCCGTCGATCGCGGGGAACGGGAACCAGCCGAGGTCGGGCAGCGGCTTCGCGTCGGGCGTGAGCGAGGCGATGACGCCCGGGTCCCACGCGCCCATCAGCTCCATGCCGGCCTGCTTGTTGGCGATGAGGCCGGCCGAGCTGCCGGCGCCCTGCTGGGCGGCCGTGGTGAGGAAGCCCTCGTTGAAGGGCTCGGTGTCGCGGAAGTCGGCGAGGTCCTGCGCCGCGTCGACCCAGCACGGGTCGCTGAAGTCGCGGTCGGTCGCGGCCTGCTCCAGCGTGTCGCTGCTGCAGGCGCGCAGGGCGAAGAAGAAGTACCAGTGCGCGGCGGGCCAGGCGTCCTTGCCGCCGAGGGCGACGGGCTGCGTGCCCGAGTCCTTCAGCGCCGTGACGGCCTCGTCGAGCTCGTCCATCGTCGTGGGGGGCGTGCTGATGCCGGCCGCGGAGAAGACGTCCTGGCTGTACCAGAAGCCGCCGGGCAGCACCGCGATCGGCATCGAGTAGACCTTGCCGTCGATCGAGCCGGCGCCGAACGTGCCCTCGCTGATGTCGGCGCGGGCGTCGTCGGAGATGCCGTCGGTGATGTCCTTCACCTGGCCGGCCTGGACCATCGCCTGGAGCTTGCCGCCGCCGCGCTGCAGGAACACGTCGGGGGCGTCGCCCGAGTTGAGGGCGGTCTGCAGCTTGCTGTCGAAGTCCTCGTTCTGCACCGTCTGGACGTCGATCGCGACGTCCGGGTTCGCCTTCGTGAAGTCGGCCGCCGCCTTCGTCCAGAAGTCCTGGCCGGGACCGGTGGTGGAGTTCTGCCAGAGGGTGAGGGTGCCGTCGTCGGCACCTCCTCCGCTGCCGCCTGCGCTGCAGCCGGTCAGCAGCCCGGCTCCCACCAGCAGGGCTGCGGACCCTGCCAGGAGTCGTCGGGTCGTCATCGTCTTGCTCGCCATCGTTGCCACCTGTTCCTCGTCGTTGAGCGGCCGTGGTCGGCCCGTGACGCAGCGCTCCGATGTGCTGCGTCGGACCAGTGTCAGAAATGGCAGAGGGGGTGTCAAACGTTTTCGAAAACCATTTCGACGGGGCTAGGCTCGCGCTCGTGAACGCCCGTCCGACCATCCACGACGTCGCCGCGGCGGCGGGCGTCTCGCTCGCGACCGTCTCGAAGGCGGTCAACGGCCGGTACGGGGTCTCCCCCGAGACGACGGCGAAGGTGATGGCCGTCGTCGACGCGCTCGGCTACGAGTCGAGCCTGGTCGCCAGCAGCATGCGGGCCCGCCGCACCGGGGTGATCGGCGTGCTCGTGGCCGACTTCGAGCCGTTCAGCTCGGAGGTGCTCAAGGGCGTCGGCACCGCCGTGCGCCAGCTCGGCGCCGAGTACGACCTGCTGGCCTACAGCGGCGCGCACCAGGGCGGCGCCGACGGCTGGGAGCGTCGCTCGCTCAGCCGCCTCAGCGGCACGCTCATCGACGGCGCGATCCTCGTCACCCCGTCGGTCCTGACGACGACCACGAGCGTGCCGGTCGTCGCGGTCGACCCGCACAAGGGGCGTGCCGACCTGCCGAGCGTCGAGGCCGACAGCCGAGGAGGCGCGGTGCAGGCGGTCGAGCACCTCGTCTCCCTGGGGCACCGGCGCATCGGGTTCCTCGCCGGGCGGCCCGACCTGCGCTCCGCGTCGCTGCGCGAGGCCGGCTACGCCGACGCGCTCCGCTCGGCGGGCATCGTGCGCGACCCCGCGCTGACCCGTGACGGCGACTTCGAGATGGGCGCCGCACGCCGTGCCGCCCGCGAGCTGCTCGACGTCAGGGCGGCCGACCGCCCGACCGCCGTGTTCGCGGCCAACGACCTGTCGGCGATCGCCGTGCTGCGCACGGCCCACGAGCTCGGCCTGCGCGTGCCCGACGACCTCAGCCTCGTCGGGTTCGACGACATCCCCGAGGCCTCGCGGGAGCAGCCGGCGCTGACGACCGTGCGGCAGCCGATGCACCGCCTCGGGACGGTGGCCACGACCATGCTGTTCACGCTGCTCGAGGGCGGGGTCATCGACCGGCCCGAGGTGCAGCTGCCGACGAAGCTCGTCGTCCGCGGCACGACGGGGCCGGTGCCGGTGCCGGCGAGCCGCTAGCGGGGACGGCGAAGGCCCCCGCCGCAGAGCGACGGGGGCCTTCGGTTGCTGCGGGTCGAGTCAGCGCTTGGCGCCGCGACGACCGGTGATGAGGCCCCAGATGAGCAGGACGACGATGGCGCCGACGATGGCGATGAGCCAGCTCTGGATGGAGAAGAAGCCGTCGTAGCCGACGCCGAACACGGCGCCGCCGATCCAGCCGCCGATGAGGGCGCCGATCACGCCGAGGACGAGGGTGGCGAGCCATCCGCCGCCCTGACGGCCGGGGAGGATGAGCTTGGCGATGGCGCCGGCGATGAGGCCGAGGAGGATGAAGGCGAGGAAGCCCATGATGAGCCCTTTCGTAAGAAGGTGAGGGGCCGCTTCGGGGCAGGCGACCCGAGGTCGACCACCAGCTTGCTCCCAGCCAGGCGCTTTGTCCGGAATTGGTCAGGAACACCCCCTTGTGCACTGATCGGACGAAGAGTAGGTGAACGGCAGGTGTCCTGCGCCGGCGCCCCGGGCGAGCCCCCTGGCAGGCCCGTGCGTCGCCCTTGACGCAGGAGCCCGTGCCGAGAGTCGGGGCTCTCGGCGTCCGCCGGGAGTTCGGGCTCCCGGAGGCGCGCGGCCGCGAGCCGCGCAGGGTGCCTAGGGAACACCCGGGCATGTCTTCGGAGCCGAGGCACCCCCCGATGGGGTGACTCTCCCGCTCGTCGCAGGAGGCGCCTCCTGCGAGCGCGCACACGCTCGCCAGAGCATGCTGGAGGCCTACCGAGGGGGACCATGAAGTACATCGTCTACGGCGAGAACCGCGTGATGACGGGCGACGCGATCGCCGAGGCCGTCATCGCCTACGCCGCGGCCCTCGGTCAGAACGGCACGACCGACATCGTCGACGTGCCCACGAGCGACGAGCACGGGTCGGCGGCGACCGCCGAGCTGCTGCTCGGCCCCGCCAGCCAGCTGATGATCGAGACTGCCCCCGACGACGAGCTCGAGCCCGAGGACGAGGCGCTCGTCGCCGAGCTCGTGCGCCGTGCCGCCGCGGTGGGCGGGGCGCGCTTCGTCGACGCCGCCTCCGGCAGCTCGGTCGACGAGGAGGAGCACGCCGCGCAGACCGGCGACGACGCGCCGCTCCGCACCCGCCCGCCCGAGCCGGACGCTCCCTAGGACTTCTGCTGTCGCGGCACGACGACGCGCTCGAACACGACGACCCCCGCCGTGGCGATCGGGATCGCGACGAGCGCGCCGAGCACGCCGCCGAGCGCTCCCCCGCCGAACGCCGCGACGATCACCAGCGCCCCCGGTACGGCCACGGCCTTCGACATGACCCGCGGCGTGAGCACGTACGCCTCGATCTGCGCGTAGACGAGCAGCACGACGCCCACGACGATCGCGGTCACCGGCGAGACGCTGAGGGTCGCCGCGATGATGATCGCGTAAGCGACCACGGTGCCGACGACGGGGATGAGCGCTCCGAGGAACGCCAGGGCGGCGAAGAGCACGGGCACCGGACCACCGGCGATCGTCAGCACCACGAAGACGAAGACGGCGTTGATCGCGGCGAGCGCCACCTGCCCCGCGACGTAGCGGCCGACGGACAGGAAGATCTCGTCCGAGATGTCCATCACGCGCTCGCGGTGGCTGCGCGGCACGGCCCGGCTCAGTGAGCGGAGCATCTGCGGCAGCGTCACGGCGAAGTAGATCGTGAGGATCGCGACGATGATCACCGCGGTGATGCCGTTGGTGATGCCCTGTCCGACGGCGAGCACGCCGCCCCCGAGGGCGAGCAGGCGGTCGGGGTCGAGCAGGTACGAGCTGACGGCGGCGACCGCGTCGTCGACGTCGACCTCGAGGCCGAGGGTCTCGACGGCCTGCTGCACCCACGGCTGGCGCGAGATGTCCTGCAGGGCGGCGGGCGCCGTGCGGATCACGTGGCCGACCTGCTCGACGAGCGCGGGCACGACCGCGGCGAGGATGCCGACGACCGCGCCGAGCACGAGCACGATCGAGACGACGACGCCGACCCAGCGCGGGGCGCCGGCCCGGGAGAGGCGCCGCACGACGGGCTCGAAGGCGAGGGCGAGGAAGAACGCGAGGCCGATGTAGACGAGGATCGTCGAGAGCGCCATCAGGGCGACGATGATGCCGACGCCGAGCCCGCCGCCGAGGGTCGCGATCAGGCCGAAGCGGAACGCGCCGGGGCGCCGCAGCGGGCTGGTCGGCTCGTCACGCGAGGCGGTCGATCGCGCGGACGACGAGGCGTAGGACGGGCCGGACGCACCGGACGGCGCCGTCGAGCGGCGAACGGAGCGGGCACGGTGCGAGAGGGCCATCCGACCATCCTGGCGGTCGCCGCCGCCGGAGGGCCGACGGAAGGCCGCAGGAGGGCCGACGCGGCTGCGCCGAGGTCGCGCCGCGTCGCCGCTCAGATCGGCTTCTCGACCATCCCCCACGGCGAGTCGTGCCCCTCGGGCGACGCGAGCAAGTCGAGGAACGGCCCGGCCGGGAAGGCCTCCGGCCCGAGGATCCCGACGCCCGACCAGACGCCCGTGGCGAGCAGCTCGAGGGCGATGACCGGACCGAGCGCCGTCTGCCACACGACGGCCTGCGAGCCGTACTCGCGCATCGAGGTCTCGTTGTCGGCCACGTGGTAGAGGTACGTCGACCGCGGCCTGCCGTCCTTGCCCGTGCCCCGCACCCAGACGCCCGCACACGTCTTGCCCGACATCACGTCGCCGAGCGTCGCCGGGTCGGGCAGCACGGCCGCGACCACGTCGCGCGGCGAGACCTGAACCCCCTTGACGTCGACCGGGGCCGTCCTGTCGAGCCCGAGCTTGTTCAGCGTCCTCAGCACGTCGATGAACTCCTGCCCGAGCCCGTACTTGAAGGTGACGCGCTTCGCGCTCGTCCAGCGGGGCATCAGCAGCACCTCCTCGTGCTCGACGTTGACGCACTCGACCGGGCCGATCCCCTCGGGGAAGTCGAAGACCTCGGGCTCGCTGAACGGGGCCGTGGTGTACCAGCCTCGCCCCTCCTCCCAGACGACCGGGGGGTTCAGGCACTCCTCGATGGTGGTCCAGATCGAGAAGGAGGGAGCGAAGTCGTAGCCCCTGACCACCAGGTCGGCGCCGTCGCGCACGCCGAGCTCGTCGATCTCGCTGAACAGCTCGTCCTCCGCCCATCGCGCGAACACGTCTGACATGCCGGGCTCGACGCCCATGCCGACCAGGGCGAGTCGTCCTGCGTCCCGCCACCGCGCCTCCTGCGCGAACTGCTCGTCGCCGAGCTTGACGCCGGTCAGCGCGTGCGGCTCGTCGGGGTGCGGCCTCGACAGGCTCATCGCCATGTCGAGGTAGACCGCGCCGCCCGCGAAGGCGCCCTCGAAGATCGGCATCACGAAGCGCGGGTCGACGGCGTTCAGCACGTGCGTGATCGCGTGCTCGCGGATCAGGGCCGTGACCGAGTCGGCGCTCGACGCGTCGACCGAGGCGCCGAGGAGGCGCGGGTCGGCCAGCGAGTCCACCAGCGCCTGCGGGCGGGCCGGGTCGTGGTCCGCGACGACCAGCAGCTCGAAGAAGGCGCGCCGCACGGCGATGCGGACGGCGGCCGAGCCGACGCCTCCGGCGCCGACGATCAGGATGCGGGCCGATGCCGCGGCGACGTCGCCGGGTGCGGGGGTGGTGGGTGCCGTCGTCATGCCAGTCCTCCGTCGATGGATCGCGTGTAGATCTCGGGCTCGTCGGGCACGAGCACCTCCGTGTCGCGGTTCAGGCTCTCGCCGCGGAAGAACGGGCGGGACTCGGCGAACGCGGACCAGACGACCATCAGCACGGCGCCGAGCAGCAGCGAGCCGATGCCGATCACGAAGGTGCCGCCGATGCCGAGCAGCACCGTGTAGCCGTAGTCGGGCGCGAGCATGTCGACCACCGACTGCACGAAGGCGTACGTGAGCATCAGCGCGCCGAGCAGCGGCAGCAGCCCCTTGAACAGGAACGCCTGCCACGACGACGTCAGCTCGCGCCGGAAGTACCAGACGCACGCGTAGCCGGTCAGCCCGTAGTAGAAGGCGATGGCGAGGCCCAGCGAGAGGATCGAGTCCTGCAGCACGTTCGCGCTCACGAGCGTCATGACGACGTAGAAGACGATCGCGACGACGCCCATCACGAAGGTCGAGAACGACGGGGTGCGGAACCTCGGGTGCACCCGGCCGAACCGGGCGGGCAGGGCGCCGTAGACGGCCATCGCGAGGGTGCCGCGGGCCGTCGGCAGGATGGTCGTCTGCGTCGACGAGACGGCCGAGACGAGCACCGAGATGACGAGCACGACCGAGAGCGGACCGAGCACCGGGTCCTTGAGCGCGAAGAAGACGTCGTCGGCGTTCGCCTCGTTCGCGAGGCCGATGCCCGTGCTGCCGAGGCCCGCGAACGACATCGCGACGACGGTGACGCCGACGTAGGTGACGAGCAGGATCGCCGTCGACAGCACGGCGGCGCGGCCGGGGGTGCGCTGCGGGTCCTTGGTCTCCTCGGTGAGGGCGAGGCAGGCGTCCCAGCCCCAGTAGATGAAGAGGGCGAGCAGCACGGCCTCGACGAAGCCCGACCAGTCGGTGAACGCGGTCGGGTCGAACCATCTCCACTCGACCGGGGTCGCGTTCGGGGCGTCGCCCGAGGCGATCTTGTACAGGGCGACCGCGACGAACAGGGCGAGGGCGATGTACTGGACGCCCAGCAGCACGTTCTGCACGCGCTCGCCGAGCTCGAGGCCGCGGTAGCTGATCCAGGTCATCAGGGCGATGAACACGACGCCGGTCGCGGTGACCAGCGGCACGTTCTCGGCGAGCGAGCCGTCGCCGACCATCAGCCAGGTGTACTGCCCGGCGATCTGCGAGAGGTTCGCCAGCACGACGATGCCGGCGATGGCGACGCCCCAGCCGCCCATCCAGCCGACGCGGGGGCCGAAGGCCTTCGTCACCCACGTGAAGGTCGTGCCGCAGTCGGGCACGGCCCGGTTCAGCTCGCGGTAGGCGAAGGCGATGAACAGCATCGGGATGAACGCCACGATGAACGCGATCGGCGCCTGCGCCCCGACGGCGGCGACCACGAAGCCGAGCGTCGCGACCAGGGAGTAGACGGGCGCCGTGCTCGCGAGGCCGATGACGGTCGAGCCCCAGAGGCCGAGGGTGCCGGCCGCGAGGCCCTTGCCGGCGGACGGGGTGCCTGGGGCAGAGGTGGCGGGGGCCGGGGTGTCGGGGGCCGGGGTGTCGGGGGCCGGTGCACCGGGGGCTGCCGGGCGCGAGGAGGAGGTCGGCACGCGGCCGGGAGAAGCGTCGGGACCGCTCATGGCCAGAACGTAGTCCCGCGGCCCGGGCGTGTCAACGAGCCTGTGTCACTACCGCCCGGGCTGCCGCCCGTGCCCATGAACCGGATTCCGAACCATGAACCGCGCTTTGTCGCGGTTCATGGTTCGGATCGCGGTTCTTCGCGTGCGCCGAGGGGAGATCAGCGAGCTGTGCGCAGCCCGGCGACGAGCCACGCGACCGCCACGAGGAGCAGGGTGACGATCGTGAGCACCTGCCCGCCATACGCGAACGCCGTGATGGAGGAGGCGCCGAGCGCGAACCCGACCGGGGTGGAGAACACGACGGTGCGGACGAGGGCCACCACCGTCCACGGCAGGAGGACCCAGCCCGCGACGCCCCGGACGCTGCCGGAGCGCGCTGCCAGCACGGCTCCCACGAGGGCCGCGACGACGGACACGACCGTGAGGAGGAGGACGACGAGCGGCCCCGGACCCGCAGCGAGGACGGCCGGGATGAGCGCGAGGACGGCGACGAGCACCTGGGTGACGGCAGCGATGCGCAGCGCGACGCGTCCGGCGGGCGAGGTCGCGCAGATGCCCCCTCGGCCGCTGACCAGCCAGAGCCCCGCGGACGTGGCGAGGGTCGCGATCAGGGCGAAGACCGGCAGGACCGCGTACAGCGAGGTCGTCGAGAGAGCGGCAAGGCCCATCAGGAAGCGCGCGGCCGTGACCAGGGCGCCCAGCCCGACGAGTGCGCCCGCGACGACGAGCGCCCTCCGGTCTATGCCCGTGGACGCCGAGGCTGCGGCCGGAGGGTGGACGTGGGCCGAGGGAGGAGTCACGGGATCGCTCATGCCCCGACGCTACCGACAGACCGTCCCGTGCGGCACGGCTACTGCGCGACCCCGACGAGGAGGTGCCCGTCCGGTCTGGCCGGACGGGCACCTCCTGCGGTCGCTGAGCGGGCTCAGCGGCTCAGCTGCTGAGCGGACTCAGCTGCGGCGCGACCTCCTCCGCAGGGTGAGGAACCCGCCGGCGACCATCAGCAGCAGCGCGGCCAGCAGGACCGGCGCGGTGTCGCTGCCCGTGAAGGCCAGCGGGCCACTGCCCGCGGTGCCGCTGTAGTAGCCGCCCGAGCCCGAGCCGCCGTTGCCGCCGGCGCCGGGCGTGCCCGCGCCGGGCGTGCCCGTGCCGGGCGTCCCGGCACCGGGTCCGCCGGCAGCCGGCAGGTCGACGGCGAACTGGACCGGAGCCGAGGCTGCCGAGGCGACCCCGTCGGGCCCGGTCTGCGTGGCCGTCAGCGTGTACTCGCCCTCGGGCAGCCCGCCCAGCGGCGAGCAGGCCCAGGTGCCGTCGGCCGCGACGACCGTGGTGCAGAGCACCCGGGCGAGGATCCGCACGGTGACCGTGTAGCCCGGCGTCCCCGTGCCCGTGACGACCGGGTTCGGCGTCGTGACGACCTGGCCCTGCACGGGCGAGGTGACGACGGGCGGCGCGCCCGCCTCGGCGTAGACGAAGGGCAGCGGGGCGCTCGTGCCTGCGGCGTTCGTCACGGTGACGGTCGTGCTGCCCGCCGTGCCGGCCGGGGTCGTGAACGTCAGCGTCGTGCCGTCGGCCGAGATGCTGTCCGGCGTGATCGGGGCGGAGCCGCCGACCGAGACGGTCGAGCCCGGCGTGAACCCGGTGCCCGTCACGGTGACGACGGTGCCGCCGCCGAGGGGACCCGTGGGAGGCGTCAGCGACGTCAGCTGGGGAGCCAGCGCGGCCGCGGCCTGGTACGAGTACGTCAGCGGGGCGCTCGTGCCCGTGGCGTTCGTGACGGTCACCTGCACCAGCCCGGCGACGTGCGCCGGAGTGGTGAACGTCAGCGACGTGCCGTCGGCGCTGATCGTGGCGGGCGTGATCGCTGCCCCGCCGTCGACCGAGACCGTGGACCCGGCCGCGAAGCCGGTGCCCGTGATCGTCACCGTCTGGCCGCCGCCGACCGGACCGGAGCTCGGCGTGAGCGAGGCCAGCACCGGCGCCCCGGCGGGAGCCGCGACGTAGGTGAAGGTCAGCGGCGCGCTGGTGCCGCCGGCGGTGGTCACCGTGACCGGCACCGGTCCGGCCGTGTCGGCCGGGGTGGTGAAGGTCAGCTGCGTGCCGTCGAGCGAGACGAACGAGGGCGTCAGGGCGGCGCCTCCGTCGATCGAGACCGTCGTCGCGCCGACCACGAAGCCCGAGCCGGTGATCGTCACGACGGTGCCTCCGCCGACCGGGCCCGACGCGGGCGCCAGGCTCAGCAGCAGGGGCGCGGTGGACGCCGGGGCCAGGTAGGTGAAGGGCAGCGGGGCGGAGGTGCCCGCCTCGTTCGTCACCGTGACCTGCACGGGGCCCGCGGCGTGCGCCGGGGTCGTGAAGGTCAGCGACGTGCCGGCACCGTTGATCACGGGGGTGATCGGCGCGGAGCCGTCCACGGAGACCGTCGACCCGGGGGTGAAGCCGGTGCCGGTGACGGTCACCGTGGTGCCGCCTCCTGCAGGACCGCTGGTCGGCGACAGCGTCGCGAGCACGGGCGCGCCGACCGGGGCCGCCTGGTAGGTGAACGGCAGGGTGCCGCTCGTGCCTGCCGGGGTCGTCACCGAGACGTCGGCCTGTCCCACGGCGCCGGCCGGCGTCGTGAAGACCAGCGAGGTGCCGTCGGTCGAGACCGAGAGGGGCACGATGCCCGTCGTGGTGCCGACCGTGACCGTCGAGTCGCCCGTGAAGCCGGTGCCGACGATCGTGACGTCGGTGCCGCCTCCCGCAGGGCCCTCGGCGGGCGTCAGGCTCGTCAGCGTCGGTGCGACGACGGGCGCCGCCTGGTACGTGAACGTCAGGGGCGCGCTGGTGCCCGTCGCGTTCGTGACCGTCACGGGCACGTCTCCGGCGGTGCCGCCGGGGGTCGTGAACGTGAGCTGCGTGCCGTCGGGCGAGAGGGTGCCCACGATGCCCGTCGCGTCGCCGATCGTGATCGTCGACCCGGGGGTGAAGCCGGTGCCCGTGAGCGTCACCGAGGTGCCGCCCGCGGCCGGTCCGGCGTCGGGCGCGATGGCCGTCAGCACGGGCGAGCCGACAGGAGGCGCCAGGTACGTGAACGTGAGCGGCGCGCTCGTGCCCGCCAGGTTGGTCACGGTCACCGGAGCGTCGCCCGCGGCGCCCGGAGGCGTCGTGAAGGTGAGCGTCGTGCCGCCGACCCCGATCGCGTCGGGGACGATGCCGGTGGTGCCGCCGACCGAGACCGTCGATCCGGGCAGGAAGCCCGAGCCGGTGATCGTGACCGGGGTGCCGCCGCCGGCCGGGCCGGTCTCGGGCGTCAGCGACGTCAGGACAGGTGCTCCCGCCGGGGCCGCCTCGTAGGTGAACGTCAGCGGCGCGGAGGTGCCGCCGTCGGTCGTCACCGTGACCGGCACGTCGCCGGCAGCGCCGGGCGGGGTCGTGAAGGTCAGCTCGGTGCCGTCGTCGGAGACGTCGTCCGGCACGATGCCGGCCGTGCCGCCGATCGAGACGGTGGCGCCGGGCGTGAAGCCGGTGCCGGTGATCGTCACCGGGGTGCCGCCGCCGACCGGGCCCGAGTCCGGCGTCAGCGTCGTCAGCACGGGTGCGGTGACGGGCGCGGCGACGTAGGTGAAGCCGAGCGGCGCGCTGGTGCCCGCGTCGTTCGTCACCGTGACCGTCACGGGACCGGCGACGTTCGCCGGGGTCGTGAAGGTCAGCGACGTGCCGTCGTCGGCGATGTCGTCGGGCACGATGCCCGCGGACGCACCGATCGACACGGTCGACCCGGCCGCGAAGCCGGTGCCGGTGATCGTCACCGGGGTGCCGCCTCCGACCGGTCCCTCCACGGGGTCGATCGTCGCGAGCACGGGGGCGCCGGCGGGGGCCGCCACGTAGGTGAAGCCGAGCGGCGCGCTGGTGCCCGCGTCGTTCGTCACCGTGACCGTCACCGGCCCCTCGGCGTTGGCCGGGGTCGTGAAGGTCAACGAGGTGCCGTCGGCGGCGATGTCGTCGGGCACGAGGCCCGTCGTGTCGCCGATCGTGACGGTGGAGCCGGCCGTGAAGCCGGTGCCGGTGATCGTCACCGGCGTGCCGCCGCCGACCGGGCCCTGGTCAGGGTCGATCGTCGTGAGCACGGGGGCGTCGGCCGGGGCCGGCAGGTACGTGAACGGCAGCGCGGCGCTCGTGCCGGCGGCGTTCGTGACGGTGATGCTCACGGGGCCCGCGGCGTTCGCCGGGGTCGTGAAGACCAGCTCGGTGCCGTCCGTCGAGATCGAGTCGGGCACGAGGCCGACCGTGTCGCCGATCGAGACCGTCGAGCCGGGCGTGAAGGCCGAGCCGGCGACGGTGACGACCGTGCCGCCTCCGACCGGTCCCTCGGCCGGGGTGGCCGAGATGAGCACCGGCGCGTCGGCCGGGGCAGGCAGGTAGGTGAAGCCGAGCGGCGCGCTCGTCCCCGCCAGGTTCGTCACCGTGACGGTCACGGGCCCCGCGGCGTTCGCCGGGGTCGTGAAGGTCAGGGTCGTGCCGGTCAGGTCGATCGAGTCGGGCACGAGGCCCGTCGTGTCGCCGATGCTGACCGTCGAACCGGGCAGGAAGCCCGAGCCGGTGAGCGTCACGACGGTGCGGCCGGCGACCGGCCCCTCGACAGGGTCGATCGTCGCGAGCACCGGAGCACCCGCAGGAGGCGCGGTGTACGTGAACGGCAGCGGTGCGGACGTGCCCCCCTCGGTCGTCACCGTGACGGTGACCTCGCCCGCGGCGTTGGCCGGGGTCGTGAAGGTCAGCTCCGTGCCGTCGTCGGAGACGGCGTCGGGCACGAGGCCCGTCGTGTCGCCGATGGTCACGGTCGAGCCGGGGGTGAAGCCGGTGCCGGTCACGGTGACGGGCGTGCCGCCCCCGGCCGGTCCCTGGGCAGGGTCGATCGTCGCGAGCACGGGCGCCGTCGGAGGTGCGGGCAGGTAGGTGAACTCGAGCGGGGCGGAGGTGCCGCCCGCGTTCGTCACCGTGACGGGCACGGTGCCGGCGACGTGCGCCGGGGCCGTGTACGTGAGCGAGGTGCCGTCGGCAGCGATCACCGTGGGCGTGATCGGTGCCGAGCCGTCGACCGAGACCGTCGAGCCGACCTCGAAGCCGGTGCCGGTGATCGTGACGGCGGTGCCGCCTCCTGCCGGCCCCTCGTCGGGGTCGATCGTGGCGAGCACGGGAGCGGCGAGGGGGGCGGGCTCGTAGGTGAAGTCGAGCGGGGCGGAGGTGCCGCCGTCGTTCGTCACCGTGACGGGCACCGTGCCGGCGACGTGCGCCGGCGAGGTGTACGTCAGCGACGTGCCGTCGGTCGCGATCGTGTCGGGCGTGATCGGGGCGGAGCCGTCGACCGAGACCGTCGAGCCGGCGGTGAAGCCGGTGCCGGTGATCGTGACGGGGGTGCCGCCTCCTGCCGGACCGACCTCGGGCTCGATGTCGATCAGCACCGGCGCGGTGGCCGGGGCGGGCGTGTAGGTGAAGTCCAGGGGCGAGGACGTGCCGCCGGCGTTCGTCACCGTGACGGCGATGGTGCCCTCGACGTGCGCGGGCGTCGTGAACGTCAACGACGTGCCGTCGTCGGCGAGCGCGTCGGGCGTGATCGGGGCCGAGCCGTCGACCGAGACCGTGGAGCCGGCGGTGAAGCCGGTGCCGGTGATGGTGACGGAGGTGCCGCCTCCCACCGGGCCCTCGTCAGGCGTGATCGTGTCCAGGACGGGAGCGGCGAGCGGAGGCGCGAGGTACGTGAACGTCTGGGGCGCCGAGGTGCCCGTGCCGTTCGTGACCGTCACCGGCACCGGGCCGGGGGCGTGCGCGGGCGTCGTGAACGTCAGCGAGGTGCCGTCCGTCGCGATCGTGTCGGGCGTGATCGGCTCGGACCCGTCGACGGAGACCGTCGAGCCGGCGGAGAAGCCGGTGCCGGTGATCGTGACGGGGGTGCCGCCTCCTGCCAGGCCCTCGTCCGGCGTGATGCCGGCCAGGACGGGCGCGCCCGCGGGCGCGGGCAGGTAGGTGAACGTCTGCGGGGCGCTGGTGCCCCCGCGCGTCGTCACCGTGACGGGCACGTCGCCGAGGGCGTGCGCCGGCGTCGTGAACGTCAGCGAGGTGCCGTCCGCGGCGATGCTGTCGGGCGTGATCGGCGCGGAGCCGTCGACCGAGACGGTCGAGTCGGCGAGGAACCCGGAACCGGCGACGGTCACCGTGGTGCCGCCTCCGACGGGGCCCTGCGCGGGGGTGAGGCCCGTGATCGCGGGCACCGGGATGTAGGTGAAGGTCTGCGGGCCGGAGGTGCCGACCGCGGTGGTGACGGTGACGGGCACCGGTCCTGCCGCGTGGGCGGGCGTGGCGAAGGTGAGCGAGGTGCCGTCGTCCGAGACCGCCGTGGGCGTGATCGGCGCGCCGCCGTCGACGCTCACGCGCGAGTCCGCGGTGAAGGCCGAGCCGGTGAGCGTGACGGCGGTGCCGCCCGCGACCGGGCCCTCGACGGGCGTGATGCCGGTGAGCGTCGGGGCCGCGAGCGGGCCGGCGTTCGGGCCGACCGAGGCGGAGGCGAGCTCCACTGCGGTGCCTGCCTGGAGGACGCCGAGCAGGCCGACGCGGAGGGCGCTCTGCGTGAAGGTGCCGCCGGCGGTCGTCTTGTTGTTCGCCCGCAGCGACACGACGCCGGTGAGGGCGCTCGCGAGCGGGGTGACCACGGTGCCGCCGAGGCCCGAGATGACGGTGTTCACCGGCGCCACGACGGTGCCGATCACCGTGTTGAGGACCGGCGAGAGCACGGCGAGCGAGACGGGCACCCGCGCGCCGAGCACGTTGACGGTCGCCGTGACGCCGTTGAGGCCGCTGGTGATCTGCGTCACCAGGGACTGCAGCGCGACCGTGACGGCCGGGAGCAGCTGCGTCGTGAGCGCGGTCGTGATGTAGGGCGTCAGTTCGGTGCCGGCCGGCAGCGTGTTGATGTTCACGCCCTGCGTCGCGAGGACGGTCGGGACGTCGATCGTGATCGCGCCCGTCTGCAGGTTCGCGGTGATCGACCCGTCGGCGCTCGTCACGGTCGTGAGCGAGTTGCCGAGGGTGGTCAGGTTCGGCAGGCCCGTGACCTGGACGGTCGGCCCGAGGAGGCCGGTCAGGGTGCCGGGGATCGCGTCGACGGTGGGCTGCAGGCCCGTGAGGGTCGAGCGGAGGCCGTTGATCGTCGTCGCGAGGACCGGGCTGGTGAGGCTGAGGTCGAGGTCGGCGATCTGGTACGCGCCGGTCTGGGCCCCGTTCGGCCCGGCGGTCTGAGCCGCGGTGGCCGAGAGCGCGCCCGTCGTGACGCGGAGGTTGGCGAGGGCCTGCGTGTTCACCAGACGGCTGAGGTTGAAGCTGGCGTTCGCCTGCGGCACCCCGGCCTGGCCGCCGACGCCGATCGCGCCTCCGTTGGTCACGGCACCGGAGGCGGCGGTCGAGCTGCCGTTCGCGTTCGCCTGCGCGTACTGGTTGACGGCGCCGACGGTGAGGAGGCCGTTCGGGCCGAGCAGCTGGATGCCGCTGCCGAGGTCGGCGCGGGCCGCGTTCAGCACCGTCACGTCGAGGGGCGTCGACTGCGTCACCGGGGCCGGCTGGCCCGTGTTCGTCGCCGCGGCGGGCTGCAGCAGCAGAACGTTCGCGAGGTCGAGCCCGAGGGCGGTGCCGTCGAGGAACCTGCCCTCCGCGATCGAGGCCGCCGGTGCGGCCGTGGCCGGGGCCGCGGCGAGCACGCTGCCGCCGATGCCGAGCAGGGCGGCCGTGAGCACGGCCACGCCCTGCTTCGCCCTGGAGTGGTGACGGTGCGCGGTCGGTCGCCCTTTTTCGGCGCGCGCGAGTGCTTCAGTCCTCATGGACTCGCTCCTGATCCTCATGGCAGCGGTGGTTGGCGCCTGCGCCGTCGGTTGGTGAGACCGAGGCAGCAGACTCGCTACCCGCCCGACGATAGGGCACGTCGGCGAGGATCGCTCGACCTATTTCGCCGCATGTCCCCCGATCCGACCTGGCGACCCCCGGAATGGGGGTCCGCGAAAGGGCGCGCGGGCGGCTCGGGTGACCGGCCGTGGGCGCTGCGCGACGGGCCTCCCCGGTCACCGCCGTAGCGTGGTCCCGTGCACCCCCTCGACGACCTGCGGCACGCGACGGTCACCGTCGTGGGGGCAGGCCAGGCCGGGCTGTCCGCGGCGCACCACCTGCGCCTCCGGGGGTTCGTCGCGGCCGAGGGCAGTGCAGTCTCCGGCTCCGGCTCCGGCTCCCGCTCTGGCTCTGGCTCTGGCCCTGGCCCTGGCCCTGGCTCTGCGGACACTGCGCCGACGTTCGTCGTCGTCGACGCCGGCGAGGCACCGGGAGGCGCGTGGCAGCACCGCTGGGAGTCGCTGCGGATGGCCACCGTCAACGGCATCTTCGACCTGCCGGGCATGGCGCTGCCGCCCGTCGACGAGTCCGAGCCGAGCCGGGTCGCCGTGCCGCGCTACTTCACCGCCTACGAGGAGGCGGAGCAGCTGCGGGTGCACCGTCCCGTGCAGGTGACGAGGGTCGACGCCGTCGACGACGACCCCGCGGGCCTGCTGCGGGTCGAGAGCGACGCCGGGACGTGGACGACGTCCGCGCTGGTGAACGCGACGGGCACCTGGGACGAGCCGGTGCTGCCGGACGTGCCCGGCGCCTCCTCGTTCACAGGTCGTCAGCTGCACACACGCGAGTACGTCTCGGCGGCCGAGTTCGCGGGGAGGCGCGTCGCCGTCGTCGGCGGCGGCATCTCGGCGGTGCAGCTGCTCGACGAGATCAGCCGGGTCGCGACGACGCTCTGGTACACGCGGCGTGAGCCGGTGTTCCTCGACCACGACTTCACCTCGGGGTCGGACGGCGTCGACGTCGAGCGCCGGGTCGCCGAGGACGCTGCGGCCGGCCGCCTCCCGGGCAGCATCGTGTCGTACACCGGGCTGATCTGGACCGGCTACGCCCGCGAGGCCGCGCGGCGCGGCGTGCTCGAGAGGCGTCCGATGTTCACCGCGATGGGGCCGCGGCACGTGGTCGAGGCCGACGGCTCGACGACGAGCGTCGACGCCGTGCTGTGGGCGACGGGGTTCCGGCCGAGCGTCGGGCACCTCGACGGGCTCGACCTGCGCGGGCCGCTCGGCGGCGTCCCGCTCGTCGGCACCCGGGCCGCCCGCGACCGGCGGGTGCACCTGATCGGCTTCGGGCCCTCGCAGTCGACCGTGGGCGCGAACCGCGCCGGCCGCGCCGCGGTCCGCGAGCTCGCGCGCGACCTGCTCGGCCGCGACGGCTGACGCCGCCCGCCGCCCGCCGCCCGCCGCGCCCGCCGCGCCCGCCGCGCGCGAAGGCGGTCGGGACGACCTCCTCCTGAGGTCCGTCGGGAGAGGGAGGACTCGACGCGAGCACCTGCCTAGCCTGGAGCGATGGACGAGGAGCGACCCGAGACAGAGGCCGGCGCGAAGGCCGCGGCGGAGGAGAAGAAGCGCAGCGACAACATCGGGATCGGGGTGGTGTTCGGCCTGCTCGGCCTCACGCTGTTCCTCGCGCTCGACACGCCGTGGGCGGGACTGCCGATGCTCGTCGTCGGCATCGTGTTCGTCGCTCAGGGACTCAGGGGCGGCAGGCGACGCCCCACGAACGACTGACGAAGCACGAGCGACTCGAGGCCTGAGACGCGAGACCTGAGCGACGCGGGGCCTGAGCGACGCGAGGCCAGGACCCCGGGCCGCGACGGGGGTCAGCCCTGCCGCAACCGGAACCGCTCGGGCGCGGGAGTCCCCGTCGCGACGCCCGCGAGCAGCGCGCCGAAGACGGCGCCGAACTTGAAGCCGTGCCCCGAGAAGCCCGTCGCGACGGTGACGGAGCCGATGCGGTCGAGCACCGGGTCCTCCGTCGGCGTCGTGTCGTAGAGGCAGCTGATCGGCGCGAGCGTGTCGACGTCGACGCCGGGCACCCACGCGGCGACGTAGTCGCGCAGCACGGCCTGCCCCTCCGCGCCGGGCGAGGTCAGACGGGCGTCAGGGTGCACCTCGCGGCCGGTGCCGTGGGTCCCTACCTTGACGCCTTCGCCCGGGGTGAGCAGCCCGTAGATCGTGCTGACCCGGGCCCGCAGCGCCGGGTCGGTCGGGTGGTGGACGAAGCTCGGCCAGGCGTCGTCGGGCAGCTCCGTCGCGAAGTGGGCGGGCTCCTCCTGCGTGACCCTGACCTCGGGCAGCGATGCTCCCGCGCGCCTCACGAGGTCCGCGGCCAGGTAGCGCGCCCAGGAGCCGACCGCGAGCACGACGCTGGTCGAGACGACCGTCGAGGAGGCGCCTCCTGCGCCCTCGAGTCGGAGCACGACGTCGTCCCCCATCGTCTCGATCGCGGCCACGGCGGTGTCGAAGCGGAGCTCGGCGCCCGCGGCTGAGGCGCTGTCGAGCAGCGCCTCGACGGCGTCGGCCGAGCGGACCCGGCCCGCCTGCGGGTGGAACAACACGCTCGTGTCGAAGCGGAGCCCCGGCCAGCGTGCGCCGGCCTCGTCGGGCGTGAGCCGCTCGTGGACGACGCCGCCGCGCTCGAGCGCCGCCTGGATCTCGTCGAGCGCGACCGGGTCGCCGTGGTCGAGCGCCCCCGTGAAGTCGAGCAGGGTGCGACCCGTCTCGGCCTCGAGCGCCTGCCAGGCGGTGATCGCGTCGCCCGTCAGCGCGACCCAGTCGTCGGCGGTGTAGCCGCGACGGAAGATCCGGCTCGCGCCGTGCGACGACCCGTGGTCGTGGCCCCGGCCGAACTGCTCGACGAGCAGGACGCTCGCGCCGCCGCCGTCGCCTGCCCGTGCCAGCGCCCGCGCGGTCGCCGCCCCCATCACGCCCCCGCCGACGACGACGTGGTCGAAGCGCTCGGGGGCAGGTGCGGCCGGCTCGGCGAGTCTGGCAGCCTCGGCATGCTCGGCGGAGTCGGCTTCGGAGGCTGCGGCGGCG
Source organism: Frigoribacterium sp. PhB116 (assembly GCF_004364285.1). Classification (GTDB taxonomy): domain Bacteria; phylum Actinomycetota; class Actinomycetes; order Actinomycetales; family Microbacteriaceae; genus Frigoribacterium. Next base: position 162,837 of record NZ_SOBE01000004.1, on the reverse strand, counting down.
GGCTCAGTGCCGTCAGTCGTGGTCACGGGGCTCCTCGTGGTCGGATGGGCGAGATCGACGATGCCGGGCTCGGCACGTGCGGCGACCGGGTCGCGGTCGAACAGGACGTGCGTCACGATCACGGCTGCCGCGCTGAGCCCGCCCGTCCAGAGGGCGACCGACAGGTCCGACGGGACCGCCGCCTCCGGGTCCCGGAAGAGCTGCAGCTGTGCCGAGCAGACGACGAACGCGCTGAAGGCCAGGACGCCGGCGGGCAGCGCCGCCCTCAGGCCCGACCCGGGCAGGCCGTTCCGGAACGCCGCGTCGAGCAGCCACAGGATGCCGAACGCGGGCACCCCGGCCACCGCCGCACCACCGAGCGGACCCGTCAGGAGGGAGACGAGCACCGGCACGACGAGCGCCCACGGAGTCGCGACCGCGACGGCGGCGCCGACGACCAGCGCGTGGACCGCCGCCATGGCGACCGGCTTCGTGCTCCCCACGGCGACCTCCCCTGCCGACCCCCAGCGTAGCGACGCGCTCCAGGCCCGCGGCCCGCGCTCCGGCCGAGCTACACCCCTGATCCAGCGCTACACCCCTGGAACAGAGGGTGCAGCGCTGGTCCGGGGGTGTAGCTCGCGAGGCGACCCCCCGCGCACCCGCACCGGCACGACGAGCGGCGCCCCGGTCGACGGGTCGGGCACGATCGTGACCGGGTGCCCGTACACCTGCGACACCCGCTCGGCCGTGAGCACCTCGGTCGGGGTGCCCGCCGCGACGACGCGGCCCCGCTCGAGCAGCACGAGACGGTCGGCCCAGGCCGCCGCGAGGCTGAGGTCGTGCAGCACCACGACGACGGAGGCGCCCGCCGAGGCGAGGTCGCGGAGGGTGCCGAGCAGCTGCTCCTGGTGGCCGAGGTCGAGGGCGGCGGTGGGCTCGTCGAGCAGCAGCACCGGCGTCCGCTGCGCCAGCAGCCGGGCGAACGAGGCCCGGGCGCGCTCGCCGCCCGAGAGCGACGGGAACCGGCGGTCGCTCAGCGCCGTCGTGTCCGTCGCGGCGAGCGCCTCGTCGACGACGGCGTCGTCGCGGTCCGCCTCCGGGCTGCGCGACCACGGGGCACGGCCGAGCGCGACGACCTCCGCGACCGTGAACGGGAACGCGACGTGCGCCTCCTGCGTCATGACCCCGCGACGACGTGCCCGCTCACCGGAGTTGAAGGAGCCGAGGAGGCGCTCGTCCAGCTCCACGGTGCCGCGAGCGGCCGCGACGTCGCCGGCCACACAGCCGAGCAGGGTCGACTTGCCCGCGCCGTTCGGGCCGAGCAGGGCCACGACCTCGCCGGGACGGACGTCGAGGTCGACGCCGTCGAGGATCGTCGTGCCCTCGAGCTCGACCCCGAGGCCGCGGACGCGGAGGGCGGCGGCGGGGATCTCGCGCTCGCCCTCCGCACCACGGACGGTCGCACCACGGCCGGTCGCGCCTCGACGGCCGGTCGCACCACGGCCGGTCGCGGTACGGCCGGTCGTGCCTCCGCCGGTCGCGCCTCCGCCGATCGCGCCTCCATCCGTCGCGCCTCCGCCGGTCGCACCTCCGCGGCTCATGCCCAGCCCCCAGCCCGACGCCGCGTGCGCCGCAGCAGCCAGAAGAAGAACGGCCCGCCGACCAGCGAGGTGAGCAGCCCGAGCGGCAGGTCGGCGTTCGGCACGACGACGCGCGCGGCGGTGTCGGCGACGAGCACGAGCAGCGCTCCGGCGACCGTGCTCGTGGCGAGCAGCCCGCCGTGCGACGGGCCGACGACCATCCGCAGCAGGTGCGGCACCACGAGCCCGACGAACGCGATGATGCCCGTGAACGCCACGCCGGCCCCGACGAGCAGGGCGACGAGCACGATGGCGACGATCCGGAGACGCTCGACGTCGACGCCCAGGTGCGACGCGCTCCGCTCGCCGAGGGCCAGCAGGTCGAGCTCGCGAACGAGCAGGGCGGCACCGCCGACACCCACCACGACGATCGGGAGGGCGACCGCGACGTCGGTCCAGAGCGCCCCGTTGATGCTGCCCATCTGCCAGAAGACGATCTGCTCCCGCGCCTGCGTGTCGGCGAGGAACGTCAGCAGCGCGATGCCCGCCCCCGCGACCGCGTTGACGGCGATGCCGGTGAGCACGAGCGTGACGACCTCGGTCTTCCCTCCCGAGCGCGAGAGGCCGTAGACGAGCAGCGTCGTCACGAGACCGCAGGCGAAGGCCGCCGTCGGCGTCACCCAGAGACCGGCCGACACCCAGCCGAGCACGACCGTCGAGGAGGCGCCGAGCGCGGCCCCGGAGCTGACCCCGATCACCGCGGGCTCGGCCAGCGGGTTGGCGAAGACGGCCTGCATCAGCGTGCCGGCGGCGGCGAGCGCGGCGCCCACCACGAGAGCGAGGGCCACCCGCGGCAGCCGGATGCCGGTGACCACCTGGTCGACGAAGCGGGCGTCGGGGTCGCTGGGGGCGCCTCCTGCGCCCCAGGCCCTCAGCACCGCGCCGACGACGTCGCGCGGCGCGACCGGGTACTGGCCGATGCCCGCCGAGAGCACGGCCACGACGAGCACGAGCGCGAGCAGCACGACGAGGGTGAGGGCGACCAGGCGGCGGTGCCGGGTGCGGTGGCCGGTGCGGTGGGCCGTGCGCGGGTCGGCGCGGGGGTCTGCGCGCGGGTCTGCGTGGTGGTCGATGCGGAGGGACACGCGGTAAGGATAGCCTTACCTACATGCTGCCCCTCGACTTCCCGTGCTCGCCGCTGTCGCCGGCCCCCACCTCGGCGCCCACGGCGCCCCGCAGCTCGAGGCACGCTGGGCGGAGGCGGGCGGGCGTCGCGACCGCACTCGCCCTCGGCATCGCCCTCGTCACGACCGGCTGCACGTCGGGCGACGCAGCGAGCGGTGACGGGATCACCGGCGTCGGCACCGGCACCGGCACAGCAGCCACCCCGCTCGACGAGCTCGACGTGCCCGCCGACCTGCGCACGCTCGAGGGCCCGTCGACCGCGGTGCTCGCCTCGGACGAGGTCGTGCCGCTCGTCGACCCCGGCACCGCGAGCCTCCCCGCCCAGGTGACGTCTCGCGACCTGACCGGCGACACGCCCCAGGTCGTCACCGACACGTCGCGACTGCTCGCCCTCGACATCTCGGGCGCGCTCGCGGCCACGGTCACGGGACTGGGGCTCGGCGACCTGCTCGTCGGACGCGACGTCTCGACGACCTTCGACAGCGCCGCCGACCTGCCCGTCGTCACGAAGGAGGGCCACTCGATCAACGCCGAGGCCGTGCTGGCGCTCGAGCCGACACTGGTGATCACCGACGGCAGCATCGGGCCGACGGACGTCGTGCAGCAGCTCCGCCAGTCGGGGGTGACCGTCGTCTACGTCGAGAACGAGCCGTCGCCGGCCGGGGCGGGCGACCTGGCACGCTCGGTCGGGGCCGCCCTCGGGGTGCCCGCGGCCGGCGAGGCGCTGGCCGACGAAGTGGACGCCCGCACGAAGGAGGTGCAGGCCCAGATCGCCGGGCTCGCCCCCGCCGCCGAGGCGGACCGGCTGCGCATCGCGTTCCTCTACCTGCGCGGCAGTGCGGGCATCTACTACCTGCTCGGCGAGGGGACGGGCGCCGACGCGCTGGTCGACGGGCTCGGCGGGGTCGACGTCGCGGCCGAGATCGGGTGGGTCGGCGCCAGGCCGATGACCGACGAGGCGCTCGTCGCGGCCGACCCCGACGTGTTCCTCGTGATGACGGGCGGACTCGAGAGCGCCGGCGGCGTCGACGGGCTGCTCGCGGCGAAGCCCGCCGTCGCGCTGACGGCGGCCGGCGAGCACCGGCGGTTCGTCGACATGGCCGACGGGCAGGTGCTCAGCTTCGGCCCCCGCACGCCGGAGGTGCTCGCGGCGCTGGCCCGCGCGGTCTACGCGCCCGGCCAGTGAGCCGCGCCCGGGCAGTCGGACGGGACCGAACGTCACGGTCCGGTAACGACGGAGGGCAATAGTTAGGTAAGCCTTGCCTTAATGAGGCTCACCTAAATACGGTGCAGGAGTCCCCGGCGGTCGAGTCCGACCTGCCCCTCCGACATCTCTGGAGCCCCTCTGTGACACCACTCCCGCGCGCCTCGGCGCGCCGCCACCTGTCCCTCCTCGTCGCCGCGTCGCTCGTGGCCGGCGCCGGCCTCGCCGGCCTCGCGGCCCCGGTCGAGCCCGCGGCCGCAGCACCGGTCGACGCGACCGCCGGCTCCCTCAGCTGGGGGATCGACGCCGACTACCGGATGGCCTTCGCGAACTACCGCACGGCCACGGCCCCCGCCTCGTTCGTCGACGACCTCGCGACCTTCCCGCTCTCGGGCGGCACGTGGGACGACGCGTCCCAGCAGGGCGAGCTCGCCTTCTCGGGCACCGCGCGCATCGGCTACGTGCTCGGCAGCGACGCCCAGGTCGGCACGGCCCAGGGCAACTACGTGCACCTCGGCTCCCCCACGGTCTCGATCTCCGGGGGCGTCGCCACGATCTCCGGCACCACCGCCGGCTCGTCGCACGACCTGAACCCGGCCCTGCCGACGGCGGCGAAGGCGACGCGCACGTTCGCGACGGTCGATCTCTCGGCCGTCCAGGCCGTCAGCACGCCGACCTCGGTTACCTGGACCGCCGCCCCCGCCGCGATCACCGCCCAGGGCGCCCAGGTGCTCGCGCTGCTCGAGGGCTCCGACGCCTCGCAGACGCCGCAGGTGCGTGCGACCGGCTCGTCGCTCGACCCCGTCACGATCACGGTCGACCGCACGCTCGCCGCCGAGCCGGAGCCCGAGCCCACCCCCGAGCCCGAGCCGACCCCCGACCCCGAGCCGACGCCTGACCCGACCGCGGACCCCGACCCCGTCACGACGCTCGACACGACCACGAAGGTCGCGGCGACGACCCCGGCCCCGGTCGTCGCGCCTGCCCCCTCGACCTTCACCGCGACGGTCGCCTCCGACGGCACGTCGACGCCCACCGGCGCCGTCGCCTTCAGCGCGACCCCGGCCGGTTCCACGACACCGGTCGACCTCGGCACCGCGCCCCTCGTCGACGGCGTCGCCACCCTGACGACGCCCCTCGCCCCCGGCGGCCACGCGATCTCGGCCGCCTACGCGGGCGGCACCTCCGGCAGCACCGCGTTCCGCGCCTCCTCGGCTCCGCTGATGGGCACCGGCCAGGGCGCGACCGCTGCGGCCAACTGGTCCGTCGTCGACGCGGCGCAGCCCACGGCCTGCACGCCGGGCAGCACGGCCGTCGCCACCTCCGACGATGTCACCGCCCGCTGGGGCTGGTCGGCCTACAGCTCCGGCTGGACCAAAACCGCAGGAGGCGGCATCTCGCTCGCCGAGGACGGCCAGACCTTCGCGCTCACCGGCGGCACCGCCACGGGCGACGCGGACTGCGTCGTCGTCGAGTTCACCGGCACGATGAGGGTCGCGGCCTACGCGAGCTTCTTCCCGCCCGCCGGCCAGTGGGTCGAGCTCGTCGACCCGTCGCTCGCGATCGCGTCCGACGGCACCGGCACCTGGAGCGCCGGCGTCCGCACCGGCGTCGGCACGGAGAGCGCCTCCGCACCGACCGAGACCGTCGTCGCGGCCGTGGCAGGGGCCTCGTTCCCCGACCTCGCCGCCGACGGAGAGCTCACCGCTCCCCTGGCCTATGAGGGTACGACCGCGCAGGGCACCTGGAGCCGCGACTTCGACGACGCCTGGTCGAACGCCTTCGTGCTGCAGGTCCCGAGCGCCGTGCGCGCCTTCTACTACACGTCCGGCACCACGGCCGCGAACGCGACCAAGCCGCCGTCGCCCGTCTCGCTCGCCTGGGGCGCCGCACCCGTGACGACGCCCGAGCCCGGGACGCCCGACCCCGAGGTCCTCGGCCCCGGCACCGAGCCCGAGGCCGGGCAGGGCAACCTCGCCTGGGGCTTCAAGGACTCCTGGCGCGGCTACCTCGCGAACATCGCGGCCGGCACGACGGCGGTCTCCGGAGGCGCCACCGTCGCCCCCGACGGACGCTTCGTCTTCGACCAGGTCGACGGCGGCGACTTCGACCCCGCCACGGGGCTCGGCACGATCCGCTACACGGGCGCCGTGCTCTTCACGAGCGCCTCGCACGGCTTCAGCATCGGCTTCGCCGACCCCTGGGTGACGACGACCGCCGACGGCGGCTCGGTGCTCACCGCCCGCACCTCGACGAGCGACACGGCCGGCCTCGGCTCGACCGAGCGGATCGAGCTCGTCCGCCTGGCACAGAGCACGGCGGTCCCGAGCGCGGCGAACCAGAGCACCGCGACCGGCGCTCCCGCCGTGAGCCTGCTCGCCGCGCTCGACGCCGCCGCGGCGCCGACCGCCCGCTGGGACTCGGTCGCCGGCACCTTCAGCGACACCCTGTCGCCCGCGGGCTGGGCGCAATACCGCGGCCAGGCCGCCGACCCCGTCTCGTTCGGCTTCCGCACCGCGGTCGCCGAGCCCGGCGGCGACACGCCGATCGTCGCCCCGCTGCCCGGAGGAGGCGCGGGCACGGGCTCCGGGAACGGCGTCGTCCCGACCGGCACCGGCACGCCGACCGGCGCGGCCGCCGAGCAGGACCGCTGCGTCGCCCGCGCGGTCAGCGGCGCGACCCTCAGCTGGGGCGTCAAGGAGAGCTACCGCTCGTACATCACGGGACCGATCGCGAAGGGCGCGGTGTCCCTCGACGGCGTGACCACCGCCTCCGGCGGGGCCTATGCCTGGTCGGGCGGCTCGGGCTCGGTCAACACCGAGGCCGGCCGCGGCTCGGTGAGCTGGGACGGCGGAGTCCACTTCACCGGCCACGGAGGCTCGCTCGACATGACGATCTCCGCACCGCGCGTGCAGCTCGTCTCGGGCAGCCAGGCGACCCTCGTCGTCGACATGACGAGCAAGCCGCTCGCCGGCGGGGCCGCCGTCACGACGAGGGGCCTCGCCCTGGCGACCCTCGCCCTCGGCCAGGGCTCGCGCACGGCCACGGTCAGCGCCCTCGGCTGGTCGGGCGTGCCCGCCACCCTCACCGCGGCTGGCGCGGTCGCGTTCGGCGACTTCTACCAGGCGGGCGAGGCGCTCGACCCGGTGTCGTTCTCGCTGCCGCTCGGCGCGACCGTCGCGTGCGACGGCAGCACCGCCCCGGCCGGGTCCGCCCTCGCGTTCACGGGCGGGGACCAGGGCCTCGGCGGCCTGCTGCTCGGCTCGCTGCTGCTGCTCACCGGGCTCGGGGCGGTGGCCGTGCGCCGTCGTCGCACCGGTGCGCTCGGTGCGCTCGAGGTCGCCCGTGCCTGAGGCTCGTGCCACAGGCGCCGCTCGGGCAGCGGGCGCCGCTCGGCGCCGCACCGCCGCGGTGGTCGTCGGGGCTCTCGCCCTGGCGGCCGCCGCGGCGGTGCTGCCGGCCCCCTCGGGGGCCGTGGCCGGTGCCGCCGCCGCGACCGGCGCCTCCTCGTGCACCGTCTCGGGGGCGACCCTGAGCTGGGGCGTGAAGGAGTCGTTCCGCTCGTACATCAGCGGCTCGATCGCCAAGGGCGCCTGGACGCCCGAAGGAGGCGCGACCTACGCGACACCGTCGTTCGGCTGGGCCTCCGGGGCCGGCCAGCTCGGCGACGGCCCGGCGGGCGACGTCACGACCGGTGACGTCGCCTTCGTCGGCAGCGTCCGCTTCACCGGCCACCAGGGCGTGCTCGACACGACGATCGCCGACCCGGTGCTGCGCTTCACGTCGCCCACCTCGGCCCAGCTGCTGCTCGACGTGGCCGGAACGACGCAGGAGGGGGTGGCCGTCAGCTCGCCGGACGTCCCGTTCGCCGACGTCGACCTCACCGCCTCCCCCGTCGACCCCGCCACGGGAGCGCTCTCGTTCGCGGGGGCGCCGACGACGCTGACCGCCGAGGGAGCCGCCGCGTTCGGCAGCTACGAGCCGGGCACCGCGCTCGACCCGCTGACCGCGGACGTGCCAGTGGCCTGCACCGCGCCGGTCGACGCCGAGGAGGCGGCGGTCACCTCGGCCGACGAGGCCGACGCCACGCAGACGGCCACGTCCGCCCCCGCGGCGGCGGCGTCCGCGTCGGGGGACGCCAGCACCGATGCGGGCCCGACGCCCGCCGCCCTCGCCTGGTCCGCTGTCGCCGCGGCGGCGCTCCTCGGGGCGCTCGCGTGGCTCCTCGTGCGTCGTCGCCGGCTGGCCGCCAGCAGCTCCGCGGCCTCGGACGACGGCACCGGCGGCTCCAGCCCGGCCAGCTCCACCACCGCGCACGACGAGAAGGAGACACCGTGACCAGCACCGCCGTCACCACCGGGCCCGCGATCGACGCCACCACGACCGCACCGGCCCTCGAGCCCGACCTCGCCGTGCCCCCGTCGCCCGTCCCGTTCTCGGAGCTGCTGCGCACCCGCACACGCAGCGGGCACGGCACGAGCAGCCGGGCGGGCTTCATGTCCGACCTGATGCGCGGGACCTGCAGCCGGGACGACCTCGTCCGCCTCCTCGTCCAGTACTGGCACGTGTACGGAGCGCTCGAACAGGCGGCTGTCGGCGCGGCAGCGCACCCGGTCGCGGGCGCGTTCGTGACCGACCGGCTGACGCGGCTGCCGTCGCTCGAGGCCGACCTGGGGCACCTCGCCGGTCCCGCCTGGCGCGACCACCTCGACGCCGTGCCCGCCACGATCGAGTACGTCGGCCGCCTCCGGGGCGCTGCCTCGTCGTCGCCGACGGCCTTCGTCGCCCACCACTACACGCGCTACCTCGGCGACCTGTCGGGCGGGCAGCACATCGGCCGTGCCCTGCGGCAGCGCTACGGGCTGCCCGACGAGGCGACGTCGTTCTTCACCTTCGACGGCGTCCCCGACCCGACCGCCTTCAAGGACGAGTACCGCGCCCGGCTGGACTCCCTCCCCTGGGGCGAGGCCGACGAGGAGGCGGTGGTCACGGAGGTGCTGCACGCCTACGACCTGAACGCTCGCCTCCTGGACGAGCTCGACGCCGAGCGGGGGCTCGGGGCCGAGCGGGGGCTCGGGGCCGAGCGCGGGCTCGACGCCGGGCCGGCCTCGGGCGCCCCTGTGGGAGCCGTCTCGTGAGCCGCCCGGAGGACGCCGGCGCCCGGCGGCTGCCCTTCGGCGACGACGTCGTCGAGGCGGTGCTGGCGCACATGCGCGACGACCACGCCTCCGACGGGGTCGTGATCGTGCGGCGGCACGGGGCGCCGGGGGCGACGGCCGCGCTGATGCTCGGCTTCGACGCGCTCGAGACGACCTGGTCCGTCACGGACGCCGACGGCGTCGAGGGCGTGCTCACCGTGCCGTGGCCCGCGCCGATCACCGACCGCGCCTCGGTGCGGCGGCAGGTCGTCGAGCTGTTCGACGGCCGCTGACGGCGCCGGCGGCAAAGCCAGCCGGGTGTTCCGACGCGAAAGGGACGAAGCGACGCGCGGCCCCGCGTCGCTTCGTCCCTTTCGCGTCGGGACCCGGGCCCGACCCGGGTGGCTGCCGCGGCGTGGCTACGCCGCGGCCGCCAGCGCGCCCCCGAGGAACGCGGCGAGCGCCGCCGTCGCCGACACCGACGACTCCCGCTCGACGTCCGGGTTGTAGTTCGTGTTCGTGTTGACGTCGTAGGGCACGACCCGGCCGTCGACCGTCTCGATGAACTCGACGCCGGCGACCTCGATGCCCTGCGCGGCGAGGAACGCTTCGAGCCGGACCACGAGCGGGTGCTCCGCCGTCACCGAGGGGCGCACCGCGAACGACGCCCAGGTCGCCGGGTCGGCACCCGCCGGGACGACGCACGCGTCCGCCGGGCACAGCTCGAAGCTGCCGGCGGACGTGTCGACCCTGACCGCGTAGACGAAGCGCCCGCCCACGAACTCGGCGCGGGTGACGAACGGCTCCTCGGCCTGCAGGTACTCCTGCAGCAGCGTGACGCCGTCGGCGGGCTGCTCGAAGTCGGGGCCGTCGACGTACGCGTCGAACGACTCGTGGTCGTCGAACCGGCGGACCCCGATGCCCTTGCCGCCCTGGTTGTGCTTCGTGATGAACGGCGTCGGCAGCTCGCGCGCTCGCTCCTTGAGGTCGGCGGCGCCGAACACCGCGACGGTCCGCGGCACGTCGAAGCCGTGTGCCGACAGGGCCAGGTACTGGGCGACCTTGCTCACCTCGAGCTCGACCACGCCGCTGCCGTTGACGACCCGGCGCCCGTGCCGCTCGGCCCAGCGCAGGGTCGCGCGCGCCACCTCCTTCGCCGTCGACCTGCCGCGAGTCGCAGCCGACGCGCTCAGGCGCGACCAGAACACCCCCGCAGGAGGCGCGGTCGACAGGTCGAAGGAGCTCCCGTCGAGCAGGTGCTCGGCGTGCGGCACCCCCGCGGCGTCGAGGGCGGCGAGCAGCGGCGGCAGCCACTCCTCGTTGTCGTGCAGCACGTGGACGACGGGTGCCTGGTCGGCGGTGTCCGGGTCGGGGGAACTCATCCCCCCACCCTGCCCGCCGCCGCCGACACCCGCAGGCCGGTGACGGTGCGTGACGGCGGACCGAGGGCACCCAGTCCGCAGTCGAGAACGACGAATAGCCTGGCGTCGACCCCCGGCCGGGAAGGAACCACGATGACCGCGACGTCGATCGCCTCGTGTGCACGCTCGTCATCGTCGCGCCGCAACTCGGACATGCCCGCCCGTGGCTAGGAACCGAGGCCGCGCCCGCGAGGCCAAGGTCGCCGTGCCGCCGCCGCCGAACCCTCGCAGCCTGGCCGTCCTCGGACTGATCCTCGCCTGCGTCTCCGGCCCTGTCGGCGTCGTCGTCAGCGTGGTCGCGCTCCTCCGCGCACGTCGAGCGGGCGAGAAGGACACCGCCGCCGTCGTCGGGATCGTCGTCGGCCTCGCGACGACCGCGGCGTTCATCGCCGGGGTCGTCTACTTCCAGGCCGTGTTCGCCGGCCAGACCGGTGTCTGCGCCGACCTCGGCCCGGGCGTCCACGAGGGCGCCTTCGGCTCCTTCTCCTGCCCCGCCGACTAGCTCACGTCGGGCGTGCTCTCCCGCCGATGGTCGTGAGACCCGCATCGATCGTGCGGGCGTACCTCGCACCGTCGCTCGTGGGAACGTGGCCGGCCTTGGTGCTAATGCCTATTATCAGCACCTGTCAGACTAGACCCATGAGCCAGCACCCGCCGAGGCCGTCGTGACGAACCCGCGCGCGGGCCGCATGACGCAGCGGCGCATCGCAGAGCTCGCGGGAGTCAGCCAGGCCGTCGTGTCGCTCGTCCTGAACGGCAAGGCCGACGAGGCCAGCCGCATCCCGGCCGAGACCAGCGCCCGGGTCATGAAGGTCATCCGGGACACGCAGTACACGGTCGATCCCGCGGCCCGGCGACTGGCGGGTGCCGGCAACGAGATCATCGGCGTCTTCACCTACGAGCCCGCCTTCCCGACCGAGGCACAGGACTTCTACACTCCCCTGCTGGCCGGCATCGAAGCCGAGGCCGAGGCCCTCGGATGCGACCTGCTCATGTTCACGAGCGCGCCCGTCCACGACGGCCGACGCGTCCTGCTCCACCAGAACAACCGCCTCCGGCTCTCGGACGGCTGCCTGCTGCTCGGCCTCGCCATGGAGGCCGGCGAGCTCGAGCGACTGGTCGACGACGGGTTCCCGTTCGTCGCCGTCGGTCGACGCGACGTGCCGGGCGTGCCCTACGTCGGACTGGACTACGTCACGCCCACGGCCGCCCTCGTCCGCCAGGCGGCCGAGGCGGGGCACCACCGCCTGACCTACCTGCACCTCGACTCGGCCGGCGAGTCCGTTCTCGACCGACAGCGCGGCGTTCGCGAGGGCGCCGACACCGCGGATGTCGAGGTCGCACTGCGGACCGTGACCTCGGCCGACCTGACCGCCGACCTCGTGGACGAGCTCCTCCGGGGTGGCACGACTGCTGTCGTCGTCGAGTCGGCCGAGCACGCGGAGACCCTCTGGCAGGTGGCGACGAATCTCGGGCTCGAGGTGCCGCGCGACCTCTCGATGGTCGTGCTGTCCGAGCATGCGCGCCCCAGGCCCGAGTCACCGGAGTTCACCCGCCTCCGCCCCCTGCGCTCGCTGCTCGGCGCTCGGTCCCTGCAGCTGTTGTCGCGCCTCCTGCACGACCCTGGTCTTCCCGAGGACGAGCGCCGCGTGCTGATCGACTGCGAGACGGTCGCTGGCGACACTCTCAGGCCGCCGAAGGCCTCAGGCCGCACCCGCGACGCCCCCCGAGCCGCACGCGACCAGAGGCCATGAGCCCCGCGGCCCGATTCAGAGGTACATCAGCGCCGACACGACGATGCCGCCGATGGCGACGGGCCAGACGTAGGGCAGCGTCCGCACCATGACCTGCTGCGGCTTCACCCCGGAGTACTGCGCCGCCCAGACGGTCTGCGTGCTCGTCGGATCCGAGATGCCGAAGACCTGGTTGTAAGAGGCCATGAGTCCCAGCACCGCGAGCGGCGAGTAGAAGCCGATCGCGGTCAGGGCCCCGGCGATGCCGGCGCCGAGACCGTAGATGTTCAGTGGTCCGCGGTAGAGGCAGAGCGGCACGAGCACCGAGAAGACGATCACGTAGAGCCAGATGTTCGTCGGCGCGAGCGCCTCGACGATGGGGCTGAGCGCCCCGACCGCACCGGGCAGCGAGACCGCGGCGAGCAACATGCCGATCGCGATGAACAACGTGATGGGAGGCGCGGCGACGGTGAACCCGTCGTACAGCGAGCGCAGGAGGCGCGTGCTCATGTCGCGCGGACGGGTCGTCGTCACGAGGGCGTAGAGGATGCCGGCCAGCAGCGACGGGATGATCGGCACCTCGAGGACGAGCGCCAGCACGATCGGCACCAGCGGCGTCACGAGTGACCACCACGGGGCGTCGCCGAGCCGGGCACGCCGCGAGGGACGGCGGGGCAGCCGGCCCGGCTTCCTGGTGGGCTCGTCTTCGTGTCGCTGCGACATCGAGGCCAGCGACCAGGCGTGCACGGTGCCCCGGCGACGGGTCTCGATCAGCACGAAGGCGACGGCAGCGACGAGGGCGAAGGGGAAGAGCACGATCATGAAGGACCGCACCTCGGGGATCGTGAGTCCGAGCGCCGTCGAGAAGAACTGCCAGACGGGCAGCTCGAACGGCACGCCCACCCCGATGCCCATCAGGATCGTGCCGGCAGCGGTGACCTTCGGCACGCCGACGGCGATCATGGCGGGGATGCCGATGACGCCGGCGAGCAGCGCCGCCGGGGCGGACCCGGTGACCGAGCCGACCAGGGCCGAGATGACGAGCACGCCGAGCGCGACGACGACGGGGCGGTCTCCGGCGAACTCGACCGTCTTGCGCACGAGGGTGTCGGCGATCGCGGTCTCGCGCATGAGCGAACCGAGCCACGATCCGAGCAGGATCGCGATCATGGTGGCCGCGAGCCGTACTGCCCCCTCTTGGATCACGGTCTGGAGGACGCTGCCCTCGGCACCGGATGCAGGAGCCCCGGGCGCGCCCATGAGCGGTGCGCTCGAGACGAGGGCTATGGCGACGGCGAGCAGGACGAGCGCGAAGGCCGTCGGCAGCTTGCCGCTGAGGATGAGGGCGACGCCGGCCGCCATGATGAGGATGATCGCGATGCCCATGTCAGGACTCCTTGACGGGTCGGCGCACCTGGTCGAAGGCCGAAGCGGCCGCCGCGGTGACGAGGAGGGGGGATCGACCGAGGCCGAGGGATGTCCGGGCGAACGCGTGGGCAGCGAGTTCGTCCGCGCCCGCGATGTGTGCCCAGCGGCGCCATCGGCCGACCGAGAGCGCAGCCTCGCCGACAGCTGTCCGCAGCTCACGGGCGTGAGCGTGGGTGATGAGGTCGTGCGCCCGCTCGTGCTCGATCGCTGCCTCACGGACCGAGCCCGGCGGGAACCAGTCCTGCCAGCCCAACCGGTCCACGAGGTCCTCGCAGAACTCCACGGTGTCGACGTACAGGTCGATCGTGCGGGTGCGGTGCGAGAACCTTGCGACGGCGGGGTCGCCCGAGACGAGTCCGTCGCGGTGCTCCACGACGGTCATGCCGCGAGCGGCGTAGGGAGCGGCAGGGTCGCCGTCGGCGTCGCAGGCCGGTCCGGAGGCGCGGGTGCGGCCGGCGAGGTCGCGTCCGAAGTCCTGCGCCCGGGCGCTGATGCGGCGGAGAGCCTCGGGAGTCCGTGCTTGGTTGGTCGGCGTCCCGCGCAGCAGGATGACACCGAGGTCGACGTCCGGCGTGCCGGCGAGCGCCAGGAGTGGCTCGAGCTCGAGCGCCCCGACGGCCGGGCGCCTCACGAGCGGGCCTCGAGGACGGCGACGAGGTCCTGATCCGAGGGTCTGCCCTGCATCTCGGTGCGGGCCAGGGAGACCAGGGCGCTCTCGTCGAGCACACCCGAGAGGTCGGAGAGCGTCGGACCGATCAGCAGCTGCACCGCAGGAGCACGGGAGCCGCCGTCGCCGTAGCTCGTGAGCTGCGAGATCATCCGTGGCACGAGCTCACCCCCGGTCGCGACGGTGCCCTGCTCGACGTGCGCGTCCGGCGAGGCGAAGCGCACGACACCGTCACGGTCGACGACCCGCACGGCGCGTCGCGGTCGCCGCAGGAACGACCGGGTCGGCGGCGCCCCGTAGACCAGGTGGCTCGGCGTCTCGGCCAGCACGTCGAGGTGCCCGACGTCGATCCGCAGGCTCTCGGCGGCGAGGCGGTCGAGGTCGGCGCGCTCGAGGGTGTGGGCTCGGTCCTGGGTCCGGAGCTCGGTGGCGCCGGTGGCGATCGCGCGGACCGTGTTCGACTGCGGGTCGACCGTGACGTCGACCGTGACCCCTGCAGGCGCAGCGCCCTGGGCGATCACCGCCTCCTCGGCTTCTCGGCGGACACCGAGGATCTGCTCATCGGTCGCCCCGGGGATGACACGTTCGACCTGCTCGCGGACGAGCGCGAGGGCCACGCCGATCGGGCTGATGACCTCGCTGTGCCGCGCGATGCTCCAGTCGTGTCCTGACTGCTCGCCGGCGAACGGGGTGACCGACGCCGCGCCTCCCCCGCCGCCGACGAGACGGATGCCCGTCTCGGCGAGGCGGTAGTCCGCGACGAGCTCGGCGACGACCGCGAGCACGGGCTCGGTGCCCTTGCGCAGCACCTGACGCGCAGCGTCGTCGACGCTCGCGCCGAGGGCCGCGGCGAGGGGCTCCATCGCGAGGCGAGCGGTCTCGCGCGGGGCGTGCGCGTACTCCCTCTCGGGCACGAGGCCGAGGGCGTTGGCGGCGCAGGTCATCGTCAGTGCGAAGCGCCCGGCAGCCGACTCGATCGCGACGTAGTCGGCGGGGTCGCCCTCGAGCGGGGAGAGGGAGACCAGGTAGGCACCCGTCAGGTCGTCGACCCCGGCGAAGCACGCATAGGGCAGGCCCGCGATGTGCGCGCTGCGCGGCCCCACGGCCGTGACGCGGGCGTTGGAGCCCGACGTCCTCAGCCGCAGCATCGAGCCGCCGCCGACGCCGACGGTGCGGACGTCGAGGGCGGTCAAGAAGGTGGAGCTGCCTCCGAAGCGCGTGTGCTGCACGGCGACCTTGCCGCGCCGGATGACGGAGACATCGGTCGAGGTGCCGCCGGTCTCGAGGAAGACGCCGTCGCTGACGTGCTCCTGCATGAGCGCCCCGGCCACGCCGGCGGCGGGGCCGGAGAGGACGGTCAGGAGGGGGCGCCGGCGCATCTCGTCGAGCGACATCACACCGCCGTCGCAGCGCATCACCATCAGGGGCGCTGTGATGCCGGCAGCATCGATGCTCGACTGCACGAGATCGGCCGTCGCGAACATCTTGGGCAGGATGACGGCGTTGAGCACGGCGGTCCTGGTGCGCTTGCTGAGCCCGTAGAGCGACGAGATGTCGTGGGTGGCGGTGACGAAGAAGCCACGGGCCCGCGCCCGCTCGGCGACGTGCGCCTCACCCGACTCGTCGTCGACGCTGAAGGGCTCCGAGACGACGACCGACCGGATGTCGAGCTCGTCGAGCTCATCGAGGATGCGGTCGACGGCGCCGTCGTCGTCGGCCCGGCGGAGGTGGCGGAACTCGAGCGGCAACGTGATGCCGTCGGCGAGCTCGATCTTGCGGAGGGAGGCGAGCCGCTTGACGAAGAACGCGGAGGCGCCGGATCCGATCCCGATCAGCCCCACCGGAGCAACGTCTCCCTCGAGCAGGGCGTTGGTGGCCTGCGTCGTGCCGTGGGCCAGGAAGACGACGTCGTCAGGTGATCGCCCGATGTCGCCCAGGAGCCGGTGCAGGCCCTCGATGATGCCCGCGGCGACGCCGTCCGGGTGATCGTGGCTCGTCGGCGTCTTGGTCTGTCCGATGAGGTCGAGGGTCGTCGCGTCCACGGCGACGGCATCGGTGAACGTGCCCCCGACGTCGATGCCGATGCGGACGGGCGCGGAGGTCGGGGACTCAGGTCGCGGGGTCTCGGGTCGTTCGTTCACGTCGTCGTGATCTCTCTTGTCGGTCAGGGTGGGAGGTGCTGGGTCTGGTGCTCAGTAGGCCTGGACGGCAGGCCACCGTCGCTCGACGCCCTCGGCGTCGAGTCGGCGGGCGAAGGCGGCGAAGCGGTCGGGATCGGCCTGGACCTCGCGAGGCAGGACACCGGTGGCGAGCGCCTCGACGACGAGGGCGCCGGCGACCTCGCCGACGTTCCACTCGACCGGGTGCAGGCGGAAGCAGCCGTTGCTGACGTGGGTCGTGCCCAGGTTCTTGCCGGCGGGCAACAGATTCGTCACGCGCACCGGGATGAGGGCGCCGAGCGGGATCTCGAAGGGCACGCTGGGCACGTCGACGTAGTTGTCGCCCCCGGTGGAGGGATGCAGGTCGAGCCGATAGCTGCCGACGCCGACGGAGTCGCGACGGTGGACGCGGCCGGTCTCGCCGAGCACCTCGGCCGAGACGTCGTGCTCGGTCACCGTGGTGACGGCCTTGATGCGCCGTGACTCGCGGACGTAGGGCGCGAGGGCCAGGCCGTCGTCCGACCCCGTGACGTCGCCCCGCAGCCGTAGGCCAGGGAAACCCTGCCCGCCGTCCTCCCTGGGCGCCTCGGTCTGCAGCCAGTACAGCAGCGAGAGGGACAGCTGTCGGGCCTCGTGCAGGGCCCGCTCGGCCAGTTCGGGGCCGGCACCGACGTAGGGCTGGAGCCAGTAGTCGTTGAGCGGCCAGTTGACGAGGCAGATGTCGGAGTCGAAGGCACCGTCGGTGAAGAGCTTGCGGGCCAGGATGCGCCGGAAGCCCCACAGCTCCTTGTCGCCGGCGTCGGCGCTCTGGTCGGCGCTGACGGCGAGGGGGTCGGTGTCGGGGTTCGGGACGAAGGTGCGTGGGTGGGCCTCGAGCGACCGCGGGTCGGGCGCCAGGAAGGCGAGCAGCGGGCCCGGCCAGAAGTCGGGCCGGTACGAACGCCAGAAGTCGTACATCTCGGGCCGCTCGATGGTGTGCACCTCGCCCTCGTGGTGCGAGACGGCGAAGCAGAACGTGATGCCCTGCTGGTTCAGAGGGTCTCCCTCGGCTGGGGCGTGCGGCTCACCGTGCTCGGAGGACGACTCGGCCCCGGTCACGTGCTCGACGCCGGCGAGCTCGAGCAGCTCACCGGTCTCGGTCGCGTCGAGGACGAAGGAGGCCCGGATCTCGACCTCGCGTCCGTCGCGCCCCACTGTGGTGACCGTCTCGCAGCGGTCTCCTTCGGTGCTGGCCGCCACCGGTCGGTGCTCGGTCAGCACGGTCAGCAGGCCGGCGCTGCGGTACGGCGCGAGCATCTCGTCGATGACGGCGACCGCGACGCGGGGCTCGTGGCAGAGCTTGCTGACACGGCCGGCACCCGGGTTGAGCTCCCGCCAGGCGGCAGCCTCCGGGCGAAGTGGGTAGACACGGCGGTAGTGGTCGCGGATGCCGTCGCGGAGCGCACGATAGGCCGCCGTCACGCCGAACTGCTCGACCCACGGGTGCTCGTCGGGCGGGACTGCCTGTGACGTCAGCTGACCGCCGAGCCAGATGGTCTCCTCGGTGAGGACGGCGCGTCGACCTGATCGGCAGACGGCGAGGGCGGCGGCGACGCCCCCCAGACCTCCTCCGACGATCAAGACGTCGGTGTCGAGTACGACTCGTGCGCTCGTGGTCACGCCAGGCTCCCTCAGCTTGCTGTCCGTATTCGCTAATGCGTATTAGCGTCACATGATCATGCACCCGAGAAGGGCGCTTCGCAAGCTGGATGCCGACGTCGAGCCCATCCGGCCAGTCGATGAAGGCGGCCGACACGCCGAGCAGGTCAGCTTCAGAGCACGCTGAACACGGTGACGAAGGCCGTCGCCGCGACGGCTGTCAGCCCGACGACGAGCAACTACGAGGTCGGGTCGATTCCTCGTCAGCTACGCGCCTCACGCCCGCGGGCGCGGCTGCAGGCGCTCGAGCTGGGTCACGTGCCTCGGCTCGAGCTCCTCGAGCGAGTGCGCTCCGAGCAGCTTCATCGTCCGCACGACCTGGTCCGAGAGGATCTCGATCGTGCGGTCGACGCCCTGCCGCCCGCCGGCCATGAGCCCGTAGAGGTACGCCCGCCCGATCAGGGTCGTCTTGGCCCCGAGCGCGACGGACGCGACGATGTCGGCGCCGTTCATGATGCCGGTGTCGACGAGGACGTCCGTGTCCGCGCCCACCTCGCGCACCACCTCCGGAAGGAGGTGGAAGGGGATCGGCGCCCGGTCGAGCTGCCGCCCGCCGTGGTTCGACAGCACGATCCCGTCGACTCCCGCGTCCACGAACTTCTTCGCGTCGTCGACGCTCTGCACGCCCTTCACCGCCAGCTTGCCCGGCCACATCTCGCGGATGATCCGCAGGTCGTCGAAGCTGATCGTGGGGTCCATCGCCAGGTCGAGCAGATCGCCGACCGTCCCGCCGGTGGCGCTCAACGACGCGAACTCCAGCTTGTTCGTCGTGAGGAAGTCGTACCACCACCACGGTCGGGGCAACGCGTCGAGCACCGTCCCCAGCGTCAGCTGCGGCGGGATCGAGAACCCGTTCCGCTTGTCCCGGAGGCGCGCCCCCGCGACCGGGGTGTCCACCGTGAAGAAGAGGGTCTCGTACCCGGCGGCCGCCGCCCGCTCCACGAGGCCGTACGAGATGTCGCGCTGCCGCATGACGTAGAGCTGGAACCAGTTGCGCCCGTGCGGGTTGGCTGCCTTCACGTCCTCGATCGACGTCGTCCCCAGCGTCGACAGGGTGAACGGGATGCCTGCGGCCGCCGCAGCCGAGGCGCCGGCCGTCTCTCCTTCGGTCTGCATGAGACGGGTGAACCCGGTCGGCGCGATCGCGAACGGCATCGCCGACGGCGCCCCGAACACCGTCGCCGTCGTGTCGATGTCGGCCACGTCCCGCAGCACCTCCGGATGGAACTCGACGTCCTCGAACGCCTGCCGGGCCCGCGTGATCGAGATCTCCGCCTCCGCGCTGCCGTCCGTGTAGTCGAACGCGGCCTTCGGCGTGCGGCGCTTCGCGATCGTCCGCAGGTCCTCGATCGTCAGGGCGGCCTCGAGGCGGCGCTTGCGCCCGTCGAGCTCGGGCTTCTTGAAGCTCAGGTACTCGAGCAGCTCGACGGGCTTGGGGAACTGACGCTGGACCATGGTCTCAGCCTCTCTGCGAGGTGGGGGCCGCGGTGGTCCGCGGCTCGTAGCGGACGGGTGAGGAGCTGCGACGCACCAGGGCACGCAAGGACTCGAGGCTCCCGTGCACGAGCCCTGCGGCCCGCGCCTGGACGAGCACGTTGCCGAGCGCCGTCGCCTCGACCGGCCCGGCCAGCACGGTGCAGCCCGTGCAGTCGGCGGTCAACTGGCAGAGCAGCTCGTTCTGCGAGCCGCCCCCGACGACGTGCACGGTGCGAATCGTGCGGCCCGAGAGCCGCTCGGCATCCCGCAGCGTCTCGGCGTACGCGGCCGCGAGCGACTCGAGGATGCTGCGCACGGTCTCGGGGCGGCCCCGCGGCGGCTCCACGTCGTGCTCGACGCACCACGCCTCGATGCGCGCGGGCATGTCGCCCGGCGGGGTGAAGCGCACGTCGGTGGCGTCGAAGACGGCGACGGGCCGGGTCACGGCCGCCGCCTCGGCGAGCAGGGCCGCGAGGTCGCTGCTGCGCTCGGCGGCCGAGGTGCCCGAGCGGCTCCACGCACGCATCGACTCGCTCAGCAGCCACAGGCCCGACACGTTCTTGAGGAACCGCACCCGCCCGTCGACGCCGCCCTCGTTCGTGAAGCCGGCCGCACGGACGTCCTCGCCGAGCAGCGGTGACGGCAGCTCGAGGCCGACGAGCGACCACGTGCCGCTCGACACGTAGGCGGCGTCTTCGCCCGTGAGCGGCACGGCGACCACGGCCGAGGCGGTGTCGTGCGACCCGACCGCCGTGACCCCGAGCGACGCCGGGGCGCCGATCGCCGCGGCGACCGAGGGCAGCAGCGGACCGAGGGAAGCGCCCGGGTCGACGAGCGGCGCGAACAAGTCGGGCGTCAGCCCGAGCCGGCCCATCAGCTCGACGTCCCACTCCCCCGTCGCCGGCGACAGCAGACCCGTCGTCGAGGCGTTGGTGCGCTCGGTCGCGGCCGTGCCGGTGAGCCACCACGAGACGAGGTCGGGCACGAGCAGGGCACGATCGGCCGGGGCGAGGACGCCCGACGCCTGGTCGGCGGCGAGCTGGAAGACGGTGTTGAACGGCAGGTGCTGCAGGCCGGTGCGCGCGAAGAGCTCACCGGGCGGCACGACGGCGTGCACCGTCTCGACCCCCGCTGCCGAGCGCTCGTCGCGGTAGTGGTACGGAGAGCCGAGGAGGCGGCCCTCGCGCAGCAGCCCGTAGTCGACGGCCCAGGAGTCCACGCCGATCGAGGCCACGCCCGGCTCGTCACGGAGGGCCAGCGTCAGCCCCGCCGAGACCGACCGCCAGAGCCCCAGGACGTCCCAGTGCAGGCCGACCCGGCCCGCGCCTCCTGCGCCCTGCCCCTCGGGCAGCGTGACCGGGTCGTTCGCGAACCGGGCGACGTGCTGCAGCCGGACGCCGTCACGGTCGACGTGCCCGAGCACGACGCGCCCGCTCGTCGCCCCGAGGTCGACCGCGGCGACGACGCCTCCCGCGGGGCTCGAGCCGCCCTGGCTCATCGCAGGAAGGCCGCGGCGACCCCCGCGTCGACCGGCACGTGCAGCCCGGTCGTGTGCGAGAAGTCGCTCGTGCAGATGGCGTAGACGGCGGCGGCGACGTTCTCGGGCACGACCTCGCGCTTGAGGATGGTGCGCTGCGCGTAGAAGGCGCCGAGGTCCTTCTCGTCGACGCCGTAGGTCGCGGCGCGGTTGGCGCCCCAACCGCTGGCGAAGATGCCCGAGCCGCGCACGACGCCGTCGGGGTTGATGCCGTTGACGCGGATGCCGTGCTCGCCGAGCTCCGCCGCGAGCAGCCTGACCTGGTGGGCCTGGTCGGCCTTCGTCGCGCTGTAGGCGATGTTGTTCGGGCCGGCGAAGACCGAGTTCTTCGACGAGATGTAGACGATGTCGCCGCCGAGGCCCTGGTCGACGAGTACGCGGGCCGCGTTCTTCGCGACGAGGAACGAGCCCTTGGCCATCACGTCGTGCTGCAGGTCCCAGTCGGCCTCGGTGGTGTCGAAGAGCGACTTCGACAGGCTGAGCCCGGCGTTGTTGACGACGAGGTCGAGCCCGCCGAACGCCAGCAGCACCTCGGCGATCGACGCCTTCACCGCGGCCTCGTCGCTGACGTCGGCGGCGACGCCGCGGGCCACGTCCGGCCCGCCGATCTCGGACGCCGCGGCCTGCGCCTTGGCGAGGTCGAGGTCGGCGATCACGACGCAGGCCCCCTCGGCGGCGAGCCGGGTGGCGATGGCCTTGCCGATGCCCGACGCGGCACCGGTCACGAGCGCGACGCGGGTGGCGAGCGGCTTCGGCGCGGGCCGTCGCTGCAGCTTCGCCTCCTCGAGGGCCCAGTACTCGATCCGGAACTTCTCGGCCTCGTCGATCGGCGCGTAGCTCGAGACGCCCTCGGCGCCGCGCATCACGGCGATCGCGTTGACGTAGAACTCGCCGGCGACGCGCGCCGTCTGGGCGTCGCCGCCGTACGAGAACATGCCGACGCCGGGCACGAGCACGATCAGCGGGTCGGCGCCGCGGATCGCGGGGCTGTCGGTCGTCGCGTGCCGGTCGTAGTACGCCTGGTAGTCGAGGCGGTACTGCTCGTGCAGTTCACGGAGGCGCGCGATCGACTCCTCGACGGTCGCGTCGGCCGGCAGGTCGAGCACCAGCGGCCGCACCTTCGTGCGGAGGAAGTGGTCGGGGCAGCTCGTGCCGAGCGCCGCGAGCCGGGGGTGCTCGGTGCTGGCGAGGAAGTCGAGCACGACGTCGCTGTCGGTGAACGAGCCGACCTGCGGCCGGTCGTGCGACGCGATGCCGCGGACGACGGGTGCGAGCGCCGCGGCCTTGGCGCGGCGCTCGTCGACGGGCAGGGCCGCGTAGCCGGCGAGGGCCGGGCCGAAGGGCTCGGGCCGCGAGTGCTCGTCGAGCCAGGCCTGCGCGGTCTCGATGATCCAGCGCGAGGCCGCCTCCGCCTCCTCGCTGGTGTCGCCCCACGCGGTGATGCCGTGCCCGCCCAGGATCGTGCCGCGCGCCTCCGGGTGCTCGGCCTTGATCGCGGCGATGTCGAGGCCGAGCTGCCAGCCCGGTCGGCGCCACGGGACCCAGACGACCGCGCCGCCGAAGATCTCGGCCGTCAGCCGCTCGCCATCGGCCGCCGTCGCGATCGCGATGCCCGCGTCGGGGTGCAGGTGGTCGACGTGAGCGGCGTCGACGAGGCCGTGCATGGCGGTGTCGATCGACGGTGCCGCGCCTCCCTTGCCGTGCAGGGCGTAGTCGAAGGCGGCGACCATCTCGTCCTCGTGCTCGACCCCGCGGTAGACGTTCGCGAGCCCCCGCAGCCGGTCGAGGCGCAGCACGGCGAGGCCGTCTTCGGTGAGGGTGCCGAGGTCTCCCCCGCTGCCCTTGACCCAGAGCAGCTCGACCGGCTCGCCCGTCGCCGGGTCGGTCGCGGTGCCCTTGGCCGAGGTGTTGCCGCCGGCGTAGTTCGTGTTCGCCGGGTCGGCGCCGAGGCGGTTGCTGCGCGCGACGAGGTCGGCGGCGGTGCTGGTCGTGGTGCTGGTCACGAGGGAGGTCCGTTCGAGGTCAGGAGGAGCAGGTCGAGGAGGCGCGGGTCGGGTCGCCGCGTGCGGGTGGGAAGGGTGAGCCGCCGGCCAGGAGGCGCGGGTCAGGTCCAGCTGAGCTGCTTGCCGCCCGCGCGCTCGGCGGCCAGGCGCTCGGGCGTGCCGCTCGTGAGGTACGCCGCCATCGGGTCGCGCGGCAGGCCGCGGCCCTCGCGCCAGTCGGCCAGCGCCGGGCGGACGTCGGTGTAGAAGGCGTCCATCAGCACGGCGTTCGCGCCGAGCACGTCGTGGGAGGCGCGGGCCGCGTCGAGCGCCGGACGGTCGACGAGCAGGGCGCGCGCCGTCATCTCCTGCACGTTCAGCACGCTGCGGATCTGGCCGGGGATCTTGTCCTCGACGTTGTGGCACTGGTCGAGCATGAACTGCACGGGCGAGCCGACCTCGAGGCCGCCGCCGTCGACGACCTCGAACAGGATGCGGAACAGCTGGAACGGGTCGGCCGCTCCGACGATCAGGTCGTCGTCGGCGTAGAAGCGCGAGTTGAAGTCGAACGAGCCGAGCTTGCCGAGCCGCAGCAGCTGCATGACGATGAACTCGATGTTGGTGCCGGGGGCGTGGTGGCCGGTGTCGAGGCAGGTCAGCGCGCGGTCGCCGAGGGCGCTCACCTGCGCGTAGCTGGTGCCCCAGTCGGGGACGTCGGTGTGGTAGAACGCCGGCTCGAAGAACTTGTACTCGAGCACGAGGCGCTGCTCGGCGCCGAGGCCGGCGTAGATCTCGGCGAGCGACTCGGCCAGGTGGTCCTGGCGCTGGCGGAGCGAGTCCTGCCCGGGGTAGTTGGTGCCGTCCGCGAGCCAGATCTTGAGGTCGCGCGAGCCGGTCTCGTGCATGATCTCGAGGCAGCGGAGGTGGTGGTCGACCGCCTTGCGCCGCACGGCCGCGTCGCTGTGGGCCAGGCTGCCGAACTTGTACGCGTCGTCCTGGAACGTGTTCGAGTTCACGGTGCCGAGGGCGACGCCGAGCCCCTCGGCGTACGAGCGGAGGGCGCCGAAGTCGTCGACCTCGTCCCACGGGATGTGCAGGGCCACGCTCGGCGCCAGGCCCGTGTGCTCGTGGACGCGCGCCGCGTCGGCGATCTTCTCCTCGGGCGTGCGGGGAGTGCCCGGCGTGCCGAAGACCTTGAAGCGGGTCCCCGAGTTGCCGAACGCCCAGCTGGGCAGCTCGATCGCCTGGCGCTCGAGCGTCGGCGCGATGTCGTCGAAGGTGGTCATGATGCCTCTCCCGTGGTCGTGGTGCCGGTCGTCGTCGATGACGCCGGGGTCGTGGGGGCTGCGGCAGCCGGGGTCGTGGGGGCCGCCGCCGTGGGGCCCGTGCGGTCGGGCTGGCGGCCGCCGCCCGGGAGGCCGAGCTGCGCCTCCAGGTTGAAGACCTGCGTGAGCAGCTCGAAGCCCTCGTCAGGCGGCGTGCCGTCGAGCGAGGTGAAGAACTCGGCCATCGAGGCCTGCCAGCGGGCGTTGACCTCGGTCCGGGCCATCGCCGCCTGGGCGGCCTCGAGCGACACGGCCTCGACGTAGCCGACGAGCAGGCCGTCGGGAGCAGCGAAGAGGGAGTAGCCGTGCCAGCCGCTGTCGTGGAGCGCCTGCAGCATCTCGGGCCAGACCTCGGCGTGACGACCGGCGTACTCGTCCAGGCGGTCGGGCGCGACCTGCAGCCGGAACGCGTATCGCTCGTGGTCGTGGGCGGTCATCAGGTGGTCTCCGGTTCGTCGTTGAATCGTTTCAATAGATCGAGCGTAGCGTGCGTCCGGGCGCTCGGCAAGACGACCCGGCGACCGGCCGCTCGCCTGCTCACGACGTCGCGCGGCCCAGGCTGCGCTCGAAGCCGTCGGCGTCGTCGAACGGCGCCGCGACGTGGCGGTGCTCGATGCCGAGCAGCGACGCCGCGGCGGCGACGTCGCGCGCGACGTGGCCGACGCAGAGCCCCCAGT
This sequence comes from Frigoribacterium sp. PhB116, assembly GCF_004364285.1. Taxonomy (GTDB): domain Bacteria; phylum Actinomycetota; class Actinomycetes; order Actinomycetales; family Microbacteriaceae; genus Frigoribacterium. The sequence goes on along the minus strand of NZ_SOBE01000004.1, from coordinate 137,648 downwards.
GGTGCCCGATGCCGCTGCGCGACCACTCGTCGACCCACTCGCCGGGGTCGCCGCCGAAGTCGACGCGCGAGGTCGTGTTGCCGATGGCGAGCAGCGGTCCCGGCACCACGGTGCCCTCGCTCGTGACGAACGACAACGCGCCGTCGCGGTCCTGGCCGAGGCCGAAGGTCGTGACCGGGCCCGGCTGCACGTCGAACTCGACGCTGACGCCGTGCCCTCGCTTGCCGTGGAACACGCCGAGCCCCCGCAGCACGGGACGCGACGACGAGATCGCGAGGTGCGCCGGCCCGTCGTGGCCCATCTCGACCACGTCGTCGTCGAAGTTGATCGCCTGGATCTCGGTGAACGACCCGCCGACCCCGAGCGCCTGCGCCGCGAGCATCGCGACGGAGGTGCGCAGCTCGTACTCGCCCACGGCCGGCACGCCGCGGGCGTTCAGCAACGACGCCCCGAGGATGAGGCCCGCGCCGAGCCGCTCGTGCTGCTCACCCGCGAGGCCGCGGTGGTAGTAGGCGAGCGAGTCGAGGTCGAAGTCGTCGACGAGGCGGTCGAGGCCGACCGACACGCGCGCGGCCCAGTCGAGGTCGTCGTCGGCGACGGAGGGGTCGACGTCGAACACCTGGCGGGCGAGGGCGACCCTCTCCCCGACCGCGGCGTCGGAGACCTCGTCGACGCGCACGCGGAGGTCGTCGAGCTCGAGCACCTCGACGTGCGACCCGAAGTGGGTCGAGAGCAGCGTGAGGTCGGTCGAGACGTCGAGCATGCCCGGGTAGAGGTGGCCCATCAGCCCGTGGCGGGCCTCGCGCAGCCGTGCGCGGACGCCGGCGGCGTGCACCCAGCGCTCGATGCGCCTCCAGGCCCGCTCGCTGCGGAGGTGGCCCGTGACCGATCGGAACTCGATGCCCGCGCGGGCGAAGACGTTCGCGACCTCGGGCACCGGGCACTGTCCGCAGTAGGCGAGCCACAGGCCGGTGTCGAAGCGGTCGTGGTCCATCGACGGGGTGGGCTGCAGGTCGATGACGAGCACGGGCACGCCGGCCCGCTGCGCGATCGGCAGGACCATCGACGAGGTCAGGTACGTGGTGAGGAAGACGACGATCAGGTCGCAGTCGGCCGTGCGCAGCGTGTCGGCCGCGACCCGCGCCTCCTGCGCGTCCGAGATGAAGCCGGTGTCGATCGTCTCGGCGTCGAGGGCGCCGAAGCGCTCGACGACGTAGCGGGTGGACTCCTGCAGCTGGGGCAGCAGTCCGGGGAACTGGGGCCAGTAGGTGCCGAGCCCGCCGGCCACGAGGCCGACGCGGGTGCGACGACGGCGGAACGGGGGCAGCAGGTCGCCGACCGACGAGGAGGTGGTGCTCATGGAGATCGCTCCGGTGCAGGGGCCGAGGGAAGAGAGGGAGGAAGGGCGAGGTCGTGCCGGGAGGCGGCGGTGCCGGTCGTGCGCACCGCCGCGCCCCGCGACGGACGACGACTACGGGGAGTGCCTAGAAGTCGTAGTCGTCGATGTTGTCGGCGTCGAACTCGGTCGGCGGGCCGACGATGACGATGCCGTCGGCCCCGACTGTGCGCTCACCGAGGTCGCCGGCCGTGAAGGTGTCGCCCTCCTCGCCGGTGATCGTGCCGTCGACCAGCGCCTGGCCGGCGTAGGCCGCGACCTCGCCGAGCTGTGCCGGGTCCCAGAGGGCGAACGCGGTGACGGTCCCGTCCTTGACGAACTCGCGCATCTCGTTCGGCAGGCCGAGCCCGGTCAGCGCGACCTTGCCCTTGTACTCCGAGGTCGAGAGGTAGCGGGCCGTCGCGGCGATGCCGACCGTGGTCGGCGAGATGATGCCCTTGAGGTCCGGGTTGGCCTGCAGCAGGCCCTGCGCCTCCTGGAACGACTTGGCGTCGTCGTCGTCGCCGTAGACGGTCGAGACGATGGTGATGCCGGCGTAGTCCGGGTTCGTGTCGACCTCCTCCTGGATGTACTTGATCCACTCGTTCTGGTTCGTGGCGTTCGCGGTCGCGGAGAGGATCGCGATGTCGCCCTGGCCGCCGATCTGCTCGCTCATCTGGCGGATCTGGATCAGCGCGACGTCCTTGGCCTCGACCTGGCTGACGAACACGTCGCGGTAGTCGGGGTTGGTGTCCGAGTCGAAGGCGACGATCTTCGCTCCGCCGTCGCGCGCCTCCTTCAGGGCCGGCCCGACCGCGTCGGGGTCGTTCGCGGCGATGACGATGACGTTCGTGCCCTGCTGCGTGAGGGTGTTGAGGAACGTGACCTGTGAGGAGGCGCTCGCCTCGAGCGGGCCCACGACGCTGTAGTCGTAGCCGATCGCCTTCGACGCGGACTCGCCGCCGCCGAGCACGACGTCGGTGTAGGGGTTGTTCAGCTGCTTCGGCACGAAGGCGATCGACTCGGTGCCGCCCGAGCCGGAGCCCGAGCTGGCGTCGTCGCTGGCCGCCGTGAGGGCGCAGCCGGAGGCGACGAGGGTGACGGTCGCGAGGGCGGCGACAGCAGCGGCGGCACGCCGGAGGGTACGGCCTCGGGTGTAGGTGGGGAACTCCATCGTTCTGTCCTTTGCTGTGGGTGGGGCGGTGCGGGTGAGGTGTGGTGGTGCGGGTGGGTTCAGGGGGCCGAGCGAGCGTTCGCGGCTCAGGCGTGCCCGGCGGAGCGGGCCAGCACGGCCCTCGCCGCCCGTCTGGCACGGGTCTTGTCGCGGACGACCGAGATCAGGCTCGGCGTCACCACGCTCCCGACGAGCAGCAGACCGGTGACGACGTTGAGCACGACGTCGCTGATGCCGCCGAGCCGCAGCGCGTAGCTGATGCTCGAGATGATCAGCACGCCGGCGACGACGCCGGGGATGGAGCCACGGCCGCCGAAGATCGAGACGCCGCCGAGCAGCACCGCGGCGATCACGGCCAGCTCGATGCCGGTCGCGTTGTCGCTGCGGGCGCTCGAGTAACGGAGGGTCCAGTAGATGCCGACCAGCGCCGAGACGACGCCGGTCGAGACGAACATCCAGAACTTGGCGCGGCCGACGTGGACGCCGACGAAGCTCGCGGCCTCCTTGCTGAAGCCGATCGCGGGCAGTGCCCGGCCGAACGAGCTGAAGTGCAGCAGCACCCCGAAGAAGAGGATCACGACGACGACTCCGATCATCACCGTCGGGATGCCCGTTCCGCCGATCTTCGACGTGAAGAACGAGGTGAGCCCGGGCGGGAAGTTCGCGACGGCGTTGTCGCCGATCACGACGAGGGCCAGCCCGCGGTAGAGCGCGAGGGTGCCGATGGTGACCGCGAGGCTCGGCAGCCCGATCGTCGTCACGAGCGCGCCGTTCAGGGCGCCGCAGACGACGCCGATCAGCACGCACACGACGAAGATCTCGGGGATGCCCCAGCCGGCGGCCCACAGCACGCCCATCGTGGCGCTCGTCAGGCCCGCAGTGCTGGCGACCGAGAGGTCGATCTCGCCGGTGATGACGACCAGGGCCATCGGCATGGCGATCATGAGGATCGGGATGGCGTCGAGCAGCAGGAACCCGGTGGTCTGCACACTGGCGAACCGGGGCACCGTCAGGGCACAGACGAGCAGGGTCGCGAGCAGGGCCCAGACCATGATCGCCCCGCGGCCGCTGAGGAGGCGGCGGCGGCGCAGCGCCCGCTCGGCGCGCGCTCCGGGGTCGCGTGCGCCCGTCCGGGGGGACGACGTGGAGGCCTCGGGGGCGCGGGTGACGGTCTGGTCAGGCATTGGTGGCCTCGCTCGTGCGGAGTCGTCGGGCCTTGCGGATCGAGGCGATCCGCTCGACGAGGATGGCGGTCAGGATGAGGACGCCGACGATGGCCTGCTGCCAGAACTTGTCGACGCCGAGGGCGGTGAGGCTGCTCGTGATGGTGGTCAGCAGCACGGCGCCGATCGCCGCGCCGACGACGCTGCCCGAGCCGCCGAAGATCGCGATGCCGCCGACGACGGCCGCGGCGACGATGTCCAGCTCGAGCCCGGTGCCGGTCGTCGCACCGACCGAGTTGAAGCGGCTGGCGTAGAGCACGCCCGCCAGGCCGGTCAGCGTGCCGTTGAGGACGAAGGCCGTCACGACCCGCCTGCTCACCGCGATCCCGAACAGGCGTGCCGCCTCCTCGTCCGAGCCGATGGCGTACAGGTCGCGGCCGGGCCGCGTGCGGGCCAGGAACACGGCGACGAGCACGACGACGACCACGGCGATGATCGTGATGATCGGGACGCCGAGCACCGTGTCGACCGACAGGCGCCCGAAGGCGGCGGGGCGGTCGCCCGCGAAGTACTGCTGGCCACCGGCCCAGGCGTTGTTGAGCCCGCGGTAGATGTAGAGCATCCCGAGGGTGATGACGAGCGACGGCACCCTGGCCACGGTCACCAGGAACCCGTTCACGGCCCCGAGCACCGCCCCGATCGCGAGCCCGATCAGGAACACGAACACGATCGGGATGTCGGGCGCGGCGGCGAACACCGTGCCGGTCGCGAAGGCGACGAGCCCGAGGATCGACCCGACCGAGAGGTCGATGTTGTTCGTGATGATGACGGTGCCGAGGCCGACGGCCATGATCACCGTGATCGTCGCGTTCAGCATGAGGTCCTTCACGCCCTGGGCCGAGACGAAGAGCGGGTTGGCGATCGTCGTGACGATCACCAGCACGACGAGGGCGGACGCGACGGGCACCTCGCGCTGCCGGAGCAGGGAGGCGACCGGGTTCCGTCCCGACGTGGGGGCAGCCGCGAGGGCGTGGGAGGTGGTCATCGGGTGGCCTCTGCGGTCGCTGTCGGGGGTGTGGTCGGGTTGGTCGGGCTGGCTGCGGGTGCGGCCTGCGTGGCCTCGGTCAGGTCCGCCGCGTCCGACCCGGTCGCCGCGTGCATGACGCGCTCGGCCGTGGCGTCGGCGCGGTCGAGGGTCGCGGTGAGCCGCCCCTCGTGCATGACGAGCACGCGGTCGGCCATGCCGAGCACCTCCGGCAGCTCGGACGAGATCATCAGCACGGCGATGCCGCGGCCGGCGAGGTCGCTGATCAGCCGGTGCACCTCGCTCTTCGTGCCGACGTCGATGCCGCGGGTCGGCTCGTCCACGATCAGGAAGGTCGGGTCGGTCGCCAGCCACTTCGCCAGCACGACCTTCTGCTGGTTGCCGCCCGACAGGGTCGCGACGGCGAGCTCCTGGCTGCCGGTCTTGACCTGGAGTCGCTGCGACCAGTCGGCCGCCGCCTCCCGCTCGCGTCGGGCGCTGACCAGGCCGAAGCGGCTCAGCGTCCTGCGGAGGGTCAGCGTGGTGTTGCGGCTGACCGACATGTCCATCACGAGACCCTGCTTGCGCCTGTCCTCGGGCACGAAGCCGATGCCCGCGGTGATGGCGGCCATCGGGTCGCGGCGGGCGAGCGGCTTGCCGTTCACCGTGACGCTGCCGGCGTCGTAGCGGTCGATGCCGAAGAGCGCCCTGGCGACCTCGGTGCGGCCCGCGCCGACGAGGCCGGCCAGGCCGACGATCTCGCCGGCCCGCACCTCGAACGACACGTCGTGGAAGACGCCCTGCCGCGTCAGGCCCTCGACGGTGACGACGGGCTCGCCGATCCGCGCCTCCTGCTTGGGGAACAGCTGGTCGACGTCGCGGCCGACCATGGCGCGGACGATCTCGGCCGTCGTCACGTCGCCGGTCGCGTGCTCGGAGATGAAGGCGCCGTCGCGCATCACCGTGATGCGGTCGCTGAGGCCGAAGACCTCGTCGAAGCGGTGCGAGATGAACATGATCGCGCTGCCGCGGTCACGGAGCGCCCGCGCGACGCCGAACAGACGCTCGACCTCGACGCCGCTGAGGGCTGCCGTCGGCTCGTCCATGATCAGGACCTTGGCGTCGAGGGAGATGGCCTTGGCGATCTCGATGATCTGCTGGTCGGCGATCGACAGGCCCTCGGCGACGCGGTCGGGGTCGATGGGCACGCCGAGCCGCGCGAACAGGGCGCGCGCGTCGGCACGCATCTTCGCGCGGTCGATGAAGCCGAGGCGCGAGGTGGGCTGTCGGCCGACGAAGATGTTCTCGGCGACGGTGAGGTCGGGGAACAGCGTGGGCTCCTGGTAGATGACGCTCACGCCGGCGGCCTTGCTCTCGGCCGGGGTGCGGAAGACGATCGGGTGCCCGTCGAAGAGGAACTCGCCGCTGTCGGGCTGGTGCACCCCGGCGAGGATCTTGACCATCGTCGACTTGCCGGCGCCGTTCTCGCCGACGAGGGCGTTGATCTCGCCGGCGCGCAGCTGCACGCTGCCGCTGGCCAGCGCGACCACGGCGCCGAACGTCTTGCGGGCCCCCCTCAGCTCGAACACGGGGGCCGTCGGCGAGAGGCCGCCGGGCGTGGGGTCGATCGACATCGATCGTTCTCCTCATCGAGAAATGAATCGTTTCAAAAGGTCTTGGGGACGACAGTAGGGGCGGGCCGGGACGGCGTCAAGCACCAGTTGCGTCTCGGCCGCCCGCGGCTCGCGGCTCGCGGCCCGCCGGTCGTCGCCCCCGGCGAGGCCCGGCCTAGACTCGGCCCCGTCGTCAGGGAGCACGACCCAGGGCAGGAGGCGCGGGTGGAGTCGGTGAGCATCCGCGACGTCGCGACCACGGCGGGCGTCTCGGTCGGCACGGTCTCGAACGTGCTGAACCGGCCGGACAAGGTCAGCCCCGCCACGGTCGAGCGCGTGCACGCGGCGATCGACGAGCTGGGGTTCGTCCGCAACGACGCCGCACGACAGCTCCGAGCCGGGGCGAGCCGGGCCATCGGCCTCGTGATCCTCGACGGGGGCAACCCGTTCTTCTCCGACGTCGCACGCGGCGCGGAGACGGCCGCCGAGAAGGCGGGCCGCGTCGTCCTGCTCGGCAACAGCGACCAGCAGGTCGAGCGCGAGGCGCACTACCTCGACCTCTTCGAGGAGAACCGCGTGCTCGGCATCCTCATCTCCCCGGTCGGCGACGTGACCGCCCGGCTGGCGCGGCTGCGCCGACGCGGGACCCCCGCGGTGCTCGTCGACCGGCAGGCCGAGCTCACGGACTTCTCGTCGGTCTCCGTCGACGACGTGCGCGGCGGCCAGCTCGCTGCCGAGCACCTCCTGTCGGTCGGTCGCCGCCGTCTCGCGTTCGTCGGCGGGCCGCTCGACCTGCAGCAGGTGGCCGACCGCCTCCGGGGCGCGCAGGAGGCGGTGCGCGCCGCGAACGCGGCGGCCCCGACCGAGAGCGCCGCCTCCCGTCCTGCCGCGACGCTCGAGGTCGTGGAGGTTCCCGCGCTGACGGTGGAGCACGGTCGCGCCGCCGCCGCCGAGCTCATGTCGCGCCCGGCGGGCGAGCGACCCGACGCGGTCTTCGCCGCGAACGACCTCGTGGCGATGGGCGTGCTGCAGTCGCTCGTGATGCTCGGCGACCTGCGCGTGCCCGACGACGTGGCCCTGATCGGCTACGACGACATCGACTTCGCCCGGGCGGCCGTGGTGCCGCTCAGCTCGATCCGTCAGCCCAGCGCCCTGATCGGGCAGACCGCGATGGACATCCTCCAGGACGAGATCGACGACCCCGCCCGCTCGCCGCGCCGAGTGGTCTTCGCGCCCGAGCTCGTGGTGCGCGCGAGCACCGTGCCCGACGCCTGACCGACCGGCGCTCCCGCCTGATCAGCCCGCGCCGACGCTCGCTCTCCTCAAATGCCGACCGGCAGCCTCGAAGGGGCGCTGCAACACTCGGGAATCCCGTCATCACGGGCCACGCGGTCGGCACTTGCGGCACGGTGCGCCTACGGCGGCGCGGATGCTGATCAGCCCGCGGCGGCACCGACGCCCGCGGTCGCGGCCGCTGAGCAGGTGAACTCGTGGCGACCGTGTGACACCTCGACGGTCGTGCCGTCGGGCAGGGAGACCTCGCCCGTCGTGCCGACGGGCAGCACGACCGTGAGCGCGAACACCTCGCCCTCGACCCGCCACGCTGACGACACCTCGCCGTAGGGCGACAAGTGTCGACCCGACGCGTGCGTCAGCCCGCCGCCGGGGCGCGGGGCGAAGCGGATCCTGCGCCAGCCAGGTGCCGCGGGCGCCAGCCCCGCGACGGTGGCGTGCATCCAGTCCGCCACGGCGCCGAGCGCGTAGTGGTTGAAGCTCGTCATCTCGCCGGGGTTGACCGTGCCGTCCGGGAGCATGCTGTCCCAGCGCTCCCAGATGGTCGTCCCGCCCATGTCGACGGTGTACAGCCACGACGGGCACGAACGCTCGAGGACCAGGTCGTAGGCCCGGTCGACGTGTCCCGTCCGGGTGAGGGCAGGGGCGACGACGGGGGTCCCGGCGAAGCCGGTCGCGATGCGGTTGCCGGCCTCGGCGACGAGCTCGGCGAGCCGGTCGCCCGCGGCCTGCGCGTTCTCTCCCTCGACCAACCCGAACTCGAGGGCGAGCCCGTAGGCGGTCTGAGCGTCGCTCGTCGTGTGCCCGCGGCCGTCGGTCCAGCGCCCCACGAAGGCCTCGCGCACCTCCTCGGCGATCGAGTCGTAGCGCGCGGCCTCGGCGCCCTTGCCGAGGACGGCGGCGGTGGCCGCCAGGTGGCGGGTCGACCAGTACAGGTACGCCGACGCGACGAGGTACCGGTCGGTGAGCGCGTCGGCCGGGTCGTCCGGCGGCGCGGCCGGGTCGAGCCAGTCGCCGAGCTGGAAGCCCTCGTCCCAGATCCGGTCGTCCCCGGCCCGGGCGAGGATCAGGTCGACCCAGGCCTTGGCCGAGTCCCACTGGCGGGCCAGCACGCCCGCGTCGCCGAAGCGCTCCCAGAGCGTCCAGGGCGTGAGCACCGCGGCGTCGCCCCAGACCGCGCCCGGCTCGATCGGCTCCCACGACGGGCCGCCGGGGATCCGCGGCACGAACCACGGCACCGTGCCGTCCGGCAGCTGGTCGACGGCGAGGTCCTGCAGCCACGAGCCGAGCATGCCCGAGCAGTCGTACAGGTAGGAGGCGGTGGGCGCGAACACCTGGATGTCGCCCGTCCAGCCCAGGCGCTCGTCGCGCTGCGGGCAGTCGGTCGGGATGTCGACGAAGTTGCCGCGGGTGCTCCACAGCACGTTCTCGTGCAGGCGCTCGAGGCCGGGGTCCGAGCACGCGAACCAGCCCGTGCGCTCCATGTCGGTGTGCAGGACCCGAGCGACGACCGCCGCGGGGTCGAACTCCCCCGGCCACCCCTCGACCTCGGCGTAGCGGAAGCCGTGGATGGTGAAGCGGGGCTCCCAGGTGACGGGCCCGCGGCCGCTGAGCGTCACGACGTCCTCCGCTGCAGCCAGGCGGAGGGTGCGCCGGTAGAGCAGCCCGTCCTGCAGCACCTCGGCGTGGCGCAGCGTCACCTCGTGCCCGGCCTCGCCGTCGACCGTGACACGGAGGCGACCGACCAGGTTCTGTCCGAAGTCGAGCACGACGGTGCCGCCCGGTGTGGTCCAGTGCGCCACCGGGGCGATCTCGTCGGTGCAGCGCACGGGCGGCTGCTCGGGTGCGACGAGGGTCCTCGGGTCGCGCTCCCCCGTGGCCACGGAACTCCATCCGTCCCGGTCGGCACCGGCACTCGACCAGCCGTCGCCGTCGAGCCGCAGGTCGTGGCGCTCCCCGTCGTAGAGCCCGCTGAACGAGATCGGGCTGGGCGCCGCCTCCCACGTCTCGTCGGTGGCCACGACGACGCGCGTCCCGTCGACGAGCTCGACCTCGAGCTGGGCCAGGAACGACAGATCCGTCCCGTAGAGGTCGTGGTAGCCGCCGTTGAAGCCGAGGCGCCCGCGGTACCAGCCGTCGCCGAGCCAGGCGCCGACCACGTTCTCGCCGGCCGAGAGGAGGTGGGTGACGTCGTAGGTGCGGTAGCGCAGGCGGGCGTCGTACGAGGTCCAGCCCGGGGAGAGCTCCTCGTCGCCGACACGGACGCCGTTGAGCTCGGCCTCGAAGACGCCGTGTGCGGTCGCGTAGAGGCGAGCGGAGGCGACGGCTGCGTCGAGGCGGAAGGCGCGCCGGACACGGGAGGGGCGTCGGTCCGTGCCGGGCTCCTCGGGCCAGGACCCGCCGACCGGGCGCGCGAGCCAGTCCGACGGTGCGAGGAGGCCCGCCTCGACGGGGATCGGGGCGCTCCACGTCGACGTCTCGCCGTCGGCGCCCGTGACGCGGACGCGGACCTCGACCCGCTGCCGCGAGGCGAGGTCGGCGAACGGCCAGGGCACGAGGACCTGCTCGGCGGTGCCGACGACCGCCGTCGCCACCTGCCGCCCGTCCGCCTCGAGGGCGATCTCGACGGACTCCTGCCGCCAGCCGGACGGGCCGTCGAGCTGCCAGCTCAGGCGGGGACGAGGGGTGCCGAGGCCCAGGGCGTCACGGCCGTGCTCGACCCGCAGGTCGGTGATAGTCGCGCTCATGGTCACCCCTTGACCGCACCGGCGGTCAGGCCCTTCTGCACTTGCTTGTTGAGGAACAGGTAGATCACGAGGATCGCCACGACGTTCAGGCAGATCGCGGCGAAGAGCGGCCCGTACTGCACCGAGCCGAACTGGCCGGTGAAGTTCAGCAGGCCCACCTGCAACGTGCGGAGCGACCCGGAGTTCGTGAAGGTCAGGGCGATGAGGAGGTCGTTCCAGAGCATGAAGAACTGGACCAGCCCGACGGTGAAGAGCGCGTTGCGGACCATGGGCAGGCCGACGAGGAAGAACGACCTGACGATCCCGGCCCCGTCGAGCATCGCCGCCTCGAAGATCTCGCGCGGGACGGCCCGGAAGAAGGTGGCCATCAGGAACACCGCGAGAGGCAGGCTCGTCGCCGTGTACGTGATGAGCAGCGGCCAGAGGGTGCCGGTCAGCCCGAGGCGGAAGTACGCGGCGAAGAGCGGCAGCAGGATCATCTGCGTCGGGACCATGATGCCGGCCAGGAACGTGATCAGGATCGCGCCGCGGCCCTTCCAGACCAGGACCTCGAGGGCGAAGCCCGCCATGGAGCCGAAGAGCAGCACGAGGAGGAGCGACGGGAACACGGTCAGGACGGAGTTCGACGCGTACTGCGCGAAGTTGCCCTCTGTCCACGCGAAGACGTAGTTGTCGAAGTTCCACTGCGCGGGCAGCGCCCAGACGGGCTGCTCGAGGAACTCCGTCTGCGTCTTGAAGGAGCCGAGGAGCATCCAGACGAGCGGCCCCACGACGATCACGAGGAGGAGCGCGACGAGCGCGCCGCTGACGACCTGCCCGAGGCGCCGTCGGGGAGCCGTGCGGCGCCTCGCGGTCGGACGGCGGAGGGGCGCAGACGTCGCGGGGACGGCGGTGTCGACGGAGGTCATCGGTCAGTCCTTCGTGAGGTCGCGGCGGTTGGCGCGGAAGATGAAGACGGTCACGAGCAGCGACACGACCGTGAGCAGGAACGCGACGGTGCTGCCGTAGCCGTACTGCCCGAAGCGGAACGACGTGTCGAACATGTAGATCGTGAGGGGGCTGGTGGACGTGCCCGGCCCACCGTTGGTGAGCGCGAGGATGCTGTCGAAGACCTTGAGGGTCCCGTTGACGGAGAAGATCAACGACGAGACCAGCACGGGCAGCGAGAGCGGCAGGACGATGCGTCGGACGAGCCCGAAGCCGGAGGCACCGTCGATGCGGGCCGACTCGAACACCTCCTCGGGGATGTCGAGCAGACCGGCGTAGAGAAGCACCCCGTAGAAGCCCATGGACCGCCAGACGTCCATCACGATGATCACGAGGAACGCCGTGCCGCCGTCGCCGAACCAGTCGACCGACGACAGCCCGACGGCCTCCAGCGCCGTGTTGACGAGTCCGTTCTGCGGGGCGATCGCGAACATCTGCTGGAACAGCAGCGCGACCGCGACCGTCGGCAGGACGACGGGGAAGAACACCAGGGTGCGGACGGCGCTCGACCACTTCCGCAGCACGAAGACGTACATCAGCGACAGGAGGTAGCCGAAGCCGACCTGCAGGATCGTCATGAGGACGGCGTAGCGGACCGTGAGCAGCAGCGCGTCCCCGACCCGGGTGTCGGTGAGGAGGCGCTGGTAGTTCTCGAGTCCCGAGAACGTGAAGCCGGTGATCGCGTTGCCGCTCGTGAGCGTGTAGCCGAAGGACACGACGATCGGGACGAGCATCACGACGGAGTAGATGAGCAACGCGGGCCCGATGAGGATGAGGGTCGCGCGCCGGTCGCCGAGCAGGGGGTTCATGGAGTGCCTTCGGTACGAGCGGGAAGTCGTGCAGGGTCCGTCGAGGGCGGGACGCGCGCGGCGGCGCGTGCCCGCCCTCGACGAGGAGGCGTCAGCCCAGGTCGCCCTGGACGAGCGTCATGAACTCCTCGGCAGTGATCGCGCCGGTGACGAGCTGCGCCGCGTTCTGCTGCGAGGTCGTCGTGGCCTGCGTGCTGAAGTACGCCTCGAACCAGGGGATGGTGGTGTCGGTGGCCGCGATGCGGTCGCGCACCTCCGTCGTCAGCGCGGTGCCGGCGGCGTCGCCCGACACCGTGAAGCCGGAGATGCGGCTGCTGTCCTCCAGGGCGACCTGGCCGTAGTTCTCGGCGATGCACTTGACCCAGGCCTTGCTGTCGTCGTTGAGCACGCTCGGGTTGATCGTGAAGGGCAGGCCGACGTTGGCCACGAGCTGGCTGCTGTCGCCCTCGCCGCCCTCGACGGCGGGGAAGGGAAGGTAGCCGATGGCGTCCTCGCCGATCTGGTTCGCCGTGTCGTCCGCGAAGTTGCTCAGGACCCAGCTGCCCATGTAGAGCATCGGCGAGCTGCCGTTGAGGAACTGGTTGATCGACGTGTCGTAGTCGATCGAGCCGACCCCCTCGCCGAAGTAGCCGGCCGCGCCGAGGTCGGCGACCTGCTGGGCCGCGGCCACGTACTCGGGGTCGGTCAGCTCGGCGTCGCCGTCGGCGACGGCCTGGAGGGCGTCGGGGCCGAGCTCGCGCTCGATCAGGTTCCCGACGAGGCGCGTCAGGGGCCAGCCCTGCTCACCGCTCGCGGCGAACGGGGTGAGGCCGGCGTCCTGGAACGTGCCGGCCGCAGCGACCACGTCGTCCCAGCTCTCGGGCACGTCGACGCCGTTGTCGGCGAAGAGCGTCTTGTTGTACCAGATGCCCTCGATGTTGTACTCGGTCGGCAGCACCAGGAACTCGCCGTCGTAGAGCGACTCGACGGTCGACCGCGCGGCGGGCTCGATCGAGTCGGCCGCGCCGATCTCGTCGAGCAGCTCGTCGAAGTGCGCGACGAAGCCGGCGTCGTCGAGCTGCTGCACGAGCTCGTTCGTGTCGACGGCGTACATGACGGGGAGGCCGCCCTGACCGGCGAGCAGCTGCACCTGCTGGTTGAGGTTCGTCTGCGGGACGGTCTCGACCTTGAGGGGCATGGCGTCGTTCTCGGTCGAGCAGGCGCCGTCGGCCAGGGTCTGAAGCGTTGCAGGGACGACCTCGTTCTCGACGTTGCCCAGGACGGCGAACTCGGTCGCTGCCTGGCCCGCTCCGCCACCCGAGCACGCGGTGAGGCCAGCGATGGTCAGGCCGGCGACGGTGAAGGCAGCGACACGACGTGCGGTGCGGGACATCATTCCTCCTTGAATGGTGGGCGCCTCATGAAAGTTGAAGCGCTTCATAATTGACCGGACACCATGGGCTTGTCAACACCCGATCTCGATCGATCGCGAGCTAGGCTCGGCTCCACGATGAGCGTCTCGATCCCTCCCTCCCCGCACCGCCCGCCGGTGATGGCCGACGTCGCGAGGCTGGCCGGGGTCTCGCTGGGCACGGTGTCGAACGTGGTGAACACGCCCGACCGGGTCCGACCGGCGACGCGCCTGAAGGTCGAGTCGGCCATCGCCTCCCTCGGCTTCGTGCCGAACACCTCCGCGCGCACCCTCGCAGCGGGCCGGGGCACCCTCGTCGGCTTCGTCGCCGTCGACCTCAGCAACTCGTACTTCCTCGACATCGCCCGCGGCGTCGAGCGCGAGGCGGACCTCGCTCAGCAGTCGGTGCTGCTCGGCAACTCCGACGTCGACCTCGACAAGCAGACGGGGTACCTCAACCTGTTCGAGCAGGCCCAGGCGGCGGGCATCGTCCTCGCCCCGTTCGACGGCCCGATGGACGAGGCGCGTCGGCTGCGGCGTCGCGGGCTGCGAGTCGTCTACGTCAACTGGCCGGGCGACGGCGACGAGAGCTGCGGCGTCGTCGTCGACGAGGAGCTCGGCGGACGCCTGGCGGCCGAGCACCTCCTCGAGCAGGGCCGCCGGGAGCTCGTCTTCGTCGGCGGCCCCCTCGACCTCACCGCCGTGCGGCACCGGTTCGAGGGCGCCTCGGCCGCGGCCCGAGACGCCGGCGTCTCGCTCCGCCTGATGACCACCTCGGCACTGACGGTGCGCGCCGGTCTCACCGTGGGCAGCGAACTCCTCGCCCAGGAGGCGGCAGGCAGGCCGGACGGGATCGTCGCCGCCTCCGACGCACTCGCGTCGGGCATCGTGCAGTCGTTGCTGCTCGGCGGGGTGGACATCCCCCGCGATCTGTCGATCACCGGCTACGACGACAACCACTTCGCCCAGGGCACGACCCTCCCGCTCACGACCGTGGGGCAGCCCGGCGTCGAGATGGGAGGCCAGGCCATGCGCCTCCTCCGGGACGAGCTCGACCACCCGTCGACCCACCGGCACGAGACGGTCGTGCTGCCGCCACGCCTGATCGTGCGCAGCAGCAGCGTCAGAGCAGGCTGAGGTCAGAGCACGCTGAACAGGGCGACGAAGGCCGCGGCCCCGACGGTCGTGAGCCCGACAGCGAGCGCGCGCTCCCGCCACCCGTCGAGGCGACGGACCACGACCCAGCCGAGCGCCGCGACGCCCAGCGCGATGCTGATCAGCCACCAAGTCGTCCCCGTCGTCTCCGCGACGCGGACGAGCCCGGAGACGCCGTCGCCGATCATCACGGCGGCGAGGACCGCGATCCCCGCCGCACGGAGGACGGGGCGCCGCGACCACCACCACAGCCCGGCGAGCCCGATGACGGGCCCGGCCAGGGTCGCCGCCGTGAACCAGAAGTCGCCCGGACCGTACGAGTCGGGGAAGCCCCGCAGGGTGGACACGACCACGTACCCCTGGACCGCGGCGTGGAAGACGACGAGACCGAGACCGGCTGCCGTCCACCACCTGCGAGCGCTCGGCCTCCGCGTGACCACGACGACGGTCGCGAAGGTGAGGACCGTCCAGCCGCCGCTCGAGTTCGCGAACGAGCTCAGCCCGCCAGGCAGGTACTGCTGGCCGTAGGAGGTGGCACCGCCGAGCACGAGGCCGGCCGCGGCGCCCAGCAGCCACCGCGCGAGGGTCACCGTGGACGAACGCTTCATCCCGCGAGCATCACAGGCCCGCGGCCTCGTGCCGACCGTCTCGCGGACGATGCTCGCCATCCTGGAGGAGGACCCCGCTCGCGGCCCGGCCCTTGAGCCGGCGAGGGGGCTCGACGTACGGTGGAGAGGTCGACGACGACGAGGGGACCACGACGATGGACGACGAGACGAACCGCGACCAGGGCCGGCTCCGCCTGCAGAAGCCGACGTTCCGCGGCTCCTCCGTGGGCTGGGGCATCGCCGCGGTCGTGTGGCTGACCTCCGCCGTGAGCGTCGTCGTCGCGATGGCGACTGACAGCCGAGGTGTGGCCGTGGGGCACGTCCTCTTCCTCGTCGCACTGCTCCTCGCGACCGCCGTCTGCGTCACGGGCACCGTCGCGACCATCCGCCACCCGCGCCCCGCGCCTCCGGCCGTCGACGACTAGCTCGGGACCCGCCGCGGCCAGGCTCGCGTCCGCAGGACGCCGACCGCCGGCAGGCTCGCGTCCGCAGGAAGCCGACCGCCGGCAGGCTCGCGTCCGCAGGAAGCCGACCGCCGGCAGGCTCGCGTCCGCAGGACGCACGCCGCCGGCAGGCGGCCAGACGAGCACCAAAACGAAGAACGGCCCCTGCCTAGTAGGGCAGGGGCCGCGCTGAGTGTCGTGCGCCTGGAGGGACTCGAACCCCCAACCTTCTGATCCGTAGTCAGATGCTCTATCCGTTGAGCTACAGGCGCGTTTTCTCGGCCGAATGGCCGGGGGAAACACTACACGACCGACGGCGTCCTCGCGAATCGAGGGCGCCTCCTCGTCTCAGCCCGGCTCTCTGGCGAACGAGGTGACGCGACGAGGGCATCTGCGGCGAGCAGACCCCTCACAAGCGTCACATCGATCGCGAGCTACGGCGCGCGCGGGCCCTCGTGGTCGTCGTCGCGGTCCTCGCGGCGGCCGAGAAGGTCGTCGACGTCGGAGGCGTCGACCGATCCCGTGCGGTCGAGCACGTCGCCGGTGGCCTCGCGACCTGTGACGTGGTCGGGCTCGTCGTCGGTGCCGGGAGCGACGGGCTGCTCCACGTCGCCGTGGTTCTCGGTGCTGCCCGCGACGGGGACCTGCGAGCGGTCGCCGAACTCGGCCGTCTCGTCGGTGACCCCGCCCTGCTGCGGCTCGTTGCTGTTCGTGGTGCTCATCGAGCGCCTCCTCGTGTCGAGCCGACCGTGTCGGCTGATGTGCGTCGATCATGCTCCGGCGAGCCGCCGCGCCTCCCAGGAGGAGGGGGACGCCCCAGGAGGCGGGCCGCAGCAGACGGAACCGGCCCGCTCCGTCAGGTGCCGCCTCCTGTGAGTCGCGCCCTTCTCGACGCATCACCAGGCAGGTGTGAGGCGGCGTCCAGGAGGGGTGCTGTTCTATGGGGAAGTGACTGCAGCCCGCGTTCTCCCGACCTCGAGCGCCGTCCGGCGACACGGGTCGGCCCGGTGGATCGTGGCGGCGGGCGCCTCCGTCGTCGCGTTCGGCGGCGTGTACGTCATGGCCGTGCTCACCGAGACGGGCCAGTCCGTCGAGGACAGCATCCTCAGCTCGGTCGACGACGACCGCCTCCTCGGTTCCGGCTCCGCGCTCGACGCGATCTCGCCCGCAGCGCTCATGCTGCTCGTCGGACTGACGATGCTGGTCGCGTTCCTCCGACGCCGGCCCGGGGCCGCCCTGCAGTCGGGCGTGCTCATCATCGGCGCGACGGTGACGACCCAGGTGCTCAAGCAGCTCGTGCCGCGCCCCGACCTCACCGGCGAGCTGTACGGCAACAGCTTCCCGAGCGGCCACACGACGATCGCCGTCGCCGCCCTCTTCGCCGTGATGACGGCGTTCGGCCGCCACGTGCGCCCGCTCGTGTTCCTCATCGGCACGGCCTTCGCCGCGATCGTCGCCGAGCAGACCGTCGCCTACGGCTGGCACCGCTCGAGCGACATCGTCGGCGCCTGCGCCGTCGCCCTCTTCTGGCTCGCCGCCGTCCGCTTCACGGCCTCGCGCCTCGCAGGGAGGGCCCGCGGCCGCCTCCGCAGCCCGGCCGCCGTCGACGCAGTCGGGCCCAAGGCCTTCGCGCTCACCTCCGGCCTGCTGGGGCTCGCGCTCGTCGCCTGCCTCACGATCTCGGGCCTCGTCTGGGGCATCGGGATCGGCAGCGACATGAGCGTGACGACCTCGACCGGCAGCGGCGTGCTGACGGGCGCCCGGCTCGCCGCGGCCGGGGTCGTGCTCGTCACCGCCTGGGTCGGCTGGAAGCTCGACCGCCGCTCGTGACCGACGCCGGGGCCGAGGCTGCCGGGGGCGGTGCTGCCGGGCAGCGCCACGACGAGCACGGTGCTGCCGAGCACCACTCCGACGAGCACGGTGCTGGCGAGCACCGCTCCGCCGATGCCCCGCGCTACCTCGGCGTCGACCTCGCCTGGCGCGACTCCACCCCGACGAAGCCCGCGAACGAGACGGGCCTGGCGGTGATCGCCGCCGACGGGACCGTGCTCGACGCCGGCTGGGCGCGGGGCATCGACGAGGTGGCCGAGTGGGTGCTGCACTGGGCCGCTCCGGGGTCGCACGTCGCGATCGACGCCCCCGTGCTGGTGCCGAACGCGACCGGCATGCGGCCGAGCGAACGGCTCGTGGGCCGGGCGTACGGTCGGTGGCACGTGTCGGCGAACGCCTCCAGCGCCTCCTTGCCGTGGCTCGGCGGACGCACCCTCGGCGAGCGCCTGGCCGCCTCCGGAGCCGTCTACGACGACGGGGTCGAGCCCGTGCCGGCCGACGCCGTCTCGTACTTCGAGTGCTACCCGTACACGACGCTCGTCGGGGCCGCGGAGCTCGGCTACGACGAGCGCCGGCCGCGCTACAAGCGTCCCGACACGACCGTCGCCAAGGAGGAGCGGCGCGGCGCACGCGCGGTCGCCTGCGACGACCTGATCTCGCGCCTGGCCGCCCTCGACTCGGTCGACCCGCCGCTGCGGCTGCTCTCGCACCCGGTGTCGCGACTCCTCGTCGACGAGCCGTCGCCGCTCGTCGACCGGCCGTACAAGCACCGCGAGGACCTGCTCGACGCCCTCGTCTGCGCGTGGACGGCGTCGATGCGGGCGCAGCGTCCCGAGCGGATGCAGGTGCTCGGGGCGGCCGCCGAGCCCGACGCGCTCGGCCGGCGCGCGACGCTGATCTCGCCCGCGCGCGAGGCGCAGCGGCTCGCCGCACCCGAGGGCACCGTGCCCGTCGGGCGCGCCCGGCGCTGAGCCGCGCGCGGCAGGCGGGCAGCGCGTGGCACGCTGGGCGCATGAGCCCGCGCGTCCCGAGCACCGTCACGATCCGCCGCACGACCGCCGACGACTGGCAGCAGGTGCGCGACCTGCGACTCGAGATGCTCGAGGACACCCCCCTGGCGTACGGCGAGACCCTCGCCACCGGGCTGACCCACGGCGAGGCCGAGTGGCGCTCGCGCGGCGCCCGCGGACAGGCGCCCCACAGCGTGCTGCTCGCCGCCGTCGACGACGAGACCGGCGAGTGGGTCGGCACCATGGGCGGCTACCTCGATGCGCCCGGCAGCCCGATGCTCGTCGGCGTCTACGTGCGGCCGAGCCGGCGAGGCAAGGAGGCGGGGGTCGCCGACGCCCTGCTCGACACGGTGGTCGAGTGGGCGCGCACCGAGGGCTCGGCGCTGACGCTGCACGTCCACGAGGACAACCCGCGCGCGGTCGCGTACTACCGCCGGCGGGGCTTCGAGCCGACGGGCGTCACCGTGCCGTACGTGCTCGACCCCGAGAGCCGCGAGCTGGAGCTCAGGCTGCCGCTCGCCTGATCCCGGCCCGGCGGACCCCTCACGGCCTGCCCCGGCCGACATCCGCCCCCGTGCCCCCTCCACAGGAGATGCCCAGGCGGATCCCGGGGTACAAATGAGGGATCTTCGTGGACATCTCCGGTCCACCAGCGTAGAAAAGGGGCACAGCGGGGGCCACCACCCCCGTCGGCCGGGCCCAACCACCCCGGCAGCAGCTCAGCGACCGAAGAAGGTGTGCCGTGGATCAGACGGCCGAGGGGACGATGCGGCGACCGGCCGCGCTCTCCTTCGTGCGCCTCCTCGTGGTCTCCGGCCTCGTCGCTCTCGCGGCAGTCGTGCTGAGCCTGTTCTTCTCGTCGACGTCCGCGTCGGCAGCACCGGCCGCTCCGCCGGCCGACTCGTCGCTGCTCGGCGGCGTCACGTCCGCGGTCGGGGGCGTCGTGCAGTCGCTCGACGCTCCCGTCGCCGCCGTCGGGACGACCGCAGGAGGCGCGGTGTCGACGGTCACGCAGGTCGCCACCCAGGCCGCCGCGGTCGCTCCCCCGGTGCAGCAGGTCGTCCAGGCCGTGGCGCCGGTGGTGCCGCAGGCCGTGCAGCAGGTGGCCGCCGCGGCTCCCGTCTCGAGCGTCGTGGCCCCGGTCGCACAGGTCGTCGACAAGGTCGTCGCCGCCACCCCCGTCGTCCCCGCCGTCGTCGGCCAGGCACCGGTCTCGGCCGTCACGGCCCCCGTCGCCGGTGTCGTCGACACCGCGCTCAGCAGCACGGGCGACGCGGCGGCAGCACCTGCTCCGGGCCTGCCCGGCGTGCCGGTCCCGCCCGTGACGACTCCCCTGCCCGACCTGCCCGGCACGCCCGGTGCGCACGTCGGCGGCTCGCTCCCCTCGACTCCTGCCAGCGGCATCGCAGCCGGCGACGACGCGGCCGCCGCCACCCTGGCCGACGAGGCGACGGTCGGCTCTGCCGACGTGGTCGCGGCCGACCCCGTCAGCATCCTTCGCGACCGCATCGCAGCGCAGGCGTCCGCCGCCGGTGCTGTCCTTCCCGCAGGCGCGGGCACCCCGGCTCCCGTCTCTCCCCTGCCCGGCGACGACCGCTCGCCCCTCGGCGACGACGGCCTCCCGGGCCTGCCCTCGGGCGGCACCGGGTCGACCGGCTCCGGCTCGGCCGGCGCGGGTGCCGGCTCGGCGGGAGCCGTCGTCGGCGACGCGGCCCGCCCCTCCTCGCTTCCCGGTCTCGCCGTCTCGGCGGGCTCCGCGGACGGCGACGACGATCTCCCGTCGACGCCCACGTACGACACCGACAGCTCCCCCGACTGAGGTCGGTCGCGTCGTCAGGGCCCTGCTGCACCCGCAGCCGGCCCGACAGCAGGCACCTGCCTGCCGACGACACACGCGACCACGCCGCGAGACCGCGGCACCACACCTCATCTCACTCTTGGAGTTCGTCATGAACAAGTACGTCTCGAGAGGGCTCACCGGAGCGCTCTTCGTCGGAGGCCTCTGGGCCCTCGGAACCACCGCCGCGAACGCGGCACCTGCCACCACCGGGGACGACGGGCTGCTCTCGGGCACCCAGGTCCAGGCCGTTGTCGACGCCCCCGTGTCGGCACTCGGCAACGCGATCTCGGTCGTCGGCGACAGCGCCGCGACGGCGCCGGCGGCCCCTGCTGCCCCTGCGCCTGCTGCCGCACCGGCACCGGCACCCGCGCCGGCTCCTGCTCCTGCTCCCGCCCCGGTCACGACGACCAGCGGTGACTCCGGTCTGCTCTCGGGCACGCAGGGAATCGTCTCGGTCGACGTGCCGGTCACGGTCACCGTCAACGCGATCTCGGTCGTCGGCGACACGGCCAGCACGGCTCCGGCCGCGCCCGCGGCGCCTGCCGCCGCGGCTCCGACCGCACCGGTCGAGGCTCCCGCGGCGACCACCTCCGGCAGCGACTCGATCGGCGGCGGCACCCAGGCACTCGTCGACGTCGCCCTCCCGGTGACGATCTCGGGCAACGGGCTGTCGCTCCTCGGCGACAGCTCCAGCACGGACGCGGGCGCACCGGCGACGACGACCCCGACCACGTCGACCCCGGCGACTCCCGGGGCGACGACGAGCGGTGTGGACTCCGTCCTCGGCGGCACGCAGATCGTCCCCGGCGTCTCGGTGCCGGTCACGATCGGCGGCAACGCGGTCAGCGTCCTCGGCGACAGCAGCTCGACCGGCACCACGCCGGCCGTCGGCACGACGCCCTCGACGGGCTCGGGCTCGTCCGGAGCAGGCTCGACGGGCACCACCTCGGGTGATGACGGCATCGCCGGCGGCACCCAGGTCGTGCCCGTGATCACGGCACCGGTCACCGCCGGCGGCAACGCCGTCAGCGTCATCGGCGACAGCAGCAGCACCGGCACCACCACCGGCACGGGCACCAGCACCACGCCCGGCACCGCCACCGGCACCGGCACCACCTCGGGCGACGACGGCATCGCCGGCGGCACCCAGATCGCACCCGTCGTGACGGCTCCCGTCATGGTCGGCGGCAACGCCGTCAGCATCATCGGCGACAGCAGCAGCACCGGCACCACCACCGGCACCGGCACCGGCACCGGCACCGGCACCGGCACCGGCACCGGCACCACGCCCGCCACCGGCACCAGCGGCACCACCTCGGGCGACGACGGCATCGCCGGCGGCACCCAGATCGTGCCCGTCATCACCGCACCGGTCACCGCCGGCGGCAACGCCGTCAGCATCATCGGCGACAGCAGCAGCACCACCACCACCGGCACGGGCACGGGCACCAGCACCACGCCCGCCACCGGCACCGGCACCGGCACCGGCAGCACGACCTCGGGTGACGACGGCATCGCCGGCGGCACCCAGATCATCCCCGTCATCACGATCCCGATCGACCTCGGCGGGAACGCCGTGACCGTCATCGGCGACAGCAGCACCGACCCGACGGGCACCACCGGCACCACGCCCGTCGACCCAGGCACCCCCGTCGACCCGGCGGACCCCGGCACCCCGGTGGTCCCCGTGACGCCCGCCTTCCCCTTCGACCCGTCGGACCCCACCACCCCGACGACCGAGGGTGACGGCGACGTCCCGCCGACGACCGGCGGCGGCGAGGTCGTCGTGACGACCGACCCCGGCACCGGCGTGGTGACCGCCTCCACGGTGGGACGCACCGTGTTCGTCTCGACCGCCTCCTCGGCTGGTCAGCCCGTCGCCGCGGCGGCCGACACCTCGGCCCTCGCGTTCACCGGCAGCGAGTCGACGGGCGGCCTCGCGGCCGGCCTGCTGGCCCTCCTCGCCGGGCTCGGACTGCTGCTCGCGGCTCGTCGCCGGGCACGCGCCTGAGCGACGACGCGATCGCACCCGCGACCGCGACGGCAACAGCGACAGCAACAGCAACAGCAACAGCGACAGCTCCGCACGGCGGCGCACCGCAGACCGGATCAGGGCCTGCGGTGCGTCGCCGTGCGCGGACGCGTCCGAGCACGGCGGGTGGCGCTAGGTTGTCGCTCGGAGCCCGCTCGGGCGACAGGGGAACCACACGGGGGACGCATGGCCGACAGCAGCTACGACTACTTCTTCACGGGACCGCACGACGACTCGCGCAGGCTCGTCGACCACGTGGCCCAGGCGCAGGGGTTCAGGCTCGAGCAGATGCCGAACGGCAGCACCAAGGCCGTGCGCGGCGACCTCACCAAGACGCTGTTCCTGGGGGTCTTCGCCGGCAAGGCGTTCCACGTCGTGCTCTGGCTCCAGTACTTCGTCGACGACTCCGACCGCCTCGTGGTGCGCCTCAGCCGCGACCTCGGCACCGGTCTCGTCAAGGGCGGGGCGCTCGGCGCGGCCCGGTCGCAGGAGGCGTTCGCCGAGCTCGCCCACGCCCTCGGCCGTGCGTCGACGGGCGGGCAGCTCGACCCCGGCGCTCACCCGCAGGGCACCCCGCAGCCCTAGCCCTGACCTCGCACCGCGTGCCCCGCGCGGGCTGTTCTGCAGAGTCGGCGGGTTCGCGTAGCTCCCGGCGGGTGAGCGCCCACCCGCCACCGACGACGGGAACCCGCCGCACGCCGAATCCACCCGCCGAGGGCGACGGGAACCCGCCGACTAGCTGGGCACGCCGTCGACGTACAGCCACCGGCGCGAACGGTCGCGCACGAACCGGCTGACCTCGCGCTGCACCTCGGCGTCCCCGTCGACCCGGCGGTGCGCCGCGAACTCGACCACGCCCTGGTCGTCGAGCGGCCCGCCACGCTCGGTCCGCAGCACGTCGAGCCGGAACCACCGCGCCGTCGGGTCGAGCTCCAGCTCGTCCGGACGGGTCGACGGGTGCCACGTCTCGAGCAGCCAGCCGACGTCGCCGACGGCGAACGCCGAGTACCGCGAGCGCATCAGCCGCTCGGCGGTGGGAGCCGGCACGACGTGCGCGTGCAGGGGCCCGCAGCACGCCCCCCAGGTCTCGCCGCTCAGGCAGGGGCAGCGTGCGGAGTCGTCCATCCCTCCATCATCGTCGACCGCGCACGCCAGCTCGGCACGCGACCGCCCGCAGGAGGTGCGGCACGGCTGCCCGGCCGCCCCGCACCTCCTCGGCTCCCTCGCCCTGGGTCGACCTCGGCGCCTCAGGCCGCCTCGCCGCCGATGTTCACCATCCAGTGGATGCCGAACCGGTCGTCGAGCTGGCCGAAGCTGTCGCCCCACGGCGCCTTCGCGAGCTGCTCGTGGACCGTGCCGCCCTCGGCGAGCGCGGCGAACCAGCCGGTCAGCCTGTCCTCGTCCTCGGCGGCGCCGAAGAGCGAGAGCGAGATCGCGTTCTCGCTCTCGAGCGGGACCGAGTCGGGCCGGTCGGCCGCCATGAGGAGGAGCCCGTGCGGCGTCGCGAGCTGCCCGTGCATGACCTTGTCGCCCTCGCCCTCGCCGCCCGTGCCGAACTCGGAGTAGCTGCTGTAGGTGGGGACGCCGCCGAAGACGGAGGCGTAGAAGTCGAGTGCCTCGCGGGCCTGGGTGCGGAACGCGAGATACGGCGTGAGCTGGACGGACATCGGTGCTCCCTCGGTCGTGTCGCCGGCACGTCGGGAGGGCGGCGCGGGCCGGCGACCACGCTGCCTCCCGGCATGATGGCAGCGTCGAGGAGGCGCCACCACCCCCGGCCGGGTCGGCCCCGAACTGGGCCTGACCGCGCACCGCCCGCCCTGCCACAGTGGGCACATGGCCACCCCTCCGCCCCCGGGCACCCACCCCGTGCTCGAGCCGGAGCTCGTGTTCGCGCACGTCCGGGCCCGCCTCGAGGCGAGCACCATCCACGGCGACCCGCGCGGCGGCCGGGAACGACTGCCGCGGCTCTCCCGGGCGGCGACCGCGAAGGCGCTGACGGCGGGCGGCTTCCGCACCCTGACCGGCCTGAACGTGTCGCCGTCCGACCTGAACAAGGACGGCACGCAGTTCCTCGACGACACCGAGACGGTGCTGCTCGAGACCCTCGCGCTCGGTCGCCGGTTCTACGGCCTCTACGTCGAGCCGCAGAACCCCTCGCACGAGCAGTGGGACGCGGTCACCGCGATGTTCGCCGAGCTCGGCGCCAAGCTCGACGCGCGCCTCGGGCCCGTCGAGCAGTTCCTGGCCTAGCCGCGCCGACCGGTCGCGTGCCCGCACGCCCGCACGCCCGCACGCCCGCACGCCGAGGGCGGGCATCCGGCGCCGAGGGCGGGTCCCGCGCGACCCGCCCTCCAGCACGATCACCCGCCGTCGGCCAGTGAGTAGGGTCGGCGCATGTTCGCCCTTCCGCCCGGAGCCCTGCGCGTCGTCCACCTGAGCGACTCCCACCTGAGCGGCGACGGGAGCCTGCACCAGGGGTCCGTCGACACGCTCGCCGCCCTCGACCGCGTCCTCGCCGAGGCGGCCCGGGTCGACGGCGTCCGGCTGCTCGTCGGCTCGGGCGACCTGTCGGACGACGGGAGCACCGCCTCCTACGCCCTGCTGCGCGACCGGCTCGAGGCCTGGGCCGCGAGCCGGGACGGGCAGGTCGACGTCGTCCTCGTGCCCGGCAACCACGACCTGCGCGCCGGCTTCACGGAGGTGCTCGGCGACGGCCACCTCGCGCACGGCGCCCAGCCCTGCGCCACGGAGTCCGTCGACGGCGTCTCGCTCGTCGACGGCTGGCGCGTCGTCACACTCGACACCTCGGTGCCGCGGGCCGGCTACGGCCTGCTGCGACCGGAGCAGCTCGACCGCCTCCGCGACCTGCTCGCCGAGCCGGCCCCGCGCGGCAGCGTGGTCGTGCTGCACCACCCGCCGCTCCCCGCGCCCACCACGCTTCACGAGTCGCTGGCGCTGCAGGCTCCGGAGGCGCTGGCGGAGGCACTCGAGGGAACGGACGTCCGCGTCGTCCTCGCCGGCCACTACCACCGCCCCGTGGTCGGCTCCCTGGCGGGGGTGCCCGTGCTCGTGGCCCCGGCGGTCGCGAACGAGACCGACGTCTGCGCGCCGCACGGCACGGAGCGGGCCGTGCGCGGGTCGGGGTTCCTCATCGTCGACCTGCTCCCCGACGGCTCGGCGCGCTCGACGCCGGTGCGGGTGCACGACGAGCACGACGGCGCCGAGGTGTTCGTCCTCGACGAGGAGGCGGTGCGCGCGATCGCCGTGGCCGCCGGCGCCCCGGCCCCCGCCTGATCCCTCCCTCACCTCCGCCTCCCCCGCGCGCTCCCGCTCCCTCACCTCCCCCTGACTGCGCGAGTTGCCCCGAACGGTCGCCTCCGAGACTGCCGGGCAGCCGTTCGGGGCAACTCGACGCTCCAGGCAGCAGCCTGCAGCACGTCGCCCCTCCCGGGCGGCGGCCCAGGCGCGCCGCGTAGGCTCGACGGGACGTCAGGTCCGCGACAGCAGCCCCAGGCGTCCACACCTGTCCGAGAGCTATGCGAGGGAGACCGCAGCATGCGCGTGGTCGTCGTCGGAGCCACCGGCAACCTGGGCACGGCCCTGTTGACGCGGCTCCAGTCCGAAGCCGACGTCACCGAGCTGGTCGGCATCGCCCGTCGTGCGCCCCGCACGGCCTCGCCGCCGTACGGCGACGTCCAGTGGTTCACCCTCGACGTCGGCGACGACGCCTCGCCCGACCGGCTGGCCCGCGCCTTCGTCGGCGCCGACGCCGTCGTGCACCTCGGCTGGGCGCTGCAGCCGAGCCACGACCGCGACGCGATGTGGCGCACCAACGTCGTCGGGACGCGCCACGTGCTCGACGCCGTCGCCCTGGCCGGGGTGCCGCACGTGCTCGTCGCGTCGTCCGTCGGCGCCTACAGCCGCGGCCCCAAGTCGCGTCGCGTCTCGGAGTCCTACAAGACCAAGGGCGTGCGCCGGTCGAGCTACTCGAAGCACAAGGCGGTCAACGAACGACTGATGGACGCGTGGGCCGTGAAACACCCCGACGTCGTCCTGACCCGGATGCGTCCCGGGCTGGTGTTCCAGCCTGCCGCCGCGAGCGAGATCATCGGCCTGTTCCTCGGCCGCTGGGTCCCGACCCGGTGGATGCAGCACCACCGCCTCCCCTTCCTCCCCCTCGCGCCGCGCTTCGTGTCGCAGGTCGTGCACGCCGAGGACGTCGCCGACGCCTTCTGGCGAGCGATCGACCGCCGGGTCGGTGGGGCCTTCAACCTCGCGGCCGAGCCGATCGTCGATCCGCAGATGGTGGCGGAGGCGTTCGGCACGCGGCTGCTTCCGGTGCCCTACCGCGTGATGCGCGCCGCGGCGCTCGTGACGTGGCTGCTGCGCCTGCAGCCGACGGAGCCCGGCTGGCTCGACATCGCCGCCAAGGTCCCCGTCATGTCGACGGACGCCGCGCGCGAGCAGCTCGGCTGGACGCCCCGGCACTCCTCCGGCGACACGCTGCGCGCCTTCGCCCGCGCGATCGGCCGACGCGACTCGCACGCCGGCTCGCACCCGCTCAGCGGCTGACGGCCGCCCGGGCGCTGCCGCCCAGGCTCTGCCGCCCAGGCTCAGAGCGTGATCGTGAGCAGCCCGTCGTCGCCGAGCTCGACCACGGCGCCGCGGTAGTCCGTGATGCGCGTCAGCCCCTCGGCGGCCGGCCCGTCGTGGTCGCCGACGACCACGACCTGGGCCCCGGAGGCGCGCGCGGCCTGCAGCCCCGCCTCCGCGTCCTCGAAGACGACGACGTCGCCCGGGTCGACGCCCAGCAGCTCGGCCGCCCGCAGGTACCCGTCGGGAGCGGGCTTGCCGACGGGCACGTCCTCTGAGGCGAGCACGACCGCGGGCAGCCCGACCCCCGCGACGGCGGTGCGGGTCCGCGCGATGTTCCCCGGGGCGCTCGTCACGAGCGCGACGAGCTGCCCGGGCAGCGCGGCGACGAACGCGGCCGCGCCGGGGATCTCCACCACGCCGTCGGGGGCCTCGCCCTCGACCGACAGCAGGGCGTCGACGTGCCGGAGCACCGCCTCCTCGTCCAGCTCGGGCAGGAACCGCCTGACCGTGTCCGCGGTCTGCCTGCCGTGCGCGAAGGCCAGCACCTCGCCGGGGTGCAGGCCGAGCGGGCCGCACCACTCGGTCCAGATGCGCTCGACCAGGGCGGTCGAGTCGACGAGCGTCCCGTCCATGTCGAAGACGACCGCCCGGGCGGTCAGGGTCGTGCGGGGCTGCTCGGAGCTCATGGCGCCAGTCTGTCGCACGACGGTGGGCAGGACGGCCGTGGACGGCAGGGTGGTGGCCGGCACGGTCTCGGGCAGGACGGGGGACCTCGCCGGGGTACGGGTCCGGCCGAGCTGCTCCGTGCAGCCTGTGCATGCCGTGCGCGTCCGCTGGCCCCCTTCCGGGGAACTCGACGGAACGCGTAGCCTTGTCGGGTCGGGACCTCACCGGTCCCACAGGGTGTCGCGCACCGCGAGCGCTCCCTGCCCGTGAAGCTCACGCTCGCGGAGCGGCATTCGGGTCGCGCTCCTCGCTCGAGGGGCGCGGCCCCTCCTCGGAGGGAACGGCAGGCCGGCAGCGGCAGGCCTGCCCCTCGTGACCCTCCGCAGCGATCGTCCCTGCGTGAAGCTCCGACGGTGCGGAGAGCCACGTGCCTGCTCGAGGCGGGCTCCGCCAGCCTACGGCTGCAGACGACGTCCCGGCAGGGGTTGACTCTGAAGGAAAAGCCTGGTCATCATCTACTTTCGCTAGACGTTCTGACTAGTCCGCCTAGCGACCGTCCTGGAGCCCTGGGGCGCTGCTAGCGTCGCCCTCATGACCGACGCCCCGCCTCCCGTCCTCGTGCTGATCGACCGAGCGGCCGCGGGCGGGCCGCCGCGGGCTCCCGGCGAGACGGGCTGGCGGGTCGTCGATCCGTCCGAGCACACGATCCACGTCACCGACCTCGGCGTCACCCGCGGCGACGGGATCTTCGAGGGCCTCGGCGTCTCGCACGGCTCGATCCAAGCGCTGGAGCCGCATCTCGCCCGGCTCGCCCGCTCGGCGGCCCTGCTCGACCTGCCCGAGCTCGACCTCGACGTGATCCGGGCCGCCTGCCTCGAGTCGGCGAGGCTGCACGAGCCCGC
Organism: Frigoribacterium sp. PhB116; assembly: GCF_004364285.1. Lineage (GTDB taxonomy): Bacteria > Actinomycetota > Actinomycetes > Actinomycetales > Microbacteriaceae > Frigoribacterium. The sequence goes on along the minus strand of NZ_SOBE01000004.1, from coordinate 108,991 downwards.
GCCGCTCCTCCTGCAGAAGCTCGTCGTGACCCGGGGCATCGAGGGAGGCGACGGGACGCCGACGGCGTGGGTGCGCACCGAGCTGATGCCCGACCACGACGCCGAGCGCGTGCACGGCATCCGCGTCGTGTCGCTCGACCGCGGCTACCGGCACGACGTCGCGCAGACCTCGCCGTGGCTGCTGCAGGGCGCCAAGACGCTGTCGTACGCCGTCAACAAGAGCGTGCTGCGCGAGGCCGCCCGCCGGGGAGCCGACGACGTGCTCTTCGTGAGCAGCGACGGCTACGCGCTCGAGGGGCCGTCGGCGTCGCTGATCGCGCGTCTCGACGGCGTGTTCGTCACGCCGCGCACCGACCAGGGGATCCTCGAGGGCACGACCCAGGCCGCCGCCTTCGAGGTGCTGCGCTCGCTCGGGCACGAGGTCGCCGAGGTGCTGCTGCCGATGGACGAGGTACGCCGGGCCGACGCGCTCTGGCTCGTCTCGAGCGGCCGGCTGGTCGCGCCCCTCTCGTCGCTGGACGGCGAGCCGGTGACGGTCGACGCCGAGGTCACCCGGCAGCTTGCCGACGCGCTCGTCGACCGGTGCGTCTGACCCGGCGGGGCCGACCCGGCGCGCCCGACGCGGCACCCGCGACGCGGCGCGCCCGACGCGGCGCGTCTGACAGGTCGTGCGCGCGGCCCATGTGGTGACGCGGGTATCCGCGACGCGAACAATAGTTAGGTGAGCTAGACACTTCCAGGGTCGACTGCGACAGTGGGGACGTGCCGATTCACGGCGGCACAGCCATCATCCGCAGTTCGATCAGGCGTTCGCAGGGCGCCAGGAATGAGCCGAACATGAACACTGACGCACCCCGTCCCCCCGCCCCCTCCGTGTCGGCCCGCGAGCTCGCGGCCCTCGACCCGGAACAGCTCGTCCAGCACGTCCGCTTCCGGGTCGACGTCACCAGCGGCAGCTTCTACCGACGCGAGTCCAGCGTCGCCCCGGTCCGCATCGCCGCCTACCCGAAGCGCCGCCGCACCTCTCGGACGCCCCGCGTGCCCGTCGTCGCAACAGGCCCGTCCTACGCCGACTTCTTCGTCGAGCACGCACGTCAGCTCGCGACGGCCTGACGCCGCCGACCCGACCACACGCCGGAGGGCGGGCACCCCTGGGTGCCCGCCCTCCGGCGTTCTCGTGCGGTCCCGTTCCGAGGACCGGCCCGACCTGACCCGAGGAGGCGACGCGCGCCTCCTCGGGTCAGCTCTCGCCTGGTGCTCCTAGGAGGCGCGGCTGCGGAGCAGCGTGAAGCTCGCGTCGCGCACGAGCAGCGTCGTCACCGGACCCTCGACCTGCTGGTCGGGATCACTCGAGCTCGCGAGCTCCCACTCGCCGTGGGGCGCCTCGGGCACCTGGAACTCGACCACGCTCGTCGAGCCGTTGGTCAGGTACGCGAAGGCGTCGGCGTCCTTGTGCGTGAGCACGAAGGTGATCGCCTTGTTCTCGCCCTGCTGCCAGTCGCCGCTCGAGAAGGAGTGGTCGTCGGCGCGGCGCACCTGGACGTGGTCGTCGCTCTCGACCTCGGGCGCGTAGCGGAACCAGTCGGGGCGCAGCGCCGGGTTCTCGCGACGCAGCGTGATCAGCTCGGTCGTGAAGGCGAGCAGGTCGCGGTCGGCGCGCTCCCAGTCGAACCACGAGATCTCGCTGTCCTGGCAGTAGGCGTTGTTGTTGCCGCCCTGGCTGCGCGCGATCTCGTCGCCGCCGAGGATCATCGGCACGCCCGCACTGATGAGCAGCGTCCCGAGGAAGTTGCGGCGCTGGCGGTCGCGGTACTCGTTGACGGCGCCGTCGTCGGTCGGGCCCTCGACGCCGCCGTTGAACGACTTGTTGTCGCTCTCGCCGTCCTGGTTGTCCTCGCCGTTGGCGTCGTTGTGCTTCTCGGCGTACATCGTCAGGTCGGCCAGCGTGAAGCCGTCGTGCGCCGTGACGAAGTTGACGCTCGAGAGCGGCGAGCGCCGTGAGTCCTCGTAGACGTCGGGGCTGCCGAGCACGCGGTCGGAGAAGGTCGACAGGACGCCGGGCTCGCCGTTCCAGAACTCGCGGACGTCGTCGCGGAACTTGCCGTTCCACTCCGACCAGTCGGCCGGGAAGCCGCCGACCTGGTAGCCGGCGGTGTCCCACGGCTCGGCGATCATCTTGACGCTCTGCAGCACCGGGTCCTGGTGGATCAGCGTGAGGAACGCGCTGTGCTCGCTGGCCTCGCCGCCCTGACGGGTCAGCGTCGTCGCCAGGTCGAAGCGGAAGCCGTCGACGTGCATCTCGGTGACCCAGTAGCGCAGGCTGTCCATGATCAGGCCGAGCGCCGCCGGGTGGCTGACGTTGAGGCTGTTGCCGGTGCCGGTGGTGTCGAAGTACGCCGACTCCTCGCCCTCGACCAGGCGGTAGTACGACGCGTTGTCGATGCCCTTGAACGAGATCGTCGGACCCATGTGGTTGCCCTCGGCCGTGTGGTTGTAGACGACGTCCATCCACACCTCGAGGCCGGCCTCGTGGAAGGCCTTGACCATGGCCTTGAACTCGGCGACCTGGCCGCCTCGCGTGCCCGCCGCCTCCGAGGCGTACTCGTCGTGCGGCGCGAAGAAGCCGATGGAGTTGTAGCCCCAGTAGTTGCGGAGGCCCTTCTCCTCGAGGTGGCTGTCCTGCACGAACTGGTGCGTGGGCAGCAGCTCGACGGCGGTGACGCCGAGGTCGGTGAAGTACTTGATCGCGGCCGGGTGCGCGAGGCCCGCGTAGGTGCCGCGGATCTCCTCGGGCACGTCGGGGTGCTGCTGCGTGAAGCCCTTCACGTGGACCTCGTACACGACCGTGTCCTCGAGGGCGGTCAGCGGGCGCTCGTCGGAGCCCCAGTCGAAGTCGCGGTCGGCGATCACGTTGCGCGGCATCGCCGACGCGGAGTCGGTCGTGTCCATCGTCTCGGGCTCGTCCATGTCGTGGCCGAACACGGCCTGGCCCCAGTCGAAGCGGCCGTCGAGGGCCGTGGCGTAAGGGTCGAGCAGCAGCTTGTTCTCGTTGTGGCGGAGGCCGGCGGCCGGGTCCCAGGGGCCTGCGACACGCAGGCCGTAGCGGGATCCGACGCGCGCCTCCTCGACGACGGTGTGGAACACGTGGCCGGTGCGCTCGGTGAGCTCGAAGCGGGTCTCGGTGCCCGCGGCACCCGCGGTGCCGTCAGTGCCGTCGGTGCCGTCGGCGTCGTCGAACAGGCAGAACCAGATCTTGTCGGCGGTCTCGGAGTACACGGCGACGTGGGCGCCGCCGCCCTCGAGGGGCGTGACGCCGAGGGGGTAGGGCATGGAGCGGGAAGCGGTCATGCACCAGACATACAGGCTGCGCGGCTGCAGGGGCCAAGCTGAGCGCCCGGCCCGCTGTACCCCGCCGCCCTGCGCCCGCTCCGCGCGCCTAGCCCGTGCCTCCGCCCGCCCATGCCCCGCCACGCCGGGAACCGCGTTCCGAACCATGAACCGCGTTTTATCGCGGTTCATGGTTCGGAACCCGGTTCATGGGGCTTGGTGGCTCCTCCTCCACAGTTGCCGTCCTCGCCCCAACGTCCCCATCGGGGAGGTGCGGCGCAGGCTCGCGACGCCGGTCTCCGTCAGCCTCGAGCCGTGGACGACACGACCGACCCCTCCCGCTGCGAGCTGCTCTTCGCCGCCACGCACGGAGACGGTGCCAGAGAGACGGCGGCCCTGCGGAGGAGCGTCCGACGGGGCCAGCTCGTGAGGATCCACCAGGGGACGTACCTCCGGGCAGACGACTTCCGTCGTCTCGATGAGCGCGGTCTACACGTCGTGCTCGCGAGAGCAGTCGCCCTGGGCCTGGCGGACGTCTGCGTCGTGTCGCACACGTCGGCAGCGGTCCTGCACGATCTGCCGGCCGTCTCCCCGGCGATGCCGGACGTCGTCACCGTGGTCGATCCGCGGCGGACGACGACCGCCCGCTCGACTCACCTGCTCCGGCGTCCGGGGCGGGCCCCCGCCAGCGAGACGTCGCTCGTGCACGGACTCTGCGTCACAGATCTCTCCAGGACGGCCGTCGACGTGTCGCGCACGTCTCCCTTCGCCGACGCCGTCCTCTGCGTCGACGCGGTGCTGCGTCGTCTCGTCCTCCCTCGCGGCCACGAGACGAGCCCCGGTGTCGTCGAACGTCTCGCCACGGTCCGGACGCAGCTCCTCCAGCGCATCGGCGACGGTTCACGGCCGGGCGACCGCGCCGCGCGCCGCGTCGTGCAGTTCGCGTCGCCCTGGGCCGAGAACGGCGGCGAGTCCCTGCTCCGTCTCCTCCTCTTCGAACTAGGGCTCTCCGACGTCCATCTGCAGCGGTCGTTCGAGAGCCGAGGTCGATTCGCCGGGCGCTGCGACATCTTCCTCGCGAAGCACGGCGTCGCCCTGGAGTTCAACGGGCTGGTCAAGCTGACCGACCCCACGATGCTCGCGGGACGCACCCCTGCAGAGGTCGTGCGCGACCGTGGGCGGCGCGACAGACGCCTCCTCGAGTCGGACGACATCGAGCACGTGGTCCACTGCGAGTACCTCGACATCGTCCAGCCTCGCCGACTGGCCGAACTGCTGCAGGGCGTGGGGGTGGGGCTCGACCCGCGACGGGTCGACTCCGCTGCCCGCATCGCCCTGAGGCGCTTCGTCGGCTGACCGCGATGAACCGCGTTCCGAACCATGAACCGCGTTTTTTCGCGGTTCATGGTTCGGAACGCGGTTCGGAAGGGGGAGGGAGGCGGTGGGCAGGCGAGCTGGGGCGCGGCGGCGGCGGCGCCCTCGGGCGGCGGCCGGCAGCGCGGCGGCTAGCTGACGTGCACGTCGGGGCGGCGCGAGCGGTGCGGCTCCGCCTGTCGCAGCACCTCGCGCGTCACGGGCGCCACCTCGCCGGCCCCGGTGACCAGGAACCGCCCCATGTTCGACAGCGGGCTGCCCTCGGTCCACTCGAAGTAGACGTCGGGCACGACCCCGGTCTCGTCGCGCACCGCGAGCAGCACCGACGCGATCGTGTTGGGCACGGCCCCGCTCGTGACGCGCAGCACGCGGTAGCCGTGCACGACGCACCCGGTGACCTCGAGGTCCTCCTCGAAGTCGGACGAGTCGCCCGGGTGCACCTCGAGGAAGATCACGGGAGAGCGCTGCGGGATGCCGCTGTACTTGCGCTCGGCGCTCAGCTTCTTCTTGTAGATCTCGGCGACCTCGCGGCCCGGCTCGTGCGCGATGATCCGGATCGAGCCGTACTCGTCGGCGTCCTCGCGGACGTAGCCGAGCGACGTGTCGTCGAACGAGATCGACGTCGCGCGCAGCTGGAACGACCGCCGCACGCGCGAGATCAGCGACACCGCCATGATGCCCACGATAAAGATCGCGGCGATCCGGACGCCGTCGGGACGCTCGACCACGTTGACGACGGTCGTGTAGACGAACACGACCGCGATGACGCCGAAGGCGACGGTCCGCTTGCGCTGACGCGCCCGGCGCGCGGACAGGGTCACGGCCACGGAGGCGCTGGTGATCAGCACGAGCACTCCCGTCGCGTACGCCCCGCCCTGGGCGTCCACGTCGGCGTCGAACACGATCGTGATGACGAAGGCGATCGCCGTGAAGACGAGCACGAGCGGCCGCACGGCCCGCGCCCACTGCGGCGCCATGCCGTAGCGCGGTAGGTAGCGGGGCACGATGTTGAGCAGCCCCGCCATCGCCGAGGCACCGGCGAACCAGAGGATGCAGATGGTGGCGACGTCGTAGAGGGTGCCGAAGCCGTTGCCGAGGTAGGCGTGCGCGAGGTAGGCGAGGGCACGGCCGTTCGCCTCGCCTCCCGACTGGAACTCCTCCTGCGGGATCAGCAGCGTGGTCACGAAGCTCGATAGGATGAGGAACGAGCTCATGATGATCGCGGCCGACGTGAGCAGGCGGCGTGCACCGCGGATCCGGCCGAGCGGCTGCTGCGGCGTGTCGCTCGCGTCGCCGGTGATCTGCGGCATGACGGCGACGCCGGTCTCGAAGCCCGACAGGCCGAGCGCGAGCTTCGGGAACACGATCAGCGCGATGCCCACCATGACGAGCGGGTTGCCGTGCTGCACGGTCAGCGCCTGCCACCAGTTGCCGATGACGACCGGGTTCTCGGCGACGTGGGCGAGCGCCACGGCGATCACGACGAGGTTCAGCGCCAGGAAGACGCCGACCAGGACGACGGCGATGCCGATCGCCTCCTTGAACCCCCGGAGGAACACCGCGGCCAGCAGCGCGACCAGGAACAGCGTGATCGGCACCTCGGCCCCGTGGAACCACGACGGCGCGAAGGGGTTCTCGACGGCGTGCGCAGTGGCGTCGGCGGCCGAGAGGGTGATGGTGATCATGAAGTCGGTGGCGGCGAAGCCGAGCAGCACGAGCACGAAGACCTTGCCGCCCCACCAGGGCAGCAGGCGCTCGAGCATCGCGATCGAGCCCTCGCCGCGGGGGCTCTCGCGGGCCACGCGGCGGTAGACGGGCAGCGCGCCGAAGAGGGTCAGCAGCACGAGCACGATCGTCGCCAGCGGCGAGAGCAGGCCGGCCGCGACGGCGGCGATCGCCGGCTGGTAGCCGAGGGTCGAGAAGTAGTCGACCCCGGTGAGGCACATGACGCGCCACCACGAGTGCGTCTTCTCGACGGTGGTGGCGTGCGGCCCCTGGTGGGCGCCGCTGTTCTCGGAGAGGCCGCCCAGCAGCCAGCCACGGAGGCGCGACCCCGACGTGCGGGAGAGCGCCGGTTCCAGCGCGTCGGCGTCGCGCTGCTCGGACGTCGTGGACACGGTGACCTCTCGTCGCTCGTCGCACCCGGGACGGCTCGACGGAGCAACGCTACGCCCGGCGCGAGGCGGCACGGGGCGGTGAGGCGTAAGGATGTCGTGAGGACTTCGGACGTCCGCAACGGGCTCCCAGCGTGCCCACGGCGGACATGCAGATCGCGTGCGCTGCGCGGCCCGACGGCGACCGCGGCGGTCGGGCTCCTCGGAGGTCAGGGCTTCTCGGCGCCTCCGTCCGGCACGAAGCGGTAGCCCATGCCCAGCTCGGTGACGAGGTAGCGCGGCTCGGCCGGCACCGGCTCGAGCTTCTTGCGCAGCTGCGCGAAGTAGAGGCGGAGGTAGCCCGTGTCCTTCGCGTGGAACGCCCCCCACACCTGCGTCAGCAGGGTCTCGCGGGTGACGAGCTTGCCCGGGCTCTGCAGCAGCAGCTCGAGCACGCGCCACTCGGTCGGCGTCAGCCGCACGAGCTCGCCGGCGCGCGTCACCGTCGTGGCCGACAGGTCGACCCGCACGTCGCCGAACTCGACCACGGGCGTGTCGTCGTCGCCGGGAGCGAGGCGACGGGTGAGCGCGCGGATGCGCGCGAGCAGCTCCTCCATCGCGAACGGCTTCGTCACGTAGTCGTCGGCGCCGGCGTCGAGCGCCTCGACCTTGTCGGCGGCGTCGGTGCGCCCGGAGACGACGAGCACGGGCGCGGTCGACCAGCCGCGCAGGCCAGCGATCACCTCGACGCCGTCGAGCCGCGGCATGCCGAGGTCGAGCATGACCAGGTCGGGGTGCTGCGTCATGGCGACGTCGAGCGCCTCGCGACCGTCGGACGCGGTGTGGATCTCGTAGCCGTGGGCGCCGAGGGTCACCTTGAGCGCCCGCAGGATCTGCGGGTCGTCGTCGGCGATCAGGATCTTCACGGGCCCTCCTCGACGACGGTACCGCCCGCAGGAGGCGCCGATCGCGTTCCCGACGTAGGGATCCCGTGAGGATCCGCGCCGGCTGCGGGGGTCGGGGCCTCGGGCAGGGAGACGACGGCGGTGAGGCCGCCGCCCGGGGTGTCGTCCATCGTGAGGGTGCCGCCCATCGCCTCCGTGAACCCCTTGCTCAGGGCGAGGCCGAGCCCGAGCCCGGTGGAGTTGTCGGTGTCGCCGAGCCGCTGGAACGCGACGGTGATCTCGTCGCGGCGCTCAGGCGGGACGCCGGGCCCGCGGTCGACGACCCGCACCTCCACCCGGCCGGCGAAGCCGCTGGTCGAGATGCGCACGAGGGTGCCGTCGGGCGAGTGGCGCAGCGCGTTGTCGAGCAGGTTGACGAGGACCCGCTGCAGCAGCACGGCGTCGGCGACGACGGCCGGCACCGAGGCGCGCAGAGCCAGCTCGACGTCGGCGGGCCCGAGCCCGAGCTCGTCGAGCGCCCCGAGCACGACGTCGTCGACGTCGACGACCGCGGTGCGGACGGCGAGCGCCCCGGCCTGCACCCGGCTGACGTCGAGCAGGTTCGTGACGAGGGTCGACAGCGACTCCAGGCTCTCCCACGCGGTGGCGAGCAGCTCGTCGCGGTCGGCGTCGCTCCACTCGACTCCGGGCTGGCGCAGGCCGCTGACGGAGGCGGTCGCCGCGGCGAGCGGTCGGCGCAGGTCGTGCCCGACGGCGGCCAGCAGCGCGCTGCGCATCCGGTCGACCTCGGCGAGCGGCGCGACCTGGCCGGCCGTGCGGGTGAGCGCCGAGTGCTCGAGCGCCGCCTCGACCTGCGCGGCGACCACGGCGAGGAGGCGTCGGTCGCCCGCCTGCAGCGGCTGGCCGGTCAGCTCGAGCACGCCGTGCTCCCCCGCGGGCAGCGTCGAGACGTCGGCCGATGCACCAGCACCAGCAGGCCCGTCGCCCGCCACCCCGCTGTCGCCGAGCACCTCGTCGCCCGACAGCACCCGCACCCGCCTCAGACCGAACGCCTCGCGGGTCCGCGCGACGAGCGCCTGCAGCGCGTCCTGCCCCCGCAGCACGCTGCCCGACACGGTCGCGAGCAGCTCGGTCTCGGCGAGGGCCCGGGCCGCCGACCGGCTGCGCCGGGCCGCCTGGTCGACGACCCAGCTGACGATGGCGGCGTTGAGCACGTACAGCACGAGAGCGAGCAGGTGCAGCGGCTCGGCGATCGTGACGCTGTAGATGGGCGCGATGAAGAAGAGGTCGAGCGTGACGCCCGACAACAGGGCGGCGAAGAGCGCCGGCCAGACGCCGCCGGTCACCGCCACGACGACGACGAGCAGCTGGAACAGCAGCACGGTGCCCGCGATGCCGTCTTCTGTGCGGTGCCCCGCGAGCAGCCAGGTGAGCAGCGGCCCGACGACGGCCGCGAGCACGAAGCCGGTGACGACCCGCGAGCGCGACAGCGCCCCGCCGAGCTTGGGCAGCGACCAGCCCCGGCCGGCCGCCGAGTGCGTCACGATGTGCACGTCGAGCTGGCCCGACTCGCGGATCACGGTCGCACCGATGCCCGGCCCGGTGACGAGCGACCCGAGCCGCCCGCGCCGGCTGACGCCGATCACGAGCTGGGAGGCGTCGGCCCCCTTGGCGAAGTCGACCAGCGCCCTCGGCACGTCCGAGCCGACGACCTGGTGGTAGCTGCCGCCGAGCTTCTCGACGAGGGCGCGCTGGGCCGCGAGCGCGCCGGGCGCGCCCTGCCGGAGGCCGTCGGGGGTGCTGACGTGCACGGCGATCAGCTCGCCCCCGGCGCTGCGGGCCGCGATGCGCGCGGCGCGACGGATCAGCGTCTCGCCCTCCGCGCCTCCGGTGAGGGCCACGACCACGCGCTCGCGCGCCTCCCACGCGGCGTCGATGCCGTGCTCGACGCGGTACGCGCGGAGGGCGCTGTCGACCTCGTCGGCGAGCCAGAGCAGGGCGAGCTCGCGCAACGCGGTGAGGTTGCCGAGCCGGAAGTAGTTCGAGAGCGCCGCGTCGACCCGGGCGGCGGGGTAGACGTCACCCGCCGCGAGCCGGTCGCGGAGCGCCTGCGGCGCCAGGTCGACGACCTCGATCTGGTCGGCCGCGCGCAGCACCGCGTCGGGCACGGTCTCGTGCTGCGCCGCGCCGGTGATCTGCTCGACGACGTCGGCCAGCGACTCGACGTGCTGCACGTTGACGGTCGACACCACCGAGATGCCGGCGTCGAGCAGGGCCTGCACGTCGCGCCAGCGCTTGTCGTGCCGGGAGCCCGGGGCGTTGCTGTGCGCGAGCTCGTCGACGAGCGCGACCTGCGGCGCCCGGGCGAGCACCGCCTCCAGGTCCATCTCGTCGAGCTCGACCCCGCGGTGCACGTGCCGCTCGCGCGGCACCACCTCGAGGTCGCCCAGCCGGGCGGCGGTCGCTGCCCGGCCGTGGGTCTCGACCACGGCCACCACGACGTCCTTGCCCTCGTCGCGCAGCCTCGCGCCCTCCTCGAGCATCGTGAAGGTCTTGCCGACGCCGGGAGCGGCGCCGAGCAGCACCCGCAGCCGACCTCGTGTCATGCGCCCAGCTTCGCACGCGCCGCCGACACGTCCGGGGCCGCGCACACTGCGACGTCAGCACGCGTGGCACCTGCCGCACGCGAGGCACCGGCCGCACGCGAGGCACCGGCCGAACGCCCGGCAGCCGCCGCCCTCACGACCCGAGCTCCGTCAGCGCGGCGTTCAGCTCGAGCACGTCGACCGTGGGCTCCCCCAGGTAGCCGAGCTCGCGGCCGTGCACGTGCTGCTCGACGAGCTCGCGCACCTCGTCGACGGGCAGCGACCGCGCGGCGGCGACGCGCTCGACCTGCTGGCGCGCCCACTCGGGCGAGATGTCCGGGTCGAGGCCCGAGGCCGAGGCCGTCAGCGCATCGACGGGCACCGACGCGGGGTCCACCCCGTCGAGGGAGGCGACGGCGGCGCGGCGCTCCTCGATCGCGGCGATCAGGTCGGCGTTCTCCGGGCCGAGGTTGCTGCCGCTCGAGGCGCCGGCGTCCCAGCCGTCGCCCGCCGCCGATGGACGCGACTGGAACCACTCGGGCAGGGCGGCCCCGTCGGCGTCGACGAACGACTGGCCGAGCAGCGACGAGCCGACGACCTCGCCGTCCACAGTGAGCCGGGAGCCGTCCGCCTGGCGCGGCAGCACGAGCTGTCCGACGCCGGTGACGAGCAGGGTGTAGCCGAGGCCGAGCACGACGGTCGCGACGACCATCGCGCGGAGTGCCGTGCCGTACTGGCGCAGCGTCGAGCGGGTGTCCATGGGGTTCCTTCTTCTGGTGGTGCGGGTGCGGTGCAGGAGGCGGTGCGTCAGGCAGCGCTCGTTCAGTAGCCGGGGACCAGCGCGACCACGAGGTCGATCAGCTTGATCCCGACGAAGGGCGCGACGACGCCGCCGACCCCGTAGACGAGCAGGTTGCGGCTGAGCACCTGGGAGGCCGACGCCGCGCGGTACGCGACGCCCCGCAGCGCCAGCGGGATGAGCACGACGATGACGAGCGCGTTGAAGACGATCGCCGAGAGGATCGCCGAGGCCGGCGAGCTCAGCTGCATCACGTTGAGCACCCCGAGCCCCGGGAACACCCCGGCGAACATGGCCGGGATGATCGCGAAGTACTTCGCCACGTCGTTCGCGATCGAGAACGTCGTCAGGGCACCGCGGGTGATGAGCAGCTGCTTGCCGATCCGGACGATGTCGATCAGCTTCGTCGGGTCGCTGTCGAGGTCGACCATGTTGCCGGCCTCCTTCGCGGCCGACGTGCCCGTGTTCATCGCGACGCCGACGTCGGCCTGCGCGAGCGCCGGGGCGTCGTTGGTGCCGTCGCCGGTCATGGCGACGAGCGCGCCGCCCTCCTGCTCGCGGCGGATCAGCGCGAGCTTGTCCTCCGGCGTCGCCTCGGCGAGGTAGTCGTCGACGCCGGCCTCGGCCGCGATGGCCTTGGCGGTGAGCGGGTTGTCGCCCGTGATCATCACGGTGCGGATCCCCATCGTGCGCAGCTCGGCGAAGCGCTCGCGCAGGCCGTCCTTGACGACGTCCTTGAGGTGGACGACGCCCAGCACCCGGCGCTCGCCCGTGGCGTCCGCGACGGCGACGACCAGCGGCGTGCCGCCCGCCTCCGACACGGCGTCGACCAGGCCCCGCAGCTGCTCGCGCCGGTCTGCGGGCAGGGCGCGCGCCTCCTCGGCCCAGGCCGTGACGGAGGCGGCGGCCCCCTTCCGCACGACGCTCCCGTCGGGCAGGTCGAGGCCGCTCATGCGGGTCTGGGCGGTGAACGGCACGACGACGCTCCCGTCGCCCGCGGAGCCCGACGCGCCTCCCTCGTGCCAGCCCGTCGTCAGGGCGAGGTCGACGATCGAGCGCCCCTCGGGGGTCGGATCGCTGAGCGACGCGGTCGCTGCGGCGTCGACGAGCTCGCCCGGGGCGACGGCGTCCAGCGGCACGAACTCCGACGCGCGCCGGTTGCCGTAGGTGATGGTGCCGGTCTTGTCGAGCAGCAGGGTCGTCACGTCGCCCGCGGCCTCGACGGCCCGGCCCGACATCGCGAGCACGTTGCGCTGCACGAGGCGGTCCATGCCGGCGATGCCGATGGCGCTGAGCAGCGCACCGATCGTCGTGGGGATGAGGCAGACCAGCAGGGCGATCAGCACCGGGATGCTCACCGACGCGTCGCTGTAGGCCGCGATCGGGTTCAGCGTCAGCGTCACGACGACGAAGACGACCGAGAGGCTCGCGAGCAGGATGTTCAGCGCGATCTCGTTCGGCGTCTTCTGCCGCGAGGCCCCCTCGACGAGGCGGATCATCCGGTCGACGAAGGTCTCGCCGGGCTTGCTGGTGATGCGCACGACGACCCGGTCGGACAGCACCCGGGTGCCGCCGGTGACGGCGCTGCGGTCGCCGCCCGACTCGCGGATCACCGGGGCGGACTCGCCCGTGATCGCCGACTCGTCGACGCTCGCGATGCCCCAGACGACGTCGCCGTCGCCCGGCACGACCTCGCCGGCCACGACCACGACCACGTCGCCCAGCACGAGGTCGGCCGACGACACCTGCTCCGAGGAGGCGCGCTCGGCCGAGGGGTCGCCGGTCTCGTCCCACGAGGCCACGCGTCGCGCCGTCGTGCTGGTCCGCGTCGCCCGGAGCGTCTCGGCCTGCGCCTTGCCGCGGCCCTCGGCCACGGACTCGGCGAGGTTCGCGAAGACGACGGTCGCCCAGAGCCAGAGCGCGATCGCCCAGGTGAAGGAGCCGGGCACGGCCGAGCCGCCCGAGGTCTGCGGTCCCGTGAAGACGCCCGCGACGGCGAGCACCGTCGTGTAGGCGGCGCCGACCTCGACGATGAACATGACGGGGTTCCGCCACATCAGTCGGGGGTCGAGCTTGCGGAGCGCGCCGGGCAGCGCCGCGACGAGCTGGGCGACGCTGAAGGCGCCGCCGCCCCGGGACGAGCCCGAGCCGGCAGAGCCGTTCGTCGCGCCGTCGGTCGCGACGCCGGCGCCGTGGTCGGTGGTGGCGGAGTCGGCGGACGAGCCGGTCGGCGAATCGGTCGGTGTGTCGGTGGAGGTGGCCATGGTCAGTTCAGCCCTTCGGCGAGCGGCCCCAGTGCGAGCACGGGGAAGTAGGTCAGCGCCGTCACGATCACGGAGACGCCGGTGAGGAGGCCCACGAACTGCGGGCGGTGGGTGGGCAGGGTGCCCGCGGTCGCGGGTGCCTTCCCCTGGGCGGCGAACGAGCCGGCGAGGGCGAGCACGAGCACGATCGGCACGAACCGGCCGAGCAGCACGGCGACGCCGAGGGCCGTGTTGAACCAGGGCGTGTTCGCCGTGAGCCCGGCGAAGGCCGAGCCGTTGTTGTTGGCGGCCGAGGTGAAGGCGTAGAGCACCTCGCTGAAGCCGTGCAGGCCGGGGTTCCAGATCGACGTGCCCTCGACGTCGGCGCGCACGGCGGGGATCGCGAAGCTCAGCGCCGTGCCGGTGAGCACGAGGGTCGGGGTGACGAGGATGTACAAGCTGGCGAGCTTGATCTCGCGCGGCCCGATCGCCTTGCCGAGGTACTCGGGAGTCCGGCCGACGAGCAGCCCCGCGATGAACACCGTGATGACGGCGAGCACGAGGATCCCGTAGAGCCCCGAGCCGACCCCGCCGGGGGCGATCTCGCCGAGCATCATGTCGATCATCGCGACCATGCCGCCGAGCGCCGTGTACGAGTCGTGCATCGAGTCGACGGCACCCGTCGAGGTGAGGGTCGAGGTCGAGCCGAACAGGGTCGATCCCCAGACGCCGAACCGCACCTCCTTGCCCTCCAGGGCACCGCCGGCGAGCTGCGGAGCCGTGCCGGCGCCCCGGACCTCCGCCCAGGTCATCGCGGTGAGCGAGACGACGGCGATGGTCGTCATGACGGCGGCGATCGCCCTGCCCTCGCGGGCTGAGCCGACCATGCGGCCGAAGCTGCGGGGCAGCGAGAACGGGATGACGAGCATGAGCACGACCTGGAACAGGTTGGTCCAGGCGGTCGGGTTCTCGAACGGGTGCGCGCTGTTGACGTTGAAGAAGCCGCCGCCGTTCGTGCCGAGCAGCTTGATCGCCTCCTGCGAGGCCACCGGGCCGCCCGGGATCACGGCCGTGCCTCCGGTCAGCGTGCCGACCGCCTCGGGGGCGGCGAAGGTCTGCACGACGCCGCCGGCCAGCAGGACGAAGGCAGCGACGACGGCGAGCGGCAGCAGGATGCGCGTCACCGAGCGGGTGAGGTCGACCCAGAAGTTGCCGAGGGTGCCGCTGCGGGCGCGGGCGAGGCCGCGGATCAGCGCGACGGCGACGGCGATCCCGACGGCCGCGGAGACGAAGTTCTGCACGGCGAGGCCCGCGAGCTGGACGGCGTAGCCCATCGTCAGCTCGGGCGAGTACGACTGCCAGTTCGTGTTCGTGACGAAGCTCGCGGCGGTGTTGAACGCGAGGTCGGGCGGCACGGCAGGCAGGCCGAGGGAGGCGGGCAGCAGGGCCTGCGTGCGCTGCAGCACGTAGAGCAGGACGAGGCCGACGACCGAGAAGGCGAGCACACCGCGGAGGTACGCCCGCCACGTCTGCTCGGACGAGCGGTCGACGCCGACGACGCGGTAGAGCAGCCGCTCGGCCGCGAGGTCGCGGGTGCTCGTGAAGGTGCGCGCCATGTGGTCGCCGAGCGGCCGGTGCAGCACCACGAGCACCAGCACCACGGTGGCGATCTGGAGGAGGCCCGCGAGGGTGTCGTTCACGCCGGCCGCCTAGAACCTCTCGGGCGCGACGAGCGCGACCACGAAGTAGACGAGGGCGGCGACGGCGAGGACGACCGCGACGATGCCGAGGGCGGTCACAGGCGCTCCACCCCCTTCGCCACGAGGGCGACGACCGCCATGACGGCGACGATGGCGAGCAGGTAGACGAGGTCGAGCACGGTGGTGACTCCGAGTCCAGGAGGAGCGGGTGCGGCCGGCGGCGCCGGTCGCGTGCCCCACGGGGGCACGGTCACCCAGCAGACACCGACGCACGGGTCCGGACGGCCGTCCTCACGGGTTCCCTACGGCGGCGGGCGGCATCCTCGCGGTTCGCTGACGCGGTGCGGCACAGAGGGGCCTGCATCCTCGCGGTCCGCTGACGCGGTGCGGCTCGGGGGGCCTGCGTCCCCGCGGCGCCTGGTCCGACCGCGCCGAGGCGAAGAACTGGTCCGACCGCGCCGGGGCGAAGAAAAAGGCCCCGTGCATCGATCTGGCGAGATCACAACGCGACGGGGCCCCGCGGAGCCGGTGGGATTTGAACCCACGGTTCCCACAAAGGGAACTCCACCTTAGCAGGGTGGTGCACTAGGCCGAACTATGCGACGGCTCCATGCGCAGTCTCGTGCGGGACGTGACGGCGCACCCACGATCATAGCGGGCCGGACGCGATCTGCCGAACCGCGCCTCCTCGGCGGGCCGAGCCGCACCTCCTCGGCGCGACGAGCGGGCCTGCTCACCCGTGTTTCACCCGTTGATCCCCCTTTCGGGGGGCGTCGCGGCCTTGTCCACCTATATGCCGACTCATAGAGTACCCCTGGCGCCGGAGACGGCGGAGTCGTGCAGCACCCGGCAGCACGGGGCGTCCCCGGACGCGGCGGCTCTCCCCCGACGACGCCGCCCCGGACCTCCGACGCACTTCCCGACGCTGTGCCGCTCCCCGACGCGGCACCGACCGGAGGCATCTCTGTCGACGACGACGTCGACGTCACACCCCCTGCGGTGCCGAACCCCTGATCCCGGCACCGCAGGGCCCCCCACGGCGCGTTCGGGCGCCCGCGCGGGGATCCCCGGTCGTCCCGGCGAGCTGGTTACTCGCCGGGACGCCCTCTCCCCCGCCTCGCCGGGCACCGCGCCGGCACCGTCGGCAGGACTACTTCTGCAGGAAGCCGACCGAGCAGGTCTGCTCGGCCGCCGACTGGCCCGTGAGGCCGGAGATGACCTCCGGGCCGGCAGGAGCCACGGCAGGGTCGGTCGGAGTGCCGGTCGCCGGGGCCGCGGGGGCAGGCGTCCCGGAGGCGGAGGCAGCAGGAGCCTCGGGAGCCGCGGAGGCGCCTCCTGCGACGTCGCCCGCAGCAGCATCGTCCGCAGCCGCGTCGCCCGCAGCCGCGTCGCCCGTGGCGGCGGACGCCGCGCCGAGCCCCTCGCTTCCTGCCTCGAGCGTGAACGGCTGGTCGGCCCGGATCGCGTCGAAGAGCTTCGTCGCGACCGAGGTGATCGGCTGCACCTTGCCCGCGTAGACGCCGGTGCCCTCGGTCGTGCCGGGGTACTGGACGAAGTTGACCTGGTCGAGCGGGAGGTCGCGCAGCGCCGAGCCGATCTGCACCATGGTGCCGAGGTCGGTGAGCTGCTCGGAGAGGGTCATGTTGCTCGCGGCCGCTCGGGCGAGGGAGTACAGCTTGGTCGGGTTCGTGAGGGTGTCGGCGCTCTTGACCGTGCGCAGCAGCGACGACAGGTAGACCTGCTGGCTGCTGATGCGGCCGAGGTCGGATCCGTCGCCGACGCCGTGGCGCGTGCGGAGGAACTGCAGCGCCTGCTCGCCCTGGAGCACCGTCTCGCCGGCCTGGATGTCGAGGCCGGTGTAGCGGTCCTTGATCGGGGTCGCGGCGCAGACGGGGACGCCGCCGACGGCGTTCGACATCTCGATGACGCCGTTGAACGAGATCATGCCCGCGAAGGGGATGTCGAGGCCGGTCAGCTCGGACACCGTCGACACGACGCAGCTGAGGCCGCCGTACGAGTACGCCTCGTTCATCGGACGGGCGGACATGGCCGAGTAGTAGCCGCTGCCGTCCTCCTTCGCGCAGGCGGGGATCGGGACCACCATGTCGCGCGGGATGCTCACGGCCGTCGCGTTGGAGTGGTCGGCCGACACGTGCAGCAGGATGTTGACGTCGTTGAGGGTGGCGTCGCGCTTGCCGAACGCGCCCTCGTCCTGTTCCGCGTCGTTGTCGGTGCCGACGACGAGCACGTTGAAGCCGCCCGGGTAGGCGTCGACGGACGGCGGGGACGCGACGACCGGGGTCTTCCCCTTCGCGGCGGGCAGCGCGACGCCCGTGCCGAGGTCCGAGCGCACCTGGTAGGCCGCGATGGCCCCGACGGACGCCCCGCTCACGAGCACGACGGCGAGGGCTCCGGCGACGACCTTGCCGATCGTGCCGAGCGGACCCGTGGCCCGGAGGCGACCGTGACGGGCGACGCCGCGGCCCGAGGTCTCGGCCGCGCGGCGGCCCGTACGGCTCTCGGTGCGGCTGGCGGTGCGGTCGCGGTCGTCGGTCACGCGGAGTCCTCTCGGTCGACGCGGGCACGACGCGGACCCGGTGACGGTCGGCGGGGATCGTGCCTGCGCGATGGGCGGGCAGAACGGCATCGTAACGGGCGGAACCCGACGAAACGGTCCGTCGCCCAGAACGGGGGGCCTCCGGCTGCGGAGCACGACCCCGTCGGCAGGACCGACCGGCGGCACCCGTCCGTCAGGGGTAGCCGACGAACCAGAGCAGCACGACGGCCACGGGCTGCAGCACGACGCCGACCCCGAGCAGCACCCACCGGAGGCGCGGCACGGCCACGACCACGGGGTGGCCGAGCAACGGCGCGACGGGCAGCAGCAACCTCGGCAGGCTCTGCTGCGGCAGGAAGACCGCGACGAGGTAGAGCAGGTAGCTCGCGGCGTACGACACGACCTCGACGCCCATCGCCTGCGTCGAGCGACGGGTGAACGCCCAGGCCACGACGCCGAGCACCACCCCGACGAGCACGATCCCCGCCACGCCGAGGAACGTGCCCGCCATCACGAACCAGGGCGTCAGCGGGGCGAAGTGCTGGCGCCCGACGAACCCGACCCACCACGAGAGCTCGGTGTCGAGGTAGGCGCCCGAGCGGCCGGTCACGTGGTCCGCGATCACGGGCCACGCGAGGCCCGCCGCCGAGATCAGCAGCCCGGCCACGACGACCGAGACGCGCTCGCGCCTCCTGAACCCCCGCCCCTCGCGTCGCAGCCGCACGACCGCGGTCACGGCGAGCGCCAGGGCGAGCGCCAGCACGCCGGGCCGGGTGAAGGCGGCGACGACGCCGAACGGGACCATCAGCGGGTACTGCCGGCGCACCAGTGCCAGCAGCGCCGCGAAGGTGAGCAGCAGCATCAGGCTCTCGGCGTAGGCGACCTGCAGCACGAACGAGAGCGGCCCGAAGCAGAACAGGGCGACGGCCCAGAGGGCGCTCTGCGGGCCGACCGTCTCGAGGACGACCCTGTGCAGCAGCACCGCGGCGCCGCCTCCGGCGACCACGGCCACGACGAGGCCGATCGCGAAGAAGGCGTTCCCGGCGAGGTCGACGCCGAGCACGGACGCGACGCCGCGCACGAGCCCCGGGAACACCGGCAGGAACGCCCACGGGTTGGGCAGCACGTGGCCGTCGTCGTCGACGGGCAGCTCGGTCGGGTAGCCCTGCTGGGCGATGGTCCGGTAGTAGCTGGCGTCCCACGAGCCCGAGAAGGAGGCGAAGCTCGGGTCGGCGCGGTAGCTGGCGAACGCCCAGCCCTGCGAGGTCGCGAGCGAGAAGAGGCCGCCGAGCCAGGCGCTCGACACGAGCCGCGAGAGGGCGTACAGCACGAGCACGACGACCACGGGAGGGGCGCCCTGCAGTCGGGGGCTGAGTCGCAGGCGCACCCGGTCAGCCTAGGAGGCGCCTCCTCGATCCCGACTTCCGTCCTGTCGATCGTCGGGAACCTTTTGTCATGGGTCGACAGAAGTGACAGAGTTGACGTGCACGCCCTCGATCTTCCTCTCCGGCCCTCCGGCCACCACGAGATCCACCACGACAAAGGAGTTCGCCATGACCTCGTCACCCTCCGTCCAGCTCTACACGGTCAGGGACGCCATCTCGGCCGACCTGCAGGGCGCCGTCGCCCGCGTCGCCGAGATCGGCTTCACCAAGGTCGAGCCCTACGACTTCGTCGCCCGCGCTGACGAGCTCGAGAAGGCCTTCGCCGCCTCGGGCGTCACCGCCCCCTCCGCCCACGCGCCGGTCATCGACTCGACCGAGCCCGAGCGCGCCTTCGCCGCCGCCGCCCAGCTCGGCGTCGGCACGGTCATCGACCCCTTCATCCCCAGCGACCGCTGGCAGACCGCCGACGACGCCCGCGCGATCGCCGACCGCGTCAACGAGCTGCAGGTGCAGGCGGCCGCCACGGGACTGAAGTTCGGCTACCACAACCACCAGTGGGAGTTCGCGAACAAGGTCGACGGGCGCCCCGTCTACGAGTTCTTCCTCGAGCGCCTGAACGACGACGTCGTGCTCGAGATCGACACCTTCTGGTCGACCGTCGGCGGCATGGACACCCCCGCCCTGCTGCGGTCGCTGGGCGACCGCGTCCAGTTCCTGCACGTCAAGGACGGCCGCATCTCGGGCGACATCGCCACCGCGCTGCCGAGCAGCGAGAGCGCCCTGGAGGTGCCGGAGGCCCTCGCCGCCGCGTTCAAGAACCAGACGCCCGCCGGCCAGGGCGACGTCGACGTCGCCGCCGTGCTCGCCGCCGCGCCGCACGCGCTGCGCGTCGTCGAGTTCGACGACTACAGCGCAGACGTCTTCGACGGCATCGCCGAGTCGCTCGCGTGGCTCGCGGAGAACGACAAGTGACCGGCGTCGAGACGGGCGCCTCCGGCGGCACGGGCACCGGCACGGGCACCGGCACCGGCCGCACGGGCCGCGTCGGCGTCGGCGTCGTCGGCGCGGGCGTCATCAGCGGCACCTACCTCGAGAACATGACGAAGTTCCCCGACCTCGAGGTCCTCTTCGTCGCCGACCTGATCGCCGACCGTGCCCGGTCGCGCGCCGAGGAGTACGGCGTGCCCCGCCACGGCACCGTCGAGGAGCTGCTGGCGATCGACGAGATCGAGATCGTCGTCAACCTGACGATCCCCGCCGTGCACGCCGAGGTCGGCCGCCAGATCGTCGCCGCGGGCAAGAGCGTCTGGAGCGAGAAGCCGCTGGCCCTCGACCACGCCTCGGGCAGTGACCTGCTGGCCGCGGCCGACGCCGCCGGGGTCCGCGTCGCCTGCGCGCCCGACACCGTGCTGGGCGCCGGCATCCAGTCGGCGATGCGCGCGATCGCCCGCGGCGACATCGGCGAGCCGCTGACCGCGACGACGCTGTTCCACGTGCCCGGGCCCGACGCGTGGCACCCGGACCCCGAGTTCCTCTTCGCGAAGGGCGCGGGCCCCCTGTTCGACATGGGCCCGTACTACGTGACGACGCTCGTGCACGCGTTCGGCGCCGCGAGCTCGGTCAGCGCCGTCTCGTCGACGTCGCGCACCACGCGCTCGATCGGCAGCGGCCCCCGTGCCGGCACCGAGTTCCCCGTCGAGGTCCCGACGCACCACGCGGCGCTCATCTCGTTCGAGGGCGGGCAGTCGGCGCAGTCGACCTTCTCGTTCCAGAACGCGCTGCCCCGCATGGGCTTCGTCGAGATCAGCGGCCCCGAGGGCACCATCGTGCTGCCCGACCCCAACACCTTCGAGGGCGACTCGACGATCTGGCGCTTCGGCCAGGACGAGCCGAGCACCCTCACGGCCGCGGGATCGACCTACGGCCGAGGCTCGGGCGTGCTCGACCTCGCCCGGGCGCTGCGCGGCGGCGACGCCGAGCGCGCGAGCGGCGCCGTCGCGTCGCACGTGCTCGACGTGCTGCTCGCCGTCAGCGAGGCCGCGGAGTCGCGCTCGGTCGTCGAGGTCGCCTCGACGGTCGCGAAGCCGGAGCCGCTCGCCGAGGCCTGGGACCCGTCCGAGGCCACGCTCTAGGTCGGGCCCGCCGGGACGACCGGCCGCCTGCAGGAGGCGCGGTGCGAGCGAGGCTCGCGCCGCGCCTCCTGCGCGTCTGCGGTCGGTCAGCTGCGCCGCCCCCTGCTCGGACAGAACCGTCCTCCCCGGAGCGCGGCGGGTCTGCTTTCCGCAAATGCCGACCGCACCCTTTGCAACAGCGGGTTTTCCGGTCACGATCGGGGCTGCAGGGCGCTTGCGGTCGGCATGTGCGGCCCCCGAGCGCACACGGGCAGGAAGCCGATCAGCGTGCGACGGGCCCGAGGGCCTCACGCACGCCGGCCCGAGCCTCAGCGCCGGTTCGCGACCAGCGCCGTCGCGTACGACGGGAACCACACGCCCGCCGCGGGCCCGCCGTTGCACGTGCCGTCGCTCGCGCCCGGCGTCTTGACCCAGAGCAAGGCATCCAGCGCGCTCGTCCCCGAGGTCGCCACGCGGGGCGTCTGCCCGAGTCCGGCGCCGGGGGCGTTGCACCAGGTGCCCTTCCACCCGCGCCCGTTCCGCGACACGTCGATCACGTAGCGCGCCCCGCCCGTCGCGGCGGAGACCGCGTCGGCGTAGGCCCGCTCCTGGTCGACCGGGTAGTAGTTCGCCACGTTCGTGTAGAAGCCACGGGCCTGGTCGATCCCGGCCGCCTTCAGCCGCACGGCCATGTCGGCGGGCTTCACCCAGTTCGAGTTGCCCCCGTCGAGGTAGGCCGGCACCCCCGCGCGGGAGAAGGCGGCGACGGCGCTCGCGATCGTGGCGGTCCGGGTCGCGGTCAGGGCCGGGCACGAGCTGAGGTGCCCCAGCGAGTCGGGCTCGACCAGCACGACGGCTCGGTGCCCCGCGAGCGCGGTCGCGACCCTCTGGTTCCAGGCCAGGTAGGCGGCGTCGCTCGCCGCGCCTCCTGCGGAGTGCCCGCCGCAGTCGCGCCCGGGGATGTCGTACGTGACGAACACCGGCGTCGTCCCCTTCGCCTCGGCGGCGGCCAGGTTCCGCTGGATCACCTTCACCAGCATCGCGTCGTCGTACCAGGAGCCGAGCCAGATCGCGATCGGCTGAGCCGCGATCGTGCGGGCCGCGGCGGCGTCGGCAGTGCGCCCCTGGGCGGCGAGCTGGGTCGCGGCCGTGGCGGCGGGGCCTTGCTGCTCGACGTGCAGCCCGCCCTTGAAGACGGTCGCCGCCGACGCGGTGCGGATCGTCGAGGAGGTGGTGGTCGCGGTCGTGCGGGGAGCCGCGGCCTCCGCAGCCGAGCCGGGGGACGAGGAGGCGGGAGGCGCGACGACGAGACCGGCCGCGAGCGCGACGACGGCCCCGGCGACGACGCCCGCGCGGGCGAGGTCGATCACGGGCGGGTCCTTCGGGGTGATGAGGGGTGCGGGGTCCCGGAGCCGGGAACGAGGTTCCCGAGGCCGGGCGGGTGCTGCGCCGTCGACCAGGCGTCGGCGTCGCAGGTGCTGCGCCGTCGGCTGGACCTCGGCGCCGGCCGACGGGCCTCGATCGGCCCGCCTGGCGACGACGTCAGTGCACCACGACGCCGGATCCGCCCCCACCCCCCGTCCGGAGGCTCCCGTCGCCCGTCTTCGGGGGTGGGGGTACGTCGCTCGTCCCCGCTGCGCGGGACCGGCGCGAGCGATCCTGCACGGCGGGTGCGCGCCTCCTCGGTGCCCGCGGCGTGCGTGCTGTCCACCAGCGGTGTGCGTCCTGTCCGGCCGAGGCATGCGCGCTGTCCGTCCGTGATCGGCGAGCGGTCCGCGCGCGGAGCACCCTCGATCGGCCCCGCACCCCGGAGTGGACCAGACACCCCCGAACGACGAGGTGCATGGTCCACTTCGGGGTGCCGCCGCCGGCGGCGACTGGCCCGCGGCGGGTCAGCGCGCGCGGCGGACAGCGCGGGTCAGCGCGCAGCGCGGGTCAGCGCATGCAGCGGACAGCGCGGGTCAGCGCATGCAGCGGACAGCGCGGGTCAGCGGGCGCGGCGCGCGGCGGCGGCCTCGACGGCGGCGACCGCGGCGCCGACTCCCCCGCCCCAGGGGGCGCCGTGCCCGGGCAGCACCCACGTCGCGCCCGTGTCGACCAGGGCGCGCAGCGACGCGACGGCGCGCTCGGGCTCGTCGGTGAAGGGCGCCGGCTGCGGCCCCTCCGCGCCGGTGAGCACGTGCCTGGTCGTCAGCGCGTCGCCCACGAAGAGGGCGTCGGCGAGCGGCACGTGGACGGCGATGCTGCCCTCCGAGTGGCCGGGCACGCTGATCACGCGTGGCGAGCCGGGCAGGTCGAGCACGTCGCCGTCGTGCACCTCGACGACCTCGCTGAGCCAGGCCGAGCGTGCGCCGCCTTTGCGGACGAAGTACGTGAGGAACTGCAGCATCGCGCCGATCTTCATCTGCTGCTTCAGACCGGCGGGCTTGTCGCCGCCCTTCGCGCGGGAGGCGTCGGCCGCGTGGACGTAGACCGGCACCCCGTGCTCGCGGCGCAGCCACTCGGCGAAGCCGACGTGGTCGGAGTCGCCGTGCGTCAGGACCACGCCGGCGACGTCGGCCGGTCCGAGGCCGAGCGAGGTGAGCTCGGCGAGCAGCTCTCGGCGGTGGCCGGGCAGGCCGGCGTCGACGGCGGTGACGCCCTCGGGCGTGACGACGAGGTAGGAGGCGACGATGTCGTTGCCGAGGCGGTGGACGTGCTCGCTGATCTTCATGATGGCTACGATACATAGCCATCATGGCTACGGTCAATAGGTATGGTGGACGGATGCCGACTCCCGACCGCACCTCCTTGGAGGCCATCGTCAGCGCCGCCCGCGACCTGCTCGAGACGGAGGGGCTGGCCGGCCTGACCATGCAGGCGGTGGCCCAGCGGGTCGGCGTGCGCGCCCCCTCCTTGTACAAGCGGGTGCAGGGACGGGACCAGCTGGTGCAGCTGGTGGCGGAGGCGACCCTCGAGGAGGTGGGCGAGCGGCTCGAGGAGAGCGCCGACCTGGGCGACCTGGTCGACCGCTTCCGGGCGTTCGGGCACGAGCGGCCGGCGGCGTTCCAGCTGGTGATGACGCCGGGGCCGGGCGTCCCGACCGCGCGGCCGGAGTTCGGCGCGGCGACGAGTCGGCCGATCCTGCGTCACGCGGGCGCCCTCGCGGGCGAGGACCGGGCGTTGGAGGCGGCGCGCACGGTGACCGCCTGGGCCGCCGGCTTCGTGAGCATGGAGCTCGCCGGCGGCTTCGGCCTCGGCGGCGACGTCGACGCCGCCTGGCGGTTCGGGGCGGAGCGGATCGTGGCGGCGGTGTCGACCGCCTGACGGCAGGTCTGCCGTCCCCGCTCCGACAGCTCACCTGGCCCCCTGCCCGGCCGCCTGCCTGCCTGCCCGGCCGCCTTGGCCGCCTTGTCCGCCTTGTCCGCCTACGGCGTCGGCGGGTAGTCGCGCCGCTCGGGGATGACGCCGCGGACTCCCCCGCGGGGCTCAGGCACGTCGCCCGTCCACCGAGGGATGACGTGCACGTGGAGGTGCATGACCGTCTGGCCGGCCGCCTCCCCGACGTTGACGCCGAGGGTGTAGCCGTCGGGCGCGAGCTCGTCGTCCAGCTGCAGCCGCACCTCCTCGACCAGGGCTGTGAGGGCAGCGTGCTCGTCCGCCGTCGCGTCGAACCAGGTCGCCACCTCGCGTCGCGGCACGACCAGCGTGTGGCCCGGCGAGACGGGATTCGCGTCCCGCACCGCGAAGGCGAGCTCGTTCGCGGCGACGTGCTGGTCGGCGGGGATGCGCGTGAACGGCGACGACATGTGCACACCCTAGGGGCGCGCACTTGTGGCGCCGGGGGTGCGCGGCCAGGATGAGCGCGACCCGCTCGCGG
This sequence comes from Frigoribacterium sp. PhB116, assembly GCF_004364285.1. Lineage (GTDB taxonomy): Bacteria > Actinomycetota > Actinomycetes > Actinomycetales > Microbacteriaceae > Frigoribacterium. Next base: position 84,053 of record NZ_SOBE01000004.1, on the reverse strand, counting down.
CTGCCGTGCGCGGAGCTGCGGCTGCGGCTGCGGCTGCGGCTGCGGCTGCGCGAACAGCGGCGACAGGTCCACGACGAGAGGAACACATCATGGCGTCAGGCGAGCAGGGCTTCAGCAAGGAGGAGCGCGCGGCGATGAAGGAACGCGCGGCCGAGCTGCGCGCCGAGGCCAAGCGGCAGAAGTCCGCGGACAAGGCAGCGGCCGAGCTGCAGGCGGTCCTCGACGCGCACGCCGCGATGCCCGAGGAGGAGCGGGTCGTCGCCGAGGGACTGCACGCCCTGGTCCTCGAGCACGCCCCGATGCTCGCCCCCAAGACCTGGTACGGGTTCCCCTCGTACGCCGACGCGGACGGCAAGATCGTCGTGTTCTTCCAGCCCGGCTCGAAGTTCGGCGGCCGTTACTCGACGATGGGCTTCCAGGACGCGGCCCAGCTCGACGACGGCGACATGTGGCCGACGTCGTACGCGCTCGCGAGCGTCGACGAGACGACGAGCCCCGTCATCGCGGCGCTGCTGCGGAAGGCGACCGGGCAGGGCGCGTAGCCGCGCCGCCCCAGCCCCACCCGCGCCTCCCTCACCGCCCGCGCCTGCCTCGTGCGAAGCTGACCGCATGGACCTCGTCGTGTCGCGCGCGCTCACCGTGCCCGCGGCCGAGCTCGTCTGGCGGTTCTCGCGCTCGTCGGGCCCCGGAGGCCAGCACGTGAACACGTCGGACAGCCGGGTGCAGCTCTCGTGGGACGTCGCCTCCTCCGCCGCCGTCAACGACGACCAGCGTGCCTTGCTGCTCGCCCGTCTCGGCGGCCGACTGGTCGACGGCGTGCTGACGGTCACGTCGTCCGAGCAGCGGTCGCAGCTGCGCAACCGCGAGACCGCGCTGGCGAAGCTCGCCGACGTGGTCGCAGCGGGACTCGCTCCCGACGCGGCAGCTCGGCGTCCGACCCGGCGCACCCGCGGCTCGGACCGCCGCCGGCTCACCGCGAAGAACGAGCGCTCGGCCACGAAGCAGCAGCGCCGCCGCCCGACGGACGACTAGAGCGTCACGACGCCAGCGGTGCAGGCCGGCGCGTTGGTCGGGCTGACGCGGCTGGTCTCGCTGCTTGCTCGGGCTGTGGTGGCGGAGGGCGTGGGATTCGAACCCACGAGACATCTCTGCCCACTTGTTTTCAAGACAAGCTCCATCGGCCGCTCGGACAGCCCTCCTGGCACACCCGCCGGAGCCGGTGCGACCGCGCCGAGTCTAGCCGAGGCACTCCCTCCGCCCACGAAACGGCGAGAACTGCTCGCGGGCAGCTACTGGAGAGCACTTCTCGTCGGCTCACACCCTTCCGAGCGGCCAGCGCCAGCTCAGAGCTGCGCGAGCGCCTCCGCGAGGCCGTCGTCGAGGTCGGTGCGGGTGCGCTCGTTGGCGACCTCGTGCACGTCGTCGGGAGCCTGCCCCATCGAGACGCCGCGGCCCTCGGCGGCGGCCCACTGCAGCATGGCGATGTCGTTGCGGCCGTCGCCCACGGCGAGGACGCGCTCGCGCGGGATGCCGAGGTCGGCACGCACGCGCTCGAGGGCCGTGGCCTTCGTCACGCCGTCGGGCGCGATGTCGAGCCACGCCGTCCAGCCGACGTTGTAGTTCACCTTCTGCAGGCCCATCCGCTCGACCACCTCGAGGAAGTCGTCGGTGTCGTGCGACGGCGACACCACGACGACGCGGGTCGCCGCGATGTCGAAGAGCTGCTCGAACTCGACCTTCTCGGCGCCGCCCGTGTGCTCCACCTGGGGGAACGAGCCGCAGTAGCGCATGACGCCGTCGCGGTCCTCGACGGCGTAGGCCGCCTCGTGCAGGCCCTCGCGGATGGTGGTCAGCACGTCGGTCGGGTCGAACTCCTCGACGTGGAACTGCGAGTAGCCGGTCGGCGCCGACTCGTCGCGACCCAGCGTGATGGCTCCGTTCGCGCAGACGACGTACTCGGACACGAGGCCGAGGCGGTCCATCACGGGCAGGGTCATCGACACCGATCGTCCGGTCGCGATCATCACCGCGTGCCCCTGGGAGGCGAGGCGCGTGATCTCGCCGGCCACCGCCTCCGAGATGGTGCCGCCTTCTTGCATGATCGTGCCGTCGACGTCGAGCGCGACGAGCCAGCGCTCGTCGGCCGACACGGTCGCCGCCACGGGGGCCGACCGACGGCGGGTGTCGTCGTCCCAGCTCGAGCTCTCGCCCGTCGTCATGTCGTCGGCGCTCACGCGACCGGCTCGATGACCTCGAGGCCGCCGAGCCACGGACGCAGCGCCTCGGGCACGACGACCGAGCCGTCTGCCTGCTGGTGCGTCTCGAGGATCGCCACCAGCCAGCGCGTGGTCGCGAGCGTGCCGTTCAGCGTCGCGACGGGCGCCGTCTTGCCGCTCTCGGTGCGGTAGCGGGTGTCGAGGCGACGAGCCTGGAACGTGGTGCAGTTCGAGGTGCTGCTGAGCTCGCGGTAGGTGCCCTGCGTCGGCACCCAGGCCTCGATGTCGAACTTGCGCGCCGCGCTCGAGCCGAGGTCGCCCGCGGCCACGTCGATCACGCGGTAGTTGAGGCCGAGCGCCTGCATCATCGACTCCTGCAGGGCGACGAGCGCGTCGTGCTCCTGCTCGGCCTGGTCGGGGTGCACGTAGCTGAACATCTCGAGCTTGTTGAACTGGTGCACGCGGAGGATGCCGCGGTTGTCCTTGCCGGCGGCGCCCGCCTCACGTCGGTAGCAGGTCGACCAGCCGGCGTAGCGGATGGGCCCGGCCGTCACGTCGAGGATCTCGTCCGAGTGGTACCCGGCGAGGGCCACCTCGCTCGTGCCCGTCAGGTAGAGGTCGTCGGCGGGCAGGTGGTAGACCTCGTCGGAGTGCGAGCCGAGGAACCCGGTGCCCGCCATGATCTCGGGCCGCACCAGCGTCGGCGTGATCAGCGGCGTGAAGTCGTTCTCGATCGCCCTGTCGAGCGCCATGTTCATCAGCGCGAGCTCGAGGCGGGCGCCGATGCCGCGCAGGAAGTAGAAGCGCGAGCCCGACACCTTCGTGCCGCGCTTGATGTCGATCGCGCCGAGCTTCTCGCCGAGGTCGGCGTGGTCGAGGGGCTCGAAGTCGAAGGAGGGGCGGGTGCCGACCTCGCGGAGCGTCGCGAAGTTCTCCTCCCCGCCGGCGGGCACGCCGTCGACGACGACGTTGCCGAGCGACCGGACGGCCTTGTCGAAGGCGGTGTCGGCCTCGGTCGACGCGGCCTGCGCCTCCTTCACCTTGGCGGCCAGCTGCTGGGCCTGCGCGACGAGACCGGCCTTCTCCTCTTTCGGCGCCTTGGCGACGGTCTTGCCGAACGCGTTCTGCTCGGCCCGCAGCTCCTCGAACGAGGCGATGGCCGAGCGACGGGCGGCGTCGGCGGCGACCGCGTCGTCGACCAGCGACTCCGACTCACCTCGGGCCCGCTGGCTCGTCTTGATCACGTCGGGGGCATCGCGCAGCAGCTGGGGATCGATCACGGGTCCATCTTATGGACGCCCCCTGACGCTCGGCGCTCTCCCCAGGCGCAGGTGCGGACCGCGCATCCTTCCCCAGGCGGCGCAGGAGGCAGGCCTCGCGTCGTGCCCGCCCGTTACGGTGGGCGGATGACGACCTCCCCCGCCGCCTCGCCCGCCGAGTCCTCCTCGGCGCCCGCCGCCGCGACGGTCCAGAAGACGGCTGCCGTCGTCTACAACCCCATCAAGGTCGACATCGCGAGGGTCCGCGCGGCCGTGCTGCGCCACGAGGCCGAGGCCGGCTGGGGGCCGACCCGCTTCTACGAGACCAGCGTCGAGGATCCCGGCGGCGGCATCACCGCGACGGCCGTGGCCGAGGGCGCCGACGTCGTCATCGCGGCCGGCGGCGACGGCACGGTCCGCGCCGTGGCCGAGGCGCTCCGGGGCTCGCACGCCGCCATCGCCCTGCTGCCGAGCGGCACGGGCAACCTGCTGGCCCGCAACCTGAACCTCGACCTCGACCACCTCGACGGCTCCGTCGCCACCGCGTTCTCCGGCCGCGACCGCGCCATCGACCTCGGGCTCGTCGACGTCGAGCGCGAGAACGGCGAGCGGGAGCGCTTCGCGTTCGTCGTCATGGCCGGCATCGGCCTCGACGCCAAGATGCTCGCCAACACCAACCCGAAGCTCAAGGCCCGCGTCGGCTGGCTCGCCTACGTCGACGCCATCGCGCGCTCGCTCCGCGACGACAACAGCATGGTCATCCGGTACGACCTCGACGGCCAGGGCCGCAAGACGATGCGTGCCCACACGGTGCTCGTCGGCAACTGCGGGCTGCTGCCCGGCAACATTATGCTGTTGCCCGACGCCGCGGTCGACGACGGCGTCTTCGACATCGTCGCCCTGCGCCCCGACGGCTTCTTCGGCTGGGTGCAGATCTGGGTCAAGATCGTGTGGGAGAACGGAGTGCTGCGTCGCAGCTCCGTCGGACGCAAGATCATGGCGCACAGCCGCGAGGTGCGCACGGTCCGCTACTCGAAGGGGCGCGAGATCGTCGTGCGCCTCGACGAGCCGCAGGACTTCGAGATGGACGGCGACTCGGTCGGCAAGGCCGTCGCCATCAAGACGTGGGTCGACCCCGGGGCCCTGACCGTGCGCGTCCCGGCCTGACGACCCGCGCCTCCTCCGCTCCCAACCGTCAGGCACGACGGAGAGGCGCGCTCGTGCCGAGGAGGTGCGGCTCAGACTCCCGAGACCAGCCCGCGGAGCCAGTCGCGCGCGTCGACGAACGCGTCGTCGTCGTAGCGCGGCACGACGACGACCGGGCGGGCGTCGGCCCGGGGGTACGACCCGAGGAACATCACGTTGGGGCTGAACCGCTTGAGCCCGAGCAGCGCGTCGGCCACGCGCTCGTCGAGCACGTGCCCCTCGAGGTCGATCACGAAGCGGTACCGGCCGAGGGCGTCGCCGATCGGCCGCGACTGGATCAGGCTGAGGTTGATGCCCCGGGTCGCGAACTGCTCGAGCATGTCGACGAGCGCGCCCGCGCCGTCCTCGGGCAGCTCGACGATGATGCTCGTCTTGTCGGCGCCCGTCGCGGGAGGCACCGGGACGGTGCGGCTGACGAGCACGAAGCGAGTCACGGCGTTGCGGTTGTCGCCGATCTCGCGGGCCAGCACCTCGACGTCGTGGTGCTCGGTGATCGTGGGCGGGGCCACCGCGGCGTCCGCGCGGCCTGCGCCGGCCGGCGTCGACAGCAGGTCGGCCGCCGCGGCGACGTTCGAGGTCGCCGGCAGGTGCCCGTGCCCCGGCAGGTTCGCCTCGAGCCAGAGGTGGGTCTGCGCGTAGGCGACCGGGTGCGCGTTGACGACCCGCACCTCCTCGAGGCGGGTGCCCGGACGCGCGACGAGCACGAAGTCGACCGCGACCAGGTACTCGCCGACGATGCGGAGGCCGGGCACGGTGGCCAGGGCGTCCTGGGTGGCCGAGACGCCGCCCTCGACGCTGTTCTCGATCGCGATCATGGCGGCGACGCTGCGGCCCGACACGACGTCGGCGAGCGCCTCGCCCACGTTGTTCACGCTGCGCCACTCGGCGCCCGCGGCCTCGGGCACCTGCTTGAGGGCCGCCTCCGTGAAGGTGCCGGCCGGGCCGAGGTAGCTGTAGGTCGACGAGGAGGCGGGGGTCGGCATGACGGAGAGCCTACTGACGACCTAGGGCCTGCTGACGTCCGAGGGCCTGCTGATGTCCGAGAGCCTGCTGAGCGCCGTGGCCGGGCAGCGACGGAGGTCGGCGGCTGGTGCCAGGATGAGCGCATGACCGATCGCGCAGGCACCCCCGCACTCGACAGCGACCTCATCGACACCGGTGAGCTCGTCGACGCCTACTACTCGCTGGTCCCCGACGTGTCGGTGCCCGAGCAGAAGGTCGTCTTCGGCACCTCGGGCCACCGCGGCTCGTCGCTCGACACCGCCTTCAACGAGACGCACATCGCCGCGATCACGCAGGCGATCGTCGAGTACCGCGCCGGCCAGGGCATCACCGGCCCCCTCTTCATCGGGCGCGACACCCACATGCTCAGCGCCCCCGCCGAGCGCACGGCGATCGAGGTGCTCGTCGGCAACGGCGTGCACGTGCTCGCCGACGCCGACGGCGGCTACGTGCCGACGCCCGCGCTGAGCCACGCGATCCTCGTGCACAACGCCGACCCGGCCAACACCGAGAAGGCCGACGGCATCGTCGTCACCCCCAGCCACAACCCGCCCCGCGACGGCGGCTTCAAGTACAACCCTCCGCACGGCGGGCCTGCCGACAGCGACGCCACGTCGTGGATCGCGAACCGCGCGAACGAGATCATCGCCGCGGGCAACGTCGACGTCGTCAAGGCCGACGGCAGCGCCGGGCGGCACGACTTCCTGCGCGGCTACGTGGGCGACCTGATCAACGTCATCGACATCGACGCCATCAAGGCGGCCGGCGTGAAGATCGGCGCCGACCCCCTGGGCGGCGCGAGCGTCGAGTACTGGGGCGCCATCCGCGACGTCTACGGCCTCGACCTGACGGTCACGAACCCCGGCGTCGACCCGACCTGGCGCTTCATGACGCTCGACTGGGACGGCAAGATCCGGATGGACCCGTCGAGCGCCTCCGCGATGGCCAGCGTCGTGCACCGCAAGGACGAGTTCGACGTGCTCACGGGCAACGACGCCGACGCCGACCGCCACGGCATCGTCACGCCCGACGGCGGCCTGATGAACCCCAACCACTACCTCGCGGTCGCCATCGACTACCTCTACACGCACCGCCCGCAGTGGCGCGACGACGCCGCCATCGGCAAGACGCTCGTGTCGTCGAGCATCATCGACCGGGTCGCCGAGAAGCACGGCCGTCGCCTGTGGGAGGTGCCGGTCGGCTTCAAGTGGTTCGTGCCCGGCCTGGTCGACGGCTCGGTCGCCTTCGGCGGCGAGGAGAGCGCGGGGGCGTCGTTCCTGCGCAAGGACGGCACGGTCTGGACGACCGACAAGGACGGCATCCTGCTCGCGCTGCTCGCCAGCGAGATCATCGCCGTCACCGGCAAGACCCCCTCGCAGCTCTACGCAGAGCTGACCGAGGAGTTCGGCGACCCCGTCTACGAGCGCGTCGACGCCGCCGCCAGCAAGGAGCAGAAGGCACGCCTCGGCAAGCTGAGCGGCGACGACATCACGGCGACCGAGCTCGCCGGCGACCCCATCACGGCCAAGCTGGCGGAGGCGCCGGGCAACGGGGCTGCGGTCGGCGGCCTCAAGGTGGTCACCGACAAGGCGTGGTTCGCGGCCCGCCCGAGCGGCACCGAGGACGTCTACAAGATCTACGCCGAGTCGTTCGAGGGCCCCGAGCACCTCAAGCGAGTGCAGGCCGAGGCCAAGCAGATCGTCGACGCGGCGCTCGGCGCCTAGCCAGCCCCGCCGCCCGCGGCAGGCCGACCGGCCTGCCGCGGGCGTTGCGACGCGAAAGGGACGACTTGACGCGGGGCCCCGCGGCGAGTCGTCCGTTTTGCGGAGGTTCTGCGCGGCGGCGGCGGCGGCTCAGCCGGCGTAGGTCGGCGCGGCCGGCAGCCCGAAGAACTCCTCGAGCGTCGTCACGCCGGTCGTGTGCAGCTCGGTCGCGAGCGGCACCCCCACGTAGCGGAAGTGCCACGGCTCGTAGGTGAACCCCGTGACGGCCGTCTTGTCGGCCGGGTAGCGCAGCAGCCAGCCGTAGCGCCACGCGTTGGCGGCGAGCCACTGCCCCTGGGCGGTGTCGCCGAAGCAGGCCTGCAGGGCGCAGCTCAGCGGGATCGGGCTGATGTCGGCGACGAGGCCCGTCTGGTGCTCGCTGTGCCCGGGGCGAGCGCTCTGGATGTCCGCCTGCGCCTGGCCGAGCCGGTCGACCCAGCCCTGGTAGACGCTCACCTGCGTGGCGTACGACCGGTACGCGCTCTGCACCTGGAACTGTCCGGCCCCCTCCGCCTCCCCCGCAGCGAACAGCGCGAGCAGGGCGTCGCCGGCCTCGCGACGGAACACGGGAGGGTTCTGCGACGCCACGTCGATCGTGACGAGGTCGCTCGGCACGTAGTCGATCGGGCTCAGCGGCCTCAGCTTGTCGCTCACGACCCAGAGGCTCGCGGGGTCGTCGATCGACATCGCCGACTTGTCGAAGGCGGGCGCGGCGGGCGTCGGGGGCTCGGCGGGGCTGGTCACGGGGGCAGGCTCCTCGGAGGGCTCGGCGGTCGCGGCGGGAACAGACGACGAAGGAGGCGCGCTCGGCCTCGCACTCGTGCTCGCGTCCGGCGCGGCACCCGAGGTGCATCCCGCGAGCGCAGCCGTCACCAGGGCCAGCGCGAGCCCGGCCAGCGGGGCCGACGCCGACGAGCGGTGATGCGACGGTCGGCGACGGCGGGAGGACGGCATCGCACCAGGCTACGGCTCCTCCCCCGGCAGCCGCTCGGCCCGCTGCGTCCCCAGGCTCGCCGCCACGTCTGGTGGAAGCCGTGCCGGTGCAGTACTTTTGCGGTCTGCGCACGTTCGGTGCGCCTCCCTCGGCTGCAGCGTCGCCGCCTCGCTCCTCCCGTTCCGCAGCCCACGCCCGGTCCAGCAGCCCCCGCCCTGCTCCGCAGCCCCACCACCTCGTTCCCTCCGAAGGACGCCGCGCCATGTCGAGAACCACCGCCTCCTCCTCCCCTGCGACCACCGCCTCCTCGGCACCCGCGGAGCGACAGGGGCTGATGACCCACCGCCAGATCCTCTTCGTGATCTTCGGCCTGATGGCGGGCATGTTCCTGTCGGCGCTCGACCAGACGATCGTCGGCACGTCGATGCGGACCATCGCCGACGACCTCGACGGGCTGAGCCTGCAGGCGTGGGTGACCACCGCATACCTGATCGTCTCGACGATCTCGACGCCGATCTACGGCAAGCTGTCCGACATCTTCGGGCGTCGGCCGCTGTTCCTCATCGCGATCTCGATCTTCCTGCTGGGCTCGCTGCTGGCCGGCTTCTCGACGAGCATGTACCAGCTCGCGCTGTTCCGTGCCGTGCAGGGCATGGGCGCCGGCGGCCTGATGGCGCTGCCGCTGACGATCATGGGCGACATCCTCGCTCCGCGCGAACGCGCCAAGTACCAGGGCTACTTCCTCGCCGTGTTCGGCATCTCGAGCGTGATCGGCCCGCTGGTGGGCGGGCTCTTCGCGGGCGCCGACCAGATCCTGTTCGTCACCGGCTGGCGCTGGGTGTTCCTCGTCAACCTGCCGATCGGCGTCGTCGCGTTGGCGATCGTCGTGCGGTTCCTGCACATCCCCGGCCAGGTGCGTCGCGAGAACGTCCGCATCGACTGGTGGGGCGCGGCCTCGGTCATCGTCGCCGCCGTGCCCCTGCTGCTCGTCGCCGAGCAGGGCCGCGAGTGGGGCTGGTCGTCGCCCGGCGCCTTCGCCTGCTACGTGATCGGCGCGATCGGCATCGTCTCGTTCGTCATGGTCGAGCGGGCGATGGGCGACGACGCGCTCATCCCGCTGAAGCTGTTCCGCAACGCCACCTTCTCGATGGCGACCGTGCTCGGCGTGCTGGTCGGCTTCGGCATGTTCGGCGCGCTGCTGACCGTGCCGCTCTACCTGCAGCTGGTGCTCGGCTCGACGCCGACCGAGAGCGGCTTCCAGATGCTGCCGATGATCGCCGGGCTGATGATCTCGTCGATCGTCTCGGGCCAGCTCATCTCGCGGACCGGCCGCTACCGCATCTTCCCGATCACGGGCACCGCGTTCATGTCGCTCGGCTTCTTCTGGTTCACGAACCTCTCGTACGACAAGCCCTACTGGTTCATGATGATCGGCATGCTGCTGATCGGCCTCGGCCTCGGGCAGCTGATGCAGACGCTCACCATCGCGTCGCAGAACTCGGTCGGCCCGCGCGACATCGGCGTGGCCACCTCGGCGTCGACGTTCTTCCGCCAGATCGGCGGCACGCTCGGCACCGCCGTGCTGTTCTCGGTGCTCTTCTCGCGGATCCCGCAGACGATCGCCGCGGCGTTCGCCGACCCTGCCCTGCAGCGCGACGCCCAGGCGGCACTGGCCGACCCGAACGTCACCGCCGACAGCGCGAACGCGAGCATCCTCGGCCTCTACCAGGCGGCACAGAACGGCGACTCGTCGCAGGTCGGCGGGGCGCTGAACGGCAACACGTCGTTCCTCACCACGGCCGACAGCCGACTGGCGGCGCCGTTCCTCGACGGGTTCGCGCAGGCGACCGTCACCGTGTTCTGGGTCGCGCTCGGCATCGTGCTGGTCGCCTTCGTGCTCAGCTTCTTCCTCAAGGCGACGCCGCTGCGGCAGAAGTCGGCCATCGACGAGGCGAACGACGACCGGCTCGCGGCCGAGCTGGCAGCGCAGGAGGCGGCGGCCGCGTCGGGCGCGCTGGTCGCGCCGACGACGGGCAGCGTCCCGGTCGTCGAGAGCGACGGGCCGTCGGCGGAGCGACCCGCGTCGGGCGGGCCGTCCTCGGACCGCCCCGGGTCAGGCGGGCCGTTCTCGGACCGATCCGCCTGACCCGGGTCCGTCGCACCCGCCATGAAGTGACTGGGAACCCCTCCCGCAGCATGGGAATCCCTGATCGGCTTAGCTACACTCTCTAGCATGCCTCCCGAGCCGACCCGGCGTAACTACGACGCGACGGGGTACTGGTACGGCTCCAGCGCCAGCGAGCGCGGAGTCGCCGTGCTGAACGCCCTGCGCCGCTACCGAGCCGCCGAGTCGGACATGCGTCGTCGCACCCGCGACAGCATGAAGATGAACGAGACCGACCTCGCCGCGCTGCGGTTCCTCGTCCGGGCCGGCCGCAAGCACGAGCCCGTCAGCGCCAAGGTGCTGGCCGAGCACCTCGCCATCACCTCCGCGTCCACGTCGGTGCTCATCAACCGGCTCGTCGCGAGCGGCCACGTCGAGCGCCTGCCCCACCCCACCGACAAGCGCGGCGTCCTGCTGCGGGCCACCGAGGGCACGCACGCCGAGGTCACCGACACTCTCTCCGGCATGCACGGCCGCATGATCACCGCGGCCCAGGGCCTCTCGCCCGACGAGACCGCAGCGGTCGTGTCGTTCCTCGAGGCCATGACGGCCGCCGTCGACGTCGACGACCACGCCCTCGCCGAGATCGCCCTCGCCGAGGCGCGCGCCGAGGCAGAGGCTGAGGCACTCGCCGAGCTCGAGGGCCGCCTCCCTGCCCCCGCAGCAACCGCCTAGCTGGCCGAGGAGGCCCGGGGCGGCTCGGCGACGACGAACGTCGCGTCCGGGAGGCGTCTGCGCATCACGGCCACCGCCTCCTCGTTGCTGTCGACCAGCACGTAGCGACGCCCCAGCGCCTCGGCCACCGCGCCGAGCGTGCCGCTGCCGGCGAAGAAGTCGAGCACCCAGTCGCCCTCGCGCGACGACGCCTGCACCATGCGCCGCAGCACCCCCTCGGGCTTCTGCGTCGGGTAGCCGGTCTTCTCGCGTCCCGTCGGCGACACGATCGTGTGCCACCAGACATCGGTCGGCAGCTTGCCGCGCGCGACCTTCTCGGGCGTCACCAAGCCGGGAGCCATGTAGGGCTCGCGATCGACGGTCTCCGAGTCGAAGAAGTACCCCTTCGGGCTCTTCACGTAGACGAGGATCGTGTCGTGCTTCGTCGGCCAGCGGTTGCGGCTCTTGGCGCCGTAGTCGTAGGCCCAGATGATCTCGTTGAGGAACGAGTCGCGGCCGAACAGGGCGTCGAGCAGCACCTTGGCGTAGTGCGCCTCGCGGTAGTCGAGGTGCAGGTAGAGCGTGCCGTCGTCGGCGAGCAGCCGCCACGCCTCGGCGAGCCGCGGCTCGAGGAACGACCAGTAGTCGTCGAAGCGGTCGTCGTAGCGCATCAGGTCGCCGCGGATCCGCTCGTAGCCGAGCCCCTTGAAGCCCGTCACGGCGGTCACCGAGTCGGGCACGCTGCGCACCGACGTCGTCGAGCGGCGCGTCTGGGGTCGGCCCGTGTTGAAGGGCGGATCGAGGTAGACGACCGTGAACGCGCCGTCGGGCAGCGTCGCGGTCGCGTCGAGGTTGTCGCCGTGGACCACGAGACTCGAGGAGGCGCGGGTCCAGTCGACGGGCATGGTCGCCATCCTCTCGCACCGGGGGACAGCCCCCGAGCCACCCGGCGTACCGTGTCGGGATGAGCACAGCAGTCGAGAACCGCCCCGAGCAGGCCCAGTACGTCCTCGTCGAGGACGGCAGCACGATCGGCCTCGCCGCCTACGACGTCGTCGGCGACGAGATCCGCTTCACGCACACCGAGATCGAGCCCGCCCGCCGCGGTGCGGGCCTCGGGGCACAGCTGGTGCAGGGCGCGCTCGACGACGTCCGCTCCGAGACCTCGCTGCGCGTCGTGCCGATGTGCCCGTTCGTCGTCGACTGGGTCGACGAGCACGTCGACTACCAGGAGCTCCTGACCCGCTAGGTCCTGGCCTCGGGCACGGACCCGGACCCGACCTCGGGATCGAGCCCGACCTCGGGCTCGGGCTCGGGCTGCACCGACCCATGACGCCCGCGCGTCACATCGAGTGGTCAGCACCTGTCCTTCCCGTGCGCGGGAAGGACAGGTGCTGACCACTCGGGCATCTGCTGGCTCGGGCCGAGCCCGGCAGTCCGGCGACCGAACTCGGCGACCGGGCCCGCGCCTCCTCGGGTCAGGGGACGCGGCGGAGCCACTCCGGCGTCGCGAACTTCGTGGTGACGAGCTGCTCGGCCGCCCGGAGCTCGTCGTCGGTGACGTGGCCTACCTCGGCGCCGTAGAGGCCGGTGAAGGTCTGCTTCATGCGCTCGATGATCTCGGCGCGCGGCAGCCCGGTCTGGCTGCGCAGCGGGTCGACGCGCTTGGCCGCGCTGGTGGTGCCCTTGTCGCTCATCTTCTCGCGGCCGATGCGCAGCACCTTCACCATCTTCTCGCCGTCCATGTCGTACGACATCGTGGCGTGGTGCAGCAGGGCTCCGTTGCCGAGACGCTTCTGGGCGGCCCCGCCGATCTTGCCCTTCGCGCTCGTGATGTCGTTCAGCGGCTGGTAGAACGCGTCGATGCCGAGCGACTTCAGGGCCGTGATGACCCACTCGTCGAGGTAGGCGTAGCTGTCGGCGAAGCTCATGCCCTGCACGAGCTCGCCGGGGGCGTAGAGCGAGTAGGTGACGATCGACTGGGCGTCCATGAACATGGCGCCGCCTCCGCTGATGCGCCGCACGACCTCGAAGCCGTGCTCGGCGGCCGCGTCGAGGTCGACCTCGTTGCGGAGCGACTGGAAGCTGCCGATGACGACGGCGGGCTGGTCCCACTCCCAGAAGCGGAGGGTGGGCTGGCGGCGGCCGGCCCCCACCTCCTCGGTCAGGACCTGGTCGAGGGCGAGGTGCATGTTCGGCGAGACGGGCGCGTCGTGGATGATCTGCCAGTCGTGGTCGCGCCAGTCGGTCGCCTTCGAGAGGCTGCGGCGGATGGCCGTCGCGACCGCGTCGGGCGAGAAGCCGAGCAGGACCGCGTCGTCGGGGAGGCCCGCCTTGATCGCGGCGGCGATCGACGCCGCATCGGACTCGACCGGCAGGCCGTTCACGGCACGGTCGATGGCGTCGAGCGCCGTGTCGGGCTCGAGGAAGAAGTCGCCCGCGAGCCGGAACTCGGCGATGCGGCCCTCGCGCACCTCCAGGTCGACCACCACGAGCTTGCCGCCAGGGACCTTGTACTCACCGTGCATGGCTGCAGCCTATGCCTGCACGGTCTGCGGTCGATGGTGACCGTCGGCGGTCGCGTCGCAACGCGAGAGAGATCCGTGCTTGCACGCCGCGCCTCCAGGGCTCACGGGCCGTTGAGGGACGGATGACTCTCAAATTTGAGAGAGGTCAGGGTCAGGGGCGCGGGAGGCGCGCGTCGAGCCACGCGACGAGGTCGGCGAAGACCTGGGCCCGGTTCGTCTCCTTGAAGACCTCGTGCCGGGCGCCGTCGTACACGACGAGCTCGACGTCCGTGAGGCCGCTCCTCGACACGTAGGCCTCGGCGAGCTTGCGGGCGCTCTCCTCGCCGCCGAGCGGGTCGTCGCCCCCGACGAGGATCAGCAGCGGCACGTCGCGGTCGAGCTGCTTGGCCGGGCGCCCGAGCAGCCGCAGCGCGTCACGCCAGCCGAACAGGGTCGCGACCTTCGCGTCGACGGCGAGCGGGTCGGCCGCCATCTCGGCCGCGACCGCCGGGTCGCGGCTCAGCCACTCGAAGCCGGTCGTGCCGAGGTGCGCGTGCCGGGCGTTGAGATCGCCGCCGTTCATGCTGCCGGGCACCCGGTACGCGGTCCCGCTGAGCACGACGGCGTCGTAGAGCGAGGCCCGCTCGTCGACGATCTTCTGGAGCATCAGCGACCCCCAGGAGTGGCCGAGCGCCACGAGGGGGAGGCCGGGTGCGTCGTCGCGGATGATCCCCGTGAACTGGACGACCGCCTCCACCGCTCCCCGCAGCCCCGACGGGCCGAGGCGGCCGAGCTTCGTGTGGTCGCCGCCGTGCTGGCCGAGGCCGGTCGCGCCGTGGCCGAGGTGGTCGTCGGCGTAGACGGTCCAGCCCGCGCGGACGAGGTGCTGCGCCAGCTCCTCGTAGCGGAGCGCGTGCTCGCCGACGCCGTGCATCAGCTGGACCGAGCCGCGCGGGTCGGCCGCCCGCCAGACGTACCAGTGGACGGTGACGCCGTGGGCGTCGACGAACGTGTGGTCGCCTCGCGCGGCGGAGAAGGTGGGCACGGTGTCATCCTCGCATCGTCGGGCGGCTCCTGCCGGCGGGCCCGGCGCCAGGGGCGACTCGGGCTGCAGAACCCGACCGGAAGGGCTGCGAGCACCGGATATCGCGGTGTTGCAGCCCAAGCAGGGCCCGAACAGTCGGCATTTTCGGAACCGGAACCGGAACCGGAACCGGAGCCGGAACCGGAACTGGAGCCAGGAACGGAGTCCGGAGCCCGGAGCCCGGAGCCCGGAGCCCGGAGCCCGGAGCCGACGCCGCGCACCCTCCGGCGCGCACGGGGGCGTGCGCGGGTCCGGAGGGTGCGGAGGAGGCGCGGAGCGCGCCGGGCAGGTCAGCGGCGGTCGTCGACGTCGGTGCGGAGCACCCCGAAGGAGGCGTCGAGGTCGACGTCGACCTCGGTCCCGTCGTCGAGGCGCACGTCGACCTCGTAGGCGGTGTCGCCGTCGTCGCTGCGGTCGGCGTCGGTCACGGTGCCCCCGCCGGCAGCGGCGATCGCGGCCGCGGCGGCCTGGTCGAAGTCGGTTCCGACGAGGTCGTCGTCGCCGCCCGAGGTGCTGCCGGAGCCGGGTGTGCTCGAGGAGCCGGGCGTGGCCGTCGAGTCGTCGGAGAGGTCGTCGTCGCCGCGGCCGTCGCGGCCGGAGTCGTCGTCGCCGTCGCGGTCGTCACGGCCGGAGCTGTCGTCACGGCCGGCGCTGTCGTCGTCGATGCGCGACGAGGAGACGCTGAAGTCGTCGCCCAGCAGCACGGTGCTCTCGCGGCCGTCGGGCAGCACGACGTCGACCTCGTAGCCGGGCAGGCCGTCGTCGAGACGGTCGACGTCGGTGACGGTTCCTCCGCCGGTCTCGGCGAGCGCCGCCTCCTGCGCCCGGTCGTTCGCCGCGCCGCCGACGCGGTCGTCGAGGGTCGAGGCGACGGCCACGCCGCCGCCGCCCAGCACGAGGATCCCGACGATCCCGCCGGCGACGAGGAGGGACTTCTTGCTCTTCAGGACGTTCTTCACGGTGACTCCGATCATGGGGCCGCGGTGCGGCGGGTGGTGCTCTGTCGAGCGATGACCCCACTGTCTCGGGCAGGCGCTGAAGCGCCCCTGAAGCGACCTGAAGGAACGTTCAGCGAGCGTCGCCGCCCGCCCGTCACCGGTCACTTGTCACCCGTCGCTGCGCGCCACACCCTGTTGTGGACGATGCACCCCGTCGTTCCGAGGTGCATCGTCCACTCCGGGGTGTCCCTGCAGCGGCGAGACGAGGAGGCGCGGCCGGGCAGGCAGGTCGGCGCAGGTCAGGCCGGGTCGGCGGGCAGGTCGACCACGAAGCGGGCGCCGCCGAGGGGCGACGTCTCGACCCGCACCTCGCCTCCGTGCACGCGCACGATCTCGGCGACGATGGCGAGGCCGAGGCCGCTGCCCCCGGCGTCGCGGTCGCGGGCCTCGTCGAGGCGGACGAAGCGCTCGAAGATCCGCCCGCGGTCGTCCGTGGCGACCCCCGCACCGTCGTCGTCGACGGTGAGCACCGCGCGACCGTCGGCCGTCTCGACGAGACCCACGGCCACCGCCGAGCGCGCGTGCCGGGAGGCGTTCGCGACGAGGTTGCGGACGACCTGGCCGAGCAGCCCCTCGTCGCCGCGCACCCGTGCCGGTCCCACGGCCGTGGCGTCGACGGAGACACCGCGATCGACGCGCTCGTCCGAGCCCGAGGTCGACCCCGAACCCGAGGCCGCACCCCCGCCCGCACCCGTCGCCGCACCCGACCGCAGGCGAGCCGCCTCCGTCAGCACGAGGTCGTCGAGGTCGACCGGGCGGCGGGCGACGCCGAGCGCGCCCTCGTCGGCGCGGGCGAGGACCAGCAGGCCCTGCACCAGGGAGGTGAGGCGCGCCTCCTCGCCGAGGACGGTGCCGGCCAGCGCCCGCCCGTCGATGCGCTCGGGGTGCAGCAGCGCGACCTCGGCGTGCTGGCGGATCGTCGCGAGCGGCGTCTTGAGCTCGTGCGAGGCGTCGCCGACGAAGCGCCGCTGCGCGGTCGCGGAGGCGTCAAGCCGGTCGAGCATCCCGTTCAGGGTCGAGGCGAGCCGCGACACCTCGTCTCCCCCGCCCGGGTCGGCGAGGCGGTGCGACAGGTTCGCGGCGGTCACCTCGGCGACCTCGCGACGCATCGACTCGACCGGGCGCAGCGCCCGCCCGACCACGAACCAGGTCGTCACGCCGAGCACGAGCAGCGCCACGGGGACGGCCACGCCGAGCGTCAGCAGGCTGGCCGAGGAGGCGGCCTGCGCCTCGTCGAGGGAGCGCGCGGCCACGACGTCCCATCGTGTCGTGACGGTCTCGACGTCGAGGTCGTCGTCGCCCTCGGCGGCGGCAGCCGCGGCGGCTGCGCTCGCGTCCTCGGCGGCGTCGCTCGCGTCGTCGGCCGCGTCGCGCGCGGCCTCGGCGGCGTCGTCCTCGTCGAGGGCGTCGTCGTCGTCGGACGAGGACTCCGCCGGCTCGGGCTCGGGGGACGGACTCGCGCTCGGGCCTGCGCTCGCGCTCAGGCTCGACGACGGCGAGGGAGTCGACGTGGTCGTGCTCACCGACTCGGCACCGTCGGTCTCGACGACGAAGTCGTCCCCGTCGAGCGAGACCCGGCTCCCCGAGGCGGCCCCCGCGAGCTGTCGCGCGGAGGCGGCGAGGTCGTCGTCGCCGCCCGTCGCGACGAGCTGCCCCGCGGAGTCGAAGACGGCCACGAGCGCTCCGTCGGCGTCGCCGGAGACGGCGACGGCCGGGCTCGACCCGCCCGCGAGCGCGGCCACGGCACGGTCGACGTCGGCGGACGCGGCCGAGCGCGGGGCGTCCGCGAGCACGGCCTGCTGCACCAGCGCGAAGACGAGCGCGAACGCGCCGAGCGTGAGCGCCACGGCGAGCACGGCGGCCGCGGTGATGCGGAGGCGCAGCGAGCCACGGCGACCGGTGCGAGCCGGGTGACCAGGGCGGGTCGGGCGACCACCGCGGCCGACGCGACCGGCGTCGTCAGCCACCCCGCGCCTCCAGCCGGTAGCCGGCGCCGCGCAGGGTGACGATCGACTCGCGGCCGAAGGGCCGGTCGACCTTGTTGCGGAGGTGCCGGACGTACACCTCGACGATGTTCGGGTCGCCCTCGAAGTCGTCGTTCCAGACGCCGTCGAGCACCTCGCGCTTCGTGACGACGCTGCCGGCACGGCGCATCAGGAACTCCAGCACGGCGAACTCGCGGCTCGTCAGCTCGATCTGCTCGTCTCCCCGGCGGACGTCGCGCGACGCCGGGTCGAGCCGCAGGTCGCCGGCCTCGAGCACGACCGGACGCTCCCGGGCCCCGCGACGGACGAGCGCACGGAGGCGGGCGAGCAGCACCGCGAACGAGAACGGCTTGGTGAGGTAGTCGTCGGCACCGGTGTCGAGGGCCTCGACCTGGTCCCACTCGCCGTCCTTGGCCGTGAGCATGATGACCGGCGTCCAGTCGCCTCCTTCGCGCATCGCCCGGCAGACGGCGTAGCCGCTCATGCCGGGCAGCATGATGTCGAGGACGACCACGTCGTAGCTGCCCTCGCGCGTGCGCCAGAGCGCGTCGGTGCCGGTGCCCGCCACGTCGACGGCCATGCCCTCGGCCTCGAGCCCGACGCGGAGCCCCTCGGCCAGCGTCGGCTGGTCCTCGACGACGAGCACGCGCACGACCGCCCCTTCCTCGCGCGCACCCTGCCCGCGTGCCCATCCTGGCGCGGGCGCGCTGAAGCGGGGCTGAAGCGGCGGTGCGCAGTGCTGCCGCGCCGGAGCGGCCGCACGCAATGCCGCGCGCAGTGCTGCGTACGTCGAGGGCGGGTCTTCCGGGTCGAGGGCGGGTCGTTCGGAACCCGCCCTCGACCCGGATGACGCGCCCTCGAGCTGATCGGGGGTCGTGCGCGTGCGAAGGAGGTGCGGGGCGGCCTCAAGGGGCCGGCCCGCGCCTCCTGCACGCCCGGGAGGAAGTGCGGCGGGTTCCCGTCGCCGCCGGCGGGTCAGCGCGGACCCGCCGCGGACGACGGGAACCCGCCGCACCCCGCTCACGCAGCCGGGAGAGCGGGAACGCGAGTGCTAGTGCGCCGAGTAGCCGCCGTCGACGAGGTGGTAGCTGCCCGAGATGAACGACGCCTCGGGGCTGAGGAGGAACAGCACGAGCGCCGCGACCTCGGAGTCGGTGCCGAGGCGGCCCGACGCGTGCTGGCCCTCGAGGGCGTGCAGCTCGTCGGCCGACATCGACGAGCGGACGAGCGGCGTGTCGATGAACCCTGGGCCCACGGCGTTGGTGCGGACGCCCTGTGCCGTGTACTCGAGCGCCGCGACCTTGGTCAGGCCGATCAGGGCGTGCTTGCTCGTGACGTAGGCCGCGTTCTTCGCGATGCCGACCGAGCCGAGCACGGAGGCCATGTTGACGACGGCTCCGCCGCCGGCCTCCACCATCGCGGGCAGCTGGAACTTGAGGCCGTAGAAGACGCCGTCGAGGTCGACCGAGCGGACCCTGTCCCAGGCAGCGATGTCGTAGTCGCCGATGGTCTGCGGCGCGGCGCCGATGCCGGCGTTGTTGACCGCGAGGTGCAGGGCCCCGTAGGTCTCCTTCGCGAACGCGACGGCCGCCTCCGACTGCTCCCACTTCGCGGTGTTCTGCTCGAAGGGGGCAGCGGTGCCGCCGGCCGAGGTGATCTCGTCGACGATGCGCTGTGCCGCCTCGACGTTGATGTCGGTCACGACGACCGACGCGCCCTCCGCCGCGAGCTGGCGCGAGACCTCGGCGCCGATGCCGCTCCCGCCGCCGGTCACGATCGCCGTCTTGCCGCTGAACTTGCCCATGCTGTCGCTTCTTCCTCGTGTCGTGTGGGACTCCTCGATGAGCCGTCCTCGACGATACGCCTGCATTGACCTGACGGCAACAGGTGTCGCACATCGACGCAGATCGTTTACTTAGGCGAGCTAAATGATTAGGCTGGCGGGAGATGACCGAGACCACCGCACCCGCAGCTGCAGCACCTGCACGTCGCACCGTCCCGCACGCCCAGCTCGCCTCCGACGTGCGCGGCTCCGTGCTCCGCCTCGCCCGCCGGATGCGCCAGCAGAAGGCCGACGTCGACGTCTCCGACGCGCAGATGACGGCCCTCGGCTACGTCTTCCAGGAGCAGCCGCTCACCATCGGCGCCCTGACCGAGCACGAGGGCGTCACTCCCCCGTCGATGAACCGCACGGTCGGCAAGCTCGTCGACGCCGGCCTGGTCAGCCGTCGGGTCGACGACGACGACCGTCGCCGGGTGGTGCTCGAGACGACGGAGGCGGGTGCCGCGTTCGTGCTCGAGACCCGACGCCGCCGCGACGAGTGGCTGGTGCCGCGGCTGGCCGCGCTGACCGCCGACGAGCGCCGCACCCTGGCCGACGCCACCGAGATCCTCCGGAAGCTGACCCGGTCGTGAGCGCGATGTTCCGCTCGCTCGGCCTCTACAACTACCGGCTCTGGTTCGGCGGCGCGCTCGTCTCGAACACGGGCACGTGGATGCAGGCCACCGCGCAGGACTGGCTCGTGCTCACCCACCTCACCGACCACGACGCGACCGCGGTCGGCATCACCATGGCGCTGCAGTTCGCGCCGCCCATCCTGCTCGTGCCCGTCACCGGCCTCATCGCCGACCGGTTCGACCGGCGCCGCATGCTCATGCTCACCCAGGGCACGATGGCCCTGCTCGGCCTGGCCCTCGGCCTGCTCGTGCTCACCGACGTCGCGCAGCTCTGGATGGTGTGGGTCTTCGCGCTCCTGCTCGGCACGGTGAACGCGATCGACGCCCCGATCCGACAGAGCTTCGTCTCGGAGCTCGTCCCCCCGGGTCACCTCTCGAACGCCGTCTCGCTGAACTCGGCCTCGTTCAACGGCGCGCGCCTCCTCGGCCCGGCCGTCGCCGGCGTGCTGATCGCGAGCGTGGGCACCGGCTGGGTCTTCCTGATCAACGCGGCCTCGTTCGCCGCGGTGCTGCTGTCGCTGCGGTTCATCCGGGTGTCGCAGCTCGAGCACAAGCCGCCTGTGTCGCGGGCGAAGGGACAGATCAGGGAGGGGTTCCGCTACGTGAAGGGGCGGCCCGACCTGCTCGTCGTCTTCACGATGATCTTCGTGATCGGCACCTTCGGCCTCAACTTCCCGATCTTCACGTCGACGATGGCGAGCGTCGAGTTCGGCGTCGACGCCAGCGGGTTCGGCCTGCTCTCGTCGTGCATCGCGGTGGGGTCGCTGACCGGCGCCCTGCTCTCGGCGCGACGGGAGCGCCCGCGGATGCGCGTGCTGGTGCTGGCCGCCGCCTCCTTCGGGGTGACCTGCACCGTCGCCGCGCTGATGCCCAGCTACTGGACGTTCGCCGCCGTGCTGGTCGCCGTCGGGCTGTCGTCGATCACCCTGATGACCACGGCCAACAGCACGGTGCAGCTGTCGACCGCCCCCGAGATGCGCGGTCGTGTGATGGCGCTCTACATGGCGATCTTCACGGGCGGCACGCCGCTCGGCGCCCCGATCGTGGGCTGGGTCGCCGACACGGCCGGGCCCCGCTGGGCGATCGGCGTCGGCGCCGCGGCCGGCTTCGTCGCCGCAGGGATCGCCGTCGTCTGGCTCGTGCGCCGACAGCACCTGCGGGTGCGGCGCGTGGCACCGGTCGCCGCGGCCTCGGACGCCGGGGTCGTGCGTCGGATCGCCCCGCGGCTCGTGCCGCACTTCACCGTCGAGCACGACGGCGACGGCGGCAGGCCCGCGCGCGAGCGGCGCGACGAGGCCGCCGCCGTGCTGGCCGCCGACGAGGTCACGTCGCGCACGTCGTGAACGCGTGGCCGCTGAGCGCAAGGGGCTACCACGGTCGGGCCGCCCGGCGTACAGTCCGCCCATGACGAGTCCTCGGGTCTGATCCGGCCCCGCGGCGTCCCGTCGTGGAAGGTCCGGACATGGGCAGGACAGCGCGGTGCGCGGCAGCGGCTCTCGCCGCCGTCGTCGCCGGAGGCGCGCTCGGCCTGGCAGCGGACGCCCGCGCCGTCGACGGCGCCTACGACTACGTCGCGGTCTCGTTCCTTCTGCTGGCGTCCGCGCTCGTCGTCGGCGGCGTGGTCGTGCTGCTCGTCGCTCTGGCCGACCGCCTGCTCGGACGGCTGCCCGCGGAGGGCTCGTCGGCCCCGTCGACGGCCGCACCCGCTGACCGCCTCGCCCCCGCGCTCTCCCCCACCTCGTCGCCGCCTCCCCCGACCGTCGTGACCCCCGCGCAGGAGGCGGTGCCCGGGTCGGCGTCGCCGGTCACGACGTCCGTCGTGCCTGCTCGCACGGCCGCCGCCTCCGTCGGCGGCCCCGCCTCGCTGTCCGCGGCCCGGACCGCCGCACACCGCCACGCGGCGACGGCCCGACGAGCCGCCGGTGCCGCGACGCGTCGTGCGGGGCAGCACGCCTCGACGGCGCAGCGCGCGGCGACCACGTCGGTCGCGGCCGCCGTGGCGCGGTCGGTCGCGGCGGTCCGCTCGACGACCGGCGGGCGGGGCACCACTGCTCGGTCGACCGCCGCTGGCTCAGGCGTCCCCGACGTGGTGAGCGCCCCCGCCGCAGCTCGCGACGAAGCCGTGCCCGTCGGTACGGCGGTGACCCCCGGCGACATCGAGCCCGTCGCCCCTCGGCTCTGAGATGACGGGAACGGGACGACATGGCGGCGGGCCCCGTGGCATCTCGTCCCGAATGGGGCATCCATCGCCGACGCGCCGAGGCGTCCGGCGTCCGACCGGGCTGACCTAGGCTCGCGGCATGGACGAACGTCGACGGACTTCCCCGCGCGAGCGGTCGGGCCGTGCCGCCGGAGCCGCGGCCGTGGTCGCGACAGTCGCCGCCGCGACGGCGCTCGTGGTCGGGCTCGCCGGCTGCTCGGCCACGACGCCGGCGACGACGAGCGGAGCAGGCGCCGCAGCCGGTGCAGGCGCCGCGACCGCGGGGGCGACCGGTGCTGCCGGCCCGGCACGCGCCTCCGACGCCGACCTCTGGCCCGCCGGAGCCGGCTTCGACTACCAGCTCGGCGGTGCCTCCCCCGTGCCCGACGGCGTGACGGTCGTCGCCCGCGACAGCACCGACGAGCCCGCCGGCGCAGGGTTCGACATCTGCTACGTGAACGGGTTCCAGACGCAGCCCGGCGCGGTCTGGCCAGAGTCCCTGCTGCTGCACGACGCCTCCGGCGGGCTGCTCGTCGACCCCGGCTGGCCGGACGAGCACCTCTTCGACACCTCCACAGCCGAGGCCAGGGAGGCGCTGGCCGAGCTGCAGGCGCCGGTCATCGACGGCTGCGCGGCGGCCGGCTTCGACGCGGTCGAGTTCGACAACCTCGACTCGTACAGCCGCTCCGACGGCGCACTCGACCTCGACGACGCGGTCGCCTTCGCGACGCTGCTCGTCGCGCGCACCCACCAGGCAGGCCTCGCCGCCGGCCAGAAGAACACCGCAGAGCTGGAGGCGCGCGGCCGTGACGAGATCGGCTTCGACTTCGCCGTCGTCGAGGAGTGCGACCTGTACTCCGAGTGCGGGGCCTTCACGGACGTGTACGGCGACGGCGTGCTCGCGATCGAGTACATGGACGACCTCCGCGACACGGTCGAGGGGCTCTGCTCGCGGGAGTCGACCCCGCGCAGCACGGTCGTGCGCGACCGCGACCTGGTGCCGGCCGACGACCCCGGGTACTCGTTCGCTCGCTGCTGAGCCGGCTACGCCTCGCGCGTGATCTCCACGGTCACGAACAGCGACGACGCGCCCGACCCCGCGTAGACCCCGCGCAGCGGCGGCACGTCGCGGTAGTCCCGGCCGTGGCCGACGACCACGTGCCGGTCGCCGATGTCGATCAGGTTCGTGGGGTCGTAGCCGTGCCAGGCGCCGCAGAACCACTCGATCCAGGCATGCGACTCGCCCGTGACCGTCTCGCGCAGCTCGGCCGACGGCCGCGGGTGCAGGTAGCCGCTGACGTACCGCGCCGGGATCCCCGCCGCGCGGAGCGCCCCCACGGTCACGTGCGCGATGTCCTGGCAGACCCCGGCCCGGGCGGCCCAGCTCTCGGCGGCCGTCGTCTTCACGTTGGTGACGCCCGGCAGGTACCGGACCGCGCCTCCTACCCTCTGGCAGATCTCCATCGCGGTCGAGCAGGGCGAGGTCGACGCCCCCTTCGCCTCGAGTGCCAGGTCGACCAGGTCGGCCGGCGGCGCCGTCAGCGGCGTCTGCTCGAGGTGCTCGACGAACTGGGCGGTGGCGCCGGCGACGCGGGCGAGGTCGTCCCAGCCCGTCGTCGTCTCGGGGTGCAGCACCGGCCGCAGCTCGACGGTCGACGTCGCCGTCAGCGACAGCTGCCGGTGCGGCAGCAGCACCTCGAACGCCGACACCCGGGTGCCCCAGTAGTCGACGTACTCGTGGGTGCCCGCGGCGGGGTCGATGCGGAGGTGCGACGAGAGGACGAACTGCCCTTCGGCGTGCGCCGGCAGCATGCGCGCCTCGTTGTAGCTCGCGACGGCCTCGCCGGCGTACGAGAAGCCGGTGTGGTGGCGGATCCGCAGCCGGCTCACGATCGCTCACCGACCCAGGTCGGGGCCGCGCTGGTCGGGAAGTACCGCTGCCTGATCGCCTCGGAGGCGGCGCTCGTCGCCGCCTGGACGGCGTCCATCTGGGCCGGGAGGTCGTCGAGGATGTCGCCGATCGGCCGGAACTCGAGCTCGCTGCGCATCTGCCCGAGGATCCGCACTCCCCCGTCGGTCGCGATCACCCGCCCGTTCGACGGCTCGACCTCGCGGAGGCACGCCTCGGCGCGGCTGACCGCGAACATCACGCTGCGCGGGAACAACCGGTCGAGCAGCAGGAACTCCGCCGCGTTGCGGGCGCTCGGCACGCCCCGGTAGGTGCGCAGGTAGGCCTCGTAGGCGCCGCACGAGCGGAGGATCGTCGTCCACGACGGCCCCGACGCCTCGGTCAGCGTGCGCGTGGCGAGCAGCCGCGCCGTCATGTCGGCTCGCTCGATCGAGCGGCCCAGGGTGAAGAACTGCCACACCTCGTCGCGGCTCGTGGCGCTCTCGATGATGCCGACGGCGAGCGCGCTGCGCTCCCGCACCCAGGCGAAGAACTCGTGAACCTTGTCGCCCGCGACCTTGCGCGGCATGCGGGCGCGGGTCGTGTTGAGGCACTCCCACAGCTCGGTCGAGACGATCTCGCGGGCCCGCCGCGCGTTCTCGCGGGCGGCGCCGAGCGAGTACGCGATCGAGGCCGGGTCGTGCCGGTCGACGGCCAGCCGCGCGAGCACGTCGCCGCGGGTGAGAGCCACGTCGGAGGCCGCCTCGCTGCCCATCACCGAGAGGAGGCTGCGGCAGGCGGTGTCCTCGTCGATCCACGGGTCCTCGAGCAGCAGCTGCAGGTGCACGTCGAGGATGCGCGCCGTCCCGTCGGACCGCTCGATGTACCGGCCGATCCAGAAGAGGCTCTCGGCGATGCGGCTCAGCATGGTCGTCCTTCGGTCGTGGTGGCGGGTCCGTCGTCGACCCGTTGTTGCTGCTGCTGGGCCTGCTGGTCGTTGCGGGGGTCGTCCTGCGGGGCGTGGTCGGGCGTGTGGTCCGCCGCGGCGGCTGCCGCAGCCGCCGCTTCCGGCGTGATCACCGGGATCGACTGCGTCGGCGTCGTCTGCTCCGCGATGAGGGCGCTCACGTCGTGGCCTGCCCAGGCCGCCACGTCGCCGCCGACGATCCAGGTGTCCTTCGACCCGCCTCCCTGGCTGCTGTTCACGACGAGCTGGCCCGCGGGCAGGGCCACGCGCGTCAGCCCGCCCGGCAGCACCCAGACGTCGTCGCCGTCGTGCACGGCGAAGGGCCGGAGGTCGGCGTGGCGGGGCTGCAGGCCGTCGTCGACGAGGGTGGGGATGGTGCTCAGCTGCACGACGGGCTGAGCGATCCAGCCGCGCGGGTCCTGCTGCAGGCGGGTGCGGAGCTCGTCGAGCTCGCGTCGGCTCGCGGCCGGCCCCACGACGAGGCCCTTGCCGCCGGAGCCGTCGACCGGCTTGACCACGAGCTCGTCGAGGCGGTCGAGCACCTCCTCGAGGGCGCCGGGATCCTCGAGGCGCCAGGTCCGCACGTTCGGCAGCAGCGCCTCCTCGCCCAGGTAGTACCGGATCAGCTCGGGCAGGTACGTGTAGACGAGCTTGTCGTCGGCGACGCCGTTGCCCACCGCGTTCGCGATGGTGACGGTGCCGAGGCGCGCGGCCATCAGCAGGCCGGGCGATCCGAGCACCGAGTCGGCACGGAACTGCAGCGGGTCGAGGAACTCGTCGTCGACCCGTCGGTAGATCACGTCGACCCGCTCGGGGCCGCCCGTCGTGCGCATGAAGACGCGGCCGCCCGAGCAGTAGAGGTCGCGGCCCTCGACGAGCTCGACGCCCATCAGCCGGGCCAGCAGGGTGTGCTCGTAGTACGCCGAGTTGAAGACCCCGGGGGTCAGCACGACCACCGTCGGCTCGTCGACCCCCGACGGCGCGCTCTTCTTGAGGGCCGCGAGGAGGCGGGCGGGATAGTCGCCCACGGGGCGCACCTTCATCGAGACGAAGAGCTCGGGCAGCGTCTGTGCCATCACCCGGCGGTTCGAGATCACGTAGCTGACCCCGCTGGGCACGCGGACGTTGTCCTCGAGGACGCACCAGGCGCCGGCCTCGTCACGGATCAGGTCGATGCCGCTGACCTGGATGCGCACGCCGTTCGCCGGGTCGATGCCCGCGGCCTGGCGGTGGAAGTGGCTCGAGCTCGTGATGAGCCCCGCGGGGATCACCCCGTCGGCGACGGCCCGCTGCGGCCCGTAGACGTCGGCGAGGAAAGCCTCCAGCGCCTTGACCCGCTGCTTCACGCCCTTCTCGACGTCCAGCCACTCGTCGTGCTCGATCACGCGGGGCACCGCGTCGAGGGGGAACGGTCGCTCCTCGCCGGCGAAGTCGAAGGTGACGCCCTGCGCGAGGTACGAGTCGGCGAGGGCCGCGGTGCGGCCGCGGAGGTCGTCCTGCGTCATGCCCTCGAGGGTCGCGTGGATCTCCTGGTAAGCCCGACGGACCTCGCGGTCCGAGGCGAACATCTCGTCCCAGGCGAGCGCCGGCTGCCTCGCGGAGGAGCCCCTGGCCGGGGTCGCCGCGGCGTAGCGGTCGAAGAGGTCTGCCATGGCTCGACGCTACTGACGGGGTGTTGCGAGGGTGTTTCCGGGCGGTTGCGGGCGGGGACGGGACTCCCGGCCGGGCCCCGTCGGGGCTTGATCGGGGCCTGGTCGGGCCTGGTCTGGGCTCGGCGGGGCCCGGGCGGGGCCCGGGCGAGCCGCCGAGCGAGTCCTCGGCGGTCTCATCCGCACGGGCGAGACGCCGCACAGGCGCGGGGACTACCGTCGAGGCAACACGTCAACGTTCCCTGGGAGGACCCATGAGTTTCCGATTCTTGCTCATCGCCATCATCGCGTTCATCGCCTACACCTTCGGCGCGAAGGCGGGGCACGGTCGCTACAAGCAGATCTCGGGCTACGTCGGCTCGTTCTGGAACGACCCCCAGGTGAAGAAGGCGCGCAAGAGCGCCAAGAAGAACGTCGCCGTCGCCCGCAAGGCCGCGATCAAGAAGGCCAAGAAGGCCTCGCGCTGATCTGAGCGCACGTACGTCGACGAGGCCCGTCCCGCTGAGCGGGGCGGGCCTCGTCGTGTGCGCGGGCGCTGCCGTAGCGTGGGCGGATGATCCCCGACGCGTCCTCGGCCGGTGACGACCGCCTCCTCGTGGTGCCGGATCCCGTGCTCGCCGCGGCCGACGGCGACACCGTCACGCCGGTGTGGCTGAACGAGGCAGGAGGCGTGACGTACCGCCTCGGGGACGGTCCCGGCCGGCGGTTCGCCAAGTGGGCGCCGCACGGC
Source organism: Frigoribacterium sp. PhB116 (assembly GCF_004364285.1). GTDB lineage: Bacteria > Actinomycetota > Actinomycetes > Actinomycetales > Microbacteriaceae > Frigoribacterium. The sequence continues at coordinate 56,390 of NZ_SOBE01000004.1, read as the reverse complement.
AGCGGGCTCGACCTGCACGCCGAGGAGATGCGCCTGCGCTGGGCCGTCGAGCACGCCGTCGTGCCGCGGGTGCTCGAGATCGGCAGCGACGACGAGGGCGACCACCTCGTGACCGCGGGCTTGCCGGGCCGCAGCGCCGTGGACCTGCGGTGGGTGCGCGACCCGGAGCGGGCGGTGCGGGCGGCGGGGCACGGGCTCCGCGTGCTGCACGACGCCCTGCCGGTGGACGACTGCCCGTTCAGCTGGTCGGTGGAGGACCGGATCGCGACGAGTGCGCGAGCGCGCACCGCGCCTCCTTCGTCGCACCCCGACTCGCTGGGGCCGGCCCCCGAGGTCGACCGGCTCGTGGTCTGCCACGGCGACGCGTGCGTGCCGAACACGCTGCTGCTCGACGACGGGACGTGGTCGGGCCACGTCGACCTCGACGCGCTCGGGGTCGCCGACCGCTGGGCCGACATCGCCGTCGCGACGATGAGCCTCGAGTGGAACTACGGCCCCGGCTGGGACGCCGTCTGGCTCGACGCCTACGGGATCGACCCCGACCCGGTGCGGACCGCCTTCTACCGGGGGCTCTGGAACGCGACCTGAGGCGCTGCCCGCAGGAGGCCCTGCGGAGCCGGCGGGTCGTCGTCGCCCGCGGCGGGTCCGGGTCGTGTGCGGCGGGTTCCCGTCGCCCGTGGCGGGTCAGCGCTGACCCGCCGTCGACGACGGGAACCCGCCGACTACGCGTCGGACTGCGCAGCCCAGGCGTCGAGCCGCTCGAAGACGGCGGACTGGGCCGCGAGCGACGCACGCCAGTCGTCGCCGAGCGTGAGCCCGTGATCGGCCCCCGGGACGGTGACGACGTCTGCTCGGGTCACCAGCTCGGCGGGCCGCCAGAACGGGTCGGCGTCGCCGGCCACGACGAGGTGCTCCGGGCCGGCGTCGGCGAGCGCCGTCCGGACGGCGCCGTCGGTGCTGAGCGGCGTGAGCCACGCGCCGGCGAGGCCCTCGCGGAGCGCCCACGGCAAGGCGAGCGTGCCGAGCGACTTGGCCACGACGACGCACGGGCCGTGCGCCCCGGCGGCGCGGGCCGACTCGCGAGCCGCGACCGCCTCCTCCTCGATCAGCGGGACGGGGTCGCCCTCGCCGGAGCGGGCGTCGAACGACCAGGTGACCGCCTCGACGTGCCAGCCGCGGGCGGCGAGGACGGCCCCCGACCAGGCGAGCAGCGGCGCCGTGACCGCGTAGCCGGCCCCGGGCAGCAGCAGGGCGACGGGCGACCGTGGCTCACGGGCGGCGGCGAGGGTGCGCGACGACATGCCCCGAGCCTAGGAGGCGCGGTGTCCGCCGGCGAGGACCGGACGCCGGTCAGGAGGCGGTGCGGCCGCGAGCCCGCCAGCGGCGGGCGAGGTCGCGGCCGTAGAGCACGGCGGCGACGTAGTGCCCGACGAGCCCGAGCAGCAGCACGAAGCTGCTCACGACGACGAGCAGCTGGCCCAGCACCTCAGGGCCGTCGCCGCTCTCGGAGCCGCGCCACTCGGCCACCACGGCGACGCCGACGAGCAGCATCAGCAGGCCCACGAAGATGAGGGCGGTGCGGACCTTGCCCACCCACGTCACGGGGAAGGAGGCGCCCCCGAACGCGATCAGCGCCACGAGGCTCAGCACCACGTCGGGCAGCAGGATCAGCACGAACACCGGCCAGCTGAGGAGCCCGCCCAGCCAGAAGGCCAGCACCACGACGATGACCGTGAGCCGGTCGGCCACCGGGTCGAGCCAGGCGCCCAGCTCAGAGGTGGTGTGGGTGCGGCGCGCGACGAAGCCGTCGACGAAGTCGGTGAGGAACACGACCGCGATGACGACCATCGACGACCAGTAGTGCTCGCCGACGATCAGCACGACGAAGACCGGCAGCAGCAGGAGGCGGAGGGCCGTGATCGCGTTCGGCACGGTCCGCCACTCGTCGGTGCGGAAGAGGCGGTCGACGAGCTGCACGGGGGCTCCTGGGGTCACGGGGCGGGGCGGCGACGAACCGGGTGAGGCGTCGTGACGATCCTAGGCGGCGGCTCGCGGCGCCACGGCGGACACCGGGGACCGCGCCCGTCAGTAGCCGTAGTCCTCGAGGGTGCCGGGAGACGTGTCGCCGTCGATGAAGGCGTAGCAGAGCACCTCGCGGTCACCCTCCGACCAGCTCTGCTCCGTGGGGGTCAGGTAGCCGAAGTCGGCCACGGAGTCGTCCCACGGGATGCCGACGAACGACTCGAACTCGGCGTAGCAGCCCTTGTCGGCGTCGTCCCACAGGGCCTCCTTGCCCGGCCAGCTCGACTCCGTCGCGTCGAACACCAGGTAGGTCTCGTTGTCGTGCTCGTCGTCGCACGACTGCAGGTCGACGTCCTCGACGTCGCCCGAGCCCGTGGCGTCGCCGAGGCCGAAGGCGAAGCAGTCGCCCACCTCGAGGTCGAACGCCGACGTGTCGGGCACGCCCCCGCTCGTCCCGGGAGCGCTCTGGGTCGTGCCCGACCCGTCGCCCGGCGAGGTCGACGCCGACGCGAGCTCGGCCGCCGAGTGCGCGACGGCGACCGCGGCAGCGGTGCCTCCCGCGAGGACGAGCAGGCCGGCGGCGACGAGGCCGCCGATCAGGAGGCCCCTTCGGCGGCGCGGAGGCCGGGCGGACGAAGCGGGCCAGGTGGAGCCGGGCGCGGTCGACGCGTACGACGCGTACTGCGTGGGCGTCGGCGCGTGAGGACCGACCGCGGCCGTCGCGGAGGGCGCAGACGCCGCCGCGTAGGGCGCCGGTGCCGTCGCGTAGGGCGCCGGCGCCGGGGCGCCGAAGACGGCCGGGCCGGGGATGGCGGGAGGTGCGGAACGGGACGTGCGCGTGAACGGAGCGTCCGCCTCGTGCGCGCCGATCGCCTCGACCCAGCGCCAGACGGAGGCGACGACCGCGGTCGCGACGACGGGGGCCTCGGCCTGCAGCGGCACGGCCAGGAACTCGCGACGGCGCTCGCCCGGAGGGGTCTCGCCGCCCTGGTCGGCCCAGAGGCCCGCGACGAACCAGGAGGCGCCGTCGTCGGCGAGGTCGAGGAACGCGCGGCGACCGAGACGGACCCGGACCGCCCCACGCGGGTCGGCCGAGTACGCGGACGGGACGATGGCGATCTCGGCCCCCGTCAGGTCGTGGCGCAGCAGGCCGGCCAGGCGCTCGAGGTCGGCGGGCGTGGGAGGGATCGACGGCGACACGGGCTGCTCCTGACGGGCGGGGCCGGGTGCGACGGCTCCTCGACGGCGGGCCGGGTGCGTCCGCCGGGAGGATCGTATCCCGCGCCGCCGACCTCGGACAGACCTCGATCGGGGGCGGACGCACGACGGCGTGCGCCCTGCAGGTGCAGGGCGCACGCCGTGGCGTGGCCGGAGGTGCCGGGCCGGAGCTCTCGCTCCATCTCGACGAGCGGGCCGAGGAGGCGCGGAGGGCGCCCCGAGGTCACCGCGAGACGGACTCGAGCGTCGGGTAGTCGGTGTAGCCGGTCGCCCCGTCGGCGTAGAAGGTGGCGGGGTTCGGCTCGTTGAGCTCGGTCTCGCGCTCCCAGCGGGCAACGAGGTCGGGGTTCGCGATGGCCAGGCGGCCCACGGCGACGGCGTCGGCGTGGCCGTTCTCGACCAGGTCCTTCGCCTCGGCGAGGTCGGTGACCGTGCCGAAGCCGCTGTTGAGCACGACCGCCTGGCCGAAGCGGCGGCGGAGGCGCTGGACGAGCTCGCCGCGGGGGTCGGAGTGCAGCACGCTCATGTAGGCGAGGCCGAGGGGGGCGAGGCCGTCCATCAGGGCGTCGTAGGTCGCGGTCACGTCGTCGAGGTCGGTCTCGACGACGTCCTGGATGTTGTGCATCGGCGAGATGCGGATGCCGACGCGGCCGGCGCCGATCGCGGCGGAGACGGCCTCGGCCACCTCGATGCCGAGGCGGGCGCGCGCGGCGGGGCTGCCGCCGTACTCGTCGGTGCGGACGTTCGACACGGGCGAGAGGAACTCGTGCAGCAGGTAGCCGTTGGCGCTGTGCAGCTCGACGCCGTCGAGGCCGGCCTCGAGGACGGCGCGCTTCGAGGCGGTGACGAAGTCCTGCACGGTCTGGCGCACCTCCTCGGTCGTGAGGGCGTGCGGCACGGGGAACTCGGCCTTGCCGGAGGGGACGTGCACCTGTCCGTCGATGGCCACGGCGCTCGGGGCTACGATGCGGTCGGTGCCGGTGACGTCGGGGTGCGAGACGCGGCCGGCGTGCATCACCTGCATGACGATGGTGCCGCCCTTCGCGTGCACCTCGTCGGCGACGCGCTTCCAGCCGGCGACCTGCTCGTCGGTGACGATGCCGGGCTGACCGGTGTAGCCCTTGCCCTCCTGGGTCGGGTAGGTGCCCTCGGTGACGATCATGCCGAGGGTGGCCCGCTGGCCGTAGTGCTCGACCACGACGTCGCCGGGCACGTCGCCCGCGTCGGCGCGGGTGCGGGTCAGCGGCGCCATGGTGACGCGGTTCGAGAGGACGAGGTCGCCGAGGACGGCGGAGGAGAAGAGATCCACGAAGGGGTCCTTTCCGGTGGGGAGGAGGAGGTGGCCGCGTCGTCTCGCGACGCGTCGGGGAGAGTGCCCGTCGTCGCGCACCTGCGGTGCCAACACGGGCCACGGCGCGGTCATTCCGCGCCACGGGCAGGGTCAGGGAAGTTCTCAGGAACGCAGCCCCGGGGAGCGGTCAGTCGGTGAAGGCGGCGTGCACTGCAGCGATGTCGTCGCCGCCGTGCCCCCGGTCGGAGGCCGTGCCGTAGAGACCGGCCAGCGCAACGAGCAAGGAGGTGTCGAACCCCGCGTCGGCCGCGGTCGCGGCCTCGCGCATCAGCGAGACGTCCTTCCGGAGGCCGTCGAGCGCGAACTGCGCGGGGTACTCGCCCGCGATCATGCTGGCGCCCTTGATGTGCGCGTAGGGGGTGTCGGCCTGACCGCCCTCGATCGCGTCGAGGAACAGCTGCGGGTCGAGCCCGAGCGTCCGGGTCAGGGCCAGCGACTGGGCGGCCGCGGCGGTGACGGACGCGATCCACGCGTTGGCGGCGAGCTTGAGCGCCGTGCCCTGGCCGACGGAGTCGCCCGCGGTGATCGTCTTCGCGCCCATCGCGTCGAGCACGGGCTGCACCCGGGCCAGGAGGTCGGGGGCGCCGGCCGCGAGCATGACCAGCTTGCCGGTCTCGGCGGGCTTCTTGGTGCCGAGCATCATCGCCTCGACCAGCGGCACGCCGCGCTCGGCGGCGAGGTCGACGACCCGCGCGGTGTCGGCGGCGCCGATCGTGCTCGCCTGGACCCAGACGGGGCCGTCGGCCGAGGTGCCGAGGGCGGCAGTCGCGTCGGAGGCGGCGGTCGGGTCGACCGGAGAGGTCGCCTCGCGCAGCACGCCGAGCACGGCCTCGCCGTCGAACAACACCGTGACGACGACCTCGGCCCCGTCGACCGCCTCGCGGGCGGTGTCGACGACGGTCGCCCCGACGCCGCCGAGCGGCTCGGCCTTGTCGCGGGTGCGGTTCCACGCCGTGACGTCGTGCCCCTCGTGCAGGAGCGTCCTGACGACGCCCTGCCCCATGATCCCCGTGCCCAGCACCGCGACCTTCATGCCTGCTCCTCGCCTGCGGCCGGGCGTCTCGCCGGGCCGCGTCGTCGTCGTGTTCGTGTTCGTGGTGTCGATCGTGGTCGGTCGACGCGCTGACGGCGCCGCGCGCCGCCGGGATCGACCGTACGCCCGGCCGCCGACACCGGACCCGGGAGGCGCACCGCGCCTCCTGCAGCGTTCCCGGGGAGGGGCGACGCGCCTCCGGCAGCTGTTCCCGGAAGGCGTCACGCGCCTCCTCGAGGGCCCCCGGGAGGCGCGGTCCGGGTCAGTCGACGGCGTCCGACCCGAGGGGGTCGCGCCGGATCGCGCGACGGACCCGCTCGACGACCGACGGGGTCGGCGGCTCGTTGTAGGTGCCGGCCTCCTCCTGGCCGCTCAGGCGCTGGATCGCGGCCATCACCTCGTCCGTCGCGTGCCGCCTGGCGCGACCCGACCTGGCGTCGCCGTGGTGCGACAGGTCGATCGGCTCGCCGAACTCGACGGTGAAGCGACGGAGGCGCGGCACGGTCGTGCCGACCGGCTGCAGCTCCTGGGTGCCCGTCAGCGCGACGGGGACGACGGGCGCACCGCTCGTGAGCGCCAGCCACGCGACCCCTGTCCGGCCCTTGTACGGGCGACCGTCGAGCGAGCGGGTGCCCTCGGGGTAGATCGCGAAGGCGTGGCCCTCGGTGAGCCGGCCCAGGCCGAGGTCGAGCGCCTGCTGGGCGGCGGCGCCCGCTCCCCGCTCGACGCCGATGGCGCCGATGCCCGAGAAGAACGAACGACTGAGCCTGCCCTTGAGGCCCGTGCCCGTGAAGTAGGCGTTCTTGGCGAGGAACGAGACCTCGCGCGGGGCCATGAGCGTGATCACGACGCTGTCCATGAACGAGAGGTGGTTGCTCGCGAGGATGACGGCGCCACGGCGGGGGACGTTGCGCCGCCCGACGACCCTCGGGCGCCAGAGCAGCCGGACGAGGGGCACGAGCACGACGCGGCTGAGGAAGGTGAGCACGGCACCACTGTGGCGCAGACGGCATGCCTCGCGGGGCATGCGAGGCACCGTTCGCCTCGCGTCGAGCCTGCCGCCGGGCCTGACCGCGGCCCGTCGCCGGGTCGGTCGCGGCAGCGGCACACCCTTCGCAGAAGCGAGTTCCGCTCACCCTTTGGCCGCCTCCTCGTGTGGGGCGGGTGGCGGAAGACGTCGTCCGCCTCGCCCGCTGTCGCCCGGTGCGGGGACAACGGGTGTCCCCCTCAGGGAGGATTGCGGCCCGTCCGAGCCCCTCCCTATGCTCGCCGCGTGGGGACTGGACGAGGTACAGGAGCGCAGCGGGGGCTGACGCTCGACGACGGACGACGGACGCAGGGCGACCTCGTCGAGGGGCCGCTCGACGGCCTGCTGCCGCTGCCCGCGGGTCGCGTGAAGCGGGCCGCCTGGCTGCTCGCCCCCGTCTGGCACGTCGGCTTCGCCGTGCTCTCCGTGCTCGGCGCGCTCCACGCCGGCCACGTCGGCACCGTGGCCCCGCTCGCCGCGACGGTGCTCTACGCGACCGCCGGGGCGCTCTTCGCCGCGGTGGCGGCGACGCTCGTCGCCCTCCGGGTGCACGGCACCCGAGGAGGAGCGGTGCCGCTGGTCCCGGTGCGCGCGGCCTACCTGACCACGCCCCTGGCGAGCGCGATGCTGCTCTCGGCCGCGTACGTGACCCGACTGGGCGGCGGGCCCTTCCTCGGCGGGTTCGGCGCGATGATCGCCCTCACCGTCGCGCTCGTGATGCTCGCCCAGCGGACGACGGAGCTGCGACTCGGGTCGGCCGGGCCCGTCTCGGAGCGACGGACGCCGACGGCGCCGGTCGCGGTCGTGCCTGCGCCCGTGGTGCGTCCGGGCGTCCCATCCGAGCAGGCTGCCCCGCGCCGCTGATCTGCCGCCACGACTCCTCCGCCCCGACGCGGCCGTCCACGCGAGAGCCTGGTGCCTCATACGACGCGAAAGGGACGAGGTGACGCGGGACCCCGCGTCGCTTCGTCCCGTTCGCGTCAGCCAGGCCCGGTATCCGGCTGGGCGGCGCGTCAGTAGTTGTCGTCGGGCGGGGCCGACTCGTCGTACGGGTCCCAGGGCGGCTCGTCGTCGAACGGGAACGGCTCCGAGTCGGCCGCCGGGGCCGCGCTCGTCGTCGGCGTCGGGCGAGAACTGCGGGCGGCGGCGGGACGGCTGCGGGAACTCGTCTCCGCCCGGAACGACGGGGTCGAGCCAGAGGCCGAGGTCGAGGTCGAGGTCGAGGTCGAGGTCGAGCCTGACATGGCGCGCGAGCCGGCCGCGCCGGTGCCGGCACCGGACTCCGCCGCCCGGGCCGCCGCCTCCTCGGGGGCGACCCCCGAGACGACGTCGAGCACCTGCTGCCCGTAGGTGTCGAGCTTCTTCTGGCCGACGCCGCTGATGCCCGCCAGCTCGCCCATCGAGCCCGGACGGCTCGACGCGATGCCGCGCAGCGTCACGTCGCCGAAGACGACGTAGGCCGGCACGCCCTGCGCCTTGGCGATGCCCGCACGCCACTGGCGCAGGGTCTCGAAGAGCGGGACGTCGGCGGAGTCGAGGTCGGCCGCGCCCGAGCCGCCGCGCGAGCCACGCGTCGAGCCGCTGCCCGACGAGCCGCGGGCTCCGCGGACGCGGGGAGCCTTCTCCGGCTCCTTGCGCAGGCGGACCTGCTTCGCCCCCGAGAGCACCTCGGCCGCCGCGTCGGTGATGAGCAGGGTGCCGTAGCCGTCGGGCGAGACCGCGAGCACCGACTGGGCCAGCAGCTGGCGGACCACTCCGCGCCACTCGATCTCGGTGAGCTCGGTGCCGATGCCGAACGTCGAGAGCTGCTCGTGGCGGTTCTGGGTGATGCGCGGCGTCGTGCGGCCGAGCAGGATGTCGATGATCTGCCCCGCGCCGAACTGCTGGTTCCGCTCGCGCTTGAGGCGCACGATCGTCGACAGCAGCTTCTGCGACGGGACGGTGCCGTCGAGGGCCTGCGGCGGGTTCAGGCAGGTGTCGCAGTTGTGGCACGGCGTGCTCGCCTGGCCGAAGTAGCCGAGCAGCTGCACGCGACGGCACTCGACGGTCTCGCAGAGAGCGAGCATCGCGTCGAGGTGGGCACCGAGCTTGCGACGATGCTCGGCGTCGCCCTCGGACTGGTCGATCATGCGGCGCTGCTGCATGACGTCCTGCAGGCCGTAGGCGAGCCACGCGGTCGACGGCAGGCCGTCGCGCCCCGCGCGACCGGTCTCTTGGTAGTAGCCCTCGACCGACTTGGGCAGGTCGAGGTGCGCGACGAACCTCACGTCGGGCTTGTCGATGCCCATGCCGAAGGCGATGGTCGCGACCATCACGATGCCGTCTTCTCGGAGGAACCGCGACTGGTTGCGTGCTCTCGTGCCGGCGTCGAGGCCCGCGTGGTACGGCAGGGCGGCGATGCCCTGCTTGACGAGGAACTCGGCCGTGCCCTCGACGGACTTGCGCGACAGGCAGTAGACGATGCCCGCGTCGCCCTCGTGCTCGGCACGGATGAACCGGAGCAGCTGCTGCTGCGGGCCGTCCTTCGCCTCGATGCGGTACTGGATGTTGGGACGGTCGAAGTCGGCGACGAAGTGCGCGGCGTCGTCGAGCTCGAGCCGACGCGAGATCTCGCGGTGCGTCGTCTCGGTCGCTGTCGCGGTGAGGGCGATGCGCGGCACGTCGGGCCAGCGCTCGTGCAGCACCGACAGCTCGAGGTAGTCGGGGCGGAAGTCGTGCCCCCACTGCGCGACGCAGTGCGCCTCGTCGATGGCGAACAGGGACACCCGGCCACGGTCGAGCAGCGACTTGGTCGAGTCGAGCTTCAGCCGTTCGGGAGCGAGGTAGAGCATGTCGAGCTCGCCGGAGACGAAGGCCTGCTCGACGGCTCGCCGCTGGTCGGGATCCTGTGTCGAGTTCAGGAACGACGCCCGCACGCCGACCGCCTCGAGGGCGTCGACCTGGTCTTGCATCAACGCGATGAGGGGCGAGACGACGACGCCCGTGCCCGGCCGGACGATCGCCGGCACCTGGTAGCAGAGCGACTTGCCGCCACCGGTGGGCATCAGCACGAGGGCGTCGCCGCCGCCGACCACCTGGTCGATGATCGCCGCCTGGTCGCCGCGGAACGCGTCGTAGCCGAAGACACGCTGCAGCACCTCGAGAGGAGCCCCGGCGGGGCCCGACGAGGAGGGCGCGGCGGTGGCGGTGTGTGCGGCGGGGTCGGTCACGCGACGAGTCTAGGAGGCTGCGCCGACAGCGTCAGCCGACCTGCGCCTCCTCGTGGACGGTGCCGTCGGCGGGCGAGTCCGGGGAGGACCGACGCTCACCCGACCTGTGGAAGGCACGGGTCACGAGCCACGCCCAGACCGGCGTGCAGACGACCGTGACGGCGAGCCCCAGCGGGCTGCCGTCGCTCGCCTCGGTGCCCGCGAAGGGCGCCAGCAGCAGGAACAGGACGGTGTTGTTGAGCACGTGGCCGACGATCGCGGCCTCGAGCCCGCCCGTGCGCCAGGTCAGCCACGCCGCCGCGACCCCGAACACGGCGACGTCGAGCATGCCCCAGGGGTTGTACGCGTGCGACAGCGCGAACGCGGCCGTCGGCAGCACGATCGCGACCGCGGGCCACACGATCCACGACCCGAGCGCCTGCATGGCGAAGCCGCGGAAGACGAACTCCTCGCCCGAGGCCTGCAGCGGGACGAGCAGCAGGATCACCAGTGCCGACCAGACGATCGTGGCCGGCGGCGTCGTCACGGGCCCCGTGCCGATCGCCTGGCCCGTCAGCGGGGGCAGCACGAGGTAGCTGAGGCCGACCGTCAGCGTCATGAGCACGAGGGCGGCAGGCAGCGTGCGGGCCATCCAGCGCCAGCGGAGGCGGCCGGTGACGCTCGACAGCTGGCCGAGTCGTCCGAGGCCGGCGAGCTTCGTCGCGAGCAGGGCGGCGGGCAGCAGCGTCGCGATGGACGCGAGCGTCGTCAGCAGGACGAGCGGCTGGGAGGCGTCGAGCGGGTCGTCCTGGACGCCCTGCGCCACCGTCGAGGTGAGCTCCTGGCCGCCGACCGCCCGGAGGACCGCGAAGATCGCCAGCACGACCGCGTTCGCGAGCACCCAGTAGAGGACGGCGCCGATCACGGCCGCGAGCAGCGGCCGCCACCAGCGGTACGTCGGCAGTGCACGGAACAGCCGGTGGTACTCGATGGAGGCGGTGGTCACGCCCCCGAGGTTAACGCCGACGGCCCGGCCGCACCTGTGGAGGTGCGACCGGGCCGCCGGGTCGTGCGGGGTGGTGCCGTGTCGTGCCGGTGGGTCAGTCGGTGGTCTCGGCGAGCAGCTCGCGACGGCGACGGAGGCGCGTGGCCGTGAGCACGCCGGCTCCGGCGAGCATCAGGGCGAGCGCCGCCAGGAGGGCCGTCGTGGCCGCGTCCGAGCCGGTGAAGGCGAGGTCGCCCGCGGCTGCGGGGCGCGGGGTCGAGCCCGTGCCCGACCCGGTGCCGGTGCCGGCACCCGTGCCGGGCGCAGCGCCTGCGCCTGTGCCCGGGGTGCCGGGCGTGCCCGGGTCACCGTCGCCGGGGGTCGGGTCGACGACGACCGGGGCCGCCGCGGCGGCGAACACCACCGGCACGTCGACCGCGGTGCCCGTCCCGGCGACCGTGACGCGCAGCGAGCGCGTGACCGGACCGGCCGTGGGGGCGGTGATGCCCTCGGGGACGGCGAAGGTCAGCGTGGCGCGGCCCTGCTCGTCGAACGTGTCGACGACGCTGGCGTCGATCACGCTCGAGTCGAGCACGACGCCGTCGAGGCTGACCGACACGTCGCCGGCAACGGTGGCGTCCTGCGCGCTGAAGAGGAGCGACGAGAGCGCGATCGTGACCTCGTCACCGGCGGCGAAGCCGGCCGCGGGCGCAGGAGTCGTGGTGACGCCCACGGCGCGCTGGGCGAGGTCGGGCGAGACGACCGGGTTGGCCGTGAAGTAGTCGACCTGGCTCTGCAGGTCGATCTTGCCGCTGTCGGCCTTCGCCGAGGCGCCGTTCAGCGCGGTGAAGTTGTCGCCGCCGGACGCGAGGAACGAGTTGACCGTCACCTTGTAGCTCGCGGCCTCGTCGAGGACGACGCCGTTCAGCGTGATCGTGCCGACGCGCGAGCCGGCGGCCGCGGTCGGGTCGTAGGTGTAGGCCAGCCCCTTCGAGACGCCGAGCTTGAGGAACGGGCGGCTGGAGCCGGCCGGCTGCCACTGCTGCTCGAGGGTCGCGCGGATCTGCGCCCCGGTCAGGGTGGACACCACGAGCGTGTTGGCGAAGGGCTGCACGGCCGCCGCCTCCTGGTACGTGACGACGCCTTCGGCGTCGCCCTCGGTGCCGCTCGACGCGTACGTCAGGTCGGCTCGGAGACCGCCGGGGTTCATGAACGCGATCTGCGACTGCTGGTCCTGCGTGGCGGCGAGCTGGGCGTCGGCGACGAGGTTGCCGAGCGTCGACTCCCCGCCGCGGTTCTCCGAGCCGTTGGTCTGGACCGCACGACGCAGGTCGCCCGTGATGGTGCCGACGGGCTTGCGCCCCTCGACGCGCGCGACCTCGACGGCGTCGGACACGATCTTCGCGACGTCGGTGTCAGGCGCGGCGGTGGAGGTGAAGAGCGGCACGAGCGAGCTCGTGACGATGTTCTCGCCGGTCACGTCGTCGTGCTGGATCGACAGGTGGCTCAGGTTCGCGCCGTAGCTGCCGGTCTGCACGACCGGGCGGGCCTTGGTGCCGCCGGTCGGGACGATCCCGGTGAAGTTGTAGGTGGCGTGCGTGTGCGCCGACAGGATGGCGTCGACCTTCGGCGTCACGTTCAGGGCGATGTCCGCGAAGTCCGAGTCGCCCATGGCGTCGGCCTGGTCAGCCGAGGCATTGCCCTCGTGCACGAGGAGCACGATGACATCGGCCTCGCCGTTCTCCCCCTCGTCGACGCCGTCGGTCAGCTCTGCCGCCGCGTCGTTGACCGAGTCGGTGATGTCGCGGAACTCCAGGCCCTCGATGCCCGCCGGGCTCACGAGCTCGGGCATCAGCTCGGTGATCGCCCCGATGAAGCCGACCCTGACCCCGTCCACGTCCTGCACGGAGTAGGGGTCGTAGGCGCGCTCGCCGGTCGCCGTCTCGTAGATGTTCGCGTTCACGTAGGGGAACTCGCTGTTCTCCTGGACACGACCGTTGAAGTCCTCCTGGCCCTTGTCGAACTCGTGGTTGCCCGGGGTGCTGACGTCGAGGCCCATGGCGTTGAGGGCGTCGAGGGTCGGCTCGTCGTCCTGGATGAACGAGGTGAACGTGGACGCACCGATGTTGTCGCCGGACGACACGAAGAGCGCGTTCGGGTTGGCGGCACGGAACTGGTTCACCGTCCCGGCCATGGCGGCGGCGCCGGCGACCGGGTCGGTGCCGCGCTCGAGGCGGCCGTGGAAGTCGTTGATCCCGAGGACGTCGATCGTCTTCGTCTCGGCCTGGGCGGCAGGGGCGGCGACGAGGACGCCGAGGCCCATCGTGGTGACGGCGACGAGCGAGAGGGCGGCGCGGCGACGTCGCCGGCCCCCGTTCTCGAGCTGGGGTGTGGCGGCGGGGCGGGGGCGCATGACGAGTGTGTCTCCTGGTGGGCTGTGGGGTGGGGCCGGATCGGCCTCGACGGCCTGCCCCCCGGTCGAGGGACGGCCTCCACGACCATAAGATCCAGCTGGGAGTCCGACAAGGCCTCCCGCAGCTTCGTCATCCGTTGTTAACGCGACGGCCGTCTCGTGAGACGACAGCTGTCGTCCTGGCTCGCCCCGCACCTCCTGGAGTCGCCGTGATCGCCGCCGTCCTCGGCCTGCTGGCCGCCGCCTCCTACGGCTCGGCCGACTTCCTCGGCGGGCTCGCCGCCCGGCGCCTCGCCCCTCTGCGCGTCACCGCGATCGCCGCGGCCAGCGGGCTGGTGCTGCTCGCGCTGCTGCTGCTCGTCGTGCCCGGCACGGCCTCGACGGCCGCCGTCGGCTGGGGCCTGCTCAGCGGCGTCGCGGGCGCCGTCGCCCTCGCCCTGCTCTACGCCTGCCTCGCCCTCGGGCCGATGAGCATCCTCTCGCCCCTCACGGCGGTGGTCTCGGCGATCGTGCCGGTGGGGGTCGGGCTGGCGCAGGGCTCCCGGCTGGGAGGCGCGGGCTGGGCCGGCATCGCGCTCGCCCTCGTCGCCGTCGTGCTGGTCGGCTTCGTGCCCGATCCGTCCGCTCCGCGACCGAGCGCGCGCGGGCTGCTGATGGCCCTGGGCGCCGGTGCGGGGATCGGGCTGGTGCTCGTGTTCCTCGACCGGACGCCGGACGACTCCGGGCTCGTGCCGCTCGTCGCCAACCGGTCGGCGAACCTCGTGCTGACGGGCGGGGCGGTGCTGGTGCTGCTGCTGGTCGCGCGGGCGCGGGCGCGCACCCGGGCCGAGGAGCCGGGGCGTGCTCCGCTGCGGCAGCAGGACGCAGGAGGTGCGGCGCCGGTCGACGGGGCCGCCCCGCGCCTCCTGCCCCTGCGTCGCGCCCTGGGGCTGGCCCTCGCCTGCGGCGTCGCCGACAGCGGGGCGAACGTGCTGATCCTCGTGGGGCTGCGGGTCGGCGACCTCACCGTGATGAGCGTGCTGACGGCGCTCTACTCGGCGGCGACGGTGGTGCTCGCGGCCGTCGTGCTGCGCGAGCGGCTGACCCGGGCGCAGGTCGGCGGGCTCGTGCTGGCCCTCGGCGCGGCGGTGCTGCTGGCGCTGGACTGAGCGGCGCCGCGCTGAGCTGCAGTGCGGGCTGGTGGCGGCCCGGCGGGCTGGCCTGCGGCTCAGTCCTCGATGAGGCGCTTGCCGTAGACGACGACGTCGGACTGCTCGTAGCCGAGGCTGCCCCAGGTCGCCTCGGCGGTGTCGTTGCCGGAGCGCACCATCAGCTGCACCTTCGGGCAGCCGGCCTCGAGCAGCAGCCGCTCGGCCTCGGCGACGATCTGGCGGGCGCGCCCGCCGCCGCGGTGCCCGGGCGCGACCGCGACGTAGTAGAGCCAGCCGCGGTGGCCCTCGTGACCGGCCATGGCGGTCGCGACCAGCACCTCCTCGGGGCTGCCGGTGTCGTCGGCCGGCTCGACGAGCTCGGTGCCCACGAGGAAGAGCTCGGGCTGCACCGCGAGCTTGCGCTCGATGTCGCGGTGCGGGTCGTTCCAGGGGCGCGTGAGGCCGCACTCGTGCCAGAGGGCGACGACGGCCTCGGTGTCGGCGGGAGCGAAGGGACGGATCTGCATCCGACGATGCTGGCACGGACGGGAGGAGGGACGGCCCAGGGGGCCCGGGCATACTGTGTCGCGTCCGTCCGCCGTCAGAGAGGTGCCCGATTTGTCCGCTGCTCCCCGCCGCCTGGCCGTGCTCGGCTCGCCGATCGCCCACTCCCTGTCGCCCGCCCTCCACCGGGCGGCCTACGCGGAGCTCGGGCTCGACTGGCACTACGACCGCGCGGAGGTCGCCTCGGGCGAGCTCGAGCAGTTCCTGGCCGAGACCGTCGACGGCACCGGCACCGGCACCGGCACCGGCACCGGCGACACCGGCGACCGACCCTGGCGCGGGCTGAGCCTCACGATGCCGCTCAAGCGCGAGGTCCTCCCGCTGCTCGACACGGTCTCGCCGCTCGCCCGATCGCTCGGCGTCGCGAACACGGTCGTCATCGACGACGACGGACGTCGCCACGGCCACAACACCGACGTCGACGGCATCGTCCGCACCGTCGAGGCGCACCACGACACGCGCCCCGAGAGCGCGACGATCCTCGGGGGCGGGGCCACCGCCTCCTCGGCGATGTGGGCCGCGTGGCAGCTCGGGGCCCGCTCGTTCTCGGTGCACCTGCGGAACCCCATGCGTGCCGGCGAGCTGACCTCGCTGGCCAGCGAGCTGGGCGGCGACATCAGCATCGCGCCCCTGACCGAGCTCGGCACGCTGGCCCCGCTCGACTTCGTCATCAGCACCCTGCCCGGGGGCGTCGCCGACGACCTCCCGCTGCGCCCGCGGAGCCAGTCGTCGATCCTGTTCGACGTCGCCTACGAGCCGTGGCCGACCCGCGTCGCGTCGACCTGGTCGGCCGACGGCGGCATCGCGTTCAGCGGGCTCGACATGCTCGTCGAGCAGGCGGTGTCGCAGGTGCGCCTCTTCACGGGACGGGCGCAGGAGGAGCGGCTCGACGACGAGGACCGCGTGCGCGCCGTCATGCGCGCCGCCGTCGGCCTGCCGGAGAGACGTGCGACCGCGGCCGGCGGTGTGGGCGCTGCGGCCCCGGTCGCCACCACCGCCATGACGACCTCACCGGCGGCCTGACGTGCGCCCGACGCCCCGGCCCGCGAACCTGCGGTCGCTCGTGCTCGGCGACGGCCGGCCCGCGGTGTGCGTGCCCCTCGTCGCCCGGACCGCCTCGGCGCTCGGCGAGGCTGCCGGCCAGCTGACCCGCGCCTCCTACGACCTCGTCGAGCTGCGGGTCGACCACCTCACGGCCGTCGACGACGCCGAGAAGGTCCGCGAGGCGGTCGCGGCGGTCCGGGCCGCGCTGCCCGACGACGTCCCCGTGCTGTTCACGTTCCGCACGAAGCAGGAGGGCGGCGACCGCGACATCACGCCCGAGGAGTACGGCGACCTGCTCACCCGAACGATCCGCGACGGGGGCGTCGACGCGGTCGACGTCGAGATGTTCACGCAGCCCGAGATCCGGGAGGCGGTGGTCGAGACCGCGCACCACGCCGGCGTCGTCGTCGTCATGTCGTCGCACGACTTCGCGGGCACGCCGCCGCGGGCCGAGATCCTCTCGCGCCTGCTGCAGCAGCAGGAGCACGGCGCCGACGTCGTGAAGCTCGCCGCGATGCCCGCGAGCCCGGCCGACGTGCTCACCCTGCTCGCGGCGACGGACGACTTCCGCTCGGGCCCCGGCCTCGTGCCGGCGGTCACCATGTCGATGGGCCCGCTGGGCGCGGCGTCCCGGCTCGTCGGCGAGACCTTCGGGTCGTGCCTCACGTTCGCCGCGGCGACGGCGGACGGGGCGAGTGCCCCGGGGCAGCTCGACGCGGCGGGCGTGCGGGCGGCGCTGGAGCTGCTGCACGGGGCGTCGACGCCCGAGTCGTGACGGGCGCGTCGTGTCGGGTGCGTCGTGCGGGGCGCGTCGTGCGGGGCGCGTCGTGCGGGGCGCGTCGTGCGGGGCGCGAGCCGAGGGCTCCGACGGACCCGGCCCTGTGTCCCACACCGGGAAACACGAGCGACGGACGTCGCTGAACAGGGACTCCACGGCCGGGTACCCGCCGAAGTGAGTCGAGGATAGCGCGCAGGAGGGGCCCGGCGGGAGGACTTGCGCGACGGCCGTCGTCGCGGTAGCGCAGGGCGCGCCCGAAGAAGGGGTGACGCAGGAGGCGCGGCGTCGGTACCGTGGTCCACCGCGGTGGACACTCCCCCGCTCGACGAAGGAGACACCATGAGCATCGGCGGCGGAATCGCCTTGATCGTGATCGGCGCGATCCTCGCGTACGCCCTGGACTTCCAGGTCGCGGGCATCGACATCATGCTGATCGGCTACATCCTCATCGCAGCGGGCGTCCTCGTGACGATCCTCGGAATCGTGTTCGCGACGCGTCGTCGCCGCACCGTGACCGAGGCGCGCACGGCCGTCGACCCGGCCAGCGGCGAGCAGGTCACGCGTCGCTCGACGCAGGACGGCGGCGGTCCGGTCGTCTGACCGGCTCTGCCGACACGCACCCTCCTGACGGGCGGGTTCGTCCCGGGCGGGCGCTCACGAGCGCCCGGTCGCGACGGACCCGCCCGTCCGCGTGCGCAGACCTACGAGCCGACTGTCGTGCGCAGCACCGACGAGCCGTCCGGCTGCCGTCGCACCTCGATGCGGTCGGCGATGCGCTGCTTGAGCTCGTCGACATGGCTGACGATGCCGATGACGCGACCCGTGTCGGACAGGCGCCCGAGCTCGGTCATCACCGCGTCGAGGGTCTCGGGGTCGAGCGAGCCGAAGCCCTCGTCGACGAAGAGGGTGCCGAGCTCGAGCCCGCCGGCCTCGGCCTGCACGACGTCTGCGAGCCCGAGTGCCAGGCTGAGCGACGCGTAGAAGGTCTCGCCGCCCGAGAAGCTCGCGGGGTCGCGAGTCGTGTCGGTCGCGTGGTCGCGGATCGCGAGGGCGAGCCCCACCCGACGCGATCGTGACCGCTGCTCGCGCTCGTCCGACGCCTCCAGCGCGTACCGGCCGCTCGACATCACGCTGAGGCGGGCGTTGGCCGCGACCACCACGTCGTCGAAGCGCCGCAGCAGCACGTAGGTGCCGAGGGTCACGCCCTTGACGTTGACGGAGCCGGTCGCGCTGGCGAGGTCGGCCATCCTCACGACGGCCCGGGCCTCGTCGGCGACCTCGGCCCCGGCCCGCTGCGCACGTCGGAGGTCGTCGAGGGCCGCCGCCGACGCGGTCGCCCGTGCGCCACGCCGGGTCGCGAGCTCGGCTGCCCCGGCGAGGGCGGCCTCGGCCGCGGCCAGCGCCTCGACGGCGGAGTCGACGTCGACCTGCTCGTCGCCGGACAGGCCGGCGACCTCGGGCTCGGCCAGCCCGGAGGCGACGACGGCGAGGTCGGCCTCGTGCCGTCCGACCCGGGCGCGCAGCTCGTCACGCTCGTGCGTCGGCAGCACGGCACGCGCCGCGGCGGCCGCGTCGTCGAAGCCCGACTCGACGAGGGCCGCGGCCAGCTCGGCCTCGCGCTGGGCTCGCGCGTCGACGGCGGTCCCGTGGGCGTCGACGGCGCGCAGGAGGCGCTCGGCGGCCTCGGCACGGGCCCGACGCTCGGCGACGATGCCGACGACGGACTCGCCTGCCCCCGCCAGCGCGGCCGCGACCACGGCCGCGTCGTCGTCGAGTCGCCGCTGCTCGCCGACGAGACGCTCGGCCAGGGTCGCGTGCTCGGTCAGGACCACGGCGAGAGCCGACCGGCGGCGCTCGGTGTCGGCGTCGAACGCGACGAGCGCGCGCTCGGCCGCCGCGAGGAGCTGCTCGGCGGCCACCGCCTCGGCCACGAGGAGCCGGGCGGCGTCGACGACCGCACGGGCAGCGTCGGCCTCGAGGTCGCCGAGGGCGGCACGGGCGTCGTCGCGTCGGGCCTCGGCGGCGGAGGCGAGCTCGGCGACGCGGCGCTGTGCGTCCTGCGCCGTGCGCGCGCGCGCGGAAGCGCGCTCGACGTCGTCGTCGCTCGGGTGCTCGGGGGTGAGGGCGGCCGGGGCAGGGTGCTCGACGGAGCCGCAGACCGGGCAGGGCTCGCCCGCCGAGAGCGTCGTCGCGAGCTGGCCCGCGAGCCCGGCGATCTGGCGGAGGCGCAGGGCCGACTCGGCCTCGACGGCCGAGACCGCGTCGCGGCTGGCGGACGCGAGCGCCGTCGCGGCCTGCTCCGCGTCCCGCTCGAGGACCGCGACGCGGTCGAGGGCGGCGGCCTGCTGCTCGGCGGTGTCCAGCGCCTGCTCGGCGGCGGGCCGGCCTCCAGCTCGCCGGGCGGCGTCGTCGCGCTCGGCCTCGAGCACCTCGCGGGCCTCGGGCCGACCGGCGAGCTCGGCGTCGGCGGCAGCGCGGGCCTCGTCGAATGCGGACAGTCGCGCCCGGGTCGACTCGACGGCGGCTCGGCGGGCCGGCAGCGCCGCCTCGACCTTGGCCGTCTCGGCGAGCACGGCCAGCTCGGAACGGAGCCGGTCGCGCTCGGCCACCAGCTCGGCCGCGTCGGGGTCGGGGGCGGGGCCGGGGCCGGCATCGGCATCAGCGGCGGCTTCGGGAGGAACGGCGGCACCAGCGTCGGCGGCGCCGGCAGCGGCGACCCCGGCTGCGGAGGCCGCGCGCGCAGCACGGGCGAGCTCGTCCGTCGTCATGCGGACCGCCTCCTCGGCTCGGGCTGCACCTCGGGCTGCTCCCGTGACGAGGTCGGACCGGGCAGCAGCGTCGAGGCTGTCGCGCGCCTCGCGGACGGCCGGCTCGGCGGCCTCGAGCTGGGCGGCGCGGACGAGCAGCGCGACCCGACGGTCGAGGGCCTCACGGAGCCGACGTCGCGCGTCGAGGGTCGACCTCAGCTCGTCGCGACGGGCTGCCCGCCGGTCACGGAGCGACTGCGCCGTGGCGGCCGCCGCCGCGAGATCGGCGACGACCGCGGCGGGATCGGAGTCGGGCCCGGCGTCCAGTCGCGCGGCGAGGTCACGGACGACGACGACCGCGGCGGCGTCGGCGGCGGCGTCGGCGTCGGCGGCGGCGGCGGCGTCGGCGCCGACACCGGTCTCGGCCTCGGCCTCGGAGGGCTCCCGGCGGCCCAGGGCTGCGTCGCCGTCGAGCGCGGAGTCACCCTGTGCGGGCTCAGCGCCCGTGCCGACGCCGGTGCCCCCGAACTCGTCCTCGCTGCCGACGCCGGCGGCCTCGCGCAAGCGCGCCCAGCCGAGCTCGACGGCGTGGTCGGCAGCGGCCACCTCGGTGTTCGCGGAGCGTCGCGCGTCGACGAGCTGCGCAGTCGTCGCCTCGTAGATCTCGGTGCCGAAGAGCGACTGGAGCATCGTGCGACGCTCCTCTCCCGTCGAGCGGAGGAACGCCGCGAACTCGCCCTGCGGCAGCACGACGGTCTGCACGAACTGCTGGCGCGTCAGGCCGAGGATGCGCCCGATCTCGCCGCCCACCTCCTGCGTGCTGGTCGAGACCGGCTCGCCCGCGGTCGCGTCCGGAGACGTCAGGCGCACGAGGGTCGCCGTGGCGTTCGCCGGGGTCGTGCCCGTACCGGTCTTCTTCGGCCGCCGCCAGGCCGGGGTGCGCCGCACCCGGTGGATGCCCGCGGCGGTCTCGAAGACGAGCTCGACGAACGGCTCGACCTCGGGGGCGGCGTGGTGGCTGCGCAGCCGGTCGCGGCTCGCGCCCTCGCCGGCCAGCGACCCGTACAGCGCGAAGACGATCGCGTCGATCACCGTCGACTTGCCCGCGCCCGTCGGGCCCTCGAGCAGGAACGTGCCGGACGCGCCCAGCTCGGCGAAGTCGACCGTGTGCTCGCCCGCGTACGGCCCGATGGCGCGGAGGGTGAGGCGGTGCAGGTTCACGCGGACTCCTCGGCGCTGCGGGCGGTCTCGTAGGCGTGCCGGACGGCCGCGAGCTCGGCGTCGGTCGCGACGCCGCCCGAGGCGAAGGCGACGAAGTCGGCGGCCACCTCGAGCGGGTCGGTCTCGGCGGTCACGAGGCGGAGCGCGGGGGCATCGACGGCGCCGACCGGCTCGTGCAGCACCACGAGTGCGTGCGGGAAGTGCGCCTTGACCCGGCTGTACAGGCGCTCGGGATGGACCGGGTCGGTCACGTGCACGCGCAGCCACGCGTCGCGCAGCTCGTCGTGGCGACCGTCGAGCAGGTGCTCGAGCGTGTCGGTCACCTCGGCGAGGCGACGCGGGACGGGAGCCGGGACGAGCTCGACCGTCGCGCCTCCCCCGCCGTCGAGGTCGACGAGGGCCGTCGACTTGACGTGCCCGAGCTCGCCGAACGAGAAGGCCACGGGCGAGCCCGAGTACCGGATCACGGGCCGCTCGCCGCGGGATGCACCGATGCGCTGGGCGCCGTGCAGGTGCCCGAGCGCGACGTAGTCGACGCCGTCGAGCACGGCCGAGGGTACCGAGTCGACCCCGCCGACCCTGATGTCGCGCTCGCTCTCGCTGGCCTCGCCCCCGCTGACGAAGGCGTGCGCGACGACGACCGAGCGGGTGCCGGGGCGCGAGGCGAGGTCGGTGCGCACCCTGTCCATCGCGGCAGCGACGACGGCCTCGTGCGACCTCGGCAAGGGCGGGCGCTCGGCGGCGGGGCCGGGCCCTGCATCGGCTCCGGCGCCCGCACCGACACCGGGCGCCAGCGTGTGCCGGACCGTGTCGGGATCCAGGTACGGCAGCCCGTAGAACGCGACCGGCCCGTGCTCGTCGGCGACGACGACCGGCCGGTCGAGGGCCTCGACCGAGGCGAGCACGTGCAGCCCCGGCCGCATCAGCTCGGCCGCGAAGCCGAGCCGCACGGCGCTGTCGTGGTTGCCCGGGGTCACGACCACGACCGCGTGCTCGCTCAGGCGCCGCAGGGCCGAGCCGAGGAGGCGGACGCTCGGCACCGAGGGGACGGCCCGGTCGTACACGTCGCCCGCCACCACGACGACGTCGACGTCGCGCTCGGCCACGAGCGAGACGAGGTGGTCGACGAACGCGGCCTGGTGCTCGAGCAGGTCGACCCCGTGCAGGGTGCGCCCGAGGTGCCAGTCGCTGGTGTGCAGGATGCGCACGGTCGCCCTCTCGTCGTGGTCGATGTGGCCGTGACGGCCGTCGTCAGATCGCCGTCACTGTATCGGCGGCCGCCGACACCGCCGACACCGCCGACACCGCCGGGGACGCCCGCTCGGGACATCGGCACTCGCCCGGCGCCGTTCCCGTACCCTCGAGCGCATGTCCGACGACGCCGGCACCTGGGTCGAGTTCGCCGACGCCCCGAAGCAGCGGGCGTTCCTCCGGGTGATGCGGACCGCGTTGCCGATCATGGTGGTCGTCGGCACGGCGAGCGCTTTCTTCTCGAAGTCGGGAGAGTCGCCGTTCCAGACCTGGGGCCTGATCACGGTGCCGATCTGGTTCGTCGGCTGGAGCACGGCGGCCGCGATCACCTGGAACGTCGTGCTGCGCCTCTCACGGCCCTTCGCGGTGGACGTCGCGGGGCGGCGCCTCCGGATCCGCGGGAAGGTGCTCGCGTTCGAGGAGGTCGACTCGGCCGAGCTCGTGCCCCTGTCGAACGACGACGCCTCGGGGCTGCTGCTGAGGTTCGGGAAGAAGAAGGGACGCACGGCGTCCGTGCTGCTGCGTGACCGCGCCGAGCCCGTGCTCGACGACGAGCGGCGCGAGCTGCTGCTCGCTGTGGTCCGCGGCTCTCGGATCGCCCGGCCCGTCAGCCCGCACGACCCGACGGGCGCGTTCGGCCGCTACAACTTCCCGGGGACGCTCGACCGAGAGGGCGCGGAGCAGGTCGTCCTGCAGCCGCCAGCCCCGGGCGAGCACGCGCCCTGACCCGTGCGCGCGGCCGTGCGCGCAGGAGGCGGTCGCGCGCCCCGCAGACGGCAGCGAGCCGCTCCTCCACAGCGGCCACGCGGGCCCGAGCCGCCCCCAGGCTGACGGGACCGGCGGGCGGTGACGACCCGCGCCTCCTACCCTGGGGGTGCGTCCTCCTGGCGAGCGACGTCGGCGTCCGCGCCGCCACTCCCCCGGAGGCACCACCGTGACAGACCTCGACATCACCGCCCTGCGCGAGCGCATCGAGCAGCGGCGCGAGGCGATGGTCGCCGACCTGGTCACCTACGCGTCCCTCGAGACGCCCTCCGACGACGTCGACCTGCTCGCCCGCGGCCTCGAGTGGATCGAGCACTGGCTCGGCCGCACCGTGGGCCCGCCCGCCGAGCGCCGCGTGCACGTCGTCGAGGGCTACGGGGACACCGTCACGCTCGAGTACCCGTCGCCCACCGGGTCGGCCGAGTGGATCTCGGCGCTCTGCCACTACGACACCGTCTGGTCCGAGGGCACCCTCGCCGAGTGGCCCGTCACGATCGACGGCGACCACATGACCGGCCCCGGGGTCTTCGACATGAAGTCGGGGCTGATCCAGCTCGGGCACGCGATCGCTGCCTCCGACGCCCTGGGGCTGCCCCGGCCGGGCGTCCGGCTGCTGCTCAACGGCGACGAGGAGATCGGCAGCCTCGCGTCGCGCAGCGCCATCGAGGCCGAGGTCTCCCGAGGAGGCGCGGTGCTCGTCTTCGAGTCCGCTGCGGAGGGCGCCGTCAAGACCGCCCGCAAGGGCGTCGGCATCTTCGAGGTCGAGACGTTCGGCGTCGAGGTGCACGCCGGGCTGCACCCGCGATCGGGCGCGAGCGCCGTCGACGAGATGGCCCGGATCATCCTGCAGCTGCACGGCGCCGCCGACATCGACGCGGGCACCTCGCTCAACGTCGGCATCGTGCAGGGCGGCACCCGCACCAACGTGCGTGCCGGCCACGCGCGCGCCTCGGTCGACGTGCGGGTCACGTCGGCGGACGAGGCCGCGCGGGTCGAGGCCGTCTTCGCCGCCCTCGCGCCGCACGACCCGGTCGCCCGCGTCGAGGTGACCGGCGGCTGGAACCGGCCGCCGATGGAGCGCACGGAGGCGACGGCCGCGCTCTACGGACGCGCCGCCGCCGTGGCCGACTCGCTCGGCTTCGAGCTGCGCGAGGTGTCGGTGGGCGGCGCCAGCGACGGCAACTTCGCCGCCGCGCTCGGCTGCGCCGTGCTCGACGGCGTCGGCGGTGTCGGCGGCGGGGCACACGCCCGCCACGAGTGGATCAGCCTCGGCGGCATGGTCGAGCGCACCGAGTTCGTCTCGGCGCTGTTCGTCGAGCTGGCGTAGGGCGCAGGGCATGGGCGGACGTCGGGCACCGGAGAGCGGTGGACGAGGCTGGCGAGCCCACCGGTCTGCCCGCAGGGGGCGAGCTCCGGGCCAGGACGGTCCCGGGGAGCAGGGTCCCGTGAAGCGCAGCAGAGCAGTCCCGATCGGCATCGCCGTCATCACCGTCCTCGCCATCGTGGTGCCCGTGTACCTGGGGCGCGACCGCCCCGAGGCCGCCCTCGGCGAACCCGTGGAGACCCGTCTCTGGGCCCAGCCCGACTTCGAGGACGGGACCCTCTCGATCACGGCCGAGTCCCTGGAGCCGGTGACCAAGCAGACGCTCGACCGGTGGGAGCTCGACGCGGGCGGCCAGGACGCCTACGAGGCACGCTTCACCGTCGAGCTCGTCGAGGGCAGCTGGTCGGGCGACGGCAGGACGGGCGCCTTCGAGAACGGCATGTGGGTCGTGGGCGTCGACGGCGACTACGTGAAGGGCCCCAGCCGCCTCAGCTTCGGCGGGCCGCACCTCGACCGGGAGGACTGCCCGAACGACGCCGAGGCGACCGCGGCCGCCCTGCGGTCGGAGGGCTCTGCGGACATCTGCGTGCTGCTCCTGGCCCCCGGCGGCTCGACCGTGACCGAGATCGGCTACTCCGGGGCGAAGAACGAACGGACCCGCAGGAGCATGGCCGGCAGCAGGACCGTCACCTGGACGGTCGACGCCGACGGGTGACCCGCCGCCCGAGGCGGGGCCGGTGACCTCGCCGGGTGAGCAGCGTGATCCGATCGTGATCGGACCGGGGGCGATGTCATCCTGCGGGACGATCGACCGCCTCCTCGCGCTGGCTAGCGTGAACACAGGCACCCGGACCGACGGGCGCACGACAGCAGGGGGAACGCCATGACGAACCGACGACGCAGCACGACGCTGGGGGCCGCCGCCTTCGTGGCCGCCACGGTGATCGGGCTCACCGGGTGCGCCGGCGGTGCGTCCGGCGACGACGTCACCGCGGGGCCGACGGCGACCGTGGCCGTCCCGACTCCGACGGAGACGCCGGGCGAGACGTCGTCGCCCACGGCGGAGCCGTCGGAGCCCGCCGAGACGGAGACCGTCGCGCCCGTCGTGACCATCCCGACCGACTGCACCCAGATCGTCGACGGGTCCACCTACGCCGCCACGTTCGGCAGCACCCCGCTCAACCCGGTCGAGTTCCCGCGTCGTGACGGCACCGCCAGGGGCTCACGGACGGCAACCGTCCCCGAGGCCGGATCGCAGCCGTTCCAGATCGTCGACGCCGCCGCCGAGCTCGACTGCTTCTGGCGCGACCCTGCCGCCGACATCACCGGCATCGGCGTGATCCTCGGCCGTCTCGACCAGCCGACCGCCGCCTCCCTGCTCGATCAGGTCACCGCTGCAGGCGCCACCTGCGAGGACGCGCACGGCGGCCAGCTCTGCCAGCAGCCGATCGAGGTCGAGCAGTACCCGATCGAGGCGGCGCACACGTGGTTCGTCCGGGGCGACCTCTACATCGCCGTCGAGCAGTACAACGTGCCCACGAACGACCTGATCGGCTCGATGCTCGCGCACCTCGAGAGCTGACCCCGGCCGCCCCGGCCGTGGGGTCGCCGGTCTCGCGAAGAACCGCGTTCCGACACCGCCGAGTGAACGGAACACCGTGTCGAGGGGTGGTGTCCGGTTCACTCGGCGGTGTCAGGACAGGGGCGAGCGTGCGAGAGAGAGCAGCGGCCTACAGCACGCTCTTCGGCACGCGGTGCAGCGTCACCGCGCCGACCGCCGCGAACAGGTGCAGCGGGTCGGGCGCGACCGACCCCGTCGGCCCGCCCAGCCGGGAGTGCCCGACCGCGCTGAGCACGGCGTAGGCGTCTCCCCGCGACCAGCCGTGGTCGTCGACGAGGAACGCGAACGCGTCCTCGTAGCCCCGCCGGACGCTCTCCTGCACGGGGTCGCCGAGGCCGACGAAGATCCAGTCGTCGGCCGTCTCGATCCGCGGCGCCCGCAGCCCGAGTCCCTTCACGAGGTCGATCGAGACGACGGCGGTGCCCTGCGCCTCGATCGCCACGAACGACGACTCGCCCTCGGCCATGATCGCGTGCACGTCACCGATCGAGAGGTACGCGCCCTCGACCATCACGGGCAGGTAGACGGTCGAGCCGATCGTGTTCTCGGTGACGTCCATGTTGCCGCCCTGCGGGTACGCCGGCATGATCGTCGAGTTCTCGCCCTCGGCGGGCGCGGTGCCCATGCAGCCGATCATCGGCCGTGCCGCGAAGGTGTGCCGCGACGTCACGTGCACCCCGTCGGCGTCGATCGGCACGCGCCGGGTGAACATCTCGTCGCCCATCACGTGCTGCAGCGCTCCCGAGCCGGGCAGGCTGACCGACCAGCCGTGGTCGACCAGCCGGATGTCGTGCACCGTCACGGCGAGGGCGTCGCCGGGCATCGCCCCCTCGACGAAGACGGGCCCGGTGACGGGGTTGATCGGCACCGACAGCTGCGCGAGGTCGTGGTGCCCGTGCAGCTCGGCGTAGACCGCGTCGCTCGTCTCGAAGCCGATCGTCTCGCCGGTGCCGGGCGTGATCCGCAGCACGGGCTCGACGGCGGCGCTGAAGCCGGGCCGGCCGAGCTCGTTGCCGAGGAAGTGGTCGATGCCGTCGCTGCCGCTCACGCGTCGTGCCGCTCGGAGTCGGCGGCCGGGGTCGACGCGACCGCGGCGTCGTCGGCGCCCTGTCCCAGGGTCGGGGCGGCGCCTCCTCGGCTGCGGTAGTACAGGAACACCCCGGCGCCGAGCACGAGCCACACCAGCCCGCCGATCTTCGCCTCGGGCGCCGCGTTCACCAGCACGTAGCCGATGATGAGGAACCCGATCACGGGCACGACGAGGTGCAGCAGCCAGTTGCGCGACTTCTTCTTGACGACGTAGTGCACGACGACCGAGACGTGCAGCAGCATGAAGCCGAACAGCGCACCGAAGTTCACGAGCGACGCGATCACGTTGATCTGCCCGACGAAGAACAGCACGAGCACGGCCGACAGGGCCGACACGACCAGGATCGCGGCCTGCGGCACCTTGCGGGTGTTGATCTTCGACAGGAACGCCGGCAGCTGCTTGTCGCGGCTCATCGAGAACAGGAGGCGCGAGGTGGCGGCCTGCGCCGCCATCGCGTTGGCGATGCCCACCGCGAGCACGTTCACGACGAAGAACGCCGTCGCCCAGCCGCTGTTCGACGCGGCCCTGACCAGGTCGAAGAAGGCGTTGCCGGCCTCGCCCTCGGGGAACGAGTCCCGGCCCCCCGCCAGCGCGCTCGCCAGCCAGGTCTGCAGCACGAAGCAGAACGCGACGATGAACAGGGCGATGATCATCGCCTTGCCCGCGCCTCCTCGCTTGCCGGTGCTCTCCTCCGAGAGGGTCGAGATGCCGTCGAAGCCCAGGAAGCTCAGCACCGCGATCGACAGCGCCGAGGCGATGAGGGGCGCGGTGACCTTGCTGGAGTCCCAGATCGGGTCGGTCGTGAACTCCGCACCGGGGATGGTGCCGTTGTTCAGCGCGACCACGGCGATGATCACGAAGATCGCGATGAAGACGACCTCGATCGCGAGGAACACGCGGTTCATCACCTTGATCGAGCTGATGCCGAGCAGGTTCACCGCGGTGTTGATCGCGACGAAGATCAGCGCCCACATCCAGCGGGCGCTGCCCGGGAAGATGCCGATCATCGACTCGGCTGCGAACACGTAGAGCAGCGTCGGCACGAGCAGGTAGTCGAGCAGGATCGCCCAGCCGGCGAAGAACCCGGCGATCGGGTGGATGCCCCGGCCGACGTACGAGAACACCGAGCCGGCGAGCGGGATCGACTTGGCCATCTGCGCGTAGGCGAGCGCCGTGAAGATCATCGCGACGAGGCCCACGAGGTAGACCAGCGGCACCATGCCCGACGACGCGTTGTAGACGGTGCCGAAGATCGCCCACGGCGCGATGGGCACCATGAAGATCAGGCCGTAGATGAGCAGGTCGACGGTCGAGACCGACCGCTTCAGCTCCTGCTTGTAGCCGTACTGCTCGAGCTGCTGCTGGTTGCTCAGCTCGGGTGACGCGGTCTTCTCGGACATGGTGTCTCTTCTCGGGTCGAGGCGGGTGAACGACGAGGAGGTGCGGTGGGGGTGGGGCGGAGGAGGTGCGGGAGGCGCGGGTCGCGTCGGTTCAGGGAGCGCGACCCGCGCCGGTCAGGGGGGGACGGGTCAGGCGTCGTGCGCAGCGACGTCGTGTGCGCTCAGGAACTCCGCGACGACGCGGCGGAACGCCTCGGGCTGCTCGAGGTGGCTGCAGTGGCTGGCTCCGGCGAAGACGTGCGACCGGACGTCGGCGATGCCGTCGACGAACGGCTGCCAGGTGGCGGGCGTCGCCTCGTCGTGCTCGCCGGCCACGACGAGGGTCGGAGCGGACACGCGGGGCAGCCGGTCGACGATGCTCCAGTCGCGCATCGTGCCGATGACGTGGAACTCGTTCGGCCCGTTCATCGTGTGGTAGACCGTCGGCTCGGCCTCCATCTGCTCCTCGCTGTCGACGAAGTCCTGGGGCATCGGGACCACACGGCAGACGTGGCGCTCGTAGAAGACCTGCGTCGCGGCCAGGTACTCGGGGTCGGTGGTGGTGCCGGCGTCCTCGTGACGCTGCAGCGCCTCCTGCGTCTCGGCCGGCAGCTGGGCCCGCAGCTCGGCCGCGCCCTCGACCCAGAGCTGCATCGAGGCGGGCGAGTTGCAGATCGCGAGGCTGGCGAGCCCCGCGGGCTGCCGAACCGCGATCTCGGCGCCGAGCATGCCGCCCCACGACTGGCCGAGCACGTGGAAGCGCTGGAGGCCGAGGTGCGCCACGACGGCGTCGAACTCGGCGACGAAGAGCGCCGGGGTCCAGGTCTCGACGGGGGCGCCGGGCCGGTGGCTGCTGCGGCCGCAGCCGAACTGGTCGTAGTGGACGACCGTGCGGCCGGTCTCGTCGGCGAGCGCCGCGAGGTTCCGCAGGTAGTCGTGCGCCATGCCGGGGCCGCCGTGCAGCACGACGAGGGGCAGGGCGTCCGCGCGCGGCTCGTCGGGCGTGGTCACCTGGAGCCAGGTGTGGCCGTCACGGAAGGGGAGGACGTCGGCGGTGCTCGTGGACATGCGAGAGAGCATGCACCCGGAAAGGTCTCGTGCCAAGACCTTTGTTCGTGACTTAATGTGGCGGTAACAAAGAGACGCAGCACATGAGGACGCAGGCAGGGGCAGGGCGGATGACGACGAGCGAGACGACCGCCTCCGGCGCCCTCGACGCTCCCCTCGAGCCGACGACCCGGGCCGACGACATCACCGACCGCCTGGTCACGGCCATCGCGACCGGCGAGTACCTGCCCGGCCAGCGCCTCCCCGCCGAGCGCGAGCTCGCGACCTCGCTGCGCGTCGGGCGCATGACCGTGCGGCAGGCTCTCGCGCGGCTCGTCGAGCAGGGGCTGATCGAGACGCAGCGCGGGCGCGGGGGCGGCTCGTTCGTGCTCGCGCAGGACTCCCGCCCCGAGCAGGATGCCCGATCGACGTCCGCCGTCGCGCAGCGCACCCTCGCCGCCCGGTGGTCGGACCTCAGCGACACGAGCGCCGCCATCGGCCGACTGCACGGCACCGTCGCGGAGGCGGCGGCCGAGAACCGCACGGACGCCGACGTCGCCCTGCTGCGCGACCGCCTCGAGGCCTACCGCGCCGCCGACTCGGGGCTCGCCTCGCAGAAGGCCGACGAGCTGCTGCACGTCGCGATCGCCGAGGCCGCCCACAACGCCGTCCTGCGCGACGTCCTGTTCGAGCTGGAGGCGCGGGTCAGCATCGCCGCGCCGGCCCACCCCTGGGGCGGTCGGGACGGCATGCGCGAGATGGAGCTGCGCGCGCTCGCCGAGCACGAGGCGATCGTCGACGCGATCAGCGCGGGGCGGGCACGGGAGGCGGCGGCGCTCGCTCGCGCGCACGTCGGCATCGACCTCGAGCTGCTCGAGCGCGTGGTGCGCGGCA
Organism: Frigoribacterium sp. PhB116; assembly: GCF_004364285.1. Classification (GTDB taxonomy): domain Bacteria; phylum Actinomycetota; class Actinomycetes; order Actinomycetales; family Microbacteriaceae; genus Frigoribacterium. The sequence goes on along the minus strand of NZ_SOBE01000004.1, from coordinate 26,298 downwards.
GCGGTGGCGGCGGCGCCTGAGGTCTCTTCTCTCGCCTCGCACCGCGTTCCGAACCATGAACCGCGATAAAACGCAGTTCTTGGTTCGGAACGCGGTTCATCGCGCCTGAGTGGACGCGGACGCGGTCGTCAGCGGGCGGCGTCGGCGCACGCAGGCGCAGGCGTCCAGCCGAGCTCCGGCCCGAGGTGCTCGGCGAGGTCCGTGAGGATCTGCGCGTAGTCGTCCGGCTCGAGGGCGAAGGGCAGCGCGAAGGCGACCTCGTCGACCGCCTGGTAGGCCGGGTCGGCGTGCAGGGCGTCGGCGATCTCCGCCGAGGTGCCGACCAGGTCGGCGGCGAAGAGCAGCTGCCCGGGGCCCTGCGGCACACCTACTCGTCCCGCGCGCGACTCGGCGTACGCGGCGTAGCGGGCGCGCTGCTCCGGGGTCGCCGAGTCGGTCGGCACGACGACGAGGCCCTGCGAGACCCGGGCGGAGGCGCCGGCCGGGTGGGCGTCGCGGTACGCGTCGATCTGGGCGCGCTGGTTCACGGCGAAGTCGGTGCCCTGCTCGGCCTTCGTGACGCTCGACGCCAGCAGGTGGAACCCGTGCTCGGCGGCCCAGACCGCCGACCGGGTGCTGCCCACGCCGCACCACAGCCGGTCGACCAGGCCGGGGCTGTGCGGCTGCACGACGTCGCTGAACTCCTCGATGCCGCGTCGGCCCGGCGAGGCGCTGACGACGTCGCCGCCGACGAGGTCGCGGAGACGGAGGAGGCGGTCGGGACCGAGGTCCTCCTGGTCGAGGGTGTCGGGGTAGATGGCGTCGCGGTAGAGGTCGAAGTTCATCGGCGTGCCCGTCGAGAAGCCGGGGTTGAGGCGACCGCCGAGCAGCACGTCGACGGTGCCGAGGTCCTCCGCGAGGCGGAACGGGTTCTCGGCGCCGATCGGCGTGACGGCGGTGCCGAGCTCGATGCGGCGGGTGCGCTGCGACGCGGCGGCCATGATCGCGACGGGTGACGAGATGCCCGGCTGGAGGTGCCGGTGCCGCAGCCAGGCGCTATCGAGGCCGAGCTGCTCGCCCCGCTCGATGACGCGCAGCGTGTCCTCGTGGCCGCCGGCCGGGGACGCGGGGTCGAACGACCCGATCGTGAGGAAGCCGAGGCGCTGCAGCGGGGAACCGTGTTCGGGCATGCTCCGAGTCTCGCAGGGGCGGCTGCGCCACGCGCGTCGTCACGCCGGCGTCATGCGAAGAGAGGAGACAGCGTTCCCGGGGATCCGCGCGGAGACCAGCGAGACGCGGGAGAGGTCGACCGGGAGGAGGGGCAGCGAGAAGTGCAGGTGGTCGACCACCACCTCCTGCTCGCGCAGCAGCTCCGCGACAGATGACCGGGTCAGGGGCCAGCCCCAGCCGCGCGGCAGCCTGTCCTTCTGGTAGCTGGCCCAGGGCAGGTCGTCGTCCACCGTCGAAGGCCAGCGCGCGCGCCCGCGCCCGGGATGGTGCAGCGTGGGGCACTGTTCGGCGGCGGTGTCCGCCGTCACGTCCGACGCCCCCGACGATGCACCGCACCCCCGAGTTCAGGGGTGCATCGTCGGGGGTGCCGGAGGTGCTCAGCGACGGCCGAGCAGCCCCGCGAACGGCCGCTGCTGCTCGCCCTGCTGGGCGCCGAGCACGAGGAGCACGCCCGTGAGGACCGGTGTCGCCCACTGCAGCAGCTTCTGCTGGCGCTGGGCGCTCGCGAGCTCGTCCGAGGTGCCGGCGCCCGGCTCGGTGGTGCCCTTCGCGCCCTCCTGGGCGTTCTTCGCCATCTGGGTCCCGACCACGCCCGACCACGCGGTCGTGCCGATGGCCGCAGCCGTGAGGACGAGCTTCAGCGCGGTGTTGCCGCGCGCCTCTCGCTGTCCGGCGAGCCGGCTCTTGTTCCCGGCGATGAGGCCGATCCCGCCGATGCCGTGCACGACGAGCGCGCCGACCTGGAACGGCGCCCACTTGGTCCAGCCGAGCGACGAGAGCGTCAGGCGCTCGACCGGGTCCTTCGCGCCCGCCGCGGCGCCGTTCACGCCGACGGCGCCCATCAGGTTGCCGCCGAACCAGGCCGCCAGGCCCAGGTCGTGCATGCTGCGGATGACCGTGTTGCGTCCTGCCATGGGTGTTCTCTCCTCAGTCCGTGACAGCGGCCCGATCGCCGCCGTCACACCACGCTGCGCGCCCGCGCGGCCGGTGTCCCGGGCTTGACGGGCGGCGGCGGAGGTGCTCCCACGCACGGCGGCGATGCTCTGCGCACAGCGCGGGGCCCGCGCCCCGCCGCTCGTGGTGAGCGACGGCACGCAGGCCCCGTCCTGCGCGGCCGGGCGGCCGCCTCCTGCGCTCAGCCCGCGGGCAGCGGGCCGTAGAAGCCCGGCGCCGTGCGCGACTGCGACGGACCCGTGGCCTGCTCGAACGCGTAGGCGAGGCCGAGCAGGTCGCCCTCGGCGTAGTCCCGCCCGAGGAACTCGAGGTTGACGCCGGCGCCGGTGACGGTGCCGTCCGCGTCGGTCGCCTGCCCCATCGGGACCGTCACGGCCGGCATGCCCGTGTTGGGGCTGAGGCGCATGTTCGTGCTGAACGCGGCGTAGGGGTTGCCCGACGGGTAGATCAGCGTGTCGAGGTCCTGGTCCTCCAGCATCGCCGTGACCAGGGCGTGCCCGTTCGCGATGGCCGTGGTGTGCGTGCCGGTCGGGCCCGCCCACCCTTGGTAGGTCGCCTCGGTGACGGCGTCGCGAGACCGGTAGGTGCCGGCCCGCGACGGCACGTACTTGCCCGACGCCAGCACGCCCTGCAGCGAGCGCGCCTCGACGTTCGGCGCCAGGTGCCTCGCGACGTAGGCGTCGAGGTCGTGCTTGAACTCGTTCGTGCTGCCGCTGCCCTCGGCGAGCACGGCGACGAAGCCGCTCGGCGGCGCCGAGATCGGGACGACCGTCGCGCCCTGCGCCTGCAGGGTGACCAGCGCCTCCGCGAAGAGCCGAGCGGTGGTCCGGTTGGTGCTGACCATCGACGTCACGTAGCCGATGCGGGTGCCGGCGAGGGCGTCCGCGTCGAGGAAGCTCGTGTACGACTCCGGCACGAGGCCCTGCTGCTCGGCGGTGACCGGGTCGGCCGCGTCCACGCCGGTGACGGAGTCGAGCGCCACGGCCGCGTCGGTGACGGTGCGGGCGATCGGGCCGCCGGTGTCCTGCGAGAGGGCGAGCGGGATGATGCCGTCGCGGCTCGCGAGGCCCACGGTCGGGCGGACGCCGACGAGCTGGTTGAACGACGACGGGATGCGGATCGAGCCGCCCGTGTCGGTGCCGAACCCGATGCCGGCGAGGTTCGCCGCGATCGCCGCCCCGGTGCCGCCGCTCGAGCCGCCGGCCGTCTGGCTGGTGACGTAGGGGCTGGCGACGAGCGTGCTCGTGCCGGCGGGCTGGTACGACGAGAACTCGGACGCGAAGCCGAACGCGAACTCGTCGAGGCTCGCCTTCGCGAGGATCACGGCGCCCGACGCCCGCAGCCCGGCGACCATGGCCGCGTCGGTCGTGGTCTGGTTGCCGTCCCAGCAGCCGCAGCCGCCGGTGGTCGGCATGTCGACCGTGTCGTAGTTGTCCTTCACCGCGATCGGCACGCCGAGCAGCATGTCGGTCATCCCGTCGGAGGCGCGGGTCGCGTCGGCCTCGGCGGCCGCGGCGAGCGCGACCGTGCTGGTCGTGATGATCGAGCGCAGCGGGCGCCCGTTCGACGCCGGGTCGACCTTGGCCGTGTCGTAGGCGGCGATGCGGTCGAGGTAGACCTGCGTGAGCTCGACCGAGGTCGTGACCCCGGCGTTCATGGCGGCCTGCATCTCGACCACCGACGCCTCGACGATCTCGAAGGGGCCGTCGTCGTAGACGATGCGCTGCGACAGGGCGGCGACGTCCGAGACGGTGACCACGCCGTCGGCGTCCGTGTCGGCGACCGCGACCTGGTCCCACGCCGGGGAGGCGCTGGTCGCCCCGAGCGCCGAGCTCAGCACCTCGAGGTCGTCGGCCGTCACCTGGCGGTCGCCGGTCAGGTCGAGCTCGACCCAGTACGGGGCGAGGAACGTGCCGGCGGCGGGCGCGGGCGCGGGCGCTGCCGCGGCGGCGGTGTCGGTGCCTGCGGCTGCGTCAGCGGCGTTCGCGGCCGGGACGGCCACGAGCCCGCCGAGCGCGAGGGCGCAGGTGACGGTCGTCGCGGCGAGGGCGCGGCGTCGGGTGGATGGCACGAGGGAGGTCCTCCTGTGGCTGGTCGAGTCGGGGGCGGGCGAGACGTGGCCGGGCGAGTCGGCACGGAGCGGCGCCTGGCGGGCGCCGGGGCGGAGCGGCGCCTGGCGGGCGCCGGGGCGGAGCGCGCTCATCGGGTGCCCGCCGAGCGGCGGCGGCGCACCTGGGCGACGACCACGGCGGCGATCCCGGCGAGCAGCACGGCGGCGCCCGCGAGGATCCCCGGGAACGCGTCCGAGCCCGTGAAGGCCAGGGGCCCCGAGGCCGAGGAGGCGCCGGTCGCGCCGGACGTGGGCGAGGGCACCGGCGCGGTGCCGCCTCCTGCGGGCGTGCTCGGGTCGGGTACCGGCGCGGGTGCCGGGTCGACCGGGGGCACTGCGGCGGCCGTCACCGCGAGGGGCGCCGTGGACGGCGCCGCGAGCGTCGTCGTCAGCCCGTCCTCGGAGACGAGCGTGACCGAGGCGAGGTCGAGCGTGCCGTCGCCGGCGCCGATCGCGGCGAACTGCAGGTCGACGGCGAGGTCGCCCGCGAGCCCGGGTGAGGTGCCGAGCCGGGTGTGCGTGACGGTGAGTGTGCCGTCCTGCTCGTCGACGGCGTCGAAGCCGCCGTCGGGCGCGGTCGCGCTGCCGTCGACGTAGTCGAGCACGGCGGGGTCGTACTCGACCACGAGCTCGTACGCGTAGACGTCGCTGGTGCCGGTCAGCGCGACCGACGCGTCGACGACGTCGCCGACCGTGGCCGCGGCGGGAGCGGTGATCGACGCGGCGGTGATGCCGGGCGCGATCGGGGCGGGCGCGGCGAGGGCCGGAGCGCTCCCGAGGGCGACGAGGCCGACGGCGAGGGCGCCGGTGGCCAGGGCCGTCCGGGGGCGCACGAGGCGCCGGGTGGTGTGCTGCATCGGGGCAGGTTCCTTCGGTCGAGGTCGAGCGCGGCTCGTCGACGACTGCGGGGCAGGGGGACGCTGGTCCGACGCACGGCCGGGCTGCACGACGGGGCCGACGGGACGGCCTCGTGCCTCGCAGATCGCCGTCGGTCCGCTCGTGTGGATCACACGATCCACACCGTATTCATGGGGTGTTTCGAGCAGACGCACAGTGTCGTTACGGTCGTGTTTCCCGTCGGGTGTCGCCGAGCATCCGGTCGGCGCCGTCCGCGGCGGCGCCGGCGTCCGCACCGCTCAGGCGGGGCCGAGGCCCGTCACACCGCCGCCGACCGCACGCGTGACCTCGCCGTCGGGCCAGCGCAGGTCGACCCCACGCCGCAGCGACAGTTCGCCGATCTCGGCCGTCTCCGCGTACGGCGAGTGCATCCGCGACTCCCCAGGACGGTCTGCCGTCACCATGCCGAACCCGGGGAAGCAGCTCAGCCAGTCCCCCACGGTCACCCCCGAGGAGGCGCCGCCCGGCCTCGGCACGGACGCTACGTCGACGACGGCGCCGTACCCGCTGGCCTCCGCGAGCATCCCGACGGTGCCGACGATGCCGGCCATGCTGACGTCCTTCGCCGCCGCGGGTCGTGCCCGCGCGACGGTGCCCGCGAGGTCGCGCAGCTCGTGCGAGCGGCGCCGCTCGGTCGAGTTCCACTGGCTGCCGTGGTGCCCCTCGCGCCACGAGCCGCTCACGTCGACCGTGAGGCTGAGGGCGTCGCCGTACCGGCCGCCGCCGCCCGGCACAGGATGGGCCGTCCGTCCGAGCGCCGTGACGCTGAGCGCGGCCGGCACCCCGACCTGCGTGTGGCCGCCGAGCAACGGCACGCCCCAGGCCTCGGCGCCGCGGCGCACCCCGGCGAGCACCCGTCGGACGAACGCGGCGTCGCGGCCCGCCACCGCGTCGAGCAGCCCGACGGGCGCGGCGCCCATCGCGCTGAGGTCGTTGACGTTGACGAGCACGCCGCACCAGCCGGCCCACTCCGGGTCGCGCTCGACCATCGAGGGCAGGATCGCGTCGCAGGCCGCGACGACGTCGGTGCCCGGCACGGGCGCCCCGTCGTCGCCGACCCAGCCCGCGCCTCCCAGTGATCCGTCGGGCGACGCCGCCCAGGCGGTGTGCGGCTCGAGCACGGCCTCGAGAAGCGACTTCGTCGCGTCGACGAGACGCTGGTGCCGGTCGATCGGCCAGCGCATCCGGAGGTGGTCGACGCCGCCGATCACGCAGCGGCCGGTCTGCTCCCAGCCGAGACGCCGGAACAGCACCGACGAGCGCACCTGGACGGTCGCGTCGAAGCGGAGCACCCCGAGCTGCTCGGCGAGCGCCGACGCGGCCCGGACGAGTGCCGATCCGACGCCGAGGGCGCTCCGGGCCGACGGCGCGACGACGAGCCGGGAGCCGGTCCACCAGCCGACGTCCTCCTCCCCCACGGGCGCCAGGCGCACCCCGCCGACGACGCCTCCGCCAGCGCGAGCGACGAGCACGACGGTGCGCGGGTCGTCGTCGAGCTCGTCGCGGTCGGTGCCCTCGAAGAGCCCCTGCTCGTCCACGAACGCGTCGCGCCGCAGCCGTCGGTACGCCTCGACCTCGGCGCGGTCGGCAACCCCCACGATGAACTCCGCGGCGGGCGGCGCGACGACCCGCGGCCCCATCAGGGCGGGCACGTCGAGCAGCGCCACCTCAGCCCCCGGCCGTCTGGAGGGCCGAGCACGCGCCGCAGGCTGCGCAGCCGGCCTTCTGGTCGGTGCCCTTCATGCCGGCCGCGATCAGCGCCTCCGACACCCGGAAGGTGATGTCGTGCAGCACCGAGCCGTGCGGCGCGGGCACGTGGTCGACGTCGGTCGCGAGGGTCCCGCGCAGCGGCCGGAACGGGACGATGAACGGGTAGACGCCCATGTCGATCAGCTCCTGGGCGCCGGCGACCATCTCGTCCGGGTCCTCGCCGAGGCCGACGAGCAGGTAGGTCGAGACCTGGTTGCGGCCGAAGACGCGGACGGCCTCGCGCCAGGCGGCCCGGTACTCGTCCATCGACACGCGCGACTTGCCCGGCATCCAGCGGCGGCGCACGTCGTCGTCCATCGACTCGACGTGGATGCCGATCGAGCGCGCGCCGGCCTCGTACAGGTCGGTGATCGTCGTGAGGTCGCCCGGCGGCTCGCACTGCACCTGGATCTCGAGCTCGGGCACCACGGCCTTGATGGCGCGCACGCACCGAGCCAGGTGGGTCGCGCCGCGGTCGCGCCCCTTCGAGGTGCCGGTGGTCATCACCATCTGCTCGACGCCGTCCAGTCGCCAGGCGGCCTCGGCCACCTCCGCGATCATCGACGGCGTCTTGACGGCCACGGTCGCGCCGGAGTTCAGCGACTCCTCGATCGAGCAGAACCGGCAGCGCTCGGCGACGTCGTAGCGCACGCAGGTCTGGACGACGGTGGTCGCCAGCACCTTGGCCCCGTGGAGGCGCGCGATCGCCTCGTAGGAGACGCCGTCCGCCGTCGCCAGGTCGTAGAACCGGGGGCGGGCCACCGGCGTGACCTCGATGCCCGTGTCCTCCCCTTCGAGCAGCAGTCGCCCGTCGTCGACGAGGTACGGACTGTCCTGGCTCTGCGGGATCGCGGACTGCAGGCCCTGGAACAGCACGTGTCCGTCGTCGCTCGGACCAGCGCCTCCTTCGCGGTGCACGGGCGCGGCGACCCGGATGCCGCGGATGGCGACGTCGACGCGGGTGGAGAGCGCCCCGCCGTTCGAGATGCCCACGGCGCGGCGCGCGGGGGCCTGCGGCTCGTTCGTGATCGTCACGCGGTCACCGGCTCAGACCATGTAGGTGCTGTTGATGATGGCGCCCTTGCGGGCGTAGTGGATGACGGCGTCCTGCACGTCGAGGGGGTGGCACGGGATCACGCCGGCGATCAGGTCCTCCTCGCGGTTGCCGTGCAGCGCGAGGCCGAATCGACAGCAGAACACCGTCCCGCCCTCGGCGATGAACGTCTCGAGCGCGTTGTTGATGTTGTTCTCGCCGGGGAACCCGTCCGAGCCCGTCGTCGGGAACCCGCGGTTGGCGATGCAGTTCATCGAGCCGGGGCCGTAGAAGTAGAGCACGCTCGTGAAGCCCTTGCGGAGGGCCCTGGTCGCCTGCAGCACGGCGACGAAGCTCACCGACGACTCGTGGGCGATGCCGTGCACGAGCTGGAAGTAGTGCTCGTCCTTCGTGGCCGTGTAGTCGGGGAAGATCTTGGTCGAGCCGTAGATGTTGCTCCCCTTCGGCAGCGAGGGGTGCGCGATCTCGTTGCGGGAGATCTCGATGTTGTCGAGGACCTGCTGGTCGAAGTCGATGTCGTTGTCGCTCATGGTGCGGGCTCCTTGCGGGGTCGGGACGAGACGGTGCCGGTCGAACTGCGGTGCCTGGATCTGGTCCCGAGTCTTCGACCGCCGTGTTGCAGGCGGATTACGAGGATTCGCCGTTTTGTTTCGGCGTCGCGGATCGTGCCTCTCTATTGCGGCCCCGACCTGCGACACGAGTTCTTATTCCGGCTGTAACCAATCCGAAACAGGTCCTGGCGTCTGATGGACGCACCGCAGGCACCTGCGCCACCGCCTCCACCGACCAGAGGAGACACGATGTCGACGACCGTCGCCGCCGTCTCGGCGAACTTCACCCGGGACCTCGACCAGAACTACGAGCTCATCGAGACCCTCGTCGGCGAGGCGAGGGCGGCCGGCGTGCAGCTGCTCGTCTTCCCCGAGGCCGCGATCGGCGGCTACCTGTCGTCGCTCGGCAACCACGGCGACACCCTCAAGACCACGACGCGCTCGCTGCCGCCGGCGGTCGCGCTCGACGGCCCCGAGCTCCGCCGCGTGCAGCAGATCGTCGGCGACATGGTCGTCTGCATCGGCTTCTGCGAGCTCGCCGACGACGGCGAGACGCGGTACAACGCCGCGGTCTGCCTCGACGGCATGAGGATCTACGGCTCGTACCGCAAGGTGCACCAGCCCCTCGGCGAGGCGATGTCGTACTCGGCCGGCGAGGTCTACGAGGCGTTCGACACCCCCGTCGGCCGCCTCGGCATGCAGATCTGCTACGACAAGGCGTTCCCGGAGGCGGCCCGGTCGCTGGCGCTCGACGGCGCCGAGATCATCGTCAGCATGTCGGCCTGGCCCGTGGCCCGCACGGCCACCGCCGAGAACCTGCAGGACGACCGCTGGACCTACCGCTTCAACCTGCTCGACACGGCCCGCGCCCTCGACAACCAGGTCTTCTGGATCGCCTCGAACCAGGCCGGCACCTTCGGCTCGCTCCGCTACGTCGGCAACGCGAAGGTGGTCGACCCCGGCGGCGTCGTACTCGCCACGACCCTGCTCGAGGCGGGCCTCGCGATCGCCGAGATCGACGTCGAGGGCACCTTCCGGGCCATGCGCGGCGGCATGTTCCACCTGCGCGACCGGCGGCCCGACGCGTACCGCACCGGCGAGGCCGAGGCGGCCTCCGCCGCCGGCAGGAGCCTCGCCCGTGCCTGAGATGACGTTCCAGGTGCGCTGGCCTGACGGCTCCGAGACCGCGTGCTGGTCACCGAGCCTCGTGATGCACGACCACCTCGTCACCGGCGCCGAGTACCCGCTCGCCGAGTTCGTCGAGCGCTCGACGACCGCGTTGCAGATCGCCAGCGAGCGCGTCGCCGCGGCCTACGGCTTCGCCTGCACGTCTGCGATGCAGCAGCAGGCCGAGATCGTCGCGATCGCGGCGACGCACGCAGGAGGCGCGGTGCGCGTGCTCGAGATGCACCCGCCGCTGCCTGCCCCGGCGACCGCAGCCGCGCCTCCTGCAGGAGCGTCGTCGTGACCGCGCTCGTGACCGCCCAGCGCCGTGTCGTGGACGGCACGCACGTGGAGGTGGCCGTCGTCGGCGGCGGCCAGGCCGGCCTCTCGATCAGCTGGCACCTGACGCGCCAGGGCGTCGACCACGTCGTCCTCGAGCGCGACACGATCGCGCACGACTGGATCGACCGCCGGTGGGACGCCTTCACGCTCGTGACCCCGAACTGGCAGTGCGTGCTGCCCGGCTTCGCCTACGACGGCGACGACCCCGACGGCTTCATGGGCCGCGACGAGGTGCACGCGTGGATCCGTCGGTACGCCGCCTCCTTCGACGCCCCCGTCGTCGAGGGCGTGCTCGTCACCCGGCTGCGGGAGGCGGCGGCCGGCGGCTTCGAGGTCGTCACCGACCAGGGCACGATCGTCGCCGACCAGGTCGTGCTCGCCACCGGCGGCTACCACCGCCCGGTGCTGCCGGCCGTCGCCGCGGGGGTGTCCGACGACGTCGTGCAGGTGCACTCCGCCGACTACCGCTCGCCGCAGGCCCTGCCCGAGGGCGGCGTGCTCGTCGTCGGCTCGGGCCAGTCGGGCGCCCAGATCGCCGAGGACCTGCACCTCGCCGGACGCCAGGTGCACCTCGCGCTCGGCTCCGCGCCCCGGTGCGCCCGCTTCTACCGCGGCCGCGACTGCATCGCCTGGCTGAGCGACATGGGCGTGTACGACGTGCCCGTCCAAGCCCAGGTCGGCGGCCTCACGAAGCGCGAGTCGACGAACCACTACATGACCGGGCGGGACGGCGGCCGGGACATCGACCTGCGCGCCTTCGCGCTCGAGGGCATGCGGCTCTACGGCCGGCTGACCGGCGCCGAGGGCACCGCACTGACCTTCAGCCCCACCGCGGAGGCGTCGCTCGACCACGCGGACTCGGTGATGGAGTCGATCAAGACCGACATCGACCGCTTCGTCGAGCGCACCGGCGTCGACGCGCCCGTCGAGCCGCGCTACGTGCCGGTCTGGCGGCCCGAGGCCGAGGTGACGAGCCTCGACCTGCGCGAGGCGGGCATCACGAGCGTCGTCTGGTCGGCCGGGTTCCGGGCGGACTGGTCGTGGGTGCAGGTCGGGGTCTTCGACGGAGGAGGCGTCCCGACGCACCATCGCGGGGTCACCACCGCGCCCGGGCTGCACTTCCTCGGGCTGCCGTGGCTGCACACCTGGGGGTCGGGTCGTTTCGAGGCGATCGCCCGCGACGCCGCGCACGTCGCGGAGAGCATCGCGGCGCGGGCCGGCGGGGCCGGCCGGGCTGGCCGCGCTGACCGATCGGTGCTCGCGGAGAGGGCCGTGGCCGCGGGCTAGCCTGACGCCATGGCCGAGATCACGATGGCAGCCGTCGCCGCGCACTTCGGTCGCGACGTCGGGCGGACGCTCGCGAAGCTCCCCGGCATGGTCGAGCAGGCGCGCGCCCGCGGGGTCGACCTGCTCGTGCTGCCCGACGCGACCGTGGGCGGGTACCTGCTCGACCTCGTGCACCCGGGGGGCGCCTCCTCGGGTCCCGACGACGCCGACGCGCTGCTGCCGCCGGCGGTCGAGATCGACGGGCCCGAGGTGCAGGCCGTCGCCGACCTCGCCGGCGACATGACGGTCTGCTTCGGCGTCACCGAGCGGGCCCTCGAGGGCGGCGAGGACGTCCGGTACAACAGCGCCGTCTGCGTCCAGGCCGGTCGCGTGCTCGGGTCGCACCGCAAGGTGCACCTGCCCCTCGGCGAGTCCGAGGTCTACCGCGCGGGCACCGAGTTCGTCCCGGTCGACACCCCCGTCGGCCGCCTCGGCATGATGATCGACTTCGACAAGACGTTCCCCGAGTCCTCGCGCACGCTGGCGCTCGCGGACGCCGAGCTGCTCGTCTGCCTGAGCGCCTGGCCGGCCAGCGTCACGGACCGCTCGGACCGCCTCCGGAACGACCGCCAGGCCCACCTCTTCGACCTCTACGACTGCGCCAGGGCCGCCGAGAACCAGCTCTGGCTCGTCTCGTCGAACCAGACGGGGGTGCTCGGCGGGCTGAGGTTCCTCGGGCAGGCGAAGGTCGTCGACCCTGCCGGCGAGATCGTCGCCAAGACCTGGGCCAAGGGCGGCCTCGCCGTCGCGACGGCCGACGTCGCCGCTGACGCCGCCCGGGCCCGCCGCACGATGGACCACCTGCGGCAACGCGTGCCGGCCGCCTACGAGAGCGGCCTGCGCTGATGCGGATCGCGCAGGTCACCTACTCGACGAAGCCGCGGGGCGGCGTCGTGCACGCCCTCGCCCTGTCGGAGGCGCTGGCCCGGCGAGGTCACGACGTCACCGTCTGGACCCTCGGCCGCGGCGGCGACCAGGCGTTCTTCCGCCGCGTCGACCCGGCCGTGTCGATCCGCGTCGTACCGTTCGAGGCGCGCGACGACGAGTCGGTCGGCGAGCGGATCGCTCGATCGATCGAGACGATGGGGGCCGCGTTCGCGGAGGCCCGCATGCGCGAGCGGTACGACGTGGTGCACGCGCAGGACTGCATCTCGGCCAACGCGGTCGGCCCGTGCCTCCGGACGATCCACCACCTCGACGAGTTCACGACACCCGAGCTCGTGCGCTGCCACGACGACGCGGTCCGCCGCCCGCTCGCCCGGATCTGCGTGTCCGCCGCCGTCGCCGCCGACGTCGAGCGCGGCTGGGGGCTGACCCCGACCGTGATCCCGAACGGCGTCGACTCGGCCCGCTTCGCCGCGGCGGCCGGCCCTTCGGGCGACGGCGACCGGGCACGCTGGCGCGACCGGCTCGGCGAGTACGTGCTGGCGCTCGGCGGCATCGAGCCGCGCAAGGGCAGCCTCGACCTGGTCGAGGCGTTCGCGCTGCTGCAGCGCCGCCGACCCGACGTGCGCCTGGTGTTCGGCGGCGGCGAGACCCTGTTCGACTATCGCGACTACCGCGCCCGGGTCGACGCCCGCATCGCCGCACTCGGCCTCGACCCCGTCGTGCTCGGCGTGGTCGACGACGACGAGCTGCCCTCGCTCGTCGCCGCCGCCGGCGCCCTCGCCTTCGTCTCGACCAAGGAGGGCTTCGGGCTCGCCGCGATGGAGGCCCTCGCCGCCGGCGTGCCCGTCGTCGCCCGCGACCTGCCGGTGCTGCACGAGGTGTTCGGCCCGACCGTCGTCTATGCGGCCGACCCCCCGTCGATCGAGGAGGCGCTGGTCGCCGCCCTCGACGGGGCCGGCCCCGCAGCCGGTCCCGGCCGCGACCTCGCGGCGTCGCACTCCTGGGACGACGTCGCCCTGCTCCACGAGCAGTTCTACGAGGCCGTCGGCGGGGAGGGCGACCATGGCGCGGCAGTCGATCTCGTGCATCGTCACGGGGCTCGCTGAGGCGGACCCGGACCGCGTGGTGGCACGCGACGACGCCGGGACGCTGACGGCCTCGGAGCTGGACCGCGCCTCCTCGGTGCTCGCCCGCGCCTACCTCGACCTCGGCGTCGGCCACGACTCGCTGGTGACCGTGGCCCTGCCGAACACCGTCGAGATGATCGTCGTCTGCGCCGCGATCTGGAAGTGCGGGGCGACGCCGCAGCCGATCTCGCTCGGGCTCGACGCCGCGGAGCGAGCCGAGCTGGAGGCGCTGGTGCGGCCGGCGCTGGTGGTGGGGGTGCCGTCGGCGGGCAGCGGTGCGGGTGCCGATGGAGGGGCAGATGGTGGTGCCGGGGAGGTGCCGTGGGTGCCTGCGGGCTGGGCGCCTCCCCCGGTGGCCGGTGACGCGCCTCCTCTGCCGGATGCCTGGGCCTCGAGCTGGAAGGCGCCGACCTCGTCGGGGTCGACCGGCCGGCCGAAGGTGGTGCTGGCGGCCGCGCCCGCGCTGCTCGACCCGTCGCTCGCCGTCGCGTCGTTCCTGCCGCGCGACCAGGTGCAGCTCGTCGCCGGACCGCTGACGCACTCGGCGACCTTCACGTACGCGTTCCGCGGGCTGCTGACCGGACACGAGCTCGTGCTGCTGCCGCGTTTCGACGAGCGACGGATGCTGCAGGCGATCGCGGCGCACCGGGTGACCTGGGCGCTGCTCGTGCCGACGATGATGCACCGGCTGCTGCGCCTGCCCGCCGACGAGCGCGCCGCCGCCGACCTGTCGTCGCTCGAGACCGTGCTGCACCTCGGAGCGCCCTGCCCGCCCGACCTCAAGCGCCGGTTCATGGCCTGGGTCGGTGCCGAGCGCGTGGTCGAGGTCTACGCGGGCAGCGAGTCGAACGGGATCCTGTCGATCCGCGGCGACGAGTGGCTCGAGCACCCCGGCAGCGTGGGTCGCCCGGGCGGCGGGACGAGCGTCGCCGTCCGCACGGCCCACGGCGACGACCTGCCGGCGGGCACTGTCGGGCAGGTGTGGCTCCGGCGCGAGGGAGGCCCGACCTACCGGTACCTCGGCGGCCGCTCGGCCCGGACCGACGACGGCTGGGACACCCTCGGCGACCTCGGCCGCCTCGACCCCGACGGGTGGCTGCACCTGGTCGACCGGGTCGACGACGTCGTGCTGCGCGGCGGCGTCAACGTGCACCCGACCGAGGTGGAGCGGGTGCTGGAGGCGCACCCCGCCGTGCGCGGCGCGGTCGCGTTCGGCGTCGCCGACGACGACCTCGGGCAGCGGATCGAGGCCGTGGTGGACGTGGCGGGCGCGGGGGCAGGTGCGGGGGCGCGGGCGAGCGCGGGCGTGGGTGCGGGCGTCACCGCGGAGGAGCTGCTCGCGTGGGCGCGGCAGCGGCTCGACCCCGAGCGACGTCCGGCTGCGCTGTGGCTCGTGGACGAGCCCGTGCGCGACGACGCCGGCAAGACCAGCCGCCGCGCGTGGGCCGCGCGCGCCGCCCGCCTCCACTAGCTGCGAGCTACACCCCGCATCCAGCGCTACACCCCCGGAACCGAGGGTGTAGTGCTGGCTCGAGGGTGCAGCTCGACGAGCCGTGCGCCCGAGGCGTGCAGGCGGCCCCAGCGCGAGCTGCGGGCGCGACAGCCCGCGTTCACCAGGAGGCAGGCAGCGGCGCCCCGGGAACAGGCGGGTGCTCGACGAGCGCGATGGCGTCGCCGAGTCCGATGTGCCCGGGGAAGTTGTAGCGGCCGAAGCGGCCCGTCGGGTCGGTCGCCGAGGTCGGCATCGCGACGGAGGTGCGGCGCAGCGCCTCCGCGAGCACGCGGGTGGAGGTGCCGTCGAGGCGCGGGCCCCGCCGGTCGCGCAGGATGATCTCGACCCGCGCCTCCTTCGCGGTCAGGCGGAGCACGAGCACGTCCGACCGCAGGGCCGGGTCGAGCGGCACGAGAGCGCGGTCGACGTCGGCGAGCGCGACGGTGCGGCGGGTGCCGGCGCGCAGCTGGTCGGTGTCGAGGTTCACCCAGGGCTGCGGGTAGATCGCGTTCCGCACCGCGGTGGCGACCCACATCAGGGCCGCGATCAGCACGGCTCCGAGCAGCAGGTCGCTCGGGAAGGGCACGAGGCCGTCGAAGAACCGGCCGGCCTGCGCGCCGAAGTAGACGATCGTCGTGACGACGAAGACGGCGCTGTACCCGGCCCACGACGACCACCAGCTGCGCTCTCCGATCCGCACCCAGCCGGAGGGGAGCGGCGCGTCGGGGCCGTCAGCGTCGGGGCCGTCAGCATCGGGGCCGTCAGCGTCGGGGCCGTCAGCGTCGCCGCCCTCGCCGGGCTCGTCGTGGTCTGGCGAGCCGGGCCCGTCGGGGCCGGGCTCGTCGTGGTCGGGAGCGCCGGGTCCGCCGGTGCCGGCCGTCACGCCGGGCGCCCGTCGGACGACGACCGGGGTCCGTCGCCGGCCCGCAGCATCCGCACGAGACCCACGACTCCGACGACCAGGGCCGTCGCGAGCAGCGCGCCCGCGGCGAGCGTCAGCACGTTCCCGGCGATCAGCCGGAGGGTGAACCAGTCCGGCTGCGGTGCCGAGCTGTACCGGGCGGGATCGCCCGCCGTGAGGTCGGTCCACCAGGTCAGGAGCACGGCGAGCCCGAGCAGAAGCGCACCGGAGGCGGCCAGCACGACAGCGGCCCGCAGGAGGCGGCGGCCGGCCCGCCGAGTGATCGTCACGTCGCGACACTATTGCAGCGTGCGACGGCGCGCCGCAGCGCGCTCCGCACCCCTCGGACCCGCGCGCACCCTCCCACGCGCCGGCGGGTACGCGCGGGTTCGCCGGGCGTACCCGCGTTCGTCTCGCGCTTCCCGTGTCGCATCGTGTTCCGAGCAGCACGTCGTGTCGTGGCGGGACGTGATGCTCGGAACGTGACGCGACACGTCGGCGACCCCGGCGACCCCGGCGACCCCGGCGACGGCGGCAGGGCGGGCCTCGCCTGCGACTCAGGTCGCAGGCGAGGTCCCGACCTCTGCCCCCTGTGGCGCGGCGCCCGACCGGCGAGCGTGGAGGCATGACATCGACACCCCTCCCCACCCCGCCGCGGACGGGCCTCCGCGGCCGCCGCCTCCTGCCCCGGCTCGCCGCCGCCGCGGCCGTCGTCGCCCTCGCCGTCCCGCTCGCCGCCTGCTCGGCCGGCGCGTCCGACCCGGCCACCGCGGGCGGCACCGCGGCCGGCGCGACCTCCCCCGTCACCGAGCCCGCGCCTCCTGCGACCCCTCAGCGCCAGCCCGGCGGGGGTGAGCTCACGAAGGGCGACGTCGACGCCTGGCTCGACGGCGCGCTCGGCTCGGCGCTGCAGACGGCCGGCATCCCCGGCGCGACGGTCTCCGTCGTCTCGGACGGCCAGGTGCTCACCGCCCGCGGCTACGGCCTCGCCGACACCGGCACGGACGGCGACCCGGCCCGCCCGGTCGACCCCGACGACACCCTGTTCCGCATCGGCTCCGTCTCGAAGGTCGTCTCGGCGACCGCGATCATGCAGCTCGTCGAGCAGGGGAAGCTCGACCTCGACGCCGACGTGCAGCAGTACCTCGACTTCGACCTCGACACCCCGAAGGGCGCGATCACGCTGCGGCACCTGCTGACCCACACGGCCGGCTTCGAGGAGGTCATCGCCGGCCTGATCGGCACCCCCGGCAGCGAGAAGACGCTGCGCGAGGCGGTGACGGACGCTCCCCCGGCGCAGGTCTACGAGCCCGGCACGACTCCTGCGTACTCGAACTACGGCGCCACGCTGGCCGGCTACGTCGCCGAGCGGGTGAGCGGGAAGCCGTTCGCCGAGCTGGTGCAGGAGCAGGTCCTCGACCGCGCCGACATGACGTCGTCGACCTTCGAGCAGCCCCTGCCCGACGACCTCCAGGCGCGGCTCGCGAAGGGCTACCCGAACGACTCGGCGCCGTCCGTGCCGACCGAGGTCGTGAACGCGGCACCCGCCGGCGCGATGTCGGCCACCGCCTCCGACATGGCGCGATTCATGCTCGCGCACCTGGGCGACCTGCCCGCCGAGCAGTCCCTGCTCGAGCCCGCGACCCTCGACGAGATGCACCGCCCCGCCCTCGGAGCCGACCAGCTCGGCACGCTCGCCGTCGGGCAACGCATGGACCTCGGCTTCTTCGACGACAGCACCCCCGGCGTCCCGGCCTTCGGGCACGACGGCGACACGCAGGTGTTCCACAGCGCGATGCGGATGTTCCCCGAGTCCGACGCGGGCATCTTCGTGTCGTTCAACGCCTCGGGACGCACCCCGACCGCGACGCTCGACCTGCGCACGACGCTGCTGCAGGGCTTCGCCGACCGGTACCTGCGCGACGCCTCGGCTGAGGCCGACCTGGCGGGGACCGGCGCGGACTCGGTCGCTGCTGCGGCTGATCCGTCTCGAGACGGATCAGCCGCACGAGACGCCGCCCCCTCCTCGGCGACGTCGTCGGGGTCGGACGAGACCGCAGGAGGCGCGGGCCAGCTCGACAGCGCCGCCGCGGCCGCCGCGATGGCCGGCACCTTCACGTCCTCCCGCTCGCCGGTCACGAACCCGGGCGCGCTCCTCGCCCTGAGCGGCCAGACGACGATCGTCCCCCGCTCGGACGGCACGATCGCGGTCACCCCGAAGCCGCTCGCCACGACGACCGGCGTGTACGAGCTGGTCGACGAGCACCTGTGGCGCGAGGTGGGCGGCGACTCCCTGCTCGCGACGCGGACCGACGGCGACTCTGACGACGCCGACGCGACCGTCCAGGCGATCTCGTGGGGCGCCTCCTTCACGATGCTGCGGGCGCAGCCCTGGCAGGTCGCGTCGACGGCGCTGCCGTCGGTGATCGCCGCCGTCGCCGTGCTGCTCGTCTCGGTGGTCGCGTGGCCGACCGCCGCGCTCGTCGGGCTCGGCCGCCGCACCGGACGCCGCGACCTCGTCGCCGCACGCCGTCCCGAGACCGGACGTCGCCGCCGCGCGCTGCTGCTGTCGCGCATCGGCCAGGTCGCGACGCTGCTCGCCCTCGCCGGCTGGGCGGTCGTGGCCGGGCAGGCCATGTCGTTCGTCGACGTCTCGGCCGGGTCGATCCGCGTGGTGCAGGCGCTGCAGCTGGTGGGCGTCGTCGCGATCGTGCCCGCCGCCGTCGCCGCCGTGCAGGCCGTGCGCGAGCGACGGGGCTGGGCCTCGGTGACCGGACGGGTGCTCGTCGTCGTGGCGCTCGTCGTGCTGGCCGTGTTCGCGGTCACGTGGCGTCTCCTCGCCCCGAGCGTGAGCTTCTGATGCGTCGTCCACAGGGAGGTGCGCCCCGCGACCACGAGGTCGACGGCACCTGGCATGCTCGGGACGTGACCACCTCCTCCTCCCGCTCTGCTCTCGCAGGCGTCGCCGCCGTCTCCGGCCGTGCTGATGCCGCAGGTGCGGCAACGCACGAGGGGACGGGGCCCGGCTTCGCGGCGGCGCGGCGCCTCCTGGCTCGAGTCGGGGTGCGCACGGCGGCCGGACGAGACGTCGTCCTCGCCGCGCTGTGGACGCTGGTGACCGTCGCGCTGCTCGCCTCGCTCCTGGGCGCGGGCGAGTTCCTCGGTGCGTCGCGCAGCATCCCGGCGGCGCAGATCACCGTCGTCCTCGTGCTCGCCGTCGTCCAGTGCCTGCCGCTCGCGCTCCGGCGCCGCTGGCCGGTGGCGACCCTGCTGACGATCAGCGTGGTGCAGGCAGGTCTGCTGGCCGTGCTGCCCACCGGCCTGGCGATCTGGACGGCCGCGCCGGTCGTCGCCGCGTACACCGTCGGCTCGCTGCTGCCGACGCGTCGGGCGGTCACCGTCGTGCTCCTCGCCGTCGGCGTCGAGACGGTCGGCGCTGTGGTCGGCGCGACCGCGGTCGTCAAGCAGGCGCTCGGGGCAGGCGCGGGCATCAGCGGGCTCGGCGGCGTCGGCGCCTCCGGCTCGTCCGTGCTGGTCGAGGCGCTCGCGCTGGTCGCGACGGCCGTCCTCGTGAACGGGATCAGCGCCTCCGTCGGCTCGTGGGTCGCGCTGCGGCGTCGGCACGAGAGCGACAGCCGGGCGCGCGCCGCCGAGTCGGTCGAGCACCACGAGACGCTGACCCGGTCGGCCGTCGCCGCCGAGCGCACCCGCATGGCCCGCGAACTGCACGACATCGCGGCGCACCACCTCACCGGCCTCGTCGTGCAGGCGGGCGCCGCCGAGCGCCTCGTCGACGTCGACCCCGAGCGCGCGAAGGAGTCGCTCCGCAGCGTCCGGTCGCAGGGGCGCGAGACGCTCGACTCGCTGCGGTCGATCGTGGGGATCCTGCGCGAGACCGGCGACGACGCCACCGGCACCGCTCCGGTGCCCGGGCTGCGCGACGTCGGCGGGCTCGTCGCCGCGGCCCGTGCGGCCGGCACCGTCGTCGACGAGCGAGTCGAGAGCGAGCTGCCCACGCTCGCCCCGCTCGCCGACGTCACGGCCTACCGAACCGTGCAGGAGGCGCTGGCCAACGCCCGCAGGCACGCCCCCGGCGCCGGCGTCCTGCTGACCACGACGGTGCGGCAGGGGCGGCTCGTCGTCGTCGTCGAGAACGCGGTGCCCCGGGGGCCCGCGAGCTCTGCTCCGGCAGGGTACGGGCTGGTCGGGATGCGCGAGCGCGCGGCCCTCGTGGGCGGGCTGCTCGAGGCGGGCGTCGTCGGGACGGGGCCGGCCGAGAGGGGTCCGGCCCAGACGGGGCCGGCCCAGACGGGTCCGGCCCAGACGGGGGCGGCCGAGACGCGACCGGTCGACGGCCGAGGGGCCGGGGACGCGGACGCCTGGGCCGCTGCCACAGGCGGGGCCGACGCGGTCGGCGCCCGCACCTGGCGCGTGCGGCTCGAGCTGCCCGTCGAGACGGAGCCCGGCGCCGCCGACGGGCGCGACGGGACCGACGCCGCCGACGGGGCCGTCTCGTGATCCGGGTCGTGCTCGTCGACGACCAGTCGATCGTGCGGGCCGGGTTCCGCATCGTGCTCGAGACCGCCGGAGGGATCGAGGTCGTCGGCGAGGCATCCGGCGGCCGCGAGGGCGTCGAGGTCGTGCGGCGCACCCGGCCCGACGTCGTCGTGATGGACGTCCGGATGCCCGGCGGCGACGGCATCGAGGCGACGCGGTCGATCACGGGCGCAGCCCCGGGCGCACCTCCGGGCGGCGACCGGCAGGCCTCCTCGGTCGCGGTGCCCGGCGACCCGCAGGCGGAGCCAGCCACGCCCGGCGACGCCCGCCGCGGCCCGGCCGTGCTCGTCGCGACGACCTTCGACCTCGACGAGTACGTCTTCGGCGCCCTCGAGGCGGGGGCGAGCGGGTTCGTCCTCAAGGACGCGGAGCCCGACGAGTTCGTCGCCGCCGTCCGCGCTCTGGCGTCGGGGCGCGCCGCGATCGACGGCGCGACCACCCGCCGGGTCATCGCGGAGTTCACGAGACGGCGGGCCGCCTCCTCGTCCGGGGCCTCGGTCGACGTGCTGACGCCGCGCGAGCAGGAGATCGTCCGGCTGCTGGGCGAGGGCCTGTCGAACGACGAGATCGGTGCACGCCTCGTGATCGAGACCAGCACGGTCAAGTCGCACCTGACCCGGGTCATGACGAAGCTCGACACGCGCGACCGGCTGCAGACCGTGGTCTGGGCCTGGCGCTCGGGGCTGCTGCGCTGAGCCTGCGCCTGCCCCGGCGACAACGCACGACGGGCGAGTTCGTCGGGGGCGGGCCGTCACGACCGCCCGCCCCGGCGGCCGCGTCTGACCTGCCCTGAGGCGAAAGCGATGTGACGCGTCCGGGGTGTCCCGCAGCTTCCCACTCCCTCGCAGCGTCACGTCGTTCCCGGCACCGCGCACGAGCACGTGCGCGAGGTCGGGCGTCAGCCGCAGATGCGGGTGACGATCGAGCCGAGCAAGTCGTTCGTGGGGCAGTTCGACTGGCGCACCGTGACGACGACGTCGTCGCGGACGAGCACGGTCTGCGTGAAGTCCGTCCCGTACTGCTCCTCGGTGCGGGTGGACTGGCAGACGGTCCCGCCGAGACGGTCCGTGCAGTCGTACACGTCGCCGGAGCGCTGAGTCATCCTGCAGCGGGAGTTCGCATCGGTCGCGAGTCGTCGTACGATCCGTCCATGACACCGACGTCCGGCCGCTCCCGCTCCGTCCGCGCGGGCGGGTCGCGTCCCGTCGTGGCCGTCGCCCCCATCGCGGCCCTGGCCCTGCTCGCCCTGGCGCTGAGCGGGTGCACGTCGACCACTGGCGCCTCGTCGCCGGACGCCCCGGCCGCCTCCTCGTCCGGGGCGACGCTCGACGACGCCGCGGCATCGGACGACGCCGCCCCCGCCGACGCCGTCCCTGCTGACGCCACCCCCGCCGACGCCGCCACTGCCCCTGCCCTCGACGTCACGGGCTTCGTGCTCGAGGGCTCCGACCCCGACCTCGTCGACGCGAGCGCCGCCTCCCTCGACGTGGTCGGGGTCGACGGCGTGCTCGTGGCCGCCGACGGGGCCAGCGTGAGCAGCCCGTCGCTCGACGCCGAGGCCCAACGGGACGCGGCCCACGCCAGGGGACTGCAGGCGCAGCTGCTCGTGAGCAACTACGACGACCGGATCGGTGACTTCAGCGAGCCGGTCGCGAGCGCTCTGCTGTCGAGCCCGGCGAACCGGTCCGCGGTCGCGGCCGACCTGGCCTCGCGCGTGTCGACGGGCGGCTGGGACTCGCTCATGGTCGACCTCGAGGGCCTCACGGCCGGCGACTCCGCCGGGCTGACCGCCTTCGCCTCGGAGCTGCGTGCAGCCGTCGGCCCCGACGTGCGGCTGGACGTCGCGCTGCAGGCCTCGACGACGGTCGAGGGCTACGGCGACCTCGGCTACGACGTGCCGGTGTTGGCGGCGTCCCTCGACCACCTCACGCTGATGGCCTACGACCAGCACGGACCGTGGGAGCCCGACGACCCGGGCCCCGTCGGCTCCCTCGGCTGGACGATCGACTCGCTCGCCGCCCTCACCGCGCTCGCGCCGACCGACCAGGTCGTGCTCGGCGTCGCGGGCTACGGCTACCGCTGGGGCGGCGACGAGCCCGCCGGGCAGGTGTCCGACGAGGAGGCGCGCGACCGCGTCGAGGACGCCGGCGGCAGCGCCCGCTGGGACTCCACGGCCGCGGAGCAGACCGCGACCCTCGCCGACGGCGCGGTGATGTGGTGGTCGGACTCGCGCTCGCTCGACACGCGCGTCCAGCTCGCCCGCGGGCTGGGCCTCGCCGGCGTCGCCGTCTGGTCGCTCGACCTCAGCGACCCGGTCGAGATCGACGCGGACTGAGGCGCGACCGCCCTCGGGCCGCGCAGGCGCAGCCGCGCAGCGCGCGTGACGACGTGCAGGCGGACCGGCCCGCGCGCCCGCCGCTACCGTGGCCCGCATGCAGCACAGCACCCCGGCCACCCCCGGCAGCACCAGCACCAGCACCAGCACCGACGCCCGCACCCCGACCGCCCCCGAGCGTGCCTGGACCGAGCACGTCATCTGGTGGCACGTCTACCCGCTCGGGTTCGGCGGGGCCGACACGACCGGGGCGGACCGCTCGCCGCAGCCGCGCCTCCTCGACCTCGTGCCGTGGCTCGACCACCTGCTCGCGCTCGGTGCGAACGGGCTCGCGCTCGGCCCCGTCTTCGCGTCGTCGACGCACGGCTACGACACGATCGACTGGCTCCGCGTCGACCCGCGCCTCGGCACCGACGACGACCTCGTCACGCTCATCGACGCCGCTCACTCCAAGGGCGTGCGGGTGATGCTCGACGGCGTCTTCAACCACGTCGGCCCCGAGTTCCCGGCCCTGCAGGAGGCGCGGGCCGACTCGTCCTCGCCGGCCGCCGCCCTGTTCCGTCGCGACGAGCACGGCGAGCTGGCGACCTTCGAGGGGCACGGCGGACTGATCGCACTCGACCACTCGTCGCCCGAGGTGGTCCGCCTCGTCTCAGAGGTGATCGTGCACTGGGCCGACCGCGGCGCCGACGCCTGGCGCCTCGACGCCGCCTACTCGGTGCCGTCGTCGTTCTGGGCCGAGGTGCTGCCTCCCCTGCGCGAGAGCCACCCCGACGTCTGGGTGGTCGGCGAGGTGCTGCACGGCGACTACGCGGCGGCCGTCCGCGACGGAGGCCTCGACAGCGTCACCCAGTACGAGCTCTGGCAGGGCACCTGGCACGGCATCCAGGACGTCAACCTGCACGAGCTCGCCTGGGCGCTGACGCGGCACGACGAGTTCCTCGACGAGTTCGCGCCGCTGACGTTCGTCGGCAACCACGACGTCACCCGCATCGCCAGCCAGATCGACGACGAGCGGCACCACGCGCACGCCGTCGTGCTGCTGTTCACCCTGGGCGGCGTGCCGTCCGTCTACTACGGCGACGAGCTCGGGCTGCGGGCCGTCAAGGAGGAGCGGGTCGGCGGCGACGACGCGATCCGTCCCGCGTTCCCTCGCTGGTCGGGCGACGACGCCGTCGGCACCGACGCCGGTGCCGACGCCGTGTCCCTCGTGGCCGGCGCCGACCCGGCCGTCCTGGCCCTCCACCAGGAGATGGTCGGCGTCCGTCGTCGTCACCCGTGGCTGCACGGGGCGCGCACGCGCACGGTCTCGGTGACGAACGAGACGCTCGTGCTCGAGGTGCGCGGGGCCGCGGCCGGGGCCGACGGGGCGGACGAGCTGCTGCTCGTCGCGCTCAACCTCGGCGACGAGCCCCTCCGCGTCGCGGACCCCGCGCCCGCCGCCGACGGCTGGGTCGCGGGACGCGACGCCGGCCTCGACGGCGACGTGCTCGTCGTCGGTGCGCACGGCTGGGCGGTCGTCGCGCCCCGAGCCTGAGCGCCGTCCCCGTCGACGCCCGAAGAGCCTCTCGAGGGCGGGCATTCCGGGCCGAGGGCGGGTCCCCTGCGACCCGCCCTCGGCCCGGAACACCCGCCCTCGACGACAGAACCTGCGGCGGACGGCGCCCGTGCCACACTCGTGCCGTGACCGAGACCCTCCTCTTCCTCGTGGCCGGCCTCGTGGTGATCGCGGCCTCCACGGTCGTCGGCCCGCGCCTCGGCGTGGCCTCGCCGCTCCTCCTCGTCGCCGTGGGGGTGGGCGCCAGCTTCCTGCCGGCGCTCGGCTCGGTCGAGATCGATCCCGAGCTGATCCTGGCGGGGGTGCTGCCGCCCCTGCTCTACTCGTCGGCGGTGTCGATGCCGGCGATGAACTTCCGACGCGAGTTCGGCGCGATCAGCGGGCTGTCGGTGCTGCTCGTCGTCGCCAGCTCGCTCTTGCTCGGCCTGTTCTTCTCGCTGGTGCTGCCCGATCTCGGCTTCGCGTGGGGCGTCGCCCTCGGCGCGATCGTCAGCCCCACCGACGCCGTCGCGACGTCGATCGTCAAGCAGACCTCGGTGTCGCGATGGGTCGTCGCCATGCTCGACGGCGAGAGCCTGCTCAACGACGCGACCGCCCTCGTGCTGCTGCGGACGGCGATCGTGGCGACCGCCGCCTCCTTCTCGTTCTGGGGCGCCCTCGGCTCCTTCGCGTACTCGGTCGTCGTGGCGGTCGTGATCGGGCTGGTCGTCGGGGCCGTGAACCTGGCCGTGCGGCGTCGGCTCACCGACCCGACCGTCAACACGGTCATCTCGTTCGCGGTGCCGTTCCTCGCGTCCGTGCCGGCCGGTGTCGTAGGCGCATCGGGCCTGGTCGCGGCCGTCGTCGCCGGGCTCGTGACCGGCATCCGGGCGCCGCGCGAGCTGTCGCCCCAGTCGCGCCTGTCGGACGGGCAGAACTGGCGCACCGTCGAGCTCGTGCTCGAGGGCGCGGTATTCCTCACGATGGGGCTGCAGATCCGGTCGATCGTGATCGCCGTCGAGCAGGACCACGCCGGCCTCGCCCCGGCCCTCCTCATCGCCGTAGGGGCGCTCGTGCTGACGGTGCTCGTGCGCGCCGCCTACGTGGCGCCGCTGCTGAGGGTGCTCTCGGCGCGGGCCCGGCACGCCGAGGCGATGCGTCCCCGCGTCGCCGACATGCATCAGCGCATCTCGACGAGCGAGGGGACGCACGAATCGTTCACGGAGATGAACCGCGGCCGACGGACGCCGTCGCCCCGGGCCCTCGACCAGTTCGCCAGACGGGTCACGCAGGGGCTCGCCGACATCGAGTACTTCCTCGCGCAGCCCCTCGGCTGGCGGGACGGCACCGCTGTGGTCTGGGCCGGCATGCGCGGCGCGGTGACGGTCGCGGCCGCACAGACGCTGCCCGACGACACCCCGCAGCGTCCCGTGCTCGTGCTGATCGCGTACGCGGTGGCCGCGCTGTCGCTGCTGGTGCAGGGCGGCACGATCGGGCCGCTGCTGCGTCGCATCGCGGCACCCGTCGACGAGGAGGCGGCACACCGGCAGACGGAGGCGGAACGGCGCCGCCTCGTGGTGCTGCTCCGCGACACGGCTGCCGCGGTGCCGGGCGGCGAGGTGGTGCGGGACACCGCTGCCGCCGCTGCCGCTGCCGACCTGGACGACGACGCGCGGCGTGCCCGCATCGACGCCGCCGTCCAGCAC
Organism: Frigoribacterium sp. PhB116; assembly: GCF_004364285.1. Taxonomy (GTDB): domain Bacteria; phylum Actinomycetota; class Actinomycetes; order Actinomycetales; family Microbacteriaceae; genus Frigoribacterium. The sequence continues at coordinate 399 of NZ_SOBE01000004.1, read as the reverse complement.
ACCCTGGCGGTGCTGGCCGCCCAGCGGACCGCGCTGCTCGACGCCCGCGACGCGGGAACGGTCGACGCCGAGGTGCTGGCCGAGTCCCTGGCGGATCTCGACGCCTCCGAGATCGCGATCCGGCTGAGGGGGCGAGTGCCGCACGAGCCCGCAGGCACGCGACCGGGCCGGAGGGGGCGCCGCGGCAGCCCTGGCAGACCCGTTCGGGACTCGAAGGTCACGGACTGATAACGGGACCAGTCGTTCTGCGCGAGGGTGGCGAACCCCTGTCAACTCCCCACCGGGAACCACAGACAAGGAGAATCATCGTGAACATCTCACGCAAGACCATCACCAAGTCCGCCTTCGGCATCGTCGCCTCCGGCGCCCTCATCTTCAGCCTCGCCGCCTGCTCCTCGA
>NZ_SOBE01000003.1 GCF_004364285.1 Frigoribacterium sp. PhB116 | reverse complement strand
GGAGGCGACGATGCCGAAGGCGGACTTGGTGATGGTCTTGCGTGAGATGTTCACGATGGTTCTCCTTGTCTGTGGTTCCCGGTGGGGAGTTGACAGGGGTTCGCCACCCTCGCTGGATGAGATTGGTGCGTTACCTGACCGTTACCGAGGAGGTGGTGGGCACGTCCAGGGGACGGGGCCCGCGCCTCCTCGGCCCGCTGTCTCGGCATCAGCGTTCAGGAATCGAGCGTGCACGGGTCCTGAGTCGTGCACGGATCAGGACGAATGGGTCCTGAGTTGCGCGACCCAGGACCCATCTTCCTGAGTGAGGAGAGCGACGGTCGGGCGTCAGGTCAGGGGTCGAGCAGGACGCGCATGGCCTCGGTGAGCACGCGGTTGCCGGCACGGAGCGCGGCGACCTCCGCCTCGAGGGCCGCGATCTCGTCAGTGCGCGGCACCGGAGCGCGGGCAGCGACGGGGGTCGGGGCAGGAGGTGCGGGCTGGGTCTCGACGTCCGGTCCGGCTTCGCGGTCCGCCTCCGCGTCCGCCTCCGCGTCCGCCTCCGCGTCCGCCTCCGCCTCCGCCTCCGCCTCCGCCTCCGCCTCCGCCTCCGGCTCCGGCTCCGGCTCCGACTGGTGTTCTTCGTCAGGCTCGACGTCCGCGTCCGGCATGACCTCGGGCGCCGGCACCGGCGCCGGCTCGATCCGCGTCGTCACGACCTGCGAGAACTTGGGGCGGGGCTTGCGGGCTGGCTTCTCGGGCTCGGGTGCCGCCTCCTCGACCCAGGCGCGCAGCGTCTGCTGCGGGATGCCGAACTCGTCGGCGACCACCGTGAGCACGTTGCGGTCGCCCGGCTTCGTGGCCCTGCGCTCGAGGACCCGCGCCGTCGCCGCCTCGCGGGTGTCGTCGTCGTACCACTCGTCGTAGGGCATGCGCCGATTCTAGGGACGGCTGCGCGGCGACCGACCGCACCGCCGCGGTGTCGTCACGGTCGAGTCGTCACCGAGGGAGCGGGAACGACTGCACCCATGCGGTGAACGAGTCGAGGTCGTCGCCCGCGAGCACGACCTGGGGCGCGGCCTCGACGGGGCTCACCACGAAGGCGAGCGAGCGGTCGGGGAGGTGGGCGGTGACGTCGCCCACGATCGACGACCGCGCGGCCGCCCGGGGCCACGCGAGGTAGACGGGCCACTCGGCGCCGACCGACTCGACGATGCCCTGTCGGTCGGCAACGAGGTCCGTGAGCTCGTCGTGCCTCACGAGCACGCGGGCGACCCCGTCGGAGAGGGCGACCGCCGGCAGGGCTCGTTGCTGTCGGGGGCCCTCGCGAAGGGTGGCCGCCTCGGCCGTCAGCCCTGCTCTCGACCACGGAACGACCACGTCGAGGGTCGCCTCGAGGGCTGCCGCGGCCGCGGCGTCGGCCTCTGCGCGCGCCTGTCGCCTGCGCTCGAACACCGCGCCCTACGCCGCGATGTCGAAGACGACGACCCGGGCGGCCGAGTCGCGCAGGAAGCCCGCGACCGGCAGGTGCTCGGGGTGCGGGAGGTACGCGTCGAGGGCGGCACGGTCGCGGAAGCGGACCACGAGCATCCAGTCGAAGCCTCCCTCGAGGCCCTCTCCGCTGACGGTGGGGCCGCTCGACACGGACAGCACGCCGTCGATGGTGGTCAGGTGCTCGTCCGACATCGTCGTCGCCCGGGCGGTCGCGTCGACCCCGTCGTTCCACTCCGCCAGCACTACGTGCAGCACCTCTGTCGTCTCGGCCATGTCGCGTTCCTCTCGTCGCCGACCGGCTCCCGGTCGCTCGTCCCAGCCTGGACCCCGAGGAGGCGCGGCGCCTGGAGCGCAGAGAGCCCGGGCACACACAGAGAGAGACGAGCGACGCACCCGTGGCCGGACGCGGCTGGCCGGGGTGCGAGTCCCGGGCCGCGTGAAGCTGGGAGCCAGCCGGAGGTGCGTGACGGCAGGGGAGCGGGACACGACTTGATGGAGAGTCCTGCACCGCGCCTCCCCCGGGGAGATGCGGGGGAGCAGGGCCGAGACCAGGAGGAGCCCCGTGGCCGAGAAGGACACCACCGACACCGGCGCAGCCGAGACGCGCACCGACGACGGCCGTACCGGAGCGCGCCTGCGCGACCAGCTGAGCAGCCGGGCCGACCAGCTGGGCAGCCGCGCGATCGAGCCGATCGTCAAGGCCGTGCGCGGCGAGATCGGCAAGGCGAAGGCGGAGGTCGCCGACCGTGCCAGGAGCGCGCGGACGGGACTGGTCCTCGTGGGGGTCGGCGCCGTGCTCGCCCTCGTCACCGTCGGGCTGCTCGCGGCCGTCGCCGTGACGGCCCTCGCCGTCGCGCTGCCGCTCTGGGCCGCGACCCTCATCGCCTTCGCCGTGTTCGCGATCGTCTCGGCGGTCGTCCTCAAGGTCGGCGTCTCCGCCCTCGGACGCGGCGTGCCACCCGTCCCGGCGGACACCATCGCCGGGCTCACGTCGCGCGGCGACGAGTCCGCCACGGCCCGCGACTGACCAGTCGGCGGATCCCCACCATCGCGACCCACCCCGAACCCCACGACCCCCCAGGACACGACGCCCGCACGGCGGACAGACGAGGAGACACCCCATGAGCGAGTCCTTCAGCGACAAGGCCAAGCGCGCCGCCAGCCGCGCCCTCGACGAGGCCGAGCGCCGGTACGCGGCCCCGGGCGACCGGGACGGCAGCACCTCCGCCGGACGCGACAGCGACGGCCGCGGCGGAACCGGCGGGCTGAGCAGCACCGACCGGCTGGTGCAGAAGGCGAAGGAGGCGGCCTCCGAGGTGCTGGACCGCGCCCAGGACCGAGGCGAGCGGTTCGCCGACAAGGCCGGCCGGGCGACCTCGGACGTCGTCGACCGCACCGTCGGATCGCTGGACACGGACGACGAGGGCACGGGGGTCGCGGCGTTCGTGCGCCGGAACGCGCGGCGTCGACCCGTCGTCACGGTCGTGGCGGCCGTGCTCGTCGGGGTCGCCGTCGGGAAGACGATCAGCCGGTAGCCGGGCGCCCCGCGGATGCGCACTGGTTCGTCACAGGGCTTCCCAAGCAGCCGCAAATCAGTGACACTTACTCAGAACCTTTCTCGATGCGACGGCGCACCCCTGCGCAGACGCCGTGATGGGGGGATCACCGTTCTGCCGCCCCTCACCCGGCGCGGCTCACTCTGAGAAAAAGGATCACCAGTGAAGCAGTCCCGCATCTTCTCCGTGGCCGTGGCGTCCGCCGCGGTCCTCGGTTCCGTCGTCGCCGTCTCCGGCACGGCGAACGCCGCGTTCGACCCCGACACGGCCGACCGCGTCACCACGAACGACCAGCTCGGCGTCGAGGGCGACACCTACCCCACGACCGGCTGGTTCCTCGGCGACGTCGCGGCTCCCGCCGGCACGGTCACCTTCGACGGCGCCGGCCTCAACTCGGCCGGCGGCAACGTCCAGGTGCTCAACGCGTACGACGCCCCGGCCAGCACGCTGACCGACCTCGTGCTCGACGCCGACTTCGTCTCGCTCGGGGACGCGACCTTCCAGGTGCCGATGTTCGTCAACGACACGGGCACCGGCACCCAGTTCACGACGCTGCGTCCTGTCGCCACGGGCGACGCCGGCTTCACCGCCGACAGCGCCTGGATCACCTCGCAGGCCTTCGGCACCTACGTCGCCGGCGCGCAGGCCACGCTTGCCGAGTTCCAGGCCTCGATCGACGCCATCGACGCCGACGGCGACCAGGCGGCCGACGCGACCGTCCTCGCCTACGGCTTCATCACGCCGTCGCCCCTGACCTCGTCGGTGCAGGCCGTCGCGTTCGGCGACGAGAGCACCTGGTTCATCCCCGCGCCGACCGGTACCTACCAGCCCGCCACGCTCACTGTCACCCAGGCCCGCACGACCGGCATCACGGTCGACGGCGGCGGCTTCTTCCCGAACGAGGCCCTCGAGGTCTACTTCGCGGTCGAGAACGCCGCCAGCGCGAGCCCGCTCGACGTGACCCTGACGGCCGACGCCCAGGGCCGTGTCCAGGGCACCGTCGTCATCCCTGCCGACGCCGTGCCCGCAGCGGGCACGTACTTCATCACCATCGGTGGCCTCGAATCGGGCGTCACCCTGCAGGGCACCGTCACGGTCCTGGCTGACGGCGCTGTCGTCACCCCCGTGCCGGCCGGCCCGACGGCTCCGGTCGCCGTGCCCGTGCGCGCGAACGCCGCGTTCACCGGCTAGTCAGCACCGCACCACCTGCACCACCTGCACCGCCCCGGAGGGCCGTCCGACGAGAGTTCGTCGGGCGGCCCTCCGTCGTTCGCGCCGCCGCCAGCAGGCGAGACACGTCGATGCAACACGGTGTGGTCCGCAGATGCCGACAACGCCGTTCGCGAGAACTGGATCTCCCGGTGTTGCAGCCCACGTTCTCGCCCGACCGTCGGCATCCGCGGGACGCGCCCGCGCCTCCTACGGCGTCGACTCGGACGAGGACTCGCGGCGCACGGGCCCCTCGCCCACGACGTGGTGCCGGCCGAGCGGCAGCATCATCGGCGCGCCCGTCGTCGGGTCGTCGACGACCCGGCTGTCGAGGCCGAAGACGGCGCGGACGCAGTCCTCGGTGAGCACCTCGTGCGGCGTGCCCGCGGCGTGCACCCGCCCGTCGGCCAGGGCGACGAGGTGGTCGGCGTAGCGCGCGGCCAGGTTGAGGTCGTGCAGCACCATCACGACCGTGGTGCCGCGGCTGCGGTTGAGGTCGGTGAGCAGGTCGAGCACCTCCACCTGGTGGCTCACGTCGAGGAAGGTCGTCGGCTCGTCGAGCAGCAGGACGTCGGTCTGCTGCGCCAGCGCCATGGCGATCCACACCCGCTGTCGCTGCCCGCCCGACAGCTCGTCGACCGAGCGGTCGGCGAGGCCGGTGGTCTCGGTCGCCTCGAGCGCCTCCGCGACGGCGAGGTCGTCGGCGGAGCTCCAGCGCGAGAGCAGGCCCTGGTGCGGGTGCCGCCCCCGGCCGACGAGGTCGGCGACCGTGATGCCCTCGGGCGCGACGGGCGACTGGGGGAGCAGGCCGAGGGTGCGGGCCAGCTGCCGCGCGGGCGTCCGGTGCACTTCGGCGCCGTCGAGTACGACCTGCCCGGCACGCGGCCGGAGAAGGCGCGACATCGAGCGCAGCAGCGTCGACTTGCCGCACGCGTTCGCCCCCACGATCGCGGTGATGCGGCCGGGCGGCACGGCGAGGTCGAGGTCGTCGACGACGACGCGGTCGCCGTAGCCGAGGGTGAGTCGTCGGGCGACGAGCGAGTGGTCGGTGGTCACAACGAGCCTCCGGCACGGTTGGTGCGGACGATGAGGTAGATCAGGTACGGGGCGCCGAGCACCCCGGTGACGACCCCGACGGGGAACCGGGTGCCGAGCGCGAACTGCCCCACGACGTCGGCGACGAGCACGAGCAGCGCCCCGACGAGCGCCGAGGGCACGAGCAGCGAGCCGTGCGGACCGATGATGCGTGCTGCGATCGGGCCGGACAGGAAGGCCACGAACGCGATCGGCCCGCAGGCCGCGGTCGCGAACGAGATGAGGCCCACGGCCGCGAGGATGACCACCAGCCGCGTGCGGTCGACCCGCACCCCGAGGGCCGAGGCCGTGTCGTCGCCGAGCTGCGTGACCGAGAGGTCGCGCGACCGCGAGAGCAGCACGGGCGTCAGCACGACGAGCGCGACCAGCACCGGGACGACCTGCGGCCAGCTCGTGCCGTTGAGGCTCCCCGTCAACCAGCGCAGCGCCTCCTGCAGGTCCCACTGCGCCGCGCCCGACAGCACGTACGCCGTCAGGCTGTCGAGCATCGCCGCGACGCCGATCCCGACGAGCACGAGCCGCGTGCCCGCGACGCCGCCCTTCTTCGACAGCAGCCAGACGAGCACCGCGACGGCGAGCCCCGCGGCGATGGCGAAGGCAGAGACCTGCGCGTCGTCGAGCGACAGGGTCACGATGGCGAACGCGGCGGCGGCGCTGGCGCCCGAGCTGATGCCGATGATGTCCGGGCTCGCGAGCGGGTTGCGCAGCATCGTCTGGAACGTCACGCCGCCCAGGCCGAAGCAGAGGCCGGCGGCGATCGCGAGCACGGCACGCGGCAGTCGCAGGCGGCCGACGGTGAAGGAGGCGCCGGGCACGTCCTGCCCGAGGACCACGCCGAGCACCTCGCCCGGCCCGTAGAAGGTGCGCCCGACCATGAGGGTGAGCACGAAGACGACCAGCACGGCGGCGGCCAGCAGGCCGATCACGGCCCGACGGCGGCGGCCCCGGCGGGCGCGGCCGCGGGCGACGTCGGAGGCGACGCTCGCGATGCGCTCGGCACCGGCAGCCGTCGAGGAGGCGCCCCTCGCGGAGCGCAGGTCGGCGCCGCTCACAGCGCCCTCAGCTTCGCGCGGCGGACGATCCAGATGAAGAAGGGGGCGCCGATCAGCGCCGTGACGATCCCCACGTCGATCTCGGCGGGCCGGGCGACGACCCGCCCCACGACGTCGGCGGCGGTGAGCAGCACCGCGCCCCCGACCGCCGAGAACGGCAGCAGCCAGCGGTGGTCGACGCCGGTCAGCAGTCGGCAGGCGTGCGGCACGACGAGGCCGACGAAGCCGATCGGGCCCGTGACGGCGGTCGCCGCCCCGCAGAGCACGACGGCGCCGAGGGCCGACAGCCCGCGGACGACCGCGACGCGCTCGCCGAGGCCGGCCGCGAGCTCGTCGCCGAGTGCCAGAGAGTTCAGCGCCTTGGCCGAGAGCAGGCAGACGACGAGCCCGACGGCGAGGAACGGCAGCACCTGGCCGAGGCTCGAGAACGTGCCGCCGCCCACGCCGCCGATCTGCCACGAGCGGATGTTCGCCGAGATGTCGCCGCGGGGCAGCGCGACGGCGGTGATGAACGAGGCGAGCGCGGCCGAGGTCGCGGCCCCGGCCAGGGCCAGCTTGAGGGGGGTGGCGCCTCCTCGTCCCAGGGATCCGACCGTGTACACGAACAGGGCCGTCGCGGCGGCGCCGACGATCGCGACCCAGACGATGCTCGTCGCGGCGCTCAGGCCGAAGAACGCGAGGCCGGTGACGACCGCGAGGGAGGCGCCGGTCGTGACCCCGAGGATCCCCGGGTCGGCCAGCGGGTTGCGCGTCACCCCCTGCATCACGGCCCCGGCGACGGCGAGGGCCGCCCCCGCCGCGACGGCGAGCAGGGTGCGGGGGATCCGCTTCGCGGCGGAGGCGCGGTCGAAGCCGTCGGTCGCGCCTCCCAGCGCGGCGAGCACGTCGTCGATCGACACCGACCTCGAGCCGATCGTCAGCGACAGCACCATCACCACGACGAGCACGCCCAGCAGCGCGAGCAGCCAGACGGCACGGAGACGCCTCGGACGACGCACGGCGGCGACGTCCGAGGCGGCCCCGGAGGTGGTGGTGACGGTCACGCTGCTGCTGACTGCTCTCGACGGCTCGGCCGGGGGCTACTTCTGCGACGCCTCGGCGAGGAGGTCGGCGTACTCGGCGAGGATCCACGAGATCGACAAGGGCGTCGGGTTCGCGGCCGTGCCCAGCGGGCCGGTGCTCGGCAGCGCGACGATCGCCTCGTTCGCGACGGCCGGCATCTGCGACAGGACGGGGTCGCCCTCGAGGGTCTGGACGAGCTCGTCGTCGCCGTACGTGACGATCACGTCGACGTCGTCGAACGTGTCGGCCGTCTCGGCGCTCTGGGTGAGCGAGAACAGGTCGGTCGAGTCGGACGCCTCCCGGATGCTCGCGGGCTGCTCCAGCCCGAGGTCGTCGAAGAACTGCACGCGGGTGTCGTGCGTCGTGTAGAAGCTGACCTCGCTGAGGTCGGTCGTGTCGACGTGCGTGAGGAACATCGCGGTGGAGTCGGTCAGCTCGGGGTGCGCGTCGGCGACCTCGGCGATCTCGCCCTCGAGGTCGGCGACGAGCTGCTCGCCCTCGGCGGCCATGCCCATGCCCTGGCTGTTGAACGCGATCATGTCGCGCCAGGAGGTGCCCCACGCGGTCTCGGGGTAGGCGACGACGGGCGCGATCTCGCTGAGCGTGTCGTAGTCCTCCTGCGTCAGGCCGGAGTACGCGGCCAGGATCACGTCGGGCTCGGTGTCGGCCACGGCCTCGAAGTCGACGCCGTCGGTCTCGTCGAACAGCACGGGGGCCTCGCCGCCGAGCTCGTCGAGCTTCTCGCTGACCCACGGCAGGATGCCGTCTCCGTCGTCGTCGCCGAAGTCCGCACGCGCCATGCCGACCGGGACGACGCCCAGCGCGAGGGGCACCTCCTGGTTGGCCCAGTTCACCGTGGCGACCCGCTCGGGCTTCTCGTCGATCGTCGTCGTGCCGAGCGCGTGCTCGATCGTGACTGGCGTGAAGTCGCCGGCCGCGCCGTCGGTGCTGCCGCCGTCGGTGCCGGAGCCGGCTCCGGTCGAGCAGGCGGTCAGGCCGAGGGCGAGGACGGAGGCGGCGCTCAGGGCGAGGAGGCGCGAGGTGCGGGACATGGGGGCCTTCCGGAGGTGGGGCGAGGGGAGGAGGTGCGGTCGAGGCGGTGCGGACCTGCCGCGGCGAGTGCCACGGCTGCGGGAGGCGTGGCGGACGTGCCGGGGGCACGACGGATCGCCCGGTGCCGGGAGGGCACGCCGGGTGCGTGCCGCGTCGACGGACAGCCCCTCTCGCCGGTGCTGTCCGGCGCGGGGGCTCTCACGGGTGATCGCCGTGTTAGGTGTGCCTTACCTTATCCGGGGCGACGGGTGTCGGCAACCCGTCCACGTCCGCAGATGCCGACCATGCTGCGCCGACACGCCGCGTGCTGAGGTGCATCCCGGGCGTGTCCGGGCGTCACGGTCGGCATGTGCGGGGGAGGGGCGAGGACGCGCGGCTAGCGGGCGAGGACCTCGCGGGCGGCGGCGAGCACCGCGGCGTCGTCGACACCGCGGAGGCGCAGCAGCTCCGGGCCCGAGCCCGACTCGCCGAACTCGTCGATGCCGACGCTGATGCCGTCGAGCCCCGCGTAGCGGCCCCACGGCTGCCGCGAGCCGGCCTCCACCGTGACCCGGGCCCGCAGCGACGGCGGCAGCACCTCGTCCCGGTAGGCCCGGGACTCCTGCTCGAACCACTCGAGGCACGGCAGCGACACGACGCGCACGTCGACGCCCTCGTCGGCGAGCAGCCGCGCGGTGCGGAGCGCGACCTGCACCTCGCTGCCGGTGGCGATCAGGGCCAGGTCGCCACCGCCTCCCTGCTGCCAGAGGACGTAACCGCCTCGGGGCGTTCCCTGCTCCGTGGCGTCGCCTCCCTCGAGGTCGGGAAGGGCCTGGCGCGAGAGGACGAGCGCGGTCGGCGCGACCGTCCGCTCCGAGCCGGCGGGCCGGCCGCCCGAGCTCGACCCCGAACTCGATCCCGAGCCGAGGAGGCGCCCCCACGCCGCCACGACCTCCCGCGCGTCTGCGGGACGCACGACGTCCAGCCCCGGCACGGTCCGCAGCGACGCGACCTGCTCGACCGGCTGGTGCGTCGGCCCGTCCTCGCCGACGGCGACCGAGTCGTGCGTGTACACGTACAGCGCCGGCAGCTGCATCAGCGCCGCGAGGCGGATGCTCGGCCGCGCGTAGTCGCTGAACGCGAGGTAGGTCGAGCCGTAGGGCCGCCACAGCCCGTGCAGCGCGACTCCCGACAGGATCGCCGTCATCGCGTGCTCGCGGATCCCGAAGTGCACGAAGTCCCCGCCGGGCCGGTCGGCGCCGACGGCCTCGCCCGGGATCGCGACGTTCGTCGACGACGAGAGGTCGGCCGAGCCGCCCCAGAGCCGGGCGGCCTCGTGCACCGCGCTGAGCACGGCGCCCGAGGTGGTGCGCGTGGCGGCGCCGTCGTCGACCGCGACGGTCGCGAGGGCCGCGGCCACCGCCTCCTCGTCCGCGCCCGCGGCGACCGCGTCGCGCCGGTCGGCCGCCGCCGGGTGCTCGCGGCGCCAGGCGGCCTCGCGCTCGTCCCACTCGGCGTGCAGCCGGGCTCCGCGGTCGCGGGCGCCCAGCGCCCAGTCGCGCACGTCGTCCGGCAGCAAGTCAGCCAAGGAGGCGCCCGCCGCGAACCCGAGGGAGGTCGCCACCGCCGCCACCTCGTCGTCGCCGAACCCGCCCGCGTGCGCCGCGGAGGTGCCGCCGCGCAGGGCGGAGGGGGCGCCGATCACGGAGCGGACGGCGACGAGCGTCGGGCGGCCGGCGCCGCCCTCGCGCTCGCGCGCCTGCTCGAGGGTCGAGCGCAGCGCGTCGAGGTCGGCGGCGTCGTCGACCTCGAGCACCCGCCAGCCGTAGGCGCGGTAGCGGGCCCGGACGTCCTCGCCGAAGGTGATGTCGGTGCTGCCGTCGATCGTGATCCTGTTGTCGTCCCAGATCAGCACGAGCTCGTCGAGGCCGAGGGTGCCGGCGAGGCTCGACGCCTCGCCCGAGACCCCCTCCTGCAGGCAGCCGTCGCCCGCGATCACCCAGGTCGTGCTGCGGAAGAGTCCCGTGCCCGCACCGTGCAGCGCCTCGTCGCGGCGTGCGGCGAGTGCGAGGCCCACGGCGGAGGCGACCCCCTGGCCCAGGGGCCCGGTGCTCATCTCGACGCCGGGCGTGTGGTGCAGCTCGGGGTGGCCGGGGGTGCGCGACCCGAGGGTGCGGCTGAGGGCGAGCTCGTCGAGGCCCAGGCCGTAGCCGGTCAGCGCGAGCTGCACGTAGAGCAGCAGGCTGGCGTGGCCGGCCGAGAGCACGAGGCGGTCGCGCCCGGTCCACTCGGGGTCGGCGGGGTCGTGGCGGAGCACGTGCTGGAACAGCGTGTGCGCGAGGGGAGCCAGCGCCATCGCGGTGCCGGCGTGGCCGTGGCCCTTCGCCTGGACCACCTGGGCGGGGATCATGATCGCGGCGGCGACGGCACGGGCCTCGAGGGCGTCGGCCTCGGCGGCCGCGTCGCCGCGCGAGGCGGCGGGTGCGGCGGAGGCAGCGGCGCCGTCGGTCGCGGCCTCACGGCTAGTGTCTGTCGGGGGAGTCGAGGGGACGTCGTCGGCCATGGCCCCACTTTCGTCTACACCTAGACTGAAGTCAACCGAGCTCGGCCCGACGAGTCGACGCCCACCGATCGCAGAGGAGCGCAGCGTGGTGATGACCCCCAGGACGCCCTCCACCGGCTCCGGCATCGTGCTCGACCTGATCCGCCGCGGCGAGGCGACGACTCGCAGTGACCTGATAGAGCAGCTCGGCTGGTCGCGGGTCACCCTCGCCCGCCGGCTCGACGACCTGCTCGAGGCGGGCTTCATCGTCAGCGCCGGCCAGCTCAGCAGCAGCGGCGGCCGTCCGCCCGAGGAGTTCGCCGTCGCCGCGGACGCCGGCGTCATCCTCGCGATCGACATCGGCGGCTCGCACACCCGCGTCGGCGTGACCGACCTCGTCTCGACCGTGCTCAGCGAGGACGAGGCCGACATCGGCCTGCACGACGGCCCCGACGAGATCTTCAGCTGGGCGATCCAGGTCTTCGACTTCCTGCTCGCCGACCTCGGTCGCAGCCGCGCCGAGGTGCGCGCGATCGGCGTCGGCGTGCCCGGGCCGGTCGACGCGGTCACCGGCCGGCTCGGCAGCCCGCAGCTCGACCCCCGCTGGGAGGAGGTGCGGGTCGACGACTACTTCGCCGGCTTCGACGCCGTCTTCGCCGTCGACCGCGACGTCAACATCCTCGCCGTGGGCGAGTCCCGCCTCAGCTGGCCCGAGTACTCGCACCTCACCGTCGTCAAGGTCGGCATGGGCGTCGGCTGCGCCTTCGTGCTCGACGGGCACGTGTACCGAGGGGCCCGAGGAGGCGCGGGCCAGCTGAGCGCGCCGCGCGCCTCCCACGAGCCGCTCCACCGCCTCGAGCTCGAGGCGAGCGGCGCGACCATCCGCAGCGCCCTCCGCGACGCCGGGCACGACGTGGCCACCAGCGCCGACATCGTCGCCGCCGCGCGGGCCCACGACCCGCTCGTGCTCGAGCAGCTGCACGCCGTGGGCACCCGCATCGGCGAGGCGCTCGCCGACGTCGTGGGGCTGCTCAACCCTCAGGCCGTGATCGTCGGGGGCAACCTCGCCGAGACGGGCGAGCGTCTCGTCGCGGGCATCCGGTCGGCGCTGCTCACGGGCACGCACGACTTCTCGCGCCGCGGCCTCGTGGTCGAGCGGGCCCGGCTGGGCGACAAGGCCGGGGTGCGCGGCGCCTCCCTTATGGCGCAGGACGAGCTCTTCGACGTGGCCCGCGTGAGCGCCGCGACGAGCCGACGCGCCCCGGGCGCGTAGCCCGCGCCTCCTCGTCCCGCCCCCGCCTCCCGCGCTCCCGGCGGATCCGGCCCTGCCGGGGCCCCGGCCTCGGCGTCGCGCTGTCGAGACGGCGTCGACTTTGGAACACGAGTGGTCAAAAGGCTCGATCCGAGCTAGAGTCGGGGCGCGCCCGTCGACACCTGTCGGGCGACCCTGCTCGCGTGAGCAGGCACGCGCCCCCGCGGCGCCGAGCGAAGGAGCCCGCCCATGACCGTCGACCTGGCCGAAGAACTCTCCGTCGAGGCCGTGACCACCGCGGCGCACGCCGCCGACTGGCGCGAGGCGATCCGCCTCGCCGGCGCCGGCCTCGTCGCCTCGGGCGCCACCACCGACGCCTACACGCACGAGATGATCGCGGCGGTCGACGAGCTCGGCCCCTACATCGTGATCGCCCCCGGCCTGGCGCTCGCCCACAGCCGCCCGTCGCCCGCCGTCGCGCGCACCGGCCTCTCCTGGGTCGGCCTCGCCGAGCCCGTCGCCTTCGGCCACAAGACGAACGACCCGGTCGACCTCGTCATCGGCCTCGCCGCCCTCGACCACGACGGCCACATCGAGGTCATGTCGGCGCTCGCCGGCGTGCTCGCCGACGACGAGGGCCTCGCCCGCCTCCGTGCCGCGCAGACGCCCGACGAGGTGCTCGCCACCCTGCACGAGCTCGCGCAGGCCGCGGCCGTCTAGCCGACCGGCCTCCCGAGGCCGATGCGACCCGCGCCTCCTCGGCGCCGGTTCCGCACCACGGACACCCGAACGCACGAACACCAGCACTCGACCCCCCGGAAGGGACAGCACCATGAAGATCATCACCGTCTGCGGCATGGGCATCGGCACCTCGGTGCTGCTCAAGATGAACGCCGAGAAGGCGCTCCGCGCGCTCGACATCGACGCCGACGTGGAGGCCGCCGACATCGGCACCGCCCGCGGCGCCGCCCGCACCGCCGAGCTCGTGCTCACGAGCGAGGACCTCGTCGAGGAGCTCGGCCAGGTCCCGGCGAAGGTCGTCGTCATCGACAACTTCACGAACGTCGCCGAGATCCAGCAGAAGATCCAGGACTCGATCGCCTGACCCCCGGTCAGTCGGTCCCGAACACCAACAACTAAGGAGTCCCAATGGAGTGGCTGGTCGTCGTACTCGACTTCATCGGCAAGCAGATCCTCAACGTGCCTGCCTACCTGATCGGCATCATCACGGCGATCGGACTGATCGCCCTGCGTCGCAACGCCGGACAGGTCGTGGGAGGCGCGCTCAAGGCGGCCATCGGCTTCCTGATCCTGGGGGCGGGCGCCACCGTCGTCACCGGGGCGCTCGACCCGCTGGGCACGCTGATCCTCGCGGTCACCGGCGCCCAGGGCGTCATCCCCACCAACGAGGTCATCGCGGCCGTCGCGCAGGAGCAGTACGGCGCGCAGAGCGCCTACGTGCTCGTGCTGGGCTTCCTCGTGATGCTCGCGCTCGCGCGCTTCACGCCGCTGAAGTACATCTTCCTCACCGGGCACCACATGGTGTTCATGTCGGTGCTGCTCACCGTCGTGCTGTCGGTCGGCCTCGGCGACGGCCTCAGCTGGCTCACCGTGCTGCTCGGCGCCGTGCTGCTCGGCGTGATCATGGTCGTCATGCCGGCGTTCGCGCAGCCCTTCATGAAGAAGATCACCGGTGACGACTCGATCGCCATCGGCCACTTCGGCACCCTCGGCTACGTCGCGGCGGCCTCGGCCGGCATCGCGGTGGGCAAGAAGAGCAAGTCGACCGAGGAGATCAAGTTCCCCCAGGGCCTGAAGTTCCTGCGTGACTCGATGGTCGCCACGAGCCTGTCGATGGTGCTGATCTACCTGGTCTTCACGATCTGGGGCCTGATCAGCCTGCCGCAGGCCGAGGCCTTCGAGATCTTCGGCGTCACGGACGCGGGCGCGTTCATCATGGCCGGCTTCGCCCAGGCGCTGCAGTTCGGCGTCGGCGTCGCGATCATCCTCTACGGCGTGCGCACCGTGCTCGGCGAGCTCGTCCCCGCGTTCCAGGGCATCGCCGAGAAGGTCGTGCCGGGCGCCAAGCCCGCGCTCGACATCCCGTTGGTGTTCCCGTACGGCGCCAACGCCGTGCTGATCGGGTTCCTCTCGTCGTTCGCCGGAGGCCTCGTCGCCCTCGGCGTGCTCGCCGCGTGGCTCAACCCGGTGTTCGGCCTCGCGCTGATCCTGCCCGGCATGGTGCCCCACTTCTTCACCGGTGGTGGAGCGGGCGTCTTCGGCAACGCGACCGGCGGACGTCGCGGCGCGATGGTCGGCGGGTTCGTCAACGGCCTGATCATCACGTTCCTGCCCGCGATCCTGCTGCTCGTGCTCGGCAACCTCGGCTTCGCGAACAGCACGTTCGGCGACGCGGACTTCGGCTGGTTCGGCACGCTGATCGGCGCGAGCTTCCTCGGCAGCCCGATGGTGGGCGTGATCCTGAGCCTCGTCATCGGTGCGGCCCTCGTCATCGGCGCCTCGATCTACCAGATCAAGCTCGTCGACGGCGGCTGGGTGCCCGGCGCGAAGCGTGACGAGCGCCTCGCTGCCGAGAAGGCCGAGGCGGACGCCGCGGCGAAGCGCGCCAAGGAGGCGGCAGCCACGTCGTGAGCCCGAGCCCCGCGCGCTGCTGCTGAGGCAGGGTGCGCGGGGCAGGTGCGCGCAGGAGGCGCGGTGTCGGTCTGACCGGCACCGCGCCTCCTTCGTCTGTGCTTGTGCCTGTGCCTGTGCCTGTGCCTGTGGCTGTGGCTGCACGCGTCTGCACCGCGCCCGAGGGGCGGGAACACCCCGTTGTGGACGAAACACCCCCTTGTTTCGGGGTGCTCGGTCCACAACGCGGTGTTCCGTGGGGCGCGGCCGTAGGAGGCGGGGCCCCGGGAACGGCAGAGCGCCGTGTCCCCGAGACGGGGACGCGGCGCTCTGCGGCGGTGCGGTGCGGTGCGAGGAGGAGACGAGCGGTGCGGGCTAGTGCGCCGCGCTGTCGTCCTTCTTCGAGGCGGAGGAGTCGTGTGCGTGCGTGATCGGTTCGCCCTCGATCTTGTCGCGCTTCTTCTTCTCGGCATCGCCCCGGGTCTTGGCGAGGCTGGCCACGGTCGCGACGGTGATCGTCGCTCCGATGAAGAGCAGCGACAGCCAGATCGGGATCTCGGGCACCCAGAGCAGCGGCTCGCCGCCGTTGATGAAGGGCACCTCGTTGACGTGCAGGGCGTGGAACACGAGCTTGACGCCGATGAAGGCCAGGATGACCGCGAGGCCCTGCGACAGGTAGACGAGGCGCTCGAGCAGCCCGCCGATCAGGAAGTACAGCTGACGCAGGCCCATCAGCGCGAACGCGTTGGCCGTGAAGACGATGTACGCCTCGTTGGTGAGGCCGTAGATCGCGGGGATCGAGTCGAGCGCGAAGACGAGGTCGACGAAGCCGATCGCGATGACGCAGAGCAGCAGCGGCGTGACGAAGCGCTTGCCCGAGACCTTGACGGTGAACTTGTCGCCGTTGAAGTCGTCGTGCACCGGCAGGACGCGGCGGGCGACGCGCACGAACATGTTGTCGGCCGCGTTGCCGCCGTGGTCGCCCTTGAGCTGCTGGTAGGCCAGCACGAAGAGCAGGGCGCCGAAGATGTAGAAGACCCACGAGAAGTTCTCGATCAGCGCGGCGCCGGCGGCGATGAAGCCGGCACGCATGATCAGGGCGATGACGATGCCGATCATCAGCACCTTCTGCTGGTACATCCGCGGGATGGCGAAGCCGGTCATGATCAGCAGGAACACGAAGAGGTTGTCGATCGACAGCGCCTTCTCCGTCAGGTAGCCGGCGAAGTACTCGCCGCCGAAGCCCCAGCCGCTCGTGAAGCCGATGCCGACGCCGAAGAGCAACGCGAGGCCGATGTAGAAGGCCGACCAGCGAGCGGACTCGCCGATCGTGGGCTCGTGCGGCTTGCGCACGTGCGTGAAGAACTCGTAGACGAAGAAGGCGATCGTCACACCGATGGTGATGAGCCAGGTGGTCAGGGTGATGTTCACGGGAGGTCTCTCCGCAGAGGTCGGGCTGTGAGGCAGCGGGCCCTGCGCACGCGCGGCGAAGGGGGTCTGATCGACGGTAAGTCGATCGGCGCTGTCAGCGTGCCCCCAAGCTGCCCCGACACTGCTGTGAAGCTGCGGTCGCTGCAAGCTTCAGGCGGTAGGGGCCTGGCTGGATTCAGGCGGTGGGAGCCTGGTCCGAGGAGGCGGCGACCCGGTCGATCTCGGCGGTCACGCCCCCGAGCACCTTCGTCATGTACGGCCCCCAGAGCAGCCGGACCACGGCACGCACCAGCAGGCCGCGGCCGGGCTTCGCGTCGAACGAGTACTGCCAGCAGACGCGGGTGCCCGATCCCTCCTCGTCCTGACGGTCGAGGGGCTCGTACCACCACTCGGCGCGGCCGCGCTCGACGAGCGAGCGGAGCGGGCCGCGGAAGTCGGTCAGCTCGTAGACGAACAACGCCGGACGGGCCACTGTCACGAGCGTCTCGACCAGCTGGCCGCCGCCGGAGAGCTCGAGTCGGCGGGTCTGGCCCGGGGCGTCCCAGGGGCCGGTCTGTCCGTGGACGGCGACGACGGCAGGCAGGGGGCCGGAGCGCGGGTAGAACCCGACCGGCGTCATCGGGGTCCCGATCTCCCACGCCCGCTCGAGGGACGCCGTCGTCACTCCCTCGCGGATCGCGCTCGCTGTGGTGGTCATGAGGATGGTTCGGAGTCACCCGCTCGGGGGACTGGTCGGCCTGCGGGCGCTGCACCGCGCCTCCTCGGCTCGGTCTCTCCTCATGCAGGCCCGCGCGTGATCACAGAGCCGCCCGGGAGACCGCTGGGAGCCGCGCACCGCACCACGTGGTTCGTTCTGCCTGTCAGCCGTCGCACCCGCGGGGCCCCACAGAACGGACCACCATGGCAGGCCGAGTCGCCGTCTTCGCCCCCTCTCCCGTGCTCACGGTCACCGTCGAGGACCACGGTTCCGGCGCCGACGTGCACGTGCACGCGGGCGGGCAGGGGCTCTGGCAGGCGCGGATGCTGCAGACGCTCGGGGCCGAGGTCGTCGTGGTCGCCGCGCTCGTCGGCGAGACGGGCGCGGTCGTCGGGCACCTCTGCGACGACGAGGGCGTGCCGCTGCTGTCGGTCCGCCGCGAGGGCCGAGGCGCGGCCTACGTGCACGACCGCCGCGACGGCGAGCGGGACGAGCTCGTCGAGACCCCCGGCGACGCCCTCAGCCGACACGACCTCGACGAGCTGTACGGACTCGCGCTGCGGGCCGGGCTCGAGTCGGACGTCACGGTGCTCAGCGGCCCGTCCGGCGACGACACCCTGCCCGTCGACGTCTACCGGCGTCTCGCCGCCGACCTGCGGGCAGTGGACCGCGTCGTCGTCGCGGACCTCGCCGGCGAGCGGCTGGAGGCGGTGCTCGAGGGCGGCGTCGACGTGCTCAAGGTCAGCGACCAGGAGCTGCTCGCCGACGAGCTGATCACCGAGAGCACCCCCGAGCGGATCGTCGAGGCCATGCGCGACCTGCGGCTGCGCGGGGCGTCGTCGGTCGTCGTCACCTGCTCGGACCTGCCCACCTTCGTGCTCGACGGGCCCGGCGCGCGCGTGTTCGAGGTGAGCGTGCCGTCGATGCAGGTCGTCGACACCCGCGGCGCGGGCGACTCGCTCACGGCCGGTGTCGCCGCCGTGCTCGCCGCGGGCGGCGGACTGGAGGAGGCGGTCGTCACGGGCACCGCGGCCGGCGCGCTGAACGTGACCCGCCACGGGCTGGGCTCGGGCGACCCGGACGCGATCGCGGCGCTGCGTGCGGTCGTGAGCGTGCGCGACCTGTAGCCCGCCTCGTGACCGCTGGGACGACCCGGCAGGCGCGGCGTACCCTCGACGGCATGTCAGCGGATGAGGGCGGATCGGCGGCCCGGCACGACTCGGCGCGCAGCGACCCGCGCCGCAGCGACCCGCGAGTCGCCGCAGCCCGCTACCGGGCCGAGGGCGAGCGCCCGCCCGACGACGCCCCGCGCGACACCCGCACCGCCGCCGAGATGCGCGCCTGGGCCCGCACCGCCATCGACCTGGCCGTGCAGCGCGGCGAGTTCGACGACCTGCCCCTGGCAGGCAAGCCGCTGCCCGGCCTCGCCGGCGGCACGGTCGACCCCGACTGGTGGATCCGTGGCCTGATCGAGAGGGAGGGGCTCACCGGCCTGGCGCCTCCTGCGCTCTCGCTGCGCACCGAGCACCAGCAGCTCGACGACGTGCTCGACGGCCTCGGCACCGAAGCCGCGGTGCGCGCGCACCTCGACGACTTCAACTCCCGCATCGTGGAGGCGCGGCGCCAGCTGACCGGCGGACCTCCCGTCGTGACTCCCACCCGCGACGTCGACGACGAGCTGAGGAGGTGGCGCGAGCGCCGCGAGGACCGTCGCGCGGCCCGCGCCGCTGCGGTCCCGCCTGCCCCGCCGACCTGGCGCGAACGACGCGCGCTCCGTCGTGAGCTGAGGAGGCGACGGCGCGACGGGTGAGACGGCTCACCCGCCGCCGCTGACCCGGATGAACCTGGGAGCGGACTCGGCTCGGGGGACGAACCGCGATACAGTCGAACGTTCCCTGCTGACCGACCTACCGTGAGGACCGCCCGCGTGACGACCACCGCCTCCCCGAGCCCGTCAGGTCACGACGCGCACGGACGAGGCGGAGAGGCCGCCCCGCTGCTGCGTCCCCGAGGTCGCCGTCGGGCCGAGGCCGCCGTGCTGCCGCAGAGCTGCCGGGCCTCGTTCGTGCAGCCCGAGGCGCTCGTCGACGCGTCCGTCGCCGCCGCCGAGGCCGCCGTCGTGACGGTGCCCGGGCTGAGCGGCCGACGCGCTGCCCGTGCCGCCCTGTCGGCCCGTGCCGAGCGCCGCGGGCTGCTCGCGCTGGCCCGACGGGACGCGCCCGCCGGCCGGTCGTCGTCCGCGGATGCGCCGTCCTCGCCTGCCTCGGCGTCGCCTGCTCCCGTATCGCGTCGGCTCGTCGCCGTCGTCAAGAAGGTCTCCGTCGTCGCGGCGCTCGTGGGCTTCGCCGCCAGCGGCACGCTCCCGCTCATCGCCGGCTCCGACCAGGAGGCGCAGGCCGCGGCCGGCGGCTCGGGCTTCTCCGCCGGCGCCTCCGCGAGCGGGCAGCAGCACCTCTCCGTCGACGCGGCGGTCGTCCTGGACGACGTCGAGCGCGACGGGTACTCGGCGACGTCGATGGTCGACGCTCAGACGCAGCTGCTCCGCAACGCGAAGGCGGCGAGCTCGAGCGAGTGGGACGGCCGGACCACCGCCTCCTACCTGGCCGACCCTCTCTACGACACCCTCGACCGCGACCAGGTGCTCGCCGTCGCGATGCAGTACATCGGCACGCCCTACGTGCACGGCGGCGAAGATCCGACGAAGTTCGACTGCTCGGGCCTGATCACGTTCGTGTACGCGCAGTTCGGCATCTCGCTGACCCACTACGTGCCCGCGCAGGACACGGAGGGCACGCGGGTCCCGGCCGCCGACGCGGTGCCGGGCGACCTCGTCGTCTTCGACAACCTCGCCCACGACGGCATCTACGCGGGCAACGGGATGATCCTCGACGCACCGAAGCCCGGCGGGTCCGTCAGCGTGCGGCCCATCTGGGACTCGCCGCACCACTTCGTGCGCATCGGCGTGTAGCGCACCGCCCGCCGCGCGCTCAGCCGCCGAGCTGGCCCGTGAGGCGTCCGTGGAACGAGCCGCTGCGCTCGTCGAAGCCGACGAACTCGACGGGGAGGCCGTGCGCGGCGAACTTCGTCTCGACCGAGTCGAGGGCCGCGACGCTCGAGGCGTCCCACACGGAGGCGCGGCTCAGGTCGACGAGGACGGTCGTGGAGTGCGCCGAGTCGCCGGCGACGGCCGCGTCGTCCGCGTACGCGAAGTGCTCGACCAAGTCGTTGCTGCTGCCGAAGAAGAGCGGGCCCACGACGTCGTAGCGGACGCGAGCGCGCGGGCGGGCGGAGCCGTCCGCGCCCGGGCCGGCGCTGTCGCTGTCGCCGTCGGCGGTCGCGGGCTCGACGGTCCGCTCGACCCGGATGACGTGCGCGATGCGCCGGGCGAACAGCACCATGGCGAGCAGCACGCCGACGGCGACCCCGATCGCGAGGTTGTTCGTCGCGACGACGACCCCCACCGTGACCACCATGACCAGTGTCTCCGGCACGGGCATGCGCCTCAGCGTCGACGGCCGGACGCTGTGCCAGTCGACGGTCGTGATCGCGACCACCATCATCACGGCGGCGAGGGCGACCATCGGGATCCGCGCCATCACCGAGCTGAGCCCGGTGACCAGCAGCAGGAGGAACAGCCCGGCGGCGAGCGTCGAGACCCGCGTCCGTGCGCGGCCGATCTTCACGTTGACGACGGTCTGGCCGATCATGGCGCAGCCCGCGATGCCGCCGTAGGCGCCCGCGGCGATGTTCGCGACGCCGAGGGCCCACGACTCCTTGCCCTTGTGCGAGGGCGTCTCCGTGATGTCGTCGACGAGCTTCGCGGTGAGGAGCGTCTCCATCAGGCCGACGAACGCGACGCTGAGCGCGGTGGGCAGGATGATGCCGAGGGTCTCCGGGCTGAAGGGCACCAGCCACGGGGTGAGTCCCGGCAGGCCGCCTCCCATCGGTCCTTCGTCGCCGACGGTGTGCACGTCGGTCAGACCCGCGGCCACGACGATGACGGTCACGACCACGATCGCCACGAGCGGCGCCGGGACGACGGTCGTGAACCGCGGCAGCAGGACGACGATCGCGATGGTCAGGGCGAAGAGCGGGTAGACGATCCACGGCACGTCGATCAGGTGCGGCACCTGCGCGACGAAGATCAGGATGCCGAGCGCGTTGACGAAGCCGATCATCACCGAGCGCGGGATGAACCGCATGAGGCGGGCGAGGCCGGCGGTGCCGAAGACGATCTGGACGACGCCGGCCAGCAGCACGGTCGGCAGCACGTACTCGACGCCGTGAGTGCGCACGAGCGGCGCGATCACGAGGGCGACCGAGCCCGCTGCGGCGGTCACCATCGCGGGTCGGCCGCCGAGCAGCGACATCACCACGGCGAGCACGACCGACGCGACCAGGCTGACCATCGGGTCGACGCCGGCGATGACCGAGAACGAGATCACCTCGGGCACGAGGGCGAGGGTGGTGACGATGCCGGCCAGCGCCTCCCGGGTGAGGAGGCGCGGGGAGCGGAGCACCGCGCGCACGCTGTCGTCGGGACGAGCGGGCGCGACAGCGCGGGGCTGGGGGGAGTCGACGGTCACGGTGTGCTCCGGGTGGTGTGGTGAGAAGATCGGGGGACCGGCGACACTGCCGTGTGATCGACCCTACCCTCACGTGAGGGTAGAGATGGGCCAGTGAGCATGACGGACGCCGACGCACCGATGATGCAGATCGGCGAGCTGGCCGACCGTGCCGAGATGTCGCTGCGCACGATCCGGCACTACGACGAGGTCGGGCTGCTCACCCCCTCGGGGCGCAGCGACGGCGGGTTCCGCCTCTACACGGACGCCGACTTCTCGCGGCTGATGGTGATCCGACGCATGAAGCCGCTGGGTTTCTCGCTCGACGAGATGGCCGAGCTGCTGCGCGTCGTCGACGCCCTGGGGGCGGCGGACGCCGACAGCGCCGAGAGCGGTGGAGGCGCGGTGGACGACACCCGCGCCCGTCTCGACGCCTTCATCGCCGACGCCGCCGAGCGCCGGGCCCGGCTCGAGCGGCAGCTCGCCATGGCCGACGAGTTCCTGGAGCTGCTGCGCAGCCGCTGACGCGGTCCTGCGGGCCCGGCCCGCGCCTCCTGCGGGGTCGGTGCCCTGTGCCCGTTCCCGCTCCGTGGCATGCCGACGGGACGGGGACCTGGGCGGTCTCCGTCCCGTCGGCGAGGGTCGAGGTCAGCGGTCGAGGGCGCGTTCGGCGGTGTCGACGTAGACGTCCGCGCAGCGGGAGACGAGGTCGTCGGGGGCGTCCTCCGGGTGCGAGAAGGCGTCGGGGTCGTCGCTCGTCCCGGGGGTGTACCCGGCGTCCAGGTAGCACTTCTCCTCGGCGGCGCTCGCCTCCTTCGCGGCGGCCTTCTCCTCGGGGGTCTCCTCCCGGTCGGCGCCCGGCGGGGGACCGACCTCGTCGTCGCACTGCGCCATGACGCTCTCGTACTCGCCCTGACGGTCGCCGAAGTCGATCTGTCCGTCCATCGGGAGCTCGAAGCCGGCCTTCGAGAAGCAGGCGCGGTAGTCGGACTCCCACTTCTCGTAGGCCTGCATGTCGGTGCCGCCGGACGAGGCCGAGGCTCCGGCCTCGTCCCCCGGGCTCGTGCAGCCCGCGAGGGCGGCGCCCAGGAGGACGATCCCGAGGGCGACGGGGAGGGTGCGTGTCACAGAGGTCTTCATCATCGTTCTTCTTCTTCCTTCTTCGATCAGGTCGGTCACGCGGTCAGCGCGACGGTGGGAGAGGTGCGGGCCGCTCGGACGGCGGGGAACACGCCGGCGACTCCGCCGATGGCGAGCGTGGCGCCGAGGCCGGCGACGTAGGCCGTCCAAGGGACCGTGAAGGCCCAGCCGTTGCCGAGCGCCACCGCGGCGACGACGGCCGTCCCGAGGACGATGCCGACCACGCCGCCGACGAGCGACAGGAGCAGGGCCTCGACGAGGAACTGGCTCCGCACGTGGGCGCGGGTCGCACCGAGCGCACGGCGGAGGCCGATCTCTCGACGGCGCTCGAGGACGGTGATGACCATCGTGTTGGCGACGCCCACGCCGCCGACGAGGAGCGCGACCCCGCTGAGCCCGACGAGCAGGCCGGTGAAGGCCGAGTCGGCCGCGTCCTTCGCCGCCAGCGCGTCCGAGGGGCGGGACACCGAGACGCTGCTCGGCATGTCCGGCGCGACCGTGCCGGGGACCCTCTCCCGGACGTCGCGGACGAGCTCGTCGGAGGAGCGCTCGAACACGGCGTCGGGGACGCCGTCCCAGCCGAGCTCGTCGCGTGCCGTGGTCCCGTCGACGAACACGCCGGTGTCGAGGTCGGGTGCCAGCTCGAGGGGTCGGAGCGACCCGACGACGGTCACCGGCAGATCTCCGACGAAGACCCTCGTGCCGACGGCGGGCGCGCCGAGTCGCTCCGCGGCGAGGGAGCCGAGGACGACGGTCCCGAGACCGTCCGTCGCCCGGTCGTGCCAGCGACCCGAGTCGACGGAGGCCTCGAGCAGGCCGGCCAGCGACTCGTCTGCCGTGCGGACGACGAGGGCGTTCGTCTCGCCCCGGGGCGTGAGGGGCGAGCGGTAGACCGTGCCGGGCAGCTCGGCGACGCCCGCGGCCCCGGTGACGCCCGTGAGCCGCTCGACCCGGAGGGCGGCGTCGGCCGGCAGCGGCCGGATCGTCTCGCCTCGCTCGCTCGCCTCGACGCGGAGCAGGTTGGTGCCCAGCCGCTCGAGCTCGCTGTCGAGGGCGGCCCGACTCGACGTCGAGATGCCGACGACCGCGATCATGGCCGCGATGCCGATCGCGATCCCCAGCGCGCTGAGCACGATCCGGCTGGGCCTTGCCCGGAGTCCCGCGGCCCCGAGGCGCACGGCGTCGGAGCGCCGCAGCCGCGACGGCGGGACGTCGAAGGAGGCGGTGGCGGTCACGACGCGCCCCTCTCGTCGCCGACGACACGGCCGTCGCGGATCGACACCCGTCGGGGCAGCGCAGCGGCGAGCTCGACGTCGTGGGTGATGACGACGATGGCGGTGCCGCTCGCGTTGAGCTCGTGCAGGAGCTCGACGACGGCGGCGCCGGAGTGCTGGTCGAGGTTGCCGGTCGGCTCGTCCGCGAGGATCAGCGGAGGGTCGGCCACCAGAGCCCGGGCGATGGCGACGCGCTGTCGCTCGCCGCCGGAGAGCTGGTTCGGCCGGTGGTCCTGTCTCTTCGCCAGGCCGACGCGATCGAGCATCTCGGCGGCCCGCGCCCGGCGGTCGGGCACGGTGGCGCCGCTGTAGAGCATGCCGTCCGCCACGTTGTCGAGCGCTGCCGAGCCCTCGTCGAGGTGGAACTGCTGGAACACGAAGCCGATCCGGTGCGCACGCAGGGCCGAGAGCTGGTCGTCGCTGAGCGCGGCCACGTCGTGGCCGTCGACCGCCACCAGGCCGGAGTCGGCACGGTCGAGGGTGCCCATGATGTTGAGCAGGCTCGACTTGCCGGATCCGCTCGGGCCGACGATCGCGACGAGCTCGCCCCTCCGGACGGTGAGCGACACGTCGTCCACCGCCGTCACGGGCGGAGAGCCGTACTGCTTCACGACGGACTCCAGGGCGATGACGTCGTCGCTCACGACGGCACCACCACGAGCTCGCCCTCGCGGAGGCCGGACGAGATGACGACGTCGCCGCCCGCCGTGGCGCCGAGCTCGACCACGCGCGTGGTCACGGTGCCCTTCGCGACCACCTGCACGGCAGAGGAGTCACGCGCCGCGGCCAGGATCGCCGCCACCGGCACGACGAGCCCCTCGGGCTCGGCCCCGGCGTCGATGTCGACCTTCACGACGGACTGGTCGAGCCCCTCGACGGCGGCAGGGTCGTCGAAGCGGATCAGGACCGGGAGCTCGGGCTTGGAGGAGCCGGAGCCGGAGCCCGACCCGGAGCCCGAACCGGCGTCGGGACCGGAGCCGCTGCTGCCGCTCGAGGCGGTCGCCGGCTGGCGGACCGGGCCGACCGTGACCACCGTGCCGGGGGTGGTCGTCCCGGACGGCAGCGAGACGGAGACGCGCGCGTCGGCGTGCACGCGTTCGCCGTCGGAGGGCTGGAGCACCACGGAGAGGGAGGGCGACTGCACCCCGAGGGAGCCGAGCTGCGCCCCTGCCTCGACGCGGTCACCGGCCTCGACGCTCGTCGTGGCCACCCGGAGGTCCTCGGGGAGGAACACGACGTCGCCGAGCGCGATGCGTCCGGTCTGCTCCGCGCCGACGGCCTTCTGCCAGCGCTTGACGGCGGCCTCGGTCGTGGTCGTGAACGTGGCGTCGACCTTGCCCGGCGACATGCCGGCGTCGCCGAGCGCCTGCTCGAGCTGACGGACGTCGTTGCCGTCGGTCATGCCGGGCTCCAAGGCCCGCCAGGCGGGCAGCTCGCCCCGGAGGGCGATCACGGGCGCGTCGTCGATCCGCACGACGACGGTGCCCGGGGCGAGCACGGTGCCGGCTGACGGGGCCGTCGTCACCGTGCCGCCACGCTGCGTCGTGAGCTTGCCCCGGGTCTCGTGGCCGATCGTCCCCCTGGCCGCGACGGTGTGCTGCAGGACGCGGCTCTCGACGGCCACGGTCGTCAGCCCCGTGGCCGGGGTCGGCTCGGCTGCGGCCGGGGTCGACGACCAGGGCGTCCCGACGATCGCGAGGCCGCCTGCCACGGCGCCGGCCACTGCGACCCCGGCGACGACGATGGTCACCGCCCGGCGGCGCCTCCCGGGTCGCCGACCTGTCGTCTCTGTCGTCATGTCGTGTCTCCTCTCGCTGCGGACGATGTCCGCGATCGAGGAAAGTACAACACATCAGATATATCGAAGCTGTAGGGAACGACAGAGGAGGCATCGACGCTCGCGCCAGCCTGCGGCTCCGGCCTGACGTTCCGGCAAGCCTCGTCGGCCAGCCGCACCGGCTCCTCGTTCGGGCTAGTCGCTCCGGCGCTCGACGAGGCCCTCGGCGAACGACGCCCACCACTCGCCGGCGGGCGGTCCGCCGTTGCAGGTGCCGTCGCTGATGCCCGGCGTCTTCACCCACAGGAACGCGTCGAGGCCCTTGCTGCCGCCGGTGACGTGCGGGTCCTGG
Organism: Frigoribacterium sp. PhB116; assembly: GCF_004364285.1. GTDB lineage: Bacteria > Actinomycetota > Actinomycetes > Actinomycetales > Microbacteriaceae > Frigoribacterium. The sequence continues at coordinate 259,962 of NZ_SOBE01000003.1, read as the reverse complement.
CCGAGGCCGGCTCCCTCGGGGTTGCACCAGGTGCCGCGCCACCCCTGGCCGTTCCGCGAGACGTCGATGACGTAGCGGCTGTCGTCGGTGAGCTCGCTGACCCGCTCGGCGTAGGCGCGCTCGTCGTCGACCGGGTAGAAGCTCGCGACGTTCGTGTAGAAGCCGCGGGCGCGCTCGATCCCGGCCTGCTCGAGGCGCTCGGCCATCTCCCGAGCGGGCACCCAGTTCGAGTTGCCGCCGTCGAGGTAGGCGGGCACCCCCGCGTCGGAGAACGCGGTCACCGACTCCCGGATCAGGGGGAGCCTCTCCTCGGCGAGGTCGGGGCAGCGCGTGAGCATGCCCAGCGAGTCGGGCTCGACGATCACGACCGCGCGGTGGCCGCGCAGCGTGTCGGCGACGAGCTGGTTCCAGGCGGGGTAGTCGTCGGCCGCGAGGCCTCCCGCGGAGTAGTTGCCGCAGTCGCGGTCGGGGATCGCGTACGTGACGAAGACGGGCGTCGCGTCCTGGATCTCGGCCGCCACGAGGTAGTCGGTGATCTCGTCCACGAGCGCGGCGTCGTCGTGGCCGTCGCCGAGCCAGAGGGCGACGGGGCGCTCGGCGATCAGCTCGGCGGCCCGGGCGGCGTCGGCGTCGCCGTCGGCCGTGAGGCGGTCCGCGGCCCGGGCGGCGAGGGAGTTCGGCTCGACCGCCAGGCCGCCGTCGAAGACGAGGGTGTTGGGGGCGGAGCGGATCGTGTCCGGAGTGATCGCGCCGAAGGGCCGCGGGGCTGCGTCCCCGGTGGGGGCGGGCGTGCCCGTCGCCTCGTCGGACGTGTCGTCGGTCGGGCTCGGGCTCGCCGTGGCGCCCGCCGTCGGGCCTGCTGCGTCACGGTCGGCGGAGGTGCACCCGCCCACGCCGAGGGCCGCGGCCACGACGAGCGTGCCGAGGGCGGTGCGCAGGAGGTGCGGCGTCAGGTGCGGCATCGATCCCGTTCCCGGGCGCCGTGGGGGAGGGCCCCGACGATGGTGGACCTCCATGACAGCACGGCGGGCGCTCGGGCGCAGGGGGCGCTTCGGGGGACATCGGCTGTCCCCGACGCGCGGCTTGCTTCCGCAGATGCCGACCAGAGGAGCTGCAATGACGGGAAATGCCGTTGTCCTGAGGCTCGCGAGGGGCCCACGGTCGGCATCTGCGGAACCGACGGGGCGGGTGGGCTCAGTCCTGCACAGGGGCGGGATGGTCCACAGGTGTCGTGTACCGCTCACGGGGGGAGGTGCGACGAGGAGGCGGTCGGTAGGGTGGACGGACCGCCGCGCCCGAGCCGCGTGATCACGACCGGCCCACCTCCGGTCCTGCCGCCGCCACACGACGAACCGAGAACCATGCTCCGCCGCCCTGCCCCCTCGTCCGCCCCGCTCCCCGCCGTCCCCCCCTCGTTCCGCGCCGGCGCCTCCCGCGTCGCGTCGCGAGCGGCGATCGCCGCCCTGCTCGTCGTGGGCCTCGCTGCCGTCCCCGTGCTGGCCGCTCCCGCCCCGGCTCAGGCAGCCGGCCCGAGCTGGCAGCAGGTGCTCGACGCCCGCGGCTCCGAGCAGGCGAAGAAGGCGGCGCTCGCCGACATCCAGGTCGCCCTCGAGGCCGCGTCGACCCGGGCCGCCGACGCCCAGACGGCGGCCGACGAGGCCGGTGCCGCCCTGACGGAGGCGCAGCTCGCCGTCGACGAGGCCACCGGCGAGTACGAGACGGTGCAGCAGAAGGCGGCTGCCGCCCGGGCCGACGCCGACGCTGCGCAGGTCGTGGTCGGCCAGGCCGCCGCGCTGCTCGCCCGTCCGGGCAGCGGGGGGCTCACCGGAGACCTGCTGTCGTCCGGTGACGACGCCGAGACGGTGCTGCGCGGCCTGAGCATGTCGACCAAGATCGGCGAGAACCTGAGCACGCTGCGCGAGCGCGCCGTCTCGGCCGAGAACCTCGCGACCTCGCTCGCCGACCAGGCTGCGGTCGCCTTGGCCGAGCGCGACAAGCTCGCCGACGAGGCCTCCGACGCCCTCGACGCGGCGGTGGCCGCGAGCGACACCGCGCAGCGCGACGTCGCGGCCGTCGACGAGGAGAAGGCGACCCTGGCCGCACAGGCCGAGGCGCTGCAGGACGACCGGCTCACCCTCGAGCAGGCCTACGCTTCCGCCCAGGCCAAAGCGGCTGCCGAGGCCGCGGCAGCCGCTGCTGCTGCCCGTGCCGCCGCTGCCGCGCCCGCACCTCCCCGGGGAGGCGGCGGATCGCGCCCGGTCGGCCCCGGCTCGCCCGGCACGTCCGTGCCCGACCCGGGGACGGGCTGGGTCGCGGGCATCCGCTCGTACTCCTCGTACCAGGCGTACGGCTACCGGGTGCATCCCATCACCGGTGAGTACAAGCTGCACGCCGGAGCGGACTTCGGCGCCAGCTGCGGCACCCCGATCTACTCGGTCGCGGCGGGCACCGTGACCTACGCGGGCGTGGCCGGCGGCTACGGCAACCTCATCATCATCGACCACGGCAACGGCATCAGCAGCGCCTACGGGCACATGGAGCGCTCGGGCATCTACGTCGCCAACGGCCAGACGGTCGCGGCCGGCCAGAACATCGCCGGCGTCGGCACCGCCGGCGGCTCGACCGGCTGCCACCTGCACCTCGAGATCCGTCGCGGCGGCATCGCGACCGACCCGGTCGCCTTCCTCGCCACGAAGGGCGTGCGCTAGGCCCCTTCCGCGGGGCCGACCGGCGGCGTACCGTCATCGTCGACGGGCCCCCGGGCCCGCCGCGCCGGAGCCCCGTCCGGCGGCACGGCTCCCGACTCGTTTCCCGTGAGCCGGGGGCCATCCCTCGTCCCGGGCGACGCGACCCGGCCTCAGTGCGACGCGACCCGGTCTCAGGAGGCGCGACGCGCCTCCTCGGAGGCGGCCTCGGTCGCCCGCGCCTCGGCCGCGATCTCCGCGACCACCGTCTGCACGACGGGCCGTGCCGCCCGCTCCGGCCGCATCAGCGCCTCGACGTGACGGCCGGCTTGCACGCTGTCGAGCGTCGCCAGGCGGAACCGCCCCGGCGCCCGCCCGGCCGACGTGTGCCGGGGCACGAGCGCGACGCCGAGCCCCGCGGCGACCATCGCCTCGATCACGGGCAGGTGCACCGTGCGGTGCACCACCTGCGGCACGACCCCCGACTGCAGCGCCATCGAGACGAGCACACGATCGATGGGGTACCCCTCGGGCACGCCGACCCAGGGCTCGCCGATCACGTCGGCCACGGTGACGCGTTCGCGTCCGGCCAGCGGGTGGTCGAGCGGCAGGGCGACCTCGAGCGGCTCGCGCAGCAGGGGCACGACGGTGAGGTCGGGGTGCTCGACCGGCACGACGCCGTCGGAGCGGTGCCCGATCACCACGTCGACGTCGGCCGTGAGCTGTGCGAACTCGTCCTCGGAGACGTCGCGGTCGCTGATCTCGAGCTCGATCCCTGTGTGCTCGTGCATCCGCACGAGCAGGCCGGGCAGCAGCAGCTCCGCCGCGGAGGGGAACAGCGCCAGCCGCACCACGCCGACCCGGCCGCCGCGGTGCGCCTCGAGGGCCGCCTCCGCCTCGGCGACCGCCGTCGAGACCGCCACGGAGGCGCGTGCCAGCACCAGCCCCGCGTCGGTCAGCTGCACCCCGCGTCCCGACCGTCGCACGAGCTCGACCCCGAGCTGGCGCTGCAGCGTCCGCAGCTGCTGCGACACCGCGCTCGGCGACCGGTGCACGGCCGCGGCGACCGCGGTGACGCTTCCGCGGTCCGCGAGCTCGCGGAGCAGGTCGAGGTGCTGGATCTCCATGAAGGGACGCTACATCGTCGATGACGAGACCTGCGCTGGTCCTGCATCCGCACCTCCGGCAAGGTGGTCCCATGAGCCCCCGCGACCGCCTCCTCGCCCTCGTCGTCGTGGTGTGCTGGGGCGTCAACTTCCCGATGACGGCGCTGGCGCTCGACCACTTCCCGCCGATCTTCCTCGTGGCGCTGCGGTTCGCGCTGCTCGCGGTGCCGACCCTGCTGTTCGTGCCACGGCCGGCGATCCCGTGGTCGCGGCTGCTGATGGTGGGCCTCGGGCTCGGCATCCTGCAGTTCGGGTTCCTGTACCTCGGCATGGCCGCGGGCATGCCGTCGGGCCTCGCGTCGCTCGTGCTGCAGGCGTCGGCGCCCGCCACCGTCGTGATCGCGGCGATCTGGCTGCGCGAGCGCATCACGCGGCGACAGGCGATCGGCATCGGCGTCGCCGTGCTGGCGCTCGCGGTGATCGCCGCGCACCGGTCGCAGGTCGCGGCCCTGCTGCCGGTGGTGCTCACGCTCTGCGCGGCGGTCGGCTGGGGCCTCGGCAACGTCGCGGTCCGGCGTGCGGCCGCCCCCGACCCGCTGCGCCTGACGCTGTGGATGTCTGTCGTGCCGCCCGTGCCGATGCTCGCGCTCTCGCTCGTCGTCGAGGGTCCCGAGCGCATCGGCGACAGCCTCGCGGGCGCCTTCACGGTCGCGGCCCTGCCGTCGGTGATCGGCCTGCTGTACGTGGTGCTGGTCGCGACCGTGCTCGGCTACGGGCTCTGGACCCGCCTGCTCGCGGCGTACCCGTCGAGCACCGTCGCCCCCTTCTCGATGCTGGTGCCCGTCGTCGGCGTGGCCGCATCGTGGGTCGCCTTCGACGAGGTGCCCGACCTCGTGGAGGTGTGCGCCGGGGTCGTCGTCGTCGCCGGGGTGCTGTTCGCGAGCCGCCCGCCGCTCGGGGGACGCGCTGCCTCTGCTGCTGCCGGGAGCGGGGCGGTCACATCAGGTTCCGAGCATCACGTCTCGCCGCGACGGGACGCGACGCTCGGAACGTGATGCAACGGTGGTCACTGCGCCGACTCAGCAGCAGCCACAGCGGCGGCAGCAGCAGCAGCAGCGCCGACCGGCTTGCGCATCTGCACCGCCGTCGTCTCGTAGCCGAGCGACTCGTAGAGCGCCCGGGCGGCCGTGTTGTAGCCGAACACGTTGAGGCCGAGGGTGGCGGCGCCGTGGCGGGCCGCCTCCTCCTCGGCGAGCTGCATCGCCGCACGGCCGTGGCCGGCGCCGCGGTGCTGCTCGTCGATCTCGACGTCCCACACCCACCACGCGTCGCTGCCCCCGGCGAACGGCCCGATCCAGAGGACGCCCACGACGGTGCCGCGGCCGTCACTGCCGCCGTCCTCGCCGTCTCCGACTCCGGTTCCTTCGCCGTCGGTGCCGGACGCCGTCACCACCACGTCGTGCACGAGGTGCCCCGGCGCGGGGCGGCCCCCGGGGAAGTTCCGCTCGAACGAGGCGCGCGCCGCCTCCGCCGCGATCTCGGCCGCTTCGCCCGACGCGAGCCGCGACCGCTCGTACTCGGCCTGCGAGCAGGCGATCCAGGGGCCGAGCCGGTCGTCGGGCATGAGGCGGAGCACGGTCGTCATGCCCCGACGGTACCGCCCGGGGGCCCTACCCTGGGGTCAGCCTCGTCACGGCTGCCGACGCCGGCGCCCGCCGACCACGGGCGCGCGACCCGCAGCGCGCACGTGACGAGCAACACGCACACGACGAGCAGAGGGCAGGAGGCGACCGTGGCGCAGCAGCGCAGGGCCCGCGAGACGCGGGCGGCCATCTTGCAGGGCGCCTCCTCGGTGTTCCTCGCCCGGGGCTACGCCGAGACGTCGCTCGACCAGGTGACGGACGCGGCCGGGGTCACCAAGGGTGCCCTCTACTTCCACTTCCGCTCGAAGGCCGACCTGGCCGGGGCGGTCGTCGCCGAGCAGCAGCGCCTGTCGCGGGCGTGGACCGAGCTCGCGATCGCGGGTGCGCCGTCTGCGGCCGGTGCGCTGATGCTGGCGTGCGCCTCCTTCGCGACGCAGCTCTCGACCGAGCCGATGGTCGCGGCCGGCCTGCGGCTGTCGACCGAGTCGATCGGCGAGGTGCCGAGCCGGGCGCCCGCGGCGCTCGCCTGGGTCGACGAGACCGCGGGGCACGTGTCGCGCGCGGTCTCGGAGGGGACGTTCCGCGACGACCTCGACGTCGACCGTGCGGCGCGCTTCGTCGTCGGCGCCTTCAGCGGGGTGCAGACCTTCTCGGCCCTCAGCACCGGCCACGCGGACGTCTTCGAGCGGCTGCAGGACATGATGCGCTTCGTGCTGCCGTCGTTCCTGTCGCCGCGGTCCGCCGGCCTCGCCGACGAGCTCGCCGAGCTGATCAGGCCGACGGACCGTCCCCCGATCGACTGACCAGCGTCAGCCGACCGGCAGGCGCCCCCGCCCCGTCAGTGTTCCTCTGTACCCCATCATGCATACTCCGCGACCTGTTTCGTAACCCCCCGTCGGAGGGCCGAGCCCTCCTCGCCTCCTACAGGCCCCTCGGCCGCTCGGGCCCGAGCCGCTCGATCGTGCGGTCGACGAGCTGCTGCGCCGCGACGAGGGGGCCCGTGTCGATCTGGGCGAGGCGCTCGCCGTAGTCGTGCGGCACAGTCAGCTGCTGCTGCCACTCGGCCTCGTAGAGCGCGTCGAGGTAGCCCGAGGCGGCACGGCAGGCGGCGTCGGTCTCGGCGAGGTCGCGCTCCTCGTCGCCGACGGCGGTCGCGGGGTCGTACGAGGTGAAGGTCTGGGCCATCCGCGTGGTGGGCATGTCCGCCGGGTCGTCCGGCAGGTCGTCGGCCCAGGGCCCGGCGCCCACGCCCTGGTCGATCATGCAGGCGTGCCACGCGTCGGCAGCCCGGCGCACGGAGGCGTCCTGCCGGGCCTCGAGGAACGCCGCGTTGCTCAGCCGGATGGCGACGTCGCCCACCGAGCCGGTGGTCGACGACGCGGAGGCGCCCGTCAACAGCTCGGGATGCTGGCGGTAGGCGCGCTCGAGGCAGGTCGCGCGGTCGGCCGCCTCGTCGGGCGAGGTCTCCCGGTACTCGAAGGCCCGCCAGGCGTCGGCACCGGCGTCGACGGTGGGAGGCACGTGGTAGCCGCGCTCGCGGGCGGCGGCGAGGTCGAAGGCGCGGAGCGGCTGGCGCTCGGTGGCGTTCGTGGCCGCGTCGACGTCGCGCCAGGGCACGACCGCGTCGTCGTGGCCGGCGTCGACCATGCAGTCCTGGATGAGCAGCTCGGTCGCGTAGTTGAGGCGGACGACGCCGACCCCGACGTACTGGTCGAGGGGCATCGTCCACGACGCCTGGTCCTTCTCGGGCAGGTCGGGCAGGGTCCAGGCGGCGTTGGCGGGGATGCCGACGGCCACGACCCCGGCGACGAGCGCGGCCACCGCGACGACGGTGACCCGCTTCGCGACGCGCTCCCGGCCGCCGGCCCTCACCGGCCGGCCCCTCACCGGCCCGCCCCTCGGCGACCGGCCCTCACCGGCGCGGCCTCGGCCCGCCGTCGGAGGCGGGCACGAGGCCGTTCTCGTAGGCGAAGACGACGATCTGCACGCGGTTGCGCATGCCGAGCTTCTGCAGCACCGAGCGGACGTGGCTCTTCACCGTCGCCTCGCTCAGGTACGCCTCGCCCGCGATCTCGATGTTGCTGAGCCCCCGGGCGACGAGGGTGAACATCTCGCGTTCGCGCGGCGACAGCGGCTCGAGCGGGTCGACGCGGGGAGCCGGGGTCGTCGGCACGGCGAACTCGTGCACGACGTCGAGCGCGGCCGCGGCGGTCGGCACGGGGTCGCCCGCCCACGCCGCGCGGATCGTCGTGAGCACCTCGTCGGGCGTCGCGTCCTTCGTGAGGAACGCGTAGGCCCCGGCCTTGAGGGCCCCGAACACGGCCTCGTCGCGCTGGATGGTCGTCAGCGCGACCACCCGGGGCAGGTCGTCGGGCGAGACGCCCTCGAGGATTCGGGCCGTCGCCTCCAGCCCGTTCATCACGGGCATGCGGAGGTCCATCAGCACCACGTCGGGGTGCTCGCGCTCGACCAGCGCCAGCGCCTCGCGCCCGTCGACGGCGGTGCCGACGCAGCGCAGGTCCGGCTGCGCCTCGATCAGCATCCGCAGGCCGGAGGCGAAGAGCGGCTGGTCGTCGACGACGGCGACGGTGATGACGGCCGGGCTGGCGGTGCCGGCGGCGGGCGAGTCGGTCATGAGGAGCTTCTCTCGGTGGGGGCAGAGGCAGAGGCAGATGCAGGTGCAGGTGCAGGTGCGGAGGAGGCGTCGGGCGCGACGACCGAGGAGGCGCCGGTCGTCGGCACGAACGCGGTCACCTCGAAGGCTGTCCCGTCCGCCGAGGGCTGCGCCGTGAGCCAGCCGCCCGCGAGTCGGGCACGCTCGGTCATGCCGCGGACGCCGGCGCCGCGGTCGGCCCCGGTGCGGGCCGCGACGAGCGGGGCTCCGCGGCCCCGCGACGTGACCTGCAGCGTGAGCCCGCGGCCGCGCCAGTCGAGCTGCACCGCGACGCGGCTCGAGGTGCCCGCGTGCTTCAGCGCGTTCGTCAGGCTCTCCTGCACGATGCGGTAGACGGCGAGCTCCTGCGAGGGGGCGAGGGCGCCGACCGGCCCCTGGGGCCCGGGGGCTCCCTCGGTCGTGACGTCCACCTCCATCCCGACCTCGCGCATCGCGACGACGAGGGCGTCGACGTCGGCGAGCGTCTCGCGCGGAGCGGTGACGTCGTCGTCCTGCGTGATGCGCTCGACGAGGCGCCGCACGTCGAGCAGGGCCGTGCGGCCGACCTCGGCGATGGTGCGCAGCGACTCCTCGGCGACCTCGGGGCGGGTCGCCTGCAGGGCGAGCCCGCCCTGGGCCTGCGAGACCACGACCGCGAGGGAGTGCGCCAGAGCGTCGTGCACGTCGCGGGAGATCCGCGCCCTGTCCTGGGCGAGCCGCAGCTCGAGGTCGGTCGCCTCGAACCGTGTCTCGGTCGCCTCCAGGGCCTGCCGGATCACGAGCACCCGGCGGATGCTCGCGAACGCGACCCCGATCGCCCACGCACCGGCGAAGACGCCGAACAAGGCCGCGGTGAGCAGCGAGAACTCGATGCGGAGCCCCGTCGTGCCGGCGCCGACCCAGGTGCTCCAGCTCTGCGGCCGCGTCAGGGTCGGCACGGCCAGCAGCCACGCGGCGAGGCCGGCGGCGACGCCGGCGACGAGCAGCGCGGCGAGACGGAGCCAGGGCGACGGCTTCACCGCCACGAAGGCCATCACCAGGGCGATGGCGACGTAGGCCGTCCAGGTGTCCTGCGACGGGGCCTCGGCGAGCCCGAGCAGCTGCAGCACCGGGACGACCACGACGAGCGCGAGCGACGTGGTCGGGATCCACCAGGCGAGGGCGATCGCGATCGCGAAGAGGCCGAAGACCACCGTGTTGTCGGCGACGCCGCCGCGGCCCCACGAGCTGGCGACCCAGAAGACGAAGTAGACGAGGGCGGCGGCCGGCGCGACGACGTGCCGCCCCCACCGCCTCGCGTCCGCCATGTGCGCCAGGTTAGGTGCAGGGCCGCGTGCGGCGCGCCTCCTGCCCCGGGTTTTCATCCCGAGGTCGGACGCGTCGTCGCCTCTCCTCATTCAGGAAGATCGGTCCTGATCCTCGCGAGGAGGGGACGCATCGTCCTGAGTCGTGCACGGTTCAGGAGCCCGAGGCGACGACTTCCTGAATCACGAAGATCGAGGACAGGAACACGAAGGAGGCGCGGTGCAGGAGATCCCGCACCGCGCCTCCTCGGAGGACAGGCTGCTGCTAGAAGGTCAGCAGGCCCTGCGTCTTGCTGGTCGCGGCCGCGTAGCGCTGGCCGACGTTGTCCCAGTTCACGATGTTCCAGAAGGCCTTGACGTAGTCGGCGCGCACGTTCTGGTAGTCGAGGTAGTAAGCGTGCTCCCAGACGTCGAGCATCAGCAGCGGGACGAGGCCGAACGGCACGTTGCCCTGCTGGTCGAAGAGCTGGAAGACGCTGAGGCGCTGACCGATCACGTCGTAGGCGAGCACCGACCAGCCGGAGCCCTGCACGCCGAGCGCGGTGGCGGTGAAGTGGGCCTTGAACTTCTCGAGGTCGCCGAAGTCGCGGCCGATGGCCTCGAGCAGGTCGCCGGTGGGCTCGCCGGTCTCGGGGGTCAGGTTCGTCCAGAAGATCGAGTGGTTGACGTGGCCGCCGAGGTTGAACGCGAGGTCCTTCTCGAGCTTGTTCACGTTCGCCAGGTCGCCGGTCTCGCGGGCCTCGGCGAGGGCGGCGTTGGCCGTGTTCGCGCCGGTGACGTAGGTGTTGTGGTGCTTGGAGTGGTGCAGCTCCATGATCGTCGCGCTGATGTGCGGCGCGAGGGCGCTGTAGTCGTAGGGGAGATCGGGGAGGGTGTACTCAGCCATGTGGGAGTCCTTTCGCAGTTGACCTCCGTCCACCGTACGACTCCCGTGGGGTGCTGTGTCGAGCAACTCCCAGCAGGGACGCAGCCTCGTGGGCCGGTGTCCGGCCGAGCATGCAGAGTCTGCAACGATCTGGACCGTGCACATGCCGATCACCCGAGTCGAGGTCTTCGAGGCCGCCCGTCGACGGCAGCTGCCGATCAACGTGCCCCTCGACCCGTGGCGTCGGGCCCTGCGGCGTGAGCTCGGCACGCAGCGGTTCGCGCGGTGGTTCACCCTCGCGATGTTCGGCGTGCTGCCCGTCGTGCTGTCCGTGGGGATCCTGGTGACGACGCCCTCGCCGTCGCGTGCGCTCGGGGACCTCGTCCCGCTCGTGCTGTTCTGGTCGATCGCCGCCGTCGTCGTCCGCCTGACGGGTCGGCGTCGCCGGGGCATGCGGGCCCTGCTGTCCGTGCTCGACCACCCGCCCGTCGAGAGGCCGCGCGACGAGGGACGCCTGACGGACCAGGAGCGGCACCTGATCCGCAGCCTGCCCGAGCCGATCGCCGCCGCCGACTTCCTCTTCTGGTTCGGCGCCCGCGACGGACGCGACCTCGGGCTCGAGCTGCTGCACGAGGTCGTGCTGTCGCGGGCCGAGGACGACCTGTGGGCCGCGCTGCGGGTCTGCGTCGTCTTCGGGCTCGACGGCGACCACGTGCCGCTGCTCGCCGAGCTCTGGGACGGCGACTGGCACGAGGAGCACCTCGACGTCGTCGCGGCGCTGGGCGAGACGGGGGCGGCCTCGGCGGTGGCGGTGCTGCTCGGCGTCGTCGACGACGTCCCGCGGCACCTCGAGGGGCCGGACGCCTGGCGCGTGCCCGTCGCCGTGGTCGACGCGCTGGGCATGCTCGACGTCCAGGGCGACGGCGACCTCGACGGCGGTGCCGACGTCGGCGACGCGCGCGAGCTGGCGCTCGCCGAGCTGACGGGGCACGTCGACCGCGTCGTCGCCGGGTACGCCTGGGTCCGCCTGGTCGACCTGCACCCCGACTGGTGGCAGCAGATGGTCGACGAGGGCTCCGAGGCCGACCAGGCCACCACCTCCTGAGGCTCGCCTGCTCCTGGGCTCGCCTCGACCGCGGCCGGGCACGGAGGAGGCGCGCGGTCGTGGACGGCCCTGGCACCATGGCTGAATGGCCGAGACGACACCCCACCGACGACCTGCCGCCGCCCGCATCGCCCTCGTGGCGGTCGCGGCGACCTTCCTCCTGGGCGCCTGCGCGCAGGCCGGGCCGGGCGGCGCACCCGACGCGGGGGCGGCGCCGACCGGGTCGTCGACCCCGTCGGGGCCGGCGGACGACGGCGACGGCGACGGCACGGACGACGGCGCCGCCGAGGGCGGCCCCTCGGTGGCCTGGCTCGACGAGGGGACGTCGTTCTCCCTGACCCTCTTCGGCAGCTCGACCTGCCCGCCTGCCGTCGAGTCGGTCGAGGCGGCCGGTGCCGACGCCGTGACCGTGCGGCTCGCGCCTGCCGACCCGGGCATGTGCACGATGGACTACGTGCCGGCCGTGTCCGAGCACGAGCTCCCCGCCGGCGTGGACGGTCGTCCCGTCACGGTCGACGTCGTCCCCGCGGAGGAGGGCGCCGAGCCCGTCTCCCTCGAGCTGCCGTAGGGCCTGAGCCGCCGACCGTTCGGCCCGACCAGGTGTCGGTCGGGACGGCTAGCCTGGCGTCGACCACGAGGAGGCGCACCATGGCAGGTTTCACGGGCTTCGGCCGACGTCGCGAGGCCGACCCGCGCCTCCCGCCGGGGCAGCACCTCGAGAAGGGGTTCCCGGTGCTGTCGGCCGGCCCGACCCCGAACATCAAGCGGTGGGAGCTGCAGCTCGGCACCGAGCAGGGCAGCCGCTCGCTCAGCTGGGCCGACTTCCAGGCGCTGCCGCACGAGCAGATCGAGACCGACATCCACTGCGTCACGAGCTGGTCGAAGCTCGGCACGCACTGGTCGGGCGTCTCGCTCGACACCCTCTTCGACGGCCTCGACACCACGCACGAGTTCGCGATGACGACGAGCTACGGCGGCTACACGACGAACCTGCCCCTGAGCGAGCTGCTGGGCGGCAAGGCCTGGGTCGTCGACACCTACGAGGGCGAGCCCCTGGGGTCCGAGCACGGCGGCCCGGCCCGGCTCTTCGTGCCCGGCCTCTACTTCTGGAAGAGCGCGAAGTGGGTGCAGGGCATCCAGACGATGGCCTCCGACCGCCGCGGCTTCTGGGAGAGCATGGGCTACCACGCGCTCGGCGACCCCTGGCGCGAACAGCGCTACGCGTGAGCTCGTCGGACGACGGCGCGCCTGCCTCCTCGTCGGCGTCGCTGCCCGCTGACCCCTTCAGGTGGATGCCGGCGACGATCGTCGCCGCGGCAGGGCAGACGCCGACCGGGCGCTCGATCGTGCTCGAGGTGCCGGGGCTGCGACCGGCCCGGGCTGGTCAGCACGTCGACGTCCGCCTCACCGCGGACGACGGCTACCAGGCCGTCCGCTCGTACTCGTTGTCGGACGTCACGCTGTCGGACGTCTCGCCGTCGGACGACTCGTCGTCGGACGTGCGGGCGAGCGCAGGAGGCGCGGGCCGGGCACCGCAGATCGAGCTCACCGTCGAGGAGCTCCCCGACGGCGAGGTCTCGCCGTACCTCGTCTCGGCGGCCGAGGTCGGCGACCCCGTCGAGGTGCGCGGCCCGATCGGCGGCTGGTTCGTCTGGCCGCCGACCGAGTTCGACCCCGACTCGGCGGTGCACGCCGTGCTGCCCGAGCCGGACGGGGCTCCGGCACCGGGCCGGTCGCCGGTGCAGCTGATCGGGGGAGGGTCGGGCATCGCCCCGCTCGTCGCGATGGTGCGTGCCAGGGCCGCGGGGGCTGGTGCTGCTGACGCTGACGCTGCTGCGGCCGGTGCGGCCGGTGCGGCCGGTGCGGCCGGCTCGGCCGGGCCGCCGCCGATGCGGCTGCTCTGCTCCGTCCGGACGCCGGCCGACCGCTGGTTCGGCGACGAGCTGGCGGCGCTCGCCGAGGAGTCGGCGGGCGAGGTGCAGGTCGACTGGGTCTTCACGCGGGAGGCTCCTGCAGGGGCGACCCGCGCCTCCGGCAGGCTCACCCGTGACGAGCTGCTCGACCTCGTGCTGCCGGCGTCCGTGCACCCGCTCGTCTACGTCTGCGGCACGAACTCGTTCGTCGAGACCGTCGCAGGCTGGCTGGTCGACGCCGGCCACGACCCGACCCGCGTCCGTACGGAGCGCTTCGGCGGCGTCTAGCCGAGCAGCTCGCGCATCTTCGCGTAGAACTCGGCGGGGTCGCCGGCGAGCGACGCCTTCACCATCGCGCTCCAGTCGTCGACGACGACCTCGATCGCACCGGCGGCGAGGCCGTCGAACGAGCTGCGGGGCACGTCGCGCGGGTCGATCTTCGGTCCGTCGTAGTTCGCCGTGATGTCGGTGTCCGCGGCCCCGAGCATCACGCCCTGGACGAGCGTCCCCTGGGCGGCGAGCTCGAGCCGGACGGCGTTGGTCATGTTCCACTCGGCGGCCTTGGCGGCGGCGTAGGCCCCGCTGCCGGGAGCGGCGAACCACGAGAGAGCGGAGAGGACGTTGACGATCGCACCGCCCCCGTTGGCCGCGAGCACGGGGGCGAACTCGCGGATCACGTCGAGGGTGCCCCAGTAGTGCGTGTCCATCTCGCGGCGGGCGTCGACGAGGTCGCCGGTGATCAGCGACGCGCCGGTCGCGATGCCGGCGTTGTCGACGAGCACGGTCACGTCGTGGGCCGCGACGGCGGCGGCCACCACGGAGTCGTGGTCGGTGAGGTCGAGCTGCAGCGGCACGACCCGAGGGTCGGCGAAGTCGAGGGTCTCGGTCCGGCGCGCCGTCGCCCAGACCTTGGCGGCGCCGCGCTCGAGCGCCTCGAGGACGAACTGGCGGCCGATGCCGCGGTTGGCCCCGGTCACGAGGACGGTCTGGCCGGTGATGTCGATGTTCATGCGTGGTGTCTTCCTGGTCGTGGACGGTCGGCCGGGCAGTCTCGGCTGGCCCGGCGTCGGCTACGCTAGGACTTCACGTTGACGTCAAGGGCAAGTCCGACACGCGGACCAGGCCGAGACGCCTTCCAAGAAGAACAGGGGCATGGATGCGCATCGGCGAGGTGGCAGAGCGAGCGGGCGTCAGCACGCGCGCGCTGCGGTACTACGAAGAGCAGGGCCTGCTCGAGTCCGACCGCACGAGCAGCGGCCAGCGCAGCTACGCGGAGGCGGCGGTCGAGCGGGTGCAGCTGATCCAGCAGTTCTTCACGGCGGGGCTCCCGAGCCGCACGATCCTGCAGCTGCTGCCCTGCGTCGACTCCGGCACGAGCTCGCCCGAGGTCTTCGCCGTGCTCGAGGCGGAGCGTCGGCGCATCACCGCGGCGATGGCCGACCTCTCGGCCGCGCGCGACGCCCTCGACCGCATGGTCGAGATCGCGCGGCACCCGACGCCCGAGCACTGCCCGGCCCTGCGCGAGCCCGCCGAGCCTGCCCGCGACGCGGCCTGACCTGCCCGCCTGGCCCGCCCGTCGCGATGGAGGAGGCGCGGGCCGGGTCAGGCGCGCGGGTCGCCCTCGTCGAGCCACGACGGCCGCGAGGGCCGCGGGTGCCGGAGCGTCTGCACGACGCCGACCAGGCAGACGACGAACACGACCGCGACCAGCACCAGGAACACGATGCCGAACGGCGTGGGCGCCTCGCCGCGGCCGAGCGAGACGGCGGCCGTGACCAGGTGCAGGAACAGCGGGAACGCGAGCACGCCCCAGAGGAACGGCGACCCGCGGAAGGTCGGCCACTGCAGGCGCAGCCTGCCTCGCGACCGACCGTCGGCGGCGGGGCGCGTCGCACCGGGGCGCTCGTGTCGGTCGTGCGGGCGGTGCTGCTCGGCGTCGCGGTCGCTCATGGAGTCCCCTTCGTGGTCGTCGTCGATCCGTCCACCGTACGCCGCGCCTCCTTCGCCCCTCGGGTCGGGTCGAGAGGCCTCGGAGCGACGTCCGGAGGTGCTCGGAGGTCGGTCCGGGGCCTCTCGTGGTCGTGGGGACGGGCGGCGGTGCAGGCGCTGCACCGGGGGAGGCGGCGTCCAGGGCGGTGCTGCGACCATGGAGGCCCACCGACCCCCTCACCAGGAGCCGCCATGTCGCCCCGCGCCCTCTTCCGCTCGTTCGCTGTCGCCGAGGTCGTGACCTGGGCCCTGCTGATCGGCGGGATGCTGCTGAAGTACGTCGCGAAGGTGGGCGACTGGCCCGTCAGCGTCGCGGGGCCGATCCACGGGTTCGTGTTCCTCGCCTACCTGGTCGCGGGGGTCGTCGTCGCCGTGAACCAGCGCTGGTCGCCGGGGGTGACCGTGCTCGCCCTCGCGAGCGCCGTCGTGCCGTTCGCCTCGCTGCCCGTCGAGCGCTGGATCGACCGCCGCAGCGGGCTCGACGGCGACTGGCGGCGTGAGGCGACCGGCGACCCGCGCGACCGCCGGCCGCTCGACCGCCTCCTCCGCTGGGTGCTCGGGCACCTCGCGCTCGCGGTCGTGCTGCTGCTCGCGGCCGTCGTGGTCGTCTTCGTCCTGCTGCTGATCGTCGGCCCGCCCGTCGGCGGCTGATCCGTCGAGGGGGCTGACAGAGAGGGGGCTGACGGTCGAGGAGGCGGTCGTCCCGAGTCCTGGACGTCGCGCACGATACCCCCCTAGGGTATGGGGATGAGCGCTGCGCACGACCACCACGCCCCCGGCGACGACGAGCAGGTCGGCACCGACCACTCGGGACTCGCGACGGCCGACCACGGCCAGGAGGCCGCGGGCGTCGACGCGGGGCACGACCCGCACGCCGGCCACGACGCGCACGCCGGGCAGGACGCGCACGCCGGCCACCACGGCCACGGAGGCCACGGAGGCCACGGCGACCACGCCGCGCAGTTCCGCGACAAGTTCTGGGTCAGCCTCGTCGTCGCCGTGCCGGTGGTCGCCTTCAGCTCGATGTTCGCCGGGCTGCTCGGCTACGACGTCCCGTCGTTCCCCGGCTCCGAGTGGATCTCGCCGGTGCTCGGCACGTTCCTCTTCGCGTGGGGCGGCTGGCCGTTCCTCAGCGGAGGCGTCGCGGAGGCACGGGCGAAGCAGCCGGGGATGATGCTCCTCATCGCGATGGCCATCACCGTCGCGTTCGTCGCGAGCTGGGCGACGACGCTCGGCATCGGCGGCCTCGACCTCGACTTCTGGTGGGAGCTCGCGCTCCTCGTCGTCATCATGCTGCTCGGGCACTGGATCGAGATGCGGGCCCTGGGCGCCGCCTCCGGTGCCCTCGACGCCCTCGCCGCGCTGCTGCCCGACACGGCCGACCGTGTCGACGGCACCTCCGGCACGGACTCGGGCGACGGCACCGGCCCCGGCACCGGCTCCGGCGCGACGACCGAGGTGGCGCTCGCCGACCTCGTCGCGGGCGACGTCGTGCTCGTGCGCTCGGGCGCCCGTGTGCCCGCCGACGGCGTCGTGGTCGACGGCTCCGCCGAGATGGACGAGTCGATGATCACGGGCGAGTCCCGGACCGTCGCGCGCGGCGAGGGCGACCGCGTCGTCGCGGGCACCGTCGCGACCGACGGCGCCCTGAGGGTCCGGGTCACCGCGGTCGGCGACGAGACGGCCCTCGCGGGCATCCGGCGGCTCGTCGCCGAGGCCCAGGCCTCGTCGTCGCGCGCCCAGGCGCTCGCCGACCGCGCCGCCGCCCTGCTCTTCTGGTTCGCCTCGGGTGCCGGGGTGGTCACCTTCGTCGTGTGGCTCCTCCTCGGCGACCTCGACCAGGCGATCACGCGCACCGTGACCGTGCTCGTCATCGCCTGCCCGCACGCCCTCGGGCTCGCGATCCCGTTGGTGATCGCGATCTCGACCGAGCGCGCCGCCCGGGCGGGCGTCCTCGTCAAGGACCGCCTCGCCCTCGAGCGCATGCGCACGGTCGACACCGTGCTGTTCGACAAGACCGGCACCCTCACGAAGGGCGAGCCCGGCGTGACGGACGTGGCCACCGCCTCCTCGTCCGGGGGGCTGACGGGCGACGAGGCCCTGCGCCTCGCCGCGGCCGCCGAGCGCGACAGCGAGCACCCGGTCGCCCGCGCGCTGGTGCGTGCCGCGGCGGCTGAGGCTGCGGCTGCCCCGCAGGAGGCGCGGGTCGAGTCGTTCCGCTCGCTGACCGGCAGCGGCGTCTCGGCCCGCGTCGACGGGGTCGACGTCGCGGTCGGAGGTCCCGGGCTGCTCCGCGACCTGGCGCTCGAGGCGCCCGCCGACCTCGCGGCCGCGACGGAGCCGTGGCGCGGTGACGGCGCGGCTGTGCTGTGGCTCGTGCGCTCGGGCGGCGTCGTGGCGGCCTTCGCGCTGCGCGACGAGGTCCGGCCCGAGTCGGCCGAGGCGGTGCGCCGGCTGCACGACGCCGGGGTCCGCGTCGCGATGGTGACGGGTGACGCGCGGCAGGTCGCAGACTCGGTCGCGCGCGAGCTCGGCATCGACGAGGTCTTCGCGGAGGTGCGCCCGGACGAGAAGGACGCCCGCGTCGCCGAGCTGCAGCAGCGCGGCCAGCGCGTGGCGATGGTGGGCGACGGCGTCAACGACGCTCCCGCGCTGGCTCGGGCCGACGTGGGGATCGCGATCGGCGCGGGCACCGACGTCGCGGTCGAGTCGGCGGGCGTCGTGCTCGCCTCGAGCGATCCGCGTGCCGTGCTCTCGGTGATCTCGTTGTCGCGGGTCGGCTACCGCAAGATGATCCAGAACCTGGTCTGGGGCGCCGGCTACAACGTGCTCTCGGTGCCGCTGGCCGCGGGCGTGCTCGCGCCGGTCGGCTTCGTGCTGTCGCCGGCCGCCGGAGCGGTGCTCATGAGCCTGTCGACGGTCATCGTGGCGCTGAACGCGCAGCTCCTCCGCCGCTGGCGCCCCGCCGCCTGAGCGCAGGCCCGCACATGCCGACCGTCGGGGCTCTTGTAGTGGGAGATCCCCGTTTTGTCGGGCGATCTGCGCACTCACGGTCGGCATTTGCGGAGAAGAGCCTGTCGAAGGGGCGGGCGCGGGAGGCGCGGGCTGGGAGATCGCTGATGATTCAGTTGCTAAGAGATCGGGCGGGGATAGCGTCGGCGGCATGAGCACAGCAGCGAGCCGTCCCGCCTCCGCCACCGCACCTCCTGCGTCCGCCGACGTCGTCCGTCAGGTCGTCGTCGTCGTGGGCGCCGTGCTCGCGATCGTCCTGGCCGCGGTCGGCTCGGGGGCCTTCGGCGGCACCTCGGTGTCGGGAGCCTCGGGCGGCGCGCTCAGCGCCGACGCGACGCCGATCGCCCCGGCGACGACGGCCTTCTCGATCTGGTCGGTCATCTACGCCGGCCTCGTCGCCTACGCCGTCTACCAGGCGCTGCCCGGCCAGCGGGCCGTCGACCGGCACCGTCGCCTCGGCTACTGGGTCGCCGCCTCCATGTTGCTCAACGCGGGCTGGCTGTTCGCCGCCGTGCAGCTCGGCCAGGTCTGGCTCAGCGTCGTCGTGATCGTCGCGCTGCTCGCCGTCCTGGTCCGGATCTTCCTGCTCGTCGTCCACACGCCCACCCGCAGCCGGGTCGACGCGATCGTCACCGACGGGACGATGGGCCTCTACCTTGGCTGGGTGTCGGTCGCGACGGCCGCCAACGTCGCCGCGGCCCTCGTCGAGTCCGGCTTCGACGGGTTCGGGCTGCCGAGCGGGCTCTGGTCGACGGTCGTCCTCGCGGTCGCCGGGCTCTCGGGCGTCGCGGTCGCCGTCGTCGGACGGGGGCGGATCGCCCCGATGCTCTCGCTGGTCTGGGGCCTGGCGTGGGTCGCCGTCGGTCGGTTCTCGGGGCAGCCCCTCGACACCGCCGCGGGGGTCACCGCGCTGGTCGCCGCCGCCGTCGTGCTGGTCGTCGTGCTCGTGCTGCGGGTGCGCGCCGAGCGGAGCGGCTCGGCCCGCGCCCGCGGGGAGGCGACGCGCGCCTCCTAGAGGCCCTGTCCCTCCGCCAGGACGACGAACCGACGTGGTCTCCCACGTCGGTTCGTCGTTCTCGCGTCGCCTGAGCCTCGCTCTGCGCGGCTCAGCGGCCGCGGACCAGCGGATCAGCGGCTCAGCGGCCGCCGGTCAGCTTGCGGTCGCGCTGCGCGACGCCGGCGGTCCCGTACGGGTAGTCGTCGACGCGCGGGCTGCTCGACGCGTCGAGGCGGGCCAGCTCGTCGTCGGTGAGCAGCTTCGCGAGGTCGGAGGCGCCGAGGTTGTCGTCGAGCTGCGCGACCGTGCGCGCGCCCAGGATCACCGAGGTCACGGCGGGCTGCCGCAGCAGCCACGCGAGCGACACCTGCGACGAGGAGGCGCCGTGCGCGTCCGCGACGGAGGCGACGGCCTCGATGGCCGACCAGGTCCGCTCGTCGCCGTTGCGCGCCTCCCACGCCTCCATGCCCCGCCCCGGGTCCTCGCCCAGGCGGGTCGCGCCGGTGGGTGCCTCGTCGCGACGGTACTTGCCGCTCAGCCAGCCGCCGGCGAGGGGCGACCACGGCAGCAGGCCGATGCCGGCGTCGAGCGAGGCCGGCACGATCTCGTGCTCGATGTCGCGGACGAGCAGGTTGTACTGCGGCTGCAGCGTGACGGGCGGCGCGAAGCCGAGCGCCTGGGCCCGGGCGACGGCCTTCGTCAGCTGCCAGCCGAGGTAGTTCGAGAAGCCGTAGTAGCCGATCTTGCCCGCGGTGACCGCGTCGTCGAGGAACCGCAGCGTCTCGTCGATCGGGGTGAAGGCGTCCCAGGCGTGCATCTGGTAGAGGTCGACGTGCTCCACGCCGAGCCGGCTGAGCGACGCGTCGAGCGCCGTCGCGAGGTGCCGGCGCGAGAGGCCGACGTCGTTGGGGCCGTCCCCCATCGGGAACCGCCCCTTCGTCGCGAGCACGACCTGCGCCGCCTCCGTGGGGTGCGAGGCGAGCCAGCGCCCGATGATCTCCTCCGAGGTCCCTGCCGTGTACACGTCGGCGGTGTCGACGAGCGTGCCGCCGGCCGCGACGAACGCGTCGAGGATCTGGTGAGAGGTGGTCTCGTCGGCTTCTGCGCCGAACGTCATGGTGCCCAGTGTCAGCTCCGACACGGAGGCACCGCTGTTCCCGAGGGTCCTGTAGTCCATGCCCCGACGCTACGCCGCGAGCTCGTGGCCGTGCCCGAGGAGGCGTCGGCCCGGCACCGGGAGACGCTCGATACCAGGCGGTCGGGTGAGAGTCGCCCGAGACGAGCCTGCGAGGTAGCATCGCGGCATCGGTGGATCAGGCCGATGCGTGCGAGGTGCGTCGACCACGGGCCTCGTCGCCCACGAGAGCACCTCGTGCTCCGCCGCACCGCCTGGAGGGGCGCATGGCCAGTCCTGCGACGCCCACGGCCTGGACCCGCGCGGGCTCCCGTCGCCCGGACTTCGACGACCCTCGGGTGCGCGGCGTCGAGACCTCGGACCCCGCGGTCGCGCACTCCATCATCAGCCGCATCTACCGTCTCCGCGACCTCACTCCCGAGGCCGGCCCCGACTTCAGCTTCGGCCGGGTCGTCTCCGGCGACGACCGGTTCGCGATGGGCCAGATCCACTACAGGGGACAGCTGCACGCCGTCAGCGAGCCGCTGCCCGAGTTCTTCTGCATCAGCCGCGTCCTGGGCGGCCGCTACGGCCTCGCGGACGGCAGGGCCGACCTGCGGGCACAGACGGGCGACCGCTTCGTGTTCCCCAGCGACCGCGTCAAGGAGCACCGCTGGGACGACATGCACCTCGGCCAGGTGATGCTCGACCGGGCCGCCGTGGAGCGCGAGCTCGCCGGCCTGTCGCTCACGACGCCGCCGGAGGGGCTGCAGACCCTCGCGATGGAGCCCGTCTCCGAGGCCCTGGGCGAGCACTGGGGCAGCACGACCCGGCACGTGCTCGACGGGGTGCTCTCGAACGACGCCGCGATGGCGAGCCCGCTGGTGCGGTCGGCCGCGTTCCGCTCGCTCGTGACGGCGTTCGTCGAGGCCTACGACACGAACGTGGTGGGGACGGGCCGGTCCTCCGACGCGCGTGCCCTGCCGTCCACCGTCCGTCGAGCGCTCGCCTTCGTCGAGGAGCACGCGCACGACGACATCGGGATCGTCGAGATCGCGGAGGCGGCCCGCCTGACCCCGAGAGGGCTGCAGCTGGCGTTCCGTCGCCACCTCGACACGACCCCGATGGCGGCCCTGCGCGCGGCTCGCCTGCGCGGTGCGCATGCCGACCTCGTGCTCGGCGACCCCACGCTCGGGCACACCGTGGCCGGGATCGCGCTGAGCTGGGGCTTCGCGAACCCCGGGCGGTTCGCCGCGCTCTACTCGACGCAGTTCGGCCGGACCCCGCGCGAGACCCTCGAGTCCTGAGCGGTCGACGGGACCGGGGGCAGGGACGAGGGCGTCAGGTGACCCGATCCGGCGCCTCCTTCGCTCCCTGTCCTCCTCCTTCGTTTCGTGACCACCTGGTGGCCAGGAGGGCCCGACACGACGCAGAATGAGGGGGCCTCGCGATTTGGGTTCAGGATCGCGAGTCGTACACGCGGCAAGCGCAGGGACGTCGGGTCCCGGTCGCGGCTGCGAGGGGTGCGGGTGAGGGCGTCGGGTCCCCACTCGCACCCCCTTCTCTCCATCGCTCGAGACGTGGGGGCCGTAAGGTCGTCCCATGTCTGGCAGCACCTTCGGTGAACTCTTCCGCGTCACGAACTTCGGCGAGTCGCACGGCGTCGCCATCGGCTGCGTCATCGACGGGTGCCCTCCGGGCCTCGCCCTGACCGAGGCCGACATCCAGGGGGAGCTCGACCGCCGCCGCCCGGGCACCTCGCGCCACGTCACGCAGCGCAGGGAGCCCGACGCCGTCGAGATCCTGTCCGGCGTCTACGAGGGGCAGACCACGGGCACCCCGATCGCCCTCATGATCCGGAACGTCGACCAGCGCAGCAAGGACTACGGCAACATCCTCGACACGTTCCGCCCCGGCCACGCCGACTACACGTACTGGCGCAAGTACGGCGTGCGCGATCCTCGTGGCGGCGGCCGCTCCTCCGCCCGCCTCACCGCGCCGATGGTCGCCGCCGGCGCCGTCGCGCGCAAGTGGCTGCAGGAGCAGGGCGGCATCTCGTTCACCGGCTGGATGAGCCAGCTCGACGACATCGCCGTCCCCTTCACCGACGAGTCGCAGATCTCGCAGAACCCGTTCTTCGCCCCCGACGCGGCGATCGTGCCGCGGCTCGAGGAGCGCATGGACGAGCTGCGCCGGGCCGGCGACTCGTGCGGCGCCCGCATCGACGTGGTCGCCCGCAACGTGCCCGCGGGCCTCGGCGAGCCCCTGTTCTCCAAGCTCGACGCGGACATCGCCGCCGCGATGATGGGCATCAACGCCGTCAAGGGCGTCGAGATCGGGGCGGGCTTCGACAGCGTCTCGCAGCGCGGCAGCGAGCACGGCGACGCCCTGACCGCCGACGGCTTCGAGACGAACGACGCGGGCGGCGTGCTCGGCGGGATCTCGACCGGGCAGGACCTGAGGGTCTCGGTCGCGATCAAGCCGACGAGCTCGATCAGGACGCCCCAGCGCTCGATCGACCGCGCGGGGAACGAGACGAGCGTCGAGACCTTCGGGCGGCACGACCCCTGCGTGGGCATCCGTGCGACGCCGATCGTGGAGGCGATGCTCGCCCTGGTCGTGATGGACCACGTGCTCGCGTTCCGGGCCCAGATCGGACCGGTGCCCTTCACGCCTCCCGGGGCCTGATCGGTGCAGCTCGGCCGAGCGTCCTGCTCAGCCGAGCCGCGCCTCCTGCAGGGCTGAGCCCTCCGGGGCTCAGTCGCGCGCGGACACGTCCGTGTGGACGAAGTTCGTCGCCGAGCGGCTCGCGGTCGGTCCGCGCTGGCCCTGGTACCGGGAGCCGTACTCGCCCGAGCCGTAGGGGTGGTCGGCCGGCGAGCTCAGCCGGAAGAAGCAGAGCTGCCCGATCTTCATGCCCGGCCAGAGCTTGATCGGCAGCGTCGCGACGTTCGACAGCTCGAGGGTGACGTGCCCGGTGAAGCCGGGGTCGATGAAGCCGGCCGTCGAGTGCGTCAGCAGGCCGAGGCGGCCCAGCGAGCTCTTCCCCTCGAGGCGGGCGGCGACGTCGTCGGGCAGCGTGACGCGCTCGTAGGTGCTGCCGAGGACGAACTCGCCCGGGTGCAGGATGAACGGCTCGTCGGCGGGAGTCTCGACCAGGCGCGTCAGCTCGGGCTGCTCGGCAGCCGGGTCGATGAACGGGTACTTGTGGTTGTCGAACAGCCGGAACAGGCGGTCGAGCCGCACGTCGATGCTCGACGGCTGGATCAGCGAGGAGTCGTACGGGTCGAGGCCGATGCGCCCGGCGTCGAGCTCGAGCTTGATGTCGTGGTCGGAGAGCAGCACGCGGTCAGCCTAGTCAGCCGCCTGGTCCGCCTCGGCGCTCGGCGCCTCCTCGACCTCGTGGCTGACGATGGCGATGTGGGTGCGCACCTGGTGCTCGGCCGCGTCGCCGTCGCCGTCGGCGACCGCGCGCGCGGCCGCGACGTGGGCGTCGAGGGTGCCCGGCCAGGGGACGGCCGGTGTGAGGCCGAGGTCGGCGCGCCCCCCGAGGATCTCGCGGACCGGGGCGGCGAGCTCGGCGTACAGGAGGTTGCCGCTGGCGGTGAGCAGCAGCGAGTGGAACGCGACGTCGACCGCGAGGTACTCGGACGAGTCGCCCCGCCCGGCCCGGCCGAGGTCGTCGAGCTCGGAGGCGAGGCGCACGAGACCCGCCCGCTGGTCGTCGGTGGCGTTCCGGGCCGCGAGCCGGGCGGCGACCGGCTCGAGCGCGGCGCGCAGCTCCATCAGCTCGACGAGGTGCCGCTGCCGCAGCGGGCCGGCCAGGGTCCAGCGGATGAGCTGCGCGTCGAGCACCCGCCACGACGCCCGTGGCTGCACGGTCATCCCCACCCGTCGGCGCGACCGGATCAGGTCGAGCGACTCGAGGACGCGCACCGCCTCGCGCACGGACGTCCGGGACGCCCCGAACTCGAGCTCGAGGGCGGCGAGGGTGAGCACGGTGCCCGCGGGCAGGTCGCCCGAGGCGATGCGGCCGCCGAGGGCCTGCACGAGCCGGGCGTGCGTCCCCTCGGGCCCGGGGCGAGAAGTCATGAGGGTCATCCTGTCGTAGGCCGCGAGCTCGGCACGACTTGAAAAGTACTACCTTTGGTGGCACCCTGGCCTTCACCGCGGTCGCGCACCTCCTGTGCGCCTCGACCACGGACTCGACGGGCGCAGCCCACGGTATTCAACGGAGAAGATCGACATGGACGACTGGACACAGACCCTGGGGGCGGCACCGCTGCTCGCGATCGCCGCGGGGGCGATCGCCTTGATCCTGGTGCTCGTCATCAAGTTCAAGCTGCACGCGTTCCTCACCCTCGTCATCGTCGCGGCGCTCACGGCCCTCGCGACGGGCATCCCCACGGGCGCCATCGCCGACCTGCTCGTCACGAGCTTCGGCAGCACCCTCGGCTCCGTCGCGCTGCTCGTCGGGCTCGGGGCCATGCTCGGGCGGCTCGTCGAGTCGTCGGGCGGCGCCCGGGTGCTCGCCGACCGCATGGTCGACGTCTTCGGGGAGAAGCGCGCGCCGTTCGCCCTCGGCCTCGCCTCGCTGATCATGGGCTTCCCGATCTTCTTCGACGCCGGGCTGATCGTCATGCTGCCGATCGTCTTCGCCGTGGCCCGCCGCATGGGCGGCAAGTCGCTGCTGCTCTACGGCATCAGCTCCGCCGCGGCCTTCTCGGTCATGCACGTGTTCCTGCCGCCGCACCCCGGCCCGGTCTCGGCGACCGAGCTGCTCGGCGCCGACCTCGGCATCGTGCTCGTCGCGGGCCTCGTCATCGTGTTCCCCGTCTGGTACGTGTCGGGCTACCTGTGGGCCAAGTACGTCAACAAGCGCATCCCGCTGCCCGTGCTGTCCCTCTTCGGCAGCGAGAAGGACGACGTCCACGCCGCGAACCCGCCCAAGGCCGGCACGGTCATGGCCGTCCTCGCCGTCCCGCTCGTCCTGATCCTGCTGAACACCGGGCTCAGCTCGCTCGGCTCCGTGGGGGTCGTCGACCCCGACGCCACCTGGGTGCAGGCGCTCGTCCTGATCGGCACCAGCGGCATCGCGCTGCTCATCTCCGTCCTCGTCGCGGCCGTCGTCCTGGGCCGGGCCCGCGGCGTCGGCGGCAGTGCTCTCGAGAAGGTGCTCGACAGCGCGCTCGGCCCGATCTGCTCGGTCGTGCTCATCACCGGCGCCGGCGGCATGTTCGGCGGCGTCCTCCGCGCCTCGGGCATCGGCGACGCCCTCGCCGACGTGCTGGGCGACCTCGGACTGCCGGTCATCGTGGCCGCGTGGATCATCGCCGCGATCCTCCGCCTCGCCCAGGGCTCGGCGACCGTGGCCCTCGTCACCGCCGCGGGCCTCGTGGCCCCGGCCGTCGCCCTGGCCGACCTCAACGCCGTCCAGCTGGCCGCCGTCGTGCTCGCCACGGCTGCGGGCTCGGTCTTCGCCGGCCACGTCAACGACTCGGGCTTCTGGCTCGTCGGCCGGCTGATGGGCATGGACGTGAAGACCACCCTGCGCGTGTGGACCGTGCAGCAGGGCGTCGAGTCCGTGCTCGGCTTCGCCGCGGCGCTGCTCGTCTTCGCCGTCGGCTCGCTGGTCTGACCGACCGCCCGGGCCGTCCCGACGGCCCGGGCCGTCCCGACCGCATCGACCACGCCGACCGTCCGGACCGCCCGGAACCACCAAGGAGAACCATGACCTCGTCCCTGTTCGACCTCACCGGCCGGCTCGCCCTCGTGACCGGCTCCTCCCGCGGACTCGGTCGCTCGTTCGCCCTGGCGCTGGCGGAGGCGGGGGCCGAGGTGATCGTGCACGGTCGCGACGCCGGTGCGCTGCGCGAGACCCAGGACGCCCTCGAGGCGGCCACGGGGACGCGGCCCGCGACGACGGTCTTCGACGTCACCGAGGCCGCGTCCGTCGAGGCGGCCGTCGGGGAGCTCGTGGCCGAGCACGGCGTGCCCGACGTCCTGGTCAACAACGCCGGCGTGCAGAAGCGCGCGCCGTTCACCGAGTTCCCCGTCGAGGACTGGGACGCCGTCGTCGCCACCAACCTGTCGAGCGTGTTCTACGTCTCGCGGTTCGTCGCGCCCGGCATGGTCGAGCGCGGCTCGGGGAAGATCGTCAACGTCGCGAGCGTGCAGTCGATGCTGGCGCGCGAGACCATCGCGCCGTACTCGGCGAGCAAGGGCGGGGTCGCCCAGCTGAGCCGCGGCATGGCGGCCGACGTGGCCCGGCACGGGGTCCAGGTGAACACCCTGTCGCCCGGCTACTTCGCGACCGAGATGAACACGGCCCTCTGGCAGGACGAGACCTTCGACTCCTGGCTGCGGCAGCGCACGCCGGCGCGTCGCTGGGGCCGCGTCGAGGAGCTCACGGGGACGCTGATCTACCTCGCGTCGAGCGCGAGCGACTTCGTCTCGGGGCAGAACATCTTCGTCGACGGCGGCATGACGGGCGTCGTCTGACGCGCGTCGTCCCCGTGCGTCGTCCGACGAGCACGCAGAACCGACCCGCCCACAGAGGAGAACGACCGTGAAGACCATCCAGATCGACTCCGCGACCGTCCTGACGGAGCGCGAGGTCCCGACGCCCGAGCCCGGCGAGGGCGAGGTGCGCCTCCGCGTCGACTTCGTCGGCATCTGCGGCTCCGACCTGCACTACTACTTCGAGGGTGCCAACGGTGCCTTCGTCGTCGAGGAGCCCCTCGCCCCCGGCCACGAGCTGTCGGGACGCGTCGACCTCGACCCGAGCGGCGAGTGGGCACCCGGGACCCCCGTCACCGTGCACCCTGCCCGGTTCGGCACCCCGACCGAGGGCACCGAGGAGGCGCCGCACCTGTGGCCCGGCGGCTCCTACCTGGGCAGCGCCTCGACGCACCCGCACACGCAGGGCGCCCTCAGCGAGTACCTCGTGGTCGACGCGGGCATGCTGCGGGCTCTGCCCGCCACGCTGCCGCTCGAGCGCGCGGCCCTGGCCGAGCCGCTCGCCGTCGCCCTGCACGCCGTCAGCCGGGTCGGCGACGTCCGGAGCGCCCGGGTCCTCATCTCCGGGGCCGGCCCGATCGGCCTGCTCGCCGCCGCCGCGGCCCGTGCCCGCGGTGCGGCGCACGTGACCGTCGTCGACGTCCTGCCCGAGCCCCTGGCCAGGGCGCTCGCCGTGGGCGCCGACCAAGTCCTCCGGCTCGGGGAGGACGCCGTCCCCGCCGACTCGTTCGACGTCGTGCTCGAGTGCTCGGGCGCCGCGCCGGCCGTCAGCGCCGCCTTCGTCGCCGCCCGTCGCCTCGGCGTCGTCGCGCAGGTCGGGATGGTGCCGGACGTCGCCCGCCCGGT
Source organism: Frigoribacterium sp. PhB116 (assembly GCF_004364285.1). Lineage (GTDB taxonomy): Bacteria > Actinomycetota > Actinomycetes > Actinomycetales > Microbacteriaceae > Frigoribacterium. The sequence continues at coordinate 232,212 of NZ_SOBE01000003.1, read as the reverse complement.
CAACCTCGCGCCCGCGATCTCGAAGGAGCTCACCGTGCTCGGCGTCTTCCGGTTCCGGGACGAGATCGACGAGGCCGTGCGGATGCTCGACGCCGACCCGTCGCTCGGCACGGTCGTCACGCACGTCGTCGACAGTGCCGACGCGGCCCGGGCCTTCGACGTCGCCCGGGACTCGTCGGTCAGCGGCAAGGTGCTCGTCGCCGCCTGGCCTGACAGGCCGTAGGAGGCGCCGGTCGCGCCACGGGACGGAGCCGGCGAGCCTGGTCCCGCCCCGCAGGGGGAGGATGGAGGCATGCGCGCCGTCACCGTCCCCGTTCCCGGAGGGCCCTCCGCCCTCGTCGTCAGCGAAGTCCCCGAGCCCGTCGCCGGCCCCCACGAGGTCGTGATCGACGTCGCCGCCGCGGGCGTGAACCGCGCCGACGTCTCGCAGCGCGAGGGGCACTACCCGTCGCCGGCCGGGGCGCCCGCGTGGCCGGGGCTCGAGGTGAGCGGCACCGTCGTGAGCGTGGGCAGCGAGGTGACGGGCGCCTCCCTGGGCGACTACGTCTTGGCGCTGCTGTCCGGCGGCGGCTACGCCGACCGCGTGGCCGTCGACGAGGGCCTCCTGCTGCCCTACGCGAAGGGGCTCGACCTGGTCGAGGCGGCGGGTCTGCCCGAGGCGCTCGCGACCGTGTGGTCGAACGTGTTCATGTCAGCCGGGCTGCAGCCGGGCGAGACCCTGCTGGTGCACGGCGGGTCGAGCGGCATCGGGTCGATCGCGATCCAGCTCGCCGTGGCCCTCGGCTCCACCGTCTACGCGACCGCCGGCTCGGCCGAGAAGACCGCGTTCTGCGAGCAGCTCGGCGCGGCCCGCGGCATCGACTACAAGCAGGAGGACTTCGTCGAGGTCGTCCACGAGCTCACCGACGGGCGCGGCGTCGACGTCGTGCTCGACCTCGTCGGCGGCGACTACCTGGCGCGCGACGTCGAGGCGGTCGCCCCCGGGGGCCGCGTCATGGTGATCGCGACGCAGGGCGGCACGGCCGCGACGATCGACGTGGGGCGGCTGATGGCCGCGCGCGCACGCATCTGGGGCACGACCCTGCGTGCCCGCCCCCTCGAGGAGCGGCGCGCGATCATGGCCGAGGTCCGCGAGCACGTCTGGCCGCTCGTCGCCGCCGGCACGGTGCGCCCGGTGCTCGACAGCGTCTACCCGCTCGAGTTCGCCGCGACCGCCCACAAGCGCATGGAGGCGGGGCAGCACCTCGGCAAGATCGTGCTCGCGGTGCGCTGAGGGCGGTGCGCTGAGGGCCGTGCGCCCGGTCGACGTCAGACCTCGTCGTCGTCGCCCGGGATGTGCACGTCGGTGACTGACACGTTGACCTCGGCGACGTCCATGCCGACGAGCTGCTCGATGGCGGCCGCGACGGACTCGCGGACCTGGTCGGCGACCTGGCTGATGGCGACGGGGTACTCGACGACGATCGTGACGTCGGCCGCGACCTGGGTCTCGCCGACCTCGACGCGGACTCCCTGGCCGAGGTCCGTGCTGCCGACGACGTCGCGGAGGGCGCCGAAGGCGCGGGCCGCCCCGCCACCGAGGGCGTGCACGCCGGGCACCTCACGGGCGGCGATGCCCGCGACCTTGGCGACGACGGCGTCGGCGACGACCGTGCGGCCGGGCGTCGGGCCGTCCGTCGCGAGGCCGGTCGGCGTCGTGGCGGCGGTGGGGGTGGTCGGGGTGGTGTCGGCCATGGTGGCTCCGTTCTGCGAGAGGCTGGTGTAGTCATGGACGAGACGCACGCCGCGACCTGATCGTCACGGAATCCGTCCCAGTCGTTCCATCGAACGCCCTGCCGGGGCTCGCCGCACAGAGGAGGCACCGTGTCGATCGACCTCACCGAGGCTGCCGACGGCACGCTCGCGTCCCGTGCCGCGGAGGGCGACGAACGGGCCTTCGAGGTGCTGCTGCGGCGCCACCTCGGGCTGATGACCGCCTACGCGACGCGGCTGACCTCGTCCCGGGCCGACGCCTCCGACGCGGTGCAGGAGGCGTCGATCACCATCTGGCGTGAGCTCCCGGGCCTGCAGGCCCCCGACGCCGTCCGCGGCTGGATGATGACGATCGTGTCGCGCAAGGCGTTCGACCTGATCCGTCGTCGCCGTCCCGCCGCCGACGTCGACGAGCTGGAGGTGCCCTCGACCGACGGCGCCCACGACGACCCCGAACGGCGGGCGCAGTCGTCCGACGCGATGGTCGCGCTGCGCCAGGCGCTCGGCCGGCTGCCCGCCGCCCAGCGCCGCGTGTGGACCATGCGCGAGGTCGGCGGCGAGTCGTACGCTGACATCGCGGAGCGGACCGGCTCGTCCGTGACCGCCGTGAGGGGCCAGCTCGCCCGTGCCCGAGAGTCACTGACCCGAGAGATGGAGGCCTGGCGATGAGCGACCCGACGCCCTTCTCGCCCTCCGCGCAGCCGAGCGACGGCCCCGCCGAGGGCCCGCTGACGGGCGGCGGCTCGGGCTCGGGGGGCGACTCGGTCCCGACCGAGCGGCTCGCCGACTACCTCGACGCCGGCCGTGAGCCGTACGACCCGCTCATCGAGGACGACCCCGAGTGCCTGGCGCAGCTCCTCGCGCTCGAGCGGCTGCGGGCGCTGTCGTCCGAGCTCGTCGAGAGCGACGTCGCGACGGCTCCGGCACCCGACCCGTCGTGGATCGCGAGCGTCATGGACCGCGTCCGGCTCGAGTCGCGCACGGGGCGCGACATCCCGCTCGCGTCGCCCGACGTCCGCAGCACCCTGCACATCACCGAGGGCGCGGTGCGCTCGCTCGTCCGCGAGGCCGGCGACGCGGTGCCGGGTGCCGTCGTCATCTCGTGCGGGCTGGCCGGCGACGTGGGCGTCGTCGACGCGCCGATCCGGGTCGACGTGGCGGTGAGCGTCGTCTACGGCGCCGACCTGCGGCGAGTCGCCGAGCTCGTGCGCGAGGCCGTGTCCGAGGCGCTCGCTCGGCAGACCGAGATCGTCGTCGAGTCCCTCGACGTCACCGTGCGCGACGTGCACCTCGAGGCCCGAGAGGCAGGACTGTGATGGACGACCCGACGATCGACGACCGTGCTGGTACGGGCGCAGGCCCGGCCGTGGGTGCCGACGGCGTCGCGACCGTGCCGCAGGACCGGCTCGACGACCTCGCGCTCGAGCTCGGGGCGCTGGCGGCGGAGACGGACGGCGTCGCCCGCGTGCACGCCCGGCCTGGTGCGGTCGAGATCGCCCGCCAGGCGCTCGGCGGACTCCGGGCAGCCGTCGCCAGCGTGACCGGTGCGGCCGGCGCGGTCGTGACCGGTGCCGCCGCGGCCGGCGTGCCCGCCTCGGCCGGCGCGGCCGACGGGACCCCGGGTCGGCCGAGGCCGCTCGTGACGCTCGCCGTCACCGACGACGAGACGCGGGTGGTGCTCGACCTCGCCGTGGACGACGCCGCCTCGGGGCCGGCGGTCGCGCGGGCGGTCGCGGCTCGCCTCCTCGGGCACCTCGAGGCGCAGCAGCTGCCGGCCCCGACGATCGACGTCCGCATCGTCGGCACCTCGTCGTAGCCGGGGGCGGACAGCGCGGGGAGGCGCGCCTACCGTCGAGGGGACCACGACCGACCGAGGAGGTCACCATGAGCAGCGTCCCCATCACCCCGCAGAACCCCGACTCGAACCCCGACGACGCCCAGAAGTGGGACCAGGTGCTGAAGGGCGAGGACTACGACCTCGACGCCGACGGCTCGGTCGACGACGACGTCGAGCAGCGCGCCGACGGCGACCGGGGCGGCGACGACGTCCCGACGCAGGCGCCCTCGCCCGACGAGGTCTGACCCGCGTCGACGAACGCACGGGACCGCCCGCCGTCCCCGACGACGGGCGGTCCCGTGCCGTGTCCCACGGCGGCGAGCTACTCCTCCGAGACGCCCTTGCTGACGTCGGTCGGCGCGTCGAACGAGTCTCCGTCGAGCGCCTCGAGCGCCGACACGACGTCGTCGGGCGCGCCCTGCTCCCTCGCCGTGGCGATCAGGTCCTCCTTCGAGACCGGGTAGTCCACGCCGCTGAGGTACTTCTGCATCTGGATGGGGTTCGGGGTGTCGGCCATGACGGTCGCCTCCTTCATCTCGGGGTGGCCCGGCCGGGTCCGGCCGGGGTGTCGAGGTCGACCAGGTCTGTCGCCTCGACGTCGCGGCGCTCCACGGTGGTGGGCGCCTCGAGGTGGACGGCACCGCTGGGGACGATGCCCGCGCCTCCTCGTGCCTGCATGACGCGCCACTGGGCGGCGACGTCCTCGCCCGCGTGGTCGCGCGGCAGGTCGTCCCAGAACCCGAAGCCGCCGGCCTCGAGCAGGACGTCCCTGCGGTACAGCGCGCAGCCCCCGACCCAGGCCACCCGGTAGGCCTCCCAGTCGCCCTCGGGCACGCCGAGCCGAGCCGCCTCGTGGACGAGGTTCGCGGCGTTGTGCAGCCGCCAGCGGGAGAACGCGGGCGTGTCCCGCCGGACGCGCTCGGGCAGCACCTCCCCGGACCAGAGCTCGAAGGCCTCCCGTTCGTGCGGCCGGACGTCGTCCAGGTACGACAGGCCCTGCACCGCCGAGCCGACGAAGCCGCAGCCGAGCCGGTCCAGGGCGTCGTGCATCCGGTGGAGAGCGCCGGGCTCGAGCCAGACGTCGTCGTCGTCGAGGAACAGCACCTCGGGTGCCGTCGCCCGCTCGAGCAGCGACTGGCGGTGCTCGGCGAGGCCCCGACGCGGCAGGTGGACGTGCGTCTCGACGGAGCGTCCCTGCGCGCGCAGCACCCGCACCATGGCCTGCGCCGCCGGGTGCGCCCAGTCGGGCTCGCCCTCGGACTGGTCGCTGACCACGACCGAGAACGGCGGGTCGTCCTGGGCGGCGAGCCCGGCGAGCGTGACCGCCAGCTCTGCCGGGCGGTCGGCGGTGGGCACGAGCACGTCGACGAGCGCAGGAGGCGCCCCCTGCGCGTCGAGGACCGATCCCGACGCCGACGCCCACGCCCCCGACCAGCGCCGGCTGCCGCTCACGCGCGTCCCCGTCCCGGGCCGTCGCCATCGGCGCCGGCGCCGTGCGACTGGCGGATGCGGTCGACGATGCCCGTCGTCGAGTGGTCGGCGACGTAGTCGAGGATGCGCACCTCGCCGCCTCCCTCGACGACCGAGGCCGTCTCCTCGAGCATCTGCGGCGTGTAGTCGCCGCCCTTCGCGTAGAGGTCGGGTCGGACGCGACGGATCAGGGGGATCGGCGTGTCCGTGGCGAACGACGTGACGTAGTCGACGCAGCTCAGCGCGGACAGCACGCCGGCCCGGTCGGCCAGCGCGTTGATCGGTCGGCCGGGGCCCTTGAGACGCCGGGTCGAGTCGTCGTCGTTGAGCGCGACGACGAGCACGTCCCCGAGCTGCTTCGCCTGCGTCAGGTAGGTGGTGTGGCCTCGGTGCAGCACGTCGAAGCAGCCGTTCGTGAGGACGACGCGTCGGCCCGCCGCCCGCTCCTCGTCGAGCCGGCGCGCCAGCTCGTCCAGGCCCAGCATGAGGTCGCCGGTGCGGTCGACGTGCCCGACGAGGTCGTCCGTCGAGCACACGGAGGTGCCGAAGCGCCGCACGACGACGTCCGCCGCCGCCTGCGCCAGGTCGACGCTCGTCGTCAGCGGGAGGCCGGCTGCCCGTCCGACGGTCAGCGCGGCGACGAACGAGTCGCCCGCGCCGGAGGCCTGCCGCTCGCGCGCCCGGCGCGCCCAGGTCCGGTGCTGCACCCGCGCCTCCTGCGGGCTGCCGTCGCCGCGGTCGAGGGCGACGTCGGGCTGACCCGCCGTCGCGCCGCCGTGCACGAGCAGCATCGACCCGTCGTGGTCGAGCGTCGCGACGACGGCGCCCGCCCCCGAGCGCTCGAGCAACGAGGAGGCGGCGGCCTCGACGCGCTCGACGCGGACGTCGGTGGGCAGCGAGTCGCCGATCGCGATCCCCGCGAGGGCCCCGCTCTCGCCCGCGTTCGGCGTGACGAGGTCGGGCCGCAGCCGCGCCCAGGGAGCGAGGTCGTGCGCGTCGACCACGACGAGCGGGGGGCGGTCGGCGGCGGGCCGGGCGACGAGGGCGTCGAGCACGAGGCCGGTGAGGCACCCGGAGGCGTAGTCGCAGACGAGCTCGGCGTCGGCGCCGTGGGCCTGCGCCAGCGCGGCCTCGGCGAGCAGCGCGAGGGAGGCGGCCGGCGCGGGCTCCGACTCCACGTCGTCCAGCCGGATGAGCACCTGGTCGTCGACGAGCACCCGGTTCTTCGCGACGGTGGCACGGCCGCGCACGCGCACCACTCCCGTGGTGTCGACGCCGTGCGAGGCGAGCAGCTCGGTGAGCCGTCGGCCGGCCTCGTCGTCGCCGACGATCCCCGCGAGCCGCACCCGCGCGCCCAGGGCGGCGAGGTTGACCGCCGTGTTGGCGGCGCCGCCCGGCACGAACCGGCGGTCGGCCACCTCGACGACGGGCACGGGAGCCTCGCGCGTCATGCGCTCGGTCGTGCCCTGCCACCAGCCGTCGAGCACGAGGTCGCCGACGACGCTGACGACCGGGGCGGCGTCGCGCAGGGCGCGCACCACCTCGGGGCTCAGCCCCCGGACCTGGCCGAGGTCGATCGGGCCCGCCACGTCAGTCGCCCTCGGCGGGGGAGGAGGGGTGCACGCGGGGCTCGGCGTCGTCCTCACCCCTGCCGGTGCCGGTGTGCGCCGTGTCGTCGGGGTCGCCGCCCTCGGCGGGCTCCTGCGGGTGCCGGGTGCGGCCTGTGGAGGTGCCGGTCGTGGCGGCGCCGTGCGGCGCCTCGGCCGAGTCCTGGCCCCCGACCTGGTCGCCCGCGGCGAGCGGTGCCGAGGAGGTGCCCCGCACCTCCTGGTGCCCGCCGTCGGCCGCGAGCACGGGGACCCCGTAGTGCACGACCTTCGTCAGCGTCAGCTCGTCGAGCAGCTCGGGGCCGTAGCCGTAGCCGGAGCCGCTCTCGCCGCGCGGCTGGGCTGATCCGCCCGGTGCTCCGCCGAAGACGGCGTTGATCTTGACGGTGCCGACGGGCAGGTCGGCCAGAGCCCGGTTCGCGTGCGCGATCGAGCCCGTGAGCACGGTCGCCGCGAGCCCGTGGCGGTCGTGGCAGGCGAGGCGCAGGGCCTCGTCGAAGTCGTCGACGACCTGCACGGGGGCGACGGGGCCGAAGGTCTCCTCCTGCATGATCGTCATGTGCGGCCGACAGCCCGTCAGCACCGTGGCGGGCCACCACGACCCCGGGCCCTCGGGGGTCGTGCCGCCGATCTCGACCGTCGCCCCGTCGGCGACGGCCTCGTCGACCTGGCGCTGCACCTCGGCACGGAGGCGGGCGTCGACGAGCGGGCCCATCTCGAGCCGGTCGTGGCGCCGGGCCGCCTCGGCGACGAGCGCCTCGACGAATGCGGCGGCGACGTCCCGGTGCACGAAGATGCGCTCCACGCTGGTGCAGATCTGGCCCGCGTTGGCGAACGAGCCGATCGCCGCCTGCTCCGCCGCCCAGACGGGGTCGACGTCGCCGTCGACGATGAGGGCGTCGTTGCCGCCGTTCTCGAGCACGACGTGGGCGCCGGTCAGCGCGGCCATGCGCGCGATGCGCCGGCCCGTCGCGGTCGAGCCGACGTGGGCGACGGCGTCGACGCCCGGCTGCTCGGTGAGCGCGGCGCCCACGCCGCCGCCTCCCGAGACGGTGACGAGCACGTCGGGCGGCAGCGTCTCGGCGAGCACGCGGCCGAGCAGCTCGCCGACGTGCGGGCAGCGCTCGCTCGGCTTGTGCACGACCGTGCTGCCCGTGACGAGCGCGGCACCGATCAGGCCGCAGGCGACGGCGACGGGGTCGTTCCAGGGGGTGATCGCCGCGACGACGCCCCGGGGCTGGTCGATCGTGAAGTCGGCGGACTCTCGGCCCCCGACGAGGCTGAGGCCGCGGTGCACGGGCCCGAGCTCGGCGTACTGGCGCAGGGTGTCGGCACCGGCGAGCACCCCGCCGAGGGAGTCGTCGAACGGCTTGCCGGTCTCGCGCTGGTTGAGCGCGGCGAGCTCGGCGGCGTGCTCGCGGAGGGCCGCGGCGGCGCCGTGCAGCTGGGCGCCGCGGTCCGCGGCGGGCGTGCGCTCCCAGCCGTGCTGGGCGGCCCTCGCCCGGCGCACGGCCTCGACGACCTCGTCGCGGTCGGCCTCGCGGATCTCGCCCACCGTCGACCCGTCGCTGGGGTCGAGGACGGTCAGCACGCCGCCGGCCGCCGACCTGCCGACGGCGGGGCCGGGCCGGTGGTCGTGCGCGTCGTCGGGCGCGACGTCGTCGTGCGGGCGCGCGTCGACGGCGTCGTCGGGGCGGGTGCCAGGGGCCCAGGTCGTCATGGAGGCGTCCTCTCGTGTCGGTGCTCGTGCCCTACCCCGGCTCGGCGCGCCTCACACGTGGTCGGCGTCGGGGTGGGGTGCCGGGGGCGGACGGCGCAGGAAGAGGAGGAGGGCGAGGAGGAGGGCGTTTGGCCACGAGGCGCGCAGGGCAGGGGACCGACGAGAGAGAGGACCCCGTGCAGCCCGACACCACCGCACCCGCCCGTCCGGCACTCGCCCGCCCGGCCCCCGACCGTCCCGCGTCGTCCCAGCCCGTCCCCGGCCTGCCGGAGCTGCACCCGCGCTTCGACGATGTCCACGAGATCGCCGTCCTCCGTGGCGGAGGCATCGGCGACCTCGTCTTCGCCCTGCCTGCGATCGAGGCGCTCGCCGAGGCGTACCCCGCGGCCCGCCTCACGCTGCTCGGCTCGCCCGTCCACCGGGCCCTGCTCGCCGGACGTACCTCCGGCGTCGACGAGGTCGACGTGCTCCCCGTCGTCCCGGGCGTCGGCGACGCGTCGGGCACCGAGGTCGACGCCGTCGCCACCGAGGAGTTCGTCGCTCGCCACCGTGCGCGCCGCTACGACCTGGCCGTGCAGGTGCACGGCGGGGGACGCAACTCGAACCCGTTCCTGCACCGGCTCGGCGCCCGGCACACGATCGGCACGCGGACCCCCGACGCGATCCCGCTCGAGCGCACGATCCCCTACGTCTACTACCAGCACGAGGTGCTGCGCGCCCTCGAGGTCGTGGCGCTCGCCGGCGCCTCCTCGTCGGGGCGTCCGGTGCTCTCGCCGACCCGGGCCGAGCGGGGCCGCGGGGCGGCGCTCGTCGGCGGTGGTCCGGCCGGCACGTCGGCCGGCGGAGACGGGCGCCCGGTCGTCGCGATCCACCCCGGGGCGAGCGACCCGAGGAGGCGGTGGTCGGCCGACCGGTTCGGCGAGCTCGCCGCTCGCCTCGCGCACCACGGCGTGCGGGTCGTGGTCGTCGGCGAGGGCGACGACGTGGCACTGGCCGACCGCGTCACGACCGTGGCCCACGAGCGCCAGCCGAGCCGCGCCTCCCTCGTGTCGTCGCTGGCGGGGCAGCTCGACCTCTCCGGCCTCGTGGGCGTGCTCGCGTCGGTCGACGCCTTCGTCGGGAACGACAGCGGGCCCCGGCACGTGGCCGAGGCCGTCGGGACGGCGACGAGCGCGGTCTTCTGGTTCGGCAACGTGATCAACGCGGGTGCCCTCGGCCGCACGAGCCACCGTGTCGCGATGGCGTTCAGCACGTCGTGTCCGGTGTGCGGAGTCGACATCACCCAGGTCGGCTGGACGGCGGAGCGCTGCGAGCACGACGCGAGCGTCGTCGACGGGGTGGGGCTCGACGAGGTGTGGGAGAACACCCGGGAGCTGCTCGACGGTGTGCTCGCGGGCCGCGGCACGTCTCTCCCCGTCCAGGAAGCCCGGTCCTGAGCGGGAGGTCGCGGTGAAGGCGTCGCTCAGCGCGTCATGCGGTCCAGCGAGAAGGTCGAGGAGGCGAAGGGCCCGCCCTGGGGACCCGCGGGCTCGGCCGGCTCCCCGGTTCCGGGAGGGACGGTGCCGGCGGGCTCGGGCAGGGGGCCGTCGACGACCGTCGAGGCGTCGTCCTGCGGCCGGAAGCCGACGGCCTCGCCTGCCGCGAGGTCCCACCACCCCTCGGCGTTGGCCGACACGGCGTAGAACACGGCGACCTGCACGTCGGTGGTCATGGCGGCGACGAACGCGCGCACCCCGTCCGGCTCGCTGAGCCAGGTGTGCAGGTGGCGGGTGTCCTCCGGGGCCTCGCCCCAGCTCCCGATGCGGACGGAGACCGTGCTCAGCCCGAACTTGTCCGAGTAGAGGCGGCAGAGCGCCTCGCCCGCGACCTTCGAGACGCCGTAGAAGCCGTCGGGTCGCGGCGGCATGCCGACGTCGACGGTCGTGTCGGTGTCGTACGAGCCCGTGAGGCGGTTGCTGCTCGCGAAGACCACCCGGCCGACCCCTGCCCGGCGGGCCGCCTCGAGCACGTGGTAGGTGCCCACCACGTTCACCGTGGCCAGGTCGTGGAAGTCCGCCTCGTCGCTGATGCCGCCCAGGTGGACGACGCCGTCGCAGCCCGCGAAGAGCTCGGTGAGGGCCTCGAGGTCGGCGACGTCGACGACCTCGCGCCGCTCGGCGGCCGGGCCCGGGGCGGCGTCGGGCCTGGCGGCGTCGGGCACGACGGCGTCGCCCCCGACCGGCGGCACCTCGACGACGTCGGTCGAGACGAGCTCGACGCCGAGCTCGTGCAGCGCGGAGCGGAGGTGCACCCCGATGCGGCCCGCGGCGCCGGTCACGGCCCAGCGTGCTCCTCGGAGGCGGGCGGCGTCGGGCTCGGCGTGGTCGCTCATGCCCCTCACCGTACGGCTCGCCCCCGACACCCGCTCGGCCCGCAGATGCCGACCGTTCGCGTCGATCACTGTCCGTCGTACCCGGATGTCCCCGTATCGCAGCGCGTGCGGTCGGCATCTGCGGAGCCGCGCGCCACGCCGAGCCGGGCCCGGGCAGCAGGCGAGCCCGGCACCTGTGCAGGTGCCGGGCTCGGACCGGGGTGGACGCTCGACGTGTCGGCGTCCGGGTGGGTCAGTGCTGGTCGCCGTCCTTGGCGCGCTCGGTGGCGAGACGGTCCTCGCTCATCGACTTGTCCTTCTGGCCCTGAGCAGTGAGCTCGGCGTCGTCGGTCTTCTTGCCGACGGCCTCCTCCACGTGTCCGGCTGCCTTCTGCACTGCGTCCTTGGCCTTGTCTCCGATGGACATGCGGTTCCTCCTCCTGCTGAGTTCCCGGGATGTCCCGGCTGTGTCGTGGACGGTAGGCCCGCGGCGCCACCACGGACCGCCGTTCGGGATGTTCCCAGGAGGCGGTCGGCCAGTGGTCAGCGCCGGGGCGGCGGCCTAGACCTCGCGGCCGGCGGGCATCTGCGTCTTGCGGGGGTCGGTCTCCGCGAGCCCCTCGAAGATCGACTCGATCTTCGCGAGCACGTCGGCCTCGAGCACGACGCCCGACGCCTTCGCGTTCGACTCGACCTGCTCCGGACGCGAGGCCCCGATGATCGCCGACGCGACGTTCTCGTTGGACAGCACCCAGGCCAGCGACAGCTGCGCCTGCGTGAGGCCGAGGTCGTCCGCGACCGGCTTCAGCTGGGCCACGGCGTCGAGCACGTCGTCGCCCATCCAGCGCTCGATCATCGCGGCGCCGCCCTTCTGGTCGGTGGCCCGGCTGCCCGAGGGCAGCTCGCCGCCCTTGGTGTACTTGCCGGTGAGCACGCCCTGGGCGACGGGCGACCAGACGATCTGCGAGATGCCGAGCTCCTTCGAGGCCGGGACGACCTCCTCCTCGATGACCCGCCAGAGCAGCGAGTACTCGGGCTGGTTCGAGACGAGCTGGATCTTGAGCTCACGGGCGAGCGCGTGCGCCTCGCGCAGCTGCTCGGCGTTCCACTCGGAGACGCCGATGTACAGCACCTTGCCCTGGCGGACCAGGTCGGCGAACGTCTCCATCGTCTCCTCGAGGGGAGTCTCGACGTCGTAGCGGTGCGCCTGGTACAGGTCGACGTAGTCCGTCTGGAGCCGCCTCAGCGAGCCGTTGATCGACTCGGTGACGTGCTTGCGGCTGAGGCCGGTGTCGTTGTGGCCCTTGGGGCCGGTCGGGCCGTAGACCTTGGTGAAGATCTCGACCGACTCGCGGCGCTCGCCCTTCAGCGCCTCGCCGAGCACGACCTCCGCCTGCGTGTTCGCGTAGACGTCGGCCGTGTCGAAGGTCGAGATCCCGACGTCGAGCGAGGCGCGCACGCACGCGGTCGCCGTGTCGTTCTCGACCTGCGAGCCGTGGGTCAGCCAGTTGCCGAACGTGAGCTCGGAGACCTTGAGTCCTGAGTTGCCGAGGTACCTGAATTCCATGGGGTTCTCCTTGTCGGGGGCGCTCCGCTGCGCACCGCCGTCGACGCTACGCCTCGGCGGCGTGAACGTTCACGCCGGGGTACGCCCGCCTGCGGCGACGGCGAGTGGTCAGCTCCTGTCCTCCCCGGCGCGCGGAAGGACGGGAACTGACCACTCGAGCACGACGAGCTCGACGAGCTCGACGAGGCCGATCAGGGCCAGCTGTCCTCTTCGGGGTGCGTCACGACGAGCTCGCGGATCTCGCTGGTCGCGGGCATCCCGAGCACGTAGAGCACGGCGTCCGCGACATCGGACGGGTCCTGCAGACGGGAGTCGTCCTGCGGCTTGTACTGCTCGTCGCGGGCGTCGAAGAAGCGCGTCCTCATCCCGGAGGGGATCAGGGTCGTCACGCCGACGACGCCCTTCAGCTCGGCCGCGAGCGAGCGCGTGAAGCCGACCACGCCGAACTTCGAGGCGCAGTACGCGGTCGCGTCGCCGACGGCCTTGATGCCGAGCGACGACGCCACGGTGACGACCTTGCCGTGCGACTGCTTGAGGTGCGGCAGCGCGGCGCGCACGGTCGAGACGGTGCCGAACAGGTTGACGCCGACGATCGCCTCCCAGCGCGAGGTGCTGATGCCGTCGAGCGGGGCGGGGGTGTCGATGCCCGCGGCGGTGACGACCGCGTCGAGGCCGCCGTGCGCCTCCGCGGCCGACGTGACCGCCGCCTCCACGGCTGCCGAGTCGGACACGTCGACCTGGTGCGCCTCGACGCCCTCGGCCACGCGGGAGACGTCGAGGTCGAGCACGATCGGCGTGCCGCCGGCCCGGAGCACGGCGTGCGCGACGGCCGCGCCGAGCCCGCTGGCACCGCCGGTCACGATCACGCGGCCAGGGCCACGACGGCCCTCGGCGCCGGTGCCGGTGCTGGTGTCGGTCGTGCTGGTGTCGGTCGAGGTCATGGGTGGTTCCTTCCGTGAGGGACATGGGTGTCGTGCGGCGCGGGCGGCCCGGTGCACGGGCGACGACGAGGAGGCGCGGGTCAGCCCACGCGCTCCAGCGCCGACGCGAGCCTCGTCGTCGACCGCCCGGGGTGGAACGGCACCGTGACGGTGCGCCCTCCCCAGCCGGCCACGAGCGAGGCCTCCGGCAGGGTGTCGGCGGAGTAGTCCCCGCCCTTCACCCATAGGTCGGGCCGGACGCGGTCGAGCACGGCGTGCGGGGTATCCTCGTCGAAGACGACCACGGCGTCGACGCACTCGAGCGCGAGCAGCAGGTCGACGCGGTCGCCCTGCGACATGATCGGCCGCTCGGGCCCTTTGAGCCGCGTGACCGACTGGTCGCTGTTGAGGCACACGATCAGGCAGTCGCCGAGGGCGCGGGCGCCCGCGAGGGTGCGCGCGTGGCCGGCGTGCAGGAGGTCGAAGCAGCCGCCGGTCGCGACGACCGTGCCGCCCTCGGCGCGCACCCGTCGCGCGACGGCCAGGGCGTCGACGCCGGGGAGGGCGACGGGCGCAGGAGGCGCGGGCTCGGACCCGGCGCCCGTCCCGGACCGCAGCGCCTCCAGGTCGAGCACCGCGACCCCGCCCGCGCCGAGGAACCACGCCGCCGACCGCACCGCCGTCGCCAGGGCCTCGTCGAGCGACGAGCCGCCGTGGAGCGCCACCGCGAGGGCGGACGCCAGCCGGTCGCCTGCGCCGCACGGGTCGGCCGAGTCGACGGAGGGCGCCGGCACGTGAGCGGGCACGCCGGCGGACCCTGTCGTGGCGAGCACCGCCCCGCGTGCGCCGAGGGTCACGGCGACGGCTCCGACCTGCCACCGGTCGCGGAGGTCGCCCGCGACGGCGCCGGCCGAGGCGACGTCGCCGACGACCGAGCCGTGCAGCGCGGAGGCCTCGCCCTGGTTGGGGGTGACGACCGTGCAGCCGACGACGGGAGGGGAGCCCTTCGGGTGCGGGTCCCAGACGACCGGCGTGCCGCGCTCGGCGACCTGTCGCAGCGCCTCGCGCAGCCGCTGGACACCGGTCAGGCCGCGGCCGTAGTCGGCGACGACGACGACGTCGGCCGAGAGCACGGCGTCGACCATCTCGTCGGTGACGAGCGGCGCGGGGGCGGCGCCGCAGTGGTCGTCGACGCGGGCGATCGCGTGCCCGCCCTCGGCGCGCACGCGGGTCTTGGTGGGGGTGCCCGCGCGCAGGTCGCCCGCGACGACGGGCACGGCGCCGAGGGCACGTCGCAGGTCGTCGGCGCCGGCGTCGTCGGACAGGGCCGTGACCAGGCGCACGGCCGTGCCGTCGAGGGCGAGCATCGCGGCCACCAGGCCAGCGCCTCCTGCCCTCGTGGTGCGCGACGACACGTCGAGCACGGGCACGGGGCCGTCGGGGCTGAGGCGAGTCGCGGTGCCGACCACGTCGACGTCGAGCAGGGCGTCCCCGACGACGACGATCCCGCCGCCGCCGCGCATGCCGCCGCCTCCGCGCACGCCGCCGCTCACGGGCGCGCCCCCGCGGGACGCAGCCCCGCACGGTCGGGACCGGTCGACCCGGTGCGCTCCACCTCCGCGTCGAACACGAGGCAGAGGGCGTGCACGGCGACGAGCTGCGCCTCCTGCACGTTCGACGAGGGGCCGGGCAGCGTGATCGCGTCGTCGCAGGCGGACGAGAGCGGGTTCGGCCCGGGGCCGGTCAGCGCCCAGGTCGTCACGCCGATCCCGCGGGCGGCCTCGGCGGCCTCGATCAGGTTGCTGCTGGCGCCGCTCGTCGAGAGCAGCACGAGCACGTCGCCCTCGCGTCCGTGGCCGCGCACCTGGCGGGCGAAGACCTGCTCGTAGCCGTAGTCGTTGCCGATCGCGGTCACCGCGCTCGACTCGGCGTGCAGCGAGATGGCCGAGAAGGAGGGGCGGTCCGCGGCGAACCGTCCGACGAACTCGCTCGTGAGGTGCTGGGCCTCGGCGGCCGAGCCCCCGTTGCCGGCGGCGAGCAGGCGGGCGCCCCCGCAGAGCCGCTCGGCGAGCTCCACGCCCCAGTCGCGGAGGTGCTCGGCCTCGTCGCGGAGCGCCCGCAGCACGGGGTCGAGGGTGACGAGGTGCTCACGGACGACCTCGGCGAGGTCGAGCGCGGGCGCGGGCGCAGCCGTCGCCGTCGCCGCCGCTGGTCCCGTGATCGGTGGTGCGTCGGGCGCGGCCCGCTCTGCCGGGCTCGTGGCCGTGCGCACGATCGTGATCGGCCGGGTGCGGACGAGCGAGGTCACAGGGTGGCTCCCTTCGTGGAGGCGAAGTCGGTGCGGTCGGTGCGGTCGGTGTGGTCGGTGCGCCCGGCGGGGCCTGCGGCGCGCGTGCGGGCGACCGTCGACCGGTAGCTGCGGTCGGTGCCGGCGGCGACGCGGTCCCACGAGTAGCGGCTGCGGGCACGGCGCCGGCCCTCGCGCCCGTACTGCGCGGCGGTGGCTGGCGAGTCGACCAGGACGCCGAGTGCCCCGGCCACCGCCTCGGGGTCGCGCGTCGGCACGAGCCGCCCGGTGCGCCCGTCGACGACGGTGTCGATCAACCCGCCCACGGAGGCGGCGACCACGGGCACGCCGCAGGCCATCGCCTCGAGCGGCACGATGCCGAACGGCTCGTACCAGGGGGCGCAGACGAGGGCGTCGAGCGAGCGGAGCACCGTCGGCAGCTCGGCCTGGGGCACCTGGCCCCGGAACTCGACCCGGTCGCGCACGCCGAGCTCGTCGGCCAGGGCGGCCAGTGCGCGGTAGGTCTCGTCCTCCGCGAGGCGCTCGCGCGGCGGCCCTCCGACGACGAGCAGCTCGACGTCGCGGCCCTCGTCGACGAGCCGGGCGAGCGCGCTGATCGCGGTGCCGTGGCCCTTGCGGGTGACCAGGCGGCCCACGGTGGCGATCCTCGTCGGCCGGCGCCGCGCCTCCTGCGGGCCCTCGGGGGTGAAGAGCGCGGTGTCGACGCCGCAGGGCGCCACGTCGATGCGGTCGGCCTCGACGCCGATGCCGCGCAGCTCGAAGACCTCGTCCGAGCAGGTCGCGATCACGGTGTCGACCGTGCGGCCGACCTGCGGCTCGAGCTGCGCGCGCTCGGGCGGGCTCGTGTCGAGGAGGCCCTGGTGGCGGCGCTTGACGTGGCCGAGCGCGTGGAAGGTCTGCACGACCGGGACCGTCCTGCCCTGGCCGGCGTCGCGCACCGAGGGGCGGCGGGCGGCGTCGAGCGACGCGACGCCGCTCATCCAGAAGTGGGCGTGCACGACGTCGGGCCGGTCCGCGAGCCACGCCTGCTCGAGGCCGTCGGCGAGGGCCGCCATGTGGGGCAGCAGCTCGTCCTTGGGCACGTGCTCGGCGGGGCCCGCCGCGACGTGGACCACCGTGACGCCCGACGGCATCACGACCCGGTCGGACAGGCCGGCGTCGTCGCGCCGCGTGTAGACGACGACGTCGTGCCCGCGGCGGACGAGCGCGGCGGACAGCTCCGCGACGTGCACGTTCTGGCCGCCGGCGTCGACGCCGCCGAGCACGGCCAGGGGGCTGGCGTGCTCCGAGACCATCGCGATCCTCATGCGTTCGTCCTCTCGTTCGTGCTCGTGCTCGTCCCAGCCGCGCCGGCCGCAGCACGCGGGCCGTCCGCGATCACCGCCTCCAGCACGGCGTCCCACTCGGCCAGGAACCGTCCGAGCCCGTACCGCTCGAGCGCGTGCGCCCTGGCGACCTCGCCGGCCGCGCGGGCCGCGTCGGGGTCGGCGACGAGCTCGCGGGCCGCGCGGACCAGGACGTCGAGGTCGGTCGAGACCGCCCCCGCGCGCGCCGGCACCGCCCGGTACGCCTCGGTCGTGGCCAGCGCGACGACGGGCATCCCGGCCTGCATCGCCTCGATCAGCGAGAGGCCGAGCGACGTCCAGCGGATCGGGTGCAGGTAGACGCGGCACTCCGAGAGGCGGCGATGGAGGCGCGCGGTCGGCAGGTCGCCCACCACCGTCATCGAGTCGGCGCCGAGGCCGAGGGCGTCGGGCAGGCCGTCGGCACCCATGCCGAAGACGTCGAGGGGGGCGGCCTCCGCGAAGCGCGGCAGCAGGTCGCTGCCGGTGACCCGCCAGCGGCGCACCGGCTCGTTGACGACGACGCCGAGGCGGGCGCGCTCGCCGGTGTAGAGGGGCCCGGGGTCGACGACGCCGTGCTCGATCGTCACGGTCGGTGCGTCGCCGCAGTCCCAGAAGAGCGAGTTGAACGCGGTCACGTGCGCGACGAGCACGTCGTCGCGACCTGACAGCGGGTGGACCGAGTTCGGCACGGACTCGCGGGGGGCGTTGTGCTCGACGAACACGGCGGGCACGCGGCCCGCGCCGGTGCCGAGCCGGCGGCCGAGGAGGCGCTCCGCCTCGGCCAGCTCGTCTGTCCGCTGCAGCACGACGAGGTCGACCCCGGCGTCGCGCAGGTCGTCGGGGTGCACCTCGCGGACGTTCTCCGGCCAGTCGCGACCTGCGCGGCCGAGGCCCCACGGGCCTCCCGCGGGCGTCGTCGGCAGGAGGTACTCGTGACGGCCGCGGACGAACGCGTCGGCCCAGCCGCCGTGCACGTGCCAGAGCAGGATCTTCATCGGGTCGCCTCCTCGAGGGTCGGGGCCGGGATGGCGTCGGGGACGGCGGCGGGCGCCGAGGAGGCGCCGGTCGCGCCGGTCGCGCTCCCCGACGAGGTCGCGCCGGGCACGCCCACCAGGTCCGTGAGCGCGGCGACGGCGTCGTGCGCCGTCACCTGCCCGAGGCACGGGTGCCCGGGGACGGGGCACTCGCGCGCCCGCGTGCCGCGGCAGGCGGCCTGCTGGTCGCCGAGCAGTGCGACCGGGACCCCGAACGGCGCCCAGCGCCCGGCCGGGACGACGGGGGAGAAGAGGCTGACGACGGGCGTGCCGACGGCGGCGCTGAGGTGCGCGGGGCCGGTGTTGCCCGTGACCGTCGCGGCGGCGCCGGCGAGGATGCTCGCCAGGCCGGCGAGGTCGGTGCGGCCGCCGAGGTCGACGCCCGCGGTGCCGGCGACGGTGCGCGTCAGCTCGGCCTCGGCGGGGGAGCCCGTGACGAGCACCCGCCAGCCGGCCGCCGCCAGGGCGACGACCGCCTCCGCGTTGCGCTCGGGGGACCAGGCGCGGGCCGGGACGGCAGCGCCGGGGTGGACGACGACGTAGGGACGGTCGCCGAGCTCGGCGATGCCCAGCTCGGACACGTCCGGCCCGGGCAGCACCGCGAGGCGGCCGTCGTCGTCGGCGGGCAGCTCGAAGCCGGCAGCTCTCGCGATCGCGAGGGCGCGCAGCGGCTCGGGCTGGTCCTCGTCGAGGGTCTCGCCGGGCTTCAGCCGCACGTCGAGCAGGCTGCCCGCGTAGTCGGTGCTCGCTCCGCTGATCCGCTCGACGCCGGCGAGGCGGAGCAGCAGCGCGAGCGGCAGCGGCGACTGGTGGAACGACGTGAGCAGCACGGCCTCGTCGTGGCGGGCCTCGGCGAGCAGCTCGGCCAGCGCGGCGACGTGCTCGGGGGTCGCGGCGGGGGCAGGGTCGACGATCCACGGCGCGGCCCAGGTCAGCACGCGGTCGACGCCGGGCAGGAGGCGACCCGCGGCAGCGCCCTGCGGGCTGCAGAGCAGGGTCACCTCGGTGTCGGGGGCGGCGGCCACGGCACGCACGGCCGGGCCCGAGACGAGCACGTCGCCGGCGCTGTCGAGGCGGGCGACGAGGACGCGGCGGGTCACGAGGTCGCCTCGCGCTCGGGGGACGGAAGCAGGCGCGACGTCGCCGAGCCGGCGCGCGACGCGACCTGCGCCAGGTGGGCGAGCGCCAGGTCGACCGCCTCGCGGAGGTCGGCCGCGACGACGTCGGCGTCGGCGATCTCGGCGGGCAGCGTGACCGGGGTCGGCACGAGGACCCCCAGCGCCCCCGCCGCGCGTGCGGCGCCCACGTCCGCGCCGATGTCTCCGATGACGACGCAGTGCGCGGGGTCGACCCCGAGCGTCTCCGCCGCCTGCAGCACGAGACCGGGGGCGGGCTTGCGGCAGCGGCAGCCGTCCTCGGCGACGTGCGGGCACACGGCCCAGGTGCCGAACGCGCCGAGCAGCTCGTCGACCCGCGCGGCGACGTCGTCGACCTGGTCGCGGGTGATCAGGCCGCGGCCCACTGCGGACTGGTTGGTGACCACCCCGGTGGCGACGCCGGCCTCGCGGACCGCGGCCACCGACTCCTCGGCCCCCGGCACCAGCTGCACGAGGTCGGGGTCGCCGTTGTGGGGCACGTCGACGACGAGCGTGCCGTCGCGGTCGAACAGCACCGCCGAGGGCACCGCGAGGGGCCACGAGGAGGCGCGGGTCGACGAGGTCATGCCAGCGCCGTGCCCCGAGGCGCCCCCGCCGAAACGTGCACAGATCACCTTTCTGTCGAAGCCCTCCTGTTCGGGCGGCGGGCGGTCCGGCACGGCAGGCTGTCGGGATGGACCGCCTCCCCGAGAAGGACGACACCCCCGAGTTCCTGGCGCTGCGCGCCCTCAAGCTGGGCGACCTGCTCGTCGCCGTGCCCGCGCTGCACGCGATCCGCCGCTCGCGGCCCGACCACCGCCTGGTGCTCGCCGTGCCCGGTTGGCTCGAGCCGGTCGCCGAGCTCGTCGGGGGGATCGACGTGCTCTGGCCGACCCCGGGGCTCGACCACCCGCTCGGCATCGAGCCGGGGCGGATCGACACGGCGATGAACCTGCACGGCGACGGTCCCGAGAGCCGCGGGGTGCTCGAGCAGCTGCAGCCGCGGGTGCGGCTGGGTCACGCGAGCCCCGGGTGGGACGGCCCGGAGTGGGAGGACCACGTGCTCGAGCGGCACCGTTGGGCGCGGCTGGCGAGCGAGCACGGGATGCCCGCCGACCAGGAGGACGTCGGCATCGCCCGCCCCGACCTGCCGAGCGCCGCGCCCGGTGCGGTCGTCGTGCACGTGGGGGCCTTCTACGGCTCGCGGCACTGGCCCGTCGACCGCTTCGCGACGGTCGTGCGCGAGCTCCGTGAGGAGGGACGGCGGGTCGTGCTCACCGGCAGCGAGAAGGAGCGGCCGCGTGCGCTCGAGGTCGCGGCGCTCGCCGGACTCGACGACGAGGTCGTCGCCGCGGACGTGCTCGCCGGCACGGTCGACCTGGCCGAGATGGCCGCGGTCGTGGCCGACGCCTCCGTCGTGGTCTCGGTCGACACCGGGGCGGCGCACCTGGCCTCGGCCTACGCCACGCCTTCGGTCGTGCTCTTCGGGCCTGCTCCGCCCGAGGAGTGGGGCCCGCCCGCGAGCGGCCCGCACGTGGTCCTCACGGACGCGAGCCTGCGCGTCGGCGACACCTTCGGCACCGAGTGCGACCCTGCCCTGCTCGCCGTGCAGCCCGCCGACGTGCTCGCGGCGGCCAGGGAGGTCGCGCGCAGCCTCGACGGGATCGGCGCGTGACGACGGACGACTCCTTCTTCGCGGCGCTCGCCGCGGACCTGCAGTCCGAGCCCGACCTGAGGGTGACGGTGCAGCGGGCCGTCGGCTACGTCCGTGCGCTGACGCGGTGCGACGAGGTGGCGGTGCGACTGCACGTCGGGGGCTCCGCGGCGCCTCGGGCTGCGGCGACGTCGTCGCGTGGAGAGCGGCTCGACGGGCTGCGCGACGAGCACGGGTCGGCCGCCGCCGACGAGACCGTCCCCGACGAGATCGGAGGGGTCGTGCTCGTCGACGACACCGCGCACGATCCGAGCTGGCCCGCGTGGGCCGCCGCGCTCGCCGCTGAGGGAGTCGGCAGCGTGCTGACCGTGCCCCTCGCCGCGCGGGGCTCGTCGCTCGGCCTGCTCTCGCTCTACGCCGCTGAGGCGGGGTCGCTGAGGCGCTGGGCGGACGACGACTCGCTGGAGCTGCTGGTGCGGCAGGTCGCGGTGGCACTGGTCGACCTGCGCGCCGCCGAGGACCTCGAGACCGTCCGTGAGGCGCGCACGCTCGTCGGACAGGCCCAGGGCATCCTCATGGAGCGCCACGACCTCGACGCCGACCAGGCCTTCGCGGTGCTGCGGCGCTACTCGCAGCAGGGCAACGTCAAGCTCCGCGACGTCGCGGCGCAGCTCGTGCGCACACGGCGGCTGCCGGAGGGGCGTCCAGGCCGCTGACGGCCCAGTGCGCTCCGGCACCTGCCATGGCGAGGCCGTCTCGTCAAGCCGGGGTCAGCCGGACGTGGACGTTCCTAGGCTCTGCCCATGAAGCACGTCAGGTTCGCAGACAAGGACTTCCTCGTCGGGAACGACATCGCCGACGCGATCCTCGAGTACGCCGCCGTCCTCGGCGAGATGCGCTCGGCCGACTCGATCGACATCGTCGCCGTCGGGCCCGACGGCGACGAGGTGGAGGCGACCCTGTTCCTGTCGACCGGGGTCCCCCTCGTGGCGGAGACCACGACGAGCCGGCTGCCCGAGCCGGACAACGCGGAGACGCTCGCCTACATCGAGGCCAGGTTGGCACTGCACCTCGATCCGGCGTCCGTCGAGCCGGCGCTCGGCGGGAGCCCCCTCGAGAGGTACGACCAGTCGCTGGGGGACTGGGCGGCGACCCAGGACTGATCGTCCGCTCCGGCGTGGCCGTCCGGCCTCATCCGAGGGATCGATTGTGACGGCAGGTCGTCGAGCCGTCACCATGGAGGCATGGCCACGACAACTCCGCCCTCATCCGGGCCCACCGCCGACCGTCCCTCGGCGCTCACCGAGCCCGTCTCGACCACTCCGCAGCTGCGCCGCTGGGTCTTCTGGCCAGCCGCCGTCGTCGTCCTCGGCTTCGTCGCCTGGACGCTGATCGCGCCCGCCTCGGCCGAGGCCGTGTTCCTCGGCCTCCAGAGCGGGATCGTCCGCAACTTCAGCTGGTACTACGTGCTGATCGCGGCGTTCTTCGTCGGCTTCAGCATCTTCGTCGGCTTCAGCCGGTTCGGCAGCATCAAGCTCGGCAAGGACAAGGACGAGCCCGAGTTCTCGACCGGTTCGTGGTTCGCCCTGCTGTTCGCCGCGGGCATGGGGATCGGTCTCGTCTTCTACGGCGTCTCCGAGCCGCTCAGCCACTTCGCGTCGCCGCGCCCCGGCGTCACGGGCACCGAGGACCAGCTCGCCCAGCAGGCCCTGACCCAGACGTTCCTGCACTGGGGACTGCACGCCTGGGCCATCTACGTCGTGCTCGGACTCGCCCTCGCCTACGCGATCCACCGCCGTGGCCGTCCCGTCTCGATCCGGTGGGCGCTCGAGCCCCTGCTGGGCGACCGCGTCCGCGGCGGCTGGGGCAACCTGATCGACGTGATCGCCCTGGTCGGCACGCTCTTCGGCGTCGCGACCTCGCTCGGCCTCGGCGTCATCCAGATCGGCGCCGGCCTCGAAGCTGCCGGCATCGCCGACAGCAGCATCGTCAGCCAGATCTCGATCATCGCGGTGATCACCGCCGTCACGATCGTCTCGCTCGTCACCGGCGTGACGAAGGGCATGAAGATCCTCTCGAACTTCAACCTCGTCCTCGCCGCGGCCCTCTTGCTCTTCGTCCTCATCGTCGGCCCCACGCAGTTCCTCCTGCGCGACTTCGTGCAGTCCATCGGGGCCTACCTGCAGAACGTCGTCGGGCTGTCGTTCAACGTCACCGCCCAGCAGGGCACGGCCGGCGAGGAGTGGCAGGGCGCCTGGACGACCTTCTACTGGGGCTGGTGGATGTCGTGGGCGCCGTTCGTCGGCATCTTCATCGCGCGCATCTCCAAGGGCCGCACCGTCCGTCAGTTCGTCTTCGGCGTGCTGCTCGTGCCCACCGCGCTCACCTTCCTCTGGTTCGCCGTGCTCGGCGGCGCGGCCATCCACCAGCAGACCGACGGCTCGGGCGGCCTGATCGGGGCGGACGGCAGCGTCGACATCGAGGGCTCGCTGTTCGCCCTCCTCGGCGGGCTGCCCGCCGGCACCGTGCTGACCTTCGGCGCGATCCTGCTCATCGGCGTCTTCTTCGTCACGTCGTCGGACTCCGGGTCGCTCGTCATGGCGATGATCGCCTCGGGCGGCGACATCGAGCCGAAGAACTGGCTGCGCGTCTTCTTCGCGCTCGTGGCCGCGCTGCTCGCCGTGGCGCTCCTCCTCACGGGCGGCCTCGACGCCCTGAAGACGGCGGCCATCACGACTGCCCTGCCGTTCAGCATCGTGCTGCTGCTCACCTGTTGGTCGACGATCATCGCGTTCACGCGAGAGCGCCGCGCGTACGACAAAGCCGAGCGCGACGTGCTGCTCGAGCACGTCGGCGCCTACTACGGCCTCGAGGTCGACGCGCCGACCCAGGCGGGGAACCGCGGCCTCGGCCGCCCGTGGGAAGCCGTCAAGCGACGGGTCCGGGGTGCCCGCGACGGGTCGGCCGCGAGCCGCGAGGCGTCGTCCGCGGTGTCGGCCTCCGCGGTCGTCGCCGAGCCGCCGCTGCGGGTGGACGTCGTGTCGCCCGACCCGGCGGTCGACGCTCGCCTCGACGAGGTCGCACCCGACGCCACGGACCGGGAGGCACCGGACGGGCGCTGACCGACTCGTCGCGCCGCACCTCCTCGAGGGTCGCCGCGTCTGCGCCGCACGGGCGTCGTCTCCCCAGGAGGCGGCGCCCGTCGTCGTCGCAGGCCGTCGGCCGTCGGCCTCGGCTGTCCCGAGAGCGGCCTCGTCGGGTCGACGCGGGCGAGCTCGGCGGCGCTCAGATCGTCGCGACGGATCCGGCGTCGACCCGGTAGTTGCTCCCGTTGACGAAGCTGGCCCGGTCGGAGACGAGGAACGCGATGACGCTCGCGACCTCGTCGGCCTCGCCTCGTCGGTGCAGCTCGAGATGGGGCCGTTCCTCGTCGAGGAACGACTCGACTGCCTCGTCGAAGGTGGTGCCGGTCTGCTCGGCCCGCGTCGTCATCATGGCGTCCGTCATGGGCGTCGCGATGAAGGCCGGGCTGACGGTGTTCACGAGGAGCCCCTCGCTCGCGTAGGACCGCGACAGCCCCTTCGCGAACGCGAGGACCCCCGCCTTGGCCGCGCAGTACGGCAGCTCGTCGTCGTAGGGCTGCACGGCGTCCTCGGACGCGGTGAGCACGAGGCGTCCCCAGCCCCCGGAACGGAGGTCGGGCAGGAACTCCCTGACCAGGCGCACGGGTCCGAGCAGATCGGTCTCGAGGGTCTCGACCCAGCCCGCGTCGTCGATCTCGTGGAACATGCCCTGTGCGCCGGTGACGCCCGCCGGTGACGAGGGCCTTCCTGCCCGTGATGCCGAGGTCCATCAGTCCCGCGCCCCGTACACGGCGCGCGTCGCCCAGTAGTCGCTGTGGTGTCGTAGGCGTGCCCGCACGCGAGGCAGGCCCAGCGGACGCGACGGCCGCCCGCGCCCGGCGCGATGCTCGCGTGCATGGAGGTCGCCGCGCCGCAGTGCGGGCACGACTTCTTCGGGATCGGCATGGTGGTCCTTCCTCGTCGGACCACCGTCCTACGCCACGGGAGGCGACGCGGGCATCCCCTTGACAACGGGGTCCTGCCTCTCGACGTCCGAGCTACAGGACGAGCCGGCGGTCGACGACGCCCTGCGCGACGTCGCGGAGCGGCAGCTGGTGCGACCGTGCGTGGCTCCTGAGCAGGGAGAACGCCGAGGTGACGGTCGTGCTGCGCTCGTAGGAAAGGTATCCCTTGGCCTGCTCGATCACGACCCGGCTCTCGAGGGCGTAGGCCAGCTGGTCCGCGAGGGCGGTCTGCTCGTCGTTCTGCCGTCGCTGGCTGAGGCCGGTGCCGACGACCCGGACCATCGAGGTGATCAGCGACACCTCGGACTCGCTGAGCTCTCCGGGCTCGGCCAAGAAGACGTTGACGCCTCCCACCGCCGTCCCGTCGACCTCGAGGGGCAGGGCCAGGGCGCCCCGGAGCCCTGCTGAGAGGGCGGTCTCGGTGAACTCCGGCCACCTGTCGTGGACGGTGCGGACGTCGGGGACGGCGAGCAGCTCGCCGCGCGCGATGCTCTCGATGCAGGGTCCGCCCTCGACGCCGAGCTGGGCCTCCTCGACGTCGAGGGTGCGTTCGTGGGTCGAGGCGACCGCACGGTAGGTGCGGTCGTCGGCACGGAGGATCACGGCGGCCTCGACGGCGCCCGTGTGGTCCGTGCACGCCCGGACGAGGAGGTCGAGCGCGTCGACGAGCTCGCGGCCGGAGCGGAGGGCCTCGACCAGCTCGACGAACACGGACGCGATGTCGGCGTCGTGTCCGGCGTCAGCCATGCTTCGCTGCGTCCCCGGGGCGGGAGCCGGGGGCCGGCACCGGCTCGGGCCTCGTGGTGAGTCCGAAGCCGCTGTTGGCGGCGTGCATCAGGACTGCCAGCCAGTCCTGGTTCATGGACTCCGCGGCGGCCTTCTCGACCCGGAACCGCATGGCCACCGCCGGGTGCATCCAGAGGGACTCCTCGACGGGCTCGGGCCCCGTGTCGTCGGTCCAGGTGAACAGGAAGCACTCGCCGCGTCGCAGCTTGGTGACGACGACGCTGCGGAGATGGGCGAGCAACCGGTCGTCGAGCGTGACGTCGATCGATGTCGGGCCATAGGTGAACGTTCCCAAGGGGTGTCCTCACGGGGTCTGGGTGAAGGGGGGCCGGTGGGTCCCGGCAAGCGTCACGATAGTGGAGGCGGGGATCTCGGCGAGGCTCACGACCCCCCCGGTCGCATGGTGGACGACACCGCCCGCCGGACGACCGGGTCCCGTGCCTCGACGACGCCGCCTAGTCGGCCCGGCTCCTGACCTCGTCGACCGAGAGCAGCCCCCGGAGGCGCCCCAGCACCTTCGCGAGCAGCCGCGACACCTGCATCTGGGTCACGCCGAGCACGCGGCCGATCTCGGCCTGCGAGAGCTCGTCGACGAAGCGCAGCCGGACGAGCAGCCGGTCTCGATCGGGAAGCTGCGCGATCGCCCTCTGCAGCTCGCACCGCACCTCCGTCGCCTCGTGCTCGTCGGCGGCGGCGATCGTGTCGCCGAGGCTCGTGCCCTCGGCGGTCCCGATCGGGAGGTCGAGCGAGGCGGCGGTGCGGTCGAGCCGGGCGCGCAGCGCGAGGCGGACCTCGGCGACGGGCTCGCCGAGCCGCAGGGCGAGCTCCTCGGCGGACGGCTCGTGGCCCAGGTGGTGCGTCAGCGGGCCGCGGACGGCGGCGAGGGCGACCGACAGCTCCTGCAGGCGGCGGGGCGGACGCACGGCCCAGGTCGCGTCGCGCAGGTGCCGCTTGACCTCGCCGGACACGGTCGGCCCGGCGAACGCGACGAAGTCGTCGCCCTTCTCGTGGTCGAACCGCAGCGCCGCCTTGAGCAGGCCGAGGCAGGCCACCTGGCGGATGTCGGCCCACTCGTCGCCTGCGGAGGCGTAGCGCCGGGCGACCGCGTCGGCGACGTCGAGGTGCTGCTCGACGACCTGGGCGACCAGACGGCGGCGGGCGGGTCCGACCTCGTGCGGCGACGCGCGGCCCGCGCGACGGTAGGCGGCGAGCGTCTCGAGGCGACGTCCCTCCTCCCGAGGGGACCGTGCCGAGGAGGCGCGGTGGGCGCTCGAGGTGGGCCTGCGCGGCGAGGCGGCAGGGCCGGCGCCGGGCGCGGTGCTCGTGCCGGTCGTGGTCGTCGGGCTGTCGGTGGTGGTGCTGCGTCCTGCGGTCGTGATGGTGCTCACGTCGTCCTCGTCCCAGCTGAGGCGGAGCGGCTCGTTGCTTGGCCGCCGTCGTCGACGAGGGCGACGCTGCCACCGGGCGGGGACCTCGGCACCCCCCTGGACCGGGCCGGGCAGTGCTGCTACTTTCGCGCGGCCTCCACGGCGTCGGGGGACGGATTCCCAGGTTCGCGAGCCGGGCCGGCCAGCCTGCGGCACGCCCGCGGGCTGGTCTAGAGCTTCGACAGGGGGTGCCCGTGGGACGCGTCGTCGGCCCAGAGCGGCAGCTCCGGCCGGGGCTGCAGGGCGGTCACCGCGCAGGCGGCGGCGAGGCCGGCGAAGAGCACGTCGTCCATCAGCGTCAGTCCCGTCGGCGCCGCGCCCGCGAGCTGCCGGTCGGCGAGGCCCGCGAGCAGCAGCGCCAAGTACGAGACGGCGACGAAGCCCACGATGATCCTGATCGTCAGGGCCGAGAGGTCGAGCACGGCGACCGCGACGAGCAGCAGCGCCGTGCCGAGGTAGATCACGTCGAGCACGATGTCGACGGTGAAGATGCCGAGCATGTGCTCGCCTTCGATGAAGAGGCCGATCAGGCCGTGTCCGCCGACGACGACGGCGATCATGAGCGAGAGGGACTTCGCCACGGGGGCTCCTTCGGTGGGGGACGGAGGTGCGGACGGTGCTGCCGTCCCCTACCCGGTGCGCCCGGTCTCATGCCTGCCGGTCCGGGATGTCCCCCGACCGCACGGGGACGCCCCCGGCGCCGCTGCTTCGATGGCAGCCATGTCCGTCGCCTCACCGCCGACGCCCTCCGGCGTGCCCGCCCTGGCCGTCGCCGCGTCCGCCTACCTCCTGACCTGCGGCGTGGGCCTCGGCGTGCGGCGCGGGGTGCTGCGCACCGACCGGGCCCGCTGGGTGCACCACGTCCTGTTCGTGCTGACCGCCGCCTCCTCGTCCGCGGCGGTCGTCGCCCTGACGGCTGCCCGGCAGCGCGCCGCCGCCCTGGCGCTGCTGTCGGTCGCGGCGCCGTTCGCCCGGCTGACGCGCATCTCGGCGCGCACGGGGCCGCACGCCCGGACGGCGCTCGCCGCGGCGCCCGCCTACGTCGCCGCGTGGCTGCTCAGCCGTGGGGTGCGCTGATGGACTTCACGGAGGTCGTCCGCCGCCGCCGCACCACCAACGGCCACTTCACGGACGAGCCCGTGAGCGCCGCCGACCAGCGCCTCCTGATGGAGCTCGCCGGCCGCGCGCCCAGCCAGCTGAACAGTCAACCGTGGCGCTTCGTGCTGGTCGAGGCGCGCGAGACCATCGACGAGATCGCCAGGATCAGCGGCGAGAGCATGACCGAGTCGATGTCGTCGGGCTCGTTCTTCGAGCGCTACAAGCCGTTCTTCCGCTTCAGCGCGGCCGAGATGGCGCGGCACCGGGACGGGATGCTGTTCGACAAGCTGCCGGCGCCCCTGCGACCGTTCACGGGGCAGGTCTTCACGAGGAGGGGCCAGCTGCTGATGAACGCACTGCGGGTCCCGCAGACGCTCGGTGCGGAGAACCGGGCCCTGGTCGCCGGGTCGCCGCTGCTGCTCGGCGTGATGCTCGACCGGTCGTCGTACCGGCCCGACTCGCTGACGTCGTTCTACTCGACGTTCAGCATGGCGGCCGCGGTCGAGAACATCTGGCTGGCGACCGTGCCGCTCGGGCTCGGCATCCAGTTCATCTCGTTCCCGATGGAGTCGCCCGCTCGCTGGGCGCAGGTCTCCGAGCTGCTGCGGGTGCCCGACGACCTCGAGCTGATGGCCGTGTACCGGATCGGCCACGTCCCCCGGGAACGCGTGCGGCCGGCGATCGACTGGGTCAGCGACGAGCGGAAGCGCATCTCGCAGTACGTGTTCCGCGAGGACGCGACGACGCCGCAGACGGGGTGGGACGAGCCGCCGGGCGCGCGGGACGCGTCGGGCGGCGCCGGGACGGCCGGCGCGTGACGAGAGGCCCCGACCCGTCGCCCGCAGCTGCGGGACGTCGGACCGGGGCCTCTCGTGGGGCTCGCGGGGAGCGGGCTCAGGCCTTGTCGGCGTCCGAGTCCTTGTCGTCGTCGACGAGGCCGTCCTTCGAGCCGTCGGCGAGCTGCTCGGTGTGCTCGGCCTGCTCGTCGGTGACGTTCGTCGATCCGTCGGGGGCGGTGTCCGGTGTGGTGTCGTCGTGGTCGCTCATGGGGGCGACGATACGCCCGCCCCGCGATCCGTGACCTGTTCCGCAGGAGGCGCGGTGCCGGCCGTGCCGACACCGCGCCTCCTCGAGTCGCGAGCGCCTAGAGCGCTGCGGCCGCCGCCGGCTCGTCCGCCCGGGCGACGAGCTCGCCGTCGTCGCCGACGCGGACCACGACCCGCCCGCCCGCGGCGACCGCGCCCGTCACCATCAGGTCGGCGATGCGGTCGTCGACCTCCCGCTGGATCGTGCGCCGCAACGGCCTCGCGCCGAACTCGGGCTCGTGGCCGCGGTCGACGATCCAGTCCGTCGCCGCCGCGTCGACGTCGAGCACGACGCCCTGCGCAGCCAGCCGGCCGGCGGTCGCGCCGAGCAGCAGCCCGACGATCTCGCGCAGCTGCTCCCTGTCGAGCTTGCGGAACAGCACGATCTCGTCGATCCGGTTGAGGAACTCCGGTCGCATCGCCTCGCGGAGCTTGCCCATGACGCGGTCGCGCAGCGCCTTCTCCGACCCGAAGCCGTTCCCGGCCGCGGCGTCCGACCCGACCGGCCCGGCCGGCGTGAAGCCGAGCGCGCCGCCGCGCGACGCCAGGAACTCCGACCCGAGGTTCGACGTCATCACGACGACCGTGTTGCGGAAGTCGACGGTCCGGCCCTGGCCGTCGGTGAGCCGCCCGTCGTCGAGCACCTGCAGCAGCAGGGTGAAGACGTCGGGGTGCGCCTTCTCGATCTCGTCGAAGAGGATCACCGACCACGGGTGCCGACGGACGCGCTCGGTCAGCTGGCCGGCCTCGTCGTAGCCGACGTACCCGGGAGGGCTCCCGACCAGGCGGCTCACGGTGTGCCGCTCGCCGAACTCGCTCATGTCGAAGCGGATCATGGCCTGCTCGTCGCCGAACACGGACTCCGCCAGCGCCTTGGCGAGCTCCGTCTTGCCCACGCCGGTCGGCCCGAGGAACAGGAACGACCCGGTCGGGCGGTGCGGGTCGCCGAGGCCGGTGCGGCTTCGGCGGACTGCCCGGGCGACCGAGGTCACCGCGTCGTCCTGGCCCACGACCCGCGCGTGCAGCTCCTGCTCGAGCAGGGCGAGCCGCGCCCGGTCGCCCTCGCTGAGCCGCGACGCGGGGATGCCGGTGGCGCGGGAGACCATCTCGGCGACGTCCGCCTCGGTGATCTCGGTGCCCGGCGCCTCCGGGGAGGTCTCGACGTCGGGGTGGCCGGCTGCGGCGTCGAGGCGCGCCTGCACGACCTCGAGCTCGTCGCGGACCTGCGAGGCCTCCTCGTAGCGCTCCGCGGCGACCGCGGCGTGCTTGGACGACTCGAGCTCGGCGAGCTGGGCCCGGAGCGCCGCGACGTCGACGCGAGCGACACCGCCGAGACGGAGCCGGCGACGGGCGCCGGCCTGGTCGATCAGGTCGATCGCCTTGTCGGGCAGGAACCGGTCGCCGACGTAGCGTGCCGACAGCTCGACGGCCGCGCGCAGCGACTCCGGGCTGTAGGTGACGCCGTGGTGAGCTTCGTAGCGCGGGGCCAGCCCGGCGAGGATCGCGACCGCGTCGTCGACGCCCGGCTCGGGCACCTGCACGGGCTGGAAGCGGCGCTCGAGGGCGGCGTCCTTCTCGATGGTGCGGTACTCCTTGAGCGTGGTCGCCCCCACGAGGTGCAGGTCGCCCCGGGCGAGGCGGGGCTTGAGGATGTCGCCGGCGTCCATCGCGCCGTCGCCGCCGCCTCCTGCCCCGACGACCGTGTGGATCTCGTCGAGGAACACGATCAGCTCGTCGCGGTGCGCGGCGATCTCGTCGACGACCGTGGTCAGGCGCTCCTCGAAGTCGCCGCGGTAGCGGGTGCCGCTGAGCATGCCGGGCAGGTCGAGGGCGACGACGCGCTTGCCCTGCAGCAGCTCGGGGACGTCGCCGTCGACGATGCGCTGCGCGAGGCCCTCGACGATCGCGGTCTTGCCGACGCCGGGCTCGCCGATCAGCACGGGGTTGTTCTTCGTGCGGCGCAGCAGGATCTCGACGGCCTGCTCGATCTCGTCGGCGCGGCCGATGACGGGGTCGATCTCGCCCCGGCGGGCACGGGCCGTGAGGTCGCTGCCGTACTGGTCGAGGGTCGGCGTCGAGGAGGTGCCGGTCGCGCCTGCCTCGCCTGTCGCCTGCGTGCTCGCCTGGGTGCCGCCCGCGTGGCTCGCGCCGCTCGTGCCCGCGGCGTCGCCGGTCGGCGACCCGTCGCGCACGAACGCCTGGAGCGCCTGCGGGGTGACGCCCGCGGCGGCGAGCAGCTGGCCGGCGGCCGACTGCTGGTCGACGACGAGCGAGAAGAAGAGGTGCTCGGGATCGACGTAGGTCGAGCCGAACGCGCGGGCGGCCTGCGCGGCCTGCAGCAGCACGCGCTGGGCCGCCGGCGTCAGCGACGCGGTGCTGGGGGTGTCCGACGAGGGGCCGGGGAGGCGGCTGTCGACGGCGCGCAGCAGCGCGTCGCGGTCGGCGCCGGAGTGGCGGACCACGTCCGCGGCGGGCGACTCGTCGAGCAGCACCCTGAGCACGTGCAGCGAGTCGACCTCGGCGTGCCCGTGGCTGGTGGCGAACTCGCCGGCGCGGGTGACGACGCCGTGGGCGCTGCTGCTGAGCAGCCGCGAGATGTCGACCGGACGGCCGGGCTGTGACGACCGGGCGCCGTTCATGAGGCGGGCGAGGAACTCGTCGAACGAGTCGCTGCTGCCGGAGCCGAACTGTGCAGGCACGGGACCTCCTGGGTGAACTTGAGTGCGTACGACTCAAGTCAACGCAGGAGGCCCCGTCGCATTCCCGTCTCGGTACGAAGTTGAGCGGAAGCGACTCAACCTGCGCACGGGCAGCCTACGAGGCCCCCTCCGACCCGTGCGTGTGGGCGCTCAGCTGCGGCTCGTCCTCGTCGTCCGCGCCCGAGTCGTGGGCGGCGTCGAAGTCGTAGCCGTCGAAGTCCAGGTCGGGGATGTCGGCCATCTCCTCCGGCCAGGAGGGGCGGCCGGGCTGGAGCCGCAGGGTCGCCTCCTCGAGCTCGCGGATGACCTCGTCGTCCTCTCGCTCCTCCGTGCCGTTCTCGACGGGGGTCGAGAAGACCTGGCTGGCCGGGCCGATCAGCAGGTGGGCGTAGGCGCGGCTGCCGCCCTCGGTCACGACCGGGACGGACACGACGTCGGAGGTGCCGGACCGGGCGAGCGCTCGTGCGTACCGCAGCACGGCCTTGCAGGTGGTGTCGCCGAGCAGCATGTAGCCGCCCGCGTAGTGCAGTCGTCTCATGGCTCCACCGAATCAGCGGCCGGGGGTCGCGTCCGACCCTTGACGCGCCTCCTGCGGGTGCCCTAGTGGGCCGAGCCGACGCCTCCTGCGGGTGCTCCAGGAGCGGGTGCGGCGCCTCCTCGGGTCAGCCGGCGTTCGGCAGTCGCACCTCGACGGCGCCGTCGACGACGCGCGTCTCGAAGACGGGCTGCGGGGACGTGGCCGGACCGTGCACGACCTGGCCGGTGCGCATCGAGAAGACGCTGTCGTGCCACGGGCACGACACGCAGGCCTCGCCGGGGCGGCCCGCGTCGAGCACGACCTCGCCCTGCGAGAGCGGTCCCGAGAGGTGGCTGCAGACGCTCGAGAGCACCTCGACCTCGTCGCCGCGCCGCAGGGCGACGAGCGGCTGGCCGTCGAGCTCGAGCCCGGTGAGCTCGCCCTCGGGCAGGGCGTCGAGCCGGGTGACGGCGTGCCAGCCGGGGCTGACGAGGTGCGGCACGTCCTCCGCGTGGTTCGCGCCGACGGCCTGGCGGTAGGCGAGGTGTCCGCCGATGAAGCCGCCGAGGCCGACGGCGCCGAGGCCCGCGAGGCCGAGGAGCCTGGCGCTCGCCTGCTTCCCCCGCACCCGCTGGAGGTACGAGGCGCCGTAGAGGCCCGTCGCCACGAGGTTCGCGACCGAGTGCACGAGGCCGGTGCGCTTCTGCTGCTCGTGCGACGCGGCCCAGTCGACGAAGCCCGCGAGGGCGGCGGGGGCGACGGCCATCACACCGACGCCGACCAGCGCTCGCGACGCCTTCTCCTGGCCGGGCATGAAGTCGAGCACCGCCGAGCTGATCCACGCGCCGGTCGGCACGAGCACCAGCACCGGGTGCAGGGGGTGCCCTGCAGGGACGCCGTGCAGCAGGTCCTTGAGGGCGCGGGGCTGGACGACGGCGTCCACGACACCGGCCACCGCGTCGATGACGGGGTCGAGCTGTGCGGCGTTCTCGACGGCGCTCAGCGCCTCGACGATCTTCAGTTCTCGCATGGCTGCTCCTCTGGTCGGGGCTCCGGGGCTCCGGGGCCCTGGGTGGTGGTGGCGGCGGTGGCGGTGGGTGGTCGAGGCGGCCGGCCGGCCGGCGGTGGTCTCCGTCTACTCCGCAGCGTCGGCGTCGGCGCGCGAGCCGCGACGCGACCCGGCACGGGCGACGAAGAACAGCACCGTGCCGACGGCGAGCAGGACCGCCCCGAAGAGCCACACCTGGGCGCTCTGCTGGGTGAGCAGCAGCACGCAGGAGGCGGTGCCCAGCACGGGCACGGCGGTCCAGACCCTGAAGTGCGAGTGCTCCACCCGGTCGCGGCGCAGCACGAGCACGGCGATGTTCGTGCTGATGAAGACGAAGAGCAGCAGCAGCACGACCGTCTCGGCCAGCACGCTGATGTCGCCCACCGTGGTCAGGACCATCGCCACGGCGGTCGTGACGAGGATGGCGGCCCACGGGGTGCGGCGACGCGGCAGGACGGCCGCGAGCGGGCGGGGCAGCAGCCCCTGGTCGGCCATGCCGTAGGTGACGCGGCTCGCCATGATCATCGTGAGCAGCGCGCCGTTGGCGACGGCCACGAGCGCGAGCAGGCTGAAGATCCACTCGGGCACGCCGACGCCGGACGCCGAGACGACGGCGAGCAGGGGGCCGGTCGAGTCGCTGAGCTCCTCGGCGGGCAGGGCGATCGAGCTGGCGAGCCCGACGAGCACGTAGACCACGCCCGCGGTGGCGAGCGAGGCGAACAGGGCGCGGGGGTAGACGCGGCTGGGGTCGCGCACCTCCTCGGCGACGTTGGCGCTCGTCTCGAACCCGACGAACGAGTAGTAGGCGATGATCGCGGCGCCGAGGGTCGCGATCGCCGGGTTCGCGTCGACGGGGAACTCGCCGACGCGGCCGACGTCGCCGCGGCCGCCGCCGAGCATGATCGCCACCACGGCGATCACGACGACGAGGCCGCTCACCTCGATCACGGTCATGACGACGTTGCCCTTGAGTGACTCGCTGATGCCCCGGGCGTTGAGGCAGGCGACGAGCGCGAGGAACGCGATCGCCGTGGGCACCGCCGGCAGGTCGACGAAGGTGCCGAGGTAGTCGCCCGCGAAGGCGAGCGAGAGGCCGGCCGCGCTGGTGACGCCCGCGGCCAGCATGCTGAAGCCGACGAGGAACGACACGAGCGGCGCCTTGTACGCCCGCTCGGCGAAGATGGCGGCTCCGCCGGCCTTGGGGTACTTCGTCACCAACTCGGCGTACGAGCCGGCGGTCAGCAGCGCGAGCAGCAGCGCCAGCAGCAGGGGAGCCCAGAGCGCACCCCCCACCTCCGCGGACAGCGTGCCCATCAGCGCGTAGATGCCCGCCCCGAGCACGTCGCCGAGGATGAAGAGGTAGAGCAGCGGGCCGGTGATGGCACGCTTCAGCGCGGTGCCCGTCCCCGGTTCTCCGTCGGGAGCGGCGGGTGCGGCATCGGTGGGGGCAGGTCTCGACATCGATGTCCTCCGGCTGTCAGCGGTGCACCCGCTCGGTCACGGCGGTGCGCCGTCGATCGTCGTCCTGCTCGGAGCGCGAGGGCCGTTCTGCGCGAGGGGCTTGCGCCGCGGGTGCGCGACGTGCAACCCAGGAGGCGCGGGCCGGCCTGCGAGGGCCGGCCCGCGCCTCCTGCGCTCGCCCCTCGCACACCACACCCCCTACGGTGCAGCGCACCCCTGAGATCGGGGTGCAGTGCACGGTAGGGGGTGCGGCAGATCGGGTTTCCGCCTGCTAGCGCGCGGTCTCGCCCGCGTCGGCGATGCAGCTGAGCGCCTGCTGGCCGGCGTCGGACTGCTCGGCCGACGCGTCGGACGAGACGGGCCAGGTCGACGACGACTGCGCGTCCTCGTTCACCGACTCGAAGGTGCCGTCGAACTCGTCGGACTCGACGTCCCCGGTCGTGGTCCACAGGCCGACCGTGTCGCTCAGCACGTTGTTCTCGCCGACGGGGGCGGCGACGTACCAGGTGCCGTCGTCTTCGCGGGCGTAGGCGAGCAGCACGTCGTCGTCGACCTCGTCGCCGAGGGCGTTCAGCGCGCTGTCGAGCACGCGGGTGCAGTCGACCTGGTTCGACTGGGCCGGGCTGGTCGCCGTCTTCTCGCTGCCGGGCACGTCGCCGGCCGGGTCGACGACCTGGGCGCCGCCGGTGCAGCCCGTCAGCGGCAGCAGCAGGAGGGCGGCGAGGGGGAACAGCGTCTTCTTCGTGATCATGGGGCGACCGTACGGCGGCGGGCGGCGCGGCGTCCGCATTCACAGGAGGTCGTGCCCTGGTCGGGCGCAGGGCTGGTCACGGGCCCGCGACGAAGCACGCGCAGACGGCGAGCAGGTCGTCGCACGCGTGCTTCTCGAGCGGGTGCCCGATCAGGGTCGCCTGGTAGCCGGGGCCCACGCGCTCGACGAAGCCGAGCAGCGCCGCGATGTCGTCGTCGGGCAGGCGACGGTCGAGCACGCGCCACTGGCCGTCGTCGATCATGTGCAGGTGAACCTCGCTGACGTCGGTGAGGGGGACGCGATCGAGCTGCTGCGTCGTGGAGGCGGGGTGTGCGTCCACGTCAGGACCCCTCCGGGACCCGGCTGCCGCCGACGAGGTCGTCGAGGCACGGGCTCCGGCGGGCCGCGACCTGCTCGTGCGCGGAGGGGAGGCGCCACGACCGGGGCCGCGAGCGGCGGCCGACGGGTCGGAGACGGGTGCGGTCGGACAGGTCGGAGCTCGTCGTGCCGGCGGAGTTGTCCATGGTGCGTCCTCGGGGTGTCGCCTGCCGGCGCCCTGATCGCCAGCAGTGGGACGGTCCACGTTAGGCAGGGGGCACGCCCGGCGTCAGGCCCTTGACAACCGCGTACCCCGTCTGCTCATCGGGGGACACGGCCCGATCCTGCACGAGCCCCGCGGCGGAGGCGCTGCACGAGACGAGGAGGCGCTGTTCGCTATAGTGGGGACACCCCGCTCCTGAGCGGGCCCGCCGCCTCCTGACGGCTGCGCGAGTGTAGTTCAATGGTAGAACTCCAGCTTCCCAAGCTGGTAGCGCGGGTTCGATTCCCGTCACTCGCTCCACTTCCGCCTCGTCGCTTCGCTGCTCGGCCGCA
The DNA here is from genome assembly GCF_004364285.1 of Frigoribacterium sp. PhB116. Lineage (GTDB taxonomy): Bacteria > Actinomycetota > Actinomycetes > Actinomycetales > Microbacteriaceae > Frigoribacterium. Next base: position 195,679 of record NZ_SOBE01000003.1, on the reverse strand, counting down.
CCGTGTCCGGTGTGCCGGGGCACTACCGCGGCCTCGCCGGTCTCCCGTAGGTTCGAGCCAGGCCGTCGTCGTCCCCGGACGACGCGGCCGCAGCTGCTCCGCCTCCCCGGAAGGACCACCATGGACATCCTCTTCGTGCACGGCGCCCTGGTGCGCGACGGCCGGTGGTGGTGGCGGCCGACCGCCGAGCTGACGGAGGCGGAGACCGGCATCCGGAGCCGCTCCGTCGCCTTGCCCTCGTGCGGCGAGCGTCCGGCCGACGGCCGCGACGACGTGCGGGCCGGCTCCGACGCTGCCGACGGCACGACCACCGGCCTCGTCGCCGACGCCGCCGCCCTGCGCCGCGCCCTCGACGAGGCGAGCGGGCCTGGCGAGGTGATCGTCGTCGCGCACTCGTACGGCGGCACCGTCGTGGCCGAGGCCGGTGCTCACCCGGCCGTGGCGCACCTCCTGCTGGTCTCGTCGTACCTGCCCGACGTCGGGCTGTCGCAGGGCGCCGTGATGGGCGGCGAGACGGACCCGGTGCCCCTCGGCGACGCCGGCGCGGGGCGGCTCGGGCTGGTCGGCGAACTCGACGCCCCGTGGTTCGGCGCCCGGTTCCTGCAGGACGGCACGCCCGAGCAGCAGCGCGAGGCCTTCAGCCGGGTCGTGCCGCAGGACGCCGCCTCCTTCATGACGCCCACCACCCGGGCCGGCTGGCAGGGCGTCGACTCCACCTACCTCGTCTGCGCGGACGACCGCAGCACCTCGGTCGGGCTCCAGCGCGAGCACGCCGCCCGGGCGACCCGGTCGGTCGAGCTGCCCACCGGGCACCACCCCTTCGTGACTCGGCCGGACCTCGTCGTCGAGCAGCTGCGGGCGTTCGCGTGAGCGCCCAGCGCACCTCGGGCGTGCCGGACGTGCCTGGCGTGCCGAGCGCGTCCAGCGCCATGACGGGCTCGACCCGCACGACCCTGGTGGCAGGCGTGCTCGTGGGGCTGGCGGCGGTGCTCGCCTTCGTCGACCTGGTCGCCGTCCCCTCGCTGCTGAGCACCGCGGGGCCGCTGCTCGCGCTCGCGGGCGCGGTGCTGCTGGTCGTCGGGGTCCGCGGCGAGACCGGGCTCGGGCGGGTCTCGGCCCTCGCGTCGACGGGCGTAGTCCTGCTGTTCGTGCCCGACGTGGTCGACCAGGCGCTGTCGTCCCTCCTGCGCGACCTGGCGACGTCGGCGTCCGTAGGGGCCCTGACGCTCGGCACGGCGCTCAGCGTGGTGCGGCTCGTGGCGGTCGGGCTCGCGGTCGCGGCCGTCGTCGTCGTGGTCCGCCGGCGCCTCCTCGAGCCGTGGCCGCGACGCGCCCTCGTCGCCGTGGTGGCCGCCGCGGTGTTCTTCACGCTGCTCCCGTTCGTCCCGTCGTCGACGCTGGGCCTGCTCGTGATCGTCACCCGCCTGTACCTGCTGCCCCCGGTGCTGTCGCTGCTACTCGGCGTGGCCCTGGTGCTGCACGGGCGAGGCGGACGGGTGCGCTCGCGGGTGGGGCGCGGCCTCGAGGCGTGGCGGTCGAGCACGGACGTCGTGCGCCGGTGAGCGCGGCCGGGCTCAGGCGGGGGTGAGCACGGCCGTCAGTGTGACGGCGAGGGCCGCGTGCTGTCGCTCCGCCGGCCAGGCGGCCGGGTCCCCGGCCGTGAGGGTGGCGATGCCCTCGATCGCGGCGACCAGCGCCGACGCCCGCGTGGCTGCGTCCGCGGCTCCGTCGGGGTCGCGGGTGCCGGCGTCGCCGTCGACATCGGTGCCGTCCGGGCCCCGGGCGGCCTCGAGGAGGCGCGATAGCCGGGCGACGAATGACCGGTTCGCGGCGGAGTGGCGTTCCGCGAGCACGGGGTCGCTCAGCGCCGCGGCGACGAAGCCCACCCACACGCGGGCCTCGGCGAGCCCCTCGGCGTCGGTCGGCAGGGAGGCACTCGCCACGGCGCGCACGGCGGCGGCGGGGTCGGGGTCGGCCACGGTGTCGGCGTCGGCGTCGGCGTCGGCCTCGGCCTCGAGGCGCTCGGCACGGAGCCGCGACCGCTCGTGGAGCACGTCGCGCGCGTGCAGCAGCAGCGCCTGCTTGTCGCGGAAGGTGTGCAGCACCAGCCCGGTCGTGCAGCCGGCCCGCTCGGCGACAGCGCGCAGGGTGAGGCCGCCCGGTCCGAGCTCGGCGAGCGTCGCGAAGACCGCCTCGGAGAGCTGGAGGCGTCGGGCGTCGTCGTCGCGGAGGCGGGGCACCCCCAGACCGTAGCATCTGTTACCGTAACGCTTGCTACGGATGCCGGACGAGAAGGCGTCCGCGAGAGGAGCCGCACATGACCTGGCAGATCGAGGTCGTCCCCTACGACCACCCCGAGGCCGACGAGCTGCGCCGGGCCCAGCGCCGCGAGCTCGACGAGCGCTACGGGAGCGACGACCACGAGCCGGGCACGCCGCCCAGCGCCTCGGACGTGCCCGTCTTCGTCGTCGCACGCACCGCCTCCGGTGCCGCGGTCGCGTGCGGAGGGCTCCGCCCGCTGCCCGACGACGTCGCCGGGCCCGGCTCGGTCGAGGTGAAGCGGATGTTCGTCGATCCGACCGCCCGCGGCTCGGGGGTGGCCGTCGCGGTGCTCCGGGCCCTCGAGGAGGAGGCGCGCGGCCTCGGCGCTCGCCGCGTCGTCCTCGAGACGGGCACCAGACAGCCCGACGCGATCCGCTTCTACGCCCGCGAGGGGTACGACGAGGTCGCGCTGTTCGGGGCCTACGTCGGCAGCGCCGAGTCGGTCTGCTACGCCCGCGAGCTGTAGGAGGCGCGGCGCGCGTCGCCGAGGGCGGGTCTCCTGGCTCGAGGGCGGGTCGCGCACGACCCGCCCTCGGCCCGGGACACCCGCCCTCGCCAGGGCTCGGGGTCGCTCTCGCGGTGGTCGGCTGCCGCTAGCCTGGGCAGGTCGCGAGGGGCGACGGATCGAGGGGGACGACATGAGCGACGCACGAGACGACGAGCAGGGCCGGGCCGAGGGGCAGCAGCCGCAGCCCTACGGGCAGGCGCAGCCTCCGTACGGCCAGCAGCCATCTGGTCAGCAGCCCTACGGGCAGCAGCCGTCTGGTCAGCCGCCCTACGGGCAGGCGCAGTCGGGTCAGCCGCCCTACGGGCAGCCGCAAGAGCCCTACGGCGCGCAGCCCTACGCCCAGCAGCCGTTCGCCCAACAGTCGTACGGCCAGCAGCCGCACGCCCAACAGTCGTACGGCCAGCAGCAGCCGTTCGGCGCGCCTCCTGGGGTGTCCCCGCGCCTCGCCGACGGCTCCGTGCCGCTCTGGCGCCGCTGTACGGCGCCGGGCCCATCGACTCGGTCAAGCGGTTCTTCCGCAAGTACGCCGACTTCAGCGGCCGCGCGAGCCGGAGCGAGTACTGGTGGGTGGCGCTCGCCACGGTCGTCGTCTGGTTCGGCCTCGGCCTGCTCTCGCTGCTGGCGGCGCTGCCCGGCATGGAGGTCCACGCCGACGGCTCGTCCGACCCGGGGCCGGGCTTCTACCCCTTCGCCTTGGTCTTCACGGTCCTGTTCTTCGGGACGATCGTCCCGTACCTCTCGATCGGGGTCCGACGGCTGCACGACGTCGACCTGAGCGGGTGGCTGCTGCTGATCAACCTGTTCCCGTACCTCGGCGGCATCGCGCTCACCGTCCTCGCGATCCTCGGCCCGAAGCCGGGCGGCGCGCGCTTCGACCGCCCCCGGCCCTAGCGCTCGCCGGCCCGGCCCGGCCCGACGCGTCTGCCGTCTCGCGCCCCCGGACGAGCAGCACACCCCTGAATTCGGGGGTGTGCTGCTCGTTCGGGGGTGTGACGTGTGCGCGGGCGGGCGGGCGGGCGGGCGTCAGCGAGGCAGGGGGAGCGTCAGCCGGAAGACGGCGCCGCTCGCGGCCGCGCCTCCGGGCTCGCAGACGAGGTCGCCGCCGTGCGCCCGTGCGATGCCGCGGGCGATGGGCAGGCCGAGGCCGGCGCCTCCGTCGCCCGTCCGCCGGGCCGCGTCGAGCCGGACCAGCCGGTCGAAGACGCGCTCGCGGTCGGCCTCCGGCACGCCGGGGCCGTCGTCGGCGATGAGCACGGCGGCCGCCTCCGACGACGAGCACTCGACCGTCAGCACGACCGTGCCCGTCCCGTGCGTCGCCCGCGCAGCGTTGTCGACGAGGTTGCCGAGCACCTGCGCCAGCCGACCGGCATCGCCCAGGACGACCAGAGCGCCAGGACCGGCACCGGCGCCAGCCCCCCGCACCTCGACCCGCAGCTCCAGCCCGGGCCGACGCAGCCGCTGCCCCTCCACGACCGAGGCGACCAGCGCCTCCACGTCGACGGGCGCGACGTCGAGCTCGAGTCCGCGGTCGACGCGGGCCATCAGCAGCATGTCGTCGATCAGGCGCGACGCGCGGGCGGCCTCCCGGACGACGTGGACGGCCAGCCGCTCGCGCTCGTCGGGCCCGACGTCGGCCGACGAGCGGACCAGCGTGTCGGCGGCGGCGCGCATCCCGGCGACGGGCGTGCGCAGCTCGTGCGCCGCGTCGGACACGAACGCGCGCACCCTCTGCTCGGCCTCCAGCGCGGTGCGCTCCGCGGCCAGTGCCGTCCGCTCGGCCTCGAGCGCGGTCCGCTCGGCGCCCTCGACCCCGTCGAGCATCTCGTCGAACGCCGTGGCGACGCGGCCGATCTCGGTGGACTCCTTCGCGGGACGCAGCCGCCGACCCCGGTCGCCGTGGGCGATGGAGCGCGCCACGGCGGTCATCCGGTCGAGCGGACGCAGGGTCGCGCGCACCACGAGCACGAGCCCTGCGGCGGCCACGATGAGGAACACGCCCGACGCCCCGAGCATCACCCAGCGCAGCTGCGTCAGCGTCTGGCCGACCGAGCTCGAGTCGGCCGTCAGAGTGATCGTCGACCCGTCGCTCAGCTCGCTGACCAGCGTCGTCACCTCGTCGTCGGCCGTGACGTCCGAGGCGGTCACCGTGACGGCGTCGGCCGCGGTGTCGTCGGCTGCACCCGCATCCGAGGAGGCGCCCGTCGCCTCCTCTCCCGGGGCCGCGGGGCCTGCGGTGGCGTCGCCGGTCGGCGTGCCGGTGCCCGCGCCTCCTGCGTCCCTGCCCGGTCCGGCCGGCAGGCCGTCCCCGTCCCCGAGCGCGGGCGGGCCCTCGCGCAGCTCGTCGGGGGAGGGCCCGGCGACGATCGCGCCGCCGTCGGCGTCCCGGATCACGACGGACAGGCCCTGCGCCGACAGCCGGTCGGCGAGGTCGTCGCCGTCGACGGTGCCGACGAGCGCGGCGGCGGCCGAGGCGCGGTCGCGGAGGCGGTCCTCGACCTGGGCGCGGAGCCGCTGGCCCAGCGTCGCCTCGACCGCGACGGCCAGCCCGGCGAGCAGCAGGGCGAGCAGCACGAGCACGGCGACGACGGTGCGCGCGCGCAGCGACCCGGTGCGGAGCCGCGGCCCGTCGGGCTGCGCGGTCTCGTGACGCGCTGAGCCTCGTCGCGCGGAGTCGTGTCCCGTCCTGTTACGAGCGTCCCGTCCTGTCACGGCGCGACGCGATGCTCGGAACACGACGGGACAGCAGCTGCGGCGGCCCCGGCGGGCACCCGCATCACGCGCTCATCCGGTAGCCGAGGCCGCGTACGGTGTGGATGAGCCGCGGCCCCTGCCGCTCCATCTTCTTGCGCAGCGAGCTGAGGTGCACCTCGACGAGGTTCGGGTCGTAGTCGTCGTAGCCCCACACCTGCGTGAGGATCTGTGTCTTCGAGACGGTGCGGCCCCGGCTCTCGGCGAGGAACGTCAGCAGGCGCTGCTCGGTCGCGGTGAGGTCGAGCGCGACCCCGGAGCGGGTGGTGACCGCCGCCTCCGGATCGACGACCAGGTCGGCCACCTCGATGACCGCGGGGATGCGGCCGCGGCGGCGCAGCACGGCGCCGATCCGGGCGAGCAGCTCGGCGACCGAGAACGGCTTGACCACGTAGTCGTCGACGCCCTCGGCGAAGCCGCGGAGGCGGTCGTCCAGCTCGTCGCGCGCGGTCAGCATGACGACGGCCGCGTCGCTGCTCTTGCGGACCGTCGCCGCGAGGCGGATGCCGCTCGCCCCCGGCAGCATCCAGTCGAGGACGACGAGGTCGGGCACGAACGCGCGCAGCGCCTCCGCCAGCTCGGAGCCGTCGGGCAGCCCCTTCACGGCGAAGCCCTCCGCGCCGAGGGCGGCGACGACGGACGAGAGCAGGGCAGGGTCGTCGTCGATCACGAGGACGCGGGCGGTGGAGATCACCGGCTGGACGGTACGGGGCCGAGATGCGCCGCCGCCGCCCGTCGCCTATGGAAGCGCTGGACGCCCCGGCGGCTTAAGCGCGGCTTCAGGTGCGCTCCCGAGGTTGGTCACAGCGGCGGACGACCGGTCCGCGTCACCATCACCCCCTTCGTCAGGAGACGACATGAACGACCAGCAGAACCCCTTCGACCGCGACGGCGACCTGGGCCGCGACGGCAGCGGCGCCGGCGACGGCGATCGTCACCGCGACCAGCGCGACGCCTTCGGCGCCCCGCGGCAGGACTCGACCGCCGACGACACGACCCGCGAGCTGCCCCTCTCGCCCCGCGTCGCGTCGGAGCAGGGCGTGCCCGCCGCTCCGCGCCGACGGGTGACGAAGCGGCTCGGGATCGGCCTCGGCGTCGCCGCGGTCGGGCTCGCGCTCGTCGGCGGCACGGCGGCGGTGGCGTCGTCGGGCGGCGGCGCGAGCACGCTGACGGCGGCGACGTCGAGCGCGTCGCCGAGCCCCAGCGCGAGCTCGGACGCAGGAGGCGGCACGGACTCCGCGGACGAGACCGGCCCCGCGGCCCCCGGCTCGGACGCCTCGGGGTCGCCGACGCCCGCCGCGCCGGGTGCGAAGGGCGACGAGGCCGACGGCGACGCACCGGCCGACCCGCTCGCGGGCGGCCCCGGCTGCGCGCCGGGCGCCGCTGTCGAGGGCGGCCCGGCCGCACCCGCGCCGGGTGACGCACCCGGGCCGGGCGCGAAGGGTGCCGACGGGGCCGAGCGCCCGACGCCGCCCTCCCCGCCGGCCGACGCTCCGACCCCCGGCGAGGAGGGCTCGGGCAGCGGCGACCGCCCCACGCCGCCGACCGACGCGCCCGCCCCGCCGACGGACGCTCCGTCTGCCCCCGCCGGCGAGTCCGCCACCGGCAGCTGACCCGCTCCTCCTCGTGCACCTCGAAGTGGACGACGCACCCCGTCATGTCGGGGTCCGTCGTCCACTCCGGGGTGCCCGGTCGGCCGGGCCGGCCGGGTCGGAGCCGTGCTGAGCAGTCGCGCCGAGGCAGACCGCTCGGTCTGTCCGCAAGGCGCAACGGCAGCGGTCGGCGCTGGCGCCCTAGATGCGGCTGCATGTACCGTCGGCGAGCGCCACCGCGCCACCCGACCGGGACGGATCCCGGCACCACCGCCAGGACGGCCCATGACCACCCTCCGAGACCGCACAGCAGCGACCCTGCTCGCGTTCGCCCGCCCCTACCTCGCCCTGCACCTCGGCGTGCTCGGCGTCAAGATCCGCCGGGCGCCGTTCCCCCGGGACGAGGCCGTCGCATCCGTGCCGGGCCCGGACGCAGCCCGCCTCCTCGTCGTCGGCGACCTGGCCGCGTCGGGGTACGGAGTCCTCCTGCACGGCATGGCGTTCCCGGCTCAGCTCGGGGGCGCCTGGTCCGGCCGGACCGGTCGGGGCTGCTCCTGGAAGACGATCGCCGACCCCCTGATGACCGTCCGCCGAGCCGCGCACCACCCCCGGCTCGGCGCAGCTGCGGCCGACGCGGACGCCGTGGTCGTCGCCCTCGGAGTGCCCGACGTGCTCCAGCTCACCGCGAGCGAGGACATCGTCGCCTCCGCCGGTCGTCTCGTCGCACGCGTCCGCTCGGCCGCGGGCCGGGAGGTGCCCGTGCTGCTGGCGGGGCTGCCGCCCATGACGCAGTTCCAGGGGCTCTCCCCCGCCGCCGCCCGCCTGATCGGCTCGCAGCTGAGGCGCGTCGACGACGCCCTGCGCCAGGTCGCCGCCCAGTTCGCCGGCGTCGAGTTCGTGGGCTTCCCCTCCTGGGACCTCGGCGGCACGACCCTGCGCCGGGCCTTCTCGTTCAGCGCGATGCACCGCGGCTGGGCGAGCGCCGTCGCGGCGGGGCTCGAGCTGTCCGACCCCGGTCCCGCGCCCGATCCCGGGTCCTCCGTCGTCGTCGAGGCCGAGCAGGTCGCGCAGGAGGCGGCGGCCGCGACCGGCGTGACCGACACGTCTGTGACGCTGGCCGCGTAGCGCCGCGCCCCGGCCCGAGCGGGACCGCACCGGTCGCCGAGCGACGTCGCGACGTAGTCTCGGCAGGGTCGCGCGGAAGTCCACGACGACGCCGACGAGGGCGAGCAGCGACGCGACCACGACCACGACCACGAGCGACCAGACCGATCGGACCCGACATCATGGCGATCTCCAACCTCCCCTACGACGACCGCGCGATCGTCGACGCGCTCAAGACCGTGCCCGTGCAGAGCGAGACGATCAGCAAGGTGTCCGTCAACTTCCTGGACAACGAGATCAGCGAGCAGTCGACGGCGACCGTCACGGCCACGCTCAGCTGGGTGGTCAGCTCGGCCGAGGCCGTGCGGATCCTCGAGCGTGCCGCACCCGCGGCGAGCGAGTCGGCGCCCCGCCTAGCAGCCCAGGGCTGATCCGGCCAGCCCTGGCCGAGGCTGTACGACACCGGTCCCGTCGTGGGATCATGGCCCCCAGCCGACTGCCGTGGGGGTCATGATCCCTGCGTGGCCGAACCGACTGGTGCTCCATGGTCGACGCTTCTGGGACGTCGCCTCGGCAGGGAACCACCGCCACCGAGAGGACACCCCGTGGGCTACCTGATCTACGACGGCAACACCGCAGAGATCCACATGGACGACCGCACCCTCGCGCACCTGCAGATCGTGGTCATCAACAAGCTCCGGCGCCAGGAGAGCTTCGCCTTCTCGTGGAAGGAGCCCGCCTCGGCGGGAGACGGTCGCAGCACGATCTGGATCTACCCCACGGTCAGCCTCCGCTTCAAGTTCGAGGGGAGCCGCCCTCCCGTCGTCAACCAGGCCTGGCTGACGGTCCTCTCGAACGCCGCGAACAGCGGCACCGGCCTGCAGATGCTGCCCGAGCCGATCGACCGTGGTGCCGTGCACGCCGGCGGGCAGCACGAGCGGACGGCCAGGGGCGCCTAGCCGACCTGGTGCACCGCGTAGCTGGCGACGAAGCCGAGCACGGTCACCAGCCCGGTCAGCGTCTGCGCCTTCCGGAACGCCTCCGGGATCATGGTGTCGCAGATCATCGCGAGGATCGCCCCTGCCGCGAACGCCATGACGAACGACTGAGCCCCCTCCGGCACGCCGCCCAGGAGCGCGTACCCACCGACCGCCGACAGCGCGCAGACCACAGCGATGCCCGACCAGAGCCCGAACACGTACCCTGCGCCGCGTCCTGACTCCTTGAGGTCGGCGGTGCTCGACATCCCCTCCGGGAAGTTCGAGATGACGACGGCGACGAGCACCGCGACGCTCAGCGATCCGCCGCCCGTGAGGCTGACGCCCTGCACGGCAGTCTCGGGCACGCCGTCGAGCAGGGCGCCGAGAGCGATGCCGAGACCCGTGCCGCCGCTCGCTGCTGCGGCCCTCCCGCCGTGGCCACGACCTCCGCGGCTGTCGCTCGCGGCGTCGTCCGCGGGCTCGCTCCGGTCGTGGCGACGACGGTGCCGCTTCAGACGGAAACCGCCGTGCTCGAGCAGCTGGTCGAGCACGACGTAGACGACCGCCCCGACGACGAAGCCGGAGATCGTCGGCACGAAGCCGCCGCTGCTGGTCGCCTCGTCGACGAGGTCGAAGGCGAGGGCCGAGATCAGGACGCCGGCGCCGAACGCCATCACGAGGGCGACCAGCTCGCGGGGCACCTTCACGAACCAGGCGACGAGCGAGCCCACGACGAGCGAGAGGCCGGACAGCAGGCCGGCGAGGCCGGCGAGGAGGAGCGGTGAGGTCACGGGATCCGGTGTACTCCGCCTCGGGCATGGTGGGTCGCCAGCCGCCTGTACCCCGTTCGCGCTTCCTGTCGCGGCCGTAGCGCACCCCTCGTTCGGGGCGCAAGCCCCTGACGGTCACGCGTCGCCCTCCCTAGATTCAGGAGGACAAGACAGGGCGGTCCTCGTGCTCGACACGGCCTCGGCCGCCCGTCCCCCTCCGCCTCACAGGAAGGACGACACGATGAGCCTCTACATCTCGGATCCCCGCGTGCACCCTGCCTCGATCGGCGCGTACCCCAAGCGCCGTCGCCCGGTCACGGTGCTGCCGCCCATGCGGTCGGCCCGGCCGCCGGAGCCCACCTACGCGGACTTCTTCGACGCCGGTCGGATCGCGAGGGCCGCCGCCGTCTGAGCGCTCGGCCCGGGGTGGTCAGCCCCGGGGCGTCCGCACTGCGAGCTGCACCGCGAGCCCGACGCCGACGAAGGCCGTCATGAGCCCGCCCATCACGAGTGCGGTCCCGCCGAGGGCGCCGGCGAGCGGCGTCGCGAGCCCGCCGAGCCCGAACTGCAGCCCGCCCTGCAGCGCGGCTGCCGATCCGGGCCAGCGGTGCCCGAGCGCCTGCGTCAGCGTGATCGACCCGGGGATGACGAAGCCCCAACCCGCCGTGACGAGCGCGAGCGCCGCCCAGACCAGCAGGGGACCGACGCCGGTCGCCGCGCCCACCAGCACGAGCGCCGACCCGGCGGTGCAGGTGACGAGGCCTGCCGTGTAGAGGGAGTCCTCGGCGAAGCGCCCCACCAGCCGCCGGAAGAGCAGCGTCGACAGGATCATGCACGACGCGTTCGAGGCGAAGACGAGGGTGTAGCCGAGCTCGCTGAAGCCGTACTGCTCCTGGAACACGAACGACGACGTCGAGATGTACGAGAAGAAGCCGATGGTCGCGGCACAGCCCGTGACGAGGTACCAGCGGAACCGCGGGATCCGCAGCAGCTCGCCCATCCGGCGACCCGCGGCGCCGAGGGAGGCGCCCGATCGGGAGGCGGCGGGCAGCGTCTCGGGGAACCGCACGGCCGACAGCAGCGTGAGCGCCAGGCCGAAGACGGCGAGCACCACGAAGAGCGAGCGCCAGGCGGCGACCGTCAGCACGACGCCGCCGACCAGGGGCGCGACGACCGGTCCGAGCGAGTTCACGACCGCCAGGGAGGCGAAGAGCCGGCTGCGGCGCGTGCCCGTCGTGGAGTCACCGACCATCGCCCGCCCCGCGATGCTGCCCGCCGCGCCGCCGAGTCCCTGCAGCACGCGCGCGACGATCAGAGTCGTCGCGTCGGGCGCCAGGGCACAGCCGAGGGAGGCGACGGTGAAGACCGCGGTGCCGATCAGCAGCACCCGGCGTCGGCCGATGCCGTCGCTGAGCGGGCCGATCACGAACTGGCCCAGCGCGAAGCTGACGAGGAACGCGGTCAGGCTGAGCTGCGCGACGGCTGTCGTGGTCCCGAGGTCGCGGGCGATGGCCGGCAGCGCCGGGACGTACATGTCGGTCGCGAACGGCGAGATGCCGACCACGAGGGCGAGCAGGGTGATCGACGACCGTCGACGGGTCCACGAAGAGGCGGGGGTCGTGTCGTCGTCGTCCACCTGCCCGACGCTAGTCGTTCATCGTCCCGGCCCGCGCCTCCTGCGGGGTGCTCGTCGCCGGGGCACGGGCGAGCGGGGCCGCTAGCGCTCGGCGTCGGCGCGGGCGCGCTGGCGGACGCGCACCGTGAGGACGGCGGCGCCGATCAGGGCCGAGACCAGCGACCCGACGAGCACGCCGACCTTGACGACGTCGTCCTGCTCGCTGCCGGTGCCGAACGCGAGCTCTCCGACGAGCAGCGACACCGTGAACCCGATGCCGGCGACGAACGAGAGGCCGACGATGTCGGGCCAGCGCAGGCTCGGGTCGAGCCGGATGCCGGGGAGGCGCGTCACGAGCAGCGACGACAGGGTGATGCCGATCGACTTGCCGAGCACCAGGGCGAGGATGATGCCCAGGGCGACGCTGTCGGTCAGCGCCTCACGGAGACCGGCGAAGCCGCCGACTGTCACCCCGGCCGAGAAGAAGGCGAAGATCGGCACGGCGACCCCCGACGAGATCGGGCTCCAGCGCTCGGCGAAGTGGTGGGTCAGCGGGTGCCGTTCGACGTGGCCGTCCGGGCCCGTGTGGTCGACGCCCGCGCGGCGGGTCGCGATCGCCGGGACGAGCAGCCCGAGGACGACGCCCGCGATGGTGGCGTGGATGCCCGACGCGTGGACCAGCGCCCACGCGACGACGCCGAGCGGGATGAGCAGCCACCACGAGCGGACGCCGCGGCGGACGAGCAGCGCGAAGAGGGCGAGCGGGACGAGCGCCGCCAGCAGCGGGAGGAACAGGATGCCCGACGTGTAGAAGACGGCGATGATCGAGATCGCGAGCAGGTCGTCGACGACGGCGAGGGTGAGCAGGAACGTGCGGAGCGCCGGCGGGAGGCGCTTGCCGACGACCGCGATGACCGCGACGGCGAACGCGATGTCCGTCGCGGCGGGGATGGCCCACCCCTGCAGGGCGTCGCCGCCCGCGTCGAGGTTGACGAGCGTGTAGATCACGGCGGGCAGGGCGACGCCGCCGAACGCCGCGGCGATGGGCAGGGCCGCCGCGCGTGGGTCGCGGAGCGAGCCCGCCACGAACTCCTGCTTCAGCTCGAGGCCGACGACGAAGAAGAAGATCGCGAGCAGCCCGTCGGCGGCCCAGGCTCCGATGCTGAGGTCGAGGTGCAGCGCGGCCGGGCCGATCGTCGTGTCGCGGACGGCGCCGTACCAGTCGGCGGCGGGGGTGTTCGCGAGCACCAGCGCGAGCACGGTCGCGCCGAGCAGCAGCAGGCCGCCCGTCGTGTCGCGGCTCACGAAGCGGGCGAGGCGGGCGCCGCGGCCGAGCGGGCCGGGGGCGTGCGCGGGCGGCGCTGGCGTGGATGCCGGCGTGGACGGCGCCTGGCCCGACGGGACGGGGGCGGACGAGGAGGCGTCGGGGACGTCAGGGGACACGGTTGCTCTCAGAGGGGGTCGCGGAACGGCGGGCACGGGAGTGCGCCCGGGTCGTCGACGACCCGGGCGTGGTCACGCCGTGGGCGGCGGACATCCCGCGATCTCGCCGTGGGCGTTGCTGCCCCAGAGGCTCATCCAGCCGTTGGTGCCGCACGTGCGCTTCGTCAGGACGAGCCGCTTCGGGAACGCCTGCCGTGCCGCGCGCTGGCGGCGCGTGCTGCGGGCGGTCGGGTGGCTGGTCACGTCCCGATGGTACCCGTGCCTGCAGATGCCGACCGGGGAGGGTCAGCGGGCGGCGAGGCGCAGGTCGACGCCGGCGTCGCGCAGCGCCGCGGCGGCCTCGTCGCCGAGGGCGTCGTCCGTGATCACGCCGTCGAGCTCGTCGAGCCGCAGCGCGCGGTACCGGCCGAAGCGCCCGTACTTCGAGCTGGCGGCGACGAGCACGGTCCGCTCCGCGACCGCGAGGGCCGCCCGCTTGGCCTCGATCTTCGCCTCGACGGGGGTGGTGACGCCGTGGCTGAGGTCCCACGAGCTCGACGAGACGAACGCGAGGTCGAGCGACAGCTCGGCGAGGGCGACGCCGGTGAGGCGTCCCATCGTCGACTGGTTGGCCCGGTCGACGCGTCCGCCGACGCAGATCAGGTCGGCCGTGGGGTGGTCGAGGAACGCCTGCACGGTCGCGAGGTCGTTCGTCACGACGGTCAGGTCGGAGACGTCGTCGAGGTGCCGGCGCATCGCCTGCACCGTGGTGCCCGCGTCGAGGTAGACGGTCATGTGGTCGTGCACGAGGGCGGCCGCCTCGCGGGCGATCGCCTCCTTCTCGGCGACGTCCGCCTCCTGCTTGACGGCTCGGCTCGGCTCCTCGACCAGGCGCGAGGCGAGCTTCGCGCCGCCGGCGGTCGCGCTGACGCGGCCGGCGTCCTCGAGGGCGGCGACGTCGCGGCGCACCGTCATCTGGCTGACGCCGAGCAGCTCGGTCAGCTGCCGGTAGCTCAGCACCCGCTCGCGCTGCAGGTGCTCGACGATCGACTCGCGGCGCTGCTCGGGGATGAGGGGGGTCGACACGCGCGCCAGCCTAGTTGTCGCGGCCCTCGCCGGCGGCGGGCGGGACAGGGGCCGAGGAGGCGGGCGAGACCGCAGCCGAGGAGGCGCCGCCCTCGTCCGCGGGACCGGTCCAGGGCATCCCCCACGCGGCCGTGATGGCGCGGACCTGGTCCGGCGCGATCAGGCGGCGGGCGGCGCCCTGGGTGAGCAGGGCGATGCGGCACGCCTCCTCGAGCTCGATCGTGCTCTGCACGGCCCGGTCGAGGTCCTCGCCGCTGACGACGGCGCCGTGGTTCGACAGCAGCGCGGCCCGGAACGGCAGCGGGCTGTCGCCGACGAGCGCGCCCATGGCCGGGTCGCCGGGGGCGACGAACGGCAGCAGCGGCACCTGGCCGACCCGCATCAGCGCGTACGGCGTCAAGGGCGGGACGGCGCTGTGGGCCGACCACGGCTCGAGGCACGACACGGCGACCGCCGACGGGGAGTGCACGTGGACGACGGCGGTGTGGGCAGGGTCCTTGGCGTACATGGCCAGGTGCAGCGCCACCTCCTTCGACGGCGCGGGGCCGCCGAGGTGCGCGCCCGCCAGGTCGAGCACCGACAGGTCGTCCGGCGCGAGGTCGCCGAGCTGGGTGCCGGTGCCGGTCATCAGCAGGCGGTCGCCGTCGCGGACGCTGACGTTGCCCGAGCTGCCGGGGCTCAGCCCGGCTGCGACGAGGGCGCGACCGGCGGCCACGAGGAGGCGGCCTGCCGACGCGTGCTCCGCCGCGCTCTCGAGGCGCCCGGGCTCCGCAGTCCGCGTCGCCGTCCGTGCGTCGGCGCCGCTCATGCCAGCGCCTCCCAGGCGCTCGAGAAGAGGTCGACCGCGCCGAAGTTGCCGCTCTTGAGGACGAGCGCCACCTCCCGGCCGTCGTCGGTGGTGGCCGCGCTCCAGCAGACGCCGGGGGCGAGCAGGGGCCCGATCGTGAGCAGGCCGACGCCGAGGGAGCCGACCACGGCGCCGCTCGTCTCGCCGCCCGCGACGACGACCTGGTCGACCGTGCCGTCGGCGACGAGGTCGAGCACGAGGCCCGACAGGACCGTCTCGACGACCTCCGAGGCGCTGACGACGGCGCCCGCGCCTCCTGCGGGCAGTGCCCCCGCGGGCACGACGTCCGACGGCTGGCCGACCGAGTACACGACCGGCACGGAGGCGTCGTCGAGTCCGCGCACCCACTCGGCCAGCGAGGCGGTCTCGGCCTCGGGATCGGCGAGCGCCTGCGCGATGTCGACCTTGCGGGTCGGGTGCCCGGCGGCGGCCGCGGCCGCGACCTGCGCCTGCGTGGTGGTCGAGGCCGAGCCGCACACGACGAGGCGGCGACGCGAGAAGGAGGGGAACGGGGCGCCGGCGGTGTCGGCTGCGTCCGCTGCGCCCGCTGCGCCCGGCGTGATCGGGTCGAGCCCGAGCGCGAGGCCGGCCCCGCCGCTCACGAGCCGGTGCCCGGCCGTCGCCTGCGCGATGGCCCTCAGGTCGCTGTCCTCGACGGCGTCGACGACGAGGTAGCCCGCGGGGGCGGCGTCGAGCGCCTCCCGCAGCGCGTCGGCCCCGCGGCGCACCACGTCGAGCCCGATCTCGGTGACCGTGGCGGGCGTCTGCGGCGAGAGCAGGTCGCGCAGCCGCGACCGCGTCATGGGCGTGAGCGGGTGGTGCCGCATGGACGAGTCCTCGAGCAGGTCGTCGCCGACCCACAGCGAGCCGTCGCGCACGGTGCGGCCGGTGCCCGGGAACGCGGGCACGACGACGCTGCGGTCGGTGCCGAGGCGCTCGCGGAGCGCGTCGAGCACCGGCCCGATGTTGCCCTCGTCGGTCGAGTCGAAGGTCGAGCAGTACTTGAGCCAGAAACGGTCGGCACCCCAGCCGAGGAGGCGGTCGGCGGCCCCCAGGGACGCGCGCACCGCCTCCTCGACGGGGGCGGTGCGCGACTTGAGGGCGACGACGACGGCGTCGAGCCCGGCCACCTGCTCGTCGGGGACGGGCCGGTCGCCGATCACGACGGCGGCCCGCAGCCCGCGCGAGTGCAGGGCGGCGGCGAGATCGG
Organism: Frigoribacterium sp. PhB116; assembly: GCF_004364285.1. Taxonomy (GTDB): domain Bacteria; phylum Actinomycetota; class Actinomycetes; order Actinomycetales; family Microbacteriaceae; genus Frigoribacterium. The sequence continues at coordinate 179,475 of NZ_SOBE01000003.1, read as the reverse complement.
TGGCTCCTGTGAAGTCGTCGGCGACGGCACCTGTGAGCATGGGGACCTTCCGGTGGAGACATGTCGTCCGTCGTCGGACGCGACGGAGCCATCTCAGCATATGTGACTATTTGGTGCGATCTTTGACAATCTGTGAAGTCAGGCTACGGTTGCCCACGAAGCCCCGGCCGACCGATCCCTCTCGGACGACAGGCCACCTCGAACGAACGGGAACAACGGTGATCCTCCACTCGACGTCGCGCCGCGCGACCCAGGCCCGCGAGACCCCGGTCCGCGTCCTCCTCACCGGAGCGAACGGCGGGTACGGCCGCACCCTGCTCGACCAGCTGCGCCGGCTCGACGACATGGTCGCGACCCAGCTCGTCGATCCCGACGTCGCCGGCACCACGCGGATGCTCGACGAGCTCGGCGTCCCCGCCGACCGCGTCGCGACCCCCTCCACCGTCGCCGAGACGACCGCGGCGCTCGCCGCCGGCCAGGTCGCCGTGATCGCCGACGGCGCCGCCGTCGACTGGAGCGCCGCCGACGTGCTGGTCGAGGCCACCGGGCGCATCGAGGCCGGCCACGGCTACGCCGACACGGCCCTCGACCACGGCGTGCACGTCGTCATGGTCAGCAAGGAGATCGAGTCCGTCGCCGGCGTCGCCCTCAGCGCCAAGGCCCGCGCCGCCGGCCTCCGCTACCTGCCCGGCGACGGCGACCAGCCCGCGAACCTGCTGCGCCTCGTCGCGTGGGTGCTCGACTGCGGCTTCGACATCGTCGCCCTCGGCAAGTCGAGCGAGTACGACCTCGCCTTCGACCCGGCCACCGGCGTCGTCGACCAGGCCGGCACGACCATCCACGCCCCCGGGCTCGCCGACCTGCTCGAGCTCGGCGACAGCCCCCTCGAGACGGTGGAGGCGCGGGCCGCCCAGGTCGCCTCGCTCAAGCGCAGCGCCGCGGCCGACCACTGCGAGATGACCGTGGTGTCGCTCTACACCGGCGCGCGCGCCGACGTCGAGGGCATGCACTACCCCGTCGCCCGGCCGCACGAGCTCGCCGACCTCTACGCCACCCGCGAGGACGGCGGCCTGATCGGCCGCACCGGCAGCGTCGACGTGTTCTCGATGCTCCGCCTGCCCGGCGAGGCCAGCTTCGCCGGCGGCGTCTTCGTCGTCGTCCGGACGGGCGACCCCGTCACGTGGGAGACCCTGCGAGGCAAGGGCCACGTCGTCAGCCGCGACGGCCGGTACGCCTGCATCTACTGGCCGTACCACTTCATGGGCGTCGAGACCCCGCTGACCATCGCGGCAGCCGTCGACGGCGGGTCGTCCGTCGCCCAGCCCCGGCAGCACACGGTGCTGGCCGCACGGTCGAGCTCGGCGCTCGCCGCGGGCACGACGTTCCGCGTCGAGGGGCACCACCACGAGATCGCCGGCGCCGCACCCGTCATCGTCGATCCCGACGACCACGGCGTCGCGCCGTACTACCTGCTCAGCGGCGCGCGGCTCGTGGCCGACGTCGCCCCGGGCGAGCTCGTGCGCCTCGACGACCTCGCCGACGTGCCCGCCGCCGCGCTGGCCGCGTACCGGACGGGCCTGGCCCTCGGGGCCTGACCCGCTCCTCCTTCCCTTCCTCATCACCCCCACCCCTCGCACAGGAGATCGACGACGATGCCCCTCAGCCCGACACCGCCCGCCCCCGCCCCGATCGAGGTGACCTCGTGAGCGTCGAGATCATCGCGCTGATCGTCCTGGTCGCCGTCTTCACGATCTCGGCCGTGCGCAACGTCCACATGGGCGCGCTCGCGCTCGTCGCCGCCCTCGTGGTCGGCGTGCTCGTCGTCGGCGAGAGCCTCGACGACGTGCTCGGCGGGTTCCCCGTCGACGCCCTGCTCATCCTGCTCGGCATCACGTACCTGTTCGGCATCGCGCGGGTCACCGGCACCATCGACTGGCTGGTCGACCGCTCGGTGCGCCTGATCGGCGATCGCGTCGCGCTCATCCCGTGGGCGATGTTCGTCATCGGCACGCTCGTCGCCTGCCTCGGCACCTCGCACGCCGCGTTCACGATCGTCCCCATCGCGATGAGCCTCGCGCACAAGCACAAGATCCACTCGACGATGATGGGCATCGTCATGAGCTCGGCCATCGTCGGCGGCGCGCTCGCCCCGACGAGCATCAACGGCATCACCGTGATGACCGTGGCCCGCACCGCGGGGATCCCCTACAACCCCGCGCTGATGTTCGGGCTGTCGATCGGCATCAACACGCTCGTCGTGCTCGTCGCCTTCTTCCTGTTCGGCGGGCGCGAGCTGATCGCCCGGACGCGCGCCGCGGGGGCCGCCGCCGCGGGCTCGGGTCGTTCCGGCTCCGGCTCCGGCTCGGGCTCGGGTCCTGGCTCGTCGCGTCGCCGCGCCGGCGGCCCCGGGATCGGCGGCTCCGGCCTCGCGACGACCGTCGCCACGAGCGAGGGCGCCGTCGGCACCGCCGCCACCGGTGCGGACCGCGCCCAGGCGGGCGCCGCCTCCTCGGCCACGACCGCCTCCGCGACCTCGACGGCCACCGCGACCGCCGCCTCCTCGACCGGCGCCGTCTCGCTCGACGACGCCCCCGCCGAGAAGCTCAGCGGCTACCAGCTGCTCGTGCTCGTCTCGATCCCGGTGCTGATCGTCGGCTTCTTCACGATCACGCTGCTCGACGTCGACCTGAACCTCGGCGCCGTGGCGCTGACGATCGCCGTGCTGCTCGCCTTCGTGAACCCCGACGTGGGCCGCCAGGCGCTCGGCCGCATCGACTGGGGCACCATCCTGCTGCTCGGCGGCATCATCACCTACGTCGGCGTCCTGACCCGCCTCGGCGCCATCGACCAGCTCGGCGAGGCCGCCCGCTCGGTCGACTCCCCGCTGCTCGCCGCCCTCGTGATCTGCGTGATCGCCGGGCTCGTGTCGGCCTTCGCGTCGACGATCGGCATCCTCGGCGCGCTCATCCCGCTCGCCGTGCCCCTGCTGATCCCCGGCGGAGGCCTCGAGATGACCGGCTTCATCTACGCGCTGGCCATCTCTGCGTCGCTGGTCGACTGTGCGCCGTTCGGCACGACGGGCGCGACCATCGTCGCCTCGGGCGTCGAGGAGGAGCGGCCGCGCCTCTACCGCCACCTCATGTTCTGGGGACTGTCGATGGTGGTCATCGGGCCGGTCGTGACGCTGCTGCTGTTCGTGGTGCCCTTCCTCTGGGCCTAGCCCGGCGCGGGCGCGCGCCTGTCGGGCACGACCCGACCCGAAGACGACGAACCTCCGTGATGTTCCGCGGAGGTTCGTCGTCTTCACGTCGGCACGTTCCTCTGCGAGGAGGCACGGGTCAGGCCGCGGGGGAGCCGCCCGTCACGGGGCGCAGCAGCGCCGCGACGACGTCGCCCATCAGGTCGCCGGGCGCGACGTCACCGGTGGCGGGCGCGTCGAAGGCGGAGCCGACCGAGATGGTGATGAGGAGGCGCGCCAGCTGGTCGGAGGAGAGCCCGGTCGCGTCGGGCGTGCGTCCCTGGAACACCTGGTCGACGAGGCCGCGCAGCGTGTCGAGCACGGCCCGGCGCTGCTCGACGAAGACCTCCATGACGCGCGGCTCGGCGAGCGCCTGCGAGCGGAGCTCGGACATCAGGCTGAAGTCGTCGGCCGTGCCCGGGCCGTAGGGGGCGAAGGCCGCGCGGATCGCCGCGGGAAGATCGGGCAGGTCGGTGCCGGGCACGCGCATCTCGTGCAGGGCCCGGAGCGCGCCGTCCGTCTCCCGACGCAGCAGGGTCACGACGAGGTCGGCCTTGGAGTCGAAGTTCGAGTAGACCGCGCCCTTGCTGAACCCGGCCGCCTTGGCCACATCGTCGAGGGTCGTCGCGTGGACGCCGTGGCGCGCGAAGAGCCGGCTCGCCGCCTCGATCAGGCGCTCGCGCACCTCGGCGCGCGGAGGGCGCTTGGTGGGGGCGCTCCCGGTCGTGGACATGTCGTCACCCTAACGTCCGGGCGACGGCTGTCGTCTGCGGCGCGCAGGGCCGGGATCCGTTGCATACTGGCGGGTATCCACCCGCTAGGATCATCCTGCCTGGTGGACCCGAGACACCAGGAACGACCGAGCGCGCGTCGAGCGAGGCCGCCCGAACGAGCCGCCGCCCCGCGCGCTCGGTCCCGTCCCTCCTCCCGGGCTGCCCGCTGAACGGCCCAGCGCGAGGCCGTCTCGCCGTCCCGCCGTGCGCGGACGGCCCAGCTGTGGATGAAGGAGGCGCTGCACCTGTGGACTTATCCACAAGTGACAGCGTCACAAAAGCCCTGGTCAGAGACGCGTATGTAAGTTACAGCCGTGTAATTTCCACACAGTAGTCCACAGCTTCCCTCGGTTATCCCCCGAAAGAGTCGCTCTCGACACACGTTTTCCACATGCTTCTCCACACGCTGTGGGGGAGGCTCGCGCACCTTGCGGTCACCCCCGGGCTGGGTGCGTCGGCCCCTCGCGTCGAGGCCAGGGCGATCGCTAGGCTCCCGACCGTGTACGTCCTCTTCACCGTGGCGATGTTCGCCGTCAGCCTGATCGCCCTCGTCGACATCGTGTCGCGCGATGACTCGCAGGTGCGCGGGCTGCCCAAGCTCGTCTGGGTCCTGCTCGTCGTGTTCGTGCCGCTGCTCGGCAGCGCCCTGTGGTTCATCGTCGGCCACGACTGGAGCGCCACCCGTGCGGCGGGGTCGTTCGGGGGGCGCTCGTCCGAGAACGTCTCGTTCGGGGACCCGCGACGATCGGAGCGCGCCGGCTTCGGGGGCTCACGTCGCGCCTCCTCGTGGTCGTCGCAGCCGACCGCCCCGCGCCGGAAGACGACCGAGGAGCAGCTCGCCGACCTCGACCGCGAGATCGAGTTCCACGAGCAGCAGGCCCGCCTGCGCGCCCTCGAGGTCGAGGTGGAGAAGCGCAAGCGCCTCGAGTGACGCTGGGCTCGGCCTGACCGGGCGACGCGCTCGACGGTGATCGGTCCTTAGTCGTAGACGCGGCCGAGCACCCACTGCCCCGCGCCGTCGCGGAGCACCTCGAACATGTGCGTCGTGCCGACGCCGTCGGTGGCCTGGAACCGCCACCCCACGAACTGCTGTGGCGGGTGCGTGATGAGCGCGGGCACGAAGGCCGGCTCGTGCCACATCTCGGTCGGGGTGTCCGTCACGCGCCACCGGGTGCCGTCGTGCACGAGCCGGTCGGGCGTGCCGTCGACGAACCAGAGCGCGACGGCCGATCGGGTCGTGGAGATGTTCATCGGGGTCGCCTCTCTCTCGAACACGTGTTCGAACAGGAGGCGAGTGTAGGCAGGCCGGATCGGCTCGCGCAACCGCTCCGGCGTGTCGTCGGTCCCGCCTCCTGGACGCTCGCCCCTGCCCTCCTCGACGCCGGCCTCAGCCCCTGAAGAACCGCGTTCCGAACCATGAACCGAGTTATTTCGCGGTTCATGGTTCGGAACGCGGTTCGAGGCGTGGCTCACACTCGGGGCGGCAGAGTCAGGCCCGCGCGGGCAGCGCCCCGAGCGGCATCCCGAGCGCGGCGGCGACGCCCGGCGCGACGACCGCGCCGGCGACGACGTTGAGCCCGGCGGCGAGGGCCGGGTCCGTCGCCGTGGCCGCCTCCCAGCCCTGGTCGGCCACCGCCACCACGTACGGCAGCGTCGCGTTGGTCAGGGCGCGCGTCGACGTCTCGGGCACGGCGCCCGGCATGTTCGCGACGCAGTAGTAGACCGTGTCGTGCACGGCGAAGGTGGGGTCGTCGTGGGTGGTCGGCCGCGACCCCTCGAAGCAGCCGCCCTGGTCGATCGCGATGTCGACGAGCACGGCGCCCGGCTTCATCGTCGCGACCATCTCGTCGGTGACGAGCTTCGGCGCCGCCGCCCCCGGGATCAGCACGGAGCCGATCACGAGGTCGGCCTCGCGCACCTGTGCGGCGATCTCGAACGGCGACGAGTGCCGCGTGGCGACCCGGCCGTCGAAGCGCGACTCGAGCGCACGGAGGCGCGGCAGCGACAGGTCGACCACGGTCACGTCCGCGCCCAGGCCGAGGGCGTTCGCGGCCGCGTGCTCGCCGGCGACCCCGCCGCCGATCACGACGACCTTCGCGGCCGGCGTGCCGGGCACGCCGCCGAGCAGGGTGCCGCGACCGCCGGAGGCGCGCATCAGGTGGTACGCCCCGACCGTGATCGACAGGCGCCCTGCCACCTCGCTCATCGGCTGCAGCAGCGGCAGCGAGCGGTCGGGCAGCTGCACCGTCTCGTAGGCGATCGCGGTCGTGCCCGAGGCGACCAGCGCCTCCGTCAGGGGCCGGTCGGCGGCGAGGTGCAGGTAGGTGAAGACGACCTGGTCGGCGCGCAGGTGGCGGTGCTCGGACGCGATCGGCTCCTTGACCTTGAGCAGCAGGTCGGCGGCGGCCCAGACCTCGTCGGCGGTCGCGACGATCGTCGCGCCGACGGCGGCGAAGTCCTCGTCGTGGATGCGCGAGCCGAGCCCCGCGCCTGCCTGCACGAGCACCTCGTGGCCCCGGCGCACCAGGGCGTCGGCCCCGGCGGGCGTGAGGGCCACCCGGTTCTCGTTGTTCTTGATCTCGGTGGGGACTCCGACGCGCACGATTGCTCCGATCTTCGTCAGGAGCGCCTCGTCGCGACCCTGCTCATCCAGTGTGACCCGATCGTGGCGATCGTTCGTTTCGGACCTGTTTCGACCGAAGCATCTTCTGCGAAGATGCCCCCATGGCTGCATCCGACCCGAGAGAAGACGTCCCCGCGAGTGCAGGGCCGAACGATCTTCGTGCCCCCGGCCCGCTCGACGAGCTCGACCTGCGCCTCCTCGACGTGCTCGGGACGGACGCGCGCATCTCGAACGCCGCGCTCGCCGCGGCGGTGGGCGTCGCGCCCTCGACCGCGCACGTGCGGCTGCGCTCGCTGATCGACCGCGGGGTGGTGACGGGGTTCCTGACGAGCATCGACCAGCGGAGCCTCGGGCTGCCGCTGCAGGCGATCGTCGGCGTGACCCTGCGGCCGGGGTCGCGGCAGGCCGCCATCACCGCCTTCTCGGAGGCCGTGCGGAGCCTGCCGCAGGTGCTGCAGGTGTTCTTCCTCGGCGGGCACGACGACTTCATCGTGCACATCGCCGTGGCAGACTCGAGCGAGATCCGCACCTTCGTGGTCGACCACCTCTCCGCCCAGCCGTCGGTCGCCTCGACCCGCACGAGCATCGTCTTCGACTACCACCGCAACGGGGTCGCGGCGTCGTTCCGCTGAGGTCGGGCACGAGGAGGGGCGGGTCACGGTCCCCTGGGAGTCGCGGTCGGTCTCCGTCCGCCTCGCCTACCGTCCGCCTCATGCGATCGACACGAGCAGCTCTCACGAACCGGACCCCAGCCCGCGCGACCCTCGCCAGCACCCCGTCACCCAGCGCCCCGTCACCCCGCACGCCGTCACCCCGCACGCGCCTGTCCCGCACGCCGTCGGCCCGCGCGACCCTGACCGGCGCCGCACTCGCCGTCGCGGTGCTCGGGGCCACGGCCGGCTGCACCTCCGCCGAGGCCGAGGGCACGACCCCGACGGTGACCGTCACCTCCGCCCTCGACCCCGTCCCCTCCGCGTCGGCGACCTCGGCCGCCTCGCCCGCGGTCGAGCTCGTCCGCGAGTACCTCGACGCGGCCGCGGCCGGCGACGCGGCCGCCGCCTGGGCCCTGCTCACGCCCGAGGCGCAGGCCTTCTACCCGTCCGAGCAGCAGTTCGCCTCGCTGTTCGGACGGGACGGGACCGTCACTCCGGAGGCGGCCGGGCAGCTCGCCGCGGCGACCTTCGAGGAGACGAAGGCCTTCGAGGACGTCGTCACCGTCGTCAGCGCGACGACCGAGGCCGAGGCCGACGCGTGGATCGTCCGCGAGTCGTCGGCGGGCCTCCGCATCGACGACGCCGGCGTCCCCTCGACCGGCGACTCGGTCTACGAGTGGACGAACCCGGCCGTTGGCGCCGAGGACGTCGCCGCGACCGCGGACGCGGGTGCCGCCCCCTTCGACGACTCGGCGCCCGCCTCCCTCTCGTTCGCGTCGCCGGCCTCGGCGGACGCGACCGGGCCCTCGACGGTCGGGTACCCGAACGGCCTGTTCGCGTTCGTCGACGGGGTGGAGACCCCCGTGGACGAGCCCGTCTCGGCCGGCTCGGGCCGCGAGTTCACGATCCCCGTGGGCTCGGCCTCGACCGACGGGGCACCCCGCGGCCTGACGGTCGTGTGGCAGGTCGGGACGTCGCCGGGGTCCTTCCGCAGCAGCACCGTCCTGCTCTGAGCGACGGGCGGTCGTGCACCCGGGCAGCTCGCAGCCGGCCCGCCAGGCCGGCTAGCGCGCCCAGTCCTCCAGGTCGACCGCGATGACGAGGTCGGACCACGCGTCGGGGTCGAGCTCGACGTCGTCGATGGTCCCGACGGCCACGTGGTCGCCCGGGCGCACGAGCACCGCGAGGACGCCCCGGTCGGCGGTCGGGACGTCGACGAAGGAGGCGCCCGTCGCGACGGCGTCGAGCACCCGCCCCTTGAGGGCGGACACGTCGGCGTCCGCCGCCAGGCGGTACTCGTGGCGGCCGACGGCCAGGAAGGTGGATGCCATGGTTCTCTCGTCTCGTCGCTGGCCGCCGAGGGAGTGGCGGCACGATCGCGTCGGGCCCGAGGTCCAGGGGTCTCACACGTCTCCGACAAGCGTCGCACGACGTGCGCTCCCGCGCCAGGGGGCCGGGTAACCTCACATCCATGGACGACCTCACTCCCGTGGACGACACGGACCTGGCCGGCAGCCTGCTCGCGTCCCTGCCCGTGACCGGCGTCTCCGTGTCGACGATGGGCGAGCTGCTCCGCACCGAGACGGTGTCGGCGAGCGACCCGACGGCGGCGCGACTGGACGAGCTCCAGTTCGACCTCGGCGAGGGGCCCTGCTGGGACGCCGTCGCCGAGAGGCGTCCCGTGCTCGAGGGCAGCCTCCGGCTCGCCCCGCGGCGCTCCTGGCCGGCCTTCTCGCGTGCCCTGCTCGACCACGAGGGCGTCGAGGCCCTCTTCGCGTTCCCGCTCCTGCTCGGCCCGCTCGCCCTCGGTGCGATGGACCTGTGGTGCGACCGTCCGGGCGAGCTCCCCGACGCGAGCGCGCGCCGCGCCTCCGCGCTGGCCGACGACCTCAGCCGTCACCTCCTGCGCCGTGCCGTGCGCGACGTGGCCGACGACCAGGCCGAGGAGGTGCGGGTCGACAAGTACTCCCGCCGTCGCGTCCACCAGGCGACCGGCATGGTGCTCGCCCAGGCCGACGTCTCGGTGGAGGACGCCGAGCTGCTGCTCCAGGGCCGCGCCTTCGCCGAGGGCGTGTCGATGACCGACATCGCCGACGCCGTCCTCGAGGGACGCGTGAGCTTCGCCGCCGCCCCGGACGACCCCCGCCCCGACGAGCGGGAGCAGGAGTGGTGAGCGAGGCGGGCCGCGAGGCCGTCCTCGTCGACGCCTTCGCCACCCTGGCCGACAGCCTCGTCGCCGGGTTCGACGTCATCGAGCTGCTGCAGACGCTCGTCGAGACCTGCCGGTCCGTCCTGGACGTCCAGGAGGCGGGCATCCTGCTCGCCGACGAGGACGGCGACCTCGACGTGGTCGCGTCGACCAGCGAGGCGAGCACCCTCGTCGAGACGATGCAGCTGGACGCTCGCTCCGGCCCGTGCTGGACGTGCTTCACCACGGCGGAGCCCGTCTCGCTGCCCGACGTCGCCGTCGACCAGGGGCGCTGGCCGGAGTTCGCCGCCGTCGCCCGTGAGCAGGGCTTCCGATCGGTGCACGCCGTGCCGCTCCGTCTCCGAGGGACGGTCATCGGCACCCTCAACCTGCTGCGCACCTCCGTGGGCGCCCTCAACGAGCGCGACGTGAGGGTCGGGCAGGCGCTCGCCGACGTCGCGACGATCGGGATCCTGCAGGAACGCACGCTGCGCGAGAGCGCGGTCGTGCAGGAGCAGCTGCAGGGCGCGCTCGACACCCGCGTCGTGATCGAGCAGGCCAAGGGCGTCGTCGCGCACGTGCGCGGCGTGAGCACGGACGAGGCGTTCGTGCTCATCCGTCAGCACGCCCGCAGTCGGCGGCTCAAGCTGGTCGAGGTCGCCGTGCAGCTCGTCGAGCGCCGCCTGACGCTCTAGCGCTGCCCGGAACTCGGTCGCAGGGCGAACGGAGCAGCCGCGGGCCCCTCCTCCGTGAACGAGCACGGCGGCAGCGCCGTAGATTCGACGGATGTTCCTCTCCCACGAGGTCGACCCCCGGTCGGCCACGGCTGTCGTCCGCGCTCGCCTGCCGCGCTCGGTGGCCGGCTCCCTCGGGCTCGCCGCCGACCTGACCCGTCGAGGAGGCGCGGCACCCGTTCCCGGGGCCGGCTCGACCGCCGACCTGTGGCTGGCCCTCGCGACCCTCGCGGCCCACGACGTCGGAGCGGCGCGGGCGGTCGAGCCGCACCTCGACGCGACCGCGATCCTCGACCAGGCGCGGGAGGCGGGCACGGTGGTGCTGCCGACCCGCGCCTCCTCGGCGGACCGGTTCACCTGGGGCGTCTTCGCGGCCGAGGGCCCGGGCGCGAAGCTCGTGGCGGAGCCCGCGGCGACCGCCGGCTCGGTGACCGCCGCAGGTGCGGGAGACGACCGTACCTCCTGGACGCTCACCGGCACCAAGCCGTGGTGCTCGCTCGCGGGCGTGCTCGACGGCGCGCTCGTCACCGCCTGGGTCGGCGACGAGCGCCGCTTGTTCGCCGTCGACCTCCGCCAGCCCGGTGTCGAGGTCGTGCCCGGCGCCTGGCACGCGCGCGGCCTGGTCGAGATCCCGTCGGGGCCCGTGACGTTCGCGTCCGTGCCGGCGACACCCGTCGGTGAGCCTGGCTGGTACCTCCGCCGCCCCGGCTTCGAGTGGGGCGGCATCGCCGTCGCCGCCTGCTGGTACGGCGGCGCGGTCGGCGTGGCCGGTACCCTGCTGAGGTCCGCGGTCGCCCGCGACCCCGACCCGTGGCTGCTCCGGGCGCTCGGCGTCGTCGACGAACGCCTCGGCGACGCACGTCGCGCACTGGAGGAGGCGGCCGTCGCCGTCGACTCCGGCCGAGCGGTCGGGCAGGAGGCGCGGCTCCTGGCGAAGAGGACGCGCGCGACCGTCGCCCACGCGGCCGAGGACGTGCTCGCCGCCGTCGGCGGAGCGCTCGGCCCGGCGCCGCTCGCCTCCGACCCGGAGCACGCCAAGCGCGTGGCCGACCTCGAGCTGTACCTGCGGCAGCGGCACGCGTCGAAGGACGACGCGTCGCTCGGCGGCGCCGTGCGCGACGCTGCCGTCGCGGCTGTGTCTGCGGCTGCGGCTGCGTCTGCTGCCGCCGCCCTGCCTGCGGCCGACGATGTGACGCTCCCCGGGGGTCCCGCGGCGCCGGACGCCCCCGGAGCGTCACCTCGACGACCCGCCGACGTCGGCGGAACCGTCGCCGGCGCCCGCACGGGCAGCACGGGCACTGCGGGGATCGCCCCGTGGTGAGCTTCGACGCCCGCGAGCCCGGCACCTCCGTGGCGACCTGGCGCTCCGACCCGCGCTGGGCGACGCTGCCTGCTCCGCGTCCCCTCGACCCCGCGATCGTGCCCGCCGTCGCCGAGCCGGACGCGCCCGGCGCGTTCGACCTGGTCGGCGCCTCCGGCCCGGTGGTGGTCCTCGCCGCGCACCCCGACGACGAGACCCTGGGCGCCGGATCCCTGATCGCGCAGCTCGTGCGGCAGGGACGCGCCGTGACGGTCGTCGTCGTCACCGACGGGGCGGCGTCGCACCCGCGCTCGACGTCGACACCGGCCGGGTCGCTCCGCGAACTGCGCCTGGCCGAGGCCCGCGCCGCGCTCGACGAGCTCGTCGACCCCGCGGGCCTGGGCGCGCCGATCGAGCTGGTCGCCCTCGGCGTCGCCGACGGCGGTCTCCGCGAGGCCCGCGACGTCGTCCGCCGCCAGCTCGCCGATCTGCTCGCGGAGCGCCGGCCCGTCCTCGTCCTCGCTCCGTGGCGGGGCGACGGCCACCGCGACCACCGGGTGCTCGGCGAGGTCGCGGCGGAGCTCGTGGGAGGCGACGGGTCCGCGCTGCCGGACGCCCGCCTCCTCGAGTACCCGATCTGGATGTGGCACTGGGGCGGGCCCGACCACCCCGACGTGCCGTGGGACGCGCTCGTGCGCGTCGACGGCGACGAGGAGGTGGGCCTCGCGAAGCAGCGGGCGCTCGTCCGGTACTCCTCGCAGGTGCTGCCGCTGAGCGACCGGCCCGGCGACGAGGCCGTGCTGCGGCCCGACTTCGTCGAGCACTTCGTCGGCGGCGCGGAGGTCTTCGTCGAGGCGCCCGCGCCCGAGCCCGCGCCCGCTTCCGTGCCCGCCGACACGCTCGCGCCGTCGTTCGACGCGACGCACGCGCGCCGAGACGACCCCTGGGGAGTCACGACGCGCTGGTACGAGCGCCGCAAGCGCGCCCTCGTGCTCGCCTCCCTGCCCGACGAGCGCCTCGGCCGGGTGCTCGAGATCGGCTGCTCGATCGGCGTCGTCACCGAGCAGCTCGCCCTGCGTGCGGACTCCGTGCTCGCCGTCGACGTCTCGTCGGTCGCCGTCGGGCGGGCCCGCGAGCGCTTGGCCGCCCAGCCGCACGTGCGCGTGGAGGTCGCCGACGTCTCGGCCGGACTGCCCCGGGGCGACCACGCGCTCGACCTCGTCGTGCTCGGCGAGGTCGGCTACTACCTGTCTCCCGAGGCGCTCGGAGCGCTGCTCGTCGACGTCGACCGCGTGCTCGCGCCGGGCGGCTCGCTCGTCGCCTGCCACTGGCGGCACGGTGCCGACGACTTCGCGCAGGGCGGCGACGAGGTGCACGAGGCGCTCGCCGCCTGGGCCCGCGACGCGGGCCTGACGCGCGTCGTCGGCCACGTCGAGGAGGACTTCCTCCTCGACGTCTTCTCGCGCGACCCCCGATCGGTCGCGAGCAGGACGGGCCTCCGATGAGCGCGCGGCCCGCCATCTCGCAGCCCGCGATCCCGCCGCGGCCGACCGCGCAACCCGTGACGCCGGCCGCGACTCGCTCGCCCACGACCCCGCCGCGCATCTCCGGCGTCGCGGTCGTCGTCCCCGCACGCGACGAGGCCGAGCTGATCGCGCGGTGCCTCGCCTCGATCCGCGAGGCGCGCCTCCTGCTGGCCGGTCGTGCCGCAGCCGGTGGTCCCGGGGCGGCAGGGCAGGGCCGAGACGAGGAGGTGCGGGTCGTCACCGTCGTCGTGGCCGACGACTGCTCGGACGACACGGCCGCGATCGCGGCCGCCGTCCCCGACGTGACGGTGGTCGAGACCCGCCTCCGCTCCGTCGGGGCCGCCCGCTCCGAGGGAGCCCGGGTCGCCTTCGCCAGTCTCGCGGAGCACGGCGTCTCCGCCGACGCCGTCTGGCTGGCCGCCACGGACGCCGACTCGGCCGTCCCGCCCGCGTGGCTGACCTCGCAGCTCGACCTCGCCGACCGCGAGGGCGCGGACGTCGTCGTGGGCACGGTGCGCCCGGACTTCGCCGACCTGTCGGACGCCCAGGTCGCGGCCTGGCTGTCGCGGCACACTCCCGGGCGGCCGAACGGGCACGTGCACGGCGCCAACCTCGGCCTGCGCGCGACGGTCTACGAGGCGGCCGGCGGCTTCGGCGAGCTCGACCTGCACGAGGACGTCGAGCTCGTCGCCCGCGCCCGTGCCGCCGGGGCGATCGTCGTCGCGTCGGAGGCCGGCGAGGTGCTCACGTCGGGCCGCCAGGTCGGCCGCACCCGCGGCGGCTACGCCGGCTACCTCGCGAACGACCTGCTCGCGTAGCGCCCCCGCCGCTACGGGACGCGAAAGGGACGAGGAGCCGCGGGGCCCCGCGTCATCTCGTCCCTTTCCCGTCGCCTAGGCCTGCTGCGGCAGCGCCGCCTCGATCACGCCGACGATCGCGGGGTCGTCCGGCTCGGTCGTCGGCCGGAACCGGTGCACGTCGCCCGAGGGCGTGACGACGAACTTCTCGAAGTTCCACTTGACCTTGCCGGCCTTGCCGTCGGCGTCGGCCGTCTTCTTGAGCTCCGTGTAGAGGGGGTGCTCCGAGCGGCCGTTGACGCGGACCTTCTCCATCATGGGGAACGTCACGCCCCAGGTCGCCGAGCAGTACTCGTCGATGGCCTCGGACGAGCCGAGCTCCTGCAGGAACTGGTTGCTCGGGAACCCGACGACGGTGAAGCCGCGCTCGCCGTAGGTCTTCTGCAGCTGCTCGAGCTTCTCGTACTGCGGTGCGAGTCCGCAGCGCGACGCCACGTTGACGACGAGCACCACCTTGTCGGTGAAGGCCCCGAAGCGGGTGTGCTCGCCGCGGAGGGTGGTCAGGTCGATGTCGTCGAGGTCGCTCATGGGCGCGACGCTACTCGTCCGGGGGGTGAGCCACCTGCGACACAGCACGTCGCGCCTCCTGAGTCAATCCCCCCTCGCGACTTGTCCCGGCCCGCGGGGCCCGCAAGGATCAGGGAGATGTCCGACGACCCCCGACGCAGAGTCCTCGTCGAGGCGCACGGCGACGACCTGGCCGGGGCGGAGCGGTTCTTCGGCTCGGGCTACGGCGAGGTGGGCGGCCTGCGGTTCGTCGAGACCCGCGACCCGTTCCACTGGCGTCACACGACGCGCGGCGACGGCGAGCTGACCCTCCGCACGACGCACTTCTCGGGCGAGGTCACCGGCACCATCCAGCCGCGCGGCGAGCGCATCGTCCAGTGGATCGGCCGCGGCTCGGCCCACATGGACATCGGCCGCGACGAGGTCACGCCCGAGATCGGCCAGCCCATGCCGTTCCCCTGGGGTCGGCCCTTCTCGTTCCGCGTGACCGACGTCGAGCAGAACCTCCTGCACCTCTCCGACCGGGTCCTCGACGAGGTCGCGTCCGAGCGGGAGGACGCCTACCCCGGCTCCGTGCGCTTCGACCACACGGCCGTGATCGACGACGAGGGCCGGGCTCGCTTCAACTCCGCCCTGCGCCGGATCGCCCAGACCTACCTCGACGACTCGTCCGACGACGCGGTGCGGGCCGAGACGGCGCGCTACGCGGCGAGGGTCCTGCTCGACACGTTCCCGCACACCTCCCGTCGCCTGCCGGACGAGGTGCTGGCCCCCCGGAACGTGTCCCTCCGCCAGGCGGTCGAGTACGTGCACGGGCGCGCCCACGAGCCGATCACCCCGAGCGGCGTCGCGAAGCACGCCGGGCTCACCCCTCGCGGGCTGCAGCAGGCCTTCAGCCGGCACCTCGACACGACGCCCTCCGAGTACCTGCGCGCCGTGCGGCTCGACCGCGTGCGGGAGGAGCTCGTCGAGGGATCGCCGGAGACGGTGACCGTCGCCGAGGTGGCCAAGCGGTGGGCGTTCGCTCACCTGGGGCGCTTCTCCGCCTCCTACGTGCAGCGCTTCGACGAGTACCCGCGCGAGACGCTGAACCGCACCTGACCGGCCTGCACCCGGGTCGCAGGAGGCGCGGGCGCGTACCGTGGGACGCTCAGCCCGTGGGACCTTCCCCCGGGTGAACCGGAAGAGCCCGCATGAAGCGCATCAGCTACGCCGAGGACCACCTGGTCACCGGCGACGACATCGCCGACGCGGTCATGGCCTACGCGCAGGCCCTCGCGATGAAGGGGCGGTCGGACTCGATCGACGTCCCCGCCGTGGACCGGAACGGCGCGCCCCGGGTCTTCAGCATCCTCGTCGGGCCGGCGAGCCAGATGTTGACCTCCGACTCGCTCAGCGTCGACGAGGCCCGCGGCGACGAGATCCTCGACGAGCGCCTCGTCGCCGAGCTCGCGAGCCGGACGGCCGCGCTCGCCGGTCCGTCGCCCGTGTCGGTGCCGCGGGGCACCCAGGTCGTCGACCTCGAGACCGAGCAGTTCGGCCTCGACGACGAGGACGACAGCCCCAGCCGTTAACCCGGCGGCCATCTCTGCGGCACGTGTCGTGCATATGGTCGTGGCGTCCCGACGCCCGACCGTCCCGAACGCACGACCGACCCGGTCGACCCGACCGCACCAGAGAGAGCTCCCGCATGCGCGCACGCCGCCCGGCCTCCCGCCCCACGACACCGTCCTCCGCACCGGCCGCTGCCTCGACCCCTTCGCGGGCCGCCCGCGTCCGGCGCCCGCTCGGCACCGTCGCCCTCACCGGCACCGCGGCCCTCGCCGCCGCCGGCCTGATCGGCCTCTCGGCGCCCGCGAGCGCGGCCGTCGTCGCGGCCCCGATCGAGGTCTTCGCCGACCAGGAGGCCTTCGACCTGCAGCCGGTCGGCTCGTACGAGACCGGCACCTTCGACGCCAGCGCCGCCGAGATCGTCGAGCACTGGACCGGCCCGGCGCGGGACGCCTCCGGCGAGACGCTGCACCGCCTCCTCGTCGTCAACGCGGCGGAGGCGGTCGTCGAGGTCCTCGACGTCGGCACGCCCTCAGCGCCCGTCTCGGCCGGCTTCACGGTGCAGACCACGGGCGTCACGGCCGCCGACGGCTCGGTCGTGCCCGCGGGCGCCGTCGCCAACTCGGTCTCGGTGCGGGCCGACGGCCTCGGCGCCGTCGCCGTCGAGAGCGACGACAAGACCGACCTCGGCTGGGTCGTCTTCTTCGACGCCGCGGGCGACGGAGGTGCCCTGGGCGCCGTGCGCGTCGGCTCGCTGCCCGACATGGTCGCCTTCAGCCCCGACGGCGCCCGGGTGATCGTCGCGAACGAGGGCGAGCCCGCCGAGGACTACTCGGTCGACCCCGAGGGCACGATCAGCATCGTCGAGGCGCCCGCGACCGTCTCCGCGCCCGCGCAGTCGGCCGTCAGCACAGCCGACTTCCACGACTTCGAGGCGGGCGGCAGCTCGGTGCTCGACCCCGAGGTGCGGATCTTCGGCGGCCGTGCGGATGCCGGCACCGTCACGCCCGAGTCGCCCCTGCTGTTCCCCGTGAGCGAGAACCTCGAGCCCGAGTACGCCACCTTCTCGGCCGACGGCGCGACCGCGTGGGTCTCGTTGCAGGAGGCGAACGCCCTCGCGATCGTCGACGTCGCCTCGGCGACCGTCGCCGAGGTCGTGCCGCTCGGCACCGTCGACCGCGCGGTGGTGCCCTTCGACCCGTCCGACCGTGACGGTGCCGGCGGCGGCCCCGCGATCGCCATCGGCACCTGGGCCGGCGTCGAGGGCTACCTGATGCCCGACACGATCGCCAGCTACGAGGTCGGCGGCTCGACCTACGTCGTCACGGCGAACGAGGGCGACTCGCGCGACTGGGACGGCTACAGCGAGGTGTCGCGGGTCAGCGCCCTCGGCCGGGGCGGCGTCCCGCCGGTCTGCGCCACGTCGCCCGCCGCCGGCTCGCTGGCGCCCGCCGCGCTCGGCCGCCTCAACGTCACCACGGCGAACGGCCTCAGCGCCGACGGCTCCTGCTACGAGACCCTCTACACGTTCGGGTCGCGGTCGTTCAGCATCCTCGACGCGAGCGGTCAGCAGGTCTTCGACTCGGGCTCCGACTTCGAGGAGATCACCGCGGCCGCCGCGCCCGAGTTCTTCAACTCGAACCACACGGAGTCGGCCCTCGACGGCCGCAGCGACGACAAGGGACCCGAGCCGGAGGGCGTCGCCCTGGGCGAGATCGACGGACGCACCTACGCCTTCATCGGCTTCGAGCGCGTGGGCGGGATCGCCGTCTACGACGTGACCGTGCCGACCGCCGCCTCCTTCGTGGCCTACGTCAACAACCGGGACTTCACGGCGCCGCCGGCCGACGCCTCGCCGGCCGCGCTGTCGGCCGCGGGCGACCTCGGACCGGAGGGGCTCGCGTTCATCCCCGCCGCCGACTCGGCGACCGGCGAGCCCATGCTCGCCGTCGGCAACGAGGTCTCGGGCACGACGACGCTCTTCGCGATCACGGTGCCCGCGGCGGTCGAGCCGCCCGTCGTCGTGCCGCCGGTCGTGGTGGACCCGCCGGTCGTCGCGCCGGGCGACGGCGCGGGTGCGCCGGGCGCAGGCGCCGGCGCCGGTGCCGGCACGCCGGGCGCGGGCGCCCCGGGATCCGGGAACGGCGCAGGAGGCGCGGGCACGTCGACCGCAGCCGGCACGACCCGCGACGGCCTGGCCTACACCGGCTCGGAGCTGGTCTCCTGGGCCCTGCCCCTCGCTGGCGGACTCGTCGCCCTCGGCGCCGTGCTGCTGGTCCGCGCCCGTCGCAGGGCGGCCCGCCTGCGCGGCTGACGCCTCTTCGGCCCTCACGAGAGGCCCCGAGTCGACCTCCCCACGCGGGCGACGGTCGATCCGGGGCCTCTCGTCTGTCCCCGCGGGAGGAGGTCGGGGTCGGGCGCGCCCTCAGGCGGAGGCCGAGGCGGCCGGCGCGATGACGTGCAGCACGCCGGGCGCGACCTCGACCGTGACCGGCAGCGGCCCGACGCGCTCGCCGTCGGCGTAGGCGACGATCCCGTCGCCCGACTCGATGACGACCTTCCGCACGCGGTGCACGTGCACCCGCGGGTCGGCGAGGTGCGTGCCCTTCGCGACCTTGAGGAAGAGCCGCAGGAACTGCAGCCGCCCGAGCCGCTCCACGATCAGCACGTCGAGCAGGCCGTCGTCGAGGCGCGCGTGGGGCAGCACCGTCATGCCTCCGCCGAAGGAGCGCCCGTTGCCGACGGTGACCAGCGTGCCCCGCACCTCGCGGGAGTCGCCGTCGAGCTCGAGCCGGTACGAGAGCGGCCGCAGGCGCAGCAGCTCGATCAGCAGGGCGAGGTCGTAGCGGCGCCGGCCCGCGGGCCAGCGCAGGGCGTTCGTCCGCTCGTTCACCACGGCGTCGAAGCCGGCCGAGACGATGCAGCCGAACCAGGTGGACTCGTCGCCGCGCGTCACCCTGCCCGCGTCGATCACGAGCGGCGGCCGGTCGAGCAGGGAGACGAGGAGGCGCGTCGCGGCCTCGGGGTCGTCGTGCGGGATCCCGAGGGTGCGGGCCATGTCGTTGCCGGTGCCCGTCGGCACGATCGCCAGCGCGACCGGCACGCCGACGACGAGCTGCACGCCGAGGTTGACGACACCGTCGCCGCCCACGACGACCAGGGCGTGGGGGAGGGTCAGCACCTGCGCACGCGCGGCCGCGGCGAGGGCCTCGACCGTGGGCTCGCGGAGAGGGACGACGTCGTGGCCCGCCGCACGGAGGGCGTCGACGACGGCGTCGCCCACGCCTCGTCCGCGTCCGGACGACGCCGACGGGTTGATCGCGACGACGACGCGGCGGCGGGGAGTCGGTTCCATCCCCCGATCATGTCAGCGCGGGCGCCGCGCCGCCCTGCGCCGGCGGCTGCGCCGGCGGCTGCGCCGTGGAGCGCACTGCACCGGGAAATGAACACTGCACCGGGTCTGGACCCGGTGCAGTGTACGAAACACGGTGCGATGCCGCGCGGCAGCTCAGCGGCGGCGGCGCTCCGCACCGATCGCGGTGAGCAGCAGCACGCCGCCCGCGGCGAGATGGGTGATGTCGTCGCCGAGGTTCAGCGCGAGGAAGTTGACGTCGGTGTCGCGCACGAGGAACCCGGCGACGCCGAGCACCACGAAGAGCAGGCCCACGGCCACGTTGATCGTGCGGGCGGGCGCACTGCCGGAGGCGCCCGCGATGAGCAGCGCCGCGCCCGAGAGCACCCAGATGACGACGAGCGCCGGGTTGACGTTGAGGAACCCCAGCTCCGCTCCGGTCGTGTCGAAGAACGAGCCCATGTTCTCGGCGAAGAACCCGCAGGCGCCGACGAGCAGGACGAGCGTGCCGATCGTCAGGGCTGCGGCGCGGTTGGGCGACTCGCGGATCGTGGGCTCGTACGCGGCAGGGGTCGTCGTGGTCATACCCCGATCATGCCAGAGCGTCCCCGGGGGAGGTGCGGAGCGGCCCGGGCCGCGGCCCCTGGCCGGCGGCGACGCCCTGCCCTGGCGCGCTGGCGCCCCTGCGAGATGCGGCTTCGCGCTGTGCCCCGCATCCGATCGCCGGACCCGAGATGCGCCCGCACCGCGTCTCGTGCACTGCACGGTGCCTAGTGCGGGTGCAGTGCACGGAATGCGGTGCGCTGCGGTGCGGCTCGCGCCGCGGCCCCTAGCTGGCGGCGTTCGCCGCCGCGGCACCCGCCGCACCCGCACCCGCACCCGCGCCGTCAGCGGCCACGCCGCCGTCCGCCGCCGCGGCCGCGTCCTCCGCCGCGCGGATCGCGGGCACCCGCGTCGCCTGGCTCATGAACCGCCGCACGTCGAGGTCGACGATGATGTCGGCCGGCCGCAGCGGCCGGGTCAGGTAGAGCCCGTCGAGGGCGGTGATGCGGCTCAGCGCGACGTAGGTCTGCCCGGCGCTGAAGACGCGCGTGCCCAGGTCGACGATGGCGCTGTCGTACGTCTTGCCCTGCGACTTGTGGATGGTGACGGCCCAGGCGAGGCGCAGCGGGAACTGGGTGAACTCGGCCACGACGTCCTTGCGGAGCTGCTTGGTCGAGGCCGACCACGAGTAGGCGAACTTCTCCCACACGGCGGGCTGCACCTCGTGCTCCTCGCCGTCGACCTCGACGAAGACGGTGTCGCGCACCTTCGTCACGGTGCCGGTGGTGCCGTTGACCCAGCGCTGGTCCTGGTCGTTGCGGAGGAACATCACCCGGGCCCCGCGCTTCAGCTCGAGCGCCTCGTCGGCGGGGAACGTGCGTCCGCCGAACTCGCCGCTGACCTCGGCCTTGGCCGTCAACACGCGCCCGGGCAGCCGCTCGAGCTCGACCTTGTTGATGCGGGTGACGGTGTCGTTGCGGGTCGCGAGCGTGATGGCGGTGCCGTCGGTCGGCGCGGGTCGTGCCCCGGCGCCGTTCAGCGCGCCGGCGATCTCGGCGGTGACGCGGCCGTGGCGCACGGCGTTGAGCATCTCCTTGAAGTCGCCCTCGGTCTGCCGGTGGATGAACGCCAGCTCGTAGATGCGCAGCGACGCCTCGTGCCAGACGTGCGCGTCGAAGAACCACATCGACCGGTAGTTGTCGCGGAAGTACGCCCGCTCCTCGGCGTCGCCGGGCACCGGGGGCAGCTGGTACGGGTCGCCGAAGAGGACGACCTGCACGCCGCCGAACGGCTCGGACCGGCGCTGGCGGGCCTGGCGCAGCGAGCGGTCGATCGCGTCCATCAGGTCGGCGTTGACCATCGAGACCTCGTCGATCACAAGCGTGTCGATCGTGTTCAGCAGCTTGCGCAGCTCGCTCTTCTGCTCGATGTCGTGGTCGGCGATCAGCCCGATCGACAGCCTGAAGAGCGAGTGGATCGTCTGCCCGCCGACGTTGAGGGCGGCGACGCCGGTCGGCGCGCAGATGACGACCTGCTTCGACGTGTTCCACGACAGGTGGTTCAGCAGGGTCGACTTGCCGGTGCCGGCCCGGCCGGTGACGAAGATGTGCTCCTTCGTGTCCTCGATGGCGTCGAACACGGCCTGCTGCTCGGCGGAGAGGGCGACGGACACGGGCGGCACGGACCTTTCGGGCGGGGGAGGCGGGACACCCAATCTACCCGCGCCTCCTCGGCTGCACGGCTGATCGTGACCTCGGCCGACCTATGCTGTGGACATGTCTTCGTCCGTGGGGGAGAGGAGGCGACCGTCGTCGTGGTGGCCCTTCGTCGCCATCTGGGGCGGCGCCGCGCTCTTCGTGGTCATCGGGTTCGCCGTGACCGTCGTGGCGCTGAACGCGACCGTGTACAGCGCCGGCGGCTTCGCGCGCGGCTACCTCGACGCCATCGACCGCGGCGACACCGCCAGCGCGATCACCCTCGCCGGCATCGAGCCGACGGGCGAGCTCGAGGACGCCCTGCTCACCGTGCCCTCGCTCGGCGGCCTCGCCGACGTGCAGGAGGAGAGCGAGCTCGACCTCGGCGACGGCACCCGCACCGTGACGCTCTCGTACACGCTCGACGGCACGCCCGGCCAGTCGCAGTTCGTCGTGCAGCAGGCCGGCACGCGCTTCGGCTTCTTCCGCGCCTGGAGCTTCGCGCAGACCCCGACCGCGACCCTCGACGTCACGCCGATGAACGACCCGCGCTTCACGGTCGACGGCCGTCTCGTCACCACCGAGAGCGGCGACGTCGCCACGCGCTTCGAGGTGCTGGCCCCCTCGCGCTTCGTCCTGTCGCACGAGAGCGCGTACCTCGAGGCGCCGACCGTCCCCGTGACGGTGATCAGCGCGGGGGCGACCTCGTCGGCCAGCGTCGCGACCGTGGCCCGCGCCTCCTTCTCGCAGGTGCTGCAGGAGCAGCTCGACACGATGCTCGACACCGACTGCGTGACCCAGCCGGTGCTGCTGCCCGCCGGCTGCCCCTTCGGGCGGCAGGTCGACGACCGCGTCACGGGCGAGCCCGCGTGGAGCATCGTCGCCTACCCGCAGGTGGCCGTGCAGCCCGGCACGGTGTCGGGACAGTGGCTCGTCACCGAGGCCGCGGGCACGGCGCACCTCGTCGTCGACGCGCAGTCGCTCTTCGACGGGCGCCGCTACGCGATCGACGAGGACGTCCCCTTCACCGTGAGCTACACGATGAGCATCGGCACGGACGACGTCCTGACCTTCCAGTAGGTCAGCCGCCCTCGCCGATCAGGAACCGACTGGTCGGATCTCCTGATCCGTGCACGATCCAGGACGCTCGCTCCCCCTGCCGCACCAGGCAGGACGCATCGTCCTGAATGAGGAGAGAGCAGGACCGGACACCAGGAGGCGGCCCCCGCCCCGGTGGGGGAGGGGGCCGCCAGGTGCTGCACCGGCCGCGCAGGCAGGGTCGCCCTACCGCGCGGCGACCTCGTGTCGGCGGCGTCGGCGGCGGGCCGCCTCGAGCGCGAGCACCAGCCCGCCGGCCGCGAGCAGGACGCCCGCGACCAGCCCGGCGTCGACGGCGGACTCGGGCTCGCCGCCCGTGTAGGCGAGCGAGCCGTCGTTCGAGCCGGGCCGCAGCGGGGCGCGTCCGGCGTCGGCGGGCGCCGTGTCGACGACCCGGAAGGCCGCCCGCAGCGCCACCTGCGACGTCGCGCCCACGGCCTCGACCTCGTGTGCCCCGGTCGTCGCGGCGGCAGGCACCGTGAACGACCCGCGGACGATGCCGTCCGCGTCGGCGGTCAGCGTGCCGAGCGCGATCGGGTCGCTGAACAGCGTCAGCGACACCTCCTCGCCGGGTGCGAAGCCGTCGCCGTCGACGGGGACGACCGTGCCCCGTGTCGCCGAGTCGGCCAGGACCCGGATCGACGGCGTCCACGCCCCCGGGGTGCCGGGGTCGCCCGGGTTCCCGGGCGTGCCGGGGTCGCCCGGGTTCCCGGGCGTGCCGGGGTCGCCCGGGTTCCCGGGGGTGCCGGGGTTCCCGGGGGTGCCGGGGTCGCCGGGGGGTCCCGGGTCCACCGGGCCCGGGTCGACCGGAGCGGCCGCGATCACCGCGGTCGTGGTCGTGGCCGAGCTCGAGCGTCCGTCGTCGACCGTGACCGTCACCGTGTAGCTCCCCGGCAGCGCGTAGGTGTGCGCCCCCGAGACCACGCCGTCGGCGACCGTCCCCGACGTGACGGCGGTGCCGTCGCCCCAGTTCACGAGCGCGGTGACGCCAGCACCGGCACCAGCACCGTCACCGGCACCGACCCCGCCCGTCACGGTCGCGAGCGCGCCCGAGACCTCGACGCCGGCCGTCCCGGCCAGGCCGGCCTCCGCGCCCGTGGCGACCAGCGCCTCCGGCGGTGCGAGGCGCGTCCCGTCCGTGGCGATGGCGAACACGTGGATCCGCCCGGCCGACCGCGGGTCGCCCGTCTGCGTCGGCATCGTGAGCGACACGGCACGGGTGCCCTCGGGCAGCGTCACGGGCGCTGTCGAGTAGACGCCGGCGACGGCCGTGTCGGATCCGTTCGCCCCGTTCGTGCGGCCGTCCGACGTCGCGACGACGATGTTCCCGAACGAGGGCGTGGTCACGCCGCCCGTCCAGTCGCCGAACTCGATGGGCAGCTGCTGCGTCGTGCCGTCGTCGAAGGTCAGCGTGCCGACCGTCTGCTGCGGCTTCTCGGTCGCGGTGCCGATCACCGACAGCTGCGTCACGTCGTCGCCGAGGTCGAGCGGCAGCACCTGGCCCTGCCCCGTCGCGTTGTCCGGCTCGCCCGCGGGGACCGCCGGCAGGTCGAACGTCAGCTCGGTGCCGGGCACGGCCACCTCGGTCCCCTGCACGAAGCCCCCGCCCGCCAGCGACGGCCGCGAGAACCCGTTGCCCAGGTAGTCGCAGTTCGCGGCCTGTCCGGGCTCGCCGAGGCAGACGCTGTCGAAGGCGTCCCCGAACGCCGGAGCCGTCCGCGAGACGACCACCGAGGTCGTCGTGCTCGCGGAGTCGGTGCCGTCGGTCGCGGTCACGATCGCCGTGTAGGTCGCCGGGGCGTCGAACACCTTCGCCGGCGCCGTGACGTCCCAGCCGCCGAGGGCGGTCGGGGTCAGGGTCGCCTGCTGCGGGCCCTCGCCGTCGAGCCAGTCGACCGTCGCGACGAGTCCGTCGGGCACGGCGCCGGCGTCGCCGCCGCCGGCCTCGGGCGACCCCGTCGAGGAGGCGCGGGTCACGGTGGCGACCGCGCTCTCGAACGAGGCGCCCGCCTCGCTCGTCAGGCCCGGCTTGCCGCTGACCGTGAAGGCTCCGGCCGGTGCCGTCGGGTCGGCCATGAGCTCGATCTCGCTGAGCGTGGCCGCGCGTCCGTCGGTGGTGCCGGTCGTCGCGATCCGGTACCAGGTGAAGGGCCGCGGGTCGGTGACGGCGAAGGGCCGGGTCTGCAGCGCGGACGGGAACGTCTGCGCCGCGCGCTCGTCGAGCGGCAGCCAGGTGGTGCCGTCGGTCGAGCCCTCGAGCGTCCAGCCCGTGGGGGCCGCGGAGCCGTCCGGCCCGTTCGTCAGGGTGTACCGCGACACGGTGACCGGCCCGGAGGCCGAGCGCCAGGTGACGTCGGCGTCGGGCAGGTCGAACGTCGCCGCGGTGCTCGCCGAGTCGTCGGCGAGGCGGGCGACGTCGGTGCCGTCGCTCGCGCTGAGCACGCCCTGGCCCGCCGTGGTGGCGTCGACCAGCGCCGCCGCCGGGTCGGCGGGGTCGGGTGCGTGGGCCGCCCAGCCGCTCGGCTGCGTGCCCATCTCGAACTCGAGCACGCCTCCTCGGCTGATGCTCTGCTGGCTGAGCGACGCGGTGTCGATCGCCTCGCCGTCGAGGGTGGCCGACTGCACGTAGACCGCATCGGTCGAGTTGCCCTCGGCGCGGACCGTGAAGTCCTCGCCGTTCTCGAGGTGGATCGTCGCCTCGTCGAAGAGCGGCGAGCCGATCGTGTACGAGTCGGTGCCCATCGCGAGCGGGTAGAAGCCGAGCGCCGAGAACAGGAACCACGACGACATCTCGCCGTTGTCCTCGTCGCCGGGGTAGCCCTGCCCGATGTCGCTGCCCACGAAGAGGCGCTGGGTGATCTCGCGGACGACCCGCTGCGTCGTGGCGGGGTCGCCGTTGGCTGCCGACACGTACGGGATGTGGTGCGAGACCTGGTTGCTCATGCCGAGCTGGCCGATCCGCACGTCGCGGGCCTCGACCATCTCGTGGATGACGCCGCCGTAGCCGCCCGGCTTGTCCGCCTCCTCGGGCGTCGCGTAGAACTCGGCGAGCTTCGCGTCGAGGCCCTCCGAGCCGCCGTACAGCGCGGCGAGGCCGGGCACGTCGAACGGGGCGTGGAACGCGAAGTTCCAGCCGTTCGTCTCGGTGTAGGCGCCGCCCCACGACTCGGGGTCGTAGGTCTCGGCGGGCTCGGCGAAGGCGCCGTCGGCGTCGCGCGCCTGGAAGAACCCGGTCGCCGGGTCGAACAGGGTGCCGTAGTCGCGGGCGCGGTCGAGCAGCCAGGCCGACTCCTCCCTCAGCTGCGCACGCCGCGCCTCCGGGGTGGCCGGGTCGTCCGCGAGCTTGGCCGCCATCTGGCCGAGGCCGAAGTCGTTGATGTGGCCCTCGAGCCCCCACGACACGCTCTCGCCCGTGCTCGACGGCGTCCAGCCGAGGAACAGCGACTGGTCGAGGCCCTTGCGGCCCACTCCGCTCTGGGTCGGCTGCACGCTGGCGTTCTTCAGCGCCGCGTCGTACGCCTCGAGCGCGAGGTCGCCGTCGACGGCGCCCTTCACGTAGGCGTCGGCGAACGCGACGTCCGAGCTGGTGCCGGTCATCAGGTCGGCGTAGCCCGGGCTCGACCAGCGGGCGATCCAGCCGGCGTCGCGGTACTGCTGCACGAAGCCGTCCATCAGCTCGCCCGCGATCTCCGGGTAGAGCAGCGAGTAGGCAGGCCAGACCGTGCGGTAGGTGTCCCAGAAGCCGTTGTTGACGTACACCTTGCCGTCCTTCACGGCGGCGTTCGTCGTCGTGTCCGTGGCGGTGCCGACGGTCGGGGCGACCGGGCTCGCGTAGCGGTAGGTCGGCGCGGCGGCCGTGCCCGTGTTCTCGAACTGCGAGTTCGGGTACATGTTGAGGCGGTAGAGGCTGCCGTAGAGCGTCGCCAGCTGGTCGTCACGGGCGCCCTCGACCGTGATCACGCCGAGGCGGTCGTTCCACTGTCGCTCGGCGTCGGTGCGCACCTCGTCGAAGCTGCGACCGGTGAGCTCGAGGTCGCGGTTGTGCGCCGCCTGCTCGGACGAGATGAACGACGTGGCGAGGCGGAGCTCGACGACGCCGGCGGCGCTGCCGGCCCCCGCGGTGGAGACGTCGAACGAGGCGTACCGAGCACCCGCCCGGTCGCCCGCGGCCGCGCCGACGGAGGTGGGCGTGCGGTCGAACTGACCGCTCACGAACATGCGGGTCGCCCCCGTCGACAGGCCCGAGCCGCCCTCGACCCAACCGGAGACCCGACCGTCGGCGGAGACGGTGAGGCCGGAGTTCCCGGCGACCTGGTCGACGAGCACGCTGCCGGTGCGGTCGCCCGCGGCCGCGCCCTCGGTGCCCGTGCCCTCGGGGGCTGTGCTCTCCGGGAAGGCGAACCGCAGCACGGCGCCGTGGTCGGTGGGCGTGACGGCGGCCTCGAGGCCGCTCGTCGTGTCGACGCTGTAGAGGTCAGGGCGCGCGATCTCGGCGCCGTGGTCGAACTGGAGGGCCCGGGCCGTGAGCGAGGCGTCGGGCGCGGTGCCGCCTCCTGCGGCTGCGTCCGCGGCGGTCACGGCCGTCGTCGAGGGCAGGATCGCGAGCTGGTTCCGGTCGCCCATCCACGGGCTCGGCTCGTGCGAGACGCCGATGCCCTGCAGGCGGGGCAGGTTCGCGTCGTCGTTGCCGCGCTGGTAGTCGTAGAGCCAGGTCTGGCTCGACGCGTTCGTCATCGGGGTCCAGAAGTTGAACCCGTTCGGCACCGTCGCCGCGGGCACGTTGTTGCCCCGGCTGAAGCCGCCGGTCGAGTTGGTGCCGCGGCGGGTGTCGACGTAGTTCACGAGGCTCGAGCCGTCGACCCGTGCGGGTGCCGGGTCGAGGTCGAGGTCGTCGACCCAGCCCTGGAACGTCGTGCCGACCGCGCCGCCGGCGTTGTCGTAGTCGAACAGGACGCGCGTCACGGTCTCGCCGGCGAGGTCGCCGAGCGGCACCCGCACCGAGTTCCACTGGTCGGCGTAGAGGATCTTCGACGAGCCGCGGTCGGCGGCCGAGGTGCCCTCGCCGTGGGCGTCGACGACGCCCTGCACGCCGCTCACGACGCGGCCGTCGGCCAGTTCGAGGTCGATCGCGGCGTAGGTGGCGGGGTACTGCAGGTCTCCGCCCAGCTCGGGGAAGATCCGGTACGAGAACTCGGTGTCGTCGCCGATCTCGAGCTCGAGGCCCTCGAACAGGACGTTCGTCGCACGGCCGGCGGCGGCCGTGTGCTCGCCCGCGTAGCGCAGCGACTTCGTGCCGCTGAAGCCCGCGCCGGGCTTCATGTTCGGTCCGCTGACCGGGCCGCCGCCGACCACGGTCACCATCGGGCCGGACTCGGGCGCCGCCTCCGTGCCGTCGCCGAGCGACCAGTCCGCGAGCTGGGTGAGGCCCGCGCCCGCGTTCTGCGTGATGTCGAGCCGGTACGCGTCGTAGGCGCCCGGGGCGGTGACCGCGTACTCGTTCGTCGCGCCCCGGCCCGTGAACGCCACGGCGGGCTGGTCGGCGAGGTCGACCCAGGTCGCGCCTCCGTCGACGGAGCCCTGCAGCGTGACCGCTCGCGGGTCGCGCTCGGGGGCGTCGTTGCCGCTCGTCAGCGACCACTCGGTCGCGGTCTGCGGCGAGTCGAGCAGGTACGTGATCGTCGCGGTGCGCTGGAACGCGAGCCACTTGCTGGCGGGGTTGCCGTCCGTGAGGTTCACGGCGATCTCGCCCGGGGCGTTGTCGGCGCTCGCCGAGGCCTCCGTCACGTGGCCGAGCAAGCTGCCGGGCGGCAGACCGTTCGAGGCCTTCACGGTGCCGAGGTCGTCGGGCGTCGCGGGCGTGCTCGCGAGGGGCTGCGTGTCGTCGGCCTCGAAGCTGGTGCGCCAGTCGCTGCCGAGCACGGCTGCGGCCGCACGCGCGTCGCCGCCGCTGCCGCCTGCACCGCCGCTGCCGCCGCGGCCTGCGGCGCTCGCCGCGTCCACGCCGACGAGGGCACCGGTCGCCGCCAGGGCCGTCGCGGTCACGATCACCCCCGCCCGCTGTGCTCGCGTGCGCCAGGTCGCCCCGGGGTGCTGCGGTCGCTGATCGGTCTGTGAACGGCCTGACGCCATCGTCGTGCTCCTGCGGGTGATCCCGTGATCTGGGTGAGGCCGCTCGGGAGCGGCCGTGCATGACGGGGTACACCTGTCGTCGATGACAGCGCCGTCAGCTCGTCATTCCTATCGGCACCGTGGCCCCCGGTCAAGGGGTGTCCACTGGTTCCGGGGTACAGGCGACGGGTCTCGGGTGCAGGGCGGCGCCTCCTCGGCTCGGCCTCTCGCCCCCAGGTGAACCGTCACGGAGTGCTCCCCAGGCGTGTGCGGGCAGCAGTTCGTGCCGGTTCACCGCCCGAGGCGAGGCCGGGCCGGGCCGGAGGTGGGGCCGGGAGGCTGGGCCGGGCCCGGCCGCCCGGTCAGGCGCGCGAGGCGACGTGCGCGGCGAGGACGTCGCGGGTCGACGTCCAGTCGCGTCCCTCGCCCCAGCGGTCGTTGTCGACGCGGCGGAGCTGGCCGTCGCCGCTGTACATGCTCACGAGGTACTGCATGCCCTGCCAGGCGGGGAACGCCTCGTCGGTCTCGCGCGAGAACCGGCGCATGCCTTTGCTCATCGCCGAGAGCAGGCCCGTGGTGCCGGCCCACTGCACGCGGAACGGCTCGCCCGTCAGCGACGACATGGTGCGGGCGAGCTCGCGGGCGGTGACGCGGTCGCCGGCCACCTCGACGTACCGCGGAGCCGAGGCGTCGAGGGCGACGGCGGCCGTGACGGCGGCGGTGTCGTCCTTCGAGGTGAAGTCGAGCACCTGGTCGGCGTCCGACCAGAAGAGCACGAGCTTGCGGTCGGCCAGCACGATCGGGGCTTGCCCCGTGAGCATGTCGGCGAACGCCCCGTTGAGCACCGAGGAGGCGCGGATCGGGGAGGCGTCGAGCACGCCCGCGAACTCCCGCCGGAACTCGAGGTTCCGGTTCGACCGCGGCGGCAGGGACCGGTAGTCGGCCGAGTAGTCGGAGGGCACGAAGCGCGGCACGCCCTCGGCGACCGCGGCCTCGAGCAGCGCGGTCTGCGCGTCGACGATCACGTCGCGCACCCCGCTGACGGTCGACACGACGACGTCGACGCCGCGGACCGCGTCGCGCAGCGCCGCCGGGTCCCCGTAGGAGGCACGGGTCACGACCACGCCCTCCGTCCCGCCGAACAGGCGGTCGGCCGAGCTGCTCGCGGGGCGGGTGAGCACGCGGACGTCGGCGCCCCGGGCGAGCAGCTCGCGGACGACGCGGCGACCGAGGTCTCCGGTCGCTCCGGCGACGAGGACTGTGGGCATGGGGGCTCCTGACGTGGGTCCTCCATCAGTACGCGCCCCGCGCCTCCGGCGCCTGTGCGCGGGGCGCTAGGCTGGCGCGGACCCGCTCGTCGGCGGCGCCCTCGACCGTCGCCGTGGTGAGGCCGCCGATGCCGTGCGTGCGCCGCTCCCGCTGTCAAAGGACCATCGCCTCCTCGTCCCGCTTCGGGTCCACGAACAGACGAGAGATGCTCCCTGCACAGGTGCAGGGAGCATCTCTCGTCGGTTCACGGCCCGTCAGGGCCGGGGCCGGATCAGTCGGCGTCGATGACGACCGTCGTGATGACGGGCGTGCGACGGTGGCGACGGAAGAACCAGCGGCTCAGGCCGTCCTCGATGGCGCGCTCGGCGGCCTCGCCGTCGACGTGGCCGCGTGCGGTGGCCTGCTCGAGGGCCTTGGCCGCGACGTCCTCGGCCTGGTCCTCCCAGCCGACGGCCTCGACGAAGCCGCGCGGGATGAACTCGACGGGCTCGACCAGCTTCTGCGTCGCGAGGTCGAAGATGCCGAGCACCGTGATGTGGCCCTCCTCGGCGAGCGACAGGCGGTCCTTGAGGGCGTCCTCGGTGGCGACGCCGATCGTGGCTCCGTCGACGAACACGTAGGGCGCGGGGATGCGCCCGGCGATGCTGGCGCGGCCTCGGTCGAGATCGACGACCACGCCGTCCTCGACGACGAGCACCCTGTCCTCGGCGACGCCGGTGGCGATCGCGAGGTCGGCGTTGGCCGTGAGGTGGCGCCACTCGCCGTGCACGGGCAGGACGTTCTTCGGCTTGACGATGTTGTAGCAGTAGGTCAGCTCGCCGGCGCTGGCGTGGCCGGAGACGTGCACCTTGGCGTTGCCCTTGTGGACGACGGTCGCGCCCCAGCGGATCAGGCTGTTGATGACGCCGTAGATCGCGTTCTCGTTGCCGGGGATGAGCGAGCTCGCGAGGAGGATCGTGTCGCCCTCGCCGACCTTGATGATGTGCTCGCGGTTGGCCATGCGCGACAGGGCCGCCATCGGCTCGCCCTGCGAACCGGTGCAGATCAGGACGATCTTGTTGTCCTGCATCTTGCTGAGCTGCTTGAGGTCGACGACCAGGCCCTTGGGGATGTTGAGGTAGCCGAGGTCGGAGGCGATGCCCATGTTGCGGACCATCGAGCGGCCGACGAAGGCGACCTTGCGGCCGTGCTTGTGGGCGGTGTCGAGCACCTGCTGGATACGGTGCACGTGGCTGGCGAAGCTCGACACGACGATGCGCTTCGGCGCCTCGCGGAAGACGCGGTCGATCGCGGCGCCCAGGTCCTTCTCGGCGGTCGTGAAGCCGGGGACTTCGGCGTTGGTCGAGTCGGTCATGAACAGGTCGACGCCCTCGTCGCCCAGGCGGGCGAAGTGGTTGAGGTCGGTGATCCGCTTGTCCATCGGGAACTGGTCCATCTTGAAGTCGCCCGTGTGCAGCACGAGGCCGGCGCTCGTGCGGAGCGCGACGGCGAGGCCGTCGGGGATGGAGTGGTTCACGGCCACGAACTCGAGGTCGAACGGGCCGGCCTGGTGGTGGTCGCCCGCGGCGACCTCGTGGGTGATCGGCGTGATCTTGTGCTCCTGCAGCTTCGCCGTGATGAAGGCGAGCGTGAGCTTCGAGCCGACCAGGGGGATGTCGGGGCGCTCCTTGAGGAGGTAGGGCACGCCTCCGATGTGGTCCTCGTGGCCGTGCGTCAGCACGATGGCCTCGACGTCCTTGAGGCGGTCGCGCAGCGGCGTGAAGTCGGGCAGGATCACGTCGATGCCGGGCTGCGTCTCTTCCGGGAAGAGCACGCCGCAGTCGACGACGACGAGCTTGCCCTTGTGCTCGAAGAGGGTCATGTTGCGTCCGACGTCGCCGAGGCCGCCGAGCGGGGTGACGCGCAGGGCGCCGCGCTTCAGGGGCTGGGGCTTCTTGAGGTCGAGGGAGTGCTTGGTCGCTACGTTCGGCATGCTGGCCGCTTTCTGTGGGGGAGTCGCGCGAGGTGTGCCCGCACGGAGGTGTCGGTGTTCTGCCGGCGTCGACCCGCTCGGCGGGCTGCCCGGCCCGCTGTGGCGGGACCGGCGAAGGAGGCTCAGGTCTCGGTCGGCGACTCGCTGTCGAGCGCCGTCGAGATCGACCACATGGCGATCCGCCTCGCCGCCCGTGTGGGTTTCGGCGGAGGCGTCCGTTGCGTCCACTGGCGTGGTCGCGTCGACCACAGAGAGCGTGGCCAGACGAACTGTCGGACCGCAGTCTAGGCCACCCGGCTCGACGCCCGCCTCCTGGCGTCCTCGCTCTCCTCATTCAGGAACATCTGTCCTGATCCGCGCACCGGGGGGACCCGCAGTCCTGAGTCGTGCACGAGTCACCCGAGCCCCCCGACTCCCTGGATCAGGCCTTCGCGAGCTGCGGGTAGAGCGCCTCGAGCGGTGCCGAGAGCGCCGCCTTCACCTGGCGAGAGGTCTCGTCCGCGAGCACCTCGTGCTCGCCGGCCTGGAGGGCGTCGAGGACGTCGGCGACGAGCGCGGCCGGGTCGGTCTTGGCGTCGGTGACGCCGGCGGCCATGGCGGTGTCGACGTAGCCGACGTGGACGCCGACGACCTGCACGCCCGCGGGCTGCAGCTCGAGGCGCAGCGAGTTGGTGGCCGACCAGAGCGCGGCCTTCGTCGCGGAGTAGACGCCGGCGACGGCGTACCAGGAGAGGGCGGAGTGGATGTCGATGATCGCGGTGCCGCCGCCGTGGGCCGAGAGGAGGGGCGCGTAGGCCCGGGCGAGGAACAGCGGTCCGAGGAAGTTGGTCTCGACGTTCGCGCGGATCTCGTCGTCGGTGTGGCTGAGGATGCCCGGCGTGGGCGCGTTCGCGCCGGCGTTGTTGACGAGGATCGTCACGTCGGGCGCGGCCTCGACGACGGCCGCGATCGAGGAGGCGTCGGTGACGTCGAGGGTGAGGGGCACGACGCGCTCGTCGTCCCAGGTGCGTGGGGTGCGGGCGGTGGCGTAGACCTTGGCGGCGCCGCGGGCGAGGGCGGCCTCGACGAAGCGGGTGCCGATGCCCCCGTTCGCTCCGGTGACGAGGACGACGGAGCCGGTGATGTCGGTCATGGGTGTTCCTTCCGAGGGTGGTGCGAGGATGAGGCGGCTCGTGATCGAGTCGCCGTAGGTGACTCATGTCATAATTGAGTTCAGTCAGTTTCTATTCCGGGAGATCCGAATGACGCCGTCAGCCCCGCCGCCCGGCCGGCGCGAGCGCAACAAGCAGGAGAAGCTCGAGCGCATCACGCGCGCCGCGTCCGACCTGTTCTCCCGGCACGGCGTCGACGAGGTGACGACGCAGCAGATCGCCGAGGCGGCCGACGTCGGCGCCGGCACGCTGTTCCTCTACGCCCGCACGAAGGGCGAGCTGCTGCTGCTGGCGCAGAACGCGGCGTACGCGCGGTCCCTCGACGAGGGGATCCGCGCCTCCTCGGCCGCCTCGACGGCGCTCGACGCTGTCGTCGCCGTCCTCGAGCCGATCGTGCACTGCAACCGGGCCCAGGTCGAGAACGGCCGCACGTACCTCCGCGAGATGGCGTTCGGCGACGCGACGGAGCCGCACCACGCGGAGGCGCTCGCGATCGTGGCCAGGACCGAGGAGGCGGTGGCCGGGATCGTGGAGCGCCTCACCTCGGCGACGACCTCCGACGCGGCCGCGCTCGCGCACGTGGTGTCGGCGGTCATGATGCTCGCGATGTCGTCGGCGGTCGACGAATCCGTCCCCGACGACGAGATCGTCGCCGGGGTGCGCCGCCAGCTCGAGGTCGTCCTGCCGCGCTGACCTACGGGAGGCTGACGACGGCCTTGCCGCGGATGCGGGTCTTCCCGAGGCTGTCGAGGGCGGCGGCCGTCTCGGCGAACGGGTGGGTCGCGCCGACGACCGGGCGGATGGCGCCCGCGTCGACGAGCGCGGCGATCTCGCGGAGCTGGTCGCCGTCGGCGCGCATGAAGAGGAACTCGTAGCGGACCCCGAGCCTCTTCGCCTGGGCGCGCACCTTCCGGCTCAGCCCGGCGATCGCGAGGCGCACGACCGGGTTCAGGCCGGCGGCCTTCGCGAAGGCGGGGGTGGGCGGGCCCTGGATGCCGATCGCGAGGCCGCCGGGGCGGAGCACGCGGAGCGACTTCGGGAGGTTCTCGCCGCCGAGGCTGTCGAGCACGAGGTCGTAGCCGGACAGCTCCTCCTCGAAGTCCTGGGTGCGGTGGTCGACGACGACGTCGGCGCCGAGCTCGCGGAGGAACTCGGCGTTCGACGAGGAGGCGGTGGTCGCGACGTGCGCGCCGAGGTGCTTCGCGAGCTGGATCGCGATGGTGCCGACCCCGCCGGCGCCCGCGTGGATCAGCACCTTCTGCCCGGGCTGCACGTTCCCGCGCTCGACGAGGGCCTGCCAGGCCGTCAGCGCGACGAGCGGCAGCGACGCGGCCTCGACGGTGCTGATCGAGGTCGGGGCGAGGGCGACGTCGGACTCGGCGACGGAGATGCGCTCGGCGAAGGTGCCGATGCGGTGGTCGCGGGGGCGGGCGAAGACGGCGTCGCCGGGCTTGAGGCTGCGGACCGAGCCGCCGACCTCGATCACCGTGCCGGCGAGGTCGTGCCCGAGGGTCAGGGGCGCCTCGTACGGGAGGATCAGCCTGAACTCGCCCTCGCGGATCTTCGCGTCGAGGTGGTTCAGGCCCGCTGCGGCGACCTGGACGAGCACGTCGTGGTCGCCCACGGTCGGCTCGGGCACGTCGGCCTCGTGCAGCGGCTTCCTGTACGCGTCGAAGACGAAGGCTCGCACGGTGCTGACTCCTGATGCTCGGTGGTTCGCTGCGTCGATCATCGAAGTCGACTTGACTCAATAATGAGCACGCTCACTTAGATTGTCAACACGTCTGCTCGACGTGCCCCACGCGCCCGGCTAGCCCCAGGACGGCTTCGGGGCGTCGGCACCGACCAGAACCGACCACTCGGCGCGCGGACGCGGCGCGGACGCGGCACGGACGCGCACGCTCGCCGACCCTGGGCGCCAGCCCCGCTCCCGCCGAGGCCCGAGGTATATCGTTCGGGCATCGCTCGACCCTCGACAGGAGATCATCATGGGCACCTCGCGCACACCCGGCACCTTCGGCATGGACCTCGACGGGATGTGGCAGGCCATGGACCAGCTCCGCTCCACCTTCGACCGTCGTGACGGCGCCCGTGCCCCGCGCGGCGAGGTCCGCGCGGCGATCCTCGCCCTGCTCGGCGAGCGGCCGATGCACGGCTACCAGATCATCCACGAGATCGACGAGCGCAGCGGCGGCGACTGGAAGCCCAGCGCCGGCTCCGTCTACCCGACGCTGCAGCTGCTCGCCGACGAGGGCCTGATCGTCGCCGAGGAGACCGACGGCCGCAAGGTCTGGTCGCTCACCGACTCGGGCCGCGCCGCCGCCGGCGTCGACCCCTCCGACCCGTGGGCCGCCCCGCGCTCCTCCGGCGACCGTCGCACCGCCCTGCCCAAGGCCGGCGTCGAGCTCGCCCGCGCGACCGCCCAGATCGGCCGCACCGGCACCTCCGCACAGGTCGACGAGGCGGTGGCGGTCCTCGACGAGGCACGTCGGCGCATCTACTCGATCCTCGCTCGAGACTGACGCGGGTGGCGTCGCCCCGTCCCGACGAGGCCAGCTCCGCGGCAGGAGACCGCGGCTCCGCGGAGCGCGACCGCAGCTCCGTGGCACGTGACCGCGACCCCGCGGTGCGTGACCGCGCCGGCCGCGCCCGGTACCGCCGCATCCTGCGGTTCGCGTCCCGCCACCTCGCGGTGACGTGGTGGTTCGAGCTCGTGCTGCCCCGGTTCGGGCTCCGCTGGGTCGCCGAGCGCACCCGCGCCCGACGGATGCAGCGCTTCGCCCGTGGCTTCCACGGCCTCGCGCTCGACCTCGGCGGCTTGATGATCAAGGTCGGCCAGTATCTGTCGTCGCGCCTCGACGTGCTCCCGCCCGAGATCACGAAAGAGCTGGAGGGGCTGCAGGACGAGGTCACGCCCGTGCCCTTCCCCGAGATCCGGGCGCTCGCCGAGGCCGAGCTGGGCATGTCGCTCGACCGGGTCTTCGCCTCCGTGTCCCCTGAGCCGATCGCGGCCGCCTCCCTCGGCCAGGCGCACCGCGCCGTCCTCGGCCCGGTCGACTCGGCCGACACCGGGCTCCGCGACGTGGTGCTCAAGGTGCAGCGCCCCGGCATCGACCGCATCGTCGACGTCGACCTCGCCGCGCTCCGCAAGGTCGGCGGCTGGCTGAGCCACGTCCGGCTCGTCTCCGACCGCGTCGACGCCCCTGCCCTCGTCGAGGAGTTCGCCCGCACCAGCCTCGAGGAGATCGACTACCTGCACGAGGCGGCGAACTCGGCCCGCTTCGCCGCCGACTTCGCCGACGACGACCGGGTCGGCGTGCCCGACGTCGTCTGGGAGCGCTCCACCCGCCGTGTCCTCGTGCTCGAGGACGTCTCGGCGATCAAGATCACCGACGCCGAGGGCCTCCGCGCCGCCGGCATCGACCCGACCGAGGTCGCCCCGGTCTTCGCCGCGGTCATGTTCGACCAGCTCTTCGGCAACGGCTTCTTCCACGCCGACCCGCACCCCGGCAACATCTTCGTCACGCCCGTCGAGGCCGCCGGCAGCGCCGAGGCCGCCGAGGGCGAGCGCCCGTGGCGGCTCACCTTCATCGACTTCGGGATGATGGGGGAGGTGCCCACCGGCACCCGGAACGGCCTCCGTCAGCTGCTCATCGCGGCCGCGTCGCGCGACGGCAGCGGCATGGTGAACGCGATGCGCGAGCTCGGGGTGCTCCTCCCGACCGCCGACACGGTCGGCCTCGAGCGTGCCGTCACCGCCACGTTCGCCCGCTTCGGCGGCATGGGCTTCGCCGAGCTGCGCGAGGTCGACCCGCGCGAGTACCGCGAGTTCGCCGGGCAGTTCGGCGACCTGATCCGGTCGCTGCCGTTCCAGCTGCCCGAGGACTTCCTGCTCGTCCTGCGGGCGGTGACCCTCACCTCCGGCGTGGCCAGCGCCCTCGACCCGGTCTTCAACCTCTGGGACTCGGTCGAGCCCTACGCGGCACGGCTCGTGCGCGACGAGCGCGGCAACGCCGTGCAGGACGTCGCCCGGCGAGCGGCCGACGCGGTCGGGGTCGCCGCCCGACTGCCCGGTCGGCTCGACCATCTCGTCGGCCGTCTCGAGGACGGCACGCTCGAGGTCGGCAGCCCCCGCATCGAGCGGCAGCTCGGCCGCATCGAGCGCACGGCCCGGCGGGTGATGGCCGCAGTCCTGTTCGGCGGCCTGCTGATCGCGGGAGCGGTGCTGCGGGCCGACGGCGACGTGCTCGGCACGGTGCTGATGGTCGCCTCCGCGGTGCCGCTGCTGTACGCCCTGCTGGCCGGGCGCCTCCCCGGGTAGGAGGCGGCGCCTCCTGCAGGGCTCAGGCGATCGCGGTCTCGTGCAGCACCTTCCGGGCGACCACGTTGCCGAGCAGCTGCGCCACCTGCACCAGCACGATGATCAGCACGATCACGGTCACCATCACGAACGTGTCGAAGCGCTGGTAGCCGTAGGTGATGGCGAGGTTTCCGAGCCCGCCGCCCCCGACGAGGCCGGCGACCGCGGTCGCGTCGACCAGGGCGACGAAGATGTAGGTGAGGCCGAGCACGAGGGGGCCGAGCGCCTCCGGCACGACGATGGTGACGAGCACCCGCAGGGGCGACGCGCCCATCGCGGCGCCCGCCTCCACCGATCCGCGGTCGACCGCGACGAGGTTGGTCTCGGCGATGCGCGCGATCGAGAAGGTCGCCACGATGGTCAGCGCGAAGATCGCGGCGCCGGTGCCGATGCTCGTGCCGATCACGACGCGGGTCAGGGGCGAGATGGCGACGATCAGGATGATGAACGGGATCGGCCTGATCACGTTGATGACCGCGTTCAGCGTCGTGAAGACCGCCGCGTTCTGCAGCAGGTTGCCGCGCCGGGTCGAGTAGAGCACGAGGCCGAGCACGACGCCGAGCACGGTCGCCAGCACGAACGACACCGTCACCATCTGCAGGGTCTGCAGCAGGGCGGTCCAGATCTTCGGCCAGAGCACGGCCGGCTCGATGTCACGCACCGGCGACCACCTCCGTCACGCTCGTGGTGCGGCGCAGGTCGACCACGGCCGCGTCGATCGCCGCGTCGTCGCCGAGCAGCTCGACCGTGAGGTCGCCGAACAGCCGGGACTGCAGCTCGCTGACGCCGCCGTAGACGACGTTGAAGTCGACGCCGTGGGTGCGCGCGACGCGGGAGAGGAACGGGTCGTTCGACTCGCGGTCCTCGACGTGGAGGCGCACGATGCGTCCCGTGTGCACCCTGCGGATGCGCTCGAGCACGCCGGACGTCGCCTCGTGGTGCAGCACGGACGACACGAACCGTCGCGACGTGGGGTGCTGCGGATCGGCGAACAGGTCGTAGACGGAGCCGGTCTCGACGACCTCGCCGCCCTGCATCACGGCGACGCTGTCGGCGAGCTCGCGGATGACGTCCATCTCGTGGGTGACGAGCAGGATCGACAGGCCGTACTCGTCGTTGACGCGGCGCAGCAGGTCGAGCACCTCGCCGGTGGTCTGCGGGTCGAGGGCGCTCGTCGCCTCGTCCGAGATGAGCACGTCGGGGCGGTTCGCCAGCGCGCGGGCGATGCCGACGCGCTGCTTCTGGCCGCCCGACAGCTTCGCCGGGTACTCGAGCGCCTTCTCGCTGAGCCCGACGAAGTCGAGCAGCTCCTCGACCCGGTCGACGGTCTCGTCGCGGGAGAGGCCCGAGAGGCGCAGCGGGTAGGCGACGTTCCCGTAGACGGTGCGCGACGAGAGAAGGTTGAACTGCTGGAAGATCATGCCGATGCGGCGGCGGGCCGCGTAGAGCTCCTTGCCGCGGAGCGCCGAGACCTCGCGGCCGTCGACGACGACCCGGCCGCTCGTCGGCCGCTCGAGGGCGTTCACGGTGCGCAACAGCGTCGACTTGCCGGCCCCGGAGTAGCCGACGATGCCGAAGACTTCGCCGCGCGCCACCTCCAGGCTGACGTCGCGGAGGGCGTCGAACCGGCGCCCCTGCACCGTGTACGACTTCGAGACGTGCTCGAACGAGACGACCGGGTCCGCGGTCACGAGGTCAGCTCGCGCGCGGCGGTCTCGAGGTCGGCGAGGGTGCTGCGCAGGTCGGCCGCCGAGACGTCGACGAGCACCGTGTTGCCGAACGACTCCTCCTCGAGGGCAGCGGCGACGCGCGGGTCGGCGTAGGCGTCGGCCAGCCTCGTCCAGGCTTCGTCGTCGGCGTCGTCGGCCCGGGTCACGACCGCGTTGACGTAGGGCCGCGACTCGTCGCTGAGCGAGTCGTCGAGGTAGAGCGCGTCCTCGGCGTCGATCTGCTGCGACGGGTTGAAGTAGGAGGTGCCGACCACGACCGCGTCGAGGCTGGGGTCGTCGAACTGGGTGGGGATCGTCGTCGCGCCGATCGGGACGAACTCGAGGCCGAGGTCGTTCGACACGACGTCGTCGACGGTCGGGTAGACGCCGACGTCCGGGCCGAGCTCGATCAGCCCGGCGGCCTGCAGGATGAACAGCGCGCGGGCGCCGTTCGACGCGTCGTCGGGGATCGCGATGCGGGCGCCCTGGCCGAGGTCGTCGAGGTCGTCGACCGTCGCGGAGAAGACGCCCCACTGCGTGATGGTGGTCGAGAAGACCGGCGTCAGGTCGGTGTCGTTGGCGACGTTGTACGCGCTGAGGAACGCCGTGTGCTGGAACGCGTTCGCGTCGACCTCGCCGGCCACGAGGGCCGAGTTGGGCAGGGTCCAGTCGTCGAAGTTGACCCAGGTGACGTCCAGGCCCTCCTCGGCGGCGACCGTCTTGACGGCGTCCTGCAGGTCGCTCTCGCCGCTGCCGGCGATCTTCACGCTGATCCGGTCGCCGCCGCCTCCCGCGGCTCCGCCGGTCGCCGCCTGGGCGCCGTCGCCGGCTCCCGCGGTGGCCGAGCCGGCCCAGAAGCCGCCGCCGACGAGGGCCGCGGCGACGACCACGCCGAGCCCGGTGAGCAGGCCGCGGCGACGCTTGCGGCGCGAGTCGTCGAGGGAGGCGCGGAGCCCGGCGGGAGCGCCGGCGGGCGGGTCGGCGGCGGGCGTGGACTGCGGTGCGTCGTGATCGGACACGGGGACTCCTCGGGGTGGCGGGCGGTGTG
The DNA here is from genome assembly GCF_004364285.1 of Frigoribacterium sp. PhB116. Classification (GTDB taxonomy): domain Bacteria; phylum Actinomycetota; class Actinomycetes; order Actinomycetales; family Microbacteriaceae; genus Frigoribacterium. Next base: position 139,221 of record NZ_SOBE01000003.1, on the reverse strand, counting down.
CTGTGGACGGCGGGCCGGACGCTGTGGCCGGTGCCGGGGTGATGGCTGCCGACCCTGCCACGGCGTCGGAGGCCGCCGCGAGCTCTCTTTCGACATGTGTCGTGACGTTTCTTCATGTGTCGTCGGCCCTGTCGCAGGAGGCGCGGGCATGACACAAAGGAGCGCATGACCGACAGCACGAGCGACCCCACGGCCGGCCCCGGCACGCGCCACCTCGACGACCGCATCGAGGCGGTGTTCGGGCCCTTGGTCGACGAGATCGCGGCGGGCGCGGTCGCCCGGGAGCGCGACCGCCGCCTCCCCGTCGACGAGGTCGACCTGCTGCGCCGGGCCGGCTTCGGCGCGCTGCGGGTGCCGGTCGAGCACGGCGGCTGGGGAGCGTCCCTCGAGCAGGAGTTCCGCCTCCTCGTGCGCCTCGGCGAGGCCGACTCGAACCTGCCGCAGCTGCTGCGCGGGCACGTCGCGTTCGTCGAGACGCAGCGGGCGCAGCCGGACGGGCCGCTGCGCACCGAGTGGCTCGAGCGGCTGGCGGCCGGCGACGTGCTCGTCGGCAACGCGCAGGCCGAGCGCGGCGACGCGACCGCCGTGACGACGCGGCTGACGGAGGTCGACGGCCGGCTCCGGCTCGACGGACGCAAGTTCTACAGCACGGGCACCCTCTACGCCGACTGGATCTGGGTCGGGGCGCTCCGCGGCGACGAGCCCGTCGCGCTGGCCGTGCGCGCCGACGCGCCGGGCGTCACGCGCCTCGACGACTGGGGCGGCTTCGGCCAGCGCCTCACCGGCAGCGGCACGACGATCTTCGACGACGTCACGGTCGACCCGGCCCAGGTGCTGCCCTGGAGCGACAACGCCGAGCGCCGCCCGCTCGCCTACACGCAGGCGCTGTACCAGCTCGTGCTCCTCGCGGCCGAGACGGGGATCGCCCGGGCGGTGCTGCGCGACGCCGTCGACTTCGTCCGGCCCCGCACCCGCACCTTCGGCGTCGCGGGGGTGTCGCTGCCGCGCGAGGACCCGCTCGTGCAGGGCGTCGTCGGCCGGCTGTCGAGCATCGCGTCGGCGGTCGAGGCGGTGACGCTGTCCGCGGTGCGGGCGCTGGAGGCTGCCGACGCGCGCGCCTCGGCGGCCGCGTCTGCGGCGGCCTCGGTCGACGCGTCTGCTCCGGACGGTGCCTCCGCCGCGGCCGACGACTACCAGGAGGCGCTGGCCACGGTCTTCGAGGCCCAGCAGGTCGTGCTGCCGCTCGTCCTCGAGGCCGCGACCGCCCTGTTCGAGGTGGGAGGCGCCTCCGCCGTGGACGCCGACCGGGCCCTCGACCGGCACTGGCGGAACGCCCGCACCATCGCGTCGCACAACCCCGCGATCCACCGCGAGCGGGCGCTGGGCGACCGCCGCCTCAACGGGACGCCGTTCCGCACGGGGCCGCAGGCGGCTGCCGCTGCGCCTGCGACGCCTGCGGCGCCCGCCGCCGCCCACGCTGCCCTCGTCCGCACCCCGTAGACCCGCTGAACCGGCAGGAAGTGCTCATCCGGTGGGCAGTGAGAGCGCTTCCCGCCGGTTCAGCGCGCGACACGGTCGACGAGCAGGCGCCGACAGGTGCTGTGCGTGGCGTCGGCCCTCGACGGCGGCGGAGGTCGTCGGTAGCGTGGGCGGACGCCGTCGAGGGGACACCGCATGAACACCGCCACAGTCGTCATCGCCCTGATCGTGCTCGCCATCGTCGCGGCCACCGTCGCGATCGTGCTCCGCGACCGGCGGGACCGTGCGCTGGCCGCCAGGCTCGACGAGTCCGACCCGGGGGCGGGCGTCCGCGCCCAGGCCGACGCCGAGCGGCAACAGGCCGGCCCGAGGGGCGAGGCCGGCGGTTCGTCGTGGTCGGCTGCCGGCGGGAACTCGGCCTGAGCCGGGGCACGGCCGGCCCCGTGGACCTGGACCAGGACCAGCACCCGCACCTGCACCCACACGACGACGGCCACGAGGCTGCTGCCGTCATGGAGTCGGACTCCTCTCCCGAGCCCGATCCGGACGAGGGAGCGCTGGTCTCGTTGGCCGCCCTGGCGGTCGAGAAGCTCGTCTCTCCCGCTCGCGGCACCCGCCAGGGCGCCCTCCTGCCCGGCGTCGACACCCACGTCGTCCGGATCTGGGGAGACGGCGTGGACGTCGTCGTGCGCACGCCTCGCGATGCCACCGGGTCGGCACCCGACACCGACCCGGCCGAGCGATGGGCCGCCGAGCACGCCGCACGCCACGGAGTGCCGACGCCTCGGGTGCTCGCCTGCGAACCCGAGTTCGGGGAGGCGCCGCTCATGATCGTCGAGCACGTCGCCACGGTGGCCTCGGACCGTGACCCGTGGCGCGATCTCGGCCGGCTGGCCGCGGCGCTCGCCGAGGTGCCGCTCGACGCGGCGGGCCCGGCCTCCGTCGAGCCCGAGAGAGGCGAATCTCGCGTGCCCGATGCGCTCCTCACGCGCTTCGGCCGCGACCTGCCGGAGGCCTGGCGCCGCCACCTGCGGTACGGCCTCGACTCCCTGGTGCCCGGCGACCGCCTCCTCGACCTCGGCGTCTACGACGAGCAGCAGCGCGGCCCGCTGCGAGCGGCCCTCGAGCAGCTCGCGGTCGAGAGCGCCGGGTGGCGGCACGGACTCGTGCACGGCGACCTCGCGCCGCGCAACCTCGTGCCCCGGGGGGCCGACGACCCCGTACTCATCGACTGGGGGACGGCCCGGACGGGCCCCGTGCCGTGGCTCGAGCTCGACCGCGTGCACCGCTGGAGCGCCCTCGACGGCCTCGTCACGGTCGACGAGCTGCGGCGCTTCGCGGACGGCGTCGGGGTCGACCTCGACGACGCCCTGCCGACCCTGCGACGACTCGCCCTGCTGCACCACCTCGACCTGGTCCGCTGGGCCCTCGAGCGCCGGCCTGACCGGCTCGTCCGCGAGGTCGAGGAGGCGCGGCGAGCGATCGCCCGCTGCCTGCGCTGACAGCCCGGTCGGCCAGTCCTGACCACTCGAGGCCGTGCCGCGCCTCCGGCGGGCAGAGGGGCACCCGCACCCGTCGGCGCAGCATTTGCATGCCGTGCATGATTCTCCCGTTGTTCACCGACGCGGCCCGCCCGCGGGCCTAGCGTCACCGGTGCAGGAGCAGCGCCCGTCATCGCGACGGGACCCGCACCTCCTGCCTCCGGACGGGCACCCGTCCCGGAGCGGACGACAGAGGGGCGACATCCATGGACGTCTTCGTCACGGTCATGCTGGTGATCGTCGTGGCGCTCGTGTTCGACTTCACGAACGGGTTCCACGACACGGCCAACGCGATGGCCACCTCCGTCGCCACCGGGGCCCTGAAGCCCAAGGTGGCGGTACTGATCTCGGCCGTGCTCAACCTCGTCGGGGCGTTCCTCTCGACCGAGGTCGCGAGCACCGTCTCGAACGGCATCATCCGCGAGGGCGACGGGGGAGTGCAGGTCACCCCGACGATGATCTTCGCCGGCCTCGTCGGCGCCGTGATCTGGAACCTCGCGACCTGGTACCTCGGCCTGCCCTCGAGCTCGTCGCACGCGCTGTTCGGCGGGCTGATCGGCGCCGCCGTGATCGGTGCGGGCGTCGGCTCGGTCGACTTCGCCGTCGTCCTCTCGAAGGTCGTGCTGCCCGCGCTCATCTCGCCCCTGGTCGCCGGCACGGTGGCGCTGGTCGCGACCTACGCGGCCTACCGGATCACGAAGCAGGCGACGCTGCGCGGCTCGACGGCCGGGTTCCGGCACGGCCAGACGATCAGCGCCTCCCTGGTCTCGCTGGCGCACGGCACGAACGACGCGCAGAAGACCATGGGCGTCATCACCCTCACCCTCATCGCGGCCGGCTACCAGGGCGCGGGCACGACGCCGCAGCTCTGGGTCGTCCTCGCCTGCGGGCTCGCGATCGCGCTCGGCACCTACCTCGGCGGCTGGCGGATCATGCGCACCGTCGGCAAGCGCATCACCGACGTCCAGGCGCCGCAGGGCTTCGCGGCGGAGACGAGCTCGGCAGCCACGATCCTCATCTCGTCGCACCTCGGCTTCGCGCTCTCGACGACCCAGGTCACCTCCGGCTCGATCGTCGGGGCGGGCCTCGGCAAGAAGCTCGCGACCGTGCACTGGGGGGTCGTCGGCAAGATCGCCTCGGCCTGGGTGATCACGCTCCCCGCGGCGGCGCTCGTCGGCGGCGTCAGCGCCTGGCTCGCCAGCACCAGCACCGTCGGGCTCGTCCTCGTCGCGGTCCTCGCGCTCGCCGGGGGCTCGGCCTTCGTGTTCCTCGCCCGTCGCCACCCGGTGACGCACGAGACCGTCAACGACAGCGAGGAGGCGCCCGCCGCGACCCAGCCGGCCGGCGCCTCCCGCGGACAGGGAGAGTGACCGTGTTCCTCGGAGTGGACTGGGGCGCCTTCGTGGTCGTCTTCGTGGCGGCGCTCGCTGCGACCGCCGTCATCGTCACGTTCTTCGCGCTCGGCATCCGGCTGTTCGCCGCGGGGGCGACCGAGGCCGTCGCCGGCGGCCCGGTGCCGGACGAGGCCGGGACCGAGGCCGCCGCCCCTCGCTCGCTCCCCGCCACCGTCGGGGGTGCGGCCTGCTTCGCCGTCGGCATCGCCGCCGTGCTCGCCGGCCTGTGGCTGATCGTGCCGCAGTTCCACTGACGCCGTCCTGCGGGGCCGGCCCGCGCCTCCTCGGCTCGCGCCTCGGGGTGACGGTGTCGAGTGGTCGGAAGCGGTCCTTCCCGAGCCGCGGGAGGACAGTTCGCGACCACTCGACGCTCGGCCCGCAGGGCAGGCGGCGGTCAGGCGGCGTCGGCCGCGTCCGCCCCGCGGAACGTCGCCCGGTACGCGCGCGGCGTCGTCCCGAGCACCCGCGTGAAGTGGTGCCGCAGCACGGCGGCCGACCCGAACCCGGCCTGCCCGGCGACGGCGTCGAGCCCGAGGCCGGTCACCTCGAGCAGGTGCTGGGCCCGCAGGAGGCGCTGCCTCGTCAGCCAGGCGGCCGGCGTCGTGCCCAGCTCGGCCTTGAACCGGCGGGCGAAGGTGCGCTGCGACATGTGGGCCCGCGCGGCGAGGGCCTCGACGGTCTGCTCCTCGCCGAGGTGCGCGAGCATCCAGTCGGTGAGGGGAGTCAGCGAGGCGTCGGCCTCCTTCGGCAGCGGCGTCTCGATGAACTGGCTCTGGCCGCCGTCGCGGTGCGCGGGCACGACCATGCGGCGGGCGACGACGTTCGCGGCGGCGGCCCCGGCGACGCGACGGACGAAGTGCAGGCACGCGTCGATGCCGGCGGCGGTGCCGGCGCTCGTGATGACCTTCCCGTCCTCGACGAAGAGCACGTCGGGGTCGACGGTCGTGCCGGGGTGCTCGCGCTGCAGCCGCTCGGCGTACATCCAGTGGGTGGTGGCGCGACGGCCCTCGAGGATCCCGGCGTCGGCGAGCACGAAGGCGCCGCTGCAGACGCTGATCAGCCAGGCGCCGCGGGCCTCGGCGGCCACGAGCAGGTCGCGCACCGCCGGCGAGAGCGTGCCGTCGGCCCCGTAGCTTCCGAGCGCCGGGACGCAGACCACGTCGGCGTCGGCCGCCGCCTCGAGGCCGTCGGGGACGGTGATGCCGAAGCCCTGGTTCGTGGCCACGACGCCCGGGCGCTCGGTGACGACGCGGTGCTCGAACGACGGGCCGCCGTCGGCGCTGCGGTCGAGGCCGAAGACCTCGCAGAGCACGCCGAACTCGAAAGGGGCGACGCCGTCGGCGACGAGGGTGACGACCTTCATGCGGTCCACGGTGCCTCCCGGCATCTGGCAGTGCTGACGTGTTCGTTGGCGATCCTGCCACTGGTCGAGGCCAGCGTCCACTCGTAGGTTCGGGGGCATGTCGTCCATCCCGCCCGCGCCCTCGTCCTCGTCTCCGACCGCCTCCTCGGCTGCCGTCGCGCGCCTCCTCGTCCCGCCCACCGACGTCGCCGCCCGCGCCCGGGAGGTCGCCGCAGCCCACGAAAGCCCTGCCCTGCTGGGCCACAGCGTGCGCTCGTGGGCGCTCGCCTCCGAGCTCGGCCGCAGCGAGTCCGTGCAGTTCGACGCCGAGCTGCTCTGGGTCGCGTCGCTGCTGCACGACCTCGGCCTCGTACCGTCGTTCGACGCGCACGCCGTCGACTTCGAGCACGCCGGGGGAGCCGTCGCCCGCGTCTTCGCCGCCGGAGCCGGCTGGCCCGAGGCTCGTCAGCGGCGCCTGGCCGAGGTGGTCGAGCGGCACATGTGGACGTCGGTCGACGTCGCGCTCGATCCCGAGGCGCACCTGCTCGAACGGGCGACCAGCCTCGACGTGAGCGGCACAGGAGGTGCGGACTGGGACGCGGCGTTCGTCGCCTCCCTGGTCGGGGCCGTCCCTCGGCTCGGCTTCGCCGCCGAGTTCGCCGCGGCGATCGGCGACCAGGCCGAGCGCAAGCCCAGCAGCCAGGCGGGCCGCACGGTGCGGGGCGGCATGCCCGGGCGCATCGCGGCGAACCCGCTCGACCGCCTCCCCTCGGCGTGAGCGGCGGCGGCGGTGGCGGCGTCCCGACGGGCTCCGTCCCCGCGCGCCGTGGAATGTCCAGCTCCCGGTCACGGTTCATCCCGTAAGATCATGCACACGCATGAAACGCAGCGGATCGGAGCGCACCCCATGGCACACCCCCTCGAGTTCGGACTCGACACCTTCGGCGACGTCACCGAGCGTCCGGCCGGCGTCGACGGCGCCGGCGAGCTCGTCTCGCACGCCCAGTCGATCCGTGACCTCGTCGAGCAGGCCGTGCTCGCCGACCAGGTCGGCCTCGACTTCATCGGCGTCGGCGAGCACCACCGCGTCGACTTCGCGGTGAGCGCGCCCGAGGTCGTCCTCGCGGCGATCGCGGCCCGCACCGAGAGGATCCGTCTGGGCTCGGCCGTGACGGTCCTCAGCTCGGACGACCCCGTCCGCGTCTACGAGCGCTTCGCGACGGTCGACGCGCTGTCGAACGGGCGTGCCGAGGTCATCCTCGGGCGTGGCTCGTTCACCGAGTCGTTCCCGCTCTTCGGCCTGGACCTGCAGGACTACGAGGTGCTCTTCGAGGAGAAGATCCAGCTCTTCGCCGAGCTCCTCAAGGACGAGCCCGTCACCTGGCAGGGCACCAAGCGCGGCTCCCTCAGCGATCAGTGGGTCTACCCGCGTCCCGAGAGCGGCACGCTCAAGACCTGGGTCGGCGTCGGCGGATCGCCGCAGTCGGTCATCCGTGCAGCCCACTACGGCCTACCCCTCTTCCTCGCGATCATCGGCGGCCAGCCCGCCCAGTTCGCGCCCTACGCGGACCTCTACCGCCGTGCCCTCGGCGAGTTCGGCAAGGAGCCGCAGCCCATCGCGATGCACTCGCCCGGCTTCGTGCTCGAGACCGACGCCGAGGCGAAGGAGGTGCTGTTCCCGTACCAGGAGGCGCAGACGAACCAGCTCGGCAGCGAGCGCGGCTGGCCGCCCTACTCGCGCGCGCAGTACGAGCAGAGCGCGGGCCCGCAGGGCGCCCTCTACGTCGGCTCGCCCGAGACGGTGGCCGCGAAGATCGCGCAGAACATGGCGCTGCTCGGGGCCACGCGCTTCGACATGCGCTACAGCATGGGCCGCCTGCCGCACGCGGAGATGATGCGCAGCATCGAGCTGTACGGCACGAAGGTGGTGCCGCTGGTCCGCGAGATGCTGGCCTAGCGGACCCGCGCCTCCTCGGACCCTGCGCCCGGCCCCGTCGCACCTCGCACGCGGCCGGGCGCTCTGCCGCCCGCCCGGTCTCGACCCCGTGGCTGCGGATGCCGACCGTCAGGCTGCGAGAACCCGTTCTGCGACCGGAAAGGCCTCTGTTGCAGGCTTCCCGGTCGGCATCCGCGGTCCACGCCGCATTCAGCGCGGCGAGAGCGACGAGGAGGCGGCGGCCGCGTCGGGCGTCTCGCACACGTCGCCGGAGACCCCCACGGCGCCCACGGCTCCGACCCGCAGGAAGTCGAGGGCCGCGGCCGCCGGCGTGCCCTCGGCGGCGGTGTACGCGACGATCGCCAGCTCGCTGCCCGGCACGGTGAACACGTCGCAGTCGAGCTCGAGCGGGCCGACCAACGGGTGGTCCATCACCTTGCGCGAGGACTCGTGCACGCCGACCGCGCCCCGGGCCCAGAGCTCGGCGAACGCCGGCTCGGTGGCGAGCAGCCCGTCGACGAGCGCGCGCAGGCGGGGGTCGGCCGGGTGGTCGACGAGCGCCCGGCGCAGGTCGGAGACGAGGGCGGCCCGGAAGCGGGCGCCGCCCGAGCCGTCGAGGTGACGGGTCCGCACTGCCGTGTCCGCGCCTCCTGCGCTCGTCCGTGTCCTGTCCTCCGCCGCGGCGGCAGCCGGGTCGGCCTCGCGACGGGCGTCGCGGAACGCCCGGACGACGATGTTCCGCTCGCCCGCCGGCCAGCCCTCGGGGTCGCCGAGCAGGCGCCCCCAGAGCGGGCTCCAGGTGAGCAGGTCCCAGGAGGCGCTGAAGACCGCGACGGGAGTCTCGCGCAGCCGTGCCACGAGCCGCTGCACGCCCGGAGGGATGTGCCGTGACACGACGGCCGACGTCGGGGGCAGCAGGCCGGCGCTGCGGAACAGGTGGTCGCGCTCTGCGTCGTCGAGCTGCAGGGCGCGGGCGAGCGCGGTGGCGACCTGGTCGGACGGGTGCCGGGCCCGGCCCTGCTCGAGCCGGACGACGTAGTCGACCGAGAGCCCGGCGAGGGCGGCGAGCTCCTCTCGACGCAGGCCGGTCGCTCGGCGCAGGCCGCCGGAGGGCAGGCCGGCGTCGGAGGGGGCGAGGCGGGCGCGCCAGGTCTTCAGCAGCCAGCCGAGCTGGTCGTCCTGTGCAGGCATGCGCTCATCCTCTCCTCCCCAGCCAGGTGCTGCCTGGTACTGGCAGTCCTCCTGCCGGGGCGGGCCACGCGCGCGTCGGCGGCGGCGCGCAGACTCGACCCATGACCACGACACTCATCACCGGATCCAACAAGGGCCTCGGCCTCGAGACCGCCCGCCGCCTGCTGGCCGAGGGCCACACCGTCTGGCTGGCGGCGCGCGACGAGTCGCGCGGGCAGCAGGCCGCCGACGAGCTCGGCGCGCGCTTCGTGCAGCTCGACGTCACCGACGACGCCTCGGTCGCCGCGGCCGCCGAGCTCGTCGGGGCCGAGGGCGGGCTCGACGTGCTCGTCAACAACGCGGGCATCACGGGGTCGCACGCCGACCCCGCCGACCTGACGGGCGCCGACGCGCTGCTCGTCCTCGACACCAACGTCGCCGGCATCGTCCGCACGACGCACGCGTTCCTCCCCCTGCTCCGCGCGTCCTCGGCGCCCGCCATCGTCAACGTGACGAGCGGGCTCGGCTCGTTCACCGCGGTGCACGACCCCGACCGCATCGAGTCGACCGTGGTGGCGCCGCTCTACACGGCGTCGAAGTCGGCCGTGACGATGCTCACCGTCCAGTACGCCAAGGCGCTGCCGGGCATCCGGGTCAACGCGGCCGACCCCGGCTACACGGCGACCGACCTCAACGGCAACAGCGGCCACCAGACCGTCACCGAGGGCACCGACGCGATCGTCGAGCTGGCGACGCAGGGGGCGGACGGGCCCACGGGCACGTTCATCGACCGCAGCGGCGTCGCGCCGTTCTAGGCGGTCGCGGGGCAGATCGGCTGGTTGCCACCGCCCGGGCGCTCGGCTCTCGGCGGCGTGCCGGGGCCCGTGCCTCGGGCCCGACCGCCCAGGCTTCACCTTCGAGCTCGGTCGAGCTCGGTCGAGCTCGGCGGGACGGTCGGTGCGGGAGCCCCTCGCTTCGGCGCTAGCGCGAGCCTGCGTCGGTGGCCTGAGTCGTGTCCGAGGCCGACTGCTGCTGCTGCGGCTGCGGCGCGGCGGACTCGCCCGCGTCGCGGTGCGGCAGGGTGCCCCCGAAGAGGGTCGCGGCGGCGATGCCGAGCACGACGACCCCGAGCTGAGTGCGTGCGATCGTGCTGGCCATGGGGCGTCCTCCCGGTCGGGGCGCCTCGTGACGCCCGCGTCCGATCCAAGCCGCCCCGCGCCTCCCGCACGACCCCCAGAGCGAGCGCCCCTCGCTCGGGGCGCAGCCCAGGCGCGCCGCGGCTCAGCCCCGGTCGCTCCGCGCCAGCGCCCCGAGCTGCTCGTTGTAGGCGGTCAGCTCGGCGTCGCCGTCGCGGTCGGCCTGGCGGTCCTTGCGCTTGGCTTCGCGGCCGTCGCTGCGGCTCCACATGATCGCGACGATGATCGCCATCGTGACGGTCGGGATCTCGCCGACGCTCCAGGCGATGCCGCCGGCGGCGTACTGGTCCTGCATCGGGGTCGGCCCCCAGGTGCGTCCCATGGCGCCGTACCAGTCGGCCAGGAACAACCCGGTCGCCGTCATGATGCCGATGCCGAAGAACGCGTGGAACCCCATGGTCGCCAGCAGCACGACGAGCCGCATCGGGTACGGCAGGCGCCCCTTGACGGGGTCGATGCCGATCATCGACTGCACGAAGAGGTACCCGACGATCAGGAAGTGCACGATCATCCAGTAATGGCCGAGGTGCGTCGTCGTCGCCCAGCTGAAGAGCGACGTGTAGTAGAAGACGAAGAGCGACCCGGCGAAGAGCACGGCGGCGACGATCGGGTTGCTGATCACGTGCGCGTAGCCCGAGTGCACGAGGATCATGATCCACTCGCGCGGTCCCCGGGTGCCGTCGGTCCGCTTGCGGATGGCGCGCAGGGCGAGCGTGGCCGGCGCACCCGGCACCAGCAGCAGCGGGATCACCATGCCGAGCACCATGTGCGACAGCATGTGCGCGCTGAAGAGGTACGGCTCGTAGACGTTCGGGGCGCCGCTCGTCACGTAGAAGAGCACGAGCAGCCCGGCGACCCACGAGGCCGTGCGGCCGAGCGACCAGCTGTCGCCGCGACGGCGCAGGCGCACGACGCCCGCGATGTAGAAGAAGATCCCGAAGGCGCAGACGAGGGCCCAGAGCAGGTCGACGTTCCACTCCGTCAGGTAGCGGATCGGTGTGAGCTCCCGCGGCAGCGCCTCCTCCGTGAGGATCTCGGCGGGGGTCGGGGCGGCGAGGTCGCTGGCCGCCACCTCCTCGACCGGGGTCGCGGTGCGGGCGAGCGCGGACGCGACGCCGGAGGCCAGCCCCATGAAGGCCAGCTCGGCCGTGACGAACCACCAGAAGAACCGGGCTGTCCTGGCCGGCTGCGTCTCCATGCGCCTGACCAGGTACTGCCGCTGCACGACGCCGAACAGCCCGAGCGCGACCAGGGCGAAGGTCTTCACCAGCACGAGCACGCCGTAGCCCGTCGACAGCGCCGCCCAGTCGCCGATGCGCAGCGCCGCGCTGCCGACGCCCGAGACGGCCACGACGACGAAGCAGATGATCGCGAGGGTCGAGTACCGCGCCAGCACGACGCCGATGCGGCCCTTCTCGAGCGTGCTCCGCAGCAGCACGAGCGCGACGAGCCCGCCGAGCCAGACGGAGGCGCCCTCGAGGTGCAGCGCGAGGTCGGTGACGGCCGCGTCGTGGCCGCTCGAGCCCGCGGCGTGACCCTGCTGGGCCAGGGGGATGAGCCCGCCGCCCGCGAGCACGGTGAGGGCGACGAGGGCCCAGATGTTCCGCAGCACGAAGCTGAGCACGGTGACCGCCGCCGCGATCAGGGTCGTGATGAGCCAGGCGCGGCCCAGCTCGGTGTCGGTGAGGAAGAACGCGAGCGTCCGGCCGAACTGCTCGTCCAGGGTGACGGGCACGTTGGCGACGCTGAGGAACGTGAAGAAGCTGGTGGCGGCAGAGGCGACGGTCCAGAACCCGGCCGCGCCGGCGGCGATGTCCATGGCTCGCTCGAACTCGGGCCGGTCGCGCGACAGGGCGAAGCAGGTGAGGAACAGCGTGCCGATCGTGACGGCTGCGCCGATGTTGCCGAGCATCTTGGCCATCGGCAGCCCGTAGCGCACGACCTGCCCGGGGTCGACGACGAGCGGCGCGTCGGCGGCGCCGCCGAACTTCAGGGCGGCGACGAGGGCCGCGAACGCGACGACCACGAGCAGTGCGGGCCCGGCCGTGCGGGAGAGTCTGGGCATCGGTCCCATGCTAGGTCGCCCCGACTGGGAGCGGGAGCGGTCCGCTCGCCGCCGAGCGACCTCCTCCTCCCCGGGAACGCGAGAGAGGGCGGCGACCGAAGTCGCCGCCCTCTCCCGGGTGCTTCGTGAGAAGCGGAGGACTACTTGACCGCAGCCTTGAGCTTGCTGCCGGCGCTGACCTTGACCGAGTCGCTCGCGGCGATCTCGAGGGCCTCGCCCGTCTGCGGGTTGCGACCCGTGCGAGCGGCGCGGTGCGTCTTCTCGAAGGCGATCCACCCGGGGATGGTGACCTTCGTGCCGTCGGCGACCGACTTCGACACGACGGAGAAGAAAGCGTCGACGACGCCGCTGACGGCGGCCTGGCTCTGGCCGGACTCGGAAGCGACAGCTGCGACGAGCTCGGTGCGGTTCAGTGACTTGTCAGCCATGTGGTGTCCTCCTCGGACTTCGTTCGGTGAGACATGGCACGGCGTTCACCGTGCCTGTTCGGATCAGGCGGCAGGGCCGAGGGCCCTCCGCCCGTGTAGCTCAGCCCCGGGGCCTGGGCCCCGGGAAACGGCTCGAACCTACCAGGAAGACTTCGTGATGCCCGGAAGCTCACCACGGTGTGCCATGTCGCGGAAGCGCACGCGGCTGATGCCGTACTCCTTGAGGTGGCCGCGGGGGCGACCGTCGATCGCGTCGCGGTTGCGGAGGCGGACCGGCGACGCGTCGCGCGGCAGCTTCTGCAGGCCGAGACGAGCGGCCTCGCGGCTCTCGTCGGTGCCGGCCGGGTCGACCAGGGCCTTCTTCAGCTCGAGGCGCTTCTCGGCGTAGCGCGCGACGATGACGGCGCGCTGGTCGTTCTTGGCGATCTTGCTCTTCTTGGCCATGCTTAGCGCTCCTCGCGGAATTCGACGTGCTTGCGGATGACCGGGTCGTACTTCTTGAGAACCAGGCGGTCGGGGTTGTTGCGACGGTTCTTCTTGGTCACGTACGTGAAACCGGTGCCCGCCGTCGAGCGGAGCTTGATGATGGGACGGACGTCCTGCTGACGAGCCATTAGATCTTCTCCCCACGAGCGAGCAGGTCCTTGACGACCGACTCGATGCCACGAGCGTCGATGACCTTGATGCCCTTGGCGCTGAGCTGGAGGGTCACCTTCCGGCGCAGCGACGGCACGTAGTACGTCTTCTTCTGGATGTTCGGGTCGAAACGGCGCTTGGTGCGTCGGTGCGAGTGCGAGATGTTGTGGCCGAAACCAGGAATGGCTCCGGTCACCTGGCAGGTTGCTGCCATGATTTCCTCCGTAGGTACCGTAGGAGCTCGCCGTCCGGGGACGACCGAGTCCTACCCAAGGTCACTTGTCGGCGCGCGTCGCCCCGCTCGGTCCGCATGACGGGCCGTGGCGCTCGGGGTTCGGTGCACATGGGCGCAGAGAGCGCCCAACCAAAGGAAGAGCTTACGCGACACGCCCGACCCGGGTCAACTACGGGCCTGGTGGGCAGAGGAAGCCCAGGGCGCGGCGAGCACCGAGCCCAGGAGGCGCGGCGCACGGAGCCCGGGAGGCGCGGCTCAGCCGGCAGCGCCGCCGCGCGTCACGGCGGGGTCGCGTCCCGCGGCCTTCTCGGCCGTGCACGCCGCGCAGGTGCCGAACACGTCGACGATGTGCTGGGCCTCGGTGAAGCCGTGCTGGGCGGCGACCTGGCGGGCCCAGGTCTCGACCGCGTCGGCCTCGATCTCGACCGTGGTGCCGCAGGTGCGGCAGATGAGGTGGTGGTGGTGCGTGCCCGGGGTGCAGGCCCGGTAGAGGCTCTCGCCTTCCTGCTGCAGCGAGTCGGCGGCGCCGTCGGTGGCGAGGTCCGCGAGCGCGCGGTAGACGGTGGCGAGCCCGATCGGCGACCCCGTCTCGCGGAGCTGCCCGTGCAGCGACTGGGCGCTGACGAATCCCTCGCTGCGGCCCAGCGCCTCGCGCACGGCCTCGCGCTGCCACGTGTTCCGCTTGGCTACCACTGCGCACCTCCGTGCATCGCTCGTGCAGGACCGACCACGTCAGGCCGCCTTCGTCGTCGTCGAGGGTACCGGCGCGGCCTGGGGGCGACCGGTGCCGCCTCCTCGGCCTGTCCGCCCGCCTCCTCGGCTCTCGCGCCGCCCGCCGACGATGCGGCAGACGAGCCAGATGAGGAACGAGATGGTCGTGACGTACGGGCTGATCGGCAGGCCGCCGCCGAGCGCCAGCAGGATGCCGCCCACCACGGACACGACGGCGAACACGACGCTGAGCACGGGCACGAGGCGCGGGTCGACGGTGAGCCGCAGGGCCGCCGCCGCCGGGGTGACCAGCAGAGCGAGCACGAGCAGGGCGCCCACGATCTGCACCGAGACCGCCACCGCGAGGCCGAGCACGAGCATGAAGACGAGGCCGAGCGCCCGCACCGGGATGCCCGCCGCCGCCGCGACGTCGGGGTCGACGCTCGCGAAGGTCAGCGGTCGCCAGATCACGAGCAGCACCACGATCACGACGGCCGAGATGGCGATGAGCCAGCCCAGCTGCGGGTTGTCGACCGACACGATCTGACCGGTGAGCAGGCCGAACTTGTTCGCCGACCGCCCGCGGTACAGGGCGAGGAACAGGATGCCGAGGCCGAGCCCGGCGGGCATGAGCACCGCGATGATCGAGTTCCGCTCGCGCGCCCGGGACCCGAGCAGGCCGATCAGCAGGGCGGCGACGACGCTGCCGACGACCGAGCCGCCCACGACGTTCGCGCCGATGAGCAGGGCCGCCGAGGCCCCGGCGAACGAGAGCTCGCTGATCCCGTGCACGGCGAACGGCAGGTTGCGGGTGATGACGAACGGCCCGATCAGGCCGCCGACGAGGCCGAGCACGGCGCCCGCGATGATCGAGTTGCGCACCAGGACGACGAGCTCGCCGAAGTCCTGGAACGAGAACAGCTGGGTCCAGAGGTCGGTCACCGCACGAGTCCTTCGTCGTCGTCGTGCTCGTCGGCGTGGTGGTCGTCGTGGCCCTGGCCGCCGACGATGACGATGCGCCCCATGGTGCGCACCACGTCGACGGGCGTGCCGTAGAGCTCGCTGAGCACGGGCGCCTGCAGCACCTCGTCGGGGGTGCCGACGCGGAACTTCCCGCCGGCGAGGTAGAGCACCCGGTCGACGACGTCGAGGATCGGGTTCACGTCGTGGGTCACGAACACGACGGCCGCCCCGCGTGCGCGTCGCTGGCGGTCGATCAGCTCCGTGACCCCGCGCTGGTGCCGCAGGTCGAGCGAGATCAGGGGCTCGTCGCAGAGCAGCAGGGCGGGCTCGGCCGCGAGGGCCTGGCCCACGCGGGCGCGCTGCTGCTCGCCGCCCGACAGGCTGGCCACGGGGGCCGAGGCGAACGAGGAGGCGCCCACTTCGTCGACGAGGGCGTCGATCGTCGCGCGCTCGGCGGCCGACTCGCGGCGCAGGCCCCAGCGGTGCCCGGTGACGCCGAGGGCGATCATGTCGCGGGTCCGCAGCGGGGTGCCGGCCTCCATGAGGCGCTGCTGCGGCACGTATCCGATGCGGCGGTGGCCGCGGCCGACCGGCCTGCCGAGGAACTCGAGGGTGCCCTCGGTGAGCTGCTGCTGGCCGAGCACGGCGCGCAGCAGCGTGGTCTTGCCCGCGCCGTTGGGCCCGAGCACGGCGAGGAACTCGCCGGGGGCCACGTCGAGGTCGAGCCCCGACCAGAGCGTGCGGTCGCCGAACGAGACGCCCGCGCCGCGCAGGCGCAGCACGGCGTCGCCGCCGCCCCCGGCCGAGGAGGCGCGGTGGGCGGCGGCGACGGAGGTGTCGGTCGTGCCGGGGGTCACTTGTCGAGCGCCGCCGTGATCGCGTCGATGTTGCTCTGCTGCCACGAGACGTAATCATCCCCTGTCGGGAGCAGCTCCGTGACCGGGACGATCGCGACGCCGGCGTCGGTGGCCGCCTTCTCGACTTGTTCGGTCTCGGGGCTGGAGGTCTGCTCGTTGTAGGCGAGCAGGTCGACCGTGCCGTCCGAGAACAGCTGCAGGGTCTCGTTCAGGGCGGCGGGAGACACGTCGTCGCCCTCCTCGATCGCCTCGGAGAAGTCGGACGGGGTCACGTTCACGAGGCCCATCGCGTCGAAGAGGTACCCGGGCACCGGCTCGGTGTAGGCGACCGACTCGCCGTCGTGGGCGGTCTTGATCTCTGCGGCCTGCGCCTCCAGGTCGGCGATCTGCTCGCCGAACGAGGCGGCGTTCGCGGTGAACGTGTCGGCCTGCGCAGGGTCGACCGCGCCGAGCTCGTCGGCGATCGCGGTGGCGAGGGCCGCCATCGAGGGGAGGCTGTAGAAGACGTGCTCGTTGAACTCGCCGTGGTCGTGCCCGTGGTCGTCGGCCTCGGCCGTCTCGTCGGCGTGCGCCTCGCCCGACTCGTCGGCGTGGGCCTCGTCGCCGTGCTCGTCGGCGTCGAGCCCGCTCACCTCGACGGCGTCGATCACGGCGGCCTCCGACCCACTGGCGTCGAGGAGCGTGTGCATGAACTCGTCGTAGCCGCCGCCGTTCTGGATCACGACGTCGGCCCGCGAGACCGCGAGCTGCGTGCGGGCGTCGGCCTCGTACGAGTGCGGGTCCTGCGAGGGGTCGCTGATGACGCTGGTGACGTCGACCGCGTCGCCGCCGACCGTCTTCGCGATGTCGCCGTAGACGTTCGTGGACGCGACCACGGCGATCGCGCCTCCGTCGCCCGAGGAGGATCCGGCGCCGGAGCCGCCGCCACCGTCGCCCGAGGCGCAGCCGCTCAGCACGAGCACGGCGGCGGCGGGCAGGGCGAGCAGCGACAGGGTGCGCGGTGTCTTCATGCCGCCACGCTATTGCTACTGATAATGATTGTCAAAACAGGCTGCCGCGACGGGCGGAGCCGAGGAGGCGCCCGCTCAGTCGAGCAGCAGCGCCGGCTCCTCGAGCACGCTCGCCACGTCGGCCACGAACCGGCTCGCCACGTCGCCGTCGACGACGCGGTGGTCGAAGCTCGCGCCGATCGTCGTCACCATGCGCGACCGCACCTCGCCGTCGACGACCCACGGCTTCGCCTTGATCGTGCCGAGGGCGACGATGGCCACCTCGCCCGGGTTGAGGATCGGCGTGCCGGTGTCCATGCCGAAGACGCCGATGTTGGTGATCGTGATGGTGCCGTCGCGCATGTCGGCGGGGCTCGTCTTGCCGTCGCGGGCGGTGAGGGTCAGCTGCTCGAGCGCCTGGGCGAGCTCGAGCAGGCTCATCGACTGCGCCTCCTTGACGTTCGGCACGATCAGGCCGCGGGGCGTCGCCGCGGCGATGCCGAGGTTGACGAAGTGGTGCACGAGGATCTCGCGGTCGGTCCAGGCCGAGTTCACCATCGGGTTGCGGCGCACGGCCCAGATGATGGCCTTGGCCATGATCAGCAGCGGCGAGACCTTGACGCCCGCGAACTGCGGCGAGGCCTTGAGGCGCTTGACGAACTCCATCGTGCGGGTCGCGTCGACGTCGACGAAGAGGCTGACGTGCGGCGCGGTGAAGGCGGACGACGTCATGGCGGCGGCGATCGCCTTGCGGACGCCCTTGACGGGGATGCGCTCGACGCGCTCCTCGCTCCACTCGGGGGTCTCGATGTTCCGGAACACGCTCGCCTGCTGCGCATGGCGGATGACGTCGTCGCGCGTGACCTCGCCCGCGAGGCCGGTCGGCTGCACGGTCGCGAGGTCGACCTCCAGGTCCTTCGCGAGCTTGCGGATCGGCGGCTTCGCGATGATCGGCAGTGCGAGCGCGGCGGGCACCGAGGTCGTCGGCCGGCGGCGGGCCTGCTCGGCCACGCGCAGCTGGCGCGCGTCGACCTCGCCCTGCGACGGCTTGCGGCGACGGGTCTGGCCGTGGCCGCCCGCGGCGCCGTAGCCCACGAGCACGGCGCCCGAGCCGGAGTCGGCCGACGAACCCGACACCGACGGCGCCGAGGTCGACGGAGCCGTCGGCGCGGCGGACTGCACGGAGCCCGTGCTGCCGGACGCGGCCACCTCGTCGGCCGAGGGCGCAGGAGGTGCGGGCGGGGCAGCAGGGGCGGGCGCGGATTGGCGAGCGCGCTGCTCGGACAGGGCCGCCTCCTCCTGGGCGATGATCTGGGCGGTGCGGGCCAGCGCGCCCGACTCGCCGGACGAGGCCTCCGCCGCTCGGTCAGACGGCGTGACCGGCCCGGTGCCGTCGGCGATGGTGATGATCGGCGTGCCGACGTCGACGGTCTCGCCGCTGGCGACGAGCACGCTCTCGACGACGCCCGCGTAGGGCGAGGGCAGCTCGACGAGCGACTTGGCCGTCTCGATCTCGACCAGCACCTGGTTGATCTGGACGGTGTCGCCGGGGGCGACCTTCCACTCGACGATCTCGGCCTCGGTCAGGCCCTCGCCGACGTCGGGAAGGGAGAACTCACTGGTCACGGAGGTGTTCCTCTCAGTACGCGAGAGCGCGGTCGACGGCCTCGAGCACGCGGTCCGCGTCGGGCAGGTAGAGGGTCTCGAGCTTGGCGGGCGGGAAGGGCGTGTCGAACCCGCTCACGCGCAGCACCGGGGCCTCGAGCGAGTAGAACGCCTTCTCGGCGACCGTCGCGGCGATCTCGGAGCCGACGCTGACGAAGCCGGGGGCCTCCTGGGCGACGACGAGGCGGCCGGTCTTGCGGACCGACTCGAGGATCGGCGCGTAGTCGATCGGCGACAGCGACCGCAGGTCGACGACCTCGGCCGAGATCCCCTCGGCGGCCGCGATCTCGGCGGCCTGCAACAGCACGCTGACCATGGCGCCGTGGCCTAGCAGGGTGACCTCGGTGCCCGTGCGGACGACGCGGCTGGCGTGCAGCGGAGCGTGCGGCGCGGCGAGGTCGACCTCGCCCTTGGGCCAGTAGCGGCTCTTGGGCTCGAAGAACATGACCGGGTCGTTCGACGCGATCGCCTCCTGGATCATCCAGTAGGCGTCGTGCGGCGTGCTCGGGCTGACGACGCGCAGGCCGGCCGTGTGCGCGAAGTAGGCCTCGGGGCTCTCCTGGTGGTGCTCGACGGCACCGATGTGCCCGCCGTAGGGCACCCGGATGACGACGGGCATCGTGACCGAGCCCTCGTGGCGGTTGGTCATCTTGGCGAGCTGCGACACGATCTGGTCGAAGCCCGGGTAGATGAACCCGTCGAACTGGATCTCGACGACAGGGCGGAAGCCGGCCATCGCGAGGCCGATCGCGCTGCCGACGATGCCCGACTCGGCGAGGGGCGTGTCGATGACCCTGTTCTCGCCGAACTCGGCCTGCAGCCCCTCGGTGACGCGGAAGACGCCGCCGAGCGTGCCGATGTCCTCGCCCATGAGCAGCACGCGCGGGTCGTCGGCCATGGCGCGGCGGAGGCCGGCGTTGATCGCCTTGCCGAGCGGCATGGTCTCGCGGGAGGCGCGGGTCGGCTCGTCGACGCCGGCGCTGCCCTGCGGACCGGCGGCCGGTGCGGCGGCAGCGGTGGTGGTCGTCACGTCGCTCATGCGCGTCCTCCTGCGGAGTCGGAGCCGGCGTCGCCGCCGAGGCCCTGTTCGTAGTGGGTGAGCCACTCGTGCTGCTCGCGCATGACGGGGTGCGGCTCGCTGTAGACGTGCTCGAACATCAGCGACGGGTCGGGCGCGGGCAGCGACGTCGTGCGGGTGCGGACGTCGTGGCCCAGGTCGTCGCCCTCGGCCTCGAGCCCGGCGAAGAACGCGTCGCCCTCGCCGCGCGACCGGAGGAACGCGGCGAAGCGGTCGATCGGGTCGCGGGCGATCCAGCCCTGCAGCTCGTCGTCGGTGCGGTACTTGCTCGGGTCGTCGGACGAGGTGTGCGCGCCGATGCGGTACGTCATCGCCTCGATGAACCGGGGGCCGGAGCCCGAGCGCGCGGCGTCGAGGTCGCGGCGGCTGACGGCGTAGCTCGCGAGCACGTCGTTGCCGTCGATCTGGGTCGCGGGCAGGCCGAAGCCCGCGGCGCGGTCGACGAGCGGCGTGCGCGACTGGCGCGAGACCGGCACGCTGATCGCCCACTGGTTGTTCTGCAGGAAGAACAGCTCTGGCGTCTGGAAGCTGGTCGCGAAGACCATCGCCTCGCTGACGTCGCCCTGGCTGGTCGCGCCGTCGCCGAAGAAGGTGACGACGGCCTGGTCGACCTCGGGGTCGCCCGTGCCGCTCTTGCCGTCGAGGCCGAGGCCCATCGCGTAGCCCGTGGCGTGCAGCGTCTGCGAGCCGATCACGAGCGTGTACACGTGGAAGTTCTGGTGCTCGGCGGGCACCCAGCCGCCGTGGGTGTGGCCGCGCAGCAGGCGCAGGATGTCGACCGGGTCGACGCCGCGGGCGAGGGCGACCGCGTGCTCGCGGTAGGACGGGAACAGGTGGTCCTGCGGGCGGGTGGCGTGCGCCAGGCCGACCTGGGCGCCCTCCTGGCCGTGGCTCGGCACCCACAGGGCGAGCTGGCCCTGGCGGGCGAGGGCGGCGGCCTCGCGGTCGAAGCGACGCGTCAGCACCATGTCGCGGTGCATCGCGCGCAGCTGGTCGTCGCTCAGCGCGTCGACCCAGGGCAGGAACTCGGCCGTGTCGTCGGTGCGGACCAGCTCGCCGGCGGGCGTCAGCAGCTGGACCGTGCCGGGGCGCCGGCTCGTTTCGCTCGGGGACATGCGCACCAACCTACTAGGGCACGCATGCCCTCACACGGATGTGTTCCCCAGCACTTCCTGCGCCGCCCGCAGCACCCGCTCGACCGACTCCGGCTCGCCGATCGTGACGCGGAGGCCCTCGGGCGCGAACGCCCGGACGACCAGCCCGTGGGTCTCGAACACCTCGGCCGCGTGGGCCGTGTGCTCGCCGGTCGGCAGCCAGACGAAGTTGCCCTGGGCGAGCGGCGGCTCCCAGCCCTGGTCGACGAGGGCGCGCCAGACCTGGTCGCGCAGGACCGCGATCCGGTCCACCCGCGCGAGCAGCTCCTCCTCGTGTGCCAGCGACGCCAGCGCGGCGGCCTGGCCCTGCGCGGTCACGGCCAGCGGGATCGCCGTCGAGCGCGCGGCGTCGAGCACCGAGGAGGCGCCGATCGCGTACCCGACGCGGAGCGCCGCCAGGCCGTGCGCCTTCGAGAACGTGCGCAGCACGACGAGGTTCGGGTGCCGCTCGGTGAGCGACGGGCCGTCGACGGCGTGCTCGTCGGTGACGAACTCGGCGTAGGCCTCGTCGAGCACGACCAGGAGGTCGTCGGGGACGGCCGACATGAACTGCTCGAACTCGGTCGTCGTGACGACCGTGCCGGTGGGGTTGTTGGGCGAGCAGACGATCACCAGGCGGGTGCGCTCGCCGACGGCCGCGGCCATCGCGGCGAGGTCGTGGCTGCCGTCCTCGCGGAGGGGCACCTGCACGCTGGTCGCGCCGCTGACGGTGACCAGCCCGGGGTAGGCCTCGAACGAGCGCCAGGCGTAGACGACCTCGTCGCCCGGGGCCGCGGCGGCGAGCACGAGCTGCTGCAGCAGCGAGACGCTGCCGGCGCCCACGTGCACCTCGTCGGTGGTGACGCCGAACTTGTCGGCGAGGGCGGCGCGCAGGCCCGCGGCCGTCGCGTCGGGGTAGCGGTTGACCGCGACGGCGTCGCGGAGCGCGTCGACGACGGCGGGCAGCGGCTCGAACGGGTTCTCGTTCGACGACAGCTTGAACGCGTCGGGGGCGGCCTGCTTCCCCTGGCGGTAGGCGGGCAGGGCGGCGATCTCGGGACGGAGCCTGACGGGAGCGTTCACCCGGCCACCTTAGGGCGGCATGATGGACCCATGCGATTCCTCGTGCGGCTGCTGATCAACGCCCTCGCCCTCTGGGCGACCACGTTCGTCGTCGGGGGAGTGCGCGTGGACGCGTACGGCGACGGCGGCACGACCGAGACCGTGCTGACCTACCTGCTCGTCGCGCTCATCTTCGGCATCGTCAACGGGGTCGTCGGCACGGTCATCCGCGTCGTGGCGTTCCCCCTCTACGTGCTGACCCTCGGGCTGCTCTCGCTGATCGTCAACGGGCTGCTCCTCGGCATCGTCGCCTGGATCTCGGGGCAGATCGGCTTCGGCCTCGTCGTCGACGGCTTCTGGTGGGGCGTGCTCGGCGCGCTCGTCCTCGCGGTCGTCGCCTGGCTGATCGGGATCGTGATCCGCCCGATCGTCGAGCCGAGCGACCGCCGGCGGTGAGCCGCCTCAGCGTCGTCTTCGTCTGCACCGGCAACATCTGCCGGTCGCCGATGGCCGAGGTGGTCCTGCGCGAGGTCGCCCGCCGGGCCGGCCATGCCGACTCGCTCGACGTGTCGTCGTCGGGTACGGGCGACTGGCACGTCGGCGAGGGGGCCGATCCGCGCACCGTCGAGGCGCTGCGGGCCCGTGGCTACGATGGCTCCCGGCACCGCGCCTCCCAGTTCTCGACCGCCGACTTCGCTCGTCACGACCTCGTGGTCGCGCTCGACCGGGGGCACGAACGGGTGCTCCGGGCGTGGGCCGAGAACGAGTCGGACCGCTCGAAGGTGCAGCTGCTCATGTCGTTCGACCCCCGGGGCGCGGCGCAGGGCGGCTCCGACGTGCCCGACCCCTACTACTCGGACCCGGCCATGTTCGACGACGTGCTCGCCATGGTCGAGCGAGCCTGCACCGCCCTCTTCCGCCAGATCGAACCCGCACTCCGCAAGGGACCCTCATGACGTTGCCCCCTCAGCCCCTCAGCCCGCTCGACGGCCGCTACCGCGCCTCCGTGGGGCAGCTCGGCGACCACCTCAGCGAGGCGGGCCTGAACCGCGCTCGCGTGCACGTCGAGGTCGAGTGGCTGATCGCCCAGACCGACCGCGGCGCGTTCGGCGCCGAGGCGCTCACGGCTGACCAGAAGGAGGCTCTGCGAGCGGTCGTCACCGACTTCGGGCAGCCCGCGATCGACGAGCTCGCCGGGCTCGAGGCCACGACCCGTCACGACGTCAAGGCGGTCGAGTACTGGGTCCGCGCCCGCCTGTCCGAGCTGGGCCTCGACCCGATCGCCGAGCTCACGCACTTCGCCTGCACGAGCGAGGACATCAACAACCTCTCGTACGCGGTGACCGTCAAGGCCGCCGTCGCCGAGGTCTGGCTGCCGGCGCTCGACGCCGTCGTCGACGCCCTGTCGACCTGGGCCACGGACGCGCGCGACGTGCCGATGCTCGCGCACACGCACGGCCAGCCCGCGACCCCGACGACCGTCGGCAAGGAGTTCGCGGTCTTCGTGCACCGCCTCCAGCGCCTCCGTGCCCAGGTGGCCGGCACCGAGTACCTCGGCAAGTTCAGCGGCGCCACCGGCACGTTCTCGGCGCACGTCGTCGCCGACCCGTCGGCCGACTGGCCCGAGATCTCGCGGTCCTTCGTCGAGGACGCCCTGGGCCTCAGCTGGAACCCGCTCACGACCCAGATCGAGTCGCACGACTGGCAGGCCGAGCTCTACTCGCGCATCGCCCACGTCAACCGCGTGCTGCACAACCTCGCGACCGACATCTGGTCGTACATCTCGATGGGCTACTTCACGCAGATCCCGCAGGCGGGCGCCACCGGGTCGTCGACGATGCCGCACAAGATCAACCCGATCAAGTTCGAGAACGCCGAGGCCAACCTCGAGCTCTCGTGCGCCCTGCTCGACTCGCTCGCGGCGACCCTGGTCACGTCGCGCCAGCAGCGCGACCTCACCGATTCGTCGGCCCAGCGCAACATCGGCGTCGCCCTCGGCCACTCGGTGCTCGCGCTCGACAACCTGCGTCGCGGGCTCGGCGAGATCGCCGTCGGCACCGCTGCCCTCGAGGCCGACCTCGACGGCAACTGGGAGGTGCTCGGCGAGGCGATCCAGACGGTGATCCGCGCCGAGGTCGTCGCCGGGCGCTCGTCGATCGCCGACCCCTACGCGATGCTCAAGGAGCTCACCCGGGGCAAGCGCGTCTCGCAGGCCGACCTCGTCGCCTTCGTCGAGGGGCTCGACATCGGCGCCGACGCGAAGGCCCGCCTCGTGGCGCTCACCCCCGCGACCTACACGGGCCTCGCCTCGGACCTCGTCGGCCGCCTGAGCTAGCCGCGGCGCGCGGTCCGCGCGCCATCCGGTCCCCGCGCGCAACACCCCACGCGCTGTGGGGCCGCGGTCCCGCTCGTCCGGTCCGAACGCGCCGTAATTTGCGCGTGATCGGGGCCACGCTGAGTCTCGACCCCAGCGTCCAGGGGCGCGACACCGCAGATCTGTCTCCGTTTGAGGGGAGGAGATCCCCGCAGCGAGTTGGCCGGGCAGCGGGCGAGGGTCAGTGGCCCTTGGGGCGGTCGGACTCGTCGATCTCGTGGCGCTCGTCCTCGTTGGGCTTCGCGGCGAGGGCCAGCATCGCGATCACGACGAGCGCGACGATGAAGGCGATGCAGAGGAAGATCAGCGCGAGCTCGAGCTCGCGGGTGGTCATCAGCACGACGAGTCCGACGAAGACGGCGAACACGCCGCTGAGGCCCAGGAACTCGGCGGGACGGACGCGCTCGCGCCAGCTGGGTGTGGTCATGCGTGCTGTCCCTCGTCCGATGTCGGGTCGATGCTGCTGTCAGTGCTCGTGCTCGTGCTCGTGCTCGTGCGGCGGCCGGCCGGCCCCGCGTCGGTCCGTCCTGCGGCGCCGTGTCCTGCGGCGCCGTGCCCCGCGCCGTCGTGTCCTGCGGCGCCGTGCCCCGCGTCCGTCTGCCACCGCAGCGACAGCCCGGCGATCACGAGGAACACCCCGACGACCGCCGCCCACGCCCCGAGCACCCCGACGAGCACCGTGGACGAGGTGAGCTCGCCCTCGATCTGCTCGACGCCGCCGAGCGGCTGGGCGTAGTCGAGCGGCACCACCAGGAACACGACGCCCAGCGCCAGCGTGAGCACCCCGACGCTGATCCAGTCGCGGGCGAGCGGCGATCGGCCGCGGCGACGCAGGCCGGCGACGAGCTCGAGGGCGCCGGCGACGAGCGCCCAGCCCGACACGAGCGCGACGAAGAACGCGAGCCCGGCCGAGGAGGCGGCGAGGGCGACCGCGCCGGCGACGACGGTCGTCACGCCCTGGACGACCTGCAGCGTGCGGCTGCTGCGGTCGTCGAGGCGCAGCAGCACGCCGACGGTGAGCAGCAGCCCGCCCACCAGGGCGGCGACGCCGAACGACACGAGCCCGACGAACGGCGAGTGGTCACGCGAGAAGGTCACGACGGCGGCCGTCACGAGGAGGGGCACCGCACGCACCAGGGGCACGGGCCAGTACGCCGACGAAGCCGCCGAGGAGCCAGCCGAGGAGGCGCGGCCCCGGTCGGCCGTGTCGCCGCCGGACGGCACGGGGGGCACGGAGGCAGACGGCACGGTACTTCTTCCTGGGCGGGGCGGACCCGAGGAGTTTACCGCCCCCTCCTGGCAGGTCCCGCGCGGGACGGCGAGGGTCGCTCGCCGTCGAGCGAGGAGCCGCCGGCGCGCCTGCTCGCGCGCGCCCGCGCGACCGTCCGGTCCACCTGTGCATCCGCCCGGCATCGCTGTGCATCGCCGCGTGCGCTGGCGCTGACCCCGACCGTGCCCCTAGCGTCAGAGGCATCTGGGGCGCACCGCTCACCTCCACGGCTGGGAAGTCGACACACCCGCGGGAGCTCCATGTCCGTCATCGCACCCCCCACCGGCGCCTCCGGCCCGGTCTCGTCCGGCTTCCGGCCGACCGTCGCCGGTCGTGCCAGCAAGCCGACCAGCACCTACTCGGCCCTGCTCGCCAGCGTGCGCGAGGCGGGCCTGCTCCGCCGCCGCACCGGCTTCTACGTCACGGTCTTCGTCATCCTCGTGGCCTGCCTCGGCGGCGCCGCGACCGGCTTCGTCCTGCTCGGCTCCAGCTGGTTCCAGCTGCTCATCGCCGCGGCCCTCGGCGTCATCCTCACGCAGTTCGCGTTCCTCACCCACGAGGCCGCGCACCGCCAGGTCTTCGACTCGGGCACGCGCAACGACAAGGTCGGCCGCGTGCTCGCCGCCGGCGTCGTCGGGATGAGCTACGCGTGGTGGATGTCGAAGCACACCCGGCACCACGCCAACCCGAACACCAAGGGCAAGGATCCGGACATCGCGTTCGACACGGTCTCGTTCCTCGAGGAGGACGCGGCGAAGCAGACCGGCCTCATGAAGCACCTGACGCGTCGTCAGGGGTACTTCTTCTTCCCGCTGCTGCTCGGCGAGGGCGTCAACCTGCACGTGCACTCGTTCAAGGTGCTGCTCACCAAGGAGAAGATCGAGGGCCGTGCGCTCGAGATCACGCTGATCGCCACGCGCATGGTGCTCTACTTCGGCGCCGTCTTCTTCTTCCTGCCCGTCGGGATGGCCTTCGCCTTCATCGGCGTCCAGATGGCCGTCTTCGGCCTCTACATGGGCTCGTCGTTCGCGCCGAACCACAAGGGCATGCCGATCATCCCCGAGGGCGCCAAGGTCGACTTCCTCAGCAAGCAGGTGCTCACCTCGCGCAACATCACGGGTCGCTTCTCGACCGCGTTCATGGGCGGCCTGAACTACCAGATCGAGCACCACCTCTTCCCGAGCATGGCGAGGCCGCACCTGCGTGCCGCGTCGAAGCTGGTCAAGGCGCACTGCGCCGCGCACGAGATCCCCTACCAGGAGACGACGGCCGTCAAGTCGTACGGCATCGTCATCCGCTACCTGAACCGCGTCGGCCTCGCCGCGGGCGGCGACCCCTTCGACTGCCCGGCAGCGGCACAGCTCCGCCCCCGCTGAGCGGCGCCCGGTCCTGAGCGCGACGGCGCCTGTCACCTCGGGGGCAGGCGCCGTCGCGCTGCCCGGCTCGGAAGCTAGCCCTGCGGCGTCGGCCAGGCCTCGAGCTGCCAGCCGAGCCACGGGCTGAACGCGAACGGCGTCGCGGCGACCGCGTCGCGCAGCGCCGCGGGGTCGGTCCAGGCCCATTCGGCCACCTCGTCCGGAGACGGGTCGGGCACGCCCACCGCGCGGGCGGTGAACACCGGGCAGATCTCGTTCTCGACCACGCCGGAGGCGTCGGTCGCGAGGTACCGGAAGTCCGGCAGCACGCTGGTCACGTCGGTGACCTCGATGCCGAGCTCCTGCGACGCGCGCCGGGCCACCGCCTCCTCGGGGGTCTCGCCCGGTGCCGGGTGCCCGCAGAAGGAGTTGGTCCAGACGCCGGGCCAGGTCTTCTTCGAGAGGGCGCGGCGGGTGACGAGCACTCGGCCGCGGTCGTCGAGCACGTGGCAGCTGAAGGCGAGGTGCAGCGGCGTCGTCGCCGTGTGCACCGTGGCCTTGAGGTGCGTGCCGCAGGGCTCGCCGGCCTCGTCGAGCAGTACCACGAGCTCGTCGCCGCCGCCCGCGACGGGGCTGCGGAGCGCCTGGGGATGCACGGAGGTCTCGGGTGTCATGAGAGGTAGTCTGCCCTGGTGAGCGGTGAACACCAGCGTGCGGGGACGCACGACCGGCAGGGCCGCGTCGACGGCGACCTCGTCGATCGTGAGGCGCGGGACCAGTCCCGGGTCGACGCCGTCCTCGACGACTTCTTCCGGCTGGCCAAGCGCCGGGCCGAGTCGGTCGGCTACCGCTACGTCGACCTCTGGAAGGTCCTCGAGCGCAACACGAGCGGTGGCAAGCGCTTCCGCCCTCGCATGGTCTTCACCACGTACACGGCCCTGGGCGGCCGCGACGACGAGGCCGCGGCCCGCGTCGGCGCAGCCTTCGAGCTGCTGCACACCGCGCTGATCGTCCACGACGACGTGATCGACCGCGACTTCTCTCGCCGCGGCATCCCCAACGTCTCCGGCAGCTACCGCGACGAGGCGACCACGGCGGGCATCCCCACGCCGACCGCCGAGCACCGCGGCATGTCGGCCGCCGTCATCGCCGGCGACCTCGCGCTGACGGGTGCGAGCCGCCTCCTGCTGCAGGTGCCCTGCGACGGCCCGGTCCAGGCGCGCCTCCTCGACCTGCTCGACGAGGCCGTGTTCGTCAGCGCCGGCGGCGAGATGATCGACGTCGAGCTCTCGCTCTCGGACGACCTGCCGACCGTCGACGAGATCCTCGACATGGAACGCGCGAAGACCGCCGTCTACTCGTTCGAGGCGCCGCTGCAGGCCGGCGCCGTGCTGGCCGAGGCGCCGGAGGCGGTGGTCAGGGCCCTGGGCGAGTTCGGCCGCGAGGTCGGGGTCGCGTACCAGGTCGTCGACGACCTGCTCGGCGTCTTCGGCACGCAGTCCGACACCGGCAAGACCGTGCTCGGCGACCTCCGCGAGGGCAAGCGGACGGTGCTCGTCGCGCACGCGGCCACGACCGACGACTGGTTCGGCATCCGGCCCTTCATCGGCAAGGCCGACCTGTCCGAGGCCGAGGCCGAGGTCGTCCGCGGCCGCCTCGAGGCCTGCGGCGCGCGGCGCTTCGCCGAGCAGCTCGTCGAAGATCATGCTCGTCGCGCGCTCGCCGTGCTCGACGGGCCCGACGTCGGCGAGGCCCTGCGCGACGCGCTGGCGCCCCTCGTCCAGGTCGTGCTGGAGCGCGTGCGGTGACCGGTCTCTCCCTCTACGACGCGACCGCCGACGGCACCGCGTCCGGCGTCATCCGCCGCTACTCGACCTCGTTCGGGCTCGCGTCGCGGCTGCTCGGCCCCGCCGTGCGCCAGCACGTCGAGAACGTCTACGCGCTCGTGCGGGTCGCCGACGAGGTCGTCGACGGGCCGGCCACGGAGGCGGGCCTGACGGCCGACGAGTCGCGTCGCTGCCTCGACGAGCTCGAGGCCGACACCGAGCGCGCGATGGCCCAGGGCTTCAGCGCCAACCTCGTCGTCCACGCCTTCGCCCGCACCGCGCGGGCGACCGGCTTCGGCCCCGAGCTGACCCGCCCGTTCTTCGAGTCGATGCGCGCCGACCTGAGCGCCAGCGAGCACGACCAGGAGTCGTTCGACCGCTACGTGCACGGCTCGGCCGAGGTCGTCGGGCTGATGTGCCTGCGTGCGTTCCTCACCGGCCACAGCTACCCGGAGTCGACGCGGGCGCTGCTCGACGAGGGCGCCACGCGGCTCGGGGCGGCCTTCCAGAAGGTGAACTTCCTCCGCGACCTCGCGGCCGACTTCGAGCACCTCGGCCGCAGCTACTTCCCCGGCGTCGACGTGACGACCTTCGACGAGGCCACGAAGCTGCGCCTCGTCGCCGACATCGACGACGACCTGCGCGTCTCGGGCGAGGTGATCCCCGTGCTGCCCGCCTCGTCGCGCCGCGCGGTGGCGCTCGCCCACGGCCTGTTCGCCGAGCTGAACCGGCGTCTCGAGGCGACCCCCGCCTCCTCGCTCATCCGGGCGCGCGTCCGCGTGCCGGACCCCGTCAAGGTGCGGATCGCGCTGCAGGCCACGGCCGGCCGTGTCGCCTCCGTCCCCGACCACCGACCCCCACCTCCTGGAGCCTCCCTGTGACGACCCCCTGGCTGAAGCGCGCCGTCGGCGACACGAGCGTCGAGCGGCACGGCCGCCGGGTCGTCGTGATCGGAGGCGGCATCTCCGGCCTGGCCAGCGCGGCGCTGCTCGCCCGCGAGGGCCACGACGTCACCGTGCTCGAGAAGAACGACCAGGTCGGCGGTCGCGCCGGCAGCTGGGAGCAGGACGGCTTCCGCTTCGACCTCGGCCCGAGCTGGTACCTGATGCCCGAGGTGTTCGACCACTTCTTCAGGCTGATGGGCACGTCCGCCGACGAGCAGCTCGACCTCGTGCCGCTCGACCCCGGCTACCGCGTGCTGTTCGAGCCCGGCGCCGACGGCACCCGCGAGGAGCCGATCGTCGTGCCGCGCGGCCTCGAGGAGAACATCGCGCTCTTCGACGGCATCGAGCCGGGCAGCGGCGACCGCATGCGCGGCTACCTGCGGTCGGCGCGCGACACCTACGAGCTCGCCAAGCAGCGGTTCCTCTACACGAGCTTCGAGACCGTCGGCCCGCTGCTGCGCGGCGACGTCGTCGTCCGGCTGCCGAAGCTCGGCCGCCTGCTGCTGCAGGACCTGGACGCGTTCGCCTCGAGGGCCGTCAAGGAGCCGCGCCTGCGGCAGATCCTCGGCTACCCGGCCGTGTTCCTCGGGTCGTCGCCGTTCGCGACCCCGAGCATGTACCACCTGATGAGCACGCTCGACCTCGACGACGGCGTGCTCTACCCGCAGGGCGGCCTGACGACGGTCATCCAGCGCATCGCGGCGGTGGCCGAGGAGGCGGGTGTCCGGATCGTCACGGAGGCGCCCGTCACCCGGGTCCTCACGTCGCCCGGGCCCGGACGCTCCGCCGTCGTGCGCGGCGTCGAGCACGGCGACGCCGAGGGCGGGCACCACGTGCTCGAGGCCGACGTGGTCGTCGGGGCGGCCGACCTCGAGCACCTCGAGACGCAGCTGCTGCCCGAGGGCCTGCGCACCTACGACTCCGACTACTGGGCCACCCGCGACCCGGGGCCGAGCGCCCTGCTGCTGTACCTGGGCGTCGAGGGCGAGGTGCCCGAGCTCGAGCACCACACGCTGTTCTTCGCGCGCGACTGGCACGAGAACTTCGACCGCATCTTCGGCGACGACAAGCGGATCCCCGACCCGCCGTCGCTCTACGTCTGCAAGCCGAGCACGGTCGACCCCTCGACGGCGCCCGCCGGGCACACGAACCTCTTCGTGCTCGTGCCGCTGCCCGCCGATCCGTCCCTCGGCCGCGGCGACGTCGGCGGCGACGGCGACCCGCTGATCGAGCGGCTCGCCGACCAGGTGATCGAGCAGATCACCGACTGGGCCGACATCCCCGACCTCGCGTCGCGCGTCGTGCTGCGCCGCACCCGCGGCCCGCGCGACTTCGTCGACGACGTCAACGCGTGGAGCGGCAGCATGCTCGGCCCGGCGCACACGCTCTCGCAGAGCGCGATGTTCCGTGCCGGCAACACCTCCGAGCACGTGAAGGGCCTCTTCTACGCCGGCGGCTCGGTGCGCCCGGGGATCGGCCTGCCGATGTGCCTGATCAGCGCCGAGATCCTGCTCAAGAACATGCGCGGCGACACGAGCACGGGGCCGGTGGCCGAGCCGGCCGCCGGCGCAGCTACGGTCACGGGCTCGGGGGTCGGCTCGGGCTCCGGGGTCGCGCCCGGCGCGAGCGGCGACGCCTGATGGGCTTCGCGTACCTCGTCGCCCTGCTGATCTCGATCTTCGGCATGGCGATGCTCGACCGGCGCTTCGGCCTGTTCTTCTGGCGAGACGGCTGGCGGGCGTTCGTCACGCTGCTCGTCGGCGTCGTGTTCTTCCTCATCTGGGACATCGTCGGCATCGACGCGGGCGTCTTCTTCCGTGGCGAGACGTCGTTCATGACGGGCGTGCAGCTCGCGCCCGAGCTGCCCCTCGAGGAGGTCTTCTTCCTCGTGCTGCTCTGCTGGCTCACGATGAACCTGCTCGCCGGCTCGCGCCTCGTGCTCGACGCGGTGGAGCGCCGTCGGGCCGCGTCGACCGCCCTCTCGACGGGCGGTGACCGCGCGTGACGTACTGGGCGATCAACGCGGTCTTCCTCGGGCTCGTGGCCGTGACGGCGGGTGCCGCACTGCTGTTGCGCTGGGCGCGCACCCGGTCGACCCGCGCCTCCTCGACCCACGGCTCGCTCGCCGCCGTCGTGCGCGCCGCCGGGCTCTCGACCGCGGTGCTGCTGGTGATGACCGCCGTCTTCGACAACGTCATGATCGGCGTCGGGCTCGTCGGCTACGACGAGTCGCGCATCAGCGGCGCCTTCGTCGGCATCGCCCCGCTCGAGGACTTCGCCTACGCGGTCGCGGCGCTCGTGCTGCTGCCGAGCGTGTGGACCCTGCTCGGGTCGCGGAGCGAGACGGAGGCCGCGAAGGCCGCGGGGGCGTCTCGGCGCACCGGCACCGGCAGCGGCACCGGTACGGCGGACGCCGAGGAGGCGCGGTGACCGCGACCCTGAAGGCCCTGTTCTGGTCCTCCCGGCCCCTCAGCTGGATCAACACGGCGTTCCCGTTCGCGGCGGCGTACGTCCTCACCGCGGCCAGCACGCCGAGCCCGGACGCCGACGCGGGCGGCGCCTACGTCTCGCAGTCGGTCGCCGACGCCGTCGCCGACGGGTCGGCCGCGGTGGTCGTCCTCACCGGGCCGGCCCCTGCCTTCGACTTCTCGCAGGTGGACTGGCTCGTCGCGGTCGTCGGCATCCTGTTCTTCCTCGTGCCCTACAACCTCGCGATGTACGGCATCAACGACGTCTTCGACTACGAGAGCGACCTGCGGAACCCGCGCAAGGGCGGGGTCGAGGGCGCCCTGCTCGACCGGAGCATGCACCGCACGACGCTCTGGGCGGCCGTGCTCACCTGCGTGCCGTTCGTGCTGTTCCTCGTCGCGGTGGGCAGCCCGCTCAGCTGGCTGGTGCTCGCCGTGAGCCTGTTCGCGGTCGTCGCCTACTCGGCGAAGGGGCTGCGCTTCAAGGAGCGCCCGTTCGTCGACTCCGTCACGTCGAGCACGCACTTCGTCAGCCCGGCCGTCTACGGCCTCGTGCTCGCGGGGGCCACCTTCACGCCGGCGCTCTGGGCGCTGCTGGGGGCGTTCTTCCTGTGGGGAGCAGCGAGCCACGCCTTCGGTGCCGTGCAGGACGTCATCGCCGACCGCGAGGGCGGCATCGCCTCGATCGCCACCGTGATCGGCGCCCGGACCACGGTCCGGCTCGCCGTCGTCGCCTACCTGCTCGCGGGCATCCTGCTCACCTTCACCGACGCACCCGGGCCGTTCGCGGCGATCATCCCCGTGGCCTACGCCCTGAACTGCGCGCCCTGGTGGAACATCACCGACGCCGAGGCGGAGGGCGCGAACAAGGGCTGGAAGCGGTTCCTCTGGCTCAACTTCGTGTCGGGGTTCGTCACGACGATGCTGATGATCGGATGGGTCGCGCTGGCGTAGCCGGCGCCGCCTCCTCGGCCGCCCAGGTCCCCAGCGGAGGGTCAGCCGCCGAGGTTGCCGACGGCCCGCCGCAGCACGCGGAGCGCCGTCGCGCGGTCGTCGGGGCTGACGCCCGCGAAGGCGTCCGCGCCGATGCCGAGCACCACGTCGCGCAGCTTCGCGTGCGCCACCGCGCCCCGCTCGGTCAGCCAGTGACGGCTGGCGCCGAGGGCGTCGGTGTCGACCGCCACCCAGCCGCTCTCGACGAGCTCGCCGAGGTCGTCGACCAGCGACTGGTCGTCGTCGGCCGGCCCCTCCGACGACGCGGTCGAGCCGCTCGCAGCCGCGAGGGACTCGTCGGCGCCAGGCTGGACGCCGCGCTCGAGGGCCTCGAGCACCTGCCACTGACGGCGCGTCACGCCGTGCTCGTCCAGCGCCTCGGCGAACCGCTGGTCGAGCAGCCGCTCGACCCGGGTCAGCCACCAGCCGACCGGCCTGTCGTCGGCACTTTCGTCGTCGCGCGTCGGCTGGTCGTCCTCGGCCCCGGGCGCAGCCGTGCGCGGGTCGTCGTCGGAGCTCCGTCGGTCCATGCGCGGCATCGTACGCCCGACGTTCACCTTGTCGAAAGGTGCGCGCCCTAGCGTCCGCAGGGTGAGCTCGCGCGCGCCCCGGACCACCGCCTCCTCGTCCCGGCGTTCCCCGTGGACCGCACCCGGTGCTGACGGGGGCGGCGGCTCCGTCGCTCGTCTCCGCGAGGGCGTGCGGCACCTGCGCCGGGTCTGGGGCGTGTTCCGCCGTCAGCCCCGTGCGATCTGGTGGACCTTCGCCGCCCTGCACGCCGCCGTCTTCGTCGCCCTGACGCCGCTGATGCTCCGAGGAGGCGCGGAGGGCGACCTGCCCCTGTACCGCACCTGGGCCACCGGCGCCCTCAGCGAGGGCCGCTGGCCCGTCATGGACTTCGCCTGGGTCTACCCGGCCGGCGCGCTGCTGCCCGTCGTGCTGCCGAACGTCCTGGGGGAGTCGCTCTACCAGCTCGTCTGGCTCCTCCTCGTGACGGCCGCGAACGCCGCGTCGCTCTGGCTGCTCACCGACCGCGGGCGCCGCACGGTCGACGCCCCGGCGGCGTGGTGGTGGCTGCTCGTGCTGTTCCTGCTGAGCCCGGTGGCGTTCCTCCGGCTCGAGGCCTTCAGCGCGCCCGCCGTGGTCGCGGCCCTCCTCCTGCTCGGCACGCGGCCCCGGGTGGCCGGCGCACTGCTGGCCGTGGCGACGTGGGTCAAGGTCTGGCCGGCGGCCGTCATCGCGGCCGTCGTGGTCGCGAGCCGGGGACGCGCGACGGTCGTGCGGGCGTGCCTCTGGGTGACGCTCGTCGTCGTCGCGGTGGTCGCCGTCGGCGGGGGCCTGTCGTCGGTCGACAGCTTCGTCACGATGCAGTCGGACCGGGCGCTGCAGCTCGAGGCGCCGCTCGCGACCCCGTGGCTGTGGATGGCGATGCTGGGGGTGCCGGGCGCCTCCGTGTACGAGAACGTCGGGCTCGCGACCCGCGAGGTGATGGGGCCGGGCGACACCTGGGCGGTGCACGGCAGCACGCAGGCGATGGGCGTCGTGATGGTCGTGCTCGTCGGGCTGCTGGCGGTCGCGGCGGCCGGGCGCGCCCGGGCCGGGCGTGCGGGCGCTGCGCCTGAGGGTGTCGGGAGCGCGGGGGCCGGGCCTGCGGGGGCCGAGCCTGCGGGGGCCGGGCCTGCGGGGGCCGACGGGGCCGCCCTCGCCGGGCACGAGTCCCGCCTCGTCCTGCTCGGGGCCCTGACCCTGGCGATCACGCTGATCGTCTTCAACAAGGTCGGGTCGCCCCAGTACGTCCTGTGGATCGCGCCGGTCGTCGCGGCGGGCCTGTGGGCGGACGCCGCCGCGTTCCGCGCCCCGGCGAGGATCGTGGCGTGGGCAGCCGGGCTGACGACGCTGGTGTTCCCGGTGCTCTACCTGCCGTTGATCGACCTGGACCCGGTCGCCGTGGCGGTGCTCGGTGCGCGCAACGTGCTGCTGGTCGGGCTCTTCGGCTGGTGCGTGCTGCGCCTGGTCGAGGAGGCGCTCGCCGCATGGGGCCGTGAGCTCCCGCCCCGCTGGTGGTCGCGACGGGTGCGGTCCGTCGCCGTCGCCGTCCCCGCGGCCGTCCTGGCCGACACGACCTCCGCCTCCTCGGCCTCGTCCCTGTCAGCCGTCCACAGCCGGGGCGCTCGCCGCCCCTCCTGAGGTGCGTCGTTGTACCCCTGGCCGCGCCTCGGTACTGGGAATCTGGTCTGTGCCCGGGGGTCTGTGCCAGCGTTGGTGTCCTGGGCCGCTGGGGCCCGGTCGACCTCGAACTGAATGGAGCACTCATGAAGGGCAAGATCCTCTTCGTCGCCGGAGCAGCTGTGGGCTACGTGCTGGGAGCACGTGCCGGACGCGGTGCCTACGTCAAGATCAAGTCGCAGGCCGAGAGCCTGTGGGAGAACCCCTCCGTGCAGAAGACGGTCCACCAGGCCGAGGACTTCGTGAAGGAGAACGCCCCCGTCGTGGGCAAGAAGCTGCAGGGCGCCGCCGGCGACGCGGCCTCGAAGGCCAAGTCCGTCGCCTCGAAGGCGTCGGACAAGGCCGACGACGTCGCTGACTCCGCCAAGACCCGCGCCGAGAGCGCCGGCTCCGACAGCGAGGGCGCCGCGAAGCTGCCCGGGGTGAACGTCGGTGAGTGACCTCAAGGCACCGGAACAGAGCACCAAGAAGTCGCTCGGCTCGCTGCTCGGCAGCCTGCCCGAGCTCATCTCCCGTCTCATCAGGGGCGAGATCCAGCTCGCGAAGACCGAGCTCGTCACCAAGCTGAAGGAGGCGGGGGTCGGCGCAGGACTGCTGGTCGGCGCCGCGCTCTTCGGCTTCTTCCTCCTCGCCGTGCTGATCACCGCCGGCGTGTTGGGGCTCGCCACCGTGGTGGCGCCGTGGCTCGCTGCCCTGATAGTGGCGGCCGTGCTGCTGGTGGTCACCGGCGTGCTCGCGCTGCTGGGCGTCAAGGCGCTCAAGAAGGGCGTGCCGCCCGTGCCGCAGCAGGCCGTCGACAGCGTGAAGGCCGACGTGGCCGCGCTGAAGGGGACCAGCACGAAGAGCACGAGCACGAAGGGCACGAGCGACTGATGGGCGACGAGAAGAGCGACCAGAAGCCCGGCCCGCGCGAGGGCGCGAGCATCCCCGAGATCGAGCTGGACATCGCCCGCACCCGCGAGCAGTTCAAGGAGACCCTCGACGCCATCGAGGACAAGCTGAGCGTGCCGGCCCACGCCCGGCGCCTCAAGGCGAGCGTCAAGCGCCGCCTCGACGACGACCCGGCCCCCGTGGTCGCGGCCGCAGCCGCCGGTGTCGCCGGTGCGGCAGCCATCGTCGCCGGCATCGTCAAGATCACCCGCCGCTGACGGCAGCGTCGGGGCGACGAGGGCTCACGCCCCCCTCGTCCCGGCGCACTGTTCACCCGGGGGCCAGGACGGACGGCCCTCACGACAGACCTGTTCGGCACCACCTGCCGGGCGAGCACCACCAGGACAGGAAGACCACGACCATGGCGCAGAGCAGCTCCACCCGAGAGCAGACCGCACCCGACCCGGACGACGCGCGCAAGCCCGACAGCCCCGACGACCTGCACAAGCGGTCGTGGGGCTACGTCCTCAAGAAGACCCTGCGCGAGTTCGGCTCCGACCAGTGCACCGACCTCGCCGCCTCGCTGACGTACTACGCCGTGCTCGCGATCTTCCCCGGCCTGCTCGCCGTGGTCTCGTTGCTCGGCATCTTCGGCCAGGCCGGGCCGACGACCGACGCCGTCCTGCAGCTGCTCTCGCAGCTCGGCAGCGACTCGATCGCCCAGACCCTGCGCGGTCCCATCCAGGAGCTGATCGGCTCGCAGGCCGCGGGGTTCGCCTTCGTCGCCGGTGTGCTCGGCGCCCTCTGGTCGGCGTCCGGCTACGTGGGCGGCTTCGGCCGCGCCATGAACCGGATCTACAACATCGACGAGGGGCGTCCGATCTGGAAGCTCCGTCCGACCATGCTCGCCATCACGGCCTTCACCGTGGTGCTGATCGTCGTCGCGGGGCTGATCCTCGTGCTGAGCGGCGACGTCGCCGAGACCGTCGGTGACGTGATCGGCCTCGGCTCGACCGCCGTCTTCGTCTGGGGCATCGTCAAGTGGCCCGTGCTGCTGGTCATCGTGGTGGTGGTCGTCGCTGTGCTCTTCTACTTCTCGCCCAACGTGAAGCAGCCGAAGTTCCGCTGGATGAGCTTGGGCTCGCTCCTCGCCATCCTCATCTGGATGATCGCGAGCGTCGGCTTCGGCTTCTACGTGGCCAACTTCTCCAACTACAACAAGACGTACGGCTCGCTCGGTGCCGTCATCGTGTTCCTGCTCTGGCTCTGGATCACGAACCTCGCGTTGCTCTTCGGCGCCGAGTTCGACGCCGAGATCGAGCGCGGCCGCGAGCTGCAGGCCGGCATGAAGGCCGAGAAGGACATCCTGCTGCCGCCTCGCGACACCGCCCAGAGCGACAAGAAGCAGGCCGTCGCCGCCCAGGACGAGCTCGACGGCATGCGCCTGCGCCAGGCCGCCGCCGAGTCGATCGAGCGGCAGGAGGCGGAGGAGGAGCGCGAGGGGAACGGCCGTCGAGGCGACGACCACGCGGACGCCGACTCCGACGACCTCGACCGGGCCAAGGCGGAGGACGACGCCGCCGACGACACGGCGAAGGCCGAGGCCAAGGCGAAGCGCAAGGCCGACAAGGCCGAGGCGAAGGCGGCCGCGAAGGATCGCGACTGAGCCTGGTGTCCGCACACAGACGAGGCCCCGACGACGTGAGTCGTCGGGGCCTCGTGCGTGCGTGTGCCGCGTCCTGTCGACGGGCGAGAGCGGGCGAGTCCGTCGTGCACGGTCCGTCGCGACGGCCCGGCGGCGACGAACCCGCCCGCCGGCGGCGCGCGCTGCCGGCTGCCGGCTGCCGGCTGCCGGCTGCCGGCTAGAAGCTGAAGCCGAGCTCGCGGGGGTAGTCGCCGCGGGCGGTGAGCTGCTCGGCGGCGTCGCGCAGGTGCGACAGGGTCAGGCCCATCGTCATCGGGCCGAAGCTGACCCGCGAGACGCCGAGCTCGGCGAGGCGCGCGAGCGGCACCGAGTCCGGCCCCGAGATGACGCTGACCTTGCCGTGGATCTCGTCGAGTGCCCGTGCGACCAGGTCCTCCGTGCCCAGGCCGAGCACGAACGCGCAGTCGGCACCGGCGTCGAGGTAGGCGTTCGCACGAAGGACGGCGTCGTCGAAGAGCGAGGGGTCGCCGGCCAGCGCGTCCACTCGGGCGTTGATGACGATCGGCACGCCGGCGCGGTCGCCGGCCTGACGGGCGGCCGCGACCTTGGACACCTGGGTGTCGATGTCGTAGAGCTCCGTCTTGGACTTGCCCGTGCTGTCCTCGAGGTTGAGGCCGGCGGCGCCCTCCTCGATCAGGCGCCACACGTTGTCGAGCGTGCCGGCCGCGTCGGTCGCGTAGGCCTTCTCGAAGTCGACGGAGACGGGCAGGTCGACCGCTCGGATCACGAGCCGGACCGCGTCGAGCATCTGGTCGACGTCGAGCCCCTCGCCGTCCTCGACGCCGTGGGCCTCGCTGATCGAGTGCGACGCGGTGGCGAGGGCCCTGACCCCCGGGGCGCCCGCGACGACGCGGGCAGTGATGCTGTCCCACACGTTGGTGACCACGAGCGGGTCGCCGGGCACGTGCAGCGAGCGGAGCAGGTCGGCCTTCGCGGCCGTGGAGGAGATCGACATGGTCCCAGCCAACCGCACCCGCGCCTCCTGCGCCATCAGGGGACGAGGAGGTGCGCGTGCGGTGCGCGCCCCGGCCGGGTCGGCGGCCGGCCCGGTCTCGTGTCGGCGGCGGGGCGGCTCAGCGGCCGGCCCAGTCCCAGGTGCCGGTGAGGCTCGTGAGCGTGCGCTCGGTCGCTGCGGCGCGAGCGGCGGCGGACGCGCCGCCGGCCGAGCCGTAGCCGAGGTCCGTGTCCGTGTCCGTGTCCGTGTCCGGTCCGACGGTCACGAGGGTGAGCGAGGAGGTGCCGGTCGCGTCCGCGGGGGACCACGCGACGACCACGGCGGCGGGCGTGCCGAGATCGTCCCCGGTCGCGAGCCGGACGAGGGCGGCGGGCTGGCCGTCGAGCGTGGTCTGCTCGGGCGCGCCGACGACCGTGCCGACGCCGGGCAGCCAGCTCGGACGCAGGGCGGCGACGGCGTCGGCGACACGGTCGGTGCTCGTCGCGGGGACGAGGCCCGCGGTGACGGCGGCGGGCACGGTCACGACCTGCACGGGCGTGACGGCGGTGTCGTCGGCCACGCCGAAGGACGTGGCGCAGGCGTCGGCGTCGCTGTCGTCTCCGGACACCCGGGCGTCGTCGGGGAGCGAGAACGACCAGCACGGGGTCGTCACGGCGGCGGGGTCGGCGGCACCGTCGCCGTCGTCGTACCCGTCGCCCTGGCCGGGGCCGTACGGGTCGCCGTCGAGGCCCTGCCCGGTGTCCCCGCCGTACCAGCTGCTCGCGGCCTCGTCCGCGAGGCGGGCCCCGACGGGCACGGCCACGACGAGCACGGCCACCACGGCGACGTTCGTCACGGCGGCGAGACCCGACAGCGCCAGGCCGGTGACCCCCAGGCCGAGACCCGACTGCGCCCGACGACGGCGCACCAGCGCGACGACCCCGAGGGCGACGCCGACCAGCGCGACCAGCAGGCCGACCACGGGCACGAGCCCGACGAGGAACGCGCCGATGCCGACGACGAGGGCCGCGATCGCCCAGCCGCTCGCGCCGCTGAGGGCCGGCGGCTGCGCCGGTCCTGCGGGCTGCGCCGGTCCTGCGGGCTGCGCCGGCTCTGCGGGCTGGGCCGGTCCTGCGGGCTGCGCCGGCCCTGCGGGCTGGGCGGACTGCGCCGGCGGGGCGAGGGGTGCGTCAGGTGCGGAGCGGCCGAGCTCCTCGGTCGCGTGTCGGTCGGCGTCGTCGGTGCCCTCGGCAGGTGTGCGGTCGTCGGTCATGCTGTCTCCTCGCGTGCGCGACCGGCGTCCACCGGCCCGTCCTCGACGCTACGGAGCTGCGCCTCCTCGGTCGTCCGTCGCCGGTGGCGCGGGTGCGGTCCT
The DNA here is from genome assembly GCF_004364285.1 of Frigoribacterium sp. PhB116. Lineage (GTDB taxonomy): Bacteria > Actinomycetota > Actinomycetes > Actinomycetales > Microbacteriaceae > Frigoribacterium. The sequence continues at coordinate 99,001 of NZ_SOBE01000003.1, read as the reverse complement.
GCAGGATGACCCGCGCCTCCTGCGCCGTCGCCCGTGCGGATGACCTGCGCGGACGCATCACGAAAAGACCCCTCGGACCCGCGCACGCCCTCGCTCGCGCCGAGGGGTGCGCGCGGGTCCGAGGGGTCAGGACGGGCAGTGCGCGGGCAGCGGCAGCGCCAGCGGCCGCAGCGGGGGGCTAGTCGCGGCGCAGCACGAGCTCGTCGAGCGACAGGCGGACGCGCGGCGCGGTCTCGCGCTCGGCCAGCGCCTCGATCAGCTTGTCGGCCTCGTCGACGACGCCGACGGCGGTCACGGTGACCGGCTTCAGGTTCGCGGGCAGGTCGAACGCCGCCACGAGCTTGTCCCACTCGACGCCGGCCATCTGGTGCGTGTGGAAGCCCTCCGCGTGCGCCTGGACGCTGAGGTGCGCGACGGCCTGGCCCAGGTCGTACTCGGCGGTCGGACGGTCGTCGCCCTCGACGGTCGAGGTCTCGGCCAGCGCGACGACCAGCGCGGAGGCGTTGCCGGCCCACATCGCGTTGAAGCTGAGGAGGGCGCCGACGATCGTGTCGAAGGTCTCCGTGCCGCGGTGGGCGACGACGAAGCGGCGGGGCTGGTGGTTCTGCGCCGAGGGAGCCCAGCGGGCGGCCTCGAGCAGGGCGTCGAGCTGCGCGTCGCTGATCGTCGCCGTCGGGTCGAACGAGCGGGGGCTCCAGCGCTCGTCGAGCAGGTCGACGATCGGCACGCTGGTCTCGGCGGTGCGGACGGTGGAGGGGGCTGCGGAGGTGGTCTCGGAGATCGACACGGTGAACCGGCTTTCGTGGTGGTGGTGAGGGGACGGCCGGCGCGACGTCGGGCCGCTGGGGTGAACCGTTGCCCTGCACGCAAGATTCCCGGCCCGCGGTGCTCCCGTGTCGGTGGTCGCCGCCAAGATGAGGACTCACGAGGGGAGAGACATGGACGGCGCGGGCGCGGCGAACAGGTTCGGGAGCGAGACGGGCGAGGTGGTCCTCGACGCTGTGATGAGATGGCGGGAATGGGTGCACCGACGGGTCGAGAGCGTCCAGCCCCTCGACGGCGATCGGGGGCGCATCCGCCACTCGATCGACTGCACGCCACCACCTGACGCACGGCTCGCCTACGAGCCTCGCGAGCGAAAGCGACGCCTCAGCAGAGTAGAGGGGGACGCGATCGTGCCTCTGGCGATGGTCGCGAAAGGACCGATGCGACACCTCGACGCGACGGGCAGTGACGGGCGCGCGCTGCCCCTGCTCACGATGAACGACGGGCAGGCGATCGCTTTCTCAGTCCTCACCTGGGCTCTGGGTCGCGAGGGCATCGCCACCAGCTCGGCAGTCAACCGTGCACTCCGAGCCATCGTCGGCCCTGAGGGCCCGCGTCTCGAGGCTGCCATCGAGCCGCTTGCCGAGGACGGCACCTGGGCGGGCGAGCAGCTGTGGCGCGGTCATCAGCTGAGTGTCGAACTGGGCGACCTGCTCCGCGACCTCGGACGCAGCTTCCTGCTGGTCGCTCTGGTGCCGGCTGCGCACCTGGGGCGACGCCAGATCCTCAAGTTCTCGTTCCACTGGGAGGTCCGGCCGCCCGTCGACACGTCCCCGCTGACGCGGCTCGCTCGCCCGCTCGTCGCGTTCGGTCTCACGACGGCGACGCTCACCGTGCCCATGATGAACGCCTCTGACGCTGAGTCCTACCATCTCGAGTTCCGCACGCCGCCCGAACTCGACTGCGTGGCTCTCACTCTTCTCGGGGGTGCCTCCCCCACGGCACGCGACGTGGGCGGCGAAGCCGTGGCACATGCGCACGGTCGATTCGAGACAGGTCACGCGTCGACGGCCGAGGTCGAACTCCGGGTCCGACGTCGGGGGGCATGGCGACTGACATGGGCGGCGGCTCTGGTGACTTCGGCCATCTCGGTCTTCGCCGTCGCCTTGCCAGGCGCCGCGTCCGTCCTCCGAGACAGCGAGAACGGAGGCTCCGCGCTCATGCTGGCCGCGCCGGCGTTGTTGATCGGTCTGGCAGCCGCACGCAGGGAGAGCTCTCTCTCGTCCTGGATGCTGAGCCCGCTCCGTTCCGTCAACGTCGCTTTCGCCCTTGGGCTCTTCGCGATGGCGGGCAGCATCGTCGGTGGTCTCGTGGCTCCGTGGATCGACGTCCTCTGGTGGACCGTGGCCAGTGTCTCCACGGTCGTGGCTCTCCTCCTCACGGTCGCGAATCGAGTGAGAGCGTCCGGTGTTCCTCCTGTGCGGCCGGGGTACTCTGCGACCGACCGACAGGCAAGCGACGAGGGAGAACGACATGTCCGCAGCTGACGCACGAGTTCCTGAGCCACGCAAGCCCGGTCACACGGTCCGGTGGGGCACAGTGAGCAGCATCGCCGGGCGCCGATCAGGCACGACATCTCAATCGACCTCGCCCGCTGCTGCCAACCTTCGCAGCGCGTCCTCTCAGGTCGGCAAGAGCCGAAGAGGCTAGTCCTCATGTAGGCGCGGCGATCAAAGCCTTCGACTAATCCGCCAGCCGACAGCAGACCTCAAGAGGCGCCCTGCACCTCCGCGAGGACGGCCGCGATGCGTCCCGGCACCGACGCGTCCTGCAGGCTGGTCGTGTCGCCGAGCTCGCGCCCCTCCGACACGTCGCCCAGCAGCCGCCGCATGATCTTGCCCGAGCGGGTCTTCGGCAGGTCGGGGACGACGAGCACCGTCGCGGGCTTCGCCACGGGGCCGATCTGGTCGGCGACGTGGGCGCGCAGCAGGGGCGACAGCGAGCCCGGAGCCGACCCCGAGAGCGCGGCCCAGACCTGCGGTTCGGAGGCGTCGTCGGCGTCGCGCACCGCGCCTCCTGCGGGGCGGGTCGCGGGCACGACGAAGGCGGCGATCGCCTGCCCGGTGCGCGCGTCCGAGACTCCGACGACTGCCGCCTCGGCGACGAGGGGGTGGGCGACCAGCGACGACTCGATCTCGATCGTCGAGAGGCGGTGGCCCGACACGTTGATGACGTCGTCGACCCGGCCGAGCAGCCAGATGTCGCCGTCGTCGTCGTACTTGGCGCCGTCGCCGGAGAAGAACCAGCCCCGCCGCCAGTACTTCGCCCAGTAGCTGTCCCGGTAACGAGACGGGTCGCCCCAGACGGTGCGGGCCAGCGACGGCGGCGTCTGCTGCACGACGAGGTAGCCGCCCGAGCCGTTCGGCACGCGCTCGCCGGCCTCGTCGACGATCGCGGTCGAGACGCCGGGCAGCGCGCGCAGCGACGACCCGGGCTTGAGGGTGTCGACGCCGGGCAGCGGGGCCATCACGGCCGCGCCCGTCTCCGACTGCCACCACGTGTCGACGATCGGCAGCTCGCCCCGGCCGAACTGCTCGCGGAACCAGACCCACGCCTCCGGGTTGATCGCCTCGCCGACGGTGCCGAGCAGCCGCAGCGAGCTCAGGTCGAAGTCGGTCGGCAGCCCGTCGGGGAACCACGACGCGAGCGTCCGCACCAGGGTCGGCGCCGTGTAGTAGGTCGTGACGCCGTAGCGCTCGATGATCTCGAGGTGGCGGGCGGGGTGCGGGGTGTCGGGCGTGCCCTCGTAGATCACCTGCGTGAGGCCGTTCGAGAGCGGGCCGTAGATCTCGTAGGTGTGCGCCGTGACCCAGGCGAGGTCGGCCGTGCACCAGTGCACGTCGTCGGGCTTCGCGTCGAACACGGCCCAGTGGGTCCAGCTCGCGGCCGTGAGGTACCCGCCGCTCGTGTGCACGAGGCCCTTCGGCTTCCCGGTCGTGCCGCTCGTGTACATGATGAAGAGGGGAGTCTCGGCGTCGAACGCCTCGGGCTCGTCCGTGTCGGGCTGAGGGTCGACCACGTCGTGCCACCAGAGGTCGCGGCCCTCGGTCCAGGGGACGTCGGGCGTCTCGTCGCCGGTGCGCCGCACGACGAGCACGTGCTCGACCTGGTTCTCGCCGCTCACCGCGTGGTCGGCGTTCGCCTTGACCGGCACCGCGGCGCCCCGCCGGAACTGCCCGTCGGTGGTGACGAGCAGCTTCGCGCCCGTGTCCTCGACCCGGAACTTGAGCGCCTCGCCCGAGAACCCGCCGAAGACGAGCGAGTGGATCGCGCCGATCCGCGCGATCGCGAGCGTCACGACGATCGTCTCGGCGATCACGGGCAGGTAGACGACGACGCGGTCGCCCTCGCCGACCCCCAGGCTGCGGAGGCCGTTCGCGGCCTTGACGACCTCGCGCTGCAGCTGTGCGTAGGTGACGTCGCGCCGGTCGCCGCGCTCGCCCTCGACGTGCAGCGCGACCTTCTCGCCGTTCCCGGCCGCGACGTGGCGGTCGACGCAGTTGACGGCGACGTTGAGGCGGCCGCCCGCGAACCAGGTCGCCTCGGGCACCGTGAGGCTGCCGTCGGCGAGCTCGCGGACCGGCTCCCACGTGTGCGCCGTGTGCCACGGGGCCTCCCACTCGAGGCGGCGGGCCTGCTCCTCCCAGAAGGCGACGGGATCGGCCGCGGCACGCGCGTGCTCGGCGCTCGTGACGTTCGCGGCGGCGGCCAGCGCGCTCGGGGCCGGGAACGTCCGCCGCTCGTCGAGCAGGTTCGAGATGGTGTCGCGGGCGGTCGTGGTGGTGTCGCGCGGGGCCATCACCCGAGCGTACGGAGGCGCGGGCCGGCCCACCGGGCCTCCCGTCACGTCGCGTAACGGGCCGCGCTCGCCGCCTCCTCCGCCCCGCGTCGCACCAAGGCCCCGAGTGGTCAGATGCGGTCTTTCTGCTGCCGAGGAACGACCTGTCCTGACCACTCGGCTTCGGGCGGCGACGGCGAGCACGGCCGCAGCCGCGGGGCGGTGCGCGGGGTACGGGCGGGCAGGCCGCTTCGCGCACTCGTCACACGCCGGAAACACGGGGCCCCTAGTCTGGGGGACATCCGGCCTCGGGGGCCGCTCGACCAGGGGGCCGAGCGACCAGGCTCCTCGGGGCTCGCGCCCGTCGCCGTGCGCCCGACATCAGGAGTCACCACGTGATCAGATCCACCCGACGCCGGGGAGCGCGCTGGGCGACCGCCCTGGCTCTCACGAGCGCCCTCGTGCTCGCACCCACCGCCGCGTTCGCCGCCGACCCGGCCGTGTCGCCGGTCGGCGCCGACGGCACCGACACCGACGTCGCGGCGTCGGGTGCGTCCGACACGGCTGCCGCGGCCGCCGCCCCGACGGAGGCCGAGACGCCCGCGGTCGAGGCGCCCGCGGTCGAGGCGCCGGCCGAGACGCCCGCTGCTGAGGCCCCCGCCACGGAGGCGCCCGCCGCCGAGACGGAGGACGTGACCGCCGAGGTCCCCGCCGCGTCGGCTCTCGTGGCCGACGGCATCGTCATGAACTACGTCGTCAACACCACCGTGCGCAACGCGGACGCCGTCGCGGACGCCTCCGCCGCGGTCGTCGCCGCCGGCGGCGTGGTCCTCTCCCAGTACCCCGAGATCGGCGTCGTCACGGCCCAGTCCCGTGACGGCGACTTCCTCGCCACGATGCGCGGGACGGTCGGCGTCGAGTCGGCCGGGCCGACCCGCACGGCCGAGGTCGTCGACGACGAGGTCGAGGTGCCGGCAGAGGTGCCCGCGACCTCCGGCGCGACCGCGCCCGCCGCCGGCGCGACCGGCGCCGGCCCCCAGTCCCTCGACCGCCCCCTGGGCACCGAGGTCGCCCCGGTCGACCCGCTCGAGGCCCAGCAGTGGGACATGGCCGCGATCGGCGCCCCCGAGGCGCGGGAGATCGAGGACGGCGACGGCGTCGTCGTCGGCGTGCTCGACAGCGGCATCGACGTCTCGCACCCGGACCTCGCCGGTCAGGTCGACGCCTCGAAGTCGGTCGGCTGTGCCGTCAACGGCCAGCCCGACCAGTCGCAGGCCGCCTGGGTGCCCGTGGACGACTCCGAGTCGCACGGCACGCACGTCGCCGGCACGATCGCCGCGGCGGACAACGGCGTGGGCATCGTCGGCATCGCGCCGGGCGCGACGCTCGCGAGCGTCAAGGTCGTCAACTACGACGGCTTCATCTACCCCGAGTACGCGCTCTGCGGCTTCATGTGGGCCGCCGACCAGGGCTTCGACGTGACGAACAACAGCTACTACGTCGACCCGTGGGAGTTCTGGTGCTCGACCGAGGCCGACCAGGCCCCGGCGCTCGAGTCCGTGACCCGCGCCGTCGAGTTCTCCGAGCAGCAGGGCGTGCTCAACGTCGCCGCCGCCGGCAACTCGTCCTACGACCTCGCGAACAAGACGACGAACGACTCCAGCCCGAACGACACGACACCCGTCGAGGGTCGTGACGTCTCAGAGGGCTGCTCCGACATCCCGGCCGAGATCGACGGCGTCGTCACGGTGTCGGCCCTCCGCCTCGGCGACGACGGCCAGCCCGTCTTCGACTCCCGGTACTCCAACTTCGGCGCGGGCGTCATCGACCTCGGCGCACCGGGCTCGAACATCCTCAGCACCGTCTTCGGCGGCCTGTACGAGGCCTACAACGGCACGTCGATGGCCTCGCCGCATGTCGCCGGCGTCGCTGCCCTCCTCGCCGCGACCCACCCCGACGCGTCGCCCGCCGAGCTGCAGGTGCTGCTGAAGCAGCAGGCCACGAAGCGCGACGACCCGTCGCTCTACGGCGCGGGCGTCGTGAACGCCTTCGCGGCGGTCACCGAGGATCTCGTCCCGGCCCTCGGCCCGGTCGCGGCGGTCGCCGACGGCACGGTCCAGGCGGGTCGTCCCTTCCGCGTCCTCGGCGCGAACTTCGTCCCGGGCGAGACCGTCACGGTCACCGGCGCCGACGGGGAGCCCCTCGACGGCGAGTTCACCGCCGACGCCGAGGGTCGCCTCGTCGGTCCCGCGGTGCTCAGCCCCTTCCTCCCGGCCGGTGCGACGACGCTCGAGCTGACCGGCGACGCGGGCAGCCGCGCGACGCTCGACCTGCTGGTCGAGGAGGCGGTGGCCGGGCCTGCGATCACCGCTCCCGTCGACGGGTCCACCGTGGAAGCCGGCACCGTGACGGTCACCGGCACGGCCCAGCCGGGCGCCCTGGTCACGGTCGTCCTCGCCACGGCCGACCAGTTCGAGGGCTTCGAGCAGATGGTGACGCCCACGTCGCCCTCCGCCAGGCTCGATGTGGCGGGGGAGCCGGTCGCGTTCGACACGGACCTCGGCTTCTCGGTGTCGACGATCCAGACGGATGCGACGGGCGCGTTCACCGCCTCCTTCACCGGGGTCCCGGTCGGCGACTACGGCACCACCGCCCTGCAGGTCCTCGCCGACGGCACCTCGTCGACGTTCACCGACCCGGTGCTGTTCAGCGCCGCCGCCGCGGCCGTCGTGCCGCCGGTCACCGTGCCGGGCACCGGCGTCGTCCCCGTCACGACGCCCGCGGGCACCGGCGTCGTGCCGGTCGCCTCGACGCGTGCCGGGGCCCTGGCCTACACCGGCTCGGAGCCGGGCGCGCCCCTGTCGGCCGCTCTGCTCCTCCTCGTCGCCGGTGCCGGCGCGCTAGTCGCGGCTCGTCGCCTGCGCCGTCGCGCCGACGCGCGGGTCGAGGGCTAGGCCGCAGGGTCGCCCTGCGACCCTCGCTCGCGACGGAGCCGCTCGTCCTTCCCGGACGGGCGGCTCCGTCGCGTCGCGCGCCCCTCGCCCCGCCCTGCCCCTCTGCCCGAGCGGCACCCCGTGCCTAGGATGGACGCCATGCCCTGCGCCGGACGGACCCCGTGACCAAGGCCCCCACCGTCTACGACGTGGCCGCCCACGCGGGCGTCTCGATCGCCACCGTCTCCCGCGTGCTCCGTCGTCCCGACGACGTGCGTCCCGAGACGCGGGCCCGCGTGCTCGACTCCGTGCGGTCGCTCGGCTACGTGCCGAGCGGCGCCGCGCGCGGCCTCGCGGGTCGTCGTCACGGCGTGCTCGGCCTGTTCCTCCCCGGGCACGACGGCATCGACCTGCCCGAGCCCGACTGGGAGCGCGTCGCGGACGCGAGCCGCATCCCGCTGATCGACGACCGCGAGGGGCGACCGACGCCTCCTGCGCCGACCGGCACCCACACCGGGACCGGCACCGATGCGGCGATCGACGCCCCCCGCACCGCGTCCAACCCGGCGAACCTGTACTTCGACGAGGTGCTGCGCGGCGCGGAGGTCGAGTCCTGGAGGCGCGGCTTCGCCCTCATGGTCGCCGCCGGTCGGGGCTCCAGCCGGGAGGTCATGCTCAACGACATCGCGGGTCGTGTGGACGGCCTCGCCGTCCTCGCCCAGACCGTGCCCGACGACCTGCTCGCGCACGTGTCGCGCCGCATCCCCGTCGTCGTGCTCGCCGACTCGCGTCCGGGCGACGAGCTCGACCACGTCAGCGTCGACAACGCCGCGGGCATGCGCGCCCTGACCGAGTTCGTCCTCGGCCGCGCGGCGGGCGGGGCGCGCGAGCCGGGCGACGCCCGTGGCCCGGTCGCCGACCTCGTCTACGTGGCCGGCCCCGGCGACTCTCCCGACGAGGCCGACCGGCACCGCGGCTTCGACCAGGCCGTCGCGGCGGCCACGGCGGCCGCCACGCGGCAGGGACACGGCGCGGTCCGCGTACGCGTCGAGCGCGGCGACTTCTCGCGCGAGGGCGGCAGGCGAGCCGGGGAGGCGCTGGTCGCCTCCTCCGCCCCGATCCCGCAGGCCGTCGTCTGCGCCAACGACCAGTCGGCGCTCGGCGTGCTCGACGCGTTCGTCGCGCACGGGGTGGACGTGCCGGGCCGGGTCGCCGTGACGGGCTTCGACGGCATCGAGGCGGGCCGCTTCTCCACCCCGCGCCTCACGACGGTGCGCCAGCCGATGAACGACCTCGGCCGGGTCGCGGTGCGCACCATCGTGACGCGGCTGACCGACCCGACCGCGCCTCCTCAGCGGTTGACCCTGCCGGTCGAGGTCCTGCTGCGCGAGAGCTGCCCGGCCCGCTGACCCCCCCCCCCCCCCCCCCCCCGGGCCCGGCCCAGCCCTGGTCCCGCCCCGAACCGCGTTCCGGACCATGAACCGAGACAAAACGCGGTTCATGGTTCGGAACGCGGTTCATGCCGACGCACCGCGAGTGCGCTGCGGCACCGTTGCGCCGCAGCGATGTATGCGCTTACACTGACGATGCTCACCTCGACGACGAATGAGAGAACCGTGGCGATGACGCACACGCACAGACACCGCGCCCGAGCGCGCACCGCCGTGGCGGCCCTGGCCGCTGCCACCGCCGTGGTGCTCGTGGCCACCGGCTGCAGCATCCAGATCCGCAGCGAGCCCGACCCGACGATCGGCGCCGACACGATGCTGATCAACGCCGACAAGGGCAACCCGCAGTTCGAGCGGAACTTCAACCCGTTCCTCACGAACAAGCGCACCGCCTCCACGTGGATCTACGAGCCCCTGCTCGAGATCAACCCCCTCGACGGCGAGATCACGCCGTGGCTCGCGAGCGAGACGACGCTGCCCGACGCGCGCACGGTCGACATGACGATCCGCGACGGCGTCGAGTGGTCCGACGGCGAGCCGATGACGCCCGAGGACGTCGTGTACACGTTCGACCTGATCAAGGCGAACCCCGCGCTCGACCTCAAGGGCGCCTGGCAGCACATCGACACGGTCGAGCAGCAGGGCGACCACGTCGTCTTCCACCTGCAGACCGACGACGTCCCGGCGATGGAGATCATCGGCCAGACGACGATCGTCCCCGAGCACCTGTGGAGCGAGGTCGACGACCCCGCGACGTACCGCAACCCCGACCCGGTCGGCACGGGCCCGTTCACGCTCGGCAACTACTCGGCGATGCAGTACTCGATGGACAAGAACGAGTCCTACTGGCAGGCCGAGAAGATCGACATCGGACACCTGATCCTGCCCGCGACCAACAACCAGCTCGACACCGTCACGCGCGGCTACGACTGGGCGTACTCGTTCATCAGCGACGTCGAGGGCACCTGGGGCGCGGCGAGCGACACCAACTCGTACTGGTTCCCGCCGGGCGGTGTGATCGGCCTGATGCCGAACCTCACCAAGGCGCCCTTCGACGACCTGAACGTGCGGAACGGCATCGCGCTGGCGCTCGACCGCGACCAGATCGCCGAGTCGGCCACCGAGGGCTACCTCGAGCCGGCCGGGCAGACCGGCCTCATCCTGCCCAACCAGCAGGACGACCTCGACCCCTCGATCCCCGACGAGGGAGTGATCGGCCAGGACGTCGACGGCGCCCTCGCCGCGTTCGCGCAGGCCGGCTACACGCAGCAGGGCGACCAGCTGGTCGGCTCGGACGGCCAGCAGCTGCGCATCACGATCCTCACCGCCAACGGCTACACCGACTGGCTGAGGGCCGTGCAGGAGGTGCGGGCACAGCTGGGCGCGATCGGCATCGACGTGCAGATCCAGGCTCCCCAGCCTGCCGGCTACCAGTCGGCCATCGCGAACGGCGAGTTCGACATGGCGCTCGGCGGCATGGGCAACGGCAACACCTACCAGGCCTACAACACGCTGCTCAACAGCGGGTTCGCGACGCCGATCGGCGAGACGACGGCCTCGAACTTCGGCCGCTTCAGCGACCCTGCCGTCGACGAGCTGCTCGACGAGTGGAAGGCCGCGATCGACCCCGCCGAGCAGCAGCGCCTCTCGTACGCCCTGCAGAACGTCGTCTACGAGCAGAAGCCGGTCATCGGCCTCTACTACGGCGGCCTCTGGGGCCTGTTCAACGACTCGAAGTTCACCGGCTGGCCCAGCGCGAAGGACCCGTACATGGCACCCCAGAACTACGACCAGGCGCCGCTGCTGATCTTCACGAAGCTGAAGCGAGTCGACCAGGGCGGTGACGACCAGTGAAGTACGCAGCCCAGAAGCTCGGCCTCTTCGTCCTCACCCTGTGGGCGGCGGTGACGCTCAACTTCATCTTGCCGCGGCTGATGCCCGGCGACCCCACCGACGCCGCGATCGCGAAGCTCTCGCAGAACGGCCCCGTGACCGAGGCGACCCGTGCCGCCATCGAGGCCCAGCTCGGCGTGCCCGACGGCAACGTGCTGCAGCAGTACGTCGCCTACCTCGGCCAGGTCGTCCGGCTCGACTTCGGGACGAGCTACACGTTCTTCCCCGAGACGGTCGGGCACCTCGTCGGGCAGGCTCTGCCGTACACGCTGATCCTCGTCGGCGCGTGCACCGTGATCGCCTTCGTGGTCGGCACCCTGATCGGCGTCGCCGCGGCCTGGAAGCGCGGCACCTGGCTCGACTCGCTGCCGACGCTCTCGGGCAGCTTCATGAGCACGTTCCCGTACTTCTGGACGGCTCTGCTCCTCCTCTTCTTCCTCGGCTACGTGCTGCACTGGTTCCCGACCACGGGGGCCTACGGCGCGACGACCACGCCGGGCTTCACGCCCGGGTTCGTCGGCGACGCCCTGCTGCACGCGGTGCTGCCGGCGGTGACGATCCTCGTCACGAGCCTCGGCGGCTGGATCCTCGGCATGCGGAACGCGATGATCAACACGCTCGGCGACGACTACGTGACCTTCGCGGAGGCGAACGGCCTGAAGGGCCGGACGGTCGCCGTCCGCTACGCCGCCCGCAACGCGATCCTGCCGAACCTCACCGGCTTCGGCCTCGCCCTCGGCGGGGTGGTCGGCGGCTCGATCCTCGTCGAGCAGGTCTTCGGCTACCCCGGCATCGGCTACCTGCTGTTCAACGCCGTCATCGGCCAGGACTACCCGCTGATGCAGGCCCTCTTCCTGATGATCACCGTGAGCGTGCTCGTCGCCAACTTCCTCGTCGACATCTTGTACGGCGTGCTCGACCCAAGGACCCGCCGATGACCTCCACCGTGTCCGTCCGTCTCCCCGAGGGCGGCGACCCTGCCGGCCCCGCCGCCGAGCAGGCCGCGCCCAGCGCCTGGAAGACCGTGCTGCGCACCGCCGGCGTCGTGTGGTCGAACCCCAAGGCCAAGATCGGCATCGTCGTCCTCGGCGTCTTCGTCCTGATGGCCGTGTTCGCCCCGCTGATCGCCCCCTACGGCGGCAGCGAGAACGGGTTCGAGCGCAACCAGGACGCCTCCTGGGCCCACTGGATGGGCACGACCGCCGCCGGCGAGGACGTCCTCAGCCAGCTGATCTGGGGCGCCCGGATCAGCGTGTTCGTCGGCTTCGTGGCCGGCATCGCCGCGACGCTCGTCGCCGTCGCGATCGGCCTCAGCTGGGGCTACATGCGCGGCCCCGCCGCCGAGGTGGTCGGCTTCGTCGTCAACCTGTTCCTCGTCATCCCCGGCCTGCCCCTGATGATCGTGATCGCGGCCTACCTGCAGAACGGCGGCATCGCGGTCATCATCGCCGTGATCGTCGTGACCGGCTGGGCCTGGGGCGCGCGGGTGCTGCGAAGCCAGACGCAGTCGCTGCGGTCGCGCGACTTCGTCGAGGCCGCCCGGTTCTCGGGCGAGGGCGCGACCCGCATCGTGTTCCGCGAGATCCTGCCGAACATGACGTCGCTGATCGTCGGCTCGTTCTTCGGAGCGGCCACCAGCGCGATCCTGGCGGAGGCGGGCCTCGAGTTCCTGGGGCTCGGCGACTCGTCGATCGTCAGCTGGGGCACGATCCTCTACTGGGCGCAGAACTCCAACGCCCTGCTCACCGGGCAGTGGATCCTCCTGTTCGCCCCCGGCCTCTGCATCGCCCTGCTGGCGATGAGCCTCACGCTGATCAACTTCGGCGTCGACGCCGTCAGCAACCCGCGCCTGCGCGAGGGCACGTCCAAGAAGAAGGAGGCGCGTCGATGACCGCCGCAGACCTCACGAACCAGCCCGCCTCCTCGACGACGACGACCGCCGGCGACGCCCCGTTGTTGGACGTGCGCGACCTCAGCGTCGTCTACGAGTCGGCCGCCTCGACGCCGGTGCAGGCCGTCGACCACGTGTCGTTCTCCCTGCGCCGCGGCGAGTTCGTCGGCCTGGTCGGCGAGTCCGGCTCGGGCAAGTCGACGCTCGGCTACGCGCTGACGCGGCTGCAGAAGCCGCCGGCGCGCACCAACGGCGGCAGCATCGTCTTCGACGGCGCCGACATCCGCGACCTCGACGCCGAGGCCCTGCGGCAGCAGCGCCAGGGCGGCTTCGCGATGGTGCTGCAGTCGGGCATGAACGCGCTCAACCCGGTGCGCACGATCCACAAGCACTTCGTCGACATCTTCAAGGCCCACGGCCACGTGCCGCGCGAGCGCTGGGACTCCCGTGCCGCCGAGCTCGTGCAGAAGGTCGAGCTCGACCCGAAGGTGCTCGCGCGGTTCCCCGGAGAGCTGAGCGGCGGCATGCGCCAGCGCGTCTCGATCGCCCTCGCCCTGTCGCTCGAGCCGCAGCTGATGGTGTTCGACGAGCCGACCACGGCGCTCGACGTGCTCGTGCAGCACGCCGTGATGGACACGATCATCTCGCTGCAGCAGAGCGAGGGCTTCACGGCCGTGCTGATCAGCCACGACCTCGGCATCGTGCTCGAGGCGACCGAGCGGGTGCTCGTGATGCACGAGGGTCGCATCGTCGAGGACGGCCGCTCCGCCGACGTGCTCGCCGACCCGCAGCACGAGTACACGCAGATGCTGCTGTCGCACTACGCCGACCCCCGTGCCGAGGTGGTCTCGCTGCCCGGCTTCGAGGACAGGGCGGTGCGCCGGGCCCGGGGCGAGCGCCGCGTCGACACGACCACCAGCACGCCGAGCGTCGGCACGCGCAGCACGAAGGTCGCCCAGAGCGCGATCACCGTGACCGGGGTCAGCAAGACCTACGCGCCTCCTCGTCGCGGCGAGGAGCCCGTGCGGGCCGTCCGCGACGTGTCGTTCACCCTCGAGCCGGGCCAGTCGCTCGCCCTCGTCGGCCAGTCGGGCTCGGGCAAGAGCACGATCGCGCGCATGGTCACCGGCGTCGAGAAGCCGAGCGAGGGCACCATCACGTTCGGCGACGTGGACGTCACGAAGGTCCGCGGACGCGGCCTCCGCGACCTGCGCAGCGACGTGCAGATGGTGTTCCAGGACCCGTACTCGGCCCTCAACCCGCTGCACACCGTCGAGTACACGCTCACCCGGCCGGTCGTGAACTACACGGGGCTGCGAGGGCAGGAGGCGCGGCGCCGCGTCCTGGAGCTGCTCGAGACGGTCGGCCTGACGCCGGTAGAGCAGTTCGCGGCGAAGCTGCCGCACCAGCTCTCCGGCGGTCAGCGGCAGCGCGTCGTCATCGCCCGCGCGCTCGCGAGCGACCCGCAGGTGATCATCGCGGACGAGCCCGTCTCGATGCTCGACGTGTCGCTGCGGGCCGGCGTGCTCGCCCTGCTCGAGGACCTCCGCGAGCAGTGGGGGGTCTCGATGCTCTACATCACGCACGACCTGCTCAGCGCGCGGCTCATCACCGACGACGTGATGGTGCTGCATGACGGCGCCGTGGTCGAGCGCGGCCGCACCGCCGAGGTGCTGCAGCGGCCGACGGACCCGTACACGGTGCGCCTGCTCGACGCCGTGCCGAACCCGCGGCGCACGCACCGCGCCTCCTGACCCGCCCGACCCCGCACCACCAGAACGGACACCCGATGCTGACCTTCCCCGACGGCTTCCTCTGGGGCGCCGCGACCGCCGCGCACCAGATCGAGGGCAACAACGTGAACTCGAACTGGTGGGTGCACGAGCACGCCCCCGGCACGACGATCGTCGAGCCGAGCGGCGACGCCGCCGACAGCTACCACCGGTTCCGCGACGACATCCGGATCCTCGCCGAGCTCGGCCTCAACAGCTACCGCTTCAGCATCGAGTGGGCGCGCATCGAGCCCGAGCGCGGCGTCGTCTCGAAGGCCGAGATCGCGCACTACCGCCGCATGGTCGAGACCTGCCACGAGTTCGGCGTCGAGCCGATCGTGACGCTGATGCACTTCACCGTGCCGCGCTGGTTCGAGCGCGACGGCTTCTGGCGCGCGCCCGACGCCGCCGACCTCTTCGCGCGGTACACCGAGCTCGCGCTGCCCGTCGTCAGCGAGGGCGTGCGGTACGTCTGCACCATCAACGAGCCGAACATCGCCGCGATGCTCGCCGGGGGAGAGGACGCGTCGAACCTCGTCGCGTACGGCCTGCCGAACCCCGACCTGCAGGTCGCCGACGCGCTGCTCGCCTCGCACAAGCGCAGCCGCGAGGTGCTCTCGCAGGTCGACGGCCTGAAGTCGGGCTGGACCGTGGCGACGCAGGCCTTCAAGGCCGTCGACGAGCCGGGCGCCGTCGAGAAGACGCGCGAGTACGGCTACGTCCGCGACGACTGGTACAGCGAGATGGCGGCGGACGACGACTTCGTCGGCGTGCAGGCCTACACGCAGACCTTCGTCGGCCCCGAGGGCCCGCGACCGGTCGCCGAGGGGCTCGAGACGACCCTGACCGGCTGGGAGTTCTGGCCCGCCGCGGCCGCCGAGGGCATCCGCAGCGCCTGGGAGCTCAGCGGCCACGTGCCCGTGATGGTCACCGAGAACGGCATCGCGACCGCCGACGACAGCCGTCGCATCGCCTACACGCAGGGCGCGCTCGAGGGCATCCACGCCACGATCGAGGAGGGCATCGAGGTGCTCGGCTACCAGCACTGGAGCGCCCTCGACAACTACGAGTGGGCCAGCGGCTTCCGCCCCACCTTCGGGCTCATCGGCTGGGACCGCGACACGTTCGAGCGCACGCCGAAGCCCAGCGCGCGCTGGTACGGCGAGGTCGCGCGGGCGAACGGCCTGCCCGCGGCGCCGTAGGGCGGTCGCACCGAACCGACAGTCGGGCCGCGGCGACGGTCGGGCCGCAGCGACGGCCCGGCCGCGGCGACGGCCGCGCCGCCGCGACGGCCAGCCGCCGGCGCCGGTCAGAACGACGTGACGCCGTACAGCGGCCGCTCGGGCCGGAGCATCGCGCGGAGCGTCTGCACGGCGCCGGCCCGGCGCTCCCGCACGAGCCCCGCGGCGGCGAGCGTCACCGGGTCGACGCCGCCGAGCCACAGCGAGCCGAGGGTCGCGACGTCGACCTCGAGGTCTGCGCGACGCACCGCGGCGCGCTCGACAGTGCCGGCGCCTCCTGCGCTCGTCAGCCGCCAGGTGCCCGCGGCGTGGCCGAGGTCGTCCGAGACGGCGACGGTGACGACGCCGTCGGCGGCCCACGGCCGTGCCGAGAAGGCGGCGGGCACGTCGAGCAGGCGCAACCAGACGTGGTCCTGCTCGTGCGTCGTGGTGAGGGCCCGTGCGTCCTCCAGCGCGTGGACGAGCGGGTCGTCGAGCGGCGCGGCCGCCCACGTGATCGACGTCACGAGGTCGATCGCGAGCAGCAGCTCCCACAGCGCGAGGTACGCCTCGTCGGTCGCCGTCACGAGGTCGGCGACCTCGAGCACGGTCTCGGTCGGCTTCTCGGTCACGCGGTAGACGACGTACCCGTCGACCCGACCCGAGGAGGCGCGGTGCACGGCCCCCCGCAGGCTGCGGTCGGGCTTCTGGTCGTCGCCCGTCGCGAGCCCGAGCCGCCGGTCCCAGCTGCCGACGGGCCGGTCGATCGAGCCGGGCGTGCGGGCGTGGAACCGCGCGAAGACCTCGCGGGCGACGGGCTCGAGGCGGGCGGTCGGGACGAGCTCGACGGTGCCCGTCGTCGACGAGAGCAGTCGGACGGGGCGACGCCGGTCGATCGTCACGGTGCGCTCGCGGGTCGCCGTGCCGAAGCCGAACCGGCGGTAGATGCTCGCCTCGCTCGCGGTGAGCGCCGCGACGGCCAGGCCCGCCTCGGCGGCGCGGGCGAGGTCGTCGGTCATCATGCGCCGCAGGATGCCTCGGCGGCGGTGGGTGGGCTGCACCGTCACGCCCGAGATGAGGTGCGCGGGCAGCAGCGTGCCCCCGCCGACGTGCAGGGTGCGCTCGAACGACTCGAACGTGGCGACGGGCCACTGCTCGTCGTCGAGGGTGCCGGGCCGCGGCTCGCGGGGCCAGGCGCCCGTCAGCACGCGGGCGTCGGCGACCGTGCGTCGGGCGTCGCCGGCCGCGCCCTCCGGGGTGTCGATGCTCTCGTGGAACCCCAGGCGGCAGGCGGCGAACCAGGCGGCGGTGGCGTCGTCGTCGATCGCGGCGGGGAAGGTGCGGAGCTCGTAGGCGTCGTCGAAGGAGGTCACCCGACCAGGCTAGGGCCCTGGCCCCGCGCCGTGGGGGCCGGCCGTCGTGCTCGTGGCCCTGCCTGCACGAGGCGTGACCGACGCACGGAGCCGCCGCGCACCATTCAGGAACTTCGCTCCTGAGTTCCGCCTGGGGCGGCACGGTCGAGGCGCAGCATTCAGGAACCCTGCTCGCGCGGTTCCTGCTCCGTGCACGTCTCAGGACTCGCGCTCCCCCCGCCGCGCGGATCAGGACCGATCTTCCTGAATGAGGAGAGAGGGGCAGGCGCAGACGGGTCAGTCGATCGCGCGCTGCACCGTCTTGACCGGCAGCATCAGCACCAGGCCGGCGAGCAGCACGAGCGCGATGCCGATGATCCCGAACCGGGTGTCGCCCGTCAGCCCGACGAACAGCGTGAAGAGCCCCGGCGCCAGGAAGCTCACCGCGCGCCCGGTCGTCGCGTAGAGGCCGAAGATCTCGCCCTCGCGTCCGGGAGGCGTCACCCGCGCCAGGAACGACCTGCTGGCCGACTGGATCGGCCCGACGAACAGGGCGAGCGCGAGCCCGAACACCCAGAACAGGTTCGTGGCCGTGCCGATCGCGAGCACCGCGAACGCGGCGACGACGAGCCCCGCCAGCGCTCCGACGATGATCGTCTTGGCGCCGACCTTGTCGTCGAGCCAGCCGCCGACGAAGGTGCCGATGCCGGCGACGAGGTTCGCGCCGACCGCGAAGTAGATCACCATGCTCGGCGTGAAGCCGAACACCTGGGCCGCGATGATCGCGCCGAACGTGAACACGGCCGCGAGCCCGTCGCGGAACACCGCGCTCGCCAGCAGGAACAGCAGCACCTGGCGGTTGGTGCGCCAGAGCTTCGCGATGGTCGAGCCGAGGAGGCGGTACGAGCCCACGATCCCGACCCGAGGCCGTCCCGGCGCGGCGGGCAGCTCGGGCACGCTGAGCAGCACCGGCACCGCGAAGACGGCGAACCACACGGCGGAGACGACGATCGACAGGCGGACGTCCCACGAGCCGCCGTCGGCGCCCGTCGCGACGCCGAACAGGCCGCCGCGCCCCTCGACGCCGAAGCTCTGCAGGAAGGCGACCAGGAGGAGCAGGAGCAGGACGATGCCCCCGACGTAGCCGAGTCCCCAGCCGAAGCCGGACACCTTGCCGATCGTCTTCGGCGTCGAGACCTGCACGAGCATCGCGTTGTAGTTGACGCTGGCGAACTCGAAGAAGAGGTTGCCGACGGCGAGCAGCGCGGCGCCGAAGACGAGGTAGCCCGGCGCCGGGGCCACGAACACCATCGCCAGCATGGCGAGGACGACGAGTCCGGTGTTGACGGCGAGCCAGAGCTTGCGACGGCCCGAACCGTCGCTGCGCTGCCCGAGCACCGGCGCGAGCAGCGCGATCAGCACGCCGGCGATCGTCAGCGCGGTCGAGATGACGGTGGCGCTCGCGGCCAGCGCCTCGGTCTCGCCCGCCGCCGCGACGATCTCCGGGTCGACGAAGGCGCCGCTCGCGAGGTAGGTGCTGAACACGAACGAGGTGACGACGGCGTTGAACGCGGCGGAGCCCCAGTCCCACAGCGCCCACGAGACGACCCGGCGGCGGGGGATCGGGGTGGCGTCGGCGAGCGTCTGCGCTGCGGTCATGGGGGTCAACCTAGTCGGCGCCGGTGTCGCGGAGGAGGCGCTGCCTCCCTCTGGGGGCACGGCGGGGGCACGGCGGGGGCACGGTGCCGGGCAGGCGCCGGTCCCGCCGACCCTCACCGCGCCTCCTTGAGTCGTTCTGGCTCAACTTTCAGGTTCAGAACTTGACTCGACCGACGCCGTGAGTAAAGTTGATGCCAGCGGACTCAAGGTCCGCGGCAGTCTTCCCGGTCCGCCGGGCCCTCGCCCGGTCAGCCGGGCACCCCCAGACAGCACCGCACCAGAACGAAGGAGCGCCACCCATGGCACGTGCAGTAGGAATCGACCTCGGAACCACCAACTCGGTCGTCAGCGTCCTCGAGGGCGGCGAGCCCACCGTCATCGCGAACGCCGAGGGCCTCCGCACCACCCCCTCGGTCGTCGCCTTCACGAAGGACGGCGAGGTGCTGGTCGGCGAGACCGCCAAGCGCCAGGCCGTCACCAACGTCGACCGCACCATCGCGAGCGTCAAGCGCCACGTCGGCACCGACTGGAAGGTCGAGATCGACGACAAGAAGTACACCCCTCAGGAGATCAGCGCGCGCATCCTCGGCAAGCTGAAGCGCGACGCCGAGCAGTACCTCGGCGAGGACGTGACCGACGCCGTCGTCACCGTGCCCGCGTACTTCAACGACTCCGAGCGCCAGGCCACGAAGGAGGCCGGCGAGATCGCGGGCCTCAACGTGCTCCGCATCATCAACGAGCCCACCGCGGCGGCCCTCGCCTACGGCCTCGACAAGGGCAAGGAGGACGAGCTCATCCTCGTCTTCGACCTCGGCGGCGGCACGTTCGACGTGTCCCTCCTCGAGGTGGGCAAGGACGACGACTTCTCGACGATCCAGGTCCGCAGCACCTCCGGTGACAACCGCCTCGGCGGCGACGACTGGGACAACCGCATCGTCGAGCACCTCATCAAGAAGTTCAAGGACGCCCACGGCGTCGACCTGTCGACCGACAAGATCGCCAAGCAGCGCCTGAAGGAGGCGGCCGAGCAGGCCAAGAAGGAGCTCTCGTCGAGCACCTCCACCTCCATCCAGCTGCCCTACCTGACGCTCACCGCCGACGGCCCGCTCAACCTCGACGAGACCATCTCGCGCTCGCAGTTCGAGCAGTGGACCAGCGACCTGCTCGACCGCACCAAGAAGCCCTTCAACGACGTGATCAAGGAGGCGGGCGTCAAGGTCTCCGACATCGCGCACGTCGTGCTCGTCGGCGGCTCCACCCGCATGCCCGCCGTCACCGAGGTCGTCAAGTCGCTGACCGGCGGCCAGGAGCCCAACAAGGGCGTCAACCCGGACGAGGTCGTCGCCGTCGGCGCCGCGCTACAGGCCGGCGTGCTGAAGGGCGAGCGCAAGGACGTCCTGCTCATCGACGTCACCCCCCTGAGCCTCGGCATCGAGACCAAGGGCGGCGCGATGACCAAGCTCATCGAGCGCAACACGGCCATCCCGACCAAGCGCAGCGAGACCTTCACGACGGCCGACGACAACCAGCCGTCCGTCGCCATCCAGGTCTTCCAGGGCGAGCGCGAGTTCACCCGCGACAACAAGAACCTCGGCACCTTCGAGCTGACGGGCATCGCTCCGGCCCCCCGTGGCGTCCCGCAGGTCGAGGTCACCTTCGACATCGACGCCAACGGCATCGTGCACGTGTCCGCGAAGGACAAGGGCACCGGCAAGGAGCAGTCGATGGTCATCTCGGGCGGCTCGTCGCTCTCGAAGGACGACATCGAGCGCATGGTCCGCGAGGCCGAGGAGAACGCGGCAGAAGACAAGGCGCGTCGCGAGGCCAACGAGACCCGCAACAACGCCGAGCAGCTCGTCTACTCGATCGAGAAGCTGATCAAGGAGAACGACGACAAGCTGCCCGACGACGTGAAGTCCGAGGTCCAGGCCGACGTCGACGCGCTCAAGACCGCGCTCGCCGGAGACGACGACAGCGCGATCAAGCCCGCCTTCGACAAGCTCAACGAGAGCCAGTCGAAGCTCGGCCAGGCCATCTACTCGCAGAGCCAGGGCGAGGAGGCCGGCGCCGCGGGCGCGGCCGGTGCCGACGGTGCTCCCGCCGACGGCCAGGCGCAGGGCGACGACGAGGACATCGTCGACGCCGAGGTCGTGGACGACGACGACAACGACAAGAAGTAGGACGGTCTCCCCATGGCAGACGAGAACGGCAACACGCCTGACGAGCCGGTGGTGAACGACAAGCGCCGCATCGACCCCGAGACGGGCGAGGTGCGTCCCGAGCCGGCCGCCCCCTCTGAGGACGGCGGCACCGCCGCGGTCACCGACCCCGACGAGCTGATCGAGGCCGAGGCCCCCGACGTCGAGGTGCCCGCGGGCGCCGAGGCGCCGGAGGGCGCGGCCGAGGCGGCCGCCGAGATGGCGGCCGAGGGCGAGGCCGAGGGCGCAGAGCCTCTCAGCGCCGACGACGAGGCCATCCTCGACGCCGCCAGCCGCGACCTCGTCGCGGACATGCGCCAGGACATGCTCCGGGCGCAGGCCGAGCTGGTGAACTTCCGGAGGCGCGTCGAGCGCGACCGCGAGGCGAACCGCGAGGCCGTGGTCGCCGAGGTCGTGCGCTCGCTCCTCCCCGCGCTCGACGACCTGGCCCGTGCCGAGAAGCACGGCGACCTGGCCGAGGGCCCGATGGTGATCGTGGCGCAGAAGATCCGCGGCGGGCTCGACAAGTTCGGGCTCGTCCAGGTCGGCGAGAAGGGCGAGGTCTTCGACCCCACCATGCACGACGCCCTGGTCCAGCTGCCGAGCGCCGACGTCACGGTCAACACCGTGGCCGACGTGATCGAGCCGGGCTACAAGATCGGCGACCGGGTCATCCGGGCCGCGAAGGTCGCGGTGCACACGCCGCAGTAGCGGCATCCGCGACGCGAGTCGCGACGGGCGGTGGGCTCCTCGAGAAGGGGTCCGCCGCCTCCCCCATTCCCCGGCGGTCGCTCCCGAGCGACGGCACAGAGACAAGAGAGGAGGTGCCGGATGGCCAGCCAGGACTGGTTCGACAAGGACTTCTACGCCGTTCTCGGTGTCTCCAAGGACGTCACGGCGGCAGAGCTCAAGAAGGTCTACCGCAAGCTCGCCCGCAAGTACCACCCCGACTCCAACCCCGGCGACGCGGCCGCGGAGGCGAAGTTCAAAGAGGTGAGCGAGGCCAACTCGGTGCTCTCCGACCCCGAGCAGCGCCGCGAGTACGACCAGATCCGGGCCATGGGCTCGGGCGCGCGCTTCACCGCGGGCAGCGGTGGCCCCGGCGGCGGCGGGGGCGGCTTCGAGGACGTCTTCGGCGGCATGTTCGGCGGCGGGCAGCCCGGCGGCGCTCGCCCGCAGTACCGCCAGCAGGGCGGCGGCGGCTTCGACGACATCTTCGGCGGCATGTTCGGCGGCGGCGGCTTCGGCCAGACGAGCGGCGGCTTCCGCGGCTACGGCGGTCCGCAGAAGGGCCGCGACATGACGGCCACGACGACGCTCGACTTCCAGACCGCGGTCGTCGGCGAGACGATCTCGCTGCAGGGCGCGAACGGCCGGCCGATGAAGGTCCGCATCCCCGCGGGCGTGCACGACGGCCAGAAGATCCGGCTGCGCGGCAAGGGCGAGCCCAGCCCCGACGGCGGCGAGGGCGGCGACATGGTCCTCACCATCGCCGTGCGCAAGCACCCGGTGTTCGAGCTCGACGGCCAGAACCTGCGCCTCGACGTGCCGGTGACGTTCGCCGAGGCCGCGCTGGGCGCGACCATCGAGGTCCCGACGCTCGGCGGCGACCCCGTGCGGCTGCGCGTCGCACCCGGCACTCCCTCCGGTCGGGTGCTGCGCGTCAAGGGCCGCGGCGTCGTCACCAAGTCGGGCACCGGCGACCTGCTCGCCACCGTCCAGGTGGCCGTGCCGTCGCACCTCAGCGACAAGGCGAAGGAGGCGGTCGAGGCCCTGGCCGCGGCCCTCCCGGCCGAGAACCCCCGCGACGACCTCATCGTCAGGGCCCGCGCGCAGGCGTGACGACCATGGACGAGAACTCGCCGCTCTTCGCCATCGCGACCGCCGCCGAGCTCGCGGGCATGCACGCCCAGACGCTGCGGCAGTACGACCGGCTCGGCCTCGTCGTCCCGCAGCGGACGGCGGGCAAGTCGCGTCGCTACTCGATGCGCGACGTCGTCCAGCTGCGCGAGATCGGCCGGCTGGGCGGCGAGGGAGTGTCGCTCGAGGGCATCAAGCGGATCCTCGAGCTCGAGAACCAGGTCACGTCGCTGCAGTCGCGCGTGCGCGAGCTGGAGCGGGCCCTGGCCGACGAGCTGGTCAACCGACCCGGCGCGCGAGTGTTCGCAGCCGGCGAGAGCGGCGTCGTGCCGCTGCGGCAGGGCATGCGCCCCCGACGGCAGACGGCCGTGGTGGTCTGGCGACCCGAGCGCTGACGCGGGTCCGACGGCCGCCGCTCGCTGCGGGCCCGCCGTCGTCGTGGACGGTGCACCCCGGAGTGGACGATGCACCCCGTCGTTCGGGGGTGCACCGTCCACTCCGGGGTGTCTCGCCCCGCGTGCCCGGTAGCCTCGTGGCGTGATCGACTTCGACCAGCTCCGCCGGTGGCCCGACGTCGAGGCCCCCGAGCTGGTCGCGCACGACGCGACCGACCGCCTCCTGCTCGACGAGGCCGCGTCGCGGCTGTCCGCAGGGTCCGAGGTCGTCGTGGTCGGCGACCGGTACGGAGCCCTGACCCTGGGCGCGATCGCAGGAGGCGCCTCCTCGGTCCGCGTGCACCAGGACTCGCTCTCGGGCGAGCGCGCCCTCGCGGCCAACGCGGCCCGGCTCGCCCTGTCGCTCGACTCCGTCGTGCAGCACGACCTCGACCCTGCGCTCGTCGTCGGGGCGCGGCTCGTGCTCGTGCAGCTGCCGCGCTCGCTCGACGCCCTCGACGAGGTCGCAGCCCTCGTGGCGGCCCACGCCGCCCCGGACGTGGTCGTGCTCGCGGGCGGCCGCCTCAAGCACATGACCCGCGCCATGAACGACGTGCTCGGCCGCCACTTCGGCCAGGTGTCCGCGGGGCTGGCCCGGCAGAAGTCGAGGCTGCTGACGGCCTCGGTGCCGCGCCCGGGCGGCTCGGCGCCGTGGCCGCGGTCGCAGCGGCACGCCGACCTCGGACTGACCGTGGTCGCCCACGGCGCCGCGTTCGCCGGGTCGGGGGTCGACATCGGCACCCGGCAGCTGCTCGCCCTCGTCGACCGGATGCCCGAGGCCGCGTCGGTCGTCGACCTGGGCTGCGGCACCGGGCTGCTCGCGGCGGCCTACGCGCGCCGGGCACCGGGAGCACGGGTCGTCGCGACCGACCAGTCGGCCGCGGCGGTCGCCTCCGCCCGGGCGACGATCGCCGCCGCCGGCCTGGCCGACCAGGTGGAGGTGCGGCGCGCGGACGCGGGCGACTCGCTGCCCGAGGGCGGCGCCGACCTGGTGCTGCTCAACCCGCCGTTCCACGTCGGTGCCGCGGTGCACACCGCCATCGCTCAGAAGCTGTTCGACGCCGCGGCGGGGCTGCTCCGCCCCGGGGGCGAGCTCTGGACGGTCTACAACTCGTCGCTGTCGTACCGCGGCGCCCTCGAGCACACGGTGGGGACGACGCGGCAGGTCTCGCGGTCGCCGAAGTTCACGGTGACCGCGAGCACGCGGCGCTGACGACCTGACGACCTGACGACCGACGACCTGGGGCGGCTCAGGCCGTCCTGCCGCGTCAGGCGGGCTCGTCGAGGCGCAGCGACGCGTCGAGGTAGGCGAGCAGCGCCAGGGCGTACGCCGCCTCGGCGTCGTCGGCCACGTGGTGCTCGTGCTCGTCGGCCGTCGACCGCGGGCGGAGCAGCACCGTCCAGCCGAGGTGCTCGTCGTCCTCGGTCTCGTGGGTCAGCGAGACTAACGCCGGGCCGAGCAGCGTCCGCAGCTGGTCCTCGCGCGGCAGCCAGAGCGCCGCGTCGGCCGAGACCGAGTCGAGTGCCCACTCGGTCGTGCCGTTGAAGCCGAGCTCGGTGCCGGTCGGGTAGTGGTGCGCCTCGATGGTCATGTCGCTCAGCGTGAAGACGTCGGGCGCCTCGTCGGCGTCGGCGAGGTGCTCGACGACGAAGCGGTCCCCGGACGCGGGGCGCCAGCGGAGCCCGGCGGAGCGGAGGCGGCGGGCGAGGTCGACGGTGATCATCGGCTCATCCTGCCTCAGCGGGCTGTGACGGTGTTGCCCGTGCCGTCGGTGTTGACCACGGGGTCGGAGTCGCTGCCGTGCACGACCTCGTTGTCGACGCCCTCGACGTCGACCTGCGCGACCGTCTCGACCTCGACGTGGTTGCCGGAGCCCATGACGACGACGACCCGGGCCGGGCCGCTGTGCAGCGTCCCGTCCACGCCCGCGACGACGACCGTGTCGCAGCCGCCGGGCAGCGACTTCTCGCTCGGGTCGTCGTCGTGGAAGGTCATCCAGGCGATGCCGTCGACGCAGGCGTCCGTGGTGGCGTCGGAGACGAACGGTGCGGCTGTCCGGTCGCCCGTGGAGGTCGGAGGGGTTGTCGACGCGGCGGCGGTGGTGCTCGACGACGTCGGGGGCTCGACCGCTGCGCAGCCGGCGAGGACGGCGAGGGCCGCCGCCACGGCCGCCGACGACACGAGGGCGGCCGGGCGGAAGGCGGGGTGGATGCGTCCCACGGCGTCGCCCGCTGCCTAGGCCGCCGGGGCGACGGTGTTGCGCTCGCCCGCGTCCTCGACCGTGGGGGCGGCGCCGCCGTGGGTGACCACGTCGTCGTCGCCGGCCAGGCGGACCGTGGTGACCTGGTCGACGGACACGGTGACGCCGGTGCCCTCGACGACGAGCGTGCCCACGGTGCCGAGCTCGACCGTGCCTCCCGAGCCGACGACCGAGACGAGGTCGCAGTCGGAGTCGACCACGGCGACGGGGGAGTCTGCCTCGATCGTGGCCTCGGCCTCAGGGCCGGAGTCGGTCTCGAGCGCGGCGTCCGGGCCGGTGCCGGTGTCCACGAGCATGAAGCCGTCGGTGCAGGTGCCGGTCTCGGCGGCGGCCGCCCGGGGCGTGTCGGTGGGCGAGGGCGCGGCGTCGTCGGGGCCGGTCGTGGCGGTGCAGCCGGCGAGCACCGCCAGGCCGGTGACGGCGAGGGCGAGGGTCGCTGCTGCGGGGCGGCGCCGTGCCGCGCGGGCGGTCATCGGCCGGTCACCGTGTTGCCGGTGGTGCCGGCGTCGTTGACGACGGGCGCGTCACCGGTGTGGCTGAGCGTGTTGCCGTCGCCGGCGAAGTCGATCGTGCCGACGGCGTCGGCGGTGACGGTGATGCCCGTGCCCTCGACGACGACGTGCCCGACGTCGGCGAGCGTGACGGTGCCGTCGCTGCCGATCACGTTCACGCTGTCGCAGGCCTCGGTGAAGACGACGTCGGTGGTCTCGTCGTCGAGCACGACGGAGGCGTTGCCGTCGACGCAGGTCTCGGTGACGAAGGGGCTGGTGGTCGACTCGGCGAGTCGGGTGCTCGAGCCGGTCGCGTCGGGGGTGCCGTCGGTGCTGGCTGCGTTCGTGCAGCCGGCGACGCCGGTGAGCAGGACGGCGCCGAGCAGGGCGGAGAGGGCGGCGGTGCGGAGGCGGGGCGCGTGCATGGTGGAGCCTTTCGGGGTCTGGGGCGGCGCGGTGGGGGCCGGGCCCGGGGAGGCATGTCGTCTCCCCGGGCCCGGCTGTGGTGCAGGTGGTGCGGTGGTGCTGCTGGCGCTAGTTGCCGCTGTGGTTCCAGGCGAAGCCGGTGACGGAGTCGCTCTGGCCGTTGCGGGCCTTCTGGTCGATGTTCAGGACGTAGTCGTGGGTGGGGCCCCAGACTCGGGTGAACGACCAGTTGCCGTCGGCGTCGGCCTCGACCGTGCGGTAGGTCGTGTCGCTCTTGGCGGAGCGGACCGAGACCGTGGCGAACGGCGTCGCGGTGCCCTCGAAGCGGGCGGCCACGCCGGTGTCGTAGGTGTCGCCGACCGCGGGACTGGTGAGGACGAGGGGCGCGAAGACGGGTGCCTTGACGTTGACCGTGGTGGTGCTGGTGGTCTTGTCGGGGTTGGTCTGGGTGACCTTGATGGCGTAGTCGTTCGAGGGGCCCCAGTTGCGCTCGGGCAGCGCCCAGGTGCCGTCGGGCTTCACGGTCGCGCGGCCCATGGGCACGTTCCATCCGTTGGTGGCGTTGACGGCCTCGACGGTGGCGCCGGGGGTGCCGGTGCCGGTGAGGACGTTCAGGCCGGGACGGTACGTGGCGCCGTCGGTGATGCTGGTGACGTCGACGGGCACGTTGACGACCGCGGTGGCGAGGTGCAGGGCGGTGCGCTGGGTGTCGGTGCCCTTGGCGGCGACGAACGCGATGTCGTACCCGGCGCTCGTCGGGCCGAGGTAGCGGTCGAAGGCCCAGGTGCCGGCGAGGCCGGCCGTGGCGCGGCCCATGGGGGTGGACCACTGGTTCGTGGCCGTGACGACGGTGCCGGGCATCGCGGTGCCGGTGAAGGTGGTGGTGCCCACGGTGTAGGTGCTGTCGTTCACGGGGCTGGTGACCTCGAAGCCGAGGGCTCCCGCGTAGTTCAGCTTGAGAGACACCGTCTGGGGGTCGCCGACCGGGGGCGTGGCGGTGAAGGTGAGGTCGTAGCCGGCAGCGGTGGGGCCGAGGATGCGGTTGAACGACCAGGTGCCGTCGGTCGCCGTCGCCGTGCCCATCGGGGTGCCCCACTGGTTCGTGGCGCGGATCGTCGAGCCGACCGGGGCGGTGCCGCGGAAGGTGGTCATGCCCTCGGCGTAGGTCTGGCCGTCGACGTGGCTCGTGACGGCGAGGGGCAGCTCGGCCGCGACCCGGGTCAGGGTGTGGGTGAGGGTGCTGACCTCGCCGCCCGCGTCCTGGGTGACGGTGAGGTCGCTGACGCCCATGCCGAGGCCGCGCGTCGGGGTGATCGTCCAGTCGCCGTCGACGACGGTGGTGGTGCCGATCGCGGTCGCGCCGTAGCCGATGGTGACGCTGGCACCGTCCTGGCCGTGGCCGGTGAAGACGGGGCGGCTGGTGGTGACGGTCGAGCCGTTCTCGGGGGTCTCGACGGTCAGGGGCTTGAAGGTCTCGGCCTCGGGGTTGATCGTGATCGTCGAGGTGGTGACGTTGCCGCCCTTGCCGGTCTGGGTGACCTCGAGGACGTGCTTGCGGGCGTCGAGGTCGGAGGTGGCGAGGTTCCAGGTGCCGTTGACGAGCACGTCCCCGCTGCCGATGACCGTGGCGTGGCCCTGCTCGCGGACCAGGAGCTGTGCGCGGGGCTCGCCGGTGCCGCGCATGGCGAGGGGCCCGCCGTCGTGGGCGGCGTCGGGGACGGGGCGGGTGACCTCGACCGCGGCACCGTAGGCGATGCTCTGGCTGATGTCGCCGTTGCGTTCGTGGTCGATCAGCTGGTGGATGGTCACGGGGTAGGCGCCGCCGAGGTTCGGGGCGGTGACCTCGAGGCTCCAGGTGCCGTCGATCGGGGAGGCGGGGGCCCGGTCGATCTCGGTGCCAGTGGCGTCCTCGACCACGACGGTGGCGCCGGGGTGGGCGCTGCCGGAGAGGACGGCCTTCTTCGTCACGTCGGGGTCGAACGTCACGGTCGCGTCCACGGGATCCACGGCCAGGTCGATCTCGACCCTCGCATCGTCGGTCTTCGTACCGTCTTCGTACTGCTCAAGGATCGTCGTGTTCATGCCGAGTGTCAGCCCGGATACGGTCGCGGACCAGTTGCCGTCGCCGTCGACGTCGGCCGGCTGGTCGTCGTTGATGATGACCGTCGAGCCCGGCACGGCCGTGCCGGAGATCTGCGCCGTGCGTGCGGCGAGATCGACCGAGACGACGTCCGCGTAGAACAAGTCCCGCGCGGCGGCGAACCGGACCTTCGCCGGCGTCCCTGTCGAGTTGAGGTACAGGCGACCATCGGCGTCCGGGGTCTCTTGCGTCAGCTTCTTGTCCGTTCCGGCTACCTGCATTGAACCGTCCCGCGGAAATTCCCATTTCTGTCCAGCGTCGTTCGCATTGCACCTCAACTGGTAGAGGGTGCTGAAGCCGCCGTACAGACATAGTCCCGGGAACTTGTCCATCGTGATCACCTTGTTGATCGGGTCGTAAGTGTAAGTCGCACCGACCGCTCGGGCATCGGCTTCAGCCAGCGCTACCGTGTCGTACACCTTTGAGGAGTTCCCGTAGGCATTGGGGGCTTGGGTGCCTACCGCGCCGGCCTTGCCGCCGGCCAGTGTCATGGAGATCGTGCTCGACGCCGCGAGTCGCGTCGCCGTGGACGAGGGGTCCGGGGCAGCGGCGGACGCCGCCGCGGGGCCGAAGCTGAGGCCGGTGAGGATCGTGGCTGCTGCCAAGCCGATCGCTCCCGCCCTGGTGAGGGTCTTCTTCATGTGTGCGTGGTTCCTTTGAACGATGTCGGGCCGAAATGGGTATGCGAAATATTAGACACACGAGGGCGGTGTCTACAACCTGACGAGTGCTATGCCTTGCGCATCGACGCGGGCAGCGTAAAGTTGAGCCAGATCAACTCAAGTTCGAGAAAGGCACACCCGTGGCGAACATGCAGGGCGCTCCCGCCTCCACCGAGAAGCAGAAGAGCGCGCTCGAGAAGTACGGCGTCGACCTCACGGCGATCGCTCGCAGCGGCAAGCTCGACCCGGTGATCGGGCGCGACGCCGAGATCCGGCGCATCAGCCAGGTGCTCACCCGCCGCACCAAGAACAACCCCGTGCTGATCGGCGAGCCCGGCGTCGGCAAGACGGCCGTCGTCGAGGGCCTCGCCCAGCGCATCGTCGAGGGCGACGTCGCCGACTCCCTCAAGGAGAAGCGGCTGATCAGCCTCGACCTCGCCGCCCTCGTCGCCGGCGCGAAGTACCGCGGCGAGTTCGAGGAACGCCTGAAGGACGTCCTCAAGGAGATCACCCAGAGCGACGGCCAGGTCATCACCTTCATCGACGAGCTGCACACCCTCATGGGCGCAGGCGGCGGCGAGGGCTCGGTCGCCGCCTCCAACATGCTCAAGCCGATGCTCGCCCGCGGCGAGCTGCGGCTGATCGGCGCGACGACGCTCGACGAGTACCGCCAGTACATCGAGAAGGACGCCGCCCTCGAGCGCCGGTTCCAGCAGGTCTATGTCGGAGAGCCGACCGTGGAGGACACGGTCGCGATCCTCCGGGGCCTCAAGGAGAGGTACGAGGCTCACCACGGCGTCACCATCACCGACGGCGCCCTGGTGGCTGCCGCCTCCTTGTCGAACCGGTACATCCCGAGCCGCCAACTGCCCGACAAGGCCATCGACCTCGTCGACGAGGCGGGCTCCCGCCTCAAGATGGAGATCGACTCGTCGCCGGTCGAGCTCGACCAGCTCTACCGCGGCCTCGTCCGCCTGCAGATCGAAGAACTGGCGCTCAAGAAGGAGAAGGACGACGCCTCGCTCGCCCGCCTCGCGACCCTGCGCGAGACGATCGCCCAGCAGCAGGCCGCGTTCGACGACCTGAACGCCCGGTGGCAGGCCGAGAAGGCCGCGCTGCAGGGCGTCGGCACCCTCCGCAGCGACCTCAACGAAGCGCGCATCGACGCCGACCGGGCCCTCCGCGAGGGCCGCTACGAGGACGCGGCGCGCATCAGCTACGAGCGCATCCCCGACATCGAGAAGCGTCTCGCCGACGCCGAGTCGTTCGAGCAGAGCGACGAGCGCCTCGTCAGCGACAGCGTGACCGACTCCGACATCGCCGAGGTCGTCGCCGCCTGGACGGGCATCCCCGTCGGCCGGCTGCTCAGCGGCGAGACCGAGAAGCTGCTGCACCTCGAGAGCGAGCTCGGGAGGCGCCTCATCGGCCAGCGGGCCGCGGTCCAGGCCGTCAGCGAGGCCGTCCGCCGCACCCGCGCGGGCATCAGCGACCCCGACCGCCCGACCGGCTCGTTCCTGTTCCTCGGCCCGACCGGCGTCGGCAAGACCGAGCTCGCGAAGGCGCTCGCCGACTTCCTGTTCGACGACGAGAAGGCCCTCGTCCGCATCGACATGAGCGAGTACGGCGAGAAGCACAGCGTGTCCCGGCTCGTGGGCGCGCCTCCCGGCTACGTCGGCTACGAGGCCGGCGGCCAGCTCACCGAGGCGGTGCGTCGCCGGCCGTACAGCGTCGTGCTGATGGACGAGGTCGAGAAGGCCCACCCCGAGGTGTTCGACATCCTGCTGCAGGTGCTCGACGACGGCCGCCTGACCGACGGACAGGGCCGCACGGTCGACTTCCGCAACACGATCCTCGTGCTCACGTCCAACCTCGGCTCGCAGGTCATCACCGACCCCGGCCTCAGCGACCCCGAGAAGGAGGAGCTGGTGCAGGGCATGGTCCGCCAGGCCTTCAAGCCCGAGTTCGTCAACCGGCTCGACGACATCGTCGTGTTCTCGACCCTGTCGACCGACGACCTCGGCCAGATCGTCTCGCTCTACGTCGACCGGCTCGGCCGCCGCCTCACCGACCGGCGGCTGTCGCTCGCGGTGACCCCCGACGCGCGAGCCTGGCTCGCCGAGCGCGGCTACGACCCGATCTACGGCGCCCGGCCGCTGCGCCGGCTCATGCAGCGCCAGATCGACGACCAGCTCGCGATGGCGCTGCTCGGCGGCTCGATCGCCGACGGCGACACGGTGCTCGTCGACGTGGCTCCCGACGGGGAGTCGTTGAGCGTGGTGCAGCAGGTCGTGGGGGAGCCCTCGGCCGAGGTGCTCGACGACCTCGACTGAGCGGGGATCGGCAGAGGAGGCGTCAGCCGGCTCGGACGGACCGCACGGCAGACTGGGGCGCATGAGCACCTGGGTCAAGATCTGCGGACTGTCCACTCCCGAGACCGTCGACGCCGCCGTCGCCGCAGGCGCCGACGCGGTCGGCTTCGTCTTCGCGCCCGGCAGCCCGCGCACGGTCGACGCCGACACGGCCCGTGCCCTGGTGGCCCGGGTGCCGGAGGGCGTCGAGACCGTCGGCGTGTTCCGCGGCCAGGAGGTGGGGGCGGTGCTCGAGCTGGCCCGCGCCTCCGGCGTCTCGACCGTCCAGCTGCACGGCGACGAGTCCCCGGCCGACGTCGCGGCCGCGCAGGCGGCGGGGTTCCGCGTGATCCGCGCGGTCAGCGCGTCGCGCTACGTGAGCGAGACCGAGGAGGAGCGGGTCGCGTTCGGCGAGGACGCCCTGCTGCTCGACGCGGTCGAGCCCGGTGCCGGGGCCGTGTTCGACGCGGCGCCGCTGCTCTCAGCGCCGCCCGCGCGCCCCTGGCTGCTCGCCGGCGGGCTCACGCCCGGCACCGTCGCCGAGCTGCTGGCGGCGGCGCGCCCCGCCGGCGCCGTCGGGGTCGACGTCAGCTCGGGCGTCGAGTCCTCGCGCGGCGTCAAGGACGCCCGGCTCATCGCCGACTTCGTCGCCGCGGCCCGTACGCCCTGACCCCTTTGCTCAGCCGAGCAGGGCCCGCAGGTCGGCGACGAGGCGGTCGACGTGCTCCTCGGCCGTGTCGAACGAGCACATCAGGCGCACCTCGCCGGTCGCGCGGTCCCAGTCGTAGAAGTGGTGCACCGCCCGCAGCGGCTCGACGGCCTCGATCGGCAGCACGACGAACACCGCGTTGGCCTCGACCGCCTGGGTGATCGTCACCCCGGGCAGCGAGGCGAGCGCCGCCGCGAGCCGGGTCGCCATCGCGTTGGCCCGGGTCGCCGAGCGCAGCCACAGGTCGTCCTCGAACATCGCGAGGAACTGCGCCGACGTGAAGCGCATCTTCGAGGCCAGCTGCGCGTCCATCTTGCGGAGGAATACCAGGCCGGCCCGCGCCTCCTCGGAGAAGGTCACGACCGACTCGCCGAGGACGAGCCCGTTCTTCGTGCCGCCGAGCGAGACCGAGTCGACGCCGGCGTCGCGCGTGAGCGCCCGCAGCGGGACGCCGAGCGACGCGGCCGCGTTGGCGAGCCGGGCGCCGTCGAGGTGCACGGTCATCCCGTGCGCGTGCGAGCGGTCGGTGATCGCCCGGAGCTCGTCGGGCGTGTAGACCGTGCCGAGCTCGGTGCTCTGCGTGATCGTGACCGCGAGCGGCTGCGGGCGCTGCTGGTCGCCCCAGCCGTAGGCCTGACGGTCGATCAGCTCGGGGGTGAGCTTGCCGTCGGGCGTCGGGACGGTGAGCAGCTTGATGCCGCCGAGGCGCTCGGGCGCCCCGCCCTCGTCGGTGTAGACGTGGGCCGTGGTCGCGCAGATCACCGCGCCCCAGCGGGGCACGAGCGCCTGCAGGGCGGCCACGTTGGCACCGGTGCCGGTGAGGACCGGGTCGAGGGAGGTGCCCTCGCCGAAGACCTCGGCCACCACCTCGCCGAGACGACGCGTGTAGGGGTCGGCGCCGTAGGAGGCGACATGGCCGCCGTTGGCCTCGATCATCGCCTGGAGCACCTCGGGGTGCGCGCCGGCGTAGTTGTCGGAGGCGAACGTGTGGGCAGCGGGATCGTGGAGGCGCGTCACGCGTCCATCTTGCCGTGTGCCGCCCGGTCGCCGTCCGTCGCCCGGTCGCCGTCTACCGCCGCATCACCGTGCGTTGCTCGGTCTTGCGACCTCTGCAAGAATGGCTTGTGATATTCGAGATATACACATAGTGTGACGGTGAGCACAGTCGCCCAGCCCCGGCAGTGCTCCCGAGCCTGCCTCACCCGAGAGGTCCGCCATGTTCTTCCTGCACACTCCCAAGCTCGTCCTCACCGGCTCGTCGTCCTCGCTCCGCGAGACCGGCGACCGAGCGGCCGCCCTCGGCGCCGAGGTCGTCGTCGTCGACTCGTCGACGGTCGCCGCCCCCGACGCCGCCGCACCGTGCGTCGCCGAGCTCGACGGGTTCGACGTCGCCGTCGTCGCGGTCCCCGAACCGGCCTCGGCCGACGCCGCCCTCCGCGGCGCCGCGGCCCGGCTCGCCCCCGCCCTGCGGCACGGCGCCCTCGTCATCGTCCAGGGCACCGCGTGCGTCGAGCCGGAGGGGCGCCGCCTCGCGGACGACCTCGCCGAGCGGTCCGGCCTCGAGATCGGCCGTCAGTTCGACGTCGTCGGCCTCGACGGCGACCACGTGACGTGGTCCACGGGCGACGAGGGCGCGCAGACCGCGCGGCACCTCATGTCCCGTCTCGGCTGACGCGTCGCCCCCTGTCGGCCGCCTGCACCAGGATGGTCACATGGGCGGAGTGCTGATCGGGTTCGGGATCATCGGGGTGATCATCGCCGCCGGCTGGCTGGTCGGGCGCATCGACCTGCTCGGCCCGACCGGTCACCAGGTGCTCTCGCGCCTCGTCTTCTTCGTCCTCACGCCCTGCCTCCTCTTCTCCACGATCTCGCGGGCCGACGTGCACGTGCTGTTCTCGGACCTCCTCGTGGTCTCGGCCC
Organism: Frigoribacterium sp. PhB116; assembly: GCF_004364285.1. Lineage (GTDB taxonomy): Bacteria > Actinomycetota > Actinomycetes > Actinomycetales > Microbacteriaceae > Frigoribacterium. The sequence continues at coordinate 64,781 of NZ_SOBE01000003.1, read as the reverse complement.
TCGCCTCCCTCGCCGCCGCCGTGATCTCGGTGGTGCTGCTGAGGTTCGTCCTGCGTCGCTCGGCGGCGGAGACCACGATGGGCACGATGGGCGGCGCCTACGTCAACGCGAACAACATCGGGCTGCCCGTCGCGACCTACGTGCTCGGCAGCGCGACCTTCGTGGCCCCCGTGCTGCTCTACCAGCTGCTCGTCATCACGCCGATCGTGCTGACGGTGATGGACACGGTCACGAACCGCGGCAGCAGCCTCGGGCGCGCGATCGCGCGGCCGCTGCTCAACCCCCTGTTGATCGGCTCGGCGCTCGGGGTGCTCGTCGCCGTGCTCGAGATCGAGATCCCCGACCCCGTCATGCAGCCGCTGCTGCTCGTCGGCGGCGCGGCCGTGCCGGTCGTCCTGATCTCGTTCGGGATGTCGCTCTCGGGCTCGAAGCCGCTGCAGGCGCGCGAGGGCCGGGCCGACATCGCGATCGCGACGGCGCTCAAGCTCGTCGTCATGCCCGTCGTCGCCTGGGTGCTCGGCGCCTTCGTCTTCGACCTCGGGCACGACCAGCTCTTCGTCGCCGTCGTCCTGGCCGGCCTGCCGAGCGCGCAGAACGTCTTCAACTACGCCCAGCGCTACCAGGCCGGGGTCGTGGTCGCCCGCGACACCGTGCTCGTGACGACCATCGGGTCGGTGCCGCTGCTGGTGCTGGTCGCGGCACTGCTCAAGTAGGAGGCGCCTCCTCGGCAGGCAGGCCGCCTCAGAAGATCATCGGGCGGTCGTCGTCGAGCTCGGTGTCGAGCTCGAGGTCGACCACGACGGGGACGTGGTCGCTCGGGGCGTCGCCCTTGCGCTCGTCGCGGTGGATCGACGCGTCGGTGACGAGGTCGGCGAACGGCTGCGACCCCATGATGAAGTCGATCCGCATGCCCTCGTTCTTCGGGAACCGGTGCTGCTTGTAGTCCCAGTAGGTGTAGCCCTCGGGCAGGCGCGGGCGCACGACGTCCGTCAGGCCGACGCGCTCGAACGCGGCGAAGGCGTCGCGCTCGGGCTGGCTGACGTGGGTGTGGCCCTCGAAGACCGAGACGTCCCACACGTCGGTGTCGAGCGGGGCGACGTTCCAGTCGCCCATCAGCGCGAGCGGCTGGTCGGGCCGCTCGGCGATCCAGGCCTCCGTCTCGGCGGCGAGGGCGGCGAGCCAGTCGAGCTTGTAGTCGTAGTGCGGGTCGCCCAGTTCACGGCCGTTCGGCACGTAGAGCGACCAGAGGCGGACGCCCTCGACCGTGACGCCGATCGCGCGCGCCTCCTTGGGCTGGTCGAGCCCCTCCTGCCCCTTGGCGAAGCCGGGCTGGGTCGGGAACGTGATCGTGACGTCGTCCATCGGCAGGCGGCTCGCGAAGGCGACGCCGTTCCACTGGCTGAGGCCGTGCAGCTCGACCTCGTAGCCCGCCTCGCGGAACGCGTCGAAAGGGAACTGCTCGGGCTTGCACTTGATCTCCTGCAGGCCCACGACGTCGACGTCCTCCCGGACCAGCCAGTCGACCACTCGCCCGACTCGGGCACGGACGGAGTTGACGTTCCAGGTCGCGACGCGCATGCCGCCGACGCTACCGGCAGGAGGCGCACCCGGCCTGGGCGGAGCCTCCTGCCCTACCATTGGTCACCGTGACCGACGCACGCACGCAGCTCATCGACTACATCCGTTCCGAGGCCGTCTTCCACGGCGACTTCACGCTCACGAGCGGCAAGAAGGCGAGCTACTACATCGACCTGCGGAAGGTCAGCCTCGACCACCGCGTCGCCCCCCTGATCGGGCAGGTCATGGTCGACCTCATCACCGAGGTGCCCGACGTGTTCGCCGTGGGCGGCCTGACGATGGGCGCCGACCCGATCGCCTCCGCCGTGCTGCACCAGGGCGTCGCGATGGGGCGCGACTACGACGCCTTCGTCGTCCGCAAGGAGCCCAAGGACCACGGTCGCGGCAAGCAGGTCGAGGGCCCCGACCTCGAGGGCAAGCGGGTCGTCGTCCTCGAGGACACGTCGACCACCGGGGGCTCGCCCCTCGCCGCCGCGAAGGCGCTGGAGGCGGTGGGCGCGGTGATCGCGGCCGTCGCCGTCGTCGTCGACCGCAGCACCGGCGCCCGCGAGGTCATCGAGGCCGCCGGCTACCCCTACTACGCGGCCATCGGGCTGGACGACCTCGGGCTGCAGCCGTGAACGACGCGCGCGACGGCCGCGGGCCGGACGGCGAGGAGGCGGAGGCGGGCCGGGAGCCAGCGGACGACACGTCGGGGCTCGACGCGGGCGACTGGCTCGCGGCGCAGTTCGCTGACGACGACGATGACGACGACGCGGTCGACGGCGACGTGGTCGATGACGACGACGCTGACGACGACGGCGTGGTCGATCACGACGACGTGGTCGCTGACCGCCCGGCCGCCGACGGCGTGGCGGAGGACGACTCGGCCGAGGGTGACCTTGCCGAGCCCGGCCTGCGGACGGGGGCGACGCCGATCTCGGCCGAGACCGTCCGCTCCGCGCCGTTCACCGTGCCGCCTGCCCCCACCGCCGAGTCCGAGGTCGTGAAGAGCTCGGGCCACCCGATGGCGCTCGATCTCTCGGCGCTCGCCGGGACGATGCCGCCGCCCTCGCCGACCGAGCCGACGCCGTCCGCCGAGTCGACGCCGCCCGCCGAGCCGACGCCGTCCGCCGAGCCGACGCCGTCCGCCGAGCCGACGCCGTCCGCCGAGTCGACGCCGTCGGCCGACGGGGTCGACGAGAACGAGCACGAGGCCGACCCCGTCTCGGACGAGACCGTCCGGTCGGAGGCCGTCGCGCCTCCTCGCTACGAGGTCCCGCCGGCTGTCGCGCCGCGTCCTGCGCCGGTGCCGCCCGCCGCGCTGCCGCCAACCGACCCGTCGGACGCGGTCGTCGACGACGACGAGCCCGTCACCTCGGACGGCGCCTCGGTCGAGGAGCCCGAGGCCGACCCTGCGCCGCGGGACGAGCCCGGCCCCTTCACCGCCCTGATCACGCCTCCCGTCGCTCCCCAGCCCGTCTTCCCGTCGTCGTTCGACTGGAGCGCCCCGGCGGCGTCCGACGACCGGGCCGCGGGCCCGGGCCCTGACGGAGGGTCCCGGGACGACGTCGACCTGCCGCCCGCCGCGGGCGAGGACGCCGAGGAGGCGCCCGTCCCGTCGACCGACGCGGCCGACGACGCGCAGACGCGGGCGTTCGACCTCCCGGCTGCCGCGGACCCTGCTGCTGCGCCTGATCCGTCTGCGGACGGGGACGTGTCCGCGTCGTTCGAGGCGGAGGCCCGATCGACACCGGTCGGACCGGAGCCCACGTCGGCCGGGTCGGAGTTCGAGCTCGCATCCGAGCCTGAGGTCGAGTTCGCGCCCGAGGCCGCATCCGAGCCTGAGTCCGCGACCGAGGCCGAACTGCCCCGGGCCTCGAGCGAGCCTGCGTCGGCGCCGGAGCCCGCAGTCGACCTGGTCGAGCCCGTGCTCGAGCTCGACTCCGAGTCCACGGTCGAGCAGTCCCAGCCCGAGTCCGAGCCCGCAGCGGAGCAGACCGAGAACGTGGCCGAGGTGGCGAGCGAGCCCGAGCCTTCGTCCGAGCAGGCCGAGCCCGCGACCGAGTTCGCCTCGGAGCCGGACACCGAGCCCTCGACCGAGCTCGCCTCGGAGCCGGACACCGAGCCCTCGACGGAGCTCGCCTCGGAGCCCGCGAACGAGCCCGAGCCGGGCACGGCCGAGTCCGCGCCCGCGGAGCCCTGGTGGATCGCCGAGCACCACGAGATGACCCGGCGAGAGCGCCGCGAGGCCGAAGCCGCGGGGGTCGTCGTGCCGCCCGCGGTGGCGGCGTCCCCGGACGGTGCGGCTGCTGCGGCTGCGGCCGCGGCTGCTGACGACGAGAGCGCTGCCGGGGCCCCCGCCGCACCTCCTGCGGGCCTGCCCTTCGCCGCGCCGTCGGGAGCGGCGTCCGCGCCGACGGCCGACGACCCGGAGCCCACGTTCACCGAGCTGCTGGGCATCGTGCGACCGTCGGGCGACGCGCGCGAGTCGCTGGAGGACACCCCCGGCGACCCCGCGGCCGACGCGGGACGCAGCGACCTCGTCGATCCCGGCCCGCTGCCGGCGGGCGGGTCCTGGGCGCTGAGCGACGAGCTGGCCGTCGATGAGCCCCTTGCCGCTGCCGCTCCCGCCGAGGACGACGAGCTCGTGGCCCCGGCCCGGGACGACGACCCGGTCGACCTCGACGACCCGTTCGCCGCGCTCCGGGTCGAGGCCGAGGAGGACGCCCCGGACGCGGCCACGGCGGCGCTGCCCCTCGCGGGCGCAGGCCTCGCCGGCGCAGGCCTGACGGGCGCCGGGGCGACGGGGGCCGCCGCCGCGGCGGAGACCCCGCCGACCGCCGCCGCGGAACGCCCTCGCTCGGTGCCGCACACCGGCGCCGAGCTGCCCGGGCTGAGCGTCGAGGCAGGGTCGCCGTCCGCGCCGGCGGCCGCCTCCTCAGGCGTCTCGCCCCTCGTTCCGCGCGGTGGCCCGTCCGCCCCGTCGGCGCCGTCCGGCCCCGGAACGGGATCGTCCGCGGCAGGGCCCGGGAGCGGCATCGCGTCGTGGTCCCGCGGCCGCAAGGTGCTGCTCGGCGTCGCCGCGGCGCTCGTGATCGTGCTCGCGCTGGCCGCCTTGTTCGTGCTCAGCAGGTCGCTCTTCGCCGGGACGCCGCAGCCGACCGAGGCCCCGGCTGCGGCGGCGGTCGCGACCCGCACGGTCACGGCGGCACCGGCCGAGATCGCCCAGGAGGCGGTGGCCGGGCCTCTGGCGACGGGCACGCACCCGTGGAGCGACCTGCAGGGCGGCGAGTGCTTCTCGGCCTTCGAGAGCGCGTGGCAGCAGGACTACGAGGTCGTCGACTGCGGGCAGCCGCACGTCGCCCAACTCGCCTCGATCGGCGCGCTCGACGCCGACCCGGCCGCGGCGTACCCGGGGAGCGACGCGTTGCAGTCGCAGATGTCGGTGCTCTGCACCGGGGCGAGCGCGCTCGACCTCGCCGCCGCCTCCACGTACCCCGACGCGCAGTTCAGCGCGAGCTGGCCGTCGACCGACGCGGAGTGGGCCGCCGGGGTTCGTTCGTACTGGTGCTTCGTCGACCGCTCGAGCGGCGAGCCGATGACGACCAGCGTCGCGCCGGCCGCGGCCTGACCTGCCCCACCCGACCCGCTCCTCCTGCGCTCTGATCGCCCAGTTGCGCCTCTGTTGCCCGCAAATGCCGACAAAGAAGCTTGCAACAGCGGGATATCCCACTGTTGCGGCAGTCGATCGGGCCAAGTGGTCGGCATTTGCGGGCAGCGCAAGTGACGCGGACCGTGCGGGCAGCGCAGGTGACGCCGACCGTGCAGGCAGCCCAGGTGACGCGGACCGTGCGGACAACGCCGGGATGTGGACCGGCCGGCGCCGGCGCGTGTCGAGCTAGAGCTCGCTCGGCACCACGTCGGTCTCGAGCGGCTCGGCACGGACCAGCTCGTGCACGCCGCTCAGCACCTCGTTCGGGCGGAACGGATAGCGGTCGATCTCGGCCTGGTCGCTGATCCCCGTCATGACCAGGATCGTGTGCAGCCCCGCCTCGATGCCCGCGACGACGTCGGTGTCCATCCGGTCGCCGATCATCGCGGTGTTCTCGCTGTGCGCGCCGATGCGGTTCATCGCCGAGCGGAACATCATCGGGTTCGGCTTGCCGACGACGTAGGGCGACTTGTTCGTCGCGGCCGTGATCATCGCGGCGATGGCGCCCGTCGCGGGCATCGGGCCGTCGGCGCTCGGGCCGGTCGTGTCGGGGTTCGTGACGATGAAGCGGGCGCCGCCGAGGATCAGCCGGACGGCCTTCGTGATCGCGTCGAACGAGTAGTTGCGGGTCTCGCCCACGACGACGTAGTCGGGGTCGGTCTCGGTCATGATGAAGCCCGCCTCGTGCAGCGCTGTCGTCATGCCGGCCTCGCCGATGACGAAGGCCGAGCCGCCGGGCATCTGCGAGCGGCAGAAGTCTGCGGTCGCGAGGGCGCTCGTCCAGATGCGCTCCTCGGGCACGTGCAGGCCCGAGGCGCGCAGCCGCGCGCTCAGGTCACGCGGCGTGAAGATCGAGTTGTTCGTGAGCACGAGGTACGGGGTGCCCTCGTCCTGCCACTGCTGGATCAGCGCCGCGGCTCCGGGCAGGGCCTGGTTCTCGTGCACCAGCACGCCGTCCATGTCGGTCAACCAGCATTCGACCTCGTCGCGAGTACCCATGGGCACACCTTACTGAGGGCAGGCGAACGCAGGAGGTGCGGTGCCGGTCCGGCCAGCGACCTACGCTGGCCGTCGTGACCGACCAGCACCCCGAACCCGACGACACCCCCGACGACACCGCCGACGAGGCGACCGCCGAGTCCACCGCCCCACCCGATGCCGAGCCGGCTGCCGAGCCGGTCGTGGCACACGGTGTCGGCCCGTGGCCCGGCGGCGTGGACGCCTGGCCCGCCGGTGACCACTGGGACCGCGAACTGCTGCGCGACGGCGACCGGCGCAACGTCGTCGACCGCTACCGGTACTGGTCCCTCGAGGCGATCGTGGCCGACCTCGACCTCGTCCGGCACCCGTTCCACGTGGCGATCGAGAACTGGCAGCACGACATGAACATCGGCTCGATCGTGCGGAGCGCGAACGCGTTCGCCGCCGAGGCGGTCCACATCGTCGGGCGGAGGCGCTGGAACAAGCGGGGCGCGATGGTGACCGACCGCTACCAGCACGTGCAGCACCACCCGGACGTCGCCTCCTTCGTCGCCTGGGCCCAGGAGGCGGGACTCGTCGTCGTCGCGGTCGACAACGTCGACGGCTCGGTCCCGCTCGAGACGACGGCGTTGCCGGAACGCTGCGTGCTCGTGTTCGGTCAGGAGGGCCCTGGCCTCAGCCCTGAGGTGCTCGCGGCCGCGGAGCTGGTGGTCGAGATCTCGCAGTTCGGCTCGACCCGCAGCATCAACGCCTCCGCCGCAGGAGCTGTCGTCATGCACGAGTGGGTACGGCAGCACCGGTTCTAGCGAACCGGATCGGGCGTCAGCACGGTCCAGGGACACCTCTCCGGACATGAATATCAGATTAGATTTTGAACAGATGTGATATGTTGAACCGTCTTCCTCTCCGCAGGTGACACGAGAGGAGCTGAGATGAGTCGCGTACCGTCACCGACCACGATCGCTGCGGGGCACCCCCAGGGGTCCCCGACCTTCAGGCCCGATGTCGAAGGCCTGCGGGCCGTGGCTGTGGTGGTGGTGGTGGTCGGTCATCTCACCGGTCTCCCCCCGGGCGGATTCGTCGGAGTCGACGTCTTCTTCGTCATATCGGGCTTCGTCATCACCGCGGTCCTGCTGCGTGAGCTGGACCGGTCCGGCACGATCTCGCTGACGGCCTTCTACGCCCGTCGAGCCCGGCGGGTCCTGCCCGCCGCCGTGGTCGTCATCCTGGCGACGCTCGTCGCGGCAGCAGCCCTCTGGTTCACCCCGCGGTTCGCAGGCACGGTCCTCGACGCTGTCGCGTCCCTCTCGTTCGTCCAGAACTGGCACCTCATCGCGGTCGGAGCCGACTACCTCGGAGCCGACTCGCCGGCGAGCCCGCTCCAGCACTTCTGGTCGCTGGCCGTCGAGGAGCAGTTCTACCTGATCTGGCCTGTCCTGATGCTCGTCGCGACGTCGATCGCTGCTCGGCTGAGCAGCCGTCGTGCGCGCCGGGACGTCCTCGTGGGCGTGGCGTGCGCTGTCGTCGTCCTCTCCGTCGGCTACGCGGTCTGGCGCGGCGAGGCCTCGCCCAGGGCGGCCTACTTCGACTCCGTCGCCCGCCTCTGGGAGCTCGCGGCAGGTGCTCTCTGCGCCTTCGCCCGGCCCGTCGCGCAGCGCATGTGCCTGCCCCTTCGCCGCGCCGTCGTGCTGGCGGGCCAGGGGGTGCTCGTCCTGAGCCTGGTCGTCATCGATCCGAGTTCGTCCTTCCCGTGGCCCTGGGCCCTGCTCCCCGTGCTCGGCGCCTGCGCGATCGTGGTGGGCGGCTCGGGTCGGCTCGGGGGCGTCGAGACCGTGTTGGTCTCGAGTCCGGCGCGATGGGTGGGCCGCCGCTCCTACTCGATCTACCTGTGGCACTTCCCCGTGATCGTGTTCGCCGAGTCCCTCGGGCTCCGGGGCCCGCCCGCCGTCGCGGGAGGGCTGGTCGTGACGCTCGTGCTGAGCGTCCTCACGTTCCGCTTCGTCGAGGAGCCGGCACGTCTCGGAGCGTGGCTGCGCGGCTGGGAGGCGCCGGCGGACGGGGCCGACAGGGGTCGCGACCTCGTTCGACGAGCCGGTGTGGCCGGGACGGTCACCCTCGTCGTCGTGGGCATGTCCGCGGCTCAGCTCGAGGGTCCTGCCGCGCTGATCGACCCAGGGGTCGCGGTCGCCGCCGTGGGGTCCGCGCCCGAGGGCGGACCAGGGCCGGCCGGGGCCTCGGGCGTGCCGTGGGCGGCCGCCTCCCTCTCGGAGGCGCTGTCCGAGTCGGTCCTCCACCCGGAGCGAAGCTCTCCGGGTGCGCTCGACGAGGCCCTGAGTGCGTCGATGGTGCCCCAGCTGGCCTCGGATGAGTGCCGGTACCCCGTCGGCACCGCTGCCGCCGTCGCTGAGCCCTGCGATCTCGGTGACGGCGCGGCGCCGCGGACGGCCGTGCTCGTGGGCGACTCGATCGCTCTCTCCTGGTTGCCTGCGCTCGAGGCTGCGCTGGGCGGTGGCTGGCGGATCCGGGCGCTGGCCTTCGGGAGCTGTTCTGTCACCGACGCCCGTTTCCACGACGGCAACGCCGGCTCGTCCTTCGTCGAGAAGTGCGCCGACAGCCGCGCCGACCTCCGAGAGTTCGCGGCCGAGGCCGGGGCGGATCTCGTCGTGACCTCGGGCAGCGTCTCCGGGCTGGGGCGGTTGACGAGCGGCGCCACCGGTGCCGAAGCGATCGCCGAGTGGCGTCGGGGGACCGAGACGGCTGTCTCGGAGCTCGCGCTGGGCGGTGCGAGGGTCGTCGTGATCGGGGCGCCGCCACGCGGCCCCTCTCCCGTGGTCTGCGCCGCGCGGCCCACCGGCGCACAGGGGTGCGTGGCCGCGCCGGAACGACTCAGCCTCGATGCACGCACGGCAGAACGCGCGGGGGTGGAAGACGCCCGCGGACGAGGGGTCGACGTCGACTTCATCGATGTCCTGTCGTGGTTCTGCGCGGCCGACGGCGAGTGCCCCGTCGTGGCGGGGGAAGTCCTCATCCGGGCCGATGCGCAGCACCTCACGGAGGCGATGTCGCGTTCACTCGGTCTTCTCCTGCGTGACGAACTCGCCCGGCCCTGACGGGCTCATGTGATCGACCGCCACCTGGAGCAGGTCGTTGACTCAGAGAAATATCACACATATACTCAGAACGCCCGTGCCCTGTCCGGGGTCCCGCACCCGAGTGGAACGAGCTGCACATGTTGCCCCCTTCGAGTCCCGCCCTCGCCTCCCGCCTCCGGGTCTGCTTCGTCGCCGCACCCCTCATGGCCCGCAGCGGCGTGTACCGGTCGACGCTCGACCTCGTCGCCGAGGCCCGGTCCCGCGGCCTCGACTGGTCCGCGGTCGTCGGCCTGCGCGCCGCCGCGGCGGGCGTCAGCTCGCCGGCGGCGGGCGTGCGCGAGGTCGAGGTGCTGCAGCACGGGCTCGGCGTCGTCGACGAGGTCGCCCAGCTGCTTCTCGACTCGCCCGAGGTGCGTGAGGCCGACGTGGTCGTCACCCTCGTGACGCAGAGCGACGTCGCCGCGGCACGTCTCCGTTCCCCGCTCGGCCCCGCCTGGGTCGCCTGGGTCAGGGGGCTCCCGTGGCCGGCGCAGGGCGAGCAGACCCTGCTCCGTCGTCACGTGCTCCGGCTCGTCGAGACGCGCGCGCTCCGTGCAGCCGCCGACGTCTGGGCGACCACGCCGGTCCTCGCCGACGCGGTCGCGGCGGCCAGGCGACCCGAGCTCGTCCCGGCGGGCGTCCCCGCCGCGCCGCGCCTCAGCCGTGGCGAGGCGTCGGGGCGGCTCGTCTGGGCTGCCCGCCTCGACGTCGACAAGAGGCCCCGCGCCTTCGCCGACCTCGTCGCCGCCACCGGCGTCCCCGGGGCGATGTACGGCCACGGTCCGCTCGAGGCCGAGCTGCGCCGTGAGGCGCCCGCCGGGCTCTCCGTCCGCGGCTGGGCCGACCCGGCCGCCCTGTGGACCGACGCGGCGGTCTTCGTGGGCACCGCCTCCCGCGAGGCCTTCGGGCGCAGCGCCGTCGAGGCCGCGCTCGCCGGGGTGCCCGTCGTGCTCGGCGACGCCTACGGGGCCGCGCCGCTGCTCGTCACCGACGACGAGCTCCGTCGACGGTTCGTCCTCCCCGTCGACGACCCGCGGCCCTGGGCGACGGCGGTCCGTGACCTGGTCTCCGACGCCGACCTGAGGCGGCGGCTCAGCGACCACGTGCACGCCAACGCGTCGGCGCTCACGATCGGGCGCTCGGTCGACGCCGTCCTGGCCCGTCTCGGGCACCTCGGCCGCGTCGGGCAGGGGGCTGCGTGAGCGCGCCGGTGCGGGTGGTCCACTACGGAGCCCACGACCTCGACTACCCCCGCGGGCGACGCGTGCGCGAGCACCTCGCCTCCCTCCCTGGCGTGGAGCTCGCGACCGTGCCGCGCAGCCGGGCCGGCTCCCGGGCGCGTCGGGCCCTCGCCGACGTCCGGGGGCTCTGGCGAGCGTCCCGCGGGGCCGACGTCGTCGTCCTGGCAGAGTTCCGCACCACCCACGCGCCGCTCGTGCACGTGGTAGCCGGGCTCCGCCGTGCGCGTGTCGTGGTCGACGGCTTCATCGGCCTGCACGAGACCGTGGTCGTCGACAGGGGCGACGTCCCCGCGCGGTCGCTCCGGGCTCGCCGTCTCGACCTGCACGACCGGCTCGCCGTCCGCGCGAGCGACCTCTACCTGATCGACACGGATCCCCGCGCCGACGAGGTGCGGCGTCGACACCCACGGGCCCGCGAGGTCGCGGCCGTCGCCGTGGGGGCGCCGTCGTGGGCCACGTGGCAGCCGGCGGCCCCGGCCGGAGCGGGGCTCCGGGTGCTCTACTACGGCGGGTACATCGCCCTGCACGGCGTCGACCTGATGGTCGAGGCGCTCTCGCTCGCCGCGGCGCGGCGCGAGCTGCAGGTGGTCTTCGTCGGCGACGGCCCGTCACGGGCCAGGGCGGAGCAGCGCGTCCGCGACCTGGGTCTCGGGCAGATCGTCGACTTCGTCGACCCGGTCCCCGAGTCCGGCCTCCTCGAGCAACTCGCGTGGGCGGACGTCGTGCTCGGTGTCTTCGGCCCGTCGCCCAAGGCACGGTCCGTGGTCGCGAACAAGGTCTGGCAGGGCCTGGCGTGCGGCCGGGTCGTCGTGACCCAGCGTTCGTCGGCCCTGGACGACGTCGCCGAGGCGGTCGGCGACCAGCTCGTCCAGGTCGAGCCGGGTCGGGCGGGGGCGCTCGCCGACGCTCTCGTCGCCGTCGAACCGACCCGGGCCCTCGCCGGTTCGCCCGGGGTGCACGACCGCCTCGAGGCGCTCGTCGCCCGGTCGTACCGTCCCCTCTCCCGGTTCGTCCTCGCGAGCGGGGGGAGGGCGTGACGCGCGTGGCCGGCCGGGTCACCGGGTCCCAGGTGGTTCGCCTCCTGCTCCACGTCCTCGTGCCTGCCGTCAGCGCCGCGGCGCCCCTCGCGGTCATCCCCGCGGTGACCTCGCGGTTCGGGGCGTCCGGGTGGTCGGCCGTCGCCGTGGGCATGTCGGTCGGCGTCGCCGCGGCCGTCGTGGCTGAGCTCGGCTGGAGCATCGTCGGGCCCGTGCGGATCGCGCGCGACCCCGAGGCCCGGGCCGCCGTCTTCGCCCGGGCCCTGGCCAGCAAGCTCATCGCGACGGCGGTGCTGCTCCCCGTGGTCGTCGTGGTCACGGCCTTGCTGGTCGACCGGCACGTGCTCGCCGCCGTCCTGGTCGCGGTCGGCGTGGCCCTCGGCGCGCTGAGCCCCACCTGGTACTTCGTCGGGCTCGGGCGTCCGGGTCGCGTGGTGCTGACGGAGGCGCTCCCTCGCGTCGTCCTCGCCCTCGCCGCCGCGGCGGCGCTGGTGGTCGGCGCGCCCCTCGAGGCCTACGGGTCCTGCCTCGTGCTGGCCGTCGTCGCCACCGCCGTGCTCACCCCCCTCGTCGACGACGCCGCCCGGTTCCCGTCCCGACAGGCGTTCGCCGAGGTCCCCCTGGTCGTCCGCGAGCAGGCGGTGCTCGTGCTGGGACGCGCGGTGACGACGACGTACAAGTCCCTCCCCGTGGCGCTCCTCGGGGTGACGGCACCCGCCTCGGTGGCGGCCTTCGCCGCGACCGACCGCCCGCTCCGCATGGGGCTCCAGGTGCTGTCCGCCGTCCCCGACCGCCTCCAGACCTGGGTCGGCACGCCCGACGCCGAGCTCGCACGGCGCCGGAGCGCCGTCTCGCTCGGGGTGAACACCGGGCTCGGCGTCGTCGCGGGGACGGTGTTCGCGGTCGCGATGCCGTCGGTCTCCGGCTGGCTCTTCGCGGGCGCGGTCGACGTGGGACGCGACCTCGCCGTGTGGGGCGGTGCGCTCGTCACCGTCATCTGCTCCTCGCGGGGCGCCGGCCTCGCCCTGGTGAGCGCGGGGCGTCACGGCCACACCACCACGGCCGCGATCGCCGCCGCGCTCGTGGGCGTCCCCGGCGTCCTGGCGGCGGGTGCCGCCGCCGGGGCGACCGGTGCCGTGGCGGCTCTCGTGCTCGCCGAGGGCGTCGGACTCGTCGTGCAGCTGGGGCTGCTGGTCGGCGCGGGTGGTCGAGCCGGTCCCGTGCTCGCGACGCGTGCCTCCCTCACCGGGGCGTCGTCGTGATGGTCGCTGCCGCGGCGGGGGCGACCGTGCTCCTCGTGGCCCTCGTGGGCGGCCTGCTGCTGCCGTCCGACCTGCGTCGCGGGGTCGCCCTCGTGGCCGCGGTCGCCGTGCTCGTCTCCGCCTCCTCGCCGTCCGCGCCCGAATCCGTCCGCACGGCCGCGGTCGTCGGCGTCGTGGTCCTGCTCGCGGGCGCCGCGGCGTCCCCGCGCTCCTGGTTCGTCCCGCCGCCGCGGGCCACCGTCGCCACCGGCGCGCTGTTCGTCGTGCTCGTCGTGCTGGTGCTCCTCCGGGCGCCGTCCACGATCGTCCTGATGGCCGAGCTCGCCGCCGTCGGCCTGCTCGTCTCATGGACGATCGCCACGGCGTCCGCCCGCGACCTCCTCCTGCTCGTCCGGGGACTCGTCGTCCTCGGGGTCGGCCAGGCCCTGCTCGGCATCGTGGAGCTGACCGTGCTGCACCGCCCGGTGCCCTGGGGCTACAAGGTGCGCGCCGACGGCAGCGTCTTCGCGGGCCCGAACAGGATCCTCCCCGGAGACCTCACCCGCGTCGAGGGCACGCTCGGACACCCCATCCCCTACGCCGTGTTCTTGGCCGTGTGCCTCGTCGTCCTGCTGGCCCACCCGCGGCTCCTGCCGTCGCCGGTCGTGCTCGCCCTCACGTCCCTCCTCGTGGTGGGCGTGTTGCTCTCCGGCAGTCGCAGCGTCGTCGCGGCGCTCGTCGCGGCCCTCACGCACCTGCTCGTCACGTCGGCCCAGAGCAGGCGGCTCCTCAACGTGATCACGTCGGCCGTGGCGTCCGTCGTCGTCGTGTGGCTCCTGGAAGGGGAGATCGCCGACGGCTTCGTCACCCTGATCAACTCCGGCTCCTGGGAGAACCGCGTCGGGGCGCTGGCGAGCGTGCCGGGGCTCCTCGGCCGGCCCCCGCTCGAGGCGCTGCTCGGCTCGGGCTTCGGCAGCGAGCCGGAGCTCTACGCGAGGGGGCTGCTGCCGCAGGGCGGCTTCACGGTGATCGACAACCAGCTCGTCTCGACCCTCGCGGCCTTCGGCGTCGTGGGCGTCCTCGCGCTGGTCGCGGCCCTCGTCGTCGGCTTCGCGCGGGCCGCGCGCGTGGGCCGGGCTGTGCTCCTGGTGATGGCGGTCGTGCTGTTCTCCTTCGACTGGTTCGTCTGGTTCTCGATGGCGGCGCTAGCATTCGGGGCGGCAGCATGGGCACCACGACCTGACGTCGCCCCCGGCACCCCGGCCCGCGCTGCGCACGTCGCGACCCGGCAGGACTTCGTCCACGTCGGGCCCACCCGAGCAGGAAGTCCGTCACGATGACCCGATCCCCCTCCGGCGCCGACCGAGGCGCCGATCGCCCCCTCGACGTGGCCGTCATCGGCACCCGCGGCTACCCCAGCTACTACGGCGGCTTCGAGACCGCGGTGCGCCACCTGGCGCCGTGGCTCGCCGAGCGGGGCTGGGGCGTGACCGTCTACGGCCGCCCCGGCTCGACCGCCCCCGCCGACCCCGCTCGTGACGGACGGGTCGTCAGCCGGCTCACCCGCGGCGTGGAGTCCAAGTCGCTCAGCACCCTGTCGTACGGGTTCACGGCCGTCGTCGACGCCGTGCGTCGTCGGCCGGACGTCGCTCTCGTCATGAACGTGGCCAACGGCTTCTGGATCCCGCTCCTCCGCCTCCGGGGCATCCCCGTCGTCGTCAACGTCGACGGGATCGAGTGGGAGCGCGAGAAGTGGGGCCGGGCCGCACGTGCCGTGTTCCGGGCGGGTGCCGTGATGACCGCCCGGTGGGGCACCGTCCTCGTCTGCGACGCACAGGAGATCCGTCGGCGCTGGAGCGAGATGTGGGGCGTGGACGGCGTGTTCATCCCCTACGGCGGCAGCGAGGTCGACGACCTCCCCGTCGAGCCGGGGCTGGAGTCCGGCCGTTACGTCCTCATGGTGGCTCGGTTCGTGCCCGAGAACACGGTGGCCGAGTTCCTCGCCGCCGCGGCGGAGCTCGCGGGGACCCACGACGTCGTCGTCGTCGGCTCGAGCGGCTACGGCGGGGAGCTCGACGAGGCAGCCCGCCGGCTGGCCGACGAGCACCCCCGGATGCAGTGGCTCGGGCACCTCAGCGACGACGCCCGGTTGTTCTCGCTGTGGCAGCACGCGGGTGCGTACTTCCACGGCCACAGCGTCGGCGGCACGAACCCCGCGCTGGTCCAGGCCATGATGTGCGGCACCCCGGTCGTCGCGCGCGACACGGTCTACAACCGCGAGGTCCTCGCCGACACGGGGACGTTCGTCGAGCCCGACCCCGCCAGCATCGCCGCCGGTCTCAGGGCGGTCCTCGACGACGAGGAGGCGGCCAGGACGATGGGCGACGCGGCCCGGTCGCGAGCCCGTGAGCACTACAGCTGGCCAGCCATCTGCCAGGCCTACGAGGACGAGCTCCGCTCGCTCGGGGGCAGGCGGGGAAGGCGCCGGTCGCGCTGACGCCGCGGCGCAGCGGAGCCCGGCGAGCTCGCGGGCACGTGCGGGCTCGTCCGTGCCGGTGGGGGGCTCGTCAGACCGCGAGCGCTCGGGAGAAGTAGTCGGCGACGGACTCGGTCGCGGCCGTGATCTGACGCGTCGCGCGGGCGTAGGTGGACGTGCCGTGGCCGAACGGGTCGACGACGTCGTCGTCGCCGGCGACGACCAGCGCGCCCGATCCGCGACGCGACGCCACGAGTGCGGTCGCAGCCGTCATGCGGTCGACCGCGCCGGGCAGGGACTCGACCGCACGGGCGAGGTCGTCCTGGTCGACCGCCCGGGAGAGCCGGGCGAACTCGACGAGGGTGAAGGCCCAGCGCGCGGCCCTGGGGACCGCCCGGGCTGCGGCACCCCGGTGCTCGCGGGCCAGGCCGAGCACGAGGCTGCTCGCCCGGACGGTCTCGGCCGTGAGGTCGGCCGCCCGGTGCTCGGCCAGGTCGAGGCCGAGCAGCGACGCCTGCTCGAGCATCGGTGGCGGCACGGGTGCGCCCGCCACTGCCCGCGTGCCGGCGCTGGAGCAGCGGACGTGGCCGAGTGCCTGGTCGAGGAGCGCTGCCGCCACGGGCGACCTGCAGATGTTGCCCGTGCAGACGGCGAGGACGACGAAGTCGGTCATGCCGGCGCCCCGGACGGGGAGAGCGCGGCGGCGCGGGTGGTGGTGGTGGCGGGGGGAGTCGGGGCCGGGGCGGGCGTCACGGGCGCTGTGCCGGCCGTCCCGGGCGTCGGACCCGTGCCGTGGCCGTAGTAGGCGCCGTAGTGGCCGTAGCCGTAGGCGTCCCGTCCGCGGAGGGGAGCCATCGTCAGGACGACGCCGAGGGTCCGGCTGCCGATCTCGCTGACGGCGAGCAGGGCCTGCCGGAGCTGCGGCCTCGTCGACCGCCGGGCCGAGGCGGAGAGGATCACGCCGCTGACGAGCCGGCTCACGACCGCGGCGTCGGTGACGGGGAGAAGGGGCGGCGAGTCGATGACGACGAAGTCGAACATCGCGGTGGCGTGCTGGACGAGGCTCCGCATCGCCGTGGAGCCGAGCAGCTCGCTCGGGTTCGGGGGCACCGGGCCGGAGGGCAGGACCGAGAGGCGCTGCGAGCCCCAGGGCTGGAGCACGTCGTCGACCTCGGCCCGCCCGACGAGCAGGTCGGTGAGCCCTACGGCGCCCTCGATGCCCATCAGCTCGGCGACGCGCGGACGCCGGAGGTCGGCGTCGACCAGCAGGACCGAGGCCCCGGTCTCGGCGAGGCAGATCGCCAGGTTGGCCGCCGTGGTCGACTTGCCCTCGGACGGCATGGCGGAGGTGACGAGGAACGAGCGCTCGGCACGGTCGAACGAGGTGAACTGCAGGTTGGTCCGCAGCGCGCGGTAGGCCTCGGCGAGGGGGCTGCGCGGCTCGTTCTGCACGATGAGGGGTGCGGTCGGGGACTCGTCGTGCTGGCCGATGGTGCCGAGCACGGGCGCGTCGGTGAGGGACTCGACGTCGGACTTGCCGCGGACGCGGACGTCGAGGGTGCGGCGCAGGAGGCTCGCCGCGACGCCGGCGAGGAGGCCGAGGACGCCGCCCACGGAGAGCGCGAGCACCGGCGACGGCGACGAGGGGCGGGAGGCCGCGACGGGTGTGTCCAGCCTCTCGATGGTGACGAGGGGGACGCCTCCGTCGGGCGCCTCGAGCTCCGTCTCGACGACCGACTCGAAGCTCGCCGCGACGGCGCTCGTCAGGGCGGCCGCCGCCGCCGGGTCGGTGTCGCTCGCGGAGAGGTCGATGAGGGCCGTGTTGGGCGGGCTGGAGGCCGACACGCGGGCGGCCAGCGCCGCGGGCGTCTCGTCGAGGCCGAGCTCGGCGATCACGGGGGCGAGCACCCGGCCGCTCGTGACGACGTCGACGTACGACCTGACCTTCGCCTGGGCGGCGCTGCTGCCCTGCACGAGGTCGCCGGCGCTGGACGTGCCGAGGGGCGCGACCGAGACGAAGAGCTGCGTGCTCGACGTGAACGTCTTGGGCGTCATGAGCGTCACGGCGGCGGCCGTCATGAGCGCGACGGCGGTGACGGCGACCACGAGCAGCCACGAGCTGCGGATGGTGGCGATGAAGTCCTTGAGTTCCATGGGTCGGGTTCCCTGCGTCGTCGGCGTCGGGACGCCGGTGGTGGTCGGTGAGGAGGTGGGGGGAGGGAGGCGGCGCGGCTCAGCGCAGGCCGAGCGCCGAGAGCACGACGTCGGCCTTGTGCTGCCAGGTCGCCTCGGCCGGGATGGACGGCCGCAGCCGCGGCACCCGGGGGCCGTCGCCGACGAGGGCGGCGAGCCGGTCGGCGTGCTCGGCGAGGGGAGCGACGACGACCCCGTCGAGGCCTCGGGAGCTGGCGCCGCAGACCGGGGTGCTCAGCACCGGCAGGCCGGCGGCTCGGTACTCGTACGTCTTGATGACGTCGCCGCCGACCTCTCGCTCGCCGACGTGGTGGGGGACCCAGCCGACGTCGAAGGTGCGGAGGAGCGCGGGTACGTCGTCGTAGTGGACGTCGCCGAGCAGCGTGACGTTCGCGGCGCCCTGGAGGGGAGCCCGGTACTCGGCGTCGAGGACGGGCCCGGCGAAGACGAAGTGCGCCGTCGGGTGCCGACGCACGGTGGCGAGGATGCCCTCGAGGTCGAGCCGTCGTCCGATCTTGCCCACGTAGCCCACGGTCGTCCGGCCCTCGGCCGCGGACGACGGGTCGTAGCGCTCGGGGTCGCACCCGTTCGGCAGCAGGACGACGTCGTCCCGGCCGAATCGCCGGGCGAGCTCGGCGGTGCCCGCCCCGTTCGCCGTGACCACGTCGGCGCGGGCGAAGGCGGCGGCGTAGGCCTCGCGCACCTGGGTGCGGACCGACCGGAACGCGTAGTGCTGGGTCCAGTCGTCGAGCAGGTCGAGCACGACGCGTCGTCGCCCGCCGAACGGATCGGCCCGGGTCGGGGCGGTCGCGACGAAGGGGTTCCAGACGAGGGCCGGCGTCGAGTCGAGAAAGCCGGGGACCACAGGGTAGGAGGCGACGGAGTCGGGCCACCACCGACGGCGGTCACGGAGGTGGGGGACCCGCCAGGCGCGGGGCTCGACCGACCGGGTGCCGGCGGCGACGGTGCCGCGTGCCGACCGGCGCGGGAGGGGAGGCTCGGGTCGGGAGACGACCGTCACGCCGCCCTGCTCGGCGAGGCGTGAGCCGAGCCACTCGATCAGGTGGCCGTCACGGGTGCGGTACCCCTCGCCGAGCAGCTTGCGCTGTCCGTGCATCGGGTAGGCCAGCACGGCGGTGGACGAGCGGGGGCAGATCGACCGGGTCGATCTCGCCGGCGAGGGGGAAGCCGAAGCCGGAGCGGGGGCGGAGGCGGAGGTGGAGGCAGGAGCGGCAGAGGAGGTCATCGGGTCCTCGGGGAGATCGACGCGGCGTGCCGTCACGAGCGGCCCGATCAGCGGCGACGGCCGCGTGATATGTCGAGTATGGCAGTGATGTTCCAATTTCACCAGGGTCGTGTCCCCCGCATGCGGGTCCGCCGCCGTCCTCGGTCCGCCCTTCGGGGGACCGGGCGGGGTGAAGGTGGGGGTGAATTGACCGACACGCGCCGTTCGGGGTACACGTGTCGCCCAGACTGGGACCGGGTCGCCTACTGGGACGGCAGCCCCGCCTCGGCATCCGCTCCGATCACGAGCCGGAGGGCCGATGATCGCCGCGCGCGGTCGCCGAACCGACAAATGAGGATCAGCCGTGCCCGCAACCCCCGACGCCCCGACGCGCCGTGACCGCTCCGCCCGCCACGTCCGCCGTCGACCGCGCCACCGCGCGGGCGGCAGCGCCTGGCCGCTGCCGATGCGCGTCGTCGCCGTCGTCCTCGCCGTGATCGTGCCCGTGACCGGCCTCTCGCTCGTCGACCCCGCCGAACGTGCCGAGGCAGCCGTCGTCCAGTGGGGTACAGCCGGCGGCACCGCCCCGTCCTGGCGGGACACGGTCAACGGCGACTTCCTGCAGGTGGGCAACGGGGTGCTCGCCTGCGGCACGGCCGTCGTCTCGGGCGCCGGCACCTGCGCGAACCTGCACGCGGGCACCACGACCGCCACGAACAACGTCAACGACTACTTCTCGATGCAGGCCTCGAACACCGTCTCGGGCTTCACGACCAACTCGAGCTCCGCCTCCGTCACCATCCCCTCCGGCGCCACCGTCGCGAAGGCCTTCCTCAGCTGGAGCGCGAACACGGGCGTCTTCGCGGGGCGCACCGGAGCCGACGCGCTGCGCTGCGGCGCCCTGACGCAGAACCAGGTGGTCAGCGGCCAGTCGCCGCTGGCGACCCGTCCCGACAGCTCGTCGGGCTACCGCACGCAGGCGGCCAAGCTCAAGGTCGGCTCGGCCGCCGTGCGCAGCGTCCCCGCGACCGGCGTGCTCGAGGACACCGCCGCCACGGCCCCCGGCACGGCGCTCTACTACAGCGCCGGCGCCGACGTGACGGCCGCCTTCGCGGGCGCCGCCACCGGCAGCGCGCTCGCCGTCTCGGCCGGCGACATCTGGGCCCCCGTCGGGGCGGGCTGCTACGCCGGCTGGTCGCTGACGGTCGTCTACGACTACGGCAGCTACGTCCCCGGCAACACCGCCTCCGAGCCGCACAGCGTCATCTACTACGAGGGCCACGTGCGCGAGGGCGCCTCCGACCCCGACCTCACCGTCGCGTTCTCGGGCTTCTCGTCGCTCGGCGCCGCCCGCTTCGGCTACACGCTGTTCGAGGGCGACCGGGGCATCACCGGCGACTACATGCGCTACAACCGCCAGGCCGGGGCGTACGCCGAGATCCCCAACGCCGCAGGGGCCCTGGACAACGTCGGCATCAGCCGCGCCGACGGCTCGACGCGCTACACGCAGACCGGGTCGGCGGCCACGCCGGTCTTCACGAACGCGAGCGTCGACGCCGCGACCACGACCCTTCCCGGCGTCCAGGCGGGCGACACCTCGATCAACCTGCAGATCGGCACCAGCGGCGACTCGTACCTGCTGCGCAGCGCCGTGCTCAGCGTGCCCACCGCCTCCCTGACGGTGGTCAAGAGCCTCGACGGCACGATCGGCGACCAGTACCGGGTCGCCACCGAGAACACGCGGTTCCAGATCACCGTGTCGAACACGGGCTCCGTGGCGCTGACGAACGTGGTCGTGGCCGATCCGGACAACCCGGAGTGCCGGAGGACCGTCGGGACCCTGGCGGTCGGTGCCGTGGTCACCTTCAACTGCACCGGCCCGCCGCCCACGCAGGCGAACCAGGTCAGCTCGGCCACCGCGACCGGCACCGCCGCCGGCAACAGCGCGGTCAGCGTCACCAGCACCGGCACGACGACCGTGCACCTCAGCGCGATCGCGCTCACGAAGACGGGCGCGCTCCCCTCCGGCTCGACCGGGGCCGTGGGCGACGTCGTCACCTACACCTTCACCGCCCGCAACACCGGCGGCGGCACCCTCACGGGCGTCAGCATCACGGACACGAGCCTCCCGGGCCTCTCCGGCCTCACCTACGGCGCCTGGCCCAGCGGCACCGCCGGCACCCTCGGCGAGGGGCAGTCGGTCACCGCCACCGCGACCTTCGCCCTCACGCAGGCGGTCGTCGACTCCGCCTCGATCTCGAACACGGCCCAGGTCGTCGGCACCGACGCCGACGGCGGCCCCCAGCCCACCGCCTCCGCGACCGCCCGCACCGCCGTGCCGGCGAACCCGGCCCTCGCCCTCACGAAGACCGGCGCCCTCCCCGCCGGCAGCACCGGCCGTGCCGGCGACGTCGTTACCTTCTCCTTCACGCTGCGCAACAGCGGCAACCAGACCGTCACCGGCGCGACGATCACCGACGGCGTCGCGGGCGTCGGCACGATCGCCTACGGCACCTGGCCGAGCGGCACGGCCGGCCGCCTCGCCCCCGGGCAGCAGGTCACGGCCACCGCCCCGTACACGCTGCCCCAGGCCGACGTCGACCGCGGCACCGTGCCGAACACGGCCACCGCCCGCGCGGCGTCGCCGAGCGGCGCCGCCGTCACGTCGAACACGGCCTCGACCAGCGTCGCCGTCGCCGCCGCGCCCGCCCTCGCCACCACCAAGCGCGCCGCGCTGCCCGCAGGCGCCGCCGGAGTCGCCGGCGACGTCGTCACGTACACCGTCACGTTGTCGAACACGGGCAACCAGACGCTCACGGGAGTCGCCGCGAGCGACCCGCTGACCGGTCTCTCGGCCTTCAGCTACGGCACCTGGCCGAGCGGCACCTCCGGCACCCTGCGCCCCGGCCAGCAGGTCACCGCGACCGCGACCTACACGGTGCGGCAGAGCGACGTCGACTCCGGCTCGGTCGTGAACCGCGCCACCGGCACCGGCACGCCCCCGAGCGGCGCGGCCGTCTCGTCGGCGGCCGCGGCGACGCTGCCGCTCTCGACCGGCTCGTCCGTCTCGCTGACGAAGACCGGCGCACTCGCCGCCGGTGCCTCCGGCCGTGCCGGCGACGTCGTCACCTGGAGCTTCAGCGCCGCCAACACCGGCTCCGTCACCCTGCGCGGCGTGACGATCACCGACGCCGTCGCCGGCGTCGGCCCGATCACGTACGGCACCTGGCCGAGCGGCACCGCCGGCACCCTCGCCCCCGGGCAGGCCGTCACGGCGACCGCGCCGTACACGCTGACCCAGGCCGACGTCGACGCCGCCCGGGTGCAGAACACGGCCACCGTGCAGGGCAACCCGCCGTCCGGAGCCGCGGTGCGCCAGACCGCCACCGCCTCGGTCGACGTGGCCGCGGCGAGCACCGTCTCGCTGACCAAGTCGGGCACGCTCGCCCCGGGCGCGACCGGCCGTGTCGGCGACGTCGTCACCTGGTCGTTCACGGTGCGCAACACGGGCGCCTCGACCCTCGACGGCGTCGCGGTCACCGACCCGCTGGTGGCCGACCGCGTGGCCTTCGGCACCTGGCCGAGCGGCACCCCCGGCCGTCTCGCACCGGGCCAGCAGGTCTCGGCGACGGCCAGCTACGCGCTCACCCAGGCCGACGTCGACGCGGGCTCCGTCGTCAACACGGCGACCGCGACCGGCACCCCGGCGAACGGCCAGCGGGCCAGCTCGAACGCGGCCGCGACCGTGCCGGTCGCCTCGTCGCCCGCGATCTCCGTCGCCAAGTCGGGCCTGCTCGCGGCCGACGCCCAGGGCCGCGCCGGCGACCGCGTCGACTACACGTTCACCGTGCGCAACTCGGGCAACGTCAGCCTCACCGGCGTCGCCCTGACCGACCCGCTGCCCGGGCTCTCGGCCGTCACGTACGGCACCTGGCCGGGCACCGCGGGCACGCTCGCGCCGGGCCAGCAGGTGACGGCGACCGCGCGCTACGCGCTGACCCAGGCCGACGTCGACCGGGGCAGCGTCGCGAACACGGCCACCGCCTCCGGCACCCCGCCCGCAGGAGGCGCGGTGCGCGCGAGCGGGTCCGCCCTCGTCACCGTCGCCCCGGCCCCCGCGATCGCGCTGACGAAGTCGGTCGCGGGCACCGCGGCCCGCGCGGGCGACGTGCTCACCTATACGTTCACCGCGACGAACTCGGGCACGCAGACCCTCACCTCGGTGGCGGTCGCCGACCCCCTGCCCGGGCTCTCCGCCGTGTCGTACGGCACGTGGCCGAGCGGCACCCCCGGCACGCTCGCGCCGGGCCAGCGCGTGACGGCGACCGCGACGTACGCCGTGACGCAGGCGGACGCCGACGCGGGCTCCGTCGTGAACACGGCCACCGCCTCCGGCCGGACCCCGGCGCTCGGCACCGTCCAGGGCCAGGGCTCCGCCACGGCTCCGATCAGCGCGCCCGGCTCGCTCGGCCTGACGAAGACCGGCACCCTCGCATCCGGCGCGACGGGCGCCGCCGGCGACGTCGTCACCTACTCGTTCCGCGTCGTCAACACCGGCGCCGTGACGCTGCGCGGCGTCGCCGTGACCGATCCGCTGGCCGGTCTCTCGGCCGTCTCGTACGGCACCTGGGCCAGCGGCACCGCGGGCACCCTCGCGCCCGGCCAGGCCGTCACGGCCACGGCCAGCTACCGCCTGACGCAGGCGGACGCCGACCGGGGCAGCGTCGTGAACACGGCCACCGCCTCCGGCCGGACCCCCCAGAACGCTCTCGTGACCCAGGGCGCGACGGCCACGACCGCGGTGCCGCAGACCGCCGGGCTCGCCGTCGCGAAGAGCGGCGCCCTGCGCGCCGGGTCGACCCGCGCCGCCGGCGACGTCGCCGACTTCACGATCCGCGTGACGAACACGGGCACGGTCACGCTGGGCTCCGTGGTGCTGAGCGACTCGCTCGCCGGCCTCAGCGAGCCCGTGCTGACCTGGCCGGGCACCCCCGGTCAGCTGGCGCCCGGGCAGGCCCTCGTCGCCCGCGCCTCGGCCGCCGTGACGCAGGCCGACGTCGACGCCGGCGCGGTCGTCAACACGGCGACGGCCCGCGGCACGGCCCCCGGCGGGGCGGCGACCACCGCCTCCGGCGCCGCGACCGTGCCGATCACCTCGTCGCCCGCCCTCGCGCTGACCAAGCAGGTCGCGCCCGTCGCGGGCGGCTCGGCCGGCCGCGCCGGCGACGCGCTCGTTTACCGCTTCTCGGCCACGAACCGCGGCACCGTCACCCTGACCGGCGTCGGCATCGCCGACCCGCTGGCCGGTCTCGGCACCCTGGCCTACACGTGGCCGGGCGCCGCCGGCCGCCTCGCCCCGGGGGAGACCGTCACCGCCACGGCCCGCTACGTCGTGACCCAGGCCGACGCCGACGCCGGCAGCGTGGCCAACCGCGCCTCCGTGCGCGGCGCGACGCCGCAGGGCGTCCAGACGTCGGCCGAGGCGACGGCCGTGCAGCCGATCGGCTCCGCCCCGGCGATCGCCCTCGACAAGACGGCCGTCGTGGCCGGCTCGGGCGCGGTCGGCAGCCGCGTCACCTACCGCTTCGACGTGATGAACACGGGCTCGCAGACCGTCTCGGGCGTCACCGTCGAGGACCGCCTGCCCGGCCTCTCGGCCATCTCGTACGGCACCTGGCCCGGCGCGGTGAGCGGCCAGCTCGCCCCCGGCCAGACCGTGCGCGCCACGGCGACCTACGTGCTGACCCAGGCCGACGTCGACGCGGGCAGCGTCGCGAACACGGCCACCGCCTCCGCGACCGGACCGGCCGGCGCCGCAGACGGCGGCGCTCCCGGCACGACCGTCACGGCGTCCGACGCCGAGACCGTCCCCACGGCCGTGGGCAGCCAGGCGATCGGGCTCGTCAAGACCGAGGCCCTCCGCGGCACGGCGGCCGGCGACGTCGGCGACACGGTCGACCTCGGCTACACGATCACGAACACGGGCACGACGACCCTCACCGGCGTCGGCGTGGCCGACGAGCAGCCCCGCGCCACGGCCGTCGTCTACGGCGCCTGGCCGGGCGGCACCGCCGGCACCCTGGCCCCCGGCCAGTCGGTGACGGCGAGCTCGAGCTTCACCCTCGTGCAGGCCGACGTCGACGCCGGGCGGGTCGGCTCGAACGCGACCGCCACGGGCACCGCTCCGCGCGGCGCCGTGGTGCGCGCCGACGCCGACGGACAGGTCACGACCCGGCAGGCGCCGGGCGTCCAGCTGACGAAGACCGGGGCGGTGACCGCAGGAGGCGCCGGTGCGGTCGGCGACACGGTCGAGTGGCGCTTCGTGCTGGTCAACACCGGCACGGTGACGCTGTCCGGCGCGGCGATCACCGACGCCCTGCCCGGCATCACGACGCCCGTCGTCTCCTGGCCGGGCGCCGACGGCGTGCTCGCGCCCGGCGAGCGGGCGACGGCCACGGCCTCCTCGGTGCTGACGCAGGGCGACGTCGACGCGGGAGCCGTCGTCAACACGGCACGCGCGACGGCGACCGGGGCCGGCGGCGGGACCGTCACGGCCACCGCGGCCGCGACCGTGGCCACCGCCACGAGCGCGCCCCGCCTCGAGCTGACCAAGACCGAGACCGTCACGCCGCCGGCCTCGGGCCCCACGACGGCGAACGACGGCGCCGTCTTCACCTACGTCGTCACCAACACCGGCAACGTGACCGTCTCGGGCATCTCGATCCTCGACGAGCAGGCCCGCCTCTCGGCGGTGACCTGGGGCTCGGGCACCTCGACGACCGTGACGCTGCGCCCGGGCGAGAGCGCCACGGCGACGGGCGCCTACCGCCTGACGCAGGCCGACGTCGACGCGGGCCGCATCGGCTCGGCCGCGACCGCCTCGGGCACGGCGTCCGACGGCCGGCCCGTCCAGGCGACCGCCGAAGCGGAGGCGCCCGTCACCCGGGCGCCCGCGCTCGCGCTGGCCAAGACGGCCGCGTTCGACGCCTCGACGACCAACGGCCAGCAGACCGACGTCGGCGAGACGGTCGTGTACTCGTTCCTCGTCACGAACACGGGCAACACGACGCTGACCGGCGTGGGCGTGGCCGACGACATGGCAGGCGTGACCGTGCAGCTCGGGCCGTGGCCCGCGGCCGCCGGCACGCTGCTGCCGGGGGAGTCCGTCAAGGGCACCGGGCGCCACGTGGTGACGCAGGCCGACGTCGACGCGAACGACGGCCTGCTCGTCAACCGGGCCACCGCCTCCGCGTCGGCCCCCGACGGCACGACGCCCACCGGCGTCGCGAGCGCCTCGATCCAGCTCGACGCCGCCGCGCAGGTCGGCCTCGTCAAGACCGAGCTGTTCGCCGACCCCGACGCCGCGGTGCACCGTGCCGGCGACCGCGTCTCGTTCACCTTCGACGTGACGAACACGGGCGCCTCGACCCTGACCGACGTCGTCGTGAGCGACGACCAGGCCCGCCTCGGCGACGTCGCCCTCGCCGACGGCGGCCCGTGGACGGGCGACAGCCGCATCGCGCCCGGGCAGACGGTGCGCTTCACGGCCTCGTACACGCTGACCCAGGCCGACGTCGACGCCGGACGCGTCCGGAGCGCCGCCTCCGTGACGGCACGCTCGGTCGACGCCGCGGGCGACCGCGTCGAGGCCGCCGACGTGCGCAGCCTGCTCGTCGCCGCCGCGCCCGGCTACTCGTTCGAGAAGACCGGCGCCTTCGCCGGCGGCGCGGCCGGTCGCCTCGGCGACCGCGTCGACTACGCCTTCGACGTCGTCAACACGGGCAACGTGACCCTGTACCTGATCGAGGTCAGCGACCCGCTGCCCGGCATCGGTGCCGTCACGTACACGGGTCTCGGCGAGGGCCGCTCGCTCGCGCCCGGCAGCTCGGCCCAGGGCACCGCGTCGTATCGGGTGTCCCAGGCCGACGTCGACCGCGGCCGGGTCGAGAACACCGCCACGGCCATCGCGAACCCGCCCGCCGGCGACCCGATCACCTCGACCCGCTCGTTCACCCTCGACACCGCCGCCCAGTCGCCCTCGGTCACGCTCGACAAGGCCGAGCAGCTCGACGGAGGCGCCCGTGGCGTCGCCGGGGACGAGGTGCGCTTCGCGTACACGCTGACCAACGCGGGAGACACGACCCTCAGCGACGTGCAGCTGACCGACGCCCAGCCCGGGATCTCCGAGATCGTCTTCGGCCCGTGGCCGAACGCGGACCGCACCCTGACGCCCGGCCAGTCGATCACCGCCACCGCGACCTACCGGCTGACGCAGGCCGACGTCGACGCCGGGGGCATCGCCTCCTCGGCGGTCGCCCGCGGCACGGCGCCCGGCGCGTCGGGCACGCCCGGCGGCCCGGGCACCCCGCGGGTCGTCACCGACCAGGCCGACGGCTCGGTCGTGAGCACCCGCGACAACGCGCTCGTCCTCGACAAGCGGGCATCCGCGACCGACGGCTCGGCCGTCCCGTCCGTCCAGCTCGGCGACACCCTGCGCTACACGCTGACGGCGCGCAACACCGGCACGACGACGCTGACCGGCGTCGCGATCGTCGAGGCGCTGGCCGACGCGACGCCGCTGCAGTACGGCACGTGGCCGACCGCGGAGGGCACGCTGCTGCCCGGCGAGTCGATCGCCGCGACGACCGACCGCGTGGTCACGCAGGCCGACGTCGACTCCGGCGCGGCGGTCAACACCGCCTCGGCGGGCGGCACGCCTCCCGCGGGCTCGGGCGCCGCCCCGACGGCGAGGGCCTCCGCCTCCGTCGTCGCGACCTCGGCCGCGCCGTCGATCGGCATCGTCAAGACGCAGGCTCTCGCGCCCGACGCCACCGGCGTCGCCGGCGACACCGTCCAGTACTCGTACGTCGTCACGAACACCGGAGGCGTCACGCTCACCGGCGTCACCGTGCGCGACGGCCAGGCGCGCGTCACCGACGCCGTGTTCGGCCCCTGGCCGGGCGGCACGGCGGGCACCCTCGCCCCCGGCCGGTCGGTCACCGCGACCGCGACCCACGTGCTCAGCCAGGCCGAGGTCGACGCGGGCGGCGTGTCGAGCACGGCCACCACGCGCGGCACCCCGCCGAGCGGCGCCCGCGTCGCCGGCACCGCCGACGCGCGCACCGAGGTCGTCGAGCGGCCCGACGTCGCGGTCACCAAGACCGGCACGCTCGCCGACGGCGCACGCGGCGTGGTCGGCGACCGCATCGACTACGAGTTCGTCGTCGTCAACCGCGGCAACGTGACCCTGAACTTGCTGACGGTGCGCGACGCCCTCGCCGGCGTCGGCGACGTCCGCTTCGGCGAGTGGCCCGGCCCGGTGGGCCAGGTCGGCCCCGGCGAGCAGGTGCGCGCCACCGCGTCGTACACGGTCACGCAGGGCGACGCCGACGCCGGAGCGGTCGTCAACCAGGCGCTCGCCACCGCGACCCCGCCCTCGGGCGAGCCCGTCACGGGCACCGGCGTGCACACCCTCGCGCTCGCCCCGACGACGCCCGCGCTCTCGGTCGCCAAGACCCAGGTGCTGCCCGTCGGCGCCGCGGGCGTGGCCGGCGACGTCGTGACGTACTCGTTCACCGTGACGAACACGGGCACGTCGACGCTGACCGACGTCGTGCTGTCCGACGCGCAGGCCGGGCTCTCCGACCTCGTCGTCGGCTCCTGGCCGACCTCGGCGGGGACGCTCGCCCCCGGGCAGAGCGTCACCGCGACGGCCACCCACGTGTTGACCCAGGCCGACGTCGACGCCGGAGGTCTCTCGTCGCCGGCCGTCGCCTCCGGCACCTCGCCGCAGGGCGACGCGGTCGCCGCGCGCACCTCCGCGTCGACGCCGCTGACCGCGCCCGCCGCCGTGTCGCTCGACAAGTCGGTGACGTACGCCGCAGGAGGCGCGGGTGCGGTCGGCGACGTCGCCAGCTACTCGTTCACCGTCGGCAACACCGGCGCCGTGACGCTCTCGGGCGTCGACGTGGCCGACCCGCTGCCGGGCCTCGGCACGATCGCCTGGCAGTGGCCGGCCGTCGTGGGCGTGCTCGCGCCGGGGGAGACCGCGGCGGGCGCCGCCTCCTACGTCCTCACGCAGCAGGACCTCGACGCCGGCTCGGTCGCGAACCGCGCCACGGTCTCGGCCCAGCCGGCACGCGGCGAGACCGTGCGCGCGTCGGACGCCGCGACGCTCGCGACCAGCTCCGGACGACCTGCCCTCGCGCTGACCAAGACCGAGGCGCTCGCGCCGGGGGCGCGCGGCGTCGCCGGCGACGCCGTCCAGCTCAGCTGGGTCGTCACCAACCCCGGCAACCAGACCGTCACGGGCGTCCAGCTCGCCGACGACCAGGTCGGCGCCCCCGCTCCCGTCTTCGGCGCCTGGCCCGGCGGCACCGCCGGTCGCCTCGCGCCCGGCCAGAGCGTCACCGCGACGACGACGTACACGCTCACCCAGGCCGACGTCGACGCCGGGGGCGTGACCAGCGCCTCCCACGTGACCGGCACCGGCCCCGGCGGCACGCCCGTGCGCGCCGACGCCACGGCCGGAGTCACGGTCGACCAGGTCTCGACCATGTCGTTCACCAAGGCAGGGCGCCTCGCCGCCGGCACGACCGGCCAGGTGGGCCAGGGCGTCGACTACACGTTCCAGGTGCGCAACACCGGCACGGTCACGCTCAGTCTGCTCGACATCGTCGACGAGATGCCGGGCCTCAGCGACGTGACGTTCGACCGCTGGCCGGGCGCCGTGGGCGTGCTCGCCCCGGGCGAGCGGGTCATGGGACGCGCCTCGTACACGATCCGCCAGAGCGACCTCGACGCCGGCGGCGCGATCACGAACACGGCCACGGCCTTCGCCACCGCGCCCGACGGCACCGTCGTCCGCCGACCCGCGTCGGCCACCGTGCAGGCGGCGCCGCAGGGCCCGGTCGTGGGCCTGACGAAGGAGGCGCAGCTCGCCGAGGGCGCGACCGGTCGCGCCGGCGACCGGGTCGAGTACTCGTTCACCGTCACGAACCAGGGCAACACGACGCTCACCGGCGTCGTCCTCGCCGACGGCCAGCAGGGCCTCGGCACGATCACCACGGGCACCTGGCCGGGCGGCACCGCCGGCACCCTGGCGCCCGGCGAGTCCGTGCAGGCGACCGCCTTCTACGTGCTGACCCAGGCCGACGTCGACCGCGGCTCGGTGTCGTCCGTCGCGACGACCTCCGGCCGCTCGTCGGCGCCTGCGCAGACCGTGACCGCGAGCGACGAGAAGACCGTCGTCGTGCCGCCGCAGCCCGCGCTGGCGTTCGCGAAGACCGTCGCGCCGGCCACGGGCACGGCGCCCGGCGACGCGCTCCGGTACACCTTCACCGCGACGAACACCGGCACCGTCACCCTCGACGGCGTCGTGTTCGACGACGCCCTCGTCGGGCTCTCGCCCGTGGCCGTCGCGACCTGGCCGAGCGGGACCGCCGGGCGCCTCGCGCCGGGCGAGACCGTCACCGGCACGGCGACCTACCGGGTCACCCAGGCCGACGCCGACAGCGGCTCGGTCGTGAACTCGGCGCGGGTGCTCGCCAGCCCGCCGACCGGCGCACCGCTGACCGCGAGCAGCGCGGCCACGGCGTCCACCGCCCCCACGGCCGCCGCGATCGGCGTCGAGAAGACCGCCGCCCTCGCGACGGGTGCCGCGGGCGTCGCCGGCGACACGGTCGAGTTCTCGTACGTCGTGACGAACACCGGGACGGCCACCCTCACCGGCGTGACCCTGGCGGACGCCCTGACCGGTGCCTCCCCGGTCGTCTTCGGCCCCTGGCCGAGCCCGACGAACCGCCTGCTGCCCGGCGAGAGCGTCACCGCCACCGCGAGGTACGTGCTGACCCAGGCCGACGTCGACGCCGGCGCCGTGAGCTCGTCGGCCCGCACCACGGGCACGACGCCCGACGGCTCGGTCGTCGCGTCCGACGCCGCCGCCGGCGTCGAGCTCGCGCGGACCGCCTCGGCCTCGGTCGACAAGACGGCGTCGTGGGTCGCCGGAGGCGCCGGTCGCGTCGGCGACGTCGCCCGCTTCACGATCGCGGTCGCGAACACCGGCACGGTGACGCTCTCCGACGTCGTCGTGACCGACCCGATGACCGCCACGGAGGCGGACCCCTCCGGCGTCGTCGCGCCGGCGACCTGGCCGGGCACCCCCGGCACGCTCGCCCCGGGCCAGCGCGTCACCACGACGGTCGACCGGGTCGTGACGCAGGCCGACGTCGACTCCGGCGCGCTGGTGAACGTCGCGACGCTCCGTGCCGCTCCGCCGGCCGGCGCCGGCGACCCCCTCGTCGTCCGCGACGGCGCCGCCCTGGCGACGGCCGTGACCGCACCCGCAGTCCAGATCGTCAAGACGGCGACCCTGGAGCCCGGGGCCGCCGGGGTGGCCGGCGACGTCGTCCGCTACGAGTACCTCGTCACGAACACGGGGGACGCGACCCTCTCGGGCGTCGTCGTGTCGGACGACCAGGCCCGCGCCTCCGTCGTCTCGTACGGCGGCTGGCCCGCGGCGGCCGGCACCCTCGCGCCCGGCCGGACGGTCACGGCGACGGCGAGCTACGTGCTCACGCAGGCCGACGTCGACCGCGGCGTCGTCGCCTCGCGCGGCAGCGTCGTGGGTACGCCGCCGAGCGGCCCCGCCGTCCGCGCCTCCGAGGTGCAGGAGGTGCGCCTCGACGGCACGGCCTCGCTCGCGCTCACGAAGACGGGCGCGCTGACCGCCGGGCCCTCGGGCACGACCGGCCGCGTCGGCGACGGCGTCTCGTTCGCCTTCACGATCACGAACACCGGCGCCGTCACGGTGTCGGGCGTCGCGGTCGACGACCGCCTGAACGGCGTCTCCGCCGTCGAGCTCGGCCCCTGGCCGGGCGAGGTCGGCGTGCTCGCGCCGCGCCAGGTCGTCACCGGCACCGCGACCTATGCGGTCGTGCAGGCCGACGTCGACCGCGGCAGCGTCGTCAACGCCGCGACCGTCTCGGGCACCGCGCCGTCGGGAGCAGCCGTGCTCGCCGACGCGCGCACGGCCGTGCCGCTGACGGCCGACGGGCCCCGCCTCGGGCTCGTCGAGCAGGTCGCCCTCGCGCCCGGCGCGACCGGACGCGCCGGCGACGAGGTCGTCCACACCTGGGTCGTCACCTCGACCGGCGACGTCACCGTCCGCGACGTCGCGGTCGCCGACGAGCAGCCGGACCTCAGCGACATCTCGTTCGTCTCGTGGACCGGCCAGGGCGACTTCGCCCGCGTCCTCGCGCCCGGCGCCTCCGCGACGTTCACCGCCCGGCACGTGCTCACGCAGGCCGAGGTCGACGCCGGGGTGCTCGTCACCCGCGCGACGGCGACCGCGGTGGGCGACGACGCCGCGGCCACCCCGGTCTCGGCGACCGACGCCGTCCCGCTCGTGCTGCCCTCCTCGCCGGCCCTCGCGGTCGACAAGGAGGCGCGGTGGGCGGACGGCGGCTCCGGCCGCGTCGGCGACGTGGTCGAGTACCGAGTCCTCGTGACGAACACCGGCACGGTCACGCTGACCGACGTCGTGGTGAGCGACCCGCTGCCCGGGCTCTCCGTGGTCACGTACACCGGCGGGACGGCCGACGGCTGGCCCGACGCGGCCGGCGTGCTGGCCCCCGGCGAGTCCGTCGTCGCCACGGCCCGGTACGCGGTGACCCAGGCCGACGTCGACGCGGGCTCGGTCGTGAACGCGGCCTCCGCCTCCGGCGTCCCGCCGACCGGCGCCGCGGCCGTGGCGAGCGACGCGGCGACGATCGCGACCGCCGACGTCGCGCCGCGCCTCGCCGTGACCAAGACGCAGGCGCTGCCCGAGGGCACCGCCGGCGTCGCCGGCGACACCGTGCCCTTCACGTTCACCGTCAGGAACACCGGCTCGGTCACCCTGACCGACGTGCGGCTCGCCGACGGCCAGGCCGGTCTCGGCGACCTCGTGGTCGGCCCCTGGCCGGGCGCGGTCGGCGCGTTGGCCCCCGGCCAGAGCGTCACGGCCACCGCCGGCTACGTGCTGACCCAGGCCGACGTCGACGCCGGCGCGATCGCGTCGACCGTCACCGCGACCGGCACGCCCGTGCGCGGCCCGGGCGGCCCCGGCAGCCCCGGCGGCCCGGCCGACGTCTCGGCCTCGGCCGACGGCCGCACCCCGCTCGTCGCGGACGCCGCCCTGGTCATGGCCAAGACCGGCGCCCTGCGCGGCTCCGGCCTCGCGGGCGACGTCGTCGACTGGACGATCACCCTGCGCAACGAGGGCGGCGTCACGCTCTCGGGCGTGCAGGTCGCCGACCCGCTGCCCGGCCTCAGCCCCCTCGTGCTCGGCCCCTGGCCGACCGTCGAGGGCAGGCTCGCCCCGGGGGAGTCCGTGACGGCCGTCGCCACGTCGACGGTGACCCAGGCCGACGTCGACGCGGGCGCCGTGACCAACACGGCCACCGCCTCCTCGACCCGGCCGACCGGCGAGGCCGTCGGGGCTGCCGCGCAGGCGACCGTGCGCACCGCGCCCGCCGTCGCCGGCCTCACCGTCGCCAAGACGCAGGTCATGGCCGACGGGGCGACCGGCAGGGCCGGCGACGTGCTGCAGCTCGGCTACGTCGTGCGGAACGCGGGCTCGGTGACCCTGCGCGGCGTGACGCTGTCCGACGCGCAGCCCGGCCTCTCGCAGATCGTGTTCGGCACCTGGCCGGGCGAGCCCGGCGTGCTCGAGCCCGGGCAGAGCGTGACCGCGAGCGCCACGTACGTGCTCACGCAGCGCGACGTCGACGCGGGGATCGTCACCTCCGAGGTGACCGCCACGGGCGAGGCGCCCGGCGGCGCGACGGTCGACGACGTCGACGAGGCGGGGGTCGTGCTGCCCGGCTCGTCCAGCGTCTCGCTGCGCAAGACCGGCGCCCTCGTCGGCGAGGGCGCCGCCGGCGGGCTCGTCCGCTTCGGGTTCGAGGTCGTCAACACCGGCGACGAGACCCTCTCGGGCCTCGCGCTGACCGACGAGCTGCCCGGCCTCGGCGAGGTCGTGTTCGGACCGTGGCCCGGCGCCGAGGGCGTGCTCGCCCCGGCGCAGGGCGTGACGGCCACGGCCGACTACGTGCTGACCCAGGCCGACGTCGACGCGGGCCTCGTCCGCAACACCGCCTCCGTCCTCGGGACGACCGCGGGAGGCGCCCTGCGCGCCGACGAGGACACGACCGTCGTCACGGTGGTCCCGCGCTCGGGCGTCGAGCTGACCAAGACCGTCAGCTACGCGCCCGGCAGCGCCGGACGCCTCGGCGAGCAGCTCGACTACCGCTTCGTCGTCGTCAACACCGGCACGGTGACGCTGGTCGGCGTCGGCGTGGAGGACGAGATGCCCGGCCTCGGCGACGTACGGTACGAGTCGTGGCCCGGCGAGCCCGGCGTGCTCGCACCCGGACAGCGCGTCGTCGCGACCGCCGCGTACACCGTCACCGCCGCCGACGTGGCAGCCGGTGAGGTGTCCAACACGGCGACCGCGATCGGCACGGGCACCGGCCCCGACGGCACGGTGCCGCCCGTGACGAGCCCCGACCCGACCCCCGACCCGACCCGCGACGACGACACCGTCGTCGTCCCGACCCACGACCGCGTGCTGGCCTTCACCGGCGACGAGGTGGCCGCCCCGGCGCTCCTCGCCCTGGTGCTGCTGGTCGCCGGCCTCGGCCTGGCCCTCACGGGCCGGCGTCGCGACCGGGACGTGCGCACGACGACCGCTCGCCCGAGAGGACACTCATGACCACCCGACCCGCCCTGCTCCGCGCCTCCGCCGCCGGCTCCCGCTCCGCGCTGACCCGCTCGGCCGTGGCCGTGCTCGGGGGCGCCGCGCTCGTCGTCGCCCTCGCCGGCTGCACCGGGGGAGGCGACGGCGACGCCAGCCCGTCGCCCACGCCCTCGAGCACGGCCGCCGCGGCGCCCGCCGTCACCGACATCCAGGACGACCCGGGCACGGCGCCCGACTTCGTGGGAGCCCTGCAGGACGTGCAGCAGACCGCCTGCGAGCTCGACGGAGGCGCGTACACGGTCACCGGCACGGCCGCGAACCCCACGGACGCGGCCCAGCACTACCGGATCTACGTGTCGCTGCTCGACGGCGACCAGGCGACCCTCGGCTTGACCCAGGTCGACCTCGACTCGGTCGCCGCGGGCGAGACCGCCGAGTGGGAGGCGCAGCTCGCCGTCGACTCCGCCGACCTGAGCTGCGTGCTGCGCGTGGAGCGCTTCGCCGCGTGACCACCGTCAGCGGCGTGCCCGCGAGCGCGGCGACGGCGGCGTCCGCCGGGTCGGCACCTGCCGCGTCGGTGCCGGTCGGCGCGTCGCCGACGGGCGTGCCGCGGCTGCCGGGCGCGACGGTCAGCCGGCCCCGGCTGCTGAGGGCCCTCGACGAGGCATCGGGGTCGCCCGTCGTGGTGCTCCGCGGGCCGGCGGGCTGCGGCAAGACGGTGCTGCTGGCCGACTGGGCTCGCCGCCACCGCCGCGACGACGAGCGCGTGCTGTGGCTCGGCCTCGACGCGGCGCTCGACGGCGTGCCGGCCGCTGACCGGCGGCGCGCCTTCTGGGCCGCCGTGGGCCTCGCGCTGCGGGCCTCGGGACGGTCCTCGTCGGCCCTCGCGCGCCTCCTCGGCGACGACCTCGCCCCGGCCCCCTCACGGTCCGCCCTCGTCGCGGCCGCCGCCGCCCCCGACCAGCCCCTCGTGCTCGTGCTCGACGACCTCGACCTGCTCGACGACCCGGCGGCCCGGGCCGACCTGGAGGCGGTCGTCGGCTCGGGTGGACGGGTCAGGGCGGTCGTGGCGACCCGGTCCCGCAGCTGGCTCGAGCGGGGCGACGTCGCCGCCGCCCTCGACACCGTCGTGGTCGGGCCCGACGCCCTGGCCCTCACGCCTGCGGAGGCCGCCGTCGTCGTGACCGGCGTGCTGCGGCGTCCCGTGGACGCCTCGCGCGTCGTCGCGCTGCACGCCGCCGTGGGCGGCCACGCCGGGGCCGTCGTGGCGTCCGCGCGCGCCGTCGCCGACCGTGTCGAGGCCGACCGGACCCTGCTCGTCGACCGCGGCGGCCGGTCGTTCGAGGAGGCGCTGGCCGCGTGCGCGCTCGACCACGTCCGTGCCTCGCTGGCCCGTCACCTCCGTGGCGGGCCCGCCACGGAGTTCGCGCTCCGCACCTCCGTCGTCGACTCCCTGCCCACGGCGCTCGCGGCGCGCCTCGCCGACCTGCCCGACGCCGACGCCGCGGCCGCGCTCGACCGTGCAGCGGAGGACGGCCTCGGGGCCTGGCGCACCGAGAGCACGGGCGCGCACGGCGAGTTCGCCTACTACGCGGCGGTGCGCGAGGCGCTGCGGAGCGAGCTGGACGCCCGGCGGCCCGACGACGCCCGCACGCTGCGCCAGGAGGCCGTCGAGTGGGCGCTCGAGGCGGAGCAGCCGATGATCGCAGCCAGGGCCGCGGCGGCGCTGCTCGACATGCCCCTCCTCTCGCGCGTGCTGCAGCGGTCGTGGCCCTCGTTCACCCTGCGGCACGCGGCCGAGCTGGTGGGCGTGCTCGGGACGCTGCCGAGCCGGCGCACGGCCCGGCACCCCGTCGTGCTCGCGATGACCGCCCTCGCCTTCTCGACGGTGAGCATGCACCACGCCCGTGTCGCGCAGGCCCTCGAGGCCGTCGTCTCGGCCGTCGGCGAGCGCGTCGGCTCCGTCCCCGCGCCCGACCAGGCGTTCCTCCTCGCCGTCGAGGCCCAGGCACGCCGGATGCTCGGCGACGTCGCCCGCGCCCGCGCCGCCGCCGCACGGGCCGAGGTCGTGCTCGCGGCCCTGTCGCCGGCCGAGCGGGAGGAGATGGCGCCCGTCGCCTCCTTCGTGCACCAGCAGCTCGGCGTGACCGCCCTGCTCGACGGCTCGCCCGAGGAGGCGCTGCGCTCGTTCGCCGCGGCGTCGGGCGCGGCGTCGGGACCGGAGCACGCGGCCCAGCGGGCGTCGTCGCTCGCCGCCAGCGCGTTCGTGCACCTGTGGATCGGCGAGGTCGCCACCGGCCGCGCCCTGCTCGCCCAGGTGGGCGACGAGACGGCCGGCCCGGTGGGGCTCGCGAGGGCCGTGCTCGCGCTCGAGGACTTCCGGCCGCACGAGGCCCTGCAGCTCGTGCCCGACGTCGAGCCGCTGATGGCCTCGTCCGAGCACTGGCCGATCGTCCTCGCCGTGCGGGCGTCCGCCATGATCTCGCTCGGCCAGACCGCCGTCGCCGGCCACCTCGTCGACCTCGACGCCCAGGCGGCGCGCTGGAGCGTCCGCTCGCCGACCGCCGGAGCGTCGGGCGACCTGCTCGCGACGACGCGGGTGCGCCTGATGCTCGCGGTCGGGCGCGTGAGCCGGGCCGAGGCGGAGCTGGAGCAGCTGCCGGCCGACGACCCCACGGTCGTCCTGCGCCGCGGGGCCGCGCACCTGCTGCGCGCCGACGCCCGACGTGCCGCCGACACCGTCTCGGGCGCGCTGCTCGCCGGCGTCCCCGACCAGCGGGTCCGGTCGCAGCTGCTGCTGCTGAGGGCGGTCGCCGAGCTGCGGCTCGACCGGGCGGCCGCGGCGCTCGCGACCTTCACGGCGGTGCTCGACGCGTTGGCCCACACCGGCCTCCGCACCGTGCTGCTGACCGTGCCCCGCGACGACCTCGAGCAGCTCGTCGCCGCGGCGACCGCGTCGGGCGATCCCCGCGCCGAGGACATGCTCGGCCCCGGCCGCTCGCTCGCCGGCGACCTGCCCGCCGACGCCATCGGCAGCTCGCTCTCGGAGCGCGAGGCGGTCGTGCTGCGCTCGCTCGCCACGGAGCGCAGCCTGCCCTCCGTCGCCGCCGAGCTGCACGTCTCCGTGAACACGGTCAAGACGCAGCTGCGGAGCGTGTACCGAAAGCTCGGCGTCTCCGGCCGCCGCGAGGCCGTGGAGGCCGCCACGCAGCGCGGCCTCATCGGCGGCTGAGCCGGGAGAGGATGGACCCATGTCCTCCACGAACCTCCTCGGCGTGCCCGAGACCCTCCTGCCCGCCGACCCTGCCGTCACGGCCGACCTCGAGACGCTGTCGCTCGCCGAGGTCGTCGTCGCCCACCCGACGTCGTCGCTCGCGTGGGCCCTGCTCAGCGACGAGGCCTCTGCCCGGGGCGCCGACCTCGAGGCGTACGCGTACGCGCGGGTCGGTTACCACCGCGGCCTCGACGCGCTGCGCGGAGCCGGCTGGCGCGGACAGGGCCCCGTCCCGTGGTCGCACGAGCCGAACCGCGGGGTGCTGCGCTCGCTCTTCGCCCTCCGCCGCGGAGCCGCCGCGATCGGCGAGACCGCCGAGGTCGAGCGGCTCGGCACGTTCCTGGCGGACGCCGACCCCGCGGCTGCCCCGTCGATCGAGGCCGAGGAGGCGGGCCGGCGCTGACGGCGCCCGCCGCGCCTCCTGCGCCGTCACGTTTCAGGACCAGGCCGTTGGTGCTTCCTGATCTGTGCACCTTTCAGGACTCGCGGTCCTGATCTCTGCAGACTCAGGACTCGAGTTCCTGAACGAGGAGACGGAACTCAGCCCTGAGGCTCAGCCGATCAGCGACGGCCGCAGGTCGCGCAGCGTCCGCTGCCGCGTCATCCGGGCCGTCGCGACCAGCGACACCAGCAGCGCGCCGAGCATCCAGAGGGCGAGCACGCCGGCGTCGGTCCACGCCGTCGCCGTGCTGCCGCCGTACATCAGCTGGCGCAGCCCGTCGGTCGCGTAGCTCATCGGCAGCACGAAGTGCAGCGCGGCGAGCGGTCCGGGCAGCGTCTGCCACGGGAACGTCCCGCCGGCGGTGACCAGCTGCACGACCATGAGCACCAGCCCCAGGAACTGCCCGACGCTGCCGAGCAGCACGTTGAGCATCATGATGATCGCCGCGAAGGTGACGCTCGCCAGGCCCATCATCCCGAGCATGCCCCAGGTGTGGGCGACCTCGAAGCCGAGCGCCCCGCGCACGATCGCGAACAGGGCGACCATCTGCAGCACGCCGAGCAGCGCGGGCGTCAGCCAGCCGGCCGCGACGACCCGCGCGGGCGCCGCCACAGCGGTGACGGCGCGCTTCGACACGGGCTTCACGATCAGGAACAGCGCGTAGATCCCGATCCACGCCGCGAGGCTGATGAAGAACGGGGCGAGCCCCGCGCCGTAGGTGCCGGCGCTCGTGAGCGGCTGGTCGTCGACCCCGACGGGGTCGCTGATCGCGGAGGCCTGGTCGTCGCGGCTCTGCTCGGTGCTGGCGGGGATCTCGCCGAGGCCGCTCTGCAGCCCGTCGCGCAGCTGCACGGCGCCGTCGTCGAGCGTCCCGAGCCCGTCGCGCAGGCTGACCGTGCCGGTGCTGAGGGTGCCGAGCCCGGTCGACAGCGAGGCCGCCCCCGTCTCGAGCGTGCCGAGGCCCGACGACAACGAGGAGGCGCCCGAGGCGGCGCTCTGCGCTCCCGTCGCCAGCGTGTCGGCCCCGGCGGCCGCGTCGGAGATGCCGCTCGTCAGGGCCGGGGTCGCCGAGGCGAGCGCCGCCGCGCCGGCGGAGACCTGGTCGGCGCCGGTCGAGAGCGCCCCGACCTGGCCGTTCAGCTGCTGCACCTGCGTGTTCGCGTCGGCCAGCCCGTCGGTGACGGGGGCGAAGTACGAGGCGACCTCGGTCGCCGAGGCGACCGCCTCCTCCTGCGTCTGGCCCTGCGAGACGAAGAGGGCGACGAGCTGACGCCCGATCGCGGCCTGCGTCTCGGGGGCGGCGTCGGCGGCGGCCTGGCTGGCCGTCGCCGCGTCGCCGACGGCGGTCGCGAGCTGCCGGTCGCCGTCGGCGACCTGGGCCGCGCCGTCCGCGAGCTGCTGCGTGCTGGCGGGCAGGCCGGTGGTCTGGTCGCGCAGCTCGTCGAGCCCGGTCGAGAGGGTCGCCGCGCCGGTCGCCAGCTGGGAGGTGCCGCTCGCCAGCGACCGCGCGCCCGTCGCCGCGGTGGTCGCGCCCGTCGAGAGCTGGTCCGCTCCCGACGACGCGTCGGCCGTCCCGGCCACGAGCTGGTCGGCGCCCGACACGGCGGAGTCCGCGCCGCTGACGAGCTGCGACGCCCCGTCGACCGCGCTGCCGAGGTTCGTCCGGATGTCGGCGAGGCCGACGAGCAAGGTGGACGCCGCCTCCTTGCCGACCTTCTCGGCCACCGACGCGCGGATGGTCTTTCCTGCCTGCCCCGCGATCGTCGTCGCCAGGTAGCTGTTCGTGTCGTTCGTCGCGAGGACGATCTGCGCGCGCTGCGGGTCGTCCGAGCTGGCCGAGGTCAGGTCGGCGCTGAAGTCGCGCGGGATCGTGAAGGTGAAGTCGTAGGTGCCGTCGCGCAGCCCGGCCGCGGCCTCGGCCGACGAGACGGTGTGCCAGTCGAAGTCGCCGCCGTCGACGACCTCGTCGGTCACCTGGTCGCCGTAGTTCGTCGCGGTGCCGTCCACGACGGAGCCCTGGTCCTCGTTGACGAGCGCCGCGGGCACCTGGTCGAGGTTCGCGTACGGGTCCTGGTTCGCCCACAGGTAGAGGCCGCCGTAGAGCAGCGGCACCGTCATCAGGGCGACGAGGGCGAGGCGCGCGAGCCCGGTGGAGGTCAGCCGCTGCAGCTCGGCTCGGACGATGGCGATGATCTTCACGGTCAGCGGTCCTCTCGGGTGGGGGCGACCGCGCTGTCGTCGGGTGTGGTGTCGGTGGTGTCGAGGTCCGCGAAGTCGGGCACCGGCAGCGCCTCGACGGCGGCCAGCGCCGCGGCCCCGGTGATCGTCAGCACGGTGACGCCGCGGGCGACGAGGTCGTGCACGACGGCGAGCCACGCGGCGACGTCGCCGCCGTGCCGCTCGGGCGAGGTGAGCACGAGACCCCGCACGCCCTCGCGCAGCACGGCGAGCTCGCAGAGCAGGCGCACGCGCAGCTCCGTCGGCAGCGCCTGGAGGCGGGTGCGGCGGTGCTCGGCGAGGCCGATCTCGTCGAGCAGCAGGGTGGTCGAGGCGCGGTCGCTGCGGAGGCCGGCGAGCGCGAGCTCCTCCCGGGCGACCTGCGCGACGGTGAGCGAGCCGAAGGGCTCGGCCACCGACGGGGTGTCGACCAGGGCGAAGGAGGCGCGGATCGCGGCCGCGTCGTCGCTCCCGTCCAGGGTCACCTGCCCGCTGGTCGGGGCCATGCGCCCGCCGGCGATCAGCGACGCGAGCACGGGGGCGTCGACCGTCTCGACGGTGACGAACCCGGGCAGGCCGCGGTCGGCGACGGCGGTCAGCTCGGGCAGCGGCGCCCCGGGCCCCTCGCCGACGGCGACGTGGTCGAGCTCGAGCCTCACGAGCGGTCCTCCGGGGTGCGCAGCGCGAGGGCCGGCGTGGTGCGGACGAGCTCGCCCGCCTCCTGCCATCCGAGCCCGACCATGCCGAGCACGGCGAGCATCACGAGCCGGTGGCCCTCGGCGCGGTCGAGGTCGCGCACGGTCGCTTCGTCGAGCACGGCCAGCGCCGACCCCTCGACGAGGTGCGCGAGGGTCTCGACGTCGACGTCGTCGCGCATCCGGCCGTCGGCGACGCCGCGGCGGACGGTCTCGAGCAGGAACGCGCGCAGCGGCGCGAGCGCCGTGCCCACGTCGCGCATCAGCGGCCCGCGCACGGTGAGCTGCGCCATGACGCGGACGTGCTCGACCTCGGCCCACAGGCGCGCGCCGAGCTCGGCGAGCTGCACGACCGGGTCGTCCGAGGGAGCCGGCACCGCCGCCGCTCCGATCCGCGCCGCACCGCGCAGGGTCACCTCGCGCACGAGGTCGTCGCGGGTCGCGAAGTGCCCGTAGACGCTGCGTCGGGACAGCCCCGCCTCGGCGGCGATCGCCTCGAGCGGGACGGCCGGGTCGACGTTGAGGAGGCGCACGGCGGCCGCCATCAGGGCCTCGCGGTTCGCGGCGGCGTCGCGTCGCGGCGCCCGGGTGGGGGAGGAGGGGGAAGCTGGGGAGTGCACGTCCCCGATCATACGATCTTGCACACCAGTGTGCAAGATCGTGAGGGTGGGAGAGGGACGAGGAGGCGTCGGTAGGGTCGGGCGATGACCCTCGAGGAGGCGGCGCGGCAGCTCTACGCCCTGCCGCCGCAGCAGTTCACCGCCGCCCGCGACGCCCTGGCTGCCGACGCGAAGTCCGACGGCGACGCGGCCCTCGCGACCTCCGTGCGCCTGCTGCGCCGCGCCTCCGCGTCCGCCTGGGCCGTCGACCTCCTCGCCCGCGACGCCCCGGACGACCTCGTCGCCCTCGCGGCCCTCGGCGACCGGTTCCGCACCGCCCAGACCGACGGCGACCGCTCCGCGCTCTCCGCCCTGACCCGTGAGCGGAAGGAGGCGCTGGCCGGCCTCGTCGCCCGCGCCCGCCTCCTCGCGTCCGACGCGGGCCGTCCGCTCTCGGCCCCGGCGCTCGCCGAGGTGGACCAGACCCTCCGTGCCGCCGTGGCCGACGCGGCCGCTGCGGCCGCCGTGCGCAGCGGACGGCTGGTGCGGGCGCTCGCCGCCGACGGCCTCGAGGAGGCGGACCTCACCGACGCCGTCGCCGGCCGTGCCCCCGAGGGCGTCGCCCCGACGCGGCTGAGCGCCGCCGCTGCCCCCGCCGGTGACGACCACGACGACGAGGGCGGGGGAGCGACGGGATCGGCCTCCGGCGGCGGATCACGGACACGCGACCGGGAGGCCGCTCGGCAGGCGGCTGCCGAGGCCGCCCGACGAGCAGCCGAGCAGGCGGCCGCGGACGCCGAGCACGAGGCCGACGACGCGGAGGCGGCGCTCGCCGAGGTCGACGAACGCGCGACCCGGCTGGCTCACGACCGTGACGACGTCCTCGATCAGCTGCGCCGCCTCCGGGACGAGTTCGCCGCCGCCGAGCGTCGCAGCGCCGAGCTCGACGACCGCGAGAAGTTCCTCACCCGCGAGCGCCGCCGTGCCGACGCCGACGCGGCCGCTGCGCGCCAGGCCGCCGACCGTGCCCGAGCCGCCCTCGGCTGACCCTGCCGGCGCAGCGAAACACCCCGGTGTGGACGATGCACCCCGTCGTCACGAGGTGCATCGTCCACAACGGGGTGCGAGACGCGAGCTGCCTAGTTCCGAGCGCCCATCAGGTGCTCGAGCGCGAGCTGCTGCAGGCGGACGAACCCGTACCCGTGGCCGCCGAAGTGCTGGCCCGCGTCGTAGTCCTCGTACGAGGCACGGTCGGCGAGCAGCTGCTCGTAGCCCTCGCCCTCGCCGAGCGTCGGCGTCGACAGCTCCGCGACCTGGGAGGCGGCCAGCGCCTCCTGCACGTCGGGGTCGGCACGGAACGCCTGCGCGCGCTCCTTCAGCAGCAGGTACATGCGCATGTTGGCGGCGGCGGAGTCCCACACGCCCGAGATGTCCTCGGTGCGCGACGGCTTGTAGTCGAAGTGGCGCGGGCCGTCGTAGGTCGGGCCGCCCTGGGGCGAGCCGTGCTCGAGCAGGTCGACGAGCGAGAACGCGTTCTGCAGGTCGCCGTGGCCGAAGACGAGGTCCTGGTCGTACTTGATGCCGCGCTGGCCGTTGAGGTCGATGTGGAACAGCTTGCCCTGGTAGAGCGCCTGGGCGATGCCGGCCGTGAAGTTGAGGCCCGCCATCTGCTCGTGGCCGACCTCGGGGTTCACGCCCGCCATCTCGGGGTGCTCGAGCGTCTCGATGAACGCGATCGCGTGGCCGAGGGTCGGCAGCAGGATGTCGCCGCGGGGCTCGTTGGGCTTGGGCTCGATCGCGAAGCGCAGGTCGTAGCCCTTGTCGAGCACGTACTGCGAGAGCATGTCGACGCCCTCCTTGTAGCGCGACAGCGCCGCCTGCACGTCCTTCGCGGAGTCGTACTCGGCGCCCTCGCGGCCGCCCCACATGACGAAGGTCTTCGCGCCGAGCTCGGCAGCCAGGTCGATGTTGCGGAGCACCTTGCGGAGCGCGAAGCGGCGGACGCCGCGGTCGTTGGAGGTGAAGCCGCCGTCCTTGAAGACGGGCGCGCTGAAGAGGTTGGTCGTCACCATCGGCACGACGATGCCGGTCGCGTCGAGCGCGCCCTTGAGGCGGTCGATCTGCTTCTGGCGCTCGGCGTCGGTCGAGCCGAACGCGAAGAGGTCGTCGTCGTGGAACGTCATGCCGTAGGCGCCGAGGCGGTCGAGGTTCTCGACGGCCTCGACCACGTCGAGGTCGGGGCGGGTCGGTCCGCCGAACGGGTCGGCGCCGGTGTAGCCGATCGTCCAGAGTCCGAAGGAGAACTTGTCGTCGCGGGTGGGAGTGGTCGTCATGTCCGGGGTCCTCGTCGTCGAGAGCGTTTGTTGTCGTCTCCAACATATGCGCTCGTGCCCGTGATCACAAGAGCGTCGTCGTCGTTCCTCCCGACGTCCGTGAGTCGACGGGACATCCCCCGAGGAGGTGCGGGCAGGTTGCGTGCCCCCGCCATCGCCCGTACTTTGTTGTTGGCCACAACGAACGTGGTGACGCGTGACGAAGGAGTCAGATGTCCCCCGACGAGTCCCGCCGCGACCTCGGCGTCGCGATGATCGGCCACGGCTTCATGGGCGCCGCCCACTCGCAGGCCTGGCGCACGGCGCCCGCGTTCTTCGACCTCCCGCTGGTCCCGCGGATGACGGCGATCGTCGGCCGCGACGCCGACGCGACCCGTGCCGCCGCGGCGCGATGGGGCTGGCAGCGAGGCGAGTCCGACTGGAGGCGCGTGGTCGAGAGCGACGACGTCCAGCTCGTCGACATCTGCTCGCCCGGCTCGACGCACGTCGAGATCGCGGTGGCCGCGCTCGAGGCAGGCAAGCACGTGCTCTGCGAGAAGCCGCTCGCCAACACCGTCGCCGAGGCCGAGCAGATGGCTGACGCCGCCGAGCGGGCCGCCGCACGAGGCGTCCTCGCGATGGTCGGCTTCAGCTACCGGCGGGTGCCCGCGATCACCTTCGCCCGCGACCTCGTGGCGCGGGGCGCGATCGGCGAGCTGCGTCAGGTCCGGGCCCTGTACCTGCAGGACTGGCTCGTCGACCCCGAGGGCCCGATGACCTGGCGCCTCGACAAGAGCGTCGCGGGCTCCGGCTCGCTCGGCGACATCGGTGCGCACCTCGTCGACGCCGTGCAGTTCGTCACGGGCCGGGCGCTGACCGAC
Organism: Frigoribacterium sp. PhB116; assembly: GCF_004364285.1. Classification (GTDB taxonomy): domain Bacteria; phylum Actinomycetota; class Actinomycetes; order Actinomycetales; family Microbacteriaceae; genus Frigoribacterium. The sequence continues at coordinate 19,825 of NZ_SOBE01000003.1, read as the reverse complement.
GTCAGCGGCCTGCTGCACACCTTCACGACCGAGCGCCCGCTGCTCGGCGAGGTCCGCGGCCTCGGCGGCACCGCCTCCTCCGAGCGCGGGCAGGTCACGGTCGACGACGCGGCCCTCTTCACCGCGAAGATCGCGGGAGGCGCCCTCGCGACCTTCGAGGCCACCCGCGTCGCGACCGGCCGCAAGAACGCGCTGCGGCTCGAGTTCAGCGGCACGGGCGGCGCGATCGCCTTCGACCTCGAGCGCATGAACGAGCTCGAGGTCTACGACGCCGGCGCCCCGGTCGACCAGCTCGGCTTCCGGCGCGTGCTCGTCACAGAGCCGGAGCACCCGTACACGGGCTCGTGGTGGCCGACCGGCCACGGCCTCGGCTACGAGCACGCCTTCAGCCACCAGGCCCGCGACCTCGTCGCCGCGCTCGCGGCGGGGGAGCAGCCGACCCCCTCCTTCGCCGAGGGCCTCCAGGTGCAGCGGGTGCTCGACGCCGTCGAGCGCAGCGCCGCCGACGGCAGCCGCTGGCTCGCGACCGCGCCCTGACCCGACCCGTCCCGACCCGACCCGACCCGACACGACCCGACACGACCCTGCCGAGAGAAGGCCCATGAGCACCCCCACCACCCCCCTCCGCGTGACCGTCTGGGGCGAGAACCGCCACGAGCAGATCGAGCAGCACGTCGCCGAGCGCTACCCCACGGGCATGCACGGAGCGATCGCCGAGGGCGTCGGCGAGAACCTGCCCGACGCGCAGATCACGATCGCGACGATGGACATGCCCGAGCACGGCCTCAGCGAGGAGGCGCTCGAGCAGACGGACGTCCTGACCTGGTGGGGCCACGCGGCGCACGACGAGGTGAGCGACGAGGTCGTCGAGCGGGTGCACCGCCACGTGCTCGCCGGCATGGGCCTGATCGTGCTGCACTCCGGTCACTGGTCGAAGATCTTCACGAAGCTGATGGGCACGACCTGCACGCTCCGCTGGCGCAGCGAGCACGACCAGGAGCTCGTCTGGACCGTCAACCCGCAGCACCCGATCACGCGCGGCGTGCCGAACCCGATCGTCATCCCCGAGCAGGAGATGTACGGCGAGTACTTCGACGTGCCGACCCCCGACGAGCTGGTCTTCATCTCCGGCTTCACCGGCGGCGAGGTGTTCCGCAGCGGCATGACCTACCGGCGTGGCTTCGGCAAGGTGTTCTTCTTCAGCCCCGGCGACCAGGACTTCCCCGTCTACCACCACCGCGACGTCCGCCGCGTGATCGCGAACGGCGTCGAGTGGGCACGCCCCGAGCGCGAGCGCGAGACGCCGACCCTGCTGCGCTACGAGACCGGCCAGTACTTCCGGGGGGCCGACTACGAAGGGGCCCTCGAGCGATGACGTTCCGCACGGTCGACAGCCGAGGAGGCGCCCTGCGAGTCGTCCAGGTCGGTGCAGGAGGCATGGGGCGGGCCTGGCTCCGCGCGCTCGCCGACAGCGCCGACGTCGAGCTGGTCGGCATCGTCGACCTCGACCTCGACGCCGCCCGGGCAGGTGCCGAGCACCACGGAGACGCGTCGCTGCCCGTCTCGACCGACCTCGGCGCGCTGATCGCCGACCTCGCGGCCGACGCGGTGGTCGACGTGACGGTGCCGGTGGCGCACCACCCCGTGACGACGCAGTCGCTGTTCGCCGGCCTGCCCGTCCTCGGCGAGAAGCCGGTCGCGCTCGACGTCGCCGAGGGGCTCTCGCTCGCGGCCGCCGCCGAGGTGACGGGCGAGCTCTTCATGGTCAGCCAGTCGCGTCGGTACGACGACCACCTGGTCGCCCTCAAGCAGCAGGTCGCCGAGCTCGGGGAGGTCGGCGTCGTCACGACCGAGTTCTTCAAGGCGCCGCACTTCGGCGGCTTCCGCGAGCAGATGGACGACGTCCTGCTGCTCGACATGGCCGTGCACCCGTTCGACTCGGTGCGCTGGCTGCTCGACGCCGACCCCCTGTCGGTCTGGTGCGAGTCGTTCAGCCCGTCGTGGAGCTGGTACCGCGGCGACGCGGCCGCGAACGCCGTCTTCGAGTTCGAGGGCGGGGTGCGCTACGCCTACTCGGGCAGCTGGTGCAGCCCCGGCGCCGAGACCTCCTGGAACGGCTCGTGGCGCGTCGGCGGCTCGGCCGGCACCGCGCTCTGGGACGGCGACGAGGCTCCCGTGCTCGCCCTCGCGGACGAGACGGGCGCCTCCTCGTCGCCCCGGCTGTCGCGGCTGGCGACCGTCGGCGACGGGATCGAGGGCTCGCTCGCCGCGTTCGTCGGCGCCCTGCGCACCGGTGCCGTGCCGCACGGCGAGGTGCACGAGAACGTGATGAGCCTCGCGATGGTCGAGGCGGCGATCGAGTCGACGCGCAGCGGGCAGCGGGTCGTGATCGACGACCTGCTCGAGCGGGCGCTCGCGACGGCGATCGAGCGGGAGGCGCGCGACGACGTCCGGGCCCGCCTCGAGTCGTGGACCTCGGTGCGCGCCGCGCTGCAGGCGGTCCCGACGTCGGCGGCCGACCCGACGACCCCCGCGGCGACCACGGCAGGGGCGACCTCGTGACCCGCCGCGCGCTCGTCGTCCGCGGCGGCTGGGAGGGGCACGACCCGATCGGCACGACCGACTCGTTCGTGCCGTTCCTCGAGCGGTCCGGCTTCGAGGTCAGCCTGCACGACGGGCCGGCGGTCTACGCCGACGCCGACGTGATGCGCGGCGCCGACCTCGTGCTGCAGAACGTCACGATGTCGACGATCGAGGGGCCGCAGACCGCGGGGCTCCGCGCTGCCGTCGAGGCGGGCACCGGCCTGGCCGGCTGGCACGGCGGCATCGCCGACTCGTTCCGCGGCGACGCCGACTACCTGCACCTGATCGGCGGCCAGTTCGCGGCGCACCCCGGCAAGGCCGCGCCCGACCGGGTCGGCGACGAGACCGACGGCTTCGTGCGGCACCTGGTCCGCTTCACCGAGGCGGCGGCGACGCATCCCGTCACCGAGGGCCTCGACGACTTCGAGGTCGAGAGCGAGCAGTACTGGCTGCTGCACGACGACTACCTCGACGTGCTCGCGACGACCACGCAGGAGGCGCGGGTCGGCGACGCCTGGACGCGCCCGGTGACCTCCCCCGCCGTCTGGACCCGCCAGTGGGGCCTCGGCCGCATCGCCGTGGTCACCCCGGGGCACTCGCAGGCCGTGCTCGACCACCCGACCGTCCGCACGCTCGTCGAGCGCGGCCTGCTGTGGGCCTCGCGATGAGCGGCGCGGGCACGGGCGCGGGCGCGGCCGGCAGCGGCACGACCGGCACGAGCACGGTCGGCGAGAGCACGGCCGGCGGCACGGCCACGGCGCCGATGCGCGTCGGCGTGGTCGGCGTCGGGGTCATCAGCGAGCAGTACTTCGCCTCGTTCGAGCGTCTGCCCGGCCTCGCCCTCGAGGCCGTGGCCGACCTCGACCGGGCGAGGGCCGCCTCCGTGGCGGAGCGTCTCGGCGTCCGCGCCCTGACCGTCGACGAGCTGCTCGCCGACGACCGGGTCGACGTGGTGCTGAACCTCACGATCCCGGCCGCGCACGCGGAGATCGCGCTGCGGGCGATCGCCGCCGGCAAGCACGTCTACGGCGAGAAGCCGCTCGCCCTCACGGTCGCCGACGGCACCGCGGTGCTCGAGGCGGCCCGCGCGGCGGGCGTGCGGGTCGGCTCGGCGCCGGACACGGTGCTCGGCACGGGGGTGCAGACCGCGGCCCAGCTCGTCGCCTCGGGAGCGGTCGGCGACCCCGTCGGCGCCGCCGTCTCGTGGACCGCGTCCGGGCACGAGGCCTGGCACCCCGCGCCCGACTTCTACTACCGGGCGGGAGGCGGTCCGCTCTTCGACATGGGCCCCTACTACCTGACGACGCTCGTGCACCTGCTCGGGCCGGTCGTCTCGGTGTCCGGTCTCGTCTCCCGCTCGGCTCGGCGTCGCACGATCGGCACCGGCCCCCGAGCGGGCGAGCAGCTCGAGGTCGACGTCGACACGCACGCGAGCGCGCTGCTGCGGCACGCCTCGGGAGCGGCGTCCACCGTGACGGTGAGCTTCGAGGTGTGGGGCTCCCGGTCGCCGATCACCGAGTTCTTCGGCACGCTCGGCACGATCGCCGTCCCCGACGCGAACATGTTCGGCGACCCCGTCGAGTTGCTCACCGTCGACGACCGCACCTGGCGCGAGGTCCCGGCGACGGCGGGCTACGCCGACTCCGGTCGCGGGTACGGCCTGGCCGACCTCGCCCGGGCGGTCGCGGCCGGGGAGCCGCACCGCGCCTCCGGCGACGTCGCCCTGCACGTGCTCGAGATCACGGAGGCGGTGGCCGCGTCGAGCGCGTCCGGCACGGTCGTGACGCTGGTCACCCGCCCGGACGTGCCCCCGCTGGTGCCGCTCGGCGCCGAGCCGCACCTGGCGTGAGCGCCGCCCGCACGGGCGATAGCCTCGTGGACCAGGGAGGCCACGGTGCAGGACCAGACGAGTGAGGCCCGGAGCGAGTCGGCGACGCTGCCGGCGACTCCGGGCGACGCCGCAGCAGAGCGAGACACTGCAGGAGGCGCCCCTCCCGCCGGTCGCGCCCGTCCCCTCCTCGATCGCCCTCGCGGCTCGAACCTCTCCGCCGTGCTCGGCATCGTGCACGGCGACGGCCCGACCTCGCGCAGCGAGCTGACGCGCCTGACGGGCCTGAACCGCTCGACCATCGCCGCCCTCGTGGGCGAGCTCGTCGAGCGCGGCCTCGTCGTCGAGTCGGAGCCCGTCGCGGCCAACCGCGTCGGCCGCCCCAGCCCGGTGGTCACCGCCTCGCCCGACGTCGTCGCCTTCGCGGTGAACCCCGAGATCGACGCCGTCACCGTCGGCCGGGTCGGGCTCGACGGGGTCGTGCAGCGCCGGGTCCGCCACGAGACGGACGGCGTCCCGACCGCGGCCGAGGCGGCGGAGATCGCGGCCCGCCTCGTCCGGGAGCTCGCCGACGAGGTGCCCGCCGCCCGGGTCGTCGGCGTCGGCGCCGCCGTGCCGGGCCTCGTGCACGCGGACGGGGGCCTCGTCCGTCTCGCGCCGCACCTCGGCTGGGTCGACGAGCCGTTCGCGCGCCTCCTGTCCGACGCCACGGGACTGCCCGCCCGGGCCGCCAACGACGCGAGCACCGCGGTCGTGGCCGAGGGCCTCTTCGGCGCCGGCGCGGGGGCCAGCGACCTCGTGTTCCTCAACGGCGGCGCGAGCGGCGTCGGCGGGGGAGTGGTCGTCGACGGCCGCCCGCTCCGCGGCCGCGACGGCTTCGCGGGCGAGATCGGCCACACGCTCGTCGAGTCGGCCGGGCGGCTCTGCCACTGCGGCGCCGTCGGCTGCCTCGAGACCGAGGTCGGCCAGGCCGAGCTGCTGGCCGTCACCGGCCTGTCCCGCGCCCAGGCGGACGAGCTCGACGCCGCGCTGGCGACGGCGCTCGCCGAGGGCGACGTCGACGTGCGCCGCGAGGTCGAGCGCCAGGTGGACTACGTGGCGGTGGCGCTCCGCAACGTGCTCAACGCCTTCAACCCGTCGGTGATCGTGCTCGGCGGGTTCCTCGGGTCGCTGCAGGCCGCCGCGCCCGACCGGCTGCTCGACCGCGTCACCGCTCAGGCGCTGCCCGGGCCGCGTGACGGCGTGCAGCTGCGGCGGGCCGCGCTCGGCGCCGACCGGCTGATGATCGGAGCCGCCGAGCTGGCGTTCGCCGACCTCCTCGCCGACCCGGTCCGCGCCTCCTGACCCGACCCGCGCCTCCAGGCCCGGTGTCAGGCCGTGGCGGCCGCCGCGTGCCCGTGCTCGTCGCGCGTCGCCCACACGGCGACCGCGGCGGGCCCGGCGAGGTCGACCGTGCCGTCGTCGAGCTCGACCCGCAGCGACCCCGCGTAGTCGCGGCGCTCGGCGACCCGGACGTGCGCGCCCACCCGCAGCTGCAGCGAGCCCAGGTAGCGCAGCAGCTCGGGCTCGTCGTCCGAGACGCGGACGACGTGGCCGCACTCGCCCTCGACGAACTCCTGCAGGGTGTGGGCGACGGGCCGCACGACGGTGCCGTCGGCCTGGGGGATCGGGTCGCCGTGCGGGTCGGCTGTGGGGCGGCCCAGCTCGACGTCGAACGCCTCGAGCAGACGGTCGCTGACGGCGTGCTCGAGCACCTCGGCCTCGTCGTGCACCTCGTCCCACGCGTAGCCGAGCCGCTCGACGAGGTACGTCTCGATGAGGCGGTGGCGGCGCACCATGCCGACGGCGACGTGGCGGCCGAGCTCGCTCAGCGCGATGCTGCGGTACGGCGTGTAGTCGATGAACCCGTCGCGCTCGAGCTTGCGGAGGTTGCCCGACACCGTCGACGCGCCCACCCCGAGCGTCGCCGCGATCTCGTTGGTCGTGATGCCGGGGGAGCCCGGGGCCGCCCATTCCTCGGCCTTCCAGATGACCTTGAGGTAGTCCTCGGTCATCGTCGAGCGGGTGGGTCCCGGTTCCGGTGGCATGCCCCCGATCCTAGGTCCCGCCTCCTGCGCCCCCACTCGTGCCCCTGCGGCACCCTCCCTTGCGCATGCCGTTCGTCGAGGGCGGGTCAGTGCGCTCGAGGGCGGGTCGCCGCTGACCCGCCCTCGACCACGCCGACCCGCCCTCGGCCGATCGCAGTCTTCAGCTCGCAGCTCGCAGCTCGCAGCTCGCAGCTCGCAGCTCGCAGCTCGCAGCGCTCAGCGCGGCAGCGACCCGAGCGCCTGCGCCGCCCGGTAGCGCTCGCCGATCGCGGGCACGAGGTCCGGCTCCGAGGAGGCGCGGGTCGACAACGCCCACCCCGGTCGCGTCCCCGAGAGGGCCCACGCCGCCTGCCGTGCCGCACCGTCCGCGACGTACTCGCCCGGTGCGGGCACCGTGACCGGCACGTCGAGCACCTGGGCCGCGACGGCCTGCACGGCCGGGTTCAGCGCGGCGCCGCCGATCAGCAGCACGCGCCGCACCTCCACCCCCTGGTCGCGCACGGCGGCGGCGCCGTCGGCGAGGGCCGACAGCATCCCCTCGACGGCGGCACGGGCGAGGTTCTCGCGGGTGGTCGAGGCGAGCGTCAGCCCCGAGAGCGTGGCCGTCGCGTCGGGCAGGTCCGGGGTCCGCTCGCCCTCGAAGTACGGCACGAGCGAGACGCCGCCCGCTCCTGGCTCCGCGGCGAGCGTCAGCCGCGCGAACTCGTCGTGGTCGACGCCGAGCAGCGTGCCGACCGACGACAGCACGCGGGCCGCGTTGAGGGTGGCGACGAGCGGCAGGAACCCGCCGGCGGCGTCGGCGAAGCCGGCGACCGTGCCGCTGCCGTCGGCGGTGGGGGCGTCCGTCACGGCGAAGGCCGTCCCGCTGGTGCCGATGCTGATGACGAGGTCGCCGACCCCGGCGTCGAGCCCGAGGGCGGCCCCGGCGTTGTCGCCGGCACCCGCCCCGACGACGATCCCCTCAGGGACGGGACCGTGCGCGACCGTGGTGCCTGCCGCCTCCGAGGGCCCCAGCACGCGCGGCAGCACGACGGCCGAGGCGTCGTCCCCGTCGCCGCCGGCGACGCGGCCCGGGCGGCCGAGCGCCCGCTCGAAGATCTCGAGGTCGTACGCCTCGTCGCCGGGGCTCCAGTACGAGGTGCCGCTGGCGTCGCTGCGGTCGGTGACCAGCTCGTCGAGGTCGGGTCCCAGGGGAGAGGAGGCGCGGGTCCCGTACCCGAGCAGACGCCAGGTCAGCCAGTCGTGCGGCAGCGCGACCGCCGCGACGCGTGCCGCGGCCTCGGGCTCGGCGTCGCGCAGCCAGCGCAGCTTGGTGGCCGTGAAGGAGGCGACGGGCACCGAGCCCGTCCGTCGCGCCCACTCCTCCGCCCCGAGCTCGGCGGTCAGCTCGCGAGCCGCCCCGGCGCTGCGGGTGTCGTTCCAGAGCAGGGCGTCGCGCACGACCGCGCCGTCGGAGTCGAGCACGACCATCCCGTGCTGCTGCCCGGCGACCGAGATCGCGGCGACGTCGTCGAGACCGCCGGCCGCGTCGATCGCCTCCACGAGGGCGTCCCACCAGGCGTCGGGCGGCACCTCGGTGCCCTCCGGGTGCCGGGCGGTGCCCTGGCGCACCAGCTCTCCGGTGACGGTGTCGCGGATCACGACCTTGCAACTCTGGGTCGAGGAGTCGACCCCGGCGACGAGACTCATGGCCGTAGTTTGTCGTATCGCGCAACGAATTCCTAGAGCGGTGCGGGACGGGCGTGGCGCGCCTCCTCGTCGGTAGACTCAAGTGCACCTGACACGGTGCACGCGTGCCTCACCCAGGTGCGATCGCCGACCGCGAGGAGACGACCATGCCCGCAGTAGTCATCATCGGAGCCCAGTGGGGCGACGAAGGCAAGGGCAAGGCCACCGACCTGCTCGGCAGCCGCATCGACTACGTCGTCAAGTTCAACGGCGGCAACAACGCGGGCCACACGGTCGTCATCGGCGACCAGAAGTACGCCCTGCACCTGCTGCCCTCGGGCATCCTGTCGCCCGGCGTCACGCCGGTCATCGGCAACGGCGTCGTCATCGACATCGAGGTGCTCTTCGACGAGCTCGACGCGCTGATCGCCCGCGGCGTCGACGTCTCGAAGCTCAAGGTCAGCGCCAACGCGCACGTCATCACGCACTACCACCGCACCCTCGACAAGGTGACCGAGCGGTTCCTCGGCAAGCGCCAGATCGGCACGACCGGTCGCGGCATCGGCCCGACCTACGCCGACAAGATCAACCGCGTCGGCATCCGCGTGCAGGACATCTTCGACGAGGGCATCCTGCGCCAGAAGGTCGAGGCGGCCCTCGACCAGAAGAACCACCTGCTCGTGAAGATCTACAACCGACGCGCGATCGAGGCCGACGAGATCGTCGAGTCGCTGCTCTCGTACGCCGAGCGGCTGAAGCCGATGGTGGCCGACACGGCGCTCGAGATCCACCAGGCGCTCGAGGCCGACAAGACCGTCCTCTTCGAGGCCGGCCAGGCGACCATGCTCGACGTCGACCACGGCACGTACCCGTTCGTCACGTCGTCGTCCGCGACCGCAGGAGGCGCCTCCACCGGCTCCGGCATCGGTCCCGGTCGCATCCAGCGCGTCATCGGCATCGTCAAGGCGTACACGACCCGTGTCGGGGCAGGCCCGTTCCCGACCGAGCTGTTCGACGCCTCCGGCGAGTTCCTCCGCGCCAACGGCTTCGAGTTCGGCACGACCACGGGCCGGCCGCGTCGCTGCGGCTGGTACGACGCCCCGATCGCCCGCTACTCGGCGCGCATCAACGGCGTGACCGACTTCGTGCTCACGAAGCTCGACGTGCTCACGGGCCTCGAGACGATCCCGGTCTGCGTCGCGTACGACGTCGACGGGGTGCGTCACGACGAGGTGCCGGTGTCGCAGAGCGACTTCCACCACGCCGTGCCGATCTACGAGGAGTTCCCCGGCTGGACCGAGGACATCACCGGGGCCCGCGAGTTCGGCGACCTCCCGAAGGCCGCACAGGACTACGTCCTCGCCGTCGAGGCCATGAGCGGCGCCCGCATCTCGGCGATCGGGGTCGGCCCCGGCCGCGAGGCCGTCGTCGTCCGCCACGACCTCCTCGCCTGACCCGCCCGTCCCGGGCTGGCTCTCCTCATTCAGGAACAGGGGACCTGAGTTCGCACGACTCAGGACTCGGGCTCCTGACCTGTGCACGTCTCAGGAACCCGCACGCCCGAGTTCCTGAGTCACGGAGTCGAGTCCGTGACTCGACCGGAGGCAGCCCAGGAGGCGCCGCCCGCCTCAGACGACGCTGAACCCTTCCCCGAGGCGGCCGCGTCCCGTCAGCGCGAGCAGCACCTCCTCGCCGTGCCCCTGCATCGTCGCGGTGCGCGCCGCGAGCGCCGCGGTGTCGGCGACCGCGGCCGTCGGCAGCGTGTGGGCCAGCCCGGTCGCCCGCGACAGGTCGATCGTGTGCACGACGAGCTCGAACACGCGGGTCCGCAGGTACTCGCCGAGCGGGATCCCCATGCCGCCGAGCGACACGATCCGGTTCGAGGGGGCCCGGTCGAGGGCGCCGCGCGACTCGACGAGCGCCTCGGCGACCCGGGCGGCCGGGTCGTCGCCGAGCCACCGGCCGGCCTCGACTCCGCGGGCGTGCACGCCGTCCGCGTCGGTGAACTGCGAGGCGTACGCCGAGTACCAGGCCTCGGCCGACGGGATGGTCACGTCGCTCGGCTCGTCCAGGCCGAGGTAGGTCGACACCGTGAGCACCGCCCGGGAGGTGTGGCCCGCCAGGTCGCGGACGGTCCAGCGCCCGAGGCCGGGCGCGTCCCACTGCTCGGGGCGGACTCGCGAGAGGAGGTCGACGAACGACTCGGCCGACTGGCCGAAGGTGCGGGGTGTGGTCACGCTGACATCTTGCTCCGCCGCTGCCAGGATCGACGCATGACCACGCTCGGACCGGTGCCCTTCGTCCCCCTCGTCGGCCGTCTCGTCACGGTCGTCCCGCTCCGTCACGACGACCTGCCCGAGCTCCACCGCGCCGTCGGCAGGCCCGAGGTCTTCGCCGGGGGCTGGGGCGGCGGCGCGGCGGCCTACCGCGACGACTACGAGGGATGGGCCGACTTCATCCTGGGCTACCTGCCCTGGGACGAGGGGCTCGTCTGGGGCGTCCGCCGCACGGTCCCGGCGGGCGAGGGGCCCGGCGAGCTCGTCGGCACCACCACCGTCGGCCTCGTCGACCTCCGCTGCGAGAGCGCCCACGTCGGCTGGACCGCCTACGCCCCCGAGGTGTGGGGCACCGGCGTCAACGTCGAGACGAAGCTGCTCGTGCTGGGGTCGCTCTTCGAGCACGGTCTCGGGCGTGTCCAGATCCAGGCCGACGCCCTGAACGAGCGGTCGCGGGCGGCGATCACCCGGCTCGGCGCGACCTTCGAGGGCGTCCACCGCCGCACGCAGCCGCGGGCCGACGGCTCGTGGCGCGACACGGCCGTCTACTCCGTCCTCGCCGACGAGTGGCCGGGCGTCCGGGATGGTCTCATGCGGCGTCTGGAGACTGTTCAGCAACCGTCCAGATGAGGGGTCGACTGTTGCTCTCATGACTTTGGAGATCGCTTACACCGCCATCGCCCACGCCACCGGCGGGGGCCGTGACGGCCACGTCCGCAGCGAGGACGACCGCCTCGACTTCGACACCCGTCCGCCCAAGGAGCTCGGCGGCTCCGGCGAGGGCACCAACCCCGAGCAGCTCTTCGCCGCGGGCTACGCGGCCTGCTTCCTCAGCGCGATGCACAGCATCGCCAAGAAGCTCGACGTCGACACGAGCGACAGCTCGGTCAGCGCGAGCGTCGGCATCGGCGGCAACGGCGACGGCGGCTTCGGCCTCGCCGTCGAGCTCGACATCTACACGCCGAACGTGCCGGCCGACCGCCGCCAGGAGCTCGCCGACGCCGCGCACCACGTGTGCCCGTACTCGAACGCCACGCGCGGCAACGTCGAGGTCACGCTGACCCTCGTCGACTGACGCAGCAGCAGCACAGCAGCGCAGCAGCACGACAGCGCAGCAGCAGCGAAGGAGGCGCGTCCCGCGATCGCGGGACGCGCCTCCTCGTCTGCTCGCTCCGCCCTGCGACACGGAACGTCGTCGATCGTCCCGGCCTGCCGTCGCGGCGCCCCGATAGGGTCGGGACATGGCACTCGACAGTCCCCTCGGCGCGGACAGCCCCCTCACGACCGACGACCGCGAGGCGATCGACGAGCTCTCGAGCATCCGTCAGAGCATCGACAACATCGACGCGGCGCTCGTGCACCTGCTCGCCGAGCGCTTCAAGTTCACGCAGTCGGTGGGGCACCTCAAGGCAGCGGCGGGCATGCCGGCGAGCGATCCCGAGCGCGAGCGCGTGCAGATCCAGCGCCTCCGCCAGCTCGCCGAAGAGTCGCACCTCGACCCGGCCTTCGCCGAGAAGTTCCTGGGGTTCATCGTCGGCGAGGTCATCCAGCACCACCAGCGCATCGCGAACGATGCCGCCGGGTCCTCGTCCGAGGGCCCGGCGTGACCGACGCGGCAGCCGGGCACGACGGGTCAGCCGGGCACGACCCCGCGCCCGCGGCCGAGTTCCCCGCCGTCGAGGCGGGCTCGCCCCAGCGCCTCTACGTCGGCTCGTACACCGCCTCGAGCGGCGGCTCCGGCGTGGGCATCACGGTGCTCGAGCGCACCGCGCCGGGTCAGCCGTGGCAGTCGGTGCAGACCGTGGAGGCCGACGACCCCTCCTTCCTGGTCGCGACCGAGGGCGCTCTGCACGCCGTGTCCGAGACGACGGAGGGGCGGGTCCTGTCGTACACCGTCTCCGCCGGTCGCCTCGTGGCCGCGTCGAGCGCCGCCTCGGGCGGGGCCGCGCCCTGCCACGTGCTGTTCGACCCCGCGTCCGGTGCGCTGGTCGTCACGAACTACGTCGGGGGGACGATGTCCGTCCTCTCGAGCGACCCGTCGCTCACGGGCCGGGTCGCGCACACCGTCGCGCTGCCCGTCGGGCACGGCCCGGTGCAGGAGCGCCAGGAGCGCCCGCACGCCCACCAGGCCTCGACCACCCCGTGGGGCACGCTGCTGGTCAGCGACCTCGGGACCGACCGCCTGGTCGAGGTCGCCGTCGACCCTGTCGCCCTCGTGCCCGAGATCGTCGGCGTGCACCTGCTGCCCGCCGGGGCCGGCCCGCGCCACGTCGCGTGGCTGGGTGACCGCCTCGTCGTCGCCGGCGAGCTCGACGCCCGCCTGCACGTGCTCCGGCGCGTCGGCGAGAAGCTGGTCGTCGACCACTCGGTCGAGGTCTTCGAGGGCTCGTCCTCGGCGTCCGGGGTCTTCCCCTCGCACCTCGACGTGGACGGCGGCCGCGTCTACGTGGCCACCCGCGGTCGCGACAGCATCAGTGTCCTCGCCCCCGGCGACGACGGCCGCCTCGAGCTCGTCGGCGAGGCTCCCTGCGGCGGCACCTGGCCGCGGCACTTCGCGATCACGCCCGGCGTGATGTACGTGGCGAACCAGGGCTCGGACACGGTCGCCGTGCTGCCGCTCGACCCCGAGACGGGCGTCCCCGGCGAGCCCCTCGACGTCTTCACCCTCGGCAGCCCCGCCTGCATCCTCCTCGCCTGACTCGCCTGACCCGCCCGACCCGCGAGAGCTCCGGTCAGCGCGCGAGGCTGCGCAGCAGCGCGACGACCTCGTCGACCGACGCTCGCCCGCGACGTGACGCGTCCGAGGCACCCGGTGCGCCCGACGCGACCGACGCCTCCTCGAACTGCGCGGGCGTGAAGTAGAGCCCGTCCGAGACGAGGCACACGAGGCTGGCGACGGCGGGGTCGCCGACCTCGTCGAGCACGACCCGGTACCAGCGGTCCTGCATGGCCGTCAGCGCGGAGACGGCCTGCGGCCAGCGTCCGCTCGCGCCGAGGCCGGCGACGGCGGTGATGCACCGGTCGAGCGGGTCGTCCTCGGGGATGGCCGACCGCGAGGAGGTGCGGATGAAGTAGTCGACGACGCCGTCGGCAGCCGAGGTCATGCGGGCGACGTCGTCGTCGAGCAGCGCCTCGAGGCGGGTGACGAGCCCGTCGACCAGCGCTTCGCGCGTGGGGAAGTGGTAGAGCAGCCCGCCCTTCGACACGTCGGCGGCTGCGGCCACCGCGTCGAAGGTGGCGCTCCGTTCGCCGGTCTCGACGACGAGGTGCTCGAAGGAGTCGAGCATCTTCTCTCGGGCTGACGGACGCGGGCTCATCCTGTTACTGTACCGTCTGGACGGTCAAGCTGTACCGTCCGGACGGTACAGCCCGCCCCGAACGCCCACCACGACCATCGAGAGCCCCATGAGCGCCCGCGACGACCGCCGCACCCCCGCCCCGACGACCCCTGCTACGACCCGCGCCCCCGTGCCCGCCCGGGCCGGCGCCCGCCAGTGGGCCGCGCTCGTCGTCCTGATGCTCCCGGTCCTCCTCGTCTCCGTCGACAACACGGTGCTCAGCTTCGCGCTCCCCGAGATCTCGACCGCGCTGCAGCCCTCGGCGGCCGCGCAGCTCTGGATCGTCGACGTCTACTCCCTCGTCCTCGCCGGCCTGCTCGTCGCGATGGGCTCGCTCGGCGACCGCTTCGGACGCAGGCGCCTCCTCCTGATCGGGGCCAGCGGGTTCGCCGCGGTCTCGGTCGTCGCCGCCTTCGCCCCCACCGCCGAGGCGCTGATCGCCGCCCGCGCCGTGCTCGGCTTCTTCGGCGCGATGATCATGCCGGCGACGCTTTCGCTGCTCCGCAGCACCTTCACCGACCGTGACCAGCGCCGCCTGGCCATCGCGATCTGGGCGAGCGGCTTCGCGGCCGGCTCCGCGCTCGGCCCGATCGTCGGGGGAGTCCTGCTCGAGCACTTCGCCTGGGGCTCGATCTTCCTCATCGCCGTGCCGGTGCTGCTGCCCCTCCTCGTCGCGGCGCCGATCCTCGTCGTCGAGAGCCGTGACCCGGCGCCCGGTCCGTTCGACCTGGTCTCCGTCCTGCTCTCCCTGCTCGCGATGGCGCCGGTCGTCGCCGCGATCAAGCAGCTCGCGACGCACGGCCCGGGCCTCGACGTGCTAGTGCTCGCGGTCGTCGGCGTCACGGCGGGCTGGCTGTTCGTCCGTCGACAGCTGCGGCGTCCGCGTCCGCTGCTCGACGTGCGTCTGTTCACGAACCCGGTGTTCGCGGGCTCGATCGTCGTGAACCTGCTGGCCATCACCTCCCTGGTGGGCTTCCTCTTCTTCACGACGCAGCACCTGCAGCTCGTCGTGGGCCTCCGCCCGCTGCACGCGGCGCTCACCCTGTTGCCCGGCCTCGTCGTCATGGTGCTGTCCGGGCTGGCGGTCGTGCCGCTCGTCCGCCGGGTCGCGCCGCGCAGCATCGTCGCGGTCGGCCTGGGCGCCGCGGCCGTCGCCTACGGAGCCGTGTGGCTGTCCGGCGCCGACGCCCCGGTGTGGGTCTTCGTCGTCAGCTTCGCCCTGGTCGGCCTCGGGGTGGGAGCGGCCGAGACGATCTCGAACGACCTGATCATCGCCGCGGTCCCGGCCGACCGCGCAGGAGCCGCCTCCGCGGTCTCCGAGACCGCCTACGAGGTCGGGGCGGTGCTGGGCACGGCCGTGCTCGGCAGCATGCTCACGGCGATCTACCGCGGTGCGCTCGTGGTGCCCGGCACGGTGCCCGCCGACGCCGCGGCGGCCGCCCGCGAGACCCTCGGCGGCGCCGTGGCCGCGGCCGAGCCCCTCGAGCCCTCGCTCGCCACGGCGCTCCTCGACGCCGCGACGCACGCCTTCGACACCGGGCTCGTCGCGACCGCGGCGGTCGGGGCCGGCGTGATGGTGCTCGCCGTCGTGGTCGCCCTCGTGGCCCTCCGCCGGGCCTCCGCGCACGACTGACCCGCAGGAGGCGCGACGCGCGTCCCTGGCGACCGCCCGCGACCCCCTGCCGGCGGCGCGGCGCCCCTCCCCGCGCAGGTACAGTGAAGGGTCACCCGCTTCGCCGACCCCAGGAGTCCCATGTCGCGCACCGTCCGCCTCGCCGCCGTCCCCGGCGACGGCATCGGCCCCGAGGTCGTCGCCGAGGCGCTCAAGGTGCTCGAGGTCGCGGCAGGCTCCGACGCCTCCTTCGACGTGACGACGTTCTCGCTCGGCGCGGCGCGCTACCTCGAGACGGGCGACATCCTCACCGACGACGACCTCGCGGCGCTGGCCTCGCACGACGCGATCCTGCTCGGCGCGGTCGGCGGCGACCCGCGCGACCCCCGCCTCAAGGGCGGCATCATCGAGCGCGGCCTGCTGCTGAAGCTGCGGTTCGCGTTCGACCACTACGTCAACGTGCGCCCGACGACCGTGTACCCAGGTGTCCCGTCGCCGCTGTCGGACCCGGGCGAGGTCGACTTCGTGGTCGTCCGCGAGGGCACCGAGGGGCCGTACGTGGGCAACGGCGGCGTGCTCCGTGCCGGCACGCCGCACGAGATCGCCAACGAGGTGAGCGTCAACACCGCGCACGGCGTCGAGCGCGTCGTCCGCTTCGCCTTCGAGAAGGCGCGCAGCCGTCGTGGCCGCCTGACCCTCGTGCACAAGACCAACGTGCTCGTCTTCGCGGGCGGTCTCTGGCAGCGCCTCGTCGACGCGGTCGCGGCCGAGTACCCCGACGTCGAGGTCGACTACCAGCACGTCGACGCGGCGACCATCCACCTGGTCGTCGACCCGGCACGCTTCGACGTGATCGTCACGGACAACCTGTTCGGCGACATCCTCACCGACCTCGCCGGCGCGATCAGCGGCGGCATCGGGCTCGCGGCCTCGGGCAACCTCAACCCGAGCGGGGCGTTCCCGAGCATGTTCGAGCCCGTGCACGGCTCGGCGCCCGACATCGCCGGCCAGCAGCGGGCCGACCCGACCGCCGCGGTCCTGTCCGTCGCGCTCCTGCTCGACCACCTGGGCCTGGAGGAGGCGGCGGCGCGGGTCCGCGAGGCCGTCGAGGCCGACATCGCCGCCCGTCAGCAGTCCGCGGGCACCCGCCGCAGCACGTCCGAGATCGGCACGGCGATCGCCGACCGCGTCGCCGCCCTCACCAGCCAGGAGGCCGCATCATGAGCCAGACCGACGACACCACGACGGCCGACACCACCACGACCGTCGACGACACCGCGACGACCGCCGAGTTCGGCCTCAGCTTCGAGCTGACCCCGTCCGAGTCGGTCCGCGACAGCGCCGAGCGCGAGGTGATCCTCAGCGACCCGGGCTTCGGCAAGCACTTCACCGACCACATGGTCTCGATCCGCTGGACCCTCGACGAGGGCTGGCACGCCGCCCGCGTGCACCCGTACGGGCCGCTCCAGCTCGACCCGGCGGCGTCGGTGCTGCACTACGCACAAGAGATCTTCGAGGGCATGAAGGCCTACCGCCACGCGGACGGATCGATCTGGTCCTTCCGCCCCGACGCCAACGGCAGGCGCCTCCAGCGTTCGGCCCGGCGTCTCGCGCTGCCCGAGCTCTCGACCGACGACTTCGTCGAGAGCGTCAAGCAGCTGGTGCAGGTCGACAGCTCGTGGGTGCCGAGCGCGCCCGAGACGAGCCTCTACCTGCGGCCGTTCATGATCGCGAGCGAGAGCTTCCTCGGCGTGCGGGCGGCCCAGCAGGTCGACTACCACGTCATCGCTAGCCCGGCCGGCGCCTACTTCACCGGAGGCGTGGCCCCGGTCTCGATCTGGCTCACCACGAACTACGCCCGCGCGGGCAAGGGCGGCACGGGGGCCGCCAAGACGGGCGGCAACTACGCCTCGTCGCTGCTGCCGCAGCAGGAGGCCTACGAGAACGGCTGCCAGCAGGTGCTGTTCCTCGACTCGTCCGAGAGCACCTACATCGAAGAGCTCGGCGGCATGAACGTCGTGCTCGTCTACGCGGACGGCACCCTGGTCACCCCCGACAGCGACTCGATCCTCGAGGGCATCACCCGCGACTCGATCCTCGAGCTCGCCGAGGCGCGCGGCCACCGCGTCGAGCGCCGCCGGGTGTCGCTCGACGAGTGGCGTGACGGGGTCGAGAACGGCGACATCGTCGAGGTCTTCGCCTGCGGCACCGCCGCCGTGGTCGTCCCGATCGCCGAGCTCAAGGGCGAGGGCTTCCACGTCGGCTCGCCCGCCGCCGAGGGCGGACCCCTCACGATGTCGCTGCGCGAAGAGCTCACCGACATCCAGTACGGGCGTCGCGACGACGTCCACGGATGGATGACGAGGCTCGACGCATGAAGATCGCACGGTTCGCGACCCCCGGAGAAGACCCTCGCTACGGCATCGTCGACGAGCGCGAGCTGATCGTGCTCGCGGGCGACCCGATGTACAGCGGCTACGAGACCACGGGCGAGCGCGTCTCGCTCCGCTCGGCCAAGCTGCTCGCGCCGGTGATCCCGCGCTCGAAGGTCGTGGGCGTCGGCCTGAACTACCACGACCACGCCGACGAGCTGGGGCAGACCCCGCCGGAGGCGCCCCTGCTGTTCCTGAAGCCGAACACGACGGTCATCGGCTTCGGCGACTCGATCCAGCTGCCGCCGGACATCGGTCAGGTCGACTTCGAGGGCGAGCTCGCCATCGTGATCGGCTCGATCGCCAAGCGCGTCAAGGCCGAGGACTACCAGGACGTGGTCTTCGGCTACACGATCGCGAACGACGTCACCGCCCGCGACGTCCAGTCGGCCGACGGCCAGTGGACGCGGGCGAAGGGCTACGACACGTTCCTGCCGCTCGGCCCGTACATCGAGAACGAGTTCGACTGGAGCGACGCGACCATCGAGACCCGCGTCGACGGCGAGGTCAAGCAGCGCGAGTCGACGATGCAGATGATCCACAAGATCCCCGAGCTGATCGAGTACGTGACCGACGTGTTCACGCTCCTGCCCGGCGACGTGATCCTCACCGGCACTCCCGCCGGGATCGGCCCGTTCACCGCGGGCGAGACCGTCGAGGTCGCGATCTCGGGCATCGGCTCGCTGATCAACCCCGCCAAGAACCGCGTCTAGGCGCCGTCGGTGACGACCCCGGCACCGTCCGCCGCGCCTCCGCGGCGACGGGTCCTCCCCGGGATCGGTCTCGCGGCCGCGGTGCTCGGGGTCGCCTGGCTCGTGCACCTGGTGCTGCCGGCGGTCCCGATCCTCACCGGCTGCGTCGTCCTCGGCATCGTCCTCGGCCAGGTCCCCGCGTTCCGGCCGACGCTCGACGGGGTGCTCGCACCCGGGCTGACGCTCTCGGCCAAGCGGCTGCTCCGCATCGGGGTCGTGCTGCTCGGGCTCAAGCTCAGCCTGGTCGACGTGGCCGGGCTCGGCTGGGCGACGGTGCTCAGCGTCGTCGGGATCCTGGTCGCGACGTTCCTGGTGACCTGGCAGCTCGGGAGGTGGGCGAGACTCCCCGGCGACCAGCCCCTCCTGCTCGCGGCCGGCTTCTCGATCTGCGGGGCGTCGGCGATCGGCGCGATGTCGGCGGTGACCCGCGACCGCGGCAAGGACGCCGCTACCCCCGTGGCCCTCGTCACCCTGTGCGGCACCGCGGCGATCGCCGTCCTCCCCGCGCTCGGGTCGGCGCTCGGACTGACGCCGGTGCAGTTCGGCGCATGGACCGGCGCCAGCGTCCACGACGTGGGCCAGGTGGTCGCGACCGCCCAGACCGCCGGTGCCTCGGCACTCGCGATCGCCGTGGTGGTCAAGCTCACACGGGTGGTGATGCTCGCCCCCGTGGTCGCGATCACGTCTGCGGTGGTCCGCCGCGGGGGAGGCGACGCCGGCACCCGGCCGCCCCTGGTGCCCCTGTTCGTGGTCGGCTTCCTCGCCGCGGTCGTGCTGCGCACCCTGGTCGACCTGCCGGAGGCGGTAGTCACCGGAGCCGACACCGTCCAGACCGTCCTGCTCGGCCTGGCACTCGTCGGGCTCGGGTCGAGCGTCCGGCTCGAGCGTCTCGCCCGCACCGGTGGTCGCGCCGTCCTCGTCGGGCTCGGCTCCTGGGTCTTCGTCGCCGGGGTCTCGCTGCTCGTCGTCCTCGCGTTGCCGCTCGGCTGACGACCTCGCCCCTCGCCCCTCGTCCCAGTCCCCTCGTCTCTCGGCGCGGCCGAGCGATCGGGTCGATCCGGGCGGTCGATCGCGATCCTCACCACGGCCTGGGACGCCCTGTGCCGGGCCCAGACGGCCGAACGCGGCCTCGACCCTTGATTTTCCGGGGATCAACGTTGCGACACGCCCGGGATGCGGCAGGGTTTGGACGATGTGCCTGGTGTGCCTGTAATGTTTCCTCTTGTCACCACGGAGGTGCGGCGGAGCG
>NZ_SOBE01000002.1 GCF_004364285.1 Frigoribacterium sp. PhB116 | reverse complement strand
CGCTCCGCCGCACCTCCGTGGTGACAAGAGGAAACATTACAGGCACACCAGGCACATCGTCCAAACCCTGCCGCATCCCGGGCGTGTCGCAACGTCGAACCCCGGAAAATCAAGGGTGCGGGCCCTGATCGGCCGCCAGAAGGCCGCACACGGCCTCCAGGGGCACGATCAGCGACGCGACTGGACTCGCGAAACGCGCCTCTCGATCACCGCATGCACGAAGGCCCGCCCCTGAGAGGGGCGGGCCTTCGTCGTCACGGAGCAGGGCGGGTCAGCGGACCGTCACGCCGGCCAGGGTCTTCTTGCCGCGACGGAGCACGACAGTGCCGCCGGCCAGGGTGGACTCCCCCACCGGAGCATCGGCGTCGACCACGCGGACGTTGTTCAGGTAGACCCCGCCCTCGCCGGTGCTCCGGCGGGCGGCACCCAGAGATGCCGACAACCCGGTGGCCACCAGTGCCTGCGCCACCGTGGTGGTCCAGTCCGCCTCCGCGGACGGGAGCTCGGCGACCGCGCTGCGGAGGGTGTCCTCGTCCAGGACACCGAGGTCGCCCTGGCCGAAGAGAGCGGCGGCCGCGTCGATCGCCGACTGCGTGGCGGCCTCGCCGTGGACCAGTCGGGTGACCTCCCACGCGAGCGTGCGCTGCGCCTCCCGCCGGAACGGCTCGTCGGCCACCGCTCGCTCGAGCGACTCGATCGCCGCTCGGTCGAGGAACGTGAACACCCGCAGCCGGGACACGACATCGGAATCGTCGGTGTTGAGCCAGAACTGGTACATCGCGTAAGGGCTCGTCAGCTCGGGGTCGAGCCAGACGGCGTTGCCCTCGCTCTTGCCGAACTTGGTGCCGTCGCTGTTGGTGATCAACGGGGTCCCGATGGCGTGCACCGCGACTCCCTCGGTGCGACGGATCAGCTCGGTGCCGCTGGTGAGGTTGCCCCACTGGTCGCTGCCCCCCGTCTGCAGCACGCACTCGTGCTGGCGGTAGAGCTCACGGAAGTCCAGGCCCTGCAGGATCTGGTAGCTGAACTCGGTGTAGCTGATGCCGGCGTCCGAGTTCAGGCGGGCGCTCACCGCGTCCTTCTTGAGCATCGTGCCCACCCGGAAGTTCTTGCCGATGTCACGGAGGAACTCGATCGCCGACAGGGGCGCCGTCCAGTCGAGGTTGTTCACGACCCGGAGGCCGTTCTCCCCCTCGGCTGCGAGGAACTTCTCGACGTGCACGCGGATCCGCGTCACCCACTCGGCGGTCTGCTCGGGTGTCTTCAGGGTGCGCTCGGCCGTCGGACGCGGGTCGCCGATCAGGCCGGTCGAACCGCCGACGAGCCCGAGCGGCCGGTGTCCGGCCAGCTGGAGGCGACGCATCAGCAGCAGCTGCACGAGGTTGCCGAGGTGCAGGCTCGGCGCGGTCGGATCGAAGCCGCAGTAGTACGTGATCGGCGGGCCGGCGAGCACGGACTTCAGCGCCTCGGCGTCGGTCGAGACGTGGACCAGGCCGCGCCACTGCAGCTCGTCCCAGACGTCGTCGAACGTGGGGTCGTTGGCCTGGCCGGCGAGGACGTCGGCCGTGGTTTCGCTGCTCACCCGAGAACGGTATCAGCGTGCGGACGTGCCGCCGCCGCGCCGGACCGCGGGCCGCCAGGCCGAGACCGACGGCTCGCCCGCGAGCGTGAACCGCCACGGGAACTCGTCGGTCCCGGCGCGGCCGGAGACCCCGACGCGCGGACCGGCGACGACCTCGCCGACGGGCCCGGCCGGCAGCTCGAGGGAGAACCGCCCGGTGCCCAGGGTGCTGCCGTCGTCGTCGAGACCGATGTCGAGTGCCGACCCGAGCCTCCCGGGTCCCTTCGCCAGCTCGGCGTCGTTCCGGGCGGATGCCCGGCGCGACCGAGCGACGTCGAGACCGTCGACGACCTCGCCCGCGCGGAGCAGCAGCCCCGAGGCGTAGCCCTCGGGGCCGCAGACGATGTTGACGCACCGGTGGATCCCGTAGGACAGGTACACGTAGAGGGTCCCGCCCTCGCGGAACATGCTCGAGTTCCGCGGCGTCGGCCCGCGGTGCGCGTGCGACCCGGGATCCTGTCCCTGGCCGTGGTACGCCTCGACCTCGGTGAGCCTGACCGCCACCTCCCCGACCCGGAACACCGAGCCGAGGAGGAGCGGGCCCACCTCGAGGGCCGGCCGCGTCAGCAGCCGGGCCACCTCGTTCAGAAGAACCGCTGGCCCGAGGCGGTCGCGATCACGACGACCGCGACGAGGACGACGACGCACACCGCGACGACCGCGGGCAGCAGCCAGGCACGCGGGGTCCGCGGTCGACGCGGCTCGGTCACGCCGAGACCGGGTCGAGGTCGCGGACCAGGTGCGCGACGCGCTCGGTCAGCTCGGCCAGCTGCTCGGCGACGCGCTCGGGAGCCGTCCCGCCGACGCCCTGCCTGCTGCCGATCGAGCCGCGCACGGTCAGGACCGCACGGATCTCGGGGGTGAGGTGCGACGACACCTCGGCGTACTGCGCGTCGGTCGGCTCGTCGAGCTCCAGCCCGTGCTGCTCGCAGAACCGAACCAGCTCGCCGCTGATCTCGTGGGCGTCACGGAACGTCACTCCCTGGCGGACGAGCCACTCGGCCACGTCCGTCGCGAGCGAGAAGCCCTGCGGCGCGAGCTCGGCCATGCGGGCCTCGTCGAACTCGAGCGTGGCGATCATGCCCGTGAACGCAGGCAGCAGCACCTCGAGCTGGGTGACCGAGTCGAACACCGGCTCCTTGTCCTCCTGCAGGTCGCGGTTGTACGCGAGCGGGAGGCCCTTGAGCGTCGCCAGGAGGCCCGTGAGGTTGCCGATCAGCCGCCCCGACTTGCCCCGGGCGAGCTCGGCGATGTCCGGGTTCTTCTTCTGGGGCATGATCGACGACCCGGTCGAGAACGAGTCGTGCAGCTTCACGAAGCCGAACTCCCGCGTCGACCACAGGATCACTTCCTCGGCGAGGCGCGACAGGTCGATGCCGATCGAGGCCGCCACGAAGGCGAACTCGGCCACGACGTCGCGGCTGGCCGTCGCGTCGATGCTGTTCTCGGTGGTGCGCTCGAAGCCGAGCTCGGTCGCGACGAGCATCGGGTCGAGGCCGAGCGAACTGCCCGCCAGGGCGCCGGCGCCGTAGGGCGACGCCGACGCACGACGCGACCAGTCGCGCAGGCGCTCGAGGTCGCGGACCAGGGGCCAGGCGTGGGCGAGGAGGTGGTGCGCGAGCAGGACGGGCTGCGCGTGCTGCAGGTGCGTGCGCCCGGGCATCACGGCATCGGGATGAGCCGAGGCCTGCGAGGCGATCGCGTCGACGAGCCCGACCACGAGACGGCCGATCGCCGCACCGTGGTCACGCAGGTAGAGACGCACGAGCGTGGCGATCTGGTCGTTGCGGCTGCGGCCCGCGCGGAGCTTGCCGCCGAGCTCGGCGCCGGCGATGCCGATCAGGCCGCGCTCGAGCGCCGAGTGCACGTCCTCGTCGGACTCCGCCGCCACGAACGAGCCGTCGGCGACGTCGCCCTCGAGCTGGTCGAGGGCGGCGACCATGGCGTCGAGCTCAGCGCCGTCGAGGTACCCCGCGGCCGCGAGGGCACGGGCGTGCGCCCGTGACCCCGCGATGTCGTACGGCGCGAGCTGCCAGTCGAACTGCGTCGACTTGCTCAAGGCAGCGAGCTCGGGGGCGGGGCCGGAGGCGAAGCGGCCTCCCCACAGGGCGCCCGCCTCCCCCGCCCGCTGGTTCTGGCCCGGGGTCGCGTCGGCCACTACTGCTGCGCCAGGTCGCGACGCGCCGAGATCTTGCTCGGCAGCGACCAGATCTCGATGAAGCCCTTGGACAGCGACTGGTCGAACGTGTCGCCCGTGTCGTAGGTCGCGAGGTCGAAGTCGTACAGGCTCTGGTCGCTCCGCTGGCCGGTGACGACCGCGCGGCCACCCTGCAGCTTGAGGCGGATCTCGCCCGAGACGTACTTCTGCGTGTCGTCGATGAAGACGTCGAGCGAGCGCTTCAGGCCCGAGAACCACAGGCCGTCGTAGACGAGGTTGGACCACTCGGCCTCGACGCCGCGCTTGTAGCGACCGAGGTCGCGCTCGATCGTGAGCGCCTCGAGCGCCTCGTGCGCCTGGATCAGCGCCACGGCACCCGGAGCCTCGTAGACCTCGCGGCTCTTGATGCCGACGAGACGGTCTTCGACGACGTCGATGCGGCCGACGCCGTGCGCGCCCGCGAGCTCGTTCATCTTCTGCACGATGCCGAGCGGCGTGTACGAGACGCCGTCGATCGCGGTGGGCACGCCGGCCTGGAAGGTGATGACGACCTCGTCGGCGTCCTTGATGACCGAAGGATCCTGCGTGTACTCGTACAGGTCTTCGATCGGCGGGTTCCACGGGTCCTCGAGGAAGCCCGTCTCGACCGCGCGGCCCCAGACGTTCTTGTCGATCGAGTAGGGGTTCGCCGCGCTCTGGCGGATCGGCAGCGAGTGCTGCTCGGCGTAGATGATCGCCTTGTCGCGGGTGAGGGCGAGGTCGCGGACGGGCGCGATGCTCGTCAGGTCGGGCGCGAGCGCGGCCACGGCCGCCTCGAAACGGACCTGGTCGTTGCCCTTGCCGGTGCAGCCGTGCGCGACGCTGTCGGCGCCGAGCTCCTTCGCGACACGGGCGAGGTGGCGCGCGATCAGCGGGCGGCTGAGGGCCGAGACCAGCGGGTAGGTCTTCTGGTACATCGCGTTGGCCTTGAGGGCGGGCATCAGGTAGTCGCGCCCGAACTCCTCCTTGGCGTCGACGACGACCGACTCGACGGCACCGCAGTCGAGGGCACGCTGACGGATGTCGTCCATGTCCTCGCCGCCCTGTCCGACGTCGACGGCGAGGGCGACCACCTCCTTGCCGGTCGCGTCAGCGAGCCAGCCGATGCCGACGGAGGTGTCGAGACCTCCGGAGTATGCGAGGACGACGCGTTCCGCCATGGTTCTCCTTGAGTGTGGTGTGTGGGTGATCTTATCGGGAGGCCGCCCGGCCTCGTGGCCGGGCGGCCGGTGCTGCGAGCTCGGTGCTGCTGGCTCGCCGCTGCTGCCTCAGTGCGAGAGCAGCCAGGTGAGGAGCGCCTTCTGGGCGTGGACGCGGTTCTCCGCTTCATCCCAGATGACGCTGGTCGGGCCGTCGATGACGTCGGCGTCGACCTCGTACCCGCGGTCGGCGGGGAGGCAGTGCAGGAAGATCGCGTCGTCGGCCGCCTGCGCCATGAGCGCCTGGTCGACCTTGAAGCCGCCGAAGACGGCGACGCGCTCGTCCTTCTCGTCCTCCTTGCCCATGGAGACCCAGGTGTCGGTGACGACGACGTCGACGCCCGCGACCGCGGCCGCGGCGTCGTCGACGACCTGGACGGATCCGCCGGTCGTCGCGGCGATCGCGGCCGCGTCGTCGACGACGTGCTGCTCGGGCTGGAAGCCCGCCGGCGAGCCGATGCGGACGTGCATGCCGGCGGTGGCGCCGGCCAGCAGGTACGACTGGCCCATGTTGCTCCGGCCGTCGCCGACGAAGGCGACGGAGAGGCCCGCGAGCGTGCCCTTCACCTCGCGGATGGTCTGCAGGTCGGCCAGCAGCTGGCAGGGGTGGAAGTCGTCGCTCAGCGCGTTGACGACCGGGACGGTCGTGCCGGCCGCCATCTCCTCCAGGCCGGACTGGGCGTAGGTGCGCCAGACGATCGCCGCGACCATGCGCTCGAGGACGCGTGCGGTGTCGGACGGCGTCTCCTTGCCGCCCAGCTGGCTGTTCGCGGTCGCTATCACGAGCGGGCTGCCGCCGAGGTCGGCGATGCCGACCGCGAACGAGACCCGGGTGCGGGTGGACGACTTGTCGAAGATCACGGCGACCGTCTGCGGGCCCTCGAGGGGTCGCTGCGACCAGCGGTCGCGCTTGAGGGCGTCGGCGAGGTCGAGGACCTCGAGCTGCTCAGCGGGGCTGAGGTCGTCGTCGCGGAGGAAGTGGCGGGTCATTCGAGACCTTTCAGGACGCGGGAGAAGAGGGCGGAGAACTCGGCGATCTCGGCGTCGCCCACGATGAGCGGAGGAGCGAGACGGATGCTGGAGTCGTTGGGGGCGTTCACGATCAGGCCTGCCTCGAGGCACCGCGCCGAGATCTCGGCGGCGATCGGCTGGGTCAGGCCGATGCCGATCAGCAGGCCCTGCCCGCGGACGCCGGCGACGAGCGGCGAGTCCATCGCCTCGACGGCGGCACGGATCTGGGCGCCTCGGACCACGGCGGCCTCGACGAGGCCGGCACGCTCGATCTCGCCGAGGACCGCGTCTGCAGCAGCCGTGGCCAGCGGGTTCCCGCCGAACGTGCTGCCGTGCTGGCCGGCCTCGAACAGGTCGGAGGCGGCGCCGAAGGTGACGAGCGCGCCGATGGGCACTCCCCCGGCGATACCCTTGGCGACCGTGATCGCGTCGGGCACGACGTCGAACTGCTGAAAGGCGAACCAGGAGCCGGTGCGGCCGATGCCCGTCTGGATCTCGTCGAGGACGAGGAGCGCTCCGTGCTCGCGGGTCAGCTCACGGGCCCTCTCGAGGAACCCGACGGGGAGGTCGAGCACGCCGGCCTCGCCCTTGATCGGCTCGACGAAGAGAGCCGCGACGTCGTCGCCCATCGCGGCCTCGAGCGCCTCGAGCGTCGTGTCGATGTGCTCGACGCCCGCCACCATCGGCTCGAAGGGACCGCGGAGCGCGGGCTTGCCGGTGAGGGCGAGTGCGCCCATGGTGCGCCCGTGGAACGAGTTCTGCAGGGCGAGGATCCGCGTGCGGCGTCCGTCGCCGCGGTTGAGCCGTGCCAGCTTGAACGCGGCCTCGTTGGCCTCGGCACCGCTGTTCGCGAAGTAGACGCGACCCTGGTCGCCCGCGCCGCTGATGCGGAGGAGGCGCTCGGCCAGGGCCAGCTGAGGCTCGGTCGCGAAGTAGTTCGAGACGTGGACGAGCGCGCCGGCCTGTCGGGCGATCGCCTCGACGAGCACGGGGTGCGCGTGGCCGAGGGCGTTGACGGCGATGCCGGCGAGGAAGTCGAGGTAGCGCTTGCCGTCGACGTCCCACACAGCGCAGCCCTCGCCGCGCTCGAGCATCACCTTCGGGGTGGCCAGCGAGCGCATGAACGCGTCGCCGAACCGGCTCTGCCAGTCGCGGCGCTCGTCGTGTCCGGCTGGGGTCTGGGTGGTGGTCACGACTGTCCTTCCTGCGGGGTGCTGACGTCGCCGACCGGGGTGATCGGGAACGAGTCGACGACGGGTGCGCCGTAGGCGGCGGCCCTGTCGTCGGGGACGACCTCGGTGCCCGACCCGCGCTGGGTGAAGACCTCGAGGAGGATGGAGTGCGGGATGCGGCCGTCGATGATGGTCGCTCCCCCGACGCCGCCGACGACCGCGTCGAGGCAAGCCGTCATCTTGGGGATCATGCCCGACTCGAGCGTCGGGAGCATGTCGGTGAGCGCCGACACGGTGATGGCGGCGACCAGCGAGTCACGGTTCGGCCAGTCGGAGTAGAGGCCCGAGACGTCGGTGAGCACGACGAGCTTGGTCGCCCGGAGCGCCACGGCGAGCGCGGCGGCCGCGGCGTCGGCGTTCACGTTCAGCAGCGACCCCTCGTCGCCCTCGTCGACGGCGAGCGACGACACGACCGGGATGCGTCCTGCCTCGATCTCGGCGAGCACCGACGACGGGTCGACGTCGACGACGTCGCCCACGTGCCCGAGGTCGACGGCCTCGCCGTCGACGACGGTGCCGCGGCGACGACCGCGGAACAGCGTCGATCCCTCGCCGGACACGCTGCGGGCCAGGTCGCCGTGCTCGTTGACGAGCCCGACGATCTGCTGCGCGACGTCACCGGCCAGGACGTCACGGACGACGGCGATGGCCTCGGTGCTCGTGTAGCGGTACCCGCCGCGGAAGTCGCTCGGGATGCCCGCGGTCGCGAGGGCCGCGGAGATCTGCGGACCGCCTCCGTGGACGACCACCGGGTACAGGCCGGCCAGCCGCAGGTAGACCATGTCCTCGGCGAAGGCACGGCCGAGCGCCTCGTCGACCATCGCGTTCCCGCCGAACTTCACGACCACGACCTTGCCGGAGAAGCGCTTGAGCCAGGGCAGCGACTCGATCAGGGTCGCGGCCTTGACGGCCGCGAGCTCCTGCTCGGCGCTGTGGGTCACCTCGTGTGCGCCCATCAGCTGGAGTACGCGCTGTTCTCGTGCACGTAGTCGTGCGTGAGGTCGTTCGTGAGGATCGTCGCCTCGGCGTCGCCGGCGCGCAGGTCGACCAGCACGTGGACAGCCCGCGGGGTGAGGTCGACGGTCTCGCTCGGGACGTCGGGCGCTCCCGCGTGGCAGACCCGGACGCCGTTCATCGACACGTCGACGTCGTAGGGGTCGAAGGCGGCCGACGTGGTGCCGATGGCGGCGAGCACGCGGCCCCAGTTGGGGTCGTTGCCGAACACGGCGGCCTTGAAGAGGCTGTTCCGGGCGACGGAGCGGCCCACCTCGACCGCGTCGTCCTCGTCGACGGCACCGACCACCTCGATGCGGATGTCGTGGGAGGCGCCCTCGGCGTCCGCCTGCAGCTGGCGAGCCAGGTCGGCGCAGAGCTCGGTGACCGCCGTCGTGAACTCGTCCGCCGACGGTGCCACGCCGGACTCGGCACTCGACAGGAGGACGACCGTGTCGTTGGTCGACATGCAGCCGTCGGAGTCGAGGCGGTCGAAGGTGACCCGCGTGGCCGCGCGGAGCGAGGCGTCGAGCGTCTCCGCCGGGAGGTCGGCGTCGGTCGTCAGGACGACGAGCATGGTCGCCAGGCCCGGCGCGAGCATGCCCGCGCCCTTGGCCATGCCGCCGACCACCCAGCCGTCACCGGCGACGACGGCCTGCTTCGGCACGCTGTCGGTCGTCATGATCGCGAGGGCGGCGTCCTCGCCGCCCTCGGCGCTCAGCTGGGTCGCCGCAGCGCGGGACCCGGAGAGCACCTTGTCGCGGAAGACCTGGTCGCCGACGCCGATCAGGCCGGTGGAGCACACGACGACGTCGCCCGCCGAGACGCCGAGCGACTCGGCGACGGCCTCGGCCGTGGCGTGCGTGGTCTGGAAGCCGAACGGGCCGGTGAAGCAGTTGGCGCCTCCCGAGTTCAGGACGACCGCCTCCGCGACGCCGTCGCCCACCACCTGCTGCGACCAGAGGACGGGGTGGGCCTTGGCGCGGTTGCTGGTGAAGACGGCCGCGGCGGCCTTGCTGCGGCCGGTGTTGACGACCAGGGCGACGTCGCGTGCCCCGGTGCTCTTGAGGCCGGCGACGACGCCGGCGGCGGTGAAGCCCTGTGCTGCGGTGACGCTCACGGTGCCACTCCGTCCGTGCTGAGGCCCGTGGTCTCGAGGAGGCCGAGGGCGATGTTGGCGGACTGGACGGCCGCGCCGGCCGTGCCCTTGACGAGGTTGTCGATGGCGCTGACGACGACGACGCGCTCGGCGGCCTCGTCGACGGCGAGGCCGAGGAGGGCCGTGTTCGCCCCGACCGTGTCGGCCGTCCGGGGGAAGACGCCCTCGGGCAGGACGTGGACGAAGGGCTCGTCCGCGTAGGCCTGCTCCCACGCGGTGCGGACGTCGTGGGCGCCGACCCCGGGGGCGAGCGTCGCCGTCGTGGTCGCCAGGATGCCCCGCGACATCGGGACGAGCACGGGGGTGAACGAGATCCTGACGTCTTGCGCGCCGGCGAGCCGGAGGTTCTGCTGGATCTCGGGCACGTGGCGGTGCGTGCCGCCGACGCCGTAGGCCGAGGCGGAGCCCATCAGCTCGCTGGCGAGGAGGTGCGGCGCGAGCGCCTTGCCGGCTCCCGACGGGCCGACCGCCAGGACCGAGACGATGTCGGTCGCCTCGACCAGCCCGGCACGGACTCCCGGCGCGAGGCCGAGGGTCACGGCCGTGACGTTGCAGCCGGGCACCGCGATGCGGCGTGCCCCGCGCAGGGCATCGCGCTGACGCCCGCCGGACGCGCCGAGCAGGAGCTCGGGCAGTCCGTACGCCCACGCTCCGTGGTACTCGGTGCCGTAGAACCGGGCCCAGGCGGCCTCGTCGGTGAGACGGTGGTCGGCCCCGCAGTCGACGACGAGGACGTCGTCGGGCAGCTGCGCCGCGATGGCACCGGACTTGCCGTGCGGGAGGGCGAGGAAGACGACGTCGTGCCCGGCGAGGGTCTCGGCCGTCGTCTCGACGAGCGTGAGGTGCGCGAGGGAGCGCAGGTGGGGCTGCAGGGCGACGAGGGGCTGCCCGGCGTTCTGGAACGCCGTGACGGTCGTGACCTCGAAGTC
This sequence comes from Frigoribacterium sp. PhB116, assembly GCF_004364285.1. Taxonomy (GTDB): domain Bacteria; phylum Actinomycetota; class Actinomycetes; order Actinomycetales; family Microbacteriaceae; genus Frigoribacterium. The sequence goes on along the minus strand of NZ_SOBE01000002.1, from coordinate 1,044,341 downwards.
GGGGTGCGCGGCGAGGAGCCGGAGGAGCTCGCCGCCGGCGTACCCGCTGGCGCCCGCTACTGCTACGGAGTGAGGCATGTGTCCATCCTGATGGTCGAGTCGGTCGAGGATCGAGGGCGGCGGCGCCTCGCGAGGTCACTCGCGGAGCGTCGCCCCTGATCGCTCGCCGGCGAGGCGGACGGCCCCCTGCTTGGCCTCGGTCGCCTCGGCGGCCGTCAGCGTGCGGTCGTCGGCGCGGAACCGCAGCGCGAACGTCAACGACTTGGTCGCCTCCGGCAGGCCGGTGCCCCGGTAGTCGTCGACGAGCCGCACGGACTCGAGCAGCTCGCCGGCGCCCTCGCGGACGGTCTCGAGCAGGTCTCCCGCAGCGACGTCGACGCCCACGACGAGCGAGAGGTCCTGCGTCGCGGCCGGGTAGGACGAGATCGCCGTCGGCTGGACGGGGACGTCGGACAGCGCGAGGACACGGTCGAGGTCGATCTCTGCGACCGCGACGACGCGCGGCAGGTCGAGCTCGGCCGACACCGCGGGCAGCAGCTCGCCGGCCACGCCGACGACCTCGCCTGCGACGAGGACCTCGGCCGTGCGCCCGGGGTGCAGCGACGGGTGCCGGCCCGTGCGGAACACGGCCTCGGCCCCGGCGGCGCGGACGGCGACCCGGAGGTCGTCGAGCACGTCGGCCAGGCCGGCGGCGACGGCCGGCTGGCCCGGCTGGCGGTCGACCGCGTCGCCGACGACGGCCACGGCCAGGTGCCGCGGCTGGGCGGGAAGACTGGCGGCCAGCTGGTCGAGGAGCTCGTCACCGGGGCGCTGGGCACCGGCGGGCACCTCGGCGGTGCCGTAGGTCGTGCCCTCGACCGGCAGGAAGACCGTGCCGCTCTCGAAGACCGAGACGTCGACCAGCCCACGGGAGGTGTTCCGGCGGACGACGTCGAGCAGGCCGGGGAGCAGGGAGCGACGCAGCTGGGGTGCTGCGGAGTCGAGCGGGTTCGCGAGCGTGACGGCAGGGACCGTCGAGCCGGTGTCCGAACCGTCGATCGAGCCGAAGGCGGCGTTCTGGTCGGGACGGACGAAGGGGTAGGCCTGGACCTCGACCGATCCCGCGGCGGCCAGCGACGCCGCGACCCGGCGGCGGAGCTTCTGCTCGCGGGACAGGCCACGCCCGGGAGGCGCCACGGGCAGCACGGACGGGATGCGGTCGTACCCGGTGATCCGGGCGACTTCTTCGACGAGGTCGGCCGACGTGCGGAGATCGCTCCGCCACGTCGGCGGGGTCACCTGCCAGCCGTCGCCCGACTCGACGACGACGGAACCGACGGCGCGCAGGGCGCCCACGACCTCGTCGGTCGTGTAGTCGACGCCCATGAGGCGGGCGGCGCGCTCGCGCGACAGCTCGATCGCCCCGGGCGCGAGGGACTCGTCGAGGGAGGAGCCGAGCGGGTCGGCCGTGCCGCCCGCCAGCTCGACGAGCAGGTCGACGACCCGCTGTGCCGCGGGGGCGGACACGGCAGGGTCGACGCCGCGCTCGAAGCGACGGGACGCCTCGCTCGGCAGCTTGTGCCGGCGAGCGGTCCGTGCGATCGAGACCGGGTCGAACGTGGCGGCCTCGACGAGCACGTCGGTGGTGGCCGCGCCCATCTCGGTGCGCGAACCGCCCATGACGCCGGCCAGGCCCACGGCACCCTGCTCGTCCGCAATGACCAGGTCCTCCATGTGGAGGGCACGCACGGTGCCGTCGAGGGTCTCGAGCTCCTCGCCCGCCGCGGCACGGCGGACCGTCAGCCCGCCCTGGACCGCGGCGAGGTCGTAGCCGTGGATCGGCTGGCCGAGCTCGAGCATCACGTAGTTCGTGACGTCGACCGGCAGCGAGATCGAGCGGACGCCTGCGAGGCGCAGGCGGGACGACATCCAGGTCGGCGTGGGCCGCGAGGCGTCGATGCCGCGGACCACACGGGTGACGAAGGTGGCCACGGCCTGGCGGCCGCGCACGGGGGCGTCGTCGACGACGCTCACGGCGAAGCCGTCCGCCGCCGCAGGCTCGACCGTGCCGGCCGGGTCGGTGAAGGAGGCGCCCGTCGCGTGGGAGTACTCGCGAGCCACGCCGCGCATGCTGAGCGCGTAGCCGCGGTCGGGCGTGACGTTGATCTCGACGGCGGCCTCGTCGAGCCCGAGGAGCGCGATCGCGTCCGTGCCGACCTCGGGGTCGAGACCGAGCGAGCTGAGCAGGAGGATGCCGTCGTGCTCGTCGCCGAGGCCGAGCTCACGGGTCGACGCGATCATGCCGTCGGACACGTGGCCGTAGGTCTTGCGCGCGGCGATCGGGAACGGCCCGGGCAGCACGGCGCCCGGCAGGGACACGACGACCTTGTCGCCCACGACGAAGTTGTGGGCGCCGCAGACGATGCCTCGGACGTCGTCGGGGCCGACGGCGACCTGGCACCAGTTGATGGTCTTGCCGTTCTTCTGCGGCTCGGGCTGCAGCTCGAGCACCTGGCCCACGACGAGGGGGCCCGTCACGTCGCCGACGTGGACGTCTTCTTCTTCGAAGCCGACCGACACCAGCGCGGCGTGCACGTGCTCGAGCGACACGTCGACGGGGAGGTCGACGTGCTCGCCGAGCCAACTCAGCGGAACCCGCATCAGACCACCATCCCGAACTGCTCGCTGAACCTGACGTCGCCCTCGACCATGTCGCGCATGTCGTTGAGGTCGTTGCGGAACTGGAGGGTCCGCTCGATGCCCATGCCGAAGGCGAAGCCCTGGTGCACCTCGGGGTCGATGCCCGCGGCCCGGAGGACGTTCGGGTTGACCATGCCGCAGCCGCCCCACTCGACCCAGCGCGCGCCGCCCTTGGCGTTCGGCTGCCAGACGTCCATCTCGGCACTCGGCTCGGTGAAGGGGAAGTAGTTGGGCCGGAGCCGGATCTGCGCGCCCGGCCCGAACATCGAGCGCGCCAGGTGCTCGAGCGTGCCGCGCAGGTGCGCCATCGTGAGGCCGCGGTCGATCGCGATGCCCTCGATCTGCGTGAAGACGGGTGTGTGCGTCGCGTCGAGCTCGTCGGTCCTGAAGACGCGACCGGTGGCGACGTTGTAGACGGGCAGCTCCTTCGCGAGGAGCGTGCGGATCTGCACCGGGGACGTGTGCGTGCGCAGCACGAGGTGCGCGTCGACCGGGTCGACGAAGAACGTATCTTGCATGGCGCGCGCCGGGTGGTCGGCGTCGAAGTTCAGCGCGTCGAAGTTGAACCACTCGTGCTCGAGCTCGGGCCCTTCGCTGACCTCCCAGCCCATGCCGACGAACAGGTCGAGCATCTCTTCCTGCAGGAGGGCGAGCGGGTGCCGCGCGCCGGCCCGGCGCCGCGTGGGCAGCGCCGTGACGTCGACGGCCTCGTCGACGAGGCGCTGGGATTCTTCGAGCTCGGCGAGCTGGGCCTCACGAGCGGCCACCGCCTGGCCGACACGGCCGCGGGCGCCACCGACGAGCTTGCCAGCCGCGGCCTTCTGGTCGTTCGGCAGGTCGCGGAGACCGGCGTTCATGCGGGCCAGGACCGACGCCTCGCCGGCGTGCTGGGCACGGGCCGCCTTGAGCTCGGCGACGGAGGCGGCGGTCGCGACGGCGGCGAGGGCCGCGTCGACCGCGGCCGAGACGGCCTCTTCGGAGATGGGGACGGAGTCTGACACGAGAACCAAGCTTAGCGATCGTTGGGGTGACGACCCGCGCCTCCTCGTGCCCTGGGGACGAGGAGGCGCGGATCGCGGATCCGGGGAGGAGCGGTCGGTGCGGTGGTGCGGCAGGTCAGCGACCGCCGCCGCCGCCTCCGCCGGCCGCGCCGGTCGTCGCGGGGATGTTCGGGCGGCCGGCGCGGGCGAGCAGACCGGGGCCGCCGAGACCGCCTCCCCCGCCCTTCGTCCGGACGACGCCGCGGCGGCCGGTGCGCCGGTCGACGACGCGCACCACGTACGAGAAAACGAGGTTCGTGATCAGGTAGACCACGAGGACCACGGCGAACAGGGTGAACGTGTAGGTGCTGCCGTAGGACGTGCCGAGCCGGTTCAGCCCCTGCCGGGTGAGCTCGACGTAGCCGACGATGTAGCCGAGCGAGGTGTCCTTCAGGAGGACGACCAGCTGCGCCAGGATGATCGGCAGCATCTGGCGGAACGCCTGCGGGAACTCGATCGCGAAGCGCGTCTGCACCGGCGACAGGCCGATGGCGAGCCCCGCCTCGCGCTGGCCCCGCGGCAGAGCGGCGATGCCCGAGCGCAGGGCCTCGCCGATGAGGGCGCCGTTGTAGACCGCGAGAGCTGCCACCACGGCCCAGAAGGCGCCCGTCGAGAAGACCAGCAGGATGAAGAGCATCATCAGCAGCACGGGCATGCCGCGGAAGAACTCGAGGACGACCGTGGTCGGCACCCGGACCCAGGCGGTCCGTGCGGTGCGGAGGAACGAGAACAGCACTCCGATGGCGACCGCGAGCACGGACGCGACGGCGGCTGCCTGGACCGTCGCCAGCCAGCCGCGGCCGATGTTCCGCCAGAGGTTGCGGTCGAGCAGGATGTCCCAGCGCGAGGGGTCGAGCACGCTGGCGGTGACGGCGCCGTTGGCGCTGACACGCGGGCGGCCCAGCAGGTACGCGACGTAGGCGACGAGCGCGAGCACCAGGACCACGCCCACCACCGAGATGATGCGCGAGGTGCGGCGGGACTTCGGGCCCGGGGCGTCGTAGAGGACGTTCGTGCTCATCGCAGGACCGCGACCTTCTTCTCGACGAGGGCCGCGACGCGACCCAGGGTGATGGTGACGACCAGGTAGAACACGGCCACCGACAGCAGCGTCGTGATGACCGCGTCGCCGCGGGAGTTCGCGATGAAGCGCCCCGCGGCGAACAGCTCGGCGACGAAGAACCCGCCCGCGACCGAGGTGTTCTTCGTCAGGGCGATGATCACGTTGATCAGGGGCGGGATGACCATGCGGATGGCCTGCGGCATGATCACGAGCGTCAGGGTCTGGCCGAAGCCGAGGCCGATGCTGCGGGCGGCCTCGGCCTGCCCCACCGGGACGCCGTTCACGCCGGAGCGGACGGCCTCGGCCACGAAGGGCGAGGTGTACAGCGTCAGGCCGATCACCGCGAGCGGGAAGTAGCCGATCCCGACGCCGAGGTACGGGAGCACGAAGGCGCAGAAGAAGAGGACGAGCGTCAGCGGGACGTTGCGGATCGCCTCGGTGTAGACCGTCGCGAAGACCCGGAACGAGCCCACGGGCGAGATCCGCATGGCGGCCACGACGAAGCCGATGACGATCGCGCCGACGCCCGACAAGACGAGGAGCTGCAGCGTCGTGACGAAGCCGCCCCAGAATCGGGGCCAGTTGTCGATCACGGCGTCGAAGCCGGGGATGACGTCCAGGGGGTTCACAAGGGTGTCCTCAGGTCAGGGCGGCTGCCCACACGGGCAGGAGGCGGTGGCGGGCACCGTGCGCAGGTCGCGACACGGTGCCCGCCGGTGTCGCTAGTAGCGGTCGATCGCCGGGGGCTCGGGGGTCTCGAGCACTTTGCCGGCCGTCGCCTCCCACAGCTCGTCCCAGGTGCCGTCGTCCTCGGCGTCCTGCAGCGTGTCGTTGACGAACATGCGGAAGTCGGTGTCGTCCAGCGCGAGGCCGATGCCGTAGGGCTCCTCGGTGAACGGCGCTCCGACGACCTCGAACTCGCCCTCGTTCTGGTCGGCGAGGCCGGCCAGGATGACGTTGTCGGTCGTCACGGCCTGGACCGCGCCCGTGCGGAGCGGCTCAAGGCAGTTCGAGTAGGTGTCGGTCGCGATGATGTCGGTCGGCGCGCTGACGTACTCGGCGATGTTCGCCTCGCTGGTCGAGCCGCTGACGGTGCAGACCTTCTTGCCCGCGAGGTCGTCGACGCTCTCGATGCCGTCGGGGTTGCCCTCGAGCACCAGCAGGTCCTGGCCGGCCTGGTAGTACGGCCCGGCGAACGAGACGACCTCTTTACGGGCGTCGTTGATCGTGTAGGTGGCGATGACGAGGTCGACGTCGCCGTTCTGGATGAACGGCTCGCGGTTGGCGGAGACCGTCTCGACCCACGTGATGCCGCTGGCGGGGATGCCCAGCTTGGCGGCGACGAGCTTGCCGATCTCGGCGTCGAAGCCCTGGGGCGTGCCCGAGCCGTCGTCCAGGCCGAAGAGCGGCTGGTCGAACTTGGTGCCGATGGTGATCTCGCCGGCCTCGGCCAGACGAGCCATCGTGGTGCCGTCCTGGAAGTCCGCGACCTCCTCGACGTCGACCGAGCTCTCGGGGGCGGCCGAGTCCGTGCAGGCCGAGAGGCCGAGCACCGTCACGGCCGCTGCGGCTACGGCGACGAATCCCTTGCTGAGTCGCATGTCGTTCTCCTTGCTGGGTGACCCGGCCGACGGTCGACGTCCGGGAGTCTGGGGGCGCCTCCTCGTCCGGGCGGGCAGCCGGGACGGGGGCACGAGGAGGAGCGTCGCGAGCGAGGCGCCCGGGCTCAGTGCGTGAGGATCTTCGACAGGAAGTCGCGCGCGCGGTCGGACTTCGGCGCCGTGAAGAACTCCTCGGGCGTCGACTCCTCGACGATCTGGCCCTCGGCCATGAACACGACGCGGTCGGCGGCCTTGCGGGCGAAGCCCATCTCGTGGGTGACGACGACCATGGTCATGCCGTCCTTCGCGAGCTGCACCATGACGTCGAGCACCTCGGTGATCATCTCGGGGTCGAGCGCGCTCGTGGGCTCGTCGAGGAGCATCACCTTCGGGTCCATCGCGAGGGCACGGGCGATGGCGACGCGCTGCTGCTGGCCGCCCGAGAGCTGCGAGGGCATCTTCGACGCCTGGTCGCCGACGCCGACGCGGTCGAGGAGCTCCATGGCGCGCTTCTCGGCCTCGGCCTTGGAGCGGCCTCGCACCTTGATCTGGCCGAGGGTGACGTTCTCGAGCACCGTCTTGTGGGCGAAGAGGTTGAAGCTCTGGAACACCATGCCGACGTCGGCACGCAGCTTCGCCAGCGCGGCGCCCTCGTCGGGCAGCTGAGTGCCGTCGATCGAGATGACGCCGTCGTCGATCGTCTCGAGGCGGTTGATCGCCCGACAGAGAGTCGACTTGCCCGAGCCGCTCGGGCCGATCACCACGACGACCTCGCCACGCCCGACCGTGGTCGTGACGTCCTTGAGGACGTGCAGCTGACCGAAGTGCTTGTTGACGTGGTCGACCACGACGAGGGGTTCCATGGGTCCACACAAACAGACGCCCGGAAGGGGGTCAAACTCACAGCTGATTCGTAACGCAACCGAAACGAGCCGTCCGGTCGACCTACGAGCGGTGGGCGAAGGCGCTCTCGTAGAGGCAGACGGAGGCGGCGGTCGCCAGGTTCATCGACTCGGCGTGCCCGTAGATGGGCACCACGACGGCGCGGTCGGCCCGCGCGAGGTCGTCGTCGGTGAGCCCGCGCGCCTCGTTCCCGAAGAGCCAGGCCGTCGGCGCGTCGAGGACGCCGTCGCGCCGCGCCTGCAGCAGGTCGTCGCCCTTGACGTCGGCGGCGATCACCTGGATGCCGGCCTCGGCGCAGCGCGCCACGACGCTCGCGAGGTCGATGCCGACGGCGACGGGCACGTGGAAGAGGGAGCCGGTCGTGGCCCGGACGACCTTCGGGTTGTAGAGGTCGACGCTGCGACCGGTCATCACGACGGCGTCGGCCCCGGCCGCGTCGGCGGCACGGATGATCGTGCCGGCGTTGCCCGGGTCGCGCACCTCCTCGAGGATGGCGATGAGCTTCGGCCCGCCGTCGTCGCCCTCGGCGAAGATGTCCTTGACCGACGTCGGGAACTGGCGGCAGACGGCCACGACGCCCTGCGGGGTCACGGTGTCGGCCATCGCGTCGAGCACGGCCTCCGTGACGAACTCGGCCTCGAGGCCCGCCTCGCCGGCCGCGTCGGCCAGCCCGGGGTGCCGCTCGAGCGCGGTCGGGGTGACGTAGAGCTCGAGGACCAGCTCGGGACGGAACGCGAGGGCCTCGGACACCGCCTGCGGCCCCTCCAGCAGGAACAGCCCCGTCTCGGTACGGGCGTCCCGCTTGGACAGCTTCGCCACCGCCCGGACTCGTGGCGAACGGGGGTTGTCGATCAGAGGGGTGCGCACGCGACAACTATGCCGCACCCGGCCCGGGGAACGACGGAGGGCCCGGACAGCTGGTGCTGTCCGGGCCCTCCGGAGGTGGTGCTGACGCCGTCGTGACTACGCGGCAGCCGTGACCTTGGGGGCCGAGGTGTCGGCAGGCAGCGCGGCCTTCGCCGTCGCGACGATCGACGCGAAGGTGGCGGGCTCGTGCACGGCCAGCTCGGCGAGGATGCGACGGTCGACCTCGATGCCGGCCAGGGACAGGCCCTGGATGAGGCGGTTGTAGGTCAGGCCGTTCTGACGCGACGCAGCGTTGATGCGCTGGATCCACAGGCGGCGGAACTCGCCCTTGCGCGCACGGCGGTCACGGTACGAGTAGACGAGGGAGTGGGTGACCTGCTCCTTGGCCTTGCGGTACAGGCGCGAACGCTGACCGCGGTAGCCCTCGGCGCGCTCGAGGATGACGCGACGCTTCTTGGCGGCGTTGACCGCTCTCTTGACTCTTGCCATTTTCTTGTTCCTCTACGTTCGTGTCAGCGGTCAGTGACCGAGAAGCTTCTTGGCGACCTTGGCGTCGGCCGGGGCCAACAGCTGGTCCTGGTTGAGGCGAGCCTTGCGGCTGGCGCTCTTCACCTCGAGGTTGTGGCGCATGCCGGCCTGCTGCTTCATGATCTTGCCGGAACCGGTGACCTTGAAACGCTTCTTGGCACCGGAGTGGGTCTTCTGCTTGGGCATGTGTTACTTGCTCTCTTCTGTCGGCTCGGCCGGTGCATCGGCCGCCGCCTTGTCGGACGTGGGGTGCTTCGGGGGCTTGTTCGCCGCCTTGCGAGCTTCGGCCTCGGCCTTCGCCTCGGACTTGTTCTTGTGGGGCCCGATCACCATGACCATGTTGCGGCCGTCGATGGTGGGGGTGGACTCGACACTGCCCAGCTCGGACACGTCCTCCGCGAAGCGCTGGAGCAGACGCACGCCCTGGTCGGGACGCGACTGCTCGCGACCGCGGAACAGGATCATGGCCTTGACCTTGTCGCCGCCCTCGAGGAAGCCCTCGGCGCGCTTGCGCTTGGTCTCGTAGTCGTGCTTGTCGATCTTCAGACGGAACCGGACCTCTTTGAGGATGGTGTTCGCCTGATTGCGCCGAGCCTCTTTCGCCTTCTGCGCAGCCTCGTACTTGAACTTTCCGTGATCCATGATCTTGGCCACGGGAGGCTTCGAGTTGGGGGCCACCTCGACCAGGTCGAGTTCGGCCTCTGCGGCGAGACGCAGCGCCATGGCGATGGGAACGACGCCGATCTGCTCACCTGCAGGCCCCACGAGGCGGACCTCGGGGACGCGGATACGGTCGTTCGTACGGGGATCGCTGATGCGGAACTCCTCTGTCGTCGCTTCGTCACCTGCCGACCCGGAGGGCCTGCAGGGAAAGAGGAGGTTCGCACACCGGTCGCTCTCGCGACGCGCACCGTCTGTCGACGGCGGTGCACTGCACCCTGGCTGTTCGGCCTGCTCTGCCCCGAGGATCGCTCTTCGGGGTGGTGCAGATCGAACGGGGTGCCAACAACCCGGTAACCTCGTGTGACGGTCAAGCGCGGGTGGGAGAATCTCCACTTTCGCACGCAGCAGACGCTGCGAGCCTGGAGAAGCCTAGCAGAGGATCAGCACGTGAGCCACACCCCGCACACCCACCCCGCCGACCGCCCCGACGACGCCCCCGTCGGCATCCCGGTGGAGCACCCGTCCGACGCCGTCCGCGACATCGCCGACGTCAACGCGGTCGAGGTCATCAACACCGTCGCCGTGCACCTGATGAGCGCGGCGGCCGTGAAGGTCGGCCTCGCCGACGACCCCGCGGCGCAGACCGACCTCGACGAGGCGCGCAAGCTCATCTCGTCGCTCGCCGGCCTCGTCGTGGCCAGCGCGCCGGAGATCGGCGACCAGCACGCCCGCGCGCTGCGCGACGGCCTCCGCTCACTGCAGCTCGCCTTCCGCGAGGCCAGTTCCATCCCCGACGCCGTCGGCAAGGGCCCCGGCGAGAAGCTCACCGGCCCGGTCACCTGAACCGTGGCCAGCTGAGCTGACCCGATCATCCGACCGTCGATCTGACCTGCCTCAGGCGGGGACGACGCTGACGGACATGCTGTCGACGCGGTCCAGGATGAGCGAATCGGCCTGCCACGACGCCTGGAGGCGCTGCAGCAGCTCCCCCAGCTGCCCCTGGTCGAGGCCGGCACGCACGGCGAGCCGGACCACGATCTCGGGAGTGCCCAGCCGGGCGCCCCGGTAGCCGGGCGAGATCGCCAGCCCGACCAGCGCCTCCTCGTCGGTCGACGCGGCGAGGAACGCCTGCAGGACCGCCTCGTCCGCGTGGGCGGGCACCCAGGGAAGGTCCTGGGCGACGGCCCAGAGCGCAGGTCGCCGGACGCCGAACTCGGTGGGCGAGCCCGGGTCGAGCACGAGGTGCTCGGTCGACTCGGCGACGGCCGCCAGCGCGACCCGCCGCGCGTCGACGGGGACCGGACGCGCCGCGGCGTCCCACCGACTGAGGGCCTCGACGCTCGTGAACGCCGGCAGCACCGCGCGTCCGTCAGGGCCGGCCACCGTGACGATGGACAGCTCCTGCGTCTTGTCGACGCGGCGACCGAGGTCGTCGAGCCCTTCCTCCCCCGCGACCGCGACGAGCGGGATCAGCAGACGCGCGGGGCGCAGGGCGTCGACGACCTCGTGCTCGGGCAGCCCGCCCGCGCCGAAGCGGACCAGGGCCTCGAGGAGGCGAGGGTCGGCCGAGCCGTCGTCGCCCGCGTGGGCCGTGTCGTGGTGCTCGAAGGTACGACCGGCGAAGGGCCGCCCGGCGCTGTCTGCCGCGTGCGTGGGTCCGCGGTCCGCAGTCACGACACCGACGCGACGTCGAGCGCGGCGGCGAGGGTGAAGGCGCCCGAGTAGAGCGCCTTGCCGACGATGGCCCCCTCGAGGCCGAGGGGGACGAGCTCGCGGAGGGCCGCGATGTCGTCGAGGCTCGAGATGCCGCCCGAGGCGATGACCGGACGGTCGGTGCGCTCCATGACCTGCCGGAGGAGATCCGTGTTCGGGCCGGTCAGGGTGCCGTCCTTCGTCACGTCGGTGACGACGTAGCGGGCGCACCCTGCGTCCTCGAGGCGAGCGAGCACCGTCCAGAGGTCGCCGCCGTCCTCCGTCCAGCCGCGCGCGGCCAGGGTCGTGCCGCGCACGTCGAGGCCCACCGCCACGGCCTCGCCGTACTCGGCGATGACGTGGGCGGCCCACTCGGGGTTCTCGAGCGCGGCGGTGCCCAGGTTGATGCGCTTGACGCCGGTGCTCAGCGCGTCGTCGAGCGAGCGGTCGTCGCGGATGCCGCCGCTGAGCTCGACGTCGATGCCCTTGACCTGCTTGATGACCTTCTTGATGATCGACCGGTTGTCGCCCCGACCGAACGCCGCGTCGAGGTCGACGAGGTGCAGCCACTCGGCCCCCTGCGACTTCCAGTCGTCGGCCGCCGCCACGGGGTCGCCGTAGCCCGTCTCGGTGCCGGCCTCGCCCTGCGTCAGGCGGACGGCCTGCCCGCCCGCGACGTCGACGGCGGGGAACAGGGTGAGGCCAGGGGTCGTGCAGAAGTCGCTCATGGTGTCTCTCTCGCGGGCGTGCCGCGTGCTGTCGCCGACGGGGCCGGGGATCGCGGTCGGATCAGAGGGGGTTCAGAGTGTCCCGAGCCAGTTCGAGAGCAGCCTGATGCCCGGCTGCCCCGACTTCTCGGGGTGGAACTGCGTGGCCCAGAGCGGACCGTTCTCGACGGCCGCGACGAAGCGCCCGCCGTGGTCGGCCCACGTGACGTGGGGCTCGGGGAACGGGCGGATCACGTCGAGGGTCCAGGCCTGAGCCGCGAACGAGTGCACGAAGTAGAAGCGCTCGTCGCGCACCCCCTCGAAGAGGACGCTGCCCTCGGGGGCGTCGACCAGGTTCCAGCCCATGTGCGGCAGCACGTCCGCCTTCAGCTCGTCGACGACGCCGGGCCACTCGCCCAGGCCGCCGGTCGTCGCACCGCGCTCGACCCCACCCTCGAAGAAGACCTGCATGCCGACGCAGATGCCCATCACAGGGCGACCACCAGCGAGTCGACGGTCGATCATCTCGCCCCCGCGGACCGACTGCAGCTGGCTCATCACGGCGCCGAACGCACCGACGCCGGGGACGAAGAGCCCGTCGGCCGCCTGCACCCTGGCGCGGTCGCGCGTGAGCTCGACGTCGGCCCCCGCGAGCTCGAGGGCCTTGACCGCCGAGTGCACGTTGCCGCTGCCGTAGTCGAGGACGGCCACCGTGGGACGGACCGTCACAGGGCGCCCTTCGTGGACGGCACCCCGGTCACCCGGGCGTCGGGCTGGACGGCCTGGCGCAGGGCCCGGGCGAAGGCCTTGAACTCCGCCTCGGCGATGTGGTGCGGGTCGCGGCCGCCGAGCACGCGCACGTGGACGGTGATGCCGGCGTGGAACGTGATCGCCTCGAAGACGTGGCGCACCATCGAGCCGGTGAAGTGGCCGCCGATGAGGTGGTACTCGAAGCCCTCGGGCTCGCCGGTGTGGACGAGGTACGGGCGGCCCGAGACGTCGACGACGGCCTGGACGAGCGCCTCGTCGAGGGGCACGAGCGCGTCTCCGTAGCGGGAGATGCCGGCCTTGTCGCCCAGCGCCTCCTTGATCGCGCCGCCGAGCACGATGCCGACGTCTTCTACCGTGTGGTGGACGTCGATGTGCGTGTCACCCGCCGCCGACACGTCGAGGTCGATGAGCGAGTGCTTCGAGAGGGCCGTCAGGAGGTGGTCGAAGAACGGCACGGACGTGTCGACCGACGAGCGACCGGTCCCGTCGAGGTCGAGGGACAGCTGGATGCGCGACTCGCTCGTCTCGCGGGACGAGGAGGCGGTGCGGGCGCGAGGCTGATCGGTCACGAGGAGAGCCTAATGTCGCGCAGCGCGTCGAGGAACGCGGTCGTCTCGGCCTCGGTGCCGGCACTCACCCGGAGGTGCCCCTCGATGCCGAGGTCGCGGACGATGACACCGCGGGCGAGGAGGCGACGGAAGACGTCGGCCGGGTCGTCGACGCCGCCGAACAGGACGAAGTTCGACCAGGTCGGCCACGGGCTGTAGCCGAGCTCGGTCAGCACGCGGACGATGCGGTCGCGCTGCGCCTTGATGTCGTCGACCATCGCGAGCATCTCGTCGGCGTGCGCGAGGGCTGCCACGGCCGCCGCCTGCGTGAGGGACGAGAGGTGGTACGGCAGCCGGACCAGACGGAGGGCGTCGACGACGGCAGGGTGGGCCGCCATGTAGCCGACCCGGGCACCGGCGAAGGCGAAGGCCTTGCTCATGGTGCGCGAGACGACGAGGCGCTCCCGGCCCTCGAGCAGGGTGAGCGCCGTGGGCTGGCCGGTCGGCATGAACTCGGCGTAGGCCTCGTCGACGAAGACCATGCCGTCGGTCGCGTCGTAGGCGGCCCGGACCGTGTCGAGGTCGAGCGGTGTGCCCGTGGGGTTGTTCGGGCCGCAGAAGAAGACGACGTCGGGCCGGAGACGCTCGATCTCGGCGACCGCCGTCTCAGGCGTGATCGTGAAGCCCTCGTCGCGGGCGCCCTCGAGCCAGGTGCTGCCGGTGCCCGCCGCGATGATCGAGTGCATCGAGTAGGTGGGCGAGAACCCCAGCACGGACCGGCCCGGGCCGCCGAAGGCCTGCAGGATCTGCTGGATGACTTCGTTCGAACCGTTCGCCGCCCAGATGTGATCGCGACTGAGGCCGTGTCCGAGGTAGCCCGCCAACGAGTCACGGAGGGTCGAGAACTCTCGATCGGGGTAACGGTTCACGTCGACGAGGGCTGCACCGACTGCCTCGAGGATGTCGGCGGCGACGTCGGCGGGAACGGGGTGGGTGTTCTCGTTGACGTTGAGGGCGACGGGAACCCGCTCTTGGGGAGCGCCGTAGGGCGTCAGCCCCTTGAGGTCGTCGCGGATGGGCAGGTCGGCGAGGCTGAAGGACACGAGTCCATGGTAGGCGGCGGGCGGAGTGCCGACCTCACCGTGACCCGGACCGGACCGGACCGCAACGGACAGGTCGGGCCCAGCCACACCAGATCAGCGGCTGTACTTCTCGGGGATCGCGAGCGTCTGGCCCGCGGCCACCTCGGCGCTCGGCAGGTTGTTCAGGCGGACGAGGTCGCTGACGACGTCGCGCGGGTCTTTGGTGGGGGCGATCTCGCTCGCGACCTGCCAGAGCGACTCGCCGCCCTCGACCGTGACCTGGGCGAAGGACACGTCTGCGGCGTGGTCGGAGGCGACGGCGCCGGGGCCGAGCAGCAAGCCCGCGGCCACGATGCCCGCGGCGCCGAGCGCGACAGCGGCGCCGACGACTCGCCGGCCTCGACGCGTGATGCGGAGGCGGGTGCGAGGGGCGACCGAGCCGGTGGTGATGCCGACGATGTCGTTGCTGATGCTGGTGGCGCTCATGAGGTGGTTCCTTTCACCGCGAGAGTTGTCGTACGAGTTCGTGCCCGGCACTCGGCCGGGAATGCCGGACACGAAGACGTGTACCGAACATATCTTCGACTGAGCCCGACCGCAACCATTTCTCTCGAACATCTCCCGGAGACAAGCGCGACACACTCGAACATGTGTTTCGCCAAGTGGCCGTGATCCGATAGGTTCCAGTCGGTGGGACGAGTACACCAGCGACCACCGACATCGACGGCAGGAGAGACATGACCGACCGGCACAGCGCGACGGCGACCGCCCCGGCGACGCCCCCGCGCAAGGCGCTCACCGCCAAGCAGGAGTCGATCCTGGCCGCTATCCAGGCGAGCATCGCCCAGAGCGGCTACCCGCCGAGCATGCGCGAGATCGGCGACGCCGTCGGCCTCAAGTCGCTGTCGAGCGTGACCCACCAGCTCAACCAGCTCGAGCTCGCCGGCCGGATCCGCCGCGACCCCAACCGCCCCCGCGCCCTCGAGGTGCTGGGCGACGCGACGACTGCCGCTGCTCCCGTGACGAGCATCCTCTCGACGAGCGACGACGGCGACACCGCCCACGTGCCGATGGTCGGCCGGATCGCGGCCGGCATCCCCATCACCGCCGAGCAGCAGGTCGAGGACGTCATGCCGCTCCCCCGCCAGCTCGTGGGGAAGGGCGAGCTGTTCATGCTCCGCGTCGTCGGCGAGTCCATGATCGACGCCGCGATCTGCGACGGCGACTGGGTGGTCGTCCGGCAGCAGCAGGACGCCGAGAACGGCGACATCGTCGCGGCCATGCTCGACGACGAGGCCACGGTCAAGGTCTTCCGGCAGCGCGACGGCCACACCTGGCTGCTGCCCCGCAACAGCGCGTTCGAGCCGATCGTGGGCGACCACGCGCAGATCCTCGGCAAGGTCGTGGCGGTGCTCCGCTCGGTCTGACGCGTCCCGAGGACGACGAAGCGCCTCCTACCCTGACCGGACCGGAGGCGCTTCGTCGTGCGGGGAGCGAACCGCTCAGGAGGCGGCGGGCTCCGCGGTCTCGACGGCGTCGGCAGTCTCCGTGCGCACGAACGGCGAGAGCGCCGCGACATCGCTCGGGTAGACGCGGGCGTGCACCCGGGTTCCCTGCTCGTCGTAGTCGGTCGTCAGGACCCGACCGGAGTCGTGCAGGTGCGACACCACGTCGCCGCGATCGTAGGGCACGAGGAGGTCGAGCTCGACCTCGGGCTCGGGCAGCAGCCCGGCGAGCTTCGCCAGCAGCACGTCGATGCCCTCGCCCGTGCGCGCCGAGACGAAGACGGCCGTCGGCTCGAGCCCCTGCAGCACCAGCCGCTGGTCGTCGTCGACGAGGTCGCTCTTGTTGAAGACCACGACCTCGGGGATGTCCCGTCCGTCGACCTCGCCGATGACCTCGCGCACCGTCGCCAACTGCGCGGCCGGGTCGGGGTGCGACCCGTCGACGACGTGCACGATGACGTCGGAGCCCGCGACCTCTTCGAGCGTCGAGCGGAAGGCCTCGACGAGCTGGTGCGGCAGGTTGCGGACGAAGCCCACCGTGTCGGCGTAGGTGAAGGGGCGGCCGTCGGTGGTGGCGCTCTTGCGCACCGTCGCGTCGAGGGTCGCGAACAAGGCGTTCTCGACCAGGACGCCGGCGCTCGTGAGCCGGTTCAGCAGGCTCGACTTGCCCGCGTTCGTGTAGCCGGCGATGGCCACGGAGGGCACCTCGTTGCGGTCGCGGTTGGCCCGCTTCGCGTCGCGTGCCGGCTTCATCTCCTTGATCTGACGCCGGAGGCGGGCCATGCGCGTGTGGATCCGGCGACGGTCGAGCTCGATCTTCGTCTCGCCGGGGCCCCTGCTGCCCATTCCGGCACCGGCACCGCCGACCTGGCCACCGGCCTGGCGGGACATCGAGTCCCCCCAGCCACGGAGGCGCGGCAGCAGGTACTCGAGCTGGGCGAGCTCGACCTGGGCCTTGCCCTCGCGGCTCTTCGCGTGCTGGCTGAAGATGTCGAGGATGACGGCCGTGCGGTCGATCACCTTGACCTTCACCACGTCCTCCAGCGCACGCCGCTGGCTCGGTGCGAGCTCGGTGTCGGCGATGACCGTGTCGGCGCCGAGGGCAGCCACGGTCTGCCGCAGTTCTTCCGCCTTGCCCTTGCCGAGGTAGGTGCTCGGGTCGGGGTTCGGCCGACGCTGCAGGAGGCCGTCGAGCACCGAGGCGCCCGCGGTCTCGGCCAGTGCGGCGAGCTCACGGAGCGAGTTCTCAGCGTCCGAGAGCGAGCCCTGCGACCAGACGCCGATCAGGACGACGTTCTCGAGGCGGAGCTGGCGGTACTCGACCTCGGTGACGTCCTCCAGCTCGGTCGAGAGGCCGGCCACGCGGCGGAGCGCGGCCCGGTCTTCGCGGTCGTACTGGTCGCCGTCGCCCGAGCCGTCGAGGGAGCGGGTCTGGATCGCCTGGGCAGGCGAGAAGATCGTGTAGGCGGACGCCCGCGACGCCGCACGCTCGAGGACCCGCGCCACGACGTCGTCGCCGGGCTGTCCGTCGCGCTCGTCGTCGAGCGGGGTCGTGGGGGTGTCTGTCATCGAAGTGATACTAGCCCTCCGGAGGGGGTCGAGCCTGGGCCGTCACGGGCCAGGCAGCTGATGTTCGGTAGGTTGTCGTGCGTGACCAACGACCACTACTTCTCCCCGAACCCGGAGAGCGAGCTGCGTCGGCGGACGATCACGGCGACCCTCGCAGGGCGAGAGCTGACGCTCACGACGGCGTCGGGCGTCTTCAGCCCCGAGCGGGTCGACCCGGGCACGGCCGTCCTGCTGGCCGGTGCACCGCAGCCGCCCGCGACGGGCGACCTGTTGGACGTCGGGTGCGGATGGGGCCCCATCACACTGAGCCTCGCGTTGTCGTCACCCGACGCGACGGTGTGGGCCGTCGACGTGAACGAGAGGGTCCTCGACCTCGTCCGTGAGAACGCACGGGCCGCGGGCCTCCAGAACGTCAACGCCGTGACCCCCGACGGTGTTCCCGACGGCGTCGTGTTCGCGTCGATCTGGTCGAATCCGCCCATCCGGGTCGGCAAGGAGGTGCTGCACGGCCTCCTGGAGACCTGGCTGCCACGCCTGGAGCCCGGCTCGGACGCCTGGCTCGTCGTGCAGAAGAACCTCGGCGCCGACTCGCTCCAGGCGTGGATGAACGCGACCATGGCGGACGTGGTCCAGGTGGAGCGGGCCTCGACGAGCAAGGGGTACCGCGTGCTGCGGGCCCGTCGCGCCTCCTCGTCCCTCGCATAGACGAGCGACGACGACGACGACGATAGGGTGTGCGCCCCCGCGCGCCCGCGCCCCAGCGGCCCGGGGGCCATGGGCCCACGCGCGAGGGACCGACGGACGCTCACGCGCGAGGGACCGACGGACGCTAGAGGGTCAGGGCCCCGCTGAAGACGAGCTCGGCCGGCCCGCTGAGCGAGACGTGCTCACCGTCGGCCCCGGGCGCGACGTGGACCCCGAGCACGCCGCCCGGCACCTCGACGGCCCAGTCGTCGGGCGCGCCCGTGCCGGCCCAGTGCCGCACGGCGAGTGCCGCAGCCGCGGCACCCGTGCCGCACGAGAGCGTCTCGCCGCTGCCGCGCTCGTGCACGCGCATGCGGATGCGACCGATGCCGTCGACCACGAGCGGATCGGACGGGACCACGAACTCGACGTTGGCGCCCTCGGCAGGCGCGGGATCGAGCACCGGCACCCAGGAGAGGTCGAGCCCGTCGAGCTCGTCGTCGGAGGCGAGGGCGACGACCACGTGCGGGTTGCCGACCGAGAGCGAGAGGCCCGGCCTCGCCGCGTGGAGTTCTCGGGCGCGGACCGTCGGCTCGTCGTCCCTGAGCGCCCAGGCGCCGAGGTCGACCCGGAAGCCCGAGCCGTCTCGCCGCACCGTGCGCACGCCGGCGCGCGTGCCGATCGTGAGGGCCCCGCCGACGGGCAGGTCGACCAGGCCGCGCTCGACGAGGTAGCGCGCGAAGACGCGGACGCCGTTCCCGCACATCTCGGCGAGGCTGCCGTCGGCGTTGTGGTAGTCCATGAACCACTCGGCTACGGGGTCGCTCGCCAGCGCCGCGGCGCCGGCCGGGAGCGCGGACGAGCGGACGGCGCGGATGACCCCGTCAGCCCCCACGCCGAAGCGGCGGTCGGTCAGGGCGCGGATGGCCACCCCGTCGAGTTCGGTATCGCCGTCGGGGTCGGTGAACAACACGAAGTCGTTCCCGGTGCCCTGTCCCTTGGTGAACTGAAGCGTCGTGGTCACCCGAGGAGTCTAGCGAGGGCCCGCTCGACGGCAGCCGGGTCGCCCGTGGTCGACCAGTCGACGTCCGGGTACCGCTTGAACCAGCTGACCTGGCGGCGGGCGTAGCGGCGCGTGAGCGCCTGCGTCTCGGCGATCGCCGCCTCCTCGTCGGTGTCGCCCCGCAGCTGCGCTGCTGCCTGGGCGTAGCCGATGGCCCGGGAGGCGGTGATCCCGTCGGCGAGGCCGAGCGGCAGCAGGCCACGCACCTCGTCGACCAGGCCGTCGGCCCACATGCGGCGGACGCGGGCATCGAGACGCTCGACGAGGACCGGCCTCTCCTCGGCGATGCCGACGATCGAGGAGGGGCGCCACCGCCGTGCCTCGTCGGGCAGCGCCGCCGAGAACGGCTCACCGGTGATCTCGCCGACCTCGAGTGCCCGCACGAGCCGCCGGGCGTTGTGCGGCCCGATCCGCTCGGCGGCGACCGGATCCGTCTGCGTGAGCAGCTCGTGCAGCGCGCCGGGGCCGCCGCTCTCGGCTACGCGTTCGAAGCGCTGTCGCACAGCGACGTCGGTGCCCGGGAACCGGAAGTCGAAGAGCACGCTCGAGACGTAGAGCCCGGATCCGCCCACCAGGAGGGGCACGGCACCGCGAGCGAGGACGTCGTCGATCACGGCACGAGCACGGGACTGGTACCACTCGACGCTGGCCTCGGCCGTCACCTCGAGCTCGTCGAGGAGGTGATGAGGCACTCCTCGCCGCTCGTCTCGGGGCAGCTTGGCCGTCCCGATGTCCATCCCCCGATAGAGCTGCATCGCGTCGGCGTTGACGATCTCGGCCTGGCGCCCCGCATCGCGGAGACGCTCGGCCAGGTCGAGCGAGAACGCCGACTTGCCGGTGCCGGTCGATCCCACGACGGCGATCACGCCGTCGCTGAGTGCTTCACCGACCGTCGACATGGTGCCCCAGTGTAGGACGGGGGGTCACTCGAAGCGGACGCCGCCCCGGCTGCTGCCGCCGCGCGGCAGGGCCTTCTCGACGGCACGACGTATGGTGTCGGAGCGATAGCCGCGACGCATGAGGTAGCCGTTGAGGCGCCGCTCGGCCGTCGCCCTGTCCAGCCCGCGCAGCGAGCTCGCGCGCTTCACGGCCCACTCGTCGGCCCTGGCCTGCTCGTCGGCATCGTCGGTCTCGGCGAGGACCTCCTCGATCACGGACGCGTCGATGCCCCGCGCGCGCAACTCGGACGTCACGGCGCCCCGACCGAGGCCCTTGCGGCCCTGTTTCGTCTCGAGGAGGTTCTCTGCGAGTTCCCTGTCGTTGAGGAGGCCCACCCCCTCGAGGCGCGACACCTCGTCGGCCACGACCTCGGGATCGAGGTCGCGCGCCTCGAGCAGGGACGCCATCTCCGCCGACGAGACTCCTCGTCGGCTGAGGGCATGCAGGCTGACGTTCTCGGCCCGGGTCCGCTGTGCGTTCAAGTCCTCGGGCGGCTCCTCGGCCTCTGCCTCGTCGGCGGACGCAGCGGCCGCAGCCGGGACGTCCGACCAGTGCTCGGTCACGGCGGCCAGCGCGGCTGCCGCGTCGCGCACCGGATCCCGCCTCGCGCCGTCGCCCGACGGCTCGACAGGCTCGTCGTCGCCCACGACAGGCGCCGGCCCCCTCGAAGGGTGGCTCGACGCGTCTGCGCCTGTGCGGCCGGACCTGGCCCCGCGGACCCCGAAGAGGGGCGTCACGGGTGCCAGGTCGTCAGCCGACTCGTCGTCGTGCGAGGTCATGCGCCCTTCCGGGCGGCGATCTTCGCCTCGATCGACTCGACGGGGGCCTCGACCGGCTTGGCCCCGCCGACGCCGAGCTTCGCGAGGATCT
Source organism: Frigoribacterium sp. PhB116 (assembly GCF_004364285.1). Taxonomy (GTDB): domain Bacteria; phylum Actinomycetota; class Actinomycetes; order Actinomycetales; family Microbacteriaceae; genus Frigoribacterium. Next base: position 1,023,567 of record NZ_SOBE01000002.1, on the reverse strand, counting down.
TCTGCTCGATCTCCTGTGCGACGGAGGCGTTCTTGAGGAGGAAGTTGCGAGAGTTCTCCTTGCCCTGACCGAGCTGGTCGCCTTCGTAGGTGTACCAGGCACCGGACTTGCGGACGATGCCGTGCTCGACACCGAAGTCGATCAGGCTGCCCTCGCGCGAGATGCCGACGCCGTAGAGGATGTCGAACTCGGCCTGCTTGAAGGGCGGTGCCATCTTGTTCTTGACGACCTTGACGCGGGTGCGGTTGCCCACGGCGTCCGTGCCGTCTTTCAGGGTCTCGATGCGGCGGATGTCGAGTCGCACCGAGGCGTAGAACTTGAGCGCCTTGCCGCCGGCGGTGGTCTCGGGACTGCCGAAGAACACGCCGATCTTCTCGCGCAGCTGGTTGATGAAGATCATCGTCGTGCCGGTCTGGCTGAGACCACCCGTCAGCTTGCGGAGGGCCTGCGACATGAGACGCGCCTGGAGGCCGACGTGGGAGTCGCCCATCTCGCCCTCGATCTCGGCACGCGGCACGAGCGCCGCCACGGAGTCGATGACGACGAGGTCGATGGAGCCGGAGCGGACGAGCATGTCGGCGATCTCGAGCGCCTGCTCGCCCGTGTCGGGCTGCGAGACGAGCAGCGCGTCGATGTCGACGCCCAGCTTCTTCGCGTACTCGGGGTCGAGCGCGTGCTCGGCGTCGATGAAGGCCGCGATGCCGCCGCCGCGCTGGGCGTTGGCGATCGCGTGCAGGGTGAGCGTCGTCTTCCCCGAGGACTCGGGGCCGTAGATCTCGACGATGCGGCCTCGAGGGAGCCCACCGATGCCGAGCGCGACGTCGAGCGCGATGGAGCCGGTGGGGATGACGGCGACCGGAGCCCGCTCGTCACTGCCCAGGCGCATGACCGCGCCCTTGCCGAACTGACGGTCGATCTGCGCGAGCGCCGTCTCGAGCGCCTTCTCGCGGTTCTCTGCTGAGGGCATGGTGACTCCTTCGTGGTTGCTGTCCGTGCGCCTGTAGGCTGTCGCGTCGCGCTCGGCCCGGGGGCGGCGGTCTCGACGACAAGGCTGGTGCCCCCACGGATGCGGGAGCGGTGGAACGTCGATGCATGAACGCTACGACCGGCCACCGACATCGCAGACGCGATCCCCGGCGGAAGTGGAGCACTCGGGCGTCGACGCCCTTGTGGAGGAAGCTACCACCGTGCCGAACGCACGTTCGAACTCGGAGCCCGGCGTGTCGAACACCTGATCGTCGACGGCCCCCGGCGCGCGCGTCCGTGACGGCGGTCAGCGACGCGGCTCTGGCAGCCCTGCTCCGTGCCTGCGGCCCACGGGGACGCCCTCGGCCTCGCAGAGGGCCAGCCACACCTCGCGCGGCGGCACACCGCCGCGGATCGCCTCGTCGGCGGTCTCGTCGCCCAGCGACGAGAGGACGAGGTCGCGGGTGACGACCCGCCCGTACGCCTCGCCGAACTCGTCGTCGACCGCCCTGCGGAACTCGCTCTTGCGCATCAGTCGAGGGTACCCGGACGCCGAGATGCCCCCGACACGGGTCGGGGGCGTCTCGAGGCGTACTGCACGTCGGACCGTGAGGTCAGCGCACGACCAGGTCGGTGTCGAACTCGGCGACCATGTCGTCGGGCAGGGTGTCGGGGATCGGGTTGAGGCCCTCGATGACGGCCATCCGGTCGCCCACCTCGCGCATGATGACGGAGATCGGCGTCTCGAGCGCGTCGGCGACCGACGCGAGGATCTCGGAGCTGGCCTCTTTCTGCCCACGCTCGACCTCGCTGAGGTAGCCGAGTGCGACGCTCGCCTTGGAGGCGACCTGTCGCAGCGTGCGGCCCTTCTGGAGACGGAAGTCGCGGAGGACGTCGCCGATCTCTTGACGGACCAGAACCATGGGACCCCTCCTTGCGACATAAGACCCACCGTGACGGGATTCAGGGGTGGGTGAGGAACACTGCTGTCGAACTGGGTGCCACTGTAGCCAGCCAGCTCTGTGTGACGCTTGTGAACTCACGAGATGTAACGAGACCGAAACCCCTGCTATTCCCGAGGCCCCGCGAGCCAGTCGTGCAGCATCGAGAGTGATTCGGAGACGGTGGCCGATCGGATGGCTGCGCGGTCGCCATCGAGGGCGAGCTTCGTGACGCGAGCCTCGCCTCCTGCGCTCAGGGCGACGTACACCGTGCCCGGCGCCTGGCCGTCCTGGGGGCCGGGGCCGGCGACCCCGGTCGTCGCGATGCCGACGTCGGCGGCCTGGCCCTCGATGGCCAACGCTCGACGCACGCCGGCCGCCATGGCGACGGCGACGTCGGGGTCGACGGCGCCCCGGGCCGCGAGCAGCGCGGCCGGCACGCCGAGCAGTGATGCCTTGAGGGGCGTCTGATAGGCCACGACTCCCCCGACGACGACCGCGGACGCACCGGGGACCGAGATCAGCTCGGCGGCGAGCAGGCCCCCCGTCAGCGACTCGGCGACCGCGACGGTCAGCCCCTGGCGGTCGAGCTCGTGCACGACCTCGGCCGCGGTGGTCACGACGTACGGGAGTGCTTCAGGGCGACCCGGACGTAGTCGGCACCCGACACGAGCGTGGCCACCACGGCGGCCGTCATCACCACGGTGTTGAGGCCGTGCACCCAGTCGCCCAACGGAACCCACAGCGGGAAGAGCGCCAGCGTCACCGCGACGGCCTGCAGCACGGTCTTGAGCTTGCCGCCTCGCGACGCGGGGATGACGCGGTCGCGGATGACGACGAAGCGGTACACGGTGATGCCGATCTCGCGCACGAGGATGAGAGCGGTGACCCACCAGGGCAGCTCGCCGAGGATCGAGAGCCCGACCAGCGCGCCGCCGACGAGGACCTTGTCGGCGATGGGGTCGACGATCTTGCCGAAGTCGGTGACGAGGTCGAGGCCCCTCGCCAGCATGCCGTCGAGGCTGTCCGTGAGGATGGCGACGACGAACAGCACGGCGGCGGCGATGCGCAACGGACCGCCGGCGCCGTCGTCGATCAGCAGCCAGGCGATGAACAGCGGCGCCATCAGGATGCGGACGACCGTGATCACGTTGGCGATGTTCGCCGTGCTGGCCGGCCCCGCACCGCGGCTCGCGAAGCGTCCCCGCCAGGGGAACGTCGCGGCCCGGGGCGCGTCGGGGGTTCTCTCGTCGGTCACGTCAGTCCCTGCCGGTCAGGCCCCAGGCGTCTTCCGACTCCTCGTCGCCTTCGACCTCGTCGTAGCCTCGTGTCATCTCGGCGACGGGATCGTCGCCGTAGTCGCCCGCGCCGATCGCCGTGGAAGCCGAGGAGGCGGGGGCCGTCGCCCGGAGCCCGTCGTCGCCCTGCCCGCGCAGCTTGGCCAGCACGCCCGGCAGCTGCTCGTTGGTCACGAGCACGTCGCGCGCCTTCGACCCCTCGGAGGGGCCGACGATGTCGCGCGACTCCATGAGGTCCATCAGGCGCCCGGCCTTGGCGAAGCCGACGCGCAGCTTGCGCTGCAGCATCGACGTCGACCCGAACTGGGTGCTGACGACGAGCTCCGCGGCCGCGAGGAGCAGCTCGAGGTCGTCGCCGATGTCGCCGTCGATCTCCTTCTTCTCGACCACGGCCGCCACGTCGGGCCGGTAGTCCGGACGCGCCTGCCGGGTGACGTGCGCCACGACCTCGGCGATCTCCGCCTCCTGCACCCACGCGCCCTGGACCCGCATGGCCTTGGAGGCGCCCATCGGCAGGAAGAGCCCGTCGCCCTGGCCGATCAGCTTGTCGGCGCCGGGCTGGTCGAGGATGACCCGCGAGTCGGTGACGCTCGACACGGCGAACGCGAACCGCGACGGCACGTTGGCCTTGATGAGGCCCGTCACGACGTCGACCGACGGACGCTGCGTCGCGAGCACCAGGTGGATGCCCGAGGCACGCGCCAGCTGGGTGATGCGGACGATGCTGTCCTCGACGTCGCGCGGGGCGACCATCATGAGGTCGGCCAGCTCGTCGACGACGACGAGCAGGTAGGGGTAGGGCTTGAGCGACCGGGCGCTGCCGGCCGGCAGCACGATCTCGTTCGCGACGACGGCGCGGTTGAAGTCGTCGATGTGGCGGAAGCCGAAGCTGGCGAGGTCGTCGTACCTCATGTCCATCTCCTTCACCACCCACTGCAGCGCCTCGGCCGCCTTCTTGGGGTTGGTGATGATGGGCGTGATCAGGTGCGGGACGCCGGCGTAGATGGAGAGCTCGACCCGCTTCGGGTCGATGAGGACCATGCGCACGTCGGTCGGCTTGGCCCGCATGAGCAGGGACGTGATCATCGAGTTGACGAAGCTCGACTTGCCGGAGCCGGTGGCGCCGGCGACCAGGAGGTGCGGCATCTTCGCGAGGTTCGCCACGACGTAGCCGCCCTCGACGTCCTTGCCGACGCCGATCGTCATCGGGTGCACGCTCTTGGCGGCGGCCCCGGAGCGCAGGACGTCGCCGAGCGACACGATCTCGCGGTCGGTGTTGGGGATCTCGACGCCGATGGCGCTCTTGCCCGGGATCGGGGAGAGGATTCGCACCTCGTTCGACGCGACGGCGTACGAGAGGTTCTTGCTGAGCGCCGTCACCTTCTCGACCTTGACGCCCGGGCCCAGCTCGATCTCGTAGCGCGTGACGGTCGGGCCGCGGCTGAAGCCGACGACGCGGGCGTCGACGGAGAACTGCCGGAGCACCTCGGTGATCGAGCGCACGATCTCGTCGTTCGCCTCGCTGCGCGCCTTGGCGGGCGGGCCGACGCTGAGCGTGGAGGCCGCCGGCAGGCGGTAGGGCGCCACGGGCGAGTCGTCCTCGACGTCGAGCGACGGCGGGGCGGGCTCGTCGTCGTCGACGGCGAGGAAGTCGGCCGCGACGTCGCTCTCGCCGGGCGCGGCCGCGGACGTGGTGGCCGGCACGCCGGGCGCAGGCAGGGACGGCAGGACGGTCGTGGCGGCCGTCGCACCCGAGGGACCGCCGACGGCGGCACCCGCGGCACCCGCGGCGGACGTCGTGGGCGCCGGCTCGTCGTCGTGCAGCGGGACGTCGATGCCGAACGACCGCACGGCGTCCTCCGCCGCGTCGAGGTCGTGCAGCAGGTCGGCCTGGTAGACGTCGGTCGGGGCTTCGGCTGCCGCGGCGCCCGCTGCCGAGGACCCTGCGGCCGGGGCGTCGCCGCCGATGGTCGCGCCGTGGTCGACGAAGACCGGGCCGGCGGCACCGCGACGACGAGAGCCCCGCCCCCGGCGGTCCGCGGCGTCGTCGGCGCTGCTCTGGGTGACCACGGGAGTGTCGTAGGCCGGGTCTTCTTCACGGCCGCTCTTGGTGCGCCGCCACCACGGCAGCGTGTCGGGCTCGTCTGCGTCGCCCACGGCGGAGCCGTCGCCGGCAGGGGCCGAGCCGCCCTCGGCGGTCGTCTCGCCGAAGAGCCAGCGGTACAGGTCGCCGAGACGGTGGCCGATGCGGTTCGGCGGCGTCTTGGTCATGATCAGCAGCGAGAGCGCGAGCAGGACGACGACGACCGGCACCGCGACCCACTCGGTCGCGAGCATGACCAGCCAGGAGGCGACGAGCCAGCCGAGCACCCCGCCGCCGCTCGCCAGGGCGGGCATGCCGTCGACGGCCTGCGGCTGGCCGCCGTAGATGTGGCACAGGGCGCTGATGGACACGATCATGAGGCCGAGCCCGATGCCGATGCGCGTGTTGTCGTGGACGGAAGCCGGGTGCCGGAACAGCCAGCCCGCGAAGAGCACCATGATGACCGGCAGCGCGTAGGCGACCCGCCCGAAGAACCCGCCGAACGTGTACGCGTCGAACGCGACGGCCAAAGGGCTGGTGGGGTTGAGCCACTCGACCACGGCCCCGGCGATCGCCAGCAGCACGAGGAGGAAGGGGACGCCGTCGCGGCGCTCGGACTTGTCGAGCGACTCGCTGCCGAAGAGCCGGAAGGCGCCGCCGGTCAGGTGGGCCAGGCCCATCCAGGCGGACACGAGGACGCCGGGGCTCTCGTCGACGGGTGCCGGCGCCTTCGCGGCGGGGAGCTTCTTGGTCGCCGCGGTCGCGCCTCGGGCGGCCGAGGCGCCCGTGGACGCGCCGCGCCCCGAGCGCGAGCGCGCTGTCGACTTGGTGGGCGTGGCCATGCCGTCGAGGTTACCGCCCGCCGCCGACGCCGACCGGAGGTGGTCGGCGCGCCGGGCCCCGAGCGGCCCGCCCGCCTCAGTAGCGGATGGCGTCGATGACCTTGACCCGGACGGCGACGAGAGCGGGCAGCACTCCCGCCACGGCGCCGATCAGCGTCGCGGACCCCAGGCCGATCAGGGCGGCGGTGATCGGGAACGGCGGCAGGTCGTCGACCGACCCCTGGGCGATGAAGCCCTGCACGGTCGGGTTCTGCACGACGAGCACGGCGACCATGACGCCGACGGCCCCCGCGACCACCGTGCCGGCGACGCTCTCGAGCATCACCGAGAAGAACACCCGGGGCGCCGTGGCGCCGAACGACCGCCGGACCCCGATCTCGCGGATCCGCTGCCGCACCGTGACCAGCGCGATGTTGACGAGTCCGAGCCCGCCGAGCAGCAGCACGAGCACGCCGACGCCCGTGATGATCAGCTTGATCGGCTTGAAGGGGTCGGAGTCGCCCGCGTACGCCGCGTAGTCGGACCGGTTCACGTCGACCTGCACGTCGTCGCCGAGGGCCGCCGCGAGGTTGCCCTGCACCATTGTGCTCAGCTGGTCGCCGGACGACGTCGGCAGCCACATCTCGTACTGCGGCGTCTCGGCGTACCCGCCCTGCGAGAGCGGCACCAGGTCGTGCTCGTCCGAGGGCAGGAGGAACAGCCCGGGCGCCTCCTCGGCGTACTGCGCCGCCGTGACGCCCACGACGACGCCGGTCACCGAGTCCGTGCCGCTCAGCAGGAGGGTGGGGTGCGAGGCGACCGGAGGGCGGCCGAGCGTGTCCCAGAGCGCCTCGTTCACGACGACCGCCGGGGCCATCCGCTGGTCGTCGCCCTCGACGAACCAGGATCCCTCGGCCATCGACACCCGGTGCATCTCGCCGTACTCGGGGTCGACGACCTGTGCCGAGACGTCGGTGAGGCCACCGGGCAGCTGGACGGACCTCGTCGTGTAGAGGTTCTCGGACGCCCACGAGATCTGGTAGCGCGACATCGTCGAGCGGAACTCGTCGTCGAGGAGGGCGGGGTCGAGCAGAGTCGCCCCCTGGCTGTAGGCCGAGACCGTGTAGGTGGCGGGTCGCCCGCCGGACTTCTCGGACGACTCGCGCGTGGACTGCTCGGCGAGGCTGCCGAGCCCGACGACGGCGGTCAGCGCGGCGACGGCCACCGCGACCCCGATGAGGCTGAGCAGCACCCGCAGCTTGTTGACCCTCAGCTCGGACCAGGCCTCGACGAACGCTCCCACGACCCCCGACAACAGACTGCTCACGACACGACCTCGACGGGTGCCGGGGCGGAGGAGGAGGGAGCCTCCGAGGCGGAGGCGCCCGCCGGCACGAGGGCCGACGCCCCGGCCAGCCCGCTGCCCAGTCGCGCGGCCGAGAGCACGCCCGCGTCGAGCGAGTAGTGCCGCGCGGCGAGGCCCGCCACGGCCAGGTCGTGCGTGATGGTGACGAGGGCGGCGCCGGTGTCGGACGAGATGTCGTCGAGGAGGCGCATGACCGTCGCCCCCGTCTCGATGTCGAGCGCTCCCGTCGGCTCGTCGGCCAGGATGACGCGCGGGTCGCGCACCAGCGAGCGCGCGATCGCCACCCGCTGCTGCTCGCCGCCCGAGAGGCGGTGCGGCATCGAGTCGACGCGGTGCCCGAGCCCGACCTTCTCGAGCATCTCGGCCGCGATCGCCCGCCGGCGCCAGAAGCGCCGACCGCGGGCGTAGAGCAACGGCGTCATGACGTTCTCGAGCGCCGTGCGCCCCTGCAGCAGGTTGAACTGCTGGAAGATGAAGCCCACCTGCTCGCCGCGGAGCCGGTCGCGGGCCCCCGAGCGCATGCCGCTGACGTCGACGTCGTCGAACCAGTGCGCGCCCGTCGTCGGCGCGTCGATGAGCCCCAGGATGTTGAGCAGGGTCGACTTGCCCGAGCCGGAACGGCCGACGATGCTCACGTGCTCGCCCGCCTCGACCACGAGGTCGACGCCTCGGAGGATGTCGAGCGTCGCGTCGTCGGCGAGGGGGACCGTCTTCGTGACTCCCTCGAGCCGGATCAACGACATCAGCAGTAGACCTCTCCGGTCATCGGGTCGACGCAGCCCTCCTGCGGGGCGACGGCGCCGGGCACGAACTCGAGGACCATGTCGCCCTCGACGAGGCCCCCGGTCACCTCGACGGTCGTGCCGTCGTTGATGCCGAGCGTGATCTCCCGCTCCTCCTCGGTGCCGTCGGCGCCGACCACGGTCACGACGCCCTTGCCCGCGGCGCCCTCGACCGCGGTGAGCGGCACCGTGAGGACGTCGGTCGCGACGCCGGCGGGGATCGTCAGCTTCGTGGCGAGGCCTGCGAAGACCGTGACGTCGCCGGGGACGGCGCACGTCACCGACTGCCCCGAGACGCCCGTGCCCGACGAGTCGCCGGTGTCGCCGGCGGTCGTGGTGCCCGCGCCGGCGCCGGCACCGCCGACCGAGAGACCGGTGCAGGCGAACGGCGCCGGGCCGCCCTGGATGGACGCGGTGCCCTCGGCCGGCCGGCTGACCAGGCGGTAGAGCTGGTCGGCGGCCAGCGCCCCCGTGACGTGGAACGTCGGAGGCGCCACCTTCGCGACCGCGTCGCCCACGGCCACCTCCTGGTCCTTGATGACGGAGAGCTCCGTCACGGTGCCCGCGACGGGCGACGTCACCACCGCGGTCTTGACGATCGGGGCGCGCTCGGTGACGGTGCCGTCGGCCGAGACCAGCGCCTCCTGCGGGGTCTCGGAGCGCAGCGTCGCGATCTTGTCGCCCGCGGCGACGGCCTGGCCCTTCTCGACGACCACGGTCACGACGGTGCCGGCGAGGGTCGCAGGCACGGTCGAGGCGACGTCGGCCTCGACCGTGGCGTCGACCGTCACGTCGTTCGTGACGGTGCCGACGGCCACGGCGATCTGGGGCTCGACGGCCTCGCCAGCCGGGACCGCCACGGAGCCGGTCGCCGCGTCGGGCGCCGCGAAGAACGCGAGCTTGACGAGGGCCACCGCGATCGCGACGAAGATCAGGATGCGGAGGATCGGGAAGATCCAGGTCTTGGCGACGCGCACGGGCGACTCCCCCTTCGGAGCAACGGACGGAACGTGCTCACCATAGGAGGAGGGGGACGACGGAGGCCTCAGCCGTCGGGATGACTTCCCGAGCGAGCTGAGGCCTCGTGCCGAGCCGGGTCAGGCGCCGATGACCACCGGCACGATCATGGGACGACGACGGTGCTGCGTGGCGACCCAGCGGCCCACCGTGCGGCGGACGACCTGGCTGAACTGGTGGGTGTCCCGGGTGCCGTTCTCGGCCGCCTCGGCCAGCGCGGCGAGGATCTTGGGCATGACGTCGTCGAAGACCCGCTCGTCCTCGGCGAAGCCGCGCGACTGGATCTCGGGGCCGACGACGACACGCCCCGTGGTGGCGTCGATCGCGAGGAAGACGGAGATGAAGCCCTCCTCGCTGAGGATGCGCCTGTCCTTGAGGTCGGCGTCGGTGATCTCGCCGACGGTCGAGCCGTCGACGTACACGTAGCCGAGGTCGAGCTGTCCGACGACCTCGGCGACCCCGTCGCGGAGGTCGACGACGACGCCGTCCTCGCCGAGGATCGTGTTCTCGCGCGGCACGCCGGTGCGCTCGGCCAGGGCGGCGTTCGCGTAGAGGTGCCGGTGCTCGCCGTGCACCGGCATGACGTTCTTCGGACGGAGCACGTTGTAGCAGTAGAGGAGCTCGCCGGCCGAGGCGTGGCCCGACACGTGCACCTTCGCGTTGCCCTTGTGCACCACCTTCGCGCCGAGCTTGGTGAGCCCGTCGATCACCCGGTAGACGGCGTTCTCGTTGCCGGGGATGAGGCTCGAGGCGAGGATGACCGTGTCGTCCTGCCCGATCTCGATCTGGTGCTCGAGGTTCGCCATCCGGGCGAGGACGGCCATCGGCTCGCCCTGCGAGCCCGTGCTCATGTAGACGATGCGGTCGTCGGGGAGGTCCTTGGCCTTCTTGGCGTCGATGAGGACGCCCTCGGGCACGACGAGGTAGCCCAGGTCGGCGGCGATGCCCATGTTGCGGATCATCGACCGGCCCATGAACGCGACCCGGCGCCCGTTGGCGTGGGCGGCGTCGAGCACCTGCTGCACGCGGTGCACGTGGCTCGAGAAGCTCGCCACGACGACCCGGCGCGGCGCCCGGCGGATGACGTCGTCGAGGACCGGTCCGATGTCGCGCTCGAGGGCGGTGAAGCCCGGCACGTCGGCGTTCGTCGAGTCGGGGAGGAACAGGTCCACCCCCTCCTCGCCGAGGCGGGCGAAGGCCCGCAGGTCGGTGATGCGGTCGTCGAGCGGCAGCTGGTCCATCTTGAAGTCGCCGGTGTGCAGGACGAGGCCCGCGGAGGTGCGGATCGCGACGGCGAGGGCGTCGGGGATCGAGTGGTTCACCGCGACGAACTCGAGGTCGAACGGGCCGAGGGTCTCGCGCCCGCCCTCCTTCACCGTCAGCGTGTACGGCTTGATGCGGTGCTCCTTGAGCTTCGCCTCGATCAGGGCGAGCGTGAGCTGCGAGCCGATCAGCGGGATGTCCGCGCGGAGGCGCAGGAGGTAGGGCACCGCCCCGATGTGGTCCTCGTGGCCGTGGGTCAGAACGACGGCGAGGACGTCGTCGAGCCGGTCGCGGAGGGGCGAGAAGTCGGGGAGGATCAGGTCGACGCCCGGCTGGTGCTCCTCGGGGAACAGGACGCCGCAGTCGACGACGAGCAGCTTGCCGTCGATCTCGTAGACGGTCATGTTGCGCCCGATCTCGCCGAGGCCACCGACCGGGATGACCCGGAGCGTGCCGTCCTCGAGCTTGCGTGGGGTCTTGATGGTCGTGGGCATCGTGTCCTTCGGGTCGAGGTCGGGGCTCGTGCCCCGGGGATCGAGGTCTCTGTCGACCCGCGCGCCGAGCCGTCGGCACGGCCAGCGGCGTGCCGCGTGGTCAGCGCGTGGTGCCGTGCACCTTGGGCAGGGCGCCGCCGGCCGCCGCGTTGCGGTCGGGGCGGAAGCGGCTGAGGTCGAGCCCGGGGATGTCGCCGACGTGCGAGAGCTCGTCCTCGATGAGCGCCGCCTCGCTGTCCTCCGGGCCGACGAGCGGCAAGCGGACGCGGGGGCTGGAGATGCGGCCGAGGCCGTGCAGGATGTACTTTGCCGCCACCGTGCCGGGCACGTGCGTCATGACGGCGCGCACCAGCGGCTCGAGCATCTGGTGCGCCGCCGTGGCCGTGTGCAGGTCGCCTGCGTTCACGGCGTCGATCATGGTGCGGTACGGCGCGGACACGATGTTCGCCGTCACGCCGATGAGGCCGGAGGCGCCGATCGCCAGGTGCGGCAGCACGTTCGCGTCGTCGCCCGAGAAGTAGAGCAGGTCGGTCTGGTTGATGACGCGGCTGACCTCGGCGAAGTCGCCCTTCGCGTCCTTGACGGCGACGATGTTCGGGTGCTTCGCAGCACGGAGCAGCGTCTCGTACTTGATCGGGATGCCCGTTCGGCCGGGGATGTCGTAGAGGATGACCGGCAGGTCGGTCGCGTCGGCGATCATGCGGAAGTGCGTGAGGACGCCGGCCTGCGTGGGCTTGTTGTAGTACGGCGTGACGATCATGACGCCGTCGGCGCCGGCCTTCTCGCTGGCCTTGTACAGCTGGATGGCGTGGGCGGTCTCGTTCGAGCCGCCGCCCGTGATGATCTTGGCGCGCCCCGCGGCGACCGACTTGCCGACCTCGACGAGCTTGAGCTTCTCGGGGTCGGTCAGGGTGCTGGTCTCGCCGGTCGTGCCCGTGACGACGATGCCGTCGGCACCGGCCGAGACGCAGTCGTCGATGTGCTTCTCGACCGCCGGCCAGTCGACCTCGCCGTCGGCGGTGAAGGGGGTGACGAGAGCGACGAGGACCTGCCCGAAGGGGTTGCTGATGTTCGACACGTCGACCAGCGTACTGTCTCGCCCCGCGCGGATCGCCCCTCGGAGGGTCAGCGTCGACCCGGTCAGGGGGCGACGCGGCCGTTCGTGCCGAAGGCGGCGTAGGTGAGGGGCATGAGCTCGGCCCAGATGTCCTCCATCTTCTCGGCGCACATCTCGATCTCGCGCTGCGGGAACGACGGGAAGTGCGTGCCCTCGCGCTTCGTGCGGAGGCTGAGGAAGTTCATCAGGGACCGCGCGTTCACGGTGACGTACATCGACGAGTAGATGTTCAGGGGCAGGACGATGCGGGCGACCTCGCGGGCGATGCCCTCGTCGAGCATGCGCTTGTAGGCCGCGTAGGCCTCGCGGGAGGTGCGCTCGGTCTCGGACCGGACGAGCTCGCTCTGCTCGGGCGTGCCGGGCAGGAAGTCGTAGGCGCCGGGCTTGCCCACCTGCTGCAGGTTGCGGGTCGCGGCGGGGACGTAGAAGACGGGGTTGAGCTCGCGGTAGCGACCGCTCTCTTCGTTGTAGCTCGCCATGCGGTGCCGCATGAACTCGCGGAACACGAAGATCGGCGCCTGCACGTAGAACGTCATCGAGTTGTGCTCGAATGGCGAGCCGTGCCGGTCGCGCATGAGGTAGTTGATCAGGCCGGCGCCCTTGGTCGCCTGGGCCCCGTCGGCCGAGGCCTGGGCGCCCTCGAGCGTCTGCTCGCCCATCGTCGAGACGCGCGCCGCGAAGAGGACGTCGGAGTCGTGCGCGCTCGAGCGGACCAGCTCGACCGTGACGTCGCTGCGGAACTCGACGGGGTCGGCGGCGGTCTCGGGAGACGAGGAGGCGGGGGTCACGGCGTCGGCATCAGTCACGGCGACGACTCTACCTCCGACCACCGACGAGCCTCGATCGGCGGCAGCCAAGGCCCGGGGGCCGGTGCCCGGGCGACCGGCAGGAGGCGCGGCTACGCTCCCGGGGAGGCGCAGCTCCCCTGCGCCGCACCTCCTCGAGAAAGACCGGGCCCATGACCGCCGACTCCCTCACCGTCCTCGTCTCCGGCGCCTCCGGCCTGGTCGGCACCGAGCTCCGACGTCAGCTGGTGGCCGCGGGCCACACGGTCGTCGCGCTCGTCCGGCGCGAGGCCCGCGACGAGGGCGAGGCGACGTGGGTGCCCGCGGCCGGCATCGTCGACCGAACCCTGCTCGACCGGGCGGACGCCGTCGTTAACCTGAGCGGCGCCTCCCTCGGCCGGCTGCCCTGGACCGCCGCCTACAAGCGCGAGATCCGCGACTCGCGTGTGACGGCCACCGCCACGTTGGCGCACGGCATGGCCGGCGCCGAGCGGCCGCCCGCAGTGTTCCTCAGCGGCTCGGCCGTGGGCATCTACGGCGACCGCCCGGGCGAGCGCCTGACCGAGCAGAGCCCCCGCGGCAGCGGCTTCCTCAGCGACGTCGTCGCCGACTGGGAGGCGGCGACCGCCCCGACGCCCGACGCCACCCGTGTCGTCCACCTGCGCACCGGGGTCGTCGTGGGCCCCGGCGGCGCCATGGCCCCGCTGCTGCCCCTCACGAAGCTCGGCCTCGGCTCGCGCCTCGGCACGGGCGACCAGTTCTGGCCCTGGATCAGCCTGCACGACGAGGCCGCGGCCATCGTGCACCTGCTGACGTCGAGCCTGAGCGGCCCCGTCAACCTCGCCGGCCCCACGCCCGCGACCAGCGACGCCCTGACGCGACGGCTCGCCAAGGACCTGGGACGCCCCTACGCGCTGACGGTGCCCGAGGTCGTCATCAGCACGGCGATGCAGGAGGCGGGTCGTGAGATGCTGCTGCCCAGCCAGCAGGTCGTGCCGGAGGCGCTGCTCGCGGACGGCTTCGCCTTCCGTCACCGCACGGTCGACCAGGCGGTCGACGCGCTCGTCGCCAGCCGCTAGGCCGCGGACCGCATCCGCGACGCCTTGCGGACGGCCTGTCGGGCCCGCCTGCGGTCGCCGCACGCGTCGTAGGCCAGGCCGAGCCGGAACCAGGTACGCCAGTCGTCGGGGGCGTCATCGACTGCCTGGGCCCAGCGCGGGAACGCCGCGTCGGCGGCGGCGCGTTCGTACCGGCCCGAGGCACGGCGCGGGACCTCGTCCACCGGCAGCTCGCCCGCCTCCTCGAGCTCGCGCACCATCTGCTGCGTGTGCACCCCGAAGCGCAGCTCGGCGACCAGGGCGAAGATCCCGAGGACCGGCAGCACGAGCAGCGCCACGCCGAGCACGACGGCCACGGGCTCGCCGGTCATGACGAAGAGGTACGCGCGCTGCGCGACGAGGACGACGTACAGGAGGAGGAACAGCGCCATGACGAGCGCCGCGGTGCGGCCCTTCATCAGTCGAGCGGCAGCACGCTGTCGAGCCCCACGACGACGCCCTCGACCCGGGGCGCCTCGGCCATGGCGACGAGCAGCCCCTGCTCGTAGGCGCGCTGCGAGATCGTGTCGTGCGTCAGGGTGAGCGTCTCGCCCTCGCCCCCGAAGACGACCTCCTGCTTCGCGACGACGCCGCGGAGGCGCATGCTGTGCACCGGGACGCTGGCGACCTGCTGGCCGCGAGCGCGCTGGTCGGAGAAGGGGGCGGAGACCGGGCCCAGCTCGCGGCGCGCCTCGGCGATGAGCTCGGCGGTGCGGACGGCCGTGCCCGAGGGCGAGTCGACCTTGCCCTGGTGGTGCGCCTCCACGATCTCGACGCTCTCGTAGAAGCGGGCCGCCATCGTGGCGAACCGCGTCGCGAGGACGGAGCCGAGGGAGAAGTTCGGGACGACCAGGACGCCGGGGCCGCCGACGTCGGCGACGACGGTGCGGAGCTTGGCCACCCGCTCGGCGTTCCAGCCGGAGGTGCCGACCAGGACGGGCAGGCCCGCCCGGACGACGTGCTCGACGATGCCCGGGCTGACGGCCGGGTGCGTCACGTCGACCACGAGGTCGGCGCCGCGCACGTCGTCGAGGTCGTCGCGGGAGGAGAGGCCGGCGTGCAGCTCGAGGCCGGGGGTGCGCCGGACGAGGTCGACGACGAACGAGCCGAGCGTGCCCGTGGCTCCGACGACGGCGATCTGGGTGGTCATGGGCTCCAGGCTACCCGGCGGCGCCCGGGGGGCCCGCCCGACCTAGCATGGTGCGCATGCCCCGGTTCCGTGCCGTCCCCGTGTCGTCCCCCGCCGCCGCCGACCTGCTCGAGGCGTACTTCGCCGAGCGCCGGGAGACCTTCCCCTCGGGGAAGGGCAGCTACCGCACCGCGTCGCCGTCGGACGCGACCTTCACTCCCCCGGCCGGGTCGTTCCTCGTCGTCGAGGACGACGAGGACGCGGACGCCGGATCAGCCGAGCCAGGCACGGCGCACGCCCTCGCCTGCGGCGGCGTCCGCCGCATCGCCCCGACCGAGGAGGGGCTGGTGCGGTACGAGGTCAAGCACGTCTACGTGCGCCCCGAGGCCCGCGGGCGAGGGCTCGGTCGCCTGCTGATGGCCGCGCTCGAGGAGGTGGCTGCCGACCTGGGCGCGGACCTGGTCGTCCTCGACACGAACGAGAGCCTGCTGGCGGCCGGGGCGCTCTACCGGGCGACCGGCTACCGCGAGGTCGAGCCGTACAACGACAACCCGAACGCGACGACCTGGTTCGCCAAGCCCGTGGCGCCCCGCGAGCCCGTCAGCTAGATCGGCTGCTCGACCGGCAGGCCGGTGCGCAGCTCGACGGGCAGGTGGCCCAGGTCGTTGTGCGTCACGAGCTCCGGCGGCTTCGCCGAGCGGACACGGATGATGGTCAGGCCGGCGTTGGCCTGGTTCACGCCCATCCAGCGCCAGTCGGGAGCCCCGAAGACCTCGCGCACGAACCACCCGATGACGAAGTTGTGCGTGATGAGCAGGTCGTGGCGATCCTCGCGGGAGGGCGTCAGCCACTCGGACACCGCGTCGGCCATCTGCGCCTGGCCCGCCTCGATCTCGTCCTCGGTGACGCCGCCGAAGAACGGCTTGTAGGCGGACGGCATGTCGGCCGTCGGGCCCGAGGGCACGCAGTCGAAGAGCAGGGTGGACGGCTGCGACTCGAGGGCGGGGAGCCGCTCCGTCATGATGCGCGCCGTCTCGGCCGCCCGCTCGAGCGGGGAGTGCCAGGCGGCGGAGAACGGGACTCCACCGAGCCGCTCGGCGAGGAGGCGCGCCTGTCGCTTGCCGCGCTCGGACAGCGGGCCGTCGGGGAGCCCGTGCTCGGCGTCCTGTTGCTCGCCGTGCCGGACCAGGTACAGGTAGTGGGACACCGTCGTCTCCTGACTCATGGGGTGACCGCCGCCGACGTCGTCGTCGGGGGCGTGAAGGAGGATCCGTCGACGTCGCCCACGACCACGGTCGAGAGGGGACCGGACCGGAGCTCGCGAGCGAGGTCGCGCACGTCGTCGAGGCCGACGCGCCCGAGCCGGGCGAGGGAGGCGTCGAGGTCGACGAACTCTCCGGTCGACAGCTCGGCCCGGCCGAGGCGGTTCATGCGGGTGTCGCTGTCCTCGAGCGCGAGGGCGGCGGCGCCGCCGAGCTGGCCGAGCGCCCGCTCCCGCTCGAGCTCGGTGACGCCCGAGTCGGCGACGCGGTCGAGCTCGTCGAGCATGAGCTGCCCCACCATCTCGACGTTGCTCGGCGTGCAGCCGGCGTAGAGGCCGAACAGCCCGGCGTCGGAGTAGCTCGGGGCGAACGAGTAGACCGAGTAGGCCAGGCCGCGCCGTTCGCGGATCTCCTGGAACAGGCGGGACGACATGCCGCCTCCCAGGACCGAGTTGAGGACGGCGAGGGCCGGGCGGCGGTCGTCGGAGGCGGAGATGCCCGGCATGCCCAGCAGGACCGTGGCCTGCTCGAGGGGGCGGCGCACGACGAGGGTCGGCTCGCTGGGCGTCGGCACGACGAGCTCGGTCGAGCGTCGGGGCACGGGAGCGGCTGCCTCGGTCGACCACGGCGACCTCGCGAGCGCCTGCTGGAGCCGCTCGACGACGTGGTCGTGGTCGACGGCTCCGGCGATCGTGACGACGAGGTCGCGGGGCCGGTAGTTCGCCAGGTAGTGCGCGTGCACGTCGTCGCGCCGCGCCTCCTTGATGCTCTCGGGCGATCCTCCGATCGGGCGCCCCAGCGGGTGCTCGCCGAAGACGGACTCGAACAGGCGCTCGCCGGCCACGTCCGCGGGGTCGTCGTCCGCCATCGCGAGCTCCTCGAGGATCACGCCCCGCTCGGTCTCGAACTCGCCGGGCTCGAGGGCGGAGGACGTGAGCATGTCGGCGAGGACGTCGACGGCGTCGTCCAGGTCGACGTCGCGCACCCGGGCGTAGTAGCAGGTGTACTCCTTCGCGGTGGCGGCGTTGTGCTCGCCGCCGACCGACTCGAAGGCGACCGCGATGTCGAGCGCGGAGCGCGTCGCCGTCCCCTTGAAGAGGAGGTGCTCGAGGAAGTGCGTGGAGCCGCGCTCGCCGGGCTGCTCGTCGCGGGAGCCCACGGCGACCCAGAAGCCGACGGTCGCGCTGCGGGCCCCGGGCATCTGCTCGGTGAGGACGCGGACGCCCGTCGGGAGGAGGGTGCGCCGCACGAGTGCGTCGCCCGTCGCGCGGAAGGAGAGCTCGACCGAGTCGAGTGGGAGGGAGACCGGGCCGTTCATCGCGTCGAGCCTACGGGACCGCACCTCGGCACCACCCGACCGTCGGCAGTGGCACCCGAACTGGGGGACGGCCGTGCGGACAAACAGACGGTTCAGTCTGTCCTCCGCGGTGGTAGAGTCGGGGAACCGTCGACGGGACACCCCCCTGCCTCGTCGTCGGCGGCTGGTCGGAGGTCATCCGGCGGCCCGGAGCAGACGTCCCCCGCGCTGCTCCAAGCCGATATGCCTCGAGGAGCCACGCTGTGACGGTCGATTCCCCCCCTCCGGCCGTCCAGCGTCTCCCGGGGCGGCCCCGTGCCGACCAGACGACGCCCGGCGCCCGGGACCGCGTGCTGACGACGGCCGACCGGCTCTTCTACGACGAGGGCGTCCGCGTCGTCGGCGTCGACCGCCTCATCGCCGAGGCGTCCGTGACGAAGGCCACGTTCTACAAGCACTTCGGCGCGAAGGACACCCTCGTGCTCGAGTACCTCCGCGTGAGGCACGAGCGTGCCGTCGCCGGGCTCGAGACCGTCGTCGCCGCGTCCCCGGGCGGCGCCGCGACCGTCCTCGCGGTCGTCGACGAGGTCGTCGCGTCGCTGCAGTCGCCTCGCTTCCGCGGCTCGGCCTTCGCGAACGCCGCCGCCGAGTTCAGCGACCCGACCCACCCCGTCCGCGCCGCCGTGGCCGAGCACCAGGAGTGGCTCACCGACGCTCTCGTCGAGCTGTTCAAGGACGCCGACCACCCGATGCCCGGCGACGCGGCCGACGACTTCCTGCTGGCGCTCGACGGTGCGCTCGTCGGCGCGTACTGCGGCGACGCCATCGCGGCGTCCGCGGCGCTCCGCCGGACGGCCGAGCGCCTCCTGCCGGCCTAGCCCGCCGGTGCCTCCGGGCCCGTCGAACAGATCCGGCCCGTCGGGCTGACCAGGCCCGTCGCACGGACCGGGCTGATCGTTCCGCCAGACGGAGACGCGCCGGGCTGATCGTTCGCTACGCGGACACGCGGTCCAGCTCGAGCACCTGGGTGCGCGTGAGCTTCACCGTGGCCGCCTGCGCGAGCTCGACGACCTGCTTGGCGTTCGTGGCGCTCGCCACGGGCGCCACGACGTGAGGCTTGGCCAGGAGCCAGGCCAGGGCAACGGCCGCCGTCGAGACCTCGTGCGCCGAGGCGACGCTGTCGAGCTCGTGCAGCACGCGCAGCCCCTTCTTCGTCAGGTAGCCGGAGACCCCGCGGCCGCGCTTCGTGCCGGCGAAGTCGGAGCGCGAGCGGTACTTGCCGGTGAGGAACCCGCCGGCCAGGGCGAACCGGGGCATGACCCCGAGGCGCAGCTGAGCGGCGACGCGTGCCAGGCCCTTCTCGTACTCGGTGCGGTGCATGAGGCTGTACTGGTTCTGCAGGGCCACCATCGGGGCCACGCCGAGCATGCCGGCGGCGATGCGCGCCTCGTAGAGCCGGTTGCCCGAGTGGTGCGACCCGCCGAACCAGCGGACCTTGCCGGCGCGGATGAGGTGGTCGACGGCGAGCAGCGTGCGCTCGAAGGCGACCTCGGTGTCGTCGACGTGCAGGTACAACAGGTCGATGTGGTCGGTGCCCAGGCGCTCGAGGGACGCCTCGACGGCGCGCTCGATCGAGCGCGGCGAGAGCCCGGGAGCGTCCGCGCCCTTGCCGACCTTGGTCGAGACGACCATGTCGTCGCGCGATCGGCGCGAGCGCATCCACGAGCCGATCATGACCTCGCTGCGGCCGCCGGCGTAGCTGTCCGCCGTGTCGACGAAGTTGCCGCCGTGGTCGTAGTAGGCGTCGAGGACCGACATGGTGTCGGTCTGGTCGGCCGTCCAGCCGAAGACGTTGCCGCCGAGCGCGACGGGGAAGACCCGAAGGTCGGAGACCCCGAGTCGACGTCGGGGCTGGATGATGCCGAGGTCGACGGGCACGGTCGCGTCTCCGACGGTCTCGGGGAGGCGCGCAGGGAAGTCGACAGGAGGTGCGGAGGGCGTGGTGGGACCGGGGATGCCCGCCGACGTGTTCGTCACTCCGTGCCCTTCGTGGTCGTGGCGTCGTGCGGTCGAGGTGCCGGCCCCTCGCGGCACGATCCTCGGAGGATCGTCGCGGGGGTACGCCGGACGACCACCTCGATGTGCCGCCTGAGATGGCCCGGGAGCACCGTGCTCGCTCCTGGTGCAAGCGTACGTGCTGAGGCCGCCGCGCGCCTGCCGCCGCACCCGATCGTTACGAGATCCGGCACCCCGAGTTCGGGGGCTGCCACGGGACGACGGAGCGCCCGCCCCGACGTGGTCGGGACGGGCGCTCCGGCTGGCTGCCGATCGAGGACTAGACCTCGACGGACTCGTCGTTCGACTGCTCGGCGGCACCGCTCGAGTCGGTGTCCGCCTCCTCGGCGACGACGGGCGCCAGCGACAGCTTGCCGCGGTCGTCGATCTTGGTGATCTCCACCAGGATCTTCTGTCCGACCCCGAGGACGTCCTCGACGGCCTCGACGCGCTTGCCGCCGGCCAGCTTGCGGACCTCGCTGATGTGCAGCAGGCCGTCCTTGCCGGGGAGGAGCGAGACGAAGGCGCCGAACGACGCGATCTTGACGACCGTCCCGAGGAACTGCTCGCCGATCTCGGGGTTGGTCGGGTTCGCGATCGCGTTCACCTGGGCGCGGGCGGCCTCGGCCGAGGGACCGTCGACGGCGCCGATGTAGACCGTGCCGTCCTCCTCGATCGAGATGTCGGCACCGGTGGTGTCCTGGATCGAGTTGATCGTCTTGCCCTTCGGGCCGATCAGCTCGCCGATCTTGTCCTGCGGGATCTGGACCGAGATCACGCGGGGCGCGGTCGGGGCCATCTCGTCGGGCGCGTCGATGGCCGAGTTGAGCACGCTCAGGATGGCGGTGCGCGCCTCCTTGGCCTGCTTCAGGGCGGCGTCGAGGACGGCGGTCGGCAGACCGTCGAGCTTCGTGTCGAGCTGGATGGCCGTGACGAACTCGGACGTGCCGGCGACCTTGAAGTCCATGTCGCCGAGGGCGTCCTCAGCACCGAGGATGTCGGTCAGCGCGGCGTAGCGCGTCTGGCCGTCGACCTCGTCGGACACGAGGCCCATGGCGATGCCCGCGACCGGCGCGCGCAGGGGCACACCGGCGTTGAGCAGCGACAGGGTCGAGGCGCAGACGGAGCCCATCGACGTCGAGCCGTTGGAGCCGAGGGCCTCGGACACCTGACGGATGGCGTAGGGGAACTCCTCACGCGACGGCAGCACCGGCACGAGGGCGCGCTCGGCGAGGAAGCCGTGCCCGATCTCGCGACGCTTCGGCGAACCGACACGGCCGGTCTCGCCGGTCGAGTAGGGCGGGAAGTTGTAGTGGTGCAGGTAGCGCTTCTTGGTGACCGGGCTCAGCGAGTCGATCTGCTGCTCCATCTTCAGCATGTTCAGCGTGGTGACGCCCATGATCTGGGTCTCGCCGCGCTGGAAGATGGCGGAGCCGTGCACGCGCGGGATGACCTGGACCTCGGCGTCGAGCGGACGGATGTCGGCGAGGCCGCGGCCGTCCATGCGGACCTGCTCGGTGAGGATGCGGTCGCGGACGACCTTCTTCGTCGCCGACTTGTAGGCGGCGGAGACCTGACCGGTGGCCTCGGCGGGTAGCTCGCCCGCGTCGACCTTGGCCGAGATCGCGTCCTTGACCTTGCTCTTGAGCACGTCGTCGGCGTCCTGGCGCTCGGTCTTGCCGGCGATCTTGTAGACCTCGGCGAGCTCGGTGCCGGCAGCCTCGGTGACGGCCGCGAGGACCTCGTCCGTGTAGGGCAGGAACACCGGGTAGTCGGCGATCTCCTTGAAGGCCTGCGCGGCCATGGCCGACTGCGCGTCGACGAGCTGCTTGAGGAACGGCTTGGCCGCCTCGAGGCCCTGGGCCACGACGGCCTCGTCGGGCTTGGTGGCGCCGCCCTGGATGAGGCCCCAGGCGTGCTCGGTGGCCTCGGCCTCGACCATCATGATGGCGACGTCCTCGTTGCCCGCGGCGTCGGTGACGACACGACCGGCGACGGTGAGGTCGAAGACGGCCTCCTCGAGCTGCGAGGCCTTGGGGAACGCGACCCACTGGTCGCCGATGAGCGCGAGGCGCACGCCGGCGATCGGGCCGGAGAAGGGCAGGCCCGAGATCTGGGTCGAGGCGCTGGCGGCGTTGATGGCCAGTGCGTCGTAGAACTCGTCGGGCGCGATGCTCAGCACGGTGATGACGACCTGGACCTCGTTGCGGAGACCCTCGACGAACGAGGGGCGCAGGGGCCGGTCGATGAGACGGCAGACGAGGATCGCCTCGGTGGAGGGGCGACCCTCGCGACGGAAGAACGAGCCGGGGATCTTGCCCGCGGCGTACGAGCGCTCTTCGACGTCGATGGTCAGCGGGAAGAAGTCGAAGTTGTCCTTCGGCTTCTTGCTCGCGCTGGTGGCCGAGAGGAGCATGGTGTCCTCGTCGAGGTACGCAGCGACGGCTCCCTGAGCCTGCTGGGCGAGACGGCCGGTCTCGAATCGGATGGTGCGCTTGCCGAACTTGCCGTTGTCGAGGACGGCTTCGCCGAACTTGATCTCTGGACCCTCCATGTGGGGGCTACTCCTCTTTGTTTTGCATCGAGGCCCCGTGTGGGCATCGATGTGCATCGGG
This sequence comes from Frigoribacterium sp. PhB116, assembly GCF_004364285.1. Lineage (GTDB taxonomy): Bacteria > Actinomycetota > Actinomycetes > Actinomycetales > Microbacteriaceae > Frigoribacterium. The sequence goes on along the minus strand of NZ_SOBE01000002.1, from coordinate 1,001,179 downwards.
AGCGGGCGGCGAGGACGGCGTGAGGACACGCACGTGCAGCAACGCGACGGAGGCGGCGGCACGTCTGGTCAGCGGAAGAAACGGTCGGACCCGCCCCGCGACCCCGTGCCCGGGACTCTCCTGCGTGCACGTGTCGGGGCGTTCCGCCTGTCACCACCGGCGACCAGCAGCCAGACCGGCCTGCTCCGAGGGCGATGGTAGCACCCGGCCCCTCGGCGACCAGGGAGGCGACCCTCTCTCGGGGCGGCGCCCCGGGCCGGAGCCCCGGCTAGGGTCGACGGATGCACGCTCCTCGCCGCCCGCGCCCCGCCAGGACGCGCGCGGCCGGGACGCGCGCGACCTCCGCGGCCGCGATCGCGACCGCGGTCGCCTGCTCGGCCGTGCTCGTGCTCGCCCCCGGCCTGCCCGCCGTCGCCGGGGAGGCGCCGACCGGGGACGCCGCGTCGGTGCAGCAGCAGATCGACACGGTCGTCGGCTCGCTCGACGAGCTGGAGGCCGGCGCCGCCGACGCGAGCGAGCGCGCCGTGGTCGCCGAGGGCGCGAGCACCCGGGCCTCCGACGCCCTCGCTGCGGCTGCGGCTCTCTCGGACCAGCTCGACACGCGGTCCGCCGAGGCCGAGTCGACCGAGGAGGCAGCCCACCGGCAGGCGGGACAGCTCGCCGCGCACCTGGCCCGAGCCGGCAGCGGCGCGTCGACGACCAGCGTGCTGCTCGGCTCGGACCACCCGGACGAGGTGCTGCGCCAGCTCGGCACCCTCACCCAGCTGGGGGACCGCTGGCAGGTCGTGCTGGCGGACGCCACGACGAGCAGCAACGAGCTCGCCTCGCTCCGCGACCAGTCGGAGGCCGCACGCGCGGAACGCGAGCGCCTCGCGACGGAGGCGGCGCAGGAGGCGTCGGCCGCCTCCTCCGCCCAGGCCGCGGCCGACGGCGCGGTCGCGTCGGCGACGAGCCGCACCGACGAGCTCTACTCGCGTCTCGCCGCGCTGCGGCAGAGCACCCCCGACGCCGAGCGCACGGCCCGGCGGGACGCGGCGGTCCGCGCCAGCACCGAGCAGGCGGGCGCCGCAGCGGCGGACCGGGGAGCCGCCTCGAGCGGCAGCGGAGCCGGGACGACGGCACCGCCTGCCGTCGTGCCGGCACCGGCACCGGCCCCAGCGCCCGCGCCAGCGCCGGCGCCCGCACCTGCGCCCGCGCCAGCCCCTGTTCCTGCCCCTGCTCCTGCTCCTGCTCCCCCGGCCGGCGTCGTCAACGACCCGGCGGGCGCGAAGGCCTACGCGGCGTCCAAGATCGGCACGGGGTCCGAGTACACGTGCCTCGTGCAGCTCTGGAACAAGGAGTCGGGCTGGCGGACGAACGCGCAGAACCCCACGAGCGGCACGTACGGCATCCCGCAGGCGAACCCGGGGAGCCTCATGGCCTCAGCAGGGCTGGACTGGCGGACGAACTACCGACCCCAGGTCGACTGGGGCCTCAGCTACATCGCCGACCGGTACGGCACGCCGTGCGGCGCCTGGGGCTTCTTCGTCCGGAACAACTGGTACTGAGCCGGCCTCTCCGGTCTCCGTCGCGTCCGGGCTGCAGGCAGGACGAGAACGGCCCCCGCCCTGCTGAGCAGGACGGGGGCCGGAGTCGAGACTCGGAGGTCGACTAGCGACGCAGGCCGAGGCGACCGATCAGCGTACGGTAGCGCTCGATGTCGACCCTGGACAGGTAGCCCAGGAGGCGACGGCGCTGGCCGACGAGGAGGAGAAGGCCACGACGCGAGTGGTGGTCGTGCTTGTGCTCCTTGAGGTGCTCGGTCAGGTCGAGGATGCGCTGCGTCATCACGGCGATCTGGACCTCGGGGGATCCGGTGTCGCCGGGGTGGGTCGCGTATTCTTCGATGATCCGGGTCTTGACGTCAGGTGCGAGTGCCATTCAGGATCCCCTTCCAGTTCGTTGCGCGGCGCCCGTCACAGGATGTGCGAGCTCTCTTGTTCCGCGGCCGTTCAGACGGCAACCTGGCGAGCTTACCAGACGGGTGCCGGACGAGGTGAGCGACGCCGGGCTCGCGACCGGCGGCTGCTCGGCAGGACGAGACCGACGAACGCGGCACCGATCGCCGCGCCGATCGAGTTCATCAGGATGTCCCGCGGGTCGGAGAACCGCGTCGACGAGAGGGCTGTGGCCTGGTAGAACTCGATGGCGCAGCTCGCGGCGAAGCCGACCACGACGCCGACCCACCAGGCGCGCTTCGGGAGGAGCAGCGCGGGGAACATGCCCATGGGCACGAACATGGCGACGTTCGCCGCAGCCTCGACCCTGGCGAACGTGATCCAGCTCGCCTCCTCGTGCCGGCCGAAGAAGTCGAGGGCGCGCCAGAGCAGCTCCGACGTGCCGTCGCCGTAGACCGACGGGCGCAGCGTCATCCACGCCACCCCGGCGAGGTAGACGAGGCTGAAGAGGAGGAGGACGGCGCGGCGCATCCGTCCATGGTGCGGCACTGCGGCTCGGAACACGCTGCCCGGAGCCGAGGACCATCCTCACGACGGAGGCGGTCGACCCCGGGGAGGGAGGACCGGGAGGCGCCTCCTAGGCTGACGGGATGGACGAGACCACCGCCTCCTTGGCCGCTCTCTGGGCCCGGGTCGCGCAGCGCGCCGACCCGCTCCCCCTGTCGTGGATGCTGCTGGCCGTCGCCGCAGGGGCCGCGCTCGTGCTGCTGCCGGGCACCTGGCACACGGTGCGGCACGCGGTGACCGTCGTGCACGAGGGCGGCCACGGCCTGGCCGCCGTGCTGACCGGGCGGCGGCTGACGGGGATCCGGCTGCACTCGGACACGTCGGGCCTGACCGTCTCACGAGGCCCGCGGTCGGGGCCGGGCATGATCCTCACCCTCCTCGCGGGCTACACCGCCCCGGCGCTGGCCTCGCTGGGCGCCTCCTGGCTGCTCGGCGCGGGCTTCGCCGCCGGGTTGCTCTGGGCGTTGCTGCTGCTGCTCGCGCTGATGCTCGTGCAGATCCGCAACTGGTTCGGCCTGTGGGTCGTGCTCGTGGGCGCGGCCGTCGTCGCGGGCGTCACGTGGCTCGCGCCGGTCGAGTGGCAGCAAGTGTTCGGGCTGGTGCTGGTGAGCGTGCTGGGCCTGGGAGCCCTCCGCGCCTCCGTCGAGCTGCAGTCGAGCCGTCGTCGGGCGGCCCGCCACGGCGCGCGCACGGAGTCGGACGCCGACCAGCTCGCCGGGCTGACGCACGTGCCCGGCGTCCTCTGGGTCGGCGTCTTCGTCGGGGTCGCGGCGGCGTGCCTCGTGGGGGCGTCGCTGCTGCTGTTCCCGGGGTGGCTCGCGCCCTAGGCCCGGCTCGCGCCCTAGGCGGGAGCGCTGCCGAGGGCGTGCACGGGGATGCGCGACGCGAGGCGTTCGCGGCCGGGCAGGCCTTCGAGCTCGAGCAGCACGGCGATGCCGACGACCTCGTAGCCCGCCCGCTCGAGCAGGGTGACCGTCGCGTCGGCCGTTCCGCCGGTGGCGAGCACGTCGTCGACGACCAGCACCCGGGTGCCCGGGGGCAGCTGGCTCGGCCGCAGCTCGAGTGTCGCCTCGCCGTACTCGAGCGCGTAGCTCTCGCTCAGGACCTCGCCGGGCAGCTTGCCGGCCTTGCGCACGGTGAGGACGCCGACGCCCTGCTCGATCGCGATGCCGCCGGCGAGCGCGAAGCCCCGGGCCTCGATGCCCGCCACTGCGGTGAAGGCCCCGTCGAACGGCTCGGAGAGGGCGGCGGTCACGGTGGCGAAGGCGTCCGCGTCGGAGAAGAGCGGCGTGACGTCGCGGAAGAGGATCCCGGGGACGGGGAAGTCGGGGACGACGGCGATCATGCGGTCGACGAGGGCGGAGGCGTCGGAGGCGGTCATCCGGTCGACGCTACCGGCTCGCGGAGGCCGCGCCGCACCTCCTGGGGGCGGCGGTGCCGTGTGGGCCAGCCGCTCGTGACGATCGTGTGAACGGACGGCCCCGATGTCGGAGGCCGGTGACAGAGTCTGTCCATGACCCGCTACATCGTGCCCCCGTACCTGCTCGCCCACCTCGCCGCGGCCGACACCGAGCGCTTCGCACGTGCCCCCGAGGCGGCCCGGCACGGGCTGCTGCAGATCGACGAGGTGCGTGCCGCCCGCAGCGAGGCGCCGCCCGTGCGGCAGGGCGCCGTCGCCCGGGGCGCCGAGGTCGAGCGCACCATCTCCGACGCCCAGGGCACCGAGCAGCTGCCCGGGGTGCGGGTCCGCGGCGAGGGCGAGCCCGCGGGCGACGACGTCGCGGTGACCGAGGCGTACGACGCCCTCGGCGCGACGCACGCGCTGTTCCGCGAGGTCTACGGGCGGTCGAGCATCGACGGCGCGGGCCTGCCCCTCGACGCGACCGTGCACTACGGGCAGGACTACGACAACGCGTTCTGGAACGGCGAGCGGATGGTCTTCGGCGACGGCGACGGCGAGGTCTTCGGCCGCTTCACCGCCTCGGTCAGCGTCATCGGCCACGAGCTGGCCCACGGCGTCACGCAGTACACGGCGAACCTCGAGTACCAGGGCCAGTCGGGCGCCCTGAACGAGTCGGTCAGCGACGTCTTCGGGGCGCTCGTCGAGCAGCACCTGTTCGACCAGACGGCCGAGCAGGCGACGTGGCTGATCGGCGAGGGGCTCTTCACCGAGGCCGTCGAGGGCCGCGCGCTCCGATCGATGTCGGCGCCGGGCACGGCGTACGACGACGACGTGCTCGGCAAGGACCCCCAGCCGGCGCACATGGACGACTACGTCGAGACGACCGACGACAACGGGGGCGTGCACCTCAACTCGGGCATCCCCAACCGCGCGTTCTTCCTCGTCGCCGACGCCCTGGGCGGCCGCGCGTGGGAGCGGGCGGGGCAGGTCTGGTACGACACGCTGGTCGGCGGCGAGCTGTCGCCGACTGCCTCCTTCGCGGAGTTCGCCGCAGCCACGGTCTCAGCGGCGGCGGCCCGGTACGGCGCCGACTCGGAGGAGGCGCGGGCCACGGCCGCAGGCTGGCAGGGCGTGGGCGTGGGCGTCGAGCCGGCAGCCTGAGTCCTGGTCCCCCGAGTGCCGGACCTCACGCCCTCGGCAGCTCGGCGCCGCGGAGTAGCATCGCGGCCATGATGGTGACCGTCCAGAGGTCCGGCGGCTTCGCCGGGCTCACCCGCACCTGGCAGGTCGACGTCGCTGCCGAACCCGACACCGAGTCCTGGCTGGTGCTGCTCGACCTCGTGCCCTGGTCGGAGGCCCCCGCCCCGACCCAGCCGGTGCAGCCCGACCGCTTCGTGTGGGTCATCTCGGCGGAGACGTCGCCGGCGAAGAAGGCCAAGCTGCCCGAGCAACAGGTGACCGGGCCCTGGCGGGAGCTCGTCGACCGGGTGCGCGAGGTGAGCGACGCGGAGGGCGAGGGCGAGCGCGGCGCCGCGCACGACCCCACCGCGCCGGGCCACGGGGCCTAGTCGCGTGCCCTCTCGAGACACCGTCTTCGCGTCCGTGGCCGCACTCGTCGTCATCGGCGGTGCCGTCGGGATCGGGCTGGTCGGATCGGCGCAGCCGTCCCGGGTCGTCGGCGCCCAGAACGCCCCGCCCTGGCCCGTGCCCGCCGTGGGCGACCGGCTCGGCCGTGCCGAGCTCGCGGGCATGCAGAACGTCTGGGGCGAGGACCTCGCGATGCACGTGCACACGCACCTCTCGATCACGGTCGACGGCGAGGCCGTGACGATCCCCGGCGACATCGGGCACGACGCCGACACGAAGCTCGCCGCTCCCCTGCACACCCACGACACATCCGGCATCGTGCACGTCGAGTCGCCCCGACGGGAGTCGTTCGTGCTGGGCCAGCTCTTCACCGAGTGGGACGTGCACCTCGACGCCGTGAGCATCGGCTCGCTCGGACCCGACGACGGCCTCGAGCTGACCGCCTTCGTGGACGGGAGCCGCTGGTCGGGCGACCCGGCCGGCATCCGGCTGAGCGACTTCGAGGACGTCGCGCTCGTGCTCGCGCCCCGGGGCGAGACCGTGACCGCGCCTCCCGCGTTCGGCTGGCCGCCCGACTACCGCTGAGCGTCCCGGCAGAGGTGGCGGCAGGGGCAGGGACGCGGCACGCTGGAGGCATGGACGAGAAAGAGACCCTGCAGCGCTACCTCTCGAAGCAGCGCGCCGACCTGCTGGCGAAGCTCGACGGGCTCGACGAGTACGACGCCCGGCGTCCGCTCGTCGCGAGCGGCACGAACCTGCTCGGCCTCGTCAAGCACGTCGCGAGCGTCCAGCTCGGCTACCTCGGCGAGGTCTTCGACCGGCCGTCGTCGCAGGAGATGCCGTGGCTGACGGACACGAGCGAGCCGGAGGCGGACCTCTGGGCGACCGAGGACGAGACGCGGGAGGCGATCGTCGCGTTCGCTCGGCACTCGGCCGACCACGCCGACGCGACCGTCGCGGCGCTCGACCTGGACTCCCCCGGCGTGGTGCCGTGGTGGCCGGCAGACCGACGCGACGTCACGCTGCACTCCATCCTCGTGCACCTGTGCGTCGAGACCGCGCGTCACGCGGGCCACGCCGACCTCGTCCGCGAGCTCGTCGACGGCAGGCTCGGCAACGGACCGGCCGACCCGAACGTCCCGGACCGGGACGACGAGGGCTGGCGCGCCCATCACGACCGGGTCGAGGCGGCGGCCCGGGCCGCCGGCGCTAGCCGACGACCGTGAGGCGCTGCGTGGGCCGGGTCATCGCGACGTAGAGGCTCGCCGCGCCGCGGGCAGCGCCGGTGCGGATGCCCTCGGGATCGACGAGCACGACGCTGTCGAACTCCAGGCCCTTGGACGTCGCGGGGCTGAGCACCGAGATCGGCCGGGTCAGCGACGCCGTGCCCGGCGCCACCTGCCCGGGGAACAGCGGGTCGAGCCCTGAGACGAGGTCGACCACGAGGTGCTGCGGCGCGATGACCGCGAGCGTGCCCTCGGAGTCGATGCCGCGGTCGGCGGCGACCGCCTCGACGGCCGCGGCGACGAGGGCGTCGTGCGGCGCGCCTCCTCGGCTGACGCCCGCGGCGGCGAGGGCAGGCACCGTGATCTCGCGCACCGGCCACTCGCTCGACCGGACCGACCGGCTCGCCGTGATGGTCAGCCCGTTCTCGACGGCCAGGCGTTCGGCGTGCTCGACGATCTGGCTCGGCGTGCGGTAGTTGACCGTGAGTTCTTCGAGGCGCCAGGGCGCCGTGGTGCCGGCGACGCTCGAACCGCGACGACGGCCGAGCAGGGCCTGGAGCGCCCTGTCCCACGAGGAGGCGGCGGCCGGGCTGGACGCCTGGGCGATGTCGCCGACGACGGTGAACGAGCGCAGCGGGCAGCGGCGGGACAGCAGCCGCCACTGCATGGGCGAGAGCTCTTGCGCCTCGTCGACCACGACGTGCCCGAAGGCCCAGGTGCGGTCGCCCGCAGCGCGCTCGGACGTGGTCATCGACGCGGCGCGCTCGGCGAAGCCGCCGGCGATCTGCTCGGCCGACACCATGCCCTCGACGCCCATGTTCTCGATGGCGCGCTCGGCGTTCTCGATGTCGCGCTTGCGCTGCTGCTTGCGGGCCAGCTTGTCGGGGTCGACCCCGGCCTGGAACTCGCCGAGCAGCTCGGCCGCCTCGTCGAGCAGCGGCACGTCGGAGATCGTGAACTGCGAGCCGCGGGGACGCTGGAGCAGGGCCCGCTGCGCCGGCGTCCAACGCTGGGTGATGGTCGCGAGCCAGTTCGGGCGCGCGAACAGGTCCTCGACGAGCTTCTCGGCCGACAGGGGCATCCACGCGGTGTTGAGCAGCACCCGGACGTCGTGCGACTGCCGGATGTCCTCGCGCAGGACCGCCTCGTCCGACTCGTCGACCGTCGTGCCGTGCTCGCGCATCTGCGACACGAGCAGGCGGGTCAGCGCCGAGAGCGCCGCCTTGTTGAAGGTGACCCGGCCGAGGTTGTGCTGCTTGCCCCGCTCTTGTGCGCGCCGCATGGCCTCGCCGATCAGCTCGGGCTGCACGACGAGCCGCTCGCCGTTGATGTCGATCGTGGTCGCCTGCGTCGGCCGGACCTGCCGCGAGCGCACGGCTCGCTTGATCAGCTCGGCCATCTCGGCCGAGCCCTTGAGCGCCGCGACGTCCGGGGCGTCGTCGACCTGGGTCTCGAGGTCGGGGTAGAGCCCGCCGAGGCTCGACAGCACGACGCCGCTCTCGCCGAGCGACGGGAGGACCTGCTCGATGTACCGCAGGAACGACCGCGACGGGCCGACGATGAGCACGCCGGAGCCGCGCAGGCGGTCGCGGTGCGAGTAGAGCAGGTAGGCGGCGCGGTGCAGGGCGACCGCGGTCTTGCCCGTGCCGGGCCCGCCCTGGACGACGAGGACGCCGTCGAGCTCGGACCGGATGATCCGGTCCTGCTCGGCCTGGATCGTGGCGACGATGTCGGTCATGCGGCCGGTCCGCTGGGCCGTGAGGGCAGCCATCAGCGCGCCCTCGCCCTGCAGCTGCACGTCGTCGCGGTCGAGCAGGTCGGGGTCGAAGACCTCGTCCTCGAGGCGGGTGACGGCGCGGCCGGCGAGCGTGAGGTGACGGCGGGCCCGGACGCCCATCGGCGTCGCCGCGGTCGCCTGGTAGAAGGCGCTCGCGCCGGGCACCCGCCAGTCGAGCAGGATCGGGTGGTGCTGCCGGTCGCGCAGGCCGACCCGGCCGATGTAGCGGAGGGCGCTGCCGGTCTCGTCGGGCCGCTCGAGCTCGAGACGGCCGAACGCGAGCCGCTCGTCGACGGCGCCGAGCTGGGTGATCGTGTCCTCGTAGAGCTTCGCGAACGCGTCCCGCTCGCTGCGGCTCTGGTGGTTGCCGCCCACGGCTTCTCGCCGGGTGCTCTCCAGCCGCACGCGGGCGTCGGCCTTCAACTCGTCCAGACGCGCGTACAGCGTGGCCACGTAGGCGCGTTCGCGCTCGAGCTCAGATGACACCAGGTTTGCTCCACCCCTCGGGAAAAGACGGCACGCCAGTCTACCTGTGCCCGGGCGCGCCTCCGCCCCACCCGCGACGACGCCCGCGCCCTCCGAGGAGGACGCGGGCGTGTCGAGCCGAGCGGGTCGAGACCGCAGGCGGAGCTAGAACTCCTCGTGCGTCTCGGGGTCGCCGTCCCAGAGCCGGCCGCGCTCGAGGCCGCTGATGCGCGCCACCTCGTCGTCGGACAGCTCGAAGTCGAAGACGTCGAGGTTCTCGCGCTGACGGCCGGGGTCGGCCGACTTGGGCACGGGCACGGCGCCGAGCTGGACGTGCCAGCGCAGGACGACCTGGGTGGGCGTCTTGCCGTGGGCTCGGGCGATCTCGGTGACCACCGCCTCCTGCAGCAGCTCGCTCTGCTTGGCGAGCGGGCTCCAGCTCTCGGTGACGATGCCCATGCGCTCGTGCACCGCGCGCATCCCCGCCTGGGGGAAGTACGGGTGCAGCTCGATCTGGTTCACCACGGGCACGACGCCGGTCTCGTCGGCGACGCGCTGCAGGTGCTCCTCGGTGAAGTTCGAGACGCCGACGCTGCCGACGAGGCCGTCCTCCTGCAGCTTGACGAACGCGCGGAACGAGTCGACGTACTTGTCGACCCGCGGCAGCGGCCAGTGGATCAGGTAGAGGTCGACGAAGTCGAGGCCCAGGTTGGCGCGCGTCTCCTCGAAGCTCGCCAGCGTCTCCTCGTAGCCGTGGTGCCGGCCCGGCAGCTTCGACGTCACGACGAGCTCGTCCCGCGGCACGTCGACACGGCGGACGGCCTCGCCGACCGCCGCCTCGTTGCCGTAGTTGAGGGCCGTGTCGAGGAGGCGGTAGCCGGACTCGATCGCCGTGGCGACCTGGCCCGCGCCCTCGTCGCCGTCCATCCCGTACGTGCCGAGGCCGAGGGCCGGGATGGTCCGGCCGTCGGCGAGGCCGATCGAGGGGGCCGTCATCAGCTGACGCCGAGGAGGTCGATGACGAAGATCAGGGTCTTGCCGGAGAGCGGGTGCCCGCCGCCGACGGGGCCGTAGGCGAGGTGGGGCGGGACGACGAGCTGGCGGCGGCCGCCGACCTTCATGCCGGGGATGCCCTCCTGCCAGCCGCGGACGAGGGCCGCGAGGGGGAAGTTGATGGGCTCGCCGCGGCTCCACGACGCGTCGAACTCCTCGCCGGAGTCGAACTCGACACCGAGGTAGTGGACGTTGACGGTCGAGCCGGACTGGGCCTCGTCGCCGTCGCCGACCGTGATGTCAGTGATCTCGAGCTCGGTGGGAGCAGGAGCGGTGGGGGCGTCGATCTCGGGCTTGGTGCTGGGGTCGTGAGTCATGGCTCCATCCAACCACCGCCTCCTCGTGTCGTCGGGAGGAGGCGGGACGTCGACCCTGAACGGTGCGCATCGCGCATGATGGAGCCTTGACCACTCCGACTCCCGCCCCTGGCCCGTCCCGCCGTCCGGTGCTCGTCGACGTCACGCCGCTGCGGCAGAGCCCGGCCTTCGCGCGCCTCTTCGTCGGCAACACCGTCAGCGGCATCGGGACGCAGCTCACCCTCGTCGCCGTCGGGCTCGAGGTCTACGACATCACCCGCTCGACCTTCGCCGTCGCGCTGGTCGGCGTCGTCTCGCTCGTGCCGATGATCGTCGCGGGCCTCTGGGGCGGCATGCTCGCCGACGCGTTCGACCGGCGCAAGGTCGCCCTCGTCGCCGCCGTCTTCGCCTGGCTGTCGACCGCCGCCATCGCCCTGCACGCCTGGCTCGGCCTGCACGAGGTCGGGCTGCTCTACGTGCTGACCTGCGTCAACGCGGTGGCCGGGACGATGATCGCGACGTCGCGCGCCTCGATCGTGCCGCGCCTCCTGCCGGCCTCGCTGCTGCCCGCCGCCGCCGCGCTCGGCGGCATCGGCACGGGGCTGATGCTCACCGTCGGGCCGGCGCTCGCGGGGGTCCTCGTCGCGGGCATCGGCTTCGCCCCCACCTACACGGTCGACGTGGTGCTCTTCTCGTTCGCGTTCCTCGGGATCGTGACGCTGCCGCCGATCCGCCCCGAGGGGAACGCCCAGCGTCCGGGGCTGGCGTCCCTGGTCGAGGGGATGCGGTTCCTGCGGCGGGCGCCGACGGTGCGCACGACCTTCGTCGTCGACATCATCGCGATGACCTTCGGGCAGCCGCGGGTGCTCTACCCCGTGGTCGGGGCGGTGGTGATCGGAGGAGGTGCGGTGACGGTCGGCGTCCTCACCGCCTCCTACGCGGTGGGCGCCCTCCTGAGCAGCGTCTTCTCGGGGCGGCTCGGCCACGTTCGCCTGCAGGGCCGAGCGGTGGACCGCGCGATCACCGTCTACGGGATCTGCATCGCCGCGTTCGGGATCGTGCTGGCGCTCACCTCGCCGCGCGGCGACGGCGGGCTGACGGAGGGGCTGGGACAGGCCGACCTGGTCGCGCTGGGCGCTGCCGCGCTCGCCCTCGCGGGGGCCGGGGCCGCCGACAACGTCAGCTCGATCTTCCGCTCGACCATCCTGCAGACCGCGGCTCCCGACCACATGCGGGGGCGCCTCCAGGGCGTGTTCATCGTGGTCGTGACCGGCGGGCCGCGTGTCGGCGACCTGTTCGTCGGCCTGGTCGCCGCCGCGGGCGTGGCGTGGCCGCCGTTGCTCGGCGGGGCGCTGATCGTCGTGCTCATCGCCGTCGTGGCACGGCTCACGCCGTCGTTCAGGACGTACGACGCGCTCCACCCGACGCCGTAGCGACGGAGGCGGCGCGGCGGCCGTCGGCCTCACCAGCCGGGAGGCGGGAGGGGGCGACCCCAGGGATCGTGCGTGGGCGGGCCGTCCTGCCAGTGGTGCTGCTGGACAGGCTGCTGCGGCACCTGCCGCTGCGCGGGCTGCTGCGGCCAGACCTGTTCGGGCTGCGGCTGCGGCTGCTGCTGCTGCTGCCAGGCCAGCGCGGGCTGCTGCGGCCACCCGACGAAGGCCGCGGGCGGCGCCTGCAGCGCGGACCTGCTCGCGGCGAGCGCCGCCAGCAGGTCGGCCTCGTCGCGGCGTGCGCCCTCGTCGTGTCCGCGCTTGCCCTTGACGAGCCGCTGCCGGGTGAAGGCGAGGCGCGTGGCGTCCGAGACGAAGCGCCGCATGGCGGGCCCCGTCCCGTTCGCGGCCGCCCAGCGGCGTGCTCGACGGCGGCCGGCGCCCGTCGACAGCATCGCGACCTCGTCGGCGCTGAACCAGCCCACCGCGGCGTACTCGGCGAGCCGTGCGTGGGTGACGCGGCGCTCGTTGCGGCGCAGGAAGACGACCAGCAGCACCATCGCGACGAAGATCGGCACCTGCACGAGCAGGTAGTAGACGAAGAAGCCGTCGCCGACGACGACGAGCGCGCCGTTCCAGAGGGCGTGCAGGGCGGCGGCGGGCACGACGCCGAGGGCGAACCAGCCGATCGCGCCGAGCCGGCCGGTGCGTCGAGCCGCCCAGCCGAGCGCGATGCCGGTGCACGCCGTGTACATGACGTGGGCGAACGGCGACATCAGCGCCCGGACGACGAAGACGAACACCAGGCCGTCGCTGCCGAGCGTCAGATCGTCGACGACCTGCAGCGCGAAGTACTGGATGTTCTCGACGAAGGCGAACCCCGCGGCCACGGTCGCGGCGTAGACCACGCCGTCGACGGGGCCGTCGAAGTGCCGCCGGAAGATCCACAGGACCAGCAGCACGCCGAACCCCTTGGCGACCTCCTCGACGATCGGGGCCTGGACGACCGCACCGAAGACCTCTGCGCCTCCTCGCGCCCCGATGCCCACGAGGCCCTGCACCGACCCGACGACGAGGTCGACGATGAGGGCGGTGCCGACCGAGACAGCCGCGCCCCAGAGGAACGCGAACAAGAGCGCGACGCGGGGCTCCGGCTCCCAGCGGTCGACGAGCCAGATGCCCACCATGACGATGGTGAGCGGCACGAAGGCGAGCAGGCTCGCGGCGAGGATCACGCCCGGCGACAGGAAGATCAGGAAATAGACGACCAGGGCGAGGACGAAGACGCCGATCACCGTGAAGCCGACCGCGAGGGCGACACCGCTCGCGACCGGGCGACGTCGCGGCGCAGGCTGCGCGAACACCGGCTGCGCCGGCCACCAGACGGGCTCGGGCGCCCGCGCGGGCTGCCCGGCGATCTGGTGCTGCTGTCCGGAGTCGTCCCACGTCATGCCCCCGACCCTACGGGCCCGCAGGAGGCGCGGGCCGAGGAGGCGCCGGCCGCGACGACGGCCGGGCCCTGGCCGGGCGCCGGCCACGGCGCGCACGGCACGCGCTCCGGCCCCTCCCCCGCTGTACTCTCAGGGGATGTCTGCGACGCGGTCCCTCCCGGAGAACCCGTCGCCGACCCGGTACGTCGTCATGCGGGTGTGGCACGACTTCCTGAGGCACCGCACGATCGACGCCGCCGCCTCCCTGACGTTCTTCTCGACCCTGGCGATCCTGCCGACCGCGCTCGCCCTCGTGTCGGGCGTCGCGCTCTTCCAGGACGGCGAGGCGGCCGTCAACGACATCCTCGAGGTCGCCCGCTTCGTCCTGAGCGCCGACGCGATCGACACCCTGCGGCGACCGCTCGAGCAGATGCTCAGCCTCTCGAACCCGGGCGTCGCCTTCGGCATCGGCCTGTGGCTGACGCTGTGGTCGCTGTCGTCGTACACGACCGCCTTCGGCCGGGCGATGAACACGGCCTACGAGGTCGAGGAGGGGCGGCGCATCTGGAAGTTCCGCGGGCACATGATGATCGTCACCTTCGTGCTGATGGTGTCGTTCGCCGTGATCGCGGCCCTGCTGCTCGTCACTCCGACGCTCTTCGTCGGCATCGGCGAGGCCGCGGGCTTCGGCGAGCCCTGGTTCACCCTCTACAACGTGCTCAAGTGGCCCGTCATCGCCGCCCTCGCGGTGTTCGCCGTCGCGATGCTCTACTACTTCACGCCGAACGTGCGGCCGCCCCGGCTGCGGTGGGTGTCCTACGGCGCCATGTTCGCGCTCGTCATCTGGGCGGTCTGCACCCTCGGCTTCGCCCTCTACGTGTCGACCGTCTCGAACTACGACCGCTTCTACGGCTGGCTCGGCGGCGTCGTGGTGGTGCTGCTCTACTCGTACATCAGCAACTTCGTGCTCGTCATCGGCGGCGAGCTCGACAGCGAGGTGCTGCGGATGCGCCAGCTGCGCCGCGGGGTGAAGGCCGAGGAGGTCATCCCCCTGCCGATGCGCGACACGGCCCGCAACCACATCCTCGCCCGGAACGGCGCGTGGGACGTCCGGGTCGGACGCGCGCTCCGCGAGCGGGCCCTGCGTGAGAACGGGGGCGTGCTCGACGCCGACGAGCTGCGTCACCTGCACGTGCGGGGCGAGCGGCTGCACATCACCGACCGCGACCACGCCCACTCGGCCGCGCTCGAGCTCGACCTGGACGGCGACGGCAGCCGCGAGCCGGAGCGGACGCCCGAGGTCGACGCAGCGCGCTCGCCCGAGGAGTCGGACTCAGCCCGCGCCCCCGAGGTCGACGCCGCCCGCTCCCCCGAGCCTTCCACGCCGTAGCCGCCGCAGGCGTTGCACCCCGTAGTGGACCATGCACCCCCGTCGTCACGGGGTGCATCGTCCACTACGGGGTGTCCCGGCGACGAGGAGGCTCCGGCTCGGGCCACGCCCACTCCGGGAGCAGGGTGCGCAGCGGTGCCGTCCTGCCCTGACCGAGGACGATCGTTGCGTCGATGTTGGACGGGTCGATCTGCCGGATGAACTCGCGGCACCGGCCGCAGGGAGGCAGCACGGTCAGGCGCTCGTCGTCGTCCTGCCAGACGGCCACGATGCGGGCGATCGCGTACTCGCCGCTCGTGACCATGGAGGCGACCGCCGCGTGCTCGGCGCAGAAGCCCGTCCCCGAGCCGGTGTCGATGCAGACGCCCACGTGGATCGCGCCGGTGGTCGTCTCGAGCGCCGACGCGACGTCACCGAAGAGGCGACCGCCCACGCGATGCGGGTTGATGCTGGTCCTGGCGATCTCGATCAGGTCGTCGTGCTCCGTCATCCTCCGAGGATAGGCAGAGCAGCTCTCAGCCCTCAGCCCTCGTCGCGACGACGACACGAGGCCTCCCGCCCCTGGCGACCAGGTGCGACGGATGCGGGAAGATCGAGGCCATGGACTCGGACACGGTGGCGACGACGCCTCGACTGGCGCTGCGCCTCCATCGCTCCAGCGATCTGGACCGGCTCGTGGCGATCCACTCCCGGCCGGACGTCGCGAGGTACCTCCTGCAGGACCCGTGGACCCTCGAGGACGGCGAGGCACAGCTCGAGCGACGCCTGCCCCGGACCGACCTGGCCGAGCCCGTCGGGGCGCTCGCCCTCGTGGTCGAGCGGGAGGGCCTCCTCATCGGCACGGTGTCGCTGTGGCGCACGGAGCAGGAGCGGCGCACCGTCGAGATCGGCTGGACTCTCGACCCCGCGCACGGAGGCGACGGCTACGCGACCGAGGCGGTCGCGGCCGGTCTGCGGATCGCGTTCGGACAGGACGACGTCCACCGCGTCACGGCGCAGCTGGACGCCCGCAACGCGGCGTCCGAACGCCTCGCCGCCCGCGTGGGCATGCGCCAGGAGGCGCACCACCGGCAGGACTTCTGGAGCAAGGGCGAGTGGACGGACACCCTGGTCTTCGCGGTGCTGGCGGACGAACAGCGTCCGAGGCAGGCGCTCGATCGGCGGCCCGACTGACCAGCCCACGACCCGTGCGGGAAGCGGACGCGGGCAGGTGAAGGAGCGGCCGCTCCTCAGGCCGGCAGACGGAGCGCGCCGGTGTAGTCGCGACCGTCAGGGCGAGCTGACGCGAAGAGCCGGAGGTCAGCATGGTCACCTCGACAGACGGCGGCGGCCATCCTGTGGGCGCGCGCGGCGCTGGCGAGCGGTGACCGCCGGCCCTTCTCCGTGCGGACCGCCGCGAGGTCCGCTGCCAGACGGTCGTGGTGTCCCGCGGCGACCTCGAGGCTCCCGCCGGACGACAGGGTGATGCTCGCAGCGAGGCCGAGCTGGGACTGCAGCACCGCGACCGCCTCGTCGTCGCGGCTCTCTGCGGAGAGATCACCGACCAGCACACTGAGAACGCGGATGCGAGCCCACGCCGTGAGCACCGACGTCTCGTCGACGGGGTAGCGCTCGACCAGGCTGGTGATGCGATCGAGGAGCACGTCGGTCATGGGCCGATCCTCGCACGCCGCTGGCCGAGGCTCGGGAACACGGGGACGGCCCGTCGGCCCCCAGACCGCGACCGCCGACGTCGACGTCGACGCGAGGAGGTCCTGACCGGAGTGCGCTGAGAGGATGACCGCATGACGGATCACCTCGGACGACGCATCGAGCACCTCATGACGAGGTACCCGGTCGACGAGTCCTCTCGCCACACAGCCTGGGCTCGGACCACCGCGCTGAGCGAGCTCGTCCGGATCCTCCGGACGAACGAGCCGACCGACGTGGGGGTCGAGACGCTCGAGGCCCAGCTGAGACTGGCGGCGATCATCACCCGCGACTGCGACGGCGACCTCGAGGACGCGGCCGCGCACCACGATCGGCTGGCGTCCGACATCACCGCGGTGCAGCCGGACGCCGACCCCTGGTCCCCCGTGCGGAACGCCGCACGCGCCCACCGGATGGCCGCTGCGATCTGCCGTGGCGACCACTCCGACCTGCGGCTCTTCGCCTCCCCCCGGAAGGACGGGATCGACCGCACCCCGGCACTCCGGCTGCCGTCTGCCGAGGGGTGACCGCCGGCCCCCGCGCGCCGCAGCGGTCCGCCGCTCCGTCAGCACCCGCCGTGCTCGGCCGACGACGTCACGATCGCTCAGGACGGACGCTGTCGGACGTCCTGCCCGCAGCGGGGCGGTCCGGCGAGAAACGATCACCCGAGGCAGGGCTGTAGGCGTACCAGCGGCCACCACCCAGTCTCTCCGTGAAGGCTCGAGCCTCCTCGGCCTGCCGCTCTGCTCGCACGTGCAGGGCCTTCGCCGCCCTGGGGTTGGTCGGCGGCTCCGCAGACCTGAAGACCTGGCGCCCCTCGACCATCAGGTGCACCTCCACGCCGCGCCCGAGCTCGTCGGCGACCCGCCCGGCCAGGGCACCGCCGGTGACGGCGAACTCGTGCTCGTCCTCAGGCGCGTGCGACGGGACGTCCGGATCGAGGCGCGACCGGTGGAACGCGTCCCATGCTCGGAGATCGTCCTGGAGTCCCGGCGACAGGCGGGCATCGTCGAGGTCGACCGCACCGCCGGACCAGAGCACCGTGCCCACGTGATCGGGGAACATCCGCACGATCAGGCGGCCGTCTCGTGAACGCTCGGTCATCCCGAGACCGTATCGTGCCCGCCGGACGGCGCCCAGGGGTTCCCGGCCGGTACCGGGGAGGCGCGGTGCAGGCCGGACCGGAACCCCGCCTCCTGCGGACCGCTCGTCAGCCCGCGGTCTCGTCGCCCGGGTTGCGCACCCCGGTCGCGTTCGCGGCGCGCGCCACGGCGGCCGCCGGGTCGTCCACGTCGATGATCGGGATGGCGCTCGTCACGGCCTCGAGACCGGACAGGCGCGCGGGCGACAGCACCTTCTGCACCTGCTCCTCGCTCATGAGGCCCGCCGCGACGACGAGCCGCGCGATGGGCGCGTTCGTCGTGAGCGCGGTGTGCGCGATCGCGGCGGCGGCCGAGTAGCCGATGTACGGGGTCAGCGCCGTGACGCTGCCGACGTTCGTCTCGACCTGCTGCGTGAGCCGGGCGCGGTTCGCCTCGATGCCGTCGACGCAGTTGACCCGCAGGGTGCGGCACGCGTAGGTCATCCATTGGAGGCTCTGCATCACCGAGTGCGTGATGACGGGCTCGAACGCGTTGAGCTGCAGCTGCCCCGCCTCCGCCGCCATCGTCACCGTCACGTCGGCACCGGCGACGGAGAACGCGACCTGGTTCACGACCTCGGGGATCACGGGGTTCACCTTGCCCGGCATGATCGACGAGCCGGCCTGGCGCGGCGGCAGCGTGATCTCGCCGATGCCGGCCTGCGGGCCCGACGACAGCAGGCGCAGGTCGTTGCAGATCTTCGACAGCTTGATCGCGCTGCGCTTGAGCGCGCCGCTCAGCGTCATGAAGACGCCGGTGTCGCTCGTCGCCTCGATCAGGTCGGGTGCCGTGACGAGCTCCATGCCCGACAGCTCGCTGAGGTGCCGGCGCACGGCGTCCGCGTACTGCGGGTCGGCCGTGATGCCCGTGCCGATGGCCGTGGCGCCGAGGTTGATCTCGCCGAGCAGGGGGATGACGTCGCGCAGGCGCTGCACGTCCTCGCCGAGGGTGTGGGCGAAGCCGACGAACTCCTGGCCGAGCGTCATCGGCACGGCGTCCTGCAGCTGGGTGCGGCCGACCTTGAGCACGTCGTGGAACTCGGCCCCCTTGGTCGCGAAGGCCGTGGCGAGCAGGTCGAGCTCGTCGAGGAGGCGGCGGAGCGTCAGGACCATCGCGATCTTCACCGAGGTCGGGTACGTGTCGTTCGTGCTCTGGCTGCGGTTGACGTCGTCGATCGGGTGCAGGTGCGCGTAGTCGCCCTTGGCGTGGCCCATCAGCTCGAGGGCCCGGTTCGCGATCACCTCGTTGCTGTTCATGTTCGTGCTCGTGCCCGCGCCTCCCTGGATCACCCCGACGGCGAACTCGTCGTGCAGCGCTCCCCCGCGGATCTCGACGCAGGCCTGCTCGATGGCGTCGGCCTT
Organism: Frigoribacterium sp. PhB116; assembly: GCF_004364285.1. Taxonomy (GTDB): domain Bacteria; phylum Actinomycetota; class Actinomycetes; order Actinomycetales; family Microbacteriaceae; genus Frigoribacterium. The sequence continues at coordinate 982,427 of NZ_SOBE01000002.1, read as the reverse complement.
GTGCCGTTCGAGCACGCCGATCTCGACGTTCGCGCGGGCGGCGGCCTGCTTGACGAGCGCGAGCGCGATCACGAGGTCGGGGTAGACGGAGATGGGCCGCTGGCTGATCGGGAAGTTCTCGAGCGCCCGCGCCGTGTGGATGCCCCAGTAGGCGTCGGCGGGGACCTCGCGGCTGCCGAGGGAGTCGGTCTCGGTCCGCGTGCTCGGTCCGGCGCAGCGCCGCCCGCGCGCGGCTGGCAGCTCGCCGGTCTGATCGGCGGGTCGCTCGCCGGGACGCCCGTCGAGGTCGTCGGTGCCGGCACCGTGCTGGTCGTCGGTGCGGGTGCTGTCGGTCGTCACGGTGTCGTGCCTCCGTCGTCGTCGTCGTTCGCCGCCACGACCTCGTGAGCCGTGACGGTCGGCCGCTGCCGAGCCTACCGAGCCGAGGAGGCGCGGGCCGGGCCGAGCGCACATCGTCGACAGGTGTCGACTAGCGTCGCGAACCGTGGGAAGCTTCTCGACGCCGCCCGAGTTGCAGCCTCTGCACCGATGCGTCGCCGCCTTCTCGACGAGCACAGCGGCGACAGAGCATCACCGCAGCGCCACATCCTCGCCGCGCAGGACCGCAGCGCCGCGTGCCGCCCCACCCGACCGCCGCCCCCGGGCCGCCAGCCGAGAAGACGCATGACCACCACGACGCACGACGACGCCCGCCCCGACGCCCCCGAGGGCGACCCTGCTCCCGGAGGCGCCTCGTCGCTCACCCCGGCCGAGCGGCGGCGCCTGACCCGGGCACCCGACCCGCGCGTCGTCACCGCGGTGCTGGCCTTCTCGGGCCTCGTCGCGGCCCTGATGCAGATGCTCGTGATCCCGATCGTGCCGTCGTTCCCCGAGCTGCTCGACGCCGACCCCGCCGACACGACCTGGATCATCACCGCGACCCTGCTCGCCGGCGCCGTCGTCACCCCGATCGCCGGACGCCTCGGCGACCTCATGGGCAAGCGCCGGATCGTGCTCGCCCTGGTCGTCGTGATGATCGTCGGGTCGATCGTCGCCGCCTCCACGTCCGAGCTCGTTCCGCTGATCATCGGTCGTGCGCTGCAGGGCACCGCGCTCGGCATCATCCCGCTCGCGATCAGCATCCTCCGCGACACGTTGCCCGCCGAGCGCCTCGGCGGAGCCGTCGCCCTCGTCAGCGCCACCCTCGGCTTCGGCGGCGCGGTCGGCCTGCCGCTCAGCGCCTGGATCTCGGTCACCTTCGACTGGCACGTGCTCTTCTGGACCGCCGCCCTGCTCGGCGTCGTCGTCTTCGCCCTCGTGGCCTGGCTCGTGCCCGCCAGCACGCTCCGCACCGAGGGCCGCTTCGACCTGCCCGGAGCGATCGGCCTCGCGATCGGGCTCACGGGCGTGCTGCTCGCGGTCTCGAAGGGCAACGACTGGGGCTGGCTCAGCGGCTCGACCCTCGCCTCCGGCCTGACCGGCCTGGCCGTGCTCGTGCTGTGGGGCTTCTACCAGCTGCGGGTCAGCAGTCCGCTCGTCGACCTGCGGGTCGCCGTCCGCCCTGCCGTGCTGCTGACGAACCTCGCGTCGGTCGCGCTCGGCTTCGCGCTCTTCGGCAGCAACGTGTCGCTGCCGCAGCTGCTCGAGCTGCCGGCCGAGACCGGCGTGGGCCTCGGCCAGAGCATCATGGTCGCGTCGCTCTGCCTCGCGCCCTCGGGCGTCGTGATGATGCTGATGGCTCCGGTCGCCGCACGGGCCACCGCCCGCTTCGGCGCGCGCATCTGCCTCGTCGTCGGCGGGTCGATCATCGTCGTCAGCTACGCGGTCGCCGCGGTCGCGTTCGACCAGGTCTGGCAGATCGTGCTCGTGTCGGTGCTGATCGGCTTCGGGATCGGGCTCGCCTACGCGGCCATGCCGACGCTGATCATGCACGCCGTGCCCGCCACCGAGACGGCCGCGGCCAACGGCCTGAACACCCTGATGCGCTCGCTCGGCACGACCAGCGCGTCGGCCGTGGTCGGGCTGCTGCTCACCGCCAACTCGATGCCGTTCGCCGGTGGATCGGTGCCGACCGAGGCCGGCTTCCGACTGACGTTCGTGCTCGGCGGGGCCGTGGCGCTGCTCAGCGTGCTGCTCGCCGTGGCGATCCCGCGACGTGAGCCCGTGTACGCGGACGCGGCACTGCCCACCGGGCCGGTCCGCACGCGCTGACCGGCCGCCGATCGTCAGCGGTGCAGCGCCGGGACGATCAGGTAGATGCCGTAGAGGACGCCGAGGCCGCAGAGCACGAAGCACGCGTAGCCGGCGACCGTGCGGACGACGCTCCGGTCGTCGACCGTGAGGAGGCGGAGGCCCAGCGAGTAGACCGTCACCAAGGCGGCGGCGGAGAACAGCGACACCAGGGCGACGGTGACGAAGGCGGACCAGTCGATGTTCATCGGGTCGTCCCGTCGTCGGTGCGGTCGGTGCGGTCAGCTCGGTCGCCGCGGTCGGCGGTCGTCGTCGCGACGGGCGGGTCGTCCAGCCGGACGAACGGCGCCTCCACTCCCCCGGCGGGCGTGTCGACGCGGCCCTTCTTCTCGGCGCGGCGGGCACGGCGGCGGGACAGGACGCTCGTCGCCGCCACGTCGACCTCCATGGCCGCCGACTGGTCGTGCGGGCGGCGACGCGACAGCAGGAAGATCCCCGCGATGACCGCGACCCCGACGACGGCGTCGACGACGAGCCCGACGATGCCCGCCGAGGCGATGAACGCCGCGACGGCGCCGACCGCAGCGCTCGCGGGCAGGGTGATGAACCAGGCGGCGACGATCTTGCCGGCGGTGCTCCACTGGATCTTGGCGCCGCGACGTCCGAGCCCCGCGCCGATGATCGAGCCGCTCGCGACCTGCGTCGTCGAGAGCGCGAAGCCGAGGTGGCTGGACGCCAGCACGGTGGCCGTGGTCGACGCCTCGGCGGAGAAGCCCTGGGTCGGCTTGACCTCGGTGAGGCCGCCTCCCATGGTCTGGATGATCCGCCAGCCGCCCGTGTACGTGCCGAGCGCGATCGCGAACGCGCAGACCACGACGACCCAGAGGGGCGGGCCCGAGCCTGCTCCGAGGGCGCCCGACGCGATCAGCGTCAGGGTGATGACGCCCATCGTCTTCTGGGCGTCGTTCGTGCCGTGGGCGAGCGCGACCAACGACGACGTGAAGATCTGGCCGTAGCGGAAGCCGCCCCGCTCGCTCTTGTCGTCGCGGCGACGCGTGATCCGGTAGGCGAGCCGGGTGGCCGTGTAGCCGACGAGCCCGGCGATGAGCGGAGCCAGCAGCGCGGGCAGCACGACCTTCGAGAGCACGACCGAGAAGTCGACCGAGCTGAGGCCGGCGCCGACGACGGCGGCGCCGATCAGGCCGCCGAAGAGAGCGTGCGACGAGCTCGACGGCAGGCCGCGCAGCCAGGTGAACATGTTCCAGACGACGGCGCCGATCAGCCCGGCGAAGATCATCTCGGGCGAGATCTGCACCCCGCCGTCGCCCTCGCGGATGATGCCGCCCGAGACGGTCTTGGCCACCTCGGTGCTGAGGAAGGCGCCGACGAGGTTGAGCACGGCGGCCACCGTCACCGCGACCTTGGGCTTCATCGCCCCCGTCGCGATCGGGGTCGCCATGGCGTTGGCCGTGTCGTGGAACCCGTTGGTGAAGTCGAAGAAGAGGGCCAGGACGATGACCAGGACGACGATGAGCGTGAGATCCACCGGGCAACACTCGCACCCCGGTGAACAGCGGTCAACTCGGAGGTGCACGGCCCGCGACGAGGAGGTGGACGGCAGGTGTCCGAGGACGACGCGCGCGGAGTCCGGCACACCCGCTCCGCGCTCTCAGCACGCGGCTCCGACCGGCTCCGTCCGGCTCCGCTCAGACGTGCGGCACGAACTCCTGCCAGGCCCGGCGCCGGTCGCCCCGCGGGTCTTCCTCGACCCGGTCGACGTCGTCGATGACCAGCGTGCGGCGGCGCTCGGGCTCGTAGGTCGGCCAGTCGGCGACCGCCCCGGTGAGGACGAACTCGACCCAGCGTGCGCGCATGCGGGAGGCCGTGCGGAGGAACGCGCGACGACCGCCCAGCAGGCTCATCGCCCAGCCGAACGGCGTGCGCATCCGGTCGTAGAGCGCCCAGAGCTCGAGCCCGTGGAACGCGTCGACCCCGGCGACGCGGAGGATGCGCGGCGCGGCGTCGAAGCGGTAGAAGCGCACCGGCTGGTGGCGCGCGTGGCGCTCGGCGACCTTCACCGACGGGAACCAGAACGCGTAGTCCCCGCCGAAGTCGAGCGCTGCCGGGCGGTCGGGCAGCCCGGGGTAGAGCTTCTTGATCGCCTTGCGGGACGGCTTGGCGGTGGCGGCGAAGATCGCGCGGATGCGCGGCTTGGTCGTCGCGAGGATGTCCCGCCGCCCCGTGAAGACCGAGCCCTCGCGGTCGTTCGTCCCGATGATCAGAGGCACGGGGTGGGCCCGGCCGGCCTTGAAGGCGTCGAGGGGCCGTTCCGGCAGTACGTCGCCGTCGATCACCGGGCAGAAGCAGATCGTGCCCGGCTCCTCGTCCGGGGTGCGGAGCTGCAGCTCGGCCGCCGCCCGCACGATCGAGGCGACCGGCGCCTCCTCGAGCATCTGCGCCGCGTCGTCGAGCGACGTCGACTCGAGGTCGTCGTCGCCGACCTGGTGGCTCAGCAGCTCGAGGAACTCGGCCGCCCAGCGCCGGGTCACCTCGGGCAGGTAGACCGCGTTCGTCGGCGAGCTCTGCGCGATGGCCCGGGCGAAGAGGCCGCGTGCCGACGGCACCGTCATGAGCGTCGTCACCGCGTTGCCGCCCGAGCTCTCGCCCGAGAGGGTGACCGCGCCGGGGTCTCCCCCGAACGCCGCGACGTTGGCGCGGACCCACTCGAGCGCCGCGACCTGGTCGCGCAGTCCCAGGTTCGACTCGACCGGGCGCTCGGGAGTCGACCAGTGCGAGAGGTCGAGCCAGCCGAGCGCGCCCAGCCGGTAGTTGATGCTGACGTAGACGAGCCCGGAGTCGCGCACCAGCGTCTCGCCCTGTCTCGGGTACTCGCGCGACGAGCCGACGCTGTACGCGCCTCCGTGGACGTAGACGAGCACCGGGAGGCGGTCGCCCGGCCGGGAGGCGCGGGGTGCGACGACGTTGACGGTGAGGCAGTCCTCGTCGAGCGGGGTGCGGCGGTCGACGCCGACGAACTGCCCTCGGTCCTGCGGGGCGGCCGGGCCGAACTCGGCGGCGTCGCGGACGCCCGACCAGGGAGCGGCCGGGGCCGGGGCCCGGAAGCGGCGAGCGCCGGTGGGAGCCGCCGCGTACGGGATGCCGCGCCAGGCGAGCACGCCCCGCTCGCGCACCCCGCGGACGAGGCCGCCGGCGGTCTCGCGCAGCAGGGGGTTGTCGTCAGCGGTGCGGGTCACGACCCGACTCTACGAGCAGGAGGCGGAGGCGGCAGACACCGGCGGCGCACCGGTCGCAGGCCCGTCGCGCACCGGTCGTCCGCCCGACGACCGTCGTTCATCCGGAGTTCTCCGAGGTGCCGCCTGAGAGACTGGTGAACGACTTCACACACTGCACTTCTGCACCGACGGAACGGGGACTCACGCCGCATGGAACTCGCCGAAGTGCTGATCATCCTCTCGGGCTCCCTCCTCGTCACCGGCTTCGCGCGCTGGAAGGGCCTGCCGGCCCCGCTGCTCACGGTCGCCGTGGCGCTCGCCGTGTCGTTCCTGCCCGGGGTGCCCGACATCCAGATCGACAGCGAGGTCATCCTCACGGTCGTGCTGCCGCCGCTGCTCTACTCGGCGTCCCTCGACGTGTCGCTGCTGAACTTCCGTGAGAGCCGCGTGCAGATCCAGCGGCTCGGCATCGGCGCGGTCGTCGTCACCGCGTTCGTGGTGGGCGGGGTCGCCTACGTGCTGATCCCCGACATGACGTGGCCGGCCGCCGTGCTCGTCGGAGCCGTCGTCGCCCCGCCCGACGCGGTCTCGGCCGCCGCGATCGGTCGCAAGCTCGGCCTGCCCCGCAAGGTGATGACCGTGCTCTCGGGCGAGAGCCTGATCAACGACGCGGCGTCGCTGACGCTGGTGAAGGTGTTCCTCGCGATCGTGGGGGGCGCCTCATTGACGCTCTGGGAGGACCTCGGCATCTTCGGCCTCGCCATCGGCGTGGGCGTCGCCGTCGGCCTCGTGCTCGGCTTCGTCGCGCACCGCGTGCGGATGCGCATCGACGACCCCGTCATCGAGAACGTGATCGGGCTGCTGCTGCCGTTCATCGCGTACATCACGGCCGAGGAGCTGAGCGGCTCGGGCGTGCTCGCCGTGGTCGCGGCCGGCCTCTTCGTGGGCTTCAACTCGCCCCGCACCGGCTACGCGACCCGCCTGCAGGAGCGCCCGTTCTGGGCCGCCGCCGACGTGCTGCTCGAGGGCTTCGTCTTCGCCCTGATCGGGCTGCAGCTGCGCACGGTCGTCCAGGAGGTGGCCGCGAGCGACCGAGGACTCGGCCAGAGCGTCGGGGTCGCCTTCGTCGTCCTCGCGGTGGTGGTGCTCGTCCGGCCCGCGTTCGTCTTCGCGAGCTACTACGCGGCCCGCGTGCTGCGCTACCTGCTCTTGTCGCGCCTCCTGCGGGGCATGCGCCGGGTGCCGGCGCTGCGACGCGTGCGCTACCACCCGCAGCCGCGGCTGGACTGGCGGCAGCTGAGCGTCATCTCGTGGACGGGCATGCGCGGGGTGGTGACGCTCGCCGCCGTCGTGTCGATCCCCGCCGTGACCGAGAGCGGGGTGCCCGTGCCCGCGCGCGACACCATGTTCCTCATCGCGTTCGTGGTGACCGTGGGGACGCTGCTGCTGCAGGGGCTGACGCTGCCTGCCGTGATCCGCCGGCTCGGCGTCCAGGACACGAGCCAGCGCGACCGCGACCTCGCCGCCCAGCTCGCGCTCTTCGCGACGAGCACCGCCGAGACGCTCGAGCACGTCGAGGCGCGGCGGGCGGCGTGGACGGCGCAGTACGGCCCCGAGCTGACCGAGCGGGCGATCCAGGCGGCCACGGCCAGGCTCGTGCGACAGAACGACGCCCTCCAGCGCGGCGCCGTCGAGGACGCCTCCGACCGCACCGTCACGGGCGCCGAGCGCGACCGCCGACGCGAGGTGCCGCGGGCGATCAGCAAGATCCGGCGCGAGCTGCTCGACAAGCGGCGCGAGGTGGTTCTGCGCGAGCGCGACGCGGGCGCCCTCGACGAGGAGGTCATGCGCCACGTGCTGCTCGGCATCGACGCGGAGGAGCTCGCCATGGACACCAACGCGATGTCGAGCACACGGTCGTGAGGGCCGGGCGTATCGTGACGGCGAGCGAGAAGGAGGACGCGTGACGTCGACGAAGCCCGATCCGGGGCGCTTCCGCCGCTGGTACTCGACACTGCACCCGTCGCTGCAGCTGATCGGGCTGCAGCTCTGGCTGCCGCTGTTCTTCATCGTCGGCTTCTGCCTGTGCTACATCGCCGCGTTCCACGCCCCGCACCCCCACGACGTGCCGATCGCGGTCGTCGGGTCGTCGTCGGAGCTGCAGCAGGCGCTCGACGAGGCGGACCCCGGCGTCTTCGTCGTCCGCGGCGAGACCACCGTCGAGGAGGCGCGCGAGGCCGTCCGCACCGGTCACGCTGCCGTCGCCTGGGACCCGGCCGGCTCGACCATCTACAAGGCGAGCGCGCACCAGTACCAGGTGTCGGCGCTGATCCCCGCGATGCTCACGCCGGTGCTCGAGGCCGGAGGAGCGACGCCCGTCGTCCAGGACCTCGCGCCCTTGCCCGCCTACGACGAGTACGGCACGGTGTCGCTCTACCTCATGCTCGCCTGGTGCATCGGCGGCTACATGGTCGCGATGTTCATCGGCCTGATGGGCGCGCCGCTGCGGCACCGCACCCGGGTGTCGGTGATCGTCGTCGGCGCGCTGCTGATCTCGCTCATCACGAACACCCTTGCCGGGCCGGTGATCGGCGCGGTGCAGGGGCACTACGGCGAGCTGGTGCTGCTCGGCTGGGCCTGGATCACGGCCATCGGCCTGACCGTGAACGGCATCAGCTACTTCGCAGGGCGCTTCGTCGCCCTGCCCGCGATGATCGTCTTCGTCTTCCTGTCGATGCCCGCCTCGGGCGGCGCCTACCCCTCGTGGTTCATGCCGCAGCCCTTCGCCTGGCTGAACACCGTCGTCGTCGGCAGCGGCATCACCGAGATGCTCAAGCGCGTGCTCTACGACGTCGGCCCCGGCTACGGCCGCGGCCTGACGATGCTCGTCAGCTACGCCGTCGCCGGTGTCGTCCTGATGATCGTCGGCAAGGCGTGGTGGGAGCGGCGGCGCATCCGCCGCATCGTCACGGGCCGGACGACCATGTTCGCCGACGCACAGGCCGCGAACCGCGACTTCCTCATCAGCGAGCGCGACGACGTGCTCGCGCGGCACGGGCTCGTCGCGACCGACACGGGCAGCATCGACACGGTGCCCGAGGACGAGCGGAGGCGGTACGAGGCGGGCGCGGACGACGGCTCGGACGTCGACGGCGACGTGCACGGCGACATGTTCCTCGGGGCTCCGGGCGGGCTCGAGGACACGGGGCTCGACACGCGGCCGGTGCGCGTGGTGCCGCGGCGGGACGACGCCGACGGCCGCTAGGTCCCTGCAGACGACGACGGGCCCGTGTGCAGTGCACACGGGCCCGTGTCGCGGTCGGCCGTCGATCGCCTGGTCAGCGGCTCCCGGCAGCGACCGCGGCCGCTCCGCGCCTGGCGAGCAGGGCCTGTTCGGCGGCCCGGTCCGAGTGCGCGAAGCGGACGGCGACGACCGCGAAGCGCGTGAGCACCGCGGCGGTGCCGATCAGGGAGAGTGCGAGTCCCGTGCTCCCCAGCACGGCGCCCACGACGATCGCGGCAACGGCGACGGCCCACCCGAGGGCCACCACCCATCGCGGTGTCGTCAGGGACAACTCGGCCCACCGTCGCGTGCCACCCGTCGTGCGTGTCGCACGGATGGTGACCGCCTGGTGTCCGCTCATGTCGCACTCTCTCCTGATCGTGTTGATCTGTCACCCGAATGACTCGTCTCCATCGACTGTAGGGATCGCGCCCGGAGCGTGCGTCCCCCTCTTGCGGGGGCACCCGAGAGGGGGCAGAACGCGCCGGAGTCCTCCGTTCTGCGGACCGGACGGGGCCTCAGGAGGTGGGCAGCGGCCGGTCGGAGACCACCGTCGCGAGGTCGTCGCCGAAGGTGAACTCGTGGGCCACGTGTCCCCCGACGAGCACGCCGGGCAGCCACTGCCGGGCGTCGTCCCACATCTCGTCGAGGGGCAGGTCGGCCACGTCGTGCCAGGCGGGCACGAGCTCGTCGCTCTCGGCCGGCTCGCCCTGCCAGCGGGTCGTCACGAACACGGACGACCGCTGGCTCCACGACTCGCGGTGGGGGAAGAGGTAGAGCAGCTCGCCCCGGGGGTCGAGGTCGGCAGGGTCGACCGTCACGCCCGCCTCCTCGGCGACCTCGCGGACCGCCGCCTCGACGGCCGTCTCGCCCGGCTCGAGCTTGCCGCCGAGGCCCACGTGGTAGCCGACGCCGAGGCCGGTCTTCTTGCGGCCGAGCAGCACCTGGGCGACCCCGTCGCGCTCGCGCAGCAGGTACGTGACGCAGACGCGGTAGGGCATGCCGCCCAGGGTAGCGACCGGCGGCCCGGCGCCGAGCAGGACCGCGGCACCGGGACGCGGGAGCCGCGCGACGGGCACCGAGGAGGCGTCCAGGGACGCCCCGCGTAGGGTCGTCGTCATGCCCGAGACGCCCGACGCACCCCGCGGCGGCGTGCCGGAGTTCCGCGGCGCCGGCCGGAGCCTCGAGGTGCTGCGGGCCGAGGCGCACGACGAGCTGGCCGCCCTGATCGAGCTGCGCTGCCGCGGAGGCGAGGACCCGTGGGACGTCGTGCCGTCGCTGCCGACCGTCGACGAGCAGGTCGTGATCGGCATCCGCGCCGACGCCCGGGGCGTCGAGGGCGTGCCCGTCGCGGGCGGTCTCGGGGCCGAGGACGAGCTGCGGTTCCTCCGCGGGGTCGCGCTGTGGCACCCGGAGCTGTCGCGCGCCGTCTGGTCGTTGATGGGGCGCATCGACGCGGCGTCGCGCTGAGGGGCTGACCGCGTCTGGGGCGGCGACCTCGCGACGTCTCGTTCTCGGCGTCGCGCTGTCGGGGGTCGCGGCTAGCGTGGCCGCATGATCTGGAGCGACGTCCTCACCGTGACGCTCGGCGCGTTCCTCGGCGCCGGGGCGGCCTTCGCCTCGAACCTGCTCGTGCGGCTGCTCGAGTCGCGTCGGGCCGAGGCCTCGGCCCTCAACGAGCTCGTGACCGAGATCCACTTCCGGCGGGTGCTCCGGCGCATCTCCGCCACGCGCAGCCCCGACGCCGCGACCCGCGACCCCGGCTGGCAGCACGCACGGCGGTCGATCGGCGCGCTGCGGGGCGTGATCCGCGCGGCACGTCGGCGCACGCGTCCGCGCTCGACCGCGTTGCCCGTGCTCAACGAGATGACGCTGGCGTGCAACACGTTCCTCGACGACAGCGAGGACGCTCCCGACCTGTACCGCCTGCACCTCATGCAGCTGCACGCGCGGCTCAACGAGAGCGTCCGACGCCTCCGCGACCCGCGCCGGGCCATCGCCGACCTCGAGCCGGGCGAGGCGCACCTCGCCCCGACCGTCGCGGGGCTGCGGGCCCCGACGACCCTGCTGGCGGACGACGGACTGCGGCCGGGAGGCGCGGGTACCGTCGCCCGCATGACCAGCGACGCGCACGCCGACCAGCCAGCCCCTGCCGACCTGCCCGACCCCGCCGACCTGCCCGACCCCGCAGGCGTGCCCGACGACGACCTGGACGGCCTCGCCACGCTGCCGGGCGTGCGCACCGCCGGCGGCGCCGAGAAGGCCGGCACCCCGGAGGAGGCGGCCGAGATCCGTCGACAGGAGGCGGCCCCCGGCCCCGCCGAGAGCCACGTCGCGTCCGACGAGTACCCCGACGTCCCCGAGCAGGACGGCCTCACGGGGTCCGACCGCGGGGTCTGAGGCGCGAGCCGGAGCACGACGCGGCAGCCTGGCTAGGCTGGCGGGATGGCCTCCCTCACCCCTCCCCGCGCCCCGCAGAAGCCCGTCGTCCGCAGCCACCACGGCCACGACGTCGTCGACGCCTACGAGTGGCTGCGCGACAAGGAGGACCCCGAGGTGATCGCCCACCTCGAGGCCGAGAACGCGTACACGGCCGAGCAGACCGACCACCTGGCCGCCCTGCGCGAGACGATCTTCGAGGAGATCAAGGGCCGCGTGCAGGAGACCGACCTCGGCGTTCCCGTGCGCGAGGGCTCGTGGTGGTACTACTCGCGCACGGCGGAGGGGAAGCAGTACGGCATCCACTGCCGCGCCCCGATCTCCGGGCCGGACGACTGGACTCCCCCGGCGATCGCCGCCGACCGCGCCGCCGAGGGCGAGCAGGTGCTGCTCGACGGCAACGTCGAGGCCGAGGGGCACGACTTCTTCTCGCTCGGCAGCTTCGACGTCTCGGCCGACGGCACCCGCCTGGCCTGGGCCGTCGACACGACGGGCGACGAGCGCTACCTGCTGCGGGTCCGCGACCTCGAGACCGGCCGCGACCTCGACGACCGCGTCGAGGACACCGCTCCCGGCGCCGTGTTCGACGCGACCGGCGAGTGGATCTTCTACCCCACCGTCGACGAGGCGTGGCGGCCCGACACCATCTGGCGGCACCGTGTCGGCACGACGGGCGACGACGTCGTCGTGATGACCGAGCCCGACGAGCGCTTCTGGATCGGCGTCGGCCTCACCCGCAGCCGCCAGTACCTGCTGATCGAGATGGGCTCGAAGATCACCAGCGAGACCTGGCTGCTGGACGCGACCCACCCGACCGGCGAGTTCCGGGTCGTCTGGCCCCGCCGGGAGGGCGTCGAGTACGAGGTGGAGCACGCCGTGATCGCGGGCAGCGACCGCCTCCTGGTCGTCCACAACGACGGTGCCGAGAACTTCGAGCTGGTCGACGTGCCGGCCGACGACCCGACCTCGACGACCGACCGCCAGGTCGTCGTGCCGCACAGCGCCTCCGTCCGACTCGAGTCGGTCGACGCCTTCGCCGGGCACCTCGTCGTCGAGTACCGCCGCGAGGCGCTGCCGCGCTTCTCGGTCGTCCCCCTGGGCCCCGACGGCATCGGCGAGCCGGTCGAGGTCGAGTTCGACGAGCCGCTGTTCTCGGCAGGGGCGTCGGGCGGCCCCGAGTTCGCCCAGCCGACCGTGCGGTTCGTCCACACGTCGTTCACGACGCCCTCGACCGTCGTCGACCTCGACGTGCGCAACGGCGAGCGCCGTGTGCTCAAGCGCCAGGTCGTGCTCGGCGACTACGACTCCGCCGACTACCAGCAGGCCCGCGAGTGGGCGACGGCTGCCGACGGCACCCGCATCCCGATCTCGCTCGTCTGGCGGCGCGACGCCGTCCGCGTCGGCGAGCCGGCTCCCCTGCACCTCTACGGCTACGGCTCGTACGAGCACAGCATCGACCCGGGCTTCAGCGTCGCCCGCCTCTCGATGCTCGACCGCGGCGTGGTCTTCGCGGTCGCGCACGTGCGCGGCGGCGGCGAGATGGGCCGCGCCTGGTACGAGCAGGGCAAGACCCTGTCGAAGAAGAACACCTTCACCGACTTCGTCGACGTCGCCGACCACCTGATCGCTGAGGGACGCACCAGCCCCGAGCTCCTCGTGGCCGAGGGCGGCAGCGCGGGCGGCCTGCTGATGGGCGCCGTCGCGAACATCGCACCGGAGCGGTTCGCCGGGATCGTCGCGGCCGTGCCGTTCGTCGACGCCCTGACGAGCATCCTCGACCCGTCGCTGCCCCTCACCGTGATCGAGTGGGACGAGTGGGGCGACCCCCTGCACGACCCCGAGGTCTACGAGTACATGGCGAGCTACTCGCCGTACGAGAACGTGCGTGAGGGGGCGACGTACCCGCGCATCCTCGCGGTGACGTCGCTCAACGACACCCGCGTGCTCTACGTCGAGCCCGCGAAGTGGGCGGCGCGGCTGCGCGACGTCGGCGCTCCCGTGCTGCTCAAGACCGAGATGTCGGCCGGCCACGGCGGCGTCAGCGGACGCTACGAGTCGTGGCGCGAGCGGGCCTTCGAGCTCGCGTGGCTGCTCGACGTGCTCGGCCGCGCCTAGGCCGACGTGGGGCACCTCGCGCAGGACACGGCCGCGCTCGACCAGGTCGGGCTCGACCACGTCGCGCTGCTGCGCGGGATCAACGTCGGGACGGCGAAGCGCGTGCCGATGGTCGAGCTGCGCGCGGCCGCGGAGGACCTCGGACACCAGCGCGCCGCCACGCTGCTGAACAGCGGCAACCTCGTGTTCTCGGCCGATCGTCCGCTCGGGGCCGAGGACGCCGACGCCCTGCGGGCAGCCGTCCGCCAGCGCACGGGCGTCGACGCCGAGCTCGTCGTGCTCGGCGGCGACGCGTTCGCGCGGATCGCGGCGGCGAACCCGCTGCGCGACGGGTCACGTGAGGCGAAGCTGCTGTCGGTCGCGTTCGCCCAGGCGGGGCGTCCCGTGGTCGAGGAGGCGCCTCCTGCGTCCGACCTCGCCCCCGAGCTGATGGTCGTGACGGGCGAGGCGGTCTACCAGTGGCTGCCCGACGGCGTGCTCGCCAGTCGCGTGCCCGCCGCGTGGTGGCGGTCGCTCGCCGTGCCGGTCACGGCGCGGAACGACGCGACCGTGCGCAAGATCGAGGCGCTGCTCGCCTCCCGCGGCGTCCCCTCCCCCTGACGTCCGTCGCCTGACCTCGAGGGCGCGGGCTCAGGCGGGCTCGGCGCCGAGGCCCCGGGCGAGCTTCGAGCGCGACGTCGAGGGGACGGCGCCGGCGGCGAGCAGGCGCGTCTCGATCGCGTCGAGCAGGGCGTCTCCCGACGGGCCGTCGACGCCGGGGGCGAGCTCCGCCTCCCACTCGCGCCAGCGACGGACGACGGGCTCGGCCCCCTCGCGGCCCGACACGGTCGCCGTGACGACGTCGTCGGCGAGCTCGGCCAGGGGCGCGCCCTCCCGGTCGCGGAGCGTCGTCGCCGTGCGCGTCGTCTCGAGCACGATCACGGGCGCGACCGTCCGGCCGCCGAGCTGCTCCTCGACCCGGGCGAGCAGCTCGGCGGGGACTCCCTCGTCCTCCGAGCCGAGGGGCGCGTGCACCTCGCGCCGCCCCCGGGTGCTGCCGTCGGAGGCTGATGCGGCCGTCGAGTGGTCGGTTCCTGTCCCCTGAGAGGTCTCGGAGGACATCTCCTGACCACTCGAGTCCTCACCACTCGAGGCCGAGCCGGCGGCCGCGGGAGGGAGCTTGAGGTGCCAGCCCTCGTCGTGGCCTCCCGTCCGTCGGCGGAGCGTGATGCGAGAGCCCAGCAGGAGGTGGTCCTCCGTGTCGTGGTAGACGGCACGGAGGTGCGCGGGGGCGGAGCGCTCGACGCGGGCGACCTCGAGGACGGAGCCGGCGCCTCCTGCGGGGTCCGCGACGCTCGAGACGCGGGCGAAGTCGGGGACGACCGCCTCCTCGTCGACGTCGTACTTGCGCTCGATCTCGGTCTGCTCGTTGGTGGTCATGGAGACCGTTCTAACGCACCGGCCTCCGGACCGCCTTCGCCCCGAGCCCGGCGGGTCCGGACCCGCCAGCCTCCGGACTCGCCGGTCTCCGCACCTGCCCGCGGGCGTAGGGTCGGGGCATGAGCGACGTCGCGCCGACCCTTGCCGGATGGATGGCGCGACAGCGCTGGTACGCCACGAAGGGGAGCACGCCCGCGATCCGGGTGATCGGGTCGTTCGAGGCCGACCTCGACGGCGTCCTCGCGATGACGCTGCTCGTGATCGACGAGGCGCCCGAGCTGCCCGTGCTGTACCAGGTGCCCGTGGTCGCGCGCCGCACCCCGCTGCCCGGCGGCGACGCGGCCTTCATCGGCTCGGCCGACGACCTCTACCTCTACGACGCCCCGCACGACCCCGCGTACGCGCGTCACCTCTTCGAGCTGATGTCGAGCCGTGCCCACGTGGAGGGGTCCGACGTCGTCGTCGACGGCACGCCGCTGGTCGAGGCCGGGCGGGTGCGGAGGTCGCGCGTGCTGAAGGGCGAGCAGTCGAACACGTCGATCATCTACGACCTCGAGGGCGGGCCCGTCGAGCACGCCATCGCGAAGGTGTTCCGGGTGCTGCACCACGGCGACAACCCCGACGTCACGACCCAGGCCGCGCTGACCGAGGGCGGCTCGACCAGGGTGCCGACGACGTTCGGGTCGCTGCACGCCACCTGGCCCGACCCCGGCCGCGACCACGGCGAGGCGCGCGGCCACCTCGCCTTCTCGCAGGAGTTCCTCGCCGGAGCCGAGGACGCCTGGCGCGTCGCACTCGACGCCGCCTCCGCCGGCCAGGACTTCACCACCTCCGCCCGCGAGCTCGGGACCGCCGTCGCCGAGGTGCACGCCACCCTCGCCGAGCAGCTCGGCACGGTCGACGCCGACGCCTCGGCCGTCGCCGAGGCCCTCACGAGCATGCGGCGCCGCATCTCGATCGCGGCGCGCGAGGTGCCCGAGATCGCCGAGCACGAGGAGGCGGTCCTCGCGGTCTACGACGCGGCCGAGTCCCTGACGTGGCCGCGCCTCCAGCGGATCCACGGCGACCTGCACCTCGGGCAGGCCCTCCAGTCGCCCAGCCGCGGCTGGACCCTGCTCGACTTCGAGGGCGAGCCTCTCCGGCCGATGCCCGAGCGCTCGCGTGCCGACCTCGTGCTGCGGGACATCGCCGGCATGCTCCGCTCGTTCGACTACGTCGCCGGGTCGCTCGCGCAGCAGTCTCCCCCGGTCGACGCGGCAGCCTGGGCGCACGACTCGCGGGTCGCCTTCGTCGACGGGTACATCGCCTCCTCGGGGGTCGACGTGCGCGCCCAGCGCGCCCTGCTCGACGCGTTCGAGATCGACAAGGCCGTGTACGAGGCCATCTACGAGAAGCGGAACCGGCCGGACTGGATCGGCATCCCGCTCGCTGCGGTCGCTCGACTCGTCGCGCGGTCGGGTCGCCGCGCGGGCTGAGGCCCGCACCGCCGCCTCTGCCTCGCGCCACGCGCGCGGTGGTGACGGAGCGGAGGAGGCGCGGCGCCGGTCCTGGGGACCGGTGCCGCGCCGCCTTCGCGCTGCCGTGCCGGGCCCTACGGCCGCGGCACGTTGCGCAGGTTCGAGCGCGCCATCGACACGACCTCGCCCGCGCCTCCGTTCATGACGATCTTCGACATCGCCAGCGAGAAGCCCTTCACCTGGGCCCCCGTGATCGCGGGAGGCAGCGAGAGCGCCTGCGGGTCGGTCGCGATGTCGATCAGCGCCGGTCCGTCGTGCTCGAACACGGCCTCGAAGCCGTCGCGGAGGTCGCCCGGCTGGTCGACGTGCACCGCGTGGATGCCGATCGACCGCGCGACCGCGGCGTAGTCGACGTAGGGCACGTCGACGCCGAAGTCCGGGTAGCCGTCGACGAGCATCTCGAGCTTGACCAGGCCGAGGGTCGAGTTGTTGAAGACGACGATCTTCACGGGGATCTCGTACATCTTCGCCGTGATCAGCTCGCCCATCAGCATCGAGAGCCCGCCGTCGCCCGACATCGAGACGACCTGGCGGCCGGGGAACGCGAGCTGGGCTCCGAGCGCGTGCGGCAGGGCGTTCGCCATCGAGCCGTGCAGGTACGAGCCGAAGACGCGACGATCGGCCGTCGGCGTGATGTACCGGGCCGCCCACACGTTCGCCATTCCCGTGTCGGCCGTGAAGATCGCGTCGTCGGCGGCGATCTCGTCGAGGATCGACGCCGCGTACTCGGGGTGGATCGGGACGAGCTTCTCGGCCCTCTTCGTGTACGCGCCCACGACGCTGCCCATCAGCTTCTCGTGCTTCTCGAGCGTCTTGTCGAGGAACCGACGGCTCTTCTTGGGCTTCACCAGCGGCTTCAGCATGCGCAGGGTGGGCAGCACGGCACCGTGAACCGGCACGTGCACCGTCGCGCGACGACCGATCACGGCGGCCTCGACGTCGACCTGGGCGACCGTCACCTGGTCGCCGTCGGGCAGGAACTGCGGGTAGGGGAAGTCGGTGCCGAGCAGCACGAGCAGGTCGGCGTCGTGGATGCCCGCGTGCGCGGCCCCGTAGCCGAGCAGGCCCGTCATGCCGACGTCGTAGGGGTTGTCGTGCTGGATGACGTCCTTGCCGCGCAGGCTGTGGCCGATCGGCGCCCCGACGACGCCGGCCAGCTCGATGATCTCGTCGTGGGCGCCGCGGCCTCCCTCGCCGACGAAGAAGGCGACGGTGCCGGCCGCGTTGATCGCGTCGGCGAGGGCCTGCACGTCCTCCTGCGCGGGGACGAGCTCGGGGGCGCGGGTCGTGAGGTGGGGCGGCGTGGCGCCCTGCGCCTCGAGCTCCGCGATGTCGCCGGGCAGCGTCACGACGCTGACGCCGTGCCCGGCCACCGCGTGCCGGATGGCGGAGGCGACGACCGACGGCGACTGGACGGCCGTCGAGATCATCTCGGAGTAGCCCGAGCACTCGACGAAGAGCCGGTCGGGGTGCGTCTCCTGGAAGTAGTCGGTGCCGATCATCGCGCTGGGGATGTGGCTCGCGATCGCGAGCACCTTCGCACGGCTGCGGTGGGCGTCGTAGAGGCCGTTGATCAGGTGCAGGTTGCCGGGGCCGCAGGAGCCGGCGCAGACGGCGAGCTCGCCGCTCATCTGCGCGTCGCCGGACGCCATGAAGGCCGCCGCCTCCTCGTTGCGCACGTGGATCCAGTCGATGCCGCCCTTCGCCGAACCTCCGGTGCGGCGGACCGCGTCGACGATCGGGTTCAGGCTGTCGCCGACGATCCCGTAGATGCGCCGGACCCCGGCGGCGACGAGCTGGGCGATGATCTGGTCGGCGACGGTGTCTGCCACGGTGTGTCCTCCTCGTGTCGTTCCTCCCAGCCAACTCCCCCGTCCCTCACCGCCGACCGGGCATAGCCTGTGCCCATGACCGACACCGCCACCTCCTACGTCCCCGAAGCCGGCTCCATCACGATGTTCAGCACGTCGTGGTGCGGCTACTGCGCCCGCCTGAAGCAGCAGCTCGGCAAGCAGGGCATCGGCTTCACCGAGGTCAACATCGAAGAGGTCGCGGGCACCGCCGAGATCGTCGAGAGCGTCAACGGCGGCAACCAGACGGTGCCGACCGTGATCTTCCCCGACGGCTCGACCGCGACGAACCCGTCGCTCGCCGACGTGAAGGCGAAGCTCGGGCTCTGACAGCCACCAGGCGCACCGGCGCCTGCGACGCGAGAACGCCCCGTCCCTCCCTCAGGAGGCGCGGGGCGTTCTCGTGCGCCGAGTCGCGTCAGCTCTGCGGTGCGGCCGCGAAGAACTCGATCTGGTTGCCGTCGGGGTCCTTGACCATCAGGGTGGTGCCGAAGTCGGGGTCCTCGAGGTCGGACTCGATGCCGACCGACGCGGCGTGCTCCTGCCAGGCGACGACGGCGTCGCGGTCGGCCACGGCGAAGCCGATGTGGTCGAGGCCGGGCACGGTCGGGTCGAAGGGGACTGCCTTGCCCTCGGTGTAGGCGGTCACGCCGAGGATCTGGCCGTTGCCGACCGAGAAGAGGCGACGGTCGAGCCCGTCCAGCACGATCTGCCCGACGGGCGGAGCACCGAGCAGCGACTCGTAGAACGCGAGGCTCGCGTCGAGGTCGGACACGGTGATGGCGACGTGGGCGTAGCCCTGGATCTCGGGCATGGGGTGCTCCTTCGGGTGCGTGCGTGTGGTGGTCACCCGACCCAACTCCCGCCTCCTGGGAGGCGTCCCTCGACGGCGGGCGAGTTCGTCGCAGCCGGGCTGCCATGACGGCCCGGGACCGACGAACTCGCCCGCCGGGGCGGCCGGTGCAGTGTCGAGACGGCAGTCCGGCGCGAGGTGCAGCTACTCGGCGAGGGCCTCCGTGAGGAGGGCGACGAGCGCGCTGAGCTGGATGTCGGTCGAGTCGACCACCTCGCTGTCGTCGCCGTCGAGGGCGCGCGCCGCGAGGCCCGCCTTGCTGTCGATCAGCTCGGCGATCTTCGTGTCGATGGTCTGGGCGGCGATGACGCGCCAGGCGGTGACGGGTTCTTCCTGGCCGATGCGGTGCACGCGGTCGATGGCCTGCGTCTGCTCGGCGTCCGTCCACGACAGCTCGGCGAGCACGACGTTCGACGCGACCTGCAGGTTGAGCCCGACGCCGGCCGCCGTGAGCGAGCAGACGACGACCTCGACCTCGGGGTCGTCCACGAACGCGTCGATCTGGCGCTGGCGCACGGCCGGCGTCTGGTCGCCGCGGATCGACGAGTACTTGATGCCGCGCTTCGCGAAGGTCTGTTCGGCGACGTCCATCACGTCGATGTGCTTGGCGAAGAAGACGACCTTGCCGACGTTGCGGGCGAGCTGCGCGGTGTAGTCCGCGGCGAGCCCGGCCTTGGCCTGGCCGATGCGGCGCACCATGCTGAAGACGTTCTCGCCGTTCTTCGCGGTGGTCGTGTCCTCGAGCTCCCACTTGGCGACCTGGCGCACCAGGTCGTGGTCGATCCCCTCGACCCGGACGCCGGAGGTGCGGGCCGCGAGCGCGGACCGGTACCGGGAGACGAGACGGCGGGCCAGCTCGCGCTCGGCCTCGCGGATGGAGCGACCGGCCTCGTCGTCGAGCTCGACGGGGAGGTCGGCGATGCGGCGGGCCGGGATGTCCGCGGCGACGTCGACCTTGCGGCGTCGGACGATGCCGAGGTCGATGACGATCTCGCGGGCGGACGAGAAGAAGCCGGGATCGGCCGGCGTGAGGCCCGCCTCCTCGAGCTGTTCCATGAGCTCGGCGGCGGGCTTCTTGTCGCCGATCCAGCCGAGGAACTCCCAGATCGCCCGGAAATCTTCGATGTCGTTGATCAGCGGCGTGCCGGTGAGCGCCATCAGCAGCGGGTGCGCCGTGCGCGAGCGGATGCGCTCCGACAGCTGCAGCACGTGCCGTGACCGCTGCGACTCCTTGTTCTTGATGAAGTGCGCCTCGTCGACGATCATGCCCTTGAAGCCGAGGTCGCCCAGCCAGCCGACGTGGCGGTCGAGCACCTCGTAGTTGACGATCACCACGTCGGCGAAGGCGTCGAGGGTGTCGCCGTCGCCGTGGATGACCGTGGCCGTGCGGGTCGGCGTCCAGAGCTGGACCTCGCGGGCCCAGTTCGTCTTGACGACGTTGGGCACGACGACGAGCAGCGGGTAGGCGCCTGCCGCCTGCGCGGCGAGCAGCGACTGGGCCGTCTTGCCGAGGCCGGGCTCGTCGGCGAGCAGGTAGGTGCGGTGGCCCTGGCGGGCGGACTCGACGAGCTGTGCCTGGTGGTGCATGAGAGTCGCGCCGGCCGGGGCGTCGACGGTCGTCGGCTCGGGGAGCGGCATGCACGCGGATCCGCCGCCGGCGCCGTACTCGAACGACTTGAAGAGCGGGCCGAAGAGCTCCCAGTTGGCGAGGCGCACCGGGTGCACCTCGCGGGTGACCTCGGCGAGCGAGAAGTCCGGCGGCAGGAACGGGTTGGCGAGCTGACGCGAGACGACCGACTGCGGCACGACCTGGCGCTCGGAGACGGGCGCGACGGGCGCGGCCTCGCGCACGACGACCTGCTCCTCGGGCGCGAGCTCCATGCCGGCGGACATCTGCATGTCGCGCTTGAGGGCCTTGGCGCTCTCGGACACGACCGCGTCCTCGCCGAGCAGGGCGATGAGCGACGTGTCGCGGGCCGCGGTCTTCGCGAGGATCTGGGCGACGCCGTCGAGGCGCTTCATCTGCTCGGCGCGCTCGGAGTCGCTGATCGCCTTGTCGACCTTGACGCGGGCGCGCTCCTCGCGCATCAGCAGCGCGATGACCTGGAACTTCGTGCGGCTGGAGGGCTTCACCTGCCCGCGCTGGGCGGCGGCCTCCACCTCGCGCACGGCCCGGGCGAGGACGGGGATGAGCCCGTCGTTGTCCACCTCGCGGCGGCGGTGCTTCTGGGGGGCGGTGCGGGTGCCGCCCTGCTGACGCTGGCCTGGTCGAGCCAAGGCTCCTCCTCGTGGTCGACGCGACGGTCGACGGTGCTGTGTCGTCGAGCGACGACGGGTGGTGCTGCGGTGCGGCGCTCCGGCCCGGGGGCTGGCCCCGGCTCTCGTCTGCGCCGGCTCTCGTGTGCCCCGGCCCTCGCCTGCCCCGACGCGACGGACCGCCGCGGTGCGGACACCGGGGCGAGACGAGACACGACCGGACGACTTCGGGTCGGACGGCGGGAAGGCACGGACGGACGGAACCAGCCTCAGACGCGAGGTGCGGAGGAGGCGCGGTGCCGGCGACACGTCACCGGGCCCGTGCAGACCTGGCCGACACGGACCTGGCCGACACAGACCTGCGAGGCGGACGAGCCGCCGCCGGTCGTGTCGGACCCACCGTGTCGGACGACGACACGGACGGTGCTGCGCCCTACTTTACGCGCTCACGCGCCCGCGACGCCACCGGGCGCCGCCGTGTCGCGGGCGGCGGGGGCCGGCCAGCCGCCGAGGGCCCCGGCCGCGGCGCCGAGCAGCTGCTCCGCCTTGCGCCGCCCGGTGTCCGTGCCGAGCGTCGCCTGGCCCCCCGCGTGGGCGAGCAGCTGGGCCGCGGCCGCCGGGGCGAGGCGGTCGGCGAGCTCCGGCGCCGCGCGCGCCCAGGTGCGCGAGAGCTCGTCCGCGAGCCGCTCGCACGCGCGAGCCTCGGACTCGTCGCCGTTGCCGCGGTGCCACTGCCCCGTGACGACGAGGTGGGCGACCAGGGCCGCGGCGTCGCGGGCGGGGTGGCCGAGCCCGGCGGTGTCGATGTCGAGCAGGCCGGTGACGTGCCACGGCCGCTCCGGGTCCACGAAGAGCTGCTCGAGGTGGAGGTCGCCGTGGATGACGGCGAGGGCGTCGCCCGTCCAGGACGACCGCCGACGCTCGATCTCGCCGTACAGGGCGTGGATCTCGGGCGCACGCTGCGGCAGGGCCGTCGACAGCGTGCCGCGGTGCCAGTCCGCGTGGTCGAGGGCGTCCGACTGGGCCCGGTTCGTGATGTGCACGCCGGCGACCAGCCGGCCGAGGTCGACGATCTGCCGCACGAAGCGCGGCTCGTCCGCGAGGTCGGCGACGCGCTGCCCCGCCGGCACGCCGGGGACTCGCTCGAGCACGAGGAGCCCGTCGGGCCGCGACGCGAGCACGCGGGGCACCGGGAGGCCCTGCGCTCGGAATGCCTCGTGCTGGGCGACGATCGGGGCGACGCGGTCGGGGCGGACGACCTTGACGAACACGGTCGTCTCGGGCGAGTCGAGCCGGATGACCGCCCTCTTGCCCGGCCGGTACGCGGCGACGCTGAGGGTCGGCGAGGTGACCACGATGCCGAGCGCGGCCAGCGACTCGGTGACGCGGTCGGGGTAGGTGACGCCGGCGAGTGCCGGGAGGAGCGGGTCGGCCGGGTAGGCCCAGACGGCGAGCTGCTGCCCCGTCGACGGGTCGGTGGTGAGGACGCTCGTCGCGTCCGCCGTCGACACGTCCGTGTCGATGAAGGTCAGGACCGTGTCGGAGGTGCCCGCCTCGTCGACCGTGTCGACCTCGTAGCCGTAGAGGAACCCGTGCCCGGAGGGCTCGACCGAGTGGGGCCGGAAGGCGACGACGGTGAGCCCCGAGCCGGCGAAGGCCGCGGGGAGCACCTCTGCTGAGTTCGGCCACACGCGTTCAGTAAACCCGTCGGAGGCCGCCACCGCGGGCCGACGGCGCGGCACGGTTACCCGATCGTGATGCGGGCGCGACGGTATCCTCGGGAGCGTGCACCTCGTCTCGCGCATCCGTCAGACGCGGCGCACCCCTCTGCTCCAGGTCGCCAAGACGTCCGCCGCGGTCGTCGTCGCCTGGTTCGCGTCGGTCGCGCTGCTGCAGCAGCCCCTGCCGATCTTCGCCGCGATCGCCGCGCTGCTCGTCGTCCTGCCGAGCGTCAACCAGTCGCTCGTGCGCGGGCTCGAGCGGAGCGTCGGCGTGGTCGCGGGCGTGCTGATCGCGTTCGCAGCAGGTCAGCTGTTCGGCGCCTCCACCTGGATCGTCCTCGGCATCGTCGTCGTCAGCCTGCTCGTCTCGTGGGCGCTCCGCCTCACCCCGAGCAGCGCGAACCAGGTGCCCATCTCGGCGATGCTCGTGCTCGCGATCGGGGCGCAGACCCCCGACTACGCGCTCGACCGGGTGCTCGAGACCGTCATCGGCGCCGTGGTCGCCCTGGCGATCAACGCCCTCGTGGTCCCCCCGGTGCTGCTCGCGCCCGCCCACCTGGCGGTCGGCCGCCTCACCCGCGACCTCGCGGCGGTGCTGGACGAGCTCGGCGCCGTGCTCTCGACGCCGAGCGACCGCGACCGTCTCGGCGCCGTGCTCGTGCAGGCGCGAGGCCTGCGAGACCTCCAGGCGAAGGCCGCCGCCGCCGTCGCCGCGGGCGAGGAGAGCCTCATGCTCAACCCGCGCGCGAGCCGGCAGCGGACCGTGCTCGAGGCGGACGCGGCGCTGCTGGTCCGGCTGACGGCGCTCGTGCACCGCGCCGTCGGAATGACCCGCTCCGTGCACGACAACTACGACGTCGAGCTCGTGGACGACCCGGCCGTGGGCCAGATCGCGGAGGAGCTGCACCGGGCGGCACACGACCTGCGGCTCCGGGGACGGAAGGCCGAGGCCGGCTCGGCACCCGCCTCCTCGGGGCCGTCACCGGACGAGCGTCGGCTGCACGGACAGCCCCCGCTCGGCGGCGAGCGCCCGCCGTTCGACGTCGGCGACGCCGACACGAGCCACGACGCCTGGCCCGAGGCCCCCGCCCTGACGGCGCCGGTGCGGGTGCTCCGGCCCGACCCGGAGCACTGGGTGCTGATCGGTTCGCTGCTCGAGGACATCCGCCGGGTGCGCGAAGAGATCATCGACGAGTGACCGGCGACCGGCGGGCGGCCCCCGGCGACCCCTACGCGCCCTTCGGGCTCGACCCCGAGGAGGCGCGCGACCTGGCCGAGGGCGTCGTCGACACCGCCGACGGCCGGGTCGTGCTGCACCGGTCGGCCGTCCTCGACGACGTGGGCGCTGCCGGCGACGCGGCCCGCGCCTCCGCGACGGTGATGCTGCACGGGGCGGCCGGCTCGTGGACGACGTGGCTGCCGCTCCGCCGTGCCGTGCGCGAGGCCGGCGCGGACGCCCCGGCGGCTCTCGCCGGCCCGCTCGTGCTGATCGACCTGCCGGGCTGGGGTGCCAGCCCGGCCCCCGCCGTCGCCCTCGACGTGCACGCGGCGTCCCGGGTCGTCCACGCCGTGGCCGACTCCTGCGGGCTCGACCGCTTCGACCTCGTCGGCCACTCGCTCGGCGCCCTGGTCGCGCTGCACGTCGCCGCCCAGACGCCCGGTCGCGTGCGGTCGCTGGGGCTCGTCTCCCCTACGACGTTCTCCGCTCTCGAGGCCGCGTCGCGGCCGTGGCGCGGGCTGCGGACGGTGCCGGCCCTCGTGCTGCTGCGGGTGGTGTTCCGGGTGCTGCCCCGCGCCTCCGGCCCCCTGCTCGCCGGTGCCGCCAGGGTCGGCCTGCTGCGCACGCTGTCCGCTCCCGTCTTCCGGCACGTGCGTCGGGTGCCCCGGTCGGTGCTCGAGGCGTTCGTCGCCGAGATCCGGCCGCGGGCCTTCGTCGCGGCCGTCGAGTCGGGCGTGGGCTACGACACCGGCACGTGGGCGCGGATCACCTGCCCGGTCGCGGTCGTCGCCGGGGCGGAGGACGCGTTCGCGCGGCCGGACGACCTCGTGCGGCTGCGGGACCTGCTGCCGGAGGCGCGGACGACGGTGCTGGTCGGCTGCGGGCACTTCGCGCACGTCGAGCGACCGCGGGAGACGGTCAGGGCGCTGAGCCCTCGGCGCTGAGGGCGTCGACGGCAGCGTGGGGGTCCTCCCCCTCGACCGCGGCCACGATCATGTCGACGCACGCGGGGTTCCCGAGCGGCCGAAAGTGCCCGTCGACGGGGAACGTCACGTTCTCGGCTCCCGGCAGCTCGCTGCCCTCGGTCACGTGCGCGTCGAAGCCCGAGGCCATCGAGACGATGCGCTCGTTCGCCTCGAGCTGCTCGGCGAGCTGCAGCAGCGCGGCGTCGCTGGGCGAGAACGCCCGCAGCGCGGGGTTCGGCAGCACCCGCGACCAGCGCGTGCCCGAGAACGGGCTGTTGATCGCGACCATCCGCTCGATGCGCCGGTCGACGTCGGTGCCGACCATCATCGACTTGCCGACGAGGCCGCCCTTGCTGTGGGCGACGACGACGACCCCGCGCAGGTCGTGCGCGTCGAGGACGCGCTGCGCCGCCTCCGCGGTCGCCGGGATCGGCTGCCGGTTGTGGCGCATGCCGGGCACGACGACGACCGGGTGCCCGAGGCCGGACAGGCGCTCGCCGATGACCCGGAGGTGCCGCCAGGTCTCGTAGACGCCCGGCAGCAGCAGCACGGGGGCGCGGTCGCCGTGCCGCCACCGTGCGGGGACGACGCGGCCGGACCGCGGCACGAGGTGCACGCGCCAGACGAAGGCGTAGTCGGTCACCACGGTCGCGGCGAAGCGGACCAGGCCGACGCGACGGCGGCCGCGGCCCCGGGACGGTGCAGAGGTCATGGCCCCGACGCTAGGCCGAGGTGCTCAGGCGACGCTGTGCGCCGGAGCCGAGCCGGCAGCGGTCCCGGCGGGCTCGTCGTCGACCCAGACCGGGGCGTCCCGGAACTCGACGGCAGCGCGCGAGGCGGCGAGCGCACGCACCCAGCCGGTGCAGATCGACGCCCACGGCGGCGGGAACTGGGCCGCGTCGTCGAGGAGGCGGAGGGCCAGGCCGGCATGGCCGGCACGGGCTGCGGCGCTGGCCGCGTCGGGCAGCGCTCCGATCACGTAGCGGACGACGAGGACGCGGTGGTCCCACGCCATCTGGTCGATGTCGTCGAACGCGCCCCAGGCGCTCTCGATCTCGCGGCGCAGCCGCGTCACCTCGACGGACTCGAAGCCCTGCGATCCCTCGCTCATGTGCCCCCCTCAGAGCTGGACGGGCGCCGGTGCCCGTCGAAACGCGACCGATCGGTCGCCGTCGAGAAGATACCACGCCACCGGTTTCGAGACGAGGTCGAGGGCTGCAGCGCGCGAGGGCCGATCCGCGCCTGCTCACCTGGGTGTCCCCCGGAAGCTGGACCGCCGCCGGGCGGGACGGGACTACCGTCCACGACGCACCCTCACCGGTGCGACGCAGCGGCTCGACGGCCGCACGCCCCCACGACTGAAGGAGTCCCCGTGTTCCAAGGATCCCCCGCCCTGCGCGAGTCCATGCAGAAGGTCCTCGTCGACCTCATCGAGCTCCACATCCAGGGCAAGCAGGCGCACTGGAACCTGCTCGGCAGCAACTTCCGCGACCTGCACCTGCAGCTCGACGAGATCGTCGACGCGGCCCGCGAGTTCAGCGACGAGGTCGCCGAGCGCATGCGCGCCGTCTACCTCGTGCCCGACGGCCGTTCGAACACGGTCGCGAACGAGACCAGCCTCGTGCAGTTCCCCGCCGGCCCGGTCGAGACCACCTCGGTCGTCGACCTGATCGTCGACCGCATGTACGCCGTCGTCGACACCATGCGCACGGTGCACGACGACGTCGACGACGAGGACCCGACTACGGCCGACGTGCTGCACAGCATCCTCGAGCGCCTCGAGCAGCTCGCCTGGATGACCGGTGCCGAGAACCGCCACCCGGAGAAGGACGCCGCGTCGGCGGACACGCGCGGACGTGACGAGGACGCCATGGCCGAGGGCCAGGACCGCGTCGGCGCCGTCGCCAACTAGCGACCCGCCGCCCGCCCCCCGCCGCCCGCCCCCCGCCGCCCGCCCCCCGCGGGCACCACCGACTGGGCACCGCCCCGGAGATCCCCTACGCGACCTCCGGTGCGGTGCCCTTCCCACGACCTGGAGGCACCACATGACGGACACGAGCGACCGCACCAGCACGGACACCACACCTGACTCCTTCGACCACGTCGTCGTGGGCGGGGGCATGACCGCCGACGCCGCGGCCAAGGCCGTCCACGAGGCCGACCCCGACGCGACCGTCCTGATCGTCAGCGACGACGTCGACGAGCCGTACACGCGCCCCGCGCTCTCGAAGAAGCTCTGGATCGACCCCGAGTACACCGCGTCGGACAACGACCTGGGCACCCGCGAGGCGTCGGGGGCCGAGATCCGCCTGCGCACCTCGGTCACCGCCGTCGACCGCGAGGCCCGCACCGTCACGACCGACGACGGGCGGACCGTGTCGTGGGGGCGCCTCCTGCTGGCGACCGGCGGCACGCCGACCCGGCTCGACCTGCCCGAGGACGACCGCGTCGTGCACTTCCGCACCGCGGGCGACTACCGACGGCTGCGCGAGCTCTCGGGCGAGGGACGCCGCGCCGTCGTCGTCGGCGGCAGCTACATCGGCACCGAGCTCGCCGCGGCGCTCGTGCAGAACGACACCCGCGTGACCCTGGTCACGCCCGACGACGTGCTCGGCGGCTCGGTGTTCCCGGCCGAGATCGCCACGCGCTTCGAGGCGGCCTTCGAGGAGGCGGGCGTCACGCTCGTGAAGGGACGTCGCGTCGAGGGCGGCTCGGCCTCGGACGCCGGGGTGCAGGTCGTGCTCGACGACGGGACGTCGCTCGAGGCCGACGCCGTGGCCGTCGGCCTCGGCATCACGCCGTCGACTGAGCTGGCCGAGGCGGCTGGCCTCGAGGTCGAGGACGGCATCGTCGTCGACGCCTCGCTGCGCACCTCGGACCCGCACGTCTTCGCCGCCGGCGACGTCGCCTCCTACCCGGACCGCATCCTGGGCCGCCGCCGTGTCGAGCACGTCGACAACGCCAAGGAGCAGGGCGCCTTCGTCGGGCGCGTCATGGCCGGGGCCGACGAGACGTACGGGCACACGCCGTACTACTACTCGAGGGTCTTCGACATCTCGTACGAGGCGGTCGGGACGCTCGACGCGTCGCTCGAGACCGTGGTCGACGACAAGGGCGACGGGTCGGCCGTGGCGTACTACCTGTCGGACGGCGCCGTGGTCGGCGTCCTGCTCTGGAACGTCGACGACGCCCGTGACGCCGCCCGCGCCGTCCTGGCCGAGGGCACGGACGTGTCGAGCGAGGGGCTCGTCGGACGGATCTGAGCCGGGACGAGACCGGGCGGAAGGGCCCCGGGGACGCGCACCGCGCCTCCCCGGGGCCCTTCGTCGTGTGTGGACCGTCGGGTCTGGCCTGCGAGCTCAGGCCTGCGGACCGAACAGGAACGGCGCCCGGCCGGCGCGGTCGAGGCCGAGCGCGAACACGCCTCCGCTGAGCGGGTGCTCAGCGAGCTGGTCGTCGTCGAGCCCCTCACGCGCCGACAGGACGAAGAGCGTGCGCAGGTCGGCACCGCCGAACCCGATGCCGGTCAGGAGGGGCACGGGGAACTCGATGCGCTCGACGACCTCGCCGTCGCGGTCGAGGTGGACGACGACGCTCTCGCCGTGGACGGCGCCCCAGAACTCGCCGAGCTCGTCGCGGGCGAGTCCGTCGTGCGACCCGCCCGACGAGAACGGGACGAGCTCGCCGAGCGTCCCCTCGGCGTCCCACGAGGCGCGGTAGATCGTCTCCCGGTCGGTGTCGGTGAGGTAGATCTCGGAGCCGTCGTCGTTCCACTCGAAGCCGTTGGTCGTCGTGAAGTCGTCGCGCAGCATCGTGACGTCGCCGTCGGGCCCGACGCGCCAGAGGCCGGCGACCGGCGCCCCGTCCGGGTCGAGGGCCCCGACGACGAACGCGCCGAACGGGTCGCACTTGCCCTCGTTCAGGCGCATGCCCTCCTTGGCGAGCTCGACGGCCGCGAGCACCTGCAGCGAGCCGCCGTCGTCGTCCGTGAGCACGATCTGGTCCTCGAGGGCGGCGACGAGCCCGCCCCCGCGACGGCGCTGGAAGCTCGGGAGGGGCGGGTCGACCGGCAGGGACCGGTCGCGCAGGCCGTCCGCCGAGGTGCGGTGCAGCAGCCCTGGGGTGATGTCCGTCCAGACGAGTTCCTGTGCGTCGACGTCCCAGACGGGGCTCTCGCCGAGCGTCGCCCTCGCGTCGAGGAACAGGCGGGGGCGGGGTGGGGTGCGCTCGGTCATCCGTCCCGTCTACGCGTCCGGCCTGGCCGCCGCCTCCTCCCCAGGGGTACGGAGAGGTCCCGTTCCGCACAGACCCCTGGCAGCGGCGGGCACGAGGAGGCGCGGGAGAGCACCCTAGACAGCGTGACCGACACCCTCCAGAGCGCCCCCGACGACACCGACGACTTCCACGACGACGCCTGGTCGGCCCCCGACCCCAGGGAGGACGGCTACGTCGCCCTCCGCTCGTACGGGGCGATCGGCGACGGCCGCACCGTCGCGCTGATCGCCCGAGACGGCCAGATCGACTGGCTGCCGTTCCCGTCGCTGCCGAGCGACCCGGTCTTCTCCGGCATCGTCGACTCGGCCGACGGGGGCCGCGTCGAGCTGCGCCCGGTCGACGACGACTTCGAGGTGCAGCGCGCGTACGTGCCCGGCACGAACGTCCTGCGGACCCGGTTCCGCACCTCCGCGGGCACCGTCGAGGTCACCGACGCCCTCGTCACGGGCGTGGCCGGCCGCCTGCCCTGGGGCGAGCTCGCGCGCCGCGTCGACGGCCTCGAGGGCTCCGTCGAGATGCGCTGGGCGGTCGTGCCCGGCAACGCGTTCGGGACGCACCCCATCGTGCGCGTCGACACCGTGCACGGCCCCCTGCTCCGCGCCGCGGACATCAACCTCGCGCTCGTCGGCTTCGAGCACGGCCGCACCGACCCCACCGAGCCCGGCGACGGCCACCCCGACGGTCCCCTCGAGTTCCGCGGGGCGTTCACCACGTCGCCCGGGTCGCGCTCGCTGCTGTGCCTCTGCGGCGTCGAGGACGAGCCGTTGCACCTGCCCGACCCGCACGTGGTCGACGAGGGCATCGACCGCACCATCGAGAACTGGGAGGGCTGGTCGACCGAGTTCAGCTGGGAAGGCCCGTGGGCGGACGCCGTGCACCGCAGCGCACTCGCCCTCAAGCTGCTGATCTACAGCCCCACCGGTGCCATCGCGGCGGCGGCGACCACCGCCCTGCCCGAGAACTTCACGGGCGACAAGAACTGGGACTACCGCTTCGCCTGGGTGCGCGACCTCGCGTACACCGTCGACGCGCTGCTGCGCTTCGGGCTGCGTGAGGAGCCGCACGCCGCCGTCTCGTGGATGCTCAAGGCCCTCAAGGAGAACGGGCGCGAGATGCACATCTTCCTGCGCCTCGACGGGACCGTCTCCGACGGCACGCACGAGACCGGTTCGGAGGGCTGGCGGAGCATCGGCCCCGTCTACAAGGGCAACCCCGCCGGCGACCAGCTGCAGCTCGGCGTCTTCGCCGACATCCTCGCCGTCGCCAGCCAGTACGCCCACGGCGGCAACCTGCTCGACGAGTCCACCCAGGATCTGCTGGCCGGGTTCGCCGACGACGCGTGCCGGCGCTGGCAGGAGAAGGACAGCGGCATGTGGGAGCTGCCGGACGAGCAGCACTACGTCAGCAGCAAGATGGGCTGCTGGCAGGCGATCACCTCGGCCCTCGAGCTGACCGAGCTCGGCCAGATGCACCCCACCGCCGACGACAAGGCCCACTGGGAGGAGAACCGCGACCTGATCGTCGAGTGGATCGACGAGCACGGCTGGTCGGAGGAGCGCGGCGCGTACCTCATGCACCCCGACAGCGACGCCCTGGACGCGTCTGTCCTGCTGCACGCGCCCAGCGGCTTCGACCGCGGCGACCGGATGTCGCGGACCATCGACGCGATCCGCGACGAGCTGGGCGCGGGACCGCTGGTGTTCCGCTACAGCGGCGTCGACGCGGAGGAGGGCACCTTCGTCGCCTGCGCCTTCTGGCTCGCGGGCGCCCTGGCCTGCGTCGGCCGGGTCGACGAGGCAGTGGAGCTGATGGACGAGCTCGTGGTCCAGTCGAACGACGTCGGGCTCTTCACCGAGATGATCAGCGCCGACGACGGGCAGTTCCTCGGGAACATGCCCCAGGGCCTCAGCCACCTCGCCCTGGTCAACGCGGCCATCACCATCGACGAGATGCGCACGGAGCTCGGCATGCAGCCCGGGGACCGACGCGAGGACGCTGGCACGGACCGCCGGACGGAGACCGACGACGACCGACAGGAGAACCGATGACCGACACCACCTCGCCCGCCGCACCCGCCGTGCCCGCGACGCCGGACGACCTCCGGCTCGTCGACGCCTGGTGGCGCGCGGCCAACTACCTGACCGTCGGGCAGATCTACCTGCGCGACAACCCGATGCTCGATCGTCCGATCGCGCGGGACGACATCAAGCCGCGCCTGCTCGGCCACTGGGGCACGTCGCCCGCGCTGAGCCTCGTCTACGCGCACCTCAACCGGGTGATCCGCCGCGACGACCGCGACCTGCTCTACGTCTGCGGCCCCGGCCACGGGGGCCCTGCGATGGTGGCGAACACCTGGCTCGAGCACACCTACTCCGAGCTGTTCCCGCAGGTGCCCCTCGACCGGGACGGCATGCATGAGCTGTTCCGCCAGTTCTCGTTCCCGGGCGGCATCCCCTCGCACGCGGCCCCCGAGACGCCGGGCTCGATCAACGAGGGCGGTGAGCTCGGCTACTCGCTGAGCCACGCCTACGGAGCGGTGCTCGACGACCCCGACCTCGTGGCCGTCTGCGTGATCGGCGACGGCGAGGCCGAGACCGGTCCGCTCGCGACGAGCTGGCACGCCAACAAGCTGCTCGACGCCGTGCACGACGGCGCCGTGCTGCCGATCCTCAACCTCAACGGCTACAAGATCGCGAACCCGACCATCCTCGCCCGCATCCCCGAGGGCGAGCTGCTCGAGCTGTTCCGCGGCTACGGGTACCAGCCGATCGTCGTGTCGGGCGGGTTCGACGGCGAGGACCCGATGGTGGTGCACGCGCAGATGGCCGCGGCGCTCGACGAGGCCTTCGGCCGCATCGACCAGATCCAGCAGGAGGCGCGCTCGGGCGAGAGCACGGAGCGGCCGCGCTGGCCGATGATCGTCCTGCGCACCCCCAAGGGCTGGACGGGCCCGAAGGTGGTCGACGGCAGGAAGGTCGAGGGCACCTGGCGTGCGCACCAGGTGCCGCTGAGCGGTGTCCGCGAGAACGACGAGCACCGCGAGCAGCTCGACGCCTGGATGCGCTCGTACGGCGCCGACGAACTGTTCGACGAGACCGGCGCGCCCGCCGCGTTCCTCGACGAGCTCCGGCCCCGCGGCGAGAAGCGCATGAGCGCGATCCCCGCCTCGAACGGCGGGCTGGTGCGGCGTCCGCTCTCCCTGACCGACTACCGCTCGCACGCCGTCGAGACGAGCGACGACCGACGCACGACGGCCGAGGCCACCCGGGTGCTCGGTCGCTGGCTGACGGACGTCGTCCGCGACAACCCCGCGTCGTTCCGGCTCTTCGGGCCCGACGAGACGGTCTCCAACCGCCTCGACCCGGTCTTCGACGTGACCGACCGCGTGTGGGCGGCCCGCATCGAGGAGGAGGACGAGCACGTCGCGCACGGCGGCCGGGTGACGGAGGTGCTGAGCGAGCACCTGCTCCAGGGCCTCATGGAGGGCTACCTGCTCACCGGCCGCCACGGCCTCCTCAACACGTACGAGGCGTTCGTCCACATCGTCGACTCGATGTTCAACCAGCACGCGAAGTGGCTCGAGAGCTCGACCGACATCGCCTGGCGCGAGCCGATCTCGTCGTTCACGTACCTGCTGTCGTCGCACGTCTGGCGGCAGGACCACAACGGGTTCTCGCACCAGGACCCGGGGTTCCTCGACGTCGTCGTCAACAAGCAGGCGCACCTCGTGCGGATCTACCTCGCGCCCGACGCGAACACGCTGCTCGCGGTCGCCGACCACGCGCTCCGCACGA
Source organism: Frigoribacterium sp. PhB116 (assembly GCF_004364285.1). Classification (GTDB taxonomy): domain Bacteria; phylum Actinomycetota; class Actinomycetes; order Actinomycetales; family Microbacteriaceae; genus Frigoribacterium. The sequence goes on along the minus strand of NZ_SOBE01000002.1, from coordinate 949,319 downwards.
CGGACACGGTCAACGTGATCGTGGCCGGCAAGCAGGAGGCGCCGGCCTGGCTGTCGCTGCCCGAGGCGGAGGCGCACGTCGCCGCCGGCGCGGGCATCTGGGAGTGGGCGGGCACCGAGGGCACGCCCGTCGCGGGCGTCGACCCGGATGTCGTGCTGGCCTGCGCGGGCGACGTGCCGACCCTCGAGACGGTGGCCGCCGCGGACATCCTCCGTCAGCGCCTCCCCGACCTGCGGACCCGCGTCGTCAACGTCGTCGACCTGATGCGCCTGCAGGACGCCGACGAGCACTCGCACGGACTCACCAGCGACGACTTCGACGCGTTGTTCACGACGTCGACGCCGGTGGTCTTCGACTTCCACGGCTACCCGTCGCTCGTGCACCAACTCACCTACCGCCGCACGAACCACGACGGCCTGCACGTGCGCGGCTTCCAGGAGAAGGGCACCACCACCACCCCCTTCGACATGGCGATGCTCAACGACATCGACCGGTACCGGCTCGTGCTCGACGTGCTGCACCGCGTGCCGGGTCTCGCCGAGGCGCACCCCGACCTGGTCGCCGAGTTCGAGGCGAAGCGCGCCGAAGCCCGCGAGTACGCCTACGAGCACGGCGAGGACCTGCCCGAGGTCGTCGAGTGGGAGTTCGGCCGCTAGGTCGTCTCCTGCACGGGGGCGCGCGCCGGTCCTGCCGACCGGTCGTGCGCCTCCGTCGCGGAGTACGGTCTCGGGCATGCCTAAGGACGACACACCCCCGCAGCTGAAGAACCCCGAGATGTACGAAGCCCTGCGCGACGAGGGCAACTCGAAGGAGAAGTCGGCGCGCATCTCCAACGCTGCTGCCCAGAAGGGAAACAGCGAGGAGAAGGTGGCGGCGAAGGGCGGCCGCTCGGGGTCGTACGACGACTGGACCGTCGACGACCTGCGCGGCCGCGCGAAGGAACTCGGGCTCAGCGGCTACAGCGACGCGAAGAAGGACGACCTGATCGAGATGCTGCGCGACCGCTGAGGTCGCGGCCCCTCGCCGAGGCGGGCGTCGTCAGCTCGCCTTCTTCTCCGCAGCGGGCTTGTCCTTCGCCGCGGCGGCCTTCTTCCCGGCCGCAGACTTCTTCGCCGCAGGCTTCTTCGGAGCTGACTTCTTCGCGGCGGGCTTCTTCTCGGCAGCGGGCTTCTTCTCGGCAGGCGCCTTCTCGGCTGCAGGCGCCTTCTTCGCGGCGGGCTTCTTGGCCGGGGCCTTCTTCGCGCCCGACCGACTGCGCTCCACCGACTGGCGGAGCGCCTCCATCAGGTCGATCACCTCGCCGTCGCCGGATCCGTCGCCGTCCTCGTCGTCGTCCCCCGAGCGGCCGAAGGTCGCGTCGGTGTCGAGCGACTCGCCTTCCTCGAGCTTGGCGTCGATGAGCTTCCGGAGCTCCTCCTGGTAGTCGTCGCCGAACTGCGACGGGTCGAAGTCGTCCCCGAGCGACTCGACCAGCGAGCCCGACATGTCGAGCTCCTTTCCGCTGATCCGCACCTTCTCGTCGAGCACGGGGAACCGTGCCTCGCGAACCTCGTCGTCCCAGAGCAACGTCTGCAGCACGAGCACGTCGCCCCGCACGCGCAGCGCGGCGAGCCGGGTCTTCTGCCGCAGCGAGAAGTGCACGATGGCCGTGCGGTCGGTCTCCTCGAGGGTGCGCCGCAGCAGCACGTAGGCCTTGGGCGAGGCGGAGTCGGGCTCGAGGAAGTAGCTGCGGTCGAACATCAGCGGGTCGAGCTGGTCGCTCGGCACGAACTCGAGCACGTCGATCTCGCGCGAGCGCTCCTCGGGCAGGGACTTCAGGTCGTCCGCCGTGAGCACCACCGTGCGGTCACCGTCGTCGAACGCCTTGTCGATGTGCTCGTAGTCGACGACGCGGCCGCAGATCTCGCACTTGCGCTGGTACCGGATCCGACCGCCGTCGGCGTCGTGCACCTGGTGCAGCGAGACGTCGTGGTCCTCGGTGGCGCTGTAGAGCTTCACGGGCACGTTGACGAGCCCGAACGTGATCGCGCCCTTCCAGATCGATCGCATGACGGTCATGTTCCTCCGCATGCGCTCCGAATGACCGACGAGCGGGTACAAGTGCCGGGCACGTCCCCCCGTCTCTCGGGCACCGTGGACCGCATGAGCCAATACGACAAGAAGAGCCCGGTCGACCTGTACCCCGCGCCGCCGTTCCCGAAGCAGGAGCAGTCGCTGCCGGGCGAGGCCTGGAAGATGGACCCGAAGCCCGACCACGGCGAGACCAGCTACGTCGGCAAGGAGCGCCTCGTCGGCTTCCGCGGCATCGTCACCGGCGGCGACTCCGGCATCGGACGCGCCGCCGCGATCGCGCTCAGCCGCGAGGGCGCCGACCTCGTTCTCAGCTACTTGCCGAGTGAGCAGGCAGACGCCGAGGAGGTGCGGGACCTGCTCGAGGGCGAGGGGCGCCGCGTCGTCCTGGTGCCCGGCGACATCTCGGACGAGCAGTACTGCAAGGACCTCGTCGCGAAGGCCGTCGAGGAGCTCGGCGGGCTCGACACGCTCGTCATGGTCGCCGGCCGGATGAAGAGCAACGACGACATCCTCACGCTCAGCACCGAGGACATCGACTCGACCATCAAGACCAACGTCTACTCGCTGTTCTGGCTGTCGCAGGCGGTCATCCCGCACCTCGAGCCCGGCTCGTCGATCGTCACGACCGGCTCGGTGCAGGGCACGCAGCCGAGCCCCGACAAGATCGACTACGCCTTGACGAAGGGCGCCATCGGCGTCTTCACGGCGGGTCTCGCCCAGCAGCTCGCCCCCAAGGGCATCCGCGTCAACCAGGTCTCGCCCGGCCCGGTCTGGACGCCGTTGCAGCCCGGCTCGGACGACGCCGAGACCGTGTCGGAGTTCGGCGGCCAGGCGCCGTACGGCCGCCCCGGCCAGCCGGCCGAGCTCGCCGCCGCCTACGTGCACCTCGTGAGCCCGGAGTCGAGCTACACCTCGGGCGCGACCATCACGATCGCGGGAGCGATGCCGGCGGTCTGACCGGCACCGCACCTCCTCGGCTCCGCTCGCGGCCCGCTCCCCCGCCTCGGCGGGGAGGCGGGCCGTCGCGGTCCGCAGGCGCGGGCGTCCGGGACGCCCCGTACGACGAACGAGCATCATCGAGTCAGGCGAGCAGGCAGACGACACGAGGAGGCGCCGGATGGCCAGCAAGGGACGCGGCGAGCGCGTGCAGGTCGGCGGGCACACGCTGCAGCTCACCAACCTCGACAAGGTGCTCTACCCCGCGAGCGGCACGACGAAGGCGGACGTCCTCGGCTACTACGCCGCCGTGGCGGAGTGGATGCTGCCGCACGTCGAGGGCCGTCCCGCGACGCGGAAGCGCTGGGTGAACGGCGTCGACGGCGAGGTCTTCTTCGAGAAGAACCTGCCCGACTCGGCACCAGAGTGGGTCGCGCGTCACGAGATCGAGCACAAGGACCACGCCAACGTCTACCCGATGGTCAGCGACCTCGCGACGCTGACCTGGCTGGCCCAGGTCGCGGCGCTCGAGGTGCACGTGCCGCAGTGGCGCTTCGGCCCGCGCGGTGCGCAGCGGAACCCCGACCGGCTCGTGCTCGACCTCGACCCGGGCGAGGGCGTGGGCCTGGCCGAGTGCGTCGAGGTCGCCCAGCTGCTGCGGCCCCTGCTCGACGGCATGGGCCTCGAGCTCGTGCCGGTGACGAGCGGCAGCAAGGGCGTGCACCTCTACGCGCGGCTCGACGGGAAGCAGACGAGTGCCCAGGTCAGCGACGTCGCCCACGAGCTCGCCCGGGCCGTCGAGGCCGACCACCCCGACCTCGTGCTGAGCACGATGGGCAAGGCCGACCGCCGGGGCAAGGTGCTGCTCGACTGGTCGCAGAACAACGGCAACAAGACGACGGTGGCGCCGTACTCGCTGCGCGGCCGCGAGCGGCCGACCGTCGCGATGCCGCGCACCTGGCGCGAGCTGGCGTCCAAGAGCCTCGAGCAGCTCGAGTACACCGAGGTCCTGGCCAGGCTGAAGCGCCGAGGAGACCCGCTGGCCGATGTCTCGAGCGGCACGCCCGTGCCGCCGGGTGAGCTCGGCGACGACATGCGCAACACCGAGTCTCCCGAGCACGACCAGACGGCCGACGGCGACGGCGAGACGCGCGAGCGGCGCGACCGCCTCGCGAAGTACCGCTCCATGCGCGACGCGTCGAAGACCGCCGAGCCGGTTCCCGCCGCCGCCCCGCCGACCAGCGACGGCCGCAGCTTCGTCATCCAGGAGCACCACGCCAGCCGCCTGCACTGGGACTTCCGCCTCGAGCACGACGGCGTCCTCGTCAGCTGGGCCCTGCCCAAGGGCGAGCCCGACGACCCCGGCACGAACCACCTCGCCGTGATGACCGAGGACCACCCGCTCGAGTACGGCACCTTCGAGGGCACCATCGCGAAGGGCGAGTACGGCGCCGGCGAGGTCACCATCTGGGACTCAGGCACCTACGACGTCGAGAAATGGCGGGACAGCAAGGAGGTGATCGCCGTGCTGCACGGGGAGCAGCGCGGCACCCGCCGGGTCGCCCTGATCCACACCGGCCACGGCGGCGGCAAGGCCGACCAGAACTGGTTGATCCACCGGATGAAGGACGACGACGCGGGAGGCGCCGACGGGGGCTCCTCGGGCGGTCACGGCACGATGACGGCGAAGAAGGAGGCCGGGAAGAAGTCCAGCAGGAAGGGGCGGACGGTGATCGGCTCGGGGACCGGGTCCGGATCTGCCCGCTCGACCCGCGCCTCCTCGTCGGACCGGTCAGGCGACGATCCCGGCGATGCGCTCGATCCCGTCTCCCCGATGCTCGCCGTCGCGGGCACCGCCGCCGACGTCGACGACGACTGGGCGATCGAGATGAAGTGGGACGGCATCCGCGCGATCGCCGTCGTCCAGGGCGACCGCGTGACGCTGACCAGCCGCAACGGCCACGACCTGACCCCTGCCTACCCCGAGCTGCAGGTGCTGGCAGACCAGGTCGAGAGCGACGGAGGCGCGGTGCTCGACGGCGAGGTCGTGGCCGTCGACGAGGTCGGTCGCCCCGACTTCGGGCTGCTGCAGACGCGGATGGGCCTGACGAAGCCCCGTGAGGTCGAGCAGGCCGCGAAGGGAGCGCCGATCCGGTACCTGCTCTTCGACGTGCTGCACGCCGAGGGCAGGTCGCTGCTGCGGTCGACCTACGACGAACGACGCGAGGTGCTCGAGCGGATCGTGACCTCCGAGGGCCCGGTCGACGTGCCCGCCGTCTTCGACGGCGACCTGGAGGAGGCGATGCGGACCTCGCAGCGCCTCCGGCTCGAGGGGGTGGTCGCCAAGCGCCGCGACGCGACCTACAGCGCCGGCCGACGCTCTCGCGCCTGGATCAAGATGAAGCACCACGCGACGCAGGAGGTGGTGATCGCGGGCTGGCGTCCCGGGAACGGGCGTCGCGCCTCCGGCGTCGGCTCGCTGCTGATGGGCGTGCCCGGCGACGAGGGGCTCGTGTACGTCGGACGGGTGGGCACGGGCTTCCGCGATCGCGACCTCGACGCGCTGCTGACGGAGTTCCGCGGAGTCGAGCGGAAGACCAGCCCGCTCGTCGACGTGCCCGCCGCCGACGCCCGCGACGCGCACTGGATCACGCCGTCACGGGTCGGCGAGGTGTCGTTCGCCGAGTGGACCTCGACCGGCCGCCTCCGCCAGCCGTCGTGGCGCGGCTGGCGCCCCGACAAGTCGCCCGACGACGTCGTCCGCGAGAGCTGACCCGTCTGGCACCCCGGAGTGGACGATGCACCCCGTCGTTGCGGGGTGCATCGTCCACTGCAGGGTGTGAGAGCGGGACCGCGGCCGACACCGGCAGGGAGGAGACTCGGGGGATGACAGACGCCCGCGGCCAGCGCATCGTCCTCGTGGTCGCGGTCCTCGCCTCCTTCGTGGCGTTCCTCGACGGGTCGATCGTGACCGTCGCGCTGCCGGCGATCGCACGAGACCTCGGCGACGGAGGCGCGGGCCCGGCGGGCGGGGCGGACCTGACCCTGCAGCAGTGGGTCGTCGACGCGTACCTGCTCGCCCTCGGCTCGTTGATGCTCGTCGCGGGCTCGCTCAGCGACACGTTCGGCCGGGTGCGGGTGCTGCGAGCCGGCCTCGTCGCGTTCGCGCTGACGAGCGTCCTCGCCGCGCTCGCGCCCGACCCCGGCCTGCTCATCGCCGCCCGCGCGCTGCAGGGCGTCGCGGCGGCCCTGCTCGTCCCGTCGAGCCTCGCACTCATCACGTCGACCTTCAGCGGGCCGGCCCAGGGCCGCGCGATCGGCTCGTGGACCGCCTGGACGGGCGTCGCGTTCCTGATCGGCCCGCTCGCCGGCGGCGCCCTCGTCGACACCCTCGGCTGGCGCTGGGTGTTCGCCGTGGTGGTCGTGCCGGTGGTGCTGACGCTCGCGCTGATGACGCGCCTGCCCGGCGACGCGCACCGGGGCGGGCCCGACCAGCCTGCCCGCGTCGACGTCGGCGGCGCCGTGCTCGCCGCGGTCGGCCTCGCGGGCCCGGTCTTCGCGCTCATCGAGGGCCAGCGCGTCGGGTTCGGCGCCTGGTTCGTCGTCGTGCCGCTCGTCGTCGGCGTCGTCGCGCTCGTCGCCTTCGTCTGGTGGGAGCGGCGGGCGCCGCAGCCGATGATGCCGCTGGATCTGTTCCGCACCCGCGAGTTCGCCGTCGGCAACCTCGCCACCGTCGGCCTCTACGCCGCCATCAACCTCGGCACGCTGACCATCCCCCTCGTCGTGCAGGAGCTCGCCGGCCTCTCGGCCACGCTCGCCGGCCTCGTCACCCTGCCGACGACGATCGTGTCGCTGCTCTTCTCGACGATGTTCGGCACGCTCGCCGCGACGCACGGGCCCCGCCTCTTCATGACGGTCGGGCCGCTGATCACGGCGAGCGGGTTCCTCTGGATGCTGCTCGTCCGTGACCCGATCGACGTCTGGTGGCAGGTCGTTCCCGGGGTCGTCCTCTTCGGGCTCGGGCTCTCCGTCACGGTCGCGCCGCTCACCTCGGCCGTGCTGTCGGGCATCTCGCCGGCCAGGTCGGGCATCGCGTCGGCGGTCAACAACGCGATCTCGCGGGTGGCCGGGTTGGTCGCCGTGGCGTTCCTGGGGGTGATCGCCGGAGGCGCCCTCACGGTCGAAGGGTTCCACCGCGTCGTCGTCGTGGTCGCGGTGCTGCTCGTCGGCAGCGCGCTCGTCTCGTTCGTCGGCCTGCGGGGCACGCGCCGCGCCTCCTAGGGTCGCCGCCCCTGTCGAGCCCTAGACCGGAGGCGGCGGCACCGGCAGCCCGCCGACGAGGTCGCCGAAGCGCCGCCACGACGAGTCCTGCTGCGCCAGCCGCCGGAGCGCCAGCAGCAACGGCTCGACCAGCACCGTGCCCAGCACCACGTACTGCACGGCCGCGTCGACGCTCTCGAGCGGGACACCCGCGATCTCGGCGTCCGCGACGTCGTGCATGGCCCGCGCGTAGCCGTCGAGGCGCTCGGGCGGCAGGTCGAAGCCGGCGGCCTCGAGCCCGTCGACGGCGACCTCGAGCGCGGCGAGCACCGGGCCGTCACCGGGGTCGACGGTCCAGCCCCAGCGCTCGACGAGGCCGCGGGCCCGGGCGTGGTCGACTCCCTCGGGAGCGTCGGGCGTGACCGCGTGCTGGGCGACGCCGAGCACCTCCCCCACCGAGTCGTGTTCCAGGTCGAGGAACTCGAGCACTCCGCGTGCCCGCGCCACGCTCAGCCCGCCGGGGCCGACCAGCGCCCGCACGAGCCTGAGCCGCCGCACGTGCTCGTCGCCGTAGCGGGCCTGCGTCGCCGAGGTGCGCTCGCCCTCGGGCAGCAGCCCCTCGCGCAGGTAGTACTTGATGGTCGCGATCGGGACGCCGCTGACGTCGGCGAGCTCGGAGATGCGCACGGGTCCCCCTTGACATTGGATAGCTGCACTCTCCAAGATGGGAGCGCACTGGAGAGCAACACTATCCAATCACCAGGCACCCACCCGCGCAGACGCGTCGAAGGAGCGAGATCATGGCCCGTGTCATCCCCGGCAGGACGACCCACCGGCACGACGGCGAGCTCGTCGTCTTCCTGATCGGCATGCGCGTCAACAAGGTCTGGCGGCCCGACCAGTGGCTGCCCGTGTTCGCCGCGATGACCCCGATGATCGTCGAGCTGTTCAGGGACAAGGAGTCGGGGCTCCGCGGCCTACGCACCACGATCGGCTCGCGAGGGCCGGTGCTGGTGCAGTACTGGGACTCGCTCGAGAAGCTCTACGCCTACGCCGGCTCGGCCGACCAGGCCCACCGTCCCGCGTGGAGCGCCTTCAACCGCCGTGCCCGCAAGGCGCCGGGCGCGGTCGGCATCTGGCACGAGACGTTCGTCGTCGAGCGCGCCGAGAGCATGTACGTCGGGATGCCCGCCTCCGGCCTCGCCCTGGCGACGGAGGCGGTGCCCGTCGGCCCGCGCGCCGACACGGCCCGCGCGCGCGCCGCCGCCGGACGCACCGCGCCCGGCCCCGCAGCCTGACAGCAGCCGCAGCATGAACCGCGGGTCGGCCCGCAGGAGGCGCGGGTCGGCCGGTCGCCTCCGCTACCGTCGACCCGTGCCCACCACCGACCGTCTCCTCCTCCGCCGCTGGCGCGACGCCGACCGCGAGCCGTTCGCGGCGCTGAACGCGGACCCCGTCGTGATGGAGTTCTTCCCCTCGACGCGCACCCGGGCCGAGTCCGACGCGATGATCGACCGGATCGAGCAGGGCTTCGACGCGGACGGCTTCGGCCTCTGGGCAGTCGAGCGACGCGCCGACCACCAGCTGCTCGGCTTCGTCGGCCTGTCGCGACCGTCGGTCGACGTGGTCGTCGGCGGCCGGCCGCTCGCCGACCAGGTCGAGATCGGCTGGCGCCTGCGCCGTGACGCCTGGGGACAGGGCCTCGCCACCGAGGCCGCGCGCGAGGTGCTCCGCACCGCCCTCGACCCCGACGGGCTCGACCTGCCCGAGGTCGTGAGCTTCACGGCCGCGACCAACCTCCGCTCCCGTGCCTTGATGGAGCGGCTCGGCCTGACGCGCGACCCGGCCGACGACTTCGAGCACCCGGCCCTGCCGCCCGGCCACCGCCTCCGGCCCCACGTCCTGTACCGCGCCACCCGCGCCTCCGGCGCCTGATCGGCAGGCGCATGCCCGATCAGCAGGAGCGCGAACCGACGGGAGAGGTCCTCCCCGAACACGGGCAGGACCTTCTCCGACGGCTCAGGGCGCGCGTGAGGCGGCCGTCGTCAGGCGACGGGCGTCAGGCCGAGCAGGCGGAGCACGTCATCCGCCTCCTCCTCCGGGGTGCGCGTGGCGTCGACGACGACGTGTCGCTCGTCGGCCTGCGGCGGCTCGAGCGTCGCGACCTGCGAGTCGAGCAGCGTCGTCGGCATGAAGTGCCCCGAGCGCTCGGACATCCGGCCGCCGATCAGGTCACCGCTGCCCTGCAGGTAGACGAAGACGACGTTGTGCTCGCGCAGCACGTCGCGGTACTTCCGCTTCAGCGCCGAGCAGGTGATGACGCCGGGCACGCCCTGCATCGCGTGCTCGACGATCCACGACGAGACCGTGTCGAGCCAGGGCGCCCGGTCGTCGTCGTCGAGCGGCTGACCAGCGGCCATCTTGGCGACGTTCTCGTCGGGGTGCAGGTCGTCGCCCTCGGCGAGGTCCCAGCCGAGGCGCTCGGCGACGAGGGCGGCGACGGTCGACTTGCCCGACCCCGACACCCCCATCACGACGAGCACCGGGTCCGAGTCGTGCGCCGGGTGGCGGGCCGACCCCGGCACGAGCGGCGCCGAGGAGGCGGCGCCCGCGTTCTCGAGGGTGGCCATCAGCGAGCCTCGCCCGAGGCCGAGGCCGAGGCGGAGGCGGAGGGGACGGGCGCGGGGCTCGGGGTGGTCATGTCGTGTCCTCTCGAGGTCGCGACCGTGCGATCTCGTCGTCGGATGGGGCTGCGAGCCGACCGGCGACGCAGAGGCGTCGGCGCCGCTCTCGGCCCAATGGTAATACGAATGGGGCGGCGGGTGCCCCCGGCCGCCGGGAGAGGCACCGGCCGGCTGCGCAGGAGACCGTCACCTCGCGTTCACGTGCTCGTCGCTCGCGGGGTGCACGATGCCCGCATGATCGCGATCAGCGCCGAGGTGCGGCAGGCCGACGGCATCGACTCCGTCCGCCAGCTCGAGACGAGCCTGCGGCGGCACTGGGAGAGCATCCCCGTGAAGTCCCACCAGTACCTGCTGCGCTTCTGCGACGGCCCCGTGCTCGTCACCGACGAGCTGCGCTCGCTGCGCCTCGACGTCGTCGTCTCGGACGAGCGCTCCGCCGCGCACTTCGTCGAGTCGTTCCGCAGCGAGATCGAGTCGCGGGTGGTCGGCCGGCCGGTCGACGTCCGCTGGTCACGCCCGGCTGTGGCCCCGCAGCCGCTGCGCTGAGCTCGTGACCACCGCCCTGTTCCCTCCGGCACCGGTGTCGACCTGGCTGGTGCCGCTGGACGACACGGCCGACGGCGTCGTCGCCTCGCTCGGGCTGGCACGGCCGGAGGGCGCCCCGGCGTCGTGGCTCGACGCCGACGAGCGGGCCAGGGCCGCGCGGCTGCACGACGCGACCGACCGCCATCGCTGGCTGGTCTCGCACGTCGCCCTCCGCCTCCTGCTGGGCGCGTCGCTGGAGGTGCACCCGTCGGCGGTCGAGCTCGTCCGTGAGGCGTGCCCGCGCTGCGGCGGCCCGCACGGCCGCCCGGCGCTGGCGTCCGGCCGCCCGCTGCGCTTCTCGCTGAGCCGCTCGGAGGGGCACGCGTTGATCGCGCTCCGCCGCGGGCTCGACGTGGGCGTCGACCTCGAGGCCGCGTCAGCAGGCATCCGCCCGTCAGGCGACCTCGCCCGCTGGGTGCGCACGGAAGCGCTGCTCAAGTCGACGGGCGAGGGCCTGACCCGCGACCCCGACGCGGTGACCCTGCGGCCGACGGCGCCGGGCGTCTGGAGCGAGCAGGTCGAGGGCGACGCTGCCCCGGAGTCGGAGCTCCCCGGCCCGGCCCCCACCGTCGCCGACCTGGCGCTGCCGAGCCCTCTCGTGGCCGCCGTGGCCGGCCCCGGGCTCGACCGCGCGCGCGTCCGCGTTCACCTCCCGGCCACCGCGGCGGCCTAGGTTCCCGAGCGACCACGCCGCCCGCCGCGCGCCGCCCCCACGACCGAGCAGCTCGCTCGATCGATCGGGCAGCCCTCGCCCCGAGCCCACCCGGAGAGCCCGACCGATGCCGGACACCCCCTCGACGCCGACGCCCGACCCGTTCCCCGCCGCGACCTTCCTCCGGTCGCCGCTCGCGGCCGAGCCGCGCACCCTCGTCGACGTGCTGTGGGCGACGACGCTCGCGCACCCCGAGGCCTCGGCCCTCGAGGACGAGCGCGGGGCACTGAGCTACCGCGAGCTCTCGGCGCAGGTCGCGACGGCGGCCGGCGTGCTCGTCGACGCAGGCGTGGGCCGGGGCGACCGGGTCGGCGTGCGGATGCCGTCGGGCGACCGGCGCCTCCACCTCGCGATCCTGGCCGTGCTCACGGCCGGTGCAGCGTACGTGCCGGTCGACGCCGACGACCCCGAGGAGCGCGCCGCGCTGGTCTTCGGCGAGGCCGACGTGGCGGGCGTCGTGGGCGCCGGCGGCGTCTACCGGACGCCCGGGCAGGGCGACCTCGAGGGCGCCGCCCTGTTCAGCGGTCGGGTCCCGCACGCCAGCACGACGACGCAGGGCGTCCCGTCGGTCGCCGCCGCCGCTCCCAGGCCCGCGGACGACGCCTGGGTCATCTTCACCTCGGGCTCGACCGGCACGCCCAAGGGCGTCGCCGCCAGCCACCGGGCAGCGTCCGCCTTCGTCGACGCCGAGGCGCGGCTGTTCCTGCAGGAGGAGCCGCTCGGGCCGGGCGACCGGGTGCTGGCCGGTCTCTCGGTCGCCTTCGACGCCTCCTGCGAGGAGATGTGGCTCGCCTGGCGCAGCGGCGCCTGCCTGGTGCCCGCGCCGCGCAGCCTGGTCCGGTCGGGGGCCGACCTCGGGCCGTGGCTCGTGACGCACGGCATCACCGTCGTCTCGACCGTGCCGACCCTCGCGGCGCTGTGGCCGGCCGAGGCGCTCGAGTCGGTCCGGCTGCTGATCTTCGGCGGCGAGGCGTTCCCGTCCGACCTCGTCGGCCGGGTCTGCGCCGACGGCCGCGAGGTCTGGAACACCTACGGGCCGACCGAGTCCACCGTCGTCGCCACCGGAGCACTGGTCGTGCCGGGCGAGCCCGTCCGCATCGGCGTGCCCCTCGACGGCTGGGACGCGGCCGTCGTGGACGCGGCGGGCCGGCCGGTCGCCGAGGGCGAGGTCGGCGAGCTGATCATCGGCGGCGCGGGACTCGCGCGCTACCTCGACCCCGCGAAGGACGCCGAGAAGTACGCGCCGCACGAGGGGCTCGGCTGGGCCCGCGCCTACCGGAGCGGCGACCTGGTGCGCCTCGAGCGCGAGGGCCTCGTGTTCCAGGGCCGCGCCGACGACCAGGTCAAGGTCGGCGGTCGCCGCATCGAGCTGGGCGAGATCGAGACGGCCCTGCAGGCGCTGCCGGACGTCGCCGGCGCGGCGGCGGCGGTGCGGACGACCGACGCCGGCAACCAGGTCATCGTCGGCTACCTCGCCCTGGTGGCGGGCGCCGCCCTCGACCGCACGGAGGCGCTGGCCCGCCTCCGCACGGAGCTCCCCGCTGCGCTCGTCCCGCTCCTCGCCGTCGTCGACGGCGACCTGCCGACGAAGACGTCGGGCAAGATCGACCGGGAGGCGCTGCCCTGGCCCCTGCCCGAGCAGGGCGCCGCCGAGACGGGGCTGCGCGCCGACGAGGCCGTCCTCTCCGCCGACTGGCAGGCCGTGCTCGGGCTGCCCGTCGTCGACGCGGCCGCCGACTTCTTCGACCTCGGCGGCGGCTCGCTGGCCGCGGCGCAGCTCGTGGCCCGCATCCGCTCGCGCGACCCCGAGTACACCGTGGCCGACGTCTACTCGCACCCGCGGCTCGGCTCGATGGCGGCCGACCTCGCCGCCCGCGCCGAGGAGCGAGGTGAGAAAGGCGGCGGCACCGGAACCGGAACCGGCCGGGACGACTACCGCCGCTCAGCCCCCACGCCGCTGCGCGCGCAGTGGCTGCAGACCCTGCTCGCGCTCCCCCTGCAGACGCTCGGCGGGCTCCGCTGGCTCGTCTGGGCGCTCACCGCGTCGGCGGTTCTGCGGACGGTCGACGGCTTCGAGTTCCTGCCCCGCACCTCCCCCTGGCTCCTGGCCGCCGGCCTCGTCCTGTTCGTGACGCCGCCAGGACGCATGCTGATCTCGGTCGTCGCCGCGCGCCTCCTGCTGCGGGGCGTCCAGGCCGGCGACCACCCGCGCGGCGGCAGCGTTCACCTCCGGCTCTGGGCCGCCGAGCAGGTGCAGGAGCAGGTCGCCGCGGTCGGCCTCGCCGGTGCCCCCTGGGTGAGCTACTACGCGAGGGCGCTCGGCGCACGGATCGCCCCCGACGTCGACCTGCACGCCCTGCCGCCGGTCACGGGCATGCTGCGGGTCGGCCGGGGCGCCTCGATCGAGCCCGAGGTCGACCTCTCGGGCTGGTGGCTCGACGGCGACGTGCTCCGCCTCGGAGCCGTCCGGATCGGCGCGGGCAGCACCGTGGGCATGCGCAGCACGCTGCTGCCCGGCACCCGCATCGGCAAGCACGCCACGGTCGCGCCCGGCTCGGCGGTCTTCGGGCGCGTGCCGGCCGGGCAGGCCTGGTCGGGCTCGCCGGCCGCCCGCAGCGGGCGCGCCAAGGCCTGGTGGCCCGCGGAGCGTCCTCCTCGCGCGACCCGGTGGCTGTGGGCCTACGGCGCCTCGTCGGTGCTGCTGTCGCTGCTGCCCGGGGTCTCGCTCGTGGCCGGCGCCGTCGTGGTCGCGGCCGGCGTGCGCGGCTCGGCGACGCTCGGCGAGGCCTGGTGGCGGGCAGCCGCCTGGATCGTGCCCGGCACGCTCGTCGCCGGCGTCGTCGCCGCCGTCGCGGTCGTCGTGCTGGTCCGTCTGCTCGGCCTCGGCGTGGCCGAGGGGACGTGGCCGGTCCGCAGCCGCGTCGGCTGGCAGGTCTGGAGCACGGAGCGGCTGCTCGACCTCGCGCGGACGTATCTGTTCCCGATCTACTCGAGCCTCGCGACCCCGGTGTGGCTGCGCCTCCTGGGGGCCCGCGTGGGCCGGGACGTCGAGGCGTCGACGGTGCTGCTGCTGCCCGTCATGACGACCGTCCGCGACGGCGCGTTCCTCGCCGACGACACGCTCGTCGCCTCGTACGAGCTCGGCGGCGGGCACCTGCGCGTGGCCCGGGCCGAGATCGGGCGCCGCGCGTTCCTGGGGAACTCGGGCATGGCAGGGCCCGGCCACCGGGTGCCCGACGACGGCCTCGTCGCCGTGCTCTCGGCGGCTCCCCCGAAGTCGCGTCCCGGCTCGTCCTGGCTCGGGTCGCCGCCCGTCCGGCTGCGGCGCACCGTGGCTGCTGCCGACGAGTCGCTCACGTTCCGCCCCCCGACGCGGCTGCGGGTCGCGCGCGCCGCGTGGGAGCTCGGCCGCGTCGTCCCCGTCGTCGTCACCGTGCTGCTCGGCACCGGGGTGCTCTTCGCCCTCGCCGGCCTCGCCGCCGCGTGGGGCCCGCTGCTGGCGGGGCTCGCGAGCGGAGTCGTCCTGATCGCGGCCGGGCTCGTCGCCGCCGTCGTGACCACCGCCTCCAAGTGGGCCCTGATCGGCCGTGTGCGGGCCGGTGAGCAGCCGCTCTGGTCGTCGTTCGTCTGGCGCAGCGAGGTGGCCGACGTCTTCACCGAGATGCTGGCCGCGCCGTGGTTCGCCCGGGCCGCCACGGGGACGCCCGCGCTCGTGTGGTGGCTCCGCAGCCTCGGGGCCCGCATCGGCCGCGGCGTCTGGACGGACAGCTACTGGCTGCCCGAGGCCGACCTGGTCACCCTGGGCGACGGATCGACCGTCGGCCGGGGCTGCGTGGTGCAGACGCACCTGTTCCACGACCGGATCATGTCCATGGACGCCGTGACCCTCGACGCCGGCGCCGCCCTCGGCCCCCACAGCGTCGTGCTGCCGGCGGCCGTGGTCGGCAGCCACGCCACCGTCGGCCCTGCCTCCCTCGTGATGCGCGGCGAGGGCGTGCCCGTCGGCAGCCGGTGGAGCGGCAACCCGATCGGGCCGTGGCGCGAGGTCCGCCACTCCGACTACCACGCGGCCACCTCGTGAGCGGACCGTCCGACGGCACCGCGACCGACGAGAGCGTGTTCGATGGCACTGTGCCCGACGACGCTGTGCCCCGTGACGCTCTGCCCGACCAGTACACGCCGGGCAGCGGCGCTGACGACTTCACCGTCGCCTCCTACGACCTCGAGCTCTCGTACCGGGTCGCCACCAACCGGCTCGACGGCCGGGCGACCGTCTCGGCCGTCGCCACGGCGCCGCTGCGTCGTGCGGTCTTCGACCTCGTCGGCCTCCGCGTCTCGCGCGTGCGCGTCGACGGACACAAGGCCCGCTTCAGCCAGAGCACGACGAAGCTGACGGTGACGCTGCCCCAGGACGCGGAGGCGGGCGCCCGGTTCACCACCGTCGTCGACTACTCGGGCCGGCCGGCCCCACGGCGCGGCCCGTGGGGCGAGGTCGGCTGGGAGGAGCTCACGGACGGGGTCATCGTCGCGGCGCAGCCGGACGGCGCCGCGACCTGGTTCCCGTGCAACGACCGCCCGGGCGACAAGGCCACCTACCGCACCCGGATCGACGTGGAGCACGGCTACCACGTGGTCTGCAACGGCGACCTCGTGTCCCGTCGCTCGAGTCCCGGCAAGGTCACCTGGACCTTCGAGCAGCCCGAGCCGACCTCGAGCTACCTCGCCACCGTGCAGATCGGCCGCTACGAGTCGCGCGAGCTCGCCCTCGGCACCGACGACGCGCCCCTCCGCGGCGCCCTCGTCGGCCCGCCCGACCTGCGCGCGCGGATCGACCACGACTTCGGCGCCGTGCCCGAGATGGTGCGCTGCTTCACGGCCGCCTTCGGCCCGTACCCCTTCGGCGGCTACACGGTGGTGGTGACGGCGGACGACCTCGAGATCCCGCTGGAGGCGCAGGGCGTCGCCGTCTTCGGGGCCAACCACGCCGACGGGCGCTCCGGCAGCGATCGGCTGATCGCGCACGAGCTCGCCCACCAGTGGTTCGGCAACAGCGTCGGCGTCGCCTCCTGGCGGCACATCTGGCTCAACGAGGGGTTCGCCTGCTATGCCGAGTGGCTCTGGTCGGAGTGGTCCGGCGGCGCCTCGGTCGCGACCCACGCCCGCCGCACGCACCTGCGGCTCGCCCTGCCGCCGCACGACATCACGGTCGGCGACCCCGGACCGGACGCGATGTTCGACGACCGCGTGTACAAGCGCGGCGCCCTGACGCTGCAGGCCCTGCGGCTGACGATCGGCGACGACGCGTTCTCCGCCGTGCTCCGCGGCTGGGCCGACGAGAACCGGCACGGCGCCGTGTCGACCGACGACTTCGTGCGGCACTGCGTGCGCGTCAGCGGCCACGACGCCGGCGAGCTCGAGGCGCTCTTCGCGGCCTGGCTCTCCGAGCGCCCGCTGCCGCGCCTGCCCCGCGACTGACCGCCGCGACAGGTGCGGCTCAGGCCTCGGCCGCCGCGATCAGCTTCGCCATGGCGCGGTGCAGCAGCACCAGCTCGTCGCGGGTGACGTCGAGCCGGGTCATCATGCGCTCGGGGATCGACTCGGCCCGTTCGCGAAGGGCGATCCCCGCGCCGGTCAGCTCGATGCTCAGCGCTCGTTCGTCGTCCGCGCTCCGACCGCGGGTCACCAGGCCCTGCACCTCGAGACGCTTCACCAGCGGCGACAGCGTGCCGGGGTCGAGCCGCAGCAGCCGGGCGAGGTCGCGGAGCGCCAGCGGCTGCTGCTCCCAGAGGGCGAGCATCACGAGGTACTGCGGGTGGGTCAGTCCCATCGGCTCGAGCACGGGACGGTAGGCGGACACCACGCTGCGCGAGGCGACGGACAGGGCGAAGCAGATCTGGCTCTCGAGCGCGAGCGGATCGACGGCGGACGGGTCGACCGGCGACGGGTCGACGGCCGACGGGCCGACCGGCGACGGGTCGACCGGCACGGAGGCGCGGGCCGGGCCGCTCACTCGCCTGCGTCCCGCGGGCAGTGCAGCATCGTACGCGGGCCGGAGCGGTCGACGACGTGCTCGTCCATCGGGCGGCCGCAGAGCGGGCACGCTCCGCCGTGCGCCGGGGCCACGACCGGCGCCTCGTCGCGGATGCCGAGCTGCGCGCCGCCGATGTAGGGGCGGAGTCGGGCGTTCATCCGCTCGACCGCGTCGCCGAACCAGCTGCCGTGCTCGTGGTCGGGCTCACGCCCGGCCCGGGAGGATCTCGTCGATGCCATGTCGTGAGTGTACCAACGATTGGTGCCCCACACGATTGTCCAGGAGGCGGTGCGCGCGTACCCCGGCAGGCCCCAGCCCTGAGCAGGCGACCAGCCCGACGGCGTATCACGGGTGCATGACCCGCGATCAGTACACCTTCGACGACCCCCGCACCCGCTATCCCGTGATCAGCCCGGAGGTGCAGCAGCAGCCGGAGCCCGGGCTCCAGTCGCGCATGACGCCCGTCCCCGACCTCGGCGAGGAGACCTACCGCGGCACCGGCCGCCTCACAGGGCGCAAGGCGCTCATCACCGGCGCCGACTCCGGCATCGGCGCGGCCGTGGCCATCGCCTTCGCCCGGGAGGGCGCGGACGTCACCCTCTCGTACCTGCCCGAGGAGGAGGAGGACGCGCGCCACGTCGTGTCGCTCGTCGAGGCGGCCGGGCAGAAGGCCGTGGCCGTCCCCGGAGACCTGACCAGCGCCTCCTTCTGTCGTGAGCTCGTGCAGCAGGCCGTCGACGGCATGGGCGGGCTCGACGCGATCGTCAACGTCGCCGGGGTCCAGGTCTGGCAGGAGTCGATCGACCAGATCACGGACGAGCAGTTCGACCGCACGTTCAAGACCAACGTGTACGCGCCCTTCTGGATCATCAAGGCGGCCCTGCCCCACCTGCAGCCCGGCTCCACGATCGTCAACACGGCCTCGCTCGAGGCCTACACGCCGGCGCCCGACCGCCTCGACTACGCGACCACCAAGGGCGCGATCAACAACTTCTCGAAGGGCCTCGCGCAGCAGCTCGTCGGCAAGGGCATCCGCGTGAACGTCGTCGCTCCCGGGCCGACCTGGTCCGTGCTGCAGGTGACGCAGGGCGTCGACCCCGAGACCCTGCCCGAGTTCGGCTCGAGCGAGTCGCCGATGGGACGCGCCGCTCAGCCCGCCGAGCAGGCGCCCGCCTACGTGTTCCTCACCAGCGCCGAGTCGAGCTTCGTCGCGGGCGAGACGCTGAACGTGAACGGCGGGATGGTCACACCGTGAGGCGGTGACCGTCGGGACGCCCTGACACGACGAAGGGCCCCGCAGATGCGGGGCCCTTCGTCGTCGGTGCACTTCCGGAGGCTGTTGCTAGCCGACCTTGCGACCCTGCGCGAGCACCTGGTGGGCGCGGGCGGAGAGCTCGCCACGGACGAGCACCTCGTAGCGGCCCGCCTCCATCGTCTTGACCGAGGCGAAGTCGCGACGACCACGCGTGGCGGCGTGGCCGACCGCGCCCCACAGGGCGCCCCACAGGGCACCGGCGCCGAGGGCGATGAGCAGGACGCCGATGAACGCGACGCCCGGGGCGAAGATGCTGAAGAGCAGGCCGAGCAGGAGCCCGAACCACGCACCGCCCGCGGCACCGCGCGCCGCGGCCTTGCCGGTGGTCAGGCGGCCGGCGACGTTCTCGACCGTGCGGATGTCGTGGCCGACGATCGACACGCTCTCGACGGGGAAGCCCTCGTCGCTGAGCAGGTCGACGGCGGACTGCGCGTCTTCGTATCGCGTGAAGGTCGCCAGCGTCTGGGGGTGACCCTCGCCGGCGAAGGCGCCGATGCCCTTGGGGCCGGGGGCGCCGGTCGTGGGCGACGACGCGGGCGCGGCCTGCTGCGGGGCACCGTAGGGCGAGCCCTGCTGAGGGGCGTCCTGAGGTGCGCCGGAGGCGACCGGCTGCTGCTCGGACGGCGCGGCGGCACCGCCCGCGGGCGTCGGGGCGTACTCGCCGTACGCAGGACGGGGGCGGTCCGCACCCGTCGGCGTCCCGGAGGCGCGGGTCGCGTCGTCGTCGGGGGCGGGGGTCTGGCCGTGCTGCTCGTTGCTCATGCATGATGTCTACCGCGTCCGCCGCCCGCGTGGAGCCGATGCACAGCGCACGTCCAGACGGTCGGGGCTCTCTGCGGGGGCCGACCCGCGCCTCCTGCGCTCTCGCCTGCTCGGCCCTGACTGGCCTTGCCCCTCATGATCCAGGAGGTGGACCCAGCCGACTCCTGCATCGTGCGCAGCTCAGGACCCGTAGTCCTGCACGACGCAGAGTCAGGCCTCACGTTCCTGAATCGCGGAATACACAGGAACCGTCAGCACAGCAGTCGGCGGCTCAGCAGCGGAACGAAGAATGGCCCCACCCGGAGGTGAGGCCATCTCTACTGTTGTCTTTCTTCTGGTGGATCTGAGGGGACTCGAACCCCTGACCCCCTGCATGCCATGCAGGTGCGCTACCAGCTGCGCCACAGACCCAGATGATGTTGCCGTCTTGCTCGTGTTCCGCTGCCGAAGCAACTCGTCAACCTTACTACAGAATCCAGTGGCGCAAGTACACCCGCCGCCGGGGCCCGCATCGCACTGCGTCGTGCCTCAGAGGTGCCGCAGGTACCGCCCAGGCTCGTCGAGGAACGCCCGCCAGTGCTGCACGAGGTCGAGCTCGCCCCAGGTCGTCCGCTCGATGCCCCGCTCGCCGAGCTGCAGCACCGACGAGCCGGGCAGGGCCGTGAGCACGGGCGAGTGGGTCGCGCAGACGACCTGCCCGCCGGCGTCGGCGACGTCGGCCAGCGTGCCCATCAGCTGGAGGCAGGCCGTGAACGACAGGGCCGCCTCGGGCTCGTCGAGCAGGTACAGCCCCTTCTCGGCGAGCCGGGCATCGAAGGCGTGCAGGAAGCTCTCACCGTGGCTCACGTCGTGGAACCCCGGGTCGCGCTTCTCGTACCGCGCGAACATGTCCAGCGCCGTCTCGGACCGGAGGAAGTATCCCTTCGCCTTGCGGCCGACCATGCGGCTGCCCGTCGGCGTGCGTCCGAGCTCGACCACGGCACCCAGCTCGGACGGCTCGAGCTCGGACGACCACCTGCCGTGCGAGCGACCGCCGCGGACGTCGGCGCCCCACGCCTCGGCGAGGGCCTCGACGATCGTCGACTTGCCGCTGCCGTTCTCGCCGACGAGGAAGGTGACGGGCCCGTCGAGGGACACGCCCGAGCCGACGAGCGCGGCGACGGCCGGGACGGTGAACGGCCACTCGACCGGGTCGGCGACGAGCGCCTCCGGCACGCGGACCCGGTCGATGATCATGTCGACAGGGTCGCACGGACCGCCGACGTCGCGGACGTCATCGACGTCCGGAGACGCGAGGTGCGGGCCTAGGCCTCGGAGGAGGCCGGAGCCGAGGCGACCTCGGCGGAGGAGGCGGTCACCACGTCGAGCGGGATCGCCGGGCAGTCGCTCCACAGGCGCTCGAGCGAGTAGTACTGGCGGTCTTCGTCGTGGAAGACGTGGACGACGACGTCGCCGAAGTCGAGGAGGATCCAACGGCCCTCGGCGCGGCCTTCACGGCGCAGGGTGCGGGCGCCGGCCTCGAGCATCTTGTCCTCGATCTCGCCGGCGATCGCGACGACGTTGCGCTCGCTGCGGCCGGAGGCCAGGAGGAAGATGTCGGTGAGGGCCAGCGGCTCGGAGACGTCGAGCGCGACGAGGTCGTCGGCCTGCTTGTCGTCGGCGGCGCGGGCTGCGATCTGCAGGAGCTCGATGGCACGAGGGGTGGCTGTCACGGATTCCTTCGGGGTGGGTCGCCCCGGGACGGGACGACGGCGGCGTCAACCGCCGAGGATGCCCGTGGCGAACCCGGCGATGACGACACCGATGATACCTGCTCCGAGGATGCCCCCGCCGATCCCGAGGATCAGGGGCAGCTTGCTGGAGGCGGGCTGTGAGGCCGCGAGGACGACCGACCGCGTCGACGTGTGGGTGCTGATGGCCCGGCTGGCCCGGACGGGAGCCGCGTCGGTCTCGGCGCTCTCGGCGTCGCCCTGCTCGAGCAGGCGGTCGATGTCGGAGTTGTCGATGCGGGCCTGCGACCCCGTGGCGCCCAGGCTGCGGGGCAGGTCGATCGAGCCCGTGATGATGATCTCGCCGGTCGCGTTGAGCGCTCCGGTGACGTCCGCGACCTGCTGGTCGGTGAGGATGAGCGCGTTCGTCTGGCCGGTGTGGGTGCCGAGGGCACGACCGGGGGCCGTGTCGTCGTCGGGCTCGTCCGACTGGGTCGTCCAGTGGCCGACGGGCGGCACGAAGCCGCTCGGCTCGGGGACGGACGCGGGCGCGGGCTCGGCGACGGCTGCCGCTGCGGGCGACCCTGTGCCGTCGGGGGCGGCGGCCGACCCGCCGCCGTCGGGGGTCGAGGCCGAGCCGGGACGCGAGCCGCTGAGGTCGAGGGGGAAGACGGAGGGCGCAGAGGTGGGCGCGACCGCAGGCCCGGTGGGCGAGGCAGTCGGCTGCCCCGTGCGGCGCGGGCCGGGCGCGCGCCCGTCGTCGTCGCTGTCCGCGGCGACGCTCGGCACGACGGACGAGTCGTCGCCGACCGGCTGCCGCGCGCTGGCAGGGGCGCTCTCGTCGAGCGGCGCCACGATCTCGTCGACCGTGCTGAGCGCGTCGACCAAGCGGCGACGCGGCTCGGGGCCGGGGGCCTGGAGCGGGACGGGCGCCGACGGCCCCGTCTGCTCGGCGCGCTGGGCCCGCATCTGGCGTCGGGTGAGCCCGTCGGGCCCGGCGACGGAAGCCGGAGGAGGCGTGGGGGCCGAGGCGGGGACCGGTGCCGCGGCCGGGGCGCCTGCAGCCTGCGGGGCCGAGGCCGGCACGGGCGTGGCGGGCACCGGCGTGGACGTGGGGACCGGGGCGGCGGCGGACGCGGACGTCGAGCCCGAGGCGGGTGCGCCTCCTGCGGTGCCCTCGGCGACGGCGCGGCCTGCCTCGCGGGCACGTTCGCGCTCGCGGATCTGGCGCCGCGTCAGCGGCTGCTCGTCGGACGTGCTCATGCGTTGCTCCGATACAGGTGGTGCTTGGAGATGTACTGGACGACCCCGTCGGGGACCAGGTACCACACCGGGAAGCCGCGGCCCACCCGAGCGCGGCAGTCGGTCGACGAGATGGCGAGGGCGGGGACTTCGAGCAAGCTTACGTCGCTCTCCGGGAGGCCGCCGACGCTGAGGTCGTGGCCCGGACGGGTCACGGCGACGAAGTGCGCGAGGTCCCAGAGCTCTCTCACGTCTTTCCAGTCGAGGATCTGCGCGACGGCGTCGGCCCCGGTGATGAAGAAGAGCTCGGAGTCGGGTCGCTGGGCCCGGATGTCGCGGAGGGTGTCGATCGTGTAGGTGGGGCCGTCACGGTCGATGTCGACCCGGCTCACGGTGAACATCGGGTTGGAGGCGGTGGCCACGACCGTCATCAGGTAGCGGTGCTCGCTGTCGCTGACGCCCGATTTCATGTAGGGCTGGCCCGTGGGCACGAACAGGACCTCGTCGAGGTGGAACGACTGCGCGACCTCGCTCGCGGCGACGAGGTGACCGTGGTGGATCGGGTCGAACGTGCCGCCCATGATGCCCACGCGGGGTCGACGACCGGTGACGAACGCCCCGGGGGTGCTCGTCGCAGGCGTCGTGCCGACCATTCTGCGGTGCCGCCGGGTCAGTGCTGCTCGGGGTGCCCGAACTCGTCGATCGGCCCGGCGTGGTGCGCCTGCGTCGACGCCTTGCGGGGCGAGCGGTTCGCGACGTCGCGGTAGCTCCACACGACGAAGCCGAGGAACAAGAAGAACAGGCCGAAGGTGGCGGCGATGACGACGGGGGGCGCGATCAGCGGCGCGAGGTCTTCGTGGGCTGCGGCCAGGAGGGCGACGTCGAGCATGGGTTCTCCGTTCCGAGGGGCGATCCCCGACAGTCTAGCCGCGCGGCCGGGCCTGGCCGCGCACCTGGCCCTGCCCTCGAACGACCCACTTCGTGCTGGTGAGCTCCGGCAGCCCCATCGGCCCCCGGGCGTGCAGCTTCTGCGTCGAGATGCCGACCTCGGCGCCGAAGCCGAACTCGCCCCCGTCGGTGAACCGGGTCGAGGCGTTGACCATGACGACCGCACTGTCCACCTCGTGCAGGAACCGCTCGGCGACCGCGTGGTCGTTCGTCAGGATCGACTCGGTGTGGTGCGTCGACCAGCGCGCGATGTGCGCCATGGCCTCGTCGACGTCGGCCACGACGCGCACGGCCAGGTCGAGGCTCATGTACTCGGCGGCCCAGTCGGCGTCCGTCGCGGGGACCGCGTCGGGGAACGTCCGGACGACGCGCTCGTCGCCGTGCACCGTCACGCCGGAGGCGCGGAGGGCCCCCAGCACCGGCGGCAGCAGGCGGTCGGCCGCGTCCGCGTGCACGAGCAGGGTCTCGAGCGCGTTGCAGACGCTCGGCCGGCTGACCTTGGCGTCGACGACGACGTCGACGGCCATCTCCTCGTCGGCGGACGCGTCGAGGAACACGTGCACCACGCCCGCCCCGGTCTCGATCACGGGGACGGTCGACTCACGCACGACGGTCTCGATCAGCTCGGCGCTGCCGCGCGGCACGAGGACGTCGACGAGCCCGCGAGCCCGCATCAGCTCGGCGGCCCCGGCCCGGCCGTGCTCGTCGACCGTGACGACCGCGTCGGCGGGCAGCCCCGAGGCGACCAGCGCCTCCTGCACGACGTCGACGAGCACCTGGTTCGTCTCGCGCGCCGCGCTGCCGCCCCGCAGCACCGCCGCGTTGCCGCTCTTGAGCGCGAGCGCGGCGATGTCGACCGTCACGTTCGGGCGGGCCTCGTAGATGACCCCGACGACGCCGAACGGCACGCGGACCTGGTCGAGCCGCAGGCCGTTGGGCAGGACCCGGCCCCGGATGCTCTCGCCGACCGGGTCGACGAGGCCGGCGACGAGCCGCACGGCGTCGGCCAGCGCCTCCAGCCGGGCGGCGTCGAGGCGGAGGCGGTCGCGCAGGGCGTCGCCGACCCCCTCGTCGAGCGCCCGCGCCAGGTCGAGCTCGTTCGCGGCCACGATGCGCGGGCCCTCGGCGACGAGGGCACCGGCGACGGCGTGCAGCGCGGCGTCCTTCTCGGCGGCGGTGAGGGTCGCGAGACGGACGGACGCCGCCTTCGCGGCGCGCAGGGTCTCGGTGAACGACGGGGCGACGACGGACGACATCCCAGGAGCCTACGGCGACGGGCTCGCCGTCGCGTCGGGGGCGTGTCAGCGGCGGGGCGCCGCCGAGAAGAAGGTCCCCACCGACGCACCGGACAGGGCCGCGGCGACGTTCGCCGCCGAGGTGACGAGCACGGGGGTGCCGGCCGCGGCCGCGTAGCGCGCGGCGGCCACCTTCGTGCCTGCTCCCCCGGTGCCGACCCCGGCCGCGCCTGCGTCGCCGAAGGTCACCCCGGCCAGGTCGTCGCCCTGGGGCACGTCGTCGATGCGCACGGCGCCCGGTTCGTGCGGCGGGCGGGTGTAGAGCGCATCGACGTCGCTGAGCAGCACGAGCACGTCCGCGCCGATCAGCTCGGAGACGAGGGCGGCGAGGCGGTCGTTGTCGCCGAAGCGGATCTCCTGCGTGGCGACGGTGTCGTTCTCGTTGACGATGGGGAGGATGCCGAGCTCGAGGAGGCGCCCCATCGCCCGCTGCGCGTTGCTGCGCGGCGTCGGGTCGGCCATGTCGCCGGCCGTGAGCAGCACCTGCCCAGCGACGATGTCGTGCCGACGGAGGCTCTGCTGGTACCGGTAGATGAGCACGTTCTGGCCCACTGCCGCGGCTGCCTGCTGCGTCGCGAGGTCGGTCGGCCGCGAGTCGAGCCGCAGGTGCGGCATCCCGGTCGCGATGGCGCCGGACGAGACGAGCACCACCTCGGCGCCGCGGGCGTGGGCGCCGGCGAGGGCGTCGACGAGCGGCTCGATCTGGTGCGCTGCGGCGCCGCTGATCGACGACGACCCCACCTTGACGACGATGCGCCGGGCACGGGCGATGTCGCCCCGGGCGGCGACGACCGGGTCGCCGCCGGCGTGCGGCAGGGCCTCGACGGGACCGTCGGTGCTCATTCCTGCTCGTCGCCCTCCTTGACGAGGAAGCCCTCGTCGTCGGTCCAGAGACCGGCAGCTCGCTCGCGCTGCAGCTCGGCCCGGGCCTCGGCCTTGGCGTCCATGCGCTCGAAGTAGTCCTCGCGGCGCTGGTTGCGGGTCGGGCGGTCGTTCTTGATCAGGCGCGGGTCCGTGCCGCGGGCCGAGGTCATCAGCTCGGCGGTGGAGGTCAGCGTCGGCTCCCAGTCGAAGACGATGCCGCCCTCGGGACCGATGACGACGGTCGAGCCGGCCTGCGCACCCGCCTTGAACAGGGCGTCCTCGATGCCGATGGCGTTGAGCCGGTCGGCGAGGTAGCCCACCGCCTCCTCGTTGTTGAACTGGGTCTGCACGACCCAGCGCTCGGGCTTCTGGCCGAGGATGCGGTAGACGTTGCCGTACGTGCCGCCCTCGACCTTGATGACGAACGGCTTCTCGTTGACCGCGCGGGGGCGCATGACGAGACGAGGAGGCGCGGGCCGGGCCGCGATCTCGGCGCGGCTCTGCTCGACGACCTCGGCGAGGGCGAAGGAGAGGTTGCGGAGGCCCTCGTGGCTGACGGCCGAGATCTCGAAGACGCGGTAGCCGCGGGCCTCGAGCTCGGGCGTGACGAAGTCGGCGAGCTCGCGGCCGTCGGGGACGTCGACCTTGTTCAGCGCGATCAGCTGGGGGCGCTCGAGCAGGGGCGTCTGCCCCTCGGGCACCGGGTACGCCTCGAGCTCGCGGCGGATGATCTCGAGATCGGTCAGCGGGTCGCGGCCGGGCTCGAGCGTGGCGCAGTCGAGCACGTGCAGCAGGGCCGAGCAGCGCTCGACGTGGCGGAGGAACTCGAGCCCGAGGCCCTTGCCCTCGCTCGCGCCCTCGATCAGGCCGGGCACGTCGGCGACCGTGTAGCGGGTCTCGCCCGACTCGACGACGCCGAGGTTCGGGTGCAGGGTCGTGAAGGGGTAGTCGGCGATCTTCGGCTTGGCGGCCGAGAGCGCGGCGACGAGGCTCGACTTGCCTGCCGACGGGTAGCCCACGAGCGCGATGTCGGCGACGACCTTCAGCTCGAGCAGCACGTCGCCCTGCCAACCGGGCGTGCCCAGCAGCGCGAAGCCGGGGGCCTTGCGCTTGGTCGACGAGAGCGCGGCGTTGCCGAGCCCGCCGATGCCGGCCTCGGCGATGACGTAGCGCATGCCGTGCTCGGTCATGTCGATCAGCTCGTCGCCGTCCACCGTCTTGACGACCGTGCCGAGCGGGACCGCGAGCTCGAGCTCCTGGCCCTGGGTGCCGCTGCGGTGGTCGCCCATGCCGGGGCCGCCGTTGTCGCTCGAGCGGTGCGGCGCGCGGTGGAACCCGAGCAGCGTGGTCACACCGGCGTCGGCGACGAGCACGATGTCGCCGCCGTTGCCGCCGTTGCCCCCGTCGGGGCCGGCGAGGGGCTTGAACTTCTCGCGCTTGACGGAGACGCAGCCGTTGCCCCCGTTGCCTGCTCGCAGGTGGAGGGTCACGTGGTCGACGAATGTGGCCATGTATCGATCTCTTCTAGCTCTGGTGCCGGCGCGCGCTGCCCCGGGTCTGTCGCGCACGGGCGACCGGTGTCGGGCCGTGCGGTGGTGCCTCGCCGTCGGCGGACGGAGGCGACGATGGTGTCCCGACAGGCCCTGTGGCCTCGCGGGCTCCCGCGGAGCCGGGCGCACCTGGGCCGGGTGAGCACCAACTTGTGATGATACAGGGCCGGTCGGAGGCGGTCAACGCGACGGCCGCCCGACTAGCATCGGCGCGTGACCATCCTGATCGACGAGCCGATCTGGCCCGCCCACGACACCGTCTGGGCCCACCTGGTCAGCGACGCGTCGTACGACGAGCTGCACGCCTTCGCCGCCGCCCAGGACATTCCCCGACGGGGCTTCGACCACGACCACTACGACGTGCCGGAGTCGCGCTGGCACGACCTCGTCGCCGCCGGGGCCGAGCCGGTCACCGGTCTCGACCTCGTACGACGGCTCGAGCGCAGCGGCCTGCGCGTCTCGCAGCGGGTCAAGCGGGGGCTCTGACCTCAGCCGCTCCTCCTGCTCACCAGGCCGCAGCGTGGCCCGTGAAGCTCGCGACGACGGCCCCGGTCTCGACGTCGACGACCGTCGTGGTCGTCCCCTGCGGCACCGGGTCGATCGTGTAGCTGTAGTCGGTGGAGTCGTCCGCCGAGGCGGTCTCGACGGCCAGGTACTGCCCGTTCGGCGAGACCGAGAACCCCTCGATCTGCGACGACTCGCCCGCGGGGCGGAACAGCACCCGCGCCTCCTGCTCGTCGTCGAACACGATCAGGTTCGTGAAGCTGGCCCCGCCGTCGGCCGGCACGGCCACCTGCTGCACGTACTCGGTCGCGGCGACGGCGACGAGGTCGCCCCGGTAGGGCGTGCCGCCGTCGACCGCCGAGAACGGGATCGGCGTCTGCTCCCCCGTCGCCAGGTCGACGCGGAACGCCTGGAGCGCCGTGGCCGCCACGATGCCCCGGCCGTCGAGCGAGACGCCCTGCAGGGCGACGAACGTGCCGAGGGGACGAGGAGGCGCGGTGCCGGTCAGGTCGTAGACGGCCACCTGCTCGTCGCCCGCCTGGGCGACGAGGCTCGCCTGACCCGGGACGACCGCCCAGTCGAGCACCGACACGGGCTGGCCGGAGAGGGACAGGACGGGGGCGACGGCGCGCTGGCCCTGGAGGGGCAGCGTGTAGAGCAGCTCCTGCTCGGAGCCCTGGGGCCGCCAGGAGAACGCCAGCGTGGTCGTGGCGGCGTCCGCGCCCAGCTGCGTGATCAGCCCCGTCCCGTCGGGCAGCGGCAGGGTCTCCGCGGCGACGCCGTCGTCGGACACGAGGCTCAGGGTCGACTGCTCGCCGTCGTCGGTCACGACCGCGACGGCCGTGTCGAAGGCCTCGAAGGCCTGGATCCGGGGGGCCGACCAGACCGCGGTCCGGTCGCCGCCTCCCAGGAGGGAGGCTCGTTCGAGGACGTCGTCGGTTCCCTCGGCGCCGTGGACGACGCGCCAGGTCACGGCCGGATCGGTGCTGAAGGTCGTGCGGAGCGTCGCGTCGCGAGCCTGGTAGACGCTCGAGACGCCCTGCACCGTGACGGTGTAGTCGGTGCCGTAGCGGAGCCTGTCCGCGAACTCGACCGCGACGACGTCGCCCGACGTCTGCACCCGGAAGTCGGCGGCGGGCGAGATGGTCACCTGCTCGGGGTCGACGTGCGCCACGGGCTGGTTGGCGAACAGGCGGAGCTGCTGGCCCGACCGGCCGACGACGGCCGTCGTGTCGACCTGGGCGTCGGTCAGCTTGGGCCCCTGCAGGTGCGTGAGGACGCCGAACACCGTGCAGACGAGTGCGAGCGCGACGACGAGCGCGACGAAGCGACGCCGCTGCCGGGCGTGCCGGTCCGCCTCGTCGAGATCGCCGTCGGCCGCCCAGAGATCAGTAGAGGTAGGGGTCACTCGGCTGGCCGACCTTCTCGAGCTCGTCGGGCACCAGGGCGATCGGGTCGCTCGACGTGCGGCTCGGGTTCGTCTGGAAGCCGCCGGAGACGTCGAGCCACTCGTCGGCCGACACCTGGCTGCGCCAGTCGACGAGGTGCACCGGCACGCCCACCGGCTGCGCGTCGACGGCGCAGCAGGTGACGACGAAGCGGGACACGTAGAACACGTCGGGATCGTCGCCGGCCGGGACGACGAAGCCGACCACGTCGGCGGTCTTGCCCTCGAAGAACGACAGGTCGCTGGTCTGCCGCAGCAGCCCCGCCCAGTCGAGCACCGAGAACGCCGCGTAGGCGTCGGCGTCCGCGGACGCGGCGTCCTCGACGCTCGTGCCGGCGAGGGAGGCGGTGGACGAGTTCACGTCGCGCTGGCCGGCCGTCGCGCTCGTCAGCGTCGCGGGCGGGAGGACGACGAGCGACACGGCGACGGCGGTGGTGACGAGCGCGCCCCCGGCGACGGCGGCCGTGCGGGCGGCCGCACGGCCACGACGGCGGCGGCGGGGACGCTCGGCCGGGGCACGGAGCTCGTCCGCGTGTGGGTCGTGGTGGTGGCCGTCGTGGCCGTGCCCGTCGTCCTCGGCTCCCGCGTCGCGGGACGACGGCGCGAGGACGAGCACGCCGAGCGAGAACACCATGCCGATCGCGATCATGATCACGGTGAACACGACGTAGCGCGGGTGGATGTAGAGCACGAGCTGCCCCGTGGCCGACAGCCACAGGGTCGAGATGCCGACCACGAGGGTCAGGAGCACGCCCTGCCAGCGATCGGCGAGGCGCGAGACGGCGTCGAGGCGGAGCGGCGTGCGGGCAGCGCCGGGAGCGCGCGTGGAGTCGCGCGGGGAGGAGTCAGGCAAAGTAGTTCACCACCAGTCCGATGGCGGCGCTGGTCAGCGCCACCACGAGGGTCAGCTGCGCGAGGGTGCGCGGTCGGTACGTCGTGCGGAGCAGGGCCAGCATCTTGACGTCGATGATCGGCCCGAAGACGAGGAACGCCGCGATGCCGCCGGGCATGAAGGTCGACGCGAAGGGCAGCACGAAGAACGCGTCGACGTTGGAGCAGAGCGAGATGACGAAGGCCAGGACCATCATCGCGAGCACCGACCAGACGGGGTTGCTGCCCAGGGTGACGAGCACCGAGCGCGGCACCGCGGTCTGGATGCCGCCGGCCACGGCGGCACCGATGAACAGCGCCGGCATCATGGTCGACATCTCACGACGGAACAGCTCGACGCTCTCGCGCAGCTTCGAGGCGCCGCTGTGGCCGTGTTCCTGGGGCAGCGCACACTCGGCCGCGAACGAGCGGGTGAGCAGGCTCTCGGGGTCGGGGTGGCGGCTGTAGAGCCAGCCGATCAGGTTCGCGATGAGGAACCCGCCCGCCAGCCGGGCGACGAGGATGCCGTCGCTCCAGCCGAACGCCTGGTGCGTCGTGATGATCGTGATCGGGTTGAGGATCGGGGCGGCCAGCAGGAACGTCATCGACTCCGAGACGGTGAAGCCCTTGAGGACCAGCCCCCTCGCCAGGGGCACGTTGCCGCACTCGCAGACCGGCAGGAACATGCCGAGGAACGAGATGACGGCCCGGCGCAGCAGCGGCTGTCGAGGCAGCCACGAGGTGAAGAACGCCTGGGGCAGCCAGACCTGCACGATGATCGACAGGACGATGCCCAGCAGCACGAACGGCACCGACTCGACGATCACGCTGATGGTGAGGGTGACGAAGTCCTGGAGCGTGTCGGGCAGCAGCTGCGAGCCGAGCGCCGGGCTGGCGACGCGCAGCACGAGCAGCACCGCCGCGATGCCGATCCCGACCGCGAGCAGCGGTCCGCGCCTCGACCGGCGGGCAGTGGCGTGCTCGTGGGCAGCTCGGCGGAGGGCGTCGCGTTCGCGGAGGGGCGCGCTCACCGGTCGTCCCCGTCGGCGGCGGCCCGGCGGAGGACGTCGCGTTCGCGGAGGGAGGCGCTCACCGGTCGTCCCCGTCGGCGGCGGGGGGCGCGAAGCGCGACCAGTCGTCGGCGGCGGAGGCGCTCCGAGGAGGCGTGGGCCGGGTCGCGGGGGCAGGCTCGCGTGCCGTGTCGTGGACGCGTCCCCGGGGGCCGGCCGGCGCCTCCTCGACGGTCGGGACCTCGACGGGGGCAGGGTGGGGCTCGACCTGGTCGGCGGCGGGCATCTCGTCGCCGCCGGACTCGACGTCGACCGGGTCGCCCGGGATCGTCGCCGCACGGGACGCGTGCCACGCGAGCACCACGCCGACGAGCAGCAGCGCCGTGTCGACGACGCCCGCGGCGAAGGGGATGGTCGTGAGGTAGAGCGCGAGGTTGACCCAGGTGCCCCCGCTCAGCGACGCCGCCACCCCGGGCACGATGCCGACGAGGGCCAGGGCGACGGTGCCCGCGGCACCGGCGACGAGACCGTGGCGCAGCGCCCGGGGCAGCGACAGACCGGCGTCGACGGGGCGCACGAGCAGCAGGACGACGAACGCGACGAGGTAGAACGGGAACGGGTAGAGCACGAAGCTGCCGAGGAACTGGCCGACCGGCGTCGCCGTGAAGTCGCTCGGCCAGGGCGTCACCGAGTAGCCGAGCGCCGAGCCGACGAGCGCCGCGAGACCCAGGGCGAACCGTGCGACGAGCACGACTCCGAGGGCGGTCGCGGCGGAGAGGAGGCGGCTCCGGCCCCGGTCGGACCGCAGGCCTCGGACCTCGGAGGCCGCCCGGCGCACGAACACCGCAGCCCGACGGGACGACCGGTCGGTCGCCGCGCCGGGCTGCGGTGTCGAAGTCACTCCGTCACCCTAGACGAGTCACAGTTCGTCGGAGCTGACCCCCACGCCGAGGATGAACGGTCCGCCCTCGGCCTGCTCGGACGCGTCCGACGACGCGGCTGCCGTCGTCGTGCCCGAGCTCGAGGCCCGGCGCGAACGGCCGCGGCCCTGTCCGGGCTGCTTGGGCTCGGGCAGCGCGCCGAGCACGCTGTCGAGGATCTGCTCGGCGTCGTGCGTGCTCATCTTGCGCGGCTCGCGACGGGTCGCGGCCACCGGGATGTCGAGGATCGCGACGGACGCCTCGGGGGTGACCGTGGCGGTCGACGCCGCACGGCGGCTGCCGCGCTTCGCCGGGGCCGCGGGCTCGGCGGCTGCGGCCGGCTGCTGCGCCGCCGCGGGGGCGACGTCGGCAGCCGGGGCCTCGACGACGGGTGCCGACGTCGGCGCCTCGGCGACCGGGGCCGTCTCGCGGGCCGACTGGTCGTCGGCCTGCGCGTCGCGCTGTCGGCCGCCCTGCTGGCCGCCCTGCTGCTCGCCCTGCTCGGCGTCGCGCGACCGCGAGCCACGACGGCCCTTGCGGCCGCCCCGGCTGCGACGCGGCTCGTCGGACGAGTCGTCCTGGGCCTCGTCGGCTCGCGTGGACGACACCGAGGCCGCGGCGGCGTCGATGGCCGCCTCGACCGCGGCCGCCGCCGTGGCGGCGCTGTCGCTGTCGGCCGGCCGGTCGCCGTCCTCGGCGTGCGCGATGGTCGACGCCGCGATGCGCGAGAGCGCGTTCTTCACGTCGTCGGTGATGGCGTGCGTGCCGGTCGTCGGGTGTGCCGACGAGCCCGCCTGGCCGCCCTGGCCGCGGCCCTGACCGCCGGAGGCGCCCGCCGCGCCGCCCTGCTTGCCGGCCTGGGCTCCGCCACGGCGGCGCTGCTCCTGGCCCTTGCGGGGCTGCTGCTCCTGCACGCGTGCGGCGCTGCCTGCCTCGGCGAACGACTCGGCCAGGCCGAGGCCGAGCTTCTTGCGCGTCATCTGCACGAGGCCGAGCGAGGTGACCTCGGCGACCTGGTGCTTGGTCCGGTCGCGGCTGAGGCACTCGACCAGCCGGCGGAGCACGAGGTCGCGGTTCGACTCGAGGACCATGTCGATGAAGTCGACGACGATGATGCCGCCGATGTCGCGGAGGCGCAGCTGGCGGACGATCTCCTCCGCGGCCTCGAGGTTGTTCTTCGTGACCGTCTCCTCGAGGTTGCCCCCGGAGCCGACGAACTTGCCCGTGTTGACGTCGACGACCGTCATGGCCTCGGTGCGGTCGATGACGAGCGAGCCGCCGGAGGGCAGCCAGACCTTGCGGTCGAGCGCCTTCTCGATCTGCTCGTTGAGGCGGTGCTCGTCGAACGCGTCGCGGTCGCCCTCGTAGCGCTTCACGCGGTCGAGCAGGTCGGGCGCGACGGCCGACAGGTACGACTGGAGGGTGTCGTAGGCGTCGTCGCCGTCGATGACGAGCTCGTGGAAGTCCTCGTTGAAGACGTCACGCACGATCTTGATCAGCAGGTCGGGCTCCGAGTGCAACTGCGCGGGGGCGTTGCCGGCCTCGACCTTGCTGCTGATGTCGGCCCACTGGTTCGTGAGGCGCGTGATGTCGAGGGTGAGCTGCTCCTCCGTGGTGCCCTCGGCCGCGGTGCGGACGATGACTCCCGCGTTCTCGGGCAGCGCCTCCTTCAGGATCTTCTTGAGGCGCGCGCGCTCGGTGTCGGGGAGCTTGCGGCTGATGCCGTTCATCGAGCCGTTGGGCACGTAGACGAGGTAGCGGCCGGGCAGCGAGATCTGGCTGGTGAGACGGGCGCCCTTGTGGCCCACCGGGTCCTTCGTGACCTGGACGAGGACGCGGTCGCCGGGCTTGAGCGCGAGCTCGATGCGGCGGGGCTGGTTGCCGTTCGACAGCGAGTCCCAGTCGACCTCGCCCGAGTACAGCACGGCGTTGCGGCCGCGTCCGATGTCGACGAACGCCGCCTCCATGCTCGGGAGCACGTTCTGGACGCGACCGAGGTAGACGTTGCCGATCAGCGAGACGTTCTGCGCCTTGGCGACGTAGTGCTCGGCGAGGGTGCCGTCCTCCATGACGCCGATCTCGATGCGGTCGCCCGACGAGCGGACGATCATCTTGCGGTCGACGCTCTCGCGGCGGGCCAGGAACTCGGCCTCGGTGATGACGGTGCGTCGGCGGCCGGCGTCACGGCCGTCGCGGCGGCGCTGCTTCTTGGCCTCGAGACGGGTCGAGCCCTTGATGCGCTGCGGCTCGGTGATGAGCTCGACCTGGCGCTGCGGGCGCTCGCGACGGTCGCCGCGGTCGCCGCCCTGGCGCTGCTCGGAGTCGCGCTCTTCCCTGTCCTGCGAGCGGCCGCGCTGGCGACGGCGGGAGGTGCCGCGCTGCGGCTCGTCGCGGTCGTCGTCGTCGCGGTCGTCGTCACGCTGGTCGCGGTCGTCGTCGTCGCGGTCGTCACGGTCGTCGCGGTCGTCCCACTCGTCGTCGTGGCGACGACGCCCCGGCCGGGCCGGCAGGGGGAGGATCTCGGGCGCGTGGAAGATCAGGCTCGTCGTGGTGAGCTGGGCCGGGATGGGACCCGACTCGGCTGCGGAGACGTCGCCCGCGTCGTCGGCCGGGGCCTCGGCACGCGGCGGCGCGACGGCGGCGATGTCGGCCTGGACGGCCTCGGTGTCGACGACGGCCTCGGGCTGGGCGGGGCGGGCGGTGTCGATGCTGGTGCTGCTGGTCGCGGCCTCGGCCCCGACCTCCTTCTCGGTGGTCACGGGGGAAGCCTCCTGGGCGTCGTCGTTCCGGTCGTGGGGGGCGGTGCCGAGCGCGCGGCGCGCGGTCGTCGCCGGTGCGGGCACCTGGCGCGACAGGAGCCCGGCGAACAGGCCCCTCTTCTTCTTCGGCTGGCCGTCTCTGTCGTTGTCGTTCTTGTCCACCACTGCTGGTGTGCTCCTCGACCCGCCGTCGGCATCGCCGTCGCCGGGTGGTCTCGTGTCGTGGCCGGGAGGCGCCGTGCACCTGCCTGCGGCCACCGCGCCCTCTCACGGCGCGCATCGTCAGTGACGTCGCGTTCGGTCAGCCGGAGCCGGCGCCCGTCTCTGCGGGCGTCTCCCCGGATGTCGTTCGTCGACGTCAGGTTCTTCGTTGCTCTGTCCGGAACTGGCTGTCCGGCGGTGGGCGACTGCGCCCTGGCCCGGATCTAGCTGCCACCTGACGGTGCCCGCCCGCGAGGACGGCCACTCGTGGAGGCCGACCTGCCGACGGCCCCGCGGTGCAGCACGGCCCGGAAAGTCTTGATCCCGGGACTCACGCCCCGCGACTGGCTCGATTATCGCACGCCTCACCCGGGACCACGATCGGGACGGTGAGATGATCGTCGTCGTGACCGAGCAAAGAGCGCCTCAGCGCACCCACCCGTCGACGGGGCGACCCGTCGTCGTCCCGGCCGTCCTCCTGGTGATCGTCGGGCTCGTGGGGCTGCTCGGGTCGTTCGCGCTGACCGTCGACAAGTTCCGGCTGCTCGAGGACCCGACGGCCTCGCTCGGCTGCGACGTCAACCCGTTCGTCGGCTGCTCGCCCGTCATCAACAGCTGGCAGGCCTCGCTGTTCGGCTTCCCCAACCCGATCCTCGGCCTCGTCGGGTTCGCGGCCCCCGTCGCCGTGGGCGTCGGGCTGCTCGCCGGCGCACGGTTCGCCCGGTGGTTCTGGGTCGCCTTCACGGTGGGCGTGTTCCTGGCCTGGGTGTTCGTCACGTGGCTGTTCACCCAGACGGTGTTCGTCATCGGGGCCCTCTGCCCGTGGTGCATGCTCGTCTGGTCGGTGACCATCCCGCTCTTCTGGATCCTGCTGGTGTGGGGCCTCGCGCGCGGCGTGACCGTGCCGCACGGGCGGCTCCAGCGGGCCGCCGCGGCGTTCCTGCCGTTCTCCTGGATCCTGCCCGTGCTGAACTACGTCGTCGTCGCCACGGTGATCGTCGTGCAGTTCCCGCTCCTCCTGCCCACACTGCTCCGCTGAGCCGCTCAGCCTCCCCATGGGGAGGTACGAGAGGGTCGACGAGGCCACCGACACCGACGAGCGAGGAACCATGACGCCACCAGCCGGACCAGGAGAGACCAAGCGCGAGCGACGGGAGTCCGCCCGCGAGAAGGCGCGCGTCACGCGTGAGGCGGAGGCCAAGCGCCGACGCCGCAACAAGTGGGCCCTGCAGGGCGGCCTCGTGGTGGGCGTGCTCGCGATCCTCGCCGTCGTGGCACTGGTGATCACGCGATCGCTCGCGCCCGCCGGCCCCGGCCCCCTGAACATGGCCAGCGACGGCATCGTGCTCTCGGGCGACGGCACGACCGTCTCCGCCGTCACGACGGACGCCACGCCCGCCGACGGCTCCCCCACGCCGTCCGCGGCCGGCACGGCCGAGAAGCCGAGCATCGTCGTCTACCTCGACTACATGTGCCCCTACTGCGGCCAGTTCGACACCACGAACGCCGAGCAGCTCGAGACCTGGGTCACCCAGGGCGCGGCCGACCTCGAGATCCACCCCCTCGGGTTCCTCGACAACGCGAGCCTCGGGTCGAAGTACTCGACCCGGTCGGCGAACGCCCTCGCCTGCGTCGCGAACTACCAGCCCGACACGGCGCTCGACGTCAACACCGCCCTGTTCGCGCAGCAGCCGACCGAGAACACGACCGGCCTGACGAACGACGAGCTGGTGACGCTGGTCCAGGGCGCCGGCGCCGACGACCCTGCCGTCGCCTCCTGCATCACCGACGGCGAGTTCACCGACTGGGTCGCGTCCGCGACCGAGCGCGCGCTGAACGAGCCGCTGCCGAACTCCGACCTCGCGGCGGTGTCCGCGACGCCGACCGTGCTGGTCAACGGCCAGCAATACCAGGGCTCGCCCACCGACGCCGCCGCGTTCGCGCAGTTCGTGGCCGAGGTCGCCGGTGGCCAGCCGACCGGCGACACGAGCACGGGCGAGCTGCCCGGGTCGACGGCCACGCCGACCCCCTGAGCGACGCCCGGTCCTGAACGACGAAGGAGGGGCGGGGGGGGGGCCCGGGGCCCCCCCCCCCCCCCCCCCCGGGGGGGGGGGGGGGGGGGCCCCCCCCCCCCCCCCCCCCCCCCCCCCCCGGGGCCCCCCCCCCGGGGGGGGGGGGGGGGGGGCCCCGGGCCCCCCCCCCCGCCCCTCCTCGGTCAAGGGTTCAAAGGGATCAGAACCAGAGAGCGAGCTCGCGCGCGGCGCTCTCGGGGCTGTCGCTGCCGTGCACGAGGTTCTGCTGCACGGCGAGGCCCCAGTCGCGGCCGAGGTCGCCGCGGATCGTGCCGGGGGCCGCAGTGGTCGGGTCGGTCGTGCCGGCGAGCGAACGGAAGCCCGGGATCACGCCGTTGCCCGCGACGCGGATCGCGACGGTGGGGCCGCTCTGCATGAACTCGACGAGCGGCTCGTAGAACGGCTTGCCGACGTGCTCCTCGTAGTGCTGGGCGAGCAGGTCGCGGTCGGCCTGGACGAGGCGCAGGTCGACGAGCGAGTAGCCCTTCGCCTCGATGCGGCGGAGGATCTCGCCGGTGAGGCCGCGGGCGACGCCGTCGGGCTTGACGAGGACGAGGGTCTCTTGGAGGTCGGTCACTGGTGCTCCTTCGTGTGGGGCGGGTGGTGGTTCGGGTGGCTGGTGGGCTGTGGTCGCGGGGCGGCGGCGGCGCGAGCCGTCAGGGCTGCGGGCCGAAGCGCGCCGCGTTCAGGCGGTCGAGCTGGGTGCCCTTGACGAGGCAGTAGGTCCAGATCGCGACGAAGAGGGCCGCGACGACGTACATGACGGGGTCGAGGAGACCGCAGGCGACGAGCCCGAGCTGGACGACCCAGCCGAGCACGATCCCCCACCGCCAGCGCAGGGTGCGCGACACGAGGAGGATCAGGACGATGGCGCCGAGGCCGCCGCCGAAGGCGACGCCCGTGGGCAGCAGGTCGCGTCCGTTGACGACGAGCATGACGAAGAACAGCGACATGGCCTCGAGCACGAGCACGATCGACAGCAGGCTCTCGGCCGCGCCGCGTCGACGCGCGCGACGCGTCGGGCGCGCGCGGCCGGTGGGGTCCGCAGGAGGCGGGGCCTCGGTCACGAGAGCCCGCCCTCGGCCTGCGAGAGCGCGAGCACGTCGCCGACCAGCGTGATCGACCCCGCCACCACGACGCCGCCGGGCTCGTCGCCCTCGGCCTCGTCCGCGAGGTCGCGGGCCGTGCGGAGCGCCGCCACGAGGTCGGTCTCGACCACGACGCGTGCGGCCCCGACGACGCCGACCGCCACGGCCGCGAGCTCGTCGGCGTCCACGGAGCGGTCGGAGCCGCTCTGCGTGACGACGAACTGGTCGACCGTGCCCGAGAGCGCGCGGACGATGCCCGCCGCGTCCTTGTCGGCGAGGACCGAGAGCACCGCGACGACGCGTCCGAACTGGAAGTAGTCGTCGATCGCCTTGGCGAGTGCTCGCGCGCCGTGCGGGTTGTGGGCCGCGTCGACGAGGATGGTCGGCTCGTTGGCCACGATCTGCAGCCGCCCGGGCGACGTCGCCGCGGCGAGCCCCTCGGCGAGCACGTCGTGGTCGAGCGCCTGGCTGCCGCTGCCGAGGAACGACTCGACCGCGGCCACCGCGACGGCCGCGTTCTGCGCCTGGTGGTCGCCGAAGAGCGGCAGGAGCAAGTCCTCGTAGCGGCCGGCCACGCCGCGGATCGTGACGACCTGGCCGCCCACCGCCACCGTCGTGGACTCGACGCCGAAGGCGACGCCCTCGACGGCCAGCGACGACTCGGTGAGCTCGGCCGCGCGCTGCAGCTCGGCCAGCGCCTCCGGCAGCTGGGCCGCGCTGACGACCGACGCGGCCGGCTTCACGATGCCGGCCTTGGTCCGGGCGATGGCCTCGACGGTCGACCCCAGCCGGGCCTGGTGGTCGAGCGCGATCGGCGTGAAGACCGCGACCTGGCCGTCGGCGACGTTCGTGCTGTCCCACTCGCCGCCCATGCCGACCTCGAGCACGACGACGTCGGCCGGGGCGTCGGCGAAGCACGCGAAGGCGAGCGCCGTGAGCGCCTCGAAGAACGTGAGCGTCGGCTCGCCCGCCGCCTCGAGCTCGGTGTCGACCATCGTCAGGTAAGGCTGGATGTCGTCCCAGTTGGCGACGAGGCGCTCGTCGCTGATCGGCTCGCCGTCGACGACGATGCGCTCGTTGAGTCGCACCAGGTGGGGGCTCGTCATGAGCCCGGTCCGGAGTCCGTGGGCGCGGAGGACGCTCTCGATCATGCGGCTCGTCGACGTCTTGCCGTTGGTGCCCGTGATGTGGATCACGGGGTAGGCACGCTGCGGGTCGCCGAGCAGCTCGACGGCCCGGCGCGTGGCCGACAGGCGCGGCTCGGGGGCGGACTCCCCCACGCGGGCCAGCAGCTCGTCGTGCACCCGGGTCGCCTCGGCGGCGAACTCGCCGTCGCCCTGGCCCGCGCCGTCGTCCTTCTTGCTCTTCTTCGGGCTCACGCTCGTCGCACCTCCACCGTCACGGCTGAGCCGGAGCCGACCGCGACCTTCCCGTCGCGTCCCGCGACGTCGTCCTGCACGTCGACGACCAGCTCGGTCGTCAGGGTCTCGGCCTGCACCATGTCGCGGTGCGTCCCGAGCGCCGCGGCCGCGACCGCGTCGGTCGCCACGGTCGTCACGACCCGGTCGGACACGTCGAGGCCCGCGGCCTTGCGTGCCTGCTGCACGGCCCGGACCACGTCGCGGGCCAGGCCCTCGGCCTCGAGCTCGGGCGTCGTGGCCGTGTCGAGCAGCACGAAGCCGCCGTCGCCGACGAAGGCGATCGCCGCCGACGGGTCGTCGACCGCCAGCTCGAGGGTGAACTCGCCCGGCAGCAGCTCGACGCCGCCGACGACGACGTTCTCGCCGACGGGGGCCCAGTCGCCCTTCTTGGCGGCCGGGATGACCTGCTGCACCTGCTTGCCGATGCGGGGCCCTGCCGCACGGGCGTTGACGGTCAGCTTGCGGGTGACGCCCCACTCGCCGAGGCTCTCCTCCGTCAGGGGCGTGAACGCCACCTCCTTGACGTTCAGCTCGTCGCGGAGGATCGAGCCGAACGGCTCGAGGCCGGCCGGGTCGGGCGCGACGACGGTGAGGCGGGCCAGCGGCAGGCGCACGCGCAGGCCGGTCGCCTTGCGGAGCGCCAGGCCCGACGACGCGATCGCGCGGACGGCGTCCATCGAGGCGACGAGGGCGTCGTCCTCGGGGAACGAGGAGGCGTCGGGCCAGTCGGTGAGGTGCACGCTGCGACCGCCGGTGAGGCCCTTCCAGATCTCCTCCGTCACGAGCGGCGCCAGGGGCGCGGCGACGCGCGTGACCGTCTCGAGGACCGTGAAGAGCGTGTCGAAGGCGTCGCGGTCGTCGCCGGCCCAGAAACGGTCGCGCGACCGGCGCACGTACCAGTTGGTGAGCACGTCGGCGAAGTCGCGCAGGGCGGCCGCCGCGAGCGGCGAGTCGAGCGCGTCGAGGTGCCGCTCGACGTCGGTCACGAGGAGGCGCGTCTTGGCCAGCAGGTACCGGTCGAGCACGTCGGTCGAGTCGGTCCGCCAGGTCGCGACCAGGCCGTCCGCGACGTGCCGGCCCTCGCCTCCCGAGCTGCCGCCGTCGGCGGCGTTCGCGTACAGGGTGAAGAAGTAGTAGGTGCTCCAGAGCGGCAGCAGGAACTGCCGGACGCCCTCGCGGATGCCCTCCTCGGTGACGACGAGGTTGCCGCCGCGGATGACCGAGCTGGACATCAGGAACCAGCGCATCGCGTCGGCGCCGTCCCGGTCGAAGACCTCGGAGACGTCGGGGTAGTTGCGGAGGCTCTTCGACATCTTCTGTCCGTCCGAGCCGAGCACGATGCCGTGGCTGATCACGTTCGAGAACGCGGGCCGGTCGAAGAGCGCCGTCGACAGCGCGTGCATGACGTAGAACCAGCCCCGCGTCTGCCCGATGTACTCGACGATGAAGTCGGCGGGGGCGTGCGACTCGAACCACTCCTGGTTCTCGAACGGGTAGTGCACCTGCGCGAACGGCATCGAGCCCGAGTCGAACCAGACGTCGAAGACGTCCTCGATGCGGCGCATCGTGCTCTGCCCCGAGGGGTCGTCGGGGTTCGGCCGGGTCAGGTCGTCGATGTACGGACGGTGCAGGTCGGGCTCGCCCTGCTCGTTCGTCGGCAGGCGGCCGAAGTCGGCCTCGAGGTCGGCCAGCGAGCCGTAGACGTCGGTGCGCGGGAACGCCGGGTCGTCGCTGCGCCAGACGGGGATCGGCGAGCCCCAGTAGCGGTTTCGCGAGATCGACCAGTCGCGGGCGCCCGCGACCCACTTGCCGAACTGGCCGTCCTTCACGTTCTCGGGCACCCAGGTGATCTCCTGGTTGAGGTCGCCCATCCGGTCGCGCACGTCGGTGACGCGGACGAACCAGCTCGAGACCGCCTTGTAGATCAGCGGGTTGCGGCAGCGCCAGCAGTGCGGGTAGCTGTGCTCGTAGCTCGCGAGCCGCACGAGGCGGCCGTCGGCCCGGAGGCGCTGCACGAGCACCTTGTTGGCGTCGAACACCTGCAGCCCGGCGACGCCGAGCTCGTCGAACATCGGCAGGAAGCGGCCGGCCTCGTCGACCGACACGATGACGGGGATGCCCGCGGCGGCGCAGACCAGCTGGTCGTCCTCGCCGTAGGCGGGCGCCTGGTGCACGATGCCGGTGCCCTCGCCGGTCGCGACGTAGTCGGCGACGAGCAGGCGCCAGGCGTTCTCGGTGCCCCACGCCTCCGTGTCGGCGTAGACGTCCCAGACGCGGTCGTACTCGACGCCCTCGAGCTCGGCGCCGGCGAAGGTCGCCGTGACGGCGGCCTGGGCCGCCTCGGGCGACTCGTAGCCCAGGTCCCTCGCGTAGGCCGCGAGGGTGTCGGCGGCGAGCAGGAACACGCTGCCCGTGAGCAGCTGCTGGTCGCCCGTGCGCTCGCCGGGCAGCAGGGCGTGCGGCACCGTCACGTACGAGATGTCGGGCCCCACGGCGAGCGCCATGTTCGTCGGCAGCGTCCACGGGGTCGTCGTCCAGGCGAGCGCCTCGACGCCGGTCAGGCCGAGCGACTCGGCCTTGGCCCCGACGAGGGGGAACGCGACGGTGACCGTCTGGTCCTGGCGCATCTTGTAGACGTCGTCGTCCATGCGGAGCTCGTGGTTCGACAGAGGCGTCTGGTCGTGCCAGCAGTAGGGCAGCACCCGGAAGCCCTCGTACGCGAGCTGCTTGTCCCACAGCTGCTTGAAGGCCCAGAGGACGCTCTCCATGTAGCTGACGTCGAGGGTCTTGTAGTCGTCGTCGAAGTCGACCCAGCGGGCCTGGCGGGTGACGTAGCCCTGCCACTCGTCGGTGTACTGCAGCACCGAGCTGCGCGCCGCGGCGTTGAACGCGCCGATGCCCATGTCGTCGATCTGGTGCTTCTCGGTGATGCCGAGCTGGCGCATGGCCTCGAGCTCGGCGGGCAGGCCGTGGGTGTCCCAGCCGAACCGGCGGTGCACCTGCTTGCCGCGCATGGTCTGGTACCGCGGGAACACGTCCTTGGCGTAGCCGGTGAGGAGGTGCCCGTAGTGCGGCAGGCCGTTGGCGAAGGGCGGGCCGTCGTAGAAGACCCACTCGTCGCTGCCCTCGCGGGCGCGGATCGACTCCTGGAAGGTGTCGTCGCGACGCCAGAAGGCGAGCACGCCCTGCTCGACGTCGGGGAACCGGGGCGATGCGGGTACCGGCTTGTAGGCCATGGGGGCTCCAGGTGCTGCGGATGTCCGTCCACGAGGACGCCTGCCGAGGGTTCTCGGTCGGCGCGGTACCACCTCGCTTGCCGCCCCTGGCGGGACGACCTCTCTGCTGCGGCTGTGACGGGCCTGCCCCGCTCGGGTCTAGTGACGCCTCCTGCCCCGGTGTCGGGACGATCGACGCGTTCTGCCGAGTGCTCCCCGGTGATGGCCGGATCAGTGCTCGTCCATCATACGAGCCGAGGAGGCGGGACGCGATCAGGTGCAGGCAGTGCAGAATCGGCAGCATGACACCAGAGCCCTCCGCGGCGCCGTCCGCGGCGACCGAGCCGCCCACCGAGCCCGGCGCCGGGTCCGCGCCGAAGCCCGAGAGCACGACGACGGTGATCGTGGCGTTCCTCGCGAACCTGCTGATCGCCGTGGCGAAGACCGTCGCGGCGTTCCTCACGGGCTCCGCGTCGATGGTGGCCGAGTCGGCGCACTCGTGGGCCGACACGGGCAACGAGATCTTCCTCTTCATCGCCGACAAGCGGGGCGTGAAGAAGAGGGACGACGACCACCCGCTCGGCTACGGCAAGGAGACCTACGTCTGGTCGATGTTCGCGGCGTTCGGGCTGTTCACCGTCGGCGCCGTGGTGTCGATCCAACACGGCATCTCCCAGCTCGGCGCTGCCGAGGAGGCGGAGGACTACCTCGTCAACTACGTCGTGCTCGGCGTGGCCTTCCTCCTCGAGGGGACGTCGTTCCTCCAGGCCTTCCGCCAGGCCCGCGGCAGCGCCCGGGCCGGGCAGGTGCCCACCCTGCGCTACGTGCTCCGGAGCTCGAACTCGACCCTGCGCGCCGTCTTCGCCGAGGACGCCGCCGCTCTCGTCGGCCTGCTGATCGCGTTCCTCGGCATCTTCCTGCACCAGGTCACGGGCTCGGCGGTGTTCGACGCCGTCGGCTCGATCCTCGTCGGCGTGCTGCTCGGGGTCGTCGCCCTGGTGCTCGTCGACCGCAACCGCAGGTTCCTGGTCGGCGAGAGCCCGAGCGACGAGCTCGAGACCACGGTGCTCGAGCGGTTGCTCGCCCGGCCCGAGATCGCCCGCGTCACCTACCTGCACACGGAGTTCGTCGGGCCGAGCCGCCTCTACCTGGTCGCCGCCGTCGACATGACGGGTGACGACACCGAGGAGCACGTCGCCGTCGCGCTCCGCCGCGTCGAGCGCGAGCTGGAGGAGCACGACGTCGTCGAGGAGGCGGTGCTCACCCTCTCGACGCCGGACGAGCCGAGCCTGCAGCCGCGTCGCTGACGTCTGCTCCGCCACACGGGAGGGCCCGCCTCCGAGCAGGAGACGGGCCCTCCGTGGTGTCCGTGCGTCAGGCGCGCCGCGCTCGACGCCGGGCCACGCCGACTCCGCCGAGGCCCGCGAGCATCAGCCCGAGGCCGAGCGCTCCCGCCCACGGGGTCGCCTCGTCCGTGCCCGTGTGGGCCAGCGAGGACGTCGTCCGCGGGACCACGGCGGCCGGGCGGACGGCACTCGGGGCGACGACGGGCGCCAGCACGACGGGCGCCGGTGCCGAGGGCGCCAGCACGACGGGCGCCGGTTCCGGCCCGACCCGCACGTCGATGCTCGCGAACGCCGACGGCAGCGTCGTGGCGAATCCGTCCTCGTCGTAGGACTGCTGGGCGATGGAGACGCGTGCGAGGCCCACCGGGAGCCACACCGGGGTCGACCAGGTGCCGTCCGCCCCGACGGAGACGGGGTCGTGCCCGTATCCCCAGCCCGTCTCGGGGTCGAGCATCAGGAGCTCGATGTCCAGGAGCTCTCCCGGCGTCCCCGTCCCCGAGACGACGAACCTCCGCGTGTCGGTGTCCCCGAAGGGCACGACGTCCCCGTCCACCTGCGATCCGTCGACGGGCGACGTGATGACGGGAGCGTCGGAGGCCAGCTGCCCGAGCACGAGGACCTCGCGCACGATCGAGCCGAGCGGGCTCCCGTCGGCCGCGGACGCCGTGACCGTCACCTGGTAGTCGACCATGAACGGAGCGGGGTCGATGGCGATCGCCTCGCGGAAGGTCGTCCCCGTGACCGCAGCCCGGAGCGACGTCCCGTTGCTCACGACGATGCTGACGCTGCTGCCCTCCGGGACGGTCCCGGTGACGACGACGCCGCCGCGGAACGCGAGCTCGCCCTCCGCAGTCGGGGACGTGACCTCGAAGCCGGGCGCGGCTGCTGCCTCGTCGGCTGCCGCCTCGTCTTCGACGACCGGCACCTCCGCGGGCGTCAGGACGCCCCCGTCGGCGACCGGTG
Organism: Frigoribacterium sp. PhB116; assembly: GCF_004364285.1. Lineage (GTDB taxonomy): Bacteria > Actinomycetota > Actinomycetes > Actinomycetales > Microbacteriaceae > Frigoribacterium. The sequence goes on along the minus strand of NZ_SOBE01000002.1, from coordinate 904,537 downwards.
CCTCGGCGACAGGCGCCTCGACGACAGGAGGCGCGACCTCGCCGTCGGGCACCTCCTCGGCGTCCGGCGCCTCCACGGCGGTCCCTGCGTCGCCCTCCTCCGGGGACGGCTCGGCGGGCGTCGCGTCCCCGACGTCCGACGCGGCATCCGGCTCCGCGGCGACGCTGGGCGCGTCGACCGCGACGGGGGCGGCCGCCCCGTCGGCCTGCTCGACGGGCGCCGTCTCGGCATGTGCCGCGGGCGTCGTCATCAGGAGTCCCCCCAGGGCGATGACGATGGCAGTCGGCAGCGCCACGGCGGCCGACACAGTGTTCTTCATGATCTTCTCTCTCGTGTGAGTCGAGGTGGCCGCCGTGCCCTCGACCCACCCCCGAGCACGGCGCTCCCGGCCTCGTGAGGCCGTCCTCCGCTCACAGTAGGGGCACGTGACGAGCGATCCTCATGCCGTGACCGGACCGTTGCCCTAAGTCATCCTCCCGACCGACCCGCCTCATCTCCCCGACCGACCGGACCACTCGCCTGCGCGGAGGGGACAACGCCCGGCGCCTTCTTAGGGAGCCCCTGTAGCGTCGATCCGTGCGCACGATGATCCGGCTGGCCAAGGCCCACCCCTCCGCCCTCCGCTTCCTCGTGGTCGGCGGCATCGGCTTCGTCATCACCATGGTGATCAACTACGGGCTCAAGCTCTTCGTCATCCCCCAGCACCCCGTGACCGCGCTGTCGCTCGGCATCATCGTCGCGACCGTCGTGTCGTACTGGATGAACAAGAAGTGGTCGTTCGACGACCGCGGCGACCGCCACACCGGCCAGGAGATGCTGCTCTTCGTCGTCGTCAGCGTCATCGGGGTCGCGATCAACTCGGCCCCCTTGTACCTGTCGCGCTATGGTCTCGGCTTCGAGGTGCCCCAGGTCTCGCGCACGACCCAGGAGATCGCGGACTTCGTCAGCGGCCCCGTCATCGGCACGATGCTGGCGATGGTCTTCCGCTACTGGGCGATGAACAAGTGGGTGTTCCCGAAGCGCGCCCAGCTCGACGACGTGCTGTCCCCCGTCTCGCCCTCGACCGCCTCCACCCCCACGGCCTAGCCGTCCGCGAGGCGGTCGGTGCGCGCGAGGCCGTCGGCCACGGGCGCCAGGGCCGCCGCCACCTCCTCGTCGAGTGGTCGTCGGCGCACGCCCGTCCGCGCCCACGTGACGACGGCGGTGGCCGCCGCCGCCAGCAGCGCCGACGCCGCCACCTCGGCCCCCACGTCCCCGCGCGGCGCGCCGGCAGTCTCGCAGAGGAACGACGCGACCGTCGCGCGGATCCGCACGACGCGGACGGCCGCCGACGACACGAGGTCGTCGCCGAGGCCCATCGCGTCCGACTGGGTGAGGGCCCACGGCACACGGTCGGCAGGGTGCGCGGCGGCGAGCTGCACGAGCGCGGCCTCGACCCGCCGCACGGGCGAGGTGCCCGAGGAGGCGCGGAGGGCGTCCCCGAGGCCCGCCGCCGTCGCGTCGAGGTCGAGCCAGAACGTGTCCGCCTTCGACTCGAAGTAGTTGAAGAACGTGCCGCGGCTCACCCCTGCCCGCTGCGCGATCTGGTCCACCGTCGTGCGGGACCAGCCCTGTTCGAGGAACAGCTCGGCCGCGGCGTCGGCGAGGACGTCGGCCGACGACCGTCGCGGCCGTCCCGAGGGCCGGGCGCTGCGGGACGTCGTCTCGTCTGACATGGGGTCAATCATGCCGCTAGACTCGTCCACGGCCTTGTTGTACCCAGTTCAACAAACCAACCCACCTCGCCGCACACCTCCGGAGCCCCATGCGCACGCGCTCACTGCCCCTGCTCGCCCTCGCCTCGGCCGGCGCCCTGCTGCTCGCGGGCTGCGCCCCCGGCGGCGACTCGTCCGACGACGGGACCCCGCGGGCCGGCGGCACCCTGACCTACGCCACGGGCGACGCCGAGCCCACCTGCCTCGACCCCCACGTCGGCGGCAACTACCCTCAGGCTCTCGTCTCGACGCAGTACCTCGAGTCGCTCGTGTCGAAGGACTCGGCGGGCGAGATCGTGCCGTGGCTCGCCGACTCGTGGGAGGAGTCGGACGACGGCCTCAGCTGGACCTTCACCCTGCGCGACGGCGTCTCGTTCACCGACGGCACACCCTTCGACGCGGCAGCCGTCGCCGCGAACGTCGCGCACCTGCAAGATCCCGAGACGCTCTCGTCGACCGGCTACCTCGCCCTGCAGAAGGTCACCGGCGTCGAGGCCGTCGACGCCCGGACCGCCCGCTTCGACCTGAGCGAGCCCGACAGCGCGCTGCTCGAGTCGCTGACGCAGCCGTGGCTCGCCATGGAGTCGCCGGAGGCGCTCGAGCGCTCCCAGGAGGCGAACTGCGAGTCGCCGGTCGGCACGGGCCCCTTCGTGGTCGAGTCCTGGACCAAGCAGGACCGCGTGGTGCTGAGCCGCAACGACGACTACTCGTCGCCGCCCGCCGACGCCTCCCACGACGGCCCCGCCCACCTCGACGAGGTCGTCTGGCGCTTCGTCCCGGACTCCGCCGCCCGCTACGCGGCCCTCCAGGCCGGGCAGGTCGACGTGATCGACAACGTCCAGCCCGACACCCTCGTCGCCGCCGAGAAGGACGACTCGCTCGACGAGATCGACGCGCCCCGCCCCGGCGCCGCGAACCGCATCGAGCTGAACTCGGGCAAGGCGCCCTTCGACGACGAGCGAGTGCGTCAGGCCTTCATCACCGGGGTCGACGTGAACGACGGCATCGACTCGCTCTTCTTCGGCACGGCGGAGCGGTCGTACTCGCCCCTCTCGAGCGTCGAGCCGCTCGCGTACTCGGACGAGTCGCTGTTCGACGTCGACCCCGACGCCGCCGGCGACCTGCTCGACGAGGCCGGCTGGACGGAGCGCGACTCCGACGGCTACCGCACCAAGGGCGGCGAGCGCCTCTCCCTCGAGTTCCCCGTGAGCACGAACCAGTCGATCCCCGCCGAGCAGTCGCTCTTCGAGCAGATCCAGGCCGGCGCGAAGCAGCTGGGCATCGAGGTCGTGCTGTCTCCCCTCGACCTGTCGAGCTGGTACGGCGCCCTCGCCGAGAACGACTACGACCTGGTCAGCGCTCCGTACACGAAGGTCGGACCCGACGTGCTGCGCATCCTCTACGACACGGCCGGCATCACGCCCGCGCCGAGCGGCTACTTCGCCAACCTGGCGCAGCTGAGCGATCCTGACCTCGACCAGCTGTTGACCGACGCCGCGCAGACGAGCGACCCCGACGAGCGGGCCGACCTCTACCAGCAGGCACAGGAGATCGTCCTCGAGAGCTACACGGTGCTGCCGCTCTACGACCAGCAGAACCACTACCTCGTGCGCTCGTCCGTGACCGGCGTCCGCGCCCTGCCGCCGGTCTCGGCCGTCACCCTGTATGACGCTTCCCGTACCGACTGAGCCGGGGCGCGACGCCGCGGCGAGCCGCGCCTCCTCGACCGCTCCCCCCACCACCGACGACGCGTCCTCGCCGTCGCCCGCGGGGACGGAGCGAAGGAGGCGCGGGCGCGCGGCAGCGGCGGCCCGGTGGTTGGCCGGTCGCGTCGTCGGCGGCGTGGTCGTGCTCTGGGCGGTCGCGACCATGGTCTTCTTCGCGATCCGGCTGGTGCCCGGCGACCCCGCCGAGGCGATCCTCGGGGGTCCGGGGTCGCAGGCGTCGGCCGAGGCGCTGGCGTTGGTGCGCGAGCAGTACGGGCTGGACGACCCCCTCCTCCTGCAGTACCTGGCCCAGCTCGGCCGTCTCGCGACCGGCGACCTCGGCACCTCGTACTCGCTCCGCACGGACGTCGGCGCGCTGCTGCTCGACCAGCTGCCCGGCACGGTCGTGCTGGCGGCGTGCGCGCTCGCCGTCGCCTGGCTGATCGCGCTGGGGACCGCCTGGTGGGCCACGCTGGGCGGCCGGGTCGCCGCCGCCGTCTCGTCCGGCCTCGAGGTCGTGGCGGCCGCGGTGCCGCACTTCTGGCTCGGCAGCGTGCTCGTGCTGGTGCTCAGCACCCAGCTCGGCCTCCTGCCCCCGGTGAGCACGGGCACCCCGATCGGCCTCGTGCTGCCGGTGGTGACGCTGGCCGTGCCCGTCGCCGGGTTCCTCGGCCAGGTGACGCGCGACTCCCTGCTCGACGCGGCCTCGTCGCCGTTCGCCCTCTCCGCCCGCGCCCGGGGCGAGTCGACCTCCGGGCTCTTCGGGCGGCACCTGCTGCGGCACGCCGCCCTGCCCGGCCTGGCCCTCTCCGGCTGGGCCTTCGGCTCGCTGCTGAGCGGGGCGGTCGTCGTCGAGTCGGTCTTCGCCCGGCCCGGCCTCGGCCGCACCCTGCTCGGGGCCGTGACGCTGCGGGACATCCCGCTCGTCACCGGCGTGGCCCTCGCCTCCGCGCTCTCGTACGTGGTCGTCGTGGCCCTCGGCGACCTGGCCGAGCGGCTCGTCGACCCTCGGGCGCGGGCGTCGTGAGCGTCGTGTCGAGCACCCGGCCGGCGCGTGGCCGGCTCCGCACCCGATCGCCTCGCCCGCGCCTCCGCGTCCCCGAGGTCGTCGCCGCCGTCGCCCTCGCGCTCGTCGTCGTGGCGGCGATCGCGCCGGGGCTGCTCGCCCCCGCCGATCCCCTGGCCGTCTCGCCGACGGACGCGTTCACGGCGCCCTCGCTCGCGCACCCCCTCGGCACGGACGAGTCCGGCCGCGGCATCTGGACCCGCATCGTCCACGGAGCCGGCGCCAGCCTCGCGATCGGGGCCGCCGCGACGGTGATCGGCACGGGCCTCGGCGTCCTCCTCGGCGTGGCTGCGGGCTTCGGGGGCGGGCGCCTGCCGGGGCGCGTCGCCGACGTGGCGGTGTCACGCCTCCTCGAGGTCATGTTCGCGCTGCCGGGCCTCCTGCTCGCGCTCGTCGTCATCGCGTTCACGGGGCCGGGCGCCCTCCCCGCGACCGTCGCGGTCGGCCTCGCCACCGCGCCGGGCTACGCGCGCATCGTGCGGAGCCAGGTCGTCCGCGTCCGGCGCTCGGCCATGGTCGAGGCCGCGGTCGTGCTGGGCCGCCGCCCCGCGACCGTGCTCTGGCGGCACGTGCTGCCGAACGCCCTCGCGCCCGTCGTCGTGCTCGCGACGCTGGGCCTCGGCCAGGCCGTCGTCTGGGCGTCGTCGCTCAGCTACCTCGGCCTCGGCGCGCCGCCGCCCGCCCCGGAGTGGGGCGCCATGCTCTCGGCGGGCCGCCTGTACGTCACGAGCGCGTGGTGGATGACGGTGTTCCCCGGGCTCGCCGTGGTGCTGACCGCCGCCTCGGCGACGGTGCTCGGCCGGGGGCTCGCGCGCCGGGGCGGAGGAGCCTCGTGACCGCCTCCGTTCCCCTCCTCGTCGTCGACGACCTCCGCGTGTCGTTCGGCTCCGGCACGGTCGTCGACGGGGTCTCGTTCACGCTCGCGGCCGGCGAGTGCGTCGCGATCGTGGGCGAGTCGGGGTCGGGCAAGAGCGTGACCGCGCGCGCGCTGCTCGGGCTCACGGGCGGGACGGTCGCCTCCCGCCGGCTGACGCTCGGCGAGACCGACCTCGCCGGCCTCGGCGAGCGCGCCTGGCGTCGCGTGCGCGGCGCGCGGGTGGGCCTCGTGCTGCAGGACGCGCTCGTGTCGCTCGACCCGCTCCGCCCGATCGGCCGGGAGATCGACGACGCGCTCCGGCTGCACACCCGCCTGACGCCCCGACAGCGGCGGGAGCGGGCCCTGGAGGCGCTGGTCGAGGTGGGCATGCCCGACCCGGAGGCGCGGCTCGGCTCCCGCTCGGGCGAGCTGTCGGGCGGGCTGCGCCAGCGGGCGCTGATCGCGGCAGCCCTCGCCGTCCGGCCCGAGCTGGTCGTGGCCGACGAGCCGACCACAGCGCTCGACGCCGAGGTGCAGCGGGTCGTCGTCGACCGGCTGCGCGCGCTGCGCGACGGGGGGACGGCCGTGCTGATGATCAGCCACGACCTCGGCGTCGTGCGCCGACTCGCCGACCGGGTCGTCGTGATGCGGGCGGGCGAGGTCGTCGAGACCGGGCCGACGGCCGAGGTGCTCGACGCGCCCGAGCACGAGTACACGCGCATGCTCGTCGCGGCCCTGCCTGCCGGGGCGCCCCGCGGCGCGCAGCTGTCCGCGCCGGCTGCCGCGAGCGCCGGCACGCCGCCGGACGCGGATCAGCCCGCGCCAGCCGCCGAAGCGCCGACTCGTGCCGTGTCGTCCTCCGTGAACCGCGTTATGGACGATGAACCGGGACATGTCCCGGTTCATCGTCCGGAACGCAGTTCATCGCGTGCCGAAGCGCAAACGGCGGCGGCACGGGCGCTCGACACGCCGGCCGCGCCCGTCGTGCTCTCCGCGAGCGGCCTCCGCCGCGTGTTCCCGGCGCGCGGCGCGGTGCCCGACCGGGTCGCGGTCGACGACGTCTCCCTCGAGCTGCGCGCGGGCGAGACGCTCGGCCTGGTGGGCGCCTCCGGGAGCGGCAAGACGACGACCGCGCGCCTCCTGCTCGGGCTGGACGCTCCCGACGCCGGCACGGTCGAGCTGCTCGGCGAGCCGTGGACACCGCTGCACGAACGGGACCGCCGTGCCCGACGCCGGCTGCTGGGCGCCGTCTACCAGGACCCGGCGAGCTCCTTCGACCCGCGGCTGCCGGTGGGCAGGCTGCTCGCCGACGCGCTCACGGGCGGCGACCGCACGCGCGTCGGCAGCGGCGCCCTCCGTCGCGACGTGGTCGCCCTGCTCGACCGGGTCGGGCTCGCGGCCGACCTGGCCGACCGGGGCACCGCCTCCTTGTCGGGAGGTCAACGGCAGCGCGTGGCGATCGCCCGCGCCCTGGCCGCACGCCCGAGGGTCATCGTCTGCGACGAGCCGGTGTCGGCCCTCGACGTCTCGGTGCAGGCCCAGGTGCTCGACCTGCTCGACGACCTGCAGCGCGAGGAGGGCCTGGCCTACCTGCTCATCTCGCACGACCTCGACGTCGTCGGGCACATGGCCGACCGCGTCGCGGTGATGCAGCACGGGCGGGTCGTCGAGCAGGGCCGGACGGCCGAGGTGTTCGCGGCTCCCCGGCACGAGCACACGCGGGCCCTGCTCGCGGCGCGCCCCTAGCGCGGGGCCGCCCTGCCGCGCTGCCCCGCGCCGCTGCGCCGACACCCCGAGAACCACGGAGACCCCTCGCCGCGCACGCGGGTGCGCGCGCGTCCGAGGGGTCTCGACGTGAAGGGGGACGCGGGGCGCTATGCCTTCGCGGACGCCTCGTCGTCGGCCGGCGGGCGGACGACCTGGATCGGTCCCGACTCCGCGAACGCGAGCGCCCAGTCCGACTTCGACACGTCGCTCGACTCGTCCGAGTACGCGGCGATCAGCTCCTGGGCCTCGGCGTCGGTCGCGACGGACGGGCCCGAGCCGAGCAGCGGCTCGTTGGCCGTCTCCTTGGTGAACGAGACGGCGACGAGGCCGATCACCGCGGCGGCCATCAGGTAGAACGCGGGGATGTCGTGGGCCCAGCCGAAGCCGCGGCCTTCTGCCCAGACGACCAGCGCCTCCGTGGCGAGGGGGGTGGTCCCGCCGAAGAGCGACACCGACACGTTGAACGCGATCGCGAGGGCGCCGTAGCGGATGATCGTCGGGAACAGCGCGGGCAGCGTCGAGGGCATCGTCGACGTGAAGGTGACGAGCACGAGGCCGAGCACGAGCAGGCCCGCGAACGACAGCACGCCGTTGTCGCTCTGCACCATGCGGAGCGCCGGGAACGACAGCACCAGGAACCCGATGCAGCCGGCGAAGAGCACGGGCCGGCGACCGAAGCGGTCGCTGAGCCGCCCGCCGAACGTGATGACGAGCATCATCAGCACCATCACCACGATGATGAAGAGCAGCCCGCTCGTGGCGTCGCGGCCGAGGGTGTTGGTCAGGTAGGTCGGCATGTACGACAGCAGCATGTAGTCGGTCACGTTGAAGACCAGCACGAGGCCCACGCAGACGATGAGCGCACGCCAGTTCTCACGGAAGAGCGTGAGGAACGGGACCTTCTGGTGCTCGCGCTCCGACGCCTCCGCCTGCTGCTTCTGGAACGCCGGGGTCTCCTCCAGCTTGAGGCGCAGGTAGAGGCCGATCAGGCCGAGCGGCCCGGCGACGATGAACGGGATGCGCCAGCCCCAGCCGAGCAGCGCCTCCTCGCTCAGGCCGAGCTGCAGGGCGGTCACGAGGGAGGCGCCGAGCACGTAGCCGCCGAGGGTGCCGAACTCGAGCCACGAGCCCATGAAGCCGCGGCGCTTGTCGGGCGAGTACTCGGCGATGAAGGTCGCGGCGCCGCCGTACTCGCCGCCGGTCGAGAAGCCCTGCAGGAGGCGCGCCAGCAGCAGCAGGATCGGGGCCCAGATGCCGATGGTCGCGTACGACGGGATGAGGCCGATCGCCAGCGTGCCCGCGGCCATCAGGATCATGGTCATGGCGAGCACCTTCTGCCGGCCGATGCGGTCGCCGAGCGGCCCGAAGAACGCGCCGCCGATCGGGCGGACCACGAAGGCCGCGGTGAAGGTGCCGAAGGTGAAGAGGATGTTGAGGGCGTCGTTCCCGGGCGGGAAGAAGACCTGCGCGATGGTCGTGGTGATGTAGGCGTAGACGCCGAAGTCGAACCACTCCATGGCGTTGCCGAGCGCGGCGGCGCTGACGGCGCGCTTGAGCATCGACTCCTCGACGACGGTGACGTCGTCCGTGGTGAGCTCGCGGCGCGCGGCCTCCGGGCTGTTCTTGCGGGTGTCGTTCTTGCGTAAGGCCATGTGTCGGGATACCTCCGGGTGGTCGGACGGAGCGCGACCACGGTGTCGGGCAAAACCGGACGAGGCTAACAGAGACCGGCATGTCAGATCCAGTGCAGTGGTCGCAACAGTGCCCTGACCGCACTTTTCGTCGACGACGACCATGACGCCTCCTCCGCAGCCGCCCTGTCGCCGCCCCTCGTCGTCGCCCCGGCCGCCGTCCCCGCCGCGCGTACACTGGGGCAGTCCCACAACCAGGCGCCTCCCCACCGACACGGCGCCGCCCACAGAACCGGAGCAGCCCATGACGTCACCGATGCCCGAGAAGCCCGCCCTCGAGGGGCTGGAGGCCCGTTGGGGCCAGGTCTGGGAGGAGTCGGGCACCTACCGGTTCGACCGTGACCAGGCGACCCGCGCCTCCGTGTTCTCCATCGACACCCCGCCGCCGACCGCGTCGGGCAGCCTGCACATCGGCCACGTCTTCAGCTACACGCACACCGACGTCAAGGCGCGTTTCGAGCGCATGCGCGGCGCCAGCGTCTTCTACCCGATGGGCTGGGACGACAACGGCCTGCCGACCGAGCGTCGCGTGCAGAACTTCTACGGGGTGCGCTGCGACCCGTCGCTCCCCTACGACGCGTCGTTCACGCCGCCGTTCGAGGGCGGCGACGGCAAGTCGGCGAAGGCCGCCGACCAGGTGCCGATCTCGCGCCGCAACTTCGTCGAGCTCTGCGAGCGCCTCACCGTCGAGGACGAGAAGCAGTTCGAGGACGTCTGGCGCAAGCTCGGCCTCTCGGTCGACTGGACCCAGAGCTACCGCACGATCGACGACCGCTCGCAGGCGATGGCGCAGAAGGCGTTCCTCCGCAACCTGGCCCGCGGCGAGGCTTACCAGGCCGACGCGCCCACCCTGTGGGACGTCACCTTCCGCACCGCGGTCGCGCAGGCCGAGCTGGAGGACAAGGAGGTGCCGGGCGCGTACCACAAGCTCGCCTTCCACCGCACGGACGGCGAGGGCGACGTGCTGATCGACACGACGCGTCCCGAGCTGCTGCCCGCCTGCGTGGCCCTCGTCGCGCACCCCGACGACGAGCGCTACCAGGCCCTCTTCGGCACCACCGTGCGCTCGCCGCTCTTCGACGTCGAGGTCCCCGTGGTGGCGCACCACCTCGCCCAGCCCGACAAGGGCTCGGGCATCGCCATGGTCTGCACCTTCGGCGACACGAACGACGTGGTGTGGTGGCGCGAGCTGCAGCTGCCGAACCGTGCCGTGATCGGCTTCGACGGCCGCTTCGTCAGCGAGGCCCCGGCCGCGATCGAGTCGGAGGCGGGCCGCGAGGCCTACGCCCAGCTCGCCGGCAAGACGGTCTTCAGCGCCAAGGCCGCCATCGTCGAGCAGCTGACGGCCTCGGGCGAGCTGATCGGCGAGATCCGCAAGATCTCGCACCCCGTCAAGTTCTTCGAGAAGGGCGACAAGCCGCTCGAGATCGTCTCGACCCGCCAGTGGTACATCGTCAACGGCGCCCGCGACGAGGCCCTGCAGCAGTCGCTGCTCGAGCGCGGCCGCGAGGTCGGCTTCCACCCCGACTTCATGCGCGTGCGCTACGAGAACTGGGTCAACGGCCTCAACGGCGACTGGCTCATCTCGCGCCAGCGCTTCTTCGGCGTGCCGCTGCCCGTCTGGTACCCCCTCGACGCCGACGGCAACCCCGTCTTCGACGACGTGATCGTGCCCGACGAGGCGTCGCTGCCCGTCGACCCGTCGAGCGACCCGGCGCCCGGCTACGACGAGTCCCAGCGCGGCGTGCCCGGCGGGTTCCAGGGCGAGCTCGACGTGATGGACACCTGGGCGACCTCGTCGCTCACGCCCCAGCTCGCCGGCGGCTGGGAGGCCGACCCTGAGCTGTTCGAGCTCGTGTTCCCGTACTCCCTGCGCCCGCAGGGCCAGGACATCATCCGCACCTGGCTGTTCTCGACGGCGCTGCGGTCGCAGCTCGAGCACGGCACGGTGCCGTGGACGGACGCCTCGATCTCGGGCTTCATCGTCGACCCGGACCGCAAGAAGATGTCGAAGTCGAAGGGCAACGTCGTGACGCCCGCCGCGATGCTCGACGACCACGGCTCCGACGCGGTCCGCTACTGGGCCGCCTCCAGCCGGCTCGGCACCGACGCGGCCTTCGACCCGCAGAACCCGAAGCAGATCAAGATCGGCCGCCGCCTGGCGATCAAGGTGCTCAACGCGGCCAAGTTCGTGTACTCGTTCGAGCTGCCGTCGGGCGAGTTCTCGATCACCGAGCCGCTCGACCGCGACCTGCTCGCGTCGTTCGCCGCCGTCGTCTCGACCGCCACCGAGGCGCTCGAGGGCTACGACCACGCCCGTGCGCTCGAGGTCACCGAGAAGTTCTTCTGGACCTTCTGCGACGACTACCTCGAGCTCGTCAAGGAGCGCGCCTACGGGGCGACGACGCCGGCCGAGCAGGCCTCGGCCGTGCTCGCCCTGCGCACGACGATCGACGGCCTGCTGCGCCTGCTGGCGCCGTACCTGCCGTTCGCGACGGAGGAGGTGTGGTCGTGGACGCACGACGACTCCGTGCACCGCGCCTCCTGGCCGACGGCAGCCGAGCTCGGCGAGGTGGGCGCGCCCACCGGCCTGCTCGGCCTCGTCGGCGAGGCGCTGATCGGCGTCCGCCGGGCGAAGTCCGACGCCAAGGCCTCGCAGAAGACGCCCGTCGTCTCGGCGACCATCTCGGCGCCGGCCGACCAGCTCGAGGTGCTCCGCGGGGCGGCCTCCGACCTGGCCGCCGTGGGCAAGATCCAGTCGCTGGGCTTCGTCGAGGGCGAGTCGCTGGCGGTGACCGCGATCGAGCTGGGCGAGCTGCCGGAGGCGGCGGTCGCGCCTGCTGCGGCGGCAGCGACCCCGGCTGCGGGCGCCTGATGCAGCTCGGCACGCGCTGGACCGTGGGAAGCGCGGCTCCGGCCAGCCTCCCCGCCCCCGTGCTCGGCGCGGTCGCCCAGGTCGAGCGCGAGCTCGCCGACGAGGGCGTCGACGCGTCGTCCTGGCGCTGGACGCTCACGTACCTCGAGCACCGACCCGTCGTCGAGCTCGACGACGGCACGGTGATCCGTGTGGACGCCGTCACGGGCGAGGCACACGTGCACGCGCCCGATGACGCCCCCGACGAGGACTGACCCGGGCCGGGCGCCCACCTCCGCGTCCTCACCCCCGTGATCCGAGAGGGATCCGCCCCGCCGAGGCCGGTCTGCCCCTGCAGACCGTTCCCGCGGCCGCGGATCCCTCTCGCTCTCCGTGTTCCCCGCCTCTGCCCTGTTCTGCCCCCGACACTGCTCGCACGTCGCCCCTCGCACCCGACACCCCGCACCCCGCACCTCGCACCTCGCACCCCGCACCTTCGCAAACGCCGACCGCGGAGCCTCCTCAGCGTGTGCTGTACCCAGATCTCCCGCTATGGGAGAGGCCGCGGTCGGCATTTGCGGACGGAGCTCGCCGAGACGCGGGTCATGCTCGGGCGACGATCTCGCCGTGCGGCATGAGCAGCCACCCGTCGGGCGCGTCCCGCCACGCGCGCCACGCGTCCGCGATCGCGTGCAGCTCGGCGTCGGTCGCGACGCCCTTCGCGATCGCGTCCCCGTGGAACGCGGACTCCGTCGCGCGCGCGGCCCAGCTGTCGCCCCACCAGGTGCGCTCCTCGTCCGAGGCGAAGCACCACGAGGAGGCGGTGCTGACGACCGCCTCGAGGCCGGCCTCGAGCGCCCAGCCCTTGAGGCGCCTCCCGGCGTCGGGCTCGCCGCCGTTGCCGCGGTGCACCTGCTGGTAGACGTCCATCCACCGGTCGAGGCCGGGCGACTCCGGGGCCCAGATGGTGCCGTGGTAGTCGACCTCGCGCACGGCGACGACTCCCCCGGGCCGGGCGACTCGACGCATCTCGCGGAGCGCCCCGACGGGATCCGCTACGTGCTGGAGCACCTGGTGCGCGTGCACGACGTCGACCGTGTCGTCGTCGAAGGGAAGCTCGTACAGGTCGGCCGTGACGAACTCGATGTTCTCGACCCGGCGCTCGGCTGCAAGCCCGGCGGCCTGCGCGACGATCCCGGCCGCCGCGTCGACCCCGACGACGCGCCCCGGGGCGAGCCGCTCGGCGAGGTCGACGGTGATCGTGCCCGGCCCGCACCCGACGTCGAGCAGCGACAGCCCGGGGCGCAGGTGCGGCACGAGGTAGGCGGCGCTGTTCTCGACCGTGCGCCACGCGTGGCTCCGCAGCACGCTCTCGTGGTGCCCGTGGGTGTACGTCGCGCGCGGTGCGGCGGGTCCGCCCGGTGCGGTCGGCTCGCGCGGTGCGGTCGGTTCGCTCATGTGCCCGACCCTAGCGAGCCTCCTAGTGTGGGCGGATGACGAACCCGTTCCTCGAGCCGAGCTCCCTGCCGTACGCGCTGCCGCCCTTCGCCGAGATCACCGACGACGACTGGCTGCCGGTGTTCGAGGCCGGCCTCGAGCAGCAGCGGGCCGAGCTCGAGGCGATGGCGACGGACCCGACCGAGCCGACCTTCGCGAACACCCTCGAGGCGCTCGAGCACAGCGGGCGGATCCTCGCCCGCGTCGAGCACGCGTTCTTCGACAAGGCGTCGAGCGACTCGAACGACGTCACGGACGCCCTCGAGCTCGAGCTCGCCCCGCGGCTCGCCGAGCACGCCGACGCGATCCGCCTCGACCCCCGACTGTGGCGTCGCCTCGAGGCTCTCGACGCGAGGAGCGACCAGCTCGACCTCACGGCCGAGCAGCGCTACCTGCTCGAGCGCACCGTGGCCGACTTCGGCCGGGCCGGTGCCGCGTTGGGCGACGACGACAAGGAGGTGCTCCGCAGGCTGAACCAGGAGCTCTCGACCCTGACCACCCGCTTCGAGAAGGCGCTGCTGGCCGACACGAACGACCTCGCGGTCGTCGTGCACGACCCTGCCGAGCTGCGCGGCCTCACCGAGGGCCAGCTCGGGGCGGCAGCCGAGGCGGCACGGGAGCGCGGGCTCGAGGACGCCTGGGTCGTGTCGCTCGTGCTGCCCACCGGGCACCCGCTGCTGGCGTCGCTCGACGACCCGGCGCTGCGGGAGCGCGTGATGGCCGCCTCCCTGTCGCGCGGACGGCGGGGCGGCGAGCACGACACCCGGGCGCTCGTGCTCGAGATCGCTCGGCTCCGGGCCCGGCGCGCCGTCCTGCTCGCGTTCCCGGACCACGCCTCCTGGGTGACGGCGGGCGAGACGGCCGGCAGCCCGGCAGCCGTCGCCGAGCTGCTCGGCCGGCTCGCGGTGCCCGCGGCCCGGAACGCCGCCGCCGAGCTCGCCGATCTGCGCCAGCTCGCCTCGAGCGAGGCGGGAAGCGGCAGCGGAAGCGACACCGACGGCGGCGAGGTCCGCGCCTCCGACTGGGCCTGGTGGGCCGAGAAGGTCCGTGCCGAGCGCTTCGACGTCGACACGGCCGCGATGCGCGACTACTTCGAGGCCGACCGCGTGCTGCACGACGGTGTCTTCCACGCCGCCTCCCGCCTCTACGGCCTCGAGTTCGCCGAGCGGCGGGACCTCGTCGGCCCGCACCCGGAGGCCCGGGTCTTCGAGGTGACCGAGGACGGCGGCGCGCCCGTCGGCCTGTACGTGCTCGACCTCTACACCCGCGACTCGAAGCGCGGCGGGGCGTGGATGAACCCGCTCGTGTCGCAGTCGGACCTGCTCGGCCTGCCGCCTGTCGTCGTCAACAACCTCAACGTCTCGAAGCCCGCGGCCGGCTCGCCGACCCTGCTCACGCTCGACGAGGTGACGACGCTGTTCCACGAGTTCGGCCACGCCCTGCACGGCCTGTTGGCCCGGGTCACCTACCCGTCGTTCTCGGGCACGAACGTGTTCCGCGACTTCGTGGAGTTCCCGAGCCAGGTCAACGAGATGTGGATGCTCTGGCCGGAGGTGCTCGAGAACTACGCCGTCCACCACGTCACGGGCGAGCGGATGCCCCGCGAGCTGGTCGAGAAGCTCGTCGCCTCGCGCACCTACGGGGAGGGCTTCGCGACGAGCGAGTACCTCGCCAGCGCCCTGCTCGACCAGGCGTGGCACAGGCTGTCGCCCGAGCAGGCCGACCGGGTCGACGACGTCGAGGCGTTCGAGCAGGAGGCGCTGGCCGCGGTCGGCCTGGACCGCCCGCAGGTGCCCCCTCGCTACTCGAGCACGTACTTCGCTCACACCTTCTCGGGCGGCTACGACGCGGGCTACTACTCGTACATCTGGAGCGAGGTGCTGGACGCCGACGCCGTCGAGTGGTTCGAGGAGAACGGCGGACTGAGCAGGGAAGCGGGCGACCGGTTCCGGGCGCGTCTGCTCGGCGTCGGCGGGTCGAAGGACCCCCTCGAGGCCTACCGCGACTTCCGTGGCCGCGACGCTCGGGTCGAGCCGCTGCTGGAGCGCCGCGGCCTCGCCTGACCCCGTCGACATCGCGGGGACACGCACGCGAACGCCCCGACCAGAGGGGCCGGGGCGTTCAGGAGGCGCGGGGAGGCGGCGGGACTAGGCCGACTTCTCGACGCGCTCGTCCACGAGACGGGGAACGATCGTCGGCGCCGCGTTCTCGAGCACGGAGGCGCGGGTCACGACGACCGTGCCGACGGTGTCGTCGGAAGGGACGTCGAACATGATCGGCCCGAGCACCTCTTCGAGGATCGCCCGGAGGCCGCGGGCACCGGTCTGACGCAGGACGGCGAGGTCGGCGATCGACTCGAGGGCCTCGTGCTCGAACTGCAGCTCGACCCCGTCGATCTCGAACATGCGCTGGTACTGCCGCACGAGGGCGTTCTTCGGCTCGGTGAGGATCTGCATCAGGGCGGCCTGGTCGAGCTGCGTCACCGTCGTCACGACCGGGAGGCGCCCGATGAACTCGGGGATCAGCCCGAACTTGTGCAGGTCTTCAGGGAGGACCTCGCTGAAGAGGGCCGCCTCGTCTTCCTTGCTGTGCAGGGGGGCGCCGAAGCCGATGCCGCGCTTGCCCGCACGGTTGGAGATGATGTCCTCGAGGCCGGAGAACGCCCCGGCGACGATGAAGAGCACGTTGGTCGTGTCGACCTGGATGAACTCCTGGTGAGGGTGCTTGCGACCACCCTGGGGAGGCACGGAGGCGACCGTGCCCTCGAGGATCTTGAGCAGTGCCTGCTGAACGCCCTCGCCCGACACGTCGCGGGTGATCGACGGGTTCTCGGCCTTGCGCGCGATCTTGTCGATCTCGTCGATGTAGATGATGCCCGTCTCGGCGCGCTTGACGTCGTAGTCCGCCGCCTGGACGAGCTTGAGCAGGATGTTCTCGACGTCCTCGCCGACGTAGCCCGCCTCGGTGAGGGCAGTCGCGTCCGCGACGGCGAACGGGACGTTCAGCCGCTTGGCCAGGGTCTGCGCGAGGTAGGTCTTGCCGCAGCCCGTCGGGCCGATCAGCAGGATGTTGGACTTCGAGATCTCGACCTCGTCGGCGAGGGACTCGGCCGCAGTCAGCGTCGACGCGGCGCGGATGCGCTTGTAGTGGTTGTAGACGGCCACGGAGAGGGCGCGCTTCGCGGCGTCCTGCCCGATGACGTACTCCTCGAGGAACGAGTAGATCTCGCGGGGCTTGGGGAGGTCGAACTCGCTCGTGGGCTCGTCGCCCGCCTCAGCCAGGCGCTCTTCGATGATCTCGTTGCAGAGCTCGACGCACTCGTCGCAGATGTAGACGCCGGGGCCGGCGATCAGCTGTTGGACCTGCTTCTGGCTCTTGCCGCAGAACGAGCACTTGAGCAGATCAGCGCTCTCACCGATGCGTGCCATGCCCGGCCTCCCTACGAGATCGTCGTCGCCCCCTGTCGGACGTCGTGCACCGAGCCTAACCCGATCCCCCGACACTCCGGGACCGACCTGCGGCCCGGACGCGACGGAGCCCCGGGCAGCTCGCCCGGGGCTCCGTCGTCGTGCTCGCGACGCGTGGTCGGCTAGCGCGTGAGCGCCGGCTGGTTCTTGCGCGAGGTCAGCACCTGGTCGACCAGGCCGTAGGCCAGAGCCTCGTCGGCGCCCAGGATGTTGTCGCGCTCGATGTCGCGGTTGACCTGCTCGGGCGTCTTGTTCGAGTGCTTCGACAGCGTCTCCTCGAGCCAGGTGCGCATGCGCAGCACCTCTTTCGCCTGGATCTCGATGTCCGACGCCTGGCCGCCGCTGCTCCCGCCGGTCGCGGGCTGGTGGATCAGCACGCGGGCGTTCGGCAGGGCGAGGCGCTTGCCGGGCTGGCCGGCCGCGAGCAGGACCGCGGCCGCCGAGGCAGCCTGGCCGAGGCACACCGTCTGGATCTCCGGACGGATGTACTGCATCGTGTCGTAGATCGCCGTCATGGCCGTGAACGAGCCGCCGGGCGAGTTGATGTAAAGGGTGATGTCGCGATCGGGGTCCATGCTCTCGAGCACGAGGAGCTGCGCCATGATGTCGTCGGCCGAGGCGTCGTCCACCTGCACGCCGAGGAACACGATGCGGTCCTCGAAGAGCTTGGCGTAGGGGTCCTGGCGCTTGTAGCCGTAGGCCGTGCGCTCTTCGAAGCTGGGGAGGATGTACCGGGAGCTGGGGGTCTGCAGTCGGCCCGCGCCGCCCATCATCGGAAGTTCCATGAGTGTGTCTCTTTCTCTGCTGACGATCGGGGAGGGAGGTCTACGACTGGTCCGTGCCGGCGCCGCCGACGACGTCGGTGGCCGAGCCGCGGATGTGGTCGACGAAGCCGTACTCCAGGGCCTCCTCGGCGGTGAACCAACGGTCGCGGTCGCCGTCCTCGTTGATCTGCTCGACCGTCTTGCCCGTCTGGGCAGCGGTGATCTCGGCCAGGCGCTGCTTCATCGAGAGGATGAGCTGGGCCTGCGTCTGGATGTCGGAGCTGGTGCCGCCGAAGCCGCCGTGCGGCTGGTGCAGCAGGACGCGCGCGTTCGGCGTGATGTAGCGCTTGCCCTTGGTGCCGGCCGTCAGGAGCAGCTGGCCCATCGAGGCCGCCATGCCGATGCCCACGGTCACGATGTCGTTCGGCACGAACTCCATGGCGTCGTAGATCGCCATGCCGGCCGTGATCGACCCGCCGGGCGAGTTGATGTAGAGGTAGATGTCCTTCTCGCTGTCCTCAGCGGCGAGGAGCAGGAGTTTCGCTGCGATCTCGTTGGCGTTCTCGTCCCGCACCTCGGAACCGAGCCAGATGATGCGGTCCTTGAGAAGTCGGTCAAAAACACTGTTGGGCAGTGTCACGTCGGCCATGGTGGAGCTCCCATTCGTTGTCGCTTGTCGTCGAATCTATCCGGTGGAACGCACGGGTTCCGGGCTGTTCGCCCACGGCAATAACTTCCGCCCCTCGCTGACCAGACCGAGCCGAGGAGGCGCGGGTGCAGTCCGGGAACGACAGAGGGCCGGGTGCACCAGCACCCGGCCCTCTCGACGTCAGCGCCTCATCGGCGCCGACGCGTCAGCTCAGCTCACGCGTGGTCGTGACCCTCGTGGTCGTCGTCGCCGCCGACGCCCGCGGTGGCGGTGAAGGCCGACAGGTCGACCTCCTTGCCCTCGCCGTCAACGACCTTGGCCTTCGACAGCACGACCGCCAGGGCTTTGCTGCGGGCGACCTCGCCGACCATGGCCGGGATCTGGCCGTTCTGGTCGAGCACCTTGATGAACTCGCCGGGCTCCATGCCGTACTGGGCGGCGCCCTGGATCAGGTACTGGGTCAGCTCGTCCTGCTCGACCTTGACCTCTTCCTTCTCGGCGATCGCGTCGAGGAGGATCTGGTTGCGGAAGGCCTTCTCGCTGCTCTCGGTCACCTCGGTGCGGTGCTCGGCGTCCTCGAGGCGGTTCTCCTGCTCGAGGTGACGGTGCACCTCGTCCTCGACGAGCTTCTCGGGCACGGGGATCTCGACGGACTCGAGCAGCTTCTCGACGACCTGGTCGCGCGCCTGGGCGCCCTGGCCGAACGTCTTCGACTTGGCCAGCTGCTCCTTCAGGTCGCCCTTGAGCTCGTCGATGGTGTCGAACTGGCTGGCGATCTGCGCGAAGTCGTCGTCGGCCTCGGGGAGCTCGCGCTCCTTGACGGCGGTGACGGTGACGGCGATCTGGGCGGTCTCGCCCTCGCGGTCGCCGCCGAGCAGCTTCGACTCGAACGTGGTGCTCTCGTCGGCGGTGAGCGACTCGAGCGCTTCGTCGATGCCCTCGATGAGCTCGCCGGAGCCGAGCTCGTACGACACGCCCTGGGCGGTGTCGACGGTGTCGTCGCCGATGGTGGCGGTGAGGTCGATCTGGACGAAGTCGCCGGTGGTGGCGGGACGGTCGACCGTGACGAGCGTGCCGAAGCGCGTGCGCAGGTTCGACAGCTCTTCCTCGACCTCGTCGTCGCTGATCTCGACCGAGTCGACGGTGAGCTCGATGCCCTCGTAGTCGGGCAGGTCGAAGTCGGGACGGACGTCGACCTCGACGGCGATGGTCAGGTCGCCCGAGAAGTCCTTCACGTCGGGCCAGGAGACGACGTCGGCCTCGGGGCGGCCCAGCACGCGGATCTCGGTCTCGGAGACGGCCTCGCGGTAGAACTTGTCGAGGCTCTCGCTGACGGCGTGGTTCAGGACCTCTTCGCGACCGACGCGCTGGTCGATGATGGGCGGCGGCACCTTGCCCTTGCGGAAGCCGGGGATGTTGATCGACTCCGCGATGTGGCCGTAGGCGTGCGTGACGCTGGGCTTGAGCTCGTCAGGGCTGACGACGATGTTGAGCTTGACGCGCGTGGGGCTGAGCTTCTCAACGGTGGTCTGGACCAATGTGGGGCTTCTCCTGTGTTGGTGGTGCTGAACTCACGTCCGAGACAGCAGGTAGACGATCGTCGGGGCGACAGGACTCGAACCTGCGATCTTCCGCCCCCAAAACGGACGCGCTAGCCACTACGCTACGCCCCGTATATCACCTGGCACGGCGAGCTCCGTTGGTCCCGTTGAGGTCGGGTGGAGACAAGCCTCGAGGGAGTCTAGCCGACCACAGGGCACGCCGTTCGAGCCCCTGGCGGAGATGCTCTATAGTTGTGGACACCCGAGCGGCCCAGGCCGCCCACGGGGATGTAGCTCAATGGTAGAGCCTCAGTTTTCCAAACTGATGGCGCGGGTTCGATTCCCGTCATCCCCTCTCGATCCTTCGACGCCTCCGGCGTCCGGTGCCGCAGGCACCGTGCATGAATCCTCCTCTCGATGTCATTCGTCGCTCGACGCCCTCGACGTTGCATCCCCGAAGAGGGGGCGCGTCCGGTGCCGTCTCGGTACTGGGCGTCTGCCGCGATGCTTCATGATCTGAGGATGGATCGCGCGAAGACCGCCCGGGCCGCGCTCGTGGGCGCGGCCCTCGCCCTCCTCGTGACGGGGTGCAGCGCCGGCGTGACCACCGCCTCCCCCGGGTCGGCCCCGACCGGGGCCCCGCAGGCCGCCGCCTCCGCCGCACCGGGCGACGTCACGGGCGGTGGCGCAGGCGAGGACGACCTGCGCCGTGAGGACGCCGTGCGCGTCGCCATCGTCGGCGACTCCCTGACGGCCGGCGGCGGGCGACTGCTCAGCGACGGCCTCGACGCGAACACCTGGATGACGTACGCGCGCGGCGACGGCGTCGAGTGGGTGGGCGGGTGGGCCAAGGGCGGCAGCACCATCCAGGAGCAGGCCGCAGCGGTGACCCCGGTCGCCGACGTCGACGTCCTCGTGCTGATGTCGGGCACGAACGACGTGCGCAAGGGGATCGGCTTCGCCGCGTCCGCCGCCTCGTACGACGCCGTCGTCGCCACCGTCGCCCCGCGCCACGTCGTCGTCGCGGCGATCCCGCCCTACGACCGGGCGCCCGCCGCCGCCGCCGTGTACCAGAGGGCCCTCGAGCGGTACGTGCTCGACAGGGGCTGGACCTGGACCGACCCCTGGGGCTTCGCCCGCGACGGCCTCGTGTTCGCGGCCGGGACGTCGCCCGACGGCATCCACCCCACGACGGTCGGGTACCAGCGCGTCGGCGAGTCGCTGCGCGAGACGATCCTCGAGGTGGGCGGCACCCGGGGCGACCTGCCCCAGGCCGGCCCTGCGGCGGACGGCACGGACGAGGGCGACCGGTCGCGGACCAGCTAGCCGGTCGACCGCCGCCACGACCTCACCGCTGGAGGAAGGCCAGGACGGCGAGCACCCGGCGGTGGTCGCTGCCGCTGTCCTCGAGCAACAGCTTCTGGAAGATCGAGGTGACGTTCTTCTCCACCGCACCGGTGCCGATGACGAGGGCGGCGGCGATGGCCGCGTTGGTGCGACCCTCGGCCATCAGGCCGAGCACCTCGCGCTCACGGGGCGTCAGCGCGGCGAGCGGGTCGCCTCGCCGGCCGAGCAGCTGCGAGACGACCTGGGGGTCGAGCACCGTGCCGCCGTCGGCCACCCGGCCGAGCGCGTCGCCGAACTCGTCCACGGAGGCGACGCGGTCCTTGAGCAGGTAGCCCACTCCCCCGCTGCCTGCCTCGAGCAGGTCGCGGGCGTACGCCACCTCGACGTACTGCGAGAGCAGCAGGATGCCGAGCC
Source organism: Frigoribacterium sp. PhB116 (assembly GCF_004364285.1). Lineage (GTDB taxonomy): Bacteria > Actinomycetota > Actinomycetes > Actinomycetales > Microbacteriaceae > Frigoribacterium. The sequence goes on along the minus strand of NZ_SOBE01000002.1, from coordinate 883,164 downwards.
CGGGACGGCGGCGTCGGGCCTCGATCGCAGCGCGGACCCCCTCGTCGGTGTGGGTCGGGGGCATCCGCACGTCGAGCACCGCGACGTCGGGCGCCTTCTCGTCGAGCTCGGCCAGGAGGGAGTCCGCGTCGCCGTAGGCACCGACGACGTCGGCGCCGATCTCGTCGAGGAGGCGGACGAGGCCCTCGCGGAGCAGCACCGAGTCGTCCGCGACGACGACGCGCAGGGCGGGGGTCACAGGTCGCTCGGGCACCCCGCCAGTCTAGGGAGCGGGCGGCGCGGCGGGAGCAGCCGGACCGGTCGCCTAGACCTCCGTGGGCGAGTCGTCGACGAGCGGGATGCTCACCGTCACGATGGTCGGCCCGCCCGCCGGGCTGGAGATGTCGAGGAACCCGCCCAGGCCCACGAGCCTCTCCTGCACGCCGGCGAGCCCGTGTCCGTCGCGGAGGCCCGCGCCGCCCTGGCCGTCGTCGGTGACGACGAGCTCGAGCAGGGTGCCCCGGCCGTCGGGAGCGGTCCGCGTGCGCAGCACGAGGTCGGCCGAGATCGCGGACGAGTGCTTGCCCGTGTTGGTCACGAGCTCGGAGGCGATGAAGTAGGCGTTCCGCTGGATCTCCGCGGGCAGCACGACGTGGGCGGGCACCCGGTCGAGCAGGGTCGTCGGGATGACCGCGCGGTCGACGAGCGACTCGAGCGCCGCGACCAGGCCCCGGTCGAGCAGAAGAGGAGGCGCGAAGCCGCGGGACAGGGCGCGCAGCTCCTCGAGGGCCTCGCGGGACTGGGCCCGCGCCTCCTCGATCAGGGCCTTGCCCTTCTCGGGGTCGGAGTCGACGGCCCTGGCCGCCGCGGCGAGGTCCATCTGCAGGCGCACGAGACGCTGCTGCGGCCCGTCGTGGATGTCTCGCTCGAGGCGACGGAGGGCCGTGCCCTCGGCCGACAGGGCCGCCGTGCGCGAGATCTCTCGGTCGGCGAGCTCGACGGCGAGCTGGTCGCTGCGGAAGCCGCCGAGCATGGCGGCGGCGATCGCGTGGTGCATCACGACGAAGCCGTGCACGACGAAGGGCATCAGCAGCACGACGCCCGCGAGCACGACGGCCCCGAGCAGGAGGAGCAGGAGCCCGCCGCCGCCGCCGACGACCGCGTGCAGGCCGTCACCGCCAGGAACGCTGCCGACGACCACGCCGCCGAAGACGAACAACAGGGCGGGGCCCGCGACGAGCAGCACGACGACCGTGGTCGTGAGGGCGGCCGCAGCCGGGAACACCACGAGGCCGTAGAGCAGGTACAGCCAGTAGTGCGGGTTCGCGAAGGCCGAGAGCGCGCGGACGCCGCGGTTGTCGGAGCGGCCCCAGGTCGTGTTCGGCGTCCAGTCGACGGGACGCACGGGACGGTCGATCGCCCAGCGCAGGCGGATCACCTCGAACGTGCCGAACCAGCGCGCCAGCCACAGGCTCGCGAAGACCACGACCGCGAGGAAGACGAACCCGACGACCGAGTTGTCGGCCTGGCCGAGCGACCGGAAGAAGAGGGTGGAGAGGCCGCCGATCACGACGACCAGCACCGCCGACAGGGCGACGTAGCCGAGCTCGCGCGGCAGCGCACGCCAGCGACGCCCGTAGCCGCCGGGCGGGGGCGGCGGCGAGAGGTAGGGGTTCGTGGGGGCGCTGATGGTGCTCTCCTGGGTCATGCCTCGAGCCTCGCGGAGGCGCGGGCACCGTCCCATGGTGCCAGCGCCCGAGAGGGCGGTGGGGTTATCCCCCGCCCGGGCAGGTGAGGCGAGGCTGGCCTCGGTGAGCCGAGCCTCAGCTTGCTTGCGGAATCCGCTCAGCCCTCTACCGTGGGGTAGATCGTCTAGGAAAGGACACCGACATGACCGACGCCACCACCATCACCGTCCCCCAGGGTTCCGTCGACCCCGACGTCGCCGCCGGCGTCGCCCAGTTCCTCAGCCCGATCGTCACCGACCTCACCGCACTGTCGGTCAACGGCAAGCAGGCGCACTGGCACGTGCGCGGCATCGCGTTCGTCGCCGTTCACGAGCTGATCGACGTGGTCGTCGATCACGCCCGCGAGTGGGCCGACCTCGCCGCCGAGCGCGTCGTCGCCCTCGGCCTGCCCGTCGACGCCCGCATCGAGACCGTCGCTGCCAAGACGAGCATCCCGACGACCTCGCCCGGCTTCAACCAGATCGACCGCACGATCGCCGAGCTGGTCGCCCAGATCGACGCCTCCCTCGTCGCCGTCCGCACGGCCATCGACGAGCTCGGCGAGCTCGACGCGTCCAGCCAGGACGTCGCCATCGAGATCTCGCGGGGCCTCGAGAAGGACCGCTGGTTCCTCGCCGCGCACGTCGCCGGCTGAGTCCGCTCCCTCCTGACGAACGGAGGCCGTCGCCCCTCGGGGCGGCGGCCTCCGTCGTGCGCTGCCCCGTCGCGGGCACGGCAGAGCTGCGCGCCTCAGGGAGTGAGGAGCGTGAGGAGCGTGAGGTGCGTGAGGTGCGTGAACCGTCCCCCGAGCAGGGTCGCCGAGACGACCATCGTGCGCAGGTCGTGGTCAGTCGCGGTCAGCGGGTCGATCTCCGTCACGACCAGGTCGGCCACGGAGCCGACCTCGACGCTCGTCCGGCCCCCGGTCGACGCGGCGAGGGCTGTCCGGGCCGCCAGACGCTGCTCCGGGTGCCACGGGTCGCGGCCGTCCCTCGCGCGCCACACGGCAGCCGCCATCGCGACCCAGGGGTCGAGCGGAGCGACCGGTGCGTCCGAGCCGAGCTGCAGGCGCACCCCGGCCTCCGCGAGGCTCCCCCACGCATAGGACCGCCCGGTGCGTCCGGCCCACAGCCGGTCGGCGACGTCGCGGTCGTCCATGGCGTGCTCGGGCTGGATGCTGGCCACGATCCCGAGCCGGGCGAAACGCTCGACGTCGACCGGGTCGAGCAGCTGCGCGTGCTCGATCGAGCCGCCGCAGCCGACCTCCTCGAGAGCGTCGAGGGCCGACGCGTTCGCCGCGTCGCCGATCGCGTGCACCGCGGGGACCAGGCCCGCCGAGGAGGCACGTTTCAGGTGGTCGACGAGCGCCTCCCTGCCGTACGTCGCCACGCCCCGCGCCGCGGGGTCGCCCTCCATGCCCACGTAGGAGTCGTGGCACCACGCGGTCCGGGTGCCGAGCGAGCCGTCGGTGATGATCTTGGCCGGCCCCATCTCGACGAGTCCGTGCGTGTCGGGGACGACGTCTCCGGTGCGCAGTCCGCGCCCGACGACCTCGTCGAGGTCGGCCGGGTAGACGCCGGCGCGCACGCGGAGGCAGGTCGTGCCCGCCGCCACCCGCCGCGCCCAGCGGTCGACCGAGAGGGTCATCTCGAGGTCGACGATCCCGACGACGCCCCGGGCGGCGGCAGCCTCGGCGGCCTCGCCGACCCACTCGTCGAGCTGGTCCTCCGAGACGGCGCTGACCGCCGTGCTCACGGCGAAGGCGTCCGCCTCGCGCAGCAGGCCCGTCGGGTGGCCGCCGTGGCCGTGGGCCTCGAGGGCGCGGGAGTCGAGCCAGACGGAGTGCAGGTCCTTGCTGACGAGCACGACGGGGACGTCGCCGGAGACGGCGTCGAGCAGTGCCCGCGTCGGCTCGTCGGCCCAGAGCGCGTCCTGGAACCCGTAGCCGATCAGGGGCTGCCCGGGCGCCGGCGGCTGCGAGCGGAGGCGCTCCCCCACGAGCGACGCGGCCGCCGCGGCCGACCCGGCCGACGACACGTCGAGCCGGCGACGCACGAGCGCCCACTGGTCCATGTGCACGTGGGAGTCCCAGAGGCCCGGGCCGAGCCACCGGCCGTCGAGGTCGACGACCTCGGCGCCGTCGGGGACGGCGAGCCCCTGGCCGATCTCGGCGACGACGCCGTCGCGCAGGAGGACGTCGACGCGGTCGGCGTCCTCCGAGCTGTGGACGCCGGTGAGGCGGGCGTTCCTCAGGAGGACGGGAGGCGCCTCCTCGGGGGCAGTGCCGGTGCCCTGCCCAGAGGCGGTCCCGGAGCTCGGCTGGCTGGTGCTCACCGGTCGCGGACCCGGCGCATCTCGGCCGCGAGGGCAGGCTGGGCGTAGTGCTCCCCGTGCTCGAGCTCGTCGACGATGCGGTCGACGACCTCGGGCGCCTTGTTCTGGCTCAGCTTGGCGCGCGCGTCGAACCGGGTGACCCGCAGCCGGATGCCGACCGTGCCCTTGGCGACACGGCGCGAGCCCGCTTCGTCGAGCGTCAGGGTCGACGGCTCGGGCATGACGCGCTCGAAGTGGTCGACGAGCTCGCCGAGCACGCGGAAGTTCTCGTCGTCCGACAGGATCTCGGGCGTGCCCCAGAGGTGCGCCGTGACGTGGTTCCAGGTGGGGATGATCTGCTCGGCGGGGTACCAGCCTGGAGACACGTAGCCGTGCGGCCCCTGGACGATCACCATCACCTCGGCCGCGCCCAGCTCGAGCGACCGCTCGTCGGGCTTGCCCACGTGGCTGACGAGCACGATCGCAGCCGGGTCGGCAGGGTCGTCCTCGAGCACGACGGGGTAGTGCGAGGCGACGATCCCCTCCGCCGTCGAGGCGACGATCGTGGCCCACGGGTTCTCGCGGATGAGCCGCTTGACCTCGTCGACGTCGGACTGCACGAAGTGCGGAGTGTGGCGCATGGGCTCAAGTCTGGTCGACCGGGCACCAGTAGAGCTTCCGACCCGCGGCCATCTCCATCACGATGTTGGTGCCGCAGACCCGGCAGGGCAGGCCCTCGCGGTGGTAGACCCAGTGGCGGTCGGCCCGGCTGCGCAGGGCCTTCGCGTGCTGCGCCTTCGTGAGGCCGTCCATCGTCATCATCTGTCCGAGCTCGACGCCGCTCCGGAGCAGCTTCGTCCAGTCCTTGTAGATCGCCTTCAGCACGTCCTCCGGCACCTGGTTGCCGGGGGTGTGCGGGTCGAGCCGCGCCCGGAAGAGCAGCTCGGCACGGTAGATGTTGCCGATGCCGCTCACGACGCTCTGGTCCATCAGCAGCAGGCCGATCGGGGTGCGCTTCTTCCGCACCGTCGTGACGAAGCGGTCGCTCCCCTTCTTCGGCGAGTCGACGAGAGGGTCGGGGCCGAGCTTGGCGATCGCCGTGTCGACCCCGGCGGCGTCGAGCACCTCGCACTTCGTGGGGCCGCGCAGGTCGCCGACGGCCGTGTCGGTGAGCAGGCGCACCCGCACCTGGCCGACGGGCTCGGGCGGGAACGACTCGATGTCGTCCTCGGCCTTCTCCTGCTCGGCCATCCGGACGCGGCTGCGACGTGGCGCGCCGATGCTCGCCATCGAGTCCTCGCCGTCGTCGTCGGGGGCCGCCTCCGCCTTGCGGGTGCGGGCCCGACGAGTCCGCGACTCGGCCATCGAGTGGCCCGTGGCGATGTCGCCCGCGAAGTCCCACGCGCCGTAGAGGCCGAGGTGCACGTGCAGCCAGAGGCCGTTGTCGAACTCGAGGAACATCTGCTTGCCGACGGCCTTGGCGTCGATCATCGTCGCGCCGTCGAGCTTCTCGGCCCCGGCAGCGAACCGCCCCTGGGGCGAGCTCACCTCGCACCGGCTCCCCACGAAGGTCTGCTCGAACTGGTTGGCGATGCGGTGGACGGAATGGCCCTCGGGCACGGCGGCACCTCACTGGCTGGGTCGATCGGGCGGAGCCGATCCGACGGGGACGACGGAGCGGCGGGGCCCGGAGGTCCCGCTGCTCCCGACGTTACGTCGTCAGTCGACCGGGTGCCCGGCGATCGCGCCGGTGGTCTCGTACTCGCCCACCTGGGCGATGCGACGGACGTGGCGCTCGTCGTGGCTGAAGGGCTCGGCGACGAACGCGTCGATGAAGGCCAGCGCCTCCGCCTCCGTGTGCTGACGGGCGCCGATGGCGATCACGTTCGCGTCGTTGTGCTGACGGGCGAGCTTCGCGGTCGAGTCGTTCCAGACCAGGGCGGCACGGACGCCCTCGACCTTGTTCGCGGCGATCTGCTCGCCGTTGCCCGAGCCGCCGAAGACGACGCCGAGGGCCTCGTGGCCGGCCCGCTGGTCACGGACGACGGCCCGGGCCGCCGCGATGCAGAACGACGGGTAGTCGTCGAGCGGCTCGTAGCTGGTCGGGCCGTGGTCGGTGACGTCGTGGCCGGCGTCGGAGAGGTGACGGATGACGGTCTTGCTGAAGTCGAGACCGGCGTGATCGGTCGCCACGTGGATGCGCATGCTGTCGATCCTAGGACGGCCCCGGCCACGGCCCTGCGTCAGTCGAAGATCGGGCCGACCGTGCGCGTGCGCTTGATCTCGAAGAAGCCCGGGTACGAGGCGGCGGCGACGACGCCGTCCCACAGGGTCAGGGCGATCTCGCCCCTCGGCGCCGGCGAGATGACGGGTCCGAAGAAGGCGGTGCCGTTCACGGCGATCACGGGCGTGCCGACGTCCTGCCCGACGCGGCCGATGCCGTCGAAGTGGCTGGCCCGCATCTGCTCGTCGTACTCGTCCGAGTCGGCGTGGGCGGCGAACTCCGCGGGCAGGCCGACTTCGGCGAGCGCGGCGGGGATGACGACGTCGGCGTCGGTCTCGCCGCCCGGGTGGATGCGGGTGCCGAGCGCGTCGTAGAGGGGCTTCACGATCTGCTGGCCGTGCAGCTCGCCGGCGGCGGTGACGAGGCGCGTGTAGCGCAGCATCCGGGCGAAGGCCGCCCTGTACTCGTCGCTGACGTCGTTGTCCTCGTTGAGCACCGCCAGGCTCATGATGTGGAACGTCACGTCGAGGTCTCGATGCTGGGCGACCTCGTCGACCCAGCGGCTGGTCATCCAGGCCCAGGGGCAGGAGGGGTCGAACCAGAAGTCGACGGAGGTGTGGGGCGCGGGGGCGACGGTGTCGGTCATGCCCCCAGTGAACACCCCGGCGTCGGGGGGCCGGTCTAGGCTCGTCCGGGGACCACGAGTCCCGCATCGTCACCTCAAGAACGACACCTCAAGACGGATGGAGCAAGCGTGCCCGGAGAGAACCTGACCCGACTCGAGGCGCAGGAGCGCAAGAGCGTCGTCGACGTGCAGTCGTACGAGATCGAGCTCGACCTGACCCGGGGGGCCGAGGTGTTCGGCAGCTCGACGACGGTCCGCTTCACCGCCACGCCCGGCGCCTCGACCTTCATCGACGCCCTCACGCGCACCGTGCACTCGGCCACGCTGAACGGCGCCGCCCTCGACGTGGCGGCCGTCGACGACGGCGTGCGGATCCAGCTCGACGACCTCGCCGCCGAGAACGTGCTCGAGGTCGTCGCCGACGCCGAGTACACGAACACCGGCGAGGGCCTGCACCGCTTCGTCGACCCCGTCGACGACGAGGTCTACCTCTACTCGCAGTTCGAGGTGCCCGACAGCCGCCGCGTCTTCGCGGTCTTCGAGCAGCCCGACCTCAAGGCGACGTTCCAGTTCACCGTGACCGCCCCCTCCCGCTGGCAGGTCGTCTCGAACCAGCCGACGCCCGAGCCCGCGGTCGACGGCGAGGTCGCCACCTGGACGTTCTCGCCCACCCCGGTGCTGTCGAGCTACATCACGGCGATCGTCGCCGGCCCCTACGACGTCGTGCGCAGCGAGCTCACGAGCTCGGACGGCCGCACGATCCCCCTCGGCATCTTCACGCGTCGCTCGCTCACCGAGTTCCTCGACGCCGACTACATCTTCGAGAAGACGCGTCAGGGCTTCGCCTACTACGAGGAGAAGTTCCGCTACCCGTACCCGTTCGACAAGTACGACCAGCTCTTCGTGCCCGAGTTCAACGCCGGCGCGATGGAGAACGCAGGCGCCGTCACCTTCGTCGAGACCTACGTGTTCCGCAGCAAGGTGACCGACGCGATCAAGGAGCGCCGGGTCGTCACGATCCTGCACGAGCTCGCCCACATGTGGTTCGGCGACCTCGTCACCATGAAGTGGTGGAACGACCTCTGGCTGAACGAGTCGTTCGCCGAGTGGGCGTCGACCATCTCGACGGCCGAGGCCACCGAGTGGACCGAGGCCTGGACGACGTTCCAGGCGATGGAGAAGAGCTGGGCCTACCGCCAGGACCAGCTGCCCTCGACGCACCCCGTCGTCGCGACGATCAACGACCTCGAGGACGTCCAGGTCAACTTCGACGGCATCACCTACGCCAAGGGCGGCTCGGTGCTGAAGCAGCTCGTCGCCTGGGTCGGGATCGACGCGTTCTACGCCGGCGTCGCCGCGTACTTCCAGAAGCACCACCACTCGAACACCGAGCTCCGCGACCTGCTCGTCGAGCTCGAGGCCACCTCGGGGCGCGAGCTCACGAGCTGGAGCGAGAAGTGGCTCGAGACCGCGGGCGTCAACACGCTGCGTCCCGAGATCGAGACGGACGCCGACGGCGTCATCACCTCGTTCGCCCTCCTGCAGGAGGCGCCGGCCGACTACCCGACGATCCGCCCGCACCGCCTCGCGGTCGGCCTCTACGACTTCGACGGCGACGCCCTCGTGCGGACGCACCGGGTCGAGATCGACGTCGACGGCACCCGCACCGACGTGCCCGAGCTCGTCGGCCAGCGCCGCGGGGCCCTCGTGCTCACCAACGACGACGACCTCGCCTACGCGAAGATCCGCCTCGACGAGCAGTCGCTCGCCACCGCGATCGAGCACCTCGCGGCGATCTCCGACCCGCTGGCCCGCGCCCTCGTCTGGGGCTCCGTCTGGGACGCCACGCGCGACGCCGAGACCTCGCCCTCCGACTACGTCCGCCTCGTGCTGTCGAACATCGCGAGCGAGACCGAGTCGACGACGATCCGCACGACCCTGACCCAGCTGGTGCAGGCCGCGCGCAGCTACGTGGCGCCGTCCCGTCGCGCCGAGGTGCTCGCCGAGGTCGGCGACCGCCTCCTCGAGCTGGCGAAGGAGGCGGAGGCCGGGTCGGACGCTCAGTTCCAGTTCGTGAAGTTCTTCGCCGCCGCTGCGTCGACCCCGGCGCACGCCGACGCGCTCCGTGCCCTGCACGACGGGTCGCTGGCGCTCGACGGGCTCGAGGTCGACACCGACCTGCGCTGGGAGCTGCTCGAGGGCCTCGTGCTCGTCGGCGTCGCCGGCGAGGCCGAGATCGACGCCGCGCTCGAGGCGGACAACACCGCCAACGGCGCCCAGGCCGCCGCCCGCGCCCGCGCGGCGATCCCGACGGCCGAGGGCAAGCTCGCCGCCTTCGCGTCGGTCGTCGACAGCGCCGAGCAGCCGAACGCCATCGTGCGCGCGACCGCCCAGGGCTTCCAGCACACGAACGACCCGGCCGTGCTGCAGCCCGTGGTCGAGCGCTACTTCTCGTCGATCACGGGAATCTGGGAGTCGCGCAGCTACCACATCGCCGACACGCTCGTCTCGGGCCTCTACCCGGCCGGGCTCGCCGACCAGCAGCTGGTCGACGCGACGCGCGCCTGGCTCGACGCGAACCCGGACGTTCCGGCGCTCCGCCGCATCGTGGTCGAGAGCCTCTCGGGCGTCGAGCGCGCCCTGCGCGTGCAGGCGGTCGACGCGCGCTAGTCAGCGGCGCGGGCGTCCCTCGGGGGCCGCGCGCGCCTCCTGCGTCACCGTCGGACGGCGGGCCCTGTTCACAGGGTCCGCCGTTCTCGCGTCCAGGAGGCTCTCGGCCGGCGTCGGCGGCTCGTGCGAAGCTTGACGGGATGATCGACTTCCTCGCTGCGGCCCCCACCGACACCCCTCCCGTCGAGTTCGACTGGGCAGCCTTCTGGGCGATGTGGGGCGTGCCCATCCGCATCCTCGCGATCATCGTCGTCGCGGTGCTGCTGCGGGTCGCGCTGCACTTCATGATCCGCCGCGTGGTCGACCAGGTCGTCAACGGCATCAAGCGCAAGCAGAACGTCGACGACACCCAGGCCCTGATCGCCTCGCCCCTGCAGGCGGTCCGCGTCGTGCAGCGCACCCGCACGCTCGGCAGCGTGCTCAACAACGTCGTCACGGTGCTGATCGCCGGCGTCGCGCTCGTCCTCGTGCTCGGCGAGCTGAACTTCGACGTCGTCGCGATCGTCGGCGCGGCCAGCGTGGTCGGCGCCGGTCTCGCCTTCGGCGCGCAGAACATCGTGAAGGACCTGCTGAACGGCATCTTCATGGTCGCAGAAGACCAGCTGGGGGTCGGCGACGTCGTCGACGTCGGGCCGGCGACCGGCGTCGTCGAGGCGGTTGGCATCCGCGTCACCCAGATCCGCGACGTCAACGGCGTGCTCTGGTTCGTCCGCAACGGCGAGATCCTCCGGGTCGGCAACATGTCGCAGGGCTGGACCCGGGTCGTCATCGACCTCGCGGTGCCCTACGAGGCCGACGTCGACACGGTCCAGGCTGCCATGCTCAAGGCCGCCACCGACATGGCGGCGCTGCCGAAGTGGGGGCGCAGCATGATCGACTCCCCTGAGGTCTGGGGCCTGCAGTCGATCGCCGAGGAGCACGTCGTCATCCGCATCGTGTCCAAGACCCGGTCGTCCGAGCGCGACAACGTCGACCGCGAGCTGCGGTCGCGCCTCAAGAAGGCGACCGACGAGCTGGGCATCACGCTCCCCTCGCTCAGCAGCGTCGTCCTCACGGGCTTCGACGGCGCCTCCTCGGTGCAGGGCGCCCGCCCGCCGCAGACCGTGCCCACCCCGCACGTCCGCCCCACGAAGGGCAAGCGCTCGTGACCGACCTCCCCCTCGGCCCGCCTCCTGCGGGCGCCTCCCAGCCGATCACCCTGCGCAGCGGCGCGGGGCGTGACGACGCTCAGGGCAACTTCTGGCAGCAGATCGGCGGCCGGCCGACCTTCGAGCGGCTCGTCCGCCGCTTCTACGAGGGCGTGCAGACCGATGACGTGCTCTGGCCGATGTACCCGGAGCACGACCTCGAGGGCGCGATCCAGCGCCTCGCCGGGTTCCTCGAGCAGTACTGGGGCGGCCCGACCACGTACAGCGACGAGCGCGGCCACCCGCGGCTGCGGATGCGGCACATGCCGTTCACGGTCACGCCGGAGGCGCGCGACCGGTGGCTGCACCACATGCGCACCGCAGTCGACGAGCTCGAGCTCTCGCCCCTCCACGACGCGACGCTGTGGGCCTACCTCGACCGGGCGGCCCACGCCATGGTCAACGCCCCCGGCGCTTGACCAGCACGTGCCCGCGGCTGGTCGTCAGCCGGGTCCAGGCACCCGTCTCGTAGAGCGAGACCGCCTCGCCGTCACCGAGGAACCCGAGGCTGAGCGCCGCGAACGCGGCCCCGGCCGGGACGGCCTCGACGCCGTCCACCGGGCGCGACCACACCTCGGACCGCACGCGGTGGACGATCTGCTCGCCCGCGTTCTCGGGCAGGGCGGAGGCGATCTCGTCGATGCCCGCCGTCGCCGCGGCGTCGAGCGAGGGAGCGTCGGCGGCGCCCTTCGGCACCCAGCCGCCGCGCGGCGGCGAGATCGCCGCCCAGGTGACCGTCGCGACCTCGATCGGCAGGGTGACCGTCACGGGCGCCGTCGGGTCGACGACGTCGTTCTGCAGCCGGACGAGCCGCTCCTTGAGCGAGCGGACGGGGACCACCGCGTCGAACTCGGGGGCGTCGTCGAGCTGGAAGGTGCGGAGGCCCAGCACCGTCGGGCTCGAGTCGAGCAGCCCCAGCGGGTAGAAGACGGCGGCGTACACCGCGAGGACGCCGGAGCCGGCGACGAGGCGCACGGAGCCGTCCTCGACACGGCCGGCACGGCCCAGGAAGGTCGCGAGGTCGCTGAGGGACAGGGAATCGGGGAGGGCGAATGTACGGCTCATCGGCCCCCTAAACTACATCGGATGAGCGCCGATCCCCTGCAGAACCTGCTCGCCACCCTCGACCTCGCCCCGGCCGGCATCGTCGGCGGGCAGGACGTCTTCACCGGCACGTCGCAGCCCGAGCCGCTCGGCCGGGTCTTCGGCGGGCAGGTCATGGCGCAGGCGCTCGTCGCCGCCCAGCGGACCATCGTCGGCGACCGACCCGTCCACTCGCTGCACGGGTACTTCCTCCGGCCGGGCGACCTCACGATCCCCATCACGTTCACGGTCGACCGCATCCACGACGGTCGGTCGTTCGCCACCCGCCGGACGCAGGCGTCCCAGGACGGACTGCCGATCTTCTCGATGATCGCGTCCTTCCAGACGCCGGACGACGGCCTCGAGCACCAGGTCGCCATGCCCGACGGCCTGCCCGAGCCGGAGGACGTGCCGAGCGACGCCGAGCTGCTCGGCGCCGTCGACCACCCGATCGCCCAGGCCTGGGCGGCCGATCGTGCGTTCGACATGCGTCACGTGCCGTCGCCGGTCTACTTCAGCGTCGAGGGCGCGCGGGTCGAGCACCAGGCCGTGTGGCTGCGCGCGACGGGGACGCTGCCCGACGACCCCGACCTGCACCGCGCCTCCTTGCTGTACGCCAGCGACTACACCCTGCTCGAGCCGATCTACCGGCGCCACGGCGTGCCGCTCGTGACGCCCGGGCTCAAGGTCGCGAGCCTCGACCACGCCATGTGGTGGCACCGCCCGGCCCGCGTCGACGAGTGGCTGCTCTACGTGCAGGAGTCCCCCACTGCCGTCGGCGGCCGCGGGCTCTCCCTCGGGCGCATCTACGACCGCTCGGGGACGCTCGTCGCGAGCGTCGCCCAGGAGGGGATGGTGCGGGTCCCCCGCGCCTGACCCGGCCGAGCGGTCGACGGCCGCGAGCAGCGGCTCAGGGCCCGGATCGACGGCTCACGGGCCGGATCAGCGACGTCGGAACGTCAGCGGGTCCTCGACGAACGGCGTCCAGGCGGCCCGCTCGTCCTCGGTGATGCGTCGCGGCGTCCCCGACGCCGTGTCGACGAGGACGATCGAGGTCGACGCCTTCGTGTAGAGCACGGCAGGCTCGACCGCTGCGGGCGACCAGACCTCGTAGCAGACCTCGAGGCTGGCGCCCCCGAGACGGCCGATCCAGATCTGCACGTCGAGGGGCGCTCGGAGGTACGGCACCGGCACCAGGTACTCGAGCTCCTGTCGCGCGATGAGGGTCATCGTGGCGGCGTCCGGCCGGCCGTCGAGCACGGCCGCGCCCGACGTCTCGCCGACCGTGCCGTCCGAGACCCAGAACGCGTCGATGCGCGCCTCCTCGAGGAGGCGCAGCATCGACGCGTTGTTCACGTGCCGGTACGCGTCCAGGTCGCTCCAGCGGACCCGGGTCGGCACGTGCAGGCGGGTCATCTCAGTCGCGCGTCAGCTTGCGGTACGTGGCGGAGCTGGGCTTCGCCGCGTCGGCGCCGAGACGCTCGATCTTGTTCTCCTCGTACGACTCGAAGTTGCCCTCGAACCAGTACCAGTTGGGGGTGCCGTCGTCGTTCAGGCCCTCCCACGAGAGGATGTGCGTCGCGATCCGGTCGAGGAACCACCGGTCGTGGGTGATGACCACGGCGCAGCCGGGGAACTCGAGCAGCGCGTTCTCGAGGCTGCCCAGGGTCTCGACGTCGAGGTCGTTGGTGGGCTCGTCGAGCAGGAGGAGGTTGCCGCCCTGCTTGAGGGTCAGGGCCAGGTTGAGGCGGTTGCGCTCACCGCCGGAGAGCACCCCGGCCTTCTTCTGCTGGTCCGGGCCCTTGAAGCCGAACTGCGAGACGTAGGCCCGCGAGGGGATCTCCGTCTTGCCGACCGTGATGTAGTCGTGGCCCTCGGACACGACCTCCCACAGGTTCTTGTTCGCGTCGATGCCGCCACGGCTCTGGTCGACGTACGAGATGTCGACCGTCTCGCCGACCCGCAGGTCGCCGCCGTCGAGGGGCTCGAGGCCGACGATCGTCTTGAAGAGCGTGGTCTTGCCGACGCCGTTCGGGCCGATGACCCCGACGATGCCGTTGCGGGGCAGCGTGAAGGTGAGGTCGTCGATCAGCACCCGCTCGCCGAACTGCTTGCGCAGCTTCTTCGCGTCGATGACCTGCGAGCCGAGACGCGGCCCGACGGGGATCACGATCTCCTCGAAGTCGAGGACCCTCGTGCGCTCGGCCTCGGTCGCCATCTCCTCGTAGCGGGCGAGACGCGCCTTCGACTTGGCCTGGCGGCCCTTGGCGTTGCTGCGCACCCACTCGAGCTCGGACGAGAGGCGCTTGGCGAGCTTCGCGTCCTTCTTGCCCTGCACCTGGAGGCGCTCGCCCTTCTTCTCGAGGTAGGTCGAGTAGTTGCCCTCGTAGGGGTAGAGGCGACCACGGTCGACCTCGGCGATCCACTCGGCCACGTGGTCGAGGAAGTACCGGTCGTGCGTCACGGCGAGGACGGCGCCCGGGTACTTGCTGAGGTGCTGCTCGAGCCAGAGCACGCTCTCGGCGTCGAGGTGGTTGGTGGGCTCGTCGAGGAGCAGCAGGTCGGGCTTCTGCAGCAGCAGCTTGCAGAGCGCGACGCGGCGCTTCTCACCGCCCGAGAGGTTCGCGACCTCGGCGTCGCCCGGAGGCGTCCGCAGGGCGGACATGGCCTGCTCGAGCTGGGAGTCGAGATCCCACGCGTCGGCCGCGTCGATCTCCTCCTGCAGGGTGCCCATCTCGGCGAGCAGCGCGTCGAAGTCGGCGTCGGGCTCGGCCATCGCGGCCGACACCTCGTTGAAGCGGTCGAGCTTCTGCTTGATCGGGCCGACGCCCTCCTGCACGTTCTCGAGGACGCTCTTCGTCTCGTCGAGCTCCGGTTCTTGCATGAGGATGCCGACGGTGTAGCCGGGCGAGAGCTTGGCCTCGCCGTTGCTGGGGGTGTCGAGCCCGGCCATGATCTTGAGGATCGTGGACTTGCCGGCACCGTTGGGGCCGACGACGCCGATCTTGGCGCCGGGGATGAACGACATGGTCACGTCGTCGAGGATCAGCTTGTCGCCGACCGCCTTGCGGGCACGGACCATGGAGTAGATGTATTCGGCCATGCCCACCAGTCTATCGGTGAGGCGCCGTCACCAGTCGATCGTGCGGGTGGTGCCGACCAGGCAGGACCCGGTGCCGAGGACGGGCGCGACCTCGCTGGCGAACCCGGTCGCCCCGGTCTGGCCCACGAGGCAGTCGCTGCCCCAGAGCACCGAGAACTGCACGGTGTCGGCCGCGCGCCCGATCGACGTCGAGTCCGGGGTCACCTGCATGGCCGCCTTGTCGAAGCCCGCCGCCGTGAGCGTGTCGACGATCGTGCGGCCGTCGCCGGCTCCGCCGCCGTCGAGGTGGCGCGACACCGTCATGTCGAAGAACGCCTTCGCCTCGTCGGTCGTGGAGTCGGCCGTGAGCGTCGGGTCGGGCACGGGCGTCGCGCCGTCCGTGGTCGGCGCGGGGCTCGGGGCGGTCTCGCCCGACGTGCAGCCGGCGAGCGCGGCGGCGACGAGCACGACGGCGCCCGCGCGCAGGGCGACGAGTGGGAGACGGGTCACGGGGGGCCTTCCTCGGCGGGCCCGGTCAGGGCCGTGACGATCCTACGACGCGGGCCGGGGTCGGATGCCGACGCCCCCGGCGGGTCAGAAGGGCGGCACGCCCACCCGGTCGACGGCGTCGGCGGGTTCGTGGCGCGCAGCCTCTCCGGGGGTGCCGGCCGCCGAGGGGGCCAGCTCGTCGACGGCAGGGCCGCCGTCCGTGGCCCACCCGCCGGACGAGGCGGGCGACTCGGCGCCGGGAGAGGTCGCGGCGTCGCCCGCCGCGCCTCCTGCGGCCGCCTCGGACGGGCCCGAGGGGGCCGCCGCAGCCGACGTCGAGCGGACGAACGCCGAGCGGCCCCAGCGCAGGTCGTGGCCGATCGCGTCCGCGTCGACCTCGACGGTCGTGCCCGACTTGTCGCCGGCCTCCCATGCACGGACGCGGAGGCGGCCGAGGACGACGACCCGCTCGCCCTTGTGGAGGCTCTGCCCCGCGTTGGCACCGAGCGCCCGGAAGGCGGTGACGGTGTACCAGTTCGTGTCGCCGTCGACCCACTCGTCCTTGACGCGGTCGAAGCGCCGGTGGGTGGAGGCGAGCCGGAAGCTGGCGATGTCGAGGCCGGCCTCGGTGGTGACGACGCGAGGGTCGGTGGCGATGATCCCGGTGAGGGTGATGGTGTCTGTCATGCGGGGAGTCTCACGGGACCGGGCCGGTGGGCGAGCGGGCACCGCGCCTCCTTGTGGAGGGAGTGCCCGGCCCGCCGCGACGGGGAGGGACGAAGGCCGCCCCCCAGGGAGATCAGTGCTCGTGGAACTCCGGGTAGTCGGCGCCCGGGCCGAGGGCGGCGAAGAGCGCGCTCTTGGCCACGGCCAGGGTCGGGTACTCGCCGCTCTGCTCCGAACGGGCGGCGAGGCGGACCACGAAGCCGCCCCCGGTGCGCCCGATCGACCCGACGGTCCCCGCGGGGCCAACGGCGACCCAGGTCTGGCCGGCGGAGTCCGCGGCGTCGTTCGTGCTGCTCGTGTCCGTCGTGCTGGTCGTGCTGGTCGTGCTGGTCTGGTCGCTCATCGTCGAGCACCGTCCTCTCTGCAGTGGATCATCGAGCGCGTCGCGCAGCTGCGCGACGCGCGCTCAGGTCGCGAGCACCCACCTCGCGAAGCTCTTGCGGACCTTCGTCACCTTGGGCAGGGCGACCGCGGTGCAGTAGCCCTGGCCCGGGTTCTTCTCGAAGAAGTCCTGGTGCTCGGGCTCGGCCTCGAACCACGGGCCGAGTCGCTCGACCGTGGTGACGACGCCTCCGCCCCACGTCTCGGCCGCACGGTCGTGGGCCGCCTCGAACAGCTCGACCTGCGCGTCGTCGGCGGCGAACATGGCCGAGCGGTACTGCGTGCCGACGTCGGCGCCCTGTCGGTCGAGCTGCCGCGGGTCGTGCAGCGTGAAGAACACGTCGAGCACGACGTCGGCCGGGAGCACCGCAGGGTCGAACGTCACCGCGACCGCCTCGGCGTGCCCGGTCGTCCCCGTGCAGACGTCGTCGTACGAGGGGTGCGCCGTCCGGCCGCCCGTGTAGCCGGACACGACCGCCGAGACCCCGTCGAGGGTGCGGAACACCGCGTCGAGGCACCAGAAGCAGCCGCCGGCGAGCACGAACGTGGTCATGTCGGCGAGGGTACTCCCGCCCTAGGCTGACGACATGAGATCACCCTTCACTCCCTACGTCGCCGACGACGAGCGGTACTCGAAGCTGGACTACGTCCGCACCGGGCGCAGCGGCCTCAAGCTGCCCCGCATCTCCCTCGGCCTCTGGAACAACTTCGGCACCGACCGCGCCCTCGAGACGCAGCGCGACATCGTGCTGCGCGCCTTCGACCGCGGCGTCACCCACTTCGACCTCGCGAACAACTACGGGCCGCCCTACGGCTCGGCGGAGGAGCAGTTCGGCCGCATCCACGCGGCGAACCTCGTGCCCTACCGCGACGAGCTCGTGATCTCCACGAAGGCCGGCTACGACATGCGCCCCGGGCCGTACGGCGACGGCGGCTCGCGCAAGTACCTGCTGAACTCGCTCGAGGCCAGCCTCGAGCGCACCGGCCTCGACTACGTCGACGTCTTCTACTCGCACCGCCCCGACCCCGAGACGCCGATCGAGGAGACGATGGGCGCCCTCGCGACGGCCGTGCACCAGGGCAAGGCGCTCTACGCGGGGATCTCGAACTACGGCCCCGAGCAGACGCAGGCGGCGATCGACGCCCTCGCCGACGAGGGCGTGCCGCTGCTCATCCACCAGCCGCGCTACAACATGTTCGACCGCGCGCCCGAGCAGGGGCTCTTCGACACCCTGCTCGAGAACGGCGTCGGCTCGATCGTCTTCTCGCCGCTCGCCGGCGGCCTGCTGACGAACAGGTACCTCTCGGGCAAGGCCCCGGCCGGGTCGCGCGCCGCCGAGGGGCGCTGGTTCACCGAGGACGCCCTCGACGAGACCTACCTCGAGCGCGTGCGCGGGCTGAACGAGATCGCGGAGGCGCGCGGCCAGTCGCTCGCCCAGCTCGCCCTGACCTGGGTGCTGCGCCAGCCGGCCGTGACCAGCGCGCTCATCGGCGCGTCGTCGGTCGCGCAGCTCGACGACAGCCTCGACGCCCTGCACGGGGCGGCGCTGAGCGACGACGAGATCGCCGCGATCGAGCCGTTCGCGGTGGACGGCACCGACCGCTGAGACGCGGGGTCTTCCCGGTCCGCACCGTCACGCCGCCCGCTCCCCGAGGGAGCGGGCGGCGTCGTCGATGTCGGTGGTCGTCCGTACCGTCGACCTCGTCCTCGACAGCATCGGCCGGATGACCCTCAGGAGCACCACGTGACCCTCACGAGCACCACGATCCTCAGTCCCGACGCCACCCGCGCCGCCACGACGACACCCGCCGTGCCGGCGACGCGCGAGGCCCTCACCGAGACCCGCGGCGGCCTCCGCCTGGTGCAGGTCCGCGACGACCTCGCTCGGGTCACCCGGGCCGGGGGCGAGGTGCTCGGCTACGTCGAGCGGCTCGACGACCCGCTCGGTGACCGCTGGCGCGCCAAGCGCTTCGTCGCCCGCGAGCGTCGGTTCGTCGAGATCGGCGAGTTCTGGAGCCGGTCCGACGCCACGGACTGCTTCCGGTTCGCCTGAGCACGGCACGCTGCGCGCGACACGCTCGGCAGCCTCCCGTCCGTGCCCGCTCGACCTTCGACCTCAGCTGTAGAGTTCGCCGCATGCAGTGGTGGAACAGCTTCGTGGAGTGGGCGTCGTCGGACGCCGGGTGGCGCATCGTCAGCGGGGCCGTCGTGCCCTTCGTGGCCATCGTCCTGGCGGGCGTGCTCGCCGCCCTGATCGGCCGCGCGGCCATGCGCCGCGTGGTCGCGATGCACGACGACGAGGCGAAGGCCACAGCGGTCGCCGGCATCGTCTCGGCCGCTCGCAAGGCGGCGATCTGGAGCTCGCTCGGGCCGGAGGAGCGCGCCTACGCCGACCACCTCGCCCAGGAGAGCGAGGTGCGGCTCCGCCTGCTGCCGGTGTCCGGAGCCGGCACCGCGGCCAGCTGGGCCGAGCACGAGATCGCGGAGCTCAAGCGCAACTCCGCCAGCTTCAGCTACGACTCGGGGCACGCCCTCGACGAGCTGCGCGACCGACTGATCGAGTGGCAGAACAAGCCCGGCCGTGCGAAGAAGCTGTTCCGGGCCGACCTCGAGCGGTGGAGCTACGAGGAGGCGGACGTCGACAAGGGCCTCGACGCACGACAGAAGGCCTGGGACGCTGAGCAAGCAGCCGCGGCCTCCCGCGACGCACGACCGACCACGTCGGCGCAGCCCGCGCAGACCGCCGCGCCGGCCTACGAGCAGTGGCGCGCGCCGGCCTCCCCCGCGACCCGTCCCGCCGACGAGCCGGCCCCGGCTCGCGAGGCCCCGTCCGAGACCCGCACCACGGGGGTCGTGACCCAGTCGCCCGACGACGACACGGACTCCGACCCAGACACGACTTCCTACGGCCAGCAGGTCAGCGCCCAGGACGTCCGTCGTCGGACGACGCCCGACGCGTAGGTGCCCTCGGCAGGAATCGAACCTGCGACCAAGAGATGAGAAGCACCACGTGGATCACGACACGGTGCCCTCGGCAGGAATCGAACCTGCGACCAAGAGATTAGAAGGCTCCTGCTCTATCCGCTGAGCTACGAGGGCGTGCCTCCACGATAGCGCGTGGGTCCGGTCCGCCCGGGCGGCGACGCCGTCAGACGGCGAGGGCCAGTGCGCTCAGCACCTGGTCGAGGCGAGGTGCACCCGCCGCGCGGAACACCTCCGTGCCGTCGTCGGTCAGCACGATCATGGTCGGCGTGCTCGTGATGCCCCGCGCCTCGGCCTGGTCGGCACGCGCGGCGACGTCCGCCTCGTCGACCACGAGGGCAGGGACGAGAGCCTGAGCCTCGGCCACCACGGCGCGGGCCGCGTGGCAGGGAGCACAGAACGCGGACGTGTACAGCTCGAGCTTCATGGCCGGGACAACGAGGAGGCGCGGGGGAATGTTCCCTCGCGCCTCCTCGTGTCGTGCCGGACCGAGCTCAGACGGAGCCGGCCTGGTCGGTACGGTCGCCTCGGTTCTCGAGGTCGTCGACGGGGTCGCTGTCCTTCTCGTCGAGCTCGTAGTGGACCTGGAGCTGGTCCGCGTTCATCTTGGCCTCGCGGGCCGTGTAGACGAAGCCGGTCTCGATGCCCTCGACGAGGACGTAGTCGACGATCTCCTCGTCGTAGGAACCGTTGGTGCTGATGCGCGTGTCGGTCCGGCCGTCGCTCGGGCCGCCCTCGAAGAAGACGACGTACTCGGATCCCTCGGCCACGGTGGGCTTGCTGTCTGTCATGGAGCCGTTCTACCAGGAGGCACCGATCCCGCGTCCAGCTTGAGCGCGCCTCCCCCGGCATCCGCCCCTTCCAATCGCCGAGCCGGTTCACATTGCCAAGCTATATAGATTGGCTATACACTTGCCGGATGACTTCACAGCCGACCGACATCCTGGAGAACCTCCTGACGTCGACCCATCGCCTGACGCGGATCGCCGCGCAGGAGACCGGCCGCACGACCTCGCCCGCCGTCTGGCGCACGCTCTCGATCCTCACGACCGACGGCTCGATGCGCGTCGGCGACCTCGCCAGGACGAGCCGCGTCAGCCAGCCGACGATGACCAAGCTCATCCACGGCCTGGCCGACGACGAGCTCGTCCGCCGCATCGCCGACGTCGACGACTCCCGCGCCTGGCTCATCGCCATCACCCCCAAGGGCACGGAGGCGCTGGCCGAGTG
Source organism: Frigoribacterium sp. PhB116 (assembly GCF_004364285.1). GTDB lineage: Bacteria > Actinomycetota > Actinomycetes > Actinomycetales > Microbacteriaceae > Frigoribacterium. Next base: position 862,465 of record NZ_SOBE01000002.1, on the reverse strand, counting down.
GAAGGGCCAGCTCGCGGCCGCGCTCGGCCACCTCTTCGACGACCTGGACGACGACGAGTGGCGCGTGCTCGACCACGCCGCCCAGCTGCTGAGCACCCGCGTCGCGTCCGAGGCGGTGTCCGCATGAGCGCCGCGAGCCGCGGCCCGGCCGCGAGCACCGGTACCGGCACCGGCACCGGCACCGGCACCGCGAAGCCGAGCATCCTCAAGCAGCCCACCGCCGTCTGGGCGATCGCGTTCGCCTGCGTCGTCGCCTTCATGGGCATCGGCCTCGTCGACCCGATCCTCCCCGCCATCGCCGAGTCGCTGAAGGCGACCCCGACGCAGACCGAGCTGCTCTTCACCAGCTACCTGGCCGTCACCGGCATCGCGATGTTCTTCACCAGCTGGGTCTCGAGCCGCCTCGGCGCCAAGAAGACCCTCATGATCGGCCTCGCCCTGATCGTCGTCTTCGCCGTGCTCGCGGCCACGAGCGGCGACGTGTGGGAGGTCATCGGCTTCCGTGCCGGCTGGGGCCTCGGCAACGCCCTCTTCATCTCGACCGCGCTCGCGACTATCGTGGGCGCCGCCTCCGGGGGCACCGCCTCCGCCATCATCCTGTACGAGGCCGCCCTCGGCCTCGGCATCGCGATCGGCCCCCTCATCGGCGGCCTGCTGGGCTCGGTGAGCTGGCGTGGGCCGTTCTTCGGCGTCACCGTGCTCATGGCGATCGCGTTCATCGCCATCGCGGTGTTCCTCAAGGGCGGCGCGATCGAGAAGCCGACGCCCACGAGGCTCTCGGCGCCGTTCCGCGCCCTGGCCGTGCCGGCCCTCGGCACCCTCGCGGCGACCGCGTTCTTCTACAACATCGGCTTCTTCGTCCTGCTGGCGTACACCCCGTACCCGCTCGGCTTCGGCGCCATGGGCATCGGCCTCACCTTCTTCGGCTGGGGCGTCGGCCTCGCGATCACCTCCGTGTGGGTCGCCCCGCTGCTGACCGCCCGGATGAAGCGGACGACGGTGCTGCGCATCGCCCTCCCCCTGCTCACTCTCGACCTGCTCGCCGCGGCCCTGTTCGTCGGGACGCCCGCGGCCCTCGTCACCTGCGTCGTCGTCGGCGGCCTCGTGCTGGGCGTGCTCAACACGGTGCTCACCGAGAGCGTGATGGAGGCGACCGACCTGCCCCGCTCGGTGGCCTCGAGCGCGTACTCGGCCGTCCGGTTCATCGGCGGCGCGATCGCCCCGCCCGTGGCCACCCTGCTCGCCGACAGCATCGCGCCGAGCGCCGCCTACGTCTTCGCCGCGGCGAGCGTCGCCGTCGGCCTCGTGATCATCCTGGCGGGGCGTCGCGCGCTGCGCCGCGTCGACGACGGACCCGAGTCGACCCGCGTCGAGGCCGAGGCGATCTCGGCCGGCGAGGTCTCGTAGCCGCAGCCCGCCCGCCCTGCCCGGCCCGCGCCTCCTCGATCACCGGACGAGGAGGCGCGGGCCGGGCCGTGCCGGAGGCCCGGACTAGAGTGGCCGCATGGCTACGACGAACGACCGACTGGTGTGGATCGACTGCGAGATGACGGGCCTCGACATCGCCGTCGACGAGCTGGTCGAGGTGGCCGTCGTCGTCACCGACTTCGACCTCGTGCCCGTCCACCCCGGCTTCACGATCGTCATCAAGCCCGACCAGTCCGCCCTCGACAACATGGGCGACTTCGTCACCGAGATGCACACGACCTCCGGGCTGATCGATGAGATCCCGAACGGCGCCAGCCTCGCCGAGGCCGAGTACGAGGTGCTCGAGTACATCCTCAAGTACGTCCCCACCGAGCAGCACGCGCCCCTGGCCGGCAACACCATCGGCACCGACCGTGCGTTCCTCGCCAAGTACATGCCCCGCGTCGACGGCCACCTGCACTACCGCAGCGTCGACGTGTCCTCCATCAAGGAACTGGCACGCCGCTGGTTCCCGCGCGTCTACTTCAACGCGCCGCAGAAGCACGGCGGCCACCGTGCCCTCGCCGACATCCTCGAGTCCATCCGCGAGCTCGAGTACTACCGCCGCGCCGGCTTCGTCGCCGATCCCGGCCCCACCACCGACGACGTCCAGGCGATCTCGAAGGCCGTCGTGGACGAATGGGCGCCCCGGCTGTAGTAGAGTCTTCTCGTTGCGATCGCTCCGGCAGTCGCGCATGGTGGGTATAGCTCAGCTGGTAGAGCGCCTGGTTGTGGTCTAGGAGGCCGCGGGTTCAAGCCCCGTTACTCACCCCCAATGGAAAGGCCCTGCCCTACTCGGCAGGGCCTTTTTGGGGTTCCGTGCCTTCTTGTCTTCGACGCGTTCCGCGTCGAAGACGTCGTAGGTGGCCGGGCGGGTGCACCGCTGGAGGGCAACGTCGCTTCGCTCGTTGCTGCGGCGACGCTGCTCGGAAGCGACAAGGCGACGCGATGTTCCGCGACGGTTCGTCGCTCTTGCGTGGGGACCCGGCGGCCGCCATCGGCGCCCAGGGGGCTGTGGGACGCTGGGCGGGTGGACGACGAGACAGTGGAGGGCGCGGCGGCAGCGGCGGGCATCGACCCGGCGACGCTGAGCCTCGCGCGGTTCGACGAGCTGGTGGTGGCCGAGCTCGACGAGCTGCCCGACGACATGGTCGACGGCCTCGACAACGTCGTCTTCGTGACCGACGACCGCCCCGAGGACGGCTCCCTCGACCTGCTCGGCCTCTACGACGGCGTCGCCCTCACCGAGCGAGGCACCTACGGCTTCGGCGAGCTGCCCGACCGGATCATCCTCTACCGCGAGCCGCACCTCGCCGTCGTCGACACCGAGGACGAGCTCCGCGACGAGATCCACGTCACGCTCGTCCACGAGATCGCGCACTTCTACGGCATCGACGACGACCAGCTGCACGAGCTCGGCTGGGCCTAGCACTCGACGACGGGGCCGCCCAGCCCCGCCGGGCTCAGCCCACGACGTGGAACGAGAAGCGAAGTGCGTCGCCGAGGAGGCCCGCGGGCAGGGCCGTGGCCGTCTCGAGGACGAAACCGTCGGGCGTCGTCGTCACGAAGGCACCCGACGTCGCGGCCCGCGACGTCGCCGGGGTGAGGACGACCACCGGAGGCGCGGCGTAGGGAGCAGCGAAGCGCACCCTGACCTGGCCACCCGCCCGGGGCACCGCGCCCGAGCCGAACGAGAGCGTGCCGCGCATGTCAGATCCCGAGACGGTCGCCTCCGGCGCCCCGAGGCCGTTCCTGCCCTGGACCGACGTGGTGAGGCCCGCCCCGGCGTCGGAACCCCTCAGCCGCCTGCCCACCACCACGTCGCCGGGCGCCGACCACTCGGGTCGTCCGGCCACGGTCCGGCGGTCGGCGACGGCCACGGCGGACCCGACGGCGTCGATGCGGGTGGACGGATCCACCCCGAACCGGGAACCGTAGTCGGGCCCGAGGCTGACGCCCGAGACCGTGAACCGCCCCAGGCGCGTGCCCACCAGCCAGAAGTCGTCGCCCTTCGTGAGGCGCACCAGGGTCTCGCTCGCCGTGACGCGTTCCGGGTCGGCCCCGAGCAGCGCCCCGCCGACGACACGCACGCCGCCGTCGAGCGGCACCCCGCGCCGGCGCTGCTCCCCGTGCTCGATGAGGGGTCCTGGCCCGCCGTAGATCGTCGGGGCCACGAACTCGACCTGCCGCACGTTCCCGATGCGGATCGTCGCGTCGGTGCCGGCCGCCTGCTGCAGCGTCTCGATGTGCGGTGCCACGAGGCGCACGAACTCGACGAAGAAGTCGGACGTCGGACCCCACGCGAGATCGAGGGCGACGTTGGCGCTGCCCTCGATGTGGAGGTTCACGCACGTGAACGTGTTCGTGTTCGTCCCGGGCGCCGTCGGCGACTTCACGACGACGGCCGCCTCGTCGTCCCCGCCGCAGTTGTTGACGAAGAGGTCTGTCCACAGGTTGTTGTTCACCCGGTGCACGAGGAGCGCGGTGCCGGCCACGTTGGACAGATGGACGCGATCGAACCGGGACTCGAAGCCGTTGACGACCTCGAGCAGCGGTGCGGACGACCCGTTCGCCTGCAGGGTGAGGTTCTCGAGGCTCACCCCGTTGCCGTCGACGACGATCATGGGCCGGCCGGACGTGGCGAGGTGACGCAGGTTGACGCCTCCGTCGGTGCTCGCCCCGTAGCGGCTCACGTCGGCCCCCACGCCCACGACCTTGACGAGCAGCGGGACGGTCACGGAGTCGACGACGTAGGTGCCCGCAGGGACGAGCACGCGGCCGCGCACGGCAGCCGCCGCGGCGATCGCCGCGGCGAAGGCCGCGGTGTCGTCGGAGCGGCCGTCGGCCCTCGCCCCGTGGTCGCGCACGTCGACGCCCGTGGACGGATCGGCCACGGAGACGACCGGCCCGCCGGCACCGTCCGCGTCGGCGGCGCTCCGGTCGGCGACGCCCCCGTCAGCGCTGCTGCCCTCCGCGGCGAGCGCCGACGTCGACCGGGACGAGACGGCGAGCGCGCCGGCGGCGAGCGCGCCCGCGGCGAGGAAGCCGCGTCGCGTCCGCACCGGGACGGGACGGTCGCCGGGGAGCGACGGCGGGAGGGTCGGACGGTCGGGTCGAGGGCACATGACCACAATTTATACGCGACTGGGTAATATATGCCTCATCACCATCATCGGAGGACATCCTGTACGCCACCCACCGGAACACGGCCGGACCCGACCAGCACCGCAGGGGCGGACCGCCTGTCGTGCGCCCTGGCCGCCCGCCGTCTGGACGCCCCGGGCTCCGCGACGACGTCCAGGCCCTCCGCGCGGTGGCGGTGGCCGTGGTCGTCGCCGAGCACGTGACCGGACGGCCCACGGGCGGCTTCGTCGGCGTCGACGTCTTCTTCGTCCTGTCCGGGTTCCTCATCACCGGCCTCCTGCTGAAGGAGGCGGACCGCACGGGACGCGTCTCGCTGGGGGCGTTCTGGCGCCGGCGCGCGAAGAGGATCCTCCCGGCGAGCCTGGTCGTCCTCGTCGCCGGGACGGTCGCCTCCTGGGCGCTGCTCGGTCCCGGCCGGACGCCGGGCGTGCTCGTCGACGCGGCCTGGTCCGGGCTGTCGGTCGCCAACTGGCACTTCGCCGCCCAGGGCACCGACTACTTCGCCTCGCAGGGGCCCGTCTCGCCTTTCCAGCACTACTGGTCGCTCGCCGTCGAGGAGCAGTTCTACCTCGTGTGGCCGCTGGTGGTCGTCGTCCTCGTCGCGGGGGCAGGTCGCCGCCGGCGCGGCACGCCGCGCCTCGCCCTCGGTGCCGTCCTCGCGGTCGTGGGCAGCGCCTCCTTCGCGCTCGCGCTCGCCCAGACGGCCCAGGCGCCGACCCTCGCCTACTTCTCGACCGCGACCCGCGCGTGGGAACTCGCGGCGGGCGGCCTCCTCGCGACGTGCGCCGCCGGGGCGGCTCGCCTGCCGGCCTGGTGCCGACCGCTCCTCGCCGTCGTGGGCCTCGCCGGCATCGCCGTCGCCGCGCTCGGCACGGACCCCGCTGCCGGGTTCCCCGCACCCGGCGCCCTCCTGCCCGTGGTGTCGACCCTCCTCGTGCTCGCCGCCGGGACGGGCGCCGCGCGGCCCCCGCGGCTCGGCCCGCTGACGACGCGGCCCGTCCTCGCGCTCGGCGACCTCTCGTACTCCGTGTACCTCTGGCACTTCGTGGTGCTGGTGCTCGCCACGGCCCTGCTCGGCGACGAGCCCTCCACGCTGTGGCCCGTCGTGGTCGTGGCGACCCTCCTGCTGTCGGTGATCAGCTACCACCTCGTCGAGCGGCCCCTGATCGACTCGCCCCTCTTCTCCGCCGACCCGGCAGGCAAGGCCTGGCGCGCCTGGCGGCGACGTCACGCCAGGGTCGGCGTCCGGGGCGGGGTCGCCGTCCTCGTGACGGCTTGTCTCGTGGCGGTCGCCCTCGCCCTCGGGTCGACCGCGCCCGTCACCGCTCCGCCGCCCCTCCTCGAGGTCGAGGAGGCCTCCGCGTCGGGACGGGAGGGAGGTGCCGCCGGCACGGGGCACGAGGCTGCCGACCCCGGGGACGAGCCCGATGCGCCCCTCACGGCCGCGTGGCGGGAGCAGATCCGTGCCGCGCTCCAGGCGACCACGTGGCCGACCCTGCAACCGACCGTCGAGGCCGTCCTCGAGGGGGCCCGCGAGAGCGGCCCCCGACTGGCGTGCGGCGACGCCGAGGCACGGGGGCTCTCGCGGTCGGACTGCACGTTCGGGGCCGCCGACGGGATGACGGTCGTGCTCGTCGGCGACTCGACGGCGATGCACTGGGTCGACGCCCTCGCCGACCTGGCCGAGGCGCCGGGCAGCGGCTGGCAGCTGGTCGTCCAGGCGAAGTTCGCCTGCCCGTTCGTCGATCTGACGATCGAGAACGACGTCGCTCGGAACGTCGAGACCTGTCGAGCGCACAAGCAGGCCGCACGCGCCGTGATCGCCGAGATGCGACCGGACGTGGTGCTCGTGACGAACTCCTACCAGGACTTCGACGAGGTGGGCGCCGGCCCGGTGACGCCGGCCCGCTGGGCAGCGGGCTTCGAGCCCGTGGTCACGGAGCTGGCCGCGTCGGCGGGGTCCGTCGCCGTGCTCGCCCCGCCGCCGGACGATGCCGACATCGCCTCGTGCTACACGCGGGTGAGCACGCCGGCCGACTGCATCAGCCGGCCGTCGTCGACGTGGCACGCCAGGGCCACGTCCGACCGGGCCACGGTCGAGGCCGTCGGCGGACACGTCGTCGACACCCTGCCCGTGACGTGCCTCGGGCAGCTCTGCCCGGCCTTCGTCGGGACCGCCCCCGTCAAGCAGGACAGGGTGCACCTCACGAGGGTCTTCCAGCAGGCCGCGTCCCCGGTGCTCGGCGAGCTGCTCCGTGCGGAGGGCGTCATCCCGTGACCCGTCCCGTCCCGTCCCGGTCGACCACGGCCCCGACCTCGACCTGGACGACGACGTCGGCGAGCTCCCGCGGGGACTCGGCCGCGAGGTGACGTTCCTCCTGTTCGGCCCAGACGTCCCACCACGGCTCGTAGGTCGCGCCGTCGCGCCCCAGCGCACGGGCCCGCCGCGTCTCGTCAACCAGGTCGAGCCAGACACGCAGCGTCGCCAGGGCGGAGGAGGCGCGGGTCAGCGCCCCGGCGCCCTCGACGACCACCGACACAGCCGGGTCGAGCGTCCGCCGCTCCCCCGGCACGCCGTGCTCCCAGTCCCACGTCGTCCACCCCGGGTCCGCCGCCGCGAGGATCGTCGACTCGACCACCCGCGACGCCGCCTCGAGCCCGTGCCACCCCGGGTACACGTCGTCGAGGTGGACGAGCTGGACCGGCCCGAGCCGGTCGACCGGCCACGCATCGACCAGGTGACGCGCCAACGTGGTCTTGCCCGAGCCCGACCGGCCGTCGACCAGCAGCACGACGCGGTCCTGGCCGACCCGCGCCTCCTGCGCCCTCCTCAGCAGGTCGACGACGACACGACGCGCGTCGGCGTCGGGCTGGCCCACGTCGGCCGCCCCCTCCTCAGGCAAGGACGAGCTCCCACGTCCCCGCGAGCACCGCGGCCGTGACGGCAGCCGCCGCGATGAGCACGCCGATCGCGACCAGCACGGCGTCCCGCAGCCCCACGGTCGACGGCCGGGCCCAGGTGCGCGCCGTGTCCGAGCCGAAGCCCTTCGCCTCCATCGCCGTCGCGAGCTTGCTCCCGCGCCGCACCGACAGGACGAGCAGCGCGAACGCCTGCCCGGCGAGGCGACGTGCGGCGGCGACCGGGCCGCGCGCGTCGGCGACGCCGCGCGCCCGACGGGCGAGGGCCAGCTGACGCCAGTCGTCCGCGAAGAGCCCCGCCAGCCGGAGGCCCGCGAGGCCGCCGAGCACGAACCGCGCCGGCAGCCGCAGCACCTGGGCGAGGCCGTCGGCGAGGTCGGTGGGGTCGGTCGTGGCCAGGAGGACGATGCCGGGGATGCCGACCGCGAGGATGCGCAGGCCGATGGCGAAGGCCAACGAGACGGACCCCTCCGTCACGCTGATCCACCAGAACTGCAGCAGCACGGCGCCGTCGTCGCGGCCGTAGAGCACCGTGACGACGACCGACGTCGGCGCGGCGATCCAGAGCGGCGCGGTCCGCCGGAGCAGCTGTCTCGCCGAGAGCCCCGCCCAGGGCAGCAGCAGCAGCTCGAGACCGAGCGCCACCCCCGCCGACACCCAGTCGATCGAGAGCAGCAGCACGACCGACACGACGAGCGCGGCGAGCAGCTTCGCGACGGGGTTGACCCGCCCGACGACGCGGTCGGTCTCGACCGCCTCGAGCAGGCTCATCGTGACCCCTCGGCGACGACGGGCCGCTCGAGGACGACCACGTCGTCGGCCAGCGCGGCGACGAACTCGGCGTCGTGCGTGACCGCGACGACGCTGCGGCCCTCGTCGACGAGCGCCGCCAGCAGAGCCACGAGCTCGCGCCAGGTGCGGGCGTCCTGCCCGAAGGTCGGCTCGTCGAGCACGAGGAGGCGGGGCCGCGAGGCGAGGACGGTCGCCACCGACAGGCGCCGCTTCTCGCCCCCGGACAACGTGAACGGGTTCGCGCCGGCGAGGTGGTCGAGCCGGAGGCGGGCCAGCAGCTCGTCGACGCGCTCGGCGACCTGTGCGGCCGGCTCGCCGAGCGCCTCCGGCCCGACCGCCAGCTCGCGACGCACGGTGGGGGTGAGGAACTGGTGCTCCGGGTCCTGGAACACCGTGCCGATCCGGGTGAGCAGCTCGCGCGAGCGCCACCGCACTGGTGCCTCGCCCGCCCCGGCCGCGAGCTCGGGCGTGGCACGCAGCTCGCCGGAGACCGGGGCGAGCAGGCCGGCGAGCGTCAGGGCGAGCGTCGACTTGCCCGCGCCGTTGGGGCCGGTCACGGCCAGCGTGCGGGCGTCGTGGACCGTCAGGTCGATGTCGGAGGCCACGGCACGGCCGCGCGGGCCGCGGTGGCCCACCGCCAGCCCCGCAGCCTCGAGCAGCGGGGCCCGCGAGGAGACGCGACGCCGGACGGGCGGCTCCGGCACGACCCCGGGGACCCACACCCCCGCCTCCGTGAGCCGTCCGCGCTGCCGGTCGAGCACCTCCTCGGGGGCACCGTCGGCGAGGACTCCCCCGCCGGCCGCCAGCACGACGACGCGGTCGACGACGGGCAACCAGACCGAGACGCGGTGCTCGACGACGACGAGCGTCGCACCGGTCCGCTCGGCCACCCGGGCGACGGCGTCGCGCACCTCGACGACGCCCTCGGGGTCGAGGTTCGCCGTCGGCTCGTCGAGCAGCACCAGCCCCGGTCGCATCGCGAGCGCACCGGCGAGCGCGAGGCGCTGCTTCTGCCCGCCGCTCAGCTGGGCCGTCGGCCACGAGCGAGGCAGGTCGAGCCCGACGGCGTCGAGGGCGTCGTCGACGCGGCGCCACGTCTCGTCGCGCGGGACGCCGATGTTCTCGCAGCCGAAGGCCACGTCGTCGCCGACGCGGGCGAGGACGACCTGCGAGTCAGGGTCCTGCAGCACCAGCCCGACGCGGCCGCGCTGCTCGGCCGGGGGCCGCCCGTCGACGAGCAGCTCGCCGCGGGCGTCGCCCTCGTCGTCGCCGCCCAGCACGCCGGCGAGCCCGGCCAGCAGCGTGGACTTGCCGGCCCCGGAGGCGCCCAGCAGGAGCACGCGCTCGCCCGGCTCGACGACCAGGTCGAGCTCGGACACGGCCGGGAGGATCCGGCCGGCGTGCCGCCACCCCCAGCCGCGGGCGTCGACCCGGGCGCCGGGGGAGGCGGTCACGTCGTCGAGGTCGCGATGCTCAGACGCGTGCCTCGGCCGAGCGGCCGGAGGCGAAGCGGCTGAGCGCGCCGGTGCGGGCGAGCCCCCGGGCGGCGAGCCAGGAGAGCAGGCCGGCCAGGACGACCCCGGAGACGACCGCGCTGATGCCGTAGACGACCTTGAACTCGACGGCGGTCGCGGCGATCGACGAGAACGAGGTGTCGAGCAGGGCGACCGCGACGCCCGCGCCGGCCCCGGCGAGGAGGGCGACGTGGAGGCGGAAGGACGAGTAGAGGAACGCCGCGAAGACGAGCTCGGCGCCGAGCCCCTCGACGACGCCCCAGATCAGGGTCGAGAAGCCCCACTGCGTGCCGATCAGCATCGAGACCACGGCCGCCATCACCTCGGTGTAGACCGCGGCGCCCGGCTTGCGGATGATCAGCCCGCCGAGCACCCCGGCGAAGAGCCAGCCGCCCGACAGCAGGCCCGAGAGGCCGGGCGTGAAGGCCAGCAGGTTGCTGAGCGGCTCCCACGCGAGGCCCCAGGCCCAGAAGACGACGCCGCAGGCGACCCCGATCACGCTGGCCACGACGATGTCGACGACGCGCCAGCGACGCGACGGCCTCGGCGACTTCGGCGACCCCGAGGCTGTGGGGCGATCCTGGCGATCGGGCTGGGCCTCGTTCGCGGACACGGAAACAGACATGTTCTCTCCTCCCTGCGCTGGCATGATCCAGATCAGGTTCGACGGTCGAAGCGTGGATCGCTTCCTCTCAGCCCGGATCACCGGACTCCCGTGTGTGTGCCGCCGATCATACCGCCGCCGCGGCCCGACTGCGTCAGGCGAGCGTGAGCTGGCCGTCGGCACGCAGCCACTCGAGGCCCTCGACGATCGCCTCGACCGACGTCCACCGCGGCGCGTAGCCGAGCAGGCGCCGGGCCTTGTCGATGCTCATCGAGTGGCTGCGCGACAGGTGCTGCCACGACGCGTCCGCCGATTCGGGGCTGCGCTGCGCTCGGAAGTCCTCGAACGAGGCGAACGTGAGCTGCGCCTCCTGCCCGAAGGTCCTCGCGACCTGCTCGGCGAGGCCGCGCAGGGTGACGGCGCGCTCGCTGACGACGTGGAACGACTCCCCCACGGCCCGCGCCGGACGCTCGACGGCCCGCTGGAACGCCTGCGCGACGTCGTCGGCGTGCACGTGGTGGACGGTCTCGAGCCCGAGCCCCGGCATGACGACCTCGCGACCCGCGGCGAGCGCCTCCCACACGTCGAGGTCGAGGTTGCCGACGGCGTTGATCATCGGCCAGCCGGGCCCGGTGATGTGGCCGGGGTGCAGCACGGCGCTCTGCACGCCGCCGGGTCGCCGCGACTCGGCGAGCAGCAGGCGCTCGATCTCGGCCTTCTGCGTGCCGTACTCGCCGACCGGCGTGCGCCGCGCCTCCTCGGTCACCGGCACCTCCGCCGACGGACCGTGCACCCAGATGGTGCCGCAGTGCAGCAGCACCGTGCCGCTGCCGCGCAGCGCCTCGACGAGCGACAGGGCGGAGGCGGGCGTGAAGCAGATCAGGTCGACGACGACGTCCGCGTGCAGCTCGGCGATCGCCCGGCCGAACGAGCCGTCGGCGTCGCCGGCGTCGCGGTCGAGTTGCACGCGCTCGACGCTCGCCCAGGCGGCGTGCTCGCGGTAGGGCGCCGAGGCGCCGCGCGACACGGCGACGACGTCGTGCCCCGCGAGCACGAGCCGCGGCACGAGGTAGCCGCCGACGTGCCCGGTGGCGCCGATCACGACGACCCTCACGACGAGGCCCCGACGAGGAGGCGCGGGCGGGGGTCGAGGACAGCTGCCGTCGTCGGCAGCGCTGCGGTCGTCATGGCCCCGACGCTAGGCGCGGCGGCCCCGGTGCGCCCGCTGCCCGTAGGCTGACGTGGTCCACGACCCGGAGGTCCGATTGCACACCTGGCCAGGCAACCCCTACCCGCTCGGCGCCACCTACGACGGCAGCGGCACCAACTTCGCGATCTTCAGCGAGGCGGCCAGCAAGGTCGAGCTGTGCCTCTTCGACGCCGGCGGCGCCGAGACGCGCGTGCCCCTCACCGAGGTCGACGCCTACGTCTGGCACGCCTACCTGCCGACCGTGCAGCCCGGGCAGAAGTACGGCTACCGCGTGCACGGCGACTACGACCCCGCGACGGGCTCGCGGGCCAACCCCGCCAAGCTGCTGCTCGACCCGTACGCCAAGGCCACCTGCGGCGAGATCGACTGGGACGAGTCGCTCTTCGCGTACCACTTCGGCGACCCCGACTCCCGCAACGACGACGACAGCGGCCCGCACATGATGCTGGGCGTCGTCATCAACCCGTTCTTCGACTGGCAGGGCGACCGCCCCCCGAAGTACAGCTACGACGAGACCGTCATCTACGAGGCGCACGTCAAGGGGCTCACGGAGACGCACCCCGACATCCCCGAGGACGAGCGCGGCACCTACGCCGGCGTCGCCCACCCGGCGATCATCGAGCACCTCAAGAAGCTCGGCATCACGACCCTCGAGCTGATGCCCGTGCACCAGTTCGTGCAGGACAACACGCTGCTCGAGAAGGGCCTCAGCAACTACTGGGGCTACAACACCATCGGCTTCTTCGCGCCGCACGCGGCCTATTCGGCCACGGGCGACATCGGCCAGCAGGTGCAGGAGTTCAAGACGATGGTCCGCGTGCTGCACGCCGCGGGCATCGAGGTCATCATCGACGTCGTCTACAACCACACGGCCGAGGGCAACCACCTCGGGCCGACCCTGTCGTTCAAGGGCATCGACAACGCCGCCTACTACCGGCTGATGGACGGCGACGCCAAGCACTACATGGACTACACGGGCACCGGCAACAGCCTCAACGTCCGTCACCCGCACTCGCTGCAGCTGATCATGGACAGCCTGCGCTACTGGGTGACCGAGATGCACGTCGACGGCTTCCGCTTCGACCTCGCCGCCTCCCTCGCCCGCGAGTTCTACGAGGTCGACCGGCTGTCGACCTTCTTCGAGCTCGTGCAGCAGGACCCGATCGTGTCCCAGGTCAAGCTGATCGCCGAGCCGTGGGACGTCGGCCCCGGCGGCTACCAGGTCGGCAACTTCCCGCCCCAGTGGACCGAGTGGAACGGCAAGTACCGCGACACCGTCCGCGACTTCTGGCGCGGCGAGCCCTCGACGCTCGGCGAGTTCGCGAGCCGCATCACCGGCTCGGCCGACCTCTACGAGCGCGACGGACGCCGCCCGGTCGCGAGCATCAACTTCGTGACGGCGCACGACGGCTTCACCATGCGCGACCTCGTCAGCTACAACGAGAAGCAGAACGACGCGAACGGCGAGGGCGGCGCCGACGGCGAGAGCCACAACCGCTCGTGGAACAGCGGCGTCGAGGGCGAGACCGACGACCCGCAGGTGCGCGCCCTCCGCGAGCAGCGCCAGCGCAGCTTCCTCGCGACCCTGCTGCTCAGCCAGGGCGTCCCGATGCTGCTGCACGGCGACGAGCTGGGCCGCACCCAGCGCGGCAACAACAACACCTACGCCCAGGACAGCCCGATCAGCTGGATCGACTGGGAGGCGGCGGACCGCGAGCTCGTCGAGTTCGTCGCCGAGGTGATCAAGCTGCGGCACGACCACCCCACGTTCCGTCGTCAGCGCTACTTCAACGGCCGTCCCGTCACCCGGGGCGAGGGCGAGCCGCTGCCCGACATCGTCTGGCTCACGCCCGAGGGCGACGCCATGCAGGAGGGCGAGTGGAACGAGTCCTACGCCAAGGCGATCGGCATGTTCCTCAACGGGGACGGCATCCGGGGGCGCGACCAGCGCGGCGGCCGCATCACCGACGTGAACTTCGTCCTGTACTTCAACGCGAGCGCGGAGACGGTCACCTTCGTCCTGCCGCCCGACGAGTACGCGGAGGGCTGGGAGGTGGTGGTCGACAGCACCGTGTCCGCGCCTCCGCCCCCTGCCCAGGCGGCACCGCGCACGCCGACGGCGACGCGGACCGCGACCACCGTCCAGCCCCCCAGCACGCCGCAGATCCCTGCGGCGCTGCTCGCCGGCGACCGGCTCCCCGTGGCGGGCCGTTCCCTCGTCGTCCTCCGAGCCACGGCCGAGGAGCCCGCGTGACCCGACACGACCACCCCCGTTCCACCTACCGGCTGCAGATCAGGGCGGGCTTCGACCTGTTCGCGGCGGCCGACCAGGTGCAGTACCTGCGCGACCTCGGCGCCGACTGGGTCTACCTGTCGCCCGTGCTCGAGGCCGAGCCCGGCAGCGACCACGGCTACGACGTCGTCGACCACAGCCGGGTCGACCCCGACCGCGGCGGCGCGGCGGGCCTCGACGCCCTGTCCGAGCGTGCCCACGGCGCCGACCTCGGCGTGCTCGTCGACATCGTGCCGAACCACGTCGGCGTCGCGACCCCGAAGGCCAGCACCTGGTGGTGGGACCTGCTCACGCACGGTCGGGACAGCACGTACGCCGACGCGTTCGACGTCGACTGGGCCGCCGGCGGCGGCAAGGTGCTGCTGCCCGTGCTCGGCGAGCCCGCGGGCACCGACGGCCGGATCGAGGGCCTCGAGGTCGTCGACGGCGAGCTGCACTACTACGAGAACGTCTACCCGATCGCACCCAGCACGCTCGGCGACGCCGCGGACGGCCCTGCCGACGCCGCCGCTGTGCACGCCCGCCAGTCGTACGAGCTCGTGCACTGGAAGCGCGCCGACACGGACCTCAACTACCGTCGCTTCTTCGCGGTGAACACCCTCGCCGGCATCCGCGTCGAGGAAGGCTGGGTGTTCGACGAGTCGCACGCCGAGATCGGACGCTGGTTCCGTGAGGGCCTCGTCGACGGTCTCCGTGTCGACCACCCGGACGGCCTGGCCGACCCGGGCGGCTACCTCGACCGGCTGGCCGCGCTGACCGGCGGCGCCCACGTGCTCGTCGAGAAGATCCTCGAGGGCGACGAGCGCCTCCCCGAGGACTGGGCGACGGACGGCACCACCGGCTACGACGCCCTCGCCGACCTCGACCGGGTCTTCGTCGACCCCCGCGGCGCCGCCGCGCTCGACGGCCTCGACTCGCGCCTCCGCGCCGACGACGACAGCGCGCACTCGCCCGCGGACGACGACGCCCGCGCGTCGGACGAGGCGGTCGACTGGCACCGCATGATCCTCGGCACCAAGCGCGGCATCGCCGACGGCATCCTCGGCAGCGAGATCCGTCGCCTGGCCCGCCTCGTCTCGGACGACGGACGCGCGGACGACGCCGTCGTCGACGCCCTCGCCGAGCTCGCCGCCGCGTTCCCGGTCTACCGCAGCTACCTCCCGCAGGGCGCCGACCAGCTGGCCCGCGCGGCCGACGTCGCGACCGGGAGCCGCCCCGACCTCGCGGACGAGATCGCCCGCGTCGTCGCCGTCCTGGCCGACGAGTCGCACCCGGCGTCCGTGCGCTTCCAGCAGACCAGCGGCATGGTGATGGCCAAGGGCGTCGAGGACACGGCGTTCTACCGCTACAGCCGTCTCGCCACCCTCACCGAGGTCGGCGCGGACCCCGCCGAGTTCTCGCTGACGCCCGCCGAGTTCCACGCTCGCCAGCAGGCCCGCCTGGCCGAGCGGCCCTTCGGCATGACGACGCTGTCGACGCACGACACGAAGCGCAGCGCCGACGTGCGCTCGCGGATCACCGTGCTCTCCGAGATCGGCGACGAGTGGACGGCGACCCTCGAGCGCCTCCGCGACCTCGCCCCGGTCGGCGACGGCCCGTTCGAGAACATCCTCTGGCAGAGCGTCGTCGGCGCCTGGCCCGCGTCGCGCGAGCGACTGCACGCCTACGCCGAGAAGGCGAGCCGCGAGGCGAGCACCTCGACCACGTGGACCGACCGCACCGCCGACGCGGAGGCCTTCGAGGAGCGCATGCACGCGGCGATCGACGCGGTCTTCGACCACGAGGAGGTGCGGCACGAGATCGAGAGGATCGTCGACGTCGTCCGCGCCCCCGGCCGCAGCAACTCGCTCGGCCTCGCCCTGCTCCAGCTCACCGGCCCCGGCAGTCCCGACGTGTACCAGGGCGGCGAGCTGTGGGACCACTCGCTCGTCGACCCGGACAACCGTCGCGAGGTCGACTTCGCCCTGCGCCGTCGCCTCCTCGACCAGGTCGCGGCCGGCGAGACGCCGCCGGTCGACGAGACGGGCGCGGCGAAGCTGCTCGTCACGCACCGGGCGCTGACGCTCCGTCGCGACCGCCCGGAGCTGTTCACGCGCTACGGCGCCCTGCCGGTGTTCGGCGACCAGGCCGACTCGGCCGTGGCCGCCGACCGCGGCGGCGCGCTGACGATCGCGACGCGCCTGCCCGTCGCCCTCGAGCAGGCCGGGGGCTGGGGCGACACCGTCGTCCTCGTCCAGGGCCGCCGCTGGCGCGACGTGCTCACCGGGCGCGTGCACGAGGGCGGGCGCCTCCGCCTCGCCGACGTGCTCGACACGTACCCCGTCGCGCTGCTCGTCCCTGCGGAAGAGCAGTAAGGACGCCGCAGGGCAGGAACAGCGGACCTCCGCACGACTACCGTCGACCCCCTGCGGGTCGGCGGTTCGTCGTCCTGCCCGCGGCCACCCGACCACCTGCACCTTCCCGACCACCACACCTCCCGAGGAGACCGATGAGCGTCTACGACGTCTGGGCACCCACCGCGACCACCGTGCAGCTGCACCTCGACGGCGACGTGCTGCCGCTCGAGCACGAGGCCTCCACCGGGTGGTGGCGTGCGCCGGCCGACCTCGACCGCTCCCCCGGCCACCGGTACGGGTTCCTCGTCGACGACGGCGAGACGCCGCTGCCCGACCCGCGCTCGCGGCGCCAGCCCGACGGGGTGCACGGCCTCAGCGAGACCTGGGACGGCGACTCGTTCGACTGGACCGACGCCTCCTGGACGGGTCGTCAGCTCGCCGGCGCGGTGGTCTACGAGCTGCACGTCGGCACCTTCACGCCCGACGGCACGCTCGACTCGGCGATCGAGAAGCTGCCGCACCTGGTCGAGCTCGGCGTCGACCTCGTCGAGCTGCTGCCGGTCAACGGCGTCAACGGCCGCTGGAACTGGGGCTACGACGGGGTCGACTGGTTCACGGTGACCGACAACTACGGCGGGCCCGACGCGTACCAGCGCTTCGTCGACGCCGCCCACGCCGCCGGGCTCGGCGTCGTGCAGGACGTCGTCTACAACCACCTCGGCCCCTCGGGGAACTACCTGCCCGCCTTCGGCCCGTACCTGTCGAGCAAGCACGCGAACACGTGGGGCGACAACGTCAACCTCGACGACGAGGGCTCGCACGAGGTGCGCGAGTTCATCCTCGACAACGCGCTGATGTGGTTCGAGCGGTTCCACGTCGACGCCCTGCGGCTCGACGCCGTGCACGCGCTCGTCGACGACAGCCCGGTGCACCTGCTGCAGGAGATGGGCGAGCGCACCGCCGCCCTCAGCGCCCACCTGAGCCGCCCGCTGACGCTCATCGCCGAGAGCGACCTGAACGACGCCCGCCTCGTCACGCCTCGCGACGGCGGCGGCTTCGGCCCCGACCACCGCCAGGGCTACGGCCTCGACGGGCAGTGGAGCGACGACTTCCACCACGCGCTCCACGTCGCCCTGACCGGCGAGACGAACAGCTGGTACGCCGACTTCGCGTCGCTCGACTCGCTGGCGAAGGTCGTCACGAAGGGGTTCTTCCACGACGGCACCTGGTCGTCGTTCCGCGAGGCCGACCACGGCCACCCGGTCGACGTCGAGCACATGCCCGCCTGGCGCCTCGTCGTCGCGAACCAGAACCACGACCAGATCGGCAACCGCGCCGTCGGCGACCGCCTCGCGGCGACCCTCGACGACGGGCAGCTGCAGATCGCCGCGGCGCTGACCCTCACCTCGCCGTACACGCCGATGCTCTTCATGGGCGAGGAGTGGGGCGCCTCGACCCCGTGGCAGTTCTTCACGTCGCACCCCGAGAAGGAGCTCGGCGAGGCCACCGCGAAGGGCCGCATCGCCGAGTTCGCGAAGTCGGGCTGGGACGAGTCGGTCGTGCCCGACCCCCAGGACCCGCAGACGTTCGAGGACTCGAAGCTCGACTGGTCGGAGCTCGGGCGGGGGCGCCACGCCCTGCTGCTCGACGCCTACCAGCAGCTCACGGCTCTGCGCCGTGCCGAGCCCGAGCTCACCGACCCGCGCCTCGGCCTCACCTCGGTCGAGCACGACGCCGAGGCCGGCTGGTTCGTGATGACCCGGGGCACGATCCGGGTGGCCGTCAACTTCGGGACGCAGGAGGCGCGGGTCGACGTGCCCGCCTCCTCCGTGCTCTTCGCCAGCGACGACTCGATCGCGGCCGGCGCCGAGCTGGTGCTGCCGCCGCACTCGGTCGCGCTGGTCCGCTAGCCGGGGCGCTCGACCGAGGCCGGACATGACGACGTCCGCACGGCCGGGGCTGACCACCCCTGCCGTGCGGACGGTGCCGCCTCCCTGCTAGCGCGCCTGCGCGTGGCGCACGACGGGCCCGACCCGGTGCGACGTCGCGCGGACGCTCGGCAGGCGACGGTGTCGCACGACCAGCTCGACGAGGGCACGCCCTCGCCGGCGGAGACCCCAGAGGGTCACCTTGGTCAGCGACTCCCTGACGATCGAGCCGCTCATCTTCGAGGCGCCGTGGACGCGCTCGGTGAACGTGATCGGAGTCTCGACGACCCGGAGGCCCGCCTGGAGGGCGCGCCAGAGCAGGTCGACCTGGAAGCAGTAGCCACGCGACTCGACGGCGTCGAGGTCGATGCGGCGGAGGGCCGAGGCACGGAACGCGCGGAACCCGCCCGTCGTGTCGGCCACGCGGATCCCCAGGGCGCCCCGGGTGTACCAGCTGCCGCCGCGGCTGAGCAGCTCACGCCGCAGCGGCCAGTTCTCGACCTCGCCGCCCGGCACCCAGCGCGAGCCGAGCACGAGGTCGTCGTCGGCGAGCAGCCCGAGAAGACGCGGCAGGTCCTCGGGGTGGTGCGAGCCGTCGGCGTCCATCTCGACGATCGCGTCGTAGCCGCGCTCGAGGCCCCAGGCGAAGCCGGCGAGGTAGGCGGCGCCGAGGCCCGCCTTCTCGGTGCGGTGCATCACGTGCACGCGGGGCTCGCGGGCGGCCCAGCTGTCGGCGAGGTCGCCGGTGCCGTCGGGCGAGCCGTCGTCGACGACGAGCACGTCGACGGCAGCGCCGGACGCGAGGGTCCGGCTGACGATCATGTCGAGGTTGTCCCTCTCGTCGTAGGTGGGGATGATCACGAGCGCGTCGTTCACGGTGGTGGTCCTTTCCGGTCGGGTCGGAGAGAAGGGCGGTGCGGGTCGGGTGAGGTGGTGCGGTGGTGCGGTGGTGCGGTGCGGACCGGACGTGTCGGGTGCGTCGGCCGCGGGGTCGTGTGGCGGAGGGCGTGTGGGGCGTCAGCTCGTCGACACGAGGTCGGCGAAGACGATGAGGTTGTCGACGTAGTGCCCGGTCGAGCGGTCGAACGTGCCGTCGCAGGTGATGAGGCGCAGGCTCGGCGTCGGGGTCGAGCCGTAGACGTCGCTGGTGGGGAACGTCGCCTTGGGGGTCCGCTCGCTGCCCGTGACGCGGAACGTCTCGACCGTGCCGGTCGACAGGGTCACCTGGACCTCGTCGCCGACGGCCAGCTTCGCCAGGTCGACGAACACGGCGGGTCCGCTGCCCGAGTCGACGTGCCCGGCGATGACGGCAGGTCCGACGGCTCCGGGCACGGTGCCGTCGCGGTACCAGCCGGCCGACTCCCACGCCTGCGGCGGGTCGAGCTCGCCGGCGGCGCCGAGGCCGAGGTCCTCGAGGCCCGAGTCGACCCCGATGGACGGGATCTGCACCCGCTCGGGCGTCGCCCCCGCAGGAGGCGCGGTGTACGACGGCGCCGCCGGGTCCTGGAACGAGCCCGCGGCCCCGCTGGCGGGGTCGGCGCCCGGCGAGGCGGACGACGCCGGTGCCGTGGTCGGGGCCGGGCCCTGCGCGTCCGCGCCGGACCCGCCCGGCTGCGCCGCGACGGCGGCGACGGTCGCGCCCCCGGCGAGCAGCAGCACGGCGGCGCCGAGCGCGACCGCGGCACGTCGGTGCGACGAGACGAACTGCGACACGGTCATCGGGACACCGCCAGGGGCGAGCAGGCGCCGAGGGCCGAGCCCTCGTCGTCGAGCTGGAGGGCGGCGAGCGCGGCCCAGGCCGCGCCGTAGTAGGTCGGCGTCGACTGTGCCAGCGCGTCGGCACGACCGAGGTCGGCCGCGGCGGCGTCGGGCTCCCCCGCACTGGCGAGCGCGGCGGCCCGCGCGGCGTAGGCGAGCGGGCTCTGGTCCTGGCCCACCTCCTGGCCGCCCAGGTCGAGCTGCATCGGCAGGTCGGGGTAGCGCTGCAGCACGGGCGCGAGCCGCGCTGCCAGCGCCACGTCGACCGGGTCGCACGACTCGGCGTACCGCAGGGCGAGCCGGCCGGCGTCGTAGCTGTACTGGACCGTGCCCGACGAGCCGTCGGCGCTCGGCAGGGGGACGACGGTGCCGTCCCGCTGCACCTGCGCCCAGTCGCTCGGCAGGGCGGTGGCGGTCAGCACGTTCGTCGTGACCGCGCGGGAGCCCTGCTCGAGCTCGGCCCAGCGGGGGTCTCCGCTGGCCTGGCCGAGCTGCGCGAAAGCGGCCGGCGCGGCGTAGGAGGGGTTGTACGACCACGGGCCGGAGCCGGCGGCCCAGGGACCGGGGAGCAGGATGCGCCCCACGTCGGTGCTCGCCGTCATCTCGTCGAGCACGTGCGTGCCGAGCTGGACTCCCTCGGTGGTCCAGGTGGGTCGGTCGAACGCCGCACCGGCGAACACGAGAGCCCTGGCGGCGTCGACGTCGGCGTCGCTGGCGGGCATGTCGTCGACGACGACGCCGTCGGCCCAGCGCCAGGCGAGCAGTCCGTCCTGACGGACCAGCTCCTCCTTCGTCCAGTCCCAGATGGCGGCGAAACGGTCCTCGTCACCGACGGCCGCGGCGACGAGCATGCCGTAGGCCTGGCCCTCGCTGACGGTGTCGTCGCCCTGGTCTCGTCGGACGACGCGGCCGTCGTCGTCCACCCACTCGTCGAGGAAGTCCTCGCCGATCTGCGTGGCGCTGCGGGCGTCGGGAGTGCTGTCGCCGGTGCCGGGGTCGCTGCTCTCGGCAGGCCCCCCGGCGGTGCGGTCGGGGGCGCCGCCGGGTGCTCCGACGACGAGGAGGGCGATGCCGGCGGTCACGGCCACGGCCGCGACGACCACTGCGGCGAGCAGTGCCTTCGTCTTCTTCGTCATGTCGTTCCTCTGAGGGTCTCGGTGTGGCTCACGGAGCGGGGTCCGTGCGGGGTGCTGCGTGCAGGGTGCTCCGGGGGGATCTCGAGGAGGCGCGGCGACGGTGGTCGCTCACCGCGCCTCCTCGGGAACTCAGGCCCCGAACCAGCTGCGGACGGTGGCCCAGAAGCCGGCGGGCTCGTCCTTCGCCGGGTGCTCGGCCAGGTAGCCGCCGCCCGTCTGGACGCCGCCCACGGGGGCCTGCGCCGTGGCCGCGCTGTCGACCACGGGCACGACGGTGAGCCCGCCGGTCGAGTTGTCGAGCACGAACAGCGTGTTGATGCTGCCGGCCGCGAGGTCGACGTCGCTCGTGCCGGTGACCTTCTGGCCGGTCAGGTCGAGGCTCCAGGGGCCGGCGGCGACCTCGGCGTAGCCGCTCGCGCTGCCGAACGAGGCCTTCGACGCGATGGTCGTGCCCGTCGTCGTCGCGACCGAGACGGTCTTGCTGACGGTCGCGGCCTGGAACAGGCGGACCTTGGCCTGGCCGTCCGTGGGCGGGGTGAGGTCGTCCTTGACGACGCGGGTCTCGAGGTCGTCGTTCGGGCCGTAGGCGAGGGCCGTGATCGGCTGCCCGCTGTCGACGGTGACGTTCGTCGTGATGACCGGCTTCGCGTCGGCGGGTGCGTCGGCGGCGGTCATCGAGACGACGTAGGTGCCGGGCGTCAGCGCCTGGTACGGGCTGACCTGGCCGAACGTGACGTCGTCGAGGTCCATGACGACCTGGCCGCCGGCGAGCGAGGTCAGGGTCACGTCGACCGACTTGGTGTCGGGCGAGAGGTGGCCCACGCGGACCCAGCCGTCGCCGTCGGCGGCGTGCGCCGGCGAGGCGCCGACGAGCGACCCGGCGAGGGCGACGCCGGTCGCCGCCGTGAGCGCGAGGACGGTCACGAGACGGCGCCTCGGGGTGGTGGTCGAGGAGGCGACGGTCACGTCGGCGGTGCGTGCGGTGCTGCTGTGCAGTGGTGCCATGAGGATGGTTCCTTTCCGGTCGGGTGTGCCGCGTCCTGGGGAGCGCGACGGCGGTGAGGAGGGGTGCCGGGGGTCGTGTGGACGACCCCCGGCGCGGTGGTCAGTCGGACAGGACGCCCGACGGGGCGACGGCGGAGAAGGTGATGCGGAGGCCGTCTCCCTGCGGCTCGATCGAGGCCGGCTCGTAGGTGTCGCCGAGTCCGCGGAGGAGCGTGTCGAGCTGCGCGACGGTCTCGCCGCCCTGCGGCGTCACGTCGAACTGACGGAACACGGACTCCTGCTCGCCCGGCAGGGCGGCCGGGTCAGCGACCGAGATCGGCGCCGCGGCCGCGAGCTGGCCGAGGACGATCAGGGCACGCGGGTCGAGGCGGCCGTCGCGCAGGGCCTGGTCGAACGTGGCCGACACCTGCAGGTCCGGGTTCTGGGCGAGCTCGGCACCGGCGGCGGACCGCGCGGCGGCGGCAGCGTCCCCGGAGCGCTGCGCCTCGGCGGCGCCGTCGCTGTCGATCCGGCGGATGTTCACCTGCTGGTCGCCGTCGCCGAAGGAGGCGACGACCGTCGAGCTCTCGAGCGCCGAGCGCACATCGGGCGATCCTGCTCCCGAGGTCCGGACCGACTCGGTCTCGAACAGGTAGTCCGAGTCGCGCCAGCCGTTCGGCGACTGCGCCTGGACGGCGCCGTCGGTGTCGATCTTGTAGAACCAGATCACGTTGTCCCGGGCGAAGCCGGCACGGACCAGGTCGACCCACACCGCGTCGTCGACGAGGAGGCGGCTGTCCTTGGGGACGTTGGTCTCGACCCAGGTCTCGGCGTTGCGCATCGGCGCGTCGAGGTCGGAGTCGAGGAACCCGCGCAGCTGGACGGCCCAGAGGGGCACCAGCGCCACCACGGCGGCGACGGTGAGCGCGATCCACGTGACGGACCCCGTGCGCACAGCGGCCGTCGAGACGGCACCGGCCCGTCGTGCCCGCACCGACTTCACGGCGGCGTCCGTGACCGCGGCGATCAGCAGCGCCGCGAACGGCAGCAGCATGATGACGTACGGCACCGGCAGGTAGCCGCCGGGACGGAACATGAACGCGATCAGGAAGACCATCATCACGGCGATCGGGCGGACCCGCTTCATGAAGAGGCCGACGACGGAGGCGAGGGTGCCGACCACGATCAGCACCTGGTCGAGCTGCCACCACTGCGAGACCGTCGCGAAGAAGAGGCTGCCGGTGTCGAACACCGAGCCGCTCGCCTCACGGGTCGCGAGCTGGAACTGGATGCCCTCGAGGAGGCTGACCCGGCCGGCGCCCGGCAGCAGCTCTCCCTTGACGGCGGCGAGCGCGACGTAGCCGAGGCCGACGAGCACGAGCAGGCTGCCCGCGATCGAGAGCGTGTAGCGACGGGTCGACTTGTCGGCGCCGCGCCACATCATCCAGGCCAGGAACGGCAGGGCGAGCAGGTACGTCTCCTTCGAGAGCACCGCGATGCCGAACGAGACGGAGGCGGCGGCGAAGCCGGCGAGCTGGTAGCGCTTGCTGAGGGCGAAGACGAACGCGGCGAGCAGCCACGGCGTGGCCACGTTGTCGAGGTAGACCGTCCGGTGGAACTGGAGGGCCAGCGGCGACACGGCGAACACGAGGCCGGCGACGGCCGCGGCGGGGCGGCTGAGGCCCAGCTTGCGGGCGAGCAGCCAGAGCAGGGCGACCGCGACGACGGTGAAGGCGAGCATCGCCTCGCGGCCGGCCAGCACCGCGACGTCGTAGCGGTCGAAGGCTCCGGTCAGGGCCGTGTAGGCCGAGATCTGCAGCCAGCCCACCGGGGGGTGGTCGTACCAGTAGGTGTAGTGGGCGAGCTCTCCGAGGTTCTGGACGGCCCAGGCCTGGGCCGTATACGTGCCCTCGTCGTCGATCCGCTGCGGCGAGCCGGCCATGTTGAAGGCCTGCACGACGGCGGCGATCGCCATCAGGGGCAGCAGCCAGACGAGGCTGGCGCCGTGGCGGCGGAGCCACCCCGGCGAGCGTGCGGGGGCAGGCTGCACGGGCGTGCCGGGACGACGCGGCGCCGTGGCGATGCGGTCGTCGACCGCCGTCGGGCGGTTCAGCGTGCTGGTCATCGGTCACCTCCGGTCATGGCGAGGGCGGGCTCCTGCTGGGACGCGCGAGGCGCCTCCTGCGGGGCAGGGGTCTCGGCGGGGCGGTGGGCTCCGGTGTGCTCCGTCTTCTCCCAGGCGTTCATGCCCCGGATCTGACGGAAGACGGCTCGCACGGCGGCGAGGGCGAGGAAGATCTGGTACGGGATGAGGCCCCAGATCAGCCGGAAGTAGTCGCGGGCCCGGACCTTCTGGCCGTAGGTGCGGCCGAACTCCCGGAGGCCGGTGAACTCGACGGCCAGCAGCACCAGGGTCGGCGCCAGCGGGATGAACGAGACGAGCGCGATGGCCGTCGGCACCTTGATCGTGAAGATCAGGATGACGGAGATCGGGATCAGGAGGCCCGTGGCCGCCTGGATGAAGGGCATGGTCAGCAGGTAGCGAGCCATGAGGCGCTGGCGCAGGCGCGGCAGCTTCTTCCACTCGCCCTTGCCGTAGACCTGCATGAAGCCCTGGTTCCAGCGGGTGCGCTGCTTCAGCAGCGAGACGAACGTGCCGGGGGTCTCCTCGCGGGTGACGACCTCGGGGCTGTAGGCGACGACGACCTTCGCGCCGGCGCTCGACAGGCGGACGCCCAGCTCGCAGTCCTCGGCGAGGCACTCGGCGTCCCAGCCCTCGGACCAGTCCAGCCAGTCCTTGCGGACGAAGACGGTGTTGCCGCCGAGCGGGATGAACTTCTCCTTGGCGTGGAAGTGCAGGCGCGAGCGGAACCAGAAGTAGTACTCGAGCACGTTGCGGAGGCTCCACCAGCTCGACTGGAAGTTCATCAGCTGCACGCCGCCCTGGACGACGTCCGCGTCGGTCTCGCTGAAGCGCGAGTCGACGAGCGTCAGGAGGCGGGGGTGCACCTCGTCCTCGGCGTCGAACACGCCGACGATCTCGCCGCGCGAGGTCTGCAGCGCGAGGTTCAGCGCCTTGGGCTTGTTCTTGGGGACGCTCGAGTCGACGACCACGCGGATCAGGTCGGGGTGGCGTGCCGCGGCCTCACGGGCGACGCGCTCGGTGCCCGGGTCGTCGTGGCCGACGATCGCGATGATCTCGAAGTCGGGGTGGTCCTGCAGCGCGAGGCGGTCGAGGGTCTGGCCCATGACCTCCTCCTCGTGCCGTCCGGGGACCAGCAGGGTGAACGAGTGGCGCGCGTCGAGGGGGTCGGAGCTGAACTGGCTGCCCTCGAGGTTGTCCTTCGAGCGCCAGGCGTGCAGCATCCACCACAGCGTCGAGACGGCCACCGCGGTCAGCAGCAGCGACACGAGGACGAGCGACGAGTAGCCGATCCACTCGAAGGGGCTCCAGTCGGGCAGCGAGAAGCCCGAGAGGGCCTCCCCCGCGCCCGACGTGGCGCCGCGGTTGGGCACGAACTGGTCAGGGCTCGTGGGTGCCTGCGGCGTCAGCAGGGGCTGGGGCTCGCCGGCGGCGAGCAGGGAGTGCACGGGGTGCGTCGGGTCAGTCGACACGGTCGTTCTCCTGTCGGGTCAGGGGTGGGAGGTGGTCTCCGGATCGCGACGGTCGGGTGCCGCGAGCGGGATGGTGCCGATGGTGCCGATGGTGCGCAGTGCGGGTGGTGCGCGGTGCAGGTGGTGCGCGGTGCAGGTGGTGCGGTCAGCGGGCGTCGGCCGTGGCCGGCGCGAAGACGAACCAGCGGTAGGCGACGTAGCGGAACGCCGTGCCGAGCACGAGCCCGACGCCGTTCGCCGCGATGTTGTCGGCGAGCTGGCTGGTGTGGCCGAGCACGTAGTGCGACACGAAGAGGCACAGGGAGGCGATGGCCAGCCCCCCGACGTTCACGAGGCCGAAGACGACGGCCTCCTTGAGCACGGCACGGCCGCGGTCGGCACGGAACGTGAGGTAGCGGTTGCCGAGCCACGCGACGGCGGTCGCGATGATCACCGAGATCACCTTCGCGCCGATCGGCTTGTCGTCGAGCAGCGTGACGCGCAGCAGGTTGTAGACGCCCACGTCGACGACGAAGGCGATGCCGCCGACGAGGCCGAAGGTCGCGAGCTCACGGAGGCGGCTCGCCACGCGCACCGAGACGGCGGCGCGGGCGGGCACGGAGGACGTCGCCGAGGAGGCGGCGGCTGGGTCGACGCCGGGAGCGTCGGCCGGTCGGGTGGTCACCCTCTCGTCGAGGGCAGTGGCGTCGGGCATGACACCGGTTCGGGGGCCCCCCGGAAGGGGGTTTGCCCGGGGTACGGCGTTGTGTGCTGGTTGCCAGGTTGGTGTCACGCGTTGTTCACATCGCCCTCGCGGCTGTCGCTCGCCTCCCGCCCGGGACGCGCGTAGCGTGAGCCCATGGAATTCAGATACCTCGGACACAGCGGTCTCAAGATCTCTGAGATCACCTACGGCAACTGGCTGACGCATGCCTCCCAGGTCGAGAACGACGTCGCGACGCAGTGCGTCCGCGCCGCCCTCGACGCGGGCATCTCGACCTTCGACACCGCCGACGCCTACGCGAACACGGGCGCCGAGACGGTGCTCGGCGCGGCTCTCGCCGGCGAGCGGCGCGAGTCGCTCGAGATCTTCACGAAGGTCTACTGGCCGACCGGCCCCGCGGGCCACAACGACACCGGTCTCAGCCGCAAGCACATCCTGGAGTCGATCGACGGCTCCCTGATGCGGCTGGGCACCGACTACGTCGACCTCTACCAGGCGCACCGCTACGACAGCGAGACCCCGCTCGAGGAGACGATGCAGGCCTTCGCCGACGTCGTCCGGCAGGGCAAGGCGCTCTACATCGGCGTCAGCGAGTGGAACGCCGAGCAGATCCGCGCCGGCCACGCCCTCGCCGAGAAGCTCGGCGTGCAGCTCATCTCGAACCAGCCGCAGTACTCGATGCTCTGGCGGGTCATCGAGCAGGAGGTCGTCCCGGCCAGCAAGCAGCACGGCCTGAGCCAGATCGTCTGGTCGCCCGTTGCGCAGGGCGTGCTGACCGGCAAGTACAAGCCGGGCGCCGAGCTGCCCGCCGGCAGCCGCGCGACCGACGAGAAGGGCGGCGCGAACACCATCAAGCGCTTCCTGACCGACGAGGTCCTCACGGGCGTCGCCGCCCTCGAGCCGATCGCCGCCGAACTGGGGCTCTCGATGGCCCAGCTCGCCATCGCGTGGGTGCTGCAGAACGACAACGTCGCCTCCGCGATCATCGGGGCCTCGCGCCCCGAGCAGGTCGCCGACAACGTCAAGGCGGCCGGCGTCACCCTGCCCGCCGAGGTCATGACGGGGATCGACGAGGCGCTCGGCGACCTCGCGGAGCGCGATCCCGCGAAGACGGTCTCGCCCGCCCAGCGCCCAGCCTGAGCCGCGCGCGCGACCTCGGCGACGACGTTCCCGATCTCCTGCCGGAGATCGGGAATGTCGCGCGGGAGGATGCGCTTGCATATACTCGTACCGACCTTCGGTGACACGTCACCGATCTAGATCTCACCGCACGACTCACCACGAAGCCCACAGAACAGCAGGAGAACACCATGGCCATCACCGCAGAGAAGATCCCCGCCGGCACCTGGACCCTCGACCCCACGCACAGCGAGGTCTCGTTCAGCGTCCGCCACCTCGCCATCAGCAAGGTCAAGGGCTCGTTCGAGTCGTTCGACGCCTCGCTCGTCACCGACGAGGACCACACCGCCAGCAAGGTCACCGCGTCCATCGACGTGGCCTCGGTCAACACGAACCAGAAGGACCGCGACGGCCACCTCCAGACCGGCGACTTCTTCCTCGCCGAGGAGCACCCGAAGATGACCTTCGTCTCGACCAGCATCGAGGAGAAGGGCGACGACGCGTTCCTCGTGCACGGCGACCTGACCCTCCGCGGCGTCACCAAGCCCGTCACCCTGAAGAGCGAGCTCGGCGGCCTCGTCGTCGACGGCTACGGCCAGACCAAGCTCGGCTTCTCGGCCACCACCAAGATCGACCGCACCGAGTTCGGCGTGACCTGGAACGCGGCCCTCGAGGCCGGCGGCTTCACCCTCGGCAACGACGTCACCGTCACGCTCGAGATCCAGTTCGTCCTCGCGGCGTAGTCGCACCCGTCGCGGGCGCACGTCGCCCGCGTCCCCGGAGGGCCCGCACCTGCAGTCGCAGGGGCGGGCCCTCCGTCGTGGGTCGCACCTCCTCGTGCCGGCGCCTCCTAGGCCAGCACCCGGCGGAGCACCGCCCGCTCCCCCAGCGTCCACGCCGCGCTCGTCACCATGTACAGGGCGGCGGCGAGCGGGACGAACGCCGCGACGACGACGGTGACGAAGGGCAGCACGCGCGCGACGGTCGCGAGGCCGGGCAGCGCCTCCTGCCCGGGCGTCGCCACGAGCGGGCCGGCTGCCCGGAGATCGGCCCGTCGTCGCAGCTCGACGACGAGCGCGAGCACGACCAGCAGCAGCACGAAGGGCCAGACGGCACCCGCCGCGACGCCCCCGACGACGGGACCGACCGAGCCCACCAGCGAGGCGCCGAGCGCCGCCCCGGCCAGGACGTGCCCGAGCAGGGCGTTGGCGTGCCCGGCGATCACGGGGTGCGAGAACAGCGACCAGACCGCCGTGAGCACCGGTGCCTGGGCGAGCGTCGGCAGGCAGCCCGCCAACGGCGAGACCTTCTCCGACGTGTAGAGCGCCGCCGTCGCTCGCTGCAGCGACTGGGGGTCGCGGATCCGCCGACGCAGGTCGGCGAGGGCGGGCGCCAGGCGGCGACGGCCGATCTCCGCCCGCACCTGCGACACCCCCACGGGCACCAGCAGGACGCGGACGAGCAGGGTCAGGAGCACGACGGCGAGCGCGGACGACGAGGCGCCGGCGATCGGCTCGACGAGGTCGCTCAGCGCGACGACGACGGTGTGCAAGCCGTCGAGGACGACGGCGAGGGGCGGGAAGGCGGACAGGTCCATGGAGGTCCTCACGGCAGAAGGGAAGAGGTCGCTTCTGGCCGTCGGGCGCCGCGGGCGCGGCTAGACGGCCGGGAGGAGCCGTCCCGGCGCCCGGGCGCGCACGTGTCCGTCGGAGTCGGGGTCGCGGGCGAAGACGAGGAGGCGCACGTCGGCGGCCTCGGTCAGCACCGGCCCCGGCACGGCCGCGCCCAGCCCCGCGAGCGCCAGCACCGCGCGGGCGACGACCACGATCGCCAGCACCGCGGCGGCGCCGACGAGGCCGACGACGACCCCCGCGGGCAGCGACCCGGCGTGGCCGACGGTCAGGCCGGTCGCGAGCGCGAGCTCGAGCGGCGCGACGACGCGCACCAGCAGCTCGAGCAGGGAGGTCATGCACCCGACACTAGAGGACACGCCGGGGCGCCCGGTAGGTACGCTGACGGCGGACCTCCGGTGTCGCGGGCGTCCTCGGGAAGGCTCGCGCGCCTCCTGCGTTGTCACCGTCACACCTGCTCCGAGGAGGACCCGCATGACGCACGACTGGATCACCCTGCAGCACCGGGCGCACGCCGAGTTCGCGCGCCGGGTCGAGGCCGTCACCGACTGGGACGCCCCGACGCCCGACACCGAGTGGGCCGTGCGCGACCTC
This sequence comes from Frigoribacterium sp. PhB116, assembly GCF_004364285.1. GTDB lineage: Bacteria > Actinomycetota > Actinomycetes > Actinomycetales > Microbacteriaceae > Frigoribacterium. Next base: position 832,718 of record NZ_SOBE01000002.1, on the reverse strand, counting down.
GTGCGCCACGTGACCCGCGAGCAGCAGTGGGTGCCGGTCCTGCTCGAGGGCGGCGACCCGAGCGAGGCGCAGGCCTCGGTCGAGCCGCTCGGCGACGACCTCGTCGACGCCTGGCACCGGTCGTCGCGGGCCGCGGCCGAGGCGTGGCGCGAGGCGGACCCGGAGGCGTCCGTGCGGCTCAGCTCGGACGTCGTGCCCGTGCACGAGTACCTCGCCGAGCAGGTCGCCGACGTCACCATCCATGCATGGGACCTCGCCCGCGCCATCGGCTCGGACGAGGAGCTGGACGACGACCTCGTCGCCGCCGTCTGGTCGGTCTTCGAGCCGCAGCGGGACGCCCTCGAGGCATCGGGCCTGTTCGCCTCGCCCGTGCCGGTCGACGACGACGCCCCGATGCTCGTCCGCCTGCTCGCGCTGACGGGCCGCGACGCGCGCTGACGGAGGGGGCCCGCCCGCTGACGGAGGGGGCCCGCCCGCCGACGGCGACTGCCCCGGCTCGCTGACGCGGGCTGCACCCGCTCGCTGACGCGGGGCATGCGGAGCGGGCGCCCTCGCAGGTCGCCCGGACCTCGGGATGGTTCGATGTCGGCATGACCGCCGACGCCGAGTCCGACGCCCGCCCCTGGCTGCACAGCTACGCCCCGGGCGTCCCCGCCGACATCGAGCCCGTGACGGGCACGCTCGTCGACCTGATCGACGACGCGGTGGCTGCCCACCGCGGCAAGGTCGCCCTCGAGTTCTTCGGGCGCGAGACCACGTATCGCGACCTCGGCGACGAGATCGACCGGGCCGCCGAGGGCCTCCGCAAGCTCGGCGTGACGGCAGGCGACCGCGTGGCGATCCTGCTGCCGAACAGCCCGCAGCACGTGGTGGCCTTCTACGCGACGCTCCGCCTCGGCGCGGTCGTCGTCGAGCACAACCCGCTCTACACCGACCGCGAGCTGCGCCACCTCTTCGAGGACCACGGCGCGAAGGTCGCCATCGCCTGGGACAAGCTCGTCGGGCGCCTCCGCGACCTGCCCGGCGACCTCCGCTTCGACACGGTCGTGTCGGTCGACGTGACCCGCGGCATGCCGCTCGGCACGCGGCTCGCCCTCAAGCTGCCGATCCCGGCCGCCCGCAAGTCCCGCGAGGCGCTCACCGCCCGCGCCGTCGGCGACGTCAGCTGGCCCGACCTCGTCTCGGGTCGCCCGCTGAAGAGGCGCCACCCGCGCCCAGCCCTCGACGACGTCGCCCTGCTGCAGTACACGAGCGGCACCACGGGCTCGCCGAAGGGCGCCGTGCTGACCCACCGGTCGCTCCGCAGCAACGCCGAGCAGGGACGCGCCTGGGTGCAGGGCGCCGTCGAGGGCGAGGAGACGGTGTACGGCGTGCTGCCGTTCTTCCACGCCTACGGCCTGACGCTCTGCCTCACCTTCGCGATGCGGATCGGGGCGCGGCTCGTGCTGTTCCCCAAGTTCGACGTCGACCTCGTGCTGAAGGCCGCGGCGAAGCACCCGCCGACCTTCCTGCCCGCGGTCCCGCCGATCTACCAGCGCCTCGCCGAGGCCGCCGAGCAGCGCGGCGTCGACCTCCGCAGCGCCCGCTTCGCGATCTCGGGCGCGATGAACCTCCCCCTCTCGACCGTCACCGCCTGGGAGCGGGTCACGGGCGGCATGCTCGTCGAGGGCTTCGGCCTCACCGAGACGTCGCCGGTCGCCCTCGGCAACCCGATGGGGCCGACCCGTCGCCCCGGCACCGTGGGGGTGCCGTTCCCCTCGACCGAGGCGCGCGTCGTCGACCGCGACGACCCCGACCCCGAGAGCCCCGTCACGCCGGGCGCCGCCGGTGAGCTGATCCTCCGGGGGCCGCAGGTGTTCCGCGGCTACTGGAACCGCCCCGACGAGACCGCCGAGGCGTTCCTGCCCGGCGGCTGGTTCCGCACCGGCGACATCGTCAGCATGAGCGCCGACGGCTACGTCACGATCGTCGACCGCATCAAGGAGCTGATCGTCACCGGCGGCTTCAACGTCGCCCCCTCCGAGGTCGAGGAGGCGGTGCGCGGCGTCGCGGGCGTGGCCGAGGCCGCGGTCGTCGGCCTCCCCCGCGACGGCGGCGGCGAGGACGTCGTCGCCGCGATCGTCGTCGAGCCCGGCAGCACGGTCGACCCCGAGGAGGTGCGGGACCACTGCCGCGAGCAGCTCGCCGCCTACAAGGTGCCGCGTCGCGTCGTCGTGGTGGACGAGCTGCCCCGGTCGCTGATCGGCAAGGTGCTCCGTCGCGAGGTCCGCGACGCGCTGATCGCCGGTCGCTGACGGGCTGACCCGCTGGCGCGCTGACCCGCTGGCGCCGGCTGCGGACGCTCGCCGCGCCTCCTCGGCCTACAGCACCGCCCAGCGGCCGAGCGGCCAGAAGACGACCGTCGCGCGGCCGACGACGTGGTCGAGCGGCACGAAGCCCTCGTAGGGACCGGTCACGTGCGACCGGGAGTCCGCCGACCGCTCGCGGTTGTCGCCCATCACCCAGAGGGCGCCGTCGGGCACGGTGACGTCGAACGGCGTCAGCGACGCGGGGTCCCCCTCGGGCACGTTCAGGTAAGGCTCGTCGAGCGGCTCGCCGTTCACCCGCAGGCGCCCCTCGGAGTCGCAGCACGAGACGGTGTCGCCGGGCAGCCCGATCACGCGCTTGACGAGGTCGTCGCCCTCGCCTGCCGCCAGCCAGCCGCCCGGGTCCTCGAAGACGACGACGTCGCCCCGGTGCAGATCCATCACACCGGGCACGAGCTCGTTCACGAGGATGCGGTCGCCGATCAGCAGGGTCTGCTCCATCGACGCCGACGGGATGAAGAACGACCGGACGAGGAACGTCCGCACGCCCCACGAGACCAGCAGCGCGACGAGCACGATGACGACGAGGTCGCGAAGCCAGCGCAGTCCGCCCGCCCGCCGGGTCGCAGGAGGCGCGGCGGCGTCGGCAGGATCAGTCACGCCCCCATCCTCCCCCGAAGGACCTACCCCGCGGGCCGACGCAGCCGCTCGAGCCGCGCCAGCGAGTGCTCCTCGGCCACCGGCTTGTCGCCGAGCACGCGGCCGATCGCCCCGAGCATCACGCCCGCGGGCCGGGTGGTCGGCAGGTATACCGGCCCGACGTGCGGCGCGCGCAGGCCGAGCAGCTCGCGGAAGCGCGGCTGAAGCGTCCCCACGGCACCGTTGAACAGCACCGGGTAGCCGACGCGCAGCACCGGGAACAGCGGCGGCCGCTTGATGAAGCCCACCACCTCCTCGGTCCGGGCGGTGCGCTCGAGGATCCCTCGACGGTCGAACTCCATGAGCTGGTCCTGCATCTCGGCGACCGAGCGCGGCGGGTCGACGACGCCCATCAGCTCGCCGGCGGTCGCCCACTCGCGCACGTACGCGTCGGGCCCGCCGGGCACCTCGCCCTCGCCCCACGCCAGGTACGCGGCGAGGAACGAGTCCGCGAAGGCCATGTGCACCCAGCTGAGCAGCTCGGGGTCGTTCGCGGCGTAGTCGTGCGGGACGCCGTTCCGGTCGTCGTAGCTGCCGACGACCTTCGTGTGCAGGCGGCTGACCCACTGGGAGGCGTGGGTCGCCGCCTCCTTGCTGCCGTAAGTCACGGTGTAGATCCAGCGGATCGTGCCGGCCAGGCGGCCGAGCGGGTCCTCGCGGAACCGCGAGTGGTCGTGCACCCCGGCGAGCGCCCCCGGGTGCAGCGCCTGCACGAGCAGGGCGCGCACCCCGGCGAGGATCGCGGTGTTCGAGCCGTGCACGGCCCAGACCGCCGACCCCGGTGCGAAGAAGCCCTCGTCGTCGCCCTTCGCGAGGTCGGTGACCCACTCGGGCGTGCCCGTGTACTGGCCGTTGAAGGTGTACTGCAGGCGGGCACGGAGCGGCTCGGTCAGGGCGGGCATCCTCCGATCATGCGCCGCGGGGGCTGGACGCCTGCCCCCGGCGAGCCCGGGAGTCTCGACGTCGAGGCAGTCGAGGCAGTCGAGACGGTCGAGACGGTCCGGCCGTCCTGCCCGGACGCACCGCGCCTCCTCGTCCCGGTGTCGAGACGAGGAGGCGCGGGCAGAGCAGGCAGGACGGCGTCAGTTGCCGTGCGCCTCCTCGGCGACGGGCTGCCACTCCTCCCACAGCGCGAGGCGCGACTCGTAGTCCTCCTTGGCGATGCCCAGCGGCGCCTTGCCGAAGAAGACGCGGAGCGGCGGCTCGTCGGCGTCGACGACCTTGAGGATCGCCGTACGGGTGGCCGTGGGGTCGCCGGGGTCGGCGGCCGAGGGACGCTTCGACGCGGCCTCGCGGACCTCGGCGTACGCCTCGTTCTCGTCGCTCCGCGAGGCGGACGGGCCGGACCAGTCGGTCGAGAAGCCGCCGGGCTCGACGAGCGTGACCGAGATGCCGAAGCCGGCGACCTCCTGCGAGAGCGACTGGCTGATGCCCTCGAGCGCCCACTTCGACGCGTGGTAGATGCCGACGGTCGGGAACGCGCTGATGCCGCCGATGCTCGAGACCTGGACGATGTGGCCGGAGCCCTGCTCGCGCATGATCGGCAGGGCCGCCTGCGTGACCCAGAGGGCGCCGAAGAGGTTCGTCTCGAGCTGGCCGCGCGCCTCCTCCTCGGTGATCTCCTCGACCATGCCGAAGTGGCCGTAGCCGGCGTTGTTGACGACGACGTCGAGGCGGCCGAAGTGCTCGGCGGCCTGCTGCACGGCGGCCACGTCGGCGGCGCGGTCGGTGACGTCGAGCTGGATCGGCAGGAACGTGTCGGGGTACTGCTCGACGAGCGCGTCCACCGCCTCCAGCTTCCGAGCCGTGCCGGCGACGCTGTCGCCGCGCTCGAGGGCCGCCTCCGCCCACTCACGGCCGAAGCCCTTCGATGCCCCGGTGATGAACCAGACTTTGCTCACGGTGTTCCTCTCGTCGTGTGGTGTCGCGCTGTCGGGAGCGCGGCTCCACTGAACGCCCGGCCTCCCCGACGCGCGCACAGCCCGCTCGGAGGGTGCGCATCTCGGCCTAGAGTGGAGGTCGTGACCATCGACACCGCTCGTCCCTGGCTGGCCTCCTACGCTCCCGGCGTCCCCCACGACATCGAGCCCGTCACGGGCTCCCTCCTCGACATCGTCGAGGGCACGGCCGCCGAGTACCCGAAGTCGGTGGCCCTCGAGTTCTTCGGTGCGACCACCACCTACGCCGAGCTCGTCGACCAGATCTCGCGCGCCGCCGAGGGGCTGCGCAAGCTCGGCGTCCGCCACGGCGACACCGTCGCCCTCGTGTTGCCGAACAGCCCCCAGCACGTGGTGGCGTTCTACGCGGTGCTGCGCCTCGGCGCGATCGTCGTCGAGCACAACCCGCTCTACACGCCGCGTGAGCTGCGGCACCAGTTCGAGGACCACGGCGCGAAGATCGCGATCGCGTGGGACAAGGTCGTCGAGACCCTGCAGGACTTCCCCTCCGACGTCGCCGTCGACTCGATCGTGTCGATCGACGTCACCCGAGGCATGCCCCTCGCGACGCGCACGGCCCTGCGCCTGCCGATCAAGAAGGCCCGCGAGTCCCGCGACCGCCTGACCACGACCGTCCGCGGCACCGTCCCGTGGGAGAAGGTCGTCGGCTCGTCGCGCATCAAGGCGCGTCACCCGAAGCCGGAGACCGCCGACCTCGCCGTCATCCAGTACACGAGCGGCACCACCGGCACCCCCAAGGGCGCCCAGCTGACCCACGCGAACCTGCTCTCGAACGCGGCGCAGTCCCGGGCGTGGGTGCCCACCATCACGCGGGGCGACTGCACCGTCTACGCCGTGCTGCCGATGTTCCACGCCTACGGCCTGACGCTCTGCCTCACCTTCGCGATGAGCATGGGCGCGCGCCTGGTGCTGTTCCCGGCCTTCGACCCGGCCCTCGTGCTCAAGGTGATGAAGAAGCGCCCGCCGACCTTCCTCCCGGCGGTCCCGCCCATCTACACGCGCCTCCGGAAGGCCGCCGACGACGCCGGGGTCTCGCTGAAGGGGGTCGAGGTGGCCATCTCGGGCGCCATGCCCCTCTCCGCCGACGTCGTCGAGCCCTGGGAGGAGCAGTCGGGCGGCTGGCTCGTCGAGGGCTACGGCCTCTCCGAGTGCTCGCCCGTGCTGATGGCCAACCCCGTCGGCCCGACCCGTCGCGCCGGCACCGTGGGCCTGCCCCTGTCGAGCACCGAGGTGCGCGTCGTCGACCCCGAGGACCCGACGGTCGACGTGCCCGCCGGCGAGAGCGGCGAGCTGATCGTGCGCGGCCCCCAGGTCTTCAGCGGGTATTACCGCAAGCCGCAGGAGTCGAGCGAGGTGTTCGTCGACGGCGACTGGTTCCGCACCGGCGACATCGTCACGATCGACCCGGACGGCTTCGTCCGCATCGTCGACCGCATCAAGGAGCTCATCATCACCGGCGGCTTCAACGTGAGCCCGTCCGAGGTCGAGGAGGTGCTGCTGCGTCACGAGGGAGTGGCCGAGGCCGCTGCGGTCGGCCTGCCCTCCCCCGGCGGCGAGCAGGTCGCGGCCGCGATCGTGCTGCACCCGGGTGCCGAGGTCGACGTGCAGGCGCTGCGCGCCTTCGCCCGCCAGCACCTCACGCCCTACAAGGTGCCCCGTCGCATCGTGGTCGTCGACGAGCTGCCGAAGTCGTTGATCGGCAAGGTTCTGCGCCGCAAGGTGCGGGACGAGCTCGCCGACCGCTGACCCGGGCCGACCAGCCGCCGCTGCCGCCGCCGCGGCGTCGCCGACCGGCTCCGGCCGGCCGGCGCTAGCCTCGACGGCATGACCATCGACGCTCTGCCCACCAGCACGCCGTCCGCCGAGGGGATCGACGCCGCCGGCGTCGCGGCCTTCCTCGACGGGCTCGAGTCCACGCCCGGCGTCGAGCCGCACAGCGTCGTGCTGGTGCGTCACGGCTCCGTGGTGACGCAGGGCTGGTGGGCCCCGTACTCGGCCGACCGTGTCCACCTGCTCTACTCCCTGAGCAAGAGCTTCACCTCGACGGCCGTCGCCTTCGCGGTCGACGAGCGCCTCCTCGGCCTCGACGACACCGTGCTCAGCCACTTCCCCGAGCTCGACGCCGACGTGACCGACCCGCGCAGCCGGTCGATGCGCGTCCGCGACGTGCTCGCGATGTCGAGCGGACACCACGCGGAGGCCCTCGGCCGCGCGCTCGAGGCCGACGCGGCCGACCTCGTCCGCGGGTTCCTCCTCACGCCGCCGGAGGCCGACCCCGGCTCGGTCTTCGCCTACAACCAGCCCTGCACCTACGCGGTCGCGGCGATCGTGCAACGCGCCTCCGGCCTGTCGCTCACCGACTACCTGCGCCCGCGGCTGTTCGAGCCGCTCGGCATCGGGCACGCTAGCTGGCAGCGCGACGGCAGCGGCCGCGAGATCGGCTTCAGCGGGCTGCACGCGCAGACCGAGGCCGTGGCCTTGCTCGGCCAGCTGTGGCTGCAGCGGGGCGTGTGGCAGGGCAGGCAGCTGCTCCCCGCCTCCTACGTCGACGAAGCGACCCGGGTGCAGGTCGCGAACCCCGACGAGGCGAACGCGGACTGGAGCCAGGGCTACGGCTTCCAGTTCTGGATGGCCCGGCACGGCTATCGCGGAGACGGCGCCTACGGCCAGTTCTGCGTCGTGCTGCCCGAGCACGACGTCGTGCTCGCGCTCACCGGCCAGACCGTCGACATGCAGGCCGTGCTCGACCTCGCCTGGCAGCACCTCCTGCCGGCCCTCGAGGGCCCGGGCGACGCGGCCGCCGACGACGCGCTGGCCCGCCGCACGGCCGCGCTCGGGCTGGCGACCCTGGAGGACGACTCCGGCGCTGCCGACCTGCGTGCCGCCTCCTTCATGCCGACGTCGTCCAGCGAGCAGCCGTCGTTGACGTCGGTCGAGCTGGCGGGCGAAGGGTCGTCGTGGCGCGTGCTGCTGCACGAGAGCGACGACGTGCTCCAGGCCGAGGTCGTCCTCGGCGCCTGGACCGTCACCGACGCGCTCGCGGTCACCGCCGGCCGCCGGGGCGCGGCGCTGCAGGTCGACGTGGTGTTCGTCGAGACGCCGCACCGCCTGCACCTGGTGCTCGACGGAGGCGCCGCCGACGTCCGGTGGGAGACGACGCCGCTGCACGCACCTGCCCTGCGGCAGCTGCGAGCGCCGCGCCACGGCGAGACGTCCCCGCTCTAGCGACGAGGACGGCAGGCGGCCGGGCCCCGGGAGGCGGGGGTCAGCTCGGCGAGACCCGGTCGCGCAGTCGGCCCTCAGCCAGCCACGCCAGGCGGCGCAGCGTCTCGCGGTTGCGGACGCCGAGCGCCGGGTCGAGCACCGCGTCGGGGACGAGCGCGCCCGGCCCGGTGACCGCCTCCTCCTCCATCACGACGAGGCAGCCGCCCGCGCGGTCGTGCACGGTCAGGGCGACCTGCGCCTCGCCGAAGGGCCAGCCGCGGGCCCGGAAGACGGCCCGGTGCGGCGGGTGCCACTCGAGCACGCTCGTCGTGTCGTCGAGCACGAGCGGCCAGACGCCGAACGAGTGGTGGATCCGCGCCCCGACGGCCGGCCAGGTGAGCTCGACGTCGCGGATGCGGGAGGCGCCCACCACCCAGCTCGGGAACAGCCAGCCGTCGCTCAGCACGTCGAAGACCTCGTGCGGCGACGCCTCGAAGAACCTCTGGTCGCGACTCACGTCGTCGTCCCTCCGTCGGGCCCCAGCCGGGGCAGGTGGTCGATCCCGAACTCGTGGCGCAGGGCGCTCAGCGCCGCGTAGGCACCGCCCATGCCGTGCACCGAGGGGCCGGGCGGCACCGACGACGACGCGAGGTACGTCCCCGCGACCGGGGTGCGCCACGGGTCGGTCGACACCACGGGTCGCGCGATCAGCTGCCGCATCGTGGGGGCCCCCGACGCGATGTCGCCGCCGACGTAGTTCGGGTCGTGCTCCTCGAGGTCGGACGCCGTGTGGGCGCGGGACGCGAGGACGAGGTCGCGGAAGCCGGGCGCGAACCGCTCGATCTGCTGCGTGACCGCCTCGGTCATGTCGACGGTGCTGCCGTTCGGCACGTGCGCGTAGGTCCACAGGGCGTGCTGCCCGGCGGGTGCGCGGGTGTCGTCTACGACGCCCGCCTGCACCGCGAGCACGAACGGCTCGGCGGGGTGCACGCCGCGGGCGACGTCGTGCTCGGCCCGGGCGACGGCCGCACGGTCGCCGCCCAGGTGCACGGTCGGCGTGCGGCGCAGCTCCTCGGCCTGCCAGGGCACCGGGCCGCTGAGGGCGAAGTCCACCTTGGAGGCTCCTCCCCCGTACCGGAACCGCTCCAGCCGGCGACGGTACCCGGCGGGCATCTCCTCGCCGGCGATCGCGATCAGCTGCTTCGGGGTCACGTCGAGCAGCCGCACGGACGCGTCGAGCTGACGGAGGCTGGTCACCTCGACGCCGGTCTCGATCACCCCGCCGTGGGCGACGAGGTCGTCGGCGAGCGCGTCGGCGATGGCCTGGCTGCCCCCGCGGGGCACCGCCCACCCCACGCCGTGCCCGTGCACCGCGAGGGCGAGGCCGGCGGCCGACGCGCTGAGGCTCGGCATGGGCCGGATCGCGTGGGCCATCACGCCTGCGAGCAGTGCCCGCGCCTCCTCGGTCCTGAGCCCTGCGTCCCACCACGGACCCGCCTGGTGCAGGATCCGCAGGCCGAACTCGACCGTGGTGCCGAGGTGGCGCGGCACCTGCAGGATCGGCGACAGCGTGAACTGCGACAGCTCGGGCTCGAGGTCGACGAGGCGGGAGAACATCCGGTGCCAGGTCGGGCCGTCGACGCCCAGGCCGTCGACGGTGCGGTCGAGGTCGCGGTAGGCGACGCCCGCGGTGCCGCCGTCGAGCGGGTGCCCGTACGAGACCTCGGGCACGATCATCTCGACCCGTTGCTGGAGCCCCCACCGCCGGAAGAAGCCGGAGGCCATCGCCATGGGGTGCACCGCCGAGCAGATGTCGTGGCGGAAGCCCGGCAGGGTGAGCTCGGCGGTCCGGGTGCCGCCGCCGATCGTGTCGGCGCGCTCGAGCAGCTGGACGCGGAGCCCTGCCCTCGCGAGCACGACCGCGGCCGAGAGGCCGTTGGGCCCGGCGCCGACGACGACTGCGTCGAACGACGCCGTCACGGGCGGCGCCTGCGGCCGGCGACCGCCCTCACCACCGCCGCGCCGGCACCGAGGGCACCGGCCGCGGCGAGCGCGTAGCTGACGCCGCGGTTGCGCGTGTACCAGACCTGCGGGCTGGTCGAGCGGGCCTGGTCGTCGAAGATGCCGTGGGCGCCGTGGTCGCCGGCGACGGGGCTGTAGAGGTTGTCCGGCCACATCGGCTCGGACTTCTCGGGCGCCTGCTGGCCGCTGTAGCCGGTCTTGGCGAGGTACACGTCGAGCCAGTTGGCCACGAACCGGTTGCCGAGCACCGTCATGACGGTCGGCTCGCCGATCCACGAGCGACGACGCGGCTTGTCCGCGACGTCGGCGATCGCCCGGGCCCCCACTTCGGGCTGGAAGATCGGCGGCACCGGCTTCGGGTGCTCGGGGAGACGCGACCGGACCCAGTTGAACTGGATCGTGTTGAGGGCCGGCATGTCGACGGTCGAGATGACGACGTGGCTCCGGTTGTGGATCAGCTCGGTCGTCACCGACTCGGTGAAACCCTGCACGGCGTGCTTGGAGGCGCAGTACGCGGCCTGCAGCGGGATGCCCCGGTGCGCGAGCGCGGAGCCGACCTGGATCACGTGGCCCGCGTCGCGCGGCGTCATGCGCGACAGCGCCGCGCGGGTGCCGTTGACGAAGCCGAAGTAGTTCACCTGGGTGGCCCGCTCGAAGTCGTCGGGGTCGGTCTCGAGGAACTCGCCGAACACCCCGACCATGGCGCAGTTGACCCAGAGGCCGATGTCGCCGAGCTCGTCCTCGACGCGCGTCGCCGCCGCCTCGACCTGCTCGCGGTCGGCGACGTCGGTGGGGACGCCCAGGGCGCGGCGACCGGCCGCCCGGACGTCGGCGACGGCGCCGTCCAGCCCCTGCTGGCCGCGCGCCAGCACGGCGACGTCCCACCCGCGGTCGGCGAGCTCGCGCACCACGGCCCGGCCGAGCCCCGCGCTGCCCCCCGTCACGACGGCGATGCGAGAGATGGTGGGGTCGAGCTTGCTCATGGGTCTCCTCAGACGGTCTGCGACGGGGTCGTGGGGCGTGGGTGGTCGACGATAGTCCTGGCCAGGGGTCCCGGTCAGATGTCGAAGTCGCCGAAGCCGCCGCCCCCGCCGAGGTCGCCGCCGCCGAACCCGCCGCCGAAGTCGCCGCCCCCGAAGTCGCCTGCCGCGCCCGGGTCGCCGCCGGTGGCGTCGCCGGCGAGCTGCGGGTCGGAACCGCCGTCGGCACCGGCGTCCGCGCCGCCGTCGCCCCCTGCGTCGCCGTCCGCACCGGCGTCGCCCGCGTCGCCGCCGTCGGCCGTCGCGTCCCCGCCGTCGGGCAGGAACGAGCTGACGAGGGCCGAGCCGATCACGTACCCGGCGACCGTGCCGAGCAGCGAGCCGCCGATGATCGAGCCCATGCCCATGCCGGCGCCCTGCCGGCCCTGTGCCTGGCCGACGCCGGCCTGCGCACCCTGCTGGCCGCCTCCCAGGGTCTGCTCGAGGGTGCCGGGACGACGCAGCTCGGAGCGGGTGGCCGCCTGGGCCAGCGAGCCCGCGTCGTCACCGCGGGGCTGCTCGCCCTGGGGCGACTGGCGGCTGAGCTCGTCGAAGACCGTGCGGCGCTGCTCGGGCGTCAGGGTCGCGAACGCCTCGGCGTGCACCTGCTCGATGGTCTCCGGCGGCGCGGTGCGGAGCAGGTAGCGGTAGCGCTCGACCGCGATCTCGTCGTCGGTGCGGCTGCCGGGGCGCTGACCGGTCTGCTGAGGGGCCCGCTGCGGCGCGCCCTGCGGGGTCGCGCCGTCCTGTGGGTCGTCTCGTCCGAGGAGCTTGTCGAGGAATCCCATGGTGTGCCGTTCCTTCCGGTCGCCCCGGGTGCCTCCCGGGCCTCCGACAGTACGGACGACCCGGTCCTCCCGCCTGGACGGACCGTGGGGATCCGCTCCGAGCACGCTCTCGGCACGACGGGACGGATCAGCTCCCGGTGCGCCCGGCCGCACGGCGACGGCGCACCGCCCGGACGACGAGCCAGAGGACGACCCCGGCGATCGCCGCGTAGACGGCGTAGTCGAGGTACTTCGCGTAGCGGTCGATCAGCTCGTACTGGGTGCCGAGGGCGACGCCCAGCCCGATCAAGAGCGTGTTCCAGAGGCCGCTGCCGATGATCGTGAACAGCGAGAAGGTGACCAGCGGCATCCGGTCCGCGCCGGCGGGCAACGAGATGAGACTGCGCACCCCGGGGATGAAGCGTCCGAAGAAGACCGCCGACCGGCCGTGGCGGTGGAACCAGCCCGCGGCGGAGTCGAAGTCCTCGCGGTCGACCAGCGGCAGCTTCGAGAGCCAGCGGATGCTGCGCTCGAGGCCGAGCACGGCGCCGAGCCAGTAGAGCACGAGGGCGCCCACGTACGCGCCGAGCGTGGCCGTGGCCACGAGCAGGACGACGTTCATGTCGCCGCTGCCCGCCAGCGCACCGGCCAGGGGCAGGATCAGCTCGCTGGGGATCGGCGGGAACACCGTCTCGACGAAGGTGAGCAGGCCGACGCCCCACTCGCCGGCGGCGTCGATGACGCGGGAGGCGATGCCGACGATGCCGTCGCTCTCGGTGAGCGAGCCGGGCGAGGCGGAGGCGGCCGAGCCGGAGGCGGTCGGGCCCGAGACGGTCGAGGCGGCGAGGAGGAGCGGGCTGGCGGCGGTGGAGGTCATGGGTCCCTGGGTCGGTTCGTGGCCCGCGAGGGCTCGGATCGGCTCGTCGAGCATGGCAGGGACGGCTGGGCGCAGCCCCGGACGCTGCACGCTCTGCACCGCGGCACCCTCGCCCCCACGCGCGCCCGCCCCCTCGCCCCGGGACACGTCCGGACCAGGGGCGGCCCTGTCGGAGGCGCACGGTAGGTTGTCACCGACCGCTCCGCTCATCCCGAGTCGCGGTCCGGCACGGACGACAGGACTGAACGGGTACCACCATGGGATCGCTGATCTACGGCACGTCGAGCATCGAGATCGACTTCGACGACAGGACGCTCGAGCACCTGCAGATCGTCATCGCCACCAAGCTGCGACGACGTGAGTCGTTCTTCTTCTCGTGGCGCGACACCCAGAAGGTCGGCGACGGCCGCAGCAGCATCTGGCTCGATCCCGGCATTCCCCTCTACTTCAAGTACTCCGGCGGTCGCGTCCCGACGATCAGCCGCGAGTGGCTCGCCGAGCTGACCACCTCCTCCAACAGCTCGTCCGGCCTGGTGCTCACCGACGAGCCGAGCCTCGACAACTCCGCCAAGCGCAAGTAGCCGCTCCGAGCGGCGGTGGGGCGTCGGCCCCCAGGTCGCTCAGCGGCGCGAGCCGCGGGCCCGACGGCGCCGCAGCCTCGCGAGTGCTCGCCAGCCCAGCAAGAAGACCCCGAGCACGGCGACCGTGACGACCACGAAGCTCACCGCCGTGCCCTGACCGCTGATCACCCTGAGCACCATGCCGACGACGACCGTGGCGGGCCACACGACGAGGCCGGAGGCGAGCGCCGGGAGCGCGCGCCCGCGCACCAGCACGAGGGCCCAGCCCACGACGAGCCCCGCGGCGAACGGCCACAGGGTCGTCAGGACACCGGCCAGAGCCGACCCCTCGTCGTGGCTGCGGCGCCCGATCAGGACGAACGCCACCACGAGGACGAGATCCGCGACGAAGGCCCACCACGGGGACCGGCGCGCCGTCATCGTGGCTGCTCCAGGGTGCGCGACAGCTCGGCGAGGAGGTCGTCGACCTGGGGCTCGACGAGGCGCGCCAGGGCCTCCGCGATGCGCTCCCGGTGGCCGGCGACGGCGAAGCAGAGGGCCGTCCCGACCGCCTGGGCGTGCTCGTCGGCGAGCGCGAGCTCGCGACGGAGGGCCTGCTTGGCCTGCTCGGTGAACTCCGGCTCGGCCGCCGCCTCCTCGTCGGTCCCGCCCGCAGGAGGCGCGTCCTCGGCGGCGAGGCCCGCCAGGGTGAACAGGAACGGCTGGGTCGGGTCCGGCTCGGGGTCGACGTCGAGGCCGTCGAACTCGGGCGCGAGGTCGGCCTCCGGGCGGTACCCGTCGGGCTCGCCCGCCGCGGCGCGTCGCAGCTCGCGGTCGACCAGGGGCAGGTTGCGGGCAGTGTAGGTGTCGACCTCGGCGTCGACGATGTACCGGAGGCGGTTGAGCAGCGCGTGCTGGACGGCGTGCGGCACGTCGTGGTCGAGACCGGCGGCGGTGGAGACCGGCGAGCCGAAGCAGGTGCGGCAGACCCGGGTGCGACCGCGCGCCGTGCCGATCCGCCAGCGCGGCAGCCAGCGCAGCCAGGCGTCGACCGCCCCGCGCACCTGCCCCTCGATCGAATCGGCCATGCGACGAATCTAGGGCGCGGAGCCCGTCGGGGGCCGCTGCCGTCGGGCGATTCGCACCTCCGACGTTCCAGGGACCAGGAACGAGCCGTCACGCGGTCCTGATCCGTGCACGGATCAGGACGATCACGCCCCTCCCCGCGCGGATCAGGACACATGTTCCTGAATGAGGAGGTGGCGGGCGGGTCGGGTCAGTCGACGGTGACGAAGTCGATCAGCTGCTCGACGCGGCCGAGCAGGGCGGGCTCGAGGTCGCCGAAGGTCCGTACTCGGCCGAGGATCCGCTGCCAGGCGGCGGCGATGTCGGCCTGGTCGTCGTGGGGCCAGCCGAGGTGCTCGCAGATGCCGTGCTTCCACTCGACCGAGCGCGGCACGGTGGGCCACGCCTCGAGACCCAGGCGACCCGGCTTCACGGCCTGCCAGACGTCGACGAACGGGTGGCCGACGACGAGCACGTGAGCGCCCGACGGCCCGCGGGCGATCGAGTCGGCGATGCGGCTCTCCTTCGACCCGGCCACCAGGTGGTCCACCAGCACGCCGACGCGGCGGCTCGCGGTCGGCCGGAACTCGGCGAGCACCTCGGCCAGGTGGTCGACGCCCTCGAGGTACTCGACGACGACGCCCTCGACCCGCAGGTCGGCGCCCCAGACCTTCTCGACGAGCTCGGCGTCGTGCCGGCCCTCGACGAAGATCCTGCTCTCGCGGGCGACCCGTGCCCTGGCCCCGTCGACCGCGAACGAGCCCGAGGCCGTCCGTGCGCGCCCCTGGGGCGCCGCGCGGGGCACGCGCAGCGCGACCGGGGAGCCGTCGATCAGGAACGACCCGCCGAGGGGGAAGGCGCGGACGCGGCCCTTCCAGTCCTCCAGCTCGACGGTGCCGGCCTCGACCCGCACGACGGCTCCCGTGAAGCCGCTGCGCGCCTCCTCGACGACGAGGTCGCGGACGGCGTCGGTGGGCGTCGGCGCCGGTCGCGACGAGCGCTTCCAGTCGCCGCTCAGCACGTCCTGTCCGTAGCGGTCGTCATCCACGGGGCGGTCCTCCTCGGGTGGGTCGGGTGGGTCGGGGCTGGTAGGGGCGCGGCGGGCCCTTGCCGTCGGGCTCGCCGCCGGCGGGGCGCCCCGTCGTCGGTCGACGCCCTGGCACGGTGCTCGAGGGCGGCGGGCGGGTCGCGCGGGGAGCCACAGCGGGGCCCGTGGCGGAGCCGAGCCCCGACCTGGGCCCGGGGCGGTCGGCAGGCGCGGTGGGGCGTGACGCAGGGTCGGCGCGCAGGGCCGGGGCGGCTGTGGACGACGACGCCGAGGCGGCAGCCCCCGATCGTGCCGGGGCCGTCGCCGCCGAAGCCGTCGGGCCAGCGGATCCGTCCGGTCGGAAGCCGAGCCCGAACGCCCAGGCGAAGCCGCCGAGCACGACGAGGACGTAGAGACCCGACGCGACGAGCGGCAGCCACCAGGCCGCCAGCGGCCCCCCGCTCTGCCCGGCGATCGCGAGGACGACGAGGGCCGTCACGAACCAGACCGCGGCGGCGAAGGCCCGCGCGGCCCAGCGAGCCAGGCGCAGCCGCAGCTCGCGACGGCGGGGCGCCATCTTCCAGTGCGCGGCGTACGGCACGAGCAGGTGCCGAGCCGGCGTCCACGCGAGCGCGGCGGCCGTCACCAGCCACGCCAGCACGAGGCCGACGAGCAGTGAGGAGGCGATCAGCACGAGGTCGGACCGGCTCGCCGCCAGCCCCGTGGCCCCGTCCCGGAGGTGGACCACCGCCACGCGCTCGGGCAGCAGCTGCGAGGCGGTCACCAGGACGAGCGCCGCCGCGACGAGGGCGAGGCCCATCGGCGCGGCGGCACGGAGCAGAGGCGGCACGGTCATCGTGACCGGGCCGCCTCTGCGGCGTCGAGGCGGGTGGTCAGGCCTGCGCCCTCTCGAGCACGAGCTCGCGGACGCGCGCGGCGTCCGCCTGGCCCTTCATCGCCTTCATGACGGCGCCGATGACGGCGCCGGCCGCCTGGACCTTGCCGTCGCGGATCTTCGCCAGCACGTCGGGCTGCTGGGCGAGCGCCTCGTCGATGGCGGCGATGAGCGCTCCGTCGTCCGAGACGACCGCGAGGCCGCGCGAGGCGACGACCTCGGCGGGCGAGCCCTCGCCGGCGACGACGCCCTCGAGCACCTGACGGGCGAGACGGTCGGTCAGCTCGCCGGACTCGACGAGGGCGATCAGCTCGCTGACGTGCAGGGGCGACACGAGCGACGACGGCTCGACGCCGGCCGCGTTGGCGGTGCGGGCGATCTCGCCGGTCCACCACTTGCGGGCCGCCTGGGGCGACGCGCCGGCGGCGACGGTGTCGACGAGCTCCTGCAGGAGGCCCGAGTTGACGACGTCCTGGAACTCCTGGTCGGCGAAGGCCCACTCGGCCTTGAGACGGCGACGCAGGGCCACCGGCGCCTCCGGCAGGGCCAGGCGGAGCTGCTCGACGAGCTCGCGCGACGGGACGACCGGCAGCAGGTCGGGCTCGGGGAAGTACCGGTAGTCGTCGGCGTCGCTCTTCGGGCGCCCGGCGGAGGTGCGCCCGGTGTCCTCGTGCCAGTGGCGCGTCTCTTGGGTGATCGTCCCGCCCGCGGCGAGGATCGCCGCCTGGCGCTGGATCTCGTGGCGGACGGCGCGCTCGACCGAGCGGAACGAGTTGACGTTCTTCGTCTCGGTGCGCGTGCCCAGCTTCTCCTGGCCGTGCGGACGGAGCGACACGTTGGCGTCGCAGCGCAGGTTGCCGCGCTCCATCCGCGCCTCGCTGACGCCGAGGCTGCGGACGATGTCGCGGATCGTCGAGACGTACGCGGCGCCGAGCTCGGGGCCGAGGGCACCCGCGCCGATGATCGGCTTCGTGACGATCTCGACGAGCGGGATGCCCGCGCGGTTGTAGTCGACGAGCGAGTACTCGGCGCCCTGGATGCGACCGGTCGAGCCGCCGATGTGCGTGAGCTTGCCGGCGTCCTCCTCCATGTGCGCCCGCTCGATCGGCACGTGGAACACGGTGCCGTCGGGCAGCTCGACCTCGACCTCGCCCTCGAACGCGATCGGCTCGTCGAACTGGCTGACCTGGTAGTTCTTGGGGTTGTCCGGGTAGAAGTAGTTCTTCCGGGCGAAGCGCGAGCTCTCGGCGATCGAGCAGCCGAGCGCGAGGCCGAGGCTGATCGAGTAGGTCACGGCCTGCTCGTTGACCACCGGCAGCGAGCCCGGCAGCCCCAGGTCGACCGGCGTCACGTTCGTGTTCGGCTCGCCGCCGAAGAAGTTCGGCGCGTCGGAGAACATCTTGGTCTTCGTGCCGAGCTCGACGTGCACCTCGAAGCCGAGCACCACCTCGTACCGGGCGAGCGCCTCGTCGTAGTCCATCAGGTCTGCCTTGGCCATCAGATGACTCCCTCGGTGGCGGCGGTCTGCTCGGTGCTGCTCAGGTCGGGCGCACGCGAGATGAGAGTGTGTCCCCAGCCCCGCTCGAGGAGCTGCTCGACGGCGGCGCCGTAGGTGTAGAGACGCGCGTCCTCGCGGGCGGGAGCCATGAACTGCAGGCCCGTCGGCAGGCCGTCCTCGTCGGCGAGCCCCATCGGCACCGTGATGCCGGGCACGCCGGCGAGGTTCGCGGGGATGGTCGTGAGGTCGTTCAGGTACATCGACAGCGGGTCGTCGAGCTTCTCGCCGAGCGGGAACGCTGTGGTCGGCGCCGACGGCGAGACGAGCACGTCGACCTTCTCGAACGCGGCCGCGAAGTCGCGCTGCACGAGCGTGCGCACCTTCTGGGCGCTGCCGTAGTAGGCGTCGTAGTAGCCCGCGCTCAGCGCGTAGGTGCCGAGGATGATGCGGCGCTTCACCTCCGGGCCGAAGCCGGCCTCGCGGGTGGCGGCCATGACGTCCTCGACGGTGCCGCGGCCCTCGGGCACGACGCGCATGCCGAAGCGCACGGAGTCGAACTTCGCGAGGTTGCTCGAGGCCTCCGCGGGGAGGATCAGGTAGTAGGCGCTGATCGCGTACTCGAAGCTCGGGGCGTCGATCTCGACGACCTCGGCGCCGGCGCCGGTCAGCAGGTCGAGCGCCTCGGCGAAGCGCGCCTTCACGCCTGCCTGGAAGCCCTCGCCGGCGAGCTGCCGGACGACGCCGACGCGCACGCCCTGCAGGGCACCGCCGGCCAGGCCGCGGCGGGCGGCGTCGGCGAACGACGGCCACTCGTCGCGCAGCGAGGTGGAGTCGCGGCGGTCGTGGCCCTTGATGACGTCGTGCAGCAGCGCCGAGTCGAGCACGGTGCGGCTGACGGGGCCGACCTGGTCGAGCGAGCTCGCGAGCGCGATGGCGCCGTAGCGGCTGACGCCGCCGTAGGTGGGCTTGACGCCGACCGTTCCGGTGACGGCGCCCGGCTGGCGGATCGACCCGCCGGTGTCGCTGCCGAGGGCCAGGGGCGCCTCGAAGGCGGCGACGGCCGCGGCCGAGCCGCCGCCCGAGCCGCCGGGCACGCGGTCGAGCGACCACGGGTTGTGCGTCGGGCCGTAGGCGGAGAACTCGGTCGACGAGCCCATCGCGAACTCGTCCATGTTCGTCTTGCCGAGGGGCACGAGATCGGCGGCGCGCAGCTTCGCGACGACGGTCGCGTCGTACGGCGGCACCCAGCCCTCGAGGATGCGGCTGCCCGAGGTCGACGGCATGTCGATCGTGCAGAGGACGTCCTTGACGGCGATCGGCACGCCCGCGAGGGGGCCCATCGCGTCGCCCGCGGCGCGGCGGCGGTCGACGTCGGCTGCCGTCGCCAGGGCCTGGTCGCTGACGTGCAGGAACGCGTGCACGTCGCCGTCGACGGCGGCGATGCGGTCGAGGTGCGCCTGCACGACCTCGACGGACGACACGTCACGCGAGGCGAGGCGGGTGCTGAGGTCGTCCGCGCTGAGGCGGATGATCGAGGAGGCGTCGGCCACGGCTACTGCTCCTCTCCCAGGATGGCGGTCACGCGGAACCGCGAGCCGTCGTGGTCGGGCGCGCCCGAGAGCGCCTGCTCGACCGTGAGGGTCTCGCCGACGACGTCGTCGCGGAAGACGTTCGTCAACGGGATCGGGTGGCTGGTCGCCGGGACGTCGTCGGTCGCGACCTCGGACACCTTGGCGACGTTGTCGACGATCTGCCCGAGCTCCCGGGTCATGGTCTCGATCTCGTCGGGGGTGAGGGCGATGCGGGCGAGACCTGCGAGGTGCTCCACCTGTTCGCGCGTGATTTCAGACATGCTGCTCCGTCACGTGGTTCGTCTGGGGTACCGCGGCTGGGGGTACCCCACGATCTTACGGGGCCGCGCCCGGCCCGGCTGGTCCCGGCGGCTGCTGCCTCGAGGTCGCGTCCGGCGGGCGTCAGTCCCGCACGTAGAGCTCCTGGGGCCGCACGAGCGACAGGTCGGGCGCCTCGGGGGCGACCGGTCGGGGGTCGCCGGGCTCGCCGTCCACCAGGTCGCCGCGGCCGAGCCCGATGAGGGCCGTGCTGCGCAGGGTCTCGGTGCCCGGCACGAGGTAGGAGTTGTGGCCGAGGGCGGCGGCCAGGGCGCGTCCCGTGTAGCCGTCCTCGCCTCCCCCGGTGTGCAGCAGCACGGCGCCGAAGCCGGCGGTGCCGGGGTCGGCGCCGAAGTACGCGCTGCCGGCCACGGGGTCGAAGCTGCCCGCCGCGGCGTAGACGTCGTCGCCGGCGACGTCGAGCATCGACGCGGACGGGACGACGCTGCCGGGCGAGCCGAGCAGCACGAGGGAGTCGACCGAGACGGCCCCGGACGACAGGGCGAGCGTGGCCGTCGTCGACCCGTAGGAGTGGGCGACGACCGTCACCCGGGCAGGCGAGGAGGCGCGGGCCGCGTCGAGCCCCGTGATCGCGTCCCCGAGGCGGTCGGCCCCTGCCCGGGCGAGGTCGAGCCCGTAGACGTTGGT
Source organism: Frigoribacterium sp. PhB116 (assembly GCF_004364285.1). Lineage (GTDB taxonomy): Bacteria > Actinomycetota > Actinomycetes > Actinomycetales > Microbacteriaceae > Frigoribacterium. Next base: position 812,284 of record NZ_SOBE01000002.1, on the reverse strand, counting down.
CAGGTCGGGGGTCCGGTAGCCGAGCCACGCCACGACGGCGACCTGGTCGAGCCCGTCGCCGTCGGCCCTCGCCAGGAGGTACGTCCACGACCGCTGTTCGTCGTAGAGCTCGCCGGCCGTGTCGGTCCAGTCGACGAGCTGGCTGCCGACGGTGAAGAACATGCCCGGCACGAGCACGCTGACGTCGTCGGCCGTGTCGAGGTCGCCCACCGAGACGGCGGCCCGGCCCGGCAGCACCGTGTCCAGGACGACGAGGTGCCGCTCAGCGTCGCCGGCCGCGCGGCCCCCGATCGCCGCGGCGACCTGGTCGAGCATCTCGGCGCGGGCGTCGTCGTCGCGCCGTTCGTCCCGGGTGCCCCGACGCTCGTCGATCGCCGTGCGCGCGGCCACGAGGAACAGGCGGTTGGCCTCGTCCCTGGCCGTGTAGGGCACGCCCTCGAGGTTGCCGACCAGGCCGGGAACGCGAGCGACGAGTGTCAGCTGGCGCGAGGGGTCGAGGCCGGCCCACCAGGATGCGACCTCGGAGGCGGTCCGGACGGAGGCGACCGCGTCGACGAGCGCACCGGTGTCGTCGCCGGAGGCGTCCAGGGAGGCGGCCAGGCCCTCGAGCTCGTCCTCGCTCGCCGTCGCGAGGTCGTCGAGGCAGGACGCGGGGACGGCTCCCGCGCAGACGTCGGAGAGGGCCGGGCGGGCAGGCTCGGCCAGGCTCGTGGGCGCGGGCGAAGTCCCCGGGCCGACGGACGTGGCGTGCTCGGACGCGGCTTGGTCCTGGCGAGCTGACGTCTCGGACCCCGTTCGCATATCGGACCCTGTGCGCACCGGGGACACCGTGTGCGCCTCGGCACCCGCTGCCCCAGGCCCGGCGGCAGGCTCGACGGGACCGACGACCACCCCGGTGAGGTGGATCGATGCGGACAGGATGGCTGCGGCGAGGAACAGCACGTCGGGTCTTTCCCTCTCGTGCGCACCCGAGCCACGACCCCCTACAGCCCCGGCCGATGCGCGCCCTCATCTTAAGAGCGCGAGGTGCCGCCTGACCAGGGTTTTCGTCAGCCAGCTGAGGATTCGTCCCCCGAATCGGGGACAGCGAGCCCCGCTGGGCCCTCCTTAAGGAGGACAGCGAACTCGGCGGCGTCGATGATCCGGACGCCGAGCTGCTCGGCCTTCGTCAGCTTCGACCCGGCACCGGGGCCGGCGGCCACGAAGTCGGTCTTCTTGCTCACGCTGTTGCCGGCCTTGCCGCCGGCCGCGAGGATCGCCTCCTGCGCGCCCTCCCGGCTGAAGCCCTCGAGGCTGCCCGTGGCCACCACGGTCAGGCCCGAGAGCACTCCCCCCGCCTCGACGGCCGCGCCGGGCCCCGGGTGGTCGGGCGTCGTCAGCTGGACGCCGGCCGCGGCCCAGCGGTCGACGATCTCGACGTGCCAGTCGACCTCGAACCAGTCGCGCAGGGCGTCGGCGATGATGCCGCCCACGCCGTCGACTGCGGCCAGCTCGTCGCGGGTCGCGGCTCGGATCGCGTCGAGCGAGCCGAAGTGGCCGGCCAGGGCCCGGGCGGCCACCGGCCCGACGTGGCGGATGCTGAGCCCCACGAGGATGCGCCAGAGCGGGCTCGTCTTCGCTGCCTCGAGGTTGGCGAGCATCTCGATCGCCGTCTTCGACGGCACGCTCGTCTCGTCGCCCACGAACTCCGGGGCGTCGGGGTCGAAGGGGCCGTCCTTCTTCGCACGACGCCGCCGGAACGGTGTCACGAGCTTGGGCACGCCGTCGGCCTCGAGCTTCTCCATCCCCGTCTCGGAGTCACGCACGACCACCCGCACGGGGAAGATGTCGCTCATCGTCAGGTCGAACAAGCCCGCCTCGGTGCGGAGCGGCGGCGTCGCCGGCTCGACGGGCTGCGTCAGCGCGGCCGCCGCGACCTCGCCGAGGCCCTCGACGTCGAGCGAGCCGCGCGAGGCGATGTGCTCGACGCGGCCGCGCACCTGCGCGGGGCAGCTCTCGGCGTTGGGGCAACGGAGGTCGACGTCGCCCTCCTTCGCAGGGCGCAGCGTGGTGCCGCACTCGGGGCACTCGGTCGGCATCACGAACTCCCGCTCGGTGCCGTCGCGCAGCTCCACGACCGGGCCGAGCACCTCGGGGATCACGTCGCCGGCCTTGCGCAGCACGACGGTGTCGCCGATCAGCACGCCCTTGGCCTTGACCACCTGCTGGTTGTGCAGGGTCGCCTGGCGCACCTCGCTGCCCGCGACCTCCACCTTGCGCATCACCGCGAAGGGCGTGGCACGGCCCGTACGGCCCACGCTCACGACGATGTCGAGCAGCTCGGTGTTGACCTCTTCTGGCGGGTACTTGAACGCCGTGGCCCAGCGCGGCGCCCGGCTCGTCGCGCCGAGCTCGTCGTGCAGCGCGAGGTCGTCGACCTTGACGACGATGCCGTCGATCTGGTGCTCGACGCTGGACCGTCGTACGCCGTAGTCGTGGATGAACGCGGCGACCTCGGGCACGGTGTCGTACACGCGGTGGTGGGTCGAGATGGGCAGGCCCCACGAGGCGAGGAGGTCGTAGACCTCGCTCTGGCTGTGGACGTCGGTGTCGCGCTCGAGCTCGCGCACGGGCCAGGCGCCGATGCCGTGCACGAGCATCCGCAGGCTGCGGAGCCGGGCGTCCATCAAGGCGCGCTTCTCGGGGCTCTTGCCCTCGGCCTTCTGGCGCAGCGACCCGGCCGCGGCGTTGCGCGGGTTCGCGAAGACGCGCTCGCCCGCCTCGCGCTGGCGGGCGTTCAGCTGGTCGAACTCGGCGACCGGGAAGAAGATCTCGCCGCGCACCTCGACGATCGGAGGGTGGCCGGTGCCCTCGAGACGCTCGGGGATCGTCCCCATGGTGAGGACGTTGCCCGTGACGTCTTCGCCCACGACGCCGTCGCCGCGGGTGGCGGCCGTGATGAGCACGCCCTGCTCGTAGCGGAGGTTGATGGCGAGCCCGTCGATCTTGAGCTCGCAGAGGAAACGGACACGCTCGGCGCCGGCGTCGCGCTCGACCTTGCCGGCCCACTCGGCGAGCTCGTCGTCGCTGAAGACGTTGTCGAGGCTGAGCATGCGCTCGGCGTGCTCGACGGGGGCGAACTGCGTCGTCTCGGCCCGGCCGCCCACGGTCTGCGTCGGGCTGTCCGCCTTGAGCAGCTCGGGGTGCTCGCCCTCGAGCTCGGCGAGACGCCGCACCAGGGCGTCGTAGTCGGAGTCGGACGCCGTCGAGGCGTTGCCCTCGTAGTACTGGTCGCGCAGCTCGAGCACTCGCGACGTGAGCTGCTCGACCTCGTCACGCGCGGCGGCGAGGTCGTCAGGAGTCGCCTCGGGCACGACGGCCTCGGCCGCGTCGCTCACGGCGCGGGGACCGGGACGGCGCTGACCGTCCGGTCGATCGTGCACTGGCCGAGCACGCGGGTGCCGACGTAGACGACGGCCGTCTGCCCGGGGGCGACGCCGCTGAGGGGCTCGTGGGGAGTGATCACGAGCTCCGTTCTACCCTCGACCACCGACACCCGCGCAACGGCGGGGACGGGGTCGGCGTGGGCCCTGATCTGGACGTCGCAGTCGAACGCCGTCGTGGGGTCGACCGGCGCGCGGCCGGCCCACGTGTACGAGCCGCCGGCGATCTCGGCGATGTCGAGCGCCTCCTTCGGGCCCACCACCACCGTGTTGTCGACCGGTCGCACCTCGAGCACGAAGCGGGGCTTGCCGTCGTCCGACGGGAAGCCGACGTTGAGGCCCTTGCGCTGCCCGACCGTGAACGCGTGCGCGCCCTGGTGCGTGCCGATCGTCTCGCCCGAGCGGTCGAGGATGTCGCCCTGCTCGGCGCCGACGCGCTCCGCGAGCCAGCCGCGGGTGTCGCCGTCGGGGATGAAGCAGATGTCGTGGCTGTCGGGCTTCGCCGCGACGCTGAGGCCACGAGCGGCGGCCTCGGCCCGCACCTCGGCCTTCGAGGGCGTGGCCCCGAGCGGGAACATCGAGTGCGCCAGCTGCTCGGCGGTGAGCACGCCGAGCACGTACGACTGGTCCTTGGCCCACGCGGAGGCGCGGTGCAGCTCTCGCTCGCCCTGGTCGTCGGTGACGACGGTCGCGTAGTGCCCGGTGCACACCGCGTCGAAGCCGAGCGCGAGGGCCTTCTCGAGCAGGGCGGCGAACTTGATGCGCTCGTTGCAGCGCATGCAGGGGTTCGGGGTGCGACCAGCGGTGTACTCGGCCACGAAGTCGTCGACGACGTCGAGCTTGAACCGCTCGCTGAAGTCCCACACGTAGTAGGGGATGCCGATGACGTCGGCGGCACGCTGGGCGTCCATCGAGTCCTCGATGGTGCAGCAGCCGCGGCTGCCGGTGCGGAGGGTGCCGGGCATCCGGCTGAGGGCCAGGTGCACCCCGACGACGTCGTGGCCGGCCTCGACCGCCCTGGCCGCGGCGACCGCCGAGTCGACGCCGCCGCTCATCGCTGCGAGGATCTTCATCCGTCAAGTGTAAGCAGCCGCGCCCGGGCCCGGCGGGGCCAGGGCGGTCGACCCCGGCCGAGGCAGGCATAGTGTGGCCGGTGCCATGACGTCGACGCCCTCCCCCGCCTTCTCGTTCCGGTCCGTCGCCCTGTCGGCCTTCCTCCCCGCCGCCTTGTTCGCGATCGGCGAGGGTGCGATCATCCCGATCATCCCGGTCGTCGCCAGCGACCTCGGGGCGACCCTGCCCTTCGCGGCCTTCGTCGCCGCGCTCATCCTGGTGGGCGAGCTGATCGGCGACGTCCCGAGCGGCTGGCTCGTCTCCCGCATCGGCGAGCGCACCGCGATGATCTCCGCCGCGCTCGTGAGCATCGTCGGGCTGCTGACCTGCGTGTGGGCGCCGAACGAGTGGGTCCTGGCCGGGGGCGTGCTGCTGATCGGCCTCTCGACGGCCGTGTTCGCCCTGGCCCGGCACGCGTTCATGACGAGCTTCGTGCCGGTCGAGGTCCGGGCGCGGGCGCTCTCGAGCCTCGGCGGGGTCTTCCGGCTCGGCTACTTCGTCGGCCCGTTCCTCGCGGCCGGCACCATCCACCTCACCGGCTCGACGCAGTCCGCCTTCTGGATCCACGTCGCCGGCTGCCTCGGCGCGGCCGTCGTGCTGCTCGTGCTGCGCGACCCGTCCGAGGTGCTCCGCGAGCGGCGGGCGGCGGCCGCCGTCCCCGTCGACGCCCCGACCGCCGGGGAGGAGGAGGTCGCGAAGGAGGCGGAGGGCCTGTTCCGCACGCTCGCCCGCCACCGCGGCGTACTCGTCAAGCTGGGCAGCGGCGCCGCGCTGATCGGCGCGATGCGGGCCGGGCGCCAGGTGATCCTGCCGCTCTGGGCCGTGAGCATCGGGATCAGCGCGCCGCAGACGGCGCTGATCATCGGCATCGCGGGCGCCGTCGACTTCGCGCTCTTCTACACGAGCGGCCAGATCATGGACCGCTGGGGCCGCCTCTGGAGCGCCGTCCCCTCGATGGTCGGCCTCTCGATCTCGTACCTGGCGTTGTCGCTCACCCACGACCTCGACGCCCGGGGGGGCTGGTTCGTGGCGGTGGCGATGTTCATGTCGCTCGCGAACGGCATCGGCAGCGGCATCCTCATGACCCTCGGCGCCGACCTCGCCGACCGGGCCGACCCTGCGCCGTTCCTCGGCGCCTGGCGGTTCACGGGCGACGCGGGCAGTGCGGCCGCACCGCTGCTCATCTCGGGGCTGACCGCCGTGGTCTCGATCTCGCTGGCGAGCGGGGTGATGGGCGTGCTCGGCCTCGTCGGGGCCGTCATCCTGCTGCGCTACGTGCCGCGGTACTCGCCGCACGTGCCGCGGGAGCTGCGCTGAGCCCAGGCCGCCGCCTCCTCGTGCTCGTGCTCGTGCTCGTGCTCGTGCTCGTGCTCGTGCTCGTCGGTACACTCGGTCCTGCCCGCGGGAGTGGTGAAACTGGCAGACACGCAGGATTTAGGTTCCTGTGCCTTCGGGCGTGAGGGTTCAAGTCCCTTCTCCCGCACGAGTAGCCTGGGCCTCCCGGCACCTCGAGAAAGAGACCCATGCTGCCCCTGGCGACCATCTCGTGGCTCGACCCCGAGTACCTCCTGTCGGCGTTCGGCCCCTGGGCCGTGCTCGGCGTCTGCCTGCTCGTCTTCGCCGAGACCGGGCTGCTGATCGGGTTCCTGTTCCCCGGCGACACCCTGCTCATCATCACGGGCATCCTGGCGGCCACGAACCCCGGCGCCCTCGGCCTGCCGATCTGGCTCATCGCGATCTTCATCGGCATCGCCGCCTTCGCCGGCGGCGAGCTCGGCTACCTGATCGGCCACAAGATCGGGCCGCGCATCTTCGAGCGGAAGGAGAGCGGGCTGTTCAGCAAGGCGAACGTGAACCGGACGAACGCCTTCTTCGAGCGCTTCGGCCCGCTCGCGGTCATCATCGCCCGGTTCGTGCCGGTCGTCCGCACCTTCGCGCCGATCATGGCCGGCGTCGGGCACATGAGCTACCGGCGCTACTCGCTCTACAACGGCATCGGCGCGGTCCTCTGGGGCTTCGGCGTCACCATGCTCGGCTTCGGCATCGGCCACATCCCGCCCGTCGCCGACTTCGTCAGCTCGTACATCGATCTGATCCTGCTGGGCGCCGTGCTCGCGACGCTGATCCCCGTCGCGATCCACTACTTCCACGGCGTGCACACGGCCAAGAAGCACGAGGCCGACGACACGACCCCCGACGCCGAGGTCGACGCCGCGGCAGTCGAGTCGGCGCCCGTCGACTCCCCCACAGGCCAGACGCCCACGCAGGCCTGACCCCCCTCCTCATCCAGGAAGATCGGTCCTGATCCTCGCGGATCAGGTGCCGATCTTCCTGTCTGCTGCAGCGTTCACGAACCCCGTCGAGGCGCTTCCTGAGTTGCCCGCGCGGTCGGGCCCGCGAGGGCTCAGCCAGCCCGCGGGCAACAGCAGAGGCGGTCAGCCCGGGAGGGCCGCGACGTGCGGCGCGATGGCGCGGAACGCCCGCGACCGATGGCTGACCGCGTTCTTCTCGTCCGGGGTGAGCTCGGCCGCGCTGCGGGTCTCGCCCTCGGGCCGGAACACGGGGTCGTACCCGTGTCCGCCCGTGCCGACCCGCGCCTCCAGGACCTCGCCCGGCCACTCGCCCTGCTCCACCAGCTCGCGGGCGGCGACCGTGCCGTCCGCCGACGCGGGCACGACGAGCGCCGCCGCGCACGAGAAGTGCGCCGAGCGGTCGGGCACGCCGACCAGGTTCGCCAGCAGCAGGTCGATGTTGTCGTCGTCGTCACGGGTGCCGGCGTAGCGCGCCGAGTGGATGCCGGGCGCGCCCCCGAGGGCGTGGGCCGAGATGCCGCTGTCGTCGGCGAGCGCCGGCAGCCCGGTGTGGGCCGCCGCCGCGCGTGCCTTGATCAGCGCGTTCGCGGCGAACGTGTCGCCGTCCTCGACGGGCTCCGGGCCGTCGTAGGCGACCAGCTCCACACCAGGTGCGGTCTCGGCGAGCAGCAGCCGCAGTTCTCGGACCTTGCCCTGGTTGTGCGTGGCGATGACGACCTGCGTCACGCGCCCAGCACCTCCGCCTGGAGGGTGGTCAGGTCGGCGCCGCCGGCGACGGCCAGGTCGAGCAGCTCGCCGAGCTCGCGCCGGTCGAAGGGCGCTCCCTCGGCCGTGCCCTGCACCTCGACGAAGAGGCCGGAGCCCGTGACGACGACGTTCATGTCGGTCTCGGCGCGGACGTCCTCGACGTAGGCGAGGTCGAGCAGCGGGACGCCGTCGACGATGCCGACCGAGACGGCGGCGACGCTGTCGGTCAGCGGGGCCGCCTTCTGGGCGATGAACTTCTTCTCGCGGCCCCACTCGATCGCCTGGGCGAGCGCGACGTAGGCGCCCGTGATGGCGGCCGTGCGCGTGCCGCCGTCGGCCTGGAGCACGTCGCAGTCGAGCACGATGGTGTTCTCGCCGAGGGCCTTCGTGTCGACCACGGCCCGGAGGCTGCGACCGATCAGGCGGGAGATCTCGTGGGTGCGTCCGCCGATCTTGCCCTTGACGCTCTCGCGGTCGTTCCGCGAGCCGGTCGCGCGCGGCAGCATGGCGTACTCGGCCGTGACCCAGCCCTTGCCCTTGCCGGCCAGCCAGCGCGGCACGCCGTTCGTGAAGGAGGCGGTGCACAGCACCTTCGTGTCGCCGAACGACACCAGGGCGCTCCCCTCGGCCTGCGCGCTCCAGCCCTTCTCGATGGTGACGCGTCGCAGCTGGTCGGCGCGGCGGCCGTCGGCGCGGACGAGGTCGGTGGTGGTCTCGGTCATGGTGTCTCCCCTGGTCGGGTCGGTCTGGTGTGGTCTGGCGTGGTCTCGTGCAGTGCGGGGCGGTGCGGGGCGGTGCGGAGCGGGCAGGCCGTGGCGGCGCGGTCAGGCGCGCGGACCGCCGGCGCGCAGCCCGCCCGGCAGCTCGATGGCGCCGGTCTCGAGGTGGCCGACGCGCGACACCTCGGGCCCGAGGAACCGCTTCGCCAGCCGCAGGAACGCCGCCTCGTCCGCACCGGTGGCCTCGAACTCGTAGTGCGGCACGCTGCCGGCCGGCGCCTCGAGGTCGTGGTCGACGAGGGTGCGGTAGACGTCGGCGGCCGTCTCGTCCGCGCTGGAGACGAGGCGCACCTCCGGCCCCATCACGTACTGGATGGCGGCCGACATCAGCGGGTAGTGGGTGCAGCCGAGCACGAGCGTGTCGACGCCGGCCTCGCGGAGCGGTGCGAGGTAGCCCGCGGCGACCTCGCGCAGCTCGGGGCTCGAGGTGTCGCCCGCCTCGACGAACTCGACGAACCGCGGGCACGCCTGCGTGAACAGCTGCAGGTCGGAGGCCGCCGCGAAGGCGTCCTCGTAGGCGCGCGAGCGGACGGTGCCCTCGGTGCCGACGACCCCGATGCGCTTGTTCCGCGTCTGGCCCACGGCGGAGCGCACGGCCGGCTGGATGACCTCGACGACCGGGATGCCGGCACCCGTCGTGTAGCGCTCGCGCGCGTCGCGGAGGACCGCGGCCGAGGCGGTGTTGCAGGCGATCACGAGCAGCTTGACGCCCTGGGCGACGAGGTCGTCCATGACGGCGAGCGCGTACTCGCGCACCTCGGCGATGGGCTTCGGGCCGTAGGGCGAGTGGGCGGTGTCGCCGACGTAGAGCACGGACTCGCGCGGCAGCTGGTCGATGATCGCCCGCGAGACGGTCAGGCCGCCCACGCCGCTGTCGAAGACTCCGATGGGTGCGTGCGTCACGGTCGTCGAGCCTACCCGGACGGAGACGCGCCGCACCCGGGCGCCCTGGTCCCGGCCCCCTCCCCCCGCCTAGGGTGGAGAGGTGACCAGTGCCCTGCTGACCGACCGCTACGAGTTCACGATGGTGGAGGCGGCCCTCAAGGCCGGCACCGCCGACCGACGATGCGTGTTCGAGCTCTTCGCCCGCCGCCTCCCCCAGGGTCGCCGCTACGGCCTCGTGGCCGGTACCGGGCGCTTCCTCGCCGAGCTGACGCAGTTCCGGTTCGGCGACGCCGAGCTCGCCTGGCTGCGCGACGGCCGCATCGTCGACGACCGCACCGTCGACTGGCTCGCCGACTACCGCTTCTCGGGCGACATCCGCGGCTACGCCGAGGGCGAGGTGTACCTGCCGGGCTCGCCCCTCCTCGTCGTCGAGTCGACCTTCGCCGAGGGCGTGCTGCTCGAGACGCTCGCCCTCAGCGTCTTCAACTACGACTCCGCCGTCGCGAGCGCCGCGGCACGGATGGTCTCGGCGGCCGACGGCCGGCCGCTGGCCGAGATGGGCTCGCGGCGCACCGGCGAGCGCAGCGCCGTGGCGGCGGCACGGGCCGCCTACGTCGCGGGCTTCGTCGCCACGAGCAACCTGGAGGCAGGACGCACCTGGGGCGTCCCGACGATGGGCACCGCCGCCCACGCCTTCACCCTCCTGCACGACACCGAGCGCGAGGCGTTCGAGGCGCAGGTCGCGAGCCTCGGGCCCGGCACGACGCTGCTCGTCGACACCTACGACATCCCGGAGGCGGTGCGCACGGCCGTCGAGGTCGCCGGCACGGGCCTCGGCGCGGTCCGCATCGACAGCGGCGACCTCCCTGCGCTCGTGTCGCAGGTGCGCGCGCAGCTCGACGATCTCGGCGCCACGGGCACGAAGATCACCGTGACGAACGACCTCGACGAGTACACGATCGCGGCGCTGCGGGCGGCGCCGGTCGACAGCTACGGCGTCGGCACGTCCGTCGTGTCGGGCTCGGGCCACCCGGCGGCCGGGATGGTCTTCAAGCTGGTCGCCCGTCAGGGCACCGACGGCGAGTGGGTGTCGGTGGCGAAGAAGTCCGCGGACAAGGCGACCATCGGCGGCCGCAAGGCACCGGTGCGCGTGCTCGTCGACGGCGTCGCGACGACCGAGCTCGTGCGCATCGGCGACGGGGGCCCGGGCGAGGGCGAGGAGCGACCGCTGCTCGTGTCGCTCGTCACCGACGGCGTGGTCGACGACCGCTGGACCGGGCCGCAGGGCGTGCAGCGCGCGCGGGACCACCGTCAGGCCGCCGTCGACGAGCTGCCGCCGAGCGCGTTCCGGCTCGGCCGGGGCGACCCCGTGCTGCCGACGGTCTACGAGTGAGCGGTGCCTGCCGGGTGACGGACGGGACCTACTCGGACTTCATCTTCTCGTAGACCTCTTTGCAGGTCGGGCAGACGGGGAACTTCTCGGGGTCGCGCCCCGGCGTCCACTTCTTGCCGCAGAGCGCCTTGACGGGCTTGCCGCTGAGCGCGGACTCCATGATCTTGTCCTTCTTCACGTAGTGCGAGAAGCGCTCGTGGTCGCCGGGGTCGACGGCGTCCTCGGTGAGGAGCTTCTCGAGCTCGCGATCCAGGACGTCGAGTCCGCCGCCGGTCTGTGTGTCGCTCATGGCGACCATCGTACGTCAGCTGCGCAGGGTGAAGGCGAGCAGCTCGGGCGCACGACGAGTGAACGTGCGCGAGCCGATCGCGACGCCGACGACGAGGACGACGACGCCGGCGGCGAGCCCCGTGACGAACGACCACATGTCGGCGTCCTGCTGCCCCTGCAGCAGGTAGCGGCCGGCGAACCAGAGCGACGGGGACGTCGCGAGGACAGCTCCTCCGATCATCGTGACCTGGGCCGTCACCGAGGCGCTGCCGTGTGCCTGGGGCTGCTGGAACGGGTCGTCGTGCGGACGCACCGCCGCGTAGGGCATCGCGGCCGAGACGATGCTCGACAGCCCCAGGCCGCTCAGCAGCAGCCCGGCGGACACCCCGATCTCGGGCAGCAGGGCGCCCCGGTCGCCGAAGAGCCACGTGGCGACGAGCGAGCCGAGCACGACGAGCGGCACCCCGATGAGCAGAGGAGGCGCGAGGCGGCCCACGCGGTCCGCGAGGCCCCGCGTGCCGGCCGCGACGTGCAGCCACAGGGCGGTGCTGTCGTACGCGACGTCGTTGTGCGGGAGGAACCCGAGGATGAGGCACATGAGCGGCACCGGCAGGAGCGCGAGCCAGTGCCAGCTGATCCCCGCGATGCCGAGCGGGACGACGAGCAGCGGCAGGATCGGGATGATGACGAGGGACATGCGGTAGCGCGCGTCCCTCATCCAGTAGGTCAGGCTCCGGCCCGCGACGGCACCGGTCGGGCTCGCCCGGACGAACTCGAACCAGCCGAGGCCGGCCGCGTCGTCCGCGACATCGGGCTCGGGCTGGTCGACGAAGGCGCGGGCCACGAGCGCCCGCCACGCGAGCCAGAGGGCGACGAGGGTGACGACCGCCACCACGAGGTCGGCGACGACCCGGCCCGTCTCGCCGACCGCGGCGTGACCCGGGAGGGCGAGGGCGGCGCCGAACGGGGTCCAGGCGAGCACGTCGGCGACGACCCCGCTCGTCCTGCCGCCGGGGAGGGTGGCACGGACCAGGTCGATGACGAGGGGCACGAGCAGCACCGCGACCACCACGCCCCCCGCGACCAGGAACTGACGAGCCCGGCGGGTGGTGAGGACGACGCTGTTGATCGTCGCCGCCACCAGTGACGCGAGGTAGGCCGTGGCACCGGCGAGGACCACGGCGAGAACCGCGAGCGACGCGATGCCCTGGCCCTCGCCCCACGAGCGCACGTAGCCGGGAGCGACCGCGACGAGGGCGAGCACGGGCAGGCCGACCGCTCCGCCGAGGGCGAGTCCGACGGCCGCCGACCCCTCGGGCACGCCCAGGACGGCCAGGCGGCGGGGGTCGCTCCACGGGGGCCGGACCCGCGCGAACGGCAGCACGCTGTAGGCGACGAGGACGAGCGCCCCGGCGCCCACGACGAGCGCACGGACGTCGCTGAGCGGATCGTCGCGCAGCGAGCCCGCGAGGGCGGACACGGCGAAGGAGGCGCCGAGGACGAGGAGGACCGACACGACCGTGACGAGCAGCCGGCGCGGCTCGTGCCGGACGGTGTTCGCGATCGTCTGGAGCCTCAGTCGGAGAAGCTCTGCAACCATTCCATGCCCTCCGTGACGGCTCGGCCGCCGGCCAGCTCGACGAACGTCTGCTCGAGGGATCGGCCGGCCCTGACCTCGTCGACCGTCCCGCTCGCGAGGACGTGGCCGTCGACGATCACCGCGACGCTGTCGCAGATGCGCTCGACGAGGTCCATGCTGTGGCTCGACAGCAGCACCGTGCCGCCGCCGGCGACGTAGCGCTGGAGCACGTCCGTCACCGTGGCCGCCGACACCGGGTCGACCGACTCGAACGGCTCGTCCAGCACGAGCACGCGGGGCGAGTGGATGACGGCCGCCGCGAGGGCGATCTTCTTCGTCATGCCGACCGAGTAGTCGGCGACGAGACGGCCGAGCGCGTCCTGCAGCCCGAAGGCGGCCGCCAGGTCCGCCGAGCGCTTGCGGGCCGTGGCCCCGTCGAGTCCCCTGAGGGTCGCGGAGTAGTAGAGGAGCTGGGCGCCCGTGAGGCGGTCGAAGAGCCGGAGGCGGTCGGGCAGCACCCCGAGGGCGCGCTTGGCGGCCGCAGGGTCGTCCCACACGTCGGAGCCGAGCACCGAGACGGTGCCCGCGTCGGGTCGCAGGAGCCCGGTGACGATCGAGAGGGTGGTCGTCTTGCCCGCGCCGTTGGGGCCGACGATGCCGTAGAACGAGCCGGCCCGCACCTCGAGGTCGACGCCCTCGACGGCGACCGTGCTGCCGTACCTCTTCGCGATCCCCTTGATCGAGAGGACCACGGGTCGCTCCGCGTCGTCGGCAGGAGGCGCGGTCGCCTCGTCGGGGCCCGTCGCGTCGTCCGTGACCACGGCCGGCAGCTCGTCGTCGTCCGTGCCCGCGTCGACCGACCCGGACTCGTCGTCCGTCTCGACCGCCGGCTCGTCGGGCGCGGTCGCCAGTGCGACGACCTCGTCGTCGTCGTCCTGGGCGGGCTCCGCCTCGTCGGGCGCGCCGTCGGCGTCGGCCGGCAGGGCGACGGCGTCGCCCGGCACGCTCTCGTCGACGTCGTCGGACTCGACCACGGCCTGCTCCTCGGCGGCGGGCACGCCGTCGAGTTCGGCCACGGCCTCCTCGGCGACGGCCGCCTCCTGGGCGGCGGCCTCGGCGGCGGCAGCTTCCTCGGCCGCCGCGGCGGCAGCAGCCGCCGCCCGGGCGCGTGCGTTCGCGGCCCGCGTGGCCGCGGCCTTCTTGGCGGCTGCCGACCGGTCGGCAGCCGTCCGGGTCGAGGCGGGCTTGCGACCGGCCGACGTGGTCCGAGGGCTCCTCGGGGCGGGAGACGCGCCTCCTCGGGAGGGGGTCCGCTCGCGTCCCGGCTGCTCCCGCTGGCCCGTCGTGCCCTGGCCGGGCCCGTCGACCGTCGCCACCCCGTCCGGTGCGTCCGTCGGCGTCGCCTCGTCGTCCATCTGATCCCCCCGGTGAAGCACGTCCCCGCCGCTGCGCGTCGCCTCGTCGGGATGCAGGGCACCCTCCTGGTCGTCGCGCGCGGAAGCCATCGCACCACCGTACCAAGCGAGCGAGCCCGGCACGCCCGCCCTGAGGACGATCACGAAAGGGACACGACCTCGACCAGCACCTGCCGCTGAGCGACCGCTCGCTGTAGTCTGGGCGAGCACGACGACGTGTCCGCATCGAGTCCCGAGGGTGAACGCCGCCCGAACACCAGACGGAGGGGCGCCACAGACGGCGCCCGACCGCACCTCCCGGGGCACGACCCAGAAGCACGACCGACACCTGTCCAGACCCGGGGCCCGCCCCACGGATCTCCGATCCGAGGTCCAGGCGGCGCACCGTGACGGCCCTCACCACCGGCCGGCACGGAACGACAGGCAGACAGTCAGCCCCACGAGGAGACAGACGTGAGCAAGACAGACAGCACCGCCCCCCAGATCGTGATCCTGGCCGCCGGCCTCGGCAGCCGCCTCGGTCGTTCGCTCCCCAAGGCGCTCACCGAGCTGAGCGACGGCCGCACCATCATGCAGCAGCAGTTCGACAACATCCGGTCGGCGTTCGGGCCCGACGCCCGCATCACCGTCGTCGTCGGCTACAAGTTCGAGCACATCGTCGAGGCGTTCCCCACCGCCTCCTTCGTCTACAACGAGCAGTACGACCAGACGAACACCTCGAAGAGCCTGCTGCGCGCGCTGCGTGCCAGCACGTCCGGCGGCGTCCTCTGGATGAACGGCGACGTCGTGTTCGACCCCGAGGCGCTGCGCCGCGCCGCGCGTCAGGTCCGCGACGAGCAGTCGTTCGTCGCCGTCAACACCTCGAAGGTCTCCGACGAAGAGGTCAAGTACACGACCACCGCCGAGGGCTACATCGCGCAGCTGTCGAAGCAGGTCGTGGGCGGCCTGGGCGAGGCGGTCGGCATCAACTTCGTCGCCAAGGCCGACAAGGCCGTCCTCATGCGCCAGCTGGCCAAGGTCGACGCGCAGGACTACTTCGAGCGCGGCATCGAGCTGGCCATCGAGCAGGACGGGCTACTCTTTGAGCCCGTGGACATCTCCGACCTCTACGCCGTCGAGGTCGACTTCGCCGAGGACCTGGAGCGCGCGAACCTCTTCGTGTGACCGGGGCCCGCCCCGTCGGCCGGGATGTCCCCCGAGACCGAGGACACCCGTGAGCACAGCCCTGGCCGATCGTCCCCGGCGCACCGGGGCCGCCCGCTACCGGCAGACGCTGTGGCTGCTGACCAGCCGCGACCTCAAGGTCCGGTACTCGACGTCGGCGCTCGGCTACGTCTGGTCGATCCTCGACCCGCTGGTGATGGCGGGGATCTACTTCTTCGTCTTCCAGGTGGTGTTCCAGCGATCGGTCGGCGAGGACCCGTACATCGTCTTCCTGCTGAGCGGGCTCCTCCCGTGGATGTGGTTCAACGGAGCAGTCTCCGACAGCACGCGCGCCTTCATCCGCGAGGCGAAGTTGGTGCGGTCCACGAAGATCCCCCGCACGATCTGGGTGTTCCGCCTCGTCGGCTCCAAGGGCATCGAGTTCGCCCTGAGCCTGCCGGTGCTCGCCCTGTTCGCGGTGCTCGGCCGAGCCGAGCTGCACTGGCAGGTGGTCTTCCTGCCACTCGCCATGGTCATGCAGACCGTGCTCGTCGCCGGCGTGGGGCTGATCGTCGCCCCCCTGGTCGTGTTCTTCCGCGACCTCGAACGCGCGACCAAGCTCGCCCTCCGGTTCCTCTTCTACGCGTCCCCGATCATCTACGGCACCCGCGACCTGCCCGAGAGCCTGCACCTCCTCGCGGCCTTCAACCCGCTGAGCGGGATCTTCGGCCTCTACCGGTCCGCGTTCTTCCCCGAGCAGCTCGACCTGCTCGAGGTCCTCGTCGGAGGCGGCATGTGCCTGCTCCTCCTCGCCGTCGGCCTCGCGGTGTTCCGGGCCAGCGAGCGCGCCGTGCTGAAGGAGATCTGATGACTCCCCCCACCGGCGACCAGCCCGTGATCCGCGTCGAGGGCGTCGGCATCCGGTTCCGCCGCAACCGTCGCGGACGCCGCTCCTTCAAGGACCTCTTCTCCGACTCGAGCCGGCGGTCGCGCCCCGGCGAGTTCTGGGCCCTCCGCGACGTCTCGTTCGACGTCCGTGCGGGCGAGGCGATCGGGGTCGTGGGCCGCAACGGGCAGGGCAAGTCGACTCTGCTCAAGCTCGTGGCTGAGGTCATCCTCCCCGACACGGGGTCCGTCTCGGTCTCGGGAGGCGTCGCCCCCCTCATCGAGATCACCGGCGGCTTCGTCGCCGACCTCACCGTGCGCGAGAACGTCTACCTCACCGCGGGGCTGCACGGCATGCGCCGGGACGAGATCGACGAGCGCTTCGACGAGATCATCGACTTCGCCGAGATCGCCGCGTTCGTCGACACCCCCTACAAGCACCTCTCGAGCGGCATGAAGGTCCGGATCGCGTTCGCCGTCATCTCCCGGCTCGAGGAGCCCGTCATCCTCGTCGACGAGGTCCTCGCGGTGGGCGACAAGGCCTTCCGCGAGAAGTGCTACGGGCGCATCGAGCAGATGCTGGCCGACGGCCGCACGCTGTTCCTCGTGTCGCACAACGAACGCGACCTCAAGCGCTTCTGCGCCCGGGGCCTCTACCTCGACAAGGGCGAGCTGGTCTTCGACGGCCCGCTCGACGAGGCCCTCGCCCGCTATGCCTCCGATCATCCTCCCCGGCCCGCGGCGTAGCATCCGGTGATGCCCGATCGCCACGTCTCGCCCCGTCCCGCCGAGGACGACATCGTCCGCATCGATCCCGCTACCGGGTCTCCCGAGCCGTACCGGGCCGCGTCGCAGGACGGCCAGGTCGTCGACTCGGCGTGGCTGCGTCGTCTCGACCGCCTCCTCGCCGTCCAGCGGCCCGTGGTCGTCAAGCACGTCGCGGCCCTGCGGCGCCGCCACCGCAAGGCGGACCCGGCCAAGCTCATCCGCATCCTCGAGCGCGAGTACCTGACGGCCGTCACGTCCGGCGGGGCGGCCGTCGGGGCGAGCGCGGTCATCCCCGGCGTCGGCTGGGGCATCTCCCTCGCGCTCTCCGGGGTGGAGACCGCGGGGTTCCTCGAGGCGAGCGCCCTGTTCGCCCAGTCCGTCACCGAGGTGCACGGCATCGCCGTCACCGACCCGGAACGCGCCCGGGCACTCGTCATGACGATGATGATGGGCGCCCCCGGCGCGACCCTCGTCCGGCAGTTCGCCGGGGAGGCGCTGGGCACGGCCCCTGCGCGCAGTGCGTTCTGGGGCGAGCTGGTCACGCAGAAGCTCCCCAAGACCGCCATCAGCGGACTGACCGACACCGTCCGCAAGCACTTCGTCCGGCGCTTCGCCGCGTCGCAGACCGCCACGGTCCTCGGCAGGGCCGTCCCGTTCGGCATCGGCGCGGTCGTCGGCGGCACCGGCAACCACCTGCTGGGGCGCAAGGTCGTCGCGAGCGCGAGGGACGCGTTCGGACCGGCTCCCGCCTCCTTCCCGGTCGAGCTCGGGGCCTGACGCACCTGGCGGCCCGACGGACCGCCGCGGCGTCGTCGTGCGGCGCGAGGTCGTTCCTCCCCCGACAGGGCGCACTCCACAGGGCGGAGCGGGAAGGGTCGGGGGTCCGACCTACCGTCACGGCATGACCGTGACAGCTCCCACCGCCTACAGCGTCCCCTTCCGTCTCGACCGCTCGCGCGGGCCGCGGGTCGTCCGCCTCGTCAACGACGGCAGCGAGACCGTGTCGTCCCTGAGGGTCACCTTGCTCGGCTCCGGCCTCCTGGTGCCCGTGAGCACCGGCACCCTGGCCCCAGGGCAGTCCCTCGCCCTGAGCGTCATCGGCCCCGAGCTCGTGGCGAGCTCGATCGCCGTCGTGCGGTGGTTCCGGCCGTCCCGGGAGGAGTACCTCTGGCGGTTCAGCTTCTGACGGCGCGGGCGCGCCGCTCCGCCACGTAGTCGGCAGCCGAGAACGCCTCGAGCACAGGCGGCAGGTGGTCGCCCGACATGCCGCCGACCAGCACGGCCGGGTCGACGCCGAGCACCGCCGCGAGTCGCACGATCGTGTGGAGGACGGGGTTGCCGACGCCGCGCTCGATCTTGCCGTAGTTCGACACGTTCATCCCCGCGAGGTGGGCGACCTCGTCCTGGCTGAGCCCGAGGCGCTGACGCTCGCCGCGGACACGTTCACCGAAGAGCAGGGCGGCGGGCGACGAGGGATCGGGCATGCCTCATGGATACGCCCCTCAGCGATGCGGTGCCAGATTCCAGACGCCTGGATGCCACGGCAACGAGCGCTGCATGCCTCTGACTACGACCGAGGACCGAGCCTAGGAGGCGGTCGTGCCGCCCGAGGACTCGGTGTCCGATGCGTCGATGTCCGCCGCATCGGCGCGTCGGGCGAAGTCGTCCCTCCTCTCGACGAGCTGCAGCACCGCCTCCTCGAACCGCCTCGTGGCGGCGCCGGGAGTCGTGTCGCCGAAATACCGGCGGACCCAGTGCTCGAGGCGTCGACGGGCCTCCGGGTCGTCACGGACGCGGTCCACCACGTCGACGACGTCGCCGGCCTCGGCGGCCTCGAGCCACTCGGCGGCCCCGAGGTAGCCTCGTTCGTCGACGTCGGCCTCGGCGGACGCCGGCCTCGTCACGAGGAGGGGCCGGCCCGTCGCGAGGCGGTCGTAGATCATCGCCGAGACGTCGGTGATCGCGACGTCCGCGGTCGTGAGCTGCCAGCCGAGCTGGGGGCTGGTGTCGTAGACGTGGCCGGCTCCGGGCGTCGCCGCGTTCGCGGCCTCGATCGCCGCGACGACCGCCTCGTGCGCGCGACGGTAGTCACGGTCGACCACCCCGCTGCGAGGGTGCGGACGGTAGACGAGCCGGTGGCGCCCCGACGCCAGCAGCGCTTCGGCCAGACGGACGCCGTGCGTCGCGATCGACCCGTAGGTGGCCGCCGGACGGTCGCCCTCCCAGGTCGGGGCGTAGAGCACGACGATGCGGTCGTCCGGCTCGAACGGGGGCGTCCCCGCAGCGTGGTCGGCCTGGGGCCGGCCGATGGGCACGGCACGGCGGTCGAGGTCGTAGTCCCAGAGGGCGGCCTCGAGCCGTGCCCGGGCGGCGTCGCCTGCGATGAAGGCGTAGTCGTACGCCTTGAACTGGTTCGTGGTCATGTACATCTTGTCGCTCTCGCCGTGGTTGACGAAGACGTGCCACATGCGCCCGTAGCGCATCATCTGGAAGTTCTTGGCGTTCTGGTTCACGTACAGGGTCATGGCCAGGGGATGCGACCCGACGAAGTCCTCGAGGTCGACGACCTGACGGGCGTAGACGACGGGGACGGGCGACTCCTCCAGCAGGGCGAGCATGGCGCCGGGCGAGCGCGCGACGATGGCGACGGGGACGGTCTCGGCGAGATGAGCCAGCGGCGCGTACCACTGCCTGATCTGGTACATGTTCACCGCCGTGTCCGCGAAGTAGACGGCGACGCGGACCGTCCCCGGCGCCGGGCGCCGGCGGTCGTCGCCGAGACGCTCGAGCTGCCGGCGCTGACGCCGCGACTTCCAGGCGCGCGAGGCCAGTCCCCTGGCGAGCGAGAGATCCCGTTTCAAGGGCACGGAGGGTCCTCCTGTGGTGCTGATGTGCCCGACGACCGTCGCGCACCGGGGTGTTCCAGGCTAGATCACCGGGGGTCGACCGGACCTGGACATGCGCAGGACCGTTACCCAACCGATGGACCGACGGCCGCCGGGAGACGTGCGCCAGCCCTCGGCCCAGCCGCCGAACCAGGCCCCGAGGCGGGCCGGCGTCGAGGCCCAGCGCAGCACCTGCACCGCCGTCCAGCTGCCGACGTACACGGGGACGAGCGGCCACGGCAGGTTCCGCTTGGCGAGCCACACCCGGTTGCGGGCGTTGAGCCGGTGGTACTCGGCGTGGCGCGCGGGGTCGATCGCGGGGTGGTGCGCCACGAGTCCGCCCTCGTACCGGACCCGGAGGCCCTGCGCCCAGACCCGCCAGGCGAGCTCGATGCCCTCGTGGGCGTAGAAGTAAGGCTCGCCCCAGCCCCCGCAGGCGTCGAAGACCCGGCGAGGCATCACCGTGGCGCCCTCCCAGACCGAGAAGACGTCGCTCGGCTCCGCAGGGTCGCCCTTGCGCAGCCGCGGGATCCAGCGGCGGGGCGAGGTGGCCCCGGAGGCGTCGACGACCCGGGGCTGGACGAGCCCCACGTCGCCCTCGCGCCGCATCAGCTCGATCGCGTCGGCGAGGAACGTCGGGGAGGGGATGCTCGCGTCGTCGTCGAGGAAGAACACCCACTCGCCCGACACGCGCTCGGCGCCGCGGTTGCGACCTGCGGGGATGCCGACGTTCTCGGGGAGCGTCAGGACCGACACGCCCTCGGGCACGGGGCCGGGGCCCCCGCCGTTCCCGACGCACACGACGTCGACCTCGACGCCGACCTGCGCGAGGACGCTCTCGAGGCCGCGGCGCAGGTCGTCAGGCCGGCGGCCCTGGGTCAGGCTGACGACCCCGACCCGAGGTGTCGACCGAGCCGCCTCGCCGCTCAGGAGCGGACCCTCTTCGACGCCATGATGGCCACGAAGTGGCCCACGAGGGCGACCACGGACAACGGCAGCAACAGCGACACGAGCACGCGGTCCGCCAGGGGCTCGCCGACGACCAGCCCCACGAGGGCGGCGACGAAGGCGAGCATCGTCAGCTCGACGGAGTGGTAGAGCCGGTGGAACGGGACGAAGCGGGCGGCGGAGCGGAGCCGTGACAGGAGGCGCCCGCTGGGGACGGTCGCGCCGCCGCGCTTGTCCTCGAGGCGCGTCAGGCCGGCGTTGGCCCGGGCCACGTGCACCATGTCGTTGAGGGCCTTGTTGAGGACGATGACGAGCGCGAGCGCCGTGCCGAGCGTCGTCCAGAGCCAGTCGGCGGGCACGTCGAACGGCCAGCCGGCCGCCCGGACCCCGAGCGCCAGGGGGATGAGGGCCTCGGTCGAGTAGTGCCCGACCTTGTCGAGGAACACCCCGGCCGGCGAGCTCGTCCCCCGCCACCGGGCGACCTCGCCGTCGCAGCAGTCGACCAGCATCTGCAGCTGGCCGAGGACGAGGGCGAGCATCGCGCCGCCGATCCCGGGCACGAGCAGCGCTGCGGCGGTGGCCCACCCCGTGAGGATCATGAGCCCGGTGACGCCGTTCGCGGTGACGCTCGTCTTGAGCAGCCACCACGTGAGGTAGGGCGAGACGTCGCGCAGGTAGAGCGAGGCCGTCCAGTGCTCGGCGTTGGCACGGCTGCGGACCTCGGGCGGCTGAGCCACCCGTCGCAGCTCGGCGATGGACGTGGGACGCGTGGGCAGCGCGGTCATGGCGTGAGGCTATCTTCCCGTGTGCGCGGTGATGTTCCCCGTCAGGTCGAGGAACCCCGCCACGAAGCCGAGCCCCCAGCCGAAGTGGATGGAAGGCAAGACTACGAGAAACCACAGCCGCGTGCGGAGACCGTCGCCCCGGGCCACGAGGACGGCGGCCAGCACCACGAAGGCGGCGTAGAGACCCGGCACGACGAGCCCGAGCAGTGCCCAGGCCGCCGCCGTCCCCGTCAGCGCGCCGACGAGGCCCACCAGCCCGGCCAGCACGCCCAGGGCGACGCCCACCACCATCGCGGGCGGCACGAGGTAGCGGAGCGTGTTGGCCTTGGGGAACCGCCGCGCGAGCTCGCCCCGCCACAGCCCCGTGGCGACGAACTGCCGGGCGAGCTTGCGGAGGCTGGGTCGCGGACGGTACGTCACCACGAGCTCGGGCGTGAACCAGACGGTGCCCCCGGTGGCGCGGAGGCGGCGGTTGAGCTCCCAGTCCTGGCCGCGCTTGACGCCTTCGTCGAACAGCCCGACCTCGAGGAGGCGGTGGCGCAGGAACACGCCCAGGTAGGCCGTCTCGGTCGGCCCCTCCGCACCTCCGACGTGGTGGGGGGTGCCGCCGAGCCCGACCCGGCTGCCGTACGCGCGGGCCACGGCCTTCTCGAAGGGGGTGCGCCCCTCGGCCAGCATGATGCCGCCGACGTTGTCGGCGCCGCTGCGGCGCAGCGCGTCGACGGCCAGCCGCGTGTAGTCGCGCGGGAGCACCGAGTGCGCGTCGACCCGCACCGTGATCGGGTGGACGCTGGCGCGGATGGCCACGTTCAGGCCCGCCGGCGTGGAGCCGACCGGGTTGGGCAGCGTGCGGATGCGGGGGTCGGCGGCCGACATCGCCGCGACGACCTCGTTGGTGCCGTCGACGCTCGGACCGAGGGCCAGGAGGACCTCGAACGGCCCCTCGTAGTCCTGGTCGACGAGGCTCTCGACCGCGGCGCGGATCTCGCGCTCCTCGTTGAGCACGGGCATGACGTAGGACACGCCGGGCGCCGAGCTGTCGGGGAAGGTCATGGAGGGGCCTCGGGATGCGGCGCTGACGCGCTGGCGGACGAGACCGGAGCCCCGCGGAGATCCCGCCGAGCCTACCAAGGCCGCAGGGCGGGCCGGGGCAACAGGTGCCCCGGTCCGCCCTGAGGAGGAGCCGTGTCGTCCCCGAGGTCAGCTCGTGAGCGTGTCCAGGGTCACCTGGGCGGTGGCCTCCGCGCCGTCCCGCACGTACGTCAGCTCGGCCGTGGCGCCCCCGGCGAGGAACCGGACCTGGGCGGTCAGGTCGGTGCGGCTCGTGACCGCGATGCCGTTGAACTCGGTGACCACGTCGCCGGCCCGCAGGCCCGCCTCCTGGGCCGCGCCTCCCTGGCTGATCTCGACGATGAGCGCTCCGACACGGTCGGCGCCCTGCGCCGTGGCCGCGTCGTCGACGCTTGCGCCGAGGAGGCCGTGGGTGGCGCTGCCGTTCGCGATGATCTCCTTCGAGACCCGCTGCACGAGGGCGGAGGGGATGGAGAAGCCCACGCCGATGCTGCCCGAGGACGAGCCGGAGCTGGCGATCGCCACGTTGAGGCCGATCAGGTCGCCCTCGGCGTCGAGCAGCGCGCCGCCCGAGTTGCCGGGGTTGATCGACGCGTCGGTCTGGATGACCGGCAGCGAGATCACGCTGCTCGCCTGGTTCTGGGTGCTCCCGTCGCCGTTGTTGAACGAGAACGGCCCCTGGCCGTTGTTGTCGCCCTGGTCGCCCTGGTCGCTGCCGTCGCTCGGCGCGGCCGAGGACTGGACGGTGATGCTGCGGTTCAGGGTCGACACGATGCCGTCGGTCACGGTGTTCGAGAGGCCCAGGGGCGCACCGATGGCCACGGCGGTGTCGCCCACGTTGAGCTTGGACGAGTCGGCGAAGGTGATGGGCTTGAGGCCCGTGGCGTCGACCTTGAGGACGGCGAGGTCGACGGTGGGGTCGAGGCCGACGACCTCTGCGGGCAGGATGTTGCCGTCGCTGAGGGTGACGGTCACCGTGCCCGAGGCACTCGCGCCGTCGAGGGTGACGACGTGCGTGTTGGTGACGATGTAGCCGTCGTCGGACACGATGACGCCGGACCCTGTGCCGCCCGACGATCCGCTCGCGACGTTGATGGTGACGACGGACGGCGTGGCCTTGGCCGCGACGGCCGTGATGGCCGTGGCGTCGTCGTAGTCGTTGACCGTGAGCTCACGGGACGGGCCGCTCGAGGCGGTCGTGCCGCCGCGTCCGTCGGCGACCACTCCTCCCACGACCCCGCCGAGCGCGCCGCCCGCGATCAGGCCGACGGCGAGGGCGGCCGCGAGGACGCCCTTGCCGCGGCGCTTCGTCGTCGTCGAGGAGGGAGGCGCCCAGGAGGCGGCACCCTGGGGAGCTCCGCCCGTGGCGGGCCGCCCGAAGGCGTCCGTCTGCTGCGACGACGCCTGCGCGTACTGCGACCCCTGCGGCGCCTGCTGGTACGACGAGGGCTGCTGGTACGAGGCGGGTTGCTGGTAGGAACCAGGCTGCTGGTACGACGCAGGCTGCTGGTGGGCCGCGGGCTGCTGGTACGAGGCGGGCTGCTGGTAGGACGCGGGCTGCTGGTACGACGCCGGCTGCTGCTGGGCTGCAGGCTGCTGGTACGACGCCGGCTGCTGGTGGGCTGCAGGCTGCTGGTACGACGCCGGCTGTTGGTAGGACCCAGGCTGCTGCGGCGCGGCAGGGCGCCCGTCGGCCGAACCGGCGCGCGCGGCCGCCTCGTCAGCGAGGGATCCCGGCGTGCTGCCCGGCAGGGGCGGTGCGCCGAACGTCACCGGGGGCTCCTGCCCGCGCGGGGCGGTGGCGGCCGTCTCGGGAAGGCCTGCGGTGTCCGGTCGGTCGGCCCGCGCCTCCTCGGCGGGGCCCCCGGTCGTCGGCGCCTCGTTCGTCGCGTCGGCGTCGTGGTCGTGGTGGGGACCGACGTGGTCGTCCGCGCCTCGGGGGGTCTCGTTCATGAGGGTGTGCTCCTTCCAAGCCCTGACAGCCTGGTCGCGCAAGCTGTGCAGCGCATAAGACCCGCCTGGGAGCGGGCTGCGGTCAGCTTATGCGTCCGCCGGTGAGGGTCGGCCTGCCCCCGCTGAGGCGCCCGGTCGTGCGGGTACCGTGACAGCACCATGACTGCACCTGCCCCCTGGGAACGCGCCGCGCGCGGCGCGATGCTGCTCGACGGTGCCGGCCGCGCCGCGCCCACCGTCTTCGCCGAGATGTCCGCGCTGGCGGCCCGCACCGGGGCGATCAACCTCGGCCAGGGGTTCCCCGACGAGGACGGCCCTCGGGTCGTGCTCGACGCCGCCCACGCCGCCCTCGACGCCGGCCTGAACCAGTACCCGCCCGGTCGCGGCAGGCCCGAGCTGCTCGAGGCCGTCGCCGAGCACCAGCGGCGTTTCTACGGCATCGAGCTCGACCCGGGACGCGAGGTGCTCGTCACGGCCGGCGCCACCGAGGCACTGGCCGCGACGGTCCTCGCCCTCGTCGACGACGGTGACGAGGTCGTCACCCTCGAGCCGTTCTACGACGCCTACGGAGCCGTGATCGGCCTCGCCGGCGGGGTGCACCGCACCGTCCCGATGCGCGGGGCCGAGTTCTCGGTGGACCACGCCGAGCTGCGCGCGGCGTTCTCCGACCGCACGGCCCTCGTGATCGTGAACGACCCGCACAACCCGACGGGGACGGTGCTCGACGCGGCGACGAGGCAGCTCGTGGTCGACCTGGCGCGCCGCCACGACGCCGTCCTCGTCACCGACGAGGTCTACGAGCACCTGCTCTTCGACGGTGCCGCACACGTGCCGCTCTCGATCCTGCCGGGCGCCGCGGAGCGCACCCTGAGCATCTCCAGCGGCGGGAAGACCTTCAGCACGACGGGCTGGAAGATCGGCTGGCTCACCGGCCCCGAGCACCTCGTGTCGAAGGTGGTGACGGTGAAGCAGTACCTCACGTTCGTGAACGGCTCGGTCTTCCAGCCCGCGATCGCCGTGGGGCTGGGCCTGCCGGACGAGTGGTTCGCAGGGCTCGCCGCCGGCCTGCAGCGCAAGAGGGACGTGCTCGCCGACGGCCTCGCCGCAGCCGGCTTCTCGGTCGCGCCGTCCCGCGGCGGCTACTTCGTCGTCGCCGACGCCGCCCCGCTCGGCTTCCCGGACGCCGCCGACCTCTGCCGGCGACTGCCCGAGCTCGCCGGCGTCGTCGGCGTCCCCGTCAGCGCCTTCTGCCACGAGGAGGCGGCGGTCGAGCACGCGTCGCGCATCCGGTTCGCGTTCTGCAAGCGCACGGAGGTGCTCGAGCAGGCGGCCCGTCAGCTGGCGGCCCTGCGCGTCTGAGGGGCGGGCAGGGCGCCTCCTCGACTCACGGGGTCTCGCCGGCCGCACCGGCCGCGTGGCGCGCGCCGGCCGTGTCGCTGCGTGCCGTGGCGCGCTCGGCCAGCACGGCGCCGGCCTCCGCGAGCCACCGCTGCGGCTCCGCCCGCGAGGCGGCGGCTCCCCCGGCCAGGACGGACGTGTCGACGACGTCCACGAACCCGGCCGGGTCCGCTGCCACCTGGCCGGCCACCAGGGCGACCGGCACGTCGAGGGCACGAGCCGAGGAGGCGACCCACGAGACGAGCTTGCCGCCCGCCGTCTGCTCGTCGAACCGCCCCTCCCCGGTGACGACGAGGTCGGCCTCGGCGACCAGGCGGTCGAGCCCCACGGCCTCGGCCACGGCCTCGGCGCCGGAGACGACGGTCGCGCCCCAGACGAGGAGCCCGAAGCCCGCCCCGCCCGCGGCCCCGGCGCCCGGCGTCGACGGATCGGCGTCGACCAGCACGGCGAAGCCCTCGAGCGCGCGCTCGAGGGCCAGGACGTCGTCGGGCCCGGCGCCCTTCTGTGGACCGAACACGGCAGCAGCGCCGCACGGCCCCAGCAACGGCGCCGTCACGTCGGACCAGATCTCGACCCCGCCCGCGGGCAGGGGCCGGAGACCGGACAGGTCGACCCGCACGGTCGCGGCCAGCCCGTGCGACCCGTCGACGACGGGCTCGCCCAGGGAGTCGAGGAGGCGCGCGCCGAGCTCCGTGAGGAGCCCGGCTCCCCCGTCGGTCGACGCGCTGCCGCCCAGCCCGACGACGAGGCGCCGCGCACCTGCGTCGAGCGCGTCGGCGAGCACCCGGCCGAGGCCGCGCGTGTGGGCGTCGTGGGGCGCGGGCGCCGACATGAGCCCGAGGCCGCTCGACGACGCGAGCTCGGCCACGGCCGTGCCGTCGGGGAGCATCAGCCAGGACGCGGTGACAGCCCGCCCGTCGGGGCCGGGCACGACGACCTCGTGACGCGTGCAGGTCGGGAGCGCGGACTCGAGGGCATCGAGGGTGCCCTCCCCGCCGTCGGCCAGGGGCAGCTCGGTCACGTGGTCACCCGACCGCACGGAGCGCCACCCCTCGGCGACGGAGGCGGCCACGGCGGCGGCGCCCGCGGTCCCCTTGAAGGAGTCGGGCGCGACGACGACGGCGAGGCCTGGCACAGGGACATGCTGGCACACCGGGCGCCAGGCACGGGAGAGTCGGACGTCGGGAACGACAGAAGCCCTGATCGAGTGATCAGGGCTTCTGTCGTGATGCTGCGTTGGTTGCGGGGGCAGGATTTGAACCTACGACCTCTGGGTTATGAGCCCAGCGAGCTACCGAACTGCTCCACCCCGCGGCACGAGAAGAAACTTATCACGGCATCTGACGCTCCACAAATCGAGGCCGCGCGAGGTGCTGTCGGGCGAGCCTGGTCATCCGCAGAGCGCCTGCGAAGACGGCGACGGCCGCCCCTCGACGAGTCGAGGGGCGGCCGTCGCCGTCAGGTCAGGACGTCACTGGCCGCTGGCGGCCACCGCGTCCTCGAGGGCCGTCTGGAGGCGCTGGTCGGCCTCCGCCGCCGCCACCAGGTCGTTCGACGCGTACGCCGCCGCACGGTCGTCCAGCGCGGACTGAGCGTCGGCCAGGGCCGCGTCCAGCGCCGAGTTGCCCGTGTCGGTGCCCGCGTCCGGAGCCGGCGTCGCCGTGCCCGGGTCGGTGGTCCCCGAGTCGGTGCCCGTGTCGCCGCCGGTGTCCGTCGACGTGCCGTCGTCCGTCTCGGGCACGGCGTCGTCTCCGGCCACCGCCCCGGAGTTGCCGCCGAACAGCGAGTCGAGCGCGCCGTTCAGGGTGTCCTCGAAGGCGATCTTCTCGCCGAACGAGACCAGCACCTTCTGCAGCACCGGGTACGACGTCTCGGAGTTCGACTTCACGTAGATCGGCTGGACGTAGAGCAGGCCCCCGCCGACGGGGAGCGTGAGCAGGTTGCCCCGCACGACGCTCGTGTCGCCTCGGGTGAGGAGCGCCAGCTGGTTCGCGACCGCCGTGTCGGTGTTGAAGTTGTTCTGCACCTGTCCGGGGCCGGGCACCGTGTCGGTCTTCGGCAAGGTCAGCAGCGAGAGCTTCCCGTAGTTCTCCGAGATCTCCCCCGGCGTCGAGCCGGCGTCCGCGTTGGCCGCCAGGTACCCGGTCAGCACGTTCCTCGCGTTCTCGCCCGACTGCTGCGGGATGTACGTCGAGTAGATGGAGAAGGCCGGGTCCTGGTCGGGCAGCTGGAGCGTCAGGTAGTACGGCGGCTGCAGCGGCGGGCTGGCCGCGTTGCTCGTCGGCTCGTTGGGCGTGACCCACGCGTCGTCGCTCGAGTAGAACGAGTCCGCGTCGGTGACGTGGTACGTGCCGAGGATGGCGCGCTGCACCTTGAACATGTCCTGCGGGTAGCGGACGTGCTGCATGAGCTCGACGCTCATGTCGCTGAGCGGGCTGACCGTCGACGGGAAGATCTTCTCCCAGGTCTTGAGGATCGGGTCCTCGGTGTCCCAGGCGTAGAGGTCGACCGATCCGTCGTAGGCGTCGACCGTCGCCTTGACCGAGTTGCGGATGTAGTTGATCTCGTTCGACGCGTAGACGGGACGCTCGGTGTAGGTGTCGGCGATCGCGTCGGACAGGGCCTGCGGCTTCGAGTACGGGTACTCGCGCGTCGTCGTGTAGGCGTCGACGATCCACTTCACCTTGCCGTCGACCACGGCCGGGTAGGGCGCGCTGTCGATGGTCAGGTACGGAGCCACCTTCTGCACCCGCTGCGCCGGGTCGCGGTCGTAGAGGATCTGCGAGCCGTCGTTGACGGCGTCGGACAGGAAGACCTGCTCGGACTGGAACTTGATGGCGTAGATGAGCTTCTTGAAGGCGCTGTCGAGCTTGGGCCCGCCGTCGCCGCTGAAGGTCGTCGTCTGGTTCGTGCCGTTGTCGTTGCTGCCCGAGGGGTAGTCGAGCTCGATGTCGTCGCCTCCCTCGCCGCCGACGATCGAGTAGGCGGGCGACTCCTGGCCGAAGTAGATCCGCGGCTCGTACTCGTCCGCGTCGCCGAGCGCGCCGTTGACGGGGATGCCCGACTCGAGGAACACGGGCTGGCCGTCGGCCGAGCGCTGGTTGCCGTAGGCCGCGACGACGCCGTAGCCGTGGGTGTAGACGAACGTCGTGTTGTAGGGCGTGGCCGAGCTGCCGAGCTGGTCGGTGTTGAGCTCGCGCACGGCGATCACCGTGTCCTGCGTCGCTCCGTCGATCGTGTAGCGGTCGACGGAGAGCTGCTCGGGGAAGCTGTAGTACTGGCGGTACTGCTGCAGCTGGGCGAAGGCGTCGGTCACGAGGGCCGGGTCGATGATGCGGATGTTCGCGGTCGTGACCGCGTCGCCGGCCAGGGCGCCCGCCTCGGCGTCGGACACGGCGTCGTACGGCTGCTCCTCGACGTCGGAGACGCCGTACGCGTCCCGGGTGGCCTGGATGTTGCGGTCGATGTACGTCGACTCGACGGTGCGCTCGCTGGGCTCGACCTGGAAGCGCTGGACGATCCACGGGTAGATGCCGCCGACGATGATGCTGATGATGATCAACGCGGCGGTGCCGATGACCGAGAGGCGCCAGCGGCCGATGATCGCGGTCACGATGAACAGCACGGCGACGACCGCCGCGGCGAGCGCGAGGATCTGCTTGCCGGGGATGCCGGCCGCGACGTCGGTGTAGGTGGCACCCGTGATGAGCTTGTTGGTGCCGTCGGAGAGCGTGGCGTACTGGTCGAGCCACAGGCTGACGCCCTGGAGCAGCAGGTAGACGGCGGCGGTCACGGCCAGCTGGATCCGCGCGACCCGCGAGATGCGGACGTCGCGGCCCGAGAAGCGGAGCGCTCCGTACAGGTAGCTCGTGGCGACCGCGGCGATGCCGCTGATCAACACGACCGCCGACGCGAAGCCGACGACGCCCTGGTAGAAGGGCAGCTCGAACACGTAGAAGCCCACGTCGAGGCCGAACTGCGGGTCGGTCTGGCCGAAGGGCGTGCGGTTGAGCCACTGGAGGGTCGTCTGCCAGTTGGTGGACGTGGCGATGCCGGCGAACAGGCCGAGGACCACGGGGACGCCGAAGACGACGACACGGCGCAGCGGCTCGATGACCTGCTGGTAGCGGTCGAGCTGCGAGTTGAGCTTGGCGTAGACGGGCCGGAACCGGAACGCGACCTCGATGCTCACCCACACCGGCACGGCCATGGCCACGAAGCCGACGAAGAACATCGCCGCCCCGGCCAGCCACTGGGTCGTCAGCACGTTGGCGAAGCCCAGCTGGTCGTACCAGAGGTAGTCCGTCAGCAGCGACGAGAAGATGAAGAAGGCGATGACCAGGGCGGCGAGGACCGCCACCGTCACCAGGACGGGCAATCGGGGCGAGCGTCGTACGGGTCGCGACGATGCAGGTGACGTCAAGTGGTTGCTCCTGGATCAGGGGACGTGGACGGCCATCCTACGGGGGCCGCTCCTGAACAGGCTGCGAGCCCGCCCATCGTCCTCGACGCGTCCATGAGGGAGCTGGACGCGCCCCTCGCGCCTACTGCGCCGAGCAGGTGGGCAGGGCCCCGGTGTCGCCCCCGTCGGCCACGGTCTCGAGCGCCGTGACGGCGTCGTCGAGGGTGGCGACCGAGTAGACGTCGAGCCCGTCGGGCACGTGGCCGACGACCTCGTCGCAGTTCGAGCTCGGCGCGAGGAACACGGTGGCGCCGGCGTCGCGCGCGCCGTAGAGCTTCTGGCGGATGCCGCCGATCGGGCCGACCGTGCCGGACGCGGTGATCGTGCCCGTGCCCGCGACCCGCTCGCCGCCGTTGAGCTCGCCGGGCGTCGTCTTGTCGATGATGCCGAGGGCGAACATCATGCCGGCGCTGGGGCCGCCCACCTTGTCGAGGCGCAGGGTGACGTCGAAGGGGAACGTGTAGTCGACGCTGACGCCGACCCCCAGCAAGGAGGTGCCCTGCACCTCCTGGGGCGTGATCCGCTCGGTCTCGCGCTGGCCCGACCGCTCGACCACCACCTCCGCCGGGGACGTCGCCCCGTTGTCGGCCACGATCGAGCGCAGGGCGTCGACGTCGCCGTTCGTCGTCAGGTCCTGGCCGTTGACGCTCACGAGCACGTCGCCCTCCTCGAGCACGCCCTCGGACGGGCCGCCGGGCGAGACCTGGCTCACCGAGACCGTGCTGGGGACCTGGTACCCCTCGTGCACCAGGGCGGCCGCGACGGCGGACTTCTGGGAGTTCTGCATGTCGACGGCGTTCTGCTCGTCGACCTGCTCGTTCGAGACGCCGGAGGGGTAGATCGCCTCGACCGGCACGACGGCGCGGCTCGGGGAGAACCAGGAGCCGACGACCTCGATCCAGCTCGGGCGGACGGACTCGTTGCCCTGGACGCTCACGGTGAGGAGGTCGAGGGAACCCGCAGTGGGGTAGGTCTCCGCACCGTCGACGGTGATCAGCGGGGCGTCCTCGCCCTCGTACTCGGCGGTGCCCAGGGTGTCGAAGACGGGGCCGGGCTGCTCGATCAGGTACGGCGACGGGATGAAGGTGAGGGCGAGGCCGGAGACGAGGGCGACGCCGAGGAGGGACCAGCCGAGACGGCCGGAGCGGCGACCGGCCGTGGCGGCTCGGGTCGGGGGCGTGAACAAGGCCACGGGTGTTCCTCTCGCTGTTCGCCACGGGCGCAGCGAAGGACCCTGGGGCATCGGCCGGGATCCAGGCTGTTCCTGGGGCCACGAGCTAGCGTAGCCACCATGACCGATGATCCGCAGCGCGAGCCTGAGGACGAGTTCCGCGACATGCTCCGCCAGTTCCTGTCCGGCGACTCCGAGATCGATCCGTCGCAGCTCGCGGGTGCCGCGGGGCTGCCGAACGACCCGGCCTTCGTGGCCCAGCTGATGAGCCAACTGCAGTCCGCGGTGGCCCGCAGCGGCGACGGCATCGACTGGTCGGTCGCCACCGACCAGGCCGCCTCGGTGGGCACGCAGTCCGCCGTCGCGACCAGCCCGGCCGACGAGCGGGCCCTCGAGCAGGCGTTCCACGTCGCGGCCCTCTGGCTCGACGACGTCACCTTCGTCTCCGAGCTCACGGTCGCGCCTCGCCTCCTCACGCGCGCCGAGTGGGCACGGCTCTCGATGCCGGTGTGGACCCAGCTCGCCGAGCCGGTCGCCGAGTCCATCGCCGACTCCCTCACGAACGTCCTCCGCGAGCAGGCCCCGGAAGAGATGCAGCAGCTGCTCGCCGGTGCCAGCCAGGTGATGCGGAGCGTCGGCGGCACGCTGTTCGCGATGCAGCTCGGCCAGGTCGTGGGCCAGCTCTCGACCGAGGTCGTCTCCGGCGGCGACGTCGGCATCCCCCTCCTCGACGACCAGCAGGCCGCGCTCGTGCCGCAGAACGTCGCCGCCTTCGGCGAGGGCCTCGACATCGAGACCGACCAGGTGCAGCTCTACCTCGCTGTGCGGGAGCTCGCCCACGCCCGGCTGTTCCGGCACGCTCGGTGGCTCCGCCTGCACCTCATCTCGTCCATCCGCGAGTTCGCCCAGGGCATCCGCATCGACACGGCCCGGCTCGAGGAGCTGGCGGTCGACTTCGACCCCTCCGACCCGGGCGAGCTGCGCGACGCGCTGGCGAGCGGCGCGCTGATTCCGCCGAAGACCGACGAGCAGCTCGCCGCGCTCGGCCGGCTCGAGACGACCCTCGCCCTGATCGAGGGCTGGGTCGACGTGGTCACCGCCCAGGCCACCGCGCGCCTCCCCCGCTCCGCCGCCATCGCCGAGACGGTGCGCCGTCGCCGAGCCGCGGGCGGGCCGGCCGAGTCCGCGTTCTCCACGCTCGTGGGACTCGAGCTGCGGCCCCGCCGACTGCGAGAGGCCGCGGCCATGTGGTCGGCCGTCTCGGAGGCGGTGGGCGCCGAGCAGCGCGACGCTCTCTGGTCGCACCCCGACATCGTGCCCACCAGCGCGGACGTCGACGACCCGCAGGCGCTGATCGCCCGGCTCACGTCGAGCGAGCCGGCCTTCGACGACGTCGACCAGGCCATCGAGGACCTGCTGAACGACACGAGCGACGACCGTCCCCGCGAGGCGGAGGACGGCTCGGCCGACGAGCCCGGCTCCTCCCCCGCCCTCTGAGGACCACGGCAGCCCCAGAGCTCCTGTGGACAACCCCGCGGGGCCGGACGGCGTGGTCCAGTCTCGTCAGGTGCCCCGTTCCTCGCCGCTCCGCCTCCCTGCCCGTGCTCCCGTCGTCTGGCGTGATCCGTCGTCGCTCCAGATCGGGGTGGAGCACGTGCACGCTGTCGTCTACCGCGTCACGGCGGGGCAGGCGGAGTTCCTGGCCGCCGTCTCGGCCGGCCTCGGGGCCGGCGGCATCTCGGCGGTGGTGGTCCAGGTGGGCTGCGACAGGTCCGAGGCCCTCGACCTCGTGAGGCGGCTCGGGCCCGTCCTCCTCCCCGGCCCCTCGGCACAGCT
This sequence comes from Frigoribacterium sp. PhB116, assembly GCF_004364285.1. Lineage (GTDB taxonomy): Bacteria > Actinomycetota > Actinomycetes > Actinomycetales > Microbacteriaceae > Frigoribacterium. The sequence goes on along the minus strand of NZ_SOBE01000002.1, from coordinate 779,064 downwards.
CGCCCTCACGCCCCGCCCGGTCGTCCGGCTCGCGGGGCGCGGCGCGCTGGCCGACGAGGTGGGGCGCCTGCTCGAGTCCTGCGGCCTCGGCGTGCTCCTCGAGGACGGCGAGTCGGCCGCCTCGGCCGCCTCGACGCCGGGTCGGGGTCGGGTCGACGGGGCGCGGCAGCACGTCGGCGTCGTCGTCGGCGGCCTCGCCCTCGACCCCGTCGTCGTGTCCGAGTGGCTGCGCCGGGACGTGCCGCACGTCCTCGTGCGCGTCGGCGACCGCTCGGTCCGCGTCGGTCCGGTCGTGGTCCCCGGGGTCACGGCCTGTGCGCGGTGCCTGCACCTCCACGACGGCGACCGCGACCGTGCGTGGCCGGCCGTCGCGGGGCAGCTGGCCGCGCTCCCCGTCGCCGCGCCTCCCCTGCTCGTCCTGCGGGACGCCGCGGTCCGGACCGTCCGTCGCGTCCTCGCGGCGACGACGTCCCTGGCCGGAGGCGACGGCGGCGGCCGCGTCGGCGGTTCCGACCCGGCGGAGGTCGTCCGCATCGACCTCGACACCTACGAGGTCAGCTCGTCGGTCGTGCGGCCCCATCCCGACTGCGGGTGCGGAGCTCCTCCAGGAACCGGCTCGGTCGACGCTCGCCGCCCCGGCCCTGGCCGGTCGGCGCCCACGAGAGACGCAGTCGCTCCCGCGCCCGGGTGATGCCGACGTAGAGCAGGCGTCGTTCCTCGTCGATCGCCTCGAGTCCCTGGGCGTAGCTGATCGGCACCAGACCCTCGCTGAGGCCGATCAGGTAGACGCTCCGCCACTCGAGGCCCTTGGCCGAGTGCAGCGTGGCGAGGGTGACCGCGGCCATCGTCGGCTCGTGCTGCCCGGCCTGCCTCGCCAGCAGCTCCTCGACGAACTGCACCAGGGTCGTCCCCTCCGGCGAGGCCTCGGCGAGGCCCATCAGGGCGTTCAGCGACTCCCAGCGGTCGCGGAGGGCGCCTCGCTGCTCCGGCGCCTCCTGCGTCCAGCCGAGGGAGCGCAACACGTCGCTGACCGTCTTGAAGAGGGGCTCGCCGATGATGCTGACCGATGCTCCCTTGAGCATCATCACCGCCTCCTTGACCTCGCGGAGGTCGAAGAACCGAGTGGCCCCGTGGATCCGCGTCGAGACTCCCACGTCGGCCAGGGCGCGCTCGAGGGCCGCGGCCTGCACGTTGACCCGGTAGAGCACCGCGATCTCCTCCGGCGCGACCCCGCTGCGGATCTCGTCGGCGATCGTCTGCGCGACGCCGCGGGCCTCGGCCATGTCAGTCGGGTACTGGACGACGGGCGGCACCGGCCCCGTCGACTCGACCGCGGGGTGGAGGTGCAGCGCGCCGGGCCGGCCCCGCATCAGCTGGTTCGCCGTGTCGACGATCTGGCGCGACGACCGGTAGTTCTGCTCAAGCCGGACCACGGTCGCGTCGTCGTAGCGCGAGCCGAAGCCCAGGAGGTAGTCGGCCGACGCCCCGGCGAACGAGTAGATCGTCTGGCTCGCGTCGCCCACGACGCAGAGGTCGTTGCGGTCGCCGAGCCAGAGCTCGAGCAGCTCCTGCTGCAGCGGGGAGACGTCCTGGTACTCGTCGACGACGAAGAAGCGGTACTGCTCACGGACCTGCTGCGCGACGCGGGGCTCGAGCTGCATCATGCCAACGGTCGCCAGGAGGACGTCCTCGAAGTCGAGCTGCCGGCGCTCGTCCTTGATGTCCTCGTAGGCACGGTGCAGGTCGACGGCCTTCTCGACGGTGAGCGCCTGCGGCAGGTTCCGCGAGTGCGCCTTCACGGCGTACTGCTCCACCGTCAGCCGCGACACCTTGCGCCACTCGATCTCGCCCGCCGTGTCGCGCAGGGACGCCGTGTCCAGCTTCAGGCCCACGCGCTCGGCCGCATGGGCCAGGAGCTTCCCCTTGCTGTCGATCAGCCGCGGCATCTGCCCGCCCATCGTCTGGGGCCAGAAGTACGACAGCTGCGACAGGGCCGAGGCGTGGAATGTACGAGCCGAGACCCCGCCCGCCCCGAGCTGGCGGAGGCGCCCCCGGAGCTCGGCCGCGGCACGCGACGTGAACGTGAGGGCCATCACGCGCCCGGGCGCGTAGACGCCCGTGGCGACCCCGTAGGCGATGCGGTGGGTGATCGCCCTGGTCTTGCCCGTACCGGCCCCCGCCAGCAGGCAGACGGGGCCGAGCAGTCGCCTGGCCGCCTCGCGCTGCTGCTCGTCGAGGCCCGCGATCAGCGACGCGGCATCGCTCACTGGTCGAGCTCGGCGCCGAACCAGTCCTCGATGATGGCGCGTGCGATGGAGGTGCGGCCGGGCAGGAGGACCTCGCCGAGCGAGGCGGCCAGCTCGTCGCGGCTGAACCAGCGCAGGTCGAGGATCTCGGCGCCGTCGGGCTCGAGGGTGCCCGGGTCGTCGACGTCGACGCGCGCCGTGAAGCCGAGCATGAGGCTGGCGGGGAACGGCCAGGGCTGCGACCCCACGTACCGCGGGTCGACGACCTTGACGCCGCTCTCCTCGAAGATCTCGCGCTGGACCGCGTGCTCGAGGGACTCGCCCGGCTCGACGAAGCCCGCCAACAGCGACCAGCGGTTGGACTCCCACAGGGCGTTCGAACCGAGCAGGAGGCGGTCCTCGGCGTCCGTGACGCCCACGATGATCGCCGGGTCGGTCCGGGGGAAGACCTCGTGGCCGTCGTCGGCGTCGCGACCGACCCACCCGGCCTTGTCGCGGACGAGGGGACGGCCGGTGCGGGGCGAGAACCGGTGCGAGTCGTGCCAGTTCGCGAGCGCCACGGCCTCCACGGCCAGGCCGGCGTCCCGGTCGCTCAGCCGGGTGCCGAACATGCGGACGCTGCCCCAGTCGTCGTCGGTCGCCGACAGCCGGGCCGAGGCCTCGTCGCCGAGCAGGGCCGCGACCAGGGGCGTGCCCACGGGCTCGGCCGCGTCGGGGTCGAGCGACCGGCCGAGGTAGAGGTAACCGGCCGCCTCGGGGACCTCGCTCGGAGGCAGGAGGGCGAGACGGTCGCCGCCCGCCATCAGCAGGCGGGTGCCCCACACGGGGAGCACGCGCGTGCTCGACTCGGCGAGGAGCTCGGGGATCGCGTCGGGTCTCTCTCGCGTGAGGTAGTCACGGTCGACCTGGTGTCGGGCGAGGGGCAGCCGGGACGTGAGCGGCGAGGACATCGGACGACCAATCATCGCGAGTTGACAGCGTGGCGAACGGCGGAGCACCGGACACTGCGGCCTACCCTGAGGGCATGGCCAGATCTCACCTCACTCTAGCCGCGTTGGCCACGGCCGCCGTCGCCGACCTCGACGTGCGCACGACCTCCCCGCACGGCTCCTCGACCGGCGACGTCGACTCCGCGCTGCTCTCGACGGGGGCCGGTGACGAGCTCATCGTGCGCGTCCCCCGGTCGCAGCGTGCCGAGGCACAGCAGTCCGCCGACCTGGTCGCCCTCCGTGCCCTCAGCGCGGGCGTCCGCGGGCGTCTGCCCTTCGCCGTCCCGTCCTACCGGGGCCAGGCCCCCGTCGGCCGTACCCGCGGGATCGTCTACGACTTCATCGCGGGCACGCACCTCCGCACGGCCCAGGTGACCGGCGGCTCCGGCCTGCCCACGGCCCTCGGCCGAGGCGTGGCCGCGATCCACGCCCTGCCGACCAGCTTCGTCACCGACGCGGGGCTCACGAGCCACACGCCGTTCGAGGCGATGCGCTCCACGGCCTCGCTCGTCGACCGCGCCGCCTCCACCCGGCTGTTGCCCGCCGCACTGCTCGAGCGGTGGGAGGCGGCGATCCAGGACCACGTGCTGTGGCAGTTCCAGCCCACCGTCGTCAACGGCTCCCTCGACGCGGCGTCCTTCCTCGTCCTGGACGGCGCCGTCACCGGGGTGCTGGGATGGCACGACCTGCAGGTCGGCGACCCTGCCCGCGATCTCGCCTGGCTGCTCGGCGCTGGCCCCGAGGCCGTCGACTCCGCCTTCTCGGCCTACAACGACGCCCGGGGCACGAGCGACCACCAGCTCCGACGCCGCGCGACCCTCTACCGCGAGCTCGACACGGCGAAGTGGCTGCTGCACGGCACCGCCACGAAGAACACCGCCGTCGTCGACGACGCCGTCGGCATGATGGCCGCCCTGGTCGACCGGCTGCAGTCTCCCGACGGGGTGTCGATCTCGTCGGACTCGACGGCCGCGCTCGACCTCGACGGCGTCGAGGAGCTGCTCTCGACCACCGAGCGCCGGCACGGCTGAGGCCCGCTCGGGCTGACGGTCGGACCGGCGGAGACCCGGTCGGCCTGACCCTCGGCTCGACCGAGCTGCCCGTGGCGCCTGTGCCTGGGCCTGGGCCTCGGCCTGGGCCTGGGCCTGGGCGGCGGGCTACTCGACCTGGCCCCCTGCCTCCACCACGTCCCAGAGGGCCGTCAGCTCGTCCCTGTCCGCGATGTGCCGGGGCTCGACCACGACGTCGTCCGCCACGAAGTAGAAGGCCGCGTCGATGTCGTCCGCCGGCACGCCGCGGAACGCGGAGTACGCCTCGCGGTAGAGGGCGAGCTGCAGCTGCCGCAGCTCGAGGTCTGCGTCGTCCGTCGGGGCTCGACCGGTCTTCCAGTCGACCACCTGGAGGCGCCCCTCCCGCTCGAAGACGGCGTCGATCTTGCAGATGACCGTCCGCCGCCCGAGCGGCAGGTGGACCTCCAGCTCGACCTCGACCGGCTCGAGCCGTGCCCAGGGAGACCCCTCGAAGGTGGCCTGGAGCTCGACGAGACGGCGCGCGTCGTCGGGATCGACGAGTCCGTTCCCGCCTCGCTCCTCGTCGTCGTCGAGGTCGAGCTCGAGACCCCACGCGTCGAGCAGCTCGGCGCGGCCGGTCGGCCGGTAGCGCTGCTCGACCCACTCGTGGAACAGGGTGCCGAGGCGCGTCGCCCGGTAAGGGCGCTCCGGCAGCGGACGTCGCAGGGACGAGGCGACGCCGGAGGGGTCGCTCACGTAGTCCTTGAAGCGGGACGCCGGGATGCGCTGCGGCAGGTCGATGCTGCCGGCCCGCCGACGGACGGCCTCTCGCTCGAGCAGGAGCAGGTCGATGTCGTCGGCCCACGGCCCCACGTCCTCTCGCCGCCGGGCCGCCGCGTCGACCACCTCGCCGGTGCCGTCCTCCGTCGACTCGCGAGCTCGGAGGGTGCGCCCGACCCGCACGGCGGCGCGCTCGACCCGTGCGCGCCTCGGGCCCAGCGGGTCGACGGGCCAGACCAGCTCGCGCGACGACTGGGCGAGAGGGTCGGACTCGTCGTCGGGCTCGACCGGCACCGCCTCGGCCGGGACGAGGCCCGCCTCCACCAGCTCGGCCAGGTACCTGCTCGGCTGCCGCGGCTTCACGGTCGACGACCAGAACGACCCGCTGAGCAGCAGGGCCTCCTTCGCTCGGGTGAACGCGACGTACGCGAGGCGCCTCTCCTCGGAGAGGTGCCGACGCCGGAGGTCGTCCTTGAAGGCCGCGAGTCGCTGGTCGAACTCCTTCTGGTCGTCGACGGAGCGCCAGGCGAGGTCCGGCAGCTCGGCGGCGTCGCCGCGGAACTCGTAGGGCAGCTCGCCGAAGCCGAGCCAGCCGACGCCCTCGCGCGACGTGCCGGGCAGCTCGCCCTCGACGAGGCGGGGGACGGCGACGAGGTCCCACTCGAGGCCCTTGGAGCCGTGCACGGTGAGCAGTTGGACGGTGCCGGGCTCGCCGTCGTCCGACCTCGGCCCCATGTCGTCACGCCGCTCGGCCGCGGCCAGCCAGGAGAGGAAGCCGCCGAGGGCGGCGTTCTCGTCCGCCGCGACGTAGCCTGTCAGCTCGTCCTCGAAGGCCTGCAGCCACGCGCCACCGTGGCCCTGCCCCGTGGCGGCCGCGACCTCGACGTCGAGCAGCATCTCCTGCTGCACCAGCGTCACGAGGTCGACCAGGTCGAGGCCCGTGCGCCCGCGCAGGAACGCCAGCTGCGAGCCCAGCCGCCGCATCCGGGCGAGGCCCTCGTCGCTCAGCCCGCGCAGTTGTCCGTGCCCGTCGGGCGCCGTGGCCACGAAGTCGAGCGCGTCGACCAGGGAGCCGTGCTCGCCCACGGCGACGGACGCGCGGAACCCCGCGGCGACCTCGTCGCCCAGCACCTGCTGCGCGTGGTCGTGGGCGAACAGCCAGGAGGCGACGGACCGGAGCGCCGCGACGTCGTGCAGGCCGATCCGCCAGCGCGCACCCGTCATGAGCCGGATGAGCTCGGACCCGGCCGAGGGGTCGTGGAGCACCCGGAGGCAGGACACCAGGTCGACGACCTCGGGACGCTGCAGGAGCCCGCCGACGCCGAGGACCCGGTAGGGCACCCCGCGCTCGGCGAGCGCCTCGACGAAGGCGGGCATCGTCTTCTTTGACCGGAACAGCAGCGCCGCCGTGCGCGGCGACGGGACGCCGTCGACGACGGGCGGGTCGGCGAGCTCGCGGGCGAACCAGGCCGCGACCTGGTCCGCCTCGGCCGGCAGGGTCTGCTCGAAGAGCGTCTCGACCCGGCCGTCGGGGGCCGTGGGCCGGGCTCGCAGCTCGCCGACCGGCACCTCGGACGCCGCCGCCAGCTCGGCCACCACCACGTTGGCGGCGTCGAGCACGCCTCGGGAGTTGCGCCAGCTCGTCGACAGGCTGTAGACGGCGTCGGACTCGGCCCCGAAGTCGACGGGGAACCGGCCGAGGTTCGCCGCGGAGGCACCCCGGAAACCGTAGATGGACTGGTGCGGGTCGCCGACCGCCATCACGCCCGTGGTGGCGAACAGGCGCGACAGCAGGCGCGTCTGCACGACGCTCGTGTCCTGGTACTCGTCGAGGAGCACGACGCGGAAGCGCGCGCGCATCGCGTCGACGACCTCGGGGGCCGTGTCGCAGACGTCGAGGGCGAGCGCCACCTGGTCGGAGTACTCGACGAGGCCCCGACGCGCCTTCTCGTCGGCGAACTGCTCGGCGAGCGCCACGAGCGGCGGCAGCGCCGACACCGCGGCGACCGCGTCGGTGACCGACCTGTAGGCCGACCCCTTGGTCGAGGGCAGGCCCGCGAGATCGAGGAACCGGTCGCTGAGACGGAGCACGTCGTCGCCGTCGGCCACGTTCTCGCTGAGGGCGTGGCTCAGCCGGAGCACCGCCTCGGTCAAGGAGTCGACGCTGCGTCCGAGCCCGGCGAGGCGCTCGTCGCGGCTCGCGACGACCAGCGACCGGGCCAGCTGCCAGGCCGAGGCCTCGCCGAGCACCTGCGACTCGGGCTCGCGCCCCACGCGGAGCGCGTCGTCGCGGAACACCCCGTTGGCGAAGGCGTTGTACGTCGACACGGTGGGGACGTCGAACGGGTCGGGGTCGTCGCCCAGCAGCCCCGCCTCGCCGAGCTGGCGGATGCGCTTCTCGATGCGTTCGCCCAGCTCGCCGGCGGCCTTGCGCGTGAAGGTCAGGCCGAGCACCTGCGAGACCTCGACGTGGCCGTTGGCGAGCAGCCAGACGACCCTGTTGGCCATGGTCTCGGTCTTGCCGCTGCCGGCGCCCGCGACCACGAGGGCGGGCACGAGCGGCGCCTCGATGACGGCCTGCTGCTCGGGCGTCGGCTCGGGCAGGCCGAGGCGCACCGCGACGTCGACCGCCGACAGGCTCACGAGCTGACCTCGCCGACGACGTGGATGCGGCAGGAGCCGCCGGTCCGGCCTTCGCAGTGCTCGTCGAGGCGGGCCAGGAAGACCTGCCCCGCCATCCCCTCGGCCGCGGTCTCGACGCGGCCGCGGAACTCCTGGAGCATCTCGGCGTCGAAGGCGGCCTGGGCGGGTTCCCGGTAGAGCTTGCCCCGCACGCCGGACGACACGACGACGAGCTTCGCTCCGCCCGGCGGCGTCCCCTCCGGCACGCTCTCGACCGCGCCGTCGGCGAGGGCGAGCTGGTAGCTGCCGAGCTGCGGGTGGGCGGCGATGGCCGCCGACGACGTCGGCGCGGCCCGCCCGGTCTTGAGGTCGACGATGACAGCGGCGCCGTCGCGGGTGCGCTCGACCCGGTCGATCGAGCCACGGAGGCGCGCAGGACCGGTGTCGAGGGTGAAGGTCGACTCCGCGCCGATCAGCTCGCCGCCCGACTGCGCGAAGTCACGCAGGTAGGAGGCGAGGCTCTCGGTCATCTGCCGGGCTCGGCGCTTCTCGGCCTCGGCGATCCAGGGCGACTCGAAGTCGAGCTCGTCCCAGCGCTCCTCGACCGCGTTCCACAGTGCCTCGACGTCGGTGTCGAGCGCGTGCTCCATGACCGAGTGGAGGACCGTGCCGATGCCCATCGAGGCGTTCGGCGCCGATCCGCCGAACCGGTCGACGAACCAGTGCAGCGGGCACTCCTCGAACGAGCCGAGCTGCGAGGGCGAGACCGCGACGTGGGCCTCGGGCTCGGAGAGGTCGACCAGGGGAACAGACGTGCTCGGCTCGGCGAGGCCGTACCACTCGCCCGGGTGCGCCCCGGCGACGCCGGCCGCGGCGAGACGGGCGAGGCCCGCCGTCGCCGACTCCGCGCGGCCCTGGTGGGTCGACTCGACCACCACGTGACGGAGATGCCCCACGAGGCCGCGGAGCGAGAGCGGGTGCCCTCCGGACGGCGACGGCGCGTCGGTCGGCAGCAGCCGGAAGAAGACCGACGGCCCCTCGTCGTCGTCGGAGGTGCAGGAGAGGACGACCTGGCGACGCGCTCGCGAGACCGTGAGCGCGAACATGCGCAGCTCGTCGCTGAGCACCGCGGCACGGGCGTCGACCGGGGTCGGCCCCTGGTCGGGCCCCTCGCCCGCCTGCGCCGCGTCGACCAGGTCGTCGGGGCCGAGCAGGGCACCGCGCACCCGGAGGTTCGGCCACACGCCGTCCTGCAGGCGGGCTGCGACGACGACGTCGACCTCGAGGCCCACCGCGGCGGACGGGGTGCAGACGAGCACCGACTCGGCGGACGCCTGCGGCGAGAGGGTGTCCTCGGGGACCTCGGCGCCGAGCAGGGCGTCGAGGAACCCGACGGCGGGGGCCTCCGGGGTGCGCTCGACGAACCGCTTCGCGGCCGTGAACAACGCGACCACCCCGTCGAGGTGCCGGTCGGCCTCGGCCGCCACGATCCCCCGGCCCGCGGCGCGGGCGCTCCACTCGCGCGCGAGGCCGCTGCGGTCCCAGAGCCCCCAGAGGACTTCCTCGATGCTGGCGCCGGCCGCGGCCTCGCGACGGGCGCCGTCGAGGCTGGCCGCGAAGCGGCCCGCCCGGGCCGCCGGCCTCGAGTCGATCGTCGCGAAGCGTCCCGGCCCGGCGAGCGCCTCGACGAGCAGGGCGTCGGCGGAGCGCGTGCCTCCCCCCGCGAGCTCGTCCGCCCGCAGGGCGAGCCGGAGGCGGCGGAGGGACAGCGCGTCGAAGCCCGCGAGCGGGCCGAGCAGGAGCTCGGCCGCCAGGTCGGCCGTGAGCTCGTCCCGCCCGACGGCCACCGAGGCGGCCAGCAGGAGGTGGCGCGCCCCGTGCTCGTCGCGGACCGCGCGGCCCGCCGCCGAGGTGCGCGTGGGGACGTCGGCGAGCTGGAGGCCGCGGGCGACGCCGGGCACCTGGCCGCCGCTGCGCACGACGACCATCATGCTCGACCACGGGACGCCCGAGACGAGGTGGTGCTCGCGCAGCACCCGCGCCACGGTCGAGAGCTCGTGGGCGGGGCTGTCGGCCTGGACGGAGAGCACCGGAGGGACGTCACGGCGAGGCTGCCCGTCCGGACGAGGGCCCGGCGCGCCGGGAGCGCCCGGCGCTCCCGCCGCGGGCCGCCCCGGCTCGGCGGCGTGCTGGCGCCCGGCGCCGGCCGTGCCGATGCGCGCCGTCACCCGCTGCACGAGCTCGCGGAGCGGCGGGTCGTGCCGGTGCGCGGTCGAGAGCCACAGCGTCCGCGCGTCGGGCAGGCCGAGCCGCTGGCCGAGCCGGCCGAGCACGTCGGGACTGCCGCCGCGGAACGCGCTCGTGGCGAGGTCGGGATCGCCGAGCGCGATCACGGCGACCCCGCGGCGCGCGAGAGCTCGCAGCAGGGCGACGGTGGACTCGGTGGCCTCCTGGGCGTCGTCGACGAGCACGGCACGGAGGCCGTCGACGACCGGTGCGGTCTCGCCGCGGTCGAGCGCCGCCACGGCCCAGTCGACGAGCTCTGCCGAGTCGAGTCGGCGGCCCGGCATGGCGTCGACGACGCCGTGGTACTCGTCGACGAAGTCGGCGACGGCGGCCCACTCGGGCCGGTCGCGCGCCGCGGAGAGCCGACGCAGGTCGTCGGGCGAGAGGCCCTGCTCGGTCGCGCGCATCATCACCTCGCGCAGCTCGGTGCGGAACCCCCGCAGCACGCGGACGCGGGGGCCGAGGACGTCGGGCCACCGAGGGCCCGTGCCGTCGGCCTCGTGGCCCTCGAGCATCGAGCGCACGACCGAGTCGTGGTCCCCGCCGGTCAGGAGCGCGGGCGGCTCGGCGCCGGCGAGACGGGCGGCGTGGCCGACCACGTCGAAGGCGAGGGACGAGACGGTGCGCGCGAGGGGGCCGGGGGTGGGCACGTCGAGCCGGGCGGCCAGGACGTCGCGGAGGCGCGTGGCCGTCGTGCGGGACGGCGTCAGCGCCGTCACGGAGCCGGGCGCCCAGCCGCGGGTCTCGAGCCGGTCGGCGACGAACTCGACGAGGGCGGTCGTCTTGCCGGTGCCCGGGGCCCCGATCACCGCGGCGGAGACGCCGTCGGGCAGGTCGAGCACCGCCCGCTGGGACGCGTCGAGCTCGACCGCCGACCGCGTGTCGGTGCCCGAGACCGGGCGGAAGGAGGTCGTCACCATGCGCTCGACGCTAGCGGCTGCCGCCGACACCGAAGAGCGACGCGGGCTGCTGCCGCGACGCCGCTTGCGCTCTCGGTGAACGCGTCAGGCCGCACCGGGCCCGGTCGGATATCGTGACGTCGTGGACATTCGCATCGGCATCACCAACAGCCCCCGTGAGATCAGCTTCGAGACGTCGCAGACCGCGGCCGAGGTCGAGGCGATCGTCGCCGACGCCCTCGACGGCAGCAAGACGTACGTCACCCTCGCCGGCTCGAAGGGCAAGACCTATCTCGTGCCGACCGCCTCCCTCGCCTACGTCGAGGTCGGCTCCGACGAGAACCGCCGCGTCGGCTTCGTCAGCTGACATGGAGCTCCTCTTCGTCGTGCTCGGCGGCGCTCTGCTGGGCTTCGTCGCCCACTTCGCGCTGCCGGCCGCCGACACCCGCGGGGTGCTCCTGGCGCCCGCGGCCGCGGCGTCCGTCGCGGCCGTCGCCTGGCAGGTCCTCCTCCTGGCGGGCCTGACGGCCGACGGCGGCTGGATCTGGGTCGTCTCGCTCGTGCTGTCGGGCGTCGTCGCGATCGGGGTCTGCCGCGTCGCGGCGACGTCCAGGAGGCGCCGCGACGGCGACCTGCTCGCCCGCCTCATGCGGGGCTGACGCCGCGCGCTGCCCCGCAGCGGGGTGCCGTCAGGCCGTGAGACCGAGGGCGTCCATACGGCGTGTGTGCGCCGCCACGAGCTCGGTGAAGACCGGCTCGAGCCGCTCGTCGTCGGCCGACTCGTGCGACGCGGAGATCGCCGCGCGGGCCACGAGCAGCGTGTCGCCGACGAGTCGGCGGCCCCACAGGGCCAGGCGCGAGGCGAGCTGCGGGTCGTCCTCGATGGCCGCCGAGAGCTCCGCCACGATGGCGGACTCGTCGTCGCCCGCCTCCAGCACCCGCACGATGCGCTCGCGGTGATCGGCGGTCAGGCCCGCCGCCAGTCGGACGAACACGTCGTTCAGCAGACCCGCGGCGACGTAGGAGGCGAGGATCGCCTCGTGCCAGTCGGCACCCTCGGTGCGTCGTCGGAACTCGTCCACGGCGTGGCGGTGAGGCTCCATCGAGACCGTCGGGTCGCCTCCCGTGCGCTCGATCTCGGCGAGCAGGCCCCGGTGCCGGTCGAGTGTGCTGCCGGCCACGCGGGCGGTCATCCGCTGCGCGCGCACGTGCGGGGCGGACTCCGCGGCACGGCCGAGGCCCTCGAAGAGCGACAGCTCGAGGTAGGCGGCCTGACCGAGGTAGACGTCGAGGTCGGGGGTGAAGTCGCCGAGCTCGACCCGGTTCACGGGCACGGCCTTGGAGGCGGGCCGCGGCCACTGGATGGACGGGACGCCGCGCTGAGACCTCCGGCCCTTCCATGACACCACGCCGCAAGCTTACGGGGTCCGGGGGGTCGCGGCCGCACGACGGGCTAAACTGTCCGCGATCCGCCTACACATGAGACAGGGCAACTACGTGACTTTCACCGATCTTCAGATCGACCAGGACATGGTCGACGCACTGGCTGCGAAGGGGATCCTCGAACCGTTCCCCATCCAGACCCAGACCATCCCGCTCGCGCTCTCCGGCCAGGACATCATCGGCCAGGCCAAGACGGGCACCGGCAAGACCCTCGGCTTCGGCCTCCCCATCGTCCAGCGCATCGGCCTCTCGCCCGAGCCCGGCGTCAAGGTGCTGGTCGTCGTCCCGACCCGCGAGCTCTGCGTCCAGGTCGCCGAGGACCTCGAGGTGGCCACGTCGAACCGCGACACCAAGGTCGTCAGCATCTACGGCGGCAAGGCCTACGAGGGCCAGGTCGAGCAGCTCAAGGCCGGCGCGCAGATCGTGGTGGGCACACCCGGGCGCCTCCTCGACCTGGCCGGCCAGCGCCTCCTCGACCTCAAGGGCGTGAAGGAGGTCGTGCTCGACGAGGCCGACAAGATGCTCGACCTGGGCTTCCTCAGCGACATCGAGAAGATCTTCCAGCAGGTGCCGGCGACGCGCCACACCATGTTGTTCTCCGCGACGATGCCCGGCCCGATCGTGGCGCTGGCCCGCCGCTTCATGACGAAGCCGATCCACATCCGCGCCACCGACCCCGACGAGGGCCTGACGCAGGCGAACATCAAGCACGTCGTCTACCGCGCCCACTCGCTCGACAAGGACGAGGTCATCGCGCGCATCCTGCAGGCTGAGGGCCGTGGCAAGACCGTCGTCTTCACCCGCACCAAGCGCGCCGCCGCGAAGCTGGTCGAAGAGCTCAACGACCGCGGCTTCAACGCAGCCGCCGTGCACGGCGACCTGAACCAGGAGCAGCGCGAGCGCGCGATGGCGGCCTTCAAGGCCGGCAAGAAGGACATCCTGATCGCGACCGACGTCGCGGCACGCGGCATCGACGTCAACGACGTGACGCACGTGATCAACCACACGGTCCCCGACGACCACGACACGTACCTGCACCGCGCCGGCCGGACGGGCCGCGCGGGCAAGACCGGCATCGCGGTCACGTTCGTCGACTGGGACGACCTACACAAGTGGGCCCTCATCGACCGTGCCCTCGACATGGGCCAGCCCGAGCCCGTCGAGACGTACTCGTCGAGCCCCCACCTCTTCGAGGACCTCGACATCCCCGTCGGCACGAAAGGCCGCCTCAAGTCGGCTCCGAAGGCCGCCGTCGAGGGCGGCGCCGCCACGGCCCGCGAGCGCAACCCCGGCTCGCGCAGCCGGTCGCGCAGTGCCGAGGGCGAGTCCGGTCGTCGCGGAGGCGAGGGCGACTCCGGTCGCCGTGGAGGCGAGCAGTCGTCGCGACGCGAGCAGGCGCCCCGCCGCGACCAGGCGCCCGCCGAGGCCCCGACGGCAGCGCCCGCCGGCGACGGCGAGGCCCCTCGCCGACGCAGCCGCACGCGTCGTCGGCGCCCGGCCGGCGACGCCCCCGCGTCGTAGACCGAGCCCGGTCGACCCGAGAGGCCTCGTACCGTCACGGTGCGGGGCCTCCGTCGTCGCCCGCCCCGCTCGTCGGCCGGGCCGACCGCGCCCACCGGCGCACCTCGGGACGATCAGCCCTCGACGGGCCGCCAACCGGTCGCGGCGTCGACGATGCGCGCCAGCTGCTCGGGGTCGGTGCTGTTCTCGCCCAGCCGGTTGGGCTTGCCCGTCCCGTGGTAGTCGCTCGAGCCGGTCGTGATGAGGTCGTGCCGGGACGCGAGCTCGCGCAGGCGCTCGGCGCCCGCCTCCGTGTTCTCGCGGTGCCGCACCTCGACGCCCAGCAGGCCCGCCTCGACGAGCTGCTCGAACGACCGCGCCGAGATGTTCGTGTCGCGTCCGCGCGTCGCCGGGTGGGCGATCACGGGGACGCCGCCGGCTGCACGGATGAGCCGGATCGCGTCGATCGGGCTCGGCGCCTCGTGCGGCTCGTAGTAGCCGGAGCGCCAGTGCAGGATGCCGGCGAACGCCGCGCTGCGGTCGGGCGCGAGGCCCTTGGCGACGAGTGCGTCCGCGATGTGGGGCCGTCCCAGGGTCGCGCCCGGCGTCGACTGGGCCAGGACGTCGGCCCAGCTCACGTCGTAGTCCGCCGCGATCCGCTCGACGATGCGCTCGGCGCGGTGCAGCCGGCTGTCGCGCAGGCGTGCCGTCTCGGCGACGAGGGCGGCGTCCTCGGGGTCGAACAGGTAGGCCAGCATGTGCACGCTGTTCATGCCGAGCCTCGTGCTCATCTCCATGCCCGGGACGAGCGTCAGGCCGCTGCCCGCGACGGCCCGGGTGGCCTCGGACCAGCCGGCCGTCGAGTCGTGGTCCGTGAGGGCCACGACGGCGAGGTCCGCGGAGACGGCCGCGGCCACGAGCTCGGCGGGGGTCTCCGTGCCGTCCGAGACGCTGCTGTGGGTGTGCAGGTCGATCGGACGGTGGGGCATCCTCTCATCGTAGGCCGACCCCGCTCCGGCCCGCCCGAGCGTCCTCCCTGCACAGGACGGGCGGTCGCCTATGCTCGGTCCCGCCATGATCCGTCGTCTCGTCGCCTTCGTCATCGTCCTCGCGGTCGCCGCCGCCCTGTTCGTCCTGCTCTGGCCGCAGCAGCTCGACCTCCAGCGGACGTGGCCCGTCGCCCAGCTGGTCTCGTTCCGCGGGGCAGCGGCGGCCGTCGCCGGTGCGCTGGCCGTGGTCCTCTTCGTCGTCGGGATCGCCGCCCGTCCGCTCCGGTCGATCGCCGCCTCCCTCGGGGTGCTGCTGCTCGTCTTCGGGGCCGTGTCCATCGGCGTGGCCGCCGCCAGGGGCCTCGGCCGCGACGACTTCGTCGAGGCGCTGCCGACCGACCTGACGGTCGTCGTCTGGAACACCGAGGGAGGCGCGCCCGGCGCCGAGGCGATCGCCGCGTTGGCCGTCGAGGAGGGCGCGGAGATCGTCAGCCTCCCCGAGACGAGCGCCGAGACCGCGACCGCAGTGGCCGACGCCATGGCGGTGGCCGGGTTGCCGATGACCGTCAAGACCGTCGAGTACCCCGCCCAGGGCGGCTCGGAGCCGACGTCGTTGCTCATCGCGGCGGCCCTCGGCGAGTACACGGTCGCCCTGGCCGAGGACGGCACCGCCGTCGAGACGACGCCGCTCATGCCCTCGGTCGTCGCCACCCCGGTCTCGGGGACGGGGCCGACCATCGTCGCCGCCCACCCCGTCGCACCGACGACCGCGCAGATGGACCCGTGGGAGGCGGGCCTCCGGTACCTCGCGGACGCCTGCACGGACGGGAACGTCATCATGGCGGGCGACTTCAACGCGACCCTCGACCACATGGCCGGCCTCGGGACCGCGGGCGGCGCCCTCGGCCGGTGCCGGGACGTCGGGGTGACGACCGCGAACGCCGGCCTGGGCACCTGGCCCACCGATCTCCCGCCGCTGCTCGGCACCCCCATCGACCACGTCCTCGCGACGCGTTCCTGGATGCCGACCGGCTACAAGGTCGTCACCGACCAGGACGAGGCCGGCAGCGACCACCGCCCCGTCGTCGCCCAGCTCACCATGACGGGCGCCTGACGCCGTACCGGGTTGGCCGGCCCGCGACTTCGCGGGAGAATGGCGGCATGGACGCACAGAAGGCACCCCGTGCCACCACGAACCGATCGACCACCCCCCGCTCGGACTCGTTCAAGGACTACATCTCGTCCCAGTGGGCCGATCGCGACGAGGTGATGCCCGCGGCCCGCGAGGAAGCCGCGTTCGCCGCCGCGCGGCGGGCTCGCCTCTCGGAGCTGCACCGGGGCGAGCGCCTCGTCGTCCCGGCCGGGCGCGCGAAGGTCCGCTCGAACGACTGCGACTACCCGTTCCGGGCGCACTCCGCCTTCGCGCACCTGACCGGCTGGGGCTCCGCCACCGTGCCCGGCTCGGTGCTCGTCCTGGAGCCCGCCGGCGACGGACACGACGCCACGTTGTACTTCCGCGCCAGTGCCGGTCGCGAATCGGACGAGTTCTACGCCGACCCCGAGATCGGGGAATTCTGGACGGGACCTCGCCCCTCGCTCGCGCAGGTCGGCGCCGACCTCGACCTCGCCACCCGTGAGCTCGCCGAGCTGGACGCCGTCGTCGCCTCGTCGACCGGCACCACCCTGGTGCTCCGCGAGGCCGACCCCGAGCTGACCGCGCGCGTTGACGCCGTCGTCGCGGCCGCCGTCGACTCCGCCGGCCCGGACGAGACGGGCGTCGACGAGACGGGCACGGACGAGACGGGCGCGGACGCGACCGACGCCGACCCGACGTCCGCCGCGGCCGTCGACGTCCTGGCCCGCGACGCGAGCGAGCTGCGCCTCGTCAAGGACGCGTGGGAGGTGGCGCAGATGCGGCAGGCGGTCGCCGTCACCGGCCGCGGCTTCTCGGACGTCATCGCGGACTTCGACGACATCGTCGCCCACCCCCGTGGCGAGCGCCTCGTCGAGGGCACCTTCAACCGTCGCGCCCGGGCCGACGGCAACACGGTGGGCTACGACACCATCGCGGCCTCCGGCGACCACGCCTGCGTGCTGCACTGGACCCGCAACGACGGCCCGGTCGCCGACGGCGACCTGATCCTGATCGACGCCGGCATCGAGCTCGACAGCCTCTACACCGCCGACATCACCCGGACGCTGCCGGTGTCGGGCCACTTCAGCGACGTGCAGCGACTCGTCTACGAGGCCGTGCTCGAGGCCGCCGACGCGGCGTTCGCCATCGTGCGCCCCGGCATCGCGTTCCGCGAGATCCACGCCGCCGCGATGCAGGTCATCGCCGAGCGCACCGCCGAGTGGGGCTTCCTGCCCGTCAGCGCCGCGGAGAGCCTCGAGCCCGACCACCAGTACCACCGCCGCTACATGGTGCACGGCACGAGCCACCACCTCGGCATGGACGTGCACGACTGCGCAGCCGCGCGTCGCGACCTCTACCTCGACGGCGTCCTCGAGCCCGGCATGGTGTTCACCATCGAGCCCGGGCTGTACTTCCAGCCCGACGACCTCACCGTGCCCGAGGAGTTCCGCGGCGTCGGCGTCCGGATCGAGGACGACATCCTGGTGACGGCCGACGGTGCCGAGAACCTCTCGGTCGGCGTCCCGCGCACGGTCGCGGACGTCGAGGCCTGGATCGCTCGCCCGTAGCACCGTGTCCGCGGGGAGAGCCCCGGCCCCCACGGGAAGAGCCCCGGTCCCCTCAGGGGGCCGGGGCTCTCGTGTGCCCGGAGCACGGGCCCCGCAGGAGGCGCGTGCCGGGCAGCTGCGTCAGTCGCGTCCGGCGCCGGGCCCCGACTCCGTGCCGTCCACGCCGTCCACGCCGTCAGCGCGTCCTGCGCCGTCCACCCCGTCCGTCCGGTCCACCTCGCCCGCGGGACCGGCGACGTCGTCGCCGCGTCGCCGGCTCGTCACGAGCACGACGACCACGGCCACGAGGGCCAGCACGACGATGCCGATCCCGATGCCCACGACGAGGCCGAGGTTCGACTCGTCCGGGTCGGCGCTCTGGACGAGGGCCTCGCCGGTGGCGGCGTCGGTCGGGTCGGCCGAGGCCGACGAGACGACTGCGCCCGTCGACTCCGCGCCTCCCGGCTCCTCCGAGGCAGTGGGCTGCCCCGCACCGTCCCCGCCCGCGCCCTCGTCCGAGGTGTCGCAGGCGGGCCGGGTGGCGGCTCCCTCGGCGACGCTCGCCCCCGCGGGCGGCGCCCAGGTGAAGGGCAGCGACGCCGACACGGTGTGGCCGTCGGCCGAGACGGCTTGGTACGTCATCGTGTAGTCGCCCGCCGCGCCGAGCGCGACCCCGGTGCTGAGGGTGGCCCCGCTGGTGGCCGAGCAGCCGTCCTCGAAGTGCCGCCCGGAGGCGTCGGTCACCTCGAGCACGTTCGACGAGCCGGTTCCCGACAGGTCGAGGATCACGTCGTTGAAGGTGATCGACGCCTCGGTCAGCTCGGCGGACTGCGTGCTGCCCTCGGCGGGTGCGCTGCTCACGACGTAGTCGTGCGCCGAGGCGGACGAGACCGGTGCGAGCGCGAGCAGGCCCGCCGCCCCGACGCCCACGACACCGGCGACGAGAGCGGCACGGGACGGTCGCCGGCCGGCCGGCGCGCGACCGGGCAGGGTCGAGGAGGCGCGGATCACCGGCGCTCCCCCGCCGCGTCCGTGCCGGGTCGGGTCGCACCCGCGGCGCGAGGCCGTCGGGTCAGCGCCACGACGCTCACGACGAGCGCGACGGCGCCGAGCGCGAGACCGCCGATGCCGAGGCCCACGGCGACCGAGTCCGAGGCGGAGCCGGCGTCGCCGGACGACGAGTCGTCGCCCGCCGCGACGGCCGCGCCGTCCGCCTCGTCCGACATGTCGTGGCCGCCGTGCTCGTCGGCGGGCGGGGCGTCCTCGACGTACAGCACCGGGGCCGGGAACTCCGGCTCCTCGCCCGAGGCGGGAGTCTCGTCCGCCCAGTCGACGACCGAGCCGTCCGAGTAGGTCTGGTGAGCGGGCAGCGTGATCGAGCCGGTCTCCGGCACCGCGCCCGCGGAGATGACGAACTGCTGGAACTCCCCCGGGCCGACCTGCGTGCCGGGGTCGGCCGTCCAGGTGACCTCGGTGGGCGCCTCCGTCACGGTCGCGCCGTCGAGCTCGACGGGCTCGGGGAGGGTGCTCGTGGTGACGACCGTCGTCCAGCCGGGCAGCGGCTGGTAGGTGACCGACGTGAAGGGCGTGTCGGTCGGCAGGTCGACGGTGAGGCCGACGGTCCCGGCCGTGGCCGACTCGGTCGGCACCTTGAACGTGAGGGTGGCGTACGAGCCGGGGTCGACCTGGGCCGGGTTCACGCGTACGTGCGCCGACGCCGCCAGGGGGGCGGCGAGCGTGAGAAGTGCCGCCGCGCCGAGGGCTGCGGCGACGCGCGCGGCTGCGGCCGGACGCGAGGAGGAGCGGGTGGTGGTCATGGTGGTGGTCCTGTCTGGCCGCGCGGCGGCGGCCGGTGTCGTCTGGTCTCGGGCCTCGTCGTCGAGCGGACGGCGGGCCGGGCACCGGCGTCGGGAGTCGACGCCGGTGCGGTGGTCAGACGGGCAGGGGCGGACCGCGGAGGGGCCTCGCGCTGATCGCCCGGAGGGGCGGCGCGCGCCGACCGGGCAGGGCGAGGACGGGACGGAGCCGCGGGCCCGTGCTCACGGGCGGCACGGCCCCGGAGAGCGCGCGGCGCACGCGGGCGAGACCGTGGGCGGCCACGACGGCCAGGCGCTCGAGGCAGTGGGCGCCCCAGCGCAGCCCGACCACGGTGACGAGCGCGGCGGCCGCGTGGGCGGCCCACATCAGCCCGCCGGCCATGGCCATGTGGTGCCCGCCGGGCGCGGCGAGCACGTCGGACGTACCGACCGTGACGACCAGTGGCGAGTGGTGCCCGCCCGCCGACGACGCGCCGGAGCCGGCGGCGCCGCCCAGCGAGAACAGCAGGTGGAACGCCAGCTGGCTGGCGGCGACCGAGACGGCGAGCCGGAGCAGCGAGGCCCGACGGCCGGTCAAGGCGATGCAGAGGGGCACCGAGAAGGCGAGCGCGAGCACCACCCCGAGGGCGCCGGGCTCGGCCCCGCCGCCCGCGACGTGCGAGAAGGCGGCGACGACGACGGAGAAGCCGGCGGTCAGCCAGCCGCGGACGAACCGCGTCCATCTCGGGGCCATGGCGCTCTCTCGGGTCGGGGACGGTCATGCCAGTTTACTGGGGGCCGGGGTCGCCGACGGGCCGGGGCGGGACAGGTCCGTCGACGCCGAGCGACCTCTCCTGCCGGTCGCCGCGGGGAGGCAGGCGAGGGCGGCACCTGCGGCTGCCGTTGCCGTTGCCGTTGCCGTTGCCGTTGCCATTGCCGCTGCCGCTGCGGGACAGCGGGGTCACGGGACGGCAACGATCCCGCACGACAGGTCGGGCGCCTCCTACGCTCGGCCCATGGGGCGGCTGAGCACGACCACGACGACCGGGGCGGTGCTCGCCGTGCTGCTGGCCACGGCGGGCTGCGCCTTCGACACCACGGCCCCGCCGAGGCCCGTGGCCGAGGTCGTCGACGGGGCGCCCGACTGTGCGCTGAGCACCGACGCGTGGATCGTGCCCGAGCCGGGCACCGCGCCGTCGGCCCCTCCGCCTCCCCGGGCCGGGTCGGTGCCGGAGGGCTTCACGCCGGTCTCCGCCGTGCGGTGCGCGGGGACGACGGACAGCGTCGACGACGCGGACGGGCGCTGGTCCGCCCGGCTCGAGACGACCTGGACGGACGACCTCGACCGGCTGCTGGCTGCCCTCGCCGTGCCCGACGAGACCGGCGGGTCGGGCATGTGCACCGCCGACATGGAGATCGTGCCCGACCTCTGGCTGACCTCCGCCGACGGGCGGTCGATGCGTGCGGCGTGGCCGGTGACCGCGTGCGGCAAGACGCTGCCCGGCACGCACGACGTCCTCGACGCGCTCCCCGTCGAGGAGGAGCGGCTCGTCCGCGTCTCGCTGGTCCAGAGCCGGGCTGCGCTGGACGCCGGCTGCAGCATGCAGGCCTCACTGCCGTGGATGCTCGGCGGCTCGGGGATCGCGACCGAGCTGCTCGACCCTTCCGACCTCGATCGCGCGTGCGTGTACGCGGTCGCCCCGCCGCTCCCGGACCCGACCGTGCCTGCCGACAGCCCGTTCGGCGCCGGTTCCGGTTCAGCCGCCGCGCCGGGGATGCCCACGAAGTCGGTCACGAGCGGGACGTTCACGCGGGTCGTGCCGCTCGCTGACGGCGTCGGGCCGCGGCTGGTGCTCGCCGCCGGGCAGCCGTCGACGCCCGGACTCGAGCGGTGCGACGCGACCGCGACGTCGTTCGTGACGTTCCCCGACCACGCGCCGGGCAGCTCCCTGCCGACGGATCCGCGGCTCACCGCGGAGCTGGACGGGTGCGGGCGGCTGCTGACGAGCGACGGAGGCGCCAGGTCCCTCCCCGAGGACCTCGCGGGCCTCCTGCGCGGCTGACCGGGCCCGCCGACCGCCTGGTCGCCTCAGCGCCCGGTCTGCGGCCCGGCCAGGATCTGCTGCGCGCGGTGGGTGAGCTCCGGGTCGACGACGATCTGGTAGCTGCGGGCGAGCACCTGGTGGGTCGAGGTGAAGTCGCGGCGGCGCCGGCTGATCGCGAAGCTGGCGAGGCCGTAGAGCATGCCGAAGCCGGCGCCGATCAACGACGCCGCGAGGATCGTCGTGACGGAGGCGGTGTCGGGCGAGAAGAGGAGCATGACGGCCCCGAAGAAGACGCCGATCCAGAGGCCCGTGACGGCGCCGGCCAGCGCCGCACGGCCGTAGGTCAGCCGGCCGGTGACCCGCTCGACCGTGGTGAGCTCGTTCCCGATGATCGCGAGCTGCTTGATGGGGAAGTCGGCGTGCGAGAGGCGCTCGACGACGGCCTGGGCCTCGGGGTAGCTCGCGTAGGTCCCGAGGACGTCGCCGCGCGGCAGGGTCGGGATGCTCGGCGCTCGGCGGCCCCACGGGCTCGGGTTCGTCATGAGAGCAGTGAAACACGTCGGCATGGACGGCAGCACGCGGCGCGGTCGGGCTGAGCGACTAACTTGGAGGCGTGAGCGCCACCAGAGTCTTCGTCGCCCGTCTCGCCGGGTGCTCCGTCTTCGACCCCGCCGGCGACAAGGTCGGCAAGGTGAGGGACGTCCTCGTCGTCTACCGCCGTGAGGACCCGCCGCGGGTCGTCGGCCTGATCGTCGAGGTGCCCGGCAAGCGCCGCGTCTTCGTCAGCATCGGCCGCGTCACGAGCATCGGCTCGGGGCAGATCATCACGAGCGGCACGATCACCCTGCGTCGCTTCGAGCAGCGCGGCGGCGAGACCCGCGTCATCGCCGAGATGCTCGGCCGACGGGTCTCCCTGCGCCGTGACGGCGGCCGCGCCGTGGTCGAGGACGTCGCGATCGACGAGGTCAGCGAGGGCGACTGGGAGATCGGCCAGCTGTTCCTGCGCCGTCCGAAGACCACGCCGTCGCCCTTCGGCAAAGGCCCCACCGCGTTCGCCACGTGGGACGAGGTCGTCGAGGAGAACGAGCCCGGCGAGGCCCAGAGCGCCGAGCACCTCATCGCCGCCTACTCCGACCTCGTTCCCGCCGACCTCGCGAACACGCTGCTCGACCTGACCCCGGAGCGCCGCCTCGAGGTGGCCTCCGAGCTGTCCGACGACCGCCTGGCCGACGTGCTCGAGGAGCTGCCGGAGGACGAGCAGGTCGAGATCTTCTCCCAGCTCGACGACCAGCGCGCCGCGGGCGTGCTCGACCAGATGCAGCCCGACGACGCCGCCGACCTCATGTCCCAGCTCGGGGACGAGCGCAAGGAGCAGCTGCTCCAGCTGATGGAGCCGGAGGAGGCGGACGACGTCCGCATGCTGCTCAGCTACGACGCCGACACCGCCGGCGGCCTGATGACCACCGAGCCGGTGATCGTCTCGGCCGACGCGACGGTGGCCGAGGGCCTCGCCCTGATCCGTCGCCACGAGCTCGCGCCGGCGCTCGGCGCCGCGGTCTGCGTCACGCTGCCGCCGTACGAGCCGCCGACCGGCCGGTTCCTCGGCATGGTGCACTTCCAGCGGATGCTCCGCTACCCGCCCAACGAGCGCCTCGGCACGCTGCTCGACCAGCAGCTCGAACCGGTCCGCGTCGACGCGACGGCCCTCGAGGTGACGCGGGTCATGGCGACGTACAACCTCGTGAGCGTGCCCGTCGTCGACGCCGCTCACCGCCTCGTCGGGGTGGTGACCATCGACGACGTCCTGGACCACGTGCTGCCCGACGACTGGCGCAGCAACGACCAGGACAGACCGCTCAGCCGCTCCCGGGCGCGTGCCCGCCGCGCCCCCCTGACCACGACCCCGACGACGACCCCGAGGAGGACCACCGGTGGCACGCGATAACCGGAGCACCGTCCGACTCGACTCGCCCAAGGGCCTCCGCACCCGGGTGCTGCCGGGGCGGCGCCGTGCCGGGCGCGACCGCTTCGGCCGTGCCACGGAGGCGATCGCCCGCGCCATGGGCACGCCGCAGTTCCTGATCGCCCTGACGGCGTTCTGCGTGCTGTGGATGGTCTACAACACGACGGCGCCCGACTCGATCCGCTTCGACAGCGCCGCGATCGGCTTCACGGCGCTGACGCTGATCCTCTCGCTGCAGGCCTCCTACGCCGCGCCCCTGATCCTCCTCGCACAGAACCGCCAGGACGACCGCGACCGCGTCCAGTTCGAGCAGGACCGCCAGCGGGCCGAGCGCAACCTCGCCGACACCGAGTACCTCGCCCGCGAGGTCGTGGCCCTGCGGATCGCGATCCGCGACATGGCCAGCAAGGACTTCATCCGGGCCGAGCTGAGGGGGCTGCTCGACGAGATGGACCGTCGGGACGAGGAGGCGGCTGCGGCGGCCACGACGGACGACGCGTCCCGTGGCTGACACCGCTGACGCAGGCACCCCCGCCGGACGCGTGCGGACGGCGCTGGGATCGGTGCTCGACCCCGAGATCCGCCGACCGGTCACCGAGCTGGACATGATCGGCGACGTGTCGGTCGACGCGGCGGGCGCGGCGACGGTCTCGGTGAAGCTGACCATCGTGGGCTGCCCCGCGGCCGACACGATCGAGCGCGACGTGCGGGCCGCGACGGCCTCGGTCGACGGCGTCACGGACGTGACGGTCGCCGTCACCGTCATGACGAAGGAGGAGCGGCACGCACTCACCGAGAAGCTCCGAGCCGGCCGGGGCGCCCGTGTGCAGCAGTTCGGGCCGGACTCGCTCACCCGCGTCATCGCGGTCACGAGCGGCAAGGGAGGGGTGGGCAAGTCGACCGTGACCGCCAACCTCGCCGTCTCGCTCGCGGCCCGCGGCCTCTCGGTCGGCATCGTCGACGCCGACGTCTACGGCTTCAGCATCCCGGGCCTGCTCGGCCTGGTCGGCCCGGACGGCGCCGCCGTCAAGCCCACGCAGGTCGACGACATGATCCTGCCCCCCGTGGCCCACGGGGTGAAGGTGATCTCGATCGGCATGTTCGTCGACGACTCGTCCGTCGCGGTGGCCTGGCGCGGCCCGATGCTGCACCGCACCATCCAGCAGTTCCTCACGGACGTGTTCTTCGGCGACCTCGACGTGCTGCTGCTCGACCTGCCACCCGGCACGGGCGACGTCGCGATCTCGGTCGGGCAGCTGCTGCCCCACGCCGAGGTGCTGGTCGTGACGACACCCCAGCCCGCGGCGGCCGACGTCGCCGAACGCAGCGGCGTCGTGGCCCGCCAGACCGGCCAGCGCCTCCTCGGCGTGGTCGAGAACATGGCCGGGCTGGCTCAGCCCGACGGCTCCGTGCTCGAGCTGTTCGGCACGGGCGGCGGCGCCGAGACGGCACGCCGGCTCTCGGCCGGACAGGAGGCGGACGTGCCGCTGCTCGCCAGCGTGCCGCTGAGCCTCGGGCTGCGCGAGGGCGGCGACCAGGGCGCGCCCGTCGTCGTCGCGGCGCCCGACGACCCCGCGGCGCGGGTCATCGACGCGCTCGCGGGCACGCTCGCGGTGCGCCCGCGGAGCCTCGTCGGTCGCCGGCTGGGCCTCAGCGTCAGCTGACGGCGTCGGCGGACGGCATCCGGGTGCACGAGAGGCCCCCGTGCAGGTGCACGGGGGCCTCTCGGGTGTCTCGATCGCTCGCCTCTCGCGGGCTGGCGCGCTCAGGAGGAGACGCGGCCTGCCCGCCGGCTCGTCATCGGTTCCAGCACGGACCGACGGCGAGGGGAGGCGGCGACGAGCCGACTAGGACCAGCGGGTGAAGGTGCGGGTCGGGATGGCGCGGTAGCCGTCGCGGGCGACCGCGACGACGGATCCGACGATGCCGATGCTCGCAGCGACGGCCAGGACGATGATTCCGGTGAACATGTTCTTCTCTTTGTCTGCGCTGTCGCGCGGTGTGGGCAGGACGATCGACCGCATCCTGGACCAGGTCGTGCTGGGCACGACGACGGGTCTCGTAGGCGGTCGGTCAGCCTCGTTGCGGATGCTCGGGACCAGGTCGACCGAGCGGAGAGGGCATGGGGTCCCTCTGATGACAAGGTCAAGTCTGCGCCCTCACAAAGGGAAGTACAACCATGCTTTTCTACCGTGACACCGTAGAATCACTACATGGACGTCAAGAGGCTGGAACTGCTCCGGGAACTCGCCGAGCGGGGCAGCATCGCCGCGGTCGCCAAGGCGACGCACCGTACCCCCTCGGCCGTCTCGCAGCAGCTGAAGGTCCTCGAGAAGGAGGCCGGGGTCGCCCTGACCGAGCGGGTGGGCCGCGGCGTCGTCCTGACGGGCTCGGGCCGCGTCCTCGCCCAGACCGCCACCGACGTGGCCGTGGCCCTCGAGCGCGCCCAGGCCGTCTGGGCCGACTTCGTCGCGACGCCCCAGGGCGAGGTCACCCTCGCGACCTTCCCCACCGGCGGGCAGATGCTGCTGCCTGGCCTGCTCCGGACCATCGCCGAGACGCCGGGCCTCACGGTCGTGGCGACCGACCACGACCCGTCCATCCTCGAGTTCGCCGACCTCGCCGCCGACCACGACGTCGTCGTCGCGCACTCCCCCGATGGGCGCGCCTGGCGCGGGCGCGGACTCGTGACGGTCCCGCTGCTCACGGAGCCCCTCGACGTGGCGCTGCCGGCCGACCACCGACTCGCGGGACGAGCCTCGCTCTCGCCGGGCGACCTCGAGGGCGAGACGTGGATCGGGGTCCCGACCGACTTCCCGTTCGAGTGGGTCTACCGCGAGATCGAGCGCGTCACGGGCAGCCCCGTGCGCGTCGCCCAGCGCTTCAGCGACACCAAGGTGACCGAGTCGCTCGTGGGGGCCGGCCTCGGCATCGCGGTGCTGCCCCGGTTCACCGCGAAGGAGGCGCGGGACGACATGGTCCTGCTGCCCCTCGAGAGCATCCGAGCCGTCCGCTACGTCTCGGTGCTGATGCGTCGCGACCGGGCGGAGCGGCCGTCCGTCCGCCGCGTCGTCGACGCCCTGCGCGCGGAGGCCTCGCGGGTCGCCGCGCTGCACGGCGGGGTCTGACGCGGTGCTGCAGGGCCGGAGCTGCGCGACCGGCGGCGGGGCAGGGCTAGGTCGCCTCGGCGTCCCACGGGGGCACCTCGCCGACCGCGAGCGGCTCGGGCGCCGGCCGTGGGCCGCCGCCGGGGAGCCCGACCGACACGGCAGCCGCCGTCGCCGGGGCCATGGCGCCCGACACGGGCTTGGTGGCGGCCTCGGGGGCGTCGAGGAGGGCGTCGCGGATGATGCGCCGCGGGTCGTACTGCCGCGGGTCGAGCTTCTGCCACTCGACCTCGTCGAACTCGGGCCCCATCTCGTCGCGCATGCGGGCCTTCGCGCCGTTCGCCATGTCGCGCAGGCTGCGGACGAGCTGGGCCAGCTTCGAGGCGTAGCCGGGCAGGCGCTCGGGGCCGAGGAGGAAGACGGCGAGCACGCCGATCACCAGCAGCTTGTCGAACGTCAGACCGAACAGGGACACGCATGCAGACTAACGTCTGCCCCCGACAGCCAGCCCCTAGGCTTGGGCACCGAGGAGTGAGTGTGTCGCAGATCGAATCGAGCTGGAAGTTCGCGGAAGAACTCGTGACGGAGAGCGGACCGCTGGCCGAGGCTCGGCAGCACTCGCTCGAGGTCGGGGTCGAGGCCGTCTCCCCCGCCGTCGGCGCGCAGCTGGCCGTCGCCACCGCCTCGTCGCGGGCCCGCAGCATCATCGAGATCGGCACCGGGGTCGGCGTCAGCGGCCTCTGGCTGCTCGCCGGTGCGCCCGACGCGACCCTCACCTCCATCGACCGTGAGATCGAGCACCAGCAGGCGGCGCGCGACGCCTACCTGCGCGGCGGCGTGCCTGCCGCCCGGGTGCGCTTGATCACCGGCCGGGCCGCCGAGGTGCTGCCGCGGATGAACGAGAACAGCTACGACGTCGTCTTCGTCGACGCCGACCCCGGCTCCGTCATCGAGTACGTCGAGCACGGGCTCCGGATGGCCCGCCCCGGCGGCCTCGTGCTCGTCGCGCACGCGCTGTGGCACGGTGCGGTCGCCAACCCGGCGAGGCGCGACGCGACGACGACGGGGTTCCGCACCCTGCTCACCGAGGTCTCGACCTCGCCCGCCGTGATCAGCTCGCTGTCGACGGCCGGCGACGGCCTCCTCCAGCTCGTCAAGCGCTGACGGCCCCGAGCCCGTCGCTGGGCGCACGGCGTCCGCACGCACGCCGACGCCGTCCGCACGCCGACGCCCCGCCGGCCTGGGGCCGACGGGGCGTCGAGGGTGATGCGGGAGGTCGTGCCTAGTCGCCGACGACGTTCGCCAGCGCGTCGTGGAGCTCTCGTGCTTCGTCGTCGTTGACCGACACCACGAGGCGGCCGCCACCTTCGAGCGGAACGCGCACGATGATGAGACGGCCCTCCTTCACGGCCTCCATAGGCCCGTCGCCGGTCCTCGGCTTCATGGCTGCCATCAGATAGTCCCCTTTCGCGAAGATTCAGATCCCATTATCCGTGATTCTGC
Organism: Frigoribacterium sp. PhB116; assembly: GCF_004364285.1. Classification (GTDB taxonomy): domain Bacteria; phylum Actinomycetota; class Actinomycetes; order Actinomycetales; family Microbacteriaceae; genus Frigoribacterium. The sequence goes on along the minus strand of NZ_SOBE01000002.1, from coordinate 751,204 downwards.
GGCTGACACCTAAACAGGAGGAGGCGTCACCCGGCTCACGGGGGCGTCCAGTCGTACCCGTCCACCCACCAGCACCAGTCGATCCAGAGCCACTGGCCCGCCACGGCGAGCAGCACGATCACGACTCGCCAGACCCTCGAGCGCGGCAGCGCGAGCACGCCGAGCAGCGGGAACAGCGGCATCAGCAGGCGCCAGGTGCTCGACTGCGGGAAGAAAACGGCGAGCAGGTAGAGCGCGTAGGCGAGGCTCCAGAGCCGCAGGTCGACACCGAGTCGGCGTCCCCACGGACTGAGCAGGAGCACTCCGAGGGCGATCACCGAGATCACCAGCAGAGCCACCCCCAGACCACCCGGGAACCACCAGTTCGCACCCTCGATCCAGGGCGTGAACGGCACCAGCGGGCCGTAGCCGATGTACGCCGAGCGCCAGGCGAGCTCCGTCTCGGTGTACGCGTCGAGCCTGCCGGTGACGAGTCCGGCGACGAGCAGCCAGCCGACCCCGAAGACCGCCGTCGCCACCGTCGCCGTCCCTGCGGCGAGCATCTCGCGGCCGGGGAACGGGTCGTCGCGTCGGCGCCACCAGCGCCAGATCGTGTGCAGGCCGAGCGCGAGGGCCAGCGGCAGGGCGCCCGGCCGCGTGAACGACATGACCAGCACCACCGGCAGCATCGCCACGTATCGCCGCTGCAGGAGCAGCAGCAGGGCCGCACAGAGCAGGAACAGGAACATCGACTCGGCGTACGCGACCTGCAGCAGCGGCGACAGCGGCGAGGCGCAGAACAGCACCACGCCGAAGAGCGCGGTGCCCTCGGGCAGCACCCGTCGGAGGAGCTTGTGGAAGAGCAGCGCCGTGCCGCCCGCGAAGACGGTCGACACGACGACGGCGAGGGTCGCGAAGGAGGCGCCGGTCAGCTCCATCAGACCGCGCACGAGGAACGGGTAGGCCGGCATGAACGCCCACGCGTTCTCGGCGACGTGGCCCGTCTCGGTGAGCGGCAGGGCCGACGGGTACCCCACGGCCGCGATGATGTAGTACCAGTGGCCGTCCCAGATGCTGGCGAAGCTCGCGTAGTCCGGGCTCGCGAGCGTCCAGGCGTTGGCGCCTTGCCGCTGCGCGAAGCTGACCAGCAGCGCCGTGCTGACGACGCGCGACAGCACGAACACGCCGAGCACGCGGGCCCACCACGGCAGCAGCCGCCAGCGGACGGTCAGCCAGCGGCGCGCGTCGGAGGCACGCGACGCCGGACGGCCCGACGACGCCGGACGGGTCGACGACGCCGGGGACGGCCGCGTGGTCAGGCCGTCAGCCACGCCCGCAGTCCGCGCTCGTTGTCGAGGATCTGCTGCACGGGCACGCGCTCGTCGTCGTGGTGGGCCAGCAGCGGGTCGCCGGGGCCGTAGTTGACCGCGGGCACGCCGAGGGCGGAGAAGCGGGCGACGTCGGTCCAGCCGTACTTCGGCTTCGCCTCGCCGCCGACGGCCTCGAGGAACTGCCGGGCCAGCGGGGCGTCGAGGCCGGGGCGGGCGCCCGGGGCGAGGTCGACGATCGTCACGTCGAAGTCGGCGAAGAGCTCGCGGACGCGCGCGACGGCCTCGTCCGCGCTGCGGCTCGGCGCGAAGCGGTAGTTGACGTGCACCATGCACTCGTCGGGGATGACGTTGCCGGCCACGCCGCCCGTGATCCCGACGGCGTTCAGCCCCTCGCGGTAGACGAGGCCGTCGACCTCGACCTCGCGCGCCTCGTACGCGGCCAGGCGGTCGAGGATCGGGGCGGCCGCGTGGATGGCGTTCGAGCCCACCCACGAGCGCGCGCTGTGCGACCGGGCACCGAAGGTGCGGATCTCTGCCCGCAGGTTGCCGTTGCAGCCGCCCTCGACCTCGCTGCGGGTCGGCTCGCCGAGGATGGCGAAGTCGGCCTCGAGGAGGTGCGGGTGCAGCCGTGCGAGCCGCCCCAGCCCGTTGAGGGCGTCCGACACCTCTTCGTGGTCGTACCAGACCCACGTGACGTCGACCACGGGCTCCGTGAGCTCGACCGCGAGGCGGAGGTGGACGGCGCTGCCCGCCTTCATGTCGACGGTGCCGCGGCCCCACAGGTACTCGACCCCGTCGTCGTCGGTCTCGAACCGGGTGGGCAGGTTGTCGTTCAGCGGCACGGTGTCGATGTGCCCGGCGATGACCACGCGACTGTCGCGGCCGAACTCCGTCCGGGCGACGATCGCGTCGCCGTCGCGGAACAGCGTGAGGTGCTCGTGCCCCTCGAGGGTCTGCCAGATCGAGTCGGCCACCGCCTGCTCGTTCCCGGAGACGGACTCGACGTCGCAGAGCTGGCGGGTGACGTCGACGGCGGACACGCTCAGGTCGAAGGGCGGCATGGACCCGAGTGTAGGGCCGGTGCCCGGCAGGTCGCCGGGCGGCGCCTCCCCGCCGCCCTACGATCGAGGGCATGACCACGGACACCCCCGCCGCCACCCACGCCCACGGGTACGGGCTCGCCACCGTCGCCAGCGACGGCAGCACGCTCGACACCTGGTTCCCCGCGCCGTCGCTCGGCCGGCTGCCCGCCGACCGCGACCCGGCCCTCGTGCCCGCCGAGATCGCAGACGCCGCCGGCACCGACGCCCGTCGAGGCGTCGACCTCGTCCCGGTGACCGTCGAGATCGAGCTCGCCACGCCTCCTGCGTCGACCCCCGACGCCTACCTGCGGCTGCACCTCCTGAGCCACCTGCTCGTCGCGCCGAACACCATCGACCTCGACGGCGTCTTCGGCCACCTGCCCATCGTCGTCTGGACCAACGCCGGACCGGTGCACCCCGACGACTTCACCCGCCTCCGCCCGTCGCTGCAGCGCGCCGGCATCGCGACGACGGGCATCGACAAGTTCCCGCGGATGCTCGACTACGTCACCCCCGACCGCGTGCGCATCGCCGACGCGTCGCGGGTGCGCCTCGGCGCCCACCTCTCACCCGGCACCACCGTGATGCACGAGGGCTTCGTCAACTTCAACGCGGGCACGCTCGGCGCGTCGATGGTCGAGGGCCGCATCTCGCAGGGGGTCGTCGTCGGCGACGGGTCGGACATCGGAGGCGGCGCCTCCATCATGGGGACCCTGTCGGGAGGCGGCACCCAGCGCATCACCATCGGCGAGCGCGCGCTGCTCGGCGCCAACGCCGGCATCGGCATCGCGATCGGCGACGACACCGTCGTCGAGGCCGGCCTCTACGTCACGGCGGGCACCAAGGTCGTCGTCGTGGGCGGCACGCCGACGAACGACGGCAAGCAGCAGACGGTCAAGGCCGTCGAGCTCTCGGGCCGCCCGGGGCTGCTGTTCCGCCGCAACTCGGTGACCGGCGCCGTCGAGGTGCTGCCGCGCAAGGGCCACGGCATCACGCTCAACTCGCAGCTGCACGCGTAGCGGCGAGGACAGGACGGGCGGGTCCGTCGTCCCCGGGTCGTCGTCGACGCCCGGTCACGACGGACCCGCCCGTCTGCGCTGCTGGTGCCGCTGCTAGCGCTGCGGCCAGTCGCGCTGGGTCTCGCCCAGGTACAGCTGCTGCGGGCGGCCGATCTTGGTCGCGGGATCCTGGTTCATCTCGCGCCAGTGGGCGATCCAGCCCGGCAGGCGGCCGATGGCGAACAGCACCGTGAACATGCGCGGAGGGAAGCCCATCGCCTTGTAGATCACGCCGGTGTAGAAGTCGACGTTGGGGTAGAGCTTGCGCTCGACGAAGTAGTCGTCGGCGAGGGCGATGTCCTCGAGCTCCATGGCGATGTCGAGCAGGTCGTCCTTGACGCCGAGCGCGGCGAGCACCTCGGTTGCGCTCTCCTTCACGAGTCGGGCACGGGGGTCGAAGTTCTTGTACACCCGGTGGCCGAAGCCCATGAGCTTGACGCCGTCTTCCTTGTTCTTGACCCGCTCGACGAAGCGCTCGACGCCCTGGCCGCTGTCGCGGATCTCGGCGAGCATCGTGAGCACGGCCTCGTTCGCGCCGCCGTGAAGCGGGCCGTAGAGCGCGCTGATGCCGGCCGAGATGGACGAGAACATGTTCGCCTGCGTCGAGCCCACGAGGCGGACGGTCGACGTCGACGCGTTCTGCTCGTGGTCCTCGTGCAGGATGAGGAGGCGCTCCAGCGCCTTCGAGAGGACGGGGTTGACCTCGTACGGCTCGGCCATCGTGCCGAAGTTCAGCTTGAGGAAGTTGTCGACGAAGCTCAGCGAGTTGTCGGGGTAGAGGAACGCCTGGCCGAGGCTCTTCTTGTGCGCGTACGCGGCGATGACCGGCAGCTTCGCGAGCAGGCGGATGGTCTGCAGCTCGACCTGGGCAGGGTCGCTGACGCTCATCGACCCCTCGTAGAAGGTGCCGAGCGCGCCCACGGCGCTCGAGAGCACCGACATGGGGTGCGCGTTGTGCGGCAGCGCGTCGAAGAAGCGGCGGAGGTCTTCGTGCAGCAGGGTGTGGCGGCGGATGCGGGCGTCGAAGTCGGCGAGCTCGTCGGCGGTGGGCAGCTCGCCGTAGATGAGCAGCCACGCGGTCTCGAGGTAGGTCGAGTTCTCGGCCACCTGCTCGATCGGGTAGCCGCGATAGCGCAGGATCCCCTCGTCACCGTCGATGTAGGTGATCTTCGAGCGGGTCGCGGACGTGTTCACGAACCCCGTGTCGAGGGTCGTGTAGCCGGTCTGCTTGGTGAAGCTCGAGATGTCGATCGACGAGGCACCCTGGGTGCTCGGCACGATCGGGAACTCGGCCGTCCCCCCCGGGAACTGCAGCGTGGCCTTCTGGGCGTCGTTGGCAGGATCAGTCACCCTGTCACCCTAGCGGTCAGCCCTGGAGGCGCTCCACGGCCGCGGCGATCCGCTCGTCCGTCGTCGTGAGGGCGACCCGCACGTGGCGCCCGCCGTCGACGCCGTAGAAGCTGCCGGGCGCGACGAGAACGCCGCGCTCGGCGAACCAGTCGACGCTCGTCCAGCAAACCTCGTCTCGGGTCGCCCAGAGGTAGAGCCCGGCCTCGCTGTGGTCGATGCGGAAGCCCGCGGCCTCGAGCGCCGGTGCCAGGGCCGCGCGACGGGCCCGGTAGCGCTCCTTCTGCTCACGCACGTGCGCCTCGTCGCCGAGGGCTGCACGCATGGCCTCCTGCACCGGGGCGGGCGGCATGAGGCCGGCGTGCTTGCGCACGGCCAGGAGCTGGCCGATCACGTGGTCGCAGCCGGCCACGAAGCCGGCCCGGTAGCCCGCGAGGTTCGACTGCTTGCTGAGTGAATAGACGCTGACGACGCCGTGCAGGTCGTCGCCGACGACCCTCGGGTCGAGGATGCAGGGCGTCGGGCTGTCGGCCCACTCGCCCTCCCAGCCGAGCTCCGCGTAGCACTCGTCGCCGGCGACGACGGCGCCGAGCTCGCGGCCGCGCGCCACGACGGCACGCAGGTGCTCGTGGTCGAGGACGGCTCCGTCGGGGTTGCCGGGACTGTTCACCCAGATCAGCCGGGTCGACCCAGGCCACTCGGCGGGGTCGTCGCTGGCCAGCACGTCGGCGCCGACGAGCGCAGCGCCGAGCGCGTAGGTCGGGTAGGCGGCGACGGGGTGCACGACGGTGTCGCCGGGGCCTAGGCCGAGCCAGAGGGCCATGCCCGCGATGAGCTCCTTGGAGCCGATCGTGGGCAGGACGTTCGCGTCCTGCAGGCCGGACACGCCCCTCCTGCGCTCGTACCACTCGGCGACGGCCGCCCGCAGCGCGGGGGTGCCGGCGACCTGGGGGTAGGCGTGGGCGTCGGTCGCGGCCGAGAGGGCCCTGGCGACGACCTCGGGGGTCGGGTCGACGGGCGAGCCGACCGAGAGGTCGACGATGCCGCCCTCGTGCCGACGGGCGACGGCGGCCGCCGCCGCGAGCGAGTCCCAGGGGAAGTCGGGCAGCGACAGCGCCACGATCGACCGGGGCCTAGGCCTGCGCGCCCTGCGGGGGCAGGGCGGAGATCACGGGGTGGTCGCCCGCGATGACGCCGACCTTCGCCGCACCGCCGGGCGAGCCGATCTCGTCGAAGAACTCGACGTTGGCCTTGTAGTACTCGGCCCACTTGTCGGGCAGGTCGTCCTCGTAGTAGATCGCCTCGACGGGGCACACGGGCTCGCAGGCGCCGCAGTCGACGCATTCGTCGGGGTGGATGTAGAGCGAGCGTTCGCCCTCGTAGATGCAGTCGACGGGGCACTCGTCGATGCAGGCACGGTCTTTGACATCCACACAGGGCAGTGCGATCACATACGTCACGTTCGGGGGGTTCCCTTCACCTCGGGCAGAGGGTCCAGCCTAGCGCGCCGTCGGCTGGGTGCCGGCGGAGGAGGCGGTGGGCGCGGAGTCGGACGCGGTCGACGACGCGGCGGTCGACCCGGCGTCGGGCCCGGCGCCCCGCTGCGGCAGGGTCGGCCAGGCGATCACGACCATCGCGATGAGCAGGGGGCAGAAGGTCCACGCGTAGCCGGGGCCGTTCGCCGGCACGAGCGCCGAGCCGCCCGCACCCGGCTGGGACAGCAGCGCGGCGGCGCCGAGCAGGCCGAGCGCGACCGCGACCGCGACGACGCGGGAGCCGAAGAGGAGGCGCATGCCGGCCAGCAGCGCCGCGGCCATCACCAGCGACAGGACGAGGCCGGACCAGATCGGCGCGCCGGCGACGGTGACGGTGCCCTGGTGGGCGACCGTGCCGAGGGCCCCGAAGACGACCCCCGCCGCGAGGGCGAGCACCGTGGTCGCCACGCGGCCGCCGGTGCTCATGTCGGCGAACTCGGAGGCGCCGGCGGGGCCGGACGCCCGGGAATCGGGCTCCGGCACGAAACGGAACGACTCGCTCGTGCCCACGGGCTGGACCGCGCCGTGGGGGAAGAGGATCCCCGCCGCGCCCCGGGGCAGGTCGACGACCTCGACCTGCGTCCGGTAGCGGCGCAGGGCGGCCAGACGACGCGCGGTCGAGGCGCGGACGTCGACCGTGCGGACCGAGTCGTCGGCGGCGAGCGCCTCGGCCTCGGCCCCCGTGGCCTGTTCGGCGCCGGCGACGACGGCGAAGAAGGGCACCTCGGCCAGGCGCGCGACGCGCACGGCGGCCCGGTTGGCCCGGACGTGGTCGGGGTGGTGGTAGCCGCCGTCCTCGTCGTAGCTGACGATCGCCGTCGGCCGCACGGACTCGACCACGGCCTGCAGGTCGGACACGATCTCGCCGAACTCGGCCGCGCAGAAGGCGGCGCCGTGCAGGTCGGGGGTAGGGCCGGCCACGCCGTCCGACCGCCAGACCATGCCGCTGTCGCGGTAGACCCTCGCCGGCAGCCCGTGGGTGCGCGCCTCGGGGTCGCCGAGGAACCGGTGGTCGCGGACGCCGAGGTCGCGCATCGCCTCCGCGATCTCGCCCTCGCGGTGCGCGGCGAGGGCGGCTTCGTCACCGCGGAGCCGGGCCAGGTCGTCGGGCATGACCTCGCCGAGCTCGCCGCGGGTGCAGGTGACGATCGTCACCTCGGCGCCGGCGTCGACGAGGGCGGCGATCGTGCCGCCCGTCGCGATCGTCTCGTCGTCCGGGTGCGCGTGCACGAAGAGGACCCGCTCGGCCCGCAGGGCGGAGGGCTGGCCGGGGCGGGCATCGCCCTGGCGGGCATCGGAGGCGGAGCCGAAGTACGTCATCACTGGACAGGATATGCCGCCCCGCACTATGGTCGGTCCGGCCCGGGAAGCTGGTGAGGTTAGCCTAACCAAACTATCCGGACCGGTCGCGGTCACCCCACCGCCGCACGCCCTCCTCTCGAAAGCCGTCGCCCGTGCTCGCCAACTACCTCATCGGACTCCGCGAGGGCCTCGAGGCCGCCCTCGTCGTGGGCATCCTCATCGCCGCCGTCGTCGTGCTCGGCCGCCGGGACGTCCTCCCCCGCCTCTGGCTGGGCGTGGCCGCCGCCGTCGTCCTCTCGCTCGGCCTCGGGGCCGTGCTCACCTTCGGCGCGTACGGCCTGACGTTCCAGGCCCAGGAGATCATCGGCGGCGGCCTCTCGGTCGTCGCCGTCGGGTTCGTCACCTGGATGGTCTTCTGGATGGCCCGGACGGCGCGCAGCATGCGCGGCGAGCTCGAGTCGAGCCTCGACCGCGCGATCGCCGGCGGAGCCTGGGCGGTCGTCGCGCTCGCCTTCCTGTCGGTCGGGCGCGAGGGCATCGAGACGGCCCTGTTCGTCTGGGCGACGGTGCAGTCGACCGGAGGCGGCGAGGCACCGGTCGTGGGCGCCCTGCTCGGCATCCTCACGGCCGTCGCGATCGAGGTCGCGATCTACCGCGGGGTCGTCCGCCTCGACCTCCGTCGGTTCTTCACGGTCACCGGGTACCTGCTCGTGCTCGTCGCGGCCGGGGTGCTCGCCTACGGGGTGGGAGACCTGCAGGAGGCGGGCGTGCTGCCGGGCCGCACCTCCCTCGCCTTCGACGTCAGCGCCGCCGTGCCCCCGACGAGCTGGTGGGGCACCCTGCTGCAGGGCCTCGTCAACTTCACCCCGACGCCGAGCTGGCTGCAGGCCGGCGTCTGGCTCGCCTACCTCGCCGTCGTCGTCCCGCTCTTCGCGCGCGCCACCCGTGGCCGCGCGCCCCGCCCGGCGGAGACGACCCCCGCCTCGCCGAGCGGCTCCCCCACCGACCGTCCCACCGCCCGCACGACCGCAGGAGCACCACGATGACCCCTCGCCCCCTCGCCCTCGTCTCCGGCGCGGCGCTCGTCGCGCTCGCCCTGACCGGCTGCGTCGCGAACTCCCCCGGCGGCGCCGCCACGGCCGGCGCGACCGTCGTCACGGTCGACGGGAACGCCGACGCGTGCGCGCTCTCGGCCACGACGGCGCCGAGCGGCCCTGTCACGTTCACCGTGACGAACACGGGCGACGACAACACCGAGTTCGAGCTGCTCGCCTCCGACGGCCTGCGCATCATCAGCGAGAAGGAGAACATCGGGCCGGGCACCAGCGCCTCGATGACCGTCGCCGTGCAGCCCGGCGACTACGTCACGGCGTGCATCCCCGGCCTCGTCGGCGAGGGCGTCCGCGCCCCGTTCACGGTGACCGACTCGGGCGCCGACGTGACCCCCGTGGGGACCGAGAAGGAGCAGGTCGACGACGCGGCCGCCGCGTACCTCGGCTACGTGAAGGACCAGGTCGGCCAGCTCGGCCCCGCGACCCAGGCCTTCCTCGACGCGTACACGACCGGCGACGATGACCTCGCGCGGAGCCTCTACCCCACCGCCCGCGCGTACTACGAGCGCATCGAGCCCGTCGCCGAGTCGTTCGGCGACCTCGACCCGAAGATCGACTTCCGCGAGGCCGACGTCGAGCCCGGCACGGAGTGGACCGGCTGGCACCGGATCGAGAAGGACCTCTGGCAGCCGACCGCCGACGAGAACGGCGGTGAGGCGTACACGCCCCTGACCCCGGACGAGCGCACCCGCTTCGCCGGCCTGCTCACGTCGGACACGGCCGAGCTGCAGTCGGCCGTCACGGCCAGCGGTTTCTCGATCAGCATCGACACGATCAGCAACGGCGCCGTCGGCCTGATGGACGAGGTCGCCACCGGCAAGATCACCGGCGAGGAGGAGATCTGGTCGCACACCGACCTCTGGGACTTCCAGGGCAACCTCGAGGGCGCCCGCGTCGCCTACGAGGGCGTGCGCGACATCGTCGCCGACAAGGACCCGGAGCTCGTGGACCGCATCGACTCGCGCCTCACGGCCCTCGAGGACCTGCTCTCGTCGTACGGCATCCTCGAGGCCGGCTACCCCTCGTACACGGAGCTGACCGACGCCGACAAGAAGGCGCTCAGCGACGCCGTCAACGCCCTGAGCGAGCCCCTCAGCGAGCTCACCTCGACCCTGGTCGGCTGACGGGTGCGCGAGGGCGGACGATGACGGACGAGGAGGCGCGGGGAGCGACGAGCGAGGGGGCTGCGGCCGGCGAGGCCGCCGGCGGAGGCGCCCCGGCACGCGGGCTCTCGCGCCGCGGCCTGCTGGGCCTGATCGGCACCGGCGTCGGCGCGGGCGCCCTGGGCGTCGGGGTCGGGGTCGGCAGCGACCGGGCCCTGCAGGCGCACGCGCAGGGCACCTCGGGCGCCGCGGCACGCTACCCCTTCGCCGGCCGCCACCAGTCGGGCATCACGACCGCGGCCCAGGACCGGCTGCACTTCGCCTCGTTCGACATGGCCGCAGGCACCACCCGGCGCGACCTCGTCGAGTTGCTGCAGGACTGGAGCGCGGCCGCCGCCCGCCTCGCCCAGGGCCTCGACGTCAGCGAGGCGGGGGCGACCGGAGGATCGCCCCTCGCGCCGCCCGACGACACCGGGGAGGCGACGGGACTGCCGGCCGCCGGGCTCACGATCACGATCGGGTTCGGCCCGACCCTGTTCACGGACGCGACCGGCACCGACCGCTACGGCATCGCCTCGCAGCGGCCCGCCGCCCTCGTCGACCTGCCGCACTTCTCGGGCGACCAGCTCGAGGAGGCGCTGACCGGCGGGGACCTGTGCGTCCAGGCCTGCAGCGACGACCCCCAGGTCGCCGTGCACGCCGTCCGGAACCTGTCGCGCATCGCCTTCGGCCGGGCCTCCCTGCGCTGGTCGCAGCTCGGCTTCGGCCGCACCTCGTCGACGACCCGCGGCCAGTCCACGCCGCGCAACCTGTTCGGGTTCAAGGACGGCACGGCGAACCTGCGCGCCGAGGACGGCGCCGCCGTCGAGCAGGGCGTCTGGGCTGCCGGCAGCGACGGCGCCGACTGGATGGACGGCGGCTCCTACCTCGTCGCGCGCAAGATCCGCATGACCATCGAGACCTGGGACCACGCCTCGCTCGCCGAGCAGCAGACGGTCGTCGGCCGCGACAAGGGCGAGGGCGCGCCGCTGTCGGGCGGCTCGGAGTTCACGGCCCCCGACTTCGCGGCCGTGTCCGCCGACGGCTCGGGACCGGCCATCGCCGTGGACTCGCACGTGGCGCTCGCCCACCCCGACCAGAACGGCGGGGCGACCCTGCTGCGCCGCGGCTACAACTTCGTCGACGGCAACGACTCGCTCGGGCGGCTCGACGCCGGGCTCTTCTTCATCGCGTTCCAGCGGGATCCTCGACGCCAGTTCGTGCCGATCCAGACGGCGCTCGCGCGGAACGACCGGATGAACGAGTACCTCAAGCACGTCGGCTCGGGCATCTTCGCCGTGCCGCCGGGGGCGAGCCAGGGCGGCTGGGTCGGCGAGACCCTGCTGGGCTGAGGCGCGCCTCCTGCGGGAGGGCTCGGAGGGGCGCTTCGCAGGGCCTGGTCGACGCCTCGACCCGACATGCGCGACGGGCTAGACGGGCGTGACGACGTAGGTCGCGACGACCGCGCTGTCGGAGGCCTGCGTCGTGAGCGTCAACAGCACGCGGTACGTGGCTCCCGTGAAGGTGCCGAGCGCGGTGTCGCCGTCGACGTTCACCCCGCTGGCCGTGTAGCCGGCGCCCTCGAGCTGGGTCTGAGCCGTGGCGAAGTCGTCGAGGCTGCCGACGGTGAGCTGGGCGACCCAGCCGGTGCCCTCGGGGCCCGCTCCCCCGCCGCGGACCGTGCCGTCGAGCAGGGGCACGTCGGCCGGGAACGACTCGGGCAGGGTGCCGTCGGTCGACACGCTCGCGCCGCCGAGCACGTCGCCCACCGCGTCCTCGACGGTGCCGCGCACGCTCTCGACGCCCTGGTCGACGGCGCTGCCCACGATGTTGTCGACCATCGAGCCGTCGCCGCAGGCGGCCAGGCCGACGACGACCCCGCCGGCCAGGAGCAGGGCGGAGGCGGAGCGGACGAGGCGGGTGCGGGGAGTGCGGGTCAGCGTGGTCACGGCGACGACCGTAGCGCCCGCCGCTGTGCGGAGCCGTGGAACGTGCGGCCCCTGCAGCCGCCTCCGTTCATGTCGGGGGCGGGTCAACTGCGCCGAGGGCGGGTCGCCGGCTACCCGCCCCCGGTGACGATGACCCGCCCCCGACGTACTCGTCGCTCCGTGCAAGGCGGGGCGGGCGATCGTGCTGCGTGGGCAGACAGCGAAGGAGGCGCCCCGCACTGCTGCGGGGCGCCTCCTTCGTGACCTGGCCGGGTCGGCCCGATCGGGTGCTGGTTACGCGTTCTGCTTCTTGAGGCGAGCCGTGCTGCGCTGGCGGGCGCTGGCGTCGAGCTCGACCTTGCGGATGCGGATGGCGTCGGGGGTGACCTCGACGCACTCGTCGTCACCGGCGAACTCGAGCGCCTCCTCGAGCGACAGCACCTTGGAGGGGGTCATCGACTCGAAGTTGTCGGCAGTCGACTGACGCATGTTGGTCAGCTTCTTCTCCTTGGTGATGTTGACGTCCATGTCGTCGGCGCGCGAGTTCTCGCCCACGACCATGCCCTCGTAGACCTCTTCGGTCGGCTGCACGAAGAACGTCATGCGCTCCTGCAGGTTGATGATCGCGAAGGGCGTGACGACGCCGGAGCGGTCGGCGATGATCGAGCCGTTGGTGCGGGTCGAGATCTCGCCGGCCCAGGGGCCGTAGCCGTGGCTGATGCCGTTGGCGATGCCCGTGCCGCGGGTGTCGGTGAGGAACTGCGTGCGGAAGCCGATCAGGCCGCGCGACGGGACGATGAACTCCATGCGGACCCAGCCCGAGCCGTGGTTCGCCATGTTCTCCATGCGGCCCTTGCGGGCGGCCATCAGCTGCGTGATCGCGCCGAGCCACTCGTCGGGCACGTCGATCGTCATGTGCTCGAACGGCTCCTGGAGCTTGCCGTTCTCGTCACGACGGGTGACGACCTGGGGCTTGCCGACGGTGAGCTCGAAGCCCTCGCGACGCATCTGCTCGACGAGGATGGCCAGCGCGAGCTCGCCGCGGCCCTGGACCTCCCACGCGTCGGGGCGTCCGATGTCGACGACCTTGAGCGAGACGTTGCCGATCAGCTCGCGGTCGAGGCGGTCCTTGACCATGCGCGCGGTCAGCTTGTGCCCCTTGACCTTGCCGATGATGGGCGACGTGTTGGTGCCGATCGTCATCGAGATGGCGGGGTCGTCGACCGTGATGGTCGGCAGCGGCCGCACGTCGTCGGGGTCGGAGAGGGTCTCGCCGATGGTGATCGTGTCGAAGCCGGCGACCGCGACGATGTCGCCGGGGCCCGCGCTCTCGGCCGGGTAGCGACTGAGGGCCTTCGTGATGAGCAGCTCGGTGATGCGGGCGTTCGCGACGGTGCCGTCGGCCTTGACCCAGGCGACGGTCTGGCCCTTCTTCAGGGTGCCGTGGAAGACGCGGAGGAGCGCGAGGCGACCGAGGAACGGCGAGGCGTCGAGGTTGGTGACGTGCGCCTGCAGCGGGTGCTCGTCGTCGTAGGTCGGCGCAGGCACGTGCGTGAGGATCGCGTCGAACAGCGGCTCGAGGTCGTCGTTGTCGGGCAGCGAGCCGTCGGCGGGCTTGTTGACGGACGCGGCGCCGTTGCGGCCGGACGCGTAGACGACGGGCACGTTGAGGATGGCGTCGAGGTCGAGGTCGTCGACCTCTTCGCTCAGGTCGCTGGCGAGGCCGAGGAGCAGGTCCTGGCTCTCGGCGACGACCTCGTCGATGCGCGCGTCGGGACGGTCGGTCTTGTTGACCAGCAGGATGACGGGGAGCTTGGCCGCGAGGGCCTTGCGGAGCACGAAGCGCGTCTGGGGCAGGGGGCCCTCGGACGCGTCGACCAGCAGGACGACGCCGTCGACCATGGACAGGCCGCGCTCGACCTCGCCGCCGAAGTCGGCGTGGCCGGGGGTGTCGATCACGTTGATGGTGATCGGGCCGTCGGTCGCGTGGGCACCGTTGTAGAGCACCGCGGTGTTCTTCGCGAGGATCGTGATGCCCTTCTCGCGCTCGAGCTCGTTCGAGTCCATCATGCGGTCTTCGGTGTCGAAGTGCGCGTCGAACGAGTTCGTCTGCTTGAGCATGGCGTCGACGAGGGTCGTCTTGCCGTGGTCGACGTGGGCCACGATCGCCACGTTGCGCAGGTCGCTGCGGATGGCAGTCGCCATGGATGAATTCCTTACGAGAAGAGTCAGGGGGAAGTGGTCGGGACGAAGCCCGGCGGGAACAGTCTACGGCACGTGGTAAAGGGGCCCTCCCCCGTGCTCTCGGCACGGTCGGAAGGCCCCTCCACAGGCGGGCTGATCGATGCGTCAGCCGCTCAGGGCGTCAGCCGCTCAGCGGCCGAACTCGAACTGCGCACCCGGGATGGCCTCGAGCAGCTCGCGGGTGTACTGCTGCGACGGGTTCGCGAAGATCTCGTCGGTGGTGCCCGACTCGACGATGCGGCCCTTCTGCATGACGCAGACGTTGTCGGCGATGAGCCGGACGACCGCGAGGTCGTGCGTGATGAAGAGGTACGTCAGGCCCAGCTCGGTCTGCAGGTCGGTGAGCAGGTCGAGCACCTGCCCCTGCACGAGCACGTCGAGGGCCGAGACGGCCTCGTCGAGCACGATCACGTCGGGCTTGAGCGCGAGCGCGCGCGCCACCGCGATGCGCTGACGCTGACCGCCCGAGAGCTCGCCCGGGTAGCGGTTGATCATCGACACCGGCAGCGAGACCTGGTTCAGCAGCTCGTGCACCCGGGCCTGGCGGCTCTTGTGGTCGCCGATGCCGTGCGTGACGAGCGGCTCGGCGATCGTGTTGCCGACGCTGTACATCGGGTCGAGCGAGCCGTACGGGTCCTGGAAGACCGGCTGCACGCGGCGACGGAACCCGAAGAGCTCCGAGCCCTTCAGCGCCCCCACGCTCTGGCCGTCGATCGCCACGGTGCCCGAGGTGATGCCCTCGAGCTGCAGCACCAGCTTGGCCACGGTCGACTTGCCCGAGCCCGACTCGCCGACGAGAGCCGTCGTCGTGCCGCGCGGGATCGAGAACGAGACGTCGTCGACGGCCCGCAGCTCGGTGGTCTTGAAGCCGCCCTGGCGGATCGCGTAGACCTTCGAGAGGTTCTCGACCTTGATGAACTCGGCGTTCGTGCGGCCGAGCTCCTCGCGCTGACGGGCACGGGCGATCAGGTCCGCGTCGTCGGCGCCCTCGTCGCTGACCTCGCCCGCGTGGCTGTGGGTGGGCTCGATCGTCGACTGGATCCGACGGCTGGCGAGGCTCGGCGCCGCCGCCACGAGGCGCTTCGTGTAGGGGTGCTGGGGGTTGGCCAGGATCTCCTTCGAGGGACCGGACTCGACCACGCGGCCCTTGTACATGACCACGAGCTTCTCGGCACGCTCGGCCGCGAGGCCGAGGTCGTGCGTGATGAAGAGCACCGAGGTGCCGTAGTCGCGCGTCAGCGTCTCGAGGTGGTCGAGGATGCGCCGCTGCACGGTCACGTCGAGGGCCGAGGTCGGCTCGTCGGCGATGAGCAGCTTCGGGTGCGACGAGAGGCCGATCCCGATCAGCACGCGCTGGCGCATGCCGCCCGAGAACTGGTGGGGGAACTGCTTGAGGCGCTGGTCGGCGTCGCCGAGCCCTGCCTCCTGCAGCACCTCGATCGCTCGCTGCCGCACCGCCTGCTTGCCGGTGGCGACGCCGTTCGCACGGATCGCCTCCTCGACCTGGAAGCCGATGCTCCACACGGGGTTGAGGTTCGACATCGGGTCCTGCGGGACGTAGCCGATGTCGCGCCCGCGGATCGCCTGCATCTCGGCGGCGGAGGCCTTCGTGAGGTCCTTGCCCTCGAAGAGGATCTGACCGCCCGTGACCTCTCCGGTGCCGGGCAGCAGGTCGATGATCGAGGTCGCGGTGGTCGACTTGCCCGAGCCGGACTCGCCCACGATGGCGAGGCGCTCGCCCGGCATCATGGTGAAGTCCACGCCGCGGACGGCGTCGACGTAGCCCGACTGGGTGCGGAACCCGATCTTCAGGCCCTTGATCTCGAGCAGGGGGGTCGCGCCGGAGGCGGTGGCCGCCTGCGCGGGTCTAGTGGAGGTGTCGCTCATCGACGGGCCCTCGCCTTCGGGTCGAGGGCGTCGCGCACGACGTCGCCCATCATCAGGAACGACAACACGGTCAGGCTCAGCGCGGCGGCCGGCCAGATCAGCGGCATGGGCGCGACGCGCAGGGACGACCGGGCGGCGTTGATGTCGTTGCCCCAGGACATGACGCCACGAGGCAGGCCGATGCCGAGGAACGACAGCGTCGCCTCCGCCACGATGAACGTGCCGAGCGACACGGTCGCGACGACGATCACCGGGGTGATCGCGTTCGGCACGACGTGGCGCACGAGGATGCGGAAACGTGACACGCCGAGAGCCGTCGAGGCCATCACGTAGTCGCTGCTCTTCGCGCCGAGCACCGAGCCGCGCATGATGCGCGCGATCTGCGGCCAGGCGAAGAGCGACAGCACGAGAGCGACGGTCAGCGGCGTGCGCGAGGGCAGCACGGACATGAGCACGATGGCGCCGAGCACGGTGGGGATGGCGAAGAAGATGTCGCCGATCCGCGAGACGATCGCGTCGAGCCAGCCTCCGTAGTAGCCGGCGAGGGAGCCGATCACGATGCCGACGATCGTCACGATGACCGTGGCGAGGAGGCCGACGGTCAGGGAGGCGCGGGTGCCGTAGATCACCCGGGCGAAGACGTCGAGGCCCTGCAGGGTGAAGCCCATGGGGTGACCGGCCTCGGGCCCGCCGTTGCTGGACTGGAGGTTCGCGCCGCTGGTCGGCGACGTCGACGTGAACAGCTGCGGGAAGACCGCGACGACGATGACGAGCAGGATCAGCACCGCGGAGATCCAGAACAGCGGGCGCGTCTTCATCGCGTCCCACGCGTCGTTCCAGCTCGAACGGGGCTTCTCGGACTCGTCGACGGCGTCGACCGCCTTGAGCGGGGTCTCCTCGAGGGGGGCGACGTAGTGGTCGGGCGAGAGACCGGGGGTCGGGTTACTTGGCATAGCGGATCCTCGGGTCGAGAACGGCGTAGAGCAGGTCGACGAGCAGGTTGGCCAGCATGAAGATGATGACCATCACGGCCACGAACGAGACGACGGTGGGACCCTCGCCGAGGGTGATGGCACGGTAGACGGTGCCTCCCACGCCCTGGATGTTGAAGATGCCCTCGGTGACGATCGCGCCGACCATGAGCGAGCCGATGTCGACGCCCAGGTAGGTGACGACAGGGACGAGCGAGTTGCGCAGGATGTGCACGCCGACGACGCGTCGTCGAGTCAGGCCCTTGGCCGTCGCCGTGCGGACGAAGTCGGCGCTCATGTTCTCGGACACGGAGGCGCGGGTGAGCCTCACGATGTAGGCGAACGACACCGACGCCAGCACGATCGCGGGCAGGACGAGCTCGTTCCACGGAGCCTGCGAGCTGACCGTGGTGCGGAACAGGCCGAGCTGGATGCCGAAGACGTACTGCAGCACGAAGCCGATGACGAACGTGGGCACCGAGATGAGGAGCAGCGACACGACCAGCGCGCTGTTGTCGAAGATCTTGCCCTTGCGGAGGCCGGCGACGAGGCCGACCAGGATGCCGGCGACGGACTCGAACAGGAGGGCGAGCATCGCGAGGCGGAACGTGATCGGGAAGGCACGGATCAGCTCGTCGATGACGGGTCGGCCGGAGAACGTGGTGCCGAGGTCACCGGTGAAGAGTCCGCCCACGTAGAGCAAATACTGCACGATGAACGGCTTGTCGAGGTTGTACTGGGCGCGGATGGCCTCGATGACCGCCGGGCTCGGCTGCTTCTCGCCGAAGAGCGCCGCGACGGGGTCGCCCGGCAGGGCGAAGACCATGAAGTAGATGAGGAACGTCGCCCCGAAGAAGACGGGGATCAGCTGGAGGAGGCGCCGGCCGGTGTACCAGAGCATCAGGCCGCCTCGGATTTCTGCGCGTGCATGGATGTCGCAATCGTGTGGAGGAAGAGGTGGACGCCCTTCGGGGGGCCCGGGACAGGATGACCTGCCCGGACCCCCCGGGGACGAGGAGAGAGGCTACGCCGCTCTCGGTGCGACTAGTTCTTGGTGACCTCGTAGAAGAGGGGCACCGAGTTCCAGCCGAACTCCACGTTGCTGACCGTGTCGGCCCAGACGCCGGTGACGTTCGAGTACCACAGCGGGACGACGGGCAGGTCCTGGAAGAGGACCTCCTGTGCCTTCTGGAAGTCGGCGGTCGCGTCGTCGGCCGAGGTCGCCGCGGCGCCCTCGGAGAGCAGGCCGTCGAACTCGGTGCTGGTGTAGCGGCCGTAGTTCGAGCCGGCACCGGTCTGGTACAGCGGCGAGAGGAAGTTGTACAGCGACGGGTAGTCGGCCTGCCATCCGGAACGGAAGGCGCCGGTCATGGCGTCGTTGTCCTCGTCGTCGAGCAGCTCGGCGAAGGTCGGGTAGGACTGACCCTCGGCCTTGATTCCCAGCGTGTCGGAGATGCTGTTCGTCGCGGCGTCGACCCAGTTCTGGTGGCCGCCGTCGGCGTTGTAGGCGAGGGTGAACGTCGTGTCGCCGTAGGGCGAGATGGCGTCGGCCTCGGCCCACAGCTCCTTGGCCTTGTCCGCGTCGTACGAGAGCACGTCAGAGCCCTCGAGGTCGTCCGAGTAGCCGTCGATGACCGGGGACGTGAAGTCCTTGGCCGGCGTGCGGGTGCCCTGGAAGATGACGTCGGTGATGTCGTCGCGGTTGATCGAGAGCGAGATGGCCTGGCGGCGCAGCTTGCCCTCCTCCGTCGTGCCGTCGAAGTGCTCGAGGTACTGCGGGATGGTGAACGACTGGAAGATCGCCGCGGGCTGGTTGACGTAACGGTCCGCGAAGTCGCTCTGGTAGGAGGCGAACTGGGCGTCCGGGACCTGGTCGAGGATGTCGAGGTTGCCCGACAGCGCGTCGGCGTACGCCGCGTCCTGCGTGGTGTAGAAGGTGATCGTCAGACCGCCGTTGACGGGCTTGCGCGGGCCGTCGTAGTCGGGGTTGGTGACGAGCTTGATGTCCTGGTTGTGCGTCCAGGCGCCTTCGCTCTCGAGCTTGTACGGGCCGTTGCCGACGGGGTTCTCGCCGAACGCGTCGACGTCGTCGTAGAACGACTCGGGCAGCGGCGAGAAGGCCGAGTAGCCGAGACGGAGGGGCCAGTCGGCGGCGGGCGCGGACAGCTCGACCGTGAACTCGGTGTCGCTGACGACCTCGAGCTGGAGGTCGCTGTCGGCCTCGGCGTCGTAGCCGGCGATGTTGTCGAAGAAGTACGAGGCGCTCTGGGCGTTGGAGACCTGAGCGGCCCAGTTCCAGGCCTTCGTGAACGACTCGGACGTGACCGGCGTGCCGTCGGTGAAGGTCTGGCCGTCCTTGAGCGTGATGGTCCAGAGCTGGTTGTCGTCCGACTCGATCGACTCGGCCGCGTCCATCTCGGACTCGCCGTCGGCGTTGTACGAGACGAGGCCCGCGAACACGGAGTCGATGATCTTGCCGCCGCCGACCTCGGTGGTGTTCGAGGGGACGAGCGGGTTCTGAGGCTCGTTGCCGTTGGTGGTGATGATGGCGCTGGAGTCGCCCGAGCCGCTGTCGCCCGAGTCCCCACCGCTGGCGCAGCCCGTGAGGACGAGTGCTGCCGTCCCCACGACGGCGATGGCCCCGAGGCCCGTGCGCGTCTTCTTCAATGTTCCTCCTGATGCGGGAAAGGACGCAGCGGGGCCCCCATGAGCCTCGCCGCGTTGGATGCAGTCACCCTAAGCACCGGGCTCAGCCATCTCCAAACCCCTGGGGGAACGGTTACACGACGGAAACCAACTCGCCGGATAGTTGCGTCCGTGGGCGATCTGTTGCGCCGCGGCTGCGAAGAGCGCAAGGATCCGCTGCGAGAAATCAGACACCTGCCGGGTATCATCCGCTGCCGGCGGGAGCGTCCCGTACGATCAGCGCGTGAGCGACAGAGACGACACGCTACCGGCAACGCCGGGGCCGAGGCCACGCGACGGGATGGCAGGGCCTCTCGAGACGGGGCCGGGTCGACCTGGCAGGGCGCGCCTCCGGGTCGAGATCGCGATCGTGCTCGGGCTGTCGCTGGGCGCCTCGGCCGTGTACTCGGTGCTGTCGATCGCCAACCGGCTGACCCGCGACGAGTCGCTGTCGCAGCAGACGGCGACGCTCAACTCCTCGCTCAGCGACCGGCCGGTCTTCGACCTGATCTACCAGCTGGTGGGCATCGCCGTCGACCTCGTCCCTGTGGCACTCGTCGCCTACCTGCTGTGGAACGAGGCCCGCCCGCACCTCGGCCGCCTCGGGGTCGACTTCTCCCGCGCCGGCCGCGACGTGCTCGGCGGTGCCGGGCTCGCCCTCGCCATCGGCATCCCGGGCATCGGGCTCTACCTCGTCGGCAAGGCCCTCGACCTGACCGTGACCGTCATCCCGACCGACCTCGCCGCCGAGTGGTGGACGGTGCCCGTGCTGCTGCTCTCGGCGCTCAGGGCCGGCGTGACGGAGGAGGTCATCGTCGTCGCGTACCTCTTCGCCCGGCTGCGCGACCTCGGCTGGCGCACCTGGCCGATCATCGTCGCCGCCGCCCTGCTGCGCGGCAGCTACCACCTGTACCAGGGCTTCGGGGCCTTCGTCGGCAACGTCGTGATGGGGCTCGTCTTCGGCTGGCTCTACACGCGGACCGGCCGGGTGCTCCCGCTGGTCGTCGCGCACCTCCTGATGGACGCGGCCGTGTTCGTCGGCTACCCGTGGGCGGCCACGACGTTCCCGGCCGCCTTCGGCCTGCCGAGCTGACCCGAGGAGGCGGCGGGCCGGACGAGAGGCATGGCCTCCCCCGGCCACGCCGACGCCGATCTGCGCCGACTTGCCTCGTCGGCTCCCGGCACCCCTTGACACCCGTTCGGGGGGAGCGTGTCATGGTCTCGAGGGTCGAACGGACTCGACAACTCCACACGCACCTCCTCGACCGTCCCCCGGGTGTCATCCGGGACGGCCCCCGTCACGCCGGCGCCGTCCGCGCCGCTCAGGGGCCGGCACCCGCGGGGACCAGGAGGGAGCCGCCCGGGTCGCCGACGGGATCAGCGACCGGGCGGCTCCCTGCGTCACGGCTCGACGTGCGGAGCGGGCCAGCTCAGGCGAAGGCCTCGACCGGCGGGCACGCGCAGAACAGGTTGCGGTCGCCCCAGGCCTGGTCGATGCGGCGGACCGGCGGCCAGTACTTGCCGCGCACCAGGGTGCGGACCGGGTACACGGCCTCGTCGCGGCTGTACTCGCGGGTCCACTCCCCCGAGATGACCGACTCGGCCGTGTGGGGCGCGCCCCGCAGGGGGCTCGACTCGGCGGTGAAGCGGCCCGACGCCACGTCGGCGGCCTCGCCGGCGATGGCGATCATCGCGTCGACGAAGCGGTCGATCTCGGCGAGGTCCTCGCTCTCGGTCGGCTCGACCATCAGCGTGCCGGCGACCGGGAACGACATCGTCGGCGAGTGGAAGCCGTAGTCGATGAGGCGCTTGGCCACGTCGTCGACGGTCACGCCCGTGGCGTCGCGGAGCGGTCGCAGGTCGAGGATGCACTCGTGTGCGACGAGCCCGTTCTCTCCCGCGTACAGCACCGGGAAGTGGTCGCGCAGCCGCGCCGCCACGTAGTTCGCCGAGAGGACCGCGGCGCCCGTCGCCGCGGCGAGCCCCTCGGTGCCCATCATGCGGACGTACGCCCAGCTGATCGGCAGGATGCTCGGCGACCCGTAGGGGGCGCTCGACACGGGGACGCCCGCGTGGGCGAGCCGCTCGCCGGCCCCGGCGGGCTCGGCACCCGTGCGACGGTCGGCCTGCTGCGCCAGGGGGTGGCCGGGCAGGTACGGGGCGAGGTGGGCCTTGGCCGCCACGGGCCCGACACCGGGACCGCCGCCTCCGTGCGGGATGCAGAACGTCTTGTGCAGGTTCAGGTGCGAGACGTCTCCGCCGAAGTCGCCGAACCGGGCGAAGCCGAGCAGCGCGTTGAGGTTCGCGCCGTCGACGTACACCTGGCCGCCGGCCGCGTGCACCGCGTCGGTGACCTCGCGGATGTCGTGCTCGTAGACGCCGTGCGTCGACGGGTACGTGATCATCAGCGCCGCGAGCTCGTCACGGTGCTGCTCGACCTTGGCACGCAGGTCGCCGAGGTCGACGTCGCCCTGCTCGTTGCACGCCACGACGACCACGCGGAGCCCTGCGAGCACGGCGCTGGCCGCGTTCGTGCCGTGCGCGCTCTGCGGGATGAGGCACACGGTGCGGGCCGTGTCGCCGGCGGCGAGGTGGAAGCCGCGGATCGCGAGCAGGCCGGCGAGCTCGCCCTGGCTGCCGGCGTTGGGCTGCAGCGAGACCGTGTCGTAGCCCGTGACCTCGGCCAGCCAGCCCTCGAGCTGGCCGATCATCTCGAGGTAGCCCTCGACGTCGGAGGCCGGCGCGAACGGGTGCACGGCCGCGAACTCGGGCCACGTCACGGCCGCCATCTCGGTCGCGGCGTTGAGCTTCATCGTGCAGCTGCCGAGCGGGATCATGCCGCGGTCGAGCGCGTAGTCCTTGTCGGCGAGGTGCTTGAGGTAGCGCATCATGCTGGTCTCGCTGCGGTGCGTGCGGAAGACCGGGTGCGTCAGGAAGTCGGAGGTGCGGCGGAGGCCCTCCGGCAGCACCGCGTCGCGCTCGTCGCGCGCCTCGCCGCCGCCTGCGGGCGACGCCGCGGGCAGGGCGACCCCGAGCACGTCAGCGACGACCTCGAGGTCGTCGCGCGTCGTGGTCTCGTCGAGCGACAGCCGGACGCAGTCGGCGTCGACGGCCCAGAGCAGGTAGCCGCGAGCGTGCGCGGCGGCGACGATCTCGTCCGCCCGGCCGGGCACGAAGACCTGGAGGGTGTCGAAGAACACGTCGCTCTCGAGCTCGAGGTCGCTCGCGCGCACGGCGGCCGCGAGGTCGGCGGCGTGCGCGTGGACGCGCGAGGCGATGTGCCGGAGCCCCCACGGGCCGTGGTACACGGCGTACATCGAGGCCATCACGGCGAGCAGCACCTGAGCGGTGCAGATGTTCGACGTCGCCTTCTCACGACGGATGTGCTGCTCGCGGGTCTGCAGGCTGAGCCGGTAGGCCGGGTGGCCTTCGACGTCTTGCGAGACACCGACGAGACGGCCGGGCAGCTGGCGCTCGAGCCCCGTGCGGACGGCCATGTAGCCGGCGTGCGGCCCGCCGAAGCCCATCGGCACGCCGAAGCGCTGGCTCGTGCCGACGGCGACGTCGGCCCCGAACTCGCCGGGCGGACGGAGCAGCGTCATCGCGAGCAGGTCGGCGGCGACGACCGCGAGGCCGCCGGCGGCGTGGACGGCGGCGACGACCGCCTCCGGGTCCCAGACGCAGCCGGAGGCACCGGGGTACTGCACGAACACGCCGAAGGCGTCGGGGATCTCGGCCGGGTCGACGCTGGAGAGCTCGAGCTCGACGAGCTCGATGCCCACGGCCTCGGCACGCCCGGCGAGCAGGGCCTTCGTCTGCGGCAGCGCGTCGGAGTCGACGACGAAGACGTCGGTGCGCGCCTTCGAGGCACGACGGGCGAGCAGCATGCCCTCGACGACGGCGGTGCCCTCGTCGAGCATCGACGCGTTGGCCGTGGTGAGGCCGGTCAGCTCGGAGACCATCGTCTGGAAGTTGATGAGCGCCTCGAGCCGGCCCTGCGAGATCTCGGGCTGGTACGGCGTGTAGGCCGTGTACCAGCTCGGGTTCTCGAGCACGTTGCGCTGGATCACGGCAGGCGTGACGGTGTCGTAGTAGCCGAGGCCGATCATGCTGCGCGAGGGGCGGCCGCGGCCGGCGAGCGCGCGGAGCTCGGCCAGCGCCTCCTTCTCGCCGATCGGCGCCGGCAGCACCGAGGCGTCGACGGGCTCGGCGTGGATGCTGTCCGGCACGGCGGCACGGACGAGGGACTCGACGCTGTCGTGGCCGAGCAGCTCGAGCATGGCCGCCTGGTCGGCGGCGGTGGTGCCGACGTGGCGGTCGACGAAGCCGGTGGCGGCCCGGTCGGACCAGTCGCCGAAGACGGACCCCTGCGCGTCGCTCATTCGGCGGTGAGGGCGACGTACTCGTCGCGCGAGAGGAGGGACAGGCCGTCGGTGCTCGACAGGGTGATCTTGATCAGCCAGCCCTCGCCGAACGGGTCGCTGTTGACGAGGTCGGGGCTGTCGACGACGGCCTGGTTGGCCTCGAGCACGGTGCCGAGGGCGGGGGCGTAGAGCTCGCCGACCGACTTGGTCGACTCGATCTCGCCGACGACCTTGCCGGTCTCGACCTCCGTGCCCTCGGCGGGCAGGTCGACGTAGACGACGTCGCCGAGCTTCTCGGCGGCGTAGTCGGTGATGCCGACCGTCGCGGTGTCGCCGTCGATGAGCAGCCACTCGTGCTCGGAGGTGTACTGCAGGGCGGTGAGATCGGTCATGGCCGGTCCTTTCGAGGAGGCAGGGGCGCCGAGGAGGCGAGGGCTGAGGCTGGGCGGGGCTGAGGAAGGAACGAGGAGGCGGGCCTGTGGGAGCAGGTCAGGCGCGCTTGTAGAACGGCAGCGACACGACGGCAGCGGGGATCGCGGTGCCGCGGACGTCGACGGCCAGCGCGGGGCCGCGGTCGACGACGTCGGGGTCGACGAACGCCATGGCGACGGGGTGGCCGAGCGTGGGCGAGAGGGCGCCGCTCGTGACCTCGCCGACGACGGTGCCGTCGTCGGTGACGACCGCGTAGCCGGCCCGCGCGGCACGTCGGCCCTCGAGCGTCAGGCCGACGAGCACGCGGGCCGCAGGGGCAGGCTCGACGCCCGCCTTGCCCACGAACTCCTTCGAGGTGTCGACGACGCGGCCGAGGCCGGCCTGCGCGGGGCGCACGTCGAGGCCCAGCTCGTGGCCGTAGAGCGGCATGCCCGCCTCGAGGCGGAGCGTGTCGCGGCTGGCGAGCCCGGCGGGGACGAGGCCGCGCGGGGCGCCTGCCTCGGCGAGGGCACGCCACAGGTCGGGGGCGAGCTCGGGCGCGAGGTAGAGCTCGAAACCGTCCTCTCCGGTGTAGCCGGTGCGGGCGATCAGCACGGGGGCGTCGTCGAAGGTGCCCTGGAGGACGCGGTAGTAGCGCAGGGTCGACAGGGGCGCGTCGGGCTGCAGCCGGTCGGCGGTGACCAGCTCGTCGAGGACGCCCTCGGCCTCGGGGCCCTGGATCGCGATGAGCGCGGTGTCGTCGCTCTCGTCGTCGACCGTGACGTCGAAGCCGTGCGCACGGCTCGCGAGGGCGCCGAAGGCGGCGTCGCGGTTCGAGGCGTTGGCGACGACGAGGTAGTCGTGCTCGTCGAGGCGGTAGACGACGAGGTCGTCGACGATGCCGCCCTCGGGGCTGAGCAGCAACGAGTACTTGGCCCGGCCGACCGCGATGGTCGAGAGGGTGCCCGCGAGCGCCGCGTCGAGGAACGCCCCGGCGTCGGGACCGACGACGGCGATCTCGGCCATGTGCGACAGGTCGAACAGCCCGGCGGCGGTGCGCACCGCGTGGTGCTCGGCCAGGTCGGAGCTGTAGCGGACGGGCATCTGCCAGCCGGCGAAGTCCGTGAAGCTGGCACCGGCGGCGACGTGGACCTCGTGCAGGGGGCTGAGGCGCTCCTCATGCTCGTCGGCGACGGCCTCGGCGTCGACCGCGTCGACGAGGTCGAGGGGCGCGCCGTCGGCGGTCGCGACGCCCCCGGTGCCGTCGTCGGCGAGGGGCAGGTCGCCGGTCGTCCCGGCGGGGCCGTCGCGCAGGTCGGCGTCGTCGCGCAGGTCGGCGTCGTCGCGCAGGTCGGCGTCGTCGCGGAGGTCGGCGTCGTCGGGGCCGGGGGCGGCGGGCAGGTTCGAGGATGCGTCGGACATCTGCGGACTCCTGGGGGAACGGCCCGGCGCCAGGTGACTCGGCCGGGATCGGCGTCGTGCAGCACCTGCACGACGGGGACGCGCACGGCACGGCAGAGCCGCGGTCGTGCACCCCCTCTGTCATGGGCCTGAGAGCTTCGCCGGCCACGAGGGCCGACTTTCACCGTGGGCGAGGAGGCGGTGCCGGCGACGCTCGCGCGCCTCCGGCAGGTGCCCCCTGCTTTTCAGAGTGGCCAGTCCGTCGCGGT
This sequence comes from Frigoribacterium sp. PhB116, assembly GCF_004364285.1. Lineage (GTDB taxonomy): Bacteria > Actinomycetota > Actinomycetes > Actinomycetales > Microbacteriaceae > Frigoribacterium. The sequence goes on along the minus strand of NZ_SOBE01000002.1, from coordinate 725,156 downwards.
ACGCGGTACCTGAGAGATTGGCGGGGAGCTTGCTCCTTCGGTGCCCGGCGGCGCATCGGCGTGCGCTCCGGGGCTCTCCCGCGACGTGTTCGTGGCCCGGTGTTCTGTTGTGCCGCTCACCCTACAGCGGGCATGTGACAGCGGTGTTTCGGGAGGCGACGACGGACGCCCCGACCGTGAGGCACGATCGGGGCGTCCTGGAGGGGGGCTCGGGCTAGGAGGCGGGCTGTGCGGGCTGGCCCGGCTCGGGCGACCCGGCGGCCTGGTGCGCGGCGACGAGCTCGCGGACGTCGTTCGCCAGCTGCGCGACGCCCTCGGGCAGCATCTCGAAGCCCTCGCGGTTGCCGGGGTTCACGACGAGACCGGTCTGCGCGGGGATCGCCTGCACGAGCTCGGCGGCGGGGATCGTGGCCTGGTACTCGGCGACGCCCTTGACCTGCTCGCCGATCATGTCGGGGTGCGTGAAGGCCGCCAGCATGGGCGTGCCCTCGCGGTCGAACAACACCGGCTGCAGATCGGTCAGGCTGTCCTGGGCGTCCACGGCGGTGGCCACGACGACCTGCGCGTTGACGAACTCGGCCAGGACGGCGTTCATGTCGCCCTCTCCTGCCTGTCCCTTGCTGATGGCCTGCTCGAGGGCGGTCGGTTCGCGGTTCTCTGTAGCGGTCATCGAACCAGCTTGCACCCTCGACCTCCGTGGTGCCTCCGTGCGGTTAGTCTGAGCCTCCTCGACCTCCGTCGGCGCCCGCCGACGCCCGTCCCGTCACCTGGAGCGCGCCGTGCCCACCAAGACCGTCTCACTGGTCACCGCCGCCTTCGCCGTCACGCTGCTGCTGGCGGGCTGCGCCGGGACCGACGCCGAGCCCGGCGCCGCGGCCACGCCCGGTATCGTGACGACGACCGGGCCCGACGCGACCGCGACGCCGCTGCCGACCACGACTCCCCCGGCGCCGTCGACGGCCGAGGCGCACGAGGCGCCGCCCGCCTGGGACGCCTGCGTCGCCGCGGTCAGGGCCGAGTACCCGGACCTGCCCCCGCTCGATGACGTCTGGGCCTACGAGGAGGCGGACGTCCGCGACTCGGACTCGGGCGCGGTCGCCGAGGTGCGCTTCGGGCACCTCGCCGACGGCCGGGTCGAGGCGGCGTTCACCTGCCAGATCTCGGGGACGCCCGAGTCGCCCGTGGTCGACCTCGTCTCGCCGGTCGACGTCTAGGCCCGATCGGCGAGGTCAGGCGGGCGGCCAGGTCGCACTCACGGCCGTGGCGTCGAGGTCGTCGTCCCGCTCGACCGACACGTCGAGGCCCGCGGCCGCGAACAGGGCGGCCGTGGCCTCGGCCTGGCGCTCGCTCGTCTCGATCAGCAGCGTGCCCGTCGGCGAGAGCCACTCCGCGGCCCCGGCGGCGATCCGCCGGTGCAGGTCGAGGCCGTCCGCCCCGCCGTCGAGGGCGAGGACGGACTCGTGGAGGCGGGCTTCGGAGGGCATCGTCGCGATGGCGGCCGTCGGCACGTACGGCGCGTTCGCGATCAGCACGTCCACCCGGCCGCGCAGCCGTGCGGGGAGCTCGGCGAAGAGGTCGCCCCCGACGACCGTCGCCCGCTCGCCGAGGTTGCGGCGGGCGCAGCGCACGGCGACGGGATCGAGGTCGGCGGCGACCACGTCGAGCAGGGGGCGGCGGCGGAGCAGCGCGACCGCGACCGCACCGACCCCGCAGCACAGCTCGACGAGGACAGGTGCCGCGTCGGCGGGCACGGCGCCGGCGAGCGCCGCGTCGGCCAGCCGCACGAGCAGCTCGGTGCGGCGTCTCGGCACGAAGACGCGCGGCTCGACGACGAGGCGGAGCCCGTCGAAGGCCGCCCAGCCGAGCACCTGCTCGAGCGGCTCGCCCGCCGTCCGCCGGAGGACGAGCGACTCGAGGCTCGGACCGGCCGCCGCCGCCTCGAGCAGGAGGCGCGCCTCGTCCTCCGCGAAGACGCAGCCGGCCGCCCTCAGGCGCGCGACCACCGCCTCCTCGTCCAGGCCCCGTGCCCCGTTCCCCGCCGCCGTGTCGACCACGGGGCCAGCGTAGGGGCCGCACGCCGGGGTGAGACGGTCACGACGCGCTGTCGGCGGCGACGCGTAGGCTCGGCTCGATCATGAAGCCGCTGACCGAGACCGACATCCGTGAGTCGTTCGTGAACGCCCTGCCGGGCGACCTCGACCGGCTCCCCATCCCCGGCCTGCACGAGATGCTGTGGGGCGAGCGCGAGTTCCTGGGCTGGCGCGATCCTCAGGCCCACCAGCGCGGCTACATCGTGCACTGGATGGACGACCAGCCGGTCGGGCTCGTCGTCCGGTCGTCGGGTTCGTCGCTGCGGCCCGGCATCGCCGCCATGTGCTCGCTCTGCCACTCGCCGCAGCCCGCGACCCAGGTGCGCCTCTTCACCGCGCCCAAGGCCGGCGACGCCGGTGCCAACGGCGACACGATCGGCACGTACATCTGCGAGGACCTGGCGTGCTCCCTGCTCATCAGGGTCGCGCCTCCTCACCTCAACCCTCCCGAGCAGATCGAACGGCGCGCCTCCGGCCTGGCCGAGCGCGTGCAGGGCTTCACGGCGACCGTGATGAAGACCGCCTAGCCCCGAACCCTTTCCGTCACCCCTCGCCGGGCATCCCGCCGGGCCGAACGAGAGCGAGCCGCACCATGTCCGTCGTCAAGATCAACGCCATCCACGTGCCCGAGGGCTCGGGCTCCGAGCTCGAGTCCCGCTTCGCCGCCCGCAAGCACTCGGTCGACGGCGCTCCCGGCTTCGAGGGCTTCCAGCTGCTCCGCCCGGTGTCGGGCGACACCCGGTACTTCGTCGTGACGACCTGGGCCGACGAGCAGTCGTTCCAGGCCTGGCAGGCGGACGGCGCCGCGGCGGCGCACGCCGGTCCTCCCGCGGGCCAGGGTGGCCCGGCCGGCCACGGCGCACCGGCCGACCAGGGCAGCGAGGGCGCCGAGGCACCTCGCCGTCCGGTCGCCACCGGTGCCGACCTGCTCGAGTTCGAGGTCGTCGAGCTCTAGCCGCAGCGCTCGTCAGGCACCCCGGAGTGGAGGACGGCCACCTCGCTCGACGTCGAGTGACGTCCCCCCGAGTTCCCAGTGGTCTCCAGGGTCGGCGCGTAGCCTGCCGACCAGTCGCGACCCGCCCCGAGCCGCCACGAGAGGCACAGGACAGCATGAAGAAGCAGAGCCGTTGGATCCCCGCCGTCGTCGTCCCGGCCGCGGTCGTGGCCGCCGGGATCGTCGTGCCGTCGATGGCCGCGAACGCCGAGGTCGTGCTGCCCGAGAAGACTCCCCAGCAGGTGCTCGAGCTCGCCGCGTCGAGTTCCGGCGCCTCGTTCTCGGGTACGGTCGAGCAGACGAGCGGCCTGGGCCTGCCCGACGTGTCGAGCTTCCAGGGCCAGGGCGGAGCCGGCGACGCGACGAGCGACGCCCTCGAGCTCCTGACCGGCAGCCACACCGCGGAGGTCTTCGTCGACGGGACGGACAAGCAGCGCGTGCAGGTCGTGGAGGACCTGGCCGAGCGCGACGTCGTCCGCGACGGCGACAGCGTCTGGACCTGGGACTCCGAGTCGAAGGAGGCGTCGCACCTGACGCTGCCCGACACGAGCGTCACCGAGGTGCCCACCGCCCTGCCCGACGGCACCGCCGTGCCCCAGACGCCGGCCGAGCTCGCCTCGGCCCTGCTCTCTGCCGTCGAGCCCACGACGACCGTCACCGCGACCGACAACGTGAAGGTCGCCGGCCGCACCGCGTACCAGGTCGTCCTCACGCCTGACGACCCCGCGACGCTCGTCGGCAGCGCGACGCTGACCGTCGACTCCGAGACGGGCGTGCCCCTCAAGGTCGTCGTCGCCGCGAAGGGCCAGGCCGACCCGGCCGTCTCGGTCGGCTTCACGTCCGTCGACTTCAGCGCCCCCTCCTCCGACGTCTTCGACTTCACGCCGCCCGCGGGGGCTGCCGTGACCGAGGTCCCCGCACCCGGCACCGACGACGCTCGCGCCCACCACGCCGACGGCCAGGCACCGGAGAAGACCGTGCTCGGCTCCGGCTGGAGCACGATCGTCGGTCTCGCCCCGTCGGCGACCAGCGAGTCCGCGCCGACGAGCGCGTCCTCTGACGACGGCTCCGCGCTGCTCGACCAGGTGCTCACCCCGGTCGACGGCGGCAAGGTGCTGCAGACCTCGCTCGTCTCGGTGTTCGTCGGCGACGACGGCCGCGTGTGGGCGGGCGCCGTCGACGCGGACGCCCTCCAGGCAGCCGTCGCCGCGCAGTGATCGACAGGCGACGTGGGCGGCAGACGCCGTGAGTGACAGCAGGTGCCGTGAGCGACGGGGCTGACGCGAGGCCGGACATCGGCCTCGCCGTCCAGACCGTAGGCCTCGGCAAGACCTTCGGTCGCCAGCAGGCCGTCGCCGACCTCGACCTCGCGGTGCCGCGGGGCAGCGTCTACGGGTTCCTCGGCCCCAACGGCTCGGGGAAGACCACGACCATCCGCATGCTGCTGGGCCTCACCAGTTCGACGAGCGGCTCGATCCGGGTGCTCGGCGGCGCCATGCCCGACCGCGCCCGTGACGTGCTGCCCCGAGTCGGCGCACTCGTCGAGGGGCCCGCGTTCTACCCGTTCCTCTCGGGGCGAGCCAACTTGACGCGCCTCGACTCCGGCGACCGTCGGGCTCCAGGCGGCACCCGCAAGGCCCGGGTCGCGGCCGCGCTCGACCGCGTCGGCCTCGGCCACGCCGCCGACAAGAAGGCGCACGCCTACTCCCTCGGCATGAAGCAGCGCCTCGGCATCGCGAACGCGCTCCTCATGCCGCGCGACCTGCTCGTGCTGGACGAGCCGAGCAACGGCCTCGACCCGCAGGGCACCCGGGAGGTGCGCGCCCTGATCCGCTCCCTCGCCGACGACGGGACGACCGTCCTGGTGTCGAGCCACCTGCTGGCCGAGGTCGAGCAGATGTGCACGCACATCGGCGTGATGAGCGCGGGACGGCTGCTCACGCAGGGCACCCTCGGCGACCTCCGCGCGCTCGGCACGCACCGCGTGCGCCTGCTCACGCCCGATCCCGACCTCGCCCGTGACGTGCTCGTCCGGCTGGGCCTCGCGCCCGACGACCCGGGCTCGGCCGGTCCTGCCCCGTCCGAGGGAGCGCACGTCGAGGCCGACCTCACGGTCGAGGGGCTGGCCCCCGAGGCGATCGTCGCGGCACTCGTCGCCGCCGACGTGCGGGTGCGCGGCTTCGAGGTCTCGGGCGCGAGCCTCGAGGACCGCTTCGTCGACCTGACCGGGGAGGGCTTCGATGTCGCCGGCTGACCCGATCCCGTCCGACGGGGGCGCCGCCTCCTCACCCGCCGACGGAGCCGCGGCCGGCTCGCCCGCCGTCCTGCCCGAGGCGGTGGCCCGCCGAGGTTCCGGGCTCGCGCTGCTCGGCAGCGAGGTCGTCGTCCTGTTCCGCCGTGTCCGCACGATCGCCCTGCTGGCGGCGCTCGCGCTGATCCCGATCCTGCTCGCGGTCGCGGTCCGCGTGACGACCGACGACGCCGGCTCGGGAGGACGTGGTCCCGCGTTCCTCGGCGACATCACGCAGAACGGCCTGTTCGTCTCGCTCACCGCGCTCACGGTGGCCATCCCCTTGTTCCTGCCCCTGACGGTGGGCGTCGTCGCGGGCGACACGATCGCGGGCGAGGCGAGCCTCGGCACCCTGCGTTACCTGCTCGTCACCCCGGTGGGCCGGGTGCGCCTCCTGCTCGTGAAGTACGCCGGCGCCGCCCTGTTCTGCCTCGTCGGCACGCTCGTCGTGGTCGTCGTGGGGGCGATCGCGGGCGCGGCCCTGTTCCCCGTCGGGCCGGTCACGTTGCTCTCGGGACAGACGATCGGCCTGGGCGACTACGCGGGCCGCATGCTGCTGATGGCCCTCTACGTCACCATCTCGCTGCTGGGGCTCAGCGCGATCGGCCTCTTCGCCTCGACCCTCACGAGCGTGCCCGTCGGCGCGATGGCGGCGACGATCGTCCTCTCGACCGTCGCGCAGATCGTCGACGCGCTGCCGCAGCTCGACTTCCTCGACCCGTGGCTGTTCACCCACTACTGGCTCGGCTTCGCGGATCTGCTGCGCGATCCGATCTCGTGGAGCAACTTCGCGGACAACGCGTTGCTCCAGGCGGGATACATCGCCGTCTTCGGCGCCCTGGCGCTGGGACGCTTCACGACGAAGGACGTCCTGAGCTGAGCAGGGCTCCGCACCGGTCTACCGTGGATCGGTGACTTCCCGACACCGCCTCCTCCCCGCCGCAGCGGTGGCCGCCGCTGCCCTGCTGACCGTCACGGCGTGCACGACGTCGACCCCCGAGCCCGAGACCGTCGAGTTGACGGTGGCCACGCCGGAGGCGGCGGTCACCGCCGCCGCGTCGGGCACCCCCGCCGAGCGGGCCGTCGAGACCAGCCGCGCGCTGTGGGTCAGCTCGCCGGTCGTGGTGCTCGCCACGGCCGACGCCCCGGACGCCGTCGCCGAGGCGGCGGAGCAGGGCGAGCGGATCGGCGCGCCCGTGCTGATCGCCGCCGCGGGCGTCGACGTCGCGACGGAGGTCGACCGCCTGGGTGCGGCGACGGTGGCGACGGTGGGCGAGGGCCCGTCGGCGGACGACCTCGAGCTCGGCGACGTGGACGCCGTGCCGGCCGCCGAGGTCACGGCTCCCCCGGCCCGGGACGCCGACTCCTCGACGCTCGTCGTCGTGTCGGGACCGGACGACGCCGCGGCGTCGGCCACCGCCCGAGCTGCGGGAGCCGAGCTGCTCGCGCTGCCCGAGGGCGTGACCGACCTGCAGCAGGACGCCTCCGTCGTCGGCGCGATGGGCGCCTCCGAGGCGGACTCCACCCTCGTCGTCGGCTCCGCGTTCGCCGACCGGCCCCACCTCGAGTGGTCGGTCGCCGCGGCGCGCTCGGGCGCCGAGCTGCCGGGCGGCGGCCAGCGGTTCTTCCCCGACCGACGGTTCGTCGCCCTCTACGGCGCCCCGGGCACCTCGGCTCTCGGCGTCCTCGGTGAACAGGACGTCGCGGCGACCGTGCAGCGCGCCGCCGACACGGCGGCCAGCTACCAGGCCTCGTCCGACCGGCCCGTAGTGCCGATGCTCGAGCTGATCGCGACCGTGGCGGCAGGCGACGCGGGCCCTGACGGCGACTACTCGAACGAGCTCGACCCCGAGCGGCTGCGCCCGTACGTCGAGGCCGCGGCCGCCGCCGGGCAGTACGTCGTGCTCGACCTGCAGCCGGGACGCACCGACTTCCTGACCCAGGCCCGCCGGTACGAGTCGTTGCTCACCGAGCCGAATGTGGGCCTCGCCCTCGACCCCGAGTGGCGCCTCGCCCCGGACCAGGTGCCGCTCCGGCAGATCGGCGGCGTCGACGCGGCCGAGGTGAACGCGGTCTCCACCTGGCTCGCCGACCTCGTCGACGCGCACTCGCTGCCGCCGAAGTTGTTCGTGCTGCACCAGTTCCGGTCGAGCATGCTGCGCGACCGGGCGGCGATCGACCTGAGCCGCCCCGAGCTCACGACCCTCGTGCACGTCGACGGCCAGGGCTCCCAGCCCGACAAGCAGGCCACCTGGCGGGCACTGCACGACGGCGCGCCCGCCGTGGCGTGGGGCTGGAAGAACTTCTACGACGAGGACGAGCCGATGCTCACGCCCGAGCAGACGATGACCGAGGTGTCGCCGGTGCCGGACCTCGTGACGTACCAGTAGGAGGCGGCCGGCTCCTCCCGGCGGGAGGCGGCGGCCGGTCTCGGAGACCGAGCGCACCGGTCGGTCTCAGAGGCCGAGCGCGCCCGTCGGAAGCAGGGCGTGCACTCCCCACGTCTGGTTCGCCACCTGCGTCACGCGCAGGTCGACGACGGCGCTGGCGAAGGCGAGGGCGGTCGCGCGGTCGACGTCGAGCAGGGCCGCCAGCCACGTCACCATCGCGTCCAGGGCGTCGCCCGTCGCGACGTCGAGGTCGGCGTCGAAGCCGAAGGTTATCCGCCCCGCGGGGGTCTCGGCGTGCACGCTCGGGAGCGGGCGCCGCTCGACCAGGTCGATCCGCACCTCCGTCGTCATCGGGCACTCGATCGCCGTGCCGCCGACCTCGCCGTCGCCCTGGGCCGCGTGGCCGTCGCCGAGGTACAGGAGCGCGTCGTCGACCTGCACCGGCAGCCACAGGGTCGACCCCGCCACGAGCTCGCGGCAGTCGACGTTGCCGCCCGCCGTCGTGCGCGGCGGCGTCGTGGAGTGCTCGCCCGGATCGGCGGGCGCCACGCCCGTCACCCCGAGGAACGGCGCGGTCGGCACGCTGAGCCCCCGGCTCTCGGTGGCGACGCCGGCGTCGGCGTCGATCTCCCAGAGCAGCCAGGCGGGCGGGACGTCGGCCAGGCCGAGCCGCGTCGTGACCGGCGTCTCGCGGCCGCCAGCGACCGTCCAGCCCCACTCCCCCGGCCGCAGGTCGACGAAGGTGACGCCGAGCATCTGCCCGGGACGCGCGCCCCGGACGGCGACGGGACCGGTGAGCGCGTGGCCCCGCGCCTGCGGGAACAGGCGCGGCCGCACCTCGCCGGGCGTCCGCTGGCGCTCGAGGTGGCCGGAGGCGTCGAGCGACCCGACGACGACCTCGTCGCCGGGAGCGACGGTGAGGACGGGGGCGTGGTCGCGGCAGTAGACGTCGTTCGTCGTCGCGGGTGTCGGATCGAGCCGGTGTCGGGTCACGCGACGCCGCCCGCGACGGGGACGGGTGCCGCGCGCAGCTGCTCGACGACCGCGGCGGGTGCGGTCCGGCCGAGGTACCCGACGCGGGACTCGCGCACGTGCCGTCCCATCAGCTCCGCTGCCCGGTCGGCGTCGCCCGCGTCGATGGCGGCGAGGATGACGCGGTGGTCGGGCCAGAGCCGCTTGCCGCGGGAGAACTCGTCGAGGGCGTAGAGCCACTCGATCTTGCGGGACAGCTGGCGCAGCAGCGTCGCGAGCGTGCTGCTGCGGCTGAGCTCGGCGATGCCGATGTGGAACCGCTCGTTCAGGTCGACCAGGCGATCGAGGTCGCCCCGGGCGACGGCGGCGTCGCCCTCGTCGAGCAGCTGCTCCAGCGACCGCCGCACGCGCCGCCAGTCGTCGTCGGCGTCGCTGCTGCCGCCTCCGGCCGCCTGGTCGTCCCCGCCGCTGAACCGCGCCCGCGCCCTGCCCGCGGCGCGGCGAGCGGTCGAGATCTCGAGCGCCTCCCGGACCGCGAAGAGGTCGTCGGCCTCGTCGAACGGGATCTCGGCCACGCGCGAGCCGACGTTCGGCCGGGACTCGACGAAGCCCTCCGCCTCCAGCCCGCGGAGCGCCTCGCGCACCGGCACCCGGGAGACGCCGTAGCGCTCGGCGAGCGCCGCCTCCGTGATCCGCGTGCCCGGCTGCAGCACCCCCTGCACGATGTCCGCCCGCACGGCGTCGACGACGCTCAGCACGGTCGTGCTCCGCAGGGCGCGCCGGGACGCGACGCGACGCGACCCGCCCGCCGGGGTCGGTCAGACAGCGAGGCTGGCACCGGGGATCGCTCCTAGGAGGTGGTGGGTGTACTCGTCCGTCGGGGCGAGGAACACGTCGTCGACGCTGCCCCGCTCGACGATGCGACCGCGTCGCATCACCACCACACTATGGGCGATCTGGCGCACCACGGCGAGGTCGTGCGTGATGAACAGGTAGCTGAGCCCGAGACGGCCCTGCAGCTCGGCGAGCAGCTCGAGGATCTGCTCCTGCACGAGCACGTCGAGGGCCGAGACGGCCTCGTCGCAGATCAGCAGCTCGGGCTCGAGCGCGAGGGCCCGGGCGATCGCGACGCGCTGTCGCTGGCCGCCCGACAGCTCGTTCGGCCGGCTCTGTGCGACCGAGCGCGGCAACGCGACCTGGTCGAGCAGCTCGGCCACGCGCGCACGGCGGCCGGCACGGTCGCCGACCCCGAAGATGCGCAGCGGCTCGTCGACCAGCCGCTCGACGCTGTAGGTGGGGTCGAGCGAGCCGTACGGGTCCTGGAACACGGGCTGCACGCGACGACGCAGGGCCCGGCGCGCGGCGCCCCGACTGGCGGTGATGCCCTCGCCGTCGATGAGGGCGGAGCCCGACGTGGCCGGCTCGATCCCCAGCACGATCCGCGACAGCGTCGTCTTGCCCGAGCCCGACTCGCCGACGACCGCGGTGGTCGTGCCGCGGGGCACCTCGAACGAGATGCCGTCGACGGCTCGCACGGTCTCGCCCCGACGGCCCCGGAGGCGGTACTCCTTGACGAGGTCCGTCACGACCAGGATCGGGTCGGCCCGCGCCTCCTCGGCCCCCTGCTGCCCGTCGCCGACGGGCTCCTCGGCCCGGAGCGCCGCGGCGGCGGCCACCGTCGGCGCCGCGGCCACCAGTCGTTTCGTGTACTCGTGCTGCGGGTCGAGCAGGATCTGCCGGGGCGTGCCCTGCTCGACGACGCGGCCGTCGAGCATGACGACGATGCGGTCGGTCCGGTCGGCCGCGACGCCGAGGTCGTGCGTGATGAAGAGCAGCGACGTGCCGTGAGCGTCGACCAGCGTCTGCAGGTGGTCGAGGATCTGCCGCTGCACCGTCACGTCGAGCGCGCTCGTCGGCTCGTCGGCGATGAGCAGCTCGGGGTCGCGGGCGAGGGCCACGGCGATCAGCACGCGCTGGCGCATGCCGCCGGAGAACTCGTGCGGGTACTGGCCCGCCCGCCGGTCGGCCTCGGGGATGCCGGCCTCGGTCATCAGTTCGACGACGCGTCGGCCGACGGCGGCCCGGCCGCGCGCACCGCCCGCGCGCAGGGCGTCCGCGATCTGAGCCCCGACGGTCATCGAGGGGTTGAGGTTCGTCGACGGGTCCTGCGGCACGAGGCCGATGCGGGCGCCGCGGACCGACCGCATCCGCGCCTCGCCCGCCCCGGTCAGCTCGTCGCCGCCGAGGTGGACCGTGCCGCCCGTGACGTGCCCGGCACCGGGGAGCAGCTGCAGCACGGCCGCCACGACGGTCGACTTGCCCGAGCCGGACTGGCCGACGATCGCGACGCGTTCGCCGCGCGCCACGTCGAGGTCGACCCCGTGCACGACGTCGCGGTCGCCGAACGCGACCCGCAGGCCGCGGACGGCGAGCAGGGGCGCGGCGGCAGGGCCCGAGCTGGTGCTGGTGCTGGTGCTGGTGCTGGTGCTCACGTCTGTCGTCGTGTTCCTGGTCGGCGTCTCAGCGTCCTGCGGCATAGGCCTGTGCTCCTCGGGGGTTGGCGGCGGCGCCCAGCACGCCGGTCTCGGGGTCTCGGGTGACGCTCGACAGCCGGCCGAGCGACCAGTCTCCCGAGCGGGTGACGACGTGGCCACGGGCCTCGAGGCCGGCGATCAGCTCGTCGCCGAGGCGGTCCTCGACGACGACGCCGCCCGGCGTCCAGGTGCGCGGCCAGAACGAGCCGGGGAACGACGTCGTGTGCAGGGCCGGGGCGTCGATCGCCTGCTGCGGGGTCCAGCCGCCGACGATCGTGCGCAGCAGGTACAGCAGCTGCCACTGGTCCTGCTGGTCGCCGCCAGGCGAGCCGAGGGCGACCAGCGGCTGGCCGTCGCGCAGCACGAGCGTCGGCGTCAGGGTGGTGCGGGGGCGACGACCGGGCTCGAGCGTCGAGGCGGTGCCCTCCTCGAGCCAGCTCATCTGGAGGCGGCTGCCGAGGCAGAAGCCGAGCTCGGGGATCGTCGGCGACGACTGCAGCCAGCCACCCGAGGGCGTCGCCGAGACGACGTTGCCCCAGCGGTCGACCACGTCGATGTGGCAGGTGTCGCCGCGGGTCTCGCCGGTCGGCGCGACGTCGGGCTCGGCACCCGGCTGGCGGGCGTCGTCGGCGGGCACGGCGGTCGGGACGGCGCCGGGGGCGGCGGCGGAGAACGAGCCGACGGTGGGCTCCCCCACGCCGGCGCCGCGGCCGGCCACCTCGTCGTCGGTGCGGAGCGTCGGGAGGCGGCCCGCGCCTCCTGCGCCCCCGGCGTCGCCCGGACGCAGCTCGTGCGACGCGGTCCGCCCGATGAGGGCACGACGCTCGGCGGCGTACTCCGCCGACAGCAGGCGGCCGAGCGGCACGTCGCGGTCGCCGTACCAGGCCTCGCGGTCGGCCATCGCGAGCTTGAGCGCCTCGACGATCGTGTGCGCGCCCTCGACGGTCGAGGGGTCGAGCAGCTCGTCGGGCAGCGGATCGAGCATCGCCAGCACCTGCAGCAGGGCCGGGCCCTGCCCCCAGGCGCCGGTCTTCGCGACGACGTGGCCGCGGAACTCGACGGCCGTCGCCTCCTCGGTCGAGGCGCGGAAGGCCGCCAGGTCGGATGCGCGCATCACCCCCGCGTGGTCGCCTCCCGTCGAGTGCCGGTGCGGCGTGCGCACGAAGGCGTCGATCGAGGTCGCGACGAGCCCCTCGGCCCACTCGGTGCGCGCGGCGTCGACACGGGCACGGCGGGCGGCCTCGGCGCGCGAGGAGCCGGGGCCGTCGGTCCCGTCGGGGCCGTCGGTGCCGGGCGTCCGCGGCGCGGGACTGGCCTCGGCGGCCGGCAGCGCGCCTCCTGCGGCCACGAGCCCGTCGAGCACCCGGGCGTACGCCTCGTTCACGACCATCTCGCCCGGCGCCGGCGGGGCGCCGTCGACGAGCCAGCGGTCGGCCGAGGTGGGCCAGTGCTCGGCGAACAGCGCGGCGACGGCGCCGATCGTCTCGGTCACCCGTGCGGTGATCGGGTGCCCGTCGCGGGCGTAGCCGATCGCGTAGGCGAGCACGTCGGCGAGCTCCCACGTGCCGTGGTCGCGGAGCAGGAGCAGCCACGCGTCGACCGCGCCGGGCACGGCCGCGGCGAGGGCGCCCGACCCCGGGACGAGGTCGAGTCCCTCGGCGCGGTAGTGCTCGACCGTCGCGCCGGCGGGCGCCGGCCCCTGCCCCATCAGGACGACGGGCCGGCCCGGCTCGTCGGCCGTCGCGAAGACCGCCGTCATGTCGCCGCCCGGCCCGTTGAGGTGCGGCTCGACGACGTGCAGCACGAACGCGCCGGCGACCGCCGCGTCGAACGCGTTGCCGCCGCGCTCGAGCACCGACTGGGCCGTGGCCGTCGCGAGCCAGTGCGTCGAGGCGGTCATGCCGAAGGTGCCTCGGAGGTCGGGCCGGGTGGTGAACGCGGGAGGTGCGGTGTAGGTCACGAAGATCAGGTCCGTTCGCGGGAGGTCGGGTCGAGGGCGTCGCGGAGCGCGTCGCCGACGAGGTTGAAGCCGAGGCAGATGACGGCGATGGCGAGGCCCGGGACGACGGCCGCGAACGGTGCGTTCGACAGGTACTGCTGCGCGTCGGAGAGCATGATGCCCAGACTGGCCGTCGGCGGCTGGATGCCGAGCCCCAGGAACGACAGCAGCGCCTCCCCGATGACCGCGACCGGCATGATGACCGTCGCCTGGACGATGATCGCCGAGACGCAGTTCGGCAGGACGTGGGCGAAGATCACCCGCAGGCCGGTCGCGTCCATGGTGCGGGCGCTCAGCACGAAGTCGGTCGAGCGGATGCGCATCGTCTCGCCGCGCACCACCCGGATCATGGTGGGGATCTGCGCGATGCCGAGGGCGACCACCGCGTTGCCGAGGCTCGGTCCGCTGATGGCGGCGAGCGCCACGGCGATGATGAGGAACGGGAACGCGAGCATCACGTCGGTCAGGCGCGACACGATCGCGTCCAGCCAGCGCCAGTAGCCCGCGATCAGCCCGAGCGGGGTGCCGACGACGACGGCCAGCACGACGCTGAGCACGCCGACGACGAGCGAGACGCGGATGCCGTAGACCGTGCGCGAGAGGATGTCGCGGCCGAGGTCGTCGGTGCCGAGCAGGTACCCGATCGTGCCGGGCAGCTGGAACGGGGCGTCGAAGTGCACCTCGGCCGGGCCGTACGGCGCGATCAGCGGGGCGGCGATCCCCGCGACGAGGACGACGAGCAGCATCACGCCGCCGATCACGCCGAGCTTGTTGCGGCGCAGCTGGCCCCAGACGCGGCCCCGGTCGGAGCCGAGCTCGTGGGAGGTGGGCACGAGGACGGTCATCAGGAGGCTCCTCCGACTCGGATGCGCGGGTTGAGGACGCTGTAGAGCACGTCGACGACGAGGTTGATCAGGATGTAGCCGAGCGTGATGACGAGCACGACGGCCTGCACGACCGGGTAGTCGCGCGTGAAGACCGCGTCGAGGGTGAGCTTGCCGAAGCCCGGCAGGGCGAAGATGCGCTCGGTCACGACGGCGCCCGAGATCAGCCCGCCGAGCTGCAGGCCGACGATCGTCACGACGACGATCATCGAGTTGCGGAGCCCGTAGCGGAGCAGCACCCGGCCCCGTCCGAGGCCCTTGGCGCGGGCCGTGCGGACGTAGTCCGTCGTCATCGTCTCGATCATCGAGGCCCGCGTCTGCCGCATGATCACGGCGGCGAGGGAGGTGCCGAGGATGAGCGCCGGCAGGGTCAGGTGCACGAGCGCCTGCCACGGGTCCTCGGTGACGGGGACGTACCCGGAGGCGGGGAAGATGCCCAGCCCGACGGCCAGCCACAGGATGGCCAGGATGCCGAGCCAGAAGTTCGGCACGCTCAGGCCGACGAGGGCGGCGGCGTTGGCCATCCACTCGGGCCAGCGGCCGCGCCAGCGCTCGGCGACGACGCCCAGGGCGACGCCGACGAGCACGGCCACGACGATGGCGTACAGCGCGAGCCACAGGGTGACCGGCAGCGTCGCGCCGATCAGGTCGGCGACGGGGGTGCCGGTCCGGGTGGACTGGCCGAGGTCGCCCCGGAGGAACGCCCCGACGAAGCGGAGGTACTGCACGACGAGCGGGTCGTCGAGCCCGAGGTCGGCGCGGATGGCCGCGACCTGCTGCGGGCTGGCCTCCTCACCCGCCAGGGCGAGGGCAGGGTCGCCCGGCAGCTGCCGGACGCCGACGAAGACCACGACGGAGGCGAGCACGAGCGTCACCGCCGACTGCCACAGGCGGGTGAGGAGGTAGCGTGCCATGGCTCAGTCGGCCTCGACGAAGGCGGCGGTGCTGAGGCGCACGACGCCGTCGGCGAAGGTGGAGACGCCGGCGATGTCGTTCGACAGCGCGGTGAGGCTGCGCACGCGGTACAGCCAGATGATCGGCGAGTCCTCCTGCACCTTCTCGACGACCTGGCCGTAGAGCTCGGCCCGCTCGTCGACGTCGGTCGTCGACGCGGCGTCGCTGAGCAGCTCGTCCACCTCGTCGTCGCTGTAGCCGCTGTAGTTGTTGCCGGCGCCGGTCGACAGGAAGTTGAACATGTTGCCGTTCGGGTCGATTCGGCCCGACCAGCCGAGCTGCAGCGCCTCGAAGTCGCCCTCGGTCTGCACGTCGAGCAGCGTCGAGTACTCGACGGGGGTGATGGTCAGCTCGAAGCCGCCCTCGGCGACCTGGGCCTGCAGCGCCTGGGCGAAGCGCACGGTGTCCGGGTTGTTGCTCACCTGCATGTCGATCGCGAGGGGGGTCTCCACGCCCTCGTCCTCGAGCATCTGCACCGCCGCCTCCGGGTCGTAGTCGGGGCAGGCGTCGCTCGCGTCGGTGGCGAACGGGCTGCTCGGCGAGATCGGGGAGCAGGCAGGGTCGTAGAGGCCGCCGAAGACGGTCTTCACGAGCGCCTCACGGTCGATCGACATCGAGAGCGCCTGGCGCACCGCGGCGTTGCTCGCGAGCGGGCCGTCGAGCTGCACGGGCTCGGTGCCGATGCCGTCCTGGTTGCCGATGTTGACCGTCAGGCCCTGGTAGCCGAGGGAGCCGACCTCGAGCACGGTGAGGGAGTCGTCCTCCTTCAGCGTGCCGACGTCCTGCGTCGACATCGAGTCGGCGACCTGCACGTCGCCCGACTGCAGGTTCGCCGCGCGGATGCTCGCGTCGGTGATGATGCGGTACCTGATCGTGTCGAAGTGGGCCGACTCGGCGTCGTAGTAGAGCGGGTCGCGCTCGACGGTGATCGAGGTCTGCGGCACGCGCTCGACGAACTTGTACGGGCCGACGCAGACGGGGGCGTCGCCGAACGCGTCGCCGGCCGAGGCGAGCGCCGTGGGCGACATCACCATGCCCGCACGGTCGGCGAGGGCCGCCGTCAGCGGGGCGAACGGCTCGGAGTAGGTGACCTCGACGGTCGCGTCGTCGACCGCCGAGATGCCGGTGATCGGGCCGAGCTCGCTGCGGCGTGACGAGTCGTCCTTGTCGAGGCCGCGCTGCAGGGTGCCGACGACCGCCTCCGCGTCGAGCGGGGTGCCGTCGGCGAAGACGGCGTCCGTGCGCACGGGGAACGTGACGGTGAGGCCGTCGTCGCTGACGTCGGGCAGCTCGGTGGCGAGCATCGGCACGATGGCGCCCTCGGCGTCGATGTCGTACAGCTTCTGGCACATCGTCTCCATCACGTAGCGCGTGTAGAGGGACGAGGAGGTGGTCGGGTCGAGCCGGTCGGGCTCGGCCGAGAGCGCCATGACGAGGTCGCCGCCCTCGACGATCGTCGCGTCGCCGATCGGGGCGGTCGAGATGTCCTCCCGGCTGCTCGTGGCGGCGGTGTCGGCCGTCTGGACCTGCTGGCACCCGGTCGCCACGAGGACGATGCCGAGGGCTGCGGCCGGCAGCGTGAGCGCGCGACGCCGGGCGGCAGATCGCGAGGAGAGCGAGGTCAGAGGCATGTGTGGTCCGATGCTCGGGTGCGGGAGGAAGTGGATTGAATGCAATCAGTCCCGATGACGCGCTCTTGTATACAACTTGTTACGGACGTGTAAAACGTGCCCCGGACGAGGGTGGGCGATGCGGGTCGAGTGGGAGCTCACGGGGCAGGCCGCGCACGCCGCGAAGGCGCGCGCGGGGCGGCGTCGAGGCGACCCGCACCTTCGAGGGGCATGATCGGGGGTGCCCCCCGCCCGAGAGGACTGCTGCGTGAACACCAACGACGAGGTCGACCTGATCATCGACGCCTGGGCGCGCGTGCGGCCCGACATCGACTTCGCAGCGCTCGACGTCTTCTCGCGGCTGCGACGCATCTCCCGACGACTCGACCGGGTGCGCGCCGAGGCGTTCCGACGCTCGGGCCTCGAGATCTGGGAGTTCGACGTGCTGTCGACCCTGCGCCGGGCCGGCGACCCCTTCGAGCTCAGCCCCAAGGACCTCGTCACGGCCACCATGGTCACGAGCGGCACGATGACGAACCGGCTCGACCGGCTCGTCGAGCGCAGCCTCGTCGAACGCCGCGCCGACCCGCGAGACGGCCGCGCCGCCCTCATCCGCATCACCGAGGAGGGCGTCGACCTCGTCGACCGGGCCATGCTCGACCTGCTCGAGGCCGAGCACTCGCCGCTCGGGTCGCTGACCCGTCAGCAGCGCGACCAGCTGGCCGACCTGCTGCGCGAGCTGGGCACCGGCTTCGCCTGATCCCCGACGGACCAGCTCTGACGGGACCAGCCCTGACGCGCCCGGTCAGAAGCTGGTGCTGGGCAGGTCCTTCTCGCCGTCGACGATCGCCCGGACGATGCGGGCCGCGACCGCGTCGGGGTCGAGCCCGGTCGGGAAGCTCGGCGCCTCGCCGGTGATCGGCCGCGTCGCGAGTCCGGTCTCCGTGTGCCCGGGTCGCGCGTCCACGAGGCGGACGCCGCGCCTCCTGAACTCGCGGGAGGCGGCGCTCACCCACGCGGCCAGGCCCGACTTGGCAGCGGAGTACGCGGCCATGCCCGCGGTCGGCGACTCGGCGACGACCCCGCTGATCGTGACGGCGAACGGCTCACGCCCCGCGGCTGCGGACGCGGCGAGCGCCTCCGACGCGTCGCGCAGCAGGCGGACGGGTGCCAGCAGGTTCGTCTGGACCAGCTCGTCGAGAGCCTCGTCGCTGACGGCGTCGGCAGGTCCGAACCCGACGACGCCCGCTGCGACGACGACACCGTCGAGACGCCCGTGGGCCTGGAGCGCCGCGGCGACGAGCGACGCGCCCCCGCCCGGCTCGCGGAGGTCGGCGACGTAGGCGTCGGGCCCGGTGAGCTCTCCCCCGGCGCGTCCGGCCCGCACGACGACGGCCCCCTGGTCGGACAGCTGCGCGGCGATCCGGCTGCCGAGGCCGCCCGACGCCCCGGCGACGAGCACGACGGCTCCCTGCAGATCGGTCATGCCCGGAGCGTACGCGCGGCACCCGAGCACCCGCCCGGCCGCGCCGCTGGGCCGTGCCCGAAGCCGCGATACAACGCAGAAGGGACAAACCGACGCGGGGCCCCGCGGCAGGTCGTCCCGTTCGCGGCGCTTCTCGACCCGCAGCGGCGCGGCCCGTCGCCGGGTCAGCGCCGCCGGCGCGGCACGACCAGGGGCGTCCCCGTCACGGGATCGGGCACCACGAGGCACGGCAGGTCGAAGACGTCCTCGACGAGCTCGGCCGTGAGCACGTCGGCCGGGGCACCGGTCGCGACCACCTCGCCGTCGCTCATGACGATCAGGTCCGTCGCGTAGCGCGCGGCCTGCGCGAGGTCGTGCAGCACGGCGACGACGGTCGTGCCCTGCTCGTGCAGCCGCGCGAAGAGGTCGAGCAGGTCGTACTGGTGGGCCATGTCGAGGTACGTGGTGGGCTCGTCGAGCAGCAGCACCGAGGTCTGCTGCGCGAGCGCCATCGCGACCCAGACGCGCTGCCGCTGTCCGCCCGAGAGCTCGTCGACCGGCACCTCGGCCAGGTCGACGAGGTCGGTCTCGGCGAGCGCGGTCGCGACGGCGGCCCGGTCGGCGTCCGACCACTGCCGGAACATGCCCTGGTGCGGGTAACGGCCCCGGGACACGAGCTCGCCCACGGTGATGCCCTCGGGTGCGGTCGACGACTGGGGCAGCAGGCCGACCGTGCGCGCCGCCTCCTTCGCGGGCACCCTGGCGAGGTCGCGTCCGTCGAGCAGCACGGCTCCGGAACGGGGGGCGAGGAGGCGCGAGAACGCCCGCAGGAGGGTCGACTTGCCGCAGGCGTTCGGCCCGACGATCACCGTGAACGAGCCGTCGCGGACCTCGGCGTCGATCGACGCCGAGACGGTGCGGCGGTCGTACGCCAGGTGCGCGGCTCGGGCGGCGAGCCGCGGCGTGGCGTCGGCGCGCGTGGCGCCGCCGGGTCTGGCGCCGGCAGGCGTGGCGCCGCCGCGCGGGACGGGGCCGGGCACGAGCGGGTCGGGCGTGACGGGGTCGGTCACCGGGTCCTCCGGGATTCTGCGACGAGCAGGCTGATCAGGTAGGCGCCGCCGATCACGAGCGTGACGAGGCCGACGGGCACGGGCGTGGTGGTGACGTGCTGGGCGACGACGTCGGCGACGAGCAGCAGCAGCCCGCCGACCAGCGCGGCGCCGAGCAGGGGGACCCCGGCCGAGCGCACGACCCGACGGGCGAGCTGGGGCGCGGCGAGCGCGACGAAGATGATCGGCCCCGTGCTGGCGGTGACGACCGCGGTCAGCGCGACGGCGAGCACCACGAGGGCGAGGCGCGTGCCCTCGGCGCGCAGGCCGTGGGCGCGGGCCGCGTCGTCGCCGAGCTCGAGCTGACGGAGGGGCCGTGCCAGGCCCGCGACGAGCACCGCCAGCACTGCGATCAGCGCAGCGCCCGGCAGCAGCTCCGACCAGCCGACGAGGGCCAGCGACCCGGCGCCCCAGAACGACGCGGACAGGGCCACCTCGGCCTGGGCCCGCAGCAGCAGCCAGCTGTTGACGGAGTGCAGCAGGGCCGTGACGGCGATGCCGACGATGATCAGCCGCAGCCCGTGCACCCCCTTGCGCCACGCGAGCAGGTACACGACGAGTGCCGTCGCGAGGCCGCCGACGAGCGCGCCGAGAGCCGTGCCCACGGCGGAGGCAGCACCCGAGACGATCACGACGATGGCACCCGTGTAGGCCCCTGTCGAGAAGCCGATCACGTCGGGCGAGCCGAGGGGGTTGCGGGTCAGCGACTGGAACACCGCCCCGGAGGCGCCCAGCGCGGCCCCGAACACGAGTGCGGCGAGGACGCGCGGCAGCCGCCACTGCAGCACGATCGTCGACGCGAACCCGTCGCCGCCGAGCAGGGCGTGCAGCACCTCGGGCGGGCTGAGCGGGTAGTCGCCGAGGCCGAGCGCGAGCACCGCGACCACGAGGGCGACGATCGCGAGGGAGGCGGTGGCCACGGCACGACGACCGCGGGGCCGGAGGCGGCCGGGACCGAGGCCTGAGCCGGGACCGGGGTCGGAGCCTGAGCGGAGACGGCTCCGCAGGTCGAGGCCGCTCACCGAGCGCCGCCCGTGAGGCGGCGGGCGACGACGATCAGCACGGGTGCGCCGATCGCCGCGGTCACGAGGCCTGCGGCGAGTTCGCCCGGAGGCGCGACGACCCGACCCAGCACGTCGGCGATCAGCAGCAGCACGGGCCCCAGCAGGGCGCTCAGCCCGATCGTCCACGGCTGGCTGGCCCCGACGACGCCGCGGGCGGCGTGCGCGACCATGAGCCCCAGGAACGCGATCGGCCCGACCACGGCCGTCGCGCCTCCTGCCAGGAGGGTCACGACGACGAGGGCGGCCACGCGCACGAGGGGCACCGAGACGCCCACGGACGAGGCGTGGTCGTCGCCGAGGGCCACCGCGTCGAGCGGACGCGAGACCAGCAGCGCGAGGACGACGCCGACCACGACGAAGGGGGCGACGGTCGCGACCGGCCCCCAGCCGCGGTCGGCCAGCGAGCCGACCTCCCAGGCGCGGACGGCGTCGAAGCGACGCGGGTCGGCGAGCACGATGGAGGAGGTGATCCCGCTCAGCACGGCCCCCAGGGCGATGCCCGAGAGCGTCAGCCGCGCGGGGCTGCCGCCGGACCTGCCGGCACCCCCGACCAGCGAGACCGTGACCGCGGCGAGGGCCGCACCGACGAACGAGAACCAGATCCAGCCGCTCGCGGCGGTGACCCCGGCGAAGCCGACGGCGATCGACACGGCGAACGCGCTGCCCGCCGTGACGCCGAGGATGCCGGGGTCGGCGAGGGGGTTCCGCGTGACCGCCTGCACCACGGCGCCCGCGACCCCGAGGCCCGCCCCGGCCACGAGGGCCGCCGCGGTGCGCGGCAGGCGCAGGTCGAGGACGGCGGCGACGTCGGCGGGCGCGACGCCGGCCGGGGCGGCGCCGCCCGACAGCAGCCCGCCCAGCACCCGCACCACGTCGGCGAGCGCGACGGGACGGGCGCCGACGGCGAGGCTGAGGAGGAGCGCGACCGCCAGCAGGACAGCGGCGACGACGAGGCCCGCGACCCTCCGGCGGGTCCGGGCGGCGGCCCGCGGGGCCCGGACTGCTCCGGGCGGGGTGGTGGTCGCCATGCAGATGAGCTTAGGCTACCCTCACCTGGGACTCGCCCCGACGCGAGCCAGCACCCCGCCCCCGAGTCCCAAGGACACCCCCATGCGCTCCCCCGTCACCTTCGTCGCCGTCCTGGCCGCCACCTCCCTCGCCCTCGTCGGCTGCTCCGCCGGCGCCTCCGACGACACCGCCACCAGCGGCCCGAGCGTCGCGGCCGGCACGTTCCCCGCGAGCGTCGACACCAAGTTCGGCGAGGTCACGATCGACCAGCAGCCGAAGCGCGTCGTCGCCCTCGGCTGGGGCGACGCCGAGACCGCGCTCGCCCTCGGCGTGCAGCCGGTCGGCGCCTCCGACTGGCTGGCCTTCGGCGACGAGGCCGACGGCGTCGGCCCCTGGGCCCAGGGCCTCTACGACCAGTCGCCCGAGATCATCGGCACGCTCGAGCCCTCCTACGAGGCCATCGCGGCGCTCGAGCCCGACCTCATCCTCGACACCAAGGGCTCCGGCGACCAGGACCGGTACGACCGCCTCTCGAGCATCGCCCCGACCGTGGGCGTGCCCGAGGGCGGCGACAACTACCTCACCGACTTCGAGGACCAGCTCGACCTCGTCTCGACCGCCCTCGGCCTCGAGGACGAGGGCGACCGCCTCGTCGACGAGAGCGAGTCGGCCGTCGAGGCCGTCGCCCAGGCGCACCCCGAGTGGGACGGCCTCACCGTGACCGCCGCCACGAAGACCAGCGAGGGCTGGGGCGCCTACGTCGAGGGCAGCGAGCGCGTCGACCTGCTCGAGGAGCTCGGCTTCGAGCAGAACCCCGCCATCGCGGCCCTCACGCCGAACTCGGGCGGGTTCTCGGTGACGATCTCGTCCGAGCAGCTCGACGTGATCGACGCGGACGTGATCGTCGCGTTCCCGATCTACATCGCCACGACCGAGATCACCGACGACCCGCAGTGGAAGGCCGTGCCGGCCGTGCAGGCCGGTCACGACCTCGTCATCGACGGCGACGTCTCGGCCGCGTACTCGCTGAGCAGCGCGCTCTCGCGTCAGTACGCCCTCGACCAGCTCGTGCCGCTGCTCGAGACGGCGACCCAGAACTGACCGGGGAGTCCCGCGTGACCGACGCCGCCGCCTCCTCGGCCGCCGCTGCCGCCGCGCCCGTCGCGGCTGGCGTCCGGGCCGCCCGGCCGGTGCGTGCCCAGCACGTCTTCGTGGTCGAGCGGACCGAGCGCCTGTCACCGCACCTCGTGCGGGTCCATCTCGGCGGCGAGGCGTTCGACGGGTTCGTCGAGGCCGGGGCCGAGCGGCTGGCGGCCACCGACCGCTACGTCAAGCTGCTGCTGCCCCCGCGACCCGACCGGGGGCTGCAGCCGCCGTTCGACCTCGACGAGCTGCGCGGCCGCCTCGGGCCGGACGAGCTGCCGGTGCGACGGACGTACACGATCCGTTCGGTCGACGCCGTGGCGCGGACGATCGCCGTCGACTTCGTCGTGCACGGCGACGAGGGCGTCGCAGGGCCGTGGGCGCTCGCGGCCCGGCCCGGCGACCGGCTGCAGATGTCGAGCCCGGGCGGGCTCTGGTCGCCGTCCGACGACCCGGCCGTGCCCGACCTGCTGCTCGGCGACGACTCGGCGGTGCCGGCGATCGCCTCCGCGCTCGAGTCGATGGCGCCCGACGCCCGCGGGCTGGCGCTGATCGAGGTCGAGGGGGTCGACGACGAGCTCGTGCTCGCCCGACCCGACGGGGTCGAGCTCCGCTGGCTGCACCGTGCCGGGGCGCGTCCGGGCGATGCGCTGCTGACGGCGCTCCGCGGGCTGGCGCCGCCCACGTCGCCGGTGCGCGTCTTCGCCCACGGCGAGCGAGGCGCCATGAAGGAGGCGCGGGTCGTCCTGCACGACACCTGGGGCCTCGAGCGGTCGTCGCTGTCGCTCAGCGCCTACTGGGCGCTCGGCCGCGTCGAGGACGCGTTCCAGGCCGAGAAGCGCGAGCCCGTCGGGGCGCTCTTCGCCGACTGACGCCGGCGTCGACGCCCTGCGGGACCGCCGAGACCCTCCTGCGCACAGGAGGGCCTCGGCGGTTCTCGGGGGTCTCGACGTGACGCGACCGTCCGCGGGGCAGGGCCCTAGCGCGCGGTGGGCTCGCGCAGCACGCGACGGACGAGGTCGACGAGCGCCTCGGGCGGCAGGGCGGCCAGCTCGGCGGCGGTCATGCGGCGTCCTGGGCGGAGATCAGCGAGATGACGTCGATGGCCTCGGTCGCGACGGACAGGTGGTCGACGGCGGGGACGGGGGTGAACGATGACGGGGTCACGGTGGTGCCTCTCGGGTGAGGGGAGCTGAGGGGGCCGCCCTGCACCGGGGTGCGGGACAGGGGGAGTGCGTCGGGGTGCCGACTGCCGGACGGTGCCGGACGAGGAGGCGTCGCGGAGGGCGACGCCGCGGCGCTAGGTGCCGGGCGTGGCGAAGAAGTCGCCGTAGGTCAGCTCGGCCGTGACGACCGGGGCTGCGGGGCGCGACGCACGAGCGCCGCGTCGGTAGGAGCCGATGCGCACGGGCACGGCACCGGGAGCGGTGGTGTAGCTGCTCGCGCCACGGGATGCAAGCGGAGGGCGGGTGGCCGGCGCGGGCACCTCACGGACGTGGAGGAGCGGGCGGGCGGCAGTTCGGACAGGATCGATCGTCGTCATGGGACACGGCCGTGATCTGAGGCGTAGCTGGCCTCGCGTCAACCGGGTGCACAGCGCCCCGCGAAGGACCACCAGGATGTTGGCGGCGTATCGGCGGAGGGCGCCGGAGGGGAAGATCCGGTACCTCGAAGCTATGCCCCCGCGAGGGCCCTACCTAATGCACGAAGCTAATCGTGCGAGGGACTTCGCAAAGCGGATAGGTCGTGACGGACCCCCGCGGAGCAGCCCTAGGAGGCGGCAGGCCCGGCGTCGAGGATCTCGGCGACGGCGTCGAGCAGCGTCGTCAGCCGTGTCCGCTCCCTGGTCGAGAGGGTCGCGGCCAGCTCGGCGAGCGCCCGGTCCGCCTCCCGGGTGGCGTTCTCGAGGAGCTCGCAGGTGCTCGGCGTGAGGCTGAGGATGCGCTGCCGCCCGTCGGCCGGGTCGTCGGTGCGCAGCACGTGGCCCAGGGCGACGAGCCGGTCGACGATGATCGTGGCCGCCGCGCTCGTCACGCCGAGCTGATGCGCGATGTCCTTGGCGTGAGCGTTGGTGCCCTTCGCCTCGCAGTGCTGGATCAGCGTCACGGCGGCCAGGTCGTTGCCGCTCAGGTCGAGCTGCTGACGGAGCTGCAGGGCGAAGGCGATGTCGGCGTCGCGGACCCGGCGCATCCGGGCCAGGATCTCGCTCGCGGCGTCGGTCGGCGCTCGCTCCTCGAGCAGCGGCATGCCGGTGCCGACCACCTGGGCGTTCCGCAGGGCAGGTCGGGAGTCGGCCGGCCCCTCCTGCGAGGCGGGGTCCTCGAGCGGGAGGGTGTCGGGTGTGCGCGGTGCGGGGGTGGCCATGACGGCCTCGCTTCTGGGTGTCGGTGCTCGCGGGAGAGGAGTCTCCACGACAGACCTGACTGGCGCAGCGTCCTCAGTCAACACCCCCTGGGCTGCGGGCGCGGACAGGCGGAGGCCTGGCTAGGCCGCGCCGACCTCCAGCTCGCCGACGGCGGCGCCCTCCGCCCCGAACACGACCCGGCGGTTGCCGACCTTCTCGCTGAAGAACCGGTCGTGGCTGACCACGACGACCGCGCCCGGGAAGTGCACGAGCGCGCGCTCCATGACCTGCGTGCTCGCGAGGTCGAGGTGGTTCGTCGGCTCGTCGAGCAACAGCACGGAGGCGCCCGACAGCAGGCACTGCGCCATGGCCACGCGGGCCCGCTGGCCGCCGCTGAGCGCGCCGATCCGCTGCTTCACGTCGGCCTCCGAGAACTGGAACATCGTGAGGAACCGGCCGACCGACTTGCGCGTGGCCGTGAGCGCCAGGCTGTCCGGCATGGCGTTCACCGCGTGGGTCACCGTGTCCTGGTCGTCGAGGTCGGCGAGCACCTGGTCGTACGAGACGACCCGCGCACCGCCGGCCCAGTCGACGCGCCCCCGGTCGGCCCGCTCCTCCCCCGCCAGCACGCGGAGCAGCGTGCTCTTGCCGCTGCCGTTCGAGCCCGAGACGACCATCCGGTCGCGGCGCCGGAGCTCGAACGAGACGTCGTCGAAGAGCACGCGGTCGCCGTACGACTTGCCGAGCCCCTCGACGCGGCAGAGCACGTCCTTGACGTGCAGCCCGCCGTAGATCTCGGTGATGATCTGGTCGACCGGGCGCGGCGCGCGCTGCTTCTTGATCTTCGCGAGCTCCTTCGTGAGGCCGCCCGCGCCTCCTGCCTTCGCGGCCTTGGCGACCTTGACCGCCTCGCGCCGGTCAGCGATGCCCTCGGACTCGAAGGCGAGCAGCTCGGACTCGTGCGCGAACTGCTGCTCGATCGTCTTCAGCCGGAACTGCTTCTGCACGACGTACTCGCCGAAGTCGCCGGGGTACTCGTGCAGGTGGAACGCCTCGACCTCGACGATGCGCGTGACGACCGCGTCGAGGAACTGCCGGTCGTGCGAGACGACGACGGCGGCGCCGCGGAAGTCGCGGAACCACTGCTCGAGCCACTCGACGCCGGCCACGTCGAGGAAGTTCGTGGGCTCGTCGAGCAGGAGGACGTCGGGCTGCTCGAGCAGGATCTTCGCGAGCGCCGCCCTGTTGCGCCAGCCGCCGGACAGGTCGTCGATGGGCAGCGAGCGGTGCTCCTCGGTGAAGCCGAGCGTCGTGAGGGCCGTGTCGATGTGGCGCGGGTAGTCCCAGCCGTCCTGGCGGTCCATCTCGGCGAAGAGCTCGGCCTGACGGTCGATCAGCCGGGTCAGCTCGTCGCCCTGGTCGGGGTCCACGGCCGCGACCGCGATGGCGGAGTCGATCTCGGCCAGCTCGGCCTCCATGGCGCGCACGCCCTCGAAGAGGCCCTGCAGCACCTCCGTGACCGTCGCCGTGCCGTCCAGCTCGCTGAACTGGGAGAAGTAGCCGATGCGGGTGCCCGGCTCGACCGTGACCGTGCCGGCGTCGGGCTGCACCTGCTCGAGCACGAGCTTGAGCAGGGTCGACTTGCCCGAGCCGTTGCGTCCGATCAGGCCGACCCGGTCGCCCTGCTCGAGACGGAAGAAGGCCTCCCGCAGCACGGGGGCGTTCTCGAAGCGGACGGACACGTCGTGCAGTCGGATGAGGCTCATCCGACGATCATCCCAGGGCGGGACGGGGCCGACGAGCCGAGGAGGCGCCCGTCGCGTCGACGAGGACGCCTCAGGACTGCGCGAAACGGACAGAGCCTGGCCCGGGCGTGTCGGGAGGAAATGCCTGGTCGCGCCGCATCGCTAGGGCGTCTAGGGATTTTCACGCCTCTGACCAGGGATTTTGCGATTGGTGATCTCGCTGGGGCCGTCGTACCGTGATCTCAGGCCGGGACGTCGTGAACCCCCGGTCAGGTGCCTCGCGGAGCGTCGATGAGCTTCACGGCAGGGCTGCGCTCCCGAGGCACCACTCCCGCGGGCGACCCGGTCGCTCTCCGCGGCGTCGGGCACGCGCGCGGCCGCGCCGCCCTCAGCGGCGGGGCGGGCGAGGCGTGCGGTAAGGCGACTCGGCCACGAGGCGGCCCTTCGACGCGGCGCGGCGCTCCAGTGCGGCCGACAGCACGGGCGCGACCAGGGCGATGAGGATCCCCACGATCACCACGACGGCGCCGAGGACGATCAGGGCGATGATGAAGGTCTCCATGGGTCGATCCTCGCGGGGCGGCCACGGAGGCGCAACCTCCGGGGCACAAGGTGCGGGGTGCGCACAGCCGGCTCTCGGCCCGGCCACACGGTGCTGTCGGACGTCGGGCGTAGATTCTCGACCATGAACGACATCGCACCCGACGCCTCCCCTGCCACCGGCACCACCACCGAGCGAGCGGTCCTCGCCGGCGGCTGCTTCTGGGGCGCGCAGCAGCTGCTCCGTCGTCGACCCGGCATCGTCTCGAGCCGTGTCGGCTACTCGGGCGGCCACACCCCGAACGCCACATACCGCAACCACGCCGGCCACGCCGAGGCCGTCGAGATCATCTTCGACCCCTCGGTGATCAGCTACCGCGAGCTGCTCGAGTTCTTCTTCCAGATCCACGACCCGTCCACGAAGGACCGCCAGGGCAACGACATCGGCGACAGCTACCGTTCGGCGATCTTCTTCACGTCCGACGAGCAGCGCGCGACCGCGCTCGACACCATCTCCGACGTCGACGCCTCCGGCCTGTGGCCCGGCAAGGTCGTCACCGAGGTCGAGGCCGTGGGCGACTTCTGGGAGGCGGAGGAGGAGCACCAGGACTACCTGGAGAAGCTCCCCAACGGCTACACCTGCCACTTCGTGCGTCCGGGCTGGGTCCTGCCGAAGCGCGAGCAGGAGTCCGTCGCGAGCTAGTCGCCGCAGCCCCGAACGGGGTGCATACCCAGTGGTATCCAGCGATCTATCGTGAGGATGCCCGCCGCCTCCCTGAGCGGCGGGCACCCTCACGACGGAGACCGACGGATGAACGATCTGACCACGCCTGCCCCCCTGAGCACCTCGGGTCACGGTCGCCGACGCGGACGACTGCATCGTCTGGCCCTCGCGCTCGTTGCCCTGACGGTCTTCAGCGGTCTCGTGGTGCCGAGCGTGGCCCTCGGCATCTCCGATCCGAGCTGCGCGTGCGGCGGCGGCGGCGGTGGCGGCGGCAGCAACTACGGCTACCTGACGGCCGCGCCCGGCACGGTGGGGCAGCCCTACGACCACCAGATCCCGGCCTCGGCCAGCAGCATGAACTCCGCCTGGGCCGCGGTGGACGCCCCGCCGCCGGGCCTGAGCCTCTCGTCGACGGGCCGCATCACGGGCGTCCCGCAGAACGTGGGCTACGCGCAGTTCTCCGCCACCGCCACGGACCCGACCTACGGCCAGGTCATCCAGTACCTCATCTCGTTCGACTTCGCCGCTCGCCCCGCGAGCGCCCCCCGGTCCGTCGTCGCGACGGCCACCGGCGCCGGGAGCGTCGGCGTCACTTGGTCGCCGCCGGCCGACCTCGGCGGCCCGGCGCTCACCTCCTACCGGGTCACCTGGGACGGCGGCAGCGCCGACGTCCCCGCACCGGGCACCCAGCTCGACGTGACGGGCCTGACGACGGGCCGCAGCTACGTCTTCACCGTCGCCGCCCTCAGCGCGGCCGGCACCGGCCCGTCGGCCTCGTCCGCGCCGACGACGCCCGCCGCTCCCCCGGCCGCCCCGACGGGCCTCACCGCCTCGGCCGGCGCGTCGTCCGCCTCGCTCTCGTGGACCCCGTCGACCACGAACGGCACGCCCGTCACCGGCTACCTCGTCGAGCAGCAGCCCGCAGGAGGCGCCTGGGGCCCCGCGGCGCCCGCCCGCGTCACGGGCACGACGGCAGCCGTGACGGGGCTGACCGACGGCACGACGTACGCGTTCCGCGTCTCGGCGACCTCCGCCGCCGGCACGAGCCCGGCCAGCGGCACCGCGAGCGCCCGACCCGTCTCGGTGCCCGGCGCACCGGCGGTGACGGCGACCCCTGGGCCCACGTCGGACGTCGTCGTCCAGTGGACGGCGCCCTCCTCCGACGGGGGCTCGCCCGTGGTGTCCTGGCAGCTCGTGGTGTCCGAGACGGCGTCCGGCACGGTCGTCCAGCGCCAGGAGACCGTCCAGGGCACGACGAGCACCGTCGCCGGGCTCCGGCCGGGCACCTCGTACTCGTTCCTGGTCCAGGCGCGCAACGCACTCGGCCTGAGCGCGCCGGGCACCGCCACGGCGGTCCCGTACACGCTCCCCTCGGCTCCCGGCTCGCCCGTGGTCGTCCCCGGCGACGGGTCCCTCTCCCTCTCCTGGGCCCCGGCGGCGGACAACGGCTCTGCCGTGACCCGCTACGTCGTGGCGTTGTCCGACGGCGGACAGGAGCGGACGGTCGTCGTGACCGGCGCCTCCGTCGTGCTCGACGGGCTGCGCAACGGCAGTCCGTACCGGGTCGTCGTCTCCGCCGAGAACCTAGCCGGCGAGGGCCCACGGTCCTCAGCGACCGGAACTCCCCGGCGCGCCCCGGACGCGCCGCGATCGGTCGTCGCAGCGGCCGGCGACCGCACGGCGACGGTCTCGTGGACGGCCCCGGACTCCGACGGCGGCTCGCCGCTGACCGGCTGGCTGCTCGAGCACAGCACCGACGGCGGCACGAGCTGGACCCAGCAGCAGCTCGGCCCCTCCGTCACGACGTCGGTCCTCGCCGGACTCGACAACGGCGAGGAGGCCCTCGTGCGCGTCACGGCCCGCAACGCCGCGGGCGGCGGGGCCACGAGCCCGACCGTGGCCGTCGTGCCGTTCGGCGTGCCCGCGACGCCCGACGACGTGGTCGCCGTGCCCCTCGACCGGAGCGTCGCGCTCAGCTGGAGCGAGCCGGCCGACGGCGGGTCGGCCCTGCTCGGCTACGAGGTCGTCGTGACCGGTGCCGACGGGACCCGCTCGGTCTTCCCGGCGTCGTCGACCCGGACGACCGTCACGGGCCTGTCCAACGGCACGACCTACGACGTGACGGTCACCGCGCTGAACGAGCGCGGTCGGTCGGCCGCGTCCGCCGGCATCTCGACGACGCCGCGCACCGTCCCGTCGGCACCCGCCGACCTGACGGCGCAGCCCGGCCCGCGCTCGGTCGCCCTCACGTGGACCGTCCCCTCCGACGGCGGCTCCCCCGTCCAGGAATGGGTGGTCGAGGCGTCCACCGACCAGGGCTGGGCCCGCGTCGGCACGTCGCTGGTGCCCGGCACCGTCGTCCACGACCTCGTCGACGGCGTACGCGCCTCCTTCCGCGTGACCGCGGTGAACGCCGCCGGCGACTCCGAGGTCAGCGAGACCGTCGTGGCCACACCGCGGTCGGCGCCCTCCGCCCCGCTGGCCCTGACGGCGCTCCCGCAGGACCGCGGTGCGCTGCTGAGCTGGGCCGCCCCGGTCGACGACGGCGGCTCGCCCGTCACGTCGTGGCTCGTCGAGACCTCGACGGGCAACAGCGACTGGGCCCCGGCGGAGGTCTCGGGGACGGGCACCACGCGGACCGTCTCGGGTCTCGCCAACGGCACGGCCGCCTCCTTCAGGGTCACCGCGGTCACCGAGGCTGGACCGGGCAGCGCCTCGGACGTCGTGTCGACCACTCCCCGGACCACTCCCGGAGCACCTGCCAGCCCGGCGGCTGCCGCCGGCGTCGAGGTCGTCACGCTGACGTGGAGCGCCCCGGTCGACGACGGCGGCGACGCCGTCACGGGCTACCTCGTCGAACAGCGCGTCGACGACGGCTGGGCTACCGTTCGCGGCACGGACGCGGAGACGACGGCGACGACCCTCACGGGGCTGCGCAACGGCACCGAGCAGGAGCTCCGCGTGCGGGCCGTGAACGCGGCGGGCCCGGGAGCCGCGTCGACCGTCGCTGCGGCGACGCCCCGGACCGTGCCGGACGCCCCTGCCGGCCTCGCGCTCTCGCCCGGCGACGGCATGGTCGGCGCGACCTGGTCCGCCCCGGCGTGGGACGGCGGCGCGGCCGTCGCCCGGTACGAGGTCGAGGCCGCGGCGCCGGACGGCACCCTCGTGGCGGCCAGCTCGACGCGCCTCGCCGCCGTGCTGGAGGGTCTCGCGAACGGCACGCCCGTCGACGTCCGCGTCCGCGCCGTCAACGCGGCCGGCGCCGGCGCCTGGAGCACCGTCGCCACCTCCACGCCGTTCGTCTTCGCCCCGACCATCTCGCGGCCCGACGGCACCAGCCTCGAGGGGCGCACCGTCTCGGCCGGCGACCCGATCGTGTTCACGGCCGACCACCTCCCGGTCGGTGCCGCGGTCTCGCTCGAGCTGCACTCGGTGGTCCGCGTGCTCGCCGCCGGCGTCGTCGGGGCCGACGGCACGATCCGTCTCGAGGGGCGCATCCCCGAGGAGGCGGAGGCCGGCGACCACCACCTGGTGGCGGTGCTCGACGGGGCAGGCACGACCATCGCGCCGGTGAGCGTCTCCGTCCGGATCGACCCCGTCGCGGACCCGGGCGCAGGCCGGCCCGGCCTCGGCGGACTGCCCGCCGCCGGCGGACTCCCCGGGGCGGTCGCCGGCCCCGCGTCCGTCGTCCCGGCTCGTGCCGGGCTCGCACCCGCGCCGACCGCGTCGCGTCGAGCCCTCGCGACGACCGGCGACGACGGCGCCCTGGCCGCCGTGGCCGGCGGGGTGCTGCTCGGCGCGCTGGGCACGCTGCTGCGTGTCCGCTCCTCGAGGCGGGGCCGCCCGCGAGGGTAGGCAGCGGCGCCGCGCGGGAGGGCGGCGGCGTCGCGGGCACCGGCACCTGGTAAGCAGGGTGCATGCCCCTCGACGTCGCCGCCCTCCGCTCTGCCTACCCGTCCCTCTCCTCGGGCATCGCCCACTTCGACGGACCGGGCGGCACCCAGACGCCGCGCGTCGTCGGCGAGGCGATCCTCGCCGCGATGACGGGCCCCACGTCGATCCGCGGGACGAGCACGGCCTCCGAGCGCAACAGCGAGGCGACGGTCCAGGCCTTCCGCGCCGCCTACGCCGACTTCCTCGGGGTCCCGCCCGAGGGCGTCGTCCACGGCCGGAGCGCCACCCAGCTCACGTACGACTTCGCGCGCCACCTGTCGGCGTCCTGGGGCCCCGGCGACGAGGTCGTCGTCAGCCGACTCGACCACGACGCCAACATCCGGCCGTGGGTCCAGGCAGCCGAGGCCGTCGGCGCGACCGTGACGTGGATCGAGCTCGACCCCGCGACGGGCGAGCTCGACCTCGAGTCGGCCGCCGCAGCCATCACCGACCGCACTCGCCTCGTCGCCGTGACCGCCGCCTCCAACCTGCTGGGCACGCAGCCGCCGGTGGCGGCGATCGCCGACCGGGCGCACGCCGTCGGCGCCCTGGTCTGGGTCGACGCGGTCCACTACGCCGCCCACGAGCTCGTCGACCGGGTCGCGCTCGGAGCCGACTTCGTCGTCTGCTCGCCCTACAAGTTCGCCGGACCGCACTGCGGCGTGCTGGGCGCCGACCCCGAGCTGCTCGAGGGCATCCGGCCGGCGAAGCTGCTGCCGTCGACCGACGTGGTGCCCGAGCGCTTCGAGTTCGGCACGCTCCCCTACGAGCAGCTCGCCGGGGCGACGGCCGCCGTCGACTTCCTCGCCGCGATCGCTCCCGGCGACGCAACGGCGCGCAGGGAGGCGCTGGTCGCCTCCTTCGCGGCGGTGCACGAGCACGAGACGGCGCTGCGCGTCGCGCTGGAGGAGCGCCTCGCGCGGGTGCCCGGCCTCACGGTCCGCTCGCGGGCGGCCCGACGGACGCCGACGCTCTACGTGACGATCGAGGGTCGCTCGATGCGCGAGCTCGCCGCACACCTCGCGACGCGGGACGTGCTCGCGCCGGCCGGGCACTTCTACGCGATCGAGGCGTGGCGGGCGATGGGCCTCGACGACGACACGACCGGGCTCCGCATCGGCCTCGCGCCGTACACGGACCAGACCGACGTCGACCGGCTCGTCGCCGGCGTCGAGGAGTTCATCGCCGCCTGAGCCGTGCCGACGACGGCGAGCCGGCATGAACTGCCCTGCGGGCCGAGCCCGTCAGCAGTTCGCGCGAGTTCAGCGCCCGTCGGCCGGACGGCGGGCTCGGGAGCTAGGCCTGGAGCTTCTCGATCAGCTGGGCCTTCGTGAGGCGCGAGACGCCGGTGACGCCCTTGTCGGTGGCGAGCTGACGCAGCGAGACGAGAGTCTGGGCGTGCAGGTCGACGTGCGCCTCGGAGCCGTCGTGCGCCGTGACCGTGGTCTCGTCGGCGTGCGGCAGCGGGGGCATGTAGGCAGCGCCCGGGCCCTTCGGCGCGCTCGTCGTGGGGACGACGGACTTCTGCGCGACCTCGGCCTCGACCTGCTCGTGCGACTTCGTGGGCTTCGGGGCAGGGGTGGCGGTGGTCTCCGAGGAGGCGGTCGGCGCCTCCTTCGAGGAGCCCTGCGACGCGCTCTTCGTCGCGCTCTTGACGGCCTTCTTCGTCGCCTTCTCGGCGTCCTTGATCTTCTTCGCCGCGGTGTCGAGGGCGTCCTCGGCCGAGCCGCGCGCCTTCTTCGCCTTCTTGGCGCCGTCGGCCTTGGCGAGCGTCTTCACGCCCTTGCGCGCGTCCGCGACGGCGTCGAGAGCGGAGTCGAGCGCCGCGGTCGCGGCCTTCTGGAGCTTCTTCGTGCTGGCCACGGGGCCTCCTCGGATCGGGTGCGGGATCGACCTCAGCCTGGCACTGGTCCAGCCGGGCTGCAGCCCGCTCGGAGGCGTCTCCCAGTCAGCACGGAGCACCCCGGAGTGGACGGAACACCCCGAAACGACGTGGTGCACGGTCCACTAGCGGGTGTTCGAGGCCGGTGCCGCGCCGCGCGACCTGCCCTGTCCGTAATTTGAGAGTGATCCTGCCGATCCGACCGCCGCACCGGCCAGCTGTTGCACGGCGGACACGTATCTGTCTCGGTTTGATGTCCGCTGCTCAGACGCCGGCGGCGGTGCCGGCCCAGAACTCGCGAACGGCCTCGACGACGCCCTCGGCCTGACGACGCCCGGCCTCGGCGGCAGGGCCGCGGTTCGCGCTCGAGAGGGAGTTCGCGCCGAAGGCGGCGAGGCTCTCGTCGTCCGCCTCGATGACGAAGACGGGCCGGTCGGCGCCCATCCGGGTCGAGACGACGCCGGGCAGGGTCGGGCCGAGCGGGGACTGTGCGAGCTCCGGCCCGCACGACAGGACGAGCACGCGCTCGGCGGCGTCGGCCACGTCGGCGTTGGTGCCCGAGCGGATGCCGCCGTCCATGGTCGGACACCCGTCGACCTCCACGGTCGGCCAGACGAGCGGGACCGAGCAGCTGGCCGCGACGGCCACGTGCAGGGGCACGCCGGAGGCGGCCGTCAGCACCCGGAACTCGCCGTCGGTCGCGTCGACGGTGCAGATGGCCAGCGGGCCCTCGGGCCAGGCGGCGTCGGCGCCGAAGCGCTCGCGCATGGTCGTGACGAGCTCGGGCTCGTCGCCGGTGACGGGCACCTGCCGGGCCAGTGCGCCCAGCCGGGCCCGCGCCTCCTCGGCGTTCGTCGCCCCCTGGATCGCCTGGCCGATGCGCTGCATGAAGTCCTCGCCGTCGAGGGCGGCCTCGTGGGTCGCCGTCGCGGGCACGAGCTGCTCGGCGTACGCGTCGACGATGCCGCTCGCGCCGAGGCGGAGGGTCGTCCCGACGACCGAGCCCGCGGAGGTGCCGACGACGAGGTCCGCGTCGCCCAGCGGGATGCCTGCCTCGAGCAGGCGGGCGAGCACGCCGAGCTCCCACGCGATGCCGGTGATGCCGCCGCCGCCGAGGACGACGGCGGTGCGGGGTCCGGCCGGGGCCGGGGAGGTGGTGGGGGCGGTGTCGGTCATGGGACCTCCTGGTGAGCGTGGTGGGAACCGGCCCACGCTACGACCGGAGCCTGGCCGGTCCTCTCAGGTGCCGCCGCCCCGGTCAGTCGACCTCGCTCTGCCACGCACCGTCGAGGGCCTCCGTCGCCCCGCGCATCAGCCCCCAGCCCGGCTAGCACCCCACGTCACCTCGAGGTTGAGCACCCAGACGACGCCGAAGCGGTCGGTGGCCATGCCGTAGAGCGGGACCACATCGACTGCCCCGGCAGGTCGTCCGCATCGGTGCCGCCCGCCTACACGAAGACCGATGAGACGCCGTAGCACGGTCGGGCCGAGATGACGTCAGACGTCATGACGGGGTGGCCCTCATCGCACACGAGCTGCCGCTAGACGACTTGCTACGCCTCGGTCTCTTCAGTGGCCGACTGCGCGTCGAACTACACGACGACGGCTATCTGACTGCCGAAGACGGGGCGCGAGATCCCGGGGGCGGCGCGGGCGTCAGCGCGGAAGTCGAGGCTAGGAGTGATGGTGAGGGACACTGCTGCACCCTCTGTGCAACGGGCGTTCCTTCTACGAAGCGCCCAGTTCGACCATCTCCTGCGGTGGAGCGAAAAGGTCTTTCACGCGATCCGCGTCAGTGCCGACAAACGACTGGGGCGCAGTCAAACACTCGATGGGGCTGTGGCTGCTGAATACGAACGCGGCGACGACAGACCAACTCGCAGCTTCGCCGACGTCACCAGAGCTTGATCCATTGAGCTCGGACACCCGCTTGACGAAGGCCAGCTTGTCGAGTTCCACCTCTCGGACAGAGCGGTCGAGCTTATCGGCGTACTCGCCGAGGAACTTCTTGAGTTCGTTCTGGAGGGACTTTGCATTCTGATCTGAGCTCATGTTCTTGAACTCGAGAACATGGATCTTGCGTTGGGCTGCATCAATGACAACCGAGTCGATTTCGCGCGAGAGCTTCACACTGCCGACGCGTGCACCATTCTTCAGCGAGGCCCAAGGGAGACCCGTCTCGTCCAGACGCGAACCGACATAGCGCTCGAACAACGGTCCGGACTCCCGGCTGCGATCCTCGAGGGCACGATGAAGGCGTGGCGCCGTCTCTCTGAGCGTGTTCCGCGGTACCGGCCAATCGCCCTGGGTTAGATAACGAGCCCACCGGAGCACCGCCTCGAAAACGACATCACGGAAGATGTAGTAGCGACCGCCAGTTTTGAGGAGTGGGCTAGTCCAGACCCGCTTATGCTGATGCCGCGTATGGCTCGGACGCAGACTTTCGATGCTCATGTCGTCGTCCGAGAACGTGAGATAGTCCACTGCGGCCCTGGAAATGGTGGGGCCGACGGGCAATCCGTCAAAACCTAGGAACTCATATCTTCGATCGAGACAGTGACGCAGGAGCACCGTAAGTGTGTCCAGGAGTTCGTCGATGGAAAATCCGAGATCCTGAGCCGCTGCCTGGGATATGGCTTCCAGTCCAGGGGCAACCCAGCCGGCAGGTTGGTCGAGATCCCCGAGCAGACTGAGGTCGATTTCGCCGCGGCTGATCGGGCGCTCCACGAGCAGCAACCACCGCTGCAGATCGAAGTCACCAGCTTCGTACGCAATCCTCAGACCTGTTCTGTCTGCGGCGATGGTCACGTGTCCCAGATGGGGTGCTGTGGTTGAGCCTTGCTCTGCCCTCTCCGCAAGTTCGGCTATCGAACGCAACGTCTCGAGGGTCGTGAGCGACTCACCTATACGCATCAACTCCCTAAGTTGAGACGGACTTGGAACAGATGCGCCCGTGATCGGTGTGAGCACAACTCGTTCTAGAATCCCTCGCGCTGCCCTGCTGGCCTGGATGTCTCGAAACTGCGCACTTCTGGTTGAGCTATCAATCACTAGGTTACGCCGCCCGGCTCGTGCGATAGCTTGCTGGTCCGCAGAAGGCAAACCTTTTGTGACGACAAAGCCGAGCTCGCGTATGAGGTGCTCCCGACGGAACTTTTCAACACGTTTGTCGAAATGCTTCTGCAGGATATCTATGACGACCGCAAGCTGGCCTACAGGGGAATCGATGCTGGCGACGGACGATGACACTCGATCGCGAACTTGAGGGGGCATGGTAATGCTGAAGCTCGACATGAGTACACCGTAACATGAGGACGGACCAATAACACGCTAGTGATATGTTTATGGGTTTAAAAGTTGCTAGCGTTCTCAACATCTCTAGACAGGCACAATGACGGGAGCGACGCTCTGTTCGACCTGACTGCAAGTGCTCTGTCAGGCAGCACGAGGCGCGTTGCCAACTTACGGTCACACGAACAGTGAGAGCGCCACAGAGGGGAAGCAGCAGCTCCGCAGCTCCTTTGACGCGGCCTAGTTGTTAAAGCGGAACTCCACCACGTCGCCGTCCTACCGGGATTCCCGCGTCACGGCATCGACAGCTCGTCGGTGCTGACGGTGATGCCGGTCGGGTACTCGACCCAGAGGTCGCTGCCCTCGCGGAACAGCCGGGCCGCCGTCATGTCGCACTCCTGGAAGTCGCGACGAGACGTTGCGACGCGCTTAGCGCCCAGCGCCTCCCTGACCCGCGACAAAGGCACCCGTCGGACGACGCCGGGTGCTGACATGACTTCGTACTCCGTCTCCCCGCGAGCGAAGAGGAGCCAGCGCGTGGGCATGGCCACCTGGCGAAAGTACCGGTACTTCTCGATGAACACCAGTGCCTCCTAGGGGCGCAGATGCCATGAGGGCTGAGGATCCTGACTGTAGTTCGGATAACCCTGCACCCGGGGCTGCTCGAGGTCGTAGAAGTCGCTCTGCGGAAGAGCACCCGGCCCGCGAGGATTCAGCGCAGGGTCGAGAGCCCCGATGTCGACGATGCCCCGGCCTTGCATCGCCTGGTGGTTGATCCACTTCTTGTTGACCCACAGATGGATGTCCTGATGCGCGAAAGGGAAGTGGTTCGTCATCGTCCCGGTGTTCGCCCTGAACCTCGTGGGGCGGCTTCATCATCCTCGAAGTCACGGGCCGACCGACGTCGACCTTCCTCCTGTTCGGCACGACCGTGCTCGGCAACCTCGCGGTGTTCGGCCGGCTCGGACCCGCCCAGAGCAAGCAGAGCGAGAAGCTCGAATTGATTCGCAGCCAGACGAACGGCACCCTCTCGAAGCGTGACGAGAAGATCGACCGCCTCACGCAGCTTCTCCTAAAACAGCACGGAGTGAAGCTCGACGACGATCTCAACCCGATCATCGACCCGGAGGGGCCGCAGCACCCGGGCGTAAGCGGAAGAGGGCGCCTATGGGTCGTGCCAGACTCCGACCTATGACGCTCCCGCTCTGGCTTCAGATCATCACACTGGTCGCCCCCGCCGCCGTCGCTATTTTCTCAGCCGTGTGGGCTTCAAAGTCCGCACGGCGAGCCCAGCAAGCCGAGTCAGAGTCGGCCCGTCTTCGGGCCCTCGAAGAGCGGGTTGCCGAGAAAAAGTTCGAGGTCTACAAGCCGTTCGTGGACGCCATGGGAGACATGCTGACCCCCACGCGAACCAAGAACGCGTTGGCTGACTTTGAGAACGTCATAGCGGACTTCCAGAACTGGGTCATCGTTTTCGGATCGGATGAAGTGGTCGATGCCTTCCTCCGATACAGGACATCAGCCAATGGCAATCCGCCGATGATGGTGACCTTCCGCCTCATGGCTGATCTCCTTATGGCGATACGTCGTGACGTGGCCGCACCGGACACCAAGCTCTTGGGCATCCACATGATCGCATCGCGCCTTAACGACATCGCGGATCATCCGGAACTACAGGAGAACCTGTCTATGCCGCTGTCGAAGCTCATCGAGCAAGAAGGTTGGGACGCACCGTTCACTTTCACAACAGTGCCGACCATTGAGCCAGGAAACACGGCTGGTCGCGCCCGACAGGCTTGACACGATGGTTTAGATGTGACCGAACTCCGCCACATCGCGTTCAAGCATCACTGCCCTACCCTGCGGGTTCTCTTGCCTTGGTGAATAGCTCGCGCTTCATTAACGCCGAAGTCTCGGCGAACTTCTTCGATGAGGTCTTTCATCAACGAGTCGACGCGCGCCTCGAAGGTACGGGCCTGCTCCGCATAGAAGACGGGCGGTCGAAGCGCCATTGCGTAGGAAAGGGTCTCATTACGAATAGTGTCGATTCGATCGGAAACAGACGTGGCGCCTAGCGCTTCAACCGTCACGGCAGCCCTCGTCAGAGGGTCAAAGCCATCGAAGGCATCCACAAAGTTGGAAAAGGCGGCCGATGACTTATCATCATCTTCGCCTTCTCCGCTGTTCCCCATCATGGCCCTGTTGAACTCCTTGAGACGTGCTATGAAGTCGGCTGTGGCGTACAACGCTTCAAGCTCCGCTGCGCGACCCGCTTCGAGAACTTGGCTGAAAACGGCATTCCTCGCGCGACGGTCCTCCGCTCGATGGGTGGTGACCGTAGAGACCACCGTGGACGCGACAACGCCCATTAGAGCGATTGTTGCGGGCAGCACGATTAGCAGGACAGAACCGAGCGACAAGGCGTTCGTCGGGGCGGTATTAGCTGCAGCGAAGAAATAGGTCATGGCGTAAGAGGACTAGTTGTTGAAGCGGAACTCCACCACGTTCCGTTGCACATAGACATCAAGACCTATGCTCATAAGATGAGCGGTCCGCTGACAGCAATCTACCTGCGCCAGAGCCTCGACAAGCAGGAAGGCATAGATCGACAGCGAGAGCGATGCTCTCAGCTCGTGTCGGCCCGAGCGTGGCATCTGGTCGATGAGTACGTGGACAACGACTTGAGCGCGAGCAAGCCGCGAGGCCCTGGCACCGCGTGGCACCGAATGCTCGGCGACTTGGGGACTCAAACCATCACCCACGTCGTAGCAGTCGATTTGGACCGACTACTGCGGACAACTCGCGACCTCAACGTCCTCATCGATGCCGGCGCAAAGGTCCTCACCGTCGACGGCGAGATCGACTTGTCGACCGCAGACGGCGAGTTTCGGGCGACGATGCTCGCCGGCATCGGCCGCTTCGAAGCTCAGCGCAAGGGCGAGCGTCAGAAACGAGCAAACGCAGACCGCCTTGAACGCGGCGTCCTCTTCAAGGGCGGGGTCCGACTTACCGGCTACACGCAAGGCGGCGAGGTCATCGAGGACGAGGCCACCATCGTCCGCAGCATCTTCACCGACTTTGTCAGGGGCGAAACGCTCAAGGGAATTGCCAGGTCGCTCACGGAGTCCTCCGCGCAGCCGCGGCGCAAAACGACGACGCTCGGACATGCGAACGCAGCCGCCCCTGACGCAGGAACCTGGTCACCGAGCTCCGTCCGTTCAATTCTTACCAACCCTCGCTACGCAGGACGGGCCGTCATGGGCGGCAAGGCAACGGGCGTCACAGGCGAATGGGTAGCCATCATTGAGAGCCACGATTTCGACCTTGTTCAGGCAAGGCTGAGCGAGCCGGGCCGAAAGAGGAATATGGGGACGACGGCGCGAAAGTACCTTGGGTCTGGGCTTTGGCAGTGTGGGATCTGTTCGGCACCTATGACCTCGACAGGTCGACGATATTGGTGCCGAGCCGGCGGACACGTTGCCCGCACAGCCGAGCATGTCGACTCCTACATAGAGGGGATCATCCTGCGTCGCCTCGCACGCCCTGATCTCCTCTCGGCATTTAGGCCCACCGACGATCTGGCCGCTCGGCGACTGAGCACCGAGGTCGCCAAACTGACAGCCAAGCTCGAGCTCGTGGATTCCGACTACTACAACGACCTAGTACCAGCAGCCGTCTATGCGGAGAAGCGCCGACGAATCCTCATCGAGCTTGGCGACGTCGAAGCGGAACGGGCTCGTGGCTTGAGCGAGGGGTCAGTAGCTTCCATCCTCGGATCCGAGCCGGCGCGGAGCTGGAGCGAAGCGACGATTGACCGGCGCCGCGCTATCGCGCACGCGCTCATGACTGTTCGGCTGCACCCAGCACCAGTCGGGCGGAAGGGCTTCGACCCAGAAACTGTCGAGGTCGTATGGAACGGGACCGGCCACTGACTCCGCGGAGGCCCATTGAGCTCGCGCTCTAAAGCACCGCGTGCGTTGGTATCCCAGATCGCGCTACCCGATTCTAGACACGACCATCTTGCGTTCCGCCCGTGACGCAAAAGGGGACGGCATCGAGCTGCGCGTCGTCGGCAGCCAGAAAGTTGTGCGGGGAGTGGACGCTCGCGTCTACTGCGAAAGCCCGCGTATAGGCCACTGGCCGACCTGGCGTGGCCTGGGCCATGTATTTGCGGCGGTAGGAACAGCCTCAATTTGGCCTCCGCAACGCGTCCGCGCATGGCCCCTCCATGAACATGCTTCCTCGCCTTGCAATTGAGTCGCTTGAGCAGCGAATGGACCGCCTAGCCTCTGAAGCGCCTCCACTGAGCCCGCGTCAGCTCACCGCCATCGTCCTGGCGCTCACGCCCGTCGAATACGCAAAAGCGGCATAACTTCGCGAGCGACTAGGGGAAGGCCCTGATCGACGGTCGTACACCACCTGCGCGGCAAGAGCCCGGCTGCATCACCGGTGTTCGATTGGTGTAGACAACCCAGCCTCAGCTGACTAATCGGCGCGCCAGAAGGACGATGGCTTCGACAGACGGCCCGGGCATACTGATGCTTTCCGCCGCGGCTAAGTGATATGTCGCGGCGTTTTTCTTCGGAGCCCCTCTTCCAGCAGCGACGATTTTCGCTCTGGCAGCTTCCCAATCGGGCCACTCTCGATTCAGGACATCTTCGAGGTTGTCGTCGACGGCGAACAGGTCATCCGCGATCTTCCCCGTAGGAAAATCCTGGTGCGCGAGGCCGAAGTAGCTCAAGAGCTTCCCATTAGTCGCCGCCTGCTGCTTGGTTTCATTAGCTTCGATTTTGGCCCGCTCCTCGGGAGACTTTGGCGGGTCGTAGTTCTTCGCTCCAGCTCGTGCGCCACTCTTTAGATCATTGTCGAACACCACGAGCGAGGGGATGCCCAGGCGCTTCAAAATGGCATGAGGAACGAATAGATTCGATTTCGAGTTGGCCTCTGCGACGGCAATACCATGGTGCTCTAGGGGCACGGGGCCAATCCGCCTAGCCGCTCCGTCAATAATTGCCCTGTCTGTGCTGCCCTCGACCAGCACGACGGCATCGCTGAAGAAAGCTTCTGCAAGGTTTGCAGTACAAACTTGATCCCAACGGGCCATCAGCGCGTCGGTAGATACGTATCCTGCTAGGTCCGCCTTCACATCTGCGAGCGAGGCTCCCTTGATCACGACGCGACCAACGGCGCCTGAGGTGGACTGGCGAGTGACCCGTCTCACTTGGTCGAAGTATGAGGCGTTTATGAAGTAGGGGCTGTGGGTCGCGTAAGCGACCTGTATTCCAGCCTGCTCGTCGGACGCCAGACTACGAAGCACGTTGGCAAAAACTCTCGCCTGCGTTGGGTGCTGGAAAAGTTCGGGCTCTTCAATAGCAAGGGTGATGATGCTGCCAGTATTGTCACCCTCTCGGCGTTCGGCCAATAATTTGAGGGCCCCAATGAGCAGCGCTCGCTGAAATCCATGGCCCTGGCGCTCAATGCTCGTTTCCGAGAGAGCATCGACAATGGCCATGCGGATTGCGGGAGAAGTGGGCTTAAGTTCAGGTGCGAGGCCCGTCAAGCGCACTGTCTTTCCGGCAGTGAATGCACCGACTTCTGCGCTGAGCGCGCTCCCAAGGTCGAGTAGTTGTTCGTCGAGATGGTCTGCGTTGATCGATTCCTGTCGTTGCCCAAATTCCTCGGCAAGAGCCTCGTAGGCATCATCCAAAGCTTGCCGCTGAAGAGTCCGTTCTAGGATTCGGCCAAGAACGGTCTTTCGGCCTTCGATACTTTGTTCCCCCGCGCGCAAATCTGCTGAAACGAATACGAAATCGAAGATGCCCGAAAGCACGTTCTTGCCGTTGAAACCGAAGAAATGATTTGAGGGCAGGTCTGAGGCTGTCAGCTGAGCGGGGTGGTTCGTCTCCCACTCCAACATCGCGATGTCCACCTCGTCTCCGGTCCGGCACGGTGGGAGTTCGAGATCTGGCTGACTTTCCGCCAAGGCCGCATAGGCCTTCCGCCGCTCGGTCTTGCTGGTCTCCAAGCGAATTGCCTCGAAGGGAGGAAACACACCCCCAACACCCGATGTTTTGTCCTCGCCCGCAGCCCAGGTCCGTGTTGCCGTGAACGTCGCCGCGCCGGCCGGAGCATATTTGACGCCGAGGGCTTGTCGGTCGCTATCAGTCAGGCGATCGAACGTCACGCTGACCGAAATTGGCGCGCTCGGCCCCGCCCCGGCAAATACATCTTCAACCGTGAGTCCTGAACCCTTGTCCCCGTTGAAGAACCAATCCAGGCTCCGAAGCACAGTTGACTTTCCAGCCCCGTTTGGACCGATGAAGCTCGTTACCTCACTGAATATGACCTCAACATCCTCAAGACAGCGAAAGTTTTGGATGCGGACCGTTCGAATATGCACATGGACTCCCCACTGACGATGGGAATGAACATAGCTCACCTTGTGCGGGCTTGGACCCCAGTCTCGCGTCCCTAGGGATACGAGGCGTCTTACCATCGCCGCCATCGGCCCTCAGATTTTCAGCCGAGACATGTCTTGTAACCGTGTGCCTCAAGTACCTGCCATAATGAGTGTCACAAAGCATGCTTACGAGACAGGTGGATCGATGTGGCCAAGCTAATTGGGTACGCGCGGGTGTCGACGCGGCAACAAGATACGGACCGGCAGGAAATTGACCTCATGGCAGCTGGAGTTAGGCGCGATGACCTCTATGTCGATCGTGGTGCCTCAGGGGCGCGAGCAAGCCGACCGTCACTGGATCAGGCCCTGCACGCACTCCATGAAGGAGACACGCTTCTAATAACGACCCTTGACCGTCTCGGACGCTCAACTCAGAACATGTTAAATCTCGCGGATGATCTGAACGCTCGCGGTGCGTCGCTCCGCGTGCTGAACCTCGGTGGGGGCGACGTCGATACATCCACCCCGATGGGTTCGATGGTCTTCACCGTGATGGCAGCGCTTGCCCAAATGGAATTGCAGATCAAACGAGAACGCATTACAGACTCAGTCACGAAACGACGCGCCGCAGGAAAGGACCTCGGCGGCCGCCGGCAAGCCTTCACCACCTCACAGATCGTCAACGCGGCGAGGCTACTCGATGCTGGCGAGCCCGCGACCCAAGTCGCCAAAGATCTCGGGATGTCGCGAGCAACGCTTTATCGCCGGCTCCGACAGTTGCCCCAGAAGCAGGACGCCTCGCTAGATATCAAGTAGTCGAACCTGAACCCCTTTCCTTGGGGCTACCTCAAGCCGCGGCCCTTATCCGTTAGCCCTTCCCTTGGAAACAAGCCGGTCTGGGAATGAAAGTTCGCGTGGGTGCCACTCAGCGTGACCCCGCCATGTCCCACCGTGTCCCGCG
Organism: Frigoribacterium sp. PhB116; assembly: GCF_004364285.1. GTDB lineage: Bacteria > Actinomycetota > Actinomycetes > Actinomycetales > Microbacteriaceae > Frigoribacterium. Next base: position 680,830 of record NZ_SOBE01000002.1, on the reverse strand, counting down.
CATAACGCGGGGTAAACGTGGGGTTCAGTCCCTTCCGGACGACGCAACCTGCCGCCAGACATCGAATGCTTCTGATCCCTAGTCACGTCGTTGCGGGACTTGCAGGGAAGCCGAAGCCGCAGGTCCAGCCCGGCACGGCCGGCAGCCCTTCAAGCGGTTACTGCTATCGAGAACCATCGAGATGTAACTGCACGCAACTGTTTAGACGAGCGAAAGGGCGAGCAGGGCGAATAAGTGGCGCTTCACCGTGCGGGCGTAAGTTCCGCCGCGACCCAGTCGAGGTCTTCCTCGGAGTAGATGCAGATGTCGCGAGCACCTAGGCGGGTGGTCCTTGGCAGCAAGGGGAGGCGTCGGTTTAGATTCGAGGTATGAAAGAGTTCAAAGTTGCTCGGGAACAGCAAATCGCCGTGTTCGGCGAGTCGGGCAGCGGGAAGACTGTGCTGCTGTCGTCGTTCTATGGCGCCGCGCAAGAGCCCGCGTTCGTGCAGGACCGCTTGTATAAGATCACGGCGGACGACACTGCGCAGAGGAATCGGCTGCATCAGAACTACCTTGGGATGAGGAACTCCGGCATCGCTCCTGAGTCGACTCGCTTTGCCGCGACCCGGTACGTGTTCTCGGTCACGCGTCGCCCCATGACAGGTGGGAAGGGCAAGAAGCCGGCAGCCGAGGAGTTGCGGCTGGTCTGGCACGACTATCCCGGGGAATGGTTCGAGGAAGATCCCTCGACCGCGGAGGAAGTCGTTCGTCGGGGCGAGACGTTCCAGGCGCTGGTCGGCTCAGACGTGGCCGTGTTGCTTGTCGATGCGCAGCGGCTTGTCGACAACGCTGGCGAGGAGGAGCGGTACTTGAAAGCGCTGCTGACGAAGTACATGGCCCATGTCTCGAAGGTGCGCGGCCAGCTACTGCCCGATGGGAATCAGCTAGCGCGCTTCCCCCGGGTCTGGCTGTTCGGGCTGACGAAGGCAGACTTGTTGCCCGAGATGGACGTGACGGGGTTTCGCGACCTTGTAGTGGAGAAGGCCGGCCACGAAATGACGCTGCTACACGAAGAGCTCTCGGCGTTCGTCGAGGAGCCGGAAGCCTTCTCGCTGGGCGAGGACTTCGTCCTGCTGTCCTCGGCGCAATTCGAGCCGGGGAAGATCGACGTTGACCGGCAGATCGGCGTTAGGTTGATGCTGCCGATCGCTGCAATGCTGCCGTTCTCCCGATACGTGCGGTGGGCAGGGGCGATGCGACGTAGCAGCAAGGTTGCGAAGGAGCTACTGGACCGGTCAGGTCCGGTCCTAGCGTTCATCGCGACCAAAGTGAAGCTGCCGGGCCCGCTGAAGCTCATCACAGTGGCGTTGCCGTTCGTCCTGGACCCTCTGCTCGATCACAGCCGCGACAAGCTGGAGGACGCCTACAACGCTGCGAAAGCCCGGCACGACTTCCTGACCGCAGTACTCCTCGGTTTCCGCCTCGAGCTCGATCAAGCTGTCGACGACAAGATGTTGATCGAGAGCCCGAAGTGAACTACCTCTGGGCCACCCGCGGGAAAACGTGGGGTTTTCGCTTCCTCCACACGGCAGGCCTGGCCAACCCGCTCGCGGTGTACGAGGACGCGTTCGCCGGGACAGAAGGCATGCCAGAGACCTTTACGAGACGCGATAAAACGCTTGCGGTGCGCTTTCCTGATCCCGATGGACGTACGGACCGTGCTGGGCGGGTCATCCCGCACGAGTTCGTCGTCCTCGCTCCGGATTACGCCATCTTCCAGGACGCAGATGCTGCACGTCGGGCGCTGTGGAGTGAGGCCCGGGAACCGTACGCGGCGGTCTGGGAGCGGACGTCGCCGCCGACCGCAGACGTGCTGCGGTAAACCAGGGTGGCTCGGTCGGGCGGATACCATCAGGGGTGCTCGTACCGACCCGGTGGTTCTGAGCGTGTTGGATGTTATGAGGGGTACGAACAATGACGTCGATCCATGATCTGCTTGCCGAGTACGCGCAAATAGCGCCTGACGCTCGGACGAAGGGGCGCCTGTTTGAGCGGTTGACGAGGGTGTTCTTGACGACGGACCCCACGTGGACGGCACGGTTCGACGAAGTGTGGCTGTGGCAGGACTGGCCCGGCCGCGACGGCAAGCCCGACACCGGAATCGACCTCGTCGCCCGCGAACGACATGGCGGCGGTTGGTGTGCGATCCAGTGCAAATTTTACGCCCCCGCATCCACCATTCAGAAAGGGGATCTGGACTCGTTCTTCACCGCGTCCGGGAAGCACCCCTTCACATCCAGGATCGTGGTCGCGACTGCCCCACTGGGCAAGAACGCGCAGGACGCGATGGTCGGGCAGGGACTGCCTTCGAACCAGATCCCAGTCGACGAGTTCGATCAATCCGACATCGACTGGTCGACGTATTCGTTCGACAAGCCCGACGAGGTCGCATCGCCGCTGAAAAAGCAGCTCCGCGCGCATCAGCAGGAAGCTCTTGACGCAGTCCAGCGCGGGTTCGCTGACCATGACCGCGGAAAGCTGGTCATGGCATGCGGGACGGGGAAGACGTTCACCAGTCTCCGCATCGCCGAGGAGATCGCCGGCGCCGGCGGGTCAGTGCTGTTCCTAGTCCCCTCGATCGCGTTGCTGTCGCAGACGTTGAAGGAGTGGTCTGCGGAACGGGCCATGGACATGCGGGCGTTCGCCGTCTGCTCTGACAGCAAGGTAGGCCGGGTCTCGGAGGACTTCACTGTCGCTGACCTCGCCTACCCGGCAACAACGAATACCACGCAGCTGCTGACTGAGGTCGCAAAGAGCTCGGCGCCCGATGGGTTGACCGTGTTTTTCTCCACGTACCAGTCGATTGATGTCATCGCGAGAGCGCAGGCCGAGGGGCTGGCGCCCTTCGACCTGGTGATCTGCGACGAGGCGCACCGGACCGCTGGGTTCATCCGGCAAGGCGCTGAGGAGTCCGCGTTCCTCCGCGTCCACTCGGACGAGTCGATCCAGGCGCAGGCGCGGCTCTACATGACTGCGACGCCGAAGATCTACGCCGAGTCGGCCCGCAGCCAGGCGGATGAGAACGCGGCGGTGCTGTACTCGATGGACGACGAGGCCGTGTTCGGGCCGGTGTTCCACCGGCTCGGGTTCGGCGAAGCCGTGGAACGGGACCTCCTCACCGACTATCGGGTCCTGGTCCTAACCATCGATGAGGACTCCATCGGTTCCGCGTTCCAGGAGACCTTCGCCGCCAACGGGGAGCTAAACATCCCTGACGCTGCCCGCATCGTCGGTATCTACAACGGCCTCGCCAAAAGGGGCGTTCAGGGCATCGACACGACCGCCCCGAACGCGCACAAGCCGCTCCGCCGAGCGGTCGCGTTCTCGCGGTCCATCGCCGACTCGAAAACCGTCCGCGGATACCTCAACGGCTACGACGGGGTCGACGGGGTCCGCGCGGACAGCATCGCCGGACGCCGCATCGACCGGGACGCCGACGGCGATGAGCAGACGTTCCGCCTCGAGGCAGACCATGTTGACGGCGGGATGAACATCCTCGAGCGCAACCAGAAGCTCGAGTGGTTGAAAGCCGACACGGCGGGTGAGAACGTGTGCCGCATCCTCACCAACGCCCGGTGCCTCTCCGAAGGTGTCGACGTGCCCAGCTTGGACGCAGTGATCTTCCTGAACTCCCGCGACAGCCCCGTCGACGTCGTCCAATCCGTCGGCCGCGTCATGCGCAAAGCTCCCGGCAAGGACTACGGCTACATCGTCCTACCGATCGCAGTGCCAGCGGGGCAGTCACCCGAACAAGCACTCAACGACAACACCAAGTTTAAAGTCGTCTGGGACGTCCTTCGCGCACTCCGCGCACACGACGAACGGTTCGAAGCGAAAATCGAACAGATCGACCTCAACGGCCGCACCGATACCGGCCCGGTCATCGCGACCAACTACACCGACTCTGACCTCCCCGAACCCGCACCGGGCACGGCGACTCCGGAGACGTCGCAGATTCCGCTCGACATGAGCGTCCTCGGCACGGACTGGCAGAACGCCATTTACGCCCGCATCGTCGACAAAGTCGGTGAGCGCGACTACTGGGAAAACTGGGCCAAAGACGTCGCCGACATCGCCGGCCGTCAGATCAACCGCATCACCAACCTCGTCGACGGCTCCAACGGAAGTCTCCGCACCGAATTCACCCGCTTCGTCAAGGGGCTACAGGACAACCTCAACCCTGGTGTCACCGAACCGCAGGCGATCGAGATGCTGTCCCAGCACCTCATCACCCAACCCGTTTTCGACGCCCTCTTCGCCGGTCACGCCTTCTCCGACCACAACCCGGTGTCGCAGGTCATGCAGCGCATGGTCGACGCCCTCGAGGAGCAGAACCTCACCACAGAATCCAGCGAACTCGCCGCGTTCTACGCCGGCGTCCGACGCACCGTTGCCGGGGTCACCGACGCGGCCGGACGCCAAACGATCATCAAGCGGCTGTACGAGAAGTTCTTCACCGGCGCCTTCCGAGGCACCTCCGAACGGCTCGGCATCGTCTACACACCCAACGAGATCGTCGATTTCATCCTCCGCAGCACAGACCGGCTCTCCCGCAACCACTTTGGCGCCGGCCTGACGGACCACGGCGTCCACGTCCTCGACCCGTTCACAGGCACCGGCACCTTCATCGTCCGACTTCTGCAGTCCGGGCTCATCAACCCGGCCGATTTGGCTCACAAGTACCGGCATGAGCTGCACGCGAACGAGATCGTACTGCTGGCGTACTACGTCGCCGCCGTGAACATCGAAGCCACCTACAACGGCCTGCAGGGCGGCGAGTACGTGCCGTTCCCCGGCGTGGTCCTCACCGATACGTTCCAGACCGCCGAAGACGATGACACCTACGACGATCAAGGCGTGTTCGGCGACAACAACGAACGCGTCAAGCAGCAGAACGCCCTCGACATCCGCATCATCGTCGGCAATCCTCCCTACTCATCCGGGCAAGACTCCGCCAACGACAACAACCAGAACATCAAGTACCCCTATCTCGACAAGCGCATTTCCACCACCTACGCGGCACGGTCAACGGCTACCTTGAAAAACAGCCTCTACGACTCCTACATCCGCGCCATCCGCTGGGCATCCGACCGGATCAAGGACCACGGCATCGTCGCCTATGTCACCAACGGCGGCTTCCTCGACGGCAACACCGCCGCAGGCCTCCGACTCACCCTCCAAGACGAATTCACTGAGCTCTATATCCTCAACCTCCGCGGCAATTCTCGGACCGCTGGTGATCTCGCCAAACGCGAGGGGGGAAATGTCTTCAATGTTCGAGTTGGTGTATCCATTTCGATCTTGGTGAAGAACCCTGGCAGGCCATCGTCCGGCACGATTCACTATCGCGACGTCGGCGACTACCTCACCCGCGACGACAAGCTCGGCCTCCTCGAACAGTACGGCGACTCTGACGGTGTGCCGTGGCAGCAGATCACCCCGAACGTGCATGGCGACTGGATCAACCACCGCAACGATGCCTTCGAAAAATTCACTCCCATCGGGGACCGCAATTCCCCAGAGGCGGCCATATTCCGCGTATTTTCTGGAGGCTTGAAGACAAACCGGGACTCTTGGGTATTCAGTTCGTCACACGCCTCGCTAGTCAGCAACGTCTCAAAGCTTGTCGAGGTGTATGAACGCGAGGTCGAGCGAGTAGCGTCCGGTGAGGTCAAGGCACCGTCCGGGCTCCATTCGAATCCGACTGAGATCAGTTGGTCCTCTGGGCTCATCCCCCGCGCAATGCGTCAGGAATCCATCAAGTTCAATTCGAGTTCTGTGCGTAAAGCCATGTACAGACCGTTTGAACTTCAGAATGTCTACTTCGATGACGCCCTCAATGACCGCCGGGGGCAGCTGCCGCGAGTCTTTCCGGCTGGCGAGCAGAACTGGGGCTTCTACTACGTTGGCGCTGGCTCAGCCGTCCCTTTCTCAGTTCTAGCGCTCGATGCGCTCCCTGATCTACACCTGACCGGGGCCGGTTCCGGAGGCCAGTTCTTCCCACGGTACGTGTACGACGTCGAGCCACAGGGGGGAACGTTCGCGATGTTCGACGGACCGCAGCGCCGTGACAACGTGACCGAAACCGCTCTCGGCCGGCACCAGGAACTGTACGGCGCGGATGTGACCGCGGACGACGTGTTCTTCGCTGTCTATGGACTGCTGCACTCCGAGGACTACCGGCGTGAGTTCGACGCGGACCTGAAGAAGATGCTGCCCCGCATCCCTGAGCTCACCGATCCGGCCGATTTCCGTTCGTTCGCCGCCGCCGGACGAGCGCTGTCGGAACTGCACCTCGGGTACGAGGCCGCGCCGCTGTACCCGTTGACGTTCAGCGGCCCGGTGCCTGCTGACCTCCGCGTAACAAAGATGAAGTACGGCGGGAAGCCCGGCAACCTTGACCGGACGCAGATCACGGTCACGCCGGGCCTGACGATCACCGGCATTCCGGCAGAGGCGCATGACTACAAGCTCGGCTCACGGTCCGCACTCGACTGGATCCTCGAGCGATACCAGGTCAAGACCGACAAGGCCTCCGGCATTGTCAACGACCCCAACGAATGGGGCGCCGAGCACGGCAACCCGTCATACATCGTCGAGCTGATTCAACGCATCGTGACCGTCAGCGTTGAGACAGTGCGCATCGTGCAGAACCTGCCGCCGCTGCGCTATCAGGAGGCGGCTGCATGAGCCCACGCGAGTCGGGCGCCGACCTCGCGGAAGGGGTGGCATTGCCGTTCCGCCCACAGGAGCTGACCGTTCGGCAGCTGCTTGCATCACATGTCGCAGTCCTCTATGAACTCCTACGTCGAGGGGTCGTCCGCACACGCAACTCACCACTCGGTAACCTTGCCGAGACGATCGCACTCCATGATGACGGTGAGGCTTACCTTCACACGTTCGTCTTCGTGTCTCAGAAGCACCCGCGATACTCAGGCGAGGCGGTCGCCAAGATGCGCCAAGCCGTGAAGACCTACGACCTGCAAGCCATCTGGCGCGCACACGGCACCTCACGCTCGTCATCGCCGAGACCGGCTTGTACCGAGGCCGATTGCGCGGGCGCATAAGGCGCCCCACGTCTCGGCTCATGGCCGACAGCCTCCCTCAGCAGCATGGCTTGTGCGCGTCGGTTCCGATTTCGGCGTCGATGCCCTCAGCGACCTCGTTGGTCGGGAACGTAGACACCCCCCACACCCCCACACCAGCCGTGACTGCGAGCCAGACGTACGCGACTTAGTCGACCGGGTCGGTCAGTCGAAAGCCGGCTCCCTCATCGCGGAGCCCGCTCTCATGCCCGGCGACACGTACCGGTGGGCACAATGCACGGGCGGCAACCGCACGCCGCTCCTTGTCGAGGTCGACTTCGACAGCGCTGTGGGGATGGTCGCCCCGGCTGACGCACCGTCTGGCGACAGGTTGTCGCGGCGAACGCAGGTCACGTGTGGTCGCAGTGCGATTTCCTTACCAGTCGTCACACTGTGGGGAGGCAGGCAGCTCTCGTCCAGTGGGCAGAGGTGATGTCGCTCTTCGAAGCTCGGAAGGCGTCCTGCTGACGAGCCTTATGAGAGATAGCCATCACTCCTAGCACTAGACCTGAGACCAGGAGCTCCTGGTGTCGACCGCGCCAAGCCCCTGCAGCTTCAGCTTCAGCTTCAGCTTCAGCTTCAGCTTCAGCAGCAGAAGCGCCTGCAGGTGCTTCACAAGCCGGATTCGGCGGTCGCCGAGCGAGAGCTGAAATGCGTGCGGCCCGCCTGGACGCCCCCTTCCATGAGGTCAGCGCCGTCGTGGCCAATGGGACTTCGCCATCAAAAGCGTCTGACATACCGAGGAGGCTTTCGTTCTCAAGCGACTAGGGAATGACTAGCCGCGCATGGATGGAGATGAGCCTCACTCTCGAATCAAATCTGCGTGACCTCGAGCTTTCAACTGTTGGTGAGGCGGCCGAGGCTGAGGTCGAATGGCGGTTCCCGGCCTCGTTCGGCGTCACGCCGTGGCCAGGCGTGCGCGGGCTCGTCGACCGGGTCGGTTCAGCTCGAGCCGGCTACCTGATCGTTCAGCCCCTTGCCAAGGGCGGAGTTGCGTATCGGTGGGCTCAGTGCACCGGTGGCAGACACACGCCGCTCCTCCTCGAGGTGGGCTTCGACAGCGGCGTGGGGATCGTCGCACTGGCTGGCGCACCGTCTGCCGAACCAGTTGTCGTGACGCGTGCGGGTGACGTTTGGCCGCACGCCTCGGTTGCCGACCCGAACGTGCTGTTGGACCCCGCGACGTGCGTGGACGTGTTCTTCTCGTGGCTCACCTGGGGACGCCTACCTGCAGGCTTAGAGATGCGGCCCGTGGACGGCTACAAGCTGCCCGCTCCCTGATGCCGCGCACAGGGGGCGAGGTCCGAGAGGAGCAGTAGGGCTGGCGAAGTAGATGTGACACGTCGTGGGCGATTCTCACGTCCCCGAGGTGGTCCGCAGAGCACGGCCTGGCCCGTGAGTATCCGGCAGTTTGTCGAGCACGCAGCGTGCGGTCGACGTCTCGGTTTCAGCCGAGTCCGGGAGCAGTTCGCTCATGGGTGCCCCCCGGGCCGGTTCTCTGTCACCTGCTGGCTTGCAGTTGACAATGAACCGGCCTGCCTCACCGAGCTACAGGATCTTCGGCGTCTGGCGTGCGCGGCGTCGAGCGACCGTGCGCTCGATCGCGCGGCCCCTGTTCATGGTGTTGGTGTGGTCTGCGAACTGCTTGGGGGTGAGCTCGTCGGTACCGGTCACCTCGACCACGATCGCCCAGCGGTACTTCTCGTAGTCGTCCATCTCGTTCGGGGTCATGAGGGACGACGGGTCGATGCGGTTGCGGGACATGTGGTTCTCCTTGGTGTTGTTGGTGTGGTGCGTTGCGATGGATGAGGTGGTTGCATCTGGTCGGGATGCGGCTGCAGGTGCGGCCATGGACTTGCCAGGTGGGCCGCGTGAGCGGGTACTCGAGGTGGTCATTCGCCGATGAGCTCGGCGAAGCGGCAGGTCTCGTAGTCGTGGTCGGTGTGCCTGTAGCTCCGGGCGGTGACGATGGTGACGGCTGCTGCTCGGACCTCGTCGCCTTCGGCGCCTTCCAGCTGCGGGCGGAGGCCAGAGGCGCGGAGCTCGTCGTCGTACTCGACGGTGGCGAGGATGACGTCGCAGTAGACGCAGGTCTTGCGGTGGGTGTTCATGGTTGTTCCTTCTTGTCTGCCCGGACGAGCGCCGGGATATGTGGATGGCCGTTGGTGGCCCCAGAGGGGAAGTGGGGCAGAGAGCGCGGTTTATTTAGGCCGCAGCCCTGAGGTCCTGCAGCGAGTCGCGCAGGGTCTCGTGGGCTGCGCGTCGCAGCTGAGACACTCGAGCGGAACTGACTCGTAGCTCCGCTGCCGTGTCTTTGCCTGCGACGTCTGCGAGGCCCTGGAGGACGATGTGGCGTTGCGGGGCCGGCAGCTTGTTGATGGCCCGGTGCACATCGAGGGCGACCTCTGCCCGGGCCATGCCGCGGTCACGAGAAGCGGGCTCTCGTTCCCAGCCGAGGACGTCAAGGGACAACGCCTCCCGCCACGGCTGCATCGCAGTCCTGGCTTCGCTCTTGCCCCCTCTTCCCTTGAAGACATGCTCGGGAATGGAGACCTGCGAGACGAAGAGGCGGACCTCGTGCATCATCTCGGCCCGCACGTACGAGGCCGCGTAGGCCGGGAACTGGGGTGCCTCTGACGCTTCCGAGGACGCGTCCGGGGCGAAGGCTGCCGCCGCCTTGGCGGCGCCGAGCCAACCGCTGGCAACGAGGTCGTCCCGGTCGACGGTCGGATGCGTCCTCGAGACATTGGCCGCCTGTGCGAGGACGAGAGGGCCGACCGCGTTGGCCAGCTCGAAGGTCGCCTGCTTCGAGCCAGCGGCGATACGGCGCGCAAGGTCGAGTTCGCGCTGGCGCGTGAGCGCCCGGGTGGTGCGGAGGAAGGTGATGGCCACTGTGTGTCCTGAGGTGAGTAAGCGTTTGCTCGACCGGCCGGACGATGCGCCGGGTGGCGTTCGCTTGGGTGGCAGGTTCACAACAGAGACATGGGGCGGAAATGGCGGTTTCCGGAGGGGGTCGGGGACGGGGCTGGCCCCAGTTGAGGTGACAGGTCATGAGGTGTTCCTTTCGTCGGTAGGACGCGGGTGCTCCTACCGATTGGGCATGCGGCAGGTTGGGTGTCAGAGGTCGAAGGCGCTGGCGGGCAGGACGTAGCCGCGGGGGCGGGTCTCGCCAGCGATGGCGCGGGGGGCCTTGCCTCCCGGGGTCGTTCCGTCCTTGACGAGGCTGAGGAAGCCAGCGTTCAGCTGCCCCATCGGCAGGCCTTCTAGGGCTGGGCTTCGCCGCTTGAGGTCCGTGACGGCCTGGTTGCGGAGGACGACGTACTGGCGGTCCTCGGAGAGCACGCCGACTTCGAAGCGGGTGGGCTCGTAGACGCCGGCGGTCGCCGTGCGGGCCGTCCACTGCCATCCGAGGCGCGTCGCTTCCTCCCCGGTGGGCATGCTGCCGTCGTGCAGGGCGATGTGACCGGTCTTCGAGGCGATGGTGTCGCGTGCGGCGTTGACGACGGCCTGCGCGGGGTTCGCGTCCAGCACGAGGGCTGCGTTCGCCCCGGCGAGGTCGTCGAGCGCCTTGACGACGTGCTCCTGGGTGGGGATGAGGTCAGCGAAGCCGGCGGTCTCGGCGAAGAGGCGGAGCATCGCCCAGCCGGCGCCGACGACGGAGGCGTTGCTCGCGGAGCGGCCCGCCCTGGGCGCGTTCTCCGCTCGGAGACGCTCGTTCGTGGTTCGGAACTGGCGGAGGGTGCCGGCGGTGTCGAGGCGGCTGGCGAGGAAGCGGATGTAGGCGCCGTAGACCGCCTGGGCTCCAGTCGGGTGTGCCTCGCGGAATGTGTCGAAGGGGGACGCGTCTCGGGGCGTCATCGCGACGGCTCCGGGTGGGAGGTCGATGGCGAGAATGCGGGAGAGCACACCGACTCCCCCGCCGGGCAGGGCTTCGCCGGAGATGATGGCGCAGGTCTCGGCTTCGGAGGCGGTCTTGAGTCCGCCGTCGACGGTGGACTTGGCCCCGGAGCCGGCACCTCCGTAACTGGCCTGGACCACGTTCGCGACCGCGAGGTTGACGACGTCGGCCTTCCGGCGGTCCTGAGGAACGCGAAAATCGTCGTGGATGCTGACAGCGTGACGCGCCCACTTGGCGGTGATGGACGCTCCGAGCGCAGTCGCGCTCGGCAGTGAAGACCCCGTCCAGGAGGAGAGGTATGCGTTGCCGGTGAGGAACGCCTGGAAGGCGCGCAGCAGCTGCGTCTTGCCCGCGTCCGGCGGGCTAACCAGGAACACGCTGGTCCGCTCGGAGAGTGCCAGCGGGGCGGCGAAGGCGAGGCCCAGCATCGCGAACGCGGCGTGACTCGAGGGCGTGATGTCGAGGAATGCCGGGATCGCCGACGCCGCCGTCCGGATGGCAGTGGTGTCCGAGGGGAGGTCTGGGAAGCCGTAGGCGAGCTGCGCTTCGAGGAGGGAGTCCTCTTCGCTTCGGGGTGGGCTACCGACGGCGAAGCCCGGGACGGTCCCCTGGGCGTTGACCGATCCGGCAGGCGCGAGGTAAGTCCATCCCCCGCCGTCGGGCTTCAGCCAGCCGAGAGTGCCGTAGGCCTCGACGACGTCGGTGCCGCCGTCGGTGCCGAGCTCACGCAGGGCGTTGCTGACCTGCTCTCGAGCGACGGTGCTGATGGGGAGGCTGACGCCGACGTCGAGGCGGTCGACGACTGTCTTGGCGGAATGGGCTTCCGCAGTGGTGAAGCCGGCCTGGGTGCGCACCCGTCCGTCGGACCTCGCGAGGGTGACGCTGACCTTGGCCTCGGCGGCGACGACCTTCCGGCCCTGCGTGTCGACGGTGAGCTGCTCGGTCTTGCGGCTCTTGAACGCGACCCAGCTGCTGATCCGCTCGAGGCGTTCCCCGTGCGTCAGGTCGGGCAGCTGGAAGCGGACGGTCTTGTAGATGCCGTGCCGGGTCTCTCCTGCTGAGGTCTCGTCCCAGACGTAGGCGCGCAGTCCGTCCTCGAGTTCGAACCGGGCGGGAACACGGTCGGCCACGGCCCGAGCGATGGTCAAAGGTGCCTCCGCTGCGGCCACCGGGGTCGACGTGGAGGTCGGGCCGAGGAGGTCCAGCAGCGCAGTCTCGTCGTTGGCTTCAGCAGCATCGTCAGCCCACGCCCCCACGGGTGCCAGTACAACGGCCTGCGGCCCGGTGACGGCCGGGAGGGGCGTCACCGGCGGTGGCGCCATCGAGACCGTTTGCGGCGCTGGTGCGATGCCGAACGCGCGGAGGACGTCGGGGTCGAGCACGGCGGGGAGGCTGGTGAAGAACGGCAGCGGCCAGGTCCCGCCGCGTTCGCCGTCCGCGACCAGGCGCGCCGCCCTCCGGTACCCCGTGGGGCCGCCGAAGGCGTGGGCGAGGAGGTCGAAGGACGACCAGGAGTGGTTCTGCCCGTCGAGCCCGAAGATGCTCTGGATTGTGGTGTCGAAGATGGTCAGCCGCTCCGGCTCACCGTTCGTGGCCCGGTAGATGCGGGCTGAGTCCAGTGGGCCGAGGTCCCCGTCGGGGCCGGGGAAGGTGAGTCCGTTCTGGGGGCGCTCCTCGGCGCCGAAGACTGCTTCGGCGAAGACGCTCACTGGCACGGTCAGCGCGAAGCGGTCACCGATGCGCTCGGACGTCCCGGTAGCCGAGCCGGCCGCCGCGGGCAGGTGCCCAGTGCCCCGGGTCTTCGCCGGTCGGGACTCCGGCGTCGACGCCTCCGGGTAGCGGGTCAGAAGTTCGTTTGCGGAGTAGCGGGGGCCATCAGCGAACTCGAGCCGGGTGCGCCGCCCCTGGTTCGCGTTCCAGGTCCCGGCGGGGCGCAGGATACGGACAGCGTCGGCCAGGACTCCCGCGTCGATGTTGAGGACGTCCTCCGCAGCGAGCTGCATCCAGAACTTCTTGTGGGCGTCCAGCAGGGCGGCCCCGTCGGGGGTGTGCGGGTCGAGGAGGTCGTCGAGGACGAAGTAAAGGTGGACGCCGCCTCCGGTGAAGACCTTCACGGTTGCCGGCGGAGCCGCATCGATCCATCGCTGCGCCTGTTCCTTCGTCGGGTTCCTGTCGCCCGCGGAGTGGCTGCCCGAGTTGAAGTCGATGTCGACGAACAACGCAGGCAAGGCGACAACGTCGGCCTTCTTGCCCCGTCCCGGCCCGTAGTTGGGTCGGAGTCCCCCGACTCCCACCCAGACGTTGTCGCCCTTGCTCGCTGCCGTCGCCAGGACGTCCCAGGCAGCTGATGCGTCGTTGATGGGGACGGCCGCGATTCCTCGGAAAGCGCCCTTGACGCCGGTGACCTTGTCGACGGCCTGGCTGCAGATGCTCATGACCGTGCCTGCTGGCCACTCGTGGCTGCCCCAGATCGCAGCGTGCTGCGCTGCCCAGTCCTGCTCGTCGAGAGCCATGCTCTCGGTGGTGGTTTCCCCCATGGTCGATCCCCTTGTGATCCCGTCTCCGGGGCACCGCCACTCGGCGGCACATAAGGGAAAGGGGGCAAAAACGACGGAAAGTTAAGCGCCGGTCGCATTTTTTTCCGAGGCCGGACCCGGCAAGGCAGACAAGGGGTCGGGCAGCCAGCGGTCGAGCGCCTGGGGCAGGTGACCGGAACAACAGCGACGGGCGGGCAAGAACCTGCGAACCGTGGAGCCCGGCCATTGCCTCTAGATCTGCTGGTCTGAAGAGAAGAAAAGAGAAAACAGGCCTGCATCCTCGGGGGTTTGGTGCTGCCCCAGGTGCTGGCCAAGTCGTGCCCCAGCCCTGGACCGCTGGCCTGAGCTCATGCGAGCCGACGAATCTCGGGTGGCGGCTTAACTTCTGCCCGATCGTGACCCATCTGATGAGTGAGGGAGAAGAAAGCCCTCGTCTTCACAAGAGACTCAACCGCGCCCCCGATGGCGCACGTAGGAAGAGAACAGCATGTTCGAACAGCCCATCCGCCGCCCCCGATACGCCGGCAAGTTCCAGGAGTTCGTCAGGACCCTGGACCCGGTGTCGCGCCAGAACCTCGCCCGGCTCCTCGACGACGACGACCTCACGGCCGCTGACTTGCAGCTCACCCTCCGCAGCAACGGTCTCGAGCTCGGGACCACGAGCATCAACCGAATCCGGGCAGACCGGAGGGAGGACCGCGAGGAGGCTGCCCGGGCGGAGCGCGCAGCCCGACGCCGTCAGGCCAGCACGCGCGGCTGACCCACCGTGGGCGCCAGACCTCAGATCGAGATGGCGCCCACCTGGAGGTAGCCGCTACGGGCAAGGCTCAACAGGAGAGCAGACGCCGACTGATGCTCGAGAGTCATGACGTTGCCCAGGGGTGGCTGCCACCCGTTGGCGCCCGGGTGGACGAGGACGAGGGGCACGTCGCGGCGGAGCCAGGGAGTCGGGTCACGGTCTGTGATGTTCCGGTCTCTGGTGAGGCGGTCGATTTCCGTCATCGTGCACCCGTCGAGCGAGAACGTGCCGGCGCTCGACGCCCGCTGCATCGACTCCGCCTGGAACTCGGTCGCTGCCACGACGGCGATCGCTCGCATCGCGGTCGGCCGGTCGACGCCTTCACCGAAGTGCAGGTCGATGAGTGCCTCGATGATCTGGTCGGACGTACCGGTGAGAACTTCACCACGGGAGCCAGGACCACTGGCATGGAGGAATGACTTCTGCATGCCCTCGTCATGCGCGGCCACCGCCGTGCCGGGGTAACGGGGCAGTCACTCCAAGCGAAAAAAGCACTCGACTCGAAGAGTCCTGGGTTGCTCAATTTCCGCACCGTGAGAGCCATGGTCAGCTGCGGCGCGGTCTGGCGGACTAGGACTAGGACTAGGACTAGGACTAGCTGAAATGGTGGCACTACCTAGTCTCGGCTCTGAACCACACCACGCTGCGTTCCAGGGGGACCTATTGTCACGGACATGACTCCACGTGCCTTGGTCGTACCCGTATTGGCCGCGCTCCTCGTCCTCACCAGCTGCACGAGCAGGGACCAGCCCATGAGCGAGGGGTCGTCGACAAGCGGCGGACCGTCCGCAGATTGGACCTCGATGCCGAAGTCGCCTCGCCCCACGGCAACCACAACTCCCGTTCCGGTACCAGCGCCCGCCCCTTCACCCGCCCCCGTCGTTGAAGTCTTCGTGACCAAAGTAGAGTTCCTCGGTTCCGGTGAAGCCACGGTCGTATACAACCGTGAAGGCACGCAGATCCAGGAGAATGTGACCCTCCCCTACGAGCACGTCTACCGCTCCGGCGAGTATGACCTCTCAGATCCGTACCTCGCGGCGGGAACCGCGAGCCTGTCAGGAGGAAACGCAGGGTGCCGCATCACGGTCAACAACCAAGTCGTGGACGAGATACTGCCAATCCCGACGCAGACCAGTGCCCTGTGCACGACGCTCTGATGACCTCGCTCGCAGCCTTTTCTACCTTCAACAGTCCAGCTATCGCATCGCCGTGCCCGCACTATCTACTAGTCGAGGCGTCCTGCCAACCGTGACCGTGACGTTCCGCGATTCGGGCGGCCACCGGTGGAGCCGCACCGACACGGATCCCATCGGTCGGGCCAGAGACCCTTCGTCAAGAGGCGCATGGCCTCGTCATGTGATCGGATTGCTGGCCCGGTTGATCGCCGTCAGATTGAGGAGGGGCGGGCCTCCCGTGGGAGGCTCGCCCGCCCAAGGTCAGTGACCGAAAGCCTCCCAGACCGTTATGCCCAGTACCACGAGCATGATGGCCAACCGGGCGGCGTTGGTGCCGAGACCGAGCAGTGCGTCCGCGCTCTCAATCCTCGACATCGCGGGGCGCTTGCGCGCCCAATAGGGGTCAGACCTAGACTCCATCTGTAACTCCGTTCCTGCTGACTGGATTTCCAGGCCGTGTCAGCGGTTCAGCCTTGGCCCTGTCGAACATCGGCAGGGCCTTCGCTGTCTCCAGCTCTCGGCTTCACCAAGAGTCTGCCCGCCTCCTCACCCATTTCGGCAGCGCGCCTGTGGATGACCCTGGGGATAACTGGCTCGACACGCCTCAAGCCTTCTCATTCGGTCAGTCGGGCAAGGCCCGTGCAAACCCCTTCAGACCCGTCCGCGCCCGAACACACAATCCGAAAAGCCCGGGAAATCACGGGCTACACCTGCCTGTGTAACACCGCGACTAACTCGTGCCAGGTCTCGGCGTGTCGGGACACGCGGACGCAAGGGGAGGTCGGGTGACCCGCCTCGACGTGGAAGGGAAGAAGAAGAAGAAGAAGAAGAAGAGGGTTTGAATGTGCCCGGGACAAAGGGCTAGCTCTGACGGAGCTCCACCGCGTCGAACGCCATCACCTGACTGCCTTCTCAACCTTGCTTCGCACTGCTTCAGGCAATTGCACACGAACAAATTCGTCCACGGCAGCCGGGTCTGGGTCGACTCGGTCAGCCACGACTCTCTCGTCCCAGGTCTCGTAATTTGCCGGGTCCGCGAAGACGATGACGCCGATGCCGTGCCGTCGCGCTTCTGTGATGACCGCGTCGAGCGCAGCAGGAGGTTGCTGATCGTCCGGAACGTGCAGGAGAACGTATGAATGCGTCGCGGCACGCCGGTGAGCCAGCGCTTCGTACACGGCAGTCACATCGATCATGTCGGACGGCTTGACCTCGAAAGTATGGACGGAAAGAGTCTTCACGGGCAGGTAGGTAAAGACCTGCACCTCGACGGCCGCCAAATCTGGACGTGTCCACTTGCCCCCAGTGAGGCGCCTCCCAGCGCGGGAAACGTCCTCGACTGCGAGGTAGTCGTAGCCCTTCTCCGACTGCCAGTCACCAAGAAGGACCCCTCTAAGTGGCTCGTAAAGACTCTCTTCCGACTGACGCGGCGCTACTTGATCCTTGCTGCTAGCGTCCAGCGGATCTCCGACGACAGCAGCGTCGAGGACCCGGGCGGTCGAGCCGCCTCGACCCCGCCCGCGGACGGCACGGCCGTCTTCGACGAGAAGGTCACGGGCGGCCCAGAAATCGGCTTTCTCTCCACCAAGGGTTCTGAGTAGCTCCCCGTTCAGTTTTAGCGAGCCGTCTGCGGGCAGGAGGTCAAACAGCCTGTCCTGCAGTGACGGACCAGCGCCCATCGACTGTTGATCAAACGCAGCACTCCCAGTCGGAGTCTGGTCGATGCCGTCGCTACCGTTCACTTCGTGCCCCCAGATGTATTTCCAAAGCGGAACTCCATCACGTGACGAAGCTACCATTGTCGTGGATTTAGCCGGAGACTCGTTGATCGCCTAACTCGAGAGTGCCTACCAATGGCACTAGCATTTCATCGTGAGCGACAATCAGTTGTCAAGCGAGGAACTTCGCCAAGCACTTCTAGACCGGAACTTCATTCCGCGTGCCTCGCGCCGCGGTGACGATCTTCCTCCGAGCTTGACGACCGTGGGCCTAAGCAGCGTCTCGGGGCAAGTCGTCGCCAATCACACCGACGGCAATTACCGGTCCCCCAAGGGCACTAGAGCGATGCCCGGCTACTCGGTCTCCGACATCCGTCTGGCTCACTATCGGTGGAACCCACGACGCATCGAGTTACCGCATCCCGTTCCATACTCCGCGCTCGTGGAGACGCTAGCGGGACACTGGGACGCTGTAGTGGCACCTCGCATGAACTCGGACCGAGCACAGTTTCAGATTCGCCAGCACGTTGACGGTCGAGTTGCGTCGATGCAACAGACGAGGCCGCACCTTCGCCCCGGCGTCGGCAGCCGCTTCCGGGTTCACGCCGACATCGCGGCGTTCTACGACTCGATCTATACCCACTCCATCCCTTGGGCGCTACTGGGAAAGGAGGTTGCGAAAACAAATCGCGGTTCAGGGCTCCCGGCCAATCAGATCGATAGCGCATTGCGCTTTGCTCGACGGGGCGAAACAACGGGCGTGTCGATTGGTCCGGGTACCTCGTTGATCGTTGCCGAGATACTCCTTCAATCGGTTGATCAGCGGCTCGGTCAGTTTCGCTTTGAGCGATTCTTGGATGACTACGTGGCGTATACGAAAACTGAAACGGAAGCTGAAGAGTTCGTCCGCCTCCTCGAATCGTCGCTCAGAGAGTTCGGCCTGCAGCTCAACGGTCGCAAGACAACGGTTGAGGCTCTTCCGCTGCCGGATGAACCCGGCTGGATTCGCGAATTACGCCGATCAAATGTGTCTCGCCCATCGGAGATGATTGACAAAGCAATCGACATGTCGTTGAACGACCCGACGGCCAGCGCGATTCAATGGGCATTGTCCCGCGTCCGCAAGGAGATCGCGGGCTACCCCCCAGCCGAGCAGGGCCGCGTTCTCAACCGTCTGGCCGAGCTCGCCTTTACCCACCCCCACACGACTCCAGTGCTTGTAGATGCGCTCGAGTCCATTGATGTTGACCTCGCTGCGGACGACATCGACACCCTCCTTCGAAAGCACGCGAACGATCGCCAATCGAGTGCGATCTGCTGGATGTTGCACCTGACCTGGTTGCGGGAGATCGAGATTTCCGATGACAGCTGGAACTCAATCGTCGCGGCACGGGATCCACTCGCCAATGCATACCTCCTTCGTCAGCCTTCTCGGCCGGCTAACAAGACGCAACAGACAGCGCTCGTCGATTCACTCGCCGATCCGATCGACGACTACGCGAAGGACGAGGAGTGGCCGGCTCGGTACATCGCCTTCTTGGACGGGCGAGAGGATATGACTGACGCCTCGTTTGCCGAGCTGCAAGGGGCCGGGGTGAAGCTGCTTGCAGACCCGAGAGCTTGGGAGGAGGAGATCTTCGTAGACGACCCGTTCGAACCACTGGATACCTACGACGAGGACAGTGATGAGGACTTGTCGGGGCTCGGACTCAGCGGGTAGCAATGATCCCAGCGCAGCTATCACCTTCCTCGGGTGGGCTAGCGGGCGAATCGGATCGGCAGGTACCTAACTGTGGCGGAACTCCTCGACGTCTCGCTCTCACGTGTATAGCGATTCAAAGATTCCAGACGTGGCCAAGTGCCTCAACCGCGAGGGCGGCTGATCGTGCTGCGATTTGTTCGTCCGAACATGCACCTCGGCTTAGCAAATTCGGGAGCGAATTGTCTTACTGTCGCAGCTTGCCGAACCCGGTTCGCCCCCTGCCGGACCGGCAAAACCACAATGTTCAAGGCTCTTCGCGGCAGGGCAAAACTCGCGACTGAGTCCGAGCGCGCTGGTGTCGAGTAGAGCGACATGTCCCGGACGCGTGCGCGCCGGGCGCAGTTGTTTAGCTGTGACGGAACTCCACCACGTCGCCGTCCTGCATGACGTACTCCTTGCCCTCGATGCGGGCCTTGCCGGCCGAGCGCGCCTCCGCGATGGAGCCGGTCTCGACGAGGTCGGCGTACGAGATGACCTCGGCCTTGATGAAGCCCTTCTCGAAGTCCGTGTGGATGACGCCGGCGGCCTGCGGGGCCTTCCAGCCCTTGCCGATGGTCCAGGCGCGGGTCTCCTTCGGGCCTGCCGTGAGGTAGGTCTGGAGGCCCAGGGTCTCGAAGCCGATGCGGGCGAGCTGGTCGAGGCCGGACTCGTCCTGGCCGGTCGACGACAGCAGCTCGGCGGCGTCCTCCGGGTCGAGGTCGATCAGCTCGGACTCGATCTTCGCGTCGAGGAACACGGCCTCGGCCGGGGCGACGAGGGCCGACAGCTCGGCCTTCTTCGCGTCGTCGGTGAGGATCGACTCGTCGACGTTGAAGACGTAGATGAAGGGCTTGGCGGTGAGCAGCCCGAGCTCGCGGATGGGCTCGAGGTCGATGCCGGAGGCCGAGAGGGCCTCGCCGCGCTGCAGCGCCTCCTTGGCGGCCACGGCCGTCTCGTGCGTGAGCGGCTCGACGCGCTTGAGGCGGAGTTCCTTTTCGTAGCGCACGAGGGCTTTCTCGACGGTCTCGAGGTCGGCGAGGATCAGCTCGGTGTTGATCGTGCCCATGTCGCCCTCGGGGTCGACCTTGCCGTCGACGTGCACCACGTCGGGGTCGACGAAGCCGCGGACGACCTCGGCGATGGCGTCGGCCTCGCGGATGTTCGCGAGGAACTTGTTGCCGAGCCCCTCGCCCTCGCTCGCGCCCTTGACGATGCCGGCGATGTCGACGAACGACACGGGCGCCGACAGGATCTTCTCCGAGCCGAACAGGCCCGCGAGCACGGGGAGGCGCGGGTCGGGCAGGTTGACGATGCCGACGTTCGGCTCGATGGTCGCGAACGGGTAGTTCGCCGCCAGCACCTGGTTCTTGGTCAGGGCGTTGAACAGGGTGGACTTGCCGACGTTGGGCAGTCCGACGATCGCGATAGTGAGAGCCACGGTCAGCCATCGTACCGGCGCGCGGCCCGACACACCTCCGGGGTGCACCCGACCGCAGGAGGCGCGGGTCGACCCGGCAGTGTCCGAGGCCCGTGACACCATGGTGCGATGCCCATCGACTTCACCGCGATCGACTTCGAGACCGCGAACTCGAGCAGCGCCTCCGCCTGCTCCGTCGGCCTCGTCAAGGTCCGTGACGGCGTCGTCGTCGACAAGGTCGGCTGGCTGATCAAGCCCCCGGCGGGGCACGACACGTTCCTCGAGTGGAACACCCGCATCCACGGCATCCGGGCCGACGACGTCGTCGACGCCTTCGAGTGGCACGAGCAGTTCGACCTCATCGCCGACTTCGCCGGCATCGACGTCTTCGTCGCCCACAACGCAGGTTTCGACATGGGCGTCATCAAGGGCGCGTGCGCCGCGACCGGGGTCACTCCCCCGTCGTGGGCGTACCTCTGCAGCCTCCAGGTCGCCCGCAAGACCTATGCCCTCGACTCGTATCGTCTGCCGCTCGCCGCGGCCGCCGCGGGGTTCACCGGCTTCTCGCACCACGACGCCCTCGCCGACGCCGAGGCCTGCGCGGCGATCGTCGTCCACGCGGCTCAGTTCCACGGGGCGGACGACCTGCGGCAGCTCGCCGAGACGGCACGCGTCGGCATGAAGCGGCTCACGCCCGCCGCGCCCCCCGCCGACGCGGGAGCCCCGGCCCCGCGCCGCCGCGTCGTCTTCCGCTAGCGGGCGCGGCACGCGCGGCGCGCGCTCTCGGCCGGTGTCGGCGGCGGCTGCGACACTCCCTGCATGACCTCACCGCTCCTCCTCGTGGCCCTCGTCGTCATCGCGCTCGGGGTCGGCACGGCCCTCGGCATGCTGCTGTCCCGGTCCCGGGCAGCCGAGGCCACGGCCCGGCTCTCCGCCGACGCCGCCGCGGCCCGCGCGACCGTCGAGGGCTACCGCGAGCGGCTGATCGACCTCGACGAGCAGCACCGGCGCGAGGCCGCCGGCCAGGAGGAGCGCCTGCGCGAGTTCCAGGACAGGCTGCGCGACTCCCGCATCGCCGAGGCCGAGCGGGTCCGCTCCGAGGGCCAGGTCATGACGGCCCTCAGCCCGGTGGCCCAGAGCCTCGCGGCGGTCCAGGCGAAGGTCGCCGAGCTGGAGGAACAACGCGCGCACCAGTACGGCACGCTCAGCGAGCAGCTGCGCAGCGCCGTGGCCTCAGAAGAACGGCTGCGCAGCACGGCCGAGTCGCTGGCGTCCGCCCTCCGCTCGAACAGCACCCGCGGGGTCTGGGGCGAGACGCAGCTGCGCAACGTCGTCCAGGCCGCGGGGCTCGTCGAGCGGGTCGACTTCGACCTGCAGAGCAGCATCTCGAGCGACGCGGGCGCCGGCCGCCCCGACATGGTGGTCCACCTGCCCGGCGGCAAGAACATCGCCGTCGACGCCAAGGTGCCGTTCGCGGCCTTCCTCGAGGCGAGCGCCATCCCGGCCACGGCCGTCGGAGAAGAGGCAGCCCGTCGCGACGTGCTCGTGCGGCAGCACGTCAAGGCGCTGCGGGCCCACGTCGACGCCCTCTCGGCCAAGACCTACTGGGCCGGGCTCGAGTCGTCGCCCGAGCTCGTCATCGCGTTCATCCCCAGCGAGTCGCTCGTGTCGAGCGCTCTCGAGGCCGACCCCTCGCTGATGGACTACGCGTTCCAGAAGCGCGTCGCCCTCGCCTCCCCGGTCACGCTCTGGTCGGTGCTCAAGACCGTCGCCTTCAGCTGGCAGCAAGACGTGGTCACGAACGAGGCGAAGGTCCTCTTCGACCTCAGCCGCGAGCTCTACGGCCGGCTCGCGACCATGGCCGGCCACGTCGACAAGCTCGGCCGGTCGCTGCGCGGCTCGGTGAACGACTACAACCGCTTCGTCGGCTCGCTCGAGCGCACGGTGCTGCCGTCGGCACGTCGCCTGAGCATGCTCGACGAGACGAAGACCCTCACCGCCCCGACGGTCGTGGAAGAGCTGCCCCGAGACCTCACCGCAGCAGAGCTGACGACCGCCCTCGACGCCGACCGCGAGGTCGAGGCGTCGAGGTCGGCGCCCGACGAGCGTGAGGCGAGCCAGGCGAGCCAGGCGAGCTGGACCGACCGGGCGAGCTAGGGCGAGCTACGCGGTCTCGCCGTACCACTTCGAGACGAGGTGGTCGGCCTCGACGCGGCGGATCGTGCCGGAGTGCGAGCGCAGCACGATGCTCGACGTGCGGATCATGCCCTGCTTGCGCTTGACGCCCGCGACGAGCGCGCCGTCGGTGACGCCGGTGGCGACGAAGTAGGCGTTGTCGCCCTTGACGAGGTCGTCCTGGTCGAGAACGCGGTCGAGGTCGTGGCCGGCATCGATCGCCTTCTGGCGCTCCGCGTCGTCCTTCGGGGCGAGCCGGGTGAGGATGAGGCCGCCGAGCGCCTTGACGGCGCAGGCCGTGATGATGCCCTCGGGAGTGCCGCCGATGCCGACGCACATGTCGATGCGCGAGTCGGGGCGGGCCGCGTTGATGCCGCCGGCGACGTCGCCGTCGAGCAGCAGGCGGGTGCCCGCGCCGGCGGCGTGGATCTGCTGGATCAGGTCGGCGTGGCGAGGACGGTCGAGCACAGCGACCTGGATGTCCTCGACGGCGAGGCCCTTGGCGTCGGCCAGGGCGCGGATGTTGTCGCCGACCGGCTTGTCGAGGTCGATCACGCCGATGCCCTCGGGGCCGGTGACGATCTTGTCCATGTAGAAGACGGCGCTGGGGTCGAACATGCTGCCGCGGTCGCTGACCGCGATCACCGAGAGGGCGTTCATGCGGCCCGCGGCGGTGAGGCTCGTGCCGTCGATCGGGTCGACGGCGATGTCGCAGGCGGGACCGAAGCCGTTGCCCACGTGCTCGCCGTTGAAGAGCATCGGCGCCTCGTCCTTCTCGCCCTCGCCGATCACGACGACGCCGTCGAAGGCGACCGTGCCGAGGAACTTGCGCATCGCGTCGACCGCCGCGCCGTCGGCGGCGTTCTTGTCGCCCTTGCCGATGAACGGGGCGCTGCGGATCGCGGCAGCCTCGGTCGCCCTCACCAGCTCCATGCCCAGGTTGCGGTCGGGGTGCGAGTAGAGGGTTCCGGAGTCAGCCATGCTCCGGAGCCTACCCGGGAGGCGCCTCCCCGACGGTCGTTGCACAGACGTGCACGCCAGTCCACAGCCCCTCCACGCCCGTCGCTGCCCGGTCCGCTCCGGGGGCCCCTGACTAGGGTGGAGGAGCACCCCACACGCCATCATCGAAGGAGATCCGATGCCCGTCGCAACCCCCGAGCAGTACGCCGAGATGCTGGACAAGGCGAAGAACAAGGGGTTCGCCTACCCCGCGGTCAACGTGTCGTCCTCGCAGACGATCAACGCCGTGCTCCAGGGCCTCACCGAGGCCGGCAGCGACGGCATCATCCAGGTCACCACGGGCGGCGCGGACTACTTCGCCGGCCAGACGGTCAAGAACCGTGCCGCGGGCGCGATCGCCTTCGCGAAGTTCGCGACCGAGGTCGCCAAGAACTACCCGATCACCGTCGCGCTGCACACCGACCACTGCCCCAAGGACGCCCTCGACGGCTTCGTCCTGCCCCTCATCGCCGCCAGCGAGGACGAGGTCAAGGCCGGTCGCAACCCGCTCTTCCAGTCGCACATGTGGGACGGCTCGGCCATCCCCCTCGACGAGAACCTCGAGATCGCGCAGCAGATGCTCAAGCGCACCGCCGCGATCAACGCCATCCTCGAGGTCGAGATCGGCGTCGTCGGCGGCGAAGAGGACGGCATCCAGCACGAGGGCTCCAACGAGGCGCTCTACACGACCGTCGGCGACGTGACCCGCGCCGTCGAGACGCTCGGCCTCGGCGAGAACGGCCGCTACATCGCCGCCCTCACCTTCGGCAACGTCCACGGCGTCTACAAGCCCGGCAACGTCAAGCTCCGCCCCGAGCTGCTCGGCGAGATCCAGCAGGGCATCCAGGAGCGCTTCGGCACGGCCGAGAAGCCCCTCGAGCTCGTGTTCCACGGCGGGTCGGGCTCGTCCGACGCCGAGATCCGCGAGGCCGTCTCGAACGGCGTCGTGAAGATGAACCTCGACACCGACACGCAGTACGCCTTCAGCCGCTCGATCGCCGACACGGTGCTGAAGAACTACGACGGCTTCATCAAGGCCGACGGCGAGGTCGGCAACAAGAAGCAGTACGACCCCCGCGCCTGGGGCAAGGTCGCCGAGTCGGCGATGGCCGCCCGCGTGGTCGAGGCGACCAAGCAGCTCGGCTCGTTCGGCCAGTCGGGCAGCTAGTCCGACCCTCCTGGTCCGACGCGAGAGGCCCCGCAGCGACGCGCTGTGGGGCCTCTCGCCACGACGACGGGCAGAGGGCCTAGGAGGCGGTGCCCGACATGTCGAGGACGGACTGGACGAACGCCGGGTCACCCAGGAACACGGGCAGCACGATCAGCATCTGCACGATCGTCACGACGATCCCGGCCGTGAGGGGCACCCAGAAGGTGATCGTGCCCGCCCGGAGGCGCCGGACGGTCCACACGAGCATCGGCACGAAGACGACGAGCGACACGATGGCGATCGCCCCGCCCGCCTGCTGCAGCTCGGCCCGACGCGAGAAGTCGTCGACCGGGTACCCCGCGGCGGCGAGCGTCGCGAGCGCGGACCGCGAGAAGCTCGACACGAGGACGAGGTTCGAGATGACGTTGTAGCCCGCGAGGCCGAGCAGGACGAACGTGGCGACACGGTCGACACGGCGTCCGGTGCTCAGCGCGGCTGGCGTCGCAGGTGGTCCCGGGTACGGCTGCGCACCTCCTTCGCCCTCCCCCTGGCCCCGCTGCGACCACGACGTGGGCTGCTGCCCGGGCTGCTGCCCGACCGGCGGCGCCTCGCCCTGGCCCGCAGGAGGCGCGGCCTCGGCGGGCGGGACGGGACTGACCCAGCCCTCGGGCGCGTACTCGCCGTACCGGGGACGAGGGCGCGGATCGCGTCCTGCCGACGCGTCGCCGTCGCGGCCGTCGTGCTGGTCGCGGTCGTCGCTCATCGGGCGGTGCGTCCGCCGAGCGCGCGGGTGTCCGTCTGGCCCTGGGCGTCCTTGCGGAGCTCCTTGGGGAGGGAGAACATCAGGTCCTCCTCGGCCGTGACGACCTCGGACACGTCGCCGTAGCCGGCGTCGGCCAGGTCGTCGAGGACCTCCTTCACGAGGACCTCGGGCACGGAGGCGCCGGACGTGACGCCGACGGTCTCGACGCCGTCGAGCCACTCCTGCTTGATCTCGCTCGAGTAGTCGACGCGGTAGGCGGCCTTGGCGCCGTGCTCGAGGGCGACCTCGACGAGCCGCACGCTGTTCGAGCTGTTCGCCGAGCCCACGACGATGACGAGGTCGGAGTCGACCGCGACCTTCTTGATGGCGACCTGACGGTTCTGCGTGGCGTAGCAGATGTCGTCGCTCGGGGGGTTCTGGATCGTGGGGAAGCGCTCGCGGAGCCGGCGGACCGTCTCCATCGTCTCGTCGACGCTCAGCGTCGTCTGCGACAGCCAGACGAGGTTGTCGGGGTCGTCGATGACGAGGTCGTCGACCTCGGCCGGGTTCTGCACGAGGGTGGTGCGGTCGGCGGCGTGGCCCATCGTCCCCTCGACCTCTTCGTGGCCGGCGTGGCCGATGAGGATGATGTGGCGGCCCTGCGACCCGAAGCGGACGGCCTCGCGGTGCACCTTCGTGACGAGGGGGCACGTCGCGTCGATCGCCTGGAGGCCGCGGTCGGCGGCGCCCTGCACGACGGCCGGCGAGACACCGTGGGCGCTGAAGACGACGTGCGAGCCCTCGGGGACCTCCTCGACCTCGTCGACGAAGATCGCGCCCTGACGCTCGAGCGTCGAGACGACGTGGACGTTGTGGACGATCTGCTTGCGGACGTAGACGGGCGAGCCGTAGTGCTCGAGGGCCTTCTCGACGGCGATGACCGCCCGGTCGACGCCGGCGCAGTAGCCGCGGGGAGCAGCGAGCAGCACCCGCTTCGTCCCGTTGACGGGGGTGTCCCGTAGCCTGTTGCGCAGCGCAGGGACGCGCGGGGTCGGGAGGTCAACGGCGATGGCGCCGTTCGTGATGTGTGCCACCCGTCGATGATAGGCGTGACGACTGGTCGCGTTCTGGGAGGCCCTGCCCTCCGTGCCCCGCCCTCGTCCCTGCCACGCCTCCCGCCCTGACCGCTCCCCCGTCCGCTCCGACCAGAGGACACGCCTGCATGACGATCGTCACCGCGCCGCCCACCGCCGATGCGCCCTGGCCGGTCGGCCTGCTCGCGGGCAAGGTGCGCGACTGGATCGACCGGCTCGGCACGGCCTGGGTCGAGGGGCAGATCACCCAGTGGAACGTCTCGGGCGGCAACGTCTACGGCAAGCTGCGCGACCTCGAGCAGGACGTCACGGTCTCGTTCTCGATCTGGTCGAGCGTCCGGTCGAGGGTCCCCGCCGACCTGAAGCAGGGCGACCGCGTGATCGCGGCGGTCAAGCCGAACTACTGGGTCAAGGGCGGCTCGCTCACCATGCAGGTCTTCGAGATGCGGCACGTCGGGCTGGGCGACCTGCTCGAGCGCCTCGAGCGCCTGCGGGCCCAGCTCGCCGCCGAGGGCCTCTTCTCCGCCGACCGCAAGAAGCGCCTCCCGTTCCTGCCGCAGTGCATCGGCCTCGTCACGGGCCGCGACAGCGACGCCGAGAAAGACGTGCTGCGCAACGCGCAGCTGCGGTGGCCGTCGGTCACGTTCCGCGTCGTGCACGCGGCGGTGCAGGGCGACCGCTCGGTGAGCGAGGTCACCGCCGCCGTGCAGCAGCTCGACGCCGACCCCGAGGTCGACGTCATCATCGTGGCCCGGGGCGGGGGCGACTTCCAGAACCTGCTCGGCTTCAGCGACGAGTCTCTCGTGCGTGCGGTGGCCGCGTGCAACACGCCCCTGGTCAGCGCCATCGGGCACGAGGCCGACCGCCCCCTGCTCGACGACGTCGCCGATCTGCGGGCCTCGACCCCGACCGACGCCGCGAAGCGCGTGGTGCCCGACGTCAACGAAGAGCTCTCGCGGGTGCAGCAGGCCCGGTCGCGCATCGGGGTGCGGCTGAACCAGATCGTCTCGACCGAGATCGACCGGCTCGAGCAGGTGCGCAGCCGCCCCGTCCTGGCCTCGCCGCAGACGCTCGTCGACGTGCGCGCCGACGAGGTCGTGCGCGCCGTCGCCCGCGGCGAAGAACTCGTGGCCCGAGCCGTCGAGCGGGCGCACACCCGGGTCTCCGAGCTGACCGCCCAGCTGCGCGCGCTGTCGCCCCAGGGCACCCTGCGGCGCGGCTACTCGATCGTGCAGCTGCCGGGCGGCGGGGTGCTCCGCGACCCGGCCGACGCCCCCGAGTCCACGCCGCTCGTCCTCACCGTCGAAGGAGGCGCGCTGCAGGCCGTCAGCACCGGCGCCTCCTCCCCAGGTCCCGCCTCCTCCGCGTCCTCCTCGTCGTCGAGCGACGCCGCCTCCCCTGCCAGCACCTCTCGTTAGGATCGACCCGTGGCACAGTCCTCCTCCCCCGCACCCTCCGCGTCCGCCCCGGCCGACGTGGCGTCGCTCAGCTACGAAGAGGCACGAGACGAGCTGGTGACGGTCGTGTCCGAGCTCGAGCAGGGGGCGTCGACCCTCGAGCGGTCGCTCGCCCTGTGGGAGCGGGGCGAGGCCCTCGCCCGCCGTTGCGAAGAGTGGCTGCTCGGCGCGCGCGAGCGCCTCGAGGCCGCCCGTCGACAGGTTCCCGCCGAATGACCGACCCCGGCCCCCGCGAGAACGGCCGCGGCCCCCGCCAGAAGCAGCCGCGCATCGTCGCCGAGCTCGGCCGGCCCGAGACTCCGGACGAGACCGCACGCCGCAAGGCGGAGAACACGCGCAAGCACTACGCCAACCAGACGGCCGTCAACCTGACGCTGTCGATCGTGGCGTCGCTCGCCGTCGTGCTGTTCCTGGTGCTGGTCGTCGTCCGCCCGGGCGGCACGGTCAACCGCCAGGAGATCGACTACCGGTCGGTGGCGCAGAGCGCCGAGAGCAACGTCGACGTGCCGCTCGCGGCCCCCGTCCTGCCCGACGGCTGGACCTCGAACCGTGCCGACATCTCGACGGGCACCGCCGACGGCGTCGCCACCTGGTACGTCGGGCTCATCACGCCCACCGAGCAGTTCATCGCCCTCGAGCAGGGCGTCGACGCCAACGCGACCTGGGTCGCCAACGCGGTGCAGGCGCGACCGGCCACGGGCGCGACGACGATCGCCGGCCTCGACTGGCAGGTCTACGACCGCCGGGACGGCGAGAGCCCCGGCAACTACGCCTACTCGATGACGACCACGGTCGACCGCAGCTCGTACGTGCTGCACGGCACGGCCGACGACGTGCAGTTCGAGCAGCTCGCGACCGCGCTGGCCGAGCAGCTGGCCGACCAGACAGGAGACCCGTCGTGACCGACCCTCGCACCGACACCGCGTCCGAGGGCGGTGTCCCCGGCACGACCGCCGTGCCCGTCGCCGACCTGGCGGTGCCGTCGCCTCCTGCCGACCCGCTGACCCCGGGGCGCGCGTGGGAGCGCATGAAGGCCGGCAACGAGCGCTTCGTGACCGGGGCGCCTCAGCATCCCCACCAGGACAGCGACCGGCGCGCCCTGCTGGCCGGCGGGCAGGAGCCCGTGGCGGCCCTGTTCGGCTGCGCCGACTCCCGGCTCGCCGCCGAGATCATCTTCGACGTCGGCCTCGGCGACCTCTTCGTCGTCCGGAACGCCGGCCAGGTCGTCGGCGACACCGTCATCGCCTCGCTCGAGTACGCGGTCTCGGTGCTCGGCGTGCCGCTCATCGTCGTGCTCGGCCACGACAGCTGCGGCGCGGTCGCGACCGCGATCGACTCGCTCACGAGCGACGCGCCTCCCGGGTCGCGGTTCCTCGGCGACCTCGTCGACATGATCGTGCCCAGCGTCCGACGGGCGACGATCGCCCTCGAACCGGGTGCCGTGCTCGACCCGCGCGCGGTCGGGGCGCTGCACATCCAGGCCTCCGTCGAGGCCCTGGTGGGCCGGAGCGCGCTCATCTCGGCCGCCGTGGCCGAGGGTAGGTTGACCGTGGTCGGGGCGAACTACGCGCTCGCCGACGGCCGCGTCGACCCGTCGATCATCATCGGTCGACTCTGACGCCGCGGGGGCGACCGGCCCCCGTGACACCGCCCCACGAGGGCCGAAGGAAGGACGATGACGTCGTGACCACTACCGAGTACCGCATCGAGCACGACACGATGGGCGAGGTGCGGGTCCCCGCGTCGGCCCTGTGGCGGGCACAGACCCAGCGGGCCGTCGAGAACTTCCCCATCTCGGGAGCCGGCCTCGAGGCCGCCCAGATCGTGGCCCTGGCGCGCATCAAGCGGGCGGCCGCCGTCGTGAACGGCCGACGGGGCATCGTCCCCGCGGGCGTGGCCGACGCGATCGTCGCCGCGGCCGACACGATCATCGGCGGCCAGCACCACGACCAGTTCCCCGTCGACGTCTACCAGACCGGCAGCGGGACCTCGTCGAACATGAACATGAACGAGGTGCTGGCCAGCCTGGCCGGCACCGTCGACGGCGTCGACGTGCACCCCAACGACCACGTCAACGCGTCGCAGTCCTCGAACGACGTGTTCCCGACCTCCGTGCACGTCGCCGTGACCGGAGCCCTGCTCCACGACCTCGTGCCGGCCCTCGAGCATCTCGCCGAGTCGCTCGAGCGCAAGGCCGCCGAGTGGGCCGGCGTCGTCAAGGCGGGCCGCACCCACCTCATGGACGCGACCCCGGTGACCCTCGGCCAGGAGTTCGGCGGCTACGCCCGACAGATCCGTCTCGGTGTCGAGCGGGTCCAGGCGACCCTCCCCCGCGTGGCCGAGGTGCCGCTCGGAGGCACCGCGACGGGAACGGGCATCAACACGCCCGTCGGCTTCCCGCAGGAGGTCATCTCCGTGCTCGCCGACGACAGCGGCCTGCCCGTGACCGAGGCGCTCGACCACTTCGAGGCGCAGGGAGCCCGCGACGGTCTCGTCGAGGCGTCGGGCGCGCTCCGCGTGCTCGCGGTCAGCCTGACGAAGATCAACAACGACATCCGCTGGATGGGCTCGGGCCCGAACGCCGGCCTCGGCGAGCTGCACGTCCCCGACCTGCAGCCCGGGTCGTCCATCATGCCCGGCAAGGTCAACCCCGTCGTGCCCGAGGCCGTGCTGATGGTCTCGGCACGGGTGATCGGCAACGACGCCACGATCGCCTGGGCGGGAGCCTCCGGCTCGTTCGAGCTCAACGTCGCCATCCCGGTGATGGGCACCGCGCTGCTCGAGTCGATCCGCCTCCTCTCCAACGCGACCCGGGTGCTCGCCGACAAGACCGTCGACGGCCTCGAGGCCGACGTCGAGCGCGCCCGCGCCATGGCCGAGTCGTCGCCGTCCATCGTCACGCCGCTGAACCGCGTGATCGGCTACGAGGCGGCGGCGAAGGTCGCGAAGCACGCCGTCGCACAGAAGATCACCGTGCGCGAGGCCGTCGTCGATCTCGGCTTCGTCGAGCGCGGAGAGGTCACCGAGGAGCAGCTCGACTCGGCGCTCGACGTCCTGAGCATGACCCGCCCCGGCTGAGGCGCGCCTCCCGCACCGTCGGCCGCCGCCGACCCCGACGACGCCCCGTCCGCATCCACCGCGGACGGGGCGTCGCGGCGTCGTGCGGGCTACGACGCGTCGAGGACCGTCGACGCTGCGACGACCGCGAGCCACCAGCCGGCGAGCAGCACCGGCCCGAGCGGGATGGTGACCCCGGCCGGTGACGTGCCACGTCGTCGGACGACGACAGCCGTGATCCCGTGCACTCCCCCGAGCAGCGCCACCGCCAGGAGCCAGGCGAGCGGCGCCGACGGCGATGCCAACGACGCCGCCACGACGCCGACGCTCGCGAGCTTGGCGTCGCCGGCACCGAGCCCCCCGCCGTGCACGAGCGGGACGCACGCGACGAGCACGACCAGGCCGAGGAGGCACGCCCACGCCGCCGGGACCCCGTCACCGGTGCCCACGGCGACCGCCACGCCCGCAGCCGTGCCGACCAGCACCACGAGGACCAGCACGTTCGGGAGCCGCCGCTGCGCGATGTCGACCCGGACGAGGGCACCGGTCACGACGGCGAGCGCCGACGCCGCGACCGTCGCGGGCGAGGACAGGTCCAGCACGGCCACGAGGCCCATCAGCGCGAGACCCGCGACCACGTCGATCCACGTCGGCCTGCGGCTCCAGGACGAGCGCGACACGGGCTGTCCTCCCCCGCGGTCGTCACCGTCCCGGGCACGGACGTCGCCGTCCCGGGCTCGGTCGTCGCCGTCCCGGGCTCGGTCGTCGCCGTCCCGGGCTCGGTCGTCGTCGTCGCCGTCTCGGCCGCGTTCGTCCCGGCGATGCGCATCCGCGCCGAGTCCGTCCGCGCCGAGTCCGTCCCGGCCGCGCTCGTCCAGGTCGGGCTCATCCCCGCTGCGCTCGTCCCCGCTGCGCTCGGCTCGGTCGCGCTCGTGTTCCGTCGTCGTCATGCACCGACCATGACGCCCCCGTCGGCACCGCCTCCTCGGGGTGGGCCGCCCCTGTGAGCGATCTCGCCCGGACCGCACCCGTGCAGGAGGGACCCGACGTCGGTCGCCGTCGCGATCGCGATCGCTGTGACGCGCACGAGGGGTGACCCGTCGTCGCACGCCCCGCGAGCGTCACATCGTCAGAGCAGGCGCCGGGCCGGTAGCGAGTTGCCCGGGATGTCGCCTCAGCGATGCCGAGGGGACCTTCCGGGGCAACTCGTCCGCCGGGCGCGTCCGGGCGCGGGCGCCCGCGCCCGGACGCGGCCGAGCGCGGCCAGCCCGGAGACGGCCGGACGCGGCGAGCCCTAGGCGAGCTCGTTCGACTCGAGCAGCTCGGTCACGAGCGCCGCGATGGCCGAGCGCTCCGAGCGTGTCAGGGTCACGTGCCCGAACAGCGGGTGCCCCTTGAGCGTCTCGATCACCGACGCGACGCCGTCGTGGCGCCCGACCCGCAGGTTGTCGCGCTGGGCCACGTCGTGGGTGAGGACGACCCGGCTGTTCTGCCCGATGCGGCTGAGCACCGTGAGCAGCACGTTGCGCTCTAGGGACTGCGCCTCGTCGACGATCACGAACGCGTCGTGCAGCGACCGGCCGCGGATGTGCGTCAGCGGCAGGACCTCGAGCAGACCGCGCTCGACCACCTCGTCGAGCACGTTCTGCGACACGATGGCGCCCAGGGTGTCGAAGACCGCCTGCCCCCAGGGGTTCATCTTCTCGGCGGCGTCGCCGGGCAGGAAGCCCAGATCTTGCCCGCCGACCGCGTAGAGCGGCCGGAACACCATGATCTTCTTGTGCTGCTGCTTCTCGAGCACCGCCTCGAGACCCGCGCAGAGGGCGAGCGCCGACTTGCCCGTGCCTGCGCTGCCGCCGAGCGAGACGATGCCGACCTCGGGGTCGAGCAGCAGGTCGATGGCGAGCCGCTGCTCCGCCGAGCGGCCGTGCAGTCCGAACACGTCGCGGTCGCCGCGCACCAGCCGGGCCTCGCCCCGTGCGGTGACGCGGCCGAGGGCCGATCCACGGTCGGAGTGCACGACGAGCCCGGTGTTCACGGGGACGTCGGCGAGGGCTCGGGAGCTGATCGTCTCCTTCTCCCAGAACGACGCCATCTGGTCGCTCGAGACGTCGAGCTCGCTCAGGCCGGTGTAGCCGCTGTCGACGACCTGCTCGGCGCGGTACTCCTCCGCTGCGAGTCCGATGGAGGCAGCCTTGACGCGCAGCGGCAGGTCTTTCGAGACGACCGTCACCGCCAGCCCGTCGTTCGCGAGGTTCGACGCCACCGCGAGGATGCGCGAGTCGTTGTCGCCGAGCTGGAGGCCCGACGGCAGCACCGACATGTTCGAGTGGTTGAGCTCGACCCGGAACGAGCCGCCCGACCCGACCTCGACCGGGAAGTCGAGGCGGTCGTGCGCCACGCGCAGACCATCGAGGAGGCGCAGTGCCTGTCGTGCGAAGTAGCCCAGCTCAGGATCGTGGCGCTTGCCCTCGAGCTCGCTGACGACGACGACGGGCAGGACCACGTCGTGCTCGGCGAACCGGAAGATCGCCTGCGGATCGCTCAGCAGGACGGACGTGTCGAGGACGTAGGTGCGCTGGTCGACCGCGGTGCGCGGCGTGCCGGCACGACGGTCTGCTGAGGTGCTCTGCTGGTCGGCCCGGGTGTTGACGGTCACGACGACTCCATCTCCGAGCGACGAGGCACTCGGTACCTTCGGCAGGACGGCCGCGGAGCAGTCGCGAGGCGAACTTTCGTGGCCGTCTCGACCGGGCTACTTGCCCGATGAGCCGAACCTACGTCGTGCCTCCGACACGGGTCCAGCACGGCACGCCGTGTCGTGTGACGATCAGGTGAACGACCCTCAGGTGCTGGTCGAGGGTCGAGGGTCGAGGGTCATGGCCCGGGTCAGGCCGAGTCCGATCCTCAGTACGAGATCGCGCTCCCGTACGACATCAGCGCCTCGCGGAGCAGGCCGAAGGAGTCGTCGCCGTTCGACACGTGCGTGCTGAGGCGCACGCTCGTGCTCCGCACGGTCGCGCTGACCCCGTGGTTCAGCAGCGAGGCGGTCAGCGCCGTCAGGTGCTGCGGCTCCGGTTCGAGCACGACGATGCCGGCCCGCTCCGACTCGACGCGCGACGAGGCCACCGGCACGGCGAACTCGTCGGCGAGGTCGATGAGCCGGGTCGCCCGCTCGGCGACGGCCCCGGCGACGGGACGGATGCCGACGGCCGCGATCTCCTCCAGCGATGTCGCGAGCCGCGCCTCCGCGATGGGGTCGGGGCGGGAGAGCTGGAACGCGGCGGCGCCCGGGGCCGGCTCGGCGCCGCGCTCGTACGAGCCGCCGAGCGTGATCTCCGAGCCGTGCACGCCGCTGAACACGGGCGTGAGATCGGTCAGCGCGCGGTCGCTGAGCGCCATGAAGCCGGTTCCCCAACCTGCGC
Source organism: Frigoribacterium sp. PhB116 (assembly GCF_004364285.1). Taxonomy (GTDB): domain Bacteria; phylum Actinomycetota; class Actinomycetes; order Actinomycetales; family Microbacteriaceae; genus Frigoribacterium. Next base: position 646,322 of record NZ_SOBE01000002.1, on the reverse strand, counting down.
GCAGCCACTTCTGCCCGCCGGTGACGAGCACGTCCGCGACGGCCCAGGGCGCGTCGACGACGCCGAAGCCCTGGATGCCGTCGACGATCAGCAGCCGGTCGCCGATCACCTGGCGGATGCCCTCGAGGTCGGCGAGGTAGCCCGTGCGGTAGTCGACGACGCTGACGGCGACGGCGGTCACCGACGGCGTCAGGTGCTCGCGGAGCACCGCGGGCGTCACCGCGTCGTCCGGCACGTCGAGCCAGACGGTGTCGAGCACGCGCAGGGCCGAGGAGGCGCGGGTCGCGGTGAGCGGGGTGGTCGGGTACTCCCGCGGCGACAGCGCGAGGGCGCCCGTCAGGCCGAACAGCGTGTGCAGCATGCCCTGGCTCGTGCTCGGCTGGAACACGACGTGGTCGGTCGGGAACCCGGTGAGCGCGGCCACGGCCCGCCGGGCGCGCCCTGCCTGCTCGTCGAGGGCGACGACCGAGCCGTGCCGGGAGCGCGACTGGAGCTCGGTCAGGGCCCGCGCCTCCTGCACGACGCCCGTGCCCATCGGGCCGAAGGAGGCGAAGTCGAACCAGCCCGCCTCGTCGGCGAAGCCGGCGGCGAAGTCGTCGATGGTGGTCACGGTGGTGCTCCTCGGATCAGGGTCCTCCACCGTACCCGGCCCCGGGCGTCGAGGGACCGAGCGACCGACGGCCGCCGAGGTCAGCTGCCGTACCGGCGGTGCCGCAGGGCGAAGTCGCGGACGGCACGGAGGAAGTCGACCTCGCGGAGGTCGGGGTAGAGCGCCTCGACGAAGTAGAACTCGCTGTGGGCGCTCTGCCACAGCATGAAGTCGCTGAGCCGCTGCTCGCCGGACGTGCGGATGACGAGGTCGGGGTCGGGCTGGCCGCCGGTGTAGAGGTGCTCGGCGATCAGCTCGGGCGTGAGGACCTCGGCGAGCGCGTCGAGCGTGCCGCCCGCCGCGTCGTGGGCCCGGACGATGCTGCGCATGGCGTCCGCGATCTCGCGCCGGCCGCCGTACCCGACGGCGAGGTTGACGTGCAGGCCGGCGTGGTCGCGCGTGCGCTCCTCGGCGGCGGTGAGGGAGGCGCAGAGCCCGGCGGGCAGGTCGTCGTTCGCGCCGACGTGCTGCACCTTCCAGTCGCGCTGGTGCGAGAGCTCGTCGGCGACGTCGCCGATGATGCCGAACAGCTCGGTGAGCTCGTCGGAGGCGCGGTTGCCGAGGTTGTCGGCCGACAGCAGGTAGAGGGTGACGACGCGGATGCCGAGGTCGTCGCACCAGGTGAGGAACTCGCTGATCTTCGCGGCGCCGGCCCGGTGGCCGTGCGCGGCGGTCTCGAGCATGCGGGCCTTGGCCCAGCGGCGGTTGCCGTCGACGATCATGGCGACGTGGTGCGGCAGCTCGGCCCCGTCGAGCTCACGGCGCAGGCGGCGCTGGTACAGGCCGTACAGCAGGCCGCCGGCCACGGGAGGCCGTCCGGGACTCTTCACGTGCCCAGGTTAACCCACCCGCGCGGTCCCAGCGGTCGCCGGGCCGACTCCCCTACGCTCGCCCCCATGAGCACCTCCTCGCCCTCTCCGGTCGCCGACGACGGCGGTGCGGAGCTGCCGAACATCCCCCTGCTCGACGACGCCCTCGCCTACTCGTCGATCGAGCGCAAGCCCACCTGGCGCGGCTGGATCCACGCGGGGACGTTCCCGGTCGCGATCGCGACGGGCATCGTGCTGGTCGTGCTCGCCGACGGCGCCGCCGCGACCTGGGCCTGCGCGGTGTTCATGACGACGTCGCTGCTGCTCTTCGGCATCTCGGCGACCTACCACCGGTTCCCGTGGAGCCCGCGCGCCAAGATGTTCCTCAAGCGGCTGGACCACTCGAACATCTTCCTGCTGATCGCCGGCACGTACACGCCCATCGCGGCGATCGCCCTGCCGCCCGGCAAGTCGGCCCTGCTGCTGACGCTCGTCTGGACGGCGGCGGCCTTCGGCATCGCGTTCCGGGTGTTCTTCATCCACGCGCCGCGCTGGCTCTACGTGCCGCTCTACATCCTCATGGGGGTCGGCGCGCTCGGGTTCCTGCCCGACCTGTTCGCCGCGTCCGTGCCGATGACGGTCCTCGTGCTCGTCGGCGGGCTGCTCTACATCGTCGGCGCCGTCTTCTACGCGCTGAAGCGCCCGAACCCGGCACCCGGCCGGTTCGGCTTCCACGAGCTGTTCCACGCCTGCACCGTGCTCGCCTACCTCTGCCACTGGACGGGCATCCTGGTCCTGGCGCTGAACGCCCCGACGTTCCGCTAGGCGCCGCCGCGTCGCTCCCGCCGGTCCCGTCGCGTCGATACGATCGACGGCAGACCACCGCGCCGACGACGCCGCGATCGCCCGCCCCGCCCCGCCCGGTCACCTCCGGCGCGACGCCCCGGAGGACACCCGTGAAGCGATTCCGCCGCAACCAGGCCCGCATGCACCTCGTGATGATGCTGACCCTCACGTTCACGACGGGCATCATCGACGCCGTCGGCTACCTCGGCCTCGACCGCGTCTTCACGGCCAACATGACCGGCAACGTCGTGATCCTCGGGATGGCGATCGCGCAGGCCGACGGCCTGCCGATCGTCGGGCCGGTCGTCGCCCTCGCCGCCTTCCTGCTCGGTGCCGCGATCGGCGGCCGGGTGCTGCGCGGCGGCCGGGCCGGCTGGTCGGGCCGCAGCACCGTCTCGTTCGGCGTGACGGGCGGCGCGCTGCTCGGGCTCGGCATCTCGACCTTCGCCGTCGTGCCCGAGGAGAACACCCCGTGGGCGTTCACGATCACCGGCCTGCTCGGCGCCGCGATGGGCCTCCAGGCCGCGGCCGCCCGCAAGATCGCCGTGGCCGACGTCACGACCGTGGTCGTCACCTCGACGATCGTCGGGCTGGCGTCCGAGTCGAAGCTCGCGGGCGGCACGGGCAAGAACTTCCCGCGCCGCGTGCTCGCCGTCCTGCTGATCCTGGCCGGTGCGGGCGTCGGGGCCCTGCTGCTGCAGGTGCACATCGGCGTCGGCATGGGCGTCGCGGGCGGGCTGACGCTGCTCGTCGCGCTGGCCGGCCACCTGCTGCGCGAGCGCCGTCACGAGCTCGAGGCCCGCGAGGCCGCCGCGACTGCCGCGTCCGGCACCACGGCAGGCGCAGCCGCCTAGGGACGCCCGGGACGATCGCGGCCGTCGTCGTCGAGACCGCCACGCGGTCCGTCGCCGAGCTGCGGACGCGGCTCGTCGTCGAGCCCCGCCGCCGCGGCGTCTGCCTCGGCGCGCTCGGCCTCGATCTGCTCGCGGACCTCGCCGCGGTACCGGGTGCGGCGCACGCGCCTGGTCATGTCGACGATGATCAGCACCGTCGCGACGGCGACGAACGCGATGGCGACGAAGCCCCAGACGCCGGGCGTGACGTCGACGTCGGGCACCGTCGACGGCGGCAGCGTCGCGTCGGGGGTCGACGGCTGCGCGACGAGGCGCACGGCCGCCGTCAGCACGAGGTCACCTGCGGCGCTCATCGGGCCTGCACCCCCACGAGGCCGGTGTCCGGGTCGGCGACGCCGGCGAAGAGGTCGGTCTCGGGCACGGGCGAGTCGACGCGGGACTCGACCAGCTGGAAGTCCTCGGTGGGCCAGGCGGCGACCTGGAGGTCGTGCGGCCAGAAGAAGAAGGCGCTGTCGAGCGGCACCTGGCTGGCGTGCGCGCGCAGGGCCGCGTCGCGGACGGGGAAGAACTCCGACACCGGCACGTGCGTCGTGGCGAGGTCGGGCCGGTCGCTGAAGCGCTCGAGCATCTCGGTGAGGCGCTCGATCAGCGGCGACTCGGGGTCCTCGGCCTTCAGGTGCGTGATCATCGCACCGACGCGGCCGGCGCTGAACATGCGGTCGTAGTAGACCTTGTCGATCTGCCAGGGCTCGCCCGCGGCCGGGTAGCGCGAGGCGTCGGAGGCGGCCCGGAACGCCTCCATCGAGATCTCGTGGGTGCGGATGTGGTCCGGGTGCGGGTAGCCGCCGATCTCGTCGTACGTCACGAGCACCTGGGGCCGGAACCGGCGGATCACCGCGACGAGGGGCTCGGCGCTGATCTCGAGCGGGATGGTCGCGAACGAGTTGACCGCGACGGGCTCGCCCTCGGCGGGCAGCCCGGAGTCGGCGTAGCCGAGCCAGACGTGGTCGATGCCCATCGCCTCCTGGGCAGCTCGCATCTCGTGCACCCGCAGGCCCGCGATGTCGCGTTCTGCGTGCGCCCGCGCCTCGAGCTGCTCGTTGAGGATCGAGCCCTGCTCGCCCCCGGTGCAGCTGACCACGAGCACCTCGGCGCCGAGGCTGCGGTAGTAGGCGTAGGTCGCCGAGCCCTTGCTGGACTCGTCGTCGGGATGGGCGTGGACGGCCAAGAGGCGCAGGGTCACGGGTTCCTCACAATTCGTGCAGGGCAGACGTTGCTACCCTCAGCACAAGGATAATCGGACGGAGTTCCCGTGGCGTCCATGCCCCCCGCACCATCGCCGGCCGCTGCGCCCGAGCAGCCCGTCGGCGGCGCCTCCGACGGCCTGCTCGACGGCGAGACGGCCAGGCTCGACGCCCGCTACGGTCGCAGCAGCGGCACCCGTCGTCGCGGGCGCTGGATCGCCGTCGCGGTCGCCGCCTCCTTCGTCGTGGTCTTCGCCGCGTGGGTCGTCTTCGCCGCCTTCGACGGCGACGGCGCGAAGCTCGAGAGCACCGACGTGGGCTACACCGTGCTCGACGACCGCGCGGTCGACGTGCAGTACACGATCAGCACGCCGCCGGGTGCCGAGGTCAGCTGCGCCGTCCAGGCGCAGAACCAGAAGTTCAGCATCGTGGGCTGGAAGGTCGTGCACCTGCCCGCCTCGAGCACGTACTCCACCACCTACACGACCTCCCTCGCGACCAGCGAACGCGCCGTGACAGGCTTGATCTACGAGTGCTGGCTTCCGTAGACTGCGCGGACACCCACGAGACCGGCCACTCGGCCGGTCTCCTTTTTTCGGTGGGCGTGCCCCGACCGGGCGCGCGGCTCCCGCTCCCGCGGACAGGGCCGCCGCACCAGCAGGCCGCCGCACGGACGGAGACACCATGAGCCAAGACAACGACGCCACCACCTGGCTGACGCCCGACGCCCGCGACCGCCTCCAGGCCGAGCTCGAGACGCTGAGCGGCGAGGGCCGAGCCGAGATCGTCGGCCGCATCGAGGCCGCCCGCGAGGAGGGCGACCTCAAGGAGAACGGCGGCTACCACGCCGCGAAGGACGAGCAGGGCAAGATCGAGGCGCGCATCCGCACCCTCATCAACCTGCTCAAGCACGCGACGGTCGGCGAGTCCACCGCCGCCGACGGCATCGTCGGCCCCGGCACCGTCGTGACCGCGACGATCGCCGGCGACCCCAGCACGTTCCTGCTCGGCAACCGCGAGATCATCGCGCCCGGAAGCGACCTCTCGGTCTACAGCGAGACGAGCCCGCTCGGCCAGGCCATCAACGGGGTCAAGGTCGGCACGACGACCAGCTACACCGCCCCGAACGGCAAGGAGATCACGGTCGCGGTCACCGCGGTCGAGACGTACGTCCCCTGATCGACGCGGTCCCTGAGCCACACGGTCCCCGACCTCGGGGCCGACCACGACGGAGGCCCCTGCTCGGCTGAGCAGGGGCCTCCGTCGTGCCCGGGGCGGGGTGCGGCCGCCTAGAAGTCGACGTTCGGCGTGAAGCCGGCCTCGCGGAGGCGGCGCAGGACGTCCTCGACGTGGTCCGGTCCCCGCGTCTCGACGCTGAGCTCGAGCTCGACCTCGCTGATCTGCAGGCCCCGCTGGTGTCGTGTGTGCAGCACCTCGACGACGTTCGCGTTGGCGTCGGACAGGATCTGCGAGACCCGGGTCAGCTGCCCCGGCCGGTCGGGCAGCCCGACGCGCAGCTTGAGGTAGCGCTCGGCGGCGGCGAGCCCTCGGCTGATGACCCTCTCCATCATGAGCGGGTCGATGTTGCCGCCGCTGAGGACGATCACGGTCGTGCCGAGGTCGCGCACCTGCTCGGTCATCACCGCGGCGACGCCCACGGCGCCGGCCGCCTCGACGACGAGCTTGGCGCGCTCGAGCAGCACCAGCATCGCCCGGGCCGTGTCGTCGTCGCCGACCGTGACGACCTGGTCGACGGTCTGGCGCACGATCTCGAAGTTGAGCACGCCGGGACGGGCGACCGCGATGCCGTCGGCGATGGTCGGCAGGGCCGTGATGTCGGTGCGGACGCCGCTCGCCATCGACACGGCGTAGGGGGCGGCGTTGGCCGCCTGGACGCCGATGACGCGGACCGAGCGCCCGGTCCGCGCGGTCTGCTGCGCCACCGCGCTCGCCACGCCGGCGATCAGGCCGCCGCCGCCGATGGGCACGATGATCGTGTCGACGTCGGGCACCTGCTCGAGGATCTCGAGGCCGAGGGTGCCCTGGCCCGCGACGACGTCGGGGTGGTCGAACGGCGGGATGAGGGCCGCGCCGGTGCTCGCGGCGAACTCGGCGGCAGCGCGCAGCGCCTGCTCGACGTCGTGGCCGCTGAGCACGACGTCGGCGCCGTATTCTCTCGTCGCCTGCAGCTTGGGCAAGGCGACCCCGACGGGCATGAAGATCGTCGCGGCGATGCCCAGCTCGCGGGCGGCGAACGCGACGCCCTGGGCGTGGTTGCCGGCCGACGCCGCGACGACGCCCCGCGACTTCTCCTCGTCGGTCAGCTGCGTCAGGCGGTTGTAGGCGCCCCGGATCTTGTACGAGCCGGTGCGCTGCAGGTTCTCGCACTTGAGGTGCACCGGCGACCCGAGCAGCTCGGCGAGGAACCGCGAGCTCTCCATCGGCGTGACGCGGGCGACGCGCGAGACGCGCTCGCGCGCCTCCTCGATCTCGAGCAGCGTGGGACCGGCGATCGTGAGGTCAGACATCCGTGGCCTTTCCGGGCGAGGTGACGTCGGCGGACGTCGGTCGGGGGGTCGTGCGCCACGAGCCCCTCGCCACGTAGCCGATCATGACGTTCAGGACGGCGATGACGGGCACCGCGAAGAGCGCTCCGGGGATGCCGGCGAGGAGGGCGCCGGCCGCGACGGCGAAGACGACGGCGAGGGGGTGCACCTTGACGGCGCTGCCCATGACGAAGGGCTGCAGGAGGTGCCCCTCGATCTGCTGGACGAGGATCACGACGGCGAGCATCAGCAGCGCGACGACCCAGCCGTTGTAGACGAGCGCGATCACGACCGCGATCGCCCCGGTGGCGACGGCGCCGACGACGGGCACGAACGACCCGAGGAACACGGCGATCGCGATGGGCGCGACGAGAGGCAAGCCGAGCAGCAGGGCGCCGAGCCCGATGCCGACGGCGTCGACGAAGGCCACGAAGATCTGCACCTTGACGAAGTTCGTCAGCGTCAGCCAGCCGGCGCGTCCCGCGCCGTCGACCGCCTCGCGCGCGGCACGCGGGAACAGCCTGACCACCCAGCGCCAGATCTCGCCGCCGCCGACGAGCAGGAAGATCGTCGTGAAGAGCATGAGCACGAGCCCCGCGCCGACGTGGCCCGCCGTCGAGCCGATCGACAGCGCGCCCCGCAGCAGGGGCTGGCTGTCCTGCTGCAGCGCCGCGACCGCGTCGTTCACGTAGCTGTTCAGCTGCCCCTCGGTGAGGTGGAGGGGCGACGCGAGCAGGAAGTCCTTGAGCTCGCCGTAGGAGGCGACGGACCGGTCGCGCAGCATCGGCCAGCCGTCCACGATCTGGAGCACGACGAGGGTGAAGAGCCCCGCGACGACCACCAGGAAGCCGACGAGGCTCACGACTACCGCGACCCACTTCGGCCAGCGGTGCCGCTGCAGCCACCCCGAGAAGGGGACGAGCAGGGCCGAGACGAGCAGGGCGACCAGGAACGGGATGACGATGATGCGGAGCTGGATCACCAGCCAGACGAACACGGCCACGACCGCCACCACGAGCAGGATGCGCCAGGACCACGCGCCGGCGATCACCATGCCGCGCGGCACCGACGGGTCGGGCGCCCACCCCGAGGGGGCGCTCGGGTCGGTCACCTTCTCGGCCACTCCCCGGGGGAGCCTGCTGCGGCGCATCATGCGCTCAGTGTAGGGCGGGCCCGGTGGTGATCCGCCCCGCCGTCCATGCCCCGCTCGGCATGCGTCGAGGAGGCGCGGACCGCCCGACGTCGGAGGTCACGGCTAGCCTCGCACCGTGCCCCGTGACCGCCTCTCCCCTGCCCTCGCCCGCCGTGTCGCCCTGGCGGCGCAGGGCCTCGGCCGGCCGACGGCGGCCCCGGGTTCGACGACCGTGGGCACCCGCCAGCTCACCGGTCTCGTCGACCGGCTCGGTCTGCTGCAGATCGACTCGGTGAACGTCTTCGAGCGCAGCCACCACCTCCCCGTCTTCGCCCGGCTGGGCCAGTACGACCGCGACGCGCTCGACCGGCTGGTGTTCGCGCCTCGCGGCCGGTTCGTTGAGTACTGGGCGCACGAGGCGGCGATCCTGCCGGTCGCGACCTGGCCGCTCATGCGGTGGCGGATGCGCCACTACGACGGCCGCTGGCGGGCCGACGAGGGCTCCTGGCTCTCGACGAAGCCGGAGATGGCCCGCTGGCTGCTCGACGAGATCCGCGAGAAGGGCCCGCTGCCCGCGAGCCTGGTCGAGCACGACGCCGACCTGTTCCCGTCGCCGACCCGCACCGGCCCGTGGTGGGGCTGGGGCGACGTCAAGCGCGGGCTCGAGGCGCTCTTCCGCGTGGGCTCGCTCGTGAGCGCCGGCCGTCGCCGCTTCGAGCGCGTCTACGCGCTGCCCGACCAGGTCCTGCCCGACGCGGTCCTCGGCGTCGAGGTCGACCGGGCCGACGCGCACCGTCAGCTGGTCGCCCACGCAGCCCGCGCCTCCGGCGTCGCGACCGCCTCCGACCTCGCCGACTACTGGCGGCTGAAGGCGGTCGACGTGGTGCCGGCCCTCCGCGAGCTGCACGACGCCGACGTCGTCCGGCCGGTGACGGTCGACGGGTGGACGTCCCCGGCGTGGCTGCACGCCGAAGCACGGCTGCCCCGCCGGCTCGACGCCGACGCCCTGCTGTCGCCGTTCGATCCCGTCGTGTGGCACCGCCCCCGGGCCGAGCGCCTCTTCGGGTTCCGCTACCGCATCGAGATCTACACGCCCCAGGCGAAGCGGGTGCACGGCTACTACGTGCTGCCCGTGCTGCAGGACGACCAGCTCGTCGCCCGCGTCGACCTCAAGAGCGACCGGCAGGCGGGCGTCCTGCGCGTGCAGGCGTCGTGGCACGAGCGTGACCTGCCCGTCGACGTCGAGCGCCTCGCGGCGCTGCTCGGCCGGGCCGCCTCCTGGCAAGGGCTCGACGGGGTCGAGGTCGTCCCTCGAGGCGACCTCGCCGACGAGCTCATGCCCGCCGTCCAGGCCTCGGGCTCCGGCGTGACCTCGGGCTCCGGCGCGGGTCCCGTCCCCGACTAGAAGCGCGTCGCGTTCTCGCGCAGCCGAGCCACCCGGTCGGCGAGCGGGGGGTGCGTGCTGAAGAGGCGGTCCATGACGCCCGGCTTCATCGGGTCGCTGATCCACAGGTGCGACATCGAGGTGCTCTGCTGCTGCATGGGGCGACCGTAGGCGCCGAGCTTCTCGAGCGCGCTGGCCAGCCCCTCGGGGTGGCGGGTCGTGAGCGCCCCGGTCGCGTCGGCGAGGTACTCGCGCTGACGGGACACCGCCGCCTGGACGCCCGCGGCGGCGAGGGGCGCGATGATCATCGCGACGAGCCCGAGCACGAGGAACACGGGGTTCGAGCCCCCGCCGCCGTTCCCGTTGTTGTTGTTGCGTCCCCCGGTGAGTGCGCTGAGGAAGGACATGCGCAGCAGGACGTCGGCCAGGAACCCGACGGCCACGACCAGGCCGAAGACCATGGTCGAGACCCGGATGTCGTAGTTCTTCACGTGGCCCATCTCGTGGGCCATGACGCCCTGCAGCTCGGCGTCGTCCATCAGGGCGAGCAGGCCCGTCGTCGCCGCGACGACCGCGTGCTCGGGGTCACGCCCGGTCGCGAAGGCGTTGGGGGCAGGGTCGACGACGACGTACACCTTCGGCATCGGCATGCCCATGGTGATCGACAGGTTCTCGACCGTCCGCCAGAGACGCGGTGCCGTCGTCGCGTCGACCTCCTGCGCGCCGCTCATCGAGAGCGCCTGGCGACCGGCCGCGAAGTACTGGATCAACGCGTAGACCGCGGCGCCGACGAGGACGACGAACCCGATGGAGGGGCTGTTCCAGAGGGCGGAGGCGGCGAAGCCCAGCGCGCCCACGATGAGCAGGAAGATGAGGACGATGAAGACCGTGTTGCGCTTGTTCCGCGCGATGGCCGAGTACATGGCAGGAGCCCTGGCGGAGGCGCGGCGCTAGAACTGGACGCGCGGCGGCTCGGCGATGGCCGAGGGCTCGGCCACCTCGAAGAAGTCGCGCTCGGTGAAGCCGAGGCGCTTCACGAAGAGCGTGTTCGGGAACGTGCGCGTCTTGGTGTTGAACTCGCGGACGCCGCCGTTGTAGAAGCGGCGTGCGGCCTGGATCTTGTCCTCGGTGTCGACGAGCTCGGACTGCAGCTGCAGGAAGTTCTGGCTCGCCTGGAGCTGCGGGTAGGCCTCCGACACGGCGAAGATGCTCTTCAGCGCCGTCTGCATGTGCCCCTCGGCGGCGGACGCCTCTGCGGGCGTCTGCGCACCCAGGGTCTCGGCCCGCGCCTCCGTGACGTTCTGGAACACCTTGGCCTCGTGCGACGCGTAGCCCTTGACCGACTCGATGATGTTCGGGATCAGGTCGGCCCTGCGCTTCAGCTGGATGGTGATGTCGCTCCACGCCTCGTCGACGCGGACCTTGAGCGTGACCAGGCTGTTGTAGGTCGACCAGAGGTAGATGCCGGCGATCACGACGAGCAGGACGATGATCCCGACGGCGACCAGGGTGGCGATGAGGGCCGGTTGCATGGGTGGTGACTCCTTGGGGATACGGCTCGGGTGGACGCGTCGCGGTCGTCCTCGGGATGCCGGTCGAGGGTCACGTCGATGCGTGGGCCACTATAAATGCGCCGGATGGGGGCTCCCCGTGGACAGGGCGTCTTCGGGGGGAACTCTCGACATCACCTGTCGGATGCCGGACCGTCGTCGCGAACTGGTCCGCGCGACCGATTGACAGGTGCTCACGCACCGTGCTGAATGGGGAGCAGTGCTCGACACCACGACCTCTCCCTCGCCGCGTCCCGCCTCCGTCGCCGGACGCGCGGTCGGCGTGCGCCGACGCACCCGTCGGGCTCGGCTCGCGTGGCTGCTCGTCCTGGGGACCGTGCTGGCCGGGCTCGCCGTGACGGGCGGGCCGGTCGGCCCCGTGGAGGCGGCGGGGGCCCCCACGCAGACGCCGTCGCCCCAGCTCGGGTCGCCGACCCCGACGCCCGGCCCGACGCCCGTCGCCCCGACGGTCGGGCCGGTGGCCGACAGCCCGACGGGCTCCGTCACGGCCTCCGGCGACGCGACCCCCGGGGCCCGTGTCAAGGTCGCGCTCACGAGCAACGGCACCTACCGCGACCTGTGTGCGTCCGTGACGACGACCTCGGGCGGCTCCTGGACCTGCACGGCGACCGTCCCGAGCGGCGCGGGCTGGACCGTGGTCGTCACCGACCTCGACCACACCGACGTCGATCCCGCGACCTCCGCCTCCTTCTCGGTCCTCGCCGCACCGACGGTCGGCTCGGGTCTGCTCGTCGGCGCCAAGCTCGGCGGCACCGCCTTCCCCGGCGCCGTGGTCACCGTGACCTCGGACTCGGGGGCAACCGCGACGGCGACCGCCTCGGCCGACGGCGGCTGGCTCGCCGTGCTGCCCGCGGCGAGCTTCCCCTCCGGCCGCCACGACGTGCGGGCCGTGCAGTCGTCGTCCGCCGTGCCCGCCGTCCCCGTCTCCGCCTCCTCGCGGCCGTCGAGCGTCACCGTCGACCGCGACGCCCCTGCCGCGCCGGTCGTGACGAGCCCGACGTCCGGCCAGCGCGTCGCGGCCCTGCCCCTCGGCGTCTCCGGCACGGGCGAGGCCGGGGCCCTCGCGACGGTCTACGTCGACAGCACGCCGGTCTGCCAGGCGACAGTCTCGGGCGGAGGGACCTGGTCGTGCAGCGCCGGGGGCAGCGAGCTCGCCGACGGTGACCGACTGGTCCAGGCCGCCCTCGTCGACCCGGCCGGGAACTTCGGGCCGCCGAGCGCCGCCGTGCGGGTAACGGTCGGCGCTGCGGCCGCCGCCCCGGCCGCGCCGGGTGCCACGGCGACGCCGCGACCCGGTGCGACGGCGACGCCCTCCCCCGCTCCGGTGCCGCCCCTGACCGCTCCCCCCGGACCGTCCGACGGAGGGTCGACGACCGCGCCTCCTCCGACCGGACCCGGCGGTGAAGGAGGCGCCGGCACGCCCCCCGGCGCCGGCCAGGGAACGCAGACCGGCACCTGGGCGACCGCGACGACGTTCGGCGCTGGTCTGCCCACGCTCGCCCAGACGTTCGGCGGCCCGGTCTGGCCGCTGGGCGCCGCGGTGGCGCTGCTGTTCCTCGTCCTCGTCGCGGGGCCCTCCCGGCTCGCGGCGGCCGCCGCCCGCGGCCGGCTCCGCCCCCGCGCAGCCCGCCTGACCGGTCGCAACCGGTCGTCCGAGCTGCCCACCTCGTTCAACCGGGGCACCGTCGACCCCCGCGTCGCCGCCGGCCTCGCCCTGGCAGGAGGCGCCGCCGCCATCGCCGTGGCCGCGGGCGTCGACGGACAGGTGCAGTACGCGCGTCTCCTCGCGGGGATCGTGCTGGGGCTCGTCGTGCTGAACGGCCTCGTGGTCGTCCTCCCCGCGGTGCTCGTCGCCCGACGCCTCGGCCTCGCCGTCCGTGTCCGGATGTCGCCCGGCCTGCTGCTGGCCGCGGTGGTCGCCTGCGGAGCCACCCGGGTCTTCTCCCTCGATCCCGCGCTCGTGCTCGGCGTGCTGCTCGTCGGGACCCTGGGCGCCGTGCGTCACAGCGGCGGCCACGCCGTCAGCGCGGGACGGAGCCCGGGTCGGCGCGACCGCGGCATCGCCGCGGCGGTCCAGCTCGCTGCGACCGTCGTCGTCCCCGCTGCGGCCTGGGTGCTGCACGGCCTCGTCGACGCACCGGGCGCCTGGCCGCAGCTCGGCCGGGAGGCCCTCGCCACGGTCTGCCTCGCCGGCCTCGGCTCCCTGGTCGTCCAGCTGCTGCCGCTCGGCTCGATGCCGGGACGGCACGTGTGGGCGTGGTCGCCGGGCGTCTACACGGTCCTGGCCGTGGTGGGGGTGTCCGTCGCGGCCGCCGTGTTCGTGGGCGCCCCCTCCTCGTCGTTCCCGCTGCCGGCGCTGCTGCTGGCGAGCCTCGTCGCGGCCCTGCTCGCGGTCGCGGCCTGGCTGTGGGCGACCTACGTGGAGCCGGCCCGCCGCGCGCTCTAGCCGCTCTTCCTTCCCTCCCCCGCCCGAGGCGCGGACGCGAACCGTCAGGACGTGCTGCCTCAGTGGCGCGTCGCAGGCATTCGTGACGGCTCACGCCGAGGGGAAGAGGAGGAGGAGCTGGAGTGCCCCCGCACGGGGACGACGCGGCAGCGTCGTCGGGCCGCGTCAGGGTTCGGATCCCGGCGGGGGCCGGAGCGGAGCGGAGTGCCCCCGCAGGGATTCGAACCCTGACTGAAGCGATTTTAAGTCGCCTGCCTCTGACCGTTGGGCTACGAGGGCGTGCCCCCAGCCTACGATCCAGGTGCCGACACGACGACGCCCGCCGCGCTGGGATCAGCGCGCGGGCGTCGTGAGTGCTGGTCGACTCAGTGCTGGTCGAGTCAGTCGCTGGTCGACAGCGAGCCGCGCCCGGCGTCGGCAGGCACCGCAGCTTCGGCGTCGGCCTTCGCGGCCGGCTTCTTGGCCGCCGGCTTGCGGGCGGGAGCCTTGCGGGCCGGCTTCTCGGCCTCGCCCTCGGCGGGCGCGCCCTTCTCGTCGGCCGGGTTGGCGTAGGCCGGGCCGGGCTCGCCGGCGACCTTGCCGAGCTCGGGCGTCGCAGGGGCGGCCGGGGCGGCGACCTCGGTCTTCGGGCGCGAGGCGAACTCCTCGAAGGCGGCGCGGGGACGCTCGCGGTTGTCGAGCGAGACGATGTCGCGACCGAGCCAGAAGTTGTTCCACCAGCCGGTGGCGACGCGGAACTTGCGCTCGAACGAGGGCATCGCGAGGCCGTGGTAGCCACGGTGCGCGGCCCAGGCCGGCAGGCCCTTGAGCACGAACTTGCCGCTCTGGAACACGCCCACGCCGACGCCGAGGCCGGCGACCGCGCCGAGGTTGTCGTGACGGTAGTCGGCGACGCCCTCGCCGCGCAGCGACGCGGTGATGTTCTTGGCGAGGTGCTTGCCCATGCGGACGGCGTGCTGCGCGTTGGGCACGCAGAAGCCGCCGACGCCCTTGCCGGTGAGGTCGGGGGTGGCCGCGACGTCGCCGCAGGCCCAGGCGTCGGGGACGATCGTCTCGCCGTCGACGACACGGAGGTCGGCCTTGACGGTGATCCGACCCCTCTCTTCGAGCGGCAGGTCGGTGCTGCGCACCATCGGGTTGGCCATGACGCCGGCCGTCCAGACGATCAGGTCGGACTCGAACGACTCGCCCGTCGAGAGCTCGATGACGCCGCCCACGGCGGACTTCAGCTGCGTGTCGAGGTGCACCGTGGCGGCGCGCTCGGCGAGGTTCTTGAGCACCCAGTGGCTGGTCTCGAGCGACACCTCGGGCATGATCCGGCCCATGGCCTCGACGAGGTGGAAGTGCGTGTCGTCGATGGTGAGCTGCGGGTACTTCTTGAGCAGGTCGCTGGCGAAGCTGCGCAGCTCGGCGAACACCTCGATGCCGGCGAAGCCGCCACCGACGACCGTGACGGTCAGCAGACGGTCGCGTGCGGCACCGGCGGGCAGGTTCGCGGCCGCCGCGAAGTTGGTGAGGAGCTTGTCGCGGATCGCCGCCGCCTCCTCGATGGTCTTGAGACCGATCGCCTCGTCGGCGACGCCCGGGATCGGGAACGTGCGCGACACGGCGCCGGCGGTCATGACGACCTGGTCGTAGTCGACCGTCCACGGGTCGCCGACCTCGGGCGTGATCGTCGCCGTCTTCGTGGCGTGGTCGACCTTGGTGACCTTGGCCGTGACGACGTTCGTCTTCTTCAGGTGACGACGCAGCGAGACGACCGCGTGACGCGGCTCGATGGAGCCGGCTGCCACCTCCGGGAGGAACGGCTGGTACGTCATGTACGGCAGCGGGTCGACGATCGTGACCTCCGCCTCCCCGGCGCGCAGCCACTTCTCGAGCTTCCAGGCTGTGTAGAAACCGGCGTAGCCGCCGCCGACGATCAGGATCTTGGGCACAGGGGTGAACTCCTCGAGGTGGTGGGGTGGCACGACGACTTTACTCCTGCTCGTGTCGTCGCCTGAACTGGCGGGCCGCACCCGCCCCGACGGCGACGAGCGCCGCGCCGAAGACCGCGAAGACGATCAGCGGCAGGCCGGTCGAGCGCATCGACTCGACCGTCGGGAGCAGCGCACGGAGGGGATGGTCGCCGTCGCTCTGCGGCGTCGGCACCGGCGCGGGCTCGACCGGGGCCACCGCACCGGCGCTCGGCGCGGGGGCGTCGGCCCGTCGGTGCACCCGGATCCACTCGGCGAGGTCGCCCATCGGGTTCGCCGTGACGGGCGCGACGGTGCGCTGGACGGCGGCGGCCGCGTCGACGAGGCCGTACCCGTAGAGCGGGTCGGGCTGCGAGGCGCCCCTCGGGTCGGCCGTCGAGACGACCCTGTTGATCACGTCGGCCGCGCCGAGCTCGGGGTGCGCGCTCCGCACGAGGGCGACCATGCCGGCGACGAGGGGCGTCGCGCCGCTGGTGCCGCTCCAGCTGTAGTGCACGTCGCCCGGGCCGACGCCGACGAGCTTCTCGCTGGGGGCCGAGACGCCGATGGTGATGCCCTGGCTGGAGGCGTCGAAGCTCGCCGCGCCCGACCGGTCGACGCCGGCGACGGTGAGCACGCCCGGCATCGTGGCGGGCGCGCCGACCTCGGTCGTGCCGCTGCCGCGGTTGCCCGCCGCCGCGACCACGACGACGTCCTCCTCCTGCGCGTGCAGGAACGCCTCGTCCCAGCTCGTGGGCCAGTCGAGGGTGTTGCGGGTCAGGGACATGTTGATCACGTCGGCGCCGTGGTCGACGGCCCAGGTGACGGCGTCGGCGATCTGCTGGTCGGAGTCGACCGCGCCGGCACCGAAGCCCACCGAGATCGACAGGAGGTCGGCCTCGGGCGCGACGCCGATCACGCCGTCGCCGGTCGCCGTGCCTCGTCCCGCGAGCAGGGAGCCGACGAGGGTCCCGTGGGCTGGGTCGTCGGAGCCGACCGGGCTCTGACCGTCGGCGGAGCCCTGCCCGGACATGTCCGTGCCCCCGACGACGGCACCCTGCAGCTCGCGGACGGAGCCGTCGACGCCCGTATCGATCACGGCGACCGTGACGCCCGCGCCGCGCGTCGTCTGCCACGCCTGCTGCACCCCGTAGTCGGACAGCCAGTACTGCGCGTCGCGGATGCTGTCGGCGGACGCCGCCGCGGCGGGCGCGAGCGTGAGACCCGCGGCCGTCGCCACCACGAGCACGCTCGTCGCCAGCGCCCTGGTCGCCGCGCGCCCCCCGGTGCGGCGCACCTGCGTCAGCCTGCCTCGGGCGGAGCGGAGGAGGCGGCGGTCACGCCGCCCGCACCGGTCGCCGCGCTCGGAGCGGTCCCGTCGGCCGCCGCCGCCTCGTCGCCCGCCTCGCCCAGGTAGTCGCCACAGCGGCACACGTCGGGGCTCCAGCTCGAGCGCTCGACGGCGAGGTCGCCGAGCGGGTTGACGCCCGGCCCCGCCGAGAGGGCGTGCCCGGCGAGGGCGTGCAGGCACTTGACGCGCTCGGGCATGCCCCCGGCGGTCACGTGCGCGATCTCGGCCACGTGCTCGATGCCCTCGCGGTCGGCGAGGTAGGCGTCGTGGGCGTCGTGGTAGCGCCTCCTGAGGTCGTCGTCCGCGGCGAGCAGCTCGGTCAGCTCGGCCATGACGCCGTTCGCCTCGAGGGTCGAGATCGCGGCGGTGGCCCCCGGGTGGCACAGGTAGTAGAGCGTCGGGAACGGAGTGCCGTCGCCGAGGCGCGGCTTCGTCGCGACGACGGTCGGGTTGCCGCAGACGCAGCGTGCGGGGATGCCGATCACGTCGCGGGCGGGGCGACCGAGCATCGCGGTGACGAGCTGGACGTCGCGCTCGCTGACGGGCTCGAAGGGAGGGGTCGTCACGGCGTGCCGCCTGTCGTGGAGGACGGCAGGGGCGCGCCGCCGATGTCGGGCGCGACCAGCTCGGTCGCGGGTTCGTCGCTGAGGCCGGCGTCGATCACGGACGACATCATCGCGGCGACCCAGTCGACCTGCGGGGTCTGGAGCGTGTCGCTGATGGGCGCCTGCGACGGCGACGACGCGTCGGCGTCCGCACCCATCACGAGGTAGCTGTACTCGCCGGGGTACACGTAGAGCAGCCGGTCCCGGGCCTGGGCCTCGATGTACGCGGGGTCGCTCCACCGCGCGACGTCGCCCTGGAGGTCGTCGACGTCGTCGCGCTGGTCGCGCACGTCCTGCTGGAGGGACGCGATCTGCTGCTGCTGCTGGACCAGGGTGCGGAGCGACGGCGCGAGCACGACCACGAACAGCACGAGGATGACGAGCATCAGCAGGCTGAAGCCGGAGAAGCGGATGCTGCGGAGCCAGCCGCCCGCGGCGGTCTCGCGCGACGCGAAGGCGACGGGCACGCGTCGGGTCGGGGACTCACGGGGCATGCTCCCGAGGGTAGACGACCCGCGAGGGGGCAGGGTCACGGAACGCCGAGAGGCCCGCTCCCCAGGGGGAACGGGCCTCGGTGCGGGGACCACGTCGAGGACGTGGGCCCCGTCGGGCACGGCTCTGTGGCGCTACGCCGAGAAGCGCGGGAACGCCGAGTAGCCGGCGTAGCGGGCTGCGTCGCCCAGCTCCTCCTCGATGCGGAGCAGCTGGTTGTACTTCGCGACGCGCTCGCTGCGGGCGGGGGCGCCCGTCTTGATCTGGCCCGCGTCGGTCGCGACGGCGAGGTCGGCGATCGTCGTGTCCTCGGTCTCGCCGGAGCGGTGCGACAGCACGGTCGTGTAGCCGCTGCGCTGCGCGAGCGAGACGGCGTCGAGCGACTCGGTCAGCGTGCCGATCTGGTTGACCTTGACGAGGATCGAGTTCGCGGCGCCGGCGGCGATGCCGCGGGCGAGGCGCTCGGGGTTCGTCACGAACAGGTCGTCGCCCACGATCTGCGTCTTCGAGCCGATCTCGCTCGTCAGGTGGGCCCAGCCCTCCCAGTCGTCCTCGTCGAGGGGGTCCTCGATGGTGACGAGCGGGTAGGCCGACACGAGGTCGGCGTAGTAGCCGGCGAGGAACGCGGAGTCGCGCTTCTCGCCCTCGAACGTGTACGAGCCGTCGGCGTAGAACTCGCTGGAGGCGACGTCGAGGCCGAGCGCGATGTCCTTGCCGGGGGTGAAGCCGGCCTTGGTGATCGCCTCGACCAGCAGGTCGAGCGCGGCACGGTTGCTCTCGAGGTCCGGCGCGAAGCCGCCCTCGTCGCCGAGGCCCGTCGACAGGCCCTTCGACTTCAGCTCGCTCTTGAGCGCGTGGTAGGTCTCGGCACCCCAGCGGAGGGCGTCCGCGAACGACGTCGCGCCGATCGGCAGGATCATGAACTCCTGGATGTCGACGTTGCTGTCAGCGTGCGAGCCGCCGTTGATGACGTTGAGCATCGGCACGGGCAGGGTGTGCGCGTTCGGGCCGCCGAGGTAGCGGAACAGCGGCAGGTCGGCCGAGTCGGCCGCGGCGCGGGCGACGGCGAGCGAGACGCCGAGGATGGCGTTCGCGCCGAGGCGCGACTTGTTCTCGGTGCCGTCGAGCTCGATCATGGCGGCGTCGACGAGGCGCTGGTCGGTCGCGTCCATGCCCTCGACCTCGGGGCCGATCTCGTCGATCACGGCGGCGACGGCCTTGAGGACGCCCTTGCCGAGGTAGCGGCTCTCGTCGCCGTCGCGCAGCTCGTAGGCCTCGAAGGCCCCGGTCGATGCGCCCGAGGGGACGGCCGCGCGCGACACGGTCCCGTCGTCGAGCAGGACCTCGACCTCGACCGTCGGGTTGCCCCGCGAGTCGAGGATCTCGCGTGCGCCTACTGCGTCGATTTCTGCCACGGATGAACTCCTTAGTCGTCGGTGTGCGTGCGGGGCACGCGGTCGTGTCGATCCTAGCCGCGCGGACCGGCGCCGAGCAGGGCGGGGTCAGCCCAGGGACCGCACCTCGAGGTCGTCCGGGGCTTCTCCCCCGCGCACCGCGACGAAGCGCCGGAACCCGGCCGCCGCGAGGGCGTCGAGCTGGCCCCCGACGTTCTTGGCGCGCTTCTGCAACCGGACCCGCGCCTCCCCGCGGGACACCAGCGCCTTCTGCAGGGCGAGCAGCTCGACCGGGGCGACCGCCTTGTCGTAGAGGACGACGAGGCCGTCGTCGTCGGCGTCGTCGAGCTCGACGAGGTCGACGATCCGCTCGAAGCCGAGCGAGAAGCCCGCGGCCGGCACGTCCGTGCCGAGGAACCGCCCGATCATGCCGTCGTAGCGACCGCCCCCGCCGAGGGAGTACGAGAAGTCGGGGTGCGCCACCTCGAAGATCGTGCCCGTGTAGTAGCCCATGCCCCGCACCAGTGTCGGGTCGAAGACGAGCCTCGCCTCGGGCAGTGCCGCCCGGAGCGCCAGCAGGTCGCCGAACGCCCCCTGGTCGAGCCACGCAGGAGGCGGGGAGGCGGTCGCCGAGTCCCAGGTCGCGTCGCCGAGCTGGGCCAGCTGGTCGGCGATGCCCGGCGCCTCGACGCCGATCGACACGAGCTGGGCCGCGACGCCCTCGACGCCGATCTTGTCGAGCTTGTCGATCTCGAGGAGCGCACGGTCGTGCAGCTCGGCGGGAACGCCCCAGTGCGACAGCATCCCGAGGAGCACGCGACGGTCGTTGACCCTGATCGTGGTGCCGTCGAGGCCGAGGGCGGCCAGGACGGCGGTGGTGGCCGAGATCAGCTCGATCTCGGCGAGCTGGCCGGCCTCGCCCAGGATGTCGATGTCGCACTGGACGAACTGGCGGTAGCGCCCCTTCTGCGGCTTCTCGGCCCGCCAGACCGGCGCGATCTGCACGCTGCGGAAGACGGTGGGCAGCTCGGCTCGGTGCGAGGCGTAGAAGCGGGCCAGCGGCACCGTGAGGTCGAAGCGCAGGCCGAGGTCGGCGAGCTCGAGGGCGGACGAGGCCGCCCGCAGCGCCTCGTCGTCGAGACCACGTCGGAGCACCGCGAAGACCTGCTTCTCGTTGTCGCCCCCGAGGCCCGAGAAGAGGTACTCGCTCGACTCGACGACGGGAGTCTCGATCTCGTCGAAGCCGTGCGCCCGGTAGACGTCGCGGACCACGGAGAGGACCCGCTCGCGGCGGCGCTTGTCGGCGGGCAGGAAGTCTCTCATCCCGCGCGGCGGGGTCACGTGTGACGGCATCCGACCATCATCCCAGAGCCGACGGGAGGACGATGGCGGGCACCCCTTGCCCGTATGTGACATTGCATGTACTGTCGAGGCGTCGGCGGAGCGAATCGGGTTGCGCACCGCCGACCTGGCGCCCGCCTTCCCTGCGGTGGGGCGTCGCGACGGACCAGGCGTGCCGCCCGGTCCGTCATCCCATCCCCAGCCCCCGAGGGCTGTCGTCAGCCCCGCGAGGGCCGTCGTCAGCGCCGTGCGAGGGCGACGAAATCGGCACGGGCCGTCGCCGCGACGGCGGACGCGCGCTCGACGTCGCCCGAGAGGACGGAGTCGAGCTGCGCCGCCCAGAGCACGGCCGCCAGCCGCTGCGCAGCCCGCTCGGCGTCCGCGACGGGGACGCCGCGGGCGGTGAGCCACGGGGCGAGGTGCGCGGGCCAGCGCTCGGGGGCCCGGCGAGCAGCACCCTGCTCGTCGCCGGCGACGACCTCGAGGAGGGCCGCCTCCGTCTCGAGGCGTCGGAGGTCACGACCCCGATCGTCGACGGCCGCCGCCCAGGCGCGCGCCAGGTGCGCCTCGAACGCGGCCTCGTCGAGCGGCTCCACCTCGACGGCCAGGACGTCGTCCTCCCGCGCCACGATCGCGCGGACGATCTCGGCGACGAGCTCTGCCCGGTTGCCGAAGTGGTAGACGAAGACGTACGTGCTGACCCCGAGGGACTCGGCGAGGGTGCGGAACGACACCGTCGCGAGCGACCGCCCCCGGAGGTGCTCGACGATCTGGCCGAGGAGCTCGGGCTTGCGCGTGAGATCCGGCTTGCGGGGCATCGACGGCGCTCCTCCAGGAGCCGGTCGACTCCGCCCTGCGCGGCCCGACCAGGCGTACCGGACAGTAACAGACCCGATCTGCCCGCCTAGGTGGCCCGACCACGGGGATGCCTCGCCCCCCGATTGACATGTCACCCGACAGGGGCTACATTCGGGGAATCGTCACGGTGCTCGCCCTGGACTGATCCCCAGGAGGAACGAGCGTCATGACGATGGTGTGCTCTGTCGTCGATTCGTCGCGAGACGCCCGTGTCTTCCCAGGCGCGTGGGTCTCCCGTCCCGACCGGACCACGCGCGGGCGCCTCCCTGTTCGGGTCAGGGAGGCGCCCCTCCCCGACGGGTCCGACGGGTCCGATCGGTCCGACCGCTGCGACGGGTCCGACCGCTGCGACGGGTCCGACCGGTCAGTCGTCGTCGCGGCGTGGTTCCGCGGCCCGCAACAGGGTCTCGCGCTCCCGCACGGCTCGGCGCAGTGCCCGCTCGGCGTCGAGGCCGTCCCGGCCAGCCCTGTCCACGACGTCGAGCAGGTCACGCCCCCAGGCGAGCTCGGCATCGGCGGCGTCCGCGTCAGCACCGGCTTCGTCGTCGGCCCCGGCGTCGGCACCCGCAGCTCGCCTGACCGCCGGAGGGGCCCCGGCGGCTACGCGTCTGCCCTCCAGCTTCTGAGCGCGGGAGAGCGCCGGCAGCCCACGTGGCACGCCGTCGTAGACGCTCGACCGGCTCGCCTTCTCGACGGCCTTCGCGGCGCTCCAGAGGCGGACGATGTCGTCCACGTCGGCCGCGTCCTCTCCGCCGAACACGTGCGGGTGCCGACGCACGGTCTTGAGCCGGACGTCGCGCACGACGTCGGCCAGGTCGAAGGCACCGTCGGAGGCGCGGGCCGCGATCGCCGCGTGCAGGACCACTTGGTAGAGCACGTCGCCGAGCTCCTCGCGACGATCGTCGACCGTGCCGTCCTCGATCGCCTCGACCAGCTCCGCGCACTCCTCCACCAGGTAGGTGACGAGCGACTCGTGCGTCTGCGCGCGGTTCCACTCGCAGCCGCCCTGGTCGGCGAGCAGGGCCTCGACCACGTCGGAGAGCTCTCTGACCTCGGCCTCGAGTCCTGTGTCGCCGTGCACCGCTCCTCCTCGTCTGACCGCCGGGGTCGTCGTGGACGGGCGGCCGAGAGGGCCGCCCGTCGGGTCAGGCCGTGGGGGCGACGCCGTCGACGGCGGGCCGCGGCACGTCCGCGCCGTAGATCGAGGTCATCAGCTGCTCGACCCAGAGGATGAGCTCGGCGTCGACCAGCCCCTCCCCGTGCCGCACCGGCAGGGGGACGCTGACCGAGTTCGTCTGGCCGAACCACCGAGCCCCCGGGTAGAGGCGCTGCAGGCGCACCTGCATGCTGTCCGCCAGGTCGGCGCCGGCGACGCGCAGGTTGCTGCCCATGACGACGACCTCGCTGAGCCCGGCCTTCTGCGCCGCTCGCCGGAGGCGGGAGACCTCGATCAGCGCGAGCACCGAGGCCGGCGGCGTCCCGTAGCGGTCGGTGAGCTCGTCGAGCACCGAGTCGATCTGGTCGTCGCTCGAGGTCGGGGCGCTGGCCGTCGAGAGCTTCTGGTACGCCTCGAGCCGGAGGCGCTCGCTCTCGACGTACTCGTCGGGGATGTGGGCGTCGACGGGCAGCTCGAGCCGCAGCTCGGTCTGCCCCTCGGCCACGTCGCCGCGGAACGCGCCGACCGCCTCGCCGATCATCCGGAGGTAGAGGTCGAAGCCGACGCCCGCGATGTGGCCCGACTGCTCGCCGCCGAGCAGGTTGCCGGCACCGCGGATCTCCAGGTCCTTCAGGGCCACCTGCATGCCGGCGCCGAGCTCGTTGTTGGCGGCGATCGTCTCCAGCCTGTCCTGTGCGGTCTCGCTGAGGGGCTTGTCCGGGTCGTAGAGGAAGTAGGCGTAGCCGCGCTCACGGCCGCGACCGACTCGACCCCGGAGCTGGTGGAGCTGGCTGAGGCCGTACTTGTCGGCCCGGTCGATGATCAGGGTGTTCGCGTTGGCGATGTCGAGGCCGGTCTCGATGATGGTCGTCGAGACGAGCACGTCGAACTTGCGCTCCCAGAAGTCGACCATGACCTGCTCGAGGGTGGACTCGGCCATCTGGCCGTGGGCCACCGCGACCCGCGCCTCCGGCACGAGCTCGGCGATCTCGGCGGCGACCCGGTTGATGCTCGAGACGCGGTTGTGCACGTAGAAGACCTGGCCCTCGCGCAGCAGCTCTCGTCGGATCGCCGCGGCCTTCTGCCGTTCGCCCTCGGGCCCCACGAAGGTGAGGATCGGGTGCCGGTCCTCCGGAGGCGTCGCGAGGGTCGACATCTCGCGGATGCCGGTCACGGCCATCTCGAGCGACCGGGGGATGGGCGTCGCGGACATGGCGAGGATGTCGACGTTGGTCTTGAGCTTCTTCAGGGCGTCCTTGTGCTCGACGCCGAACCGCTGTTCTTCGTCGATGATCACCAGCCCCACGTCTTTGTAGGCGATGCCCTCGCTCAGGAGGCGGTGGGTGCCGATGACCATGTCGACCGTGCCGTCGCCGAGCCCCTTGATGGTCTCCTTGCTCTCCTTCGCGGACTGGAAGCGGCTGAGGCTCCGCAGGTGCACGGGGAACCCGGCGAAGCGCTCGCTGAACGTGTCGAAGTGCTGCTTGACGAGCAGCGTCGTCGGCACGAGCATCACGACCTGCTTGCCGTCCTGGATCGCCTTGAACGCGGCCCGCACGGCCACCTCGGTCTTGCCGTAGCCGACGTCGCCCGAGAGCAGGCGGTCCATCGGGATCGGCCGTTCCATGTCGGCCTTGATCTCGTCGATCGTCGTGAGCTGGTCGGGCGTCTCGGCGAACGGGAAGGCCTCCTCGAGCTCGCGCTGCCATGGGGTGTCGGGCGGGAACGCGTGCCCCTTCGACGCCATCCGCGCCGAGTACAGCTTGACGAGCTCGACCGCGATGTCGCGGACGGCCCGGCGGGCCTTGCTCTTCGCCGAGGCCCAGTCGCTGCCGCCCATCTTGCTGAGCGAGGGTGCCTCGCCGCCGACGTAGCGGCTGAGCAGGTCGAGCTGGTCGGTGGGCACGTAGAGCTTGTCGCCGGGGTAGCCGCGCTTGGAGGGCGCGTACTCGAGCACGAGGTACTCGCGGCTGTTCTTGACGGCGTTGCGGCCGCCGGAGGAGACCTCGCGACTGGTCAGCTCGAGGAACTTGCCGATGCCGTGGGTCTGGTGCACCACGACGTCGCCCGGCTTGAGCTGCAGCGGGTCGACGACGTTCTTGCGGCGGCTCGCGAGCTTCTTGACCTGGCGGGAGTCGTAGTTCGCCGACCGGCCGTAGAAGTCGCTCTCGCCGAGGACGGCGATCTTGGCGGACGGCAGCTCGAAGCCGGCCTCGACTCCCCCGGCGACGAGGTGCACGACGCCCTGCTCGAGCTCGTCGGGCAGCGCGTCGACGAGGCGCGCGGCGACGCCCTGCTCGGACAGCACGTCGCGGGCACGCTCGACGAGCCCGGTGCCCCGTGCGGTGACCACGACGCTCCAGCCGTCCTGCACGCGGCCGACGACGTGGTCGAGCGCGCCCTCGGCGTGCCCGCTGAAGCTCGGCACGGGTGCGGCCTCGACACGGACGTAGTCGCCTGCCGCCTGGACCGCCTCGTCGTCGGTGAGCACCTCGCCCGAGTCGAAGCCGCTGAACGTGAACCACGCGCGGTCGCCGGCCGCCGCCCGCAGGTCGCGGAGCGCGAGGAAGTCGCCGGCGTCGAGGTCGATCGGGGCGGCGGCCCCGGCGGTCGCGGCGTTCCACGCCGCGGACAGGAACTCGCGGTTCGTCTCGGCGAGGCTCTTGGCCCGCGACTGCACGCGCTCGGGCGAGAGCACGGCGACGGAGGCGCCCGCCGGCAGGTAGTGGGTGAGCGGGACGAGACGGTCGACCAGGGCCGGCGCCAGCGACTCCATCCCCTCGACCGGGATGCCCTCGGCGATCTTGGCGAGCATCTGGGCGAGGCCCGGGAACTCGTGCTGCATCTCGCGGGCACGCTGGCGCACGGGCGCGGTGAGCAGCATCTCGCGGCTCGGCGGCAGCTCGACCGTGCTCACGACGCCCTCGAGGCTGCGCTGGTCGGCCACCGAGAAGGTGCGGAGCTGATCGACCTCGTCGCCGAAGAAGTCGACGCGCACCGGGTGCTCGGCCGTCGGCGGGAACACGTCGAGGATGCCGCCGCGCACCGCGAACTCGCCGCGCCGGGTGACCATGTCGACGCGCGCGTACGCGAGGTCGACGAGCCGCACGGCGATCGCGGAGAGGTCGTGGCCGCGGTCGCCGACGGTCAGCACGACCGGGTCGATGTCGGCGAGGTTGTCGGAGACGGGCTGCAGGGCCGCGCGGACGCCCGCGACGACGACGAGCGGACGCACGCCGGGAGCCGCGTCGCCGGTCGAGCCCGCGGCGGCGGCCGCAGTCGCGGCCTCGGCCGACCAGGCGGCGAGGCGACGGAGCGCGTGGATGCGCTTGCCCACGGTCTCGGCGCTCGGGCTGAGGCGCTCGTGCGGCAGGGTCTCCCACGCGGGGAACTCGATGACCTCGGCGCCCGGCACGTAGCTGGCGAGGGACAGGCGGACGGCCTCGGACTCGCGACCGGTGGCGGTGACCACGAGCATGGCCTGGGGCCCGGCGCGCCTGGCGAGCAGCCCCGCGAGGAGCGGCACGCGCAGGCCGTCGACCACCGAGAAGTCGGTGCTGCGCTCGGCCCGGTCGAGGGCGGAGGAGTACGTGGAGGCGCGCGACAGCGCCTTGATCAAGCCCGCGAGTATCACCGGACAAGGCTACTCGGCACAGCCGACAGTGCGCCGGTCGGCGGTGCCCCGCCCCGGTGCGAGCGGAGCAGCAGGTCGCGGGCGAGCAGGGCCCCGGTCAGGCCTTCGCGGTGTGGAACTTGAGCTGCGCCGCGGTGAGGCCGTCGGCGACGATCATCTCGACCGCGTCGGCGGCGTCGCCGAGCAGCAGCGGGAGGTCCTTGCGCTCGGTCGACGAGAAGGCCTTGAGCACGTAGTCGGCGGCGGGCTGCCGGCCGGGCGGACGACCGATGCCGACGCGCACGCGCAGGAACTCGTTCGAGCCGGTGGCGGCGATGATGTCGCGCAGCCCGTTGTGGCCGCCGTGTCCGCCGCCCTGCTTGAGCTTGATGGAGTCGAAGTCGATGTCGAGCTCGTCGTGCACGACGATCAGCCGCGACACGTCGAGGTCGTAGTACTTCAGCAGCGCGGCGACGGGCCCGCCCGACAGGTTCATGAAGCTGCGGGGAGCGGCGAGGACGAAGCGGGGGCCGCCCGGCTGGGGGCGGCCCTCCGCGACGCTCGCGTTGGTGCGGTGGTTCTTAAAGCTCGCCGACAGGCGGTGCGCCAGCTCGGCGAGCACCATCTGTCCGACGTTGTGCCGGGTGCCGGCGTAGTCGGGCCCGGGGTTGCCGAGCCCGACCACGAGCCACTGCGAGTCGTCCACGGGATGGTCCTCCTCGGGAGACACGCGGGGCTGTCAGGCGGTCGGCGTCGCAGACGACGCCGTGGTGCGGTGGTGCGGTGGTGCGGTGGTGCTGGTGGTGCTGGTGGTGCGGGTGCTCGGACCGGTCGTTACTCGGAGCGCTCTTCGTCCTCGATCGAGGGCACGTCGCCCTCGGCCTCGGCGGCCTCGCCCGACTCGTCGTCGACGGCGTCGGTGGTGAGGTCGAGCTGCGGGACGGAGACGCTCGTGATGAGCACCTCGGCGTCGGTGACGAGCGAGGCGCCCTCGGGGAGGACGACGTCGGAGGCGTGCACCTGCGCGCCGTCCTCGAGGCCCTCGATCGAGACGACGACCGACTGCGGGATCGCGGTGGCCGAGACCTCGAGCGTGATGGCGTTGAGCTCGACGACGTGGATCGTGCCAGGAGCGGACTCGCCCTCGATGTGCACGGGGACGTCGACCTCGACCTTCTCGCCCTGGCGGACGACGATGAGGTCGATGTGCTCGATGACCTGCTTGACCGGGTCGCGCTGGATGTCCTTGACGAGGGCGAGCTGCTGGGCGCCCTCGATGTCGAGGGTGATGAGCGCGTTCGAGCGACGCGTGATGAGCATCGTCTCGTGGCCGGGCAGCGTGACGTGCTGGGGGTCGGTGCCGTGGCCGTAGATGACCGCGGGGATCTGGTCGTTCGCGCGGATCTTGCGGGCCGCGCCCTTGCCGAAGCTGGTGCGGACGAGAGCGGACAGGGTGTTGTCGTCAGCCATGGATGTCTCCGTTTCTGCGGGCCTGGCGGCCCGGGATGTGTGGGTCGATGTCAACTCGAACGCAGATCGCGTGAGGAGGGACCTCGCAGCCGTGGGGACGATGTCACGAGACCGAGTGCCTGCCTACCGCGTCGATAACGGGTGCCGGAGCACCCCTCGCCGAAGTCGACACCCAGGCTACAGGCCACCCGGGCGTGTCGCCAACCCCGGCGCCGTCACGGGTCGTCAGCGTCCCGTGCCGACGGACGTCAGCGTCCGTCGAGACGAGCCAGCGCCTCCGCGACGATCTCGTCGGGACCCGCGGACACGTCGACGCCGAAGCCCGGCTCGTCGTCGCCGAGCGGCTCGAGGGTCGCGAACTGCGACTCCATCAGCCCGGGCGGCATGAAGTGCCCCTTGCGTGCCTTCTGCCGCTCGGCGACGAGCTCGCGCACGCCGGTGAGGTGCACGAACCGGAGGCGCGGGTCGCCGCCGCGGAGCACGTCCCGGTAGCGGCGCTTCAGTGCCGAGCAGGCGACGACCACGCCGTCCTCCCCGGCGTCGCGGATGCGCTGCGCGACGATCTCGAGCCAGGGCGCACGGTCGTCGTCGTCGAGCGCGTGGCCGGCGGCCATCTTGTCGCGGTTGGCCTGAGGGTGGAGGTCGTCGGCGTCGACGAAGGGGACGCCGGCCGTCCGCGCGAGGAGCTCGCCGACGGTGGACTTGCCGGAGCCGGACACCCCCATCACGACGACGGGCGGGATCGGGGCGGGCAGCTGGGTCTCAGGCACGGGGACCTCTCGGTGTCGGGGACGGCGGCGTCCGGACCAGCGTAGACGCGCCTCCTCGTGTCGTCCGCGCCCCGGAGGGCACCGACGGTGCCTGTCGGGGGCGCAGGACGGAGGAATAGTGTGCGGGGGTCATCGACCGCAAGGAGGCACCGTGACCGACCACGGAGAACAGTCCACCCCCACCGCCCAGGCGAACATCGGAGTCGTCGGCCTGGCCGTCATGGGATCGAACCTGGCCCGCAACCTCGCCAGCCGCGAGGGCAACACCGTCGCCGTCTACAACCGCTCCCCCGGGCGCACGGACACCCTGATGGACGAGCACGGCGACGCCGGCTTCGTCGCCTCGAAGTCGATCGAGGACTTCGCCGCGTCGCTGCAGAAGCCGCGCACCGCGATCATCATGGTCCAGGCCGGCAAGGGCACCGACGCCGTCATCGACCAGCTCGCCGACCTCTTCGAGGAGGGCGACATCATCGTCGACGGCGGCAACGCGAACTTCCAGGACACGAGGAGGCGCGAGGCAGCCCTGAAGGAGCGCGGGCTGAACTTCGTCGGCGCCGGCATCTCCGGGGGCGAGGAGGGCGCCCTCAAGGGCCCGTCGATCATGCCCGGCGGCTCGAAGGAGGCGTACGAGACCCTCGGCCCGATCCTCGCGTCGATCGCCGCGGTCGCCGAGGGCGAGCCGTGCGTCACGCACATCGGCTCCGACGGCGCGGGCCACTTCGTCAAGATGATCCACAACGGCATCGAGTACGCCGACATGCAGCTCATCGCCGAGTCGTACGACCTGCTCCGCCGCGTCGGCGGGCACGAGCCGGCCGACATCGCCGCCGTGTTCGAGGAGTGGAACAAGGGCGAGCTGGAGTCGTACCTGATCGAGATCACCGCCGAGGTGCTGCGCCAGGTCGACTCCAAGACCGGCGGACCGCTGGTCGACTCGATCGTCGACGCAGCCGGCTCGAAGGGGACCGGCGTCTGGACCGTGCAGAACAGCGTCGGCCTGGGCGTGCCCGTCGGCGGCATCGCCGAGGCCGTCTTCGCCCGGGCCGTCTCGTCGAAGCCCGACCAGCGCGCCGCGGTGCAGGCGACCCTGCAGGGTCGCCCCGAGGTGCAGGAGGCGGGCGACGGCTTCGAGGACGACGTGCAGAAGGCGCTCTACGCCTCGAAGATCGTGGCCTACGCCCAGGGCTTCGACGCGATCATCGCGGGCGCGCTCGAGTACGACTGGGACATCGACAAGGGCGCCGTGGCGAAGATCTGGCGCGGCGGCTGCATCATCCGTGCGCAGTTCCTCAACCGCATCGTCGAGGCGTACGAGAAGGACAGCACCATCGCGACGCTGCTCGAGGACGACTACTTCGCCGCCGCCGTCCGCGACGGCGAGCAGGCCTGGCGCCGCATCGTCGCCAAGGCGGCCCTGTCGGGCATCCCCGTGCCCGGGTTCGCGTCGGCGCTGTCGTACTACGACTCGCTCGCGTCGGAGCGCCTCCCCGCCGCCCTCATCCAGGGCCAGCGCGACTTCTTCGGCGCGCACACCTACGAGCGGGTCGGCGAGGACGGCGTGTTCCACACGCTGTGGTCGGGCGACCGCTCGGAGATCGAGACGGAGCCGTCGACGCACTGAGACGGTGACATCGAGGCGTCTAGACGACCGGGCGTCGACAGGCAGAACGGCCGTGGCCGGGTCCAACCCGGTCACGGCCGTTCTGTTCGCGCAGGTGCCGCGGTGCTCGGGGCGCCATCGGCTGTGCCGTCTGGTTCGACGGGTCGGCTACGCCGCCCCGTCGAACATCGACGTGACCGAGCCGTTGTCGAAGACCTCGTGGATCGCGCGGGCGATCAGCGGGGCGATCGGCAGGATCTCGAGCTTGTCGAACTTCTGGTGGTCGGTCAGCGGCAGGGTGTCCGTGACGACGACCGAGTCGATGAAGTCGCTGCTCAGGATCTCGGGAGCCGGGTCGCTGAAGACCGCGTGGGTGGCGGCGACGACGACGCCGATCGCGCCGGCGGCCTTGAGCGCCTCGGCGGCCTTGACGATGGTGCGGCCCGTGTCGATCAGGTCGTCGACGAGCAGGCAGACGCGACCCTCCACCTCGCCGACGATCTCGTGCACCGTGACCTGGTTCGGCACCAGGGGGTCGCGGCGCTTGTGGATGATGGCGAGGGGCGCGTCGAGCTTCTCGCTCCAGATGTCGGCGACGCGGACGCGGCCCATGTCGGGCGACACCACGGTCAGTGTGCTGTTGTCGAGCTTGGTGCGGAAGTGCTCGAGCAGCACCGGCATGGCGAAGAGGTGGTCGACCGGGCCGTCGAAGAAGCCCTGGATCTGCGGGGCGTGCAGGTCGACGCTCATGATGCGGTGGGCACCCGCGGCCTTGAACAGGTCGGCGACGAGACGGGCCGAGATCGGCTCGCGACCGCGCCCCTTCTTGTCCTGGCGGGCGTACGGGTAGAACGGCGCGACCACCGTGATGCGCTTCGCCGAGGCGCGCTTGAGGGCGTCGACCATGATGAGCTGCTCCACGAGCCACTCGTTGATCGGGGCCGAGTGCGACTGGATGACGAACGCGTCGGCGCCGCGGACGCTCTCGTCGTAGCGCGCGTAGAGCTCGCCGTTGGCGAAGGTGCGGGCGTCGGTCGGGATCAGCTCGGAGCCGAGCTCCGACGCGATCTGGTTCGCCAGCTCGGGGTGCGCACGCCCCGAGACCAGAACGAGTCGGTTCTCGCCGGTGATCTTGATTCCGGACACGTCACTCGCTCTCCGGCCCCGGGGGGCCAACCCGACAGGGGTCAGTCGGTCGTTCGTTCGGCGCGGGCGGCGGCCTCGGCCGCCGCGGAGCCGGGGCGGTTCGCCTCGACCCATCCGCTCGCATTGCGCTGTGGGGCGATGCTCAACGCCAGCGCGCCGGCCGGCACGTCCTTGCGGACGACCGTCCCTGCGCCTGAGTACGCTCCGTCGCCAATCCTAACGGGGGCGACGAACACGTTGTGCGACCCGGTGCGCACGTTCGACCCGACCTCGGTGCGGTGCTTGTGCACGCCGTCGTAGTTGGCCGTGATGGTGCCGGCGCCGATGTTGCTGTCGATGCCGACCTCGGTGTCGCCGATGTAGCTGAGGTGCGGCACCTTCGAGCCCGCGCCGATCTCGGCGTTCTTGGTCTCGACGAAGGTGCCGATCTTGCCGCCCTCGCCGAGGACGGTGCCGGGACGCAGGTACGAGAACGGCCCCACGGAGGCGTGGGCCCCGATCACCGCGAGGGTCGCGTCGGTGCGCTTCACGACCGCGCCCTCGCCGACCTCGGTGTCGACGAGCGTCGTGTCGGGCCCGACGACGGCGCCCGCCGCGACGTACGTGGCGCCCTTCAGCTGCGTGCCGGGCAGCAGCTCGACATCGGGGCTGAGGGAGACGTCGCGGTCGATCCAGGTGGCCTGCGGGTCGACGATGCTGACGCCCTCGCGCTGCCAGTGCTCGACGATGCGGTCGTTCAGGCGGCGGGCCGCGGCGGCCAGCTGGACGCGGTCGTTGATGCCCTCGAGGCGCCAGGTCTCGTCGACCGCGCGCGCCGAGACGCGCTCGCCGGCCGCCGTCAACAGCCCGACCACGTCGGTCACGTACTTCTCGTTCTGCGCGTTGGCCGAGCCGACGCGGGGCAGGTGCGTGCGCAGGGCCGCGACGGTGAAGGCGTAGGTGCCGGAGTTGATCTCGCGCAGCTGCCGCTCCTCCTCGCTGGCGTCCTTGTGCTCGACGATGCGGTCGACGTCTCCCGACGAGCGCCGGACCACGCGGCCGTAGCCGTGGGCGTCGGGGAGGACGGCCGACAGCAACGTCGCAGCCGCCGCCTCCTCGCGGTGCTGCTCGAGGAGCGCGCCCAGGGTGGCGTGGTCGAGGAACGGCACGTCGGCGCTGACGACGACGACGTCGCCCTCGAAGTCGGCGGGCAGCGCCTCGACGGCCTGCTCGACGGCGCGGCCGGTGCCGGGCACGTCGTCCTGGTCGACGATCACGGCGCCGGGCGTCGTCTCGACGATGCTCGTGACGACGAGGTCACGCTCGTGCCGCACGACGGCGACGAGGTGCTCGGGCTGCAGCGCCCCGGCGGTCTCGAGCACGTGCTGGATCAGCGGCAGGCCGGCCAGCCGGTGCAGCACTTTCGGCGTCGAGGACTTCATGCGCGTGCCCTGTCCTGCGGCGAGGACGACGACGGCGAGGCTGCGTTCGGGCATGGGGCTCCTAGGGGTGGGGGCGTGCGGCGATCATCGGCGATCCTCCCACGGGCGCCGGAGGAGGCGCGGGTCGAGCACGCGTGTCCGGTGCGGCGGGCGGGTCGGCCGGGCCCTGTGGAGGGCAGACGTCAGCTGCGGGCGGCGCGCACGACGGCGGCGGTGCCGCCGACCGCGACGGCGTCCTCGAGCAGGGCGACGACGAGGTCGGGGAGCCCGGTCTTCTCGACGAGCGCCTTGCGGCCCAGGTAGCCCGCGAAGCTGCCGACGACGGCCCCCGCGGCGCCGATCAGCGCGCCTTGCACGCCGCGGTCGGCGCGGAGGTCGGTGGTGCCCATCGCGAAGCCGACGACGGCACCGGCGGCGACGCGTCCGAAGATCGCGCCGCCCGAGATGCGGCTGGGCGTCGAGGGCAGCTTGTCCCCGACGAGCTCGCCCGCGCCGGCGGCGACGAACACGGCACGGCCGATCGACGAGCGGACCACCGCCCACTCCTGCCAGCTGCCGGTGAGGGTGCGACTGTCGCGGCTGAGGGCCAGGGCCGCGAGGGGCGTCGCCGAGCGGGAGCCGGTGAGGACGCCGAGCAGGGCGGCACGGGCGAGCGGGGAGAGCGTGGTGGTCGACATGGCCGCAGGCTATCGAGAGCCGAGGCCGCCGGTCCGGATCGGGCGCCGGACGGACGCCTCCGTCGGCTCTCAGCTCGTCAGCTCCGCCACCAGGACGGGCGGACGCGCCCCGGAGTGTCTTTGCTCGCGGAATCGTCGCCTTTCGTCACTCCAGGAGAGCGGCGGTCCGTTCCTGAAGCCGGACGGAGACCAGATGGCGCTGACACAAGTCGAGGCTGTTCGCGACACCCGTCGCTGGCTCATCACACGGTGCCCCTAGGGTGCCTGGCCCGTAGCAGCCGAGTGAACCGCGGACAGCCAGCTGCTTGGCGACATCCCGACCGGCCACCCTGCGATCTTTCGTCCGCCTCTTGGGTGTCTTGCTGGATCCGGGGCTCGTACGGGCACGATTCTTCGGGTGCCAGAGACCCCACAACGGAGAGCGGTCATCGCTGCCCCAAGTCGAGAGCTGAGTACCGACGATGGCTTCGATCTCCTCGCGGTCTCGAAAGCCGTTCGCCCAACCGTAGGCGATCCTGATCTGCGGCCCGCCGTCCTGTCGGGACGCGATGACGTATCCCGTGGTCTGCTCGTAATGGTCGATGCCGATCGCGGCCGTGTACGCCTCCACCGTTCGCCTGTTCTCCACAGGCATGCGCAGGACACGGAAGACTTCTGCCAGCGACTCGAGCCGCTGGAACCGACCCTGCCCCTGGGGCGTCATCGGAGGCCGCCCTCGACAGCGTCCCGAGCTCGACCGAGGACTTCGGCGTAGGTCACATCTTCGATCCCGTACACGGGACGACCCGTCTGAGGATCCGATCTGAATCGCCACGACGCCACGAACCCGACCTTCCGTCCCTTTCGCGATGACCATGACAACGCGCCGGGGATCTCACGGGCATTGGCGAGACTCAGCTCGCTCACGATCTCGTCCGCGGCGACCATCCGAGGGGCGGCGACAATCCACATGTTCCAGATCTCACGCTCCTTGGGACGGAGGAGCTTCCAGAACTCGACGGCAGCGAGGAAGACGTCCTTCTCGCTGTCCGGAGAGACCTCGCCTTGCCCAGGACCCGAAGCGCCCCTCTCGCTCAGGCGTCCATCGCTCCAATCTGCGAACCATCGGTAGAAATCCGTCAACCGATCCGGTGAAACCAGCACTTTCACTTCTTCCATCAACTGTCGTCCCGTCGCTCGTCGTCCTCGCATTACTATAGATAGCTAAACGCTACCTATAACGATTTCTGCCGAGATGGCTCAGGTCGATGCCTGATCGCCGACGATGCACCAGGGACGGGCCGGCCAAGTCAGGTGGCGGCGAAGGCGCCGCCCCCGGCACACCTCACCCTGGCGTGATGAACCGGTGAGCGAGGGCCAGCGCTGCGATATCGACCCGGGCCCGAACGTGAGCGCAGGCGAAGCCAGATCGTGCCAGGAACCGGCCACTGAGCTGTCGCGCAACGGCATCGTTGAGGAAGTCGGCTCCGCCACCAGGATTCGAACCTGGACCTAACAGCTCCAAAGGCTGTCGTGCTGCCGTTACACCATGGCGGACCGCGCCCGAGGCGCAGGGTCGATTCTGTCAGACGCCACCTCGGCCGTGGCTGCCGCTCCCGCCGTTGCTGGCCCTGCCGCCGTCGCCGTCGCCCCGTGGCCGCGCCTCTTCAGGTCGAGGGCGGGTCAGCGTCGTCCAGGGCGGGTCGACGCGGACCCGCCCTCGACCACGCTGACCCGCCCTCGGCCGACGGGGAGGAGGTGCGCTGCCATGATGAGCAGATGCCCGAGGCCGATCAGGACGACGAGCGCGACCAGCGCGACTCCGGCGAGCGCAAGCTCGAGCGAGGGCCGCAGGGCGGGACCGAGCCGCGCGACGAGGTCGACCGGATCGTCGCGGCCTGGTCGCACGAGCGTCCCGACCTCGACTTCGCCCCTCTGCACGTGCTCTCGCGCGTCGGCCGCCTCGCGAAGCACCTCGACCGCGCCCGACGCGATGCCTTCGTCGCCAGCGATCTCGAGCAGTGGGAGTTCGACGTCCTCTCCGCGCTCCGCCGGGCGGGCGGGCCCTACGAGCTGAGCCCGAAGGCCCTGCTGCAGCAGACGCTCGTCTCGAGCGGCGCCATGACCAACCGCATCGATCGGCTCGTCGCGCGCGGGCTCGTCGAGCGGCGCACCGACCCGAACGACGGTCGTGGCGTGCGGGCACGGCTGACCCAAGCAGGGGGCGACGCCGTCGACGTCGCGATCGAGCGCCTCCTCGCTGCCGAGCGCCGCCTCCTCGCGGACCTCGGCCCGGTCGATGAGCAGCGGCTCGGCGACCTGCTGCGCCGTCTCAGCCTGACGCTCGGCGACTGATGGGAGCTGATCGCTTGCCCACGAAGGGGCCGACCTCGTCGTTCGAGAGGCTGGCCGATTCCTGGCGACTCGAGCCGCTGCCATCGGGACGGCTTGGGGTCAATGAGGCCCTCAGAGCTCCAGTGGTGTGGATGTCGGGGCTCCTCGTCATCTTTGCAGTGGCGGGTGCATGCGTTTCCAGCATCACTACTGACAGGTTCGGGTTCATAACGGGAGCCCTGATCGCCGTCGCCGCGGGAGCTGCACTCGTTCTGACCGCCAACATGAGACGGCGGACTTTCGCGAGGACGTTCAGAGCGATGACGGCGGTTACGAAAGGAGCGTTCATCACCTTTGTCCTCACCTCCATTGCTTCGACTAGCGCACTAACCGTCATCGGCGTGGCTGCGAGCTCATGGAATCTCGACGGGCAACAAGCCAACCTTCTGGTCCTCAGCCTGAGTGTTCTGTCAGTCACGCTCACTGCCGGGTACGTGACAGCCATGCCGCCGGCTGTCTCCTTGGATTGGCGGGGTAGCCGCCTTCCACGGCTCATCGCTGTGTCAGCCGGCGTCGTTCAAGCCTCAGCCATTCTGGTCCTCGTCACCTCTTATGCGAGCGCTTCGCCCGTAGCCGCCGTCGCCGGGCTTCCCGTGGCGCTCGGCCTAGCAGGCCTCACAGCAGCGTTCGGCCTGGCCAGTCGTTCGCGGAGGCAGCGCGCAGAACTTGCCGATCTGCTGCAGGACCCACAGCGGCTGCTGGCGCGTGCGCCGACTGAGGACGGTTCGAGATCGTGGGCAGAGGTCGAGACGTCCCTGCTCGTCAGCGCCTTCTCATTCCATCCCGTATCGGTGGATGTTTTCCTCCGCGACGCACTCTTCGCGCTCCACGATGTCCTGAGCGACACCGACAGGACCTTCGTCTCGCCGGGTGCGGAACGCCACTTCGCGCGAATGCTCGAGGACTTGGACGAGTCCGAAATTCTGGCCTTGTTTGAGGACGGCTGCGCGTACATCCGTGGACGCCTCCTGCGTGCCATGCCCCGTGTCCGCGACCAGATGCTTCAACGTTCTCCGCCGAGTACTCAGGACTGAGATCACGACGGTAGGGCGAAATACGAGTCGAGCCTCACGACCAGAGCTGCATGACTGCGCGGCGCAGGGCTCTGCGCGACTGCACCGGGTTTCGAACACTGCACCGGGTCTAGACGCGGTGCAGTGTACGAAAGCCGATGCAGTGAACGCGGCGGGCCGCAGGCCGGCGACCCCGCGGCGCCCTACGCCAGCAGCTCGCTGAGCTCGAGCCAGCGCACCTCGAGCTCGGCCGTCTTGTGGTCGAGCGCGGTGAGCTTCGCCTGCAGCGCCGCGAGGCCGTCGAAGTCGGACTGGTCGAAGCCCGCGAACTGCTCGAGCAGGCCGCTGCGCTCGGTCGCCGACTTCGCGAGCTTGCGGTCGATCGACCCCAGCTCCTTCTCGGCGTTGCGCTTCTCGGCGCCCGAGAGGCCCGACGCGGCCGCCGCGGCGGCGACCGACGACTGGGCGCCCTGCACCGCGGTCGGGCGGTCGGTGGCGCCGCCCTGAGTGTCGGTGGCCTGCTTGCGCAGGGCGAGGTACTGGTCGACGCCGCCGGGCAGGTGACGGAACTGCCCGTCGAGCACCGCGTACTGCTGGTCGGTGACGCGCTCGAGCAGGTACCGGTCGTGCGAGACGACGAGCAGCGTGCCGGGCCAGCCGTCGAGCAGGTCCTCCATGGCGGCGAGCATGTCGGTGTCGAGGTCGTTCGTGGGCTCGTCGAGGATGAGGACGTTCGGCTCGTTGAGCAGGATCAGCAGGAACTGCAGGCGGCGCTTCTGCCCGCCCGACAGGTCTTTGATGGGCGTCTGCAGCTGCGCGCTGGTGAAGCCCAGGCGCTCGAGCAGCTGCCCGGGCGTCATCTCCTTGCCGGCCGTGACGTAGGAGGTGCGCTGCCGGCCGATGAGGTCGTTCACCTTCTCGTTCGCCACCTCGTGCAGGTCGGCGAGCTGCTGGTCCAGGATCGCGAACTTGACCGTCTTGCCCTGCTTGACCCGCCCCTCCGTCGGCTGCACCTCGCCCGTGACGACCTTGAGCAGCGTCGACTTGCCGGCCCCGTTGACGCCCAGCACGCCGGTGCGCTCGCCGGGGGCGATGCGCCACTCGACGCCGTGCAGCACCCGCTTGTCGCCGAACGAGACGCCGACCTCGACGAGGTCGACCACGTCCTTGCCGAGCCGGGCCGTCGCCATCTGCGACAGCTCGACGGCGTTGCGGGCGGGCGGCTCGTCGGCGATCAGCTCGTTCGCCGCGTCGATGCGGAACTTGGGCTTGGTCGAACGGGCGGGCGCACCACGACGGAGCCACGCCAGCTCTTTCCGCATCAGGTTCTGGCGCTTCGACTCGGACGCCGCGGCCGAGCGGTCGCGCTCGACGCGCTGCAGCACGTAGGCCGCGTACCCGCCCTCGAAGGGCTCGACGATGCCGTCGTGCACCTCCCACGTGTCGGTCGAGACCTCGTCGAGGAACCACCGGTCGTGGGTCACGACTACGAGCGCGCCCGACGAGGGCGACCAGCGGCGACGGAGGTGCTCGGCCAGCCAGGCCACGCCCTCGACGTCGAGGTGGTTGGTGGGCTCGTCGAGGAACAGCACGTCCCAGTCGCCGACGAGGAGGCGCGCGAGGGCCACCCGACGACGCTGGCCGCCCGAGAGGTCGCCGAGCCGCGCCTCCCACGGGATGTCGGTCGCGAGGCCCGAGATGACGTCGCGGATGCGGGCGTCGCCCGCCCACTCGTGCTCGTCGCGGTCGCCGACGATCATGCGGCCGACCGTGTCGTCGTCGGGCAGCACGTCGCGCTGGTCGAGCATGCCGATCGTGAGGCCGCGGCGGGTCGTGACCCGGCCGTCGTCGGGCTCGAGGCGGCCGGCGAGCACGGACATCAGGGTCGACTTGCCGTCGCCGTTGCGGCCGACGACGCCGATGCGGGAGCCCTCGTCGATGCCGAGCGTCACCCCGTCGAGGACGACCTTGGTCGGGAATTCGAGCTTCAAGTTTTCTGCGCCGAGGAGATGTGCCACGTCAGAAGGGTAGGCGACGGCGGCTGACCGGGCGGACCGCGTCAGCAGCGCCGCCCGGCTGCACTCAGCCCAGCGACGCCGTCCACTCGTCGGGGCCGTCCGTGAACGCCTGGCGCTTCCAGATCGGCAGTCGCTCCTTGACGAGGTCGACGAGCGCCGAGCAGGCGGCGAAGGCCTCGGCGCGGTGGGGCGAGGCGACGGCGCAGGCGAGCGCGACGTCGCCGATCTCGAGGTCCCCGACGCGGTGCTGCACCGCGATCGTGACCGCGGGGTGCTCCGCCGCGATCTGCTCGGCGACGGCGCCCATCACGTCGCCCGCCGACGGGTGCTGCTCGTAGTGCAGCGCGGCCACGTCGCGGCCGCCGTCGTGGTCGCGGACGACGCCCTCGAACGTCACGATCGCCCCGGAGGCGCGGCTCTCGACGATCACGGAGCACTCGGCGGCCGAGAGCACCGTCTCGACCACCTCGGCGAGCAGCACCCGCCCGCTTGGGCCGGTCGGGGTCGCCACCGCGTCGGGGTCCCCTCCCTCGGCCTCGAGGACGGCGTCGGCGGCTGCCTCTTCTCCCGCGGCGCTGAGGGCAGGGCCCTCGACGGGTCGTGCGCTGTCGAGGGAGTCAGTCATGAGCGCCTCCGGAGAGCTGGTCGAGCAGGTGGCCGATCAGGGGGTCGAGGACGGCGAGGCCGTCGCGCACTCCCCCGCGGGAGCCGGGCAGGTTGACGACGACCGTGCGGCCGGCGACGCCGGCCAGCCCCCTCGAGAGCAGGGCCGTGGGGGTGGCGGCCGTGCCGCGCCTCCTCAGCTCCTCGGCGATGCCGGGGATCTCGCGGTCGAGCAGCGGGGCGGTCTGCTCGGGGGTGAGGTCGGTGGGCGTGAGGCCGGTGCCGCCGGTGGTGAGCACGACGTCGACTCCCTGTGCCAGGGCCGCGGCGAGCGCCTCGCCCACAGGGGCGCCGTCGGCGACGACGACCGGCTCGTCGGCGAGCCAGCCGCGCGCGGCGAACCAGTCGCGGATCACCGGGCCGGTGAGGTCGGGCGACGTCCCGGCGGCGGCTCGGGTAGAAGCGACTACCACGACGGCGCGACGCGGGACGTCGGCAGGCCCGTCCCCGGCGGACGGCTCGGCGGCGGGCGACGACGTCATCGTGACCAGGCCCCGCTCTTGCCGCCCGACTTCTCGAGCACCTTGACGTCGCCGATCACGGCGAGGTGGTCGACGGCCTTGACCATGTCGAAGAGGGTGAGGGCCGCCACGGTCGCCGCGGTCAGCGCCTCCATCTCGACGCCCGTGACGCCTCGGGTCCGGACGCGGGCGACGACGGTGACCGACGCCTCCTCGGCACCGGTGTCGGCCCCATCGGTCTCGAAGTCGACCGTGATCGCGCCGAGCGGCAGGGGGTGACAGAGCGGGATGAGGGCCGGGGTCTGCTTCGCGGCCATGATGCCGGCGATGCGCGCGGTGCCGAGCGCCTCGCCCTTGGGCAGCGTGCCGTCGACCAGGCGGGCGACGACGTCGGGCCGGGTCGTGAGCACGGCCTGCGCGGCGGCCTCGCGGCTGGTCTCGGCCTTGCCGGTGACGTCGACCATGTGGGCCGATCCGTCGGGGCGGACGTGGGTCAGGTCGCCGACCGGCTGCTGCCCGGTCGACGCGGGCGGGTCGCCGTGCGCGTCGTCACTCATCGAGCGTCCAGACTACGACCTCGTCGCCCACGTCCAGCCGGTCGACGCCGACCGGGACGTGCACGAGCACGGTCGCCTCGGCGTGCGCGGCGAGGAGGTGCGAGCTCGGCCCGCCGACGAGCACGACCCTGCCGTCGACGTCGAGTCGTCCGCGCCTCAGCTGGTGCTTGCCGACGGGCGAGTCGGCGGCCTCCCCCATCGGCGCCCTGCGGTGCAGCCGTGCCGGGCCGACGCCGGTCGCGTCGTGCAGCACCGGCCGGAGGAACGCCTCGAACGAGACGAGCGCGCTGACCGGGTTCCCCGGGAAGCAGACGACGGGCAGGTCGTGGTCGCGGAGGGCGAGCGTGCCCCAGCCCTGCGGGCCGCCGGGCTGCATCGCCACGTGCCCGAAGACGACGCCGGCCGGCTCGAAGGCGTCGCGGACCACCTCGTAGGCGCCTGCGCTGACGCCTCCGGTCGTGAGCACGAGGTCGACGGACCCACCGTGCCGGGCCACCACGGCGAGCAGGGCGTCCGCGTCGTCGGAGACGCGCTCGACGACGACGTCGGCGCCGACGTCGACGAGGGCCGCGGCGAGGCCCGCGCCGTTGGCGTCGTGGATCGTGCCGGGGGCGAGCGCGGCACCGGGCGCGCTCAGCTCTTCGCCGGTCGAGACCAGCAGGACGCGCGGGCGGCGGACGACCTCGACGGTCACCAGCCCGGAGGCGGCCAGCACCCCCCAGCGCGCCGGGGTCAGCACCGTGCCGGCGCGCAGCAGGACGCTGCCGACGGAGACGTCGCTGCCGGCGGCGCGGACGAAGGTCCCCTCGGCCACGGGGCCCTGGAGGCCGACGCGGGCCGTGCTCCCGGCGGCGGGGAACGCGGGCGGGTCGGCCCGCTCGATCGGGACCACCGCGACGGCGCCCTCGGGGACGGCGGCGCCGGTCATGATCGGCGCGGCGGTGCCGGGGCGGAGCGCCGGACCGGTGCGGCCGGCCGGGATCGGGTCGACCACCACCAGGTCGAGGTCGCCGGAGCGGGCGGCGTCGGGGGCGGCGAGGGCGTAGCCGTCCATCTGCGAGTTGGCGAAGGGGGGCAGGTCGAGCGGGGCGACGACGTCGGCCGTGAGCACCCGGCGGCGGTGCCGGTCGGGCTCGGCCGCGATGCGGACCGGGTCGACGAGGAGGGCCTCCCCAGGACGCCGCGCCAACGCCTCCTCCACCAGCGCCCGGACGGCGATCTGGTGCTGCTCGACTGTGCGCACGGGTTCCTCTCACGGCGGTCGTCGATAGCGTAGCGAGCGTGACCGACACCTCCTCCTCCTCCTCCTCGTCCCCCGGCCTCCCCCGCGTCGACGTCGCCGTCATCGGCGGCTCCGGCCTGTACTCGCTCTTCGCGCCCGGCACGGCGACGAGCCACGTCGTCGAGACGCCCTACGGGCCGACGTCGAGCGAGGTGACGATCGGCGAGATGGGCGGCAAGACCGTCGCGTTCCTCACCCGGCACGGCAAGGGTCACTCCGTGCCGCCGCACCGCATCGACTTCCGCGCGAACGTCTGGGCCCTCGCCTCGCTCGGCGCGAAGGCGGTCGTCTCGTCGTCCGCGGTGGGCGGGGTCAGCCCCGAGTACCCGCCGGGCACCATGGTCGTCACCGACCAGTTCATCGACCGCACGTGGGGGCGTCCCGACACCTTCTTCGACGTCGAGGGCGGGGTGCAGCACCTCGTCGCCGCCGACCCGTTCGACCCGGTGCTGCGGGCCGCCGCCGTCTCGGCCCTCGAAGCACAGGGCGAGCCGTTCGCCCCGACCGGTACCTGCGTCGTCATCCAGGGCCCGCGCTTCTCGACCCGGGCCGAGTCGCTCTGGTTCCGCGCGGCCGGGGCGCACACGATCAACATGACGATGTACCCGGAGGTGCCCCTCACGCTCGAGCTCGGCATGGGCGCCGTCAACATCTCGTTCGTCACCGACAGCGACGCCGGCCTCGCGCCCGAGGAGGGCGAGGAGGGCACCGACGACGACGCGGTCAGCCACCAGCTCGTGATGGACCGCCTCGCCGCGGCCCAGCCGCGAATCGTCGCCGCCATCGAGGCGATCGTCGCGGGGCTGCCGGCCGACTACGCGCCGCGCGAGCTCGTCCCGGCAGCCGCGACAGCGGCGGTGCTCGCGCGCCCCGTGCGGTCGGCGACGTCGTGAGCGACGCGACGGGCGCCTCCGGGGCGACGATTCCCTCCGACCCGACGAGCGCCTCCTCGTCGCCCGGGCTGCTGCTCGTGACGGGCGGCGCCGGCTTCATCGGCTCGGCCGTCGTCGAGCAGGCGCTGGGCCGCGGCTGGTCCGTGCGGGTGCTCGACTCGCTGCGGCCCGACGTGCACGGTGGTCCCCCGACGCTCGACCCCCGGGTCGACTTCGTCCACGGCGACGTGCGCGACGCGGC
Source organism: Frigoribacterium sp. PhB116 (assembly GCF_004364285.1). Taxonomy (GTDB): domain Bacteria; phylum Actinomycetota; class Actinomycetes; order Actinomycetales; family Microbacteriaceae; genus Frigoribacterium. The sequence continues at coordinate 603,488 of NZ_SOBE01000002.1, read as the reverse complement.
GGTCGTCGACGCGGCGCTCGTGGGCGTCGACGCGGTCTGCCACCAGGCGGCCAAGGTCGGCCTCGGCGTCGACTTCCAGGACGCGCCGGACTACGTCGACAGCAACGAGCACGGCACGGCCGTGCTGCTCGCCGCGATGGACCGGGCGGGCGTCGACCGGCTCGTCGTCGCCTCGTCGATGGTCGTCTACGGCGAGGGCAGCTACCGCACGGGCGCGGGCGAGACCGAGCGACCGGCCCCCCGTCGCGTCGCCGACCTCGACGCCGGCGTCTTCGACCCGCGCGACGCCGAGGGCGAACTGCTCGAGCCGCAGCTCATTGCGGAGGACGCCCCGCTCGACCCGCGCAACGTCTACGCGATCACGAAGCTGACGCAGGAGCACCTGTCGACCTCGTGGGCCCGCAGCACCGGTGGTCGCGCCGCCGCCCTGCGCTACCACAACGTCTACGGGCCGGGCATGCCGCAGAACACCCCCTACGCCGGGGTGGCGTCGTTGTTCCGCTCGGCGCTCGAGCGCGGCGAGGCGCCCCGCGTCTACGAGGACGGTGCCCAGCGGCGCGACTTCGTGCACGTGCGCGACATCGCCTCGGCCAACCTCGCGGCCCTCGACTGGACGGGCACGCAGCAGCCCGACTCGTTCCGGGCGTTCAACGTCGGCAGCGGCACCGTGCACACGATCGGCGAGATGGCGGAGGCGCTGGCCCGTGAGGCCGGCGGGCCCGCCCCCGTGGTCACCGGCCAGTACCGCGCGGGCGACGTGCGGCACGTCACCGCGTCGTCAGCCCGCCTCCGGGACGAGCTCGGCTGGAGCCCGGGGGTCTCGTTCGAGGAGGGCATGCGCGAGTTCGCCACGGCGCCGCTGCGGGCGGCCGTCGGCGGCTGACGCCGCACCGCACCGCGCCTTCACGTCCAGAGGCAGCACGGGCGAGTTCGTCACCGACGGTCCGTCGACACGGACCGAGCCCGACGGACCCGCCCGTGTTCCCGGCCCGGGCCGGTCGGGCGGACCGAGCAGGGCCGGCGACCCCCCGTCCGGGGCGGGCACGGCCCCTCCCAAGGCGGTGTCCGTATCGTCGACAGGATGAGCAGTCCCCAGGTCGACGTCGTGCTCCCCTGTCTCGACGAGGCGGGGGCTCTGCCGTGGGTGCTCGGACGCCTGCCCGAGGGCTGGCGCGCGATCGTCGTCGACAACGGCTCGACCGACGGCTCGGCCGACGTCGCGCGCGAGCACGGCGCCCTCGTCGTCGAGGAGGCGCGTCGCGGCTTCGGCGCGGCCGCCCACGCCGGTCTCGAGGCCGCCACGGCCCCGTTCGTGGCCTTCTGCGACGCGGACGCGTCGATGGACCCCGCCGACCTGCCGACGCTCGCCGCCCCGGTGCTGGCGGGCGAGGCCGAGCTCGTGCTCGGCCGACGCCGTCCGACCACCCGCGGCGCCTGGCCGTTCCACGCCCGCGTCGCGAACCGGGTGCTGGCCCACCTGATGCGCCGCGCCTCCGGCGTCGCCCTGCACGACCTCGGCCCGATGCGCGTCGCCAGCCGCGAGGGGCTGCTCGGCCTCGGGCTGCTCGACCGCCGGAGCGGCTACCCGCTCGAGATGGTGCTGCGCGCCTCCGAGGCGGGCTGGCGCATCCACGAGCTCGACGTGCCGTACTCGCCGCGCGTCGGCCGCAGCAAGGTGACCGGCACCATCCGCGGCACCGCACGGGCCGTCGAGGACATGTCGCGGCTCCTGAGGGAGGCAGGCCGATGACGACCGTCGTGGTGATCTGCAAGGAGACCCTGCCGGGCAAGGTCAAGACGCGCCTGCACCCTCCCCTGACCCTCGAGCAGGCCGCCGAGGTGGCGGCCGCGGCGATCCAGGACACCCTCGCGGTGGTGCGCCGGCTGCCCGCAAGCCGACGCGTCCTGCTCTTCGACGGCAACCGAATGCCCCCCGGCTCCGAAGACTTCGATGTGATCCACCAGATCGGCGGCGGCCTCGACGCACGGCTCGGAGCCCTCTTCGACGAGGTCGACGGCCGTACCGTGCTCGTCGGCATGGACACCCCGCAGCTCACGGTGGCGGATCTCGCCCCTGCCTTCGACGAGCCAGCCGACGACGTCGACGCCTGGTTCGGCCCGGCGAACGACGGCGGCTTCTGGGCGCTCGGCCTCGAGCGGCCCACCGGCGACCTTCTCCGCGGCGTCCCGATGTCGCAGGACGACACCGGAGCCCACCAGCTGCGCCGCCTCGCCGAGGCCGGGCTGCGTGTCCGCACCCTGCCCGAGCTCGTCGACGTCGACACGATCGACGACGCGCGCCTCGCCGCGGCCTCCGGCCCCGACACCCTCTTCGCGCAGGCCCTGCGCCGACTCGACCCCATCACCGCAGGCGGTCCCGACGCCTCCCCGCCCACCCCCGAGGAGACCCTCTCGTGACCATGACCGCCGACCCCCAGCCCACCTTCGGCTCCGGAGGCGCGGAGCCGTACGCCCGCGCCCTCCGCCGCGAGGGGCGGCTCCAGCTCGTCCGCTCGGACGCCCCCGACGTCGCCGATCTCGCCGCAGCGGATCTCGACGCGTTCGACGTCGCCCGCTGGAGCCGCGGCGCGGACGTCGCCGACCTCAGCACCATCCTCGACGCGTCCTCCGTGCTCGACATCGGCTGCGGCCCCGCCCGGATGGTGCGCGCCGCCGTCGACCGCGGGCTCGGCGCCCTCGGCGTCGACGTCTCCGTCACCGCGGTCGCCATGGCGGTCGACGCCGGGCTCCCCGTCGTGGCCGGCTCGGTCTTCGACGCGCTGCCCGGCGAGGGGACGTGGGACGTCGCCCTCCTGCTCGACGGCAACATCGGGATCGGCGGCGACCCGACCGCGCTCGTAGCCCGCGCCTCCTCGGTGGTCGCCCCCTCGGGGTCCGTGGTCGTCGAGACCGCGACCGACCCGGCTGTCGACGTCGCCTACGACGCCCAGGTCGTCGACGAGCAGGGCCGCGCGAGCGCGACGTTCCCGTGGGCCGAGGTCGGCCGCGAGGCGCTCGGCCGGCACGCGGCCGCCGCGGGGCTGCGCGTGTCGCAGACCTGGTCGGTCGGCCGCCGCACGTTCTGCCGGCTCGTCCGCGCCTCCTAGGCCAGGAACCGACCCGGGAGCGACGAACCGACGCGCGAGATCACGTCGGTTCGTCACTTCGGCGTCGCCTGAGCGAAGCGCAGGCGGAGGCGGAGGCCGTAGTCGCGGGCCGGGTCAGGCCGCGCGGCGCGCCTCGCGTCGGCGCGCGAGCACGGTCCACGCGACCACGGCGAGCGCCGTGAGCACGACGACGACCAGCCAGGCCACTCCGAGCCGCGCGCCGTAGTCGAACGGCAGCACGGTGTCGTTCTTCGGCCCGCGTGCCTTCGCGATGATCTCGGGCACGACGACCAGCGTCAGCACGACCCCGACGACGATCCCGACCTGCACGATCGCGAGCACCGCCGGGCTGATGCGCCGCCCCGTCCGCCCGACGAGCAGGGCGATCCCGGCGACGACCGGGGCGATGATCGCGTCGTGCGCGATCACCGCGCCGATCAGCCAGACGAGCAGCCCGCCGTATCGGGTGGGCGAGACGGTCTCGGTGAGCACCCAGCCGCCGAGGCCGATCAGGGCGACGCCGAGGACGACCAGCACGGCCCGGGCGACGCGGACGCCGCGCCCGGAGGCGCCGGACCCGGAGGCGGCGGAGGAAGGGACGGCGGGGACGGCCGACGAGCGCGTCATCAGATCACCTCGATCAGGCTGAGCCACTTGGTCTGCAGGACGCCGGGACGCCCGGGGGCGATCATCCGGGCAGGGTAGCCGTGCTCGATGTCGAGCCGGCCGCCGTTCACCTCGAGGGCGACGAGCGTGGTGGGGTCGTTCGCGTACTCGGGGCCCATGAGCATGACGCGGTAGCCGCCCTTCTCCTCGAGGCTCGTGACGCGCAGCGATCGGTCGGACGGCGCCCCCACGAGCGCCATGAGCTCGACGAGCCGAGGGCCGCGCCAGTGCGCGGTCTGGCTCCAGCCCTCGACGCACGAGATCGGGAGGCGCTCGTCGCCCTGGGCCATCGCCTCCAGGTCCGAGGCCGTGAAGGCCATCGTCCGCTCGCCGTGGGCGATCGTGAGGGTCCAGTCGGGGTCCATCGCGGTCTCGAGCACCTTGGCGGCCGAGGCCGTCCGGTTAACCGGCAGGTCGTTCGGCCCGATGCCGCGCTGCCGGGGGCCGAAGGCGTTGAGCGGCTCGAGCGGCGTGAAGGACTGGCCGGCGGTGAGCGCGACGACGCCGACGGTCGAGGCGCCGACCGCGCCGAAGAAGCCTCGGCGCGACACGCGGCTGCGGGCCGGGTCGCGCTCGGGCTCGCGGGCGTCGTCGATCCAGCGCGTGACGCGGCCGACCAGCCCGCGGGGCTGCGGGGCCGAGTGCACGGCCGCGGCGGGCTGCGAGGTCGAGGTCGAGGTCGAGGTCGAGGTCGGAGCGTCGTCGCGGCGCATGCGGGCGAGCTCGCGCACGGCCTCGTGCTCGGCCCGCGCGGGGTCGAGCCCGCCGGACGGCTCGACGAACCGGCCGTCGGCGTCGTAGCTGTCGCGGGCCCGCCAGAACCGGGTGATCAGCGGGAGCTTCACCGCGATGTGGACGGCGAGCGAGCCGATGATCACGAACGACAGGGCGAAGTGCACCTGCTTGAACGGGAACGGCCACGGGTACCACTGGTACGTGTTGAGCAGGCCCGTGACGAGCTGCAGCACCGACGTCGAGATGAACAGGGCGATGGAGGCGCGCTCGAGCGCCTGCACCGGGTGCCGCACCGGGGGGTGCTGGAACAGCTGCGGGAACACGGCGTGCAGCTTGCCGAGCAGCAGCGGGATCGAGGCGATGCCGGCCGTGATGTGGATGCCCTGCGTCACCTGGTAGAGCCAGACGGGCGAGGTGGGGAACCGCATCCACGATGCGGGCTCCTGCAGGAAGTGGCTGTAGAGGCCGGTCAGCAGGCAGACCAGGAACGCGGCGGCGAGCAGCCGGCCGAGGACGGTCGCCGAGCGCGCGTTCCGCACCGGCGACGACGCCGCGGTGCGGAGGGTGAGGAGCAGGCGTCTCATGGGCTTCATCTCGGCTCGGCCGTGCGTGGTCGCGGACTCCCAGGCCGGTGTCGACCAGACTGGACAGGTGCGTACTCTATTCGCGGCCGTCGCCGTCACCGGATTGGCGGCGTCCGTGGCGTGGGGCGTTCTCGAGCTGGAATTCCTGCGGGAGGAGCTCCGCGCCTCCTACGTCGTGTGGACGGCGGTGTGCTGGGCCGTCTTCGTCGTGGCCCTGCTGCTGCTGCGCCGGGTGCCTGCCCGGGCGGTCACGGCCCTCGTGCTCGCGGGCACGGCCCTCGTCGGCGGCGCGGCCCTGACGGGCGACCCGAACACGAGCACGGACCCCGCCCGGTACGCCTGGGACGGCATCGTGCAGGTGAACGGCATCTCGCCCTACGCGCACACCCCGGACTCTGGCGAGCTGCGTGACCTGCGCCCCGACTGGATCTTCCCGGAGGCGGCGCCCTTCACCCGAGACGACGGCACGATCGGCGAGCGGTGCAGCCAGCCCGACCGGCAGATCCACCGCGCCTACGACACCGAGACCGGCGACGTCGTCTGCACGGCGATCAACCGGCCGGAGGTCCCGACGATCTACCCGCCCGCCGCCGAGCTGTACTTCGCGGGCGTACGGGCCCTCGTCGGCCCCGAGGTCGGGTTCTTCCCCCTGCAGCTCACCGGGGCCCTGCTCGTGTTCGGCACGACCGCCGCACTGCTCGTGACGCTGCGCCGTCGCGGGCTCGACCCGCGCTGGGCGGCGCTCTGGGGCTGGTGCCCGCTCGTCGTCGGCGAGGGGATCACCAACTCGCACGTCGACCTGCTGGGGGCCGTGCTCGTCGTCGCCGCCACCCTGCTCGTCGCGACCGGCCGGCGCTGGCGGGGCGGCATCGCGCTCGGCGCCGCCGTCGCGACGAAGCTCATCCCGGCGATCGCCGCCCCTGCCCTGCTGCGCCGCCAGCCGGCGAAGGTCGTCGTCGCCTCGATCGTCACCTTCGCCCTGCTCTACGTGCCGTACGTCGCCACGACCGGCTGGCAGGTGCTCGGCTACCTGCCCGGCTACCTCACGGAGGAGGGCTACGAGGACGGCTCCCGGTTCGTCTTCATGTCGGCGTTCCTGCCCGACGCGTGGACGACGCCCGTCGTCGCCCTGCTGCTGGCCGTGACGGCCGCCCTCGTCTGGGTGAAGACCCCGGTCGACAGCCCCTGGCTCGGCCAGCTCGTGATGATCGGCGTCGTGCTCGTGGCCGTCAGCCCGCGCTATCCCTGGTACGCGCTGCTGCTCGTGCCGTTCGTCGCGCTGACGGGGCGGTGGGAGTGGCTCGCGATCCCGCTCGCCCTGCTCGTGCGGCAGCTCGAGCCGTACATGGCCCTGCAGCGGGCGTCGCTGGCGACGGCGGTGCTCGTCATCCTGCTCGTGTCGATCTGGCGGGCCGGGCCGGGCTGGTCCGAGCGGCTGGGGGACGTCGTCGTCTCCGACGCCCGTCGACTGCGACGACTCGTCAGCCGTGGACCCGCACGTGCGGCGGCGACTGTCGACTGAGGCCGCACGTGCGGTACGGGGACGCTAGGCTCGACGCATGCCAGAGACCCTGTACCGCGTCAGCGAGGCCGCCGCGCTGGTCGGCGTCTCGGACGACACCGTCCGCCGCTGGGCCGAGGCCGGACGCCTCGTGCTCGTCCCCGGCCCCGGCGGACGCCTCGCGGTCGTCGGCTCGGAGCTGGCCCGCGTCGCGAGCGAGCAGGCGGCGCACGCCGCGCCTCCTCGCGGCGGTTCCGGGAGCGACGCCTCGGGCGTGGTCGTCAGCGAGCGCAACCGGTTCACGGGCATCGTCACGGCGATCGTCCGGGACACGGTCATGGCGCAGGTCGACGTCCAGGCCGGACCGTTCCGGGTCGTGTCGCTGATCAGCAGGGAGGCGGCCGACGATCTGGGGCTGGAGGTCGGCAGCCCCGTGGTCGCGAGCGCGAAGGCGACGAACGTGAGCGTGACGCTCGGGCGGCTGGGCGAGACGGCGCCCGCGCCCGCCGAGACCGAGGGCGAGACCGCTCGATGAGGAGTGCATGCCGCACCCGCGCCTCCTCCGCAGGCACGCCCTCTGCCCGCACGCCCTCCGCCCGCGTGCCCCTCGCCCTCGCCGCCGGCGCTGCCGCTCTGCTCCTGCTGAGCGCGTGCTCCTCCGGGAGCGCGGCCGAGGACCCGACCGCCTCGGGCACCCCCGTCGCGAGCCCCGCCGCCGCGCCGACCGGCGAGATCACGGTGCTCGCCGCCGCCTCCCTGACGGAGACCTTCGACGCCCTCGCCGCCGACTTCGAGGCCGCGAACCCCGGCACCACCGTCACGATCAGCTACGGCGGCAGCTCGGTACTCGCCCAGCAGATCGTCGCCGGGTCGCCCGTCGACGACTTCTTCAGCGCCAGCGCCGCGACCATGCAGACCGTGACCGACGCGGGCCTCGCCGAGGGCGAGCCCGCCACGTTCGCGCGCAACGCCCTGCAGATCGCCGTCCCCGTGGGCAACCCCGGCGACGTGACGTCGCTGGCCGACCTCGCCTCGCCCGACGTGAAGGTCGCCCTGTGCGCCGCCGAGGTGCCCTGCGGCGCGCTGGCCACGACGGTGCTCGAGGCCGAGGGCGTCAGCGTGACCCCGGCGACGCTCGAGCCCGACGTGAAGAGCGCCCTCACGAAGGTCGAGCTCGGCGAGGTCGACGCGGCGCTCGTCTACGAGACCGACGTCGCGACAGCCGGCGACTCGGTCGAGGGGATCGCGGTGGGCGACGCGTCGACCCCGACCACCTCGTACCTCGCCGCTCGCCTCGCCGACGCCCCGGACCCCGACCTCGCGGAGGCGTTCCTCGCCTTCGTGCTGTCGTCGACCGGTCAGGACGCGCTCGCCGACGCCGGCTTCCGGGTCGGCTGACCCGGTCGCCGTGCAGCTGCTCCCCGACCGGCGCGACCGTACCGGTCGACGCGACCGCCGCCTCCCCCGTGATCCGCGCCCGCCCCGCGGTGCGCGTCGACCGCAGGGCCGCGACGCGCTGCGCGACCGGCGCCTGCCCGTCGCCGTGCTCGTGCCGGCGCTCGTCGGGCTGGCGCTTCTCGTGCTGCCGGCCGTGGCGCTGCTCGTGCGTGCCCCGTGGTCGACCCTCGGTCAGCGGCTCGCGAGCGAGACCGTGCTCGACGCCCTGCGGGTGTCGGTCACGAGCGCGCTGCTCGCGACCGCGATCAGCCTGCTGCTGGGCGTCCCGCTGGCGTGGCTGCTCACGGCCAGCGACACCTGGCCGGTCGTCTGGCGGCGGCTCCTGCGAGCGGTCGTCACGGTGCCGCTCGTGCTGCCGCCGGTCGTCGGCGGCATCGCGCTGCTCTACCTGCTCGGGCGCAACGGCCTGCTCGGCCGCCCGCTCGACGCGGCCCTCGGCATCACGATCCCGTTCACGCTCGCCGCCGTCGTGATCGCGCAGACGTTCGTCGCGATGCCGTTCCTCGTGCTCAGCGTCGAGGGGGCGCTGCGCGGCGTCGACCGCGGGCTCGACGACGCGGCCGCCTCGCTCGGGGCGTCGCGCTGGTACGCGTTCCGGCGGGTGACGGTGCCCCTGGTCGCCCCCGGCGTCACCGCGGGAGCCGTGCTCTGCTTCGCCCGGGCCCTCGGCGAGTTCGGCGCGACCATCACCTTCGCGGGGACGTTCCCCGGACGCACCCAGACCCTCCCGACGAGCGTCTACCTGGCCCAGCAGAGCGATCCCGAGACGGCGGTCGCGATCTCGCTGCTGCTGCTGGCGGTCGGGGTCGGGGTCCTGTTGCTGCTGCGCGACCGGTGGCTGACGACGGGGGCGCGGTGAGCGAGGGCGGGCTGAGCGCTCGGCTGCGGGTGGCCCGCGGCTCGTTCGCGCTCGAGCTCGACCTCGACGTGGCCCCCGGCGAGGTCGTCGCCCTGCTCGGCCCGAACGGCGCGGGCAAGTCGTCCGCGCTCGGGGCGCTCGCGGGCCTGCTGCCCGCCGACGGGTCGCGGGTGGTCGTCGACGGACACGTCCTGGACGGGTACGGCCTCGACGGGCCCGGCCTCGACGGGCCCGGCCTGGACGGGCCCGGTGCCGACGACGGGCCGGCCGCCCGGGTCCCTGCCCGCGACCGCCGCGTCGGCACCGTCTTCCAGGACCACCGCCTGTTCCCGCATCTCACCGCCCTCGAGAACGTCGCCTTCGGTCCCCGCAGCCGCGGCGTCCCCGCCCGTGCGGCCCGCGAGCTGGCCCAGGTCGAGCTCCGCAGGGTCGGTCTCGCGTCGCTCGCCGGTCGCCGGCCCTCGGAGCTCTCCGGCGGCCAGTCGCAGCGCGTGGCGGTGGCGCGGGCGCTGGCGGCCGACCCGCGCCTCCTGCTGCTCGACGAGCCGCTCGCGGCCCTCGACGCCGAGCAGCGCCCGGCCGTGCGCACGGCGCTCGCCGACGTGCTGCAGGAGGTGCGGGTCGCGACGCTGCTCGTCACGCACGACCCCGTGGACGCCGTCGCGCTCGCCGACCGCGTCGTCGTGCTCGAGGGAGGGGTCGTCGTCCAGCGCGGGATCCCGACCGAGGTGCTCACCGACCCCCACACCTCGTACGTGGCCTCGCTGACCGGGGCCACCGTGTGGACGCCGACGGACTCATCGGCGACGAGCCTCGGAGCTCGCGCCCTGCTGCCGGGCGGGCTCACCGTGTCGTCGACACGGCCGCCGGCGGACGGGCCCGCGCGGGTGTCGGTGCCGGTCGAGGCCGTGACGCTGGTGGGGCTCGGCGGGCCCGGCGATCAGGCAGGGGACGCCGGGCGGGCCGGGCAGTCCGGCCAGGCCTGGGACGACGGACCTGGTGAGCCTGCAGGAGGCGCCCTGCACGTCCCGATCCCGGCACGCGTCGTGAGCGTCGAGCAACGCCTCTCGCGGCTGGCCGTGACCGTCGTCACCGACCAGGGGTCGCTCTCGGCCGTCGCCGAGCTGCCCCTCGCGACCGCCGACGGGGCCCGGCTCCGGCGCGGCGACCCGGTCGGGCTGCTGCTCGACCCGGGGCGCGTCACGATCGCGTGAGCGTGAGCGCGAGCCCGCCGGGCCCGCACGGTGCGATGAACCCCGGAGTGGACGATGCACCGACACGACGGGGTGCATCGTCCACTCCGAGGTTCGTGACGCCCGCACCTCCTGCGGAATCGACCTGCGGAGCGCAGCGGCGCGCGCCGGCGTCGCCTACTCTCAGGGGATGACGGTCTCGCTCGGTCTGCCCACGATCCCCCGCCGTCTCGCGGCGGGCGAGACGGGCGCCGCGTTGCCGCCGCGTCCCGGGCCGGACTCGGCCCCCGGCCTGCTCGACCGCTTCGGCCGGACGGCGACCGACCTGCGCGTGTCGCTCACCGACCGCTGCAACCTCCGCTGCACCTACTGCATGCCGGCCGACGGCCTGCCCTGGCTGCCCAAGGACCAGGCCCTCAGCGCCGACGAGATCGTCCGCCTGGTGAGCATCGGCGTCCGTGACCTCGGCGTCCGCCAGGTGCGGTTCACCGGCGGAGAGCCGCTGCTGCGCGCCGATCTCGTCGACATCGTGCGGCGGGTCGCCGCCCTCGAGCCGCGACCCGACATCTCGCTGACGACCAACGCCATCGGCCTCGCGCAGCGTGCGCGCGCACTCAGCGACGCCGGCCTCGACCGCATCAACGTGTCGCTCGACTCGCTGCACGCCGAGACGTTCGAGACGCTCACCCGCCGCCCGTTCCTCGACAAGGTGCTCGCCGGAGTCGACGCCGCGGCGGCCGCGGGGCTCACCCCGATCAAGATCAACGCGGTGCTGCTGCCCGGGGTCAACGACCACGAGGCGGCCGACCTGCTGGCCTGGTCTCTCGACCGGGGGCACGAGCTGCGCTTCATCGAGCAGATGCCGCTCGACGCGGACCGGACCTGGCACCGCGCCTCCTTCGTGACGGCCGACGACATCCGGGGACGACTCGCCGAGCGCTTCGTGCTGAGCCCGCATGCGGCTCCCCGCGACGGTGCGCCCGCCGAGAGGTTCGACGTGGTCGGCCTCGGCGCTGAGGCCCACCTCGTCGGCACCGTCGGCATCATCGCGTCGGTCAGCGAGCCCTTCTGCGGCGACTGCCGTCGCACCCGCCTCACCGCCGAGGGAGGCGTGCGCAGCTGCCTGTTCGGCGACGCCGAGACCGGCCTGCGCGACCCGCTGCGGACCGGGGCGAGCGACGCCGAGCTCGCCGACCTGTGGCGCGGCGCGATGTGGGCGAAGCCGGCCTCGCACGGCATCGACCGCGACGACTTCGTCCAGCCCGTCCGCACCATGAGCGCCATCGGAGGCTGACCGTGACCCGCACGACCCTGAGGTTCTTCGCCGCCGCGCGCGCCGCCGTCGGCCGGGACGAGCAGGTCGTCGACGTGCCGGACGGCGAGAGCGCGACGATCGGGCGGCTGCTCACCGAGGTGCGGCCCGTCGAGGGCACGTCGGCGGCCGACTGGCGCGACGTGCTGCTGCGCTGCTCGTTCCTCGTCGACGGGCTGACGACGCGCGACCGCGAGCAGGTCGTGGGCGACGGCGACGTGGTCGACGTCATGCCGCCCTTCGCCGGCGGCTGAGCCCGCAGTCCGAGACAGATCCACGATCATGGCGCCGCTCTGCCGCGCCTCGGCACTCGTGTGAGGCGGATCACTCTCAAATTACGGGCCTCACCCGGCGAAACGGCGCGGTCAGGGGCGGGCGGCCGAGGAGGCGCGCAGCTGCCAGCCGAGCATGCCCCCGTCGAGCACGGCCACGTCGAACCCGTCGGCGACGAGCAGCTCCGCGGCCGCCCGGGCGCGCGGGCCGCGGGCGCAGTACGCGATGACGGGGCGCTCCGGGTCGAGCTCGGGCCTCTGACGGGTGCGGACCCCGAGGCCCGCCGCGAGCACGTCGCCCGGCAGGTGCGCGAAGTCGTGCTCGTCGGGCTCGCGCACGTCGAGCAGGGTGAACGCCGCCTCGCCGACGTCCCGCGCGGCGAGCAGCTCGGCGAGCTCGTCGGCGGACACGTCGGGGCTGCGGGTGCCGCGGGGCTGGTCGGCGAGCGGTGTCGGCGAGCCGGCCCGCGCCTCCTCGTGTCCGCCGTGCGACGCCCCGGAGACCCTGGCCGTCCGCACCTCGTTCGCCGCCGCCCGCTCCCGGGCCCGGTGCGGAGCGCGCCGGAGGCGGCTCTCGCGCCACGAGGCGGAGCCCGCGTCGATCGTCACGACGCGGCCGAGCAGGGGCTCGCCGACGCCCGTGACGAGCTTGACGACCTCGCTGGCCATGACCGCGCCGACGGTGCCGCAGAGCGGTCCGAGCACCCCGACGTCGGCGCAGGACTCGTCCCAGCCGCCCGACGGCGGCGACGGGTGCAGGTCGCGGTAGTCGACGTCGCGACCGTCGGGCGCGGCGTCCCAGAAGACGCTGACCTGGCCGTCGAGCCGGGCGACGCTGCCCCAGACGACGGGCAGCCCCCGAGCCGCGGCCTCGTCGGCGACGACGTAGCAGGTGTCGAACGAGTCGCTGCCGTCGACGACGACGTCGTACCCGTCGAGGATCGAAGCGGTGTCGGCCGAGAGCCGGACGGGGTGCACGACGACGTGCGTGTCGGGGGCGGTCGCCCGCACGCGCTCGGCGGCGATCCGCGCCTTCGGCAGGCCCACGTCCCCAGGTCCGAAGAGCACCTGACGCTGTAGGTTCGACCGGTCGACGACGTCGTCGTCGACCACTCCCAGCGTCCCCACACCCGAGGCTGCGAGATATTGGACAGCCGGAGATCCCAGACCGCCGGCGCCGACGACCAGCACGCGAGCCGCGCGCAGTCGGGCCTGGGCCTCGAGGCCGAAGCCCGGCAGCCGCACGGTGCGCGACCAGCGCTCGTCGGTCTCGTCCCCGGCCACCGGCCCCGACGAGCCCGACGCGACCGAGACGAGAGGGGGCAGTGACGACATGGCAGACCTCCGGAGAACGGCCGCGGACGACACGACCCCGCCCACAGTAACCCGCGACGCGGAGCCCGAGCAGCCGCGGACGCCTTCGTCGCCCGCGCGCCTCCTGGGCCGTCGCCACACCGACGCGGTGCTGATCGGCGTGCTCGCGACGCTGGTCTCCGGTGCCTTCCTGTGGGTCCCGTCGGTCTGGTACGACGAGGCCGCGACGGTCGTCTCGGCCACCCGCACCTGGGGCCAGCTCTGGGCCATGATCCACACCGTCGATCTCGTGCACGCCGCCTACTACGCGTTCATGCACCTGTGGTTCGACGTGTTCCCGTACTCGCCCACGTCGCTCCGGGTGCCGAGCGCCCTCGCCACCGGCGTCGCGGCCGGCCTCACGGTGTCGTTGACCCGCATCCTCGTCGACCGGCGCACCGCCGTCGTCGCGGGCCTGCTCTTCGTCCTGCTGCCGCGCGTGACCTGGATGGGCGGCGAAGGTCGCTCGTACGCCCTCTCGGCGCTCTTCGCCGTCGCGCTCACGCTCGTGCTCGTCGTGGCCGCCCGGCGCACCGCCGAGGACGGCCACGCCCGCACCCGCCGGTCGATCACGCTCTGGTGGGTCGGCTACGCCCTGCTCGCCGTCGTCGCCTGCGCCTTCTTCCTCTACATCGCGCTGCTCGTCGTGGGGCACGCCCTGACCATGCTCGTCCGCGTGCTGCGCGACCGGCGCGACCACGCCGCCGAGCGCTCGGCCGTCGACGAGTGGGCACGCACGGGCGCCGTCGCCGTCGTGCCCGCCTCGGGCGCCACCTCGGTGCGGTCCTCGCGCCGGGCGCTGCTCGGCTGGTTCGCCGGGGCGGGGGTCGCCGGCCTGGCGAGCCTGCCGCTCGCCTGGTTCATCGCCTCGCAGAACAGCCAGGTCAGCTGGATCGAACGGCCGAGCTTCAGCACGCTCCGCGGCGTGCTCGTGACGCAGTGGTTCCAGGGCAACGAGAACTTCGCGGTCTTCGCCCTCGTCTGCGCCGGCGCGACCCTCGTCGTGCTGTCGCTCCGCCTCGTGCCCGCCGCCCGCGGCTTCGCCGAGGTGGTGCTGCCGTGGATGGTCGTGCCGACCGTCGGCCTCGTGGGCGTCTCGCTCGTCGTCGACCCGCTCTACTCGCCGCGCTACCTGACCTTCGGCACGCCCGCCATCGCGATGACGATGGCCGTCGCCGTCGCGGCGATCCCATGGCGTCGCGTGATCGCGCTGGTGCTGCTCGTCGCCGTCGTGCTGACCTCGCCCACGTACGTCGAGCAGCGACAGCCCGAGGCGAAGGACTCGTCCGCGTGGGACCAGGTCGCCGACCTCGTCGCCGGCGAGCGGGCGGCCGAGGCCCCCGGCACCCGCGAGGGAGTCGTCTTCGGGCCCGTCCGACGCCACCCCAAGGCGACGTCGCGCATCATCCAGGACACCTACCCCGAGGCCTTCCGCGGGATGTCCGACTTCACGCTCGAGACTCCCGGCTACGAGACCGACGGCCTCTGGGAGACCCAGTACCCGCTCGGCGACGTGCTCGACCGCACCGACGACCTCGACGTCGTCTGGCTGATCACGAGCGACAAGCAGGACTGGCGGCCGCGCGTCACCGAGCAGCTCGGCTCGGTCGGCTTCACGCTCGACGAGGAGTGGGGCCTCACCCGCACCAACGTGCTCAAGTTCACGCGCTGAGCCGACGCGAGCCGAGGAGGCGCGGGTCGGCCGTCCGGACCAGGCGGGCCCTCCGAGGGCGCGAGCGTCGTGCGGTGCCCCGCCCGCGCCTCCTAGTCGGTGATGACGCGGGCGCCGTGCACGGGCCCCGTCGCCCGCACGACGGTGAGGCGGGCGGCGCTGAGCGCGATCTGCAGCTCGAGGGCGCCGTCGAGGTCGGGTGCGAGAAAGGCGACGGTCGGCCCGGAGCCCGAGACGATCCCGGCGAGGGCGCCGTTGCCCTCGCCGAGCTCGAGCACGCGGCCGAGCCCTGGCTCGAGGTGCAGGGCGGGCGCCTGGAGGTCGTTGTGCATCACGTCGGCGAGCAGCTCGGCGTCGCCGGCCCGCAGCGCCTGCAGCACGCCGGTGTCGACGACGGGCTGGCGCACGGGCGAGATGTCGCTCGAGTGGCGCAGCCGGTGCTCGTCCAGCTCGCGGTAGACGGTCGGCGTCGACAGCCCGAAGTCGGCCAGTGCCAGCACCCACTGGAACTGCCCCTTCGCGAGCGCGGGGCTGAGCTCGTCGCCGCGGCCGGTGCCGACGGCGGTGCCGCCCGCGAAGGCGAAGGGCACGTCGGCCCCCAGCTCGGCCGACAGCTTGAGCAGGTCGTCCCGGCCGAGGCCCGTGCCCCAGAGGGCGTCGCAGGCCAGCAGCGTCGCGGCCGCGTCGGCCGAGCCGCCGCCCATGCCGCCCGCGACGGGCACGGCCTTCTCGATGCTGAGGTCGACGCCGCCCCGGTAGCCGGTGGTCGTCGCGAGGAGGCGGGCGGCACGGACCGCGAGGTTGCTCTCGTCGGTGGGCACCCCCGAGACGTCGACGCCGGGGCCCGCGGTCACCCGGACGGTGAAGTCGTCCGCCTTGCGTGCCCGCACGTCCTCGTAGAGGGACACCGCCTGGTAGGCCGTCGCGAGCTCGTGGTAGCCGTCGTCCTGCAGGTCGCCGACGGCGAGGAACACGTTGATCTTGCCCGGGGCACGGGTGTGGACCACGGTCGGGCCGGCCACGGAGCTCATGGTCCCAACCTAGTCAGTTCTGTCGGTCCCCCATGACCCGGAATGCACGGGTCATGGCTTCGCGAGCGGGCTCGACCCGCTCGGGCAGCCGGAGACGGCTCTGGGTGAGGCTGACGCTGCACTTGCCGCCCGCGCCGGGCGAGACCATCAACTGCAGGCGTACGTCGCCGTCGAGGCGCCACCGGGCGGTCGGGTGCGCCGCGGCACGACTGGTCGAGTGGGGTTCTCCCCCCGCGAACTCTGCGAACCGTTCGACGCTGAGGTCGAGCAGCTCGAGGGGCTCGCCGCGGAGGCTGCGGCTCACGGCCACCGTGAAGGTGCCGTCGGGCTGTTGCCCGGGCAGTCGCATGCCCCGTGCCTGCTCGTAACGGACGGTGATCGACTGAGCCCACCACCCGGGCACCTCGTGCTCGTCGACGAGGAGGCGCGCGATCTGTGCATGGGACAGGCGCGTCGCGCCCGCCCCGTCGAGCAACGCCAACCACTGCTCGCTGCTGCGTCCGGTCCCCGACGCCAACCGGGCGTCGCTGATGACAGGACGTCGCCGTCGGTCGTCGCCGCCCTGCCCGTCCATCCGCCTCCCCTGTCCGGTCAGCGCGTCGCCCGTGCCAGCGCCAAGAAGTCGTCGACGGTCAGCTGCTCGCCGCGCTCGGTCGGCGGCAGGCCGGCGGCGACGAGGGCGTCGGAGGCGGCGGCCGACGAGCCGTAGACGCCCGACAACGACTGCCGCAGCATCTTGCGGCGCTGCTGGAACGCGGCGTCGACCAGCTCGAAGACGGCGAGGCGTTCTTCTTCGGTGCCCCGCGCCTCCTTGCGGTCGAAGGCGACGAGGATGCTGTCGACGTTCGGCACGGGCCAGAAGACCTGGCGGCTGACCTGGCCTGCCGTGGAGAACTCGCCGTACCAGGCCGCCTTGATGCTCGGCGAGCCGTAGATCTTGGAGCCGGGCTCGGCGGCGAGCCGCAGGCCGACCTCGGCCTGGACCATGACGAGGCCGCGCGTCAGCGTCGGGAAGTGCTCGAGGAAGTGCAGCAGCACCGGCACGCTGATGTTGTAGGGCAGGTTGGCGACGAGGTGCGTCGGCGCCGAGGGGAGCTCGACGACGCGCATGGCGTCGTCGACGACCACGGAGAGGTCGGCCGCGGGCTGCAACAGCGACACGGTCGTCGGCAGCTGCGCGGCGAGGCGCTTGTCGATCTCGACGGCGACGACGTCCGCGCCCGCCTCGAGCAGGCCGAGCGTGAGCGAGCCGAGGCCGGGCCCGATCTCGACGACGGAGGTGCCGGCCGACACGCCAGACGCGGCGACGATGCGCCGCACCGTGTTGGCGTCGTGGACGAAGTTCTGGCCGAGCTTCTTCGTCGGCTGGATGCCCAGCAGGTCGGCGAGGTCGCGGATCTCGGCGGGGCCGAGCAGGGTCGAGCGCGACATCAGCCCTCGACCGTCACGGGCTCGTCGGTCCACGAGCCGTAGACCAGCTCGGTGTTCGACGAGATCTGCGCCGCGAGCATCGAGACGTCGGTGCCGATGGTCTCGGCCATCGACCGGAGCGTGTGCGGGATGAGGTACGGCGCGTTCGGCCGGCCGCGGAACGGCGTCGGCGTGAGGTAGGGCGCATCCGTCTCGACCATGACCAGGTGGCGGGGCAGCTGCACGAGCGCCTCGCGCAGCGGCGCGGCGTTCTTGAAGGTGACGGTGCCGGCGAAGGAGGCGTACCAGCCGTTCTCGGCCAGGATGCTCGCCAGCTCCGGACCGCCGCTGAAGCAGTGGAAGACCGTGCGCGCCGGGGCGCCGACCTCGAGCAGCAGGTCGACGACCTCGTCGTGCGCATCGCGGTCGTGGATCTGCAGGGCCAGGTCGTGCTTCTTCGCGATCTCGACGTGCCGGGCGAACGACTCGAGCTGCGCGTCGCGGCCCTCGGCCCCCGTGCGGAAGAAGTCGAGGCCCGTCTCGCCGACGGCGCGGACGCGGGGGCGGGCGGCCAGCTCGTCGATCTCGTCGAGGGCGTCGGCGAGCTCGCCGCGGGCCGCCAGGAGGGGCGCCTCGTTCGGGTGGATCGCCACGGCCGCGAGCACTCGGGGCTCACGGGCGGCGATGTCGGCCGACCAGCGCGACGTCTCGAGGTCGGTGCCGACCTGCACGACGCCGCGGACGCCGACGCTCGACGCGCGGTCGAGGTGCTCGCGGTAGTCGAGCGCGTTCTGCCCGTCGGCGATCTCGAGGTGCGTGTGGTTGTCGTACACGGGCACGACGAGCGCCTGCGGGCTCGGCGGGTAGGTCAGGTCGCGGGCCTGCCCGCCCGACTCGGTGGACGAGCGGTGCCGGACGTGCGCGGGCGTCGCATCGCTGCCCTGGCCGTCGACGCTGCCGCCGCTGCGCTCGTCGGTCATGCGGCCGGCTCGGGCTGCTCGATGCGGGGGAAGAGCCCCGCGGCGAGGGGCTGCACGGTCGGGGCGCTCGACCACTCGGCGGCACGGTCGACGGGCTGGCTGGTCAGCTCGCCCTGGCCGATCGCCTCCCACAGGGTACGGGTCGCCGTGGGCATGAACGGCGACAGCAGCACCGTGAGCGTGCCGAGGCCGCGGAGCGCGGTGGCGAGCACGGTCGCGAGGCGCTCGCGCTGGTCGTCCTTCTTGGCGAGAGCCCAGGGCTCCTGTTCGGTGATGTAGCCGTTGAGCACGTCGACGAGCTCCCAGATCGACGAGAGCGCCTCGTTGATCGCGAAGCGGTCCATAGCGCCGTCGGCGGCGGCCGTGACGCGCAGCTCGGTCTCGCGGACGGCGAGGTCGGCAGAGGTCAGCTCGCCCGCGACGGGGACGGTGCCGTCGAAGTAGCGCGTGATCATCGCGATGACGCGGGAGGCCAGGTTGCCGAAGCCGTTGGCGAGCTCGGCCTGGTAGCGGGCCGAGATGTCCTCCCACGAGAAGTTGCCGTCCTGGCCGAAGGTGATGGCGCGCATGAAGTAGTAGCGGAACGCGTCGGCGCCGAAGACGTCGGTGATCTGCTGCGGCGCGATGCCGGTCAGCTTCGACTTGGACATCTTCTCGCCGCCGACGAGCAGCCAGCCGTGGCCGAAGACGGCCTTCGGCACGGGCAGGCCCGCGGCCATCAGCATGGCGGGCCAAATGACGGCGTGGAACCGCGCGATGTCCTTGCCGACGAGCTGCACGGCCGGCCAGCGACGGTCGAACTGCTCGTCGTCGACGCCGTAGCCGATGGCCGTGACGTAGTTGAGCAGCGCGTCGAACCAGACGTAGACGACGTGCTTCTCGTCCCACGGGACCTTGACGCCCCAGTCGAACGTCTGACGCGAGATCGACAGGTCGCGGAGGCCCTGCTTGACGAACTGCACGATCTCGTTGCGGACGTTCTCGGGCTGGACGAAGTCGGGCTGCGACTCGTACAGGTCGAGCAGGCGCTGCTCGAAGTCGCTCATGCGGAAGAAGTAGTTGCTCTCCTTCAGCAGCTCGACGGGCTTCGAGTGGATCGCGCAGACCTGCTCGCCCTCGAACGCCCCGGTGCCGTCGACGAGATCGCCCGGCTGCTTGTATTCTTCGCAGCCGACGCAGTAGTAGCCCTCGAACTCGCCCTGGTAGATGTAGCCGTCGTCGTGGAGCTTCTGCAGGAACTGCTGCACGCCCTTCTCGTGGCGCTCGTCGGTGGTGCGGATGAAGTCGTCGTTGCTGATGTCGACCGTCTCGAGCAGCGGCTTCCAGGACTCGGTGACGAGCTTGTCGGCCCACGCCTGCGGCGTCACGTCGTGGCTGGTCGCGGTGCGGAGGATCTTCTGGCCGTGCTCGTCCGTGCCGGTGAGCAGCCACGTGTCGTCGCCGCGCTGGCGGTGCCAGCGGGCGAGCACGTCGGCCGCGACCTCGGTGTAGGCGTGGCCGATGTGCGGCACGTCGTTGACGTAGAAGATGGGCGTTGCGATGAAGAAGGAGTCGCCGGCGGGCATGGGGACCATCTTAGGTGCGGCCGCCGACGCCGTGACGCGGCCCGCGCCTCCTCGGCTGACGCCCGTCTGCCGGGCTCAGGGCCCCGTCGCTCCCTGCTCTGGGTTCGGCGGGTTCCTGTCGCCCGCGGCGGGTCCGCGGCCACCCGCCTAGGGCGACGGCGACCCACCGAACCTCTGTCCTCGTCGCTCCACCCCACGTCCGTTCGCGCACGGATCCTCCACAGCTGCGCAGCCGACGGCCCACGTCGCACCTGAGGGCCGCGACGATCGCTCCGTGGACCCTTCCGAACTCCTCGTCTCGACCTCGCGCCAGCTCGCCCGGCGCGGGGTCGACCGTTCCGCACTCTCACGGCTGGCCGCTCGCGGCGACGTGGTCCGCGTGTCTCCCGGTGCCTACGCCGAACGCCGCGCCTGGGACGAACTGGACGACAGGCAGCGGTTCGTCGCCGCAGCGCGGGGCATCGTCGCGACGAGGCCGGGCGAGCTGCTCATCAGCCACCGGTCGGCGGCCGTGCTGCACGGACTCCCCGTCGTCGGCGGCCTGCCCAGGCGGCTCGACTCGCTGCGGTCGGACGTCGGCGGCGGCCGGTCGGAGGCAAGCATCAGCGCGCACCGCTCGACTGTGCCGTGCGAGCCCGTCGAGCTCGGCGACTTCTACCTCACCTCGCTCGAGCGGACCCTCGCCGACGTCGCGCTCGCGCACCCGCTCGTTGTCTCGGTCCCCATGCTCGACCACGCGTTGTTCCGCAGGACGACGACGCTCGATGCGGTCGAGGCCGAGCTCGAGCCGAGGAGGCGGCACCCGGGCTCGAAGAGGGCCCTCGCCGCGCTCGGTCTCGCCACCACCGCGTCGCAGTCTCCGCTGGAGTCGCTGGTGCAGGTGCGGTGCTTCGAGGGCGGGTGGGAACGACCCGAGCAGCAGGCCCGTCTCCCGCTCCTCAGCGGGAGGCGAGCGTTCGTGGACTGCTTGTGGCGCTGGCGGGCGCGGAGAGCAGGGCCCGGCCTCATCGTCGAGGCAGACGGCCGGTACAAGTACGGGCCCGTCGCTCAGCTCATGACCGGTGAGGAGCACTGGAAGGAGAAGGTCCGCGAGGACGACCTCCGCGAGCAGGGTTTCGAGTTCCGCCGTCCCACGTGGGACCGGGCCTGGAGCCGCACACAGTTCGAGGCCATGATGCGCGGAACCGGAGTGCGCCGCACGTGCTGATCAGGAGCCGCCCCGGGCCGGTCCCGGGAGCGGTGCGTGCACGCAGGTAGTCGGCGGGTTCCCGTCGCGTGCGGCGGATCCCAGTCCGAGCCGGCGGGTTCCCGTGGTCGGCGGCGGGTCACAGTCGGGGTCGGCGGCTTCCTGTCACCGGCGGCGGGTGGGCGGTGACCCGCCGCGAACTGCAGCAACCCGCCGACTTCGATCCATGCGGTAGGGATTGCCGGGCTCGAAGCGGGGCGGGTTCGCGTGGCCGGCGGCGGGTCACAGTCGGGGTCGGCGGGTTCCTGTCGCCGGCGGCGGGTGGGCGCTGACCTGCCGCGGGCTACGAGAACCCGCCGACATGGCAGCAGGGGCACCAAGCAGCAAGGGCAGCGGGCGCCGGGGGCTCAGGAGGGGCGGGGCGCCTTGGCCGCGAGGGCCGCCTGGTAGAGGTCGCGACGGGAGAGGCCGGTGGCGGCGGCCACGTCGGTCGAGGCCTCCTTGAGCCGGGCCCCGTCGGCGACGAGGGCCTGGACCTGCGCGAGGCCCGCCGCGAGGTCGAACTCGCGCTCGGGGGCGCCCTCGACCACGACGCAGATCTCGCCGCGCACGCCCTCGGCCGCCCAGGAGGCGAGCTCGGAGGCGGAGCCGCGCCGCACCTCCTCGTGCAGCTTGGTCAGCTCGCGGCACACGACGACGCGACGGTCTGCGCCGAGCGCCGTGACCACGTCGCCGAGCGAGTCGCCGAGACGGTGCGGCGACTCGAAGAAGACCATCGTGCGGCGCTCGTCGGCGAGGGCCCCGAGCACCCGGAGGCGGTCGCCCTGCTTGCGCGGCAGGAACCCCTCGAAGCTGAACCGGTCGGTGGGCAGGCCGGAGACGGCGAGCGCGGTGAGCACGGCGGACGGACCGGGGATCGCCGTGACGGTGACGCCCGCGGCCGCGGCCGCCTCGACGAGGGGGAACCCCGGGTCGCTGATCGCGGGCATGCCCGCGTCCGTGAGGACGATCAGGTCGGCCGTCCGGGCCAGCTCGACGAGCTCCGCCGCCTTCTCGCGCTCGTTGTGCTCGTGCAGGGCGATCAGGCGGGGACGGTTCTCGACCCCCAGGGCGCGCATGAGGTGGATGGCGGTGCGGGTGTCCTCCGCCGCGACGACCTCGGCGTTCGTCAGGGCCTCGACCAGCCGCCGGGAGGCGTCGCCGAGGTTTCCGATGGGAGTGGCGGCGAGGACGATCACCGGCCCATTGTCCCCTGACCGGGCGGCCGCCGCCGACGAGCCCGATGCGGGCCGAATACGATGGCCGGATGAGCAGCCAGGGCGATCGGGAGTTCGACGCCCTGCTCGACACCGGGACGGCCGCAGGGCGCGTCGCCCCGGCTGAGCCCGACGAGCGGGTCGACCTCGATGCTGCCACCGGAGGCGCGACGAGCGACGCGGCCGCAGCTCCGGTCGCCCCCCGCCCGCTGCTCGGGATCGACGCGTGGTGGGGCCGCCTCCTCTCGACGCCGGCCCGACGCCGGGCCTGGGCCTGGGGCGGGCCGCTGGTCGTCACCCTGCTCGCCGCCGCACTGCGCCTCTGGGACCTCGGCCGGCCCGGCACCCTCGTGTTCGACGAGACCTACTACGTCAAGGACGCCTGGAGCCTCTGGAACCTGGGCTATGAGGGCTCGTGGCCGAGCGACTACGACGCCGCCTTCGCGGCCGGCGGGGCGGACGGCTACCTGGCCGCCCCCTCCTTCGTGGCCCACCCTCCCCTCGGCAAGTGGCTGATCGGCCTCGGCATGTGGGCCTTCGGGCCCGACGACCCGGCCGGCTGGCGGATCAGCACGGCGGTCGCGGGCATCGTCGCCGTGGCGCTCGTCGCCGTGATCGGCACGTACCTGTCGCGCTCGACGCTGGTCGGCACGCTGGCCGGCTTCTTCATGGCGATCGACGGGCACGCGATCGTCATGTCGCGGGTGGCGCTGCTCGACAACTTCGTGATGCTGTTCGGCCTGCTCGCCTTCGGCGCCGTGCTGCTCGACCGGAGGCAGAGCGCGACGGCGCTCGACGGCTGGCTCGCGAGGAGGCGGGCCGCCGGCCGCGACACCGCCTGGGGCCCGTCGCTCTGGGGCCGCCCCTGGCTGGTGATGGCCGGGCTGCTGTGCGGCCTCGCGACGGGCGTGAAGTGGAACGGCCTCTACTTCCTGGCCGTGTTCGCCGTCTACACGGTCGTCGTCGACGTGCTCGCGCGTCGCCGGGCGGGCGTCGAGTTCTGGCTCTCGGGCACGCTGTTCCGCCAGGCGCCGGTGAGCTTCCTGCTCACGGTGCCGATCGCCGTCGTCGCCTACGTCGCGAGCTGGACGGGCTGGTTCGTCACCGGCGGCGGCTACTACCGCGCCTGGGTCTCCGAAGGAGGCGAGCGCTGGTCGGGCGTGCTCGCCTGGGTCCCCGACACGCTGCAGAACTGGTGGCACTACGAGGCCGGCGTCTACGCGTTCAACGTGGGGCTGCACACACCGCACTCGTACGCGGCGAACCCGTTCGGCTGGCTGCTCATGCTGCGGCCCACGAGCATGTACTACCAGGGTCTCGACCAGGGCCAGGGGGCCTGCGAGGTCGCCCGCTGCGGCATGGCGATCACCTCGATCGCGAACCCGTTCATCTGGTACGCGGCCGTCGCGGCCTGCGCGTACCTCGTGTACCGCCTCGTCCGCCGCCGCGAGTGGCAGGTCGGGGCCGTGCTGGTCGGCATCGCCGCGGGCTACCTGCCCTGGCTGGCGTTCTCGGGCCGGACGGTCTTCCAGTTCTACACGATCGCCTTCGAGCCCTACCTGCTGCTCGGGCTGGCCGGGGTGCTCGGCATCGTCCTCGGCCGACGGACGGACCACCCCGACCGACGGCTGAGCGGGATCGTCGTGACGGGCATCGTGGTCGTCGTCTCGATCGCCGTCACCGTGTTCTTCTACCCGCTCTGGACGGCGCAGCTCGAGGACTGGGAGTTCATCCGGCTGCACTACTGGATCCCCAGCTGGAAGTAGCGTCGCCCTCGGTCGTCCCTCCCCGCCGAGGAGGCGCGGCTCGTTCTGTGTAGCTGCGTTACGCACCGAGGCGTCCTGTGACGACCAGCGGCTAGCGTGGCCCGCATGGCAGATCGTGACTACGGCTTCCGCACGCGTGCGATCCACGCGGGCAACGTCCCCGACTCGGCGACCGGGGCGCGTGCGCTCCCGATCTACCAGTCGAGCGCCTTCGTGTTCGACGACACGGAAGACGCGGCGGCGCGGTTCGCGTTGCAGAAGTACGGGAACATCTACAGCCGCCTGGCCAACCCGACCACCGCCTCCTTCGAGGAACGCGTGGCGAGCCTCGAGGGCGGCCTCGGCGCGGTCGCGACGTCGAGCGGGCTGAGCGCGCAGTTCATCACCTTCGCCTCGCTGGCCGGCGCGGGCGACCACATCGTCGCTAGCGCCGCCCTCTACGGCGGGTCGGTCACACAGCTCGACGTGACCCTGCGGCGCTTCGGCGTCGAGACGACCTTCGTGCAGTCGAGCGAGCCCGCCGACTACGCCGCGGCGATCACCCCCGCGACCAAGCTGCTCTTCGTCGAGACCGTCGCGAACCCCTCCGGCGAGATCGCCGACCTCGAGGGCCTGGCCGAGGTCGCGCACGCCGCCGGCATCCCCCTGATCGTCGACTCGACCATCGCGACCCCGTACCTGAACCGACCGATCGAGTGGGGTGCCGACGTCGTGATCCACTCGGCGACGAAGTTCCTCGGCGGGCACGGCACCACCCTCGGCGGCGTGGTCGTCGAGTCGGGCCGCTTCGGCTGGGACAGCGAGCGCTTCCCGCTCTTCGACCAGCCCGTGCCGAGCTACGGCGGGCTCAACTGGTCGGGCAACTTCGGCGAGTACGCGTTCCTCACCCGGCTGCGGGCCGAGCAGCTGCGCGACATCGGCCCCGCGCTGGCGCCGCACTCGGCGTTCCTGCTCGCGCAGGGCGTCGAGACCCTGCCGTTCCGGATGCGCGCGCACGTCGAGAACGCGCGCGAGGTCGCCGAGTGGCTCGACGCCGACCCGCGGATCGACCGTGTGCGCTGGGCCGGGCTGCCCGGCCACCCGCACCACGAGCGCGCACAGAAGTACCTGCCGGAGGGCCCCGGGTCGGTCTTCACCTTCGAGCTGGCCGGCGGCCGCGCCGCAGGCAAGACGTTCATCGAGTCGGTCGAGCTCGCGAGCCACCTGGCCAACATCGGCGACGCGAAGACGCTCGTCATCCACCCGGGCTCGACGACGCACGCCCAGCTCAGCGAGCAGCAGCTCGTCGACGCCGGAGTGCTGCCGGGCTCGGTCCGCATCAGCGTCGGCATCGAGGACGCCGCCGACATCATCGACGACCTCGACCAGGCGCTCCGCGCCGCGACGAAGGAGGCGTGACGTGAGCACCAGCGACACGGTCACCACCCAGCTGGCCAACGGGCGCACCTGCGAGCTGCCGTCGAGCTCGCCTCTCGCCAAGCTGCTGAAGTCGCAGCGCACCTGGGTCGGGCCGGACGCCCGCGCGCGGCAGGCCATCCTCCGTTCCGCGAAGAGCGTCGCGATCGTGGGTGCCTCGCCGAACTCGACCCGCTCCTCCTATTTCGTCGGCACCTACCTGCAGCAGTCGAGCGACCTGCGCGTGTACTTCGTGAACCCGCGGGCCGACGTGATCCTCGGCGAGAAGGCCTACCCCGACCTGGCCTCGCTGCCCGAGGTGCCCGACATCGTCGACGTGTTCCGCAAGGCGAGCGACATCCCGTCGGTCGTCGACGACGTGCTCGCGAGCGGGGCCCGCACCATCTGGGTCCAGCTCGGCATCTGGAACGAGGAGGCGGCACGCCACGCCGAGGAGAAGGGCCTGACCGTCGTCATGGACCGCTGCATCAAGGTCGAGCACGCTCGGTTCAACGGAGGCCTCAACCTGATGGGCTTCGACACCGGCGTCATCTCGTCGCGGCGATCAGGGCGCTGAGCCCGGAGCGACCCTGGCGAGACGCGGCCTGACGCACGGCCGCGTGACGGATGCTCATGACGCGGTGTGAACGTGTCGCAGGCTCGATGACGGGGGCGGGCGCTACGGTGGCCCGCATGTCCCCCGTCATCACCTCCCCGCTCGTCTCCAGCCAGTGGGTGGCCGACCACCTCGGCGCCGACGACATGGTCGTGGTCGACGTGTCGGTGCTGCCCGTCCGCGACCGCGACGGGGCGGCGACCGGGCGGTTCACGACGGGCCGCGGCGACTACCTCGAGCAGGGGCACGTGCCCGGGGCCGTCTTCGGCGACCTGATCCACGACCTCAGCGACGACCGCGCGGCGCTCCCGTTCACCCGGCCCGACGTCGAGCGCTTCGCCGAGGCCGCCGGCGCGCTGGGCATCACGACCGGCACCACCGTCGTCGCGTACGACTCGGCGGGCGGCCCCTGGGCTGCACGGCTCTGGTGGCTGCTGCGCGCGGCCGGCCACGACGACGCGGCCGTCCTCGACGGCGGCTTCACCGCCTGGGCCGCCGAGGGCCGCCCCGTCGACGTCGGCGGTGTCGAGCCCGAGCCGTCGGTGTTCGTCGCGCACGAGCGTCCCGGGGTGTGGGTCGACAAGCCCTTCGTCGAGGCCGTCGTGCGCGGCGACGAGCGGGCGGCGCTGGTGTGCGGCTCGCCCCGTGCCGAGTTCGACGGCGTCGCGGGCGCGCGTCCCCGGCTGGGCCACATCCCCGGCAGCGTCAACGTGCCGTCGACCGAGCTCGTCGACGACGACCTGCACTTCGCCGAGGTCGACCAGCTCGAGGCGGCGTTCGCTCCGGTGCTCGAGGCCGAGAAGGTCGTCGTCTACTGCGGCCAGGGCATCGCGGCCAGCGCTGACGCCCTCGCGCTGGTGCTCGTGGGGCACGACGACGTCGCGCTCTACGACGGCTCGCTCGACGAGTGGACGGGCGACGACGATGCACCGCTCGAGTCGCTCGCGGCCTGACGACACGCTGCGGCAGTGCACGGCACAGCACGGCACAGCACGGCGCCGCACGGCGCCGCACGGCGCCGCACCACCGTCGAGGGCGGGCATTCCGGGTCGAGGGCGGGTCGGGTGGGACCCGCCCTCGACCCGGAAGACCCGCCCTCGACAAGATCTGCAGGCGAAGGCGCCTAGTCGTCCCGAGCCTGCGAGCGGGCCTGCTCGGCGAGGTCGCGATCGAGCTCCTCGACGCCCGTGACGGGCAGGCGGCAGACGAAGTCGTGACAGAGGTACGCGGTGGCGTGCCCCCGCACGGCGGTGCGCCCCGCGAAGAGCTCGAAGCCGGCGTCGGCCAGCGCGACCGCGGAGTCCTCGTCGACCACGCCGACGAGCACGCCGGGGCCGAGGGTCCGCCGAGCTCTCGCGCCGAGGTCGGCCACGACCGACTGCACCTCGGTCGCCGCAGGCGCAGCCGCAGCCGCAGCCGAGAGCTCGTCCTCGACCAGAGCTTCCGCGATCGACGGCTCCACGACGAGCAGCTGCGTCGACGGCGCCGCGAGCTCGGCGAGCAGGGAGAACGTCGTGCCGTACGCGACGGGCGAGTCGAGGGCCGCGTCGGCGACCGGCCCGACGGCTCGCTCGGCGGCCCGACGCCACCGCGCGTCTCCTGTGAGCCGGTGCAGCGTGAGCGCGGCGGCGGCCGCCGCCGCGACCCCGGACGGGTAGGCGCCCTCGGACGGGTCCGCCGCGAGGGCCGTCCCCTGCGCCCGCAGCACGGGATCCGGCCCGGCCGGCGCCGCGAAGGGCGCAGCCGTCTCGTCGTCCGTCAGGCACGACTCCAGCAGCGACCGCGCGGCCACCGCGTACCGGGGCAGGCCGGTCGCCAGCGTCAGCTGGAGCAGTCCCTCGGCGAACATGCCGTGGTCCTCGAGCGTGGCCACCGCCTCCGACACCCCGGTCGACGAGGAGGCGCGCAGCAGCCGCCCGTCGGAGGTCACGTGCTCGTCGAGCAGCACGTCCGCGGCCCCACGTGCGGCCGCCACCCAGTCCGGGCGGTCGTGTCGAGCCCCGGCCTCGGCGAGCGCCGCGATCGCCAGGCCGTTCCAGCCCGTCAGCACCTTGTCGTCGACGGGCGGCGCCTCGTGCCGAGCGCGCTCGGCGGCGTCCAGTGCGTAGAACCCGCCCTCCACACGGCGTCCGTCGATCGTGCTCTCCGAGTCCTGCGCCGAGCCGAAGGCGCCGCGCGGCGTCCGGAGGCGCGTGAGCAAGAACCCCGCGATGCCCGCCGCGACCTCGAGCGGTGCGAGCCCGGTCACCGGGACGGGGGCACCGCCTCCTTCGCCCTCGCCCGAACGGGGACGCGCAGGCTCAGCGCGCACGTCCGGCTCGAGCAGGGCCAGCCGCGAGTACGCGGTGAGCAGCAGCGCGTTGTCGTAGAGCATCCGCTCGAAGTGCGGGTCGCCCCAGTCGCGCCGTGTCGAGTAGCGGAAGAAGCCGCCCTCGACCGGGTCGCGCAGCGGGGACGACGCCATGCGCCGCAGGGTCCGGGAGGCGAGGGCGAGCGCGGCGCGGTCTCCCCCGGCCCCGAGCCCGAGCAGTGCCAGCTGGGCCGGCGCGACGGGGAACTTGGGCGCACCTCCGAAGCCGCCGTGCTCGACGTCCTCGGCGGCGGCGACGCGGGCGGCCGCGTGCGACAGTGCCGAGGCCGCGGGCAGCTCGACCGAGCCGGTCGCAGGAGGCATGGGCTGGGCCGCGAGCGCCGCCGCCACTCCGCGGGCGGTCGCGTCCACCTCGCCGCGTCGGCTCGTCCACGCCTCGGTGACGGCGTCGAGCACCTGCCGGAACGCCGGGTGGTCCTGGACCGGCTGCGGCGGGAAGTACGTGCCGGCGAAGAACGCCTGGCCGGCAAGCGTCGTGAAGACGGTGAGCGGCCAGCCGAGCTGGGGGGTAAAGGCCGAGGCGGCGGCCAGGTAGCTGGAGTCGACGTCGGGGTGCTCCTCGCGGTCGACCTTGATCGCGACGAACCGCTCGTTCAGGTGCGCCGCGAGCTCGGGGTCGCTGAAGCTCTCACGGGCCATGACGTGGCACCAGTGACAGGTCGAGTAGCCGATCGAGACGAGCACGGGGACGTCGCGCCGGGCTGCCTCGGCGAAGGCCTCCGGGCACCACGGCCACCAGTCGACGGGGTTGTCGGCGTGCGAGCGCAGGTAGGGGCTGACGGCGTCGGCGAGTCGGTTCGTCATGCCTCCACGCTAGGCGCGTGCCGGCCGTGCGGCGCGGGCCCGTCTTCCTCCACGATGAACGGTGTTCCGAACCATGAACCGCGATAAAACGCGGTTCATGGTTCGGAACGCGGTTCGCCGGAGCAGCCGCAGCCGCAGCAGCAGCAGCAGCGTGCGGCGGTAGCAGCAGCGTGCGGCCGTAGCGGCAGCGGCCGCGTGCGGCGGCAGCGGCCGCGTGCGGCTTGCGGCGTGCTGCTACGCGCGCGACGGCACGTCGCGCAGCGCCGGGCCGTCGTAGTGCGACAGCGGCCGGATCAGCGAGTTCGCCTCGCGCTGCTCGATCACGTGGGCACTCCAGCCGAGCACCCGCGACGCGACGAAGAGCGGCGTGAACACCGCCGTGTCGAAGCCCATCAGGTGGTACGCGAAGCCCGACGGCCAGTCGACGTTCGGCTTCAGCCCCTTGCGCTCGAGCACGCCCGCGGCCAGCGCGTCGTAGACGGCGGCGAGCTGGTCGACCCGGGAGTCGCCGGAGGCGCGGGCCCGGTCGACGAGGCCGGCCAGCGCCTCCTCCATGGTCGGCACGCGGCTGTCGCCGTTCTTGTAGACGCGGTGCCCGAAGCCCATGATCTTCTCGCGGCGCGAGAAGGCGCCGTCGAGCCAGGCGGCGGCGCCGTCGGCACCGCCCTCGTCGGCGACCCGGACGAGCAGCTCGAGAGCGGCCTCGTTGGCACCGCCGTGCAGCGGGCCCTTGAGGGCGCCGACCGCGGCCACGATCGACGAGTGCAGGTCGCTCAGCGTCGACGCGACGACCCTCGCCGTGAAGGTCGACGCGTTGAACGAGTGCTCGGCGTACAGCACCATCGACGTGTCGAACGCCCGCACGTCGAGGTCGTCGGCCTCGCGCCCGAACACCTGCCGGAGGAAGTCGGCGCTGTAGCCCAGGTCGTCGCGGGGCGCCACGGGAGGCAGGTCGCGCCTCCTGCGCTGGTCGTAGGCGATGACCGCGGGCAGGGCGCCGAACAGCCGCGTCGCGAGGCGCCGGGTGTCGGCGGGGTCGTGCTCGCCCGGGGCGCTGCTCGGCTCGGGCTCCGCGGCGCCGAGGGCGCTGATGGCCGTGCGGACGACGTCCATCGGGTGCGCCGACGTGGGGATCAGGTCGATGACGTGCTGCAGCCCCGGCGCGAGCGGACGCGCCGCCCGCAGCTCGGCGTCGAACACGGACCGCTGCTCGGGCGTCGGCAGCTCGCCGTGCAGCAGGAGGTACGCGACGTCCTCGATCTCGCACGAGGCGGCGAGCTGCTGCACCGGGTAGCCGCGGTAGAGCAGGGAGTTGCTGGCCGCGTCGACCGACGAGACCGCGGTCCGGTCGACGACGACGCCGGCCAGCCCCTTGTGCAGCTCGGGCGCGGGAGGTGCGGTGAGGGTGTCGCTCATGGTCACTCCTTCGTGAGGTGAGGCGAGGTGCGCCGGCGGCGGTGCCGGCAGGTGGTGCGGGTCGTGCTGCGGCTCAGCGCTCGACCGTGAAGTCGAAAACGCCGCCGTCGAAGGCAGAGTAGCCCTCGTAGTCGACGAGGTCGTAGAGGTCGGCGCGGTGCTGCATGCGGTCGAGGAGGGGCACCTGGGTGCCGGTCGCGGCGAGCTCGTCGAGCCCGCGCCCGGCCTCGCCCATCGCGAGGCGCAGCAGCGTCACCGGCCAGATGACCATCCGCACCCCCGCGCTCCGCAGCTGCTCGGTCGTGTGCAGCTCGCCCTTGCCGAACTCGGTCATGTTCGCGAGGACCGGCACGTCGACCGCCTCGGCCACGGCCTCGAACTCGGCCAGGCCGGTCAGCGCCTCCGGGAAGATCGCGTCGGCGCCCGCGTCCACGAGCGCCTTCGCCCGGTCGACCGCGACGTCGAAGCCCTCGACCGCGCGGACGTCGGTGCGGGCCATCACGAGGAAGTCGGGGTCGCGGCGGCCCTCGACGGCGGCGCGGACCCGCTTGACGGCCGTGTCGAGGCCGACGACCTGCTTGCCGTCGAGGTGGCCGCAGCGCTTGGGGTTCACCTGGTCCTCGACGTGCAGGCCGGCGAGCCCGGCGTCCTCCATCGTCTGCACGGTGCGGGCGACGTTCATCGGCTCGCCGAAGCCCGTGTCGGCGTCGACGAGCGTCGGCAGGTCGGTCATCCGCGCGATCTGGCCGGCCCGGGTCGCGACCTCGGTCAGCGTCGTGAGGCCGATGTCGGGCAGCCCCAGGTCGGCCGCGACGACCGCGCCCGAGACGTAGACGCCCTCGAAGCCCTTCCGCTCGATCAGCCGCGCGCTGAGCGGGTTGAACGCGCCGGGCAGGCGCACGAGCCGGTCACCGGCGAGCGCCTCGCGGAGCCGGCGCCGCTTCTCGGCCGGCGTCGTCGTCGAGTACAGCATCAGAACAGCCCGTCGGGCGAGGCCGCGTCGGCCTGGTCGAGCGAGCCCGCCGGGGGCGTGAGCGTCAGCCCGGCGAGCTCGTGCGGCTCGAGCGTGCGGAGGCGCGTCGCCAGCCCCAGGAACCGCTCCACCTCCTCCTGCGCCAGCACCCCCTCGGCCAGCGTGCGGAACTTCCGCACGTAGTCCTCGCGGGCGAACGGCCGCGCACCGAGCGGGTGCGCGTCGGCCACGGCGATCTCGTCGACGAGACGCGAGCCGTCGGTGAACTCGACCTCGATGCGCCCGCCGAACGCCTTCTCGGCCGGGTCGGCGGAGTGGTAGCGCCGGGTCCACTCGGCGTCCTCGGCGGTCGTGATCCGCCTCCAGAGCTCGACCGTGTCGGAGCGCTGCGCGCGCTCGGGCGCGTAGCTGCGCTCGTGGTGCCATTCGCCGTCCTGCAGGGCGACGGCGACGATGTAGGGGATCGAGTGGTCGAGCGTCTCGCGGCTGGCGGTCGGGTCGTACTTCTGGGGGTCGCCGGCGCCCGAGCCGATCACCACGTGCGTGTGGTGGCTGGTGTGCAGGACGATGCTCCGCACCGCGGCCGGGTCGCGCAGCTCGGGTCGTTCGCGGCCGAGACGGCGGGCGAGGTCGATCCAGGCCTGGGCCTGGTACTCGGCGCTGTGCTCCTTCGTGTAGCTGTCGAGGATCGCCCGCTTCGCCTCGCCGGGGCCGGGCAGCGGCACGGAGTAGCGCGCGTCGGGGCCGTCGAGCAGGCGGGCGACCACGCCGTCCTCCCCCTCCCAGATCGGGCTCGGGCTGGTCTGGCCGCGCAGCGCCCGGTCGATCGCCTCGATCGCCTGCTTGCCGGCGAAGGCGGGCGCGTAGGCCTTCCAGGTCGAGATGAGGCCCTTGCGCGACTGCCGCGTGGCCGTGGTCGTGTGCAGCGCCTGGGCGATCGCCTGTGCGGCGCGCTCGACGTCGAGGCCGAGCAGCGCCGCGATGCCGCCAGCCGCGCTCGGGCCGAGGTGCGCCACGTGGTCGATCTTGTGCGCGTGCAGGCTGATCGCGCGGGCGAGGTCGATCTGCAGCTCGTAGCCGGCCGCGATGCCGCGGACCAGCTGCTCGCCGTCGGCGCCGACGTGCTGCGCGACGGCGAGCACGGGCGGGATGTTGTCGCCGGGGTGCGAGTACTCGGCGGCGAGGAACGTGTCGTGGTAGTCGAGCTCGCGCACGGCGACGCCGTTCGCCCAGGCCGCCCACTCGGGCTGGACGCGCAGCTCGGGGTCGAGGCCGAAGACGGTCGAGCCGGCGCGCGGGCTGCGGGCGTCCGAGCTGGCGATGCCGGCCGGGCCCGCGGCGTGCAGGGTGCTCTCCGGGCGGTCGGCCGTGTCGGCGCGGCTGTCGCCGTGTCCGCTGCCGCCGTGTCCGCTGTCTCCCCGTCCGGCCCCGGCGTGCCGGGCGCGGTGCTGCAGCCGCGCGGCGGCCTGCGCCCGGGCCGCGACGACGGGCGCCCGGCCGAGGCTCGCGACGGCGACGGCCGCGTTGTCGATGACACGGTTGACCACCATCTCGGCCACGTCGTCGTCGACCGCCACGGGATCGACCGCGACCGAGGCCAGCCGGTGGGCCAGCTCGTCGTGCCGCGCGAGCGGGTCGTCGGAACGGTGGACGTGCACGTCGATGAGCATCACCCGACCCACCCTAGGCGTCGGAGCCGACCGACCGTCGAGGGGCATCGGGCTCCGGCGGCGTCGGCGGCATCGGCGGCGTCGGCCGTGACGTCACGACGGCCGCGACGCCGGCGAGGACGAACGCGAGGCCGAGCCACCCCGGCGGGGCCAGCCGCTCCCCCACGACGAGCACCGCGAGCAGCGTCGCGACGACGGGCTCGAGCAGCGTGACCGTCGTGGCCCGCGAGCTGGACACGGTGCGGAGCCCCGCCCCGAACAGCAGGTACGCGACGAACATCGGCCCGAGCGCGAGATAGAGGTGCACGCCGACCGAGCTGCCCGTCTCGACGATCGGCGCGCCCGTCAGCAGCAGCACCGGCAGCAGGACGACGGCCCCGGCGCCGAACTGCGCGGCCATCGAGCCGCGCGAGCTGTGCCCGAGATCGAGGAGGCGGCCCGCCGTGTACGTGTAGGTCGCGTACGCGAGACCGGCGAGCAGGCCGAGCGCGACCCCGGCCAGGAACGTCGACGTCGGCTGCAGGCCGGCGGCCGCAGCCTGACCGGGACCGGCGACGAAGCCGAAGTCGACGTCGCGGGGCTGCTCGTCGTGCCCGAACGCCGCGAGCAGTGCGACCCCGACGACGGCCGCGCCGGCCGAGGCCGCCCAGCGCCGGTCGAGCCGTCGCCGACGCACGGCCGGGTCGAGCAGCCGCTCGAGCAGCGCCGCGAAGAGAGGTGCCGTCCCGAGCGAGACCACGTTGCCGACGGCGACCCCGGCCAGCGACATCGACGAGTAGAACGCGAGCGGGTACGCGACGACCGCGAGCGCTCCCGGGACGATCCAGCGCCAGGAGGCACCGCCTCCTCGGAACACCGCCGCGGCCTGCTTCGGTGCGGTCAGCGCGAGGAGCAGGCCGCCGACGCACATCGTCGCCGCACCCGTCGCGAGCGGGCTGACCGACGCGGGCAGCAGGCTCGCCGCCGTGCCGGTGGTGCCCCAGAGCAGTGCCGCGAGCACGATGCCGATCACGCGCCGATCGTACCGACCCCGCCGAGGGCCTCGGACGGGACGTGCCGGGGGCGCGAGCGGTCAGGACGGCGTGACGGCCGCCTCCTGCGCCCCGAACCGCGCGACGAGGTCGCGCTTCAGCACCTTGCCGCTCGGGCCGAGGGGCAGGGCGTCGACGACGTGCACCACGCGGGGGAACTTGTACGCGGCGATCTCGTCCGAGACGAAGGCGACCAGCTCCTCGGGCGCGACGGTCGCGCCCGCGCGCAGCACGACGGCCGCCTCGATCTCCTGCCCGTGCGTCTCGTGCGGCACGCCGAAGACCGCGGCCATGGTCACGTCGGGGTGCTGGGCGAGCACCTCCTCGACCTGGCGCGGGTACACGTTGTAGCCGTTGCGGATGATCATGTCCTTGGTCCGGTCGACGACGGTGAGGTAGTCGTCGTCGTCCTTGGTCCCGAGGTCGCCGGTGCGGAACCAGCCGTCGACGATCGCCTTCGCCGTGTCCTCGGGCCGGTCGAGGTAGCCGTTCATCAGGTTGTGGCCGCGGACGACGATCTCGCCGATCTCGCCGTGCGGCAGCAGGACGATCCTGTCCTCGACCGACGAGTCGGCGACCTCGACGTCGACGCCCCAGATCGGGGTGCCGATGGTGCCGGGCCGCGGGGGCCGTCCCACGTGGTTGAACGTCGCCACCGGCGACGTCTCGGTCAGCCCGTAGCCCTCGTGCACCGGGGCGCCGTAGACCTGCTCGAACTTCGCCAGGACCGCCAGCGGCAGGGAGGCGCCGCCCGAGATCGCGTACCGGAGCGGCGGTCGCGCCTCCGACCGCGTCGCGGCGTCGAGCAGGGCCATGTACATCGTCGGCACGCCCATGAACACCTCGCAGCCGTGCTCGACCATGGCCGCGAGCGCCGCGTCGCCGTCGAACTTCGGCAGCATGACGATCGTCGCGCCGGCCCGGAACCCGGTGTTCATCGTGCAGGTCTGCCCGAAGGTGTGGAACAGGGGCAGGGCGCCGAGCAGCACGTCGCCCCGGCGCATGTCGAAAGTGCTCATCAGGTTCGTGTCGACCTGCTGCAGCAGCGCGAAGTGCGAGCCCTCGGCGCCCTTCGGCTGGCCGGTGGTGCCGCTCGTGTAGAGGATCGTCGCCGTGTCGAACGGGTGCCGCGGCACGTAGGTCGTCAGCGGCTCGGCCTCGGCGGCGAGCGACTCGAGGCGGTCGGGCGCCGGGGGCACGACGGCCGTGCCGGCGTCGGTCGCCGGAGGCGCGAGCACCGTCACGACGTCCACTCCCGCCAGCTGGGCCCCGGCCGCGCCCTCGGGCAGCAGCGGAGCCGCACAGACGAGCAGCGACGACCCGCTGTCGCCCAGCACGTACTCGATCTCGTGGCGCTTGAGCAGCGCGTGCACGGGCACGACCACCGCCCCCAGCGCGAGGGTCGCGTAGTAGACGCGGGCGAAGTCGGCGACGTTCGGGACGAGCATCGCGACCCGGTCGCCCTCGCCGACGCCGCGGGCTCGGAGCGCGCCGGCGTAGGCGAGCGACTGCTGCCAGAGCTCGCGGTAGGTGGTGCGCTGCGGGCCGACGACGACCGCGACGTCGTCGGGGTACCGGGCAGCCGCCTCGCTGAGGATCGCGGCGACCGAGGCCGTCGCGTAGCCGGTCGGGGTGGAAGGGCCGGTGGCTGGTGCGTTCGTGGCTGTGGCGTTCGAGGTCATGCCGGTGTGCTCCGTCTCCGTTGACGAGTGGTGATCCTGGTCGGATCATACGGCGCACCGCCGGGAGCCAGGCGGGGAGCCCGGTCGGGCTGCCCGCACACCTGCGCACCTCGCCGCTACCGCACCCCGCTGCGCACGAAGCCCTGCACGAAGAACCGCTGGAACGCCAGGAAGAGCGCCACCATCGGCAGCACCGAGATGACGGCGAGCGCCATGATGCCGTTGTAGTCGGGGTTGGTCTGGCCCAGCTCGGGGTCGACGCCGGGGGCCTGGCCCGCGCCGACGAAGCGGGCGTCGAGGTCGCGGAGGCGCACGCGGGCCCGGCGGCCGGTCCGCTTGACGCCCTGCCGCAGCGGGGCGACGGACGCGGGAGGCGGCTGGTCGTGCACCCGACGGACGACGGCACCGAGCTCGGCCCACTGGTCGAGGTCGAGGCCCCGGCCCTCTTCGGCGGCGTCGTCGCCGAGGATCCAGGGAGAGACCGAGACGAGCAGGCCGTCGCACTCGGCCCAGTGGTCGCCCGTCCGGGTGGGGAGCGGGGCGACGACGCCGGAGTCGGGACCGAGGGCGGCGGCGAGCGCGAGGCCGAACCGGCAGTCGCGCCGGGTCGCCTTCACGGCCCACTCGTCGCCGGAGCGGTCGCGGACCTGCCAGACGGCGGCGTCCGGGTCGAGCCCGCCGACGATCAGCAGCTCGTCGACGACGTCGAGCCCCCACGCGCCGAGGGACGGCGGCGCCACGGGAGGCAGGGGGGACGGCTGCGACGACGGTGACGGGAGCGTCGGGTGAACGGCTGACACCGGCTCATCATCGTCCCGACCGCGGACATCGGCCCGCGCCTGACGCAGAACACTCGGCCCCGGGCCACACGGCCGGCACCGGGACGGGACGCCGCTGCTCCGAGCCGGGCCGTCGGCCCGCGAGAGGAGGGGACTCTCTGCTGAGCCTGATCCGTCACGAGACGGAACCGCCCCTTCCCCCTGATCTCGGCCGCTCGCGGCCTGATCCGTCACGAAACGGAACGCAGCCTGATCCGCGACGGAACGGAACCCGGACAGGGCGGCGTCAGTCGAGGTCGCTGCTGCCGTCGGCGTCGTCGCTCCAGTGGCTCCGACCGACGCCGCGGGCACTGAGGTCGAGTCCGTTGCGTCCCCGCCTGGCATCCCGCAGCGGCGGCACCGGATCGCCCGGCTCCCTGAGGACGACGTCGCCCGACCGGATCCGTCGAGCAATCACTGCAGGACCGGCGCCCAGCTCTCGGGACGACGCGCCCTCGTCCCAGGCGTGTCGCAGCTCGTCGAGCCCTGCCGTGACGAGGTCGAGCCAGTCGTCGCGCAGGTGGTACCAGCGCCGGGGACCGTCCTGCTCGACGACGACGAAGCCCGACTCGAGCAGCACCCCGAGGTGCTGGGACACGCTCGACCACCCCACGGCGCGTCGCTCGTGGAGGATGCTCGCGAGGTCGCCTGACGTCTGCCGGCCGATCGCGAGCACCTCCACCAGTTCCCGCCTCGTCACGTCGCCGAGCACTTCGAACGGGTGCATCGCCCGCGCTCCGGCAGAGCGACGACCCGGGCGTCCACGACGCGCCGTGGGCGACGCACCGCGTTCGTCCTGCTCCTTGCCGGGCGGCCCGTCGTCGCGACGACGGGCCGCATCGGCGTCGAGAGTAGGACGGTTCACGTCGTCCATAGTCGCTCCGTCTCGTGACGGATCAGCACTCGCGGCACCTCGCCCCGCGGCATGGTCGCTCCGTCTCGTGACGGATCAGCACTCGCGGCACCTCGATCCGCGGCGTGGTCTCTCCGTTCCGTGACGGAACAGCCAGAGCGCGTTCACACCCCCACAGCCGAGAGTCCGCAGGCCGCCGCGGCAGCACACCGAAGCGAGAGTCCGCAGGCCGCCGCGGCAGCACACCGAAGAAGGGCACGCCTTCCCTCACCCGGCGGCGAAGGGCGAGCCCGGCTGGCCGAGCGTCCCCTCGGCGACTCGACGCGCGTGGCGGCGTCCTGCCTCGGACGCGCGGAACTCGTCGACGCCCCGGAGGCCCGAACGTCGGCCGTCGCGGGCGGCCCACGCGGTCTCGAGAGCATCGACGAGGTCCTGTTCCTGCTGCACGTCCCCGGCCTCGCGGACCTCGGCCACCGCCTCCGCCAGGGCGTCGAGCAGCTCGCACGACCGCCGCTCGGCGACGGACAGGACGGTCTCGGCCCCGGCGGCCGAGCCGGGCGGCGGCTCGCTGGCCTCCACGAAGCCCGACGCGACCAACAGCGCGACGCGAGAGGCGACGAACGCGGGGCCGCCCGCCGAGGGCCCGAGCCGTCGCGACGCCTCGGCGACGAGCTGCGAGGCCGCCCGCGCGCCGTGCTCGAGCACGTCGAGCACGCAGACGCAGAGCGGGTCGGTCATGACGGCGAGCGGGGAGGCCTGGCCGAGGGAGGCGGCGGACGAGGAAGCGGCGGAGGGCGAGGCTGCGAGCAGACGGTTCGTGGGGGGCATGGGAGCGAGGTTGCCCTGCCTGCCGACCCGCGCCTCCTCGTCCCGACCGGGGACGGGGACGGCGCCCCGCACGGGCGTCCCTGGGGAGGGACCACTGCAGGGAGCGCTCCCCCGCCGGTGCGGCTTACGATGGAGGGCTCATGTCGCCCACCATCACCTATCCCCCCGAGCTGCCGGTCAGCCAGAGACGCGACGACATCGCCGCCGCGATCCGCGACAACCAGGTCGTCATCGTCGCAGGCTCCACGGGCTCGGGCAAGACGACGCAGCTGCCGAAGATCTGCCTCGAGCTCGGCCGCACGAGCATCGGGCACACCCAGCCGCGCCGCATCGCCGCACGGACGATCAGCGAGCGCATCGCGGAGGAGCTCGGCGAGGAGGTCGGCGGGCTCGTCGGCTACCAGGTGCGGTTCACCGACAAGGTCGGCGCCGACACGCAGATCAAGCTGATGACCGACGGCATCCTGCTGAACGAGATCCACTTCGACCGCGAGCTGAAGCGGTACGACACGATCATCATCGACGAGGCGCACGAGCGCAGCCTCACCATCGACTTCCTGCTCGGGTACCTCAAGCAGCTGCTGCCGCGGCGTCCCGACCTCAAGCTGATCATCACGAGCGCGACCATCGACCCCGAGTCGTTCTCGCAGCACTTCGACGGTGCGCCCATCGTCGAGGTCTCGGGCCGCACCTACCCGGTCGAGATCCGCTACCGGCCCCTCGTCGCCGACGACACCACGGCCGACGACGACCGCGACGTCGACGACCTGGACGAGCTCGACGAGGCACCCGCGCTCTCGCGGCCGAACGCACGACGCGACGACTCCCGACGCGACGACGGGCGCCGCCGCGGCGAGCCCGGCCGCCCCGGCGCCGCCGCCCGGCGAGCCAAGGAGGCGCGGGCCGGCGACCCGAGGCAGCGCGCCGACGACAAGGACTACCTGCAGGGCATCAACGAGGCCCTCGACGAGCTGGCCCGGGAGAGCTCGGGCGACGTGCTCGTGTTCCTCAGCGGCGAGAACGAGATCCGCGACGCCGAGGACGCGATCCGGGCCCGGAACCTGCCGCAGACCGAGGTGCTGCCGCTCTACGGCCGCCTCAGCGCGGCCGACCAGCACCGCGTCTTCCAGCCGAGCAGCACGGCAGGGACCAGGCGCCGCATCGTCCTGGCGACGAACGTCGCCGAGACGAGCCTGACCGTGCCCGGCATCAAGTACGTGATCGACGCCGGCACGGCACGGATCAGCCGCTACTCGACCCGCGCGAAGGTGCAGCGCCTGCCCATCGAGGCGATCTCGCAGGCGAGCGCGAACCAGCGCTCCGGTCGCTCCGGCCGCACGAGCGACGGCATCGCGATCCGGCTCTACAGCGAGACCGACTTCGAGAAGCGCGACGAATTCACCGAGCCCGAGATCCTCCGCACGAACCTCGCCGCCGTCATCCTGCAGATGATCTCGCTGGGCCTCGGCGACATCGCGGCGTTCCCGTTCCTCCAGCCGCCCGACGGCCGCGGCATCAAGGACGGCCTCGACCTGCTTCGCGAGCTCGGCGCCGTCACCCAGGGCGGCCAGATCACCCGCGTCGGCAAGCAGCTGACGCGCCTGCCGATCGACCCCCGCCTGGCCCGTATGGCCGTCGAGTCGAAGGTGCACGGCACCACCCGCGAGGTGCTCGCGATCGTCGCGGCGCTCAGCATCCAAGATCCGCGCGAGCGCCCCCTCGAGCGGCGCGCCCAGGCCGACGAGGCGCACGCGCGCTTCAAGGACCCGCAGGGCGACTTCATGACGCTCCTCAACCTCTGGAACCACCTGGAGGAGAAGAAGGAGGAGCTCACCGGCAACGCGTTCAAGCGCCTCTGCCGTGAGGAGTACCTCAACTACCTGCGCGTGCGCGAGTGGCAGGACGTCTACCGGCAGCTGCTGCGGGCGGCGAAGCCCCTCGGGCTGCACGTCGGCGAGCGCAGCACGAACCCCGACGGGGTGCACCGCAGCCTGCTCGCCGGCCTGCTCAGCCAGATCGGGCTGCTCGACCCGCAGAAGAAGGACTACGTCGGCGCCCGCCAGACGCGGTTCCTCGTGTTCCCCGGCAGCTCGCTCGCCAAGAAGCAGCCCGCCGCGATCATGAGCGCCGAGCTCGTCGAGACGAGCCGCCTCTTCGCGCGCGTCAACGGCGCCATCGACCCGGCCTGGGCCGAGCCGCTCGCCCCCGACCTCGTGAAGCGCAGCTACGGCGAGCCGCACTGGGAGAAGAAGCAGGGCTCCGTGGTCGCCTACGAGCGCGTGACGCTCTACGGCGTCCCGATCGTGCCGCGGAGGCGCATCCAGTTCTCGCGGATCGACCCCGGCTACGCCCGCGAGCTCTTCATCCGGCACGCCCTCGTCGAGGGCGACTGGGAGAGCCGGCAGTCGTTCGAGAAGGCCAACCAGCAGCTGATCCGCGAGCTCACCGAGGTGGAGGAGCGCACCCGTCGCCGCGACATCCTCGTCGACGGCGACGCCGCGTTCGAGTTCTTCCAGCGCCGCGTGCCGGCCGAGGTCACGAGCACCCGCGACTTCGAGGGCTGGTGGCGCAAGGCCAAGCAGGAGACCCCCGACCTCCTGACGATGACCGCCGCCGACCTGCTCGGCGACGACGAGCCCGACGTCGACGAGGCCGGGTTCCCGAGCACGTGGCGGCAGGGCGACCAGACGCTGACCCTGCGCTACAAGTTCGAGCCGGGAGCCGACGACGACGGCGTGACTGTGGTCGTGCCCCTGCCGCTGCTGGCGCGCCTCCGTCCGGCCGGGTTCGACTGGCAGGTGCCGGGCCTCCGCGACGAGCTCGTGACGTCCCTGATCAAGTCGCTGCCGAAGCAGATCCGCAAGAACGTCGTGCCCGCCGCCGACTGGGCGTCGAAGATCACCGCCGAGCTGCCGGCCGAGCCGCCGCACGACGTCGCCGAGTCGTTCACCGCGACCCTCGCCTCCGTGATCAAGAAGCTGACGTACACGCCCGTCGACGCCGCCGACTTCGACCTGGAGCGCGTGCCCGCGCACCTGCGCGTGACGTGGGCGGTCGTCGACGAGCGCGGCCGCACGGTCGGCGCGGGCAAGTCGCTCGACGAGCTGCAGCACCGGCTCAGCGACGACATGCGCGAGAGCGTCGCGCGGGTCACCCAGGGGCAGGGCGCAGGAGGCGCGGGTCGCGGACGACGAGGACGCGGCGGCCCCGAGGGCGGTCGCCCCGACGCCGCGACCGACGCCCCCGCGAACGCCATCGAGCGCGGCGGCCTCACCTCGTGGGACTTCGACGAGCTGCCGACCGTCGTCGACACGCGGCACGGCGACACCGTGATCCGGGCGTACCCGGCGCTGGTCGACGAGGGCGCCTCCGTGGCGATCCGCCTCATGGCGACGCCTGCCGACCAGGCGCGCGAGACGCCCCGGGGGGTGCGCCGCCTCCTCATGCTCGCCGTGCCGAGCCCGGTCGCCTACGTGCAGCAGCACCTCACCGCGCCCGAGAAGCTGATCCTCGCGACGAGCCCGTACCAGAACACGTCCGCCCTCTTCGCGGACTGCCTCGTCGCGGTCGTCGACGACGTGCTGCACCGGGTGAAGCCCGACGGGCAGCTGTACACGAAGAAGGAGTTCCTCACCGTGCGCGACCGGGTGTCGGGCGCCGTGATGGACCAGATGTTCCAGACGGTGTCGCTCGTGGCCCGCACGTTGACTGCCGCCCGCGATGCGGACAAGGCGATGAAGGCGGCGACGAACATGTCGCTGCTCACGGCGCTCACCGACATGCGGCAGCAGCGCGACCGGCTGGTGTACCCGGGCTTCGTCTCGGCCACCGGCCTGCAGCAGCTGCAGCGCGTGCCCGTCTACCTCGTCGGCATCACCCGCCGCACGGCGAAGCTGCTCGAGGCGCCGTCGCGCGACCGGGCGTGGCTGACCGAGGTGCAGCAGGCGACGGAGCGGTACGAGGCGGCGGGCGGGGCGTTCCCGCCGGCCGAGGGGGCGCCTCCCCCGCTCGTGCGTGCCCGCTGGATGCTCGAGGAGTTCCGCCTCAGCCTGTTCGCACAGGACCTGCGGCCCAGCGAGAGCGTGTCGCTGCAGCGCATCGCGAAGGTGCTCGCCTCGGCGTAGCCGCCGGCCGCCGCGACCGGTCGCGTCCCACGTGCGGCGCGGCGCTAGCCTGGACGGATGCGAGCGACGGTCAAGGACGTGGCCGCCCGGGCGGGCGTCTCTCCGAAGACGGTCTCGAACGTCGTGACGGGGGCGGTCCGGGTCAGCGCCGAGACGAGGGCGCGAGTCGAGGAGGCGGTGGCCGCCCTGGCCTACGTGCCCAACCTGAGCGCCCGCGGGCTCCGCACCGGCCGCACGGGCTCCATCGCGCTCGCCTTCCCCGACCTCACGACGCCCTACAGCGCCGAGATGTCGCACTGGTTCGTCGAGGTCGCGCACGAGCGCGGCTGGTCGGTGCAGCTCGAGCAGACCGGAATGCGCCCCGAGCGCGAGCGCGAGCTGCTGCTGAGGGGCAAGGAGCACCTCGTCGACGGTCTCGTGCTCAACCCAGTGAGCCTCGACGAGAGCGCCATCGTCGGCGCGGAGTCGCTGCCGCCGGTCGTCGTCATCGGAGAGGTCGAGCAGAGCCTCGTCGACCAGGTCAGGGTCGACAGCGTCGCGGCCGCCCGCGACATGACCCGGCACCTGATCGAGCTCGGACACCGGCGCATCGCCGTGCTCGGCAGCTCGGGCGACCGCTTCGACACCGCGACGGCCCGCGCGCGCACGCTCGGCTGGCAGCAGGCGCACGAGGCGGCCGGGCTGCCCGTCGACCCCGCGCTCCGGTGGTCGTGTCGATCGTGGTCGCCCGAGGCGGGCGCCGCTGCCGTGCGCGAGCGCCTCGCCGCCGACGGCCCGCCGGACGCGCTCTTCTGCTTCACCGACTCGCTCGCCATCGGCGCCGTGCACGCCCTCTGGGCGGCGGGCCTGCGGGTGCCGGACGACGTCTCGGTCGCGGGCTTCGACGACATCGCCGACGGACGGTTCACGCTGCCGCCGCTCACGACCGTGCGCCTCGACAAGCGGCTCTTCGCCGAGCGCACGCTCGAGCTGCTGGCGGCGCGCATCGCCGACCGCGACCGGCCGCCCGAGCTCGCGATCATCCCGCACGAGATCGT
The DNA here is from genome assembly GCF_004364285.1 of Frigoribacterium sp. PhB116. Classification (GTDB taxonomy): domain Bacteria; phylum Actinomycetota; class Actinomycetes; order Actinomycetales; family Microbacteriaceae; genus Frigoribacterium. The sequence goes on along the minus strand of NZ_SOBE01000002.1, from coordinate 559,964 downwards.
GCGGCGCGAGAGCACGGCCGCCGCGCGCTCGAGCTGACGCTCGGACTGCCCTAGTCACACCCCCTCCAAGGCACCGCACCCCCGAATTCGGGGGTGCGGTGCACCGTCCGGGGTGTGTCACGCGACCGAAGTGTCCGCGGACGGCAGGCGCGTCACTCGACGATCAGGGCCGCAGTGCCGCTGACCGTGATGCCGCCGACCACGGGGACGTCGACCACGAGCAGGCTCGGACGCCCGACGTGCCGGCCCTGCCGCACCGCGAACCGCGCAGGAGGCGCGAGCAGGCCGCCAGCCCGCAGGTACGCCCCGAGGGCGGCGGCCGCCGATCCCGTGGCCGGGTCCTCGGTGATGTCGCCGACGGGGAACAGGTTGCGAGCCTCGATCGCGGGCAGCTCGGCGTCGGCTCCGCGGGTCGCGACGACAGCGGCGAGGTCGAGGTCGAGGTCGACACCCTCCGTGCAGACGACCGTGACGGTGCCCGACCAGCCCTGCTGGTCCATCACCTCGCGCACCGCACCGGGGTCGAACTCGAACGAGTCGAACACCGCGAGCGACCGCACCGCGACGACCGGGTGCCAGTTGCCGGCGAACGCCTCGGCGAGCGGCCACGCCGGGTCGAGGTCGTCGCGGTCGAGCGCGAGCAGGCCGAGCAGCTCGTCGCCGACGGCGTCGCCCAGGGGACGTGTGCGCGGCTCGACGCTCGTGAAGGAGGCGCGCAGCTCGCTCTCTCCCCCGGCCACCGCCACCTGCGTGGTCTCGATGACGACCGGCCCGACGGCCGTCTCGAAGCGGAACAGCCCGGGGCCGCGCTCGTCGGCGAGCGCCACGGCGGTCGCGATGGTCGCGTGCCCGCAGAACGGCACCTCGGCGATCGGTGAGAAGTAGCGGGTGCGCACGACTCGGTCGTCGCCGCCGACGGCTCCGTCGACGACGAACGCGGTCTCGGCGTAGCCGACCTCGGCGGCGATCACCTGCATCTGCAGGTCGTCGAGCCTGGACGCGTCGAGCACCACACCGGCAGGGTTGCCCCCGCCCGGCCCGTCGGCGAACGCAGTCAGCCGCAGCACGTCGGTCGAGGAGGCGGTCGTCGGCACGCGGGGAACGGTCACCGCACCACTGTCCCGGCGGACGCCTCCTCCGGGCAAGGTCCACCCGGCAGTCGCTGGCCGTGCCGGGCCGATGCGCGACGACCTGCCGGCTGCCTCTTGCGCCTGGATTACAACGATGGAATAGTGCGAGCAGTCACACGTCACGAAGGAGTGAAGATGACCCTGCCCGACCACCCCGCTCGCAGCCGTCCAGGCGCCGAGGCCGGCCCGCCCGCCACCCGCCGCCACGGCGCCCGCGACAGCCGCACCCGCGCCGACACCGCCGACACCGCCGGCACTGCCGGCACTGCCGGCATCGGCTCAGGCCTGAGCCGCCGCGGCGTCCTCGTCGGCGGCGCGGCCCTGCTCGGCACCGCGTTCGCGGCCACCGCCCTCTCGGGCTGCGCGACTGGCGCGACCACCGCCTCCGGCGCGACGGTCGAGCAGCTCAAGTTCTGGCACCTGCTGAGCGGGGGCGACGGCGTGAAGATGTCCGCCCTCGTCGACCAGGCCAACGAGCAGAACCCCGAGTTCCACGCGACGCAGACCGTGCTCGCCTGGGGCACGCCGTACTACACGAAGCTCGCCATGGCGTCGGCCGGCGGCCGCGCCCCGGACGTCGCGATCATGCACGCGTCGCGCGTGCCCGGCTACGCGCCCGGCGGTCTGCTCGACGCGTGGGACGTCGAGAAGCTCGCCTCGTACGACCTCCGAGAAGAGGACTTCGCACCGGCGGTCTGGAAGGCCGGCTTCAGCGGCGACCAGCTGTACTCGGTCGCGCTCGACTCGCACCCGTTCATCCTGCTGTACAACACCGACATCGCCGCCCAGGCCGGCGTCCTCGGCCCCGACGGGCAGCTCGCCGAGATCACGAGCCCCGCGCAGTTCCTCGAGGTCGCGACCGCGATGCAGGCCGTCACCGGCAAGCACGGCGCCTCGTGGGGGTACCTCAACGACGGCGCCCAGCTCTGGCGCATGTTCTACACGTTCTACAAGCAGCAGGGCGCCGACATGGAGCTCCGCGAGGGCGGGACCGTCGAGTACGACGAGGAAGCGGCCGTCACCGCCCTCGAGTTCATGCAGCAGATGACGGACGGCACCGTGATGGCCGAGGCGAGCGACATCCAGTCGGGCATCGCCGAGTTCGTCTCGGGCGAGAGCGGCATGCTCTTCACCGGCGTGTGGGAGGTGCCGAGCGCCGCCGCGTCGGGCATCCCCTACGACGCGAGCATCATCCCCACTCTGTTCGGCACCCCCGCCGTCTACGCCGACTCGCACGCGTTCGTGCTGCCCCGGCAGAGCACCGTGGACGAGACCAAGCGCGAGGACGTCTACAAGATGGTCTCGACGATCCTCAAGGACTCGATCTCGTGGGCCGAGGCCGGGCACATCCCCGCGTACGGGCCCGTGGTCGACAGCAGCGAGTACGCCGACCTGATCCCCCAGGCGCACTACGCCGAGGCGGCCGAGTACCTGAACTACGACCCGCCGGCCTGGTTCACCGGCTCGGGGTCGGACTTCCAGACGTACTTCCTCGACAGCATCCAGTCGGTCATCCTCGCGAAGGACGACGCCGCGACGGGCATGAAGCGGTTCGTCGACCGGGTGAACACGCAGCTCGGCCGCCCCGCCCCGGTGTGAGCCGAGCAGCTCCTCCTCCCCCTCCCTGACGACCCAGCCCTGCACGACGACGAAGGAGTCGATCTGTGACGACCACGACGGTCACGACCCCGGCGGCCCCCGCCGACCGGAGCCCTGCCACCGCCGGCAGGCGCGCCCGCGCCGGCGGCACCGGCGGCGGGACGACCACCCGCCTGCGCCCCGGCGCCCACAAGGAGAACCGCATCGGCTGGGGCTTCGCCGCCCCGTTCACGATCCTGTTCGCCCTCTTCCTCGTGTGGCCCCTCCTGCACGGCCTGTACCTGAGCTTCACCGGGCAGAGCCTCACGGGCCAGGGCGGCGAGCTGATCGGCGTCGCCAACTACGCCGAGGCCTTCGCCGACGGCGCCATGTGGCGCTCGATGCTCAACACGTTCTGGTTCACGATCCTCAGCACGATCCCGCTCGTCGCGGTGGCGCTCGTGCTCGCGCTGCTGGTCAACACGGGCCTGCCGGGCCAGTGGCTCTGGCGGCTCAGCTTCTTCCTGCCGTACCTGCTGGCGTCGACCGTCGTGTCGCTGTTCTGGATCCAGCTGTACAGCCCGACGCTCGGCCCGATCAACAACGTGCTGGCCACCCTCGGGCTGCCGCAGCCCGCCTGGCTGCAGGACCCGGACACGGCCATGATCGCCGTCGTCGCCACGACGGTCTGGTGGACGGTCGGCTTCAACTTCCTGCTGTACCTCGCGGCCCTGCAGAACATCCCCGACCAGCAGTACGAGGCGGCCTCGCTCGACGGCGCCGGCCGCTGGCGCTCGCTCTGGTCGATCACGATCCCGCAGCTCGGCCCGACCACCGGCCTGATCGTCATCCTGCAGGTGCTCGCGTCGCTCAAGGTCTTCGACCAGATCTACCAGATGACCAACGGCGGGCCGGCGGGCACCACGCGCTCCACCGTCCAGTACATCTTCGAGTCGGGCTTCACCGGCTACCGCTTCGGCTACTCCAGCGCCATCTCGTACATCTTCTTCGCCGTGATCGTGGTCATCTCGGTCGCCCAGTTCTCGATCACGGCCCGCAACCGCAAGGGAGCCCAGCGATGACCGCACCTGCCGTCGCCCCCGCCGCAGCGCCCGGCGGCGACCTCCGAGCCCCCACCGCCGAGCGCGGCCGAGGCGCGAGCCGAGGAGGCGGCAGCCACGGCCACGCACCCGGCAAGCAGCGCTTCGGCGTCATGGGCGTCCTCAGCATCGTCGTCCTCGTCGTGCTGGCCGTGCTGTGGCTGCTGCCGTTCCTCTGGTCGCTGGCCACGTCGTTCAAGAGCGAGGCCGACGCCGCGGCGACGCCCCAGACCTGGCTGCCCGCGGGCGGCTTCACGCTGCAGGCCTACCGGGCGATCCTCGAGCAGGGGAACATCCCCACCTGGCTCTTCAACAGCCTGCTCACGTCGATCGCCATCACGCTGATCGTCGTGGCGACGTCGGCCCTCGTGGCCTACGCGTTCTCGCGGCTCGACTTCCGCGGCAAGAAGTGGCTCTACGTGGCGACGATCGCGTCGATCATCGTCCCGCCGCAGGTTCTGATCGTGCCGCTGTTCTACCAGATGCTCGCCTTCGACATGGTCGACACGTACTGGGGCATCATCCTTCCGCAGGCCATCGCGCCCGCCATGGTGTTCGTGCTCAAGAAGTTCTTCGACCAGGTGCCGATCGAGCTCGAGGACGCGGCCCGCGTCGACGGCGCCGGGCGCATCCGGGTCTTCTTCACGATCCTGCTGCCCCTGTCGCGGCCCATCCTCGGCGCGGTGTCGATCTTCGTGTTCATCGGAGCCTGGAACAACTTCCTCTGGCCCTTCATCGTGACGAACGACGCGTCGCTGCTCACGCTGCCCGTCGGGCTGCAGACCATCAAGAGCGCGTACGGCATCCAGTACGCGCAGAACATGGCCGCGGCGATCTTGGCGGCGCTCCCGCTCATCCTGGTGTTCCTGTTCTTCCAGCGGCAGATCATCAAGGGCATCTCGACCACCGGCTTCGGGGGGCAGTAGCGACCAGCGCCTCCTCTGCGCGGCCGGCGCCTCCTCGGGGCGCACGCCGCGCCTCCTCGATCCGCACCTCCTGACCGACCGACCACCCGCCAGCACGCCGCTCCCCCTCTACCTAGGAGAACCATGACCACCGCCCGCATCACCGTCGACCGCGAGTTCACGATCGGCACCGTGCCGCGCCGCCTGTTCGGCTCGTTCGTCGAGCACATGGGCCGGTGCGTGTACACCGGCATCTACGAGCCCGGCCACGAGACCGCCGACGAGAAAGGCTTCCGTCGCGACGTCCTCGCCCTCACCAAGGAGCTCGGCGCGACCGTCGTCCGCTACCCCGGCGGCAACTTCGTCTCCGGCTACAACTGGGAGGACGGCGTCGGGCCGGTCGACCAGCGCCCCCGCCGCCTCGACGGCGCGTGGCACACCGTCGAGTCGAACGCGTTCGGCCTGCACGAGTTCGTCGAGTGGTCGAAGCTCGCCGAGGTCGAGGTGATGGAGGCCGTCAACCTCGGCACCCGCGGCGTCGACGCGGCCCGCGAGCTCGTCGAGTACGCCAACCACCCCGGCGGCACGGCCCTCAGCGACCGCCGCATCGCCAACGGCGCGGCCGACCCGTTCGACATCAAGCTCTGGTGCCTCGGCAACGAGCTCGACGGCCCCTGGCAGATCGGGCACAAGACGGCCACCGAGTACGGCCGCCTCGCCCAGGAGGCCGCCAAGGCGATGAAGTTCGTCGACCCGAGCATCGAGCTCGTCGCGGTCGGCAGCTCGGGCCGCGGCATGCCGACCTTCGGCACGTGGGAGCACGAGGTGCTCACCCACGCCTACGACGAGGTCGACTACGTCTCGATGCACGCCTACTACCAGGAGCACGACGGCGACGCGACGAGCTTCCTCGCGACGGCGGTCGACATGGACGCCTTCATCGAGGAGGTCGTCTCGACGATCGACGGCGTCAAGGCCGCGGGCAAGCACGACAAGCAGGTGCACATCTCGTTCGACGAGTGGAACGTCTGGTACCAGACGGGCCTCGACACCGACGACCAGCCGCACAACGTCTCGAAGGGCTGGGTCGAGCACCCGCGCCTCATCGAGGACCAGTACAACGTCACCGACGCGGTCGTCGTCGGCACGTTCCTCAACTCGCTGCTGCGCCACGGCGACAGGGTCAAGATCGCCAACCAGGCCCAGCTCGTCAACGTGATCGCCCCGATCCGCAGCGAGCAGGGCGGGCCGGCCTGGCGCCAGACGATCTTCTGGCCGTTCGCCCGCATGGCGGCGCTGGCCCAGGGCGAGATCCTCCGCACGCAGGTCACCAGCGACAAGATCGACACCCCGAAGTACGGCGACGCCGACCTCGTCGACGTCAGCTCGACGTGGGACGAGGAGACGGGGCGCATCGCGTTCTTCCTCGCCAACCGCGGACTCGAGGAGGCGGCGGACGTCGAGCTCGTCCTCCGCGGCTTCGCGGACGCCCGGGTCGTCCGCTCCGAGGTGCTGGCGGTGCCGGAGGGCGGCGACCGCTTCACCGCCAACACCGAGCAGGCGCAGGACGCGGTCGGCCTCGTGCCCCTCGACGGCGTCGCGGTCGACGGCGGCAGCGTCCGCCTGACCCTGCCGGCCCTGTCGTGGGCCGTCGTCGAGCTCGAGGTCGCGAAGGCCTGAGCCGTGCAGCGGAAGGATCCCTCTCGAATTTGAGAGGGGTCCTTCCGTCGAGAGCCGCAGCATCAGCGTTCACGAACGCTCGGGACGCCGATCTGTCTCGCTTCGGGGGACGGCCCCCGGCCCTACTTCTTGCGACGCGGGAACAGCCGTGAGATCGAGTCGCGCACCGACTCCTCGATCGTGTCGCTGAACGAGTTCGAGAACGACAGCGAGTCGCCCGCCGCGGACGACGCGGTCATCGACGCGATCACGCTCTGGCCGTGGTGCGCGCGGGCCTCGCGCGCGGTCGGGAAGCCGAGGCCCTGGGCGGCGGCGAGGCGCTCCAGGAGGCCGACCCGCTCCTCCTCGGTGCGCCCGGTCGCGGCGGCGAGCTCACGTGCCGCGTCGTCGTCGATCCCGTCGGCGACCCACTGGGCGGCCCGGCTCGGCAGCTCGCCGGCAGCGAGCATGCCGATGACGCGCTTGGCCTCGTCGTCGCGGATCTCGGCGCGGGCGACGGCGACGTCGCGGGGCGTGGTCTCGGGAGTCGGGGTCTCGTCAGGCACGCTCCACCCTAAGCACACGATGCCGAGGGCCACCTCCCCCAGAGCGGGCCGTCAGCTGTAGAGCCGGACCGGCGCCGCGTCGTGAGCGGTCGGCGTCGGCAGTGCGTCGAGCCCGTCGACCTCGCCGCTGACCGCACGCTCGATGCGACGCTTCTCGTCGACGCTCGACCGGATCAGGGGCAGGCCCCGGGCGATGGCGGCCCGGATGCGCTCCTGCAGCAGCGGCGCCGTCACGCGGCGATCGGTGAAGTCGCTGGCGTGCGCGTAGACGCCGAGGGGCAGCGTCAGTGCCTGGAAGAAGCCGAACAGCGGCCGCAGCGAGTGCTCGAGGATCAGCGCGTGCCGCTCGCTGCCGCCCGTCGCCGCGAGCAGCACCGGCACGTCGACCAGCGCGTACTGCTCGACGAAGTCGAAGAAGTGCTTGAAGAGCCCCGTGAAGGAGGCGCGGTAGACCGGCGAGGCCGCGATCAGCAGGTCGGCGCCCTCGACGGCACGGAGCTCGCGCTCGACCCGTTCGTCGAGCTGGTCCCGGGTCAGCGCGCCGGCGAAGAGCGGCCCGAGCTCGCTCACCCGGATCACGTGCCGCTCGATCGGCAGCACGAGGGCGAGCTCGTCGAGGACGGCGTCGACGAGCGCGTCCGTCTTCGAGGGCGAGCTCAGCGTGCCCGACACGGCGACGACACGGAGCGGCTGCGGAGGTGTCTGCGTCATGCAGCCATGGTGCTCCGGAGACGGCGCGTAACGAAGCCGTGTGACGCCGTGAGTCATGCGACAGTGGTCGCGTGAACCCGACCACGCACGCGCACGGCCCCGATCCGGCCGACCCCCTCAGCACCCTCGCCTCCTCGTTCGGCCAGGCGGCGGACGTCTACGAACGCGGCCGCCCCTCCTACCCCGTCGACGCCGTCGAGTGGCTGCTGCCGCAGGGCGCACGGCACGTCGTCGACCTCGGCGCGGGCACCGGCAAGCTCACCCGCGTCCTCGTGCCGCGTGCCGAGCAGGTCACCGCCGTCGAGCCCAGCGAGGGCATGCGCTCCGTGCTCGAACAGGCCGTGCCCGAGGCCCGGTCGCTCCCCGGGTCGGCGGAGTCGATGCCGCTCGACGACTCGTCGGTCGACGCGGTCTTCGTGGCCCAGGCCTGGCACTGGGTCGACCCGCGGGCTGCCGTTCCCGAGGTCGCCCGGGTGCTGCGTCCGGGCGGCACGCTCGGCCTGCTCTGGAACATCCGCGACGAGACCGTGCCGTGGCTGGCCGAGCTGTCGCAGGTGATGCACTCCCCCGCCGAGCGCGACATGTCGTCCGACGCCCCGACGGTCGGCGAGCCCTTCGCCCCGATCGAGCGTCGCGACTTCCCGTGGGTGCACGAGCTCGGCCGCGACGAGCTGCTCGCCATGATCGCGTCGCGCAGCTACGTCATCACGCTGCCCGAGGACGACCGCGCCCAGGTGCTCCGCGACGTCGGCCAGCTGCTCGACACGCACCCGGACACCCGCCGAGCTGACCTCATCCGCCTGCCGTACGTGACCCGGGCCAGCCGGGCGGTGCTGCCGGGCTGACCCGCCGGCCCTACGGTGGGGGCATGCAGCAGGAGGCGCGACTCGTCACCGTCGACCGGGTCTGGTCGGGCAGGTGGCACGGCCCGAGCGTCGTGCGCGTGTCGCCGACCGCGATCCACCTCGTCGGGGCGGTCGACCCCGGCCACGGCGAGGACGCCGACCTGCCCCACCTGCCCGGCGCGCTGTTCTCGCCCTTCACCGACTCGCACGTGCACCTCGGCCTGGTCGACCCCGAGCAGCTCGTGCGGGGCGGCGTCGGCCGCGTGCTCGACCTCGGCTGGAGCCCCGACGTCGCCGCGCTCTGGCCCGAACGGGGCCGGGTCGACGCCGGCTGGCCCGAGGTGCAGGTCGCGGGCGGCCTGCTCTGCCCTCCCGGCGGCTACCCGTCGCGGGCGGGCTGGGCGCCGGGCGACGCGTCCGTCGTCGTGGCCGACGCCGCCGACGCCGAGCGGGCCGTCGTGCGGATGCGCGACCTCGGCGCCTCCGTCGTCAAGCTGACCCTCAACAGCGACGTCGGGCCCGTCTTCGACGACGACGTGCTGCGGTCGATCGCGGTCGCGGCCGATCGGGTCGGGCTGCTGACCGTGGCGCACGTGCAGGGTGCCGGGCAGGTGGGCCGCGCGCTCGACGCCGGACTGCTCCGGTTCGCGCACACCCCGTTCAGCGAGCTGCTGCCCGACGACCTGCTCGACCGCGCGGCCGACGGCACGTGGATCAGCACGCTCGACATCCACCGCGGAGACGAGGCGCAGGAGGTGGCGATCGCGAACCTGCGCGGGTTCCGCGAGCGGGGCGGCCACGTCCTCTACGGCACCGACCTCGGCAACGGCGACCTGCCGGTCGGGGTGAACGAGCGAGAGCTGCGGGCGCTGCAGCGCGTCGGCCTCGGCCGCGAGGCGCTGCTCGCCGCACTCGGCAGCGACGACTCGCTCGACGCCGGGCAGGACGGCGCACACTGGACACCGCGCGCGTCGTGGGTGCCCCAGCCGCCGCCGGACGACGAGCGCGACGATCCCGCGTGGCTGGCCCGCGCCTCCGTCCTCACCGCCTCGACCCTGCAGGAGCTGCTCCCGTGACCACCGCCTCCGACTCGCCCGCCGCCGCCTCGGCGTCCCCTGCCTCGACGACCCCGACCACCTCGTTCGGGCCGGCCGCCCCGCCCGTCGACCCGGCCGAGCTCGACGACCCGCTGGCGAGTGCGCAGCGCGACGCGGCCGACCCGCTCGCGCACCACACGGCCCTGTTCCTGCCCGCGGGCGACGTGGTCTCGTACCTCGACGGCAACTCCCTCGGCCGGCCGATGGCGGCGACGCCGGCCCGTCTCGACGCGTTCGTGCGCGGCGACTGGGGCACGCGCCTGATCCGCTCGTGGGACGAGCGCTGGATGCAGCTCCCCACCGAGCTCGGCGACCGGATCGGCGCCGCCGCCCTCGGAGCGGCCCCGGGGCAGACCGTCGTGGCCGACTCGACGACGGTGCTGCTCTACAAGGCGATCCGCGCCTCCTTGGCGGCTCGTCCCGGCCGGCACGAGATCGTCATCGACGACGACCAGTTCCCGACCGACCGCTTCGTCGTCGAGGGGATCGCCCGCGAGCGCGGCGCGACCGTCCGCTGGCTCGCGGTCGACGAGACCCGGGGGGTGACGCCCGAGCAGGTCCGCGACGTGGTCGGGCCCGACACCGCCGTCGTGCTCGTCAACCACGTGTCGTACCGGTCGGGGTTCCTCGCCGACCTGCCCGCGATCACCGAGATCGTGCACGAGGCCGGGGCGCTGCTCGTCGCCGACCTCTGCCACTCCGTCGGCGTCGTGCCGACCGAGCTCGACGCGTGGGGCGTCGACGTCGCCGTCGGCTGCACCTACAAGTACCTGAACGGCGGGCCGGGCGCGCCGGCGTTCCTCTACGCCCGCGCCGACCTGCTGCCGGAGCTCGAGCAGCCGGTCCAGGGCTGGATGGGCGCCGCCGACGTGTTCGCGATGGCCGAGGGCTACGTGCCCGACACCGGCATCCGCAAGTTCATCAGCGGCACCCCGCCCGTCGTCGGCATGCTCGCGATGCAGGACATGCTCGACGCGATCGAGGAGGCCGGGCTCGAGGCCATCCGCGACAAGTCGCTCGCGCTCACCGACTACGCGTTCGACCTCGTCGACGCCTGGCTCGCGCCCCTCGGCGTCACGACGGCGACGCCGCGCGAGCACGAGCGCCGGGGCAGCCACGTGACGGTGCGGCACCCGCGGTTCCGCGAGGTCGTGGCGACGCTCTGGCAGGAGGGGGTGGTGCCGGACTTCCGCGGCCCCGACGCCCTGCGCATCGGCCTCTCGCCGCTCAGCACCACCTTCGACGAGGTGCGCGTCGGGGTGGCCGCGATCCGCGAGGCGCTGCAGCAGGGCTGACCCGCGCCTCCTGCGCTCACGGCCCGGGGCTCAGCCAGCCGGCGCCGGCCCGGCGCTCTCGCGCACCACGAGCCGCGTCGGCACGATGCGGTCGCCCGACGCCGGCCGCCCCTCGAGCAGCTCGAGCAGCACCCGCATCGAGCGGGCGCCGATCTCGCCGAAGTCCTGGTGCACGGTGGTCAGCGGCGGCCAGAACGAGCCCGACTCGTCGGTGTCGTCGAAGCCCACCACGCTGATCTCGCCCGGGATGGACCGTCCGCGCTCGTGCAGGGCGTGCATGACGCCGAGCGCCATCTGGTCGTTCGCGGCGACGACGGCCGTCACGTCGTCGCGGCTGGCGATCGCGTGGCCGAGGCGGTGGCCGGAGGCGGTCGTCCAGTCCCCCTTGAGCGGCGCCTCCGGCTCGAGGCCCGCGTCGCGCATCGTCGCGTGCCACGACGCCGAGCGCCGGGTCGCCGAGTACGACGTGTCGGGGCCGGCGATGTGCACGATGCGCGTGTGCCCGAGGTCGATCAGGTGCTGGGTCGCGAGGCGGGTGCCCTGCTCCTGGTCGGTGTCGACCACGACGAAGGGGTCGCCCGCGTCCGAGTCGATGATCACGACGGGCAGCCCGCTCGGGATGATCACGTCGGCCCGGTCGAGCATGTGCGCCTCGATGATGATGACGACTCCGTCGACCGCCTCCTCCTGCAGGCGACTGAAGGCGCCGGCCACCTCGCCCTCGGTGGGCTGGGCGACGGGCATCAGCGTGATCGTGTAGCCGGCGCCGGAGGCGGCGGTCACGATCGCATCGAGGGTGCGCATGTTCCCGAGGGTCGACAGCGTGAACATGATCACGCCGACGCTGCGGAAACGACCCGTCTTCAGCGCCCTGGCCGCGCTGTTCGGCCGGTAGTCGAGCGCGGCCATCGCGTCGAGCACCTTCTGGCGGGTGCCGTCCTCGACGTTCTGCGCGCCGTTCGAGACGCGCGAGACGGTCTGCGACGAGACGCCGGCGCGTGCGGCGACGTCGGCCATCGACACCGTACGGGTCCGCGGGGCGCGTCGAGATGCCGACTTGATTTCGGACGGCGGAGGTGTCATGGTTGCGAGCATCCCAGATGTTTACGTAAACACACACCCTCACGGGCAGCGTGTTCACGGCTCCTCACCCCGATGAAGTGGATGGACATGACGACGACGTCGACACCCGCGACCCGCTCGGAGGCGACCGCACCGTCGCCCCGCAGCAGCTCGCAGATCCGTCGAGACAAGCGACGCTGGACAGGCTGGGGCTTCGTGCTCCCGTTCCTCGTCGTCTTCGCACTCGTGCTCGTGGCCCCCGTGGTCTACGCGATCTACCTGAGCCTGTTCCAGGAGCAGATGATCGGCGGCAACTCGTTCGTCGGCGCCGACAACTACGTCCGCGCGCTCACCGACCCGAACTTCTGGGACGCGCTCGGCCGCGTCGCGCTGTTCCTCGTGGTGCAGGTGCCGATCATGCTGGTCGTCGCCCTGGCCGCCGCCCTCGCCCTCGACTCGGCCCGGCTGCACTTCACGGCGTTCTTCCGCATCTCGATCTTCCTGCCCTACGCCGTGCCCGCGGTCGTCGCGGCCCTGATGTGGGGCTTCATCTACGGCAACCGCTTCGGCCTCGTCGGCAACCTCGAGGACGCCACGGGATGGGACCTCCCCGACCTGCTCTCGCAGAGCTGGGTGCTCGCGTCGATCGGCAACATCGTCACGTGGGAGTTCGTCGGCTACAACATGCTGCTGTTCTACGCCGCCCTGCGCGTCATCTCGCCCGACCTGTACGAGGCCGCCGAGCTCGACGGCGCCGGCCCGTTCCGCATCGTGCGGAACATCAAGCTGCCCGCCATCCGCGGAGCGATCGTCATCGGCATCATCTTCTCGATCATCGGCAGCTTCCAGCTCTTCAACGAACCGAACATCCTGCAGACGCTGGCGCCCAACGCGATCAGCACCTTCTTCACCCCGAACATGTACGCCTACAACCTGTCGTTCGCGGGCCAGCAGTTCAACTACTCCGCCGCCATCGCGATCATCATGGGCGTCCTGACGATGGTCGTCGCCTACGTGGTCCAGCTCGTCGGCACCCGGAAGGACCACTGATGTCGACCCTCACCGGAACCCCGATCGCCGCGCCCGACGCAGGGACGCCCACCGTCACGCCGAGCCGTGCAGCCACCTCCAGGAAGCGCCGCGCCGGCGCCCCCCGCGACAAGCGCAGCGTGCTGCTCACCGTCGTGATGGCCCTGCTGCTCGTCTACTCGGTGCTGCCGCTCTTCTGGCTGCTCGTCAACTCGACCAAGACGCAGGAGGCGCTGTTCAGCTCGTTCGGCCTCTGGTTCAGCGGCGACTTCGCGCTGGTCGACAACATCGAGGGCGTCTTCACCTACGGCGACGGCGAGTTCGTCCGCTGGCTCGGCAACACCCTGCTCTACGTGGTGGTGGGCGCAGGAGGCGCGACCCTGCTGGCCACGCTGGCCGGCTACGGCCTGGCCAAGTTCGACTTCCCGGGCAAGAAGGCCGTCTTCGCGGTCGTGCTGGGCGCGGTCGCCATCCCCGGCACCGCCCTCGCCGTCCCGACCTTCCTGATGTTCAGCCAGATGGGCCTGACCAACACCCCGTGGGCGATCATCCTGCCCTCGCTGATCAGCCCCTTCGGCCTCTACCTGATCTGGACCTACGCCGTCGACTCCGTGCCGACCGAGATCCTCGAGGCCGCGCGCATGGACGGCTCGAGCGAGGTCCGCACGTTCTTCACCATCAGCCTCCGCCTCCTCAGCCCCGGCCTCATCACCGTGCTGCTCTTCTCGATCGTCGCGACCTGGAACAACTACTTCCTGCCGCTGATCATGCTGAGCGACTCGCGCTGGTACCCCCTGACGGTCGGCCTGAACCAGTGGAACGCGCAGTCGACGACCGTCGGCGGCGATCCGATCTACAACCTCGTCATCACGGGATCGTTCCTCGCGATCATCCCGATCGTCGTGGCGTTCCTCTTCCTCCAGCGCTACTGGCAGTCCGGCCTCTCGGCCGGCGGCGTCAAGGCCTGACGCGCGTCGGCACTGCCGGCCCGCCCCTCCTCGTCCCCTCCCGCACCACAGCCCCTCCCGCACCACAGCCACGCCCCCGTCCCACCTCCACGATGAAGTGAAAGGCACCACCCATGTCCCGTAACCTCCCCCGCACCGCGAAGCGCGTCGTCGCTCTCGGTCTCGGCATCGCCCTGGCCGGCTCGCTGGCCGCCTGCTCCTCCGGCTCCGGAGGCGGCGCCAGCGCCGACACCGCGACCAGCGACGAGCTCGCCGCGGCTCTCGAGGAGAAGTCCTCGATCACGGTGTGGGCCTGGGCCCCCGCCGTCGAGCCCATCGCCGAGGCCTTCGAGAAGGCGCACCCCGACATCACCGTCGACGTGCAGAACGTCGGCACCGGCGCCGACCAGTACACGAAGCTGCAGAACGCGATCAAGGCCGGCAAGGGCGCCCCCGACGTCGCCCAGGTCGAGTACTTCGCCGTCCCCCAGTTCTCGCTCGGCGACTCGCTCGCCGACCTGAGCGGCTACGGCTACGGCGACCTCGAGGACGACTTCACCGCCTCGACGTGGAACTCCGTCACCGACGGCGACGCCGTCTACGCCCTGCCCCAGGACTCCGGCCCCATGGCGATGTTCTACCGCCAGGACGTCTTCGACAAGTACGGCATCGCCGTCCCCACGACGTGGGACGAGTACGTCGCCGCGGCCGAGACCATGCACGCCGCCGACCCGAACCAGTTCATCGCGGGCGACACCGGCGACGCGGGCTTCACGACCAGCATGATCTGGCAGGCCGGCGGGCACCCCTACTCGGTCGACGGCGACACCGTCTCGATCGACCTGCAGGACGAGGGCGCCAAGAAGTGGACCTCGACCTGGAACACCCTCGTCGAGAACGGCTCGCTCGCACAGACCCCCGGCTGGACCGACGAGTGGTTCCGCGCCCTCGGCGACGGCTCGATCGCGACGATGCTCACCGGCGCCTGGATGCCCGGCAACCTCGAGGCCCAGGCCGCCGACGGCTCCGGCCAGTGGCGCGTCGCCCCGATGCCCCAGTACGAGGAGGGCGACACCGCGACCGCCGAGAACGGCGGATCGTCGATCGCCGTGATGGAGCAGTCGCAGAACAAGCTCGTCGCCGCCGAGTTCGCCAAGTTCGCCACCGCCGAGGAAGAGGGGCGCCAGATCTCGTTCGACGCCGGCGGCTTCCCGTCCACCACGGCCGACCTCACCGACCCCGAGTTCCTCTCCGAGGCACCCGAGTACTTCGGCGGCCAGAAGATCAACGAGGTGCTCGGCCAGGCCGCGCAGGACGTGCTGCCCGACTGGCAGTACCTGCCCTTCCAGGTCTACGCGAACAGCATCTTCAGCGACAGCGCGTCGTCGGCCTACACCAACGGCACCTCGCTCGACCCGGTGCTCGAGGAGTGGGCGAAGGCCACCGCCTCGTACGGTGAGCAGCAGGGCTTCACGGTCGAGACCAAGTAGGGCCTCGCAGCACACGCACGACCAGCACCACCAGCAGCACCAGCACCAGCACCAGCACCAGCACCAGCACCAGCACCAGCACCACCGCAGCACCGCCTGACCACCGCAGCGGGGAGGCGCGACGCACGTCGCGCCTCCCCGTCGCTACGTCCCCTCGCCCCACCGGAGGAACACCATCAGCAGCAGCACCGCCCCCACGAGCACCCGTTTCGTGATCGGCCCCGACCACTTCGAGCTCGACGGCGCCCCCCACCGTGTCGTCGCCGGCGCCCTGCACTACTTCCGGGTGCACCCCGACCAGTGGGCCGACCGGATCCACAAGGCCAGGCTGATGGGCCTCAACACCATCGAGACGTACGTCGCCTGGAACGCGCACTCCCCGCGCCGCGGCGACTTCGACACGAGCGCCGGCCTCGACCTCGGCCGGTTCCTCGACCTCGTCGCCGCCGAGGGCATGCACGCGATCGTGCGCCCTGGCCCCTACATCTGCGCCGAGTGGGACGGCGGCGGCCTGCCCGGCTGGCTCTTCGACGACCCGGCCGTCGGCGTCCGCCGCAGCGAGCCGCTCTACCTCGCTGCCGTCGACGAGTTCCTCGAGCGCGTCTACGAGGTCGTCGTGCCCCGGCAGATCGACCACGGCGGGCCCGTCGTGCTCGTCCAGATCGAGAACGAGTACGGCGCGTACGGCGACGACTCCGGGTACCTGCGGCACCTCGTCGACCTCACCCGCGCCTCCGGCGTGGTGGTGCCCCTGACGACGGTCGACCAGCCCACCGACGAGATGCTCGCGGCGGGCAGCCTGCCCGAGCTGCACAAGACCGGGAGCTTCGGGTCGCGCGCGGAGGAGAGGCTCGCCACCCTGCGCCGTCACCAGCCGACGGGGCCCCTGATGTGCTCGGAGTTCTGGGACGGCTGGTTCGACCACTGGGGCGAGCACCACCACACGACCCCGGTCGAGGAGGCGGCGCGCGAGCTGGACGCGCTGCTGACGGCGGGCGCGTCGGTCAACATCTACATGTTCCACGGCGGCACGAACTTCGGCTTCACGAACGGCGCCAACCACAAGGGCACGTACCAGTCGCACGTGACCTCGTACGACTACGACGCTCCCCTCGACGAGGCCGGCTGGCCGACCGACAAGTTCTTCGCGTTCCGCGAGGTCATCGCGCGGCATCTGCCGGTGCCCGACGAGTTGCCCGCGCGGCGGTCGCCGTCGCCCGTGCTGTCGACGACGTTCGACCGGAGCGTGCGGCTGGTCGACGTGGTCGGGGACCTCGGCACGCGACCGGCCGTCGGCGGAGACCTCGGCGTCGGAGCCTCGGGCTGGACCGCGACCGAGGACGTTCCCACCATGGACGCGCTCGGCAGCTACCGCGGCTTCGCCCTGCACCGTGTCGACCTGCCGGCCGGCGACGAGCCCCGGGTGCTGTCGTTCGCGGGTGTGCGCGACCGCGCCGTCGTCTCCGTCGACGGTCGCCGGGTGGGCGTCCTCCAGCGCGACCAGCACGAGCGCGCGATCACGGTGCCGCCGGGCCGCGTGCTGGAGGTGCTGGTCGAGGACCAGGGACGCGTCAACTACGGCGTCCGCATCGGCGAGGCGAAGGGCCTCGTCGGGCCGGCGCTGCTGGACGGCGCCGCGCTGACCGGCTGGCGCAGCACGCCGCTCGACCTGGGGGCGGTCGTCGCGACCCTGTCCGGCGACGCGACCCAGTCGGGCGGCGCGACCCAGTCGGGCGGCGCGGCCCAGTCGGGCGGCGCGACCCAGTCGGGCGGCGCGGCCGGCGCCTCCTCGGGGTCGGCGTCGGACTCCGCCGTGACGACGCTCGACGGCCCGGTGTTCGCGCACGCGACGGTGACGCTCGACGAGCCCGCTGACCTGTTCCTCGACACACGGTCGTGGGGCAAGGGCGTCGCGTTCGTCAACGGCTTCGCGCTCGGCCGGTACTGGACGCGCGGGCCACAGCACACGCTCTACGTGCCCGGTGAGCAGCTGCGCGCGGGCGAGAACGACCTCGTGGTCTTCGAGACGGGTGCCGCGGCGGCCCCGGTCGTGTCGTTCGTGGCCGACCCCGACCTCGGGCACACCGAGCAGTAGCCCCGCTCGCGGGGCCCGTCCTGCCGAGCTACACCCCCGAACCAGCACTACACCCGCAGAACTGGGGGTGTAGTGCTGGCTCGGGGGTGTTTCGTCTTCGCACGACGTGTCGTCAGCGGCGGCGGGAGGCGCCCGGTCGACGGAACCGGCCCGTGGCGGCGAGCACCGCGACGAGCAGCACGGGGACGATCCAGCCCGACCAGCCGAGGATCGTGCCCTGCACGAGGTCGATCCGCTCGCCCGCCGCGGCGAAGAGCAGGGACGACCCGGCTGCGGCGTTGAACGCGCCGTGCGCCAGGGCGGCCGGCCAGACGCTGGCCGACCGCAGCCGCAGCCAGGCGAAGACGGCCCCGACCACCACGCACGTCCCGGTCATCATCAGCACGCCGAGCCACCCCGGCGTCTGGACTCCGTAGTTGTACCCGAGCAGGATCAACGGCGTGTGCCAGAGCCCCCACGCGACGCCGCTGAGCAGGACGGCAGGCGCGGTGCCGAGGGGCAGGAGGCGCGGCAGCAGGAAGCCCCGCCAGCCGAGCTCCTCCCCCAGCGCGGGCACGGTGTTGACGAACGCGCCGATCGGGATCGACACGAGCTGCAGGGCGACGAGCAGGCCGATCGGCGGCAGCGGCCCCGGATCGCCGAGGCCCGCGGTCGCCTGGGCCACCTGCTGCTCGGTCAGCTCTCGGAACGCCGAGAACCCGGTGACGTCGGCCGGGTAGGAGCCGAGTGCGGCACCGATCGGCAGGGCGACGAGCACGAGCGCGACGGGCACGACGAGCCCCAGGCCGAGGTACGCGAGCAGTCGTCCGACAGGGCGCAGTGGCCACAGCCCGAGGGCCCCCGGGATGGAGGCCGGTCGGTCGACGAACCGGCTGACGAGCAGGGCCCCGATCGCGGGCGTCGCCATCATCGCGACCGCGCAGACGCCCAGCAGCGGGCTGGCGAGGCCGTCGCCGAGCCAGAGCGGCAGGCAGACGAGCCAGGCGAGGCCGAACGCGATCAGCACGAAGGCGGCGATCGGCCACCACGAGACCCTCAGCCCCACGACGATCGAGCCGGTGGAGGCGTCGGCCGAGTCGGCAGGCAGGTACCGGTCACCAGCCACGTGCGCCGCGACCGGCTGCCACTCGGCGGTCGTCGACTCGTCGAGGTCGCACGCGTCGGCATCCACGTCGTCGACCCGCTCGCCGCCAGGTGCCGTCCATCCGTGCGCGGGCGGCCGGGAGGAGGGGTTCGTCGTCATCGTTGCTCCGTCGGTCAGCTCGGGCCTCGTGGCAGGGGTCTGCTCCATGGTCGCGTGCGCGGCGGGCCTGCGCCTCCTCCGACCAGCCGACCCGCGCCTCCTCCGCTCGGCCCGACCTGCCCGACCTGCTCGACCGTCGAGCGCGCACATCTCAGGAACAGCTCGTCTCGCGTTCCTGATCCGTGCACGACGAAGGAACCCGCGTCCTGATCCGTGGAGGATCAGGACGCGGGTTCCTGAGTGGTGCAGCAGAGCCGGGCGGGCTAGAAGTCCCAGTCCTCGTCCTCGGTGTTGACGGCCTTGCCGATGACGTACGACGAGCCCGACCCCGAGAAGAAGTCGTGGTTCTCGTCGGCGTTCGGCGAGAGCGCCGACAGGATCGCCGGGTTCACGTCGGTCGTCTCCTTGGGGAACATCGGCTCGTAGCCGAGGTTCATCAGCGCCTTGTTGGCGTTGTAGTGCAGGAACTTCTTGACGTCCTCGGTCAGGCCGACGGTGTCGTAGAGATCCTGCGTGTACTGGATCTCGTTCTCGTAGAGCTCGAAGAGCAGGTTGAACGTGTAGTCCTTGATCTCCTGCTTGCGCTCGTCCGAGGCGCCCTCGAGGCCCTTCTGGAACTTGTAGCCGATGTAGTACCCGTGCACGGCCTCGTCACGGATGATGAGGCGGATCAGGTCGGCCGTGTTGGTGAGCTTGGCGCGCGACGACCAGTACATCGGCAGGTAGAAGCCGCTGTAGAACAGGAACGACTCGAGCAGGGTCGAGGCGACCTTGCGCTTCAGGGGGTCGTCGCCCGTGTAGTAGTCCAGGACGATCTGGGCCTTCTTCTGCAGGTTCGGGTTCTCGACCGACCAGCGGAAGGCGTCGTCGATCTCGGGCGTCGACGCGAGGGTCGAGAAGATCGACGAGTAGCTCTTGGCGTGCACCGACTCCATGAACGCGATGTTCGTGTAGACGGCCTCCTCATGAGGGGTGATCGCATCGGGGATCAGGCTGATCGCGCCGACGGTGCCCTGGATCGTGTCGAGCAGCGTCAGGCCCGTGAACACGCGCATGGTGAGCTGCTGTTCTTCGGGCGTGAGGGTGTTCCACGACTGCACGTCGTTCGACAGCGGGATCTTCTCGGGCAGCCAGAAGTTGTTGACGAGGCGGTTCCAGACCTCGACGTCCTTGTCGTCCTGGATGCGGTTCCAGTTGATCGCGCTGACCGACTTGATCAGCGGGATCGACTTGCCGGTGGCGTGCACCGGGTCGCCGGCGACGCTGTTGATCTTGTCGGTGATGGTCATGTCGTCTCTTCCGTCGGGATGATGCCGTGGATCTCAGTTCAGGAGGCGGGGGCCGGTCGTCGAGACCGGCCCCCGCCGGGTGGCCCTCAGGCCTGGGTCGTGCGACCTACAACATGCAGCTGACGCAGCCGTCGACCTCGGTGCCCTCGAGGGCCAGCTGGCGCAGACGGATGTAGTAGATCGTCTTGATGCCCGCGCGCCATGCGTAGATCTGGGCCTTGTTGATGTCGCGGGTCGTCGCGGTGTCCTTGAAGAACAGGGTGAGCGAGAGGCCCTGGTCGACGTGCTGCGTGGCCGCGGCGTAGGTGTCGATGATCTTCTCGGGGCCGATCTCGTACGCGTCGGTGTAGTACTCCAGGTTGTCGTTCGTCATGAACGGCGCCGGGTAGTAGACGCGGCCGAGCTTGCCTTCCTTGCGGATCTCGATCTTCGACGCGATCGGGTGGATCGACGAGGTCGAGTGGTTGATGTACGAGATCGAGCCGGTCGGGGGCACCGCCTGCAGGTTCTGGTTGTACAGGCCGTGCTGCATGACGCTGGCCTTGAGCTGACGCCAATCCTCTTGCGTGGGGATGGCGACGCCCGACGCGGCGAAGAGGCCGGCCGCGCGCTCGGTGCTGGGCACCCACTCCTGCTCGGTGTACTTGTCGAAGAACTCGCCGGAGGCGTACTTCGAGTCCTCGAAGCCGCCGAAGGTCACGCCGCGCTCGATCGCGATCGTGTTCGAGGCACGCAGGGCGTGGAACAGCACCGTGTAGAAGTAGATGTTCGTGAAGTCGATCGCTTCTTCGCTGCCGTAGTGGACCCGCTCACGAGCGAGGTAGCCGTGCAGGTTCATCTGGCCGAGGCCGATGGCGTGCGACTGGTCGTTGCCGACCTCGATCGAGCGGACCGACTGGATGTGGCTCATGTCGCTGACCGCGCTGAGGCCGCGGATCGCGGTCTCGACGGTCTTGCCGAAGTCGGGGGCGTCCATCGACAGCGCGATGTTCATCGACCCGAGGTTGCACGAGATGTCCTTGCCGATCTCGTTGTACGACAGGTCTTCGTTGAACGTGGTCGGGGTGTTGACCTGCAGGATCTCCGAGCACAGGTTCGACATGTTGATGCGGCCCTTGATGGGGTTCGCCTTGTTGACCGTGTCCTCGAAGACGATGTAGGGGTAGCCCGACTCGAACTGGATCTCGGCGATCGTCTGGAAGAAGTCGCGCGCCTTGATCTTGGTCTTCTTGATGCGGCCGTCGGCCACCATCTCGCGGTACTTCTCGCTGATCGCCACGTCGCCGAAGGGGACGCCGTAGACCTTCTCGACGTCGTACGGCGAGAAGAGGTACATGTCCTCGTTGTTCTTGGCGAGCTCGAACGTGATGTCGGGCACGACGACGCCGAGGGACAGCGTCTTGATGCGGATCTTCTCGTCGGCGTTCTCGCGCTTGGTGTCGAGGAACCGCATGATGTCGGGGTGGTGCGCGCTGAGGTACACGGCACCGGCGCCCTGGCGGGCACCCAGCTGGTTCGCGTAGCTGAAGCTGTCCTCGAGGAGCTTCATGACGGGGATGATGCCCGACGACTGGTTCTCGATCTGCTTGATCGGGGCGCCGGCCTCGCGGATGTTCGAGAGCGACAGCGCGACGCCGCCGCCGCGCTTCGACAGCTGCAGCGACGAGTTGATGCCGCGCGAGATCGACTCCATGTTGTCCTCGATGCGCAGCAGGAAGCAGCTGACGAGCTCGCCTCGCTGGGCCTTCGCGGTGTTGAGGAACGTGGGGGTGGCCGGCTGGAAGCGGCCGCCGATGATCTCCTCGACGAGGTCGATCGCGAGCTGCTCGTCGCCCTGGGCCAGGCCGAGGGCGGTCATCACGACTCGGTCTTCGAAGCGCTCGAGGTAGCGCTTGCCGTCGAACGTCTTGAGCGTGTACGAGGTGTAGTACTTGAACGCGCCGAGGAAGGTCTGGAACCGGAACTTCTTCGAGTAGGCCAGGTCGTTCAGGCGCTCGATGAAGGCGAAGTCGTACTGCTCGATGGTGGCGAGCTCGTAGTACTCGTTCTCGACGAGGTAGTCGAGACGCTCACGCAGGTTGTGGAAGAAGACCGTGTTCTGGTTGACGTGCTGCAGGAAGTACTGCTTGGCCGCCTCCCTGTCCTTGTCGAACTGGATCTCGCCCGACGGGCCGTACAGGTTCAGCATCGCGTTGAGCGAGTGGTAGTCCATGCTCATGCCCTGCCCGGGTGCTGCGATCACTTCGAGATCGTCGACTGCTGCGTCCAAAATTCTTCCAATCCGTTCTGTACTGCTGAGACGTCGTCCGGGGTGCCGAAGACCTCGAACCGGTAGAGCAGAGGCACGTCGCACTTGGCGGCGACGATGTCGCCGGCCAGGCAGTACCCCTCTCCGAAGTTGGTGTTGCCCGCCGCGACCACGCCTCGGATGAGGCTGCGGTTGCCCTCGTCGTTGAGGAACCGGATGACCTGCTTCGGGACGGCGCCTCTGCCCTCGCCGCCGCCGTAGGTCGGCAGGACGAGGACGAAGGGGTCACGGGCGTGGAGCGGGGGCTCGGAGGGGAAGAGCGGGATGCGCTCAGCCGGCACCCCGAGCTTCTCGACGAACCGGTGCGTGTTGCCCGAGACGCTGGAGAAGTAGACGAGATGGGTCACGGTGACGACCGCCTCCTCTGCTCGTGGTGCTGTGCCTCCGGCGACGGGAACGGGCTGTGGCCCGCACCCGTCACGAGGAGGCGCGGGTCAGGAGACGCGGGCGGCCAGGCCGGCGATCTTGTCGGGGCGGAAGCCGCTCCAGTGGTCGTCGTCGGCGATGACGACGGGCGCCTGCAGGTAGCCGAGCGCCTTGACGGTCTCGAGCGCGGCGTCGTCGGCGGTGACATCGAGGACTTCGTACTCGATGCCCTTGTTGTCGAGGGCGCGGTAGGTGGCCGTGCACTGGACGCAGGACGGCTTGGTGTAGACGGTGATGGCCATGGTTTCCCCTGTGTTCTCGGGCCGACGCGGGGGTCGGACGCGGTGGTTCTGATGCGGGTCTGGGGCAGCGGGCGTAGTGCCTGCGGCAACTCCTCGATACTACATCTTGTGGCCCGGACTCGGGCCCACAACTAGATGCGGTGTTACAGGCGTGTAGTTCTGTCGGGCGAGTTCTCCACAGGAGTTCCCCCAAGTTCTGCACAGATCTGGCGGAGTTGCCCCCAGGATCTGGCGGTTGTGCACATGTTCCTCCCCACCTCCGACATCGCGACGGCGTCGTCCCCAGTTCGGGGCCACGGCGTGTCGCGGCGTGTCGGGACGGGGCTGCCGCACGCGCCCGCGCCTCCGTAGACTCGACCTCTCGTGAGCACCTATTCGTCCCTCCTGAAGACCCCCGGCGTGGGGCGCATCATCGCGGCCCAGCTGACCGCGCGGTTCCCCTTCGGGATGCTCTCGCTCGCGTTCCTGCTGCACGTCGAGCACGTGCACCACTCCTACGCGGCAGCCGGGCTCGTGCTCGCCGCGACGAGCATCGGCCAGGCGATCTCCGGACCGCTCACCAGCCGCTGGATGGGCCGCTGGGGCATGCGCCCCGTGCTGCTCCTGACGCTCAGCGTCTGCCTCGTCACGATGCTCGCGTTCACCGCCTACGACTTCTCGGTGCCCGCCTTCATGGCGCTCGGCTTCGTCACCGGCCTCAGCGTGCCGCCCGTGCAGCCCGCCGTCCGCACGATCTACCCGAAGATGGTCAACTCGTCGCAGCTGACTCCCCTCTTCTCGCTCGACGCCTCCGCCCAGGAGATCATCTGGGTCGCCGGTCCGGTCATCACCACCTTCGTCGGGACGCAGGTGGGCACCCGCGAGGCGATCTGGCTGGCCGCGCTCTTCCTCGTCGGCGGCGGCATCTGGTTCATCGCCTCGCCTGAGGTCGGCCGTGTGCGCATCCCGCGCAGCAAGCGCTCGTTCGGCAAGGTGCTCGCCCGGCCCACCGTGCTGCTCGCCACCGTCGCGGGCTTCCTGCTCATCGGCGCGTGCGCCGCGGTCGAGGCCGGCGTCGTGGCGCTCTTCGGCGAGGGCAGCGCCGACTCGGGCATCGCCCTGGCCGTCTTCGCCGCCGGCTCGCTCGTCGGCGGTCTCGCACTCGGGCACGTGCCCGTCGGCCCCTGGGCGCTCGGCCGCCGCCTCGCGATCGTGTTCGTCGGCATGGTGCTCGCGATCTTCGCCACGGGACTCCTGCCGATCAGCGGCGCCCTCCTCGTCGCCGGGGTCGGCATCGCGCCGGCCCTCGCCGTGATGTTCGCCATCGTCTCGTCGAGCGTCAAGTTCAGCGACACCGCCGAGGCCTACGGCTGGGCCGGCACCGGCCAGCTGATCGGCTCGGCCCTCGGCTCGGCGATCGCCGGCTTCTGGATCGACCGCATCGGCGGGCAGGGCGGCCTCGTGGTCGCCGCCGCGTTCGCGTTCGTGGGGGTGATCGTCGGACTCGTGTTCCACCGCTCGCTGCCCGACCTCCGGGGGCGCGACGCGAGCCCGCTGCCCGACACGGAGCCGGTCCCCGTCCAGGCCAGCTGACCGGCGCCTCCTCCTCGTCGCCCGGCCCGTGCCTCCTCGTCTGCCGGCCCGGACCTCCTCGGCCCGGCCGTGATCGCGGATGGGAGGATCGGGGCATGTCCGACATCAGCGTCCCGTCCGTCGCGCTCTCCGACGGAGCCCGCATCCCCCAGCTCGGCCTCGGCGTCTACAAGGTCGCCGACGACGAGGCGCGCACAGTCGTCGCCACCGCCCTCGATCTCGGGTACCGCCACGTCGACACGGCGTCGTTCTACGGCAACGAGGTCGGCGTGGGGCAGGCACTGCGTGCCTCCGACGTGCCGCGGGACGAGGTCTTCGTCACGACCAAGGTGTGGAACACCGAGCAGGGCTTCGACGAGACGCTGCGCGCCTTCGACGCGAGCCTCGACCGCCTCGGCACCGACCACGTCGAGCTCTACCTGATCCACTGGCCGGCCCCCACGCAGGACAAGTACGTCGACACCTGGCGTGCGCTCGAGCGGATCGCCGAGGAGGGGCGGGCCCGGTCGATCGGCGTCAGCAACTTCCAGGTGCACCACCTCGAGCGGCTGCTCGGCGAGACGAGCGTCGTGCCGGTCATCGACCAGGTCGAGGCCCACCCGTGGCTGCAGCAGCACGAGCTGCGCGAGTTCTGCGCGGCCCGGGGCATCGCCGTCGAGGCCTGGTCGCCGCTCGCCCGCGGTCGCGTGCTCGACGACGCCGCGATCGGCCGGATCGCGGCGAAGCACGGCGTCGAGCCCGCGCAGGCCGTCATCCGCTGGCACCTGCAGCAGGGGCTCGTGGTGATCCCCAAGACCGTGGACGCGCGCCGGCTGGCGTCGAACCTCGACGTGTTCGGCTTCGAGCTCGACGACGACGACCTCGCCACGATCGCCGCGCTCGACAGCGGCGAGCGCTCCGGCTCGCACCCCGACCAGGTCGGCTGACCTCTCCTCTCTCTCTCGTCATTCTTTCTCGCTCGAGTCGGCGGGTTCCCGTCACCCCCAGCGGGTTCCTGTCACGTGCGGCGGGTTGCAGTGCCCGCCGGCGGGTGGGCGCCGACCCGCCGCGGGCTGCGGGAACCCGCCGACATCGACCGAGACGAGACGAGAGAGGCCTGCCCCGGCAGCACCGGGGAGGCGCAGGTCGAGGGGCGCGCGCCGCTCGCGTACCGTGGTGGGCGCACATCACGAGCAAGGAGCACCCATGACGATCGTCGCCGCCGCTGACGGATCCGCCCTCGGCAACCCCGGCCCCGCCGGCTGGGCCTGGTACGTCGACGACGACCGCTGGGCAGCGGGCGGCTGGCCCCGCGCGACGAACAACCAGGGCGAGCTCACGGCCGTGCTCGAGCTGCTGCGGGCCACGGCCGACGCCGGCGAGCCGGTGCACATCCTGTGCGACAGCCAGTACACGATCAAGGCGTGCACCGAGTGGATGCCCGGCTGGAAGCGCAAGGGCTGGCGCAAAGCCGACGGCAAGCCGGTGCTGAACGTCGAGATCCTCAAGGAGCTCGACGACGCCCTCGCCGGGCGCGAGGTCACCTTCGAGTGGGTCCGCGGCCACGTCGGGCACGAGATGAACGAGGCGGCCGACGTCCGCGCCCGGGGTGCCGCCACCGCGTTCCAGAACCGCACCGACGTACCCTCAGGCCCCGGCTGGCCCGGCGCGCCCGTCGCGACGACGTCGCCGGTCGCGGCGCCGCCCGAGCCGCCCGCCACCCTCTTCTAGGCATCGCACCGGGTCTCGTGCACCGCACCGCGCCTGGACCCGGCGCAGCGCACGGGACGCGGTGCGGCGAGCCGCGGCGCGGCGCGCTACATCGAGGGGTGCGTGCTCGACAGCCCGCCGTCGACGACGAACTGCGCGCCCGTCGAGAACGCGGAGTCGTCGGACGCGAGGTGCAGGGCGAGCCCGGCCACCTCCTCCGGCATGGCCAGCCGCCCGCGGGGGCTCATCGTGCGGAACGCGTCGAGCAGGGCGGGCTGGGCCTCGACCTGACGTCGGAACAGCGCCGTGTCGGTCGGCCCGGGGTGCAGCGAGTTGATGCGGATGTCCCAGCCCTCCTGGGCGGCGTGCGCGGCGCTCGAGCGGGTGAGGCCGACCAGGGCGTGCTTGCTGGCGGTGTAGGCCGCGTCGTCGCCGAAGCCGAGGAACGACGTCGCCGGCGCCAGGTTGATGATCGAGCCGCCCGACCGCTCGGGGTTGGCGCGCATCTGCTCGATCGCGAACCGCGTGCCGAGCATGACGCCCGTGACGTTGACGGCGAAGACGCGGTTCCAGCTCTCGAGCTGCGTCACGTCGATCGACTGTCCCGAGACGATGCCCGCGTTGTTGACGAGCACGTCGAGGTGCCCGTAGTGGTCGGCCACCCTGTCCATCACGCGCTTCCAGTCGCCGCCGTTGGCGACGTCGTGCTGGATGAACTCCGCGCCGGCCTCGGCCGCGACGGCCGATCCGTCGAGGATGTCGGTCGCGACGACCTGCGCCCCCTCGTCGGCGAAGCGGCGGACGATGGCCTCGCCGATGCCCGAGGCGGCTCCCGTGACGATCGCGACTTTGCCGGACAGGCGAGACATGGGTCCTCCTCGGGGGGCCCGGCGACGGGTCGCCGGGGGCGGTGCACCGGAGGGTCGCTCCGGGGGTGACGGGCAGCCGTGGTCGGCCGGGCCGCCGACAACGTTACTCCTCGACGACCCTGCCTCCGCTGCCGCCGGCGCGCTCGGAGGCCGGGCCGACGGCCGTGACCGTGACCACCGCCTCCCCCCGCTCGTCGCTCGACGCGAGGTCGACGACGGCCGAGATGCCGAAGTCGTGGTCGCCGTCGGGGTCGGCCAGGATCTGCCGCACGCGCCACACGGTCGGCAGCTGCTCGATCTGCAGCATGTGCGGCCCGCGCGCGTCGGTGTCGGTGCCGATCGTGTCGTACTCGTCGAAGTAGCGGTCGAGGGCCTGGCCCCAGCGGTCGGTGTCCCACCCCGAGGAGGCGTCGAGCTGACCCAGCCCCTCGGCGTCGTCCCGGGCCATCAGCTGCACCCGGCGGAACATCTCGTTGCGGACCGCGATGCGGAACGCGCGGTCGTTCGCCGTGAAGCGGCGGAGCACCGGCGGCACGATCTCGTCATGGGCCTCGACCTCGCGGGGGTTGAGCATCTCCTCCCACTCGTCGAGCAGCGACGAGTCGACCTGGCGCACCAGCTCGCCGAGCCACTCGATCAGGTCGGCCAGCTCGTCGGTCTTGGCCTCGTCGGGAACGGTCTGGCGCAGGGCCCGGAACGCGTCGGAGAGGTACCGGAGCACGAGGCCCTCCGAGCGCGCGAGACCGTAGAAGGCCACGTAGTCGCCGAACGTCATCGCGCGCTCGTACAGGTCGCGCACGACCGACTTGGGGCTCAGCGCGAAGTCGCCGATCCACGGCTGGGACGCCGCGTACGTCTCGAACAGCGCGGTCAGGAGCTCGTCGAGGGGCTTCGGCCAGGTGACGCCCTCGAGCAGCTCCATCCGCTGGTCGTACTCGACGCCCTCGCGCTTCATCTCGGCCACGGCCTCGCCGCGGGCCTTGAACTGCTGCTGCGAGAGGATCGGGCGCGGGTCGTCGAGGGTCGCCTCCACGACGGAGACGACGTCGAGCGCGTAGCTCGGCGACTCCTGGTCGAGCACGTCGAAGGTCGCCAGGGCGAACGGCGAGAGCGGCTGGTTCAGGGCGAAGTTCGCCTGGAGGTCGACCGTCAGGCGGATGGTGGGCGCGCCTCCGTCGTGGCTCGCCTCCTGCACGACGACCTCCGCGGTGCGGAGCGTGCGGTAGATCGAGATGGCCTGGCGCGCCATCGCGTACTGCGCCGACCGGGGTTCGTGGTTGTCGAACACGAGCGAGCGCACGTTCGCGAAGACGTCGCCCCCGCGGCCGATGACGTTGAGCAGCATGGCGTGGGTGATCTGCATGTGCGAGACCAGCGCCTCCGGCTCGGCGGCGATCAGCTTGTGGAAGCTGGGCTCGCCCCACGAGACGAATCCCTCCGGCGCCTTCTTGCGGACGATCTTGCGCTTCTTCTTCGGGTCGTCGCCCGCCTTCTCGATCGCTTTCAGGTTGTCGATCTCGTGCTCCGGCGCCTGCAGCACGACGGTGCCCGAGGTGTCGTAGCCGGCGCGGCCGGCGCGACCCGCGACCTGGTGGAACTCCCGCGCCGTCAGCTGTCGCATCCGGGTGCCGTCGAACTTCGTGAGCGCGGTGAGCAGGACGGTGCGGATCGGCACGTTGATGCCCACGCCGAGGGTGTCGGTGCCGCAGATGACGCGGAGCAGCCCCCGCTGGGCGAGCTGCTCGACGAGGCGCCGGTACTTGGGCAGCATGCCCGCGTGGTGCACGCCGATGCCCGAGCGCACCAGTCGGCTGAGGGTCTTGCCGAAGCCGGTGCTGAAGCGGAACCCGCCGATCAGCTCGGCGATCTCGTCGCGCTGCTCACGGCTGGCCACCTTGATGCTCGACAGGGCCTGCGCGCGCTCGAGCGCGGCGGCCTGCGAGAAGTGCACGACGTAGACGGGGGCCTCGCCGGTGGAGAGCAGTTCTTCGACCGTCTCCTGCACGGGGGTCTGGGCGTACGAGTAGTGCAGCGGCACCGGGCGCTCGACGCCGGTCACCCGGGCGACCGGGCGCCCGGTGCGGCGCGACAGGTCGTCGACGAGGCGCGTGACGTCGCCGAGGGTCGCCGACATGAGGAGGAACTGCGCACGGTCGAGCAGCAGCAGCGGCACCTGCCAGGCCCAGCCGCGCGACTGGTCGCCGTAGAAGTGGAACTCGTCCATCACGACCTGGTCGACGTCGGCGTCCGAGCCGTGGCGCAGGGCGAGGTTCGCGAGGATCTCGGCGGTGCAGCAGATGATCGGCGCGTCGGCGTTGACCGACGAGTCGCCCGTGACCATGCCCACCTGCTCCGGCCCGAACAGCTCGACCAGGGCGAAGAACTTCTCGCTGACCAGGGCCTTGATGGGCGCGGTGTAGTAGGTGCGCTTGCCCTGCGAGAGGGCGACGAAGTGCGCGCCTGCGGCGACCAGCGACTTGCCGGTGCCGGTCGGCGTGCTGAGCACGACCGAGGCGCCGGAGACGAGCTCCATCATCGCCTCGTCCTGCGCCGGGTACAGCGGCAGGCCCCGGTTCTCGGCCCACTCCGCGAAGTCGGCGTAGGCCGTGTCCTGGTCGTACGACTCGGGCCCCGGGTTCTCGGGCAGCAGGGCGGACAGCGGTGCGGAGGGGGCGGGCGACATGATGTGTCGATCCTGCCCCATGCCAGCGACAGCGAGGCGAGGCGGGCCGGAGGCGGTCGGCACCGGTCCGGGCACGCGGGAGGGGCGAGACGGCGAGTCCCGAGACAGCACACGCCCCCGTGGCCGAGCAGGGCTCGGGCGGAGGCGTGCGGTCGCGCCCTCGGACGGGGCCGGGCGGGATCGGATCAGGAGACCACGCTCGGTCGCACGTCGACGATGACGGGCGCGATGTGCCCCGGTAACCAGCCGGTGAGCACACTGCACTGTAGCCCGCGCCTCTTCGGCGCGGTGGGGTGAACGGCGGGTGATTCATGCGTCCGACTAGAACTGGGGGCACCGAGGGGCTGCGGAGCTGCGCTCCGCGGCCAACGGGCTCAGCGCAGCGGGATGTGCCCGCCGAGCGTGTCGTCCACCTGCTCGACGGCGCCCTCGCGAGCGGCGTCGTCGGCGGCCGAGCCGGCGTGCTCCTCGACGGGCGCCGGGTCGTCCCCGTGCACGGCGGCCGAGTCGTGGCGGGGGTCGACGTCGTGGTCTGCGGGGTCGTGGCTCTGGGTGTCGCTCATGGGGCGCCTCCTCGTGTCGTCCGTCGCCGTGGCGGCGGAGGGGCCCGGACGGCCCCGTCCCGCACGACCGTACCCGCGGCTCCGTCGCGCACGTCCAGCGCCGACACGGTAGACAGGAGCAGGCG
The DNA here is from genome assembly GCF_004364285.1 of Frigoribacterium sp. PhB116. GTDB lineage: Bacteria > Actinomycetota > Actinomycetes > Actinomycetales > Microbacteriaceae > Frigoribacterium. The sequence continues at coordinate 529,446 of NZ_SOBE01000002.1, read as the reverse complement.
CACCGAGCGCCGCCCCGACCCCAGGAAGAGTGCAGACGATGTCGTCATCCACCCCGTCCCCCGCGGCCCTCCGCGTCGCAGTCACCGGAGGCAGCGGCAAGCTCGGCCGAGCCGTCGTCCGCGACCTCGCCGCCCACGGCTGGGAGGTCGTGCTGCTCGACCGCGTGCCGAGCCCCGACCCGGTCGAGGGCGTCACGTACGTGCAGGTCGACCTGTCCGACTACGGCCAGGTGCTGCAGGCGCTCACCCACGTCGACGACCGCTACGACTCGATCGACGCCGTCGTGCACCTCGGGGCGATCCCGGCGCCCGGGCTCGTGCCGAACGCGACCCTCTTCCACAACAACGTCACCGGCAGCTACAACGTGTTCGCCGCAGCCCGTGCGGCCCACATCCGCAACGTCGTCTGGGCCTCGAGCGAGACCCTGCTCGGCATCCCGTTCGACCTCGACCCGCCCTACCTGCCCCTCGACGAGGAGTACGCCGTGCGGCCCGAGTCGTCGTACTCGCTCGGCAAGGCCCTCGACGAGGAGATGGCCCGCCACTTCACCCGCTGGGACCGCCAGCTGAAGATGATCGGCCTCCGCTTCTCGAACGTCATGGACGACGGCGACTACTCCGAGTACCCCTGGGACGAGACCCCCGAGAAGAAGACGTTCAACCTCTTCTCGTACATCGACGCCCGCGACGGTGCCCAGGCCGTGCGGAAGGCGCTCGAGAGCGACCTCGTCGGCTTCGAGGCGTTCATCATCGCCGCGACCGACACGGTCATGAACACGCCCACCGCCCTGCTCGCCGACCAGTTCTGGCCGACCGTCGAGCGCCGGGCCGCCGTCGAGGGCACGGACTCCCTGCTCAGCAGCGACAAGGCCCGCGACCTGCTCGGCTTCGTGCCCGAGTACAGCTGGCGCACCTGGGGCGACCGGGTCGGCAAGCAGGAGGCAGCGGCGGCCGACGACGAGACGGGCGACGACCTCTAGCCCGTCGGAGCCGAGCGGGCACCGCGGCCCTGCCCGCTCGGCGATCAGGCGCGGAGCATCCCCGTCGTCACGAGCTCGCGCACCCGGGGCAGGAGCTCGGCCGTGAGCGCGCCCTCGTCGGCCTCGAGCAGGTGGGCGAGCGCGCCCACGATCGCGCCGACGCTGAGCTCGCCGTCGCAGGCGCCCACCAGCGCCGAGAGGGCCGTGCCCGACTCGACCGACCGGGCGAAGCCGCCTCCCTGCCTCAGCGTGATGACCGTGGGGTCGTCGTTGCCGGGCCAGTAGTGCCGCTCCTCCGTGACGTCGCCGGCGACCGTGAGACGGGTGCCCAGCAGGGCGTCGTCGTCGAGCGAGCGGAGCAGGTCGACGGCGTCGAGCGTCGCCCCGAGGTGCCGACCGAGGCCGACGTCGTTCGAGCCGAGGCCCCCGAGGAGGCGCTCCGTGCGGACCACGGGCTCCGTCGCCGCGTCGAGAGGTCGCCTCAGGGTCACGTAGCCGAAGCCGACCTCGACGACGCCCCGCTGCTCGAAGTCGCCGAGCCAGGCCTCGTAGAGCCGCTCGAAGTCGGCGGTGCCCGCACGGGTGCCGCCGTCGCGGATCCAGGTCTCGGCGTAGGCGGCCGGGTCCTGCAGCTCGCGCTCGACCACCCACACGTCGAGCGGGACGCCGCCGCGGGCGACCCAGTCGGCCACCGAGTACGCCCCGCGCTTCCCGGCAGCCGCGTCCGCCCCTCCTGTCTCCCAGTTCCCGAGCAGCTGCGCGACGCCTCCCGGCGTGAGGTGGGCGCCGACCTGCGACACGACGGACGCGACGAGGTCGTCGCCGACCATGCCGCCGTCGCGGTACTCGTACTCGGGCACGCCCTCGGCCCGGGGCGTGATGACGAACGGCGGGTTCGAGACGACGTGGTCGAAGAACTCGCCCTCGACGGGCTCGAAGAGGCTGCCGAGCCGGAACTCGATGCCGTCGACGAGGTTGAGGGCGGCGTTGAAGGCCGCGAAGTCGAGGGCGCGCTGCGAGATGTCGGTGGCGACGACCCGGCGGGCGTGCCGGGCGACGTGCAGCGCCTGGATGCCGCAGCCCGTGCCGAGGTCGAGCGCGCTGTCGACGGTGCGCGGGATCATCAGCCCGGCCAGCGTCGCCGACGCCCCGCCGACCCCCAGCACGTGGTCCTCGCGGAGCGCGCCCCCGAGGGCCAGCTCGCCGAGGTCGGAGGCGATCCACCAGCTGGCCTCGCCGGACGCGTCGACGAACGCGTACGGCCGCAGGTCGACCAGCGCGCGCACCTCGTCGTCGGAGGCCTCGATCAGGCCGAGCGCGGCAGCGCCTGCCGCCCCCAGGGTCGGCAGCGCCGCCTCCACGTCGGCGAGCGGCTGCGGCCATCCCAGGATGAGCAGCGACGCCAGCGTCGCCGCCGGACGGAGCGACGGCACGCGGGAGGCGCTCCTCACGAGCGCACGACGGGCCGCGACGCGCTCTCCCCGGAACAGTGCCGCGCCCGCGCTCGCGCCCCAGGCGTCGGGCCCCGTCAGCCGGTCGACCGTGAAGTCGGAGGACGCGAGGTCGGCCCGGAGGCGCGCGAGCAGGTCAGGGTCACGGGAGTCGAGGGGCACGACTCCATCTTCGCGGACCAGCGGTCGGCCCGTCTGCCCGCACGGCCCAGTCGCGCCAGACGCCCCACGCTGGCCGCCGCCACGCCGTGCCTGCGCTGCAAGGGAGTCTCCGAACTACGTCCCGTGGCGGAGCATCTGCCCCTAACTAAATGCGCACGACAGCCCATCCGCTAGCTTATACTTCGTGTCTTCAAAGACCTCCAAACTCGTTCGAGGTTTGCTACTACTCCCGCTAGCACGGTGTCTGGTCAGGACGCCCGCGGCAACCATTTCGGGACCGGCCAGCTCGGCCGCTCCGCCGCGGTTTCCAACGACAAGGTTGGTGATCGCAGTCCTGGGGACCGTGGCTCTTGGTCTCGGGACTGTGGGGCTCGTAAATCAGTTCGACGCCGCTCTGCCGACGATCGGCGATCCTCCGCCGCCTGGATCGATCAATCTCTACTTTGATCGTCCCGACGTTAGAGCTCAGCTCAACGTTGAGGTCACCTCGGCCTTGGCGACAATGGAGAATGAGGACTACGCCTCAGATGCGTACGTCGTTCGCGTCCTGGCCGAAGGCCTCGACCAGAATGACATGCCAACGTTTTTCATAGCACTTGGTGGATCCGCTCTTCCGCGAGACGACCTTGCAGATCAGAGTGACCGACAGAGCTCGAATGGCAGATGTTCATCGGCGACTGTTAGCGCGGTTCCGGAGCTGGCCTGTATCGAGACCAGCGGCTCACCCGATTCCGCCTGGGCCTCAAACGAGGTTAAGGAAGACATCGTCGTCGTATCCGGGCGACTCAAGCCCGTCGGCGAACATGGTGGCGGAATCGCGTACCTCGACATCTCGGCCTATGCATCGACGCTCGTCAAGTCAGGCCAAACTGAAGTGTTCCAGCTACCCACCGTCGGAACGACCTACTTGCCGGCCACGATCGGTGACGAGGCCGAAATTGTTATCGACGATTTCACAGGGCTGAAGGTTCCTAGTCCTTTGTCGATCACCGTCAGCTACGGACGACTCTCCCCTGCAGACCGGCTCGAGTCGGTGTCCATCGAGCCAATCACGCGTGAACCATTGACGTGGGTCGAAACATCTCGCGCGACTCTGACCCCATCCGGCACCATCACTGATTCGAGGGCGGAACGAGATGCCGGCCGGGTGACTTTCTTCTGGGGCGTTTTGGCGGGGATCCTAGGGAGTCTTCTCCTGCCGCTACTTGGCTGGTGGCGGGTTACGGTTGCTGCTTGTTGGCGGTGGGGGATTTGCGGCCGCACAAGCAATAAGTCCGTTCGTGGCCTGAGCGGATAGTCCAGTCGCGGCCTTCTTGATTCGTCGGCGTGCCGCAATCCGGCCAGGGCGTTAAGACCCGCGCGCGAGGATGTCCGGCAGGCTGCCTGGCGGGCGTGGCCCGCGCCTTCGAGTTCACTTTGGAGCAGTGAACAGAGACGTCGGCGCACTCGAATGGGACGCCTCCTTACTCAATGCAGCCGAGGCTGCCTGACGCCGAATCCTCTGGGCAGCGATAAGCGCCCTGATCGCTGTACACACAAAGTCCACAATTAGCTAGGTTCGTGTCATGAATGACGAAGCGGGCGAATTTCTGAACGTGCGACAGACAGCCATGGCTCTTGGTGTTCACGTGAACACCGTCCGCAATTGGGTGAAATCGGGAGTCTTGGTGTCTTCCCGAGTGCCTGGATCCTCGGCACACCGATTCTCACGCCTGTACGTCGAACGAGTAGCTCGAGAGCGGGGCGAATCGAAGTCCGTGGCCGCCCCTTCCTTCAGCACCATCGGGCCAGAGCTTGCTCGCGCGCTAGACATTGATCGATGGGGCGCCACGCTCGATGCTAAGGGCGCGTTCCCTGACCTCGTACGCCGCCTCCTCGCCAGCACGCCCGGTGTCACGGATCTGGAGATGCGTGCCCATGAGGGCGTGGCGGCACCTGGGTGGGACGGCACCGCTGCCTCAATCAGCGCGCTGGTTCTGCCGAACGGACCGCTTCGATTCGAGCTCGGCACGGACGCAAAACCGAGACAGAAAGCGCAAAGCGATTACGACAAGCGAGTCCCTCCATCTGCTGAGGACTGCCGCGCGACCTTCGTGTTCATAACGCCGCGAAATTGGGCAGGAGGTCAAGACTGGGCCGCCGAGCGAGCTCGCGACGGACACTTCGCAGGGGTGCGCGCACTAGACGCTCACTCGATAGAGGCATGGTTGCTCACAGCACCAGCCGTCCACTATTGGCTGTCCGAACGCCTGGGCTACCGGCCGCGCGACGCATACACCATCACGACATGGTGGGATCGGTTCACGTCACGCACCAGCCCGAGACTTCCAGAGAGCTTTTTCATCGCCGGTCGCGAGTCCGAAGTGGAGAAGCTAGAAAGCTTCCTCAGGGCGGGGACGAACGCTGAGCCCATAACGATCTCTTCCCCGTGGGTCGACGAGGTCATCGCCTTTGCCTACGCCGCGATCGCACATGTCGACCATGCTCGCGAGCGAATGGTCGTCGTACAAGACGAGTCTTCATGGCAGCGCATCTCCGAATCGCGCGAGCAGCTGATCCTGATTCCCCTTCATAGGGATGGCCTCGATCTGGGTGCTGCGATTGATCGCGGCCACCAGGTGATTCTTCCAGCAGGAACGGCCGACATCGTGCGGGGAGACCGTCACATAGCCCTCCCACGAATCGGACGCGTGGAGGGCGCGGCAGCATTGAGCGAAGTTCCTGATCAGGACCGAGCGAGCCTCGTGGCCCTCGCTCGCCGGAGCATGCCAGCCTTGTTCCGACGGATCGGGCGCGAGTCTAGATACCAGCTTCCTCCCTGGGTTGAACACGCAGATACAGCCGCAGTTCTTGCGCCGCTGATTTCCGCTGGCTCATGGACGGCCTCGGAAGGCGACCAAGCGGTCATCGAACAACTCACCGGAATACCTAGGGCGCAGATCGAACTCCTCCTGAGTTCGCTCGCCACCAAACCGGATCCCCCGTTCGTGCGCTCTGGTGGGAACTGGACTCTCGCGTCGCCCGCGGAGGCGGCGCTCAGCCTCCTCCCCAAGCTAAGCCCGGACCACTACCGAGTCTGGTCCGACGTCGTGACGAAGGTGCTTCTTGAAGTAGACCCATACGACGGCATGGGCAGTTTCGAGCGCATGCAGGCCCAGGCGAGCGGGACACGGCCAAAAACTTCCGAGACTCTGAAGCGTGGAATGGCAAACGCCCTCACCCTCGCGGCAGCCACCAGCGAAGATTTACCCACCTTGCAGATACAACGTCAGATCGACCAGATCGTTCACCGACTACTAACAGAGGCGAGCACCCGCAGGGGTTCTGGCTGGAGTCAACTCTCAAGATCGTTTGCCGCTCTGGCCGAGGCGTCACCGGATATCTTTCTGGATTTCGTGGACAGTGATCTCGGTGCCGCAGAACCGCAGTCAGCGGACCTCTTCCAAGACAAGTCCGGCGACTTCTGGGGCCCATCGTCCCCTCACCCCAATCTTCTCTGGGCGCTCGAACTGCTCTGTTGGTCCCCCGTCTACTTCTCTCGCAGCGCATCGGTGCTAGCCAAGCTGACACACATCGACCCGGGTGGACGACTTAGCAACCGTCCTGCCGAGAGTCTCGCAAGTGTCGAACTCGGCTGGCTTATGAATAGCGGTGCGAGCGTCGACGACAAGGTCGAGTTTGCTCGCCAGCTCCATCTCCGAGACCCGCAGGTTGGGTGGAAGCTCATCCTCGCCCTATTGCCCTCTCGCCATGCGACGGCACTAACGCCGCAGAAGCCGAAGCACCGGGATTGGACCGCCACGAGGGAGTCGGTGACGTGGGCGGACTGGGGCCGTTTCACGGAAGCTATGACAGCTCTGTCCACAGACGCTGCCGGAGCCAATGCCGATCGATGGCGTGACCTCATCCCGAAGATCGACGAGCTACCGCCGGCCTTTCGAGACGGGTCTCTTGACGCACTCGAGCGGGCTGCGCTAGAGGGTACCTGGTCACAAGCCGAACGAACCGCCGTCTGGCAGACGATCGAGAACGAGACTCTCCAGCATCGTGAGTTCAGCACGAGTCAGTGGGCGATGCCTGAAAAACACTTGCGACGTCTCGAGGCCATCGCTGCTGTCATCGAGCCAGCCGACGATCCAATGCGTTTTGTCAGCGCCTTCGGATGGCGGGCCCCGATTCCGGGTACACCTCGGTCAACCGACAAGTACCGAATCGAGCGAGACCGTCTGCAGCGCAACGCGGTGGAAGCTGTTCTTTCGCAGGGAATAAATGCGCTCACTAGGCTCGCCCTCGCAGTCGAAGACGCACGATCGCTGGGCACCGTTCTGGGCGCTCGAAACGATGCGCCTGACGGCCAACTCCTCGACTGGCTCGATAGCGATCAGCAGAACCTTGCCCAGGTTGCAGTCGCTTTTGTAGGGAGCCGCATTGCCGAGAACGGCTTGTCAGAAGCTGAGACAATTCTCAGTTCCGGTCACGTCGAGAGTGAGCGCGCCCAGGTAAATGTCTTGGGCACGCTTCCGTTTGGGCGAGCCCAGTGGGAATGGGCTTCGACTCTTGAAGCTCCGCTTCGAGACAGCTACTGGAAGAGCGTCCGCCCTTTTCACGTGGAGCCGGGAGAACTCGAGGAAGCCCTCCGGCTTCTCTGTGGACACGAGCGTCCTTGGCGAGCGCTCGACTTACTTTCGGCTTCGTTGACCTCGGAACCTAAGCCAGGAATCTCCATCGTCGAATTCGTTGTGGATGCACTCGTCATGACGCACGAACCACTAACGGACCATCAGGCAACGTCGCACCACTTGGAACAGGTACTCACCTTCCTAGAGCAGGAGGCACCTGATCACCCACGACTGCCGGCGTTCGAGTTCACCTTTTTTGAGCTTCTCCATGATCATCGGCCATCAGCAGCCCTTTACGGGCTCCTGAACGAGGACCCAACAGAGTTCGTCGCGCTCGTCAGCATGGTCTACCGAGGCGAGAACGAGCCAGCTGGCGATCCGTCCGCCCAAGATCAAGCGCGAGCGCACCTTTCGTGGAGTGTGCTGCACGAATGGAGCGCGATTCCTGGTGGGCGACCTGACGGCACGGTCGACGTGAACCATCTCACGACTTGGGTCCGAGCGGCACGGCTCGCCTTCTCTGAGACCGCGCGGATGTCTATCGGTGACGAGGTCATTGGTGAGGTTCTCGCCACGAGCCCTACCGGTACCGATGGCGCCTGGCCTGCCGAGCCAGTGCGCGAGATCATCGAAAACGTCGGCAGCGCCCGGCTCGACGCGGGCCTCGCGATCGGCCGCTACAACCAGCGTGGTGTGCACTCTCGGGATCTTTTTGACGGCGGAACCCAGGAAAGGACGTTGGAAGAAACTTACCGAGCATGGTCAGCGCAGATCACCAACAAGTGGCCCCGCACGGCAAGGATTCTTCGCGGTATTGCTGAGGACTTCGCGCGCGAGGCGGAACACCACGATGCCGACTCTGAGAGGCGTTCCGACGACGCATAAGCTCGGCTCTCGGCAACACCCCCGCCTGCGGAGCCGTGGCGAACTTTTTTCGGTATTGCGATGGACGCCACTCATGACAAGCGAGGTCACAGGGGCTAATGGTGGCGTGACTGACTAAACACGACGACCATCCGGTGGCTCTCAACGTCGTTCCGCGACCCTTAGATCTGCGCCGACCGAGGCACCTCATGCATCAAGACGCCAAACTTGGAGGTAGAGAGCGGGTAGGGATTCGGACACGCTGAATCCGGGGTGCCCATAGGAGTCGCCAACATGAATGCTGACGCCCCCCAAGTGAGGCGCATTCGACGAACGTAGCTGCAGTCGTGGGCGCACCGAACCCGACGAAGAAAGCCGGTTAAGCACGATCCCTCGTGCCTAACCGGCTGTCTGATGGTGGAGCTAAGGGGATTCGAACCCCTGACCTTCTCATTGCGAACGAGACGCGCTACCAACTGCGCCATAGCCCCAGACCTGCTCCGCAACGATAGCACCCGAGGAGGCGCCGGTCCGAATCGACGCGACGCCCGCCTCCCCGAGGCGGCTCAGACCGCGCGGCGTCGCTCGAGCGCCTCGTCGAGGCGGAAGCTCGGCTCGCCGAGGTCGTCGACGATGCCCATGCGCGCGAAGCGGCTGGGGGCGGCGGGAGGCGGCGGCGGGGGGGCAGCCGCCGTCTGCGCGGCAGGTGCCCTCGACGTCGCGGGCGCCGGCACCGCCCGGGGCGCGGAGAGGGCCGCCTCGGCCCGAGCGGCCTCGCGCAGCGCCTGGTGCTGTGCCCGCTGGGACTCCCTCAGCGCCTGGACGGAGCGTTCCGACTGACGTCGCAGGTCGTCTGCGGGCGACTCCGCGGCGGGAGCCGACGCCGCCGCCGTGGCTGCGGGCCGGGACGCGGGTCGCTGGCGTCCGCGGCGCAGGTACAGGGGCGTCGGCACGGGGACCGGGGTCCACTCCCGCGACTCGGCCTCGACCTCTGCCTCGGGGTCGGCGAGCGACGAGGAGAAGTCCTTGAGCGGCTGGCCGACGCGAGGAGCGGAGGCGACCTGACGCCGCGCCCGCGCCCGTGACACCGCGGCCAGCTGGGCGAGCATCGCGACCGCTCCGGCCCCGAAGACGAGCCCCGCGATCGAGGCGACCCAGAACGAGGTCGCGATGCCCGCGACGATCGCGACCGCCCCGAGCACGAGCACGACGGTCGAGACGAGACGCGAACGACGGAGGCGGCGGGCGGCCAGGGCGGGATCGTGGTCGGCGGCACGGAGCACGGGTGCCGCTGCGGCCAGCTCGCGGGTGACGGCACGCTGACGAGCGGCCTCGTGGGCCCGGCGGAGGGCCTCACGCTTCGTCTCCTCGCGGGCGAGGATGCGCTGCGCGTCGGCGACGGACCGAGCGTTGGCCTCGATCCGCACCTCCTCCGGCAGCTCGGCCGTCTGGGCGAGGATGCGGAGGGTCTGCTGCAGGCGCACGGCGTTGCGCTCGGTGGCGAGGTACTCGCGACGGCGCTGCCAGGTGGGCACGAGGTAGACGAGCCAGAGCACGGCGACGAGCGCCAGCACGAGGCCCCCGCCCCACGACCCGATGTCCATGCTGACGAGGGTATGAGCGGCGGCACGGCGCGTCGGCCATGTCGTGGGGTGTGTCTCGCCCAGTTCTGCGCGGATCCAGGCCAGATCCGGGCAGATCTCCAGCAGACCCGCCTAGAGCGGCAGCTGCCGCTCGGCCTCCGCCAGCGCGTCGGGCGGCACGCTGCCCTGCCCGACCGGGACCGTGCCCGACCGCCACCGGTGCAGGACGCCCTCGGGCACCTCCTCGGCCACCAGCGCGAAGCAGAAGTGGTCACGCCACATGCCGTTGATGTGGATGTAGCGACGCCGGAGCCCCTCGTAGCGGAAGCCGAGCTTCTCGACCACGCGGAGGCTCGGACCGTTCTCGGGGCGGATGCAGATCTCCATCCGGTGCAGGCCGAGGGCACGGAAGCAGTGGTCGGTGGCCAGCGCGACCGCGATCGGGGTCGCGTCGTTCCCGGCTGCCGACTGCGTGACCCAGTAGCCGATCGTCGCCGAGCCGAGCGAGCCGTAGGTGATGCCGCTGACGTTGAGCTGCCCGACGAAGCGGCCGTCGAGCTCGATGGCGAACGGCAGGCCGAGGCCGGCGCGGGCGTTCACCTGGAGGGAGCGGATGCTGCCGCGGACGTCGTGGCTCGTGAACCCGTTCGGGTTGGTGGCCTCCCACTGCCGGAGCCACGAGCGGTTCTCAGCCAGCGCTTGGTCGAGGTCGCGGGTGTCACGCAGGCGGAGGGGCCGGATGACGACCCGCCCCTCCGCCAGCGTGGGGATGCTGCTCACGTGGTGGTCGCCTACTCCAGCCCTGCCGTGAACTCCTTGAGCCACGGGCGGAGCTCGTCGCCGAGGTCCTCCCGGTCGCTCGCGAGCTGCACGATGGCCTTGATGTAGTCGAGCTTGTCGCCCGTGTCGTACCGGCGGCCGCGGAAGACGACGCCGTACACGCCGCCGGTCCACTCCTCTGCGCCGGCCATCTTCATCAGGGCGTCGGTCAGCTGGATCTCGCCGCCCTTGCCCGGCTCCTGCTTCTCGAGCACGTCGAAGACTTCGGGACGGATGACGTAGCGACCGATGATGGCCAGGTTCGAGGGCGATTCGCCCTGTGCCGGCTTCTCGACCAGGCCGGTGACCTTGACGACGTCGTCCTCGTCGGTCTCCTCGACCGTGGCGATGCCGTAGAGGTGGGTCTGCGAGGGGTCGACCTCGAGCAGGGCGATCACGGTCGCGTTCTTCTGCCCCTGCACCTCGACCATGCGCGTCAGCAGCGGGTCGCGGGCGTCGATGATGTCGTCGCCGAGCAGGACGGCGAACGGCTCACGGCCGACGTGCATCTTGGCGCGGAGCACCGCGTGGCCGAGGCCCAGCGGGTCGCCCTGGCGGACGTAGTGCATGTCGGCCAGGTCGGTCGACTGGTTGACCTTGGCGAGCTTGTCGTGGTCGCCCTTCTTCTTCAGGGTCTCCTCGAGCTCGGACACGTGGTCGAAGTGGTTCTCGAGGGCGTTCTTGTTGCGCCCGGTGATCATGAGGACGTCGGTGAGGCCCGCGTTCACGGCCTCCTCGACGACGTACTGGATCGCCGGCTTGTCGACGACGGGGAGCATCTCCTTCGGCATTGCTTTGGTCGCGGGGAGGAATCGGGTACCCAGGCCGGCGGCGGGGATGACTGCTTTGCTGATCGTGAAGCCCATGCCGCTCAGCGTATCCACCCGCGGCGTTCCGCGGGGGGCACATTTCGTGCCCGTACCATCGGGGACATGACGGACGAGGTCGGCAACGCCAAGCGCGCACTCCGGGCGGAGCTGCGACAGCGGCGCCGCAACCAGGGCGACCACGCTCGTGACCAGGCGACCGCGGGCCTGACGAGGCACCTGGTCGACCTCGCGTCCGGGCTCTCCGTCCGGTCGGTGTCGGCCTACCTCTCCACCGCGGACGAGCCGAACACCCGGCCGTTCCTCAACTGGGCCTACGAGAACGACGTCCGCGTCCTGTTCCCCATCTCCCGTCCCGACGGGCTGCTCGACTGGGCCGTCGGCGACGGCGAGACCGAGACGCTCGGGCTGTTCGACCTGCCCGAGCCGGTCGGCGAGGTGCTCAGCCCGATGGCGATCAACGACGTCGACCTCATCATCGTGCCGGCCGCCTCCGTCGACCACACGGGGATGCGGATGGGCTGGGGCCGAGGCTACTTCGACAAGACCCTCGGATCGATGGAGAAGCGACCGCCGGTCTATGCTGTGGTGTTCGATTCCGAGTACGTGGAGCAGGTGCCGTGCGAGCGTCACGACCAGCCCGTCGACGGCGTCGTCACGCCCAGCGGCATCCACGAGTTCTGAGCTCGCAGGCCGCCTCCTCGACCCACAGCTAGGACGCCCGTGCCCACCTACTCGTACCGCTGCACCGAGTGCGGCAACGCCTTCGACGTCGTCCAGTCGTTCACCGACGACTCGCTGACGGTCTGCCCCGTCTGCCAGGGCGTGCTCCGCAAGGTGTTCAGCCCCGTGGGCGTCACCTTCAACGGGTCGGGCTTCTACCGCACCGACTCCCGGAGCGGGAGCGGCAGCTCCTCGACCAGCTCGTCGTCGACCTCGTCGTCGTCCTCCGACAAGAAGTCGTCGGGCGCGAAGGAGAAGAGCGCAGGAGGCGGCGCGTCGTCCACCGGGTCGGGCTCGTCCTCGGGCGGGTCGTCGAGCTCGTCCTCGGGCGGCTCCTCGTCGGGGAGCTCCGGCTCCTCCTCCTGACCCCGGTCTGCGTGACCGGGCGAGGAGTGGTTGAGTTGTCGGCGACGACGACCACCCCTCGACCCGAAGGAGCGCACCTGTGAAGGGCTTCAAAGAATTCGTCCTGCGCGGCAACGTGATCGACCTGGCTGTCGCCGTGGTCATCGGAGCCGCGTTCACCGCGATCGTCACCTCGCTCGTGACCAACATCTTCAACCCCCTGATCGGTGCGGCGTTCAACGCGTCGATGCTCGACAAGGCCCTGATCGTGAGCATCCCCACGGTGAGCGGCGCCGAAGCCGAGCTCAAGTTCGGTGCCGTGCTCGGTGCCCTGATCAACTTCCTGATCATCGCCGCCGTCGTGTACTTCTGCCTCGTGCTCCCGGTGAACAGCCTGCTGAAGCGCACCTTCGCGAAGCAGTCGGACGAGACCGTGCCGCCGGCGGACGTGCCGCCGACCGACGTCGAGCTGCTGAGCGAGATCCGAGACCTGCTGCGGGCGCAGTCGGGCGTCGACTCCGGCGTCGCCGGTCACGGCAGCCACGCCGCCGACCCGACCCCGAGCGGCAGCGTCAACCTCGGGAACGGACCGCTCGGCAGCCGCTGAGCTCCCGGCTCCGCACGACGACGACGGCCCGCCACTCCCTCACCGGGAGCGGCGGGCCGTCGTCGCGTGCGGGGAGCTAGGGGGTCAGCCCCAGTGCGGCGGCACGTCGTCGCGGAGCTGACGGTCGTTCTCCCCCGACGCGTGCCGAGGAGGCTCGGGTGCAGGAGCAGGATCGCTGCCGGGCACCGGTTCGGTCGAGACCCGCCGGCCGCCGCGACGCCGCACCACGAGCGGGGCCGACGCGATCGCCTCGACGACCGCGGGGTCGTCGGCGGGCCGACCCGCTCCTCCTGCGGGACCTGAGTCGGGGTCGCGCGGGCTCGTCACCTCCGTCATCGCGGTCAGAGCCGGTTGACGTGCTGGCGGGCCGACAGCGTCGGGACCTCCTGCGTGCGCGTCCCGTCGATCCCCAGCACCTCGGCGACCCGTGCGGCCACGGAGTCGGGATCGGTGAACAGCTGGAAGGCGTGCACCCGGACGTAGTGCCAGCCGAGGCGGCGCAGCGTCTCCGGCCGGGCCCGCAGCGACTCGCGGAGGCTCGTGCGCGACAGCGTCGTGTCGGTCTCGATGGTCACGCAGACGCCGTCGTGGGCGGCGACCAGCCCGAGCTTGCCGCGGTGCCCGAGGGCGACGGGGATGCCCTTCGCCTCGAGGCGCCGCGCCAGGTCGACGAGCATCGGGTCGGAGTCGTCCGGCACGTGCTCGGCGCTGGTGCGCGCCTGGACCTCGGTGAGGATCTCGGACAGCGCGACGGTGCCGTGGCCCATGCGTCCGCCGTCGATGTCGTCGGGCTGGAAGCAGGTGACGATGATCATCGAGCGACGCGCCCGCGTCATGGCGACGGCGAGCAGACGCTCCCCGCCGGGCTGGCCGAGCGGCCCGAAGTCGCTGAGCACGCGGCCGTGCGGGGTGCGCCCGTAGCCGATCGAGAAGATCACGTGGTCGCGGCTCTGGGCGACGCTCTGCTCGAGCGTGGCGACCATGAACGGCTCGCCCCGGTCGCCGACGACGAACTCCGTCAGGTCCTTGTGGCCGGACACCGCCGTGAGCACGGCCTGCTGCACGCGCACGGCGTGCTTCGCGCTCGCGGTGATGACCATGAGCGACTCGGCCGGTCGGGTGCGCGCGTGCTCGACGACGAGCGAGACGACGCGGTCGACCTCGGCGTCGACGCTCTCGACGGCACCGGACTCGGGGTCGGGCACGGCCGTGCCGCCGGAGACGTAGTCGAGCGCGATGCTGCCGTGCCCGAGGAAGCTGCCCGCCCAGGGCAGCGACTCGATGCGCCCGCCGTAGAAGCGGCGGTTGACGAGCTCGGCGAGGTCTTCTCCGCCGGCGCGGTAGCTGCGGGTCAGCGAGAGGGTCGGCAGCAGGGTGGACAGGCGGGCGAGGGCGCTGTCGGCGTGCAGGGCGTCGAGCTCCGCCTCGTCGTGACGAGGCGGCTGCTTGCCGGGCGTCACGGCGATGTCGAACTCTGAGGGCGTCTGCGTCACGGGGTCGCCGAAGGCCACCGTCTGCTTGCCCCGGCGGATCGCCCCGACGTTCTCGGCGATGGTCGTCGCGCCGGCGTCGACGAGCACGACCGTGTCGAACGGCACCGTGTCGGCGATGGTGTGCACCTCGTAGGGCGAGGCCAGCCAGACCGGGGCGATGGCGCGCGAGAGGTGCGGCGCGGCGTCGTGCAGCAGGCGGGCGGTGAGGTGCGGCTGGCGCAGCAGGGCCTTGAGGGCGGACGCCTCCTCCGGCCAGTCGACGAGACCGATCTTCCAGTTCTCAGCCAGCTGCCAGCCGAGCAGCTGGGCGCTGCCGGCCGCGTGCGCCTCGTCGACGAGCCTGAAGTCGGCCTCGAGGCGGTCGAGCATGGCGGTGTTGGCCCCGAGCAGCGCACGGTCGGCCTCGAGCAGCGACTCGAGCGCCGAGCGCCACCAGGCGAGCTCGAGCTCGGCGGCGACCTGCTGCTCGGGCACGTGGCGGTTCGCGAGGTCGGTGATGAGCGGCGCAAGCTCGAGGTCGCGCAGGGTCGTCATGAGCTCGGTGCGCTCCTGCAGGTTCTGCAGCACGTCGCTCTCAGCGGCGAGGTCGCGCAGCTTCGGGCCGAGCTCGGCCACGCCGATCTCGGTCAGGCTGTCGTCGCCGCGGAGGCCGAGGGGCGAGTCGAGGCGCTCCAGATCTTGGCTGACCTGCTGGTGCAGCACGTGCGCGTCGGCGATCCCCGTGGGCACCTCGGGCGGCGTGCCCGCGACCACGTAGCGCTGCCAGGCGATGCGCTGCTGCTGGATGCGCTGCAGGGCGCTGTGCAGGTCGGCGATGTGCACCCCGGGCCGCACGTATTCCTTCGCGAGCTTCTTGAGGCGGCGGCGGTTGGCGCTCGACATGTCGGGCGCCTCGCGCTTCGGCGCGGTCGCCGCGACGAGCTCGGCGACGGAGCGGTCGAACACCACGGGCTGGAACTTGTCGAGCGTGTCGCGGATCTCGATGAGGAGGCGCAGGTAGACGCCCAGCTCGGCCACCGATTCGAAGGGGCGCATCCGGGTGCTGCCGATCACCTCCTGCGCTCGCTCGAGCAGGCGGGGCAGGTCGCGGTGGTGCAGGTTCTTGGCGAGCTGGTGGGCGTCGCCGGCGCCGAACGAGTCGGTGAAGCGCGCGCCGTACCAGGGCGAGTCGCCCGGGCCGTAGCGGAACTCGCCGAGGTTGGCGGCGTTGACCATCGTCTCGGCGACGCGGCGACGGCCGTCGACCATCGCCTCGACGCTGCGGCGGCTGAGGCGCGCGGTGGTCGCGGGAGGCGCGGGCAGCAGGGCGAGCCGCGACAGCTCGGTGAGGCAGTCGAGCACCGACACGCGGAGCCCGTCGTCACGTCGGCTCAGCGCGCCGCGGTAGTCGACGAGCACCTTGCGGAGGCGCACGAGCGCGTCGTCGACCTCGCCCATCTGCGGGTGGGTGGCCTTCTCGTCGCGGCTGATGGCGCGGATGACGTCGCGGCGCAGCGTGGTCGGCGAGACTGCGACGCCGGGCAGGCCGATGTCGGCGAGGCGGGCGGTGATGCCTCGCAGGGAGGCGCGGCGAGCGCTGACGACGAGCACCCGCTTGTTCTGCGACACGAGTCGGCCGATCGCGTTGACGATGGTCTGCGTGCCGCCGGTGCCCGGCAGCGTCTTGACCACGACCGAGGCGCCGGCCGCGATCTGCGCGACGACGTTCTCCTGCTCGGGGTCGGCGTCGAGCAGCAGGGTATCGGTCTCGGGGCTGCGCTCGTCCTGGGGGGTCGCCGTGGTCGGGCGGTACCCCTCCTGCACCTGGCGGATCGCCATGGCGTTGCCGCCGAGCGCGTCGAGCACGGGGTGGCCGAGCTCGCGGGCGTCGAGGGCCATCTCGGTCGAGACCTCGGCGAAGGTCGACACCACGAGGCGCGGCTGCACGGTGAACCAGTCGAGGTGCGCCGTGAGGCCGCGGAGGCGGTCGATCACGGGGTTGGGCGTGAACGCGCCCTCGCGGCCGGCGAGCGCGACGAACGCGTCGGCGTCGAGCGAGATGTCGAACTGGTCGTGCAGCGCGTCGGAGAGCGCGGGGTTGAGGAACGGCTCGCCCAGCAGCTTGACCTCGAAGTCGCGGCCGTGGCGCCGGATGGCGAGCGGGCGGAGCAGGACGGGGGCGCGGTGGTCGCGGCCGGCGAACGACCACGCGGCGACGCCGATGGCGAGGTGGACGGCGTCGATGCCGCGCACGGTGCTCAGCTCGAGGCCCTTCGCGGCGATCTCGCCGGCGGCGACGCGGGCGGTCCGGAGCGCGAGGTCGTCGCGGATGAGGCTCGACAGCAGGGTCGTCTTGCCGGTGATGAACTGGGCGAGGCCGCCGGGGTGGGTGGTGCTGAGCTCGATGCGGGCCCGCTGCTCGTCGCCGAAGTGCAGCAGGGTGGAGGTGCCGCCCACGACGCTCAGCTGGTCGCGCCACCCGGTGCGGGACGGCTCGGCCACGTTGCCCACCGCGAGGCCGGGGTCGCCGAGGCTGACCGTGCCCGGGGACGCTGCTCCCCCGGGCGCACCCGTCGGGGCGACGCCGGGACTGGTCCCGTCGTCGTCGTCGTCATGCTGTCTGTCGGCGCGCCACACACGGCCACCTTAAGCCGTCGTCACCGTGATCCGCCTCAGGACGGGCGGGTCGGCGGCGACTGGACGACCGCCTCCTGCGCGCCGGGTCGCCGTCGTGGTCGACACGGTCGACGCGCGACACGTGTGGTCATGTCATCGGACGTGGTGCGCCACGTCGTGCGCCGCGTGCTGCGCATCATGATGACACGTCCTCATATGTGCCGCGCCGTCCGCGTCGGCTCATGTGTACGGCGCGGCAGGCCTCGCGTGGTCACGGAACGAGCGAGACCGTGCTCGTCATCACATATTTCTATCTATATCTACTCATGTGAGGTGAGAGTGCAGTACCGTCGGCGTCAACGGTCCTGTGGTGACGACGGATGCGCCGTCACCACGTGGCTGCTCCCCCGCCCTCCTCACGACCGGAGACACGACATGCCCTTCGAGCAGAAGTACACCGACGAGACGCGCGAGCAGTCGCTCGCCCGCGTCCTGGAGCGCCGCGAGGCGGAGCCCGGCAACCGCGCCATCATCCGTGAGACCGCCGAGCAGTTCGAGGTCGGCGAGCAGTCGCTCCGTGGCTGGATCCGCGCCTGGGAGAAGGCGAACGCCCCCGCGGCGTCCGTCATCGCCGAGGAGGCGGCCGACACCGCCGACGACGGCTCGGCCGTGCGCACCGACGGTGACGCGCAGGAGGAGCCGGCCGCCGCGCCCGCGCCCCGACGCGGTCGTCCGCCCGGCAGCGGCGCCAGCGCCAAGGGCGGCGACGGCGCCGACCAGGCGTCCGCCGATCGCCTCGCGGAGCTCGAGGCCGAGGTCGCCAAGCTCCGTCGCGACCGCGACACGCTCAAGGCCGCCATCGGCGTGCTCGTCGGCGACTGACCGACCCCGGCAGAGCCGGGTGGCCAGGCCGCGGCGAGCGCGGCGGCAGCGGGGGCTGCTGCTGCGCTCGACGCGGCCTCGTGCACGTCGCGACGCGCGTCGCTCGTCGCGCGGCGTCATGTCGCGGCCCCGTGACACGGACGAAACACGCGCTGCCTATGCTGACGCGACGCGGAGCGCGCAGACGCCGCTCCCCGGACGCGAGGAGGACGCCATGGCCGGCAAGTTCATCGTCACGCAGGGCGAGTCGGGCGAGTACCGCTTCGTGCTCACCGCCGCGAACGGCGAGGTGATCGCGACCTCGGAGGGGTACCGGCAGAAGGGGTCCGCGCTCAACGGGATCGACTCCGTGCGCCGGACCGCGGTCGACGCGATCGTCGACGACCGCACCCTGGAGCCCTCGCCGACGCACGCCGACTGACCCGCGCCTCCTGCCCCCGTCTTCGTTCAGGAAGACGAGTCCTGAGCTGCGCGGCGGGGGGAGTGCGCGTCCTGAGTCGTGCACGAGTCAGGAGGACACCCGGGCGAGTTCGTGAGTCAGCCGGGCTCGGCGCCCGTCGCGACGAGGCGGCCGGGGTCGGACGACCACGCGCTCCACGACCCCGGGAACAGCACGGGGTCGTAGCCGACGACCGTGAGCGCGACGGCGGCGTGCGCGGCGGTGACGCCCGAGCCGCAGTAGACCGCGACGGGCTCGCCCGGCCGGACGCCCGCCTCCTCGTACCTCGCCCGCAGCGCGTCCGCATCGAGGAACAGGCCCGAGGCGTCGAGGTTGCCCGCGGTCGGGACGCTCACGGCGCCCGGCACGTGACCGGCCCGCGGGTCGACGGGCTCGACCTCGCCGCGGTAGCGCTCTCCGGCGCGGCTGTCCACGAGGGTGCCGTGCGCCGGGAACGCGGCGGCCTCCTCCGCGTCGATCGTCGGCAGCCGACCCGAGCCGAGGACGACGTCTCCGGGCTCCGGACGCACGTCCCCGGTCTCGACCGTCAGGCCGGCCGCGGTCCACGCTCCGAGCCCGCCGTCGAGCAGCCGCACGTCGGCGAGGCCGGCAGCCCGCAGCAACCACCACGCCCGCGCCGCGGACTGGCCGCCCAGGTCGTCGTAGACCACGACCGGCTCGCCCTCGCGCAGCCCCCAGCTGCGGGCGGACCGCTGCAGGTCGTCGGGCGCGGGCAGGGGGTGACGCCCCTCCGTCGCCGCCAGGCCGTGCCCGGCGAGCTCGGAGCCGAGGTCGACGTAGACGGCCCCCGGCAGGTGGCCCTCGCGGTGCGCCGGCCGGCCGTCGGGACGGTCCAGCCGCCAGCGCACGTCGAGGAGGCGCGGCGGCCGATCGCCCCGGAGCGACCGCTCCAGCTCGGCGACGGAGACGAGGGGGTGCGGCGCGGAGGTGCGGTCGGCGGTGTCGGCGGTGTCCATGCCGCGAGGGTAGCCCCGGGCCTAGGCTCGGGTCGTGCCCGACGCTCCCGCCCCGCAGTCTCCGTGGGAGGCCGCCGCGGGCGAGGCGCTCTCGGGGCTGCACCCGCGCCTCCTGCCGTACTTCCGGGCGATCCCGGCCGGTTCCGTCGGACGCGGCCAGGGCGTCTTCGCCCGGGCGGGCACACCTCGGCGCTGGCTCTGGCCCGTGCTGTGGGTGCTCGGTCGGCAGGGAGTGCTCTTCGCCGCCTGGCAGCACGACGTGCCCTTCACCGTGACCAACCGACCGGACGTCGACGACTCGGGTGCTCCCGTGGTCCGGGCGGTCCGCACGTTCCGCTTCGCGTCGGGCGAGCGCCACATGGTCGACGCCGTCAGCGCGTCGCCGACGGGGCTCGTCGACCACCTGGGGCACCGGAGGCGCTGGTCGGCCGACCTCGTCGCGCACGCCCGCGACGGGGCCCTGTCGATGACGTCGGGCACGATGCGCCTGCGCGTCGGCCGGCGTTCCGTCGCGGTGCCCGCCGCCGTGTCGCCCCGGGTGTCGCTGCGCGAGGAGTTCGACGAGGCCGTCGGTCGACAACGGGTCTCGGTGATCCTCGACGCGCCGCTCGTCGGCCGGATCTACGAGTACACGGGCCACTTCGACTACTCGGTCGAGCCCGACGACACAGGGGGAACAGCATCGTGACCGACCACATCGTCATCGCCGGCGCGTCCGGCTTCATCGGCCAGCACCTCGCCGCCGCCTGGCGCGCCCGCGGCGCGCGCGTCAGCGAGATCGGCCGATCCGGCCCCGACGCCCGCTGGGGCGACACCGCCGCGATCACCCGCCTGCTCGACGGCGCCGACCTGCTCGTCAACCTCGCGGGCAAGAGCGTGAACTGCCGCTACGGCCCGGCGAACCGCGCCGAGATCATGCGGTCCCGGGTCGAGACGACCCGGGAGCTGAGGGAGGCGGTGCTCGCCTGCGCCGCGCCTCCTCGGCTCTGGCTGAACTCGTCGACCGCGACGATCTACCGGCACGCCGAGGACCGCCCGATGACGGAGTCGACGGGCGAGCTCGGGCGGGGCTTCTCCGTCGACGTCGCCACGAGCTGGGAGCGCGAGTTCTTCGAGGGCGAGCTGCCCGGCACGCGCCGTGTCGCCCTGCGGATGGCGATCGTGCTCGGCGACGGCAGCGCCCTGGTGCCGCTGATGGCCCTCGCCCGGGTCGGCCTCGGCGGGCCGCAGCTCGACGGGCCCTGGCCGGCGACGAAGGCGCGGCTCGCGGCCGGCACCCACCACCATCAGGGCGCCGGAGGCGGTCGCCAGAAGTTCAGTTGGATCCACGTCGACGACGTGCTCGGCTCGATCGACTGGCTGCGCGAGCACGACGATGTCGACGGGGTCGTGAACCTGTCGTCGCCGAACCCGAGCGACGACCGGACGATGATGGGGATCGTGCGCCGTGCGGTGGGCATGCCGATCGGGCTCCCCGCGACGCGATGGATGCTCGAGCTCGGCACCGCCGTGCTGCGGACCGAGACCGAGCTCGTGCTCAAGAGCCGCTGGGTCGTGCCCGAGCGACTGGTCGAGGGCGGCTACGAGTTCGTGCACCCGCACCTCGACGAGACCGTGAAGCAGATCGTCGCGGAGCGCCGCCGCCGCTGAGGCCTGGCCGGGGCGGGGCGGGGCGGGGCTTCCTAGCGGAGAAGGGACGTCAGAACCGCGGGCCCACGGCTCTTTCGTCCCTTTCGGTCCGAACCTCCGCTGGCGCCGACGTCAGTCGAGCGGGAGCTTCGCGGAGAGCTCGGCGTCGGACGGCTCCACGAGGTGGCTGCCGTCGGGGAACACGACCACGGGGATCTGCGTACGGCCGCTGATCGCGAACGCGCGGTCAGCCCCGTCGTCGACCGACTCGAGGTCGACGTAGTCGTAGGCCACGCCCTCGCGGTCGAGCAGGGCCTTCGAGCGGCGGCAGTCACGGCACCACTCGGCGCCGAACATGAGGATGCGGTCGGGGGCTGCGTCGGACATGCGCCCATCGTACGCTCGGCCCCCTCGGGGCCCGTCCGAGTCGCTCCTCACCGTGCGCGCGTCCACCGCCCGGGTCAGGCGAGCGGGTCAGGTGAGCAGGTCAGGCGAGCGGCCGCGCCGGCGACGCGGTCTCGGCGCCGCGACCCGTCTCGGCCGTGCGGGACGCGAAGACCTGGCGGAGGCGGACGACGGCGATCTCGACCAGCTGGGCCCCCACCTCCTGCTTCTCGGCCTCGTCGTCGAGCTTGAGCCGACGGTCGAGCTCCTCGACGACCTCGTCGCGGCTGCGGCCGGCCGTGCGGATGACGAAGGCGCGGCCGAAGCGCTCCTCGTACACCGCGCCTCCCTCGGCCAGGGCCTTGACGAGCTGCGGGTCGTCGGTCTCGTGGGAGGCGCGCTCCTCGCGACGCCCGTACTCGTCGGCGCCCGCGTCGCCGGTCGCGGGCTCAGCGACGAGGTCGTGGTGCTCGAGCGCCTGGTCGACCTCGTCGGACGTGAGCGACCCGGCGCGGCGTGCGACGGCGATCAGGGCGTCGACGTCGTCGAACGGCGCCTGACCGGCCACCTCGTCGACCCAGCGAGGCACGGACAGGGCGGTGGCCAGCCGCTCGCGCAGCTCGCCTTCGGGGAGGTCGATCATGCCGTGAACTGTATCCGGCGGAGGCCCGCGCGGCCCCGCGCGGCTGGTGCGGGGCAGGGCCCGGCCCCGGCGCGGCGGCGCGCGTGGCTAGGTTGGGCGCATGCGCATCGCCCTCGCCCAGATCTGGAGCACCCGTGATCCGGCCCGCAACCTCCGTGAGGTCGAGCGGGCAGCCGAGGAGGCGGCAGCCGAGGGAGCCGAGCTGGTCGTGTTCCCCGAGGCGGCCATGACCGCGTTCGGCTCCGACCTCGCCGCGTCGGCCGAGCCGCTCGACGGCCCCTGGGCCTCGGCCGTGCTCGGCCTCGCCGGGCGGCTCGGCGTCACGATCGTCGCCGGCACCTTCACGCCGGGGCAGGAGAACACGGTGCGGAACACCCTCCTCGTGGCCGGCCCGGGCGGCGAGCTGGCCGCGAGCTACGACAAGGTGCACCTCTTCGACGCGTTCGGCCACGCGGAGTCCGACTCGGTGGAGGGCGGCGACGAGGCCGTCACCGTGGCCGTCGGGAGCGGCGACGGGGGCGGCGACGACGCCGGCCGTGGTGCCGTCGTGGGCCTGGCCACCTGCTACGACGTGCGGTTCCCCGCGCTGTTCCTCGCGAACGCCGCGTCGGGCGCCGAGGTCAGCGTCGTCGCCGCGTCGTGGGGCGACGGCCCCGGCAAGGTCGACCAGTGGCAGCTGCTGACCCGTGCGCGCGCCGCCGACAGCACGACCTTCGTCGTGGCCGTCGGGCAGGCCGACCCCGCGGCGGTCGCGGCGGCGGCCAGGGTCTCCGGCGACGCCGAGACCGAGCGCGACGCGACGGCCGCGGCGGCGAGCGCGTCGCCGACCGGCGTCGGGCACAGCCTCGTCGCCTCGCCGTTCGGGGCCGTGGTCGCCGAGCTCGGCGCCGAGCCGGGGCTCCTCGTCGTCGACCTCGACCTGGACGAGGTGGCGGCGGCGCGGCGCACCCTGCCCGTGCTGGCGAACCAGCGCTTCGCGGTCGCGGACCGTCCGCGGGGCTGACGCCGCACCTCCTCGGGGGTGTCGGCGGGCGGGCCTACGGTGGGTCCATGACTCGTTCGCAGCAGCCCCCGTCCGTCGTCGTCGCGATCACGGGCGGCCGCGTGGTGCCCGTCGTGGGCGAGCCGATCGAGGGCGGCACGGTGCTGATCCGCGACGGCGTGGTCGAGGTGGTGGGCGCCGACCCCGACGTCGAGGTGCCCGTGGGCGCCCGGGTCGTCGACGCCACGGGCCGCTGGGTGCTGCCCGGCTTCGTCGAGGCGCACGGCCACGTCGGCATCAGCGAGGAGGCGAACGGGCCCGTCGGCAACGACACCAACGAGATGACCGACCCGAACACCGCCGGGGTGCGGGCGATCGACGCGATCGACATCGACGACGAGGGCTTCCGCGACGCGCTCTCGGGCGGCGTCACGAGCGTCGTCGTCAAGCCCGGCAGCGGCAACGTGATCGGCGGCCGCACGGTCGCGATCAAGACCTGGGGCAGCCGCACGATCGACGAGCAGGTGATCAAGGAGGCCGTGAGCGTCAAGTCCGCGCTCGGCGAGAACCCGAAGCGCGTCTACGGCAGCCGCGACGTGCTGCCCTCCACGCGGCTCGGCGTCGCGTACGTGCTGCGGCAGGCCTTCGAGGACGCCCGCTTCTACGCGGCGTCACGCGCGGCGGCGGCGGTGGGGGGCGAGCCGTTCCGACGCGACCTGCGGCTCGAGACGCTCGCCGACGTGCTCGACGGCACCCTCGTCTGGGACCAGCACGTGCACCGGCACGACGACATCGCGACGGCGATCAGGCTGTCGGAGGAGTTCGGCTACCGCCTCGTCGTCAACCACGGCACCGAGGGCCACAAGCTGGCCGACGTGCTGGCCGAGAAGGGCGTCCCGGTGATCTTCGGGCCGATGCTCACCTCGCGCACCAAGGTCGAGCTGCGCGACCGGGCGATCTCGAACCTCGCCGCCCTGGCCCGCGCCGGAGTGACGGTCGCGATCACCACCGACCACCCGGTGGTGCCCATCAACTTCCTGGTGCACCAGGCGTCGTTCGCCGTGAAGGAGGGGCTCGACCCCGTCGTCGCTCTCGAGGCGCTGACGATCAACCCGGCACGCATGCTCGGGCTCGACGACCGCGTCGGGGCGCTGACGCCCGGGCTCGACGGCGACGTCGTCATCTGGTCGGGCGACCCGCTCGACGTGATGAGCCGTGCGGAGCACGTGCTGATCGGCGGAGTCACCGTGTACGAGTGGGACGCGGCGGCCGGGCGCGGCCGCACCGTCGAGCGGGCGGAGCGCTTCGTCGCTGCCGCTGCAGCTGCAGCCGCCGGACGTGGTGGTCGCACCCGCGGACGGCGCGCCAGCCGGCCATAGGCCTCGGCGGGCGCCTGGCGGCTGGGTGAGGGTACGGCGTCCGGCGTCCGGCGTCCGCCCGCGCCTACGGGGCGTCGGGCGAGTCGACCGTGACCGTCCCCGCGACGATCTCGTCGCGCAGGGCGTCGATCTCGGCGGCGAGGTCGGCGGGCACGCTCGACTCGAGGTCGTGGAACGGCGCGAGGCCGACGCCCTCGTTCTCGAGGGTGCCGACGTACGGCTCGTTCGTGAAGCTGTCGTCGGTCGTCGACACGGCGATCTCCCGCACGGCCTGCTCGGTGTCCTTGAGCACGGAGGTCAGCAGGATCGGGCGGTACGCCTCGGGCAGCGTGTCGTAGCCGTCGTTGTCGACCCAGATGACGCTGACTCCCCCGGCGTCGAGCGCGGCGGAGGCGGCGCCCTCGCCGACCTGGCCGGCGACGGGCATGATCACGTCGGCACCCTGGTCGATCAGCGCCTGGGCGACCTGCTTGCCCTTGTTGACGTCCTCGAAGTCGCCGGTGAACGAGCCGTCGCGGGCGACCGGGTCCCAGCCGATCAGGCGCACGGAGGCGCCGTGCGCGGCGTTGTAGGCCTCGACGCCCTGCGCGAAGCCGTCCATGAAGAGGGTCACGGGCGGCTGGTTGCCGCCGCCGAAGGTGCCCACCGCGCCGGTCTTCGAGACCCCGGCCGCGAGGTAGCCGGCGAGGTACGACGCCTGCGCCGTGTCGAACAGGATCGGCTTGACGTTGTCGCCCTCGACGGTCTCGTCGACGATGGCGAAGTCGACGTCGGGGTTCGCCGCGGCCTGCTCCTGGGTGGCAGCGGCCAGCTCGTAGCCGACGGTCAGGACGAAGCCGCAGCCGGACTCGACGGCCTGGGTCACGTTCGGCGCCAGGTCGGTCTCGGAGGTCGAGACGAGCACCTGGGCGGCGACGCCGTCGGCCTCGGCAGCCTGCAGCCCGGCCCAGCTCGACTGGTTGAACGAGCGGTCCTCGAGGCCGCCGGAGTTGGTCACCATCCGGGCGCAGTGCGTCGAGGCCGTCGCGGCGCCCCCGTCGCCCGACGGTGCCGACGCACACCCGGACAGCAGGACCAGCCCGGCCAGGCCGGCGACGGCGCCGAGGAGGCGCGGACGGGCGGGGCGGGACGCGACGCGGACGGGCACGACAGCACGGACAGACACGACGGATGACCTCCTGGACGGCGAGCGGACGCTGCTCTGCCGATGATCATGGCATCTCGCCCGGGCCGGCACCGGGTCGTGGCCGTGCGGGGGCACAGGCGGTGTCGAATCGTGACCTGGGGAGGAGCGGCGTCAGTCCTCGGGGAGCCCCGCCGCCCGCGCCAGCAGCGCGAGCTGCACCCGGCCGTCGACGCCGAGCTTGTCGTAGGCGTGGCCGAGGTGGGTCTTCACCGTCGCGACGCTGACGTACAGCTCGGCGCCGATCTGCGCGTTCGACCGGCCGCGCACGACCCCGCGCACGACGTCGGCCTCGCGGGCGGTGAGCGAGGCGAGACGGGACCGGGCCTCGTCGGCCGCGGCCGCCGCCTCCTCGGCGCTGCCGTCGACGGCCTGCACGGGGACGGACGCCGTCGCGGCTCCGATCACGCGGTCGAGCACGCTCGGCGACAGGGTCGACCGGCCCTGCGCCGCCGCGAGGACCGCCGCCACCAGCTCGGCCGGCGGCGTGTCCTTGAGCAGGAATCCACGGGCGCCGAGGCGCAGCGCCCCGAGCACCATGTCGTCCGCGTCGAAGGTCGTGAGCACGAGGACGGCGAGGTCGGGTCGACGCGCGAGCTCGCGCTCGGTCGCGGCGAGCCCGTCACGGCGCGGCATGCGGATGTCCATCAGGACGACGTCGGGAACGGTCTCGGCGATGACGTGCTCGGCCTCGACGCCGTCGCCGGCCTCGCCCACCACCTCGACGGACGGCTCGCCGCCGAGGATGAGGCGGAGTCCGGTCCGGACGAGCCTCTCGTCGTCGACGAGGACGACACGCACGGGGGCGCGGACCGGGGCGGAGGTGCGGGTCACCGGGTCCACGGCAGCCTCGCCTCCACGACGTGGCGACCCGCGGACGAGTCGAGGGTCAGGGTGCCGCCGGCGAGACGGGCTCGCTCTGCCAGCCCGTCGAGGCCGTGGCCGCCGCGCAGGACACGCGCACCAGCAGCTGCGGCTGCACCTGCACCTGCGCCTGCACCTGCACCTGCACCTGCACCTGCACCTGCACCTGCACGCAGGGAGCCTGCCGCCGACAGGGCCGGCGACGGCGCCCCGGGACTCGACGGATACGCGGGGACGGCCCCCCTGGACGCAGCCCCGAGGGCGTTCTCCACCCGGACGACGAGCTGGTCCCCGGGACGCCCGTCGAGCGTCACCGTCACCGGCTGCCCGGGGGCGTGCCGGCGGGCGTTCGTCAGGCACTCCTGCACGATGCGGAACGCGTGCCGGCTCGTCGTCGTGGGAGGCGCCTCCTCGGACGGGCCGTCCGCCGCGGCGGGGTCGCCGCGGCCGCCGGTCAGGGCCTCGGGGAGCGACGACTCGAGCCGGACGACCATGCCCGCGGACCGTGCCTCGTCGAGCAGCTCGTCCAGCCCGGCCAGGGTCGGCTGGGGCGGGGCGGCCACCGTGCCGCCGTCGGGACCGGGCTCGCGGAGCACCCCGAGCACGTCCCGCAGCTCGGTCAGCGCCGTCCGCGCGTTCTCCCGGATGACGCCCGCGGTGGCCCGCGTCTCGGCCGGGTCGAGGTCGTCGCGGTACTCGAGGGCCCCGGCGTGCAGGGCGACGAGCGAGAGCCGGTGGGCGAGCACGTCGTGCATCTCGCGGGCGATCCGGGTGCGCTCGTGGTCGCGGGCCTGGGCCAGGCGGAGGTGCTCCTCCTCCTCGACGAGGCGGGCACGCTCGCGCAGGCTGCGCAGCAGCTCACGACGACCGCCGATGTAGAGACCGACGACGACGATCAGTGCCGTGACGACGACGACCGCGACGAGGGTCTGCCAGAGCGGGAGGACCGGCTCGGAACGGAACCACAGCACCTCGCCGAGCACGCTCGCGACGACGAAGGCCAGTGCCACGGGGATGATCTCGGCCGCACGCCGACGGGTCGCGAGCGACACGAGCATGAGCGACGCGGCGCACGACGCGAACGGCGAGATGCCCGCGAGCACGACCGCCACCAGGGTGAGGACGAACGGGGCGCGGTGCCGCAGCGGCAGCATCACGAGCACGGTGAGCCCGACGAGCACGTCGAGGAACACGAAGAGGCCGAAGAGCGGCTCGGCGTCGCGGGCACCGGCCGGGTCGCCGAACCAGACCGCGAGGGACACGACCAGGCCGAAGACGAGAGCGACGAGGAGCCGCCACGTCTCGCCCCAGGCGCGGGCCCAGCCACGGGGTCTGCCGTCGGTCACGGTCTCGGTGCTCATGCTCCGAGGGTACGGAGGGGCCGCCTCCTCGGGGATCGACCGAAGGTCGGAGGTGGCCCCGGCGGCACGAGACCGGGCGCGTCAGCCTGCAGGAAGTCCGTCGATCGCGTTCCTGCATCGTGCACGACTCAGGAACATCGGTCCCCCCGCCGCGAGACGCAGGACCGATGTTCCTGAATGAGGGAGGAGAGGTCAGCCCGTGTTCTGCAGGCCGGCCGCGATGCCGTTGACGGTGAGCAGCAGGAGGCGGTGGTCGGCGTCCGCCGGGTCCTTCTCGACCGAGCGGCGGATGCCCCGCAGCGCCCGCAGCTGCAGCAGCGACAGCGCGTCGACGTAGGGGCTCCGGAGGCGCACCGAACGGCTGAGCACCGGTCGCCCCTCGAGCACGTCGCTCGACCCGCTCGTCGCGAGCACCCACTCGCGGGTCAGCGCCATCTCGGCCAGCACCCTGTCGGCGAGGTCGTCGCGCTCGGCCAGGCCGAGGTAGCGGCGGGCGATGTGGTCGTCGGTCTTCGCCAGCGACAGCTCGACGTTCTTGATCATCGTGCGGAACAGCGGCCAGGCCTCGTAGGCCTCGCGCAGCACCTGCACGTCGCCGACCGCGGCGAGCGCCGAGCCGAGGCCGTACCAGCCGGCGAGGTTGATGCGGGCCTGGGTCCACGCGAAGACCCACGGGATCGCCCGAAGATCCTCGAGCGACTCGACCGAGAGGCCGCGCCGCGCGGGACGCGAGCCGAGCGCGAGCAGGCCCACCTCCTCCATCGGGGTGACCGTGGCGAACCAGGTCGCGAACCCGTCGGCCTTGACCAGGCCGAAGAAGGCGTCGCGCGAGGCCGCGTCCATGGCCGCGGCCAGCGGGGCGAAGCGCTCGGCGGAGGCGGCGTTCGCGGCGGCCGTGGACGGCGTCGACGCGTGCAGGGTCGCGGCGGCCATCTGCTCGATGTGGCGGGCAGCGATCACCTTGTTGCCGTAGTTCGCGAGGATGACCTCGCCCTGCTCGGTGATCTTGAACCGGCCCTCGACCGACCCGGGCGGCTGGGCTCGGACGGCCTCGTGGGCCGGTCCGCCGCCGCGGCCCATCGAGCCGCCGCGGCCGTGGAACAGGGTCAGCTCGATGTCGTTGCTCCGTGCCCACTCGGCGATGCGCGCCTGCGCGTCGTAGAGCGCGAAGGTGGCGCTGACGGGGCCGACGTCCTTCGACGAGTCGGAGTAGCCGAGCATCACCTCGAGCTTTCGGCCGGTCGCGGCGAGACGACGCTGCACCGCGTCGGTCTGCAGGGCCTCGTCGAGGATGCGCGTCGACGCCTCGAGGTCGGCGAACGTCTCGAACAGCGGGATGACGTCGAGCACGGGCGCCGCCTCGGCCGAGCCGAGGGCGAGCTCGGCCAGCTCGACGACGTTCGCGAGGTCGGCCGACGACTGGGTGAACGACACGATGTACCGGGAGGCGGCACGACGCCCGAAACGCTGCTGCAGCGAGGCGACGGTGCGGAACACGTCGAGCACCTCGACGGTCTGCGCGCTCAGCTCGCCGCCGGCGCGCGCCTCCTCCAGGGCGGTGCGGTGCACCTGCGAGTGCTGGCGCACCTCGAGCTCCGCGAGGTGGAAGCCGAAGGTCTCGACCTGCCAGACGAGGTTCTGCAGCTCGCCGTTGGCCGCGCGGTGGGCGCCGGCCGCACGGAGCGACGCCTGGACGGTGCGGAGGTCGGCGAGCAGGTCGTCGGGCCCGGCGTAGGCGAGGCCCTCGACGCCGCGGCGCGTGGCGTCGATCCGCTCGGCGACGAACAGGAGCACTCGGCGGTGGGTCTCGTTGGGCGAGCGGATGCCGATGCGCGAGGCCGTGTCGGGGTCGAGCGCGCGCTGCTGCTCGGCGAGCTCGCGGACGCCGGCGTCGGCCGGGGTGTCGGCCTCGTCGAGGGTCAGGGTGCCGCCGATGCGGCCGGCCGCGCGGTGCAGGCCGAGCAGCACGTGCTCGGACGCGATCTCGGCGGCGGCGCGGGTGACCTCGGCGGTGACGTGCGGGTTGCCGTCGCGGTCGCCGCCGATCCAGCTGCTGAAGCGCATGAAGGCGGGGGCCGCCACCGGCTGACGGCCGGCCGCGTCGCCGTTGAGGCGGTCGTCGAGCACGCGGTAGACGTGCGGCACGACCTCGAAGAGCGTCTGGTCGAAGACGTTCATCGCGGTGCGGACCTCGTCGAGCGGGGTCGGGCGCGTGGTGCGGAGCGGCGAGGTGCGCCACAGCACGTCGATCTCCTCGAGGAGGCGGCGCTCGGTCTCGAGCAGGTCGGCCGTGCTCTGCGCGGCGTCGCGCTCGTCGAGCAGGTCGCTGATGCGGCGGATGGTGCTCGCGACCGCACGGCGGCGGGCCTCGGTGGGGTGCGCGGTGAAGACGGGCTGGAACCGCAGCGCCTGCAGACGTGCCGACGCCTCCTCGGCCCCCAGCTCGTCGACGAGCCGCTCGACCGCGGCGGGCAGCGAGTCGGCGCGCTCGCGGCGTCGGCGCAGCACGCGCACCCGGTGGTGCTCCTCGGCGAGGTTGGAGAGGTGGAAGTACACGGTGAAGGCCCGGGCGACCTGCTCGGCGCGCTCCTGGTCGAGCTCGGCGACGATCTCGCCGGCGCGGTCGACCGGCTCGGCGGAGTCCGTCTTGCCGGCGTGGCCCGCGGTCGCGTCCTCGTAGGCAGAGATGACGGCGGCGCGCAGGCGCTCGACGTCGGCCAGGAGGTCGGGGCCGCCGGCCTCGGTGAGCACGCGCCCGAGCAGGCTGCCCAGGAAGCTCACGTCGGCGCGCAGGTCGGTGTCGACCGCCCCCCGGACGTCGTCTCGGCTGGCTCCGTCGGGTCGCTTCACGGTGTCGGTGTCGGTCACGGGACCATCATGGACGAACTCGGGGGCAGATGACGCCGTGTGCCGAGAAGACAGCGCGAGGCGGACGGCTGCGAGTATGGCCGGGTGACCGACGAGCCCCGCCCCCGCACCCGTACCCGTACCCGTCGCCGCCCCGACGTGACCGAGCTCGACCTGGTCGGCGGCCCCGAGGCGATCGCCGTCACGCTGCACGACCCCGACCCGAGGTGGCCCGAGCTCTACCGCGAGCACGAGCGGCGCATCGTCGCGGCCCTCGCGACGACGGGGACGCAGGCCGACGTGGAGCACATCGGCTCGACCTCCGTGCCCGGCCTGGCCGCGAAGCCGATCGTCGACCTCGTCGTCGCGGTCGACGACGTCACCGCCGAGGAGGACTGGCTCGAGCCCCTGCTGGCCGCCGGCTACGTGCTCCGCGTGCGCGAGCCGGGGCACCGGCTGGTGCGCACCCCGGAGCGGGACGTGCACGTGCACGTCTACGACCGCGGGGCTCCTGCGGTGGCCGAGTACCTCCTCCTTCGCGACCACCTGCGCCGTGACGACGACGACCGCGCCCTCTACGAACGGACGAAGCGCGACCTGCTCGCCCGCAGCTGGGACGACATGAACGACTACGCCGACGCCAAGACCGAGGTCATCTCGGCGATCAAGGGCCGGGCGAGGGAGGCGCGCGAGGGCTGACGGGGGCGGCTCCCGCAGCTACGCTGCCGCCATGGACCGCAACGGCCGCATCTTCGAGACCGCGTTCGCCGACGTCTACCCGCTCTACGTCGCGAAGGCCGAACGCAAGGGGCACACGCGGGCCGAGGTCGACACGGTGGTCTCGTGGCTGACCGGCTACGACGACACGCGGCTCGCCGAGCACCTGGCGGCACGGACGTCGTTCCGTGACTTCTTCGCGGCGGCCGAGCTGAACCCGCGGGCGTCGCTCGTGACCGGGGTGATCTGCGGCGTCCGCATCGAGGAGCTCGACGACGAGCTGATGCAGCAGATCCGGCGGCTCGACAAGCTCGTCGACGAGGTCGCACGCGGGCGCGCCATGTCGAAGGTGCTGCGCGAGGGCTGACCTCGCCGGCGGCGATCCCTAGCCGAGGCCGCCCGTCGTGAGCCGGCGCAGCGCCGCCCACTGCAGCAGCATGATCGTCTTGCCGTCGACGATGCGGCCGTCGTCGACCATGGCCAGCGCCTCGGCGAAGGGCAGCTCGAGCACCTCGATCTCCTCGCCCTCGTCGGCCACTCTGGCGGGTCAGCAGGACTCCCGGAAGCGGCGGACGGCCAGCCCGAGCCGGTTGACTGGACGGCATGAAGACGCTCATCGTCACCGCCCACCCTGACCCCGAGTCGCTCACCGCAGGCATAGCCGAGCTGGTGCGGGCGGCGCTGGAGCCCGGCGAGGTCGAGATCGCCGATCTCGCCGCCGAGGGCTTCGACCCGCGGTTCGGCGCCGCCGACAGGCACAGTTACCGGGTGGGGGGCGAGTTCCCCGCCGACGTCGCAGCCGAGCACCGCCGTCTCGACGCCGCCGACCACCTCGTGCTCGTCCTCCCCGTCTGGTGGTGGTCGATGCCGGCCCTGCTCAAGGGCTGGATCGACCGGGTGTTCGTGAACGGCTGGGCGTTCGACGTGGGCGGGCCGGAGGGGGAGGGCGGGATGCGACGCAACCTCGGCAGGCTCACGGTCCACCTCCTCCTCGTGGCCGGGGACGACGCCGGGAGCTACGAGAAGCACGGCTACGAGCAGGCGCTCGAGACGCAGGTCGGCCACGGGATCGTCGACTACGTGGGCGCCCGACGCGGCGCCACGGCGTGGGTGCACGACTCCGAGCGCGACGACGACGCGGGTCGGCGGAAGGCCGTCGAGGAGGCGGTGGCCCAGGTCGCTGCGGCTGTCCGGGGCGCCTGAGGCACCCCCGGTCGTTCCTCCGAGCGAACTCCGAGCCTGATCTGAGCGATCTCCGAGCTATGAGCCGTGACGCCGTCCTACCATCGAGTCACCGAGTTGAGCCACACCGACTCAACTCTCCACGAGACAGTGAATCCGTCACGGAAGGGGACTCTTCATCATGGCAATGACCTTCGATCCTTTCACCGAGCTCGACCGCCTCGCCGGCAGCCTGCTCGCGACGCGGCAGGGCCCGCGGCAGATGCCCGTCGACCTGTACCGCGACGGCGACCGCTACGTGCTCTCCGCCGACATGCCGGGCGTCGACCCGGGCAGCGTCGACGTCGACGTGGACGGCCAGGTGCTCACCGTCAAGGCCCAGCGGACGGCCGACGCCCGCACCGGCGCGCAGTGGCTGGCGAAGGAGCGCCCGCACGGCTCGTACCTCCGTCAGTTCAGCCTCGGCGAGGGAGTCGACGCGAGCGGCATCTCGGCCCACTACGACGCCGGCGTCCTCTCGATCGTCATCCCGGTGACGCAGAAGGCCGCCCCGCGCCGGATCGAGGTGACGACCAGCCCGGCCACGGCCGTCGAGACGGGCTCCGGGTCCGGCGCCGGCACGACGCAGGCCGGGTCCGAGTCGACTCGCGCCGATGCCGACGCGGCGTCGACGAGTGCGTAGGAGGCGCGGGTGAGCACGTTCGCGCTGCAGGCGCTCGCCGAGACCGTCGGTGAGCACCGGGCCTACTGGGACCCGACGGCGGACGACGACGACTGACCCGTCTCGCGCCTCGACCTCGAGCACCCCGTAGTGGACCGTGCACCCCGTCGTTCCGGGGTGCATCGTCCACTACGGGGTGCTTCGCGCTGGCGACGACGGCGACGGCGCGCGCCGCCGCAGGTCAGCGCCTTGGGACCCGCTCGTCGCCGCCGACGATCGTCCGCACGGTGTCGGTCGAGATGCGGTCGTCGCGCGCCGGTCCCGTGGTCTCGGCCGCCGCCTCCTCGGCACCGGCCCCCGTGGCGGCCGCGCGTGCCGCGTCGCCGTGGCCGTCGGCGCTCATCGTCGACTCGTCGAAGGGCGACCGGCCGCCGAGCACGCGCTCGACCTGGTCCGTGTCGACCTCGCGGGTCCAGGTGCCGACGAGCAGCGTCGCGACCGCGTTGCCGGTGAAGTTCGTCAGGGCGCGGGCCTCCGACATGAAGCGGTCGATGCCGACGATCACGCCGACGCCGTCGACCAGGTCGGGCCGGTGCGCCTGCAGCCCTCCGGCGAGGGTGGCGATGCCGGCGCCGGTGACGCCTGCGGCGCCCTTCGAGGCGATCATCATGAAGAGCAGCAGCGAGAGCTGCTCCCCCACGCTCAGCGGCGTGCCCATCGCGTTGGCGATGAACAGCGACGCCATCGTCAGGTAGATCGCGGTGCCGTCGAGGTTGAACGAGTAGCCGGTGGGCACCGTGATGCCGACGACGGGCTTCGAGACGCCGAGGTGCTCCATCTTCGCGATCAGGCGGGGCAGGGCCACCTCGCTCGACGAGGTCGACACGATCAGCAGGTACTCGCGGCCGAGGTAGCGCATCACCCGGAAGATGTTGATGCCCGTGACGAGCTTTAGCACCGTGCCGAGCACGCCCGCGACGAACACGATGCAGGTGACGTAGAACGCGACCATCAGGGTCGCCAAGGCGACGATCGCCGCGACGCCGGTCTCTCCGACGACGGCCGCGATGGCGCCGAACGCGCCGATCGGGGCGACCCACATGATCATCGCGAGGATGCGGAACACCAGCACCTGCAGGTTGCGGACCCCCTCGAGGATCGTCGCGCCGCGCGCGCCCATCCGCTGAAGCGCGAAGCCGACGAGCAAGGCGACGAAGAGCGTCTGCAGGATCGAGCCGCTGGTCAGCGACGACACGAGGGTCTCGGGGATGATGCCGAGCAGGAAGCCGGCGGTGCCGCCCGCCTCCTCGCTCGCGGGGGCCTCGTAGCCGGTGCTGCCGACCATCAGGCCCTCGCCGGGGTGGATCAGGTTGCCGACGACGAGGCCGATCGCCAGGGCGAAGGTCGACATCGCGATGAAGTAGCCGAGCGCGAGCCCGCCGACCTTGCCGACCGTCGCCGCCTTCGCGATCGAGCCGACGCCGAGCACGATCGTGCAGAAGATCACCGGCGCGATCATCATCGAGATCAGCGAGACGAACGCGGTGCCGATCGGCTTCAGCTGCACCGCGACGTCGGGCGCCGTCAGGCCGACGAGGATGCCGGCCCCTACCGCGACGATCACGGCGATGTAGAGCCAGTGCGACTTCTCGATCCGCCGGAGGCGCGAGAGGGGCGAACGGTGGATCGTGTCGTCTCGGGGGGAGGGCGTCGTTGCCATCGGTGGTCCTCGTGCTCGTGACCGGGACGACGTCGTCGCCGGTCGGCGGGTGGATCGGGCCAGCATGACCTCGGTGCGCTCGCCGCACGAGCTTGCGTTCATAGTGTTCGCGGCGGACTCGGACGTGTCCGCGGCGGTCGCTAGGGTGGCGCCATGACCGACGACGACGTCACCACGAAGACCGTCCAGCTGCGCCGCTACGAGCTCGCCCCCGGGGTGCTCGACGACTTCGTCGCCTGGTTCACCTCCCGGCTCGTGCCGGCCCGCACCTCCTCGGGCTTCACGATCGAGTTCGCGTACGCCGACCGCGACGTCGACGAGTTCACCTGGGCCGTCAGCGCTCCCGGCGACGCCGAGGCGTTCCTCGCGCTCGAGGCCGAGTACCTGGCGTCCGAGGCGCGAGCCGCGGCGTTCGCCGGGGAGCCGACGCGCGTCGCCGTCTCGCACGTGCGGCTGGTCGAGCCCGTCCTCTAGGCGACCGGACCGTCCGGCAGTCCGATGCGCCGCGCCAGCATCGCCACCCGCCTGTTCGCCCTGCAGGTCGTCGGCGTCGTCGTGCTCGCCCTCGTCGCCGGGGGGTGGCAGTGGACGAGCGCGCGCACCGACACCGAGCGCGCGGCCGCTGCCCGCTGCACCGCCCTCGCGACCTCGATCGCCGACAACCCGTTCGTGCTCGAGGCCCTCGACACGGACGACCCGTCCGCCGTGCTCGAGCCGTACGCGCTCGACCTGATGCGCGACACCGACACCGACTTCGTGACCGTGATGACGCCCGACCGCACCCGCCTCACGCATCCCGACCCCGCCGAGATCGGGCGGCCGTTCATCGGCACGATCGCCCCCGCGCTCGCCGGGCGGTCGTTCACCGAGACGTACTCGGGCACCCTCGGGCCCTCGGTCCGCGCCGTCGTGCCCGTGCTCGACGACGCGGGGGACGTCGTCGCCCTCGTGGCCGCGGGCGTGACGGTCGACAGCGTCTCCGCGGCGCTCGGCCACCGCCTCCCCCTGCTCGTCGGCGGGGCCCTCGCGACCGTCGCCCTCGGGGCGCTGGCGGCGTGGCTGCTCAGCCGCCACCTCCGGCGGGTCACCCGCGGTCTCGGCGCCGAGGAGCTGGGCCGGGTCAGCGACCACCACGAGGCGGTGCTGCACTCGGTCGGCGAGGGGCTCGTGCTCGTCGACGAGCAGGGGCGGATCACGCTCGCGAACGACCACGCGGCGCTCCTGCTCGGGCTGCCGTCGCTCGTCGACGACGTCGGGCGGCGTCCCGTGCCGGTCTCCGAGCTCGCGCTGCCGACGTCGTTGGCCGCGCTGCTCGCCGGGGGCGACGAGGCGCAGGACGAGGTGCACGTCGCCGACGACCGCGTGCTCGTCGTGAACCAGCGGGTGGCGGCGGCGCCGGCCGCAGGGGCAGGCGGCGGGCGGGTCGCGGTCGGGCGTGGCGCGATGGGGCGGGGAGCAGTCGGGGGCCGAGGAGGCGCGGGTCGCGCCCTCGGGACGGTCACCACCCTGCGCGACCACACCGAGCTTCGGCAGCTCACCGACGAGCTCCGGACGATGAGCACCCTCTCGGCGGCCCTGCGCTCCCAGACCCACGAGTTCGCGAACCGGCTGCACACGATCGTCGCCCTGATCGAGCTGGGCCGTGCCGACGACGCGCTCCGCTTCGCCTCGGACGAGCTGGACCTCGGCCAGGTGCTCGCCGACCAGGTCGTGGCCGCCGTCGACGAGCCGGTGCTCGCGGCGCTGCTGCTCGGCAAGAGCGCCCAGGCGCGGGAGCGAGCCGTCGAGCTCGAGCTGCACGTCTCGCCCGGCTTCGGCACGCCTCGGGTGCCCGTTCGCGACCTCGTGACGGTGCTCGGCAACCTCGTGGACAACGCGCTCGACGCGGCGGCGCCGCGCTGGGCGGACGCGGGGGCGGGTACCGAGGCCGACGTGGAGGCGGACACCTCGAACCGCGTTCCGAACCATGAACCGCGAAAGAACGCAGTTCATGGTTCGGAACGCGGTTCATCCCGCACCGCGACCGTGAGCGTCGTGCTCGCGCGGCCGGCACCGGGCGTCGTGCGGATCGCCGTCTCCGACAGCGGACCCGGGCTGCCCGAGGGGCGAGACGTCTTCGCGCGCGGCGTCAGCACCAAGCCCGGGGGCGCCGAGGGGCGCGGCATCGGCCTCGCGCTCGTGGCCCAGGTCGCGCGGCGGGCGGGCGGCACCGTCGACGCCCGCTCGACGGTGCACGGGACCACGATCACGGTCGACCTGCCCGACGACGAGGAGGCGGTGGTGCGGTCGTGACCGACGCCTCCTCGTCCCGGCCCCTGCCCCCGACGACGCCCCCGGTGCGCGTGCTCGTCGTCGACGACGAGCCGCTCACGGCCGAGGCTCACGGCGCGTACGTCACGCGGCTCGACGGGTTCGAGCTGGTCGGCGTGGTGCACGACGGCCGGTCCGCGCTCGACAGGCTGCGACAGCCGGGCGTGGACCTCGTGCTGCTCGACCTGACCCTGCCCGACATCCACGGGATCCAGCTCTGCCGAGCACTGAGGGCCGCCGGCTCGACGGTCGACGTCGTCGCGATCACAGCGGTGCGCGACGTCGCGGTCGTCAAGAGCGCGGTGTCGCTCGGGATCGTGCAGTACCTGATCAAGCCGTTCGGCTTCGCGACCTTCGCGGAGCGGCTCACCGGCTACCTCGCGTTCCGCCGCGGGCTCGACCAGGGCGAGGGGCAGGTCACCCAGACCGAGGTCGACGCGAGCCTCGCGACGCTGCGCACGACCGCCGCCCCCTCGCTCGCGAAGGGGATCGCCCCGGAGACGCTCGCCGCCGTCGTCGAGGCGCTGCGGACCGCGTCGGACCCGGCGGTCCGCGCGTCTCCTGCTCTCGACGACGAGCAGGGGCAGCCCCGAGGAGGCGCGCTGTCGGCCGGCGAGGTCGCCGCGGCCGTCGCCGTCTCCCGCGTCACGGCCCGTCGCTACCTCGAGCACCTCGCCGACGCGGGCCAGGTCGACCGGGTGCCCCGGTACGGCGCGCCGGGCCGTCCCGAGCACGAGTACCGCTGGCGCTGAGCCGGCGGCCGACTCCGATTCAGGGTGGGGCTACGGACATGCCTCACGCACGACCGCGACCCCGCCGGCGGGCACCACGACGCGCCCTGCGCACACCGCGCCGGTCAGGAGGTCGGTGCCGGCTACCTCGGCCCAGCCCTCCGACTCGGCGTGGTTGAGCACGAACAGCCACGACCCCTCGTCCGAGGCGCGCCGGACGGCCTCCACGCCGGGCGACGTCGCCGCCGCCGGGCTGATCCCGACCTCGTCGAGCAGCCGATCCACCAACTCGCCGAGGCCTGCGGGCTCGAGGTCCGAGGCGAGGTACCAGGCCGAGCCCGAACCGACCGGGCGCCGGGTCACGGCCGCCCCGCCGGAGACGCCGCCGGTCGTGTAGGACGCCACCACCTCGGCGGTCGTCGCCGTGACGTGCTCCGTCCACCGGCGGGCGCGCCAGCCGGTGTCGAGCTCGACGACCTCGGTCTCGTCGAGGGGCCAGAAGTCGTCGCCGCGCACGCCGAGGAGGTCGCGGAACGCACCGGGATGACCACCGGTCCTGACCGAGTTGGTCTCGTCGACGATGCCGGAGAACCAGGTCACGAGCACCGTGGCGCCCCGCTCAGCAGCAGCGGCCACGGCGGCGGGCGTCGTGTCGTCGACGAGGAACAGCCCCGGCACGACGACGAGGTCGTAGTCGTCGAGGGGGTGCCACGGCGGCACCACGTCGACGGTGACCGACCGCTCGAACAGCGCCGCATGGACCGCCCTGGCTGTGGTGGCGTAGTCCAGCTGTACGGCGGGCTTGTGGCCGCTGCGCAGGGCCCAGCCCGCCTCGTCGTCGTGCAGCAGCGCGACCCTCGCGCCGACGACACGGCTCCCGGCGACCTCGGCCAGACGAGCCAGGTCCGCGCCGAGCGCCACGATCTGCCGGAACGTGCGCGACTCGGGGCCGGAGTGGGGCAGCATCGCCGAGTGGAACTGCTCGGTCCCCGATCGTGACGCACGCCACTGGAAGTACATGACGCTGTCCGAGCCGCGCGCCACGTGCCCGAGCGCGTGCCGCACCAGCTCGCCGGGCCCCTTGGGCTGGCTGACCGGGTGCCAGGTCGAGCCGCCCGTCGCGTGCTCCATCAGGAGCCACGGGCCGCCTCCCGAGATGCCCCTCATGCGGTCGCCCGCGAAGGCGAGCTCCTGGTGCTTCATCGGGTCGGGGCCGTAGGTGTAGTGGTCGTTCACCACGATGTCGACCTCGTCGGCCCACCGGGGGTAGTCGACGACGTCGGGCCCGAGACCGACCATGAAGTTGGTCGTCACCGGCACCTCGGGCGTCACACGACGCAGCACGGCAGCCTCGGCCCGGTAGCAGTCGAGCAGCGCGTCCGACGAGAAGCGCTCGTAGTCGAGCAGCTGACCCGGGTTGTGCGCCGTGATGCCCCGGGGTGTCGTGACCTCGTCGAACGACGAGTACGAGTTGCCCCAGAACGCCGTGCCCCAGGCGGTGTTCAGGGCCTCGACCGTGCCGTGCCTGGCCTCGACCCACGACTGGAAGGCCGCCTCCGAGACAGGGCAGTGGCACCGGGCGTTGCCGCCGCCGAGCTCGTTGCTCACGTGCCACAGCCGCACCGCCGGGTGGCCTGCGACGTGCGCGGCGAGCGCCTCGACGACGCGCAGCGCGTAGCGCCGGAAGACCGTCGACGACGGGCAGAACCCGAGGCGGCCGCCGGGGGCGAGAGGGTGTCCGTGCGCGTCCTGGGGCAGGATCTCCGGGTGCAGGCGGTGCAGCCACATGGGCACCGACGCCGTGGGGGTGGCGAGGTCGACCCGGATGCCGTTCTCGTGCAGCAGGTCGAGCACCCGGTCGAGCCAGTCGAAGTCGAACGCGCCGTCACGCGGCTCGTGCTTGATCCACGAGAACACGCCGACGGTGACGAAGCCGACTCCGGCCTCGCGCATCAGCTCGACGTCCTCGAGCAGCACGTCCCAGTCCCACTGCTCCGGGTTGTAGTCGCCCCCGAAGGCGATGCCCTCCGTCGGCCACGTGACGACGGCGCTCACGCGACGACGTCCGATCGGATCTCGAGGACCCGCGCGGTGGGTCCCGCGACGTCGACGGTCACCGTGAGCTCCGCCTCCTGCGGGTCCCAGCGCCACGACCAGCCGGCGGGGTCGGCCGGGAAGAACGGCCGCACCTGCACCTCCTGCCCGCGCAGCGCCGGCAGCGGGAGGACGACGCGGTCGTCGTCGCCCGAGCACCGCCACACGCTGAGGTGCGTCACGGCGCCCACGCCCACGCCCGCACCGGTGCGGGCGCCTGCACCCTCACCCGCGCCCGCGGTCAGCGCCAGGGCCGTCCACGCGTCCTCCCACGCCGGCAGCCCGAGCGGCCACGACGGCACGGCCCGCTCGATCGAGCCGAGCACGTCCCGGTGCGCCGCGACGGCGGCGCGCACGACGTCGCGCTGGGCGGCGTCCATCCGGTTCAGGTGCCCCGACAGGTACATCCGCCCGAGCACCGCGTTCACGAGCGAGAACGTGAACAGCTCGGGCTCCATGCCGGCGTGCGGGTAGGCCCAGTGCCCCGCCTGCTCGGGCAGCAGCGCGGCGGGTGCGGCGGCCGCGATCGTCGCGTACATCACCGGGTCCTGCTGGTCGGAGGTCGACTGCACGTGCAGCCGCGACATCATCGCCCAGTCCATCCGCATGGCGCCCGAGGCGCAGTTCTCGATGAGGAGGCGCGGGTGGCGCTCCTGGACGTCGTCCAGCCAGGCGAGCAGCGCCCGCGTGTGCTCGAGCAGGCCCGCACCGGGAGCGAGCCCGCCGGCGTCCGTGCCGGGGCCCGTCATCGTGTTGTAGTCCATCTTGAAGAAGCCGACGCCGTGGTCGCCGACGAGCCGGTCGACGACTCCGTCGAGGTGGGCGCGCGCGGCGGGGCTCCGCAGGTCGAGCAGGTGCCGGCCGTGGTCGGCGACCCGGACGCCGCCGCGGCTGAAGAACGCGTCGTCCGGCAAGGAGGCGGCCAGCGGCGACCGCACGCCGATCACCTCGGGCTCGAGCCACAGCCCCGGCACCATCCCGCGGTCGCGGATCCGGTCGAGCACCTCGTCGATCCCGCCGGGGAACCGGCTCGCGGCGGGCTGCCACTCGCCGACCGTGTCCCACCAGTGGCCCTCGGCGTACCAGCCGGCGTCGATGCAGAAGTAGTCCGCCCCGACCTCGGACGCGGCGTCGACGAGCGGCAGCAGCTTCTCGGTGGTGGGGTCGCCCATCAGCGTGTTCATGTAGTCGTTGAAGACGACGGGCAGGTCGTGGTCGACCGCGCGCACGAGGCGCGTGGCACGACGTTGGGCCGTCATCGCGGCCAGGACCTGGTCGATGCCGCCTGCCGCGACGGCGACCGAGGCCGACGCCGACGTGAAGACCTCGCCGGGGCGGAGCACGAGGCTCCAGTGGTTCTCGGGGTCGGTCGGTCCGGACAGCAGCAGGTAGGCACCGTGCCGCGTCTCGCCGAGCTCGAACAGCCAGGGCCCGGCGTGCTCGACCTGCCAGGCGAGTGCGGCCGAGCCGTCGCGGGCGAGCAGCGCGGCGGTGGGCACGGCCTCGCCGCTCGACCACGAGCCGCGGTCGCCGACGACGAGCCGCGTGCGCGGCGGCTGGTGCTGCACGTCGCGGTCGATGCGCGCGAGCCCGGCGTCGCGCAGCGGGGTCGTCGACCAGCGGCTCTCGGCCACCCAGTCGTTCGCCGCCGTCGCGAGGGCGAACGCGTCGACGTCGTCGTCGCGGCCGAGGAACGCCCCGGTCGCGATCGTCGACACGGCGTCGAGGGTGAGCGGGACGGCGCCGGGGGCGAGGCCGACCTCGGTGTGCGTGCGGAACGCGGCCACCGCCTCCTGCGCCTCGAACACGCTGGTGACGACGAGGCCCGAGGCGTCGTCGCGCTGCTCGATCCGCAGCCGGGCCGTGCCGTCGTCGTCGACGCCGGCCTCGTGCGACACGTGCCGCAGGGCCGCGCCGAGCACGGTGTCGACGTGCCGGAAGCTGCCGGGGAACCGCCCGTGCCCGAACGCCGACACCTCGACCAGGGCCTGCAGGAGGCGGTCGGGCACGTCGCCGACGTCGCCCGGCCAGAGCGCGGGTGAGGCCGCGTCCGGGCCGGCGCCCTGATCCGGCGCCGGCGCGGCCTCGCCGGTCGGCACCGCCCCCGGCTCGATCGCGACCAGCGCGACCGGCGCGTCGTCGGGCAGGGCGAAGGTCAGGTGCAGGGCGTCGGTGCCCCAGTGCAGCAGCCGCACGTCAGCGGACCGCGGC
Organism: Frigoribacterium sp. PhB116; assembly: GCF_004364285.1. Lineage (GTDB taxonomy): Bacteria > Actinomycetota > Actinomycetes > Actinomycetales > Microbacteriaceae > Frigoribacterium. The sequence goes on along the minus strand of NZ_SOBE01000002.1, from coordinate 487,182 downwards.
CTTGGCGGCGAGCGCGTCGCCGGCCGGGGCGGACCCGGCCTGCACCCACGCGCCGGCGTAGTGGTCGTAGCAGATCGAGTTGTCGATGCTCGAGCGGTCGGGGGCCGACTCGTCGCTGACGACCTTGCCGACACGCTCGGGGTCGGGCGCGGCGAGGGCGAGCAGCTTCGTGTAGTCGTGGTGCGGGTCGAGGATGACGTCGTCCGCGGGACCCCGCTCGACGACCCGGCCGCGGTAGAGCACGAGGATCTCGTCCGAGAAGTGCCGCGCCGTGGCGAGGTCGTGCGTGATGTAGAGCACGGCGAGGTTGTCCTCGCGCTGCAGCCGGCCCATCAGGTTGAGGACGCCGAGGCGGATCGAGACGTCGAGCATCGAGACCGGCTCGTCGGCGATGAGCACCTGGGCACCGGGGGCCAGGGCCCGGGCGATCGCGATCCGCTGACGCTGTCCGCCCGACAGCTCGTGCGGACGACGAGCCGCCATGTCCTCGGCGGGGCGCAGGTTGACGCGCTCGAGCATGTCGAGCACGCGCTCGTGCGTCTCGGCGCGGCCCCTCGTGCGGCGGTGGATCCGCAGCGGCCGCGCGATGTGGTGCTCGATGGAGTGGAACGGGTTGAGCGACGCGAACGGGTCCTGGAACACCATCTGCACGTGTCGCCGGTAGACCGAGCCCATCACGGGCGTGCCGTCGTCGAGCGTCACGTCGATCTTCCCTGAGCTCGGCTTCTCGAGCTTCGCGAGCATGCGGGCGATGGTCGACTTGCCCGAGCCCGACTCGCCGACGAGGGCGACCGTGCGGCCGGGCAGCAGGTCGAACGACACCGAGTCGACGGCCCGGAACGCCTCGCGGCCGATGCCCTTGCGGACCGAGAAGTCCTTGGTCAGGTCGGTGACGTGGATGCTGGTCATCGCGGGTCCTCCAGGTCGTCGGGGTCGGGCAGCACGATGGTGCGGGTGTCCTGCTCGAGGGGCGAGCCCTCGTCGACGCCGGTGCGGATGAAGGCGCCGCGCGAGCCGCTGAGGCTCGGGAACGAGCTGAGCAGGCGGCGCGTGTAGGGGTGCTGGGCGTCGGCGTAGATCTGCTCCGCGGTGCTCAGCTCGACGATCTCGCCCTGCAGCATCACGGCGATGCGGTCGCTGATCTCGAGCAGCAGCGGCAGGTCGTGCGTGATGAACACGACGGCGAAGTCGAGCTCGTCGCGCAGCCGGACGATCTCGCGCAGGATGTCGCGCTGCACGACGACGTCGAGGGCCGTGGTCGGCTCGTCCATGATCATGATCTGCGGCTCGAGCAGCATCGCCATCGCGATCATCACGCGCTGGCGCATGCCGCCCGACAGCTCGTGCGGGTACGAGCGCAGCCGTACCGGATCGACCCCGACGCGCTCGAGCACCTCGGCCGCCCGCGCACGCCGCTGCGCCTTGCTCAGCTGCTTCTCGTGCGTGACGAGCACGTCGTCCAGCTGCGTGAGGATCGTCGTCACGGGGTTGAGGGCGTTCATCGCGCCCTGGAACACCATCGACAGCTTCGACCAGCGGAACGCCCGCAGCTCCTGCTCGCCGAGGGCGAGGAGGTCGACGTCCGTGCCGTCGCGGTCGTGGAACGTGATCGAGCCCGTCGCGATGCGCGCCGGCGGCTTGTGCAGCCGGTTGATCGCGTAGGCGAGCGTCGTCTTGCCGCAGCCCGACTCCCCCGCCAGCCCGAGGATCTCGCCCGGCGCGAGCGTCAGGCTCGCCGACTTGACCGCCGTGACCGGGTTCTCGACCTCGTAGACGACGGTGAGGTCGTCGATCGTCAGCACCGCGTCGCGACGGGTGCGGGGCCGGGAAGCTGTGGGCGCCTCCTGCGTGGGGGTCATCGGGAGGCCTTCTTCGCGAGACGGGCGCGCTTGCGGTGCAGGCGCACGTTCTTGAGCTTGGGGTTGATGATCTCGTCGATCGAGAAGTTGATCAGCGAGAGGCCGGTGCCGAACAGGGCGATGATGAGGCCGGGAGGGCCGAACCACCACCAGGCGCCGAGCGGCAGGGCGAAGCCGTTCTGCGCGTAGAACAGCATCGTGCCGAGGGTCGACGAGTTGGAGGCGCCCAGTCCGAGGAACGACAGGCCCGCCTCCCCGAGGATGGCCGCGATCACCGCGAAGACGAACTGCGACGCGAGCACCGGCAGCAGGTTCGGCAGGATCTCGACCGAGATGACGCGCCACGGCTTCTCGCCGGCGACGCGGGCCGCGGCCACGTAGTCGCGGCTGCGGATCGACAGGGTCTGCGCCCGCAGCACCCGGCTGGACGCGGCCCAGCCGGTGATCGCCAGCACGATGCCGATCGTCCAGAGCCCGCGCTGCTCCTGGGGCACGAAGCCCGAGATCACGATGACGAGGGGCAGGCCGGGGATCACGAGGAACACGTTCGAGAACAGCGAGAACGCCTCGTCGGTGAACCCGCCGATGTAGGCGCCGAGGATGCCGAAGAAGGCCGAGAGGGCCGTCGCGAGGATGCCGACGATCAAGCCGATCTGCAGCGAGCCGCGGGTGGCCCAGGCGAGCTGGGCGAAGACGTCCTGCCCGGTCTGGGTCGTGCCGAGGAGGTGCTGGGCCGACGGGCCGGTGAGGCCGATGTCGCGGATGACGGTCGGGTCCTGCACGAAGAACGGGCCGACGATGCCGAAGAGCGCGATGGCGCCGACCAGGCCGAGCCCGGCGGCGAGCCACGGGGTCATGGTCGGCAGCATCAGCCGCCAGGCGGAGCGTCTCGGCTTGCCGAGATCGGCGGCCTCGGCGGCGAGCTGCGAGGTCGAGTCGACGACCGTGGTGGTCGTGTCGGGGGCGACGTTCGTCATGGGTGCTGCCTCCTGCTGGTGGTGCGGCGGGCCATCAGCTGCGCGCCCGGGTGCGGGGGTCGATGATCCCGTAGAAGAGGTCGACCACGAGGTTGGCGCCGAGCACGGCCAGCGTGATGAAGAGGAAGATGCCCTGCATCAGCGCGTAGTCGTTGTTCGTGACGGCCGACAGGAGCTTGCCGCCGATGCCCGGGTACGAGAACACCTGCTCGGTGACGATCGAGCCGGAGACGACGAACCCGAGCGAGATGGCGAAGCCGGCGACGCTCGGCAGCACCGCGTTGCGGGCCGCGTAGCCGCGGAGGATGCGGCCCTGGCTGAGGCCCTTGGCCTGCGCCGTGAGCACGTAGTCCTCGGACAGCGTCGAGACCATCATGTTGCGCATGCCGAGCAGCCAGCCGCCGATCGACGCGATCACGATGGTGAGCGCCGGCAGGAACCCGTACTCGACCGCCGACGAGATGAACTGCCAGTTCAGCCCCGGGTCGAGCACGACGTCGTAGCCGCCCTGCGAGGGGAACAGCCTCAGGGAGGTGGCGAGCACGTACACGAGGATCAGCGCGAGCCAGAAGTAGGGCACCGCCGCCAGCAGCGTGGTGGCCGGCACGAGCGAGTCGAGCCAGGTGCCGGGCTTCCAGCCGACGAACGCGCCGAGCAGGACGCCGAGCCCTGCGCCGATCACGGTCGCCAGGCCGACGAGGACGATCGTCCAGGGCAGCGACGACCCGATGACCTCGGTGACCGGGGTCGGGAAGTAGCCGACCGAGATGCCGAGGTCGCCCTTGAAGATGTTGATCAGGTAGTTCCAGTACTGCACCGGGAGCGGGTCGGAGGAGTCGCCTCCGAGGAGGAGCTCGTACGCCTTGCGGGTGTCAGGGGTGACGATCCCGCCGCGCTGCTGCAGCTTGGCCAGCAGGATGTCCACCGGGTTGCCCGGCAGCAGGCGCGGGATCAGGAAGTTGATGGTCAGCGCGGCCCACAGGGCGACCGCGTAGAAGCCGAGCTTCCGGACGAAGTAGTTCACGTGTCCTCACCGGTCCTCACGACGACGAGCTCCTCCTCCGCCACGGCTACTCGCCGACCGGCTTCAGGGACTTGAAGATGATCGAGTTGTCCGGCGAGGCCCAGATGGCGGGGAACGCGTAGAGGTCGTCCATCGTGGGCCAGCCGGTGAACTTCGACGAGTGGTACTCGCTCGTCGTGCCGCCGGTGAGGACGGGCACGTAGGGCATGTCCTCGACGATCGCGGCCTGGATCACGTCGAACTGCGCCTGGCGCGCCTCCGTGTCCTCGGGGTTCGTGGCCTTGAGGGTCTCGAGCGCCGCGTCGACCGCGGGGTCGCTGAAGCGGGCCATGTTCGTCGGTGCCGCCTCGCCGACCGCCGCCGTGTAGGCGGTGTTGAAGTACTGGTCGTAGAGGTAGTACGGGTCGGACGCGGCGCCCTGGCCGAGCGAGTCGATGGCGAGCTGGTAGTTGCCCTTGCTCTTCTTGTCGGTCCACTCGTTCCACGACGACTGCGAGGCGGTCAGCGAGATGCCGGCGGCCTTGAGCTGCTGGCCCATCGTGTCGATCGCCGTGATGTAGTCGGTCCAGCCGGTGACGACCTCGACGGTCAGCTTCAGCTCCTGGCCGTCCTTGGCGTAGATGCCGTCGGAGCCCTTGGCGTACCCGGCGTCCTCGAGCAGCGACGACGCCTTGTCGAGGTCCGGGGCGGACGGGGCGACGGGCTCGGCGACGGCGCTCGAGATGAGGTCCTCCTGCGTGCTCGTCAGCGCGAACGTGGGCGACACCTCGCTGGCGGTGTCCTGGAACGCGAGGGAGTTCACCTGGTCGCGGTTGAGCGCGTAGTAGATCGCCTGGCGGACGGCCGGATCCGTCTGGGGGCCCTCGCAGCCGAGCTCGGCGTTCGAGCAGGTCATCAGCGCGACCTGGTTCTGCGGGATCGTCACGGCGTCGTAGCCGGGGTAGTTCTTCGAGACGTTCTGGATGTCGGGCACCGGGCCGGTCTGCCAGTCGATCGTGCCCGCCGCGAGCGCGTCGGCGCCCGCGGTGTTGCCGGACAGCGAGAGGTAGCGGACCTTCTTGACCGCGGGCTCGCCGCCCCAGTAGGTCGGGTTGGCGGCCAGCGTGAAGGCCTGCGCCTTGAAGTCGTCCATCGTGTACGCGCCGGTGCCGACGGGCTCGGCGATGACGTCGGTCGTGGGGTCGATGTCGCTCCACAGGTGCTCGGGCACGATCGGCGTGCGGCCGAGCAGGGCCGGGCCGGTCACGAACGCCGGGTGGTCCCAGGTGAAGGTGACGTGCGTGTCGTCGGCGGCGGTGACCGTGCCGTCGAAGCCGTTGGTGTTGATCGAGGGGGTGTCGAGCAGCATCTCGAAGGTGAAGACGACGTCGTCGGCCGTGAAGGCCTCGCCGTCGGACCAGGTCGCGTCGTCGCGCAGGGTGACGTCGAGCTGCGTGCCCTCGTCGTTCCAGGTGTACTCGCTGCCGAGCAGGGGCTCGTAGTCCTCGGTGTTCACGTTGGTGACGAAGAAGAGCGACTCGTAGATCGCGCCGATGCCGCCGATGGACGACGGCGAGTACGGGTTGAAGTTGATCTGGTAGTCGCCGGCCTGGCCGGTGTAGACGACGAGCGTGTCGCTCGGGCTGCTCGAGCCCGAGCCGCCGGCGGAGCAGCCGGTGAGGCCGAGGGTCAGCGCGGTGGCGGCGGCTGCCGCCCCGATCGCCCAGGCCCTGCGGACGGGCCTGCGGCCCGTGGTTGCGCGGAGGAACATCGTTGATCCTTTCCCAGGGCGCGACCACTCGGGGCAGTCGACGCCGACTTCGTTGTCACAGGCGGGCTGGGCCGCGCTGTCGGGTCATTGTTACCCGACTAAATTAAGTCCGTCAAGTTTGTGGGAGCAAGCCTCAGGAACCGTGACCGGACCGTTGCCGGGCGATGTAGCCATCGAGGAGGCGCGATTCAGGAACGGGGGCGGCTGCGGTCCTGACTCGTGCACGGATCAGGACGGCGCCTCCCCCCGTGGCGAGGCTCAGGACCGATGTTCCTGAATGAGGAGGGGGGCAGGTCAGCGGCGGGGCGGCGCCGTCGTGCCGCGCACGACGATCTCGCTGTCCGGGGCGCGGACGAGCATCTCGGGACGTCCGTCGAGCATCGCGAGCACGGTGCGCGTCGCGGATTCCCCCAGCGACGGCACGTCGCGGCTCACCACGGACAGCGGGGGCGTCGCGAGCTGGCAGAGGGGCGAGTCGTCCCACGCGAGCAGCGAGAGGTCGCCCGGCACGGAGACGCCGAGGTCGGCCGCCGCGGCCAGGCCGCCCACCGCCATCGCGTCGTTGTCGTAGACGATCGCCGTGGGCCGCCGCGGCCCGCGCAGCAGCCGGCGGGTCTGCGCCTCGCCGCTCTCGGCCGAGTAGTCGCCCGGCAGGACCAGGCCGCTCGCGCCTCCTCGTCCGACGGTGAGGTCGAAGGCCTCCGAGCGCGCCCGCGTGTGGCCGAGCTCCACGGGCCCGCTGACCCGCCCGATCACCGAGTGGCCGAGGCCCACGAGGTGCGCGACGGCCTGCCGCATCGCGCCCCGGTCGTCGACCTCGACGGTCGAGACGCCCCCGCCCTGCGGCTCCTGGCCGAGGACGACCGTGGGCAGCCCGAGGGCCGCGAGCACGGGCAGCCGCGGGTCGTCGTCGACGAGGTCGGCGAGCACGACGCCGCGCACCCAGCCCTGGGCGGCCCAGCGGCGGAAGCAGGCGAGCTCGTCGTCGTGGTCGGCCACCAGCTGCAGCAGCACCGTCGCCCCGGCCCGCGTCGCCGCCGCCTCCATGCCCGCGAGGAACGCGGTGTGGAACGGGTCGATCCCCAGGCTGAAGGGCGCCCGGCGCTGCACGAAGCCGATGGCCGGGAGGGAGGGAGGCGCGCCGGCCGTGCCGGCGCCCACGGGCGGGGACACCAGTGCAGTATCGCCCACCGCGGGGACCACGGTCGACCTGCGGAGCCGCGGAGGCGCCTCCTGCGTCACGAGGCCGGTCAGGACCTCGGTCAGGGCGCCACCGCCAGCAGCAGGCCGTTCGCGTGCCGGAGCACGCCCCGGCCTGTGAGCGCGTGCGGGTCGACGTCCGCGGCCCCCTCGACGCGGAACGTCGCCGACTCCCCCGCGAGCAGGGTGACGAGGCCGCGGTCGACCGTCGCCCGCGGGTCCAGGACGTCGACCAGCAGGGTGACGTCGCGGGCGTAGCTGCGCGCCGTCACGGTGACGAGCCAGGCGTCGCCGTCGCGGACGACCTCGGTGGCGACGGGGTCAGGGTCGAGGCGCTGGTCGACGACCTCGGCCGCGTCCCAGACCGCCCGGCCCGAGCCGAAGCCGGGCAGCACGGCGACGAGCAGCTCGGCGACGGGGTCGAGCGCGTCGGCGAGCGGGGACGGCACCTCCAGCTCGACGCTGCCCCGGGAGCCGACGGCCCCGGGCACGACGACCTCGTCGAGCACGTCGCCCGAGAAGCTCGTGCGGCGCAGCACGACGTCGCCCGCCCACGCGTTGTCGACGTCGTTGAGCAGCACCACGGCGAGCGAGTCGCCGCGCGGCTGGATCGTCGCGAGGCGCGGCGCGTAGCAGTCGCGCAAGGCGAACCAGAGCGGCTTGCGGTGCTCGTCGAAGTCGACCGCGGCCCACGACGTGACGGGCCAGTCGTCGTTCAGCTGCCAGACGATCGTGCCGGTGTTGAGCGGCGCGAGCGACCGGAAGTGCTCGACGCCGAACCGGATCGCTGCGGCCTGGTTGAGCTGCGTGGCCCAGTGCCAGTCCTCGATGGTCGCCGGGGCCGGCAGGTGGCCCTGCATGCCGCGCTCGAGCTTGAGGTTGCCCTCCTCGGCCTTCTGGTGCACGAGCATCTGGTGGCCGTACGGGTCGAGCGGCTCGTCGTGCACCGAGCCGACGAGCGTCGACCAGGCCGGTGGGCCCTGGAACCCGAACTCCGAGACGAAGCGGGCGGGGTACTCGCGGTAGGCCGTGTAGTCGCGGCGGTTCCAGACGTCCCAGATGTGCATCGTGCCGTGGCGGTGGTCGTTCGGGTGCACCTCGTCGTCCGACGCCCCGGGGTCGCCGAACGAGAACGGGCTGCCCGGCGAGTAGGCGCGGGTGCCGTCGAGCTCGGCGACGAGCCGCGGCAGCAGGTCGCGGTAGTAGCCGTCGCCCCAGGTGCGGCCCTGCAGCTCGGCCTTCCAGCCCCAGTCGACGAAGCCCCAGATGTTCTCGTTGTTCCCGTTCCAGATGACCAGCGACGGGTGCGGGCTGAGCCGCGTGATCGCCTCGCGCGCCTCGGCCTCGACCTCGGCCGCCAGCCAGTCCTCCTCGGCGTAGGCCGCGCAGGCGAAGAGGAAGTCCTGCCAGACCAGCACGCCCGCCTCGTCGCAGGCGTCGTAGAAGTCGTCCGACTCGTAGATGCCGCCGCCCCAGACGCGCAGCAGGTTCATGTTCGCCTCGGTCGCGTCGGCGACGCGACGCTGGTAGCGGTCGCGGTCGATCTCGGTGACGAACGCGTGGTCGGGGATCCAGTTCGCCCCGCGCACCTGCACGACGCGCTCGTTCACGAGCACCACGAAGGGCGTGCCGTCGGCGTCCGGCGTCGTGTCGACGCGCACGGTGCGGAAGCCGATCCGCGAAGCCCAGGAGGCGGTCGTCGCGTCGGGCGCACCGCCTCCTGCGCCGTCGTCCGCGGGCGCCGCGGTCACGCGGACGCCGTACAGCGGCTGGTCGCCGTGGCCGAGCGGCCACCAGAGCCGCGCGTCGGGGACGACGAGCCCGAGGGCGGCGTCGGCGGTGCCGGCCGCGACGACGACGCTCGCGTCGGCCACGCGGTGGCCCTCGAGCGAGGTCACCTCGACGGCGACGCGGTGCTCGCCGGTCGTCACGCCGTCCCACTCGAGCGCGACGCGGGCGTCGAGGGTGCCGGCGGTCCCGTCCACGCCGACGAGCGGACGCACCGAGGCGATCCGGACGCCGGACCACGAGTCGAGCCCGATCGGCCGCCAGATGCCGGCGCCGGCCACGTCGACGCCCCAGTCCCAGCCGAACGAGCTGGCCTGCTTGCGCAGCATGTTGAACGGGTGGTGGTTGACGTGGGGCAGGGCACCGTGGAGGGCGACCCGGGCCTCGGCCTCGGCGACGGGGGCCGCGAAGGTGACGGTGAGCGCGTTCTGCCCCTCGACCAGCGCCTCCCTCACGTCGACGCGGTAGCTGCGGTGCTGGTTCTCGGTCCGGGCGACGACGCGGCCGTTGAGCTCGACCACCGCGACGGTGTCGAGGCCCTCGGCGACGAGGTCGTGGCGGGCGGACCCGTCGTCGTGCCAGACGAACGTGGTCGAGAAGCGCCACGAGGTGTCGCCGATCCACTGCTGGGCCGACTCGGCGTCGCCGTCGAACGGGTCGGTGACCAGGCCGGCGGCCAGCAGGTCGGTGTGCACCTGGCCCGGCACGGTCGCCGGGACTCGTCGGCCGGCCACGGCGTCGGGCACCGGACCGGTGACGGCCTCGACGGTCCAGTCGTCGTGCAGGGGGGAGAAGGCCATGGTGTCCCTTTGCGTCCAGGGATCTCCGACCCCTTCGTCAAGCAGCCTAAGTAAGCCGCTCAGACCCTAGACTACGGGTTGGAGGTACCACATGGTCAACCCGCGCCTGCTCTCGAGCGCCCCGACGAGCCGCGGGCTCGCCTTCGACCTGATCCGCTCGCAGGGGCCCATCAGCCGGGTCGAGCTCGCCGAGCGCACCGGCCTGACGCAGGCCACGATGTCGAACGTCGTGCGGCAGCTGATGGTCGACGGGCTCGTCGTCGAGGCGGGCCGCCGCGAGTCGACCGGGGGCAAGCCGCGCACCCTGCTCAGCATCGACCCGCTCGCCCGCTTCGCGCTCGGCGTGCAGCTCGGCGCGGACGCGGTCACGGTCGTGCTCACCGACCTCGGCGGGGCCATGGTCGGCCGGCTCCGCACCCACGGCGTCTACGGCGAGGCGCCCGACGCCGCGGTCGCGCGCATCGCCGCCGTGGTCGCCGACTTCCTCGGCGGGCTGGGCGTCCCCGCCGAGCGCGTCGCCGGCCTCGGCCTCGTGACCCCGGGGCCGATCGACCTCCGCCACGGCAGCATCCACGGCGCTCCCCCGTTGGAGGCGTGGGCCGGGTTCCCCCTGGTGAGCGCCGTCACCGAGGCCACCGGCCTGCCCGTCGTCCTCGACAACGACGCCACCGCGGCGGCCATCGGCGAGTTCTGGGGCGGCTCGGTCGCCGACTCGGCGGCGCACTGCACCGTCTACTACGGGGCGGGCATCGGCGCGGGCATCGTGCTCGACGGCGTCGTGTTCCGCGGGGCCAGCTCGAACGCCGGCGAGCTCGGGCAGGTGATGAGCCGCGCGCCCGGGCCGTTCCTGGCGAACACGACGGTCGAGAAGCTCGCGGGGCCGGTCGGCGTCGCGCTCCGGGCCCGTGCCGCGGTGGCCGCCGGGCGCGAGGCCGGCTTCGCCCTCACCGGCCTGACCGACCCCTACGCCGACTTCAGCGTGGTCGCCACGGCGGCCGTCCACGGCGACCCGCTCGCCCTCGAGCTCATCCGCGACTCGGCCGAGCACCTCGCCGCCGCGGTCGTCTCGATCGCCAACGTGCTCGACCTCGACTCGATCGTGCTCGCCGGGCCGAGCCTCGCCATCGCCGGCGCCCTCTACCTCGAGGCGGTCCGGCGGCGCGTCGACGAGGACTTCTTCGCCCGGGCCGCCCACGGCGTCAGCGTCGAGCTGTCGGCGTACGTCGCCGACGCGGCGGCCGTCGGCGGGGCGGCGCTCGTGCTGCAGCGTGAGATCACGACGCGCTCGGCCGGCGCCGCGCCCACCAGCCCGTCCGCGCCCGCCAGCCCGTCCGCTCCCCCCAGACCGCCCGCGCCCGCCAGCCCGCCCGCGCCCCTCGTCCCGCCCACTCCCCCGGAGGCACCGTGACCAGCTCGACCGCACCCTCGTCCTCGTCGTCCCTCACGTTCCCCGAGTCGACCGCGACCCCGCTGCGCGGCGGGCCCGCCCTGCGCTGGGGAGTGATCGGCACCGGCGAGATCGCAGGCGACTTCACCGACGCCCTGCACGCGCACACCGACCAGCGGGTCGTCGCCGTCTCGTCGCGCACGCTCGACAAGGCCGAGCGCTTCGCCGCCTCCCACGGCGTCGCCACGGCGGTCGAGGGGCAGGAGGCGCTGGTCGCCCTGGCGGAGGTCGACGTCGTCTACGTCGCCACGCCCCACACGAGCCACGTGCCCGACGCCCTGCTCGCGATCGGCGCCGGCAAGCACGTGCTGGTCGAGAAGCCGTTCGCGACGACGACGGAGGAGGCGGACCGGCTGATCGCCGCCGCCCGCGCGGCCGGGGTGCTCGCCACGGAGGCCATGTGGACGCGCTACGTGCCGCACAGCACCGTGCTCGCCCGGCTGCTCGCCGACGGCGCGATCGGGGACGTCCGGCTCGCGACGGCCGACGTGGCCTGGGCGAACGACCTGTCGTCGGGCGGGCGCATGGCCGACCCGTCGCTCGGCGGCGGCGCGCTGCTCGACATCGGCGTCTACGCCGTCTGGTTCGCCCAGTTCGCGATCGGCCGGCCGGTCGACGTCCGGGCCACGGGCACGACCCGCGCCGACGGCGTCGACCTCGAGGCCGCGATCGCGCTCCGCACCGCCGAGGGCCGCGTCGGCACGGCGGTCACGAGCCTGCTCACGACGTCGCCGGGCCTCGGCACCATCAGCGGCTCGACCGGCACCGTGCGGATGCTCGAGCACCTGGTCTTCCCTGCCTCCTTCGAGGTGTCCACCGCCGACGGCACGGCGACGTGGCGGGACCCGTCGGTGCTGCGGGGCCGGGACGGGCTCGCGTACGAGGCGACGGCGCTGGCCGCGTTCGTCGCCGAGGGGCGCACGGACTCGCCGCTGCACTCGCTCGACGACGCGCGGTCGGTGACGGCCGTGCTCGAGGCGACCCGCGCCTCCTTGACGGTGGCCTGAGGCCGCTGGCCGGCACTGGCTGACACCCACCGGAGCACGGGCGAGTTCGTCCCGAACGGGCAGTCGTGACGGCCCGCCCGAGACGAACCCGCCCGGAGTCCCGGTGGCCCGGGAGGCGGCCCGTCGGGCGCCTCAGGCTCCCTACGAGCGGGGCACCCGCACGGTCAGCCCGCCCGGCTCGATCCAGGTGCGCACGCCCGTGGCGACGCCGAAGCCGTCGCCGTCGACCTCGATGTCCTCGGGGCTCTTCAGCTCGACCTCGATCTGCTTCGCCTTGACGTAGCGCAGCGCCTCGTTCTCGGTGCCGGGCAGCTTGTCGGCGAAGGGCAGGCGACGCACGACGCCGTTCTCCCAGAACACCTTGAACAGGATGTGGGCCCAGCCGCGGACGCCCTTCGGGCGCAGCAGCAGGATGTCGAACAGGCCGTCGTCGATCGCCGCGTCGGGCAGCAGCACGATGTTCGCGGGCAGGGCGCCGCAGTTGCCCACGATGATCGTGTGCGCGTGCATGTCGCGCTGCTTGCCGCCGTCGATCCTGTAACGGAACACGAGCTGGTTCTCGTCGCGCAGCGTGGCGACGAGCGCCTTCACGTAGGCGAGCCAGCCGACCTTCTTCTTGAGGTCGTCGTCGGTGTTGGCGAGCATCTTCGCGTCGATGCCGAGGCCGGTCATCACGACGTAGACGTGCTCGCTCGACGAGCCGTCCTCGCGGCGGATCTCGAGCATGCCGAGGTCGATGTCGCGGTCCTCGCCCGAGAAAGCGGTCTCGAGGGAGTTGTCGAGGTCCTCGAGGGTGAGCTTGAGGTTGCGGGCGAGCAGGTTGCCCGTGCCGCTCGGCAGCAGGGCGAGCGAGGCATCGGAGGCGTGGACCGTCTCGGCGACCGCCCGCACGGTGCCGTCGCCGCCGGCCGCGATGACCATCGTCGCCCCTGCCTCGACGGCCTCGCGGGCGGGGCCCTGGCCGGCGTCGTCCTCGCTCGTCTCGAACCAGAGCGTCGCGCCCCAGCCGGCGGCGCCCTCGGCACGGGCGACCGCGGCCTTCACCGCGTCGAGGTCGACCTTGATCGGGTTGTAGACGACCGCGGCGACCCGTGTCGCCTGGGACGCCGTGGAGTCGGTCGACGAGGCGGTGGCGGCGTCGGCTCCGGACGTGACGGGGGGCGTCGGGTCGGTGTCAGTGGTCACCCGTCGATGATGCCACCGCGACGGCGCGGCGGGCCGGGCCAGCGCCTGCTGCACGATCCAGGAAGTCGCGACCGCGGAGTCCAGGATCGTGCACGACTCAGGACCGCCAGTCCTGCGCAGCGCAGACGCAGGACCCGTGTTCCTGGACGAGGAGAGCAGGAGGCGCGGGTCAGGCGTCGACGGAGGGCACCGAGGCGGTCGCGATCTCGACGCCGTCCGCACCGCGCACCTCGACGGCGACGACGTGCTCGCGCAGCACCGCCGCGTTCATGCGGCAGTCGATGGTCACGTCCGTGCCGAGGAACGCCCCCGACTCGTGCTCGGCACCGGTGTCGTCGACGACGACGACCGAGAACGCCTGCCCGGTCGGCAGGCCGTCGACCGTGAGCACGGTCTCGGTGCCCCAGGTGTGCGCCACGAGGTCGCCGTCGACGGCGACTCCCGACGGCTCACCGGCGAACGCCACGTGCTCGACGGCGCCGAGGGTGCCGGGCGGGCCGGCGACGTGGGCGTCGCGGGGCGTCGCGGCGAGCACGCCGCCGCCGACGCCGACCGCGACGCAGGCCGCTGCGCCGAGTACGGTGAGGGCGACGCGGCGCGACCGGCGGGGGCGCAGGGGGACCACCGGGGCCGACGCGTCCCCGGGGAGCGGAGCCGGGGCGCCTGCCGCGACCGCCGCCTCCTCGGCTCGGTCTGAGGGGTCGGCTCGCTCGGCTCGCTGGGCGTCCGCTGCGGCGGCGCCGGCGGCGGCCGGCTCAGCTCGCTCAGCGGCGTCGGACGACCCGTCCCGGGCGACAGCCGACTCGACCCGGTCGCGCAGCGCGGCGTCGGCCGGGGCGTCCTGCCAGGTGCCGACGGGCCCGAGCCGCGCCACGACCCCGCCGAGCGAGGCGATCTCGTCGTCGACGGTGGGGTCGACGACGCGCAGGGCGTCGAGCTCGACGGCCTCCGCGGGCGACAGGTCGGACGTGAGGGCGGCGGCGATCAGCTCGGCGCGGCGGTCGAACTCGGAGCCCGCCGGGTTCGCGGCGGGTTCGGACGTGGGGTCGGTCATGAGAGGTTCTCCCCGTCGTCGAGGTGGGTGCGGAGGGCGCGCAGGGCGTAGAAGCACCGCGTGCGGAGGGTGGCGACCGGGACGCCCGACACGTCGGAGAACTCCTGGTAGCTGAGCCCGGTCAGGTGGACGGCGACGACGACCTCGCGGTGCTCGTCGCTGAGGCGCGCCAGCCCCTCGACGATGCCGACCCGCTCGAGCGGGTCGGCCGCGGGGGCCGCCAGCTCGGGCGCGTGCTCGTCGGGCACCAGCAGCGGCGCGCGCTGACGGGCGCGGTGCACGTCGAGCACGACGCGCCGCTCGATCGCGAACAACCAGGTGCGCTCGCCGCCGCGGGCCGGGTCGAAGGAGGCGCGGGCACGCCAGGCGCGGAGGAACGTCTCCTGCACGCAGTCCTCGGCGAGGGCGCGGTCGCGGAGGGCGTTGACGGCGAAGCCGAGCAGGGCCGAGCCGTGCTCGGCGAAGGCGGCCGACACGTCGAGGCCCGTCGAGGGCGTCTGCGGAGAGGTGGTCTGCGCCGAGGGGCCGGGCGTCGGCTGGCTCATCGGGCTCCCCTCCTGCGTGCCGGGACGCGTGACGACGAGCGACATCCGGCTCCTCTCAGCCTACGGGGCGGCTCCCGACGGATCACCAGGAGCTCTCGAGAGGAAGTACGTCGTGGAGCCCGTGCGCGTTCATCGACGCGGTGTGGCGGACGCTGACCACGACCGCCCCGTCGTGCTCGGTCACGGTCTCGTCCGGACTTTCTCGCGCCACCGGTGAACGCCGGACGGGTCGTCGTCGTAGGCCCTCGTGACAGGCGTCGTCCGACCGGGCGGCGTGACGCGCCGCCCCCGACGGGCCGGCGTCCACGAGAGGCAGAGGAAGCATGACGATGAAGCGTTCCGTCCGACACCTGACCATCGGAGGCGCGGCCGCGGCCGCCGCCACCCTGATCGTGGCCGCGCCCGCCGCGGCCGAGACCACCGTGCCCGAGCCCAGCTCGTTCACCAGCGCGTTCACCGTCATGGCGACGCCCGACCAGGTCATCAACAACGACGGCGTGGCCGTCGCCGGCGAGCCGGGGGCCACCGGCACCTTCGACTTCCGGATCAACTCGGACACCGAGGTGATCTGCTACGACATCACCCTGACCGGCGTGACGGGCGACTACCAGAGCCCGGCGAAGACGGCGACGCACATCCACCAGGCCGCGGCCGGCCAGCCCGGCCCGCCGCGCATCTCGTTCCCGAACCCGACCGACGCGGACGGCGACGGCGTGCGCGAGGCCAGCGGCTGCCTCCAGGGCCCCTTCACAACCGGCGTGACGAACGACGCGGGGGCCGACACCGGCACCGGCTTCACGCTCGCGCAGATCGAGGCGAACCCGGCCGGCTTCACCGGCGACTCGCACACGGCCTCCTTCGCCGCGGGCGTCGTCCGCGGCCAGCTGACCCAGGTGCCGGTCGGCGGCGTCGACACGGGCGCCGGCGGAGCGGCCTCGGCCGTCGCCGCGGGCACGTCGGCCTCGTCCGGCACGGACAGCGGCGCGCTCGTGGGCGCCGCCGCGGTCGGCGGGCTCGTGCTCGTCGGCGCGACCGGTCTCGTGCTGCGCCGTCGGGCCGCCGCACGCGCATGACCCCTCGGGCCGGTGCGCGTCGGACGGGCGGTCCCCTGCGGGGGGCCGCCCGTGCGGCGCGCCTCGGCGGGGGCCGGAGCGGCCGCAGAGTCGCCGTCGGTCTGGGACTCGCCGCCGTCCTCGTGCTGACGGGGTGCGCGTCGAGCGAGGCCGACCCCGCGGCGTCGAGCCCTCCCGGGGCGGCGGCGAGCGATGCGCCCTCCTCCCCCGCACCTCCTGCGACACCGTCGCCGGCCGCGCCCGCACCCGCGCCCGCCGTGGGGACCGGAGCGGAGCCTGCCCGCGTCGCCGTTCCGGCCATCGAGCTCGACGAGCCCCTGATCGGCCTCGGCATCGCCTCGACCGGCGCCATGGAGGTGCCCGACGACGCCGACGAGGTCGGCTGGTTCACGGGAGGCGGGCGTCCGGGAGGCCTCGGACCGACCGTCATCGCCGCCCACGTCGACTCGACGTCGGGGCCGGCGGTGTTCTTCCGGCTCTCGGAGCTCGTGCCGGGCGACGACGTGACCGTGACGACCGTCGAGGGCACCGCGGTGCGCTACGTGGTGGACGAGGTCGTCGACGTGCCCAAGGCGGAGTTCCCGACCGCCCGGGTCTTCGGCGCCCAGCCGACCGACCAGCTGCGGCTGATCACCTGCGGCGGCGTGTTCGACCCGGGGTCGGGCCACTACGACCAGAACCGCGTCGTCTTCGCGTCGCCCGCCGCCTGAGCGGGTCGCCTGCCCGCGGCGCCGTGCCGCCTCCGGCACCGTCGAGGGCGGGTCATCGTCGTCGAGGGCGGGTCAGCGCGGACCCGCCCTCGACGCGGATGACCCGCCCTCGGCAGGGGACAGGCGCCGACGCACGATGCCCCCACCGATGGCGGAGGGCCGGACCGCGCATGCGACCCGGCCCTCCGGCATCCCTCTAGGGGCACCTCCTGCGGACTCAGCCTCGACGCGCCCGACGGTGCGCCGTGACGACGAGCGCCGTCCCGACCGCGGCGAAGAGCAGCGCGATCAGGGCCGGCGCGAGGGGCTCGTCACCCGTGAACGCGAGCGACGAGTCGGACGAGCTCGGCGACGACGGCTGGCGCGTGGGCGAGGCGGCGGCCGGCGTCGCACGCGTCACCGGGGTGACGGCGGTCGCGGCCGGAGTCGTCGTCACCGGCGTGGTCGCGGCGGGCGTGGTCGTCACGGGCGTGGTCGTCACGGGCGTGGTCGTGACGGGCGGCACCTCGACGGTGGGGTTCGTCCCGGCGGGCAGCGTCGGGATCGGCGGCGTCGTCACCGGCGGCGTCGTCACCGGCGGCGTGGTCACCGGCGGCGTCACGACCGGGGGCAGGTCGGTGCCGTCGGCCTCGCCTCCGGCGCTGGCCTGACGGGTGACCGACTGGGCCGGGAACGACTGGGGGGCCGCGCCCTCGGTACGGGCGAGCACGGTCACGGCGCTGTTCGAGAAGCTCTGCGCCGCGCCCGTCCCCGTGGCGGCGGCGAAGTCGACCGGGGCGACGAGGCGGTAGAAGTGCCCGGCCGGCGCCGAGGGCCACGTCACCGTGACCTGGCCGGGGGTGCACGTCACGGAGGCGGCGGGGACGGCGAGCGGCTTCGACGAGCCCGCCACGTAGAGCCCGCGGGCGTCGGCCTGGCGGTCCTGGAAGCTCAGCGAGCCGCAGGCGAAGGTCCAGGTCTGGCCTGCCGGACGGGTGTCGGTCGTCGTCGCCGTGGCGAACGGGCCGACGGGCGTGTCGATGCGGTACTCGAGGGCGCCCAGCGGGTTCGTGCGCCCCTGGTCGGCCCGGGTGAAGACGCCGTACTTCGAGGCGTTCAGGTGGCTGCCGACCGGCCCGACGGGCGTGACCTGGGTGGTGAAGGTCGCGCCGCCGTCGACGACGGAGGTGAAGGGCGACGTGACTCCCGAGGGCGTCGTCGTCGAGTCGAAGGACGACTCGATGAAGGCCGAGCCGCTCACGTTCATGTGCGTCTGCACGAAGTCCGTGAAGGTCACCACGAGACGGATGCCGGCGGGTGCGCCGTTCGAGGCCGCCGTCTTCACGACGACGGCGTTCGCGACGACCGCGCCGCTCTCGAGATCGATCACGGGGAACGTCTCGGGCAGGTCCTTGAGGCGAGGGCTGAGCTGCACCGTGAACGAGTCGCCGGCGACGGCGTCGGCCGGCACGGTGAAGTCGAGCGTCGTCGTGACCTGGGCGCCCTGCTCGGGCGCGGTCGGCGTGACGGCGATGTCGGTCACGGCGCCGGGCAGGTTCGTGCCCGGCGTCGGGGCGACGGCCGCAGCGGCGGCGACGGACTCGGCGGCGGAGGCCGGAGCGACGACGCCGAGGGCGAGTCCCCCGGTGGCGAGCGTCAGGGCGATCGCGGCGGCGAGGCCCGCACGGCGACGAGGCCGGTGCGGGGACGAGGAGGCGACGGGCGCCTCCTGCAGGAGGGTCGGGTTCGGGAGGAGACGCGGATCGGCGACGATCCCACGGGTTCTGGGCATTCGGGTGCTCTCTGTCGGGGCCCGCTCGGGTGTGGCGGCGGCGCGACGAGCCCGTGGACACGCCGGTGGGTGGCCGACGAGACGTTCGGGTGGGGCTCGGCGCAGCTGCTGCCGCGGGACGATGAAATCTAACCCCCCGGACGGGGGGACGGGCTCGTCTGTCGTCCGATGCTCACCCGTATCGACGTGGAATCCACCCGCGGCGGGTGGCCGCCGAGGCGCGGATGAGTGCACGGGTGCTCGGCTCCGACCCGCACATGCCCCGCCGTCAGCGGTAGTGCTGCTCCCCGCGGGCCGCCTTCTCGACGACGTCGCGGACGCGGGCCGCCCGCACCGCCGGCGTCTTGATCGACGCGAGCCGGAAGAACACCCGGAACCGCTCGGTCTTCGTCAGGCCGGCGAAGAACGCGGCCGCGGCCGGGTCGGCGGCGAGCGCGGCCTGCAGGTCGTCGGGCGCGACCGCGTCGCGTTGCCGGTACGCGGCGTCCCACCGGCCGTCGGCCTTCGCGCGCTCGACCTCGGCGAGCCCCGCCGGCTGCATCCGCCCCTCCTCGACCAGGCGCGCGACGTGTTCGCGGTTGATCTGCGACCACGGGCTGTTCCGTCGTCGCGGCTGGAACGCGGTCAGCATGTAGTCGTCGTCGAGCCGCGCGCCCTGCCCGTCGATCCAGCCGTGGCAGAGGGCGACGTCGAGCGCCTCGGACCAGGTCATGCCGGGGGCGCTGCTCGTCTTCTTGCGGAGCTTGAGGCGCACGCCGACGACGTCGTCGGTGGCGGCCAGCCACTCGCGCCACTGCTCGACGGTGAGGTCGAGCACGGGCTTGTCGGAGACGCTGACCATGGAGCGAGGGTAGCCGCGACCGCCGACAGGGCGCGACGGTCGCCGCAGCTCGATGGCTCAGCGGCTCAGCGGCTCAGCGGCTCAGCGGCTCAGCCACGCTCGGTGTCGAACGAGTGCAGCCCGAGCTCGCGGCTGAGCCCCTCCATCAGCGCGGCCCCGCGGACGCTGGTGCCGAGCGGGTCGAGCGGCGGGCTGTACGACGCAGCCCCCAGGCGTCCCGGCACCGAGAGGACGAGGGCGCCCGAGACGCTCGACTTGGCGGGCACCCCGACCTCCCGCATCCACCGGCCGGAGCCGTCGTAGACCCCGCAGGTGGCCATCACCGACACGACGTCGCGGGCGATCGCGGCCGAGACGACCTGCTCGCCCGTCACCGAGTTGCGTCCGCCGAGGGCGAGCGTCGCGCCCATGACCGCGAGCGCCTCGGCGTCGACGAGCACCGCGCAGGCCCGGGCGTAGGCCGAGACGGCGTCGTCGGCCCCGACGTGCAGGGTGCCCTCCGAGCGCATCAGGTGCGCCAGGGCGTGGTTGCGGTCGCCGAGCAGCATCTCCGAGCCGGCGACGTCGTCGTCGACCTCGAGCTCACGGCCCGCGAAGGCGACGAGGCCGCGGAGGATCCGCTCGGCACGGCCGTCGGCGTCGCCGCCGTCGACGAGCGCGGCGGTCAGCAGGGCGCCGGCGTTGACCATGGGGTTCGGCGGACGGCCGGTGCCGACCTCGAGCTTGATCGCGTCGAAGGCCTCGCCCGTCGGCTCGATGCCGACCGCGTCGATCGCCGCGCCGTCGGTGTCGGCGAGCGCCAGGGCGAACAGGAACGGCTTGACCGCCGACTGGATCGAGAACGCCTGCCGCGCGTCGCCCGCCGCCGTCACGGAGCCGTCGGGCCGCGCCAGCGCGACGCCCAGCCAGCCCGGGTCCGCCTCGGCGAGCTGCGGCACGCTGTCGTCGACCTCGCCGCCGCCCACGTCGCGGACGCCGTCGAGCAGCGCGGCCAGCCTCTCGTGCAGGTCGTCGTCGCGCGCTCCGCCGGCTCGTCGCGGGGAAGCGGCCGAGGAGGCGCGGGTCGAAGGGTCGGGATCGGTCACCCGCCCATCCTCCCGCGTCGCCCTCCTCCGGGCCCGGCCGAGCGCGATCGGCCAGACTGGGCAGGTGAGCACCCCGCACGACGCCGTCGAGATCCGCGCCCTGCCGTACGACCACCCCGACGTGCAGCAGCTCGTCGAGGGGCTGCAGCAGCTCTACGTCGAGCTGTACGGCGGACGCGACGACAGCCCCATCGACCGGTCCGAGTTCGAGCTGCCGCGCGGCACGTTCGCGGTCGCCTACGACCCGGCGGGCGACACGGCCGCGAGCCCGGCCGACGACGTACCGACACCGGTCGCGATGGGTGCCTGGCGCCTCCTGCCCGACGGTCGCGCCGAGCTCAAGCGCATGTTCGTGCGACCCGACCAGCGGGGGCGCGGGCTCTCCCGGCTCGTGCTGCGCTGGCTCGAGCAGTCGGCCCGCGAAGCCGGGGTCGTCGACATGGTGATCGAGACGAACACGGTGCACGCCGAGGCGATCCGGCTCTACGAGTCGGTCGGCTACGCCCCGATCCCCGCCTACGGGCACTACGCGGACGAGCCGGAGACGGTGTCGCTCGGCCGGTCGCTCGCCGAGCGCGACTGAGCCGGTCCCGGCCGCCCCGGCCCGCGCCTCCTCAGCCCTCCTCGAACCAGCCGCGCGGGTGCATGTCGGCGGTCAGGTCGCGTCGCGCCTGCGTCGGCCGCGCCCAGCGCACCCCGTTCGCCAGCACCCGCCGGATCTCGGGCTGGTGGTACACCGGGTACTCCTGGTCGCCGGGCGAGAAGTAGAACAGCTTGCCGAGCCCGCGCCGCCAGGTCGCTCCCGAGCGGAACACCTCGCCGCCCGTGAACGTCGACAGGAAGATCAGCTCGTCCGGCGTCGGGATGTCGAAGAACTCGCCGTAGGTCTCCTGCTCGGGGATGACGAGCGGGTCGGGCACGCCCTCGGCGATCGGGTGCGTCGGCGCCACCGTCCAGACGAGCTCGCGCTCGGCCTCGTTCCGCCAACGCAGCGAGCAGGTGGTGCCGAGGAGGCGCGTGAACGGCTTCGAGTAGTGCCCGCTGTGCAGGACGATCAGCCCCATGCCCGCCTGCACGTGCCGCACGACGCGCTCGACCACCTCGTCGGCGACCTGGTCGTGGGCGATGTGCCCCCACCAGAGCAGGACGTCGGTGGCGGCGAGACGCTCCTCCGTGAGGCCGTGCTCGGGATCGGCGAGGGTGGCCGTCGAGACGTCGACCTCGTCGCCGAGCAGCTCGACGAGGCCGTCGGCGACGGCACCGTGGATGCCGTGCGGGTAGTTCCGGGCGACCGTCTCGTCACCCCGGGTCTCGTGGACGTTCTCGTTCCAGACGACGACCCGCGTCCGGGCGGTCGTGCCGGTCGTGCCGGTCGTGACGTCGCTCATCGGACGCCTTCCTCGGAGTCGGTGCGCACGCCCGCGTCGACGTCGTCCTGCGGCACCTCGACCTCGCGGCCCTGCTCGGCCGAGGCGTAGATCGCGTCGACGACACGACTGCGGTGCAGCGCGTACTCGCCGTACCGGCCCTGGTACTGGGCCTCGCCGCCCGCGGGCGCCGCGCCTCCTGCGGACTGCCTGCCCGGCTGCGCCGACGCCCCCGACCGCACCGAGGCGATGAAGCCCTCGATCACGGTGCGGTGGTGCCCGGCCGGCACGTGGACGGCGGGCCGGGTCTCGGCGGGCTGCCCGAGCACGTCGGAGTAGAGGGTGAGCGTGCCGTCGGTCGCGTAGTCGTCCACGTGCAGGCGCGCGCCGCCGGTGGCGCCGAGCAGCTCGACCTCGATGTCCTCGTGCACCTTGGAGTACGAGGCCCACGACGCCTGCAGCTGCAGGCTGCCGCCGTCGTCGAGACGGAGCAGGGCGCTGGAGAAGTCCTCGACGTCGAAGGCGGACCCGGTGGGCGCCGACGAGACGCCGTAGACCCGGCCGCCGCGGCCGGCGGCGCCGAGCACCCCGTAGGCGACGGCGGACACGCTCGTCACCCGCGGCTCGCCGAGCAGGTGCAGGGCGATGTCGAGCACGTGCGATCCGAGGTCGATCATCGGGCCGCCGCCGGACGCCTCCTTGTTCGTGAACCACGAGCCCATGCCGGGCACGCCGGCCCGCCGCATCCAGCTCGCGCGGGCGTGGTAGACGTCGCCGATCGGGCCGTCGGCCAGCCAGTCGGCGAGGAAGGCCACGTCGGCCCGGCGCCGGTGGTTGTAGGCGACCTCGAGCACGCGGTCGGCGTCGCGTGCCGCACGCACCATCTCGGCGGCGAGGTCGCCGGTGGTCGCGAGGGGCTTCTCGCAGAAGACGTGCTTGCCCGAGCGCAGGGCCGCCATCGCGATCGGGTGGTGCAGGGCGTTGGGGACGCCGATCGAGATGACGTCCAGGTCGTCCATGGCGACGACGTCCTCCCAGTCGGCGACGAGGCGCTCGACGCCGTAGGCGCTGCCGAGCTCGTGCAGGCGAGCCTCCTCCTGGCCCGCGAGCGCGACGACCCGGGCGCCCGGCAGGGACGAGAACGCTTCCAGGTGGGTCGATCCGGCGAAGCCGAGGCCGATCACCCCCACTCGCAGCTCTGCGGTGTCGGTCGGGCTGGTCTGGTCGGACGTCATCGTTCCCTCTCGTCGTGCGGCGCTGCTCGCGGTGCGTGCTGGTCCGGCGGCCGTCCGACGGACGCGACGCAGCGCCATCCCCTCCACCGTACACAGCCGCGGGGACCGCAAATACCGACCGGCGGGGGCCGACACGCCGCTCACGTTCTTCGTCACGTGGCGTGTCGGACCCTCACGGTCGGCATGTGCGGAAGGAGCCGCGGCCGCGCGCTGCTACAGCGTCGCGAGCGCCGCGTTCAGCGTCGCCGACGGCCGCATCACGGCCTCGGTCGCGGCGGCGTCCGGGTGGTAGTACCCGCCGATCTCGACGGCGGTACCCTGCGGGGCGATCAGCTCGGAGACGATCGTCTCCTCCTGCCCGCCGAGGGTCGCCGCGAGCGACGAGAACGCCGACGCCAGCTCGGCGTCGTCGGTCTGCGTCGCGAGCTCGTCGGCCCAGTACTTCGCGAGGAAGAAGTGGCTGCCGCGGTTGTCGATCGAGCCGAGCTTGCGGCCGGGCGACTTGTTCTCGTCGAGGAACGTGCCGGTCGCGCGGTCGAGGGTGTCGGCCAGCACCTGGGCGCGGGCGTTGCCGGTCGAGGTGGCGAGGTGCTCGAAGCTGACCGCGAGGGCGAGGAACTCGCCGAGGCTGTCCCAGCGCAGGTAGTCCTGGTCGACGAGCTGCTGCACGTGCTTCGGCGCCGAGCCGCCGGCTCCGGTCTCGAAGAGGCCGCCGCCGTTGATCAGCGGCACGACGGACAGCATCTTGGCCGAGGTGCCGAGCTCCATGATCGGGAACAGGTCGGTCAGGTAGTCGCGCAGCACGTTGCCGGTGACGGAGATCGTGTCCTCGCCGCGGCGGATCCGCTCGAGCGAGAAGGCCATCGCGTCGACGGGCGACAGGATCTCGATCTGCAGGCCCTCGGTGTCGTGCTCGGCGAGGTAGCCGCGCACGAGCCCGATCAGGGTCGCGTCGTGGGCGCGGGTCTCGTCGAGCCAGAAGACGGCGGGCGTGCCGCTGGCACGGGCGCGGGTGACGGCGAGCTTGACCCAGTCGCGGATCGGGACGTCCTTCGTCTGACAGGCGCGCCAGATGTCGCCGGTGGCGACCTCGTGCTCGATCAGCACGTCGCCGGCCTCGTTCAGCACGCGGACGGTGCCGTCGGCGGGGATCTCGAAGGTCTTGTCGTGCGACCCGTACTCTTCGGCGGCCTGCGCCATGAGGCCGACGTTCGGCACGGAGCCCATCGTCGCGGGGTCGAAGGCGCCGTTCGCGCGGCAGTCGTCGAGCACGGCCTGGTAGATGCCGGCGTAGCTCGAGTCGGGGATGACCGCGAGCGTGTCGTGCTCCTCGCCGTCGGGGCCCCACATGTGGCCCGAGGTGCGGATCATCGCGGGCATCGAGGCGTCGACGATCACGTCGGACGGCACGTGCAAGTTGGTCGTGCCCTTGTCGGAGTCGACCATCGCGAGGTCGGGCCCGTCGGCGATGCCCTGGTCGAAGGCCGCGCGGATCTCGTCGCCGTTCGGCAGCGACGCGAGGCCCTGCAGGATCCCGTTGAGGCCGTTGGCGGGGTCGAGACCGGCGGCGCGCAGGTCGTCGCCGTACTTCTCGAAGACCTGGGGGAAGAAGGCGCGGATGACGTGGCCGAAGAGGATCGGGTCGCTGACCTTCATCATCGTGGCCTTGAGGTGCACCGAGAACAGGACGCCCTCGGCCTCGGCCCGGGCGATCTGCGCGGCGAGGAACTCGTGCAGCGCGGGGACGTGCAGCACCGTGCCGTCGACGACCTCGCCGGCGAGCACGGGGATCGACTCGCGCAGCACGGTGGTCGACCCGTCGGCGCCGACGTGCTCGATGCGCAGCACGTCGTCGGCGGGCAGCACGACGGTCTTCTCGTTCGAGCGGAAGTCGTCGACGCCCATGGTCGCGACGTTCGTCTTGCTCTCGGCGGTCCAGGCGCCCATGCGGTGCGGGTGCTTCCGCGCGTAGTTCTTGACCGAGAGCGGCGCACGGCGGTCGCTGTTGCCCTCGCGGAGCACCGGGTTGACGGCGCTGCCCTTGACCTTGTCGTAGCGGGCCTTGACGTCGCGCTCCTCGTCGGTCGAGGGCGAGTCCGGGTACTCGGGAAGGTCGTAGCCCTGGCCCTGCAGCTCGCGGACGGCGGCCTTCAGCTGCGGCATCGACGCCGAGATGTTCGGCAGCTTGATGATGTTGGCCTCGGGCGTCTTCGCCAGGGCCCCCAGCTCGGCGAGCGCGTCGCCCTGTCGCTGCTCGTCGGTGAGCCGCTCCGGGAACTGGCTGATGATGCGTCCGGCCAGCGAGATGTCGCGGGTCTCGACGTCGACCCCCGCGGTGCGGGCGTACGCCTGGACGATGGGCAGGAACGAGTAGGTCGCCAGCATCGGCGCCTCGTCGGTGAGCGTGTAGATGATCGTGGCCATGCGGCAGGTGCTCCTCTGGTGTCGCGCGTGCGTGCGGTCGCCCCCACGGTACTCGGCGGGGGTCTCTCGACATCAAGATACATGCCCCCTCCGACGGTCCGCTGAGGGGCGGGCGACGGGGACGCGAGACCCTCGAGGAGGCGCAGAGGACGACCGCAGGAGGCGCGGGCCGGCTCAGCGAGGCAGCGGCGGCTCGATCACGCGCGCGGTCACCGACACGACCACCTCGGCGCCCGAGCCGCCCCCGGCCCGGTCGCGCAGAACCGCGGCGACGCGGGCCAGGGTCTCCGGCGTGGCCTGGCCGACGTCGGTGGCGACCGAGGCGGCGACAGTCAGCACTCCCCCGGTCCGCACGACGTCCACGAGGCCGCGGGGGCCGCCGCCGTCGATGCCGTCTGCCACGGCGGTGATCGCGGCGACCACGACCGGCCGCGCGTCGAGCACCTCGACGACGCCCTCGACCCCGCGCAGGGCGTCGGTCAGGTCGAGCGAGAGGTCGTCCAGCTCGGCCGCGGCCCCGTCGTCGTGCGCGCCGTGGTGCTGGTCGCCCGCTCGGTCCTCGGTGCTCATGACGCGCCTCCCCCGTCCAGCCACACGTCGTCGACGACGACGTGCACGGCAGCGATCCGCAGCTCGGTGTGCAGCGCGAGCGCGGAGACCGCCGCCGCGCGCAGGGCGCCGGCAGCCTCGCGCAGCGGTACGCCGTACCGCGCGGTCATCGTGAGGGTCACCTCGATCGGGGCGTCCACCTCCGTGACGTCGCCGTCGAGCTCGCTCGACCGCACGACGACCCCGTCGACGGCGTCGCCGACCTGCCGCAGCAGCCCGCGCACCGCGGCCTCGGTCACGCCGAGGCGCACGCCGGGGTCGGGGTGCCGGAGGGGGATGTCACGTCCGCCCACCACCTCGGCCTTGATCGAGTCGATCAGCCCGGCGATCCAGGTGTCGTCACGCGACGGCAGGCGCGACGCCTCGTCCTCGAGCACCGACAGCGAGAGGCCGCGGACCCGCTCCAGGGCCCGCAGCGTCAGGCGGCACTCGGCGCTCGCCTCGATGCCGGGGTCCCGGGGCGTCCGGCCGCTGTCGAGGTAGTCCTCGAGCTCGTCCAGGGTGCGGCCGTCCACGAGCTCGTCCTGGTCCGCAGGCTGCGGGGGCACGCCCGGCACGCCTGGCACGCTGGGCGCGCCCGGCACGCGCGCGTCGTCGTCGTGGTCGCTCATCGCCAGGCCTCCATCTCGTGGAGCAGGAACTTGCGGGCACGGGCGATCTGTCCGCGCACGGTCGAGACGGGGAGCTGCAGGGCCTCGGCGATCTCCGCGTACGACCAGCCGCCGGTCTCCCGCAACAGCCAACACCGTCGCTGGTCGAGGGGCAGCTTGTCGAGGGCGGTCCACATCGCGTCCAGCTGCAGCCGCGACTCGACGACGCGGTCCGGGGCGGCGGCGCGGGACGCGGGGGCGTCGTGCGCGTCGATGTCGTCGTGGTCGCGGCGCACGCGGAGCCGGTCGATGCTCTTGTTGCTCACGATGCGCATCAGCCAGGGCCGCAGGCGGGACGGGTCCTCGAGGTCGGACAGGCGCCTCCAGGCGGTCAGGAACGCGTCCTGCACCACGTCGTCCGACTCGAGGTCGGTGCCGAGCAGGCGGCCGGCGTAGACGCGCATCAGCGGGCCGTGCCGGCGGGCGACGACCTCGAACGCGTGCACGTCCCCGTCGCGGGCGCGGACCGCGAGGGTCGCGTCGGTCGCGGACGAGAGCGGGTCGACGACGGGCTCGGGACCGGGGGCCTCGTCGGGCGTCGCGGTGCCGGAGATGTCGTCCTCCTCCAGCTCGGCCCTGCGGCCGAGGTCACGGCCGTCGCGCCTCCGAGGATGCCACCGCGCGAGGAGCGGGCGCCCAGCACTGGCCGCTGACCGAGTGGGCGGGCACCGGCCTGCACCGTCGACGTGAGCGTTCTGCCCCCGTTCTGGGGCACCTCCTCGACCCGTCGATCCCGTCACGAGTATCGAAGATCCTTCATGTCCTGTGGATCTGTGACGTTCTCGCCTCGGCGGACGTCTTGGAGGTGCACGAGCCCCTCACCAGGAGGCGCGCGCAGCAGGGCAGAGCACCGAGAGGACCACGCATGACCACGACGAGCACAGGACCCGTCACCACGGCGCGACCCACCACCGACGCCGACGCCCCCACGACCGCCGACCGGGCGATCACCGCCGCCCACGACGACTCCCCCCGCCGCCACGTCCGCTCCGAGGACGGCGGCGACGACCTCGGCGAGGCCGCCGCCCGGCTCGAGGAGCTCTACGGCGGTCGCCGGTTCCGGGTCCGCACCAGCACCGAGCCGTTCCGCTGGCGCTACGCGTCGGCCGGCGACGACCGGCTGAGCCTGCGCACCTCGACGATCACGGGCCACCTCCAGGGCGAGGTGCCCTGGTCGACCGAGTACGTCATGTCGTGGTTCCGCCACGGCAGCGGCACCCTCGCCAGCCGTGGCGGCTCGTTCGCGAGCATCGGCGGCGAGCCGTTCCTGCTGCCGGCCGAGACGTCGTTCTCGTTCACCCTGACGCCGCACCGCAACTCGCTGGTGCACGCCTCGGCGGAGTTCCTCGAGCAGGTCGCGACCGAGCGGCACGGCGGTCCGCCGCAGCGCGTCCTCTTCCAGCCCGGGCCGACGCTGTCGGCCGAGGCCCTCACGGCCTGGCGGATCAGCGTCTCGGGGGCCACGGCGGCCGTCGTCGACGAGGACGTCCCCCCGCTGACCCGCCTCGAGGGGCAGCTCACGTTCGCGCGGGCGATGCTCGACCTGTTCCCGTGGCGCGCCGTCGACGTGCCGCGCAGCATCCGCACGCCGCGCACGGCCCGGCTCCGCGAAGCCGCCGAGTACGTCCACGCGTACGCCGACCAGGCCATCACGCCGGCGGACGTGGCGAACGCCGTCGGCATGCACACGCGGACGCTGCAGCAGGCCATGAGCACGCACCTCGGGATGTCGCCGACCAGCTACCTCCGGCAGGTGCGGCTCGACCGCGCCCACCGGGAGCTGCTCGACGCGTCGCCCCGCGAGGCGCTCGTCTCCGAGGTGGCGCGGCGGTGGGGCTTCGGCAACCTGGGCCGCTTCTCGGCCGCCTACCTGGCCCGCTTCGGCGAGTACCCCCGCGACACCCTGGCCCGCTAGGGCCTCCCCCAGCCAGGGAGGCGACGGCCCTCGTCCAGAAAACGAGCGCCGCCTCCCCGGATGCTGAGAGCAAGCTGACCGACCGTGACACCGCCAGCTCTCGATGCGTCTGAATGATGAGTCCCACACCGGGGCCCCGGACGACCACCAGGTCGTCCACACGAACAACCCACGCACACCACGAACTGAGGAGCACCACATGACCAACGTCGCCCCCGCCACCAACTCCGTCGCGAAGCACACCTCCGACGCTGCGGGCAAGAACACGATCGCCGACGGCGTCGTCTCGAAGGTCGCCGGCATCGCCGCCCGCCAGGTCCCCGGCGTGCACGACCTGGGCAACGGCGCCGCCCGTGCCATCGGCGCGATCCGCAACGCCATCAACCAGCAGGACCGCGGCCAGGGCGTCTCGGTCGAGGTCGGCGAGAAGCAGGTCGCTGCCGACATCGTCATCGTCGCCGAGTACCCCGTCGACCTGCAGCAGGTCGCCGACGAGGTCCGCTCGTCCGTCACCGACGCCATCTCGCAGGTCGTCGGCATGGAGGTCACCGAGGTCAACGTCACCGTCTCCGACGTGTACATCCCCTCCGAGGACGACAACGACTCCGACGACAGCCGCGTCCAGTAATGACTGCGACGAACAGAGGCATGCTCGTCGGCGCGGTCCTCGCGCTGGCGGCCCTGCAGTTCGGCTTCGGAGGCCTCCTCCTGGTCGCCCTCGCGATCGTGATCGGCTACTTCGTCGGCCGCTTCACCGAGGGCAAGCTGGACGTCCGCGGTGTCGCGGACGCCCTCCGCGGGCGGCGGTCCTCGTGACCGCGGCGGTGACGGCCGACCAGGCCTCCCACGGCCGCACCGTGATCACGTCGCGCGCCGTGCGCCGTGTGGTGTCGGCCGTCACCGCGGAGGCACTGGACGCGAAGGCGTCCGACGTGTCCGTGGAGCTGACCGACCGTGACGGCGGGCTCACCCTCGTCGCCAAGGCGCCCGTGCGCATCACGCCGCTCGGCCTGCCGAACCGCGCGTCGGGCACCCTGCTGGACCGGCTCACGTCGGCTCAGTCCACCATCCGGGAGCGAGTCCTAAAGCTCACCGGCACCGAAGTCGAACGCGTCGACCTGCAGATCACCGGCGCCGAGCTCAGCCAGAGGAGGCGGGTCTCATGAGCACCAGCACCACCTACCGCCGCATCCTCCGCCGGGAGACGCACTCGTCGAGGTCCGGCATCGCCGTGACCCTGGCCGTGCTGCTCATCCTGGTGTTCGCCTGGATCGGCACCGAGTCCGTCCTGGCCGCCGTCGGCACCGCACCCCTCCTGGTCGCTCCCGCCGACGCCGCCTCGGCCGTCCTCGGAGCAGCCGGCGCCCCCGTCGGCGCGCTCACGGCGATCGGCGTCGTCGTCGCGATCGTCGGCCTCGTGCTGATCGTCGTGTCGCTCGCCCCCGGGCGCCGCGGACGCCGTGCCGCCGGTGCCGACCGCACCGCAGCAGTCGTCGACGACCGGGTGATCGCTCGCTCTCTCGCCCGCACCGCCAGCTTCGCCGGCGACGTCCACCCCGACCGGGTGAGCGTCAGCGTCGGCAAGAAGGTCGCGCTGGTCGAGATCGACCCCGTCACGGGACGCACCGCCGACCTCCGCAGCATCGAGGAGGCGGTCCGCGACGAGATCTCCGGCTACGACTACACCCCGGCGCTCCGCCCTCGGGTGAAGCTGTCCAAGAAGAAGGGCAAGGTCGGTCGATGAACGACACCAACCGCGGGCTCAACCGCTTCGTCGTGTTCCTCGTGGGCCTCGTGCTCCTCCTCGCCGGCGCTGCCGTCGCGGTGGGCGCACTCTGGCCCGACGTCCAGCAGACGGTCTCGGACGGCGCGTCCGACGCGACCGGCCCGGTGACCGACGCCCTCTCGGGCGGCCAGGTCTGGATCCTCTGGGTCACGGCCGCGGTCTGCGCCGTGCTGATCGTCCTGCTCGTCGCGTTCATCGTCCGTCAGGGCGGCGGCCGCACGAGCACGCTGCTCGACCTCTCCGAGTCGGACGGCAGCCACTCGCCGACCGGCGGCCACGTGGTCGTCGACGCGAAGGTCGCCGCGAACGTGCTCGAGGAGGCCCTGTCGAACACGCCGGGCGTCCTCGCCGCCGACGTCGTCGCGTTCCGCGTCAAGGGCGAGAACGTCCTCCGCGTGACCGTGGACGCCCGCCGCGGCGCCTCGCCAGTCGACCTCCGTCGCGCCGTCGACGAGGCCGTCGTCCGCTGGGACGAGCTGCTCGGCAGGGTCACCCCGGTGGTCGTGCAGATCAACGGCGGCCTCCGCACGCAGATGTCGTCGGCCACGCGCCTCGACTGACGCCGCTCCACCCGCACCACCCCGGACGGCCCTCGCTCTCGCACGAGGGCGGGGGCCGTCCGCGTCCCGCCCGGGACGCCCGCGTCGACTCGACCGCCAGGCCTTCCTCGGCCACCACGTCGACCTCGACGCCCGGGAGCAGCCACCGGCGCTCCCCCCAGACTCCGGACCCCCCGGTCCGCACCCTCCAGGAAGGACGGCCCCTCGTGACCGACTCCGCGCACCACGTGACCCCCATCGACCTCGACGACGCAGGCCCCGCCGAGGCGGAGACGCCCGAGCAGGCCCTGCACCGCATGATCGCCGTGACCGCCCTCGGCACCACCGGCGTGCACAAGCTGGGCACCACGGCCGCCCGCGTCGCCGGCGCCCTCCGCACCGCCGTCGGCGCCACCTCCACCCCCGGCATCCGCACGAGCACCACCGACGCCGGCCTGCTGGTCGAGGTGTCGGTCGTGGCCGAGTACCCCGCGAAGGTGACCGACGTCGCCGACCACGTCCGCACCGCGGTGCAGCACGCCGTCGGACAGGTCGGCGACGAGGCCGTCACGGTCGACGTGGCCGTCACCGACGTGCACGGCCCGTTCGACGAGGCCGACGAGGCGCGTCGCCAGGCGGCCGCCGAGAAGCGCAAGGCCGCCCTCGCCGACGCCCGCGACTCGGCGAAGGCCAAGGCCGGAGAGGTCCGCGACACCGTCGCCGACCGTGCTGGTCAGGTGGGCGACGCCCTGAAGGAGGGGGCCGACAAGGCCTCCGACACGATCCAGGAGAAGGCCGCGCAGGTCGCCGACAAGGCCGACGAGGTCCGCGAGGCCGCGTCCGACAAGGCCGACGAGCTCGGTCAGCAGGCGAGCCGCAAGGCCGACGAGCTCGGCGACCAGGCCCGCGACCTCCGCGACGAGGCGAGCCGTCGCGGCGACGACGCCGCAGCGAGCGCAGGAGGCGCAGCCTCCGACGCGAAGGACGCCGCCGGCGACCTGCTGGACGCCGCCCGCACCCGCGCCGCCGACGCGCTCGACTCGCTGTCGGACGCCTCCGACCGGGCCGGCGACGAGCAGGATCGCGACCGTGCCGAGACCGCGAGCGACGCCTCCTCGTCGACCCGCGCCTCCTCGTCGACCTCGGACGACGTCGTCACCGACGTGCCCGACGGCACGACCGTGACGGTCACCGTCGAGGACGGCGACACCACCGTCGTCGTCGACACGGCGGACGACGCTCGACGCGACGGCGACACGGACGACCAGGGCACCTCCGCCCGCTGACCCGCACCACCTCGACCACCAGCTGACCGCGAGAGGCGACGACGATGTTCGGACGCACCACCATGTCCACCCGACGGGCTCGGCCCCGTGCCGTCTGGGCAGCGCTCGTCACCTCCGCGGTGCTCTGCTTCCTGGTCGTGGTGGGCGTCTTCGTGCCCGTCCTCGGTCTCATCGGGGCCGCCGACGGCGGCACCGCGGGGGCGCTCGACGTGCCGGTCGGCTCCATCGCCGCGGCCGCCGTGGTCGGCTACCTGCTCGCTGTCGTGCTGCTGGCGCTGGTCCTCGTGGTCCGCAACGGGGCGCTCGCGTGGGTGCTCGGCGTCGCCGCCGTGATCTCGACGCTGCTCGTGTCGCTCTGGCCCCTGCTCGCGACCGCGCTGGCGGGCGTCGACCAGGCACGTGACGTCGGCCCGTTCATCCAGGAGCTCCTCCAGCGCTTCAGCTGACCCGCTCTCGACGTCGTCAGGGCGGGAGTCAGCTCCGCAGCTCGGCGAGCAGCCGCTCGACGCGGCCGCGGATGTCGTCGCGGATCGGCCGGACGGCGTCGATGCCCTGGCCGGCCGGGTCGGCGAGCTCCCAGTCCTCGTAGCGCTTGCCGGGGAAGATCGGGCAGACGTCGCCGCAGCCCATCGTCACGACGGCGTCGGAGGCGTGGACCTGCTCGGTCGTCATCAGCTGCGGCACCGCCGTCGAGATGTCGATGCCGACCTCGGCCATCGCCTGCACGGCGACCGGGTTGATGCTCTCGCCGGGCTCGCTGCCGCCCGACCGCACCTCGACGGCGCCGTCCGAGAGCGACCGCATGAAGCCGGCGGCCATCTGCGACCTCCCCGCGTTGTGGACGCAGACGAACAGGACGACGGGCTTCGGGCTCATGTGGTCATCCTGCCGGAGGCGTCGGTCCCGAAGCTGAGGGCGTGTCTCGGCGCTCAGGCCGAGCCGAGCAGGACGCCGAGCACGCAGGCCGCGACGGCCAGCACGAGCACGCCGAGCCCGTACACGACACCCGGCCCCCAGCGGCGCTCGGCGAGCAGCCGAACGGTCTCGACGCTGGCCGTGCTGAAGGTCGTGTAGCCGCCCATCAGGCCGCCCCCGAGCACGAGCAGCCACCCGGGTGCGAGAGCCGAGGAGGCGGCGAGACCGGTGAGCAGGCCGAGCACGAACGAGCCCCCCACGTTGATCACCGCCGTGGCGAGCGGCAGGCGAGTCGACACGGCCGCGCGGACGACCCCGTCGACGACGAGCCGCAGCGCGGCGCCGAGGCCGCCGGCGAGTGCCACGGCCACGAACAGCCAGGGGGCGATCACGAGTCGTGCCGCCGGTCCGGGCGCGCGCGGGAGCTGGCGCGACCGCGGGCGAGCGCGGCTCCGAGCGCGATGCCGCCGGCCGCGGCGAGCGCCCCGGCGACGACCGACCCGAGCGCGTACGCGAGGGCGACGCCGGCGTGCCCGTCGAGCAGCAGCCCCGTGTCGACGGCCAGCGCGCTGTACGTCGTGAAGCCGCCGAGCACCCCCGTGCCGACGAACAGGCGGAGGTCCCGGCGGCGTCCGCGGTCGGGCCCGCGACGCAGCAGCGACTCGAGCAGCAGGCCGAGCGCGAACGAGCCCACGACGTTGATCACGGCGATGGTGACGGGCAGCGTGCCGGGCGCCGCAGGGAAGGTCAGGGCCAGCGCCTCCCGGGCCCCGGTGCCGAGGGTCCCCCCGACGACGACCGTGCCGAGCGACCGCCAGCGCAGGTGCACCGGCCGGGCCGTCGCCTCCTCGACTCGCAGGTCGGCGTCCCCGGGGTCGGCCGGCGGCGGTGCGGTCACGTGCGCCTCCCCGGTCCCGTGCCGACGGGCGCGGCACCTCGGCAGTCAACCACGCACGGGGGCCCCGGGTCGGCGACGACCCGGGGCCCTGCACGAGCGAGGGGTGCGCCTAGAGCTCGATCTTCTGGTTGTCGGCGTCCAGCGCGTCGCCGGTCACCTTCGACTTGACGAACGAGAGGGCCGAGGCGACCTTGCCGCCGGGGCTGTCCCAGTACTCGGCGCTGTCGGCGGAGAACTTGACGAGTCCGACGGTCGGGTCGGACGGGCCCTCGGGGAACCACGCCTCGACGCGGCTGTTCCACAGCTGCTCGAGCTTCGCGTGGTCGTCGACGACGGCTGCGGTGCCGGCGAGCGAGACCCACGAGTCGCGGGCGCTGAGGGTGACGCCGACGGTGTCCTTGCGCTGGAGGTGCGCGACGGCCGTCGAGCCGAGGCCGACGATGAACCAGAGGTCGCCGTCGAACTCCGTCTCCTGCAGGGTCATCGGGTGCCCCACGAGGGCCCCCTTCTCGTCGATGGTGGTGAGCATCGCGAAGTCGAAGTCGCCGAGCAGCTTCGCGAGCTTGGCGACGTCGTCGTGATGGGTGGTGCTGGTGCTGTCGGCCACGAGTGGCTCCTTCCGTCCGTCGGCCTGGGCCGACACGAGTCGAGCGGGGGTGGTGCTCCGCCCACACTGCTCCCCCGGGCGCCCCGGATGCACGGCTCCCGACGCGGGACCTCGGAGACCGTTCCCAGCCGGGTGCGTGTCTCCCGTGTGGAGCAGCCGCGACGTACGCTGTCCGTGCACGCTGCTCCCCGCACGTCCCCGGCGCGAAGGACCCCCATGCGACACGACGGTCACCCCGACGACCTGCCTGCCGACCTGCCCGAGGGCGGTCCCGCGACGGGACCGGCCGAGGAGGCGCGCGAGGCGGGGCGGGAACGCCCGGTGACCGACGCGGTCGCCCAGGAGGCGCCTCCTGCGTCCGACCTGGACGCCTGGTCGGAGGAGCGGCACCGCGAGCTCGAGCTCTACCTCGAGCACGACCGCGAGGTCGAGGCGCTGCGGCAGCGGGAGCTCGAGGCCGCCGAGCGGCAGCGCCGGGAGCGCGCCGCCCGGCTTCGCGAGGCCGAGCTGCCGCCCGAGCTGCGCGACGCGGACGACGACGACTGGGTCCCCGGGCGCCGGCGCCGACTCGTCATGGGCACGTCGCGGGTCGTCGCGGCGATCGCCCTGGTGGCGGTGCTGGCCCTGGCCGTGACTGCTGTCTTCTAGGCGACCCGCACCTCCACGACTCCGGGCGTCCGGGCAACTCGGACACCGTCGAGTGAACCGAACACCGCCGGGGTGGGCGGTGCTCCGTCCACTCGGCGGTGCTAGAGGACCTCGGCGTCGTAGCGGGCGCGTGCGCGCTCGACCTCGGGCAAGTTCCGGCTCGTCCAGGTCAGCAGGGCGTCGACGAGCTCGTTGAGCGAGTCGCCGATCGGGGCGATGCGGTACTCCACGGCGATCGGCCTGGTCTGCAGCACGACGCGCTCGACCATCCCGTTGCGCTCGAGCCGACGGAGCGTGGCCGTCAGCGACTTCTGGCCGACCGCGGGCACGACTCGGCGCAGCTCGTTGAAGCGGAGCGGACGCTCGCAGAGCTGGTCGAGCACCTGCAGCGACCACTTGTCGAGCAGCTCGTCGAGCAGCTCGCGGTGCGGGGCGTCGACGTGCAGCAGCTCGGGGCCGGCAGGGGAGGCGGTGTCGTCCATGCCACCTAGTCTCGTTGAGGTGCCTCTCGTGCACCAGGTAGACAGAGGGAACCACGACGACCCGCGACGAACGGCGTCGCCCCTCGCGTCGTGCCACGAGAGGAAGCCCTGAGATGACCGTCCAGACCCTGAGCCCCGAGGGCATGTTCCAACCCGTCCCCTACGACCACGTCTCGATCGCGACCGGCTCCCGGCACGTGCACGTCGCGGGCCAGATCGCGCGCGACGGCGAGGGCCGCCGCCTGTTCCCCGGCGACCTCGCGCAGCAGGTGGCCCAGGTGCTCCGCAACGCGCACCGCGGGCTCGCCGCCGCCGGGGCCGATTTCTCGGACGTCGTCCGGCTCCGCTTCTTCCTCACCGGCTCGACGCCCGAGATGTTCGCCGACTTCACGGCCGGCATGGCGCTGGTCGCCGACGAGCTCGACCTGCCGACTCCCTTGCCCCCGGTGTCGGCGATCGGCGTCGACTTCCTCTTCGAGCCCGACGTCCTGGTCGAGCTCGAGGCGTACGCGATACTCGACTGAGACGAGGGAGACCCGCCCACAGCGGGCCGAGGCCGGGCCGGGCTCGGCTCGGCTCGGCTCGGCTCGGCTACTCGGCGATCTCCGCGTCGTCCTGGGCGCTGAGGTAGAGCCGGTGGCTCGTGATGATCAGCGAGAGCCAGCCGGTGCCGGTCACCCAGCCGACGGCGACGTCGGTGAACCAGTGCGCTCCGAGCAGCACCCGCGAGAGGCCGACGGTGACCGCAGCGGCGGCCGCCCCGCCGATGACGGCCACCTGGGGACCGTTCTTCTCCTGCCGCAGGGCCACGAGGTAGGCGAGAACGCCGAGGATCGTCGTCGTGTTGAGCGTGTGCCCCGACGGGAACGACGGCGACTTCTCGAAGGGCGGGATGGCCTCGTGCTGCGGCGGCCGGTTGCGGGCGATCAGCTTCTTGCCGATCAGCGTCATGGCGAGCGACCCGGCTCCCGCGGCCACGATCAGCGTCACGGGGTTGGCCCGCCGGTCGCGCACGCCGAAGGCCACCGCCGCGCTGACGGTGAGCAGCGGCATGGCGATCGGGCCGAAGACGTGGGCGATGGTCGCGGCCGCGCCGTTGACGACGGGCGAGCGCAGCGCCTTCGCCTTCTCCAGCGCCGGCCGGTCGAGGCGGCCGATGCCGTCGCGGTCGGTGACTCCGTCGTAGATGTAGGCGGCCCCCACGGTCGCCGCGGCGAGGACGCTCCCGCCCACGGCGAGCGTGCCGACGAGCGCCCGGCGGGCGCCGACGCGCTTGGCGATCTCGCGGTGCTGCGACGCGAGCCGCCGCCCCGCCGGGCTGCGCCACTCGGTGAGGTCGCGCTGCCCGATCCGCCGGTCCGCCCGAGCTGACGGGCCGCCGCCGCGGAAGGGGCCGGTCCTGGGGGTCGTCGTGCCGGCAGCATCAGAGGTGCGCGTCATGGGACCAGTCTGCCTCCCCGGTCGTCCCCGCCTCACAGCGGGCGGCTCCCGGTGCCCTGCTGCTGCTGTGCCCAGTCGTCGTACCCGACGACCCCTCGGAAGTCCGGGCCGCCGTCGGCCCCCACCGGCAGCAGCGTGCCGTCGTCGTAGCGCGGCCACTGGAGCGACCGCTGCCCCGGGCGCGCGTACGCCGTCGCGGGCGGCCGGAACCCCGCCGAGGAGGCGGCAGACTCGGCCTCGGGACCAGGTGCGCCCGTCGTCCACGCACCTGCCTGCTGCTCGGACGGCACCGACGTCACACCGGCCCGGGCTGTGCCACCCTCGGACCCACCCCGCGGCGACGCCCCGGCGAACAGCTGGTACCCGAGCGGCACGAGCACCGTGCCGAGGGCGTCGAGCACGGCCACGACGCCGACCGCCCGCCAGTACGTCTCGTGGACGTCGAACCACGTGAACAGCACCGGCAGGGTGAGCAGCGCGGCCAACGTGCCCACGAGCACGAGCGTCACCGTCGTGACCACGGACATGACGCGGTACCGGAGGCGAGCCCCGATGGCCAGCACGAGGTGCACGTGCAACAGCGCCACCCGCGCGATCACGGCGAGGAGCACCCAGCCGAGGAACCCGTCGAACGGCGACCACGGGGCGTAGCCGTCCGGGTCGGCGAGCGTCCGTGCCGGAGCCCAGATCTTCGCCATGCCCGCGACGAACAGGTAGATCGAGACGCTGAAGCTGACGACGGCGAAGGCCGAGCTGCGCCGGGACGACACGTCTGCGTCGTACCAGGAGAAGAGGGCGAAGGCCGTGAAGAGCACGGCTGTGCCGATCAGGCGCCACGAGGTGTCGCCGAAGTTCGCCGTGGCGATCGAGACGATGGCCACGACCGCCGCCACCACGAGGGAGGCGATCACCACCCGGAGCATGATCGGCCTGACGCGGCCGAACGGGAACGTGGTCGGCATGGGCGGGTCTCCTCGAGATCGGGGCCGGGGTCACCACGACCCTGTCACGCGCGACGCCGCCGGCGCAGGCCCCCGACCGGGCCGTGGGGATCACGGGCAGGGAAGTCAGCCCTGGGGAGGGGTCCCCCGCAGCACCGTCGCTGTCTTGGCCCCGGGAGGTGCCGACCGGGTCCCGGCGACCCGGCCCGCACCTCCTCGGTGCCCTGCTAGTCGCCCTTCACGTTGACGATCTGCCGCAGCGTGTGGCGGATCGTGACGAGCTCGGCCGCGTCCGCCATCACCTGGTCGATCGGCTTGTACGCCGCGGGGATCTCGTCGAGGAACGCGTCGGTGTCGCGGTACTCGATCCCCTCCATCGCGGTGCGGAGCTCGTCGTGCGTGAACGCCTTGCGGGCCGCGCTCCGCGAGTACGCCCGGCCGGCGCCGTGCGGCGACGACTCGAGGGCGACGGGGTTCCCCTTGCCCTCGACCACGTAGGAGGCGGTGCCCATGCTGCCGGGGACCAGCCCGGCCTGCCCCGCCCTCGCCGAGATGGCGCCCTTGCGGCTGAGCCACACGTCCTTGCCGAAGTGTCGCTCGCGCTGCGTGAAGTTGTGGTGGCAGTTGATCCGCTCCTGCTCCTCCACCGGCACGCCGACCCAGTCGGCGAACTGGCGGACCACCCTGTCCATCATCTCCTCGCGGTTGAGCAGGGCGAAGCGCTGTGCCCAGCCGAGCTCGGCGATGTACCGGTCGAACTCGGCCGTGCCCTCGACGAGGTAGGCGAGGTCAGGGTCGGGCAGC
Organism: Frigoribacterium sp. PhB116; assembly: GCF_004364285.1. Taxonomy (GTDB): domain Bacteria; phylum Actinomycetota; class Actinomycetes; order Actinomycetales; family Microbacteriaceae; genus Frigoribacterium. Next base: position 448,520 of record NZ_SOBE01000002.1, on the reverse strand, counting down.
GTGATCCACCAGCGCTTCATGGCCGCCTGGGCGACCTTGATGTGCGCCTGGGCGATCTTGTTGCCGACGCCCCGGCTGCCCGAGTGCAGGAACAGCCAGACGGCGTCCGTCTCGTCGAGGCTGACCTCGATGAAGTGGTTGCCGCTGCCCAGCGTGCCGAGCTGCAGCTGCCAGGTGCGGGCGTACGAGGCCGGGTCGAAGCCGGCCTCGGCCGCCAGTGCCTCGAGCTCGGCTATGCGCGGCTCGGCGGTCGCGACGACCTTCCGGTTGTAGGCGCCCGCCGAGGTCGGCACGGCCCGCTCGATCTGCTCGCGCAGCGGCTTGCGGTCGGTCGGCAGGTCGGCCGCCGTGAACTGCGTGCGCACGGCGATCATGCCGCAGCCGATGTCGACGCCGACGGCGGCCGGCATCACGGCGCCGAGCGTCGGGATCACCGACCCGACGGTGGCGCCGAGGCCCAGGTGGGCGTCGGGCATCAGCGCGAGGTGCGGGTAGATGAACGGCATCGTCGACGTCGTCCTGGCCTGCTGCTCGGTCTTCTCCTCGAGCAGGCTGGCCCAGCTGAACAGCCGGGCAGTGATCTTCTCCATGGTCCTCTCGGTCCTCTGTGGGGTGGGGTGTCGTCGTCCGGGGCGGACGGACGCACGCCGACCCTGCAGTGTCGGTGGATGCGAGAGATGCGCCCCGGCCCTCGTGGGCGCGGGGCGTCGGGTGACGCGGGCGGCCTACGAGAGGGTGTCGAGTTCGAGCAGGGTGGTCTGCTGCTGCTCGGGCAGTGCGTGCTGCGCGAGATACCAGGCAGGGCCACGGCCGTCGAGGAGGCGCGGTGCACGGCTGTCGGTCATGGTGCGGTTCGACACGGTGCGGTCCTCCCTCTCGGGGTGCTCGACGTCGACGAGGCGACGGGCGTGCCGACTGTCGGCACGAGAGGCGACAGTACAGCCCGGGCGTGTCGCTGTCTACATCCCGGGCGTGTCGCGGACCAGACGAGCGCCCCTGTCAGGCCCGGAGACGACCGGCGTGCGCTCGGGCCTTCATCCTGTTGCCGCAGGTCGCCATGGAGCACCACTTCGCGGTGCCGGGGCGACTGTGGTCGACGAGGAACAGGTTGCACTCGTCGTTCGCGCAGGCGCGGACGCGACCCGGGAACTGCTCGGCGACGTGTGACCACGCCAGGACGGCCGTGGTCGCGAGGCGGTCGTCGTCCGCCGCGGCGAGGTCCCAGACCACGCCCTCGGACGTGACGCGAGGCGTGCGCACCGCCCCCTCGACCACGCGCGCGAGCTCGTCGACCGCCTCGGGCCCTGCCCCGCGGATCACGGCCTGGAGGGCCGCGCGAGCCCGGCGGAGCTGAGCGACCTCGTCGACCGAGCCGACGCCTCCCCAGCTCCGGGCCAGTTCGCGACCCTGGTCGCCCTCGAGGTCGTCCGTCGGGTGCCCGTCCACCACCGGGGCGCTGTTGAGCACGGCCAGCAGCAGCTCTTCGTCCGTCAGCATCGGTCCTCGTCTCCTCGCACCCGTCCGGCGCGACCTGACCCATGCTACCGTCGCCTAACCGGTAAAACAATTTAAAGGGGTTACTCATGGTCGCCGTCCACCACCGCACCGTCTCCGTCGACGGGCACGACGTGTTCTACCGGGAGGCCGGGCCCGCCGACGCCCCCGTGCTGCTCCTCCTGCACGGGTACCCGTCGAGCTCCCACATGTTCCGGCACCTCATCCCGGCGCTGGCCGACCGGTACCGCGTGGTGGCACCCGACCACCTCGGCTTCGGTCGCTCGTCGGCCCCGTCGACCGACGAGTTCGACTACACCTTCGAGGCCCTCGCCGCCGTGACCGGACGGTTCCTCTCCACGCTCGGGATCGAGCGGTACACGGCCTACGTCCAGGACTACGGCGCCCCGATCGGCTGGCGTCTCGCCCTCGCAGACCCCGCGGCCGTCACGGGCGTCATCACCCAGAACGGCAACGCCTACGAGGACGGCTTTGTGCCGAGCTTCTGGGACGGGATCTGGGCCGACGGCGCCGAGCGGACCGACGAGACCCGCGACGCGCTCCGCCCCGCGCTCGGGCGGGAGGCCGTCGAGTGGCAGTACACCCACGGCGTGCCCGACCCCACGACCGTCGACCCCGACGCCTGGGAGCACGACCTCGCGCTCCTCGCCCGCCCCGGGCAGGACGACGTCCAGCTCGACCTCTTCCGCGACTACGCGACCAACCGCGCCCTGTACCCGGCGGTCCACGACTGGCTCCGCACCTCCGGCGTCCCCGTCCTGGCCATCTGGGGACGCAACGACGAGATCTTCGCCGCCGCGGGCGCGAGCGCGTTCCTCGAGGACTCCCCCGAGGCTCGGGTGGAGCTCGTCGACGGCGGGCACTTCCTCCTCGAGTCGCACCTGGACGAGGTCGCCGGCACGATCAGGGACTGGCTCGCGGACCAGGCCTGAGCGCACCGCACCTGAGCGCTCCGCACCCCCCTTCCGCCGCGGACGCGTGCAGAGAGAATGGACCATGATCAGCGACCTGAGGCTCCCCGTCGTCGTCTCGGCCCGTGGCGCCGACGTGCTCGTCCGACGAGCGGTGCCGGACGACCTCCACGCCGTCATGCGGCTGCTGGCCGACGACCCGGTCAGCGCAGGCCGAGGCGACGTCGCCGACGAGGAGGACGTGGACGCGTACGCGTCGGCGCTCGGTCGCATCGTCGATGACCCGAGCAACGACCTCGTCGTCGCCGAGGACCGGGACGGGGTGGTCGTCGGGACGCTGCAGCTGACGGTCGTCCCCGGCATGACCCGACGGGGCAGCACCCGGTTGCTCGTCGAGGCGGTCCGTGTCGCGAGCACGGAGCGCTCGTCCGGCATCGGCAGCGCGCTGATGCGATGGGTGGTCGACGGGGCCGCCGTCGAGCTCCGCACGCCCCTGGTGCAGCTGACGTCGGACGCCGCGCGCACCGATGCTCACCGCTTCTACCTGAGGCTCGGCTTCGTCGACTCGCACGTCGGCTTCAAGTACGCGGTGGCGCTGCCGGGCTCGCCGAGCCGGTAGCCGCCCGTCGACCGCAGGTTCACGCACCCGCGAGGGAGTGCCCCTGGACGGGGATGACGCGCAGGGTCATGGGGCCGCGGGGGTTCGAGGTCCGGAAGGGGCGCCGCGAGCGTCAGCGAGGGAGTGCCCCTGGACGGGGATGACGCGCAGCGTCATCGGGCCGCGGGGGTTCGAGTCCCGGAAGGGGCGCCGCGAGCGTCAGCGAGGGAGTGCCCCTGGACGGGGATGACGCGCAGGGTCATCGGGCCGCGGGGGTTCGAGTCCCGGAAGGGGCGCCGCGAGCGTCAGCGAGGGAGTGCCCCTGGAGGGACTCGAACCCCCAACCCTTTCCTTAGGACGGAACTGCTCTTCCATTGAGCTACAGAGGCTGACCGGGCGAGTCTACCGAACCCGCACCTCCTGCTGCCCGCCCCTCCTCGGGACGCCGAAGAACCGCGTTCCGTTCAAGGAACCGCGTTGCAACGCGGTTCTTTGAACGGAACGAGGTTCGCAAGGGCAACCCCGCAGCTGCGGTGCGGCTCACGCCGCCGCGAGGTACTCGTCCCACTCCGCCTGCGGCCGGTCGGTGCCGCGCACGACCCAGCCGACGCCGTGCGGCGCCTTCGGCTGCCAACGCAGGGTCCAGCCCATCTCGGTCGGAGTCCGGTCGCTCTTGACGTTGTTGCAGCGGAGGCAGCACGCGACCAGGTTCTCCCAGCTGTCGGCGCCTCCTCGTGACCGCGGCTGCACGTGGTCGATCGTCGACGCCGACCGGCCGCAGTAGGCGCAGTGGTGCGCGTCGCGGCGCAGCACCCCGCGACGCGAGACGGGCACGGTGCGCCCGTGCGGGATGCGGACGTAGCGCGTCAGCACGATCACCGACGGCCGGTCGAAGGCGAACCCGGCGCCGAGCACGGGATGGTCGGCGTCGGCCGAGACGACCGTCGCCTTCTGGGTCATCACGAGCACGAGGGCCCGACGGAACGACACGACGGCGAGGGGCTCGAAGCCGGCGTTGAGGACGAGAGTGCGCATGCTTTCCCTTTCGAAGCACCCTGGACGGCTTCCAGGGATTCGACTGCTCTCGGGGCAGCGGGGGCCAGCAGGCCGACGGGACGAGAAAAGCACCGTCACGGATGACGGTGCTCTATCGAACGGCGGTGTGTCGTATGTGCTCGTGCGACAGCGCACCCATGGTGCGGGTGGCTGTCGTACGGCTCATGTGACGCTCCTGGTCTCAGCGGAACTCCGAGATCGCCAGGTTAACCCGCGAGAGCCGCCCTGCCTAGGGGCGGGGCGGCTCTTCACTGCTCGTTCACTGCTGCCCGACCGACAGCCGAGCCGAGGAGGCGGGCGACCGTCCCCTAGACGGCGTAGCGCACGTAGTGCACCGCGCTGCTCCAGAGCGGGCGCACGCTCACGTACCCGCCGGGCTTCGGCGCATCGAGGATCATCCCGTTGCCCGCGTAGAAGCCGTCGTGCGAGCCGTCGTTGAAGACGACGACGTCGCCGGGGCGCGCCTCGGACGCCGAGATCGTCGTGCCGAGGGCGGCCTGGCTGCCGACCGAGTGCGGCAGCGAGACGCCGAACTTCGCGTAGACGTACATGACGAAGCCGGAGCAGTCGAAGCCGGCGGGCGTGGCGCCGCCGAAGACGTAGGGCGTGCCGACGTACTGCAGGGCCGCCTGGTACACGGCGGCCTGTCCGGTCGACCCGGAGGAGGCGATGGCCTCGGTGGCCATCGAGCGCGACGACCCGGAGCCGGTGCCCGCCGAGCTGGCGGACGACGAGGCCGACGAGGACGCGGCGGCTGCCGCGCTGGCCTGCGCCGCCTGCTGCTGGGCGGCGAGCGCCTGGGCGGCCGCTGCCGCGGCGGCGTCGAGCGTGGCCTGCGACGTGGCCGACCAGTCGGCGCGGGTGGCGTCGACCCCGGTCACGGCGGCGTCGACGGCGAGCGTCTGCCCGCCGGCGACCCGGGCATCGGTGACGGCGGCTGCTGCCGCTGCCTCGCTCGTGGCCGGGTCGTCCTGGTCGAGGGCGAAGGCGGGCAGCGCCACCGTGCCGAAGAGCCCCGCGGTGACGGTCATGACCGTGACGCTGACGACGCTGCGACGGACGGACAGGCGCGACCGGGTCGCGGGCACCGCGGCGGCGGTCGTCGAGGCGTGGTGCTCGGCGGCACGGCGCGCGACGAGCTCGGAGCGCAGCACACGTCGCGCGGCGGGGACGGACGACACCGAGCCGCGACGCCCGGAGGCGGCCGCCGCGGCGGCGGCCTCGGCACGGCGCACGGAAGAGCGGGTGGGGAACTCGGCGGAGTCGGCGCGCTGGGCTGCGCTGCCGCCTCCTTCGGGGGGAAGAACGGGAGTGGTCAAGAGGTCGGGTCTCCTGCGCCTCGTCACCCTAGGGAGGTGCTCCGTCCGACGTCAGATCGCCTTCTCACGGCAGGAGACGGATGCACGAGACGTCCTGCCACGGGCCCCGCGGCCGGATTCCTGGCTCGGGGACCCTGCGACGCTACGTCATCGCCGCCGGGAAATCATCCTGGAGAGGGATATTCGTCTCGAATTGGTAACGGCCATTGCGTCAGCAATCAGAAACCTATACGTCACCTGGGAACCCCCGGTACGAGGGAGGCGTCAGGCCGAGACGTAGATGTGCTGCGCGACCTCGGTCGGCAGCTCGAGGCCGTCGTCGTGCCCCTCGACCTTCACGAGCACGTAGGCGCCGGCCGACGTGACCGTCGCGACGCCACCGGGGGTCACACCCGCGTCCTGCAGCTGCTGGAGCAGCTCGGGCTCGAACTGCACGGGCTCGGCGAGGCGACGCACGGGGCGCGTGACGCCCTCGGGGTTCTCGGCGAGCACCTGCACGAGGTTGACGACACCGTCGAGGAACCGGCCGGCAGGCGAGTCGCCCAGCTCGTCGAGACCCGGGATCGGGTTGCCGTAGGGCGACTCGGTCGGGTGGTCGAGCATCTCGAGCAGACGGCGTTCGACCTGCTCGCTCATCACGTGCTCCCACCGGCAGGCCTCGTCGTGCACGTAGGCCCAGTCGAGCCCGATCACGTCGGCGAGCAGGCGCTCGGCCAGGCGGTGCTTGCGCATGACGTGGGTCGCCTTCGACCGGCCGTCGTGCGTGAGCTCGAGGTGGCGGTCGCCGGAGACGACGACGAGCCCGTCGCGCTCCATGCGCGCGATCGTCTGCGACACCGTCGGGCCGGAGTGGCCGAGTCGCTCGGAGATGCGGGCCCGCAGGGGCACGATGTTCTCTTCTTCGAGATCGAGGATCGTGCGCAGGTACATCTCAGTGGTGTCGACGAGATCGGTCAACAGGGGCCTCCCGGTGGAACGCGTGGACTACCTCGTCAGCTTACCGGCTGCGCGGGGCCGCCCGTGCCGCGTCACTAGGATCGTGCCATGGCGGACCTCTCGATTCCCACTGACCTCCTCCCCCGCGACGGGCGCTTCGGCTGCGGCCCGTCCAAGATCCGGGGCGCCCAGCTCGAGCACCTCGTCACCGCCGGCGCCACGATCCTCGGCACCTCGCACCGCCAGCCCCCCGTGAAGCAGCTCGTCGGCCGCGTCCGCGCCGACCTGGCCGACCTCTTCCGCCTGCCCGACGGCTACGAGGTCGTGCTCGGCAACGGCGGGTCGACGGCGTTCTGGGACGCCGCGGCGTTCGGGCTCGTCGAGAAGCGCGCCGAGAACCTGTCGTTCGGCGAGTTCGGCTCCAAGTTCGCGAAGGCGGTCGCCGCCCCCTGGCTCGAGGCTCCCGTCGTCCGCACCGCGGAGGGCGGCTCGCTCAGCCAGATCGAGGTCGTCGAGGGGGTCGACGTCTACGCCTGGCCGCACAACGAGACCTCGACCGGCGTCATGGCCCCGGTCACCCGCGTCGTGGGCGACCCGGGCGCCCTCACCGTCGTCGACGCCACGAGCGCCGCGGGCGGCATCGACTTCGACGCCTCGCAGGCCGACGTCTACTACTTCGCGCCGCAGAAGAACTTCGCCTCCGACGGCGGCCTCTGGTTCGCCCTCATGTCGCCCGCGGCGATCGAGCGGATCGAGCGGATCGCCGCGAGCGGTCGGTACATCCCCGAGTTCCTCAGCCTCAAGAACGCCGTCGACAACTCCCGGCTCGACCAGACGCTCAACACCCCAGCCCTCACGACGCTGCTGCTGCTCGAGGACCAGACCCGCTGGATGCTCGAGAACGGCGGCCTCTCGTGGGCCGACGCGCGCACCCGCGAGTCGTCGTCGGCGCTCTACGACTGGGCCACCGCCTCCGAGTACGCGACGCCCTTCGTCGTCGACCCGACGCACCGCTCGCAGGTGGTCGCGACGATCGACTTCGCCGAGTCGATCGACGCCGCCGCGATCGCCGCGACCCTCCGCGCGAACGGCATCGTCGACACCGAGCCGTACCGCAAGCTCGGCCGCAACCAGCTGCGGGTCGCGACCTTCACGGCCATCGAGCCCGACGACGTGCGCCAGCTGATCCGCTCGATCGAGCACGTGGTCGGCGCCCTCTAGGCACCGCCCCGCACGCAGGAGGCCCCCACACCAGCAGGTGTCGGGGCCTCCGTGCGTCAGCAGCGCCGGACGTCAGCAGGACCGAGCCGAGGAGGCGCGGGCCGCGTCGGCCAGGTCAGCGACGTCGACGAGGCAGCGGGTCCTCGTCCTCGCCGTCCCAGTCGCCGTCGCGCGAGTCGTCGTCGGCGTCCGCCTCGAGGTGCGCGGCCGGTACGACGGGCTCGTCGCCGTCGGAGTCGTCGCCGTCGGAGTCCTCGTCGTCGGAGTCGTCCTCGTCGGAGTCGTCCTCGTCGTCCAGGTCGTCGATGTCGACGCCGTCGACGTCGCCGCCGTGGACGGGCCGTGGGCCGTCGTCCTCGTCGGAGTCGTCGTCATCGTCGTCCGATTCGTCGTCGTCGTCCGAGTCGTCGTCCTCGCCCGAGTCGTCGTCGTCGTCCGAGTCCTCGTCGTCGTCGTCGTCGTCGTCGTCGTCCGACTCGTCGTCGTCCTCGGAGTCCGCGTCGCCCGCCTCCTGCGCCTTCATCTCGGCGAGGCGGTCGGCCCACGGCACCCAGTCGGGCGCGATCAGCGCGTGGTCGCCGGGCAGCAGCTCGACCTCGAGGACGGTGGGCTCGGAGCCCTCGACCTGGGCGACGCTGACCGTCCAGAACCAGCCGGGGTAGCCGGGCAGCAGGGTCGCGAAGCGGACGGACACGACGCCGTCGACCTCGTCGACCGGGGGCGCCTCGGCGCCGATCGTCTCGTCGGGGGTGATCTCGAGCAGGGCGGTGCGGGCCAGCCCGGCGAACGGCGACGTGCGGGGCCCGTCCGTCGCCGCGGCGGGCGTGGAGGTGGCGTCGGGCGTCGCGGCACCGTCGGGCGTCCCGGCGGCGTCGGGCGTCGAGCCGGCGTCAGGCATCGAGGCGGCGTCAGGCATCGAACTGGTCCGCGACGGTGCGCAGCAGGACGGCGAGCTTGGCGCCGTTCTGCGGGTAGCGGCCGTGGCGCAGGTCGCCGCCGGCCTGGTCGAGCACCTTCACGAGGTCCTCGACGATGACGGCCATGTCGTCGGCACTGCGTCGGTTGCGCTTGACGAGGCTCGGGGCGGCCTCGAGGACACGGACGGAGAGCGCCTGCGCGCCGCGCTTGCCGTCGGCGATGCCGTACTCGAGGCGGGTGCCCGCCTTGACGCCGACGGTGCCGGCGGGCAGCGCGGACGCGTGGAGGAAGACCTCTTGGCCGTCATCGCTGCTGATGAAGCCGAAGCCCTTCTCGTCGTCGTAGAACTTGACCTTGCCGGTGGGCACGATGTGACTCCTCGTGGTGTGGGGGTGCGTCCTGAGCAAGGACGCGAGGTGCGGGACCGCCCTGCCCGGCGGTCAGCCACTATCCTGTGGAGGTGGCAGACAAGAACGAGCAGAACGCACCTCAGGGCGTCCATCGTACTGAACGCGTGCTGATCGTCATGATGGTCACGATCGTCGGGCTCTCGATCGCCGCGTTCGTCGCGCGGCTCGTGGGCCAGGTCGTCGGCGTCGACGACTACTCGGGCGGGGCGTGGCCGATGGTCACGATCCTCCCCTTGATCGGGCTGCCGCTCGCGATCCTGCTCATCATCGCGTCGGTGGTGGTCGGGGTCGTCCGTCGCAGCAGGGCGAGTCGCGACACCACACGGTAGACGCAGCACCGCGCTGCTCACCACCAGGAGGCCATGCCCATGTCCAGTGCACTCGACCTCGCGGGCGTGCTCCGCTCCTCCGCGCCCGACGACCTCGTCCGGCTGCTCTCCGCCCGGCTGCTCCGCGCCTCCTCGGTGAACGACGCCTTCGACCTCGCCGACACGCTGCTCGACCCCTCGTCGGTGCGCGACGCGCTGTCGCACCTCGACCGCACCGAGCTGCTCGTGCTGCACGCCGCCCGCACGCCGGGCGACCTCGACGCCCTCGTCGCCCGCCTCGACGCGGTCTTCGACATCGGTCGGGGCGCCGTCGCCGTCGCGGTCGACCACCTCGTCGAGCTGTTCCTCGTCGTGCGCCAGGGCGACGGGCCGACCGCGAGCATCAGCACCCTCGACGGCGTCGGCGACCGGCTCGACGACGACCCGGCGCTCTCGCCCGGCCGACTGGGCGCCGAGCACCCGCCCGTCGTGCTCGAGGCCGTGGCCGACGTCGACCGCGACGCCACCGACGCCCGGTCGGCCGAGCGTCTCTACGCCGTCGTGATCGAGGTCGCCGAGATCCTCCGCGCGCTCGACCGGTCGCCGGCCCGCGAGCTGGCCAAGGGCGGGCTCGCCCTGCCCGAGGTGCGGCGCCTGGCCGAGGCCGCCCGTCTCGACGTCGACGACGTCCCGACCGTCGTGGCCATCGCCTCCCGCGCCGGCCTCGCCGCCGCCGGTCCCGAGGGCGTCGCGAGCACGCAGGAGGCGGCGGCCTGGCTCGCCTCCTCGTGGCCCGACCGCTGGGAGTCGCTGACCCGAGCGTGGCTCGCCTCGCTGCCCGCCGAGATCCTCGCGGTGCTGCACGAGCGCGTCGAGACCTCGTGGGGCGAGCCGCTGTCCGAGTACGCGCGCTGGGCCTACCCGGCCGGCGACGCGTGGATCCCCGAGCGCCTCGCGGTCTTCGCCCGGGCGGCCGAGCTGCTCGGTCTGACGAGCGGCCAGGCGCCGACCCGCGCGGCGATCTCGCTGCTGCGCGAGGGGCCGGAGGCGGCCAGGGCACGCGTGGCCGACCTGCTGCCCGACGCCATCGAGCAGGTCTACCTGCAGCACGACCTCACCGTCGTCGCGCCCGGCCCGCTGGCCCCGGGGCTGGACGCCCGTCTCCGGGTCATCGCCGATGTCGAGAGCGCCGGCCTCGCCGCCACCTACCGCATCACCGAGGGCGGCATCCAGCGCGCCCTCACCGCCGGCGAGACGGCCGACAGCCTGCGGTCGTTCCTCGAGGGCATCAGCCTCACCGGCGTCCCGCAGCCGCTCGACTACCTCCTCCAGCAGTCCGCCGAGCGGCACGGCCGGTACCGGGTCGAGCGCGTGGTGGGCAGCGCCGACCTGCCTGCCGGAGCGGTCACGGTCGTCAGCTCCGACGAGCGGGCGAGCGTCGACACGCTCGAGGTCGACCACGCCCTCGCGCCCCTGGCGCTGCAGCGGGTGGACGCCGGGCGCGTCGCCACGACGTTCGACCGCGACACCGTCTTCTGGGCCCTCAGCGACGAGCGGTACCCGGTCGTCGTGGTCGACGACGGCGGCGAGGCGACTCCCCCGGCGCGACGTCGCCTGCACCGGCCGACGCCCGTGCCGCCGCGCGACGCGGTGCGCGACATGGTCGAGCGGCTCACCGCGGGCAGCGAGGCCAGCAGCGAGACCACCGACCGCGCCTGGATCACCCGCCAGCTCGACGCCGCGGTCAAGGGCCGCCTGACCGTCACGATCGCCATCGCGATGCCCGACGGCAGCACGAGCCAGCTCGAGATGGAGCCCACGGGCGTCGGCGGCGGACGCGTGCGCGGACGCGACAAGAAGTCGGACGTCGAGCGCACGCTGCCGCTGTCGCACGTCGTCTCGGTGTCGAGCTCGGCCTGAGTCGCACCCAGGCAGGGCGCGCCTAGACTCGACCCTCATGACCGGCCCCCTGATCGTGCAGAGCGACCGCACCGTCCTGCTCGAGGTGGCGCACCCTCAGGCTGAGGACGCGCGCCACGACCTGAGCGTGTTCGCCGAGCTCGAGCGCGCCCCCGAGCACGTGCACACGTACCGCATCACGCGCCTCGGCCTCTGGAACGCGCGCGCGGCGGGCCACACCGCCGACGACATGCTCGGCACGCTCGAGAAGTACAGCAAGTTCCCCGTGCCGCAGAGCGTCACGGTCGACGTGGCCGAGACGGTGGCCCGCTACGGGCGGATCGTGATCGAGCGCGACGGCGAGACGCTCGTTCTGCGCGGCACCGACGACGCCGTGCTGCGCGAGGTCACGCGCGTCAAGAAGATCGGCGAGCTGCTCGGCATCCGCCGGAGCGACACGGTGTGGGAGCTGCTCCCCTGGGCTCGCGGCGAGATCAAGCAGCAGCTGGTCAAGCTCGGCTGGCCCGCCGAGGACCACGCCGGCTACACGCCCGGCACCCCGCACGCCATCGAGCTCGACCAGACCGACTGGCAGCTGCGCGGCTACCAGCAGCAGGCGATCGACGAGTTCTTCTCGGGCGGCTCGGGCGTGGTGGTGCTGCCCTGCGGCGCCGGCAAGACGCTCGTGGGCGCCGGGGCGATGGCCGCCGCCGGCACGACCACGCTGATCCTCGTCACGAACACGGTGAGCGCACGGCAGTGGCGCGACGAGCTGCTGAAGCGCACCTCGCTGACCGAGGACGAGATCGGCGAGTACTCGGGCTCCGTCAAGGAGGTCAAGCCGGTCACGATCGCGACCTACCAGATCCTCACCGCCCGCCGAGCAGGCAAGTACACGCACCTGTCGCTGCTGGACGCCCTCGACTGGGGCCTCGTCGTCTACGACGAGGTGCACCTCCTGCCTGCCCCCGTCTTCAAGCTGACGGCCGAGCTGCAGGCGCGCCGCCGCCTCGGCCTCACCGCCACCCTCGTGCGCGAGGACGGCCGCGAGGGCGACGTGTTCAGCCTGATCGGGCCCAAGCGCTTCGACGCTCCCTGGAAGGAGATCGAGGCGCAGGGCTACATCTCGCCCGCGAGCTGTTTCGAGGTCCGGGTCGACCTGCCGCAGCAGGACAGGCTCGAGTACGCGGCCGCCCCCGACGACGAGCGCTACCGACTCGCCGCGACGGCGCCGGCCAAGCTCGACGTGGTCAAGCACCTCGTCGAGCGGCACGAGGGAGAGCAGATCCTCGTGATCGGCCAGTACCTCGACCAGCTCGACCAGCTCGCCGAGGTCCTCGACGCCCCGACCCTGACGGGCGCGACGCCGATCGACGAGCGCGAGCGCCTGTTCCAGGCCTTCCGCTCGGGCGAGATCAAGGTGCTGGTCGTCTCGAAGGTGGCCAACTTCTCGGTCGACCTGCCGGAGGCGACGGTCGCGGTCCAGGTCAGCGGCTCGTTCGGCTCGCGGCAAGAAGAAGCGCAGCGGCTCGGGCGCCTGCTGCGGCCGAAGAAGTCGGGCCTGCCCGCGTCGTTCTACACGCTCGTCAGCCGCGACACGGTCGACCAGGACTTCGCGCAGAACCGCCAGCGGTTCCTGGCCGAGCAGGGCTACAGCTACACGATCCTCGACTCCCCGGTGCTGGCCGCGTGAGCGCGCCCGACCTCGGGCCCGGCGACGTCCCCCTCGGCGACGACGAGCTCTGGCGCGACGGCCTGCGCCGAGTGTTCCTGGCCGACCAGTCGCCGTGGGCGGCCTTCGGGCCGCTGGTCGCCTCCCTCGACCACGAGGCCGTCGAGTACCGGGGCCAGCGCTCGCGCACCGCGCCGTGGGACGACACGGTCGTCGTCGCGGTCGAGCGCACGTACGAGGTGCAGGGCGGCCTGCACGCCGGCGCGAGCCTGAGCGTCGTGACGTGGACCCGCGACCCCGAGGTCCTCGAGCGCAGCGACCTGCTCGCGGGCTCCCCCGTCGTCGACCACCTCTACGCGGGCCTCAGCGCGCTCGGCGAGCTGGACGACGCCGAGGAGGCGCGGGTCGTCACGGCCCCGGTCGAGCGGTTCCCGGGATGGGAGATCGCCCGCGCCTCCGGCTACACGGCCGTGCTCGAGCAGCGCGACGGCGTCGCCTTCACGCTCGCGGTGCCGGACGAGCTGCTCGAGCTCACGACGCGCATCGCGCTCGTGCCGAACACCGAGTGGGACGACGCGGGTCGCTGACGGCCGGCTGACGGCTCGCTGACGGCGCGCTCGCTGCTCGCACGCGGTCGGCGCACTCATGACTCACAGGAAACACCGAGGGCGCGGACAGATACTGGGGCCATGAGCGACGGCCCCAAGATTCTCATCGTCGATGACGAGCCCAACATCCGCGACCTGCTGACCACCAGCCTCCGGTTCGCCGGCTTCGCCGTGCGAGCGGTCGGCAACGGCGCGCAGGCGATCTCCGCGGTCCTCGAAGAAGAGCCCGACCTGATCATCCTCGACGTGATGCTCCCCGACATGAACGGGTTCGGCGTCACCAAGCGCCTCCGCTCGTCGGGCTACACGTCGCCGATCCTGTTCCTCACGGCGAAGGACGACACCGAGGACAAGATCACGGGCCTCACCGTCGGCGGCGACGACTACGTGACGAAGCCGTTCAGCCTCGACGAGATCGTCGCCCGGATCAAGGCGATCCTCCGCCGCACCATGAACGAGGACGAGGACGCGATCATCCGCGCCGGCGAGCTCACCATGGACCAGGACACCCACGAGGTCACCATCGGCGAGACCGCGATCGAGCTCAGCCCCACCGAGTTCAAGCTGCTCCGCTACCTCATGCTGAACCCCAACCGCGTGCTGTCGAAGGCCCAGATCCTCGACCACGTGTGGGAGTACGACTTCAACGGCGACGCCGGGATCGTCGAGAGCTACATCTCGTACCTGCGCCGCAAGCTCGACCAGTTCTCGGCAGAGCCGATCATCCAGACGAAGCGCGGCTTCGGCTACATGCTCAAGGCCGCCAAGGCCTGACGCGGAACGATCACCGGTGGCGCCCGGGAGCCTCGGCTCCCAGGCGCCACCGGTATCTTCGCTTCTCATGCACGAACGCCTGTCGCAGTGGTGGAACGAGATCTCCATCCGCACCAAGATCACCGGGATCACGGTCACCTTGGTGACCCTCGGTCTGCTCGTGGCGGGCCTCGGCACCATGACGGTGCTCAGCACGTACCTCTACGGCCAGGTCGACCTGTCGCTCAAGTCGGCGGCCGAGAGCTTCACGGGTGCCTCGCCGAGCGCGACGAACGCCCAGTCGTGCACCGTCACCTTCGGGGCGACGAGCAGCAGCTTCGTCGCGCTCTTCCGTGAGGACGGCACGCGCATCTGCGACAACGCCGACGAGCTGCAGGGCGGCACCGGGCCAGATCTCTCGGCTGTCGACCTCCCGACGGCCGGCACCACGGCCGAGCCGATGAGCGTCTACAACTCCGACCACGACCAGCAGTGGCGCATCTACGCGTTCGACAAGACCCTGACGCAGCGCGACCAGACGACCGGCGTCGTCGAGCAGATCGACGCGACGATCGTCACCGGCACCAACCTCGCCAGCACCAACGCCGTCATCGGGCGCTTCAGCGGCATCTTCCTGGGCTTCGGCGTCTCGGTCATCGTGCTCGGCGCCGCCCTCACCCGACTGCTCGTCACGTCGACCTTCACTCCCCTGCGCGACGTCGAGGCCACGGCCGCCCGCTTCGCCGACGGCGACTTCAGCCAGCGGCTCGACTCGACGACGCCCAACACCGAGGTCGGCAGGCTGAACCGCTCGCTCAACACGATGCTGAGCAGGATCGACTCGGCCTTCGACGACCGGTCACGGACCATCGACCAGATGCGGCGCTTCGTCGGCGACGCCAGCCACGAGCTCCGCACCCCGCTCGTCAGCCTGCGCGGCTACGCCGAGCTCTACCGGATGGGCGCGCTGACCAAGCCGGAGGACGTCGCCCAGGCCATGGACCGCATCGAGAAGGAGGCGATCCGGATGGGCGTCCTCGTGCAGGACCTCCTCGCGCTCGCCCGTCTCGACGAGTCGAAGCCGCTGGAGCTCGGCCCGGTCGACCTGGTCGCCATCGCCCGCGACTCGGCCCTCGACACGATGGCGTCCAACCCGGACCGCGACATCGCCGTGGTCGTGCACGACCCGGTCGTCGGCGACGCTGCGGATGAGGCACCGGTCGCCGCCGTCCCTGCCGCGCCGGACGACGCCGCAGCCGTGCCGCCCGGGTCGACGGGGGCGATCTCGTTCGCGGGTGCCACCCTCGCGCGCCTCCGTGGCCTGCGGGCCCGTGCCGTCAGGGCGGGCGATCCCGTGGACGACGGGCAGACGGGCGACCTGTCCGGCCACGGCCCGCAGGCGCCGGCCGTGGTGCTCGGCGAGGAGAACAAGCTGCGCCAGGTGATCACGAACCTGATGGGCAACGCGATGCGCTTCACGGAGCACGACAGCCCGATCGAGCTCGCCGTGCAGTCCGACCCGGGCCGCGGCGTCGCGACGATCGACATCGTCGACCACGGCGAGGGCATCCCGCCGCAGATCCGGGAGAAGATCTTCCAGCGCTTCTGGCGTGCCGACTCGTCGCGCACCCGCGACACGGGCGGCTCGGGCCTCGGCCTGGCCATCGTCTCCGGCATCGTGTCCGCGCACGGCGGCAGCGTCGACGTGTTCGACACCCCCGGAGGCGGTGCGACCTTCCGGGTCGCACTGCCGCTGTTCCCCGAGGTCGCGGGCGCGGGCGGTGCTGCTGGAGTTGCCACGACGGCCGCCCCTGCCGCCGACCAGCCGCCCACGACGCCCGCCTCCTAGTCGCTGCCGGGGTCGTACCCGAAATTTGCGCTTGATCCGTCGTCCGAACGCCGCAGAGGCCGTTCACCGAGGCCTGCGCCGCACGGATCACTCTCGCTTTGCGGTCCCACGCCTCTCAGAGCGGTGCGGCGCAGCCGCGGCCCTTCTCTGCGCACGCGCCCACCCGTGATCCGCGAGCCATCCGCCTGACCGGCGCCGCGCCTCCTGCACGGAGACCGACGCCGCACGCGGATCACTCTCAAATTTCGGGGAGTCCGCAAATGCCGACCGGCGAGCCTGCTGTACCGGGAAAGCCGGGTACCGCGGCGCCTCCGAGCACGCTGCAGTCGGGTTTTGCGGCTTCCGCGCACACGCGCACAGCCGAGTCCCCGCAGAAGCCGACCTGCACGCTCACAAGAACGGCTTCTCCCGTTGTCCGGACGCGCGAAGACACCTCTCGGTCGGCATCTGCGGAAGAGCGTCCGCACGCACGGGAACGCCGAAGGGCGGCTCCCCCGGAGGAGAGCCGCCCTTGCGGTGTGACTGGTGCGGTCGCGGACTAGAAGTCCATGCCGCCCGAGGGGTCGCCGGCCGGGGCCGGGTTGCGCTCGGGCTTGTCGGCGACGACGGCCTCGGTGGTCAGGAACAGACCAGCGATGGAGGCGGCGTTCTGCAGGGCAGAGCGGGTCACCTTGGCCGGGTCGATGATGCCGGCGGCGATCATGTCGACGTACTCGCCGGTCGCGGCATCGAGGCCGTGTCCGACGGGCAGGCTGCGGACCTTGTCGGCGACGACGCCGGGCTCCATGCCCGCGTTGAAGGCGATCTGCTTCAGCGGAGCGTCGATGGCGACACGCACGATGTTCGCGCCGGTCGCCTCGTCGCCCTCGAGGTGGAGCTCGGCGAGAGCGGTCTTGCCGGCCTGGATGAGGGCGACGCCACCACCGGCGACGATGCCCTCCTCGACGGCTGCCTTCGCGTTGCGGACGGCGTCCTCGATGCGGTGCTTGCGCTCCTTGAGCTCGACCTCCGTGGCCGCGCCGGCCTTGATGACGGCGACGCCGCCGGCGAGCTTGGCGAGGCGCTCCTGGAGCTTCTCGCGGTCGTAGTCGCTGTCGGTCGCCTCGATCTCGGAGCGGATCTGACGGACGCGGCCCGCGATCTGCTCGGGGTCGCCGGCGCCCTCGACGATGGTCGTCTCGTCCTTGGTGATGACGACCTTGCGAGCACGGCCGAGCAGGTCGAGGGTCGCGTTCTCGAGCTTGAGGCCGACCTCTTCCGCGATGACCTGGCCACCGGTGAGGATGGCGATGTCCTGCAGCTGGGCCTTGCGACGGTCGCCGAAGCCGGGGGCCTTGACGGCGACCGACTTGAAGATGCCGCGGATCTTGTTGACGACCAGGGTCGCCAGCGCCTCGCCGTCGACGTCCTCGGCGATGATGAGCAGCTGCTTGCCGCTCTGGATCACCTTGTCGACCACGGGGAGGAGGTCCTTGATGTTCGAGATCTTCGAGTTGACGATGAGCACGTAGGCGTCCTCGAAGACAGCCTCCTGGCGCTCGGGGTCGGTCACGAAGTACTGCGACAGGTAGCCCTTGTCGAAGCGCATGCCCTCGGTCAGCTCGAGCTCGGTGCCGAAGGTGTTCGACTCCTCGACGGTGACGACGCCCTCCTTGCCGACCTTGTCGATGGCCTCGGCGATGAGCGCGCCGATGGTGGGGTCGGCGGCGGAGATCGAGGCCGTGGCCGCGATCTGCTCCTTGGTCTCGATGTCCTTCGCGTCGGCGAGGAGCTGGGCCGAGACGGCGGCGGCGGCCTTCTCGATGCCGCGCTTCAGCGAGATGGGGTCGGCGCCTGCGGCGACGTTGCGGAGGCCCTCACGGACGAGCGCCTGGGCGAGCACGGTGGCGGTGGTGGTGCCGTCGCCAGCGACGTCGTCCGTCTTCTTGGCGACCTCCTTGACGAGCTCGGCACCGATCTTCTCGAACGGGTCGTCGAGCTCGATCTCCTTGGCGATGGAGACGCCGTCGTTCGTGATGGTGGGGGCGCCCCACTTCTTCTCGAGCACGACGTTGCGGCCGCGCGGGCCGAGCGTGACCTTCACCGCGTCGGCCAGGATGTTCAGGCCGCGCTCGAGGCCACGACGGGCCTCTTCGTCAAAAGCAATGATCTTAGCCATGTGTTTCCTCGTCCCTCCCGGACGTCATGAAGCAGAAGCATTGGCACTCACCAACGGCGAGTGCCAGGGACGATTCTGGCACTCTCACCTATGGAGTGCAAGTGAGCCCCGCACCTCATGACGCCCGGCAGGGGTCAGGCCAGGCGGACGCTCTCCGCCTGCGGCCCCTTGTCGCCCGTGCCGACCTCGAAGACGACCGCCTGGCCCTCCTCGAGGACCTTGTAGCCGTTCATGTCGATGGCGGAGTAGTGGACGAAGACGTCCTGTCCGCCGTCCGTCACGGTGATGAAGCCGTAGCCCTTCTCCGCGTTGAACCACTTGACGGTGCCCTGTGCCATGGTGTCGTTCCCCTTGCTGTGCTCTGGTGCGGCGCGTGCGGTGGTGCCAGTGCCGGGACCAGATGCTAGCCAGGGCACGCAGGCCCGCAGAAGGCCCGGGCGCAGGGTTAACCCGTCAGAAGTGACGAATTCACACGTTCCGCAACCAGGCGGCAACACGGCCGCAACGGGACGGCAACGAGGAGGCGCGCCTCAGGGCGCGTAGTCCGCCCCCAGCACCGCGGTCACCGACGAGTCGGGGAACGCGTCGCTCAGCTCGACCGTGGTCGCGCCGAGGTCGCGGGCCACGCCGCGGGCCACGGCCTCGTCGGCCGCGTCGGCGTAGTAGACGATCGTCGAGGGCACGGTGCCGTCGGCGTTGCCCTGGCCGGCCACGGTCCAGCCGGTCTCGGCGAGCGCCAGCGACGCGCTGCTCGCGAGCCCGCTCGTCGTCGTGCCGTTGAGCACGGTGATCGTGGTGACGTCGGGGTCGACGGACGCCGGGTCGGCGGGGGCGACGGTCTCGGCCGGCGTCGTGGGGGCGGCGGTCCCGTCCGTCGCGTCGTCGGCCGGCGTCTCCGACCCGGCCTCGGCCGTCTCGTCGGAGGTCGGAGAGACGAACTGGAAGCTGTCGTTCGCGACGCCGAGGTACACGACGCCCGCGCCGACGAGGACGCCGACCGCGAGGGCGCACCACGCGAAGACGACCCAGCCGCGACCTCGCCGTGCCACGGCTCGGTGGGCCCCGACCCTGTGCAGGTCGCCGGGCACCTCGTCGAATCGGTCGCGGGGGTGTTTCGCCATGGTGTGGTGTCGGTCTTCCGTGTGGGTCAGCGGTCGGTCGGCCCGAACGAGCGGGCGGCCCTCGCCCGCGAGCGCTCCTCGCGCAGTCGCAGGAGCCTCCCCACGAGCATGGGCGAGTAGGCAAGTGCAGCAGGTCTGTCGAGGAGGGAGCCGAGCATCTGCTGATAGCGCGCGGTCGTGAGGCCGAGCTCGCGCCGCACCGCCGCCTCCTTCTGTCCGGACGAGGAAGGGGCACGCTGCTCGAAGTCGAGCAGGGCACGGTCGCGCTCGGACAGCGCGCTCGTGCGCACGTCCCCGCTGCCGCTGCCCTCGTCGCTCACTGCCCCGCCCTCTCGGTCCCGGCCAGCTTAGGGGCGGGCGGCGGAGCAGCCGGGGAGGCGCAGGGCGGTTCGGCCGGTCCGCCCACAGCCGTCAGCCGGTCGTCCACAGGCGGGTGCCGTGGGCGTCGCCCACCGCCAGCGCACGCCCGTCGAGGGCGAGCACGGCGAAGGACTCGTCCGGGGGCACCCCGTCGGGCAGGACGACCGGCACGTCGTGCAGCAGGCCCCGCCGCTCGTACGAGATCCACCGCGCACCCAGGCCGCGCACCAGGTCGACGAACTCCTGCCGACGGCGTCCGGGCAGGTACACGAGCGTGCCGGTCGAGACGACGACGAGCGTCGCGTCCCGGGGAGCCTCGGCCGCGAGCCGCACGAGGTCGTCGACGGCGTCGCCCCGCTCGACCCGAGGAAGCGCGTCGGCGGCCACCGAGACGGCCTGCGCCAGCAGGGCGGCCCGGCCCGTCGCCCCGGGCGGGAGCAGCGCCTCGAGCCAGCCCACGTCCTCGGCGGAGAGCACGTCGAGCGGGTCGAGGTCGAGTCCCGCGCGCCAGACGACCTCGGGCAGCCGAACCTCGCCGAGGTCGCCGTGCACGACGACCTCGAGCTGGACGGGGCTGTCCGGGGCGCCCCAGCGGACGTCGCCCGCGCGGTGCCCGTAGCGGTCGGGCAGCAGGCCGAGGCCGGCCGAGGCGCCGACCTCGAGCAGGGCCACCGGCCCCTCCACCCGGGCGAGGGCGAGCGACACGGGGCTGGTGCGCCGCACGTCGTTGGTCTGCGTGAGCCGCCGGCCGAGCTCGTCGAGGAACCGGTCGGGGTGGTCGAGCAGCCAGCGCCGCAGCTCAGGCCAGGGGCCGGGGGGCGCGCCCAGCCACCTCGCGACGGCGAGCACGAGCACCGGCTGGCGCCGCGCCTCCTCGGCTCGCTCGACCAGCGCGAGCACCTCGGCGTCGGCGGCGACGCCCCGGGCCGCGGACGCCCAGGTCGGCGAGCCCTCGAGCAGGACGGCGTCCGCGTAGGCGGCGAAGCGGTCGGACAGGGTCGGCGGCGGGGTCACCGGCCGAGTCTCGCACCCCTGGGAGGCAGCCCCGAGGAGGCGGCGGCGCGGAATGGGCGTCGGCGGCGCGGTGTTCAATGGAGAGTCCCCGACGAGCAGGCCCCGACGCCTGCGAGTCCCCCCTGACGCAGAGGAGTGCACCATGGCGAACGAGCCCGTGTCGTACCAGGTCGAGAAGTCCGACGAAGAGTGGCGTCGTGAGCTCGACCCCCAGGCCTACCAGGTGCTCCGCCAGGCGGCCACCGAGCGGCCGTGGACGGGCGAGCTGCTCGACGAGAGCCGTGCCGGCGTCTACGCCTGCGCCGCCTGCGGCGCCGAGCTCTTCAAGAGCGGCACCAAGTTCGACAGCGGCTGCGGCTGGCCGAGCTTCTACGAGTCGGTCGACCCGGAGGCCGTCCAGCTGATCGAGGACGACTCGCTCGGCATGGTCCGCACCGAGGTCCGCTGCGCGACCTGCGGGTCGCACCTCGGCCACGTGTTCCCCGACGGCTTCGGCACCCCGACCGGCGACCGCTACTGCATGAACTCGATCTCGCTCGACTTCAAGGCCGAGGGCACCTCGGCCGGCGACCAGGCCCAGGCCTGATGGGCGCCGTCGCCGACGCTGCCCGCCGGCGACGGTCCCGCTCGAAGGTGACCGACGAGGCGCCCGGACACGAGCAGCTGCTCGAGCTCGTGCAGGCGGCCGCGACGGTGGCCGACCACTCGTCGTTGCGGCCGTGGCGCCTCATCGAGCTGCGCGGCGACGACCGTCTGCTGATCGGTCGAGGGCTCGCCGAGGCGAGCGGTGCCGACGGGAAGTCGGCCGAGAAGCTCGAGCAGAAGGCCCTGCGGGCGCCGCTCGTCCTCGCCGTCGTGTTGTCGCCCGTCGAGAGCCGCAAGGTTCCCGAGTGGGAACAGGAGAGCGTCGCCTCGGGCGTCGCACACCTGCTGTCGCTCGTGCTCGACGACGAGGGCTGGGGCGTGTTCTGGCGCACCGGCACCGACACCCGCCACGAGGCGGTGCACCGGGCCCACGGGCTGGCGCCGCACGAGAAGCTGCTCGGCTGGCTCTACGTCGGCGGGCGGACCGAGCGCGACGAGAAGCCCCGCAAGCTGCTCGAGCCCGGGCGCTTCGTCAGCGCACCGGGCTCGGCGACGGCCTAGGCCTCAGCAGACAGGCTGCGGCTGGCAGGCGGTGCTCACCAGGCTGTGGACTACCAGGCTGCGTCTACCAGGACTTGCGGCTCTGCCCCACGACGGTGATCGGCAGCCAGAACGAGCCGGTCATGAGCACGATGCCCGCGAAGAAGACGAAGGCGTTGGGCTCGTCCTGGCCGAACGAGTACGCGAAGAGCGCGAAGCTCGCGAGCAGCAGGATGATCGAGCCGATGGCGGTCAGGACGTTGGTCATGGGAGCTCCTCGTGGTCGGTGCCCGGGGCGACCGGGCGCGACCGCACGGGTCGCTGCAGCTCCTACTTCACCACTTGCGCCGGGTCTGCGCCAATCCTGCGTGGCGTGCAGGCCGCCAGCCGTGCCTCGGCCCGTGCTCGCTGCCCTCGTCCGTCGCCTTCGCCCGTCGCCTGTCGGACGTCGGATCGGTAAGATGGTCCCGCCCGCCGCCTTGGCGCAGTCCGGTAGCGCAGTGCTCTTGTAAAGCGAAGGTCGTCGGTTCGAATCCGACAGGCGGCTCCCCCGGCCCCGTCCCGCCCCTCGGCGAGGCGGGGCCTTCCCCGTGCCGCCTCAGCCCTCACCCTGTCACCCCGCCCCGCCCCGCAGCACCCGACGACGTGCGCTCCCGACGAGAGGACCTCTCGACCGTGCCGTCCCGCCCGCCCGCCGCCGCCTCCGGCAGCCCCTTCCCCCGGCCCCGAGACCTGCTGCGCGTGGGGCCGCACGACGGCGCCCACCTGCCCGCCCTCCGCGTGGCCGTCTCGGTCGTGCTGCCGCTCGCGGTGCTCGTCGCGATCGGGCACGCGGAGTGGGCGCCCTACGCGACCTTCGGCGCGTTCGCCTCGGCGTTCGGCCGCGGACTCGGACGCGTGCAGCGCCTCGGCATGCAGCTCGAGGCGGGTGCGCTGCTCGTCCTGGTCGTCGTGCTCGGCACGGCGCTCTCGGCGGCGGCGCTGCCCGCCGTGGCCCTGGTGCCGGTCGTGGCGCTCGTGGCGGGGGCGGCCTCCGTGGTCGCGGACGTGCGCGGCTGGAACCCGCCCGGCCCCCTCTTCCCGGTCTTCGGGCTCGGCGTCTGCGCCTTCGTGCCGGCGGAGCCGGCGAGCATCGGGGCCGCGGCGGTCGTGTCGTCCCTGAGCGTGCTGCTCGCCCTCGCGACCTCGCTCGTCGGCCTGGTCCGCCGCTCCGGCCGGCGGGCCCTCGCCGAGCCCGGCGCCCGGGGCGTCGGGCGTCCCGTCGTCGCCGTCGACCTGCGCCGCGCCTTCCTGCACGCCGGCGTCTGCCTCGTGGCCTCGCTCGCGGCCGGTCTCCTCAGCGTCGGGCTCGGGCTGCAGAACCCGTACTGGGCGATGGTCTCCGCCGTGGTGCCCGTCGTGGGGCGCGCGACGTCGGGCCAGTTGCTGCGAGCCGGCCACCGCCTCCTCGGCACGGTCGTGGGGCTGGGCCTCGCGGCCCTGCTGCTGGTCCTGCAGCCGAGCGCCGTCGCGCTCGTCGTCGCCTTCGGGGTGCTCCAGTTCGCCACCGAGCTCGTCGTCGCGCGGAACTACGGCCTGGCCCTGGTGTTCATCACGCCGATGGCACTCGGCATGCCCGCGATCGGGGGCGGGCCCGTCGACGTGGGGGCCTTGATCGCGGCCCGCGGCGCCGACACGGCCATCGGTGTGGGCATCGTCGTGCTGGTGCTCCTCGCGACGCACCGGCTCCGCAGCACGCCGGCGTCGGACGGGACGTCGGCCAGGCCCGTCTAGGAGGCGTCAGCCTGGGCGCGCGCCCGACGGTCGCCCCGGGACCACCAGACGAGGTCCGCGACGCCCTGCGCGATGAGCAGCACGGCGACGACGGACACGATCAGCGTGATCGTCTCGACCGGCCCGCCGGAGGTGAGGGTCAGCAGCTGCACGACGAGCCCGAGCACGCCGAGGACGATCTCGAAGACAGGAGGCAGGACGGTGCCGGTCTTCGTCAGCGTGAACCAGGGGCGGCGGAGTTCGCTCATGGTCCGAGTCTAGGGAGGACGTATCCTCGACCGGGGCGCCCCCGGACGGCGAGACGCACGCCGCCGCGCGGCACGACACAGGAGGCCATCGTGAGGACCAGGCAGGTGCGCGTCGACCCCGACGTCCCGAACTGGCTGCTGACGAAGGACGGCGGCCTCGTGCGGCCGGTCGTGACCGTCCTCTCCGCCGGGCTGCTCGCGGCCAGCATCCTCACGAGCCTGCTCGTCGGGGGCGGCAGCCTCACCGTCGTCGCCGTGCTGCTGCTCGTCGCCGCCGTCGCGGTGACCGCCTGGGCCGTCGTCGACGTCGTCTGGTGGACCCTCGGAGGTCGTCGCCGCATCGTCCGGCTGCCGCGCGACCCGGACAGCTGACACCTCTCCGACCCTCGAGACATGCTCGCGAGGGCATGTTCGTGCCCCGCGATCCTGGCAACCGCACAGAGAACTGCGCCGTAAACTCGACCGATGCACCCGACCGGTGCTCACGATCTCCCGGCTGCCGACGACCACCGTTCGTCGCCCGAGCCGGTGCACACGCCCGAGACAATTCGACAGGGAGTCCCGTTGACAGGACACGCCACGACAGGCGCGGCGCCCACCGACGCCGCCTTCTTCGGAGCCGACGACGCGACCCTCGAGGCCGACGCTGCCGAGCGCGAGGCAGGTGCCGCCTCCGCGGCCGCACGGGACGACGGCACCGCGGTCCCCGCCGTGGGGGCCGGCAACGCCACCACGCGCCACCGCAACGTCGCGCTGCTCAGCGTCGCGAGCACCATGGCGACCCGCGTGACCACCTCCGCCAGCATCGACGAGAAGCTCCGCCCGGTGCTCAAGCGCCTCAAGCTGCCCACGGGCCTGCTGCAGCGCGTCGCCGGCGTCGAGGAGCGCCGCAACTGGGCCGAGGGCCAGAGCTTCGACGAGGCCGCGATCGACGCCGGCAAGCGGGCGCTGGCCGAGGCCGGCGTCCGGCCCGACCAGGTGGGCCTGCTCATCAACACCTCCGTGACGAGGCCGCACCTCGAGCCCTCGGTGGCCGTCCGGCTGCACCACGGTCTCGGGCTGCCCTCGTCCGCCACGAACTTCGACATCGCGAACGCGTGCCTGGGCTTCGTCAACGGCATGACGCTCGCCGCGCAGCTGATCGACGCCGGCCAGATCGACTACGCCGTGATCATCGACGGCGAGGACGCCGACGACGTCCAGGTCAACACCATCGACCGCCTCCTGACCAAGGGCTACGAGCGCGACGACTTCATGAGCGAGTTCGCGAGCCTGACGCTCGGCTCGGGCGCCGCGGCGGCCGTGATCGGCCGTGCCGACCGCCACCCCGAGGGGCACCGCATCCTCGGCGGCGTCACCCGTGCGGCGACCGAGAACTACGACCTCTGCGTCGGCAGCGTCGACGGCATGTTCACCGACGCGAAGGCCCTCCTCAAGCGCGGCATGGAGCTCGTCGTCTCGGCCTGGAAGGAGGCGGCCCGCGACTGGAACTGGCAGCGCATGGACCGCTACATCATGCACCAGGTCAGCGACGTGCACACCGGTGCCTTCGTCAAGGCCGCGGGCATCGACCGCAAGCGCGTCCCGCTCACCTACCCCACCCTCGGCAACGTCGGCCCGGCCTCGATCCCGATCACCCTCGTCGAGGAGTCGCGCACCCTCTCCAAGGGCGACCGCGTGCTGCTGATGGGCGTCGGCTCGGGCATCAACACCGCGATGATGGAGCTCGCCTGGTGAGTCGCCTGCCCTCGGCCGCGCGGGCGACGTCGCCCGCGACGCTCCCCCCGGCCGGGCTCGACGGCCTCGACCCGTCGTGGTCGCGACTGGTGACCGTGCCTGCAGGAGGCGCCGAGCGCGTCGAGCGCACGTGGCACCTCCTCGACAACGCGGCCTCCCTCGAGGAACTCGGGGCGGATCCCGTCGGCACCGTGCTCTGCGTGCACGGCAACCCGACCTGGTCGTATCTCTGGCGTCGTCTCGTGGCGCAGGCGACCGAGGCCGCCGCGGCCGGCCGGCCCGCGTGGCGGGTCGTCGCCGTCGACCAGCTCGACATGGGCTTCTCGGAGCGGACCGGCGTCGAGCGGGGGCTGCCTCAGCGGATCGCCGACCTCGCCGCGCTGACCGCCGAGCTCGGCCTCGACGGCCCCGTCGTCACGCTCGGACACGACTGGGGCGGCGTCGTCTCGATGGGCTGGGCGGTCGACCACCCCGGCCAGCTCGCAGCCGTGACGATGCTCAACACGGCGATCCACCAGCCGGCCGACGAGCCGATCCCGGCGCCCCTCCGCCTGACGCTCGCCCGCGGCGTCCTCGGGCGCGCGACCGTCGCGACGACCGGGTTCATCGACGTGACGCTCGGGCTCGCCCACCCGCGGCTCACGGACACCGTCCGTGCCGGTTACCGCGCGCCCTACCTGTCGGCTGCGCGCCGTGGCGGCGTCGGCGGGTTCGTGGCCGACATCCCCACGGGCCAGCAGCACCCGAGCCGCGCCGAGCTCGACCGGATCGCCGCCGCCCTGCGCGACCTCACGGTGCCGAGCCTGATGCTCTGGGGACCGCGCGACCCGATCTTCGGCGATCGCTACCTCGACGACCTCGCCGACCGCCTCCCGCACGCCGACGTGCACCGCTTCGAGGGCGCGGGGCACATGATCGCCGAGGACGTCGACTACGCGGCTGCCGTGCTGACCTGGCTGGGCGACCGGTTCCCCGAGGGGCCGACCCGCGCCTCCTCGGCCGGTGACGGCCGTGCCGCCTCGACCGGCGACGGTGCAGTGGCGACGACCCCCGCGCCCATGGCCACCGACCCGCGAGGCACGGCGGCGACGACCGCCGAGGAGGCGCCCGGCACCGCCCAGGACCGCCCGCTCTGGTCGCACCTCGACTCCCTGGCCGACAGCCCCGAGGCCGCCCTGCTCGAGATGGTGCCGCACGGGGCCGCGCGCGGCTCCGGCCCCCGCCGGGTCAGCTGGCGGCTGCTCAGCCGACGCGTGCACGAGATCGCGCTCGGCCTCCGCAAGCACGGCGTGCGACCGGGCGACCGGGTGTCGCTGCTCGTGCAGCCCGGGGCCGAGCTCACCGCCGTGCTCTACGCCTGCGTGCGGATCGGGGCCGTGGTCGTCGTCGCCGACGCCGGGCTCGGCGTCCGCGGGCTCACCCGTGCCGTGCGCGGCGCCTGGCCCGACCACGTCATCGGCCAGCTGCCCGGCCTGACCGCTGCACGCGCCCTCGGCTGGCCGGGACGCGTCGTCTCGACCCAGCGCCTCTCGCCCGTCCTGGCCCGCTCGCTCGGCGTCGAGACCTCACTGCCCGAGATCGCCGCCCTCGGTCGTCGTGCCCACGCCGCGATGGCCGAGCTGCCCGAGCCGCCCGCGGCCGAGGCACCCGCCGCGATCCTCTTCACGTCCGGCTCGACGGGGCCCGCCAAGGGCGTCGTCTACCGGCACGGCCAGCTGACCGCGCTGCGCGACGCACTCGCCGACCGGTACGGCGTCGGACCCGGCACCGGCCTCGTCGCCGGCTTCGCCCCCTTCGCCCTGCTCGGCCCCGCGCTCGGCGCGACGAGCGTGACGCCCGACATGGACGTCACCTCGCCCCGCACGCTGACCGCCCGTGCCGTCGCGGCGGCGGCCGAGGCGGTCGACGCGACGGTCGTGTTCCTCTCCCCCGCCGCGCTGACCAACGTGGTCGCCACCGCGGACCAGCTCGACGACGCCGGTCGCCGGGCACTCGCCGGGGTGTCGACGTTCCTGTCGGCCGGCGCCCCCGTCTCGACGACGCTGCTCGCCGCCGCGGGCGACCTCATGCCGCGAGCCGTGCCGCACACCCCCTACGGCATGACCGAGGGCCTCCTGATGACCGACGTCACGCTCGACGAGGTCCGCGAGGCCGCGAGCGACCCGTCGGCGAACGGGGTCTGCGTCGGACGGCCTGCGCCGACCGTCCAGGTGCGCGTCGCTCCGCTCGACGAGGCGGGGCGCGCCTCCGACGCGTTCTCCGACGCCGTCGGCGTCACGGGCGAGATCGTCGTGTCGGCGCCGCACCTCAAGCACGGGTACGACCGGCTGTGGCTGACCGACCGGGCCAGCGTGCGCGGCGTGGGCGACACGACCGGCGTGGGCGGTGCTGCCGTCGGGACCGACGCCTCCTCGGCCGGGTCGTCCGGTCGGTGGCACCGCACCGGCGACGTCGGACACCTCGACGAGCAGGGCCGGCTCTGGGTCGAGGGGCGCCTGCCGCACGTCGTGACGACCGCCTCCGGCCCCCTGACCCCGGTCGCCGCCGAGCTGGCCGTCGAGTCGCTCGCCGGCGTGGCGAGGGCGGCCGTCGTCGGCGTCGGACCGGCAGGCACGCAGCAGGTCGTCGTCGTCTGCGAGGGATCCCCCGCCGTCCGGCGTCCCGGGCTCGCAGCCGCCGACCTCGCCGCCGACGTGCGGGCGGCCGTGCTCGACGCCGTCGGCCACCGCGTCGCCGCCGTGCTCGTCGTGCCGGTGCTGCCGACCGACGTGCGCCACAACAGCAAGATCGACCGCGCGCGCCTCGCGACGTGGGCGGCGTCCGTGCTGTCGGGCGGACGGATGCGCCGCCCGTGAGGGTGCTGGTCACGGGCGCGAGCGGCCTGCTCGGCGGTGCGGTCGCCCGGGCCGTCGCGGCGGCCGGGCACGAGGTCACGACGTTCCAGCGTCGACCGTCGGGCGTCGCCGGGGTGCGCGACGTCGCTGGCTCGATGACCGACGCCGCGGCCGTCGCGGCGGCGGTCGACGGGCAGGAGGCGGTGGTCCACCTGGCCGCCAAGGTCTCGCTGGCCGGCGACCCCGCCGACTTCGAGGCCGTCAACGTCGGGGGCACGAGCTCCCTGCTCGACGCGATGCGCGCCTCCGGCGTGGCCCGCCTCGTCTTCGTCTCGTCGCCCTCGGTGGCCCACGGAGGCGCGTCGATCGTCGGCGAGGACGCCGCGCCGGCGTCCCCCTCGCGGGCACGCGGCGACTACGCCGGGACGAAGGCCGCCGCCGAGCTGCTCGCCCTCGCCGCCGCGACGAACGACCTGCGTGTCGTCGCCGTGCGCCCGCACCTGGTCTGGGGCCCCGGCGACACGCAGCTCGTCGAGCGCATCGTCGAGCGGGCCCGACAGGGGCGGCTGCCGCTGCTCGACCACGGGGCCGCCCTGATCGACTCGACCTACGTCGACAACGCCGCCTCGGGCATCGCCGCCGCGCTCGAGCGGGTCGACGCCCTCTCGGGCGGCGCCTACGTGATCACCAACGGGGAGCCGCGCACGGTCGCCGACCTGATGGCGGGGATCTGCGCCGCGGGCGGCGCGCCGGTGCCGCGCCTCCGCGTGCCCGCCGGGCTCGCCCGGGTCGCGGGCTCGCTCGTCGAGCGCGTCTGGGCCGTGCGGCCCGGCGCCGACGAGCCGCCCATGACGAGGTTCCTCGCGGAGCAGCTCTCGACGGCGCACTGGTTCGATCAGCGACGCACGCAGCACGACCTCCGGTGGACGCCCGGGGTCTCGGTCGACGAGGGCCTCCGCCGCCTGGCCGCCTGGTACGACGCGGGCAGCCCCGCCGACTGACGACCAGCGAGATCGAGGTGACGCTCCGCAGGGGTCTTGCGACACGAGACGCCCTCGGAGCGTCACCTCGATCCCGACCGGGCTAGATGACCGCGTCGCTCCAGGCGTCGGGGTTGCCGAAGCGGTGCGCCGTGATCGACACGGCCTGCTCGCGCAGGAACGGCAGCAGCTCGAGACGTCCGGTCGGCGTGACCGGTGCGGCGAAGACCGCGACGGCCGGGTCGCCGCCGAGCGCGTCAGAGAGGGCCGAGGAGGCGGCGCCCCCGTCGGCAGCACCCGTCACGAGGCGCACGCGCTCGGTCCGCAGCCCGCCCGCCCGGACGCGGTCGTGCCAGGCGTCGTCGCTCTCGACCCGGATCGCTCCGACGCCGAGGCCGAGCGCTGAGACGAACGACTCCGGCAGGGCCGTGGCGACCGACGCCGTGAAAGGCGACCCCGAGCGGAGGCCGGCGAGCAGCACGCGCACCACGTCGGCGAGGGAGGCGCCCTCGGCAGCGCGCACCGTCACCGCGAGCGGGCGGTAGCGCAGCAGGTCGCGCTCGAGCCCGAGCTGGCTGACGTCGCGGGCGACGCCGAACTCGGAGGCCCAGACGTGTTCGTCGGTGGCGACGGCCGCCGCGACCAG
Organism: Frigoribacterium sp. PhB116; assembly: GCF_004364285.1. Taxonomy (GTDB): domain Bacteria; phylum Actinomycetota; class Actinomycetes; order Actinomycetales; family Microbacteriaceae; genus Frigoribacterium. Next base: position 418,551 of record NZ_SOBE01000002.1, on the reverse strand, counting down.
GTCGGCGTCGGCTCCGAGCGACGGGGTCGCGGCGCGGAGGGCGGCGGCGACGGGCTTCGCGGGCCGCGCCTCCTTCGAGGCAGCACCGGCGAGCGTCGTCGGCGTCCACGACCCGAGGTGCACGAGGTAGTTCGGGCCACCGGCCTTGGCTCCGGCGCCGACCGACGACTTCTTCCAGCCGCCGAACGGCTGGCGTCGGACGACCGCGCCGGTGATGCCGCGGTTGACGTAGAGGTTGCCGGCCTCGACGCCGTCGAGCCAGGTCGACAGCTCGGCAGGGTCGAGGGTGTGCAGCCCGGCAGTGAGGCCGTAGTCGGTGGCGTTCTGCAGCGCGATCGCCTCGTCGAGGGTCGCGGCCGTCATGACGCCGAGCACCGGGCCGAAGTACTCGGTCAGGTGGAACTCGCTGCCCGCGGCCACCCCGGCGCGCACGCCGGGCGACCAGAGACGGCCGCTGTCGTCGAGCCGACGGGGCGCGACGAGCCAGGACTCCCCCGCGCCCAGGGTCGTCAGGGCGCGCTCGAGCTTGCCCGACGCAGGCTCGATGATCGGGCCCATCTGGGTCGTGGGCTCGGACGGGTAGCCGACGCGCATGGTCGAGGCCGCGTCGACCAGCTGGCGACGGAACCGCTCGGAGGTGCCGACCGAGCCGACGAGGATCACGAGGCTCGCGGCCGAGCACTTCTGCCCGGCGTGGCCGAACGCCGACTTGATCACGTCGGCGGCCGCGAGGTCGAGGTCGGCGCTCGGCGTGACGATGATGGCGTTCTTGCCGCTCGTCTCGGCGAGCAGCGGCAGGTCGGTGCGCCAGCTCGTGAACAGCGCGGCCGTCTCGAAGGCACCGGTGAGGATCACGCGGTCGACGGAAGGATGCGAGACGAGGTGGCGGCCGAGGTCGCCCTCGTCCACGTCGACGAGCCGCAGCACGTCGCGGGGCACGCCCGCCTCCCACAGCGCCTCGACCATGACGGCGCCGCAGCGCTTCGCCTGGCCGGCCGGCTTCACGACGACGCTGCTGCCCGCGGCGAGCGCCGCGAGCGTCGAGCCGGCGGGGATCGCGACGGGGAAGTTCCACGGCGGGGTCACGAGCGTCAGGCGCTCGGGCACGAAGTCGGCGCCGTCGACGACGTCCAGCTCCTCGGCGAGGTGGGCGTACCAGTTGGCGAAGTCGATCGCCTCGCTGACCTCGACGTCGCCCTCGGCGACGGTCTTGCCGGTCTCGCTCGCGGCGACCTCCATCAGGTCGGCCCGTCGGGCGGCCAGCGTGACGGCGGCGGCACGGAGGACCTCGGCCCGGCCCGCGCCTCCTCGTGCCGCCCAGGCGGGCTGTGCCGCGACCGCGCCGGCGACGATCTCGTCGAGCACGGAGGAGTCGGTCACCCGCGCCTGCTCGATGAGGTCGACGCCGAGCACCGAGTCGGTCGAGCGACGCTGGATCTCACGGCCCCACGCGCGGTTGTCGGCCTTGGCGGGGTCGGTGTCGGGCTCGTTGTCGAAGCCGCTGCCGGCCTCGCGCGGCCGGAGCGCCTGCGCGTCGTCGAGCCGGCTCTGCACGCGGTGCGGAGCGGGCGCCTCGACGTCGACGTCGGTGAGCGAGGCGAGGAACCGGCCCTTCTCGCGCTCGAACATCGCCTCGTTCGACGCGAGCTCGAAGACGGCCGACATGAAGTTGTCGCTCGAGGCGTTCTCCTCGAGGCGGCGGATCAGGTAGCTGATGGCGACGTCGAACTCGCGCGGGTGCACGACCGGCGTGTAGAGCAGCAGCCCGCCGACGTCGGCCTTGACGAGCTCGGCCTGGCCCTCGGCCATGCCGAGCAGCATCTCGAACTCGACGCGGCCGCCGACGCCGCGCGCCTCGGCGAGGAGGTGAGCGAAGGCGATGTCGAAGAGGTTGTGGCCCGCGACGCCGATCTTGACCGCTCGCGTGCGCTCGGTCGTCAGGGCCCAGGCGAGCACGCGCTTGTAGTTCGTGTCGCTGGCCTGCTTCGTGTCGTAGGTGGCGAGCGGCCACTCGTGCACGACGGCGTCGACGGTCTCCATGGCGAGGTTCGCGCCCTTGACCACGCGGACCTTGATCGACGCCCCGCCCGCGTCGACCCGTCGGGTCGCCCACTCGGTCAGACCCTGCAGGGCGCCGAGGGCGTCGGGCAGGTACGTCTGCAGCACGATGCCGGCCTCGAGGCCCTGCAGCTGCGGCTGGTCGAGGAGGCGAGTGAAGACCGCGATCGTCAGGTCGAGGTCGCGGTACTCCTCCATGTCGAGGTTGATGAACTTGGGCTCGCGCGAGCGGGCGGCGAGCTCATAGAGGGGCGTGAGCTTCTCGACGACCCGCTCGACGGTCTCGTCGAAAGCCCACATCGAGAGCTGGCTGACGATCGACGACACCTTGATCGAGACGTAGTCGACGTCGTCGCGCTCGAGCAGGGCTCGGGTGCCCGCGAGGCGGTGCTCGGCCTCGGCGTCGCCGAGCACGGCCTCGCCGAGCAGGTTGAGGTTGAGGCGCGTGCCCTCGGCCTTGATGCTGCTGATCGCCGCGCCGAGCTTCGCCGGGCGGGCGTCGGCGATGAGGTGGCCGACCATGCCGCGCAGCACGCGCCGGGCGACGGGCACGACGACGCCGGGCAGCACGGGGGCGACGACGCCGCCGACCCTGACGGCGCCGCGCATGTACCAGGGCAGGAAGGCGGGCACCTGCGAGGCGAGGCGCGACAGGTTGCGGGCGGCGACGCTGAGGTCCTCCGGGCGGACGACGCGGTCGACGAAGCCGATGGTGAAGGCGAGGCCCGACTCGTCCTTGAGCACCTGCGCGAGCAGGTGGGCCGAGTCGGTGCTGGGCGCCGACGACGCCTCGTGCGCCCAGCGGCGGGCCAGGGCGACGGCGTCGTCGCCGATCGACTCCGGGAGGGCTGCAGCTGCCGGCCGGGCCGGCTGGTCGATGGTGGTCATGCGGTCACGATAAGTCCGGAACTTGCCAGTCGGCAAGGTTTGACACACGACCGTAACGTGGCGGCCTGCCCCTGCCTCCTGCACAGGCGACCGACGCCTCCTCGGCAGGGTCCGCGACCGACCCGTCCTCTGGTGGGAGAGCCCTGCGGCTGGTACTTTCGCCTCGTCGCCGAACCAGGGGGTCCGGCGACGTCACCCCACGTCGGAGGCGCGCAGATGGCGATGATCGAGGCCTCGGGCCTGACGAAGACCTACCGCTCGAAGTCGGGCCCGGTGCACGCGCTGACCGGCTTCGACCTCACCGTGCCCGAGGGCACCGTCAAGGCGCTGCTCGGGCCCAACGGCGCCGGCAAGACGACCGTGGTCAAGATGCTGACGACGCTCGAGGTGCCCGACTCGGGCACGGCGCACATCGCCGGGATCGACGTCGTCGCCGACCCGCAGGCCACCCGCCGCACCATCGGGGTCTCGGGCCAGTACGCAGCCGTCGACGAGAACCTCACCGGCTTCGAGAACCTCGACATGATCGGCCGGCTCTACCACCTCGGCGCGAAGGTGTCGCGCGAGCGGGCCCGCGAGCTGATCGACGTGTTCGACCTCTCGGCCGCCGGCGATCGCCCGGTCAAGGGCTTCTCGGGCGGCATGCGCCGACGGATCGACCTCGCGGGCGCCCTCGTGACGAACCCGCGCGTCCTGTTCCTCGACGAGCCGACGACCGGGCTCGACCCCCGCAGCCGCCTCGCCCTGTGGGACATCATCACCTCCCTCGTCGCCGGCGGCACCACGGTGCTGCTGACGACCCAGTACCTGGAGGAGGCGGACCGGCTGGCCGACGACATCGCCGTCATCGACGGCGGGCGCGTCATCGCCGAGGGCACCGCCGACCACCTCAAGGCGCAGGTGGGCGGGCACCGCCTCGTCGTCGCGCTCGTCGACGAGGCCCGTGCGGACCAGGCGCTCGAGGTGCTGCGACGGCACGGCGACGCGGAGCCGACGCTCGGCAGCGACGGCCGTCAGGTCGAGGTCGCCGTCACCGACGGCCCGACCGCGCTGCAGCGCACCCTGGCCGACCTCGGCGCCGCGGGCATCGAGCTGCACGACGCCGGCATGCGTCGCCCCACGCTCGACGACGTGTTCCTGCAGCTCACCGGGCGCAAGGCCGTCGACGAGGACGACGACCCCGACACGGCCTCGATCGCGACGGGGAAGACGAGCAGGACGAGCAAGAAGGAGGCGCGGCGATGACCACGACGACGAGCGCGCTCGCGCAGACCCTCACGCCCGTGGGCCCCACGGGGCTCGGCACCTGGGCCTCCGACGGGTGGACCGTGACGAAGCGCAACCTGATCAAGGTCAAGCGCTCGCCCGACATGCTGATCTTCGCGGTGCTGCAGCCGATCATGTTCGTGCTGCTGTTCAGCCAGGTCTACGGCGGCGCGATCGCCGTGCAGGGCACGGACTACACGCAGTTCCTGATGGCGGGCATCTTCGCCCAGACCGTCGTCTTCGGCTCGACCTTCTCGGGCGCCGCCATGGCGCAAGATCTGAAGGAGGGCATCATCGACCGGTTCCGCACCCTGCCGATGAGCCCATCGGCGGTGCTGATCGGCCGGACGAACAGCGACCTGGCGCTCAACTCGATCTCGATGGTGATCATGATGCTCACCGGCCTCGCGGTCGGCTGGCGGGTGAACACGCCGCCGCTGATGTTCCTCGGGGGCATCGCGCTGCTGCTGCTCTTCAGCTACTCGTTCAGCTGGGTGATGGCGCTGCTCGGCATGAGCGTCAAGACGCCGGAGACGATCAACAACGCGTCGTTCATGATCCTGTTCCCCCTGACGTTCATCTCGAACGCCTTCGTGCCGAGCGACACGCTGCCGACGGTGCTGCGCGTCTTCGCCGAGTGGAACCCGGTGTCGTCGCTGGTCCAGGCCGCCCGCACGTCGTTCGGCAATCTCGGCGACACCCCCGTGCCCGACATCTGGACGCTGCAGCACCCGTACGTCACCGTGCTCGTCGGCCTCGCGGTCATGCTCGTGGTGTTCGTGCCGCTGAGCATCCGCAAGTTCCAGCGGATCAGCTCGAAGTAGGGCACTGGCGGATCAGCTCGGGGCTGCGGCGACCTGCTCGCGCACGGCGTCGTCGAGCTCCTCGGTCGGCACGGTCACGACCGTGCCGATGACGAGCCGCATCAGGTCGGCCACCTGCACCTCGTCGCGTCGGTACAGCCACTGCAGCTGCAGCCCGTCCTGCACGGCCAGCACGACGCGGGCTGCCGACTCGGCCGTGAACCCGTCCCGCAGCCAGCCGCGCGCCTCCGCGACCGCGAGGTAGGCCGAGGTCGAGCCGATGATGCGGTCGTAGTGGTCGGCGTAGTAGTCGTGGGCCGGGTGGTCGCTCGACGTCGCCTCGGCCGACGCCGTGATGAAGAGCGAGATGACAGCGGGCACGTCGACGTTGTACTCGGCCAGCGCGACCAGCTCGGCCAGGCGCATCCCGCCCTCGTCGTCGAAGTGCTGCCGGAGGCGCTCGTCGCGTCGACGGAGGACGGCCATGAGGAGCTCGTCCTTGGTCGCGAAGTAGTGCATCAGCGACTGGTGCGACACCCCGCAGCTGCGGGCGATCTCGCGCAGGGAGGCACCGTGGAACCCGACCTTGCCGAAGACGGGCAGCGCCGCCTCGAGGATCGCCTCGCGCTTGGCGACGCCCTTGCGGTAGCGGCCGGGCGGGGCGGCGGGCTCGTCGAGTGCGGACATCGGGGCCAGCCTAGGGCGGGCTGCGGACGATCGCACCGCCTCGGGTGCCCCCATGAGCCGAGCGTAGGCTCACCGCGTGAGGTGGTCGCTGCTGCGCATCCCGGCGTTCCGCGCCCTGTGGGTCGGACGCCTGCTGTCGTGGGTGGTCGGCGGCCTGGCCCCCCTCGCCCTGGTCTTCGCGGCCGTCGACCTCGGCGCGGACGCGACGCAGCTGGGCCTCGTCGTGGCGGCCCGTGCGGTGCCGAACGTCGTGCTCGTCCTCGTGGGCGGCGCCCTCGCGGACCGGCTGCCGCGGCGCCTGGTGTCCACCGCCTCCTCGGTGGTCTCGGCCGCCTCCCTCGTCGCTGCGGGGGTGCTCCTGCTGACGGGGAACGAGACCTTCGTGACGCTGGCCGTGGCGGCTGCCCTGACGGGCGCGGCCGCGGCGTTCTTCGGCCCGGCCTCGAGCGCGATGCTCCGCGACGTTCTCGTCGAGCCTCTCGTGCGCGACGGCACCGTGCTCGCGCGGATCAGCATGAACGTCGGCCTGATCGTCGGCACGGCCCTGGGCGGCGCGCTCGTGGGCGTCGCAGGGACGGGCAGCGCGCTGCTCGTCGGCGCCGGGCTGTCGGTGGCGGCCGCGTTGGCGTTCGCGCGCGTGCCGCGGTCGGTGACCGGCGCCTCCGGCTCGGGGTCGCTGCTGCACGACCTGGGCTCGGGCATCGGCTTCGTCGCGCGGTCGCCGTGGCTCCGGGCGACGATGGCGCTGGCGTTCGTGCACCAGCTCAGCTTCGCCGGCGGGGTGCAGGTGATCGGGCCGCTCGTGGCGGACGAGTCGTTCGGCCGGGTGCTGTGGGGCTTCGCCGGGGCGGTGCAGACCCTCGGCCTCGTCGTCGGGGCCGTCTGGGCGGGCCGGCTGCGCGGGCGGCTGCGGCTCGCGGTCGCCTGCCTGGCGACGGCTGCGCTGGTGCTGCCCCTGGTGCTGCTCGCCGGCGCCCACGTCGACCAGCCCGAGGTGCTGGACGCGCCGTACGTCGACCCGCTGCACTGGGCGTTCTGGCTCTGCCTCGGCCTCTTCGTGTCGAGCGTCGGCCTCGAGCTGTTCACAGTGCCGCTCGACGTGGCGATCCAGACCCTCGTGCCGCGCGCCTACCTCGGCCGGGTCTTCGGGGCGCTGACGCTCGCGACGCTGGCCGGGATCCCCGTCGGGGAACTCGTGGTCGGGCCCCTCGCCGACCGGTTCGGCACGCCGGGGGCCCTGTTCACGCTGGCCGGCCTGATCGCCGTCGTGGCCGTGGCGGTGGCCGTCAGCCCGCGGGTGCGCCGCATCGACGCACCCGCGGTCCTGTCAGCGGACGAGCGGGTCGATCAGGAGCCGTTCGATCAGCGGTAGTCGCCGCGCGCGATCGCCTCGGCGTACTTGCGCACGTCCGGGCCGGGCTCGTAGTCGATGAAGCGGCCCTTGAGGCGCTCGTTCAGCGCGGCGAAGGCGGGCTCCCAGTCGTCGCCCTCGTGCTCGGCCGCGACCTCGCGGACGGCGTCCTGCAGCACGCGGTCGGCGTCGGTGAGCATCTTGTCGCGGGCTTCCTGGTTCCAGGTCACGTCGGTCAGATCTGCCATGGTGCTGTCCCCTACTTCTTCTTCGAGAGGGCCGACTCCTTGTGAGCCGCCTCCGCGTCGGTCTTGTCGCTCTTCACGATGAAGTACGGCTCGTCGCCCGAGGCCTTGAAGGTCTGGCCGTCGAACTGGAACTCCTTCACGCGCTTGTCCACCACGGTGCCGTGGGTCTCGCCCTGCGGCGTGTTCCACGTCACGTGGTCGCCCTTGCTGAACGTCATCGTGCCTCCTCAGGCTGTCGGATGCGCTGGACGGTACCCGCGCCTCCTCGGGCCTTCCCGGGCGGGGCACAGGCAGGGCGCTCCGCCCGCTGCGTGCCCGACCGCGTCAGCCGCGAAGCGCGTCGAGCGCCGCGGCCACGCGACGCTCGCGGGTCGCGTCCGTCTTCGCGTCGGCGATCGGCAGCGTCAGGGCCGCCTGCCTGCTGGGCGACAGGGCGTCGAAGGAGGCGCGGAGGGCGTCGTCCCCGGCCCACGCCTCGGCGAGCGCGGCGGGCACCTCGACGACCCGGGGCTCCGTGTCGAGAGCCAGCGTCACCTCCACCTGCTGGCCTCCGACCAGCCCGGATGCCCGACGGTGCTCGGCGCTGAGCGACACGAGGGACCGGCCGCCCATGCTGCCGACCGTGTTGCGGTAGCTGTACGGCTCGGTGGGGGCGTCGCCGACGCCGTGCACCGTCACGACGACGGCCGGGCGCTTCCCGGCGCCGAGCCCTGTGAGCTCCTCGGGCGGCACCACGAGCCCGGTGACGCCCGGGCGGGCCTCGAGGACGACGGTGGGGAAGGTGACGTCAGGCACGGAGTCGGTCATGGGCAGAGGGTAGGGCCCCCGCGCATCTGCGGGGAAGGGGCACAGACGAGGAAGGCGGCGCCTGCGGGACCGCGGCCGCGCCTCCTCGTCCCGGCCCGCGCCTCATCGTCAGACGGAGATGCCGCCGTCGGTCGTTATCAGCTGGCCGGTGACCCAGCGGCCCTCGGGCGACATCAGGAACCGGACGGTGCGCGAGACGTCTTCGGGGGTGCCGAGGCGGCCCGTCGGCTGCATCGCGGTCAGCGTGCGGCGGGTGTCGTCGTCCATCCAGCCGGTGTCGACCGGTCCTGGGTTGACGGCGTTCGACGAGATGCCGAGGTGGGCCAGCTCGCGGGCCGCGGCGATCACGATGCGGTCGAGGGCGCCCTTGCTCGCGCCGTAGGGCAGGTTGTGCACGGTGTGGTCGCTCGTGAGCGCCACGACGCGGGCCCCGTCGGGCAGCTCGTCGAGGGGAGGCAGCTGCTCGGCGAGCGCCTTGATGCTCAGCCAGGCGGCGCGGGTGTTGACGGCGAAGTGCCGGTCGAAGGCCTCGACGGAGGTGTCGAGGATCGACGAGTCGACGCTCTGCGAGTGCGACAGGACGAGGCCGGAGACGGGCCCGAGGTCGGCGTTCACCTGCGCGAGGAGACGGGCGGGGGTCGCCGCGTCGGAGAGGTCGGCCTGGTAGACGCGGGCCCTCCGGCCGAGGCCCTCGACCTCGGCGACCAGCTCGGAGAGGTCGCCCGGGCGGGCGCCCCAGCTCATGGAGTCGTCGTACGGGTCCCAGGTCGCGAGGGCGAGGTCCCAGCCGTCGGCGGCGAGGTCGCGGGCGACGGCCCGCCCGATGCTCTCGCGTCGTCCGGCGCCGGTCAGGAGGCAGGTCTTCATCGACATGGTGCCAGCGTAGGGGGCTCGCCGCCTCGCGCGACGTCCACGTTCTCCTTCGCCCTCGCGCTCGCCCGGCTCGTCGAGCGAAGTCAGCGGGCGAGCTCGTCGCACGAGGTCACGGAGCGAGGTCGTCGAGCAGGGCGGCGAGCCGGTCGAGGTCACGCTCGACGGCCGCGACGTCGGCCGCGAAGTCGGCGTCGGAGGTGCCAGGCCGCCTGAAGAGGGTGAAGACCACTTCGCTGCCCTGGTCGTTCGCCAGCACGCGCAGCGGGTTGTGCACGACGGTGCCGTCGGGCAGCGTGACGTCGTGGTCGAGCACGCCGAGCTCGACGGGCCCGGTGAACGCCACCTCGACGACGCCCATCGGCGAGTCGGCGAGCCACCGCCCGCCCTCGTGCCGGACGCCGCTGCTGAGGCCGGCCGCCCACGAGGGCAGCTGAGCCGGGTCGCCCGCGACCCGCGACACGGCAGCCACGTCGTGCTCGATCGGACGGGAGACGTGCACGGCGGGCCAGGTCATGCGGGGACGGTACCAGCGCGCCGGCCGCACCGCCACGACGCTCGAGTTGCCCCTTCGCGGGCTTCTGGGCCCCGTCAGGCCCCGCGAAGTGGCAAGCCACTCGCCCCTGCGGCGGAGACGAGCGCGTTGAGCTCGTCGACCAGCCGGGCCGTCCGGTCGACTCCGAGCCTGAGCACGAGGGACTCCGAGAACCAGTGCGCCCAGACGTCCTCGACGTCACGCACGGTCACGGCCCCCTCTGCGACGAGCACACGGGCCAGGTCGAGAGCCTCCGGCTCGTACTCGTCTGCCGGAGGCCCCTCCGGCGTGCCGGGCTCGAGACCGTACGGGTCGACCGCGGTGAGGACGGCCAGGACCGCCGCGACGGTCTGCCGGTGGCGGCGGACGCCTTCTCTCATGTCGTCGACGTCCTCCCCTAGTGCCCGCGCCGCGCCTGCCAGCGGTTGACGAAGAAGACCACGATGCCGACGGCGGCCAGCACGAGGCCCATGACCAGCCACACGGTGTCGTCGCCGGGGCTGCGACCGAGCGCCGCCCGGACGACGAGGACCAATCCGACCACGACCGCCACCCAGGGCAGGACGTCGCGCAGGGGGTTGACCTTCAGGCGTCGGAACCGCCTCGGGACCGGCTTCTCGCCGTCGGTGCTCTCGCTCATGTGCGCCAGCATGCCAGGCCGGTCGGGCTGGTGGAGCAGCCCTCGTGGTTCGTGGCCGCGCCTCCTCGTCGTTCAGGAAGCGGCGGCGCTCCGGTCCTGATCCGTGCACGGATCAGGAGATCGAGTCCCCCTCTCGCGAGGATCAGGACTCGTCTTCCTGAATGAGGAGAGGAGCAGGAGGCGCGGTGCGGGAGCGCAGGAGGCGCGGGTCAGCGGCCGCGGCGCGGGCGGCTGCGGCCGGTGCCCCGCTGTGGCCCGCCGCGACCGCCGGGCGACGTCTTCTTCTGGCCGGGCCCCGAGCCGCGTGCGCCGGCCGCGCCCTTGCCGCCCGTGCCGCCGCCCTTGCCGGGACCCTTGGCCTTGGCGGCGGGCGCCTCCTGCGCGTCGTCGTCGCGCCTCCTCGACCGGCTGCTGTTGCGGGTGCGTCCACGGACGACCCCGATGAAGTCGTCGATGTCGTTGTCGAGCTCGCCGATCGGCCAGACGAGCGCGATCGTCGTCGTCGGCACGTCGGAGAGGAACCGGTGCGTCACGCCCGAGCGTCCGTGCAGCCGGGCCAGCGACTGCGGCATCACGGCGACGCCGGAGCCGGTCGCCACCACCTCGATCGCCTGCGCCTCGTCGAGGGCCGGGTCGAGGTCGTGCCGCACCTCGCCGGAGAGGTCGGCCAGCGAGAGCTCGTCGTCCTTGCCCGCGGCGGCCAGCGGGTGCTCCTTGCCGAAGCAGACGACGGCGCGCTCCTCGTAGAGCGCGATGGACGAGAAGTCGTCGCCGACCGCCAGCGGCAGCCGGGCCAGCACCATGTCGACGCGGTCGTCGCCGCGGAGCACGTCGAGCACGTCTCCGGTCGCGTCGCCCGTCACCTCGACGACGTCGAGGGGCAGGTCCGCGCGCCGCTCCTCCCACAGCCGCGACCACTTCGAGAGGGTCACGCCGGGCACGAAGCCGATGCGGAAGGAGGCGCGGCTCGGCTCGGTCGTCATCGCGCCAGGCTACCGGGCGGCCTGCGTCCCCCTGCCCGTGGCCCGTGCCCCCGCCCGCGGCGGGTGCCCGCGTCGCCCGTCCACGGGCGTGGGCGGCGCCCCCGGCTCCGGTCCGCCCGGGCGGTACCCTTGCGGGATGACCTCGGAGACCCCCAGCGGCAAGAGCCCGCAGACCCTCAAGCCCTTCACGGCCGCGAAGAAGCTCGGGGTGCACCTGCCGGCGACCCCCGAGTCGTTCCAGGCCAGCCCCGTCACCCGCGAGGAGTTCGCCGAGCTGACCGCGAACCCGCCCGAGTGGCTCGCCGAGCTGCGTCGCACCGGCCCGCACCCGCGCCCCGTCGTCGCGCAGAAGCTCGGCGTCACGATCTCCGGCCTCGCCCGTGCCGGCGTCGACGACGCGCTCACCACCGACCAGATCCACGCCCTCCTCGAGGAGATGCCGCAGTGGCTGGTCACCGAGCGCGCCAACCTCGCCGAGGTGCGTGACGAAGAGCTGCGCGTCAAGGAGCGCGACGCCGGCCGTGCCGTGCTGCGCGCCGAGCGCGAGGCCGCCGAGCAGGCCGAGCAGGAGCGCCGCGGCCTCTAGCGGCCCGCGCGCCCCGGCCAGGCCACGGCCCCGGCCCCGACCCCGGTCCCGGTCCGGGTCCGGCTCCGTGTCCTGGCCCCGACCCCGGTCCGGGCCGCACCGTCCGCTCCGGTCCCCGGTCTCGCCGGGGCAGTAACGTCTGCTCCATGTCCTTCAACGACGACACCCGCATCGACAGCAGCAAGGTCAAGCGCGCGGGCCGCGGCCGCACGACCGGCATCGCCGCAGGCGGGGTCGGCATCGTCGGCGTCATCGTCGTCGCGCTGATCAGCCAGTTCACCGGCGTCGACCTCTCCGGTCTCGTCGGCGGTGCACAGGTCGGCCCGGCACAGCAGATCGAGGGCGAGTCGCTCGAGGGCTGCTCCACGGGCGCCGACGCGAACGCGAGCATCGACTGCCGCATGGCGGGGGCCGCCGACTCTCTCGACACCTACTGGGCCTCGGCCGCCCCCGAGGTGGGCATCCAGGGCTACGCGAGCCCCGAGTTCTTCCTGTTCACCGCCTCCGTCGACACCGGCTGCGGCGGCGCGACCAGCGCGACCGGGCCCTTCTACTGCCCGCCCGACCGCGCGCTGTACGTCGACACCGACTTCTTCGACCAACTGCGCGAGCAGTTCGGCGCCTCGGCCGGGCCCCTCGCCCAGATGTACGTCGTCGGGCACGAGTGGGGCCACCACGTCCAGCAGCTCAGCGGCGCCTTCGACCGCGCCGACCGCACCCAGACGGGCCCCGGCTCCGACACGATCCGCCTCGAGGTGCAGGCCGACTGCTACGCCGGCGCCTGGGTGGGCTCCGCGACGACGATCCAGAACGAGTACGGCGAGACGTTCCTCGAGCCCGTGACGCGCGAGCAGGTCGCCGACGCGCTCGACGCCGCCGCCGCGGTCGGCGACGACCGGATCCAGGAGGCGTCGGGCGGCCGGGTGGACCCCGACACCTGGACCCACGGCTCGGCCGAGCAGCGCACGAGGTGGTTCGAGGCCGGTCGCGCCGGGGGCCCGACGGCCTGCGACACCTTCAGCGTGCCGACGAGCGAGCTCTAGCCGCACCGAGCGTCGCTCGGCGTCGCCGGTGCCGGTGCCGCCCCGGGCCGTCCCGCGAGCGCACGGCAGAACTCCCAGCCCGTTCCCGACCCGCCGCGCCTCTGCAGGAGCAGACTCGGCTCACGTCGCGAGGAGGCACGCCATGGTCAAGACAGGCAGAGCAGTGGAGTACGACCGGTACGGGGAGATCGACGAGCTGCACTTCGTCCCGCAGCAGCTGCCGGTCCCGGCCGACGACGAGGTCGTCGTCGAGGTCGTGTGCGCCGGGCTCAACCACATCGAGAACTTCACCCGCGCGGGCGACTTCCAGGACCGCCTCCCGCAGACGTTCCCGGCCCACCAGGGCTCGTGCTTCGCGGGCATCGTCAAGAAGCGCGGCTCCGCGGTGCGCGACCTCGCGGTCGGCGCCGAGGTGATCGGCCACGCCGTCGGCGGCGGCGCCCACGCCACGTGGATCACCGTCCCGGCGACCGCGGTCGTCCGCAAGCCCAGCAGCGTCTCGTGGGAGGTCGCGGGCGGGCTCTACCTCGCCGGCGCCACCGCCTACGACATCGTCCGCTCGTTGCACCTCGGCGAGGGCGACGTCGTCGTCATCACGGCTGCGGCGGGCGGCGTCGGCCACATCGAGTGCCAGCTCGCGCTCGCCGCCGGAGCCAAGGTGATCGGCACCTGCAGCCCCGGGAACCACGACTACCTGCGCCAGATCGGCGTCACGCCCGTCGACTACGGCGAGGGCCTCCAGGAGCGCATCGAGAAGGCCGCGGGCCGCCCGGTCACGGCGTTCATCGACAACTTCGGCGGCGACAACCCGGCGCTCAGCACCGAGCTCGGCGTGCCCGAGTCGCGCTTCAGCTCGAGCGAGCACCGCCTCGACGTCGAGATCCGGTTCATCACCGCCGAGCGCGGCGACATCGAGCCGTCGATGATCCTGGCGGCGCTCGCGAAGCTGATCGCCGACAACAAGGTGCGGGTGCTGATCTCGGGCTTCTACCCGTTCGACAACATCGCGCAGGCCTACGAGGACCTCGCCGAGCACCACTCCCGCGGCAAGGTCGTCGTCGGCATGCAGCCCGTCGAGACCGGCGCCCGCTCGCACTGGTACCTGTCGGCGAAGGCCCGCACGCTCGCCGAGCAGCGCGGCTAGGGCCGGCGCAGCAGTGCGCCGGGCGCGCGCACCGTCGCTGCCGCGACCCGCATCGCGTCCGTGAGAGCCGCCTCCCAGTCGACGCTGCCCGGGTCTCCCGACCGGGCCAGCGACGACGCCACCACGGAGGCGAAGGTCGCATCGCCCGCGCCCATCGTGTCGACGACGTCGCCGTCCAGCGACGCGATGGCCTGCCGCAACGGCGCGTGCCCGGCGAGCGTCAGGCTGGCCCCGTCGGAGCCGCGCGTCGCGAGCACTCCCCCGGCGCCCGACGCGAGCAGCGCCTCCTGCCACTCGTCGAGCGTGCCGCCGGCGACCAGCGCCGCGTCGTCCTCGCCGATCTTGACCAGCAAGGAGGAGGCGGCGGCGGCGGCGAAGCCGGTCGCGAAGGCCTCGGGGTCGCGCAGGAACCCGGGGCGCGGGTTCGGGTCGACGACGAGCCGCCGCGGCTCCGCGCCAACGGCGGCGAGCAGCCGCTCGGTCAGCCGGGCGTCGTCGAACGGGTACGAGCTGACGGCCACGAGCGGCGCGGCCGCGATCGCGGCGAGCTGGGCCTCGCCGAAGTCGAGGCCGCGGGCGACGGCCGCGTCGCTGAAGGCGTAGGTCGGCTCGCCGTCGACGCGCTCGCTCACCGCGCGGCCGGTGCCGAGCGGGTTGGTCGTGGCGACGAGCTCGACGCCGTGCTCGGCCAGGTACGAACGGATCGACGCCCCGTCGGCGTCGTCGCCGATCGAGGCGAGCAGCGTGGTGGCGACGCCGAGCCGGGCGAGCCCGACGGCGACGTTGAGGCCGGCCCCGCCGACGTGGTCGTCCGATCCGGAGGGGGTGCGCAGCTCGTCGATGAGGGCGTCGCCGATGACGACGACGCGGCGTGCAGACTGGTCCATGTCGACACCCTACGGGCGGCTCGGGCGGGCACGGGCCGTCGCCGCACCGGGCGGGCGCGCGCCGTCGCCGCACCGGGCTCCCGTCGTGCCGGCCCCGCCCCTCGCTCACCCGGGCCGGGCGCCGCACTACGCTGGCGCGGTGACTGACTACGCTCTGGCCGTCGACGTCGGCGGCACCAAGGTCGAGGCCGCGCTCGTCGCGGCCGACGGCGTCCTCTCTCCCGGCAGCCGCGACCGCCGCCCCACCGGCCACGACTCGACGAGCGACCAGCTGGCCGACGCCGTCCGCGACGTCGTCCGCCACGCGCTCGCGGCACTCGGCGACGACGACGTCCTCGTCGGCGCCGGCATCGGCAGCGCGGGCCCGGTCGACCTCGTCGAGGGCACCGTGTCGCCGATCAACCTGCCGTCCTGGCGCGGCTTCCCGCTGCGCGCGCTCGTCGTCGAGCTGCTGGCGGAGGCCGGCGAAGGGTCCGACCCCAGCACCGGCACCGAGACCAGCACCGGCGCCGACACCGCCGACCTCCCCGTGACCCTGCGTCTCGACGGCGTGAGCCTCGCCCTCGCCGAGCACTGGGTCGGCGCCACCCAGGGCGTCGACAACGCCGTCGCCATCACCGTCTCGACGGGCGTCGGAGGCGGGCTCATCGTGAACGGCCGCCTCCTCTCGGGCGGCACCGGCAACGCCGGCCACATCGGCCAGATCCAGATCGCCGACCGCCCCGCGGGCGAGAACGCCTGGGCGGCCACCCTCGAGGTCATCGCTTCGGGCCCCAACGTCGTGCGCTGGGCGCAGCAGCAGGGCTGGCAGGGCGAGCGAGGCGAGGACCTCGCTGCCGGCTACGTCGCCGGCGACGAGATCGCCGTCGCGGCCGTGCGTCGTTCGGCGAACGCCGTCGGGGAGGCCATCTCGTCCGTGACGACGCTGCTCGACCTCGACGTCGCCGCGATCGGCGGGGGCTTCTCGCGCGTGAGCGACGACTACCTCGACCTGGTCAGGGCCACCGTCGAGGAGGCGCCCGTCAACGGCTACGCCCGTCGCGTCCGCGTCGTCCGCTCCGGCCTCAGCGACGAGAGCCCGCTCGTCGGGGCCGCCGCCCTCGTCTGGCAGGCCGACCTGCTCGGCTGAGCCCGCGCCTCCTGCGGGTCCGTCCGGGAGTCGGCGGGCCGCCGTCGCCCGCGGTGGGCCGGCGCCCGCCCGCCGCCGGGGGCACGGACCCGCCGCATCACACAGGAACCCGCCGCACCCCACGGCGCCCCCCTCGTCGCCGCGGTGAGAACGGTTCCCGTCAGGAGCCGGTGTCGGCGGCCGTGCCTAGGCTGGAGGCATCCCCACGACGACGTCGGGATCCCGCGCGCCCGCACCCGGGTGCGCACGACCCGCCACCACACGGAGGTATCTCCATGCCCACCACCGTCCCCGTCATCCAGACCCCCTCGGCCGGCGCGCCCTTCGAGCGCTCGACCATCCAGCTGCGCGACGTCGGCCCGAACGACGTCCAGATCGACATCGCCTTCGCCGGCGTCTGCCACAGCGACATCCACCAGGCCCGCGAAGAGTGGGGCAAGGCCATCTTCCCGATGGTCCCCGGCCACGAGATCGCCGGCGTCGTCACCCAGGTCGGCTCCGACGTGAGCAAGCACCAGGTCGGCGACCGCGTCGGCATCGGCTGCTTCGTCGACAGCTGCCGCGAGTGCGAGAACTGCCTCGCGGGCGAGCAGCAGTTCTGCGTCAAGGGCAACGTGCCCACCTACAACGGCCGCCAGTACTCGGGCGAAGAGACCTACGGCGGCTACGCCAAGCAGATCGTCGCCGACGAGAACTACGTGCTGTCGATCCCCGAGGGCATCGCGCTCGACGAGGCCGCGCCGCTGCTCTGCGCCGGCATCACGACCTACTCGCCCCTGAAGCACTGGGGCGCCGGCCCCGGCAAGAAGGTCGCCGTCGTCGGCATGGGCGGCCTCGGCCACATGGCCGTCAAGATCGCGCACGCCATGGGCGCCGAGGTCACCGTCATCAGCCAGACGCTCTCCAAGCAGGAGGACGGCCTGAAGCTCGGCGCCGACCACTACTACGCGTCGAGCGACCCGGCCACGTTCACGGAGCTGCGCAGCTCGTTCGACCTGATCATCAACACGATCTCGGCCGACATGGACATCGACGCCTACGCCCGCACCCTCCGCCTCAACGGCACGATGGTGTTCGTCGGCCTGCCCGAGAACCCGCAGTCGTTCGGCGCCGGCTCGCTCATCGGCGGCCGTCGCAGCCTCGCCGGCTCGAACATCGGCGGCATCCCCGAGACGCAGGAGATGCTCGACTTCTGCGCCGAGCACCACATCGGCGCCGAGATCGAGACGATCAGCGCCGACGACATCGACGACGCCTACGAGCGCGTCGTCGGCAGCAAGGTCCGCTACCGCTTCGTGATCGACACGGCCACGATCTAGCGCCTGCACGACGAAGGCCCCCTCCCGCACCGGGAGGGGGCCTTCGTCGTCTGTGGCGCATGGATGCGTGGGTCGGCTCCCCGACGGACCACCCCGAACCAACGTGAAAGGGACAAGACGACGCGGGGCCCCGCGTCGTCTTGTCCCTTTCGCGTCGGTGAGCGCCGATCCGGCCAGCCGGCCAGGTCGACGACGCAGCCCCGAGGAGGCGCGGGTCGCCTACCGCGGGTCGGCGGGCGTGTTGAAGCGGTGCAGCCAGCCGGCGAACTCGGCGAGCTCGTCGTCGGTCCAGCCCTCCACGTGGCTGCGGAACACGGCGCGGTTCTCGTGCCGCACCTCCAGCATCCGCGCCTCGGCGCGGTCGGTGCTGCCGAGCGTCATCACGCGGCCGTCGGCGGCGTCGGGGACGACGTCGACGAACCCCGCCTCGCGCAGCAGGGCGACCTGCCGGCTGACGGCGCTCTTGTCGAGCGCCATCGCCTTGACGATGTCGCCGGCGGTGCAGGGCTGGTGCTTCATCACGTAGCGGAGCACGTAGAACGCGGTGGGCGGCACGTCCGGGTCGAATCGGGACGCCGCCGCGGCGATGGTGCGCTTGGCCTCGACCATCATCGAGCCGATCTCGTCGACGACGCTCGCCATCAGGCCCTCGCGGCCGTCGTCGTCCGGGCCGGGAAGGCGCGGTGCGGCGGCGCCGGCCGGGCGCGGTGCGTCGATCACCGCGCCCGGGGGCGTGCCGTCATCGGTCGGCTGCGACATCTTTCTCCTCGACCAGGGACGAGAACACCGGGCTCTCGGCCAGTTCGTCGTCCGACACGGGGTGGCCTGCCACCTCGGCGGCGCCGGTGGCGATGATCGTGTCGATGGTACCGGTGCCCGTCGTGGCGTGGGAGTGGTGGCGTCGCGCGGCCGCAGTCGGAGCCGGGCGCGTGTCCGTCGTCGTGTCCGCCGGGTCGATCACGGGCTCGTCGTCGCCCTGGTCG
Source organism: Frigoribacterium sp. PhB116 (assembly GCF_004364285.1). GTDB lineage: Bacteria > Actinomycetota > Actinomycetes > Actinomycetales > Microbacteriaceae > Frigoribacterium. The sequence goes on along the minus strand of NZ_SOBE01000002.1, from coordinate 400,324 downwards.
ACGGGCGACGTGGGAGCGGGCGTCGAGGCGCCGTCGGTCGCGGTGGCGGGCGCACTCGACACGGACGGGGCGAGCCCTGCCGTGGCCGCGACGCCCTTCTCGACCGCCGAGGCGCCGTCAGGCGCGGCAGCAGCCACATCGGCACCGGCACCGGCAGCACCGGAACCAGCCGTCGCACCAGCACCAGCGCCGTCACCCGACGCGGCAGCCCGCTGGATGCCGGTCTTCGTGCCGAGCTCGACGTTCGGCAGCAGGCAGACGAACACGATGGTGATGACGGCGAGGGGTGCCGCGATGAGGAACACGTCGGCGACGCCCTGGCCGTAGGCCGACTCGATGATGGTGCGGATCGGGCCGGGAACGGTGCTGAGGTCGGGGATGCTCGTCGAGCCGCCGCTGCCGAGGGCGCTGGGGTCGACGCCCGCGTCGGTGAGGCCGTCCGTGATGTAGCCGGAGACCTTGGTGCCGAGCACGGCGCCCATCACCGAGACGCCGATGGTGCCGCCGAGGCTGCGGAAGAACGCGACGCTCGAGGAGGCGGCGCCCACGACGCTGACGTCGACCGAGTTCTGCACGACGAGCACGAGGTTCTGCATCACCATGCCGATGCCGAGGCCCATCATCGCCATGAAGACGGAGACGATCGCGAAGTTCGTGTCGTACTCGATGGTCGACATGAGGAACAGGCCGGCCGCCAGCAGGACCGAGCCGACGATCATGTAGGGCTTCCACTTGCCGTACTTCGAGATGAGCGCACCGGCGACCATCGACGAGATTAGCAGGCCGAGCACCATCGGCAGGGTCAGGATGCCCGCCATGGTGGGCGACTGGCCACGGGCCAGCTGCATGTACTGGCCGAGGAAGACGCTGGTGCCGAACATCGCGACGCCCACGCTGAGCGAGGCGACGACCGCGAAGGTGAAGGTGCGGTTCTTGAAGAGCGTCAGGGGGATGATCGGCTCCTTCGAGCGGAACTCCACGACGACGGCCAGCGCGAGCAGCACGGCCGCGCCGACGCCCATCAGCCAGCTGGTGGTCGAGTTCCAGTCGAACTGCTTGCCGCCGAGCGACACCCAGACGAGCAGCAGCGAGACGCCGCCGGCGATGAGCCCGGCACCCCAGTAGTCGACGACGACGGCCTTCTTGGGCTTCGGGGGCAGGTGCAGGGTGCGCTGGATGACGATGAGCGCAGCGACGCCGACGGGCACGCCGACGAAGAAGTTCCAGCGCCAGCCGATCGAATCGGTCAGGACGCCGCCGAGCAGCGGGCCGCCGATGGTGCCGACGCTCATCACGGCGCCGAGGTAGCCCATGTACCGGCCGCGCTCACGCGGGCTGATGATGTCGCTCATGACGACCTGCACCAGGGCGGTGAGGCCGCCGGCGCCGAGGCCCTGGAACACGCGGAACGTGATCAGCGTCGCGGTGTTCTGCGAGAACCCGGCCGCGACCGACGCGAGCACGAAGAGCACGAGCGCCACCTGCAGCAGCACCTTGCGGTTCGTCAGGTCGGAGAACTTGCCCCACAGCGGCGTGCTCACGGTGGTCGCGAGCAGCGTCGCCGTGATGACCCAGGTGTACGAGGTCTGGCTGCCGTTCAGGTCGCTGACGATGCGCGGCAGCGAGGTCGACACGACGGTCGACGAGAGGATCGCCACGAGCATGCCCATCAGCAAGCCCGACAGGGCCGTGAGGACTTCACGGTGGCTCATGCCGGGCGCCTCGCCCGGTTCGTGCGGCGCGGCGGGCTTTGTGCCCGCGCCCGCGGCGGCGGTGGTGGTGGTCTGCGACAAGGTCGGCTCCGTGGTGACTCTGAGATGTGGGGGCCCGGACGTCGTCGGCCAGGTAGTTGTAGAACCACAACCATACGCCTCAGTTGACGATCCGCAACCATTTCCGTGCAGATCGCGCACTTTTCTTTCCGGGCGGCCACACGAAGGAGGCGCGGTGCCCGACGAACGGACACCGCGCCTCCTGCGCGCACCAGCGGCGAGCTAGCGGACTTCTTCCGGTCTCTTCTGCCGGAACATCTCGGCCGGCTGGTCCGGGCCCTTCCAGACGCCGACGATGCCCCAGGCGACGGCCGTCAGCGGCACGGCGATCACGGCGCCGACGATGCCGCCGAGCACGGTGCCCGCGGTCAGCGCGACGAGGATGACGAGGCCGTGCAGCTGCAGCGTGTGCCCCATCAGCACGGGCTGCAGCAGGTTGCCCTCGAGCTGGTTGACGAGCACGACGACGGCGATGACCCAGATGGCGTCGATCGGGCCGTTGGCGACCAGCGCGACGAGGGCGGCGAGGATGCCGGCGGCGGTGGCGCCGACCAGCGGGATGAACGCGGTGAGGAACACGACCACGGCCAGCGGCAGCGCGAGGGGCACGCCGATGATCCAGAGGCCGACGCCGATGCCGATCGCGTCGACGGCGGCGACGGTGGCCGTGCCGCGCACGTACCCGCCCAGGGTCGACACCGTCTTGTCGCCGATGCGGCGGGCGCGGGCGTACTGCTGGCCGCGGAACGGACGGAGCATGAACTCCCAGATGGCCGGCCCGTCTTTGAGGAAGAAGAACAGCACCACGATCATCAGCACGAGGCCCGTGGCGAAGCTGCCCACCGCGCTCGCGCCGGCGAGGGCGCCCGAGCCGAAGGAGGCGCTCGTCAGGAAGTCGACGACCGTGTCGCGGACGTTCTCGACCTGCTCGTCGGTGATCGAGAACGGCAGCGTCGTGATGAAGTCCTGCAGCTGGCCGATGCCCTTCTGCGCGGACGAGACGAGCGACGAGGCCTGGTTCTCGACGGCCCAGACGACGAGCCAGCCGACGAGGCCGAGCACACCGAGGATGCCGACGAGGGCGATCAGCGTGGCGAGCAGCGAGGGCACCCGGTGGTGCCGCAGCCACGACACCACCGGGTGCATGGCCGACGCGAAGATGAGGGCGAGCAGCACCGGGATGGTGACGAGGCTCAGGGTCCTGAACGAGTAGATCAGGCCGGCGGCGACCACCACGACCACGATGATCTGGATCGAGCGCGTGGCGAGGCGGCCGAACGGGTCGCCCCACTGGTTGGCCTGGGTGGCGACTGCCTGCGCGGCGTCGGCCGTCGCGTCGCCCTCGCGGCTGCGGAATATGGCCACGTGGTGTCCTCTTCGTCTCGGTGCGCCGGTCTCGGCGGCACGGGTCGTCGACCCCGGCGGTCGACCGCACCCATCGAACCGCGTCAGCGTGCCCGAGGGCCGGATCTCGCCCGGCGCGCCCCGCCCGGTCCGCCGCCCGCCAGCCCCGCGCGCAGCGAGAACGGGTCGCGGCGCCACCAGCGGACGAACGGGACCCCGTCCCGCCCGTGCACCGAGAACGACCGGACGGCACGCGTGCTGCGGAGCCACTGCCGGCCGCCGCGCGCGAACGGACGGGCCGAGATCGCGGTCACGACGTCGCGGCGCCACACGATGCGCCCCGGCTGCCCGAGCACGAGGTCGCCCAGGTGCACCGCGAGGTCCATGTCGTCGTGCAGTCCGACGTCGCGCCGGTGCACCTCGTCGCGCACCGCCTCCCAGGCCGAGCGCCGCATCATCATCGTCGAGCCGAAGAGCGGCCAGTGCGCGAGGCCGGCCCCGACGAGCACGTGGTACGCCCCGACGTAGCCGAGCGAGAGGATCCGCTGCAGGCCCACGGGGGCGTCGTAGAAGCGGGCGCCGGTGCTCACCGCGACGGCCTCGGGGTGCTCGTCGAAGGTGCGCGACAGCTCTGCGACCCAGGTGCGCGGCAGCACGCTGTCCGCGTCGCAGCGCCCCACGAGGTCGCCGAGCGCACCGTCGTAGCCGGTCGAGGCCGCGGCGGCGATGCCGACGACGGGCTGGTGCAGCACGCGGGCGCCCGCGGCCAGCGCGACCGCGACGCTGTCGTCCGAGCTGCCGTTGTCGACGACGACGACCTCGTCGGGCAGCACGGTCTGGCGGGCCAGCGACCGCAGGCAGACCTCGAGGTGACGTGCGTCGTCACGGACCGGGATCACGACGGAGACACGCACGGCCCCATCCTGCCCGCCTACCCTGGGCGCCATGAGCACCTCCGTCGTCGTCGTGTCCGACACCCACGTCCCGCAGAAGGCGAAGGCCGTGCCCGCGGCCGTGTGGAGCGCGGTCGAGAGGGCGGACGTCGTCGTCCACGCGGGCGACTGGACCGGCGTGCCGCTGCTCGACGAGCTCGAGGCGAGGGCACGCCTCCTCGTCGCCGTCTGGGGCAACAACGACGGCGACGACCTGCGCGGCCGCCTGCCCGAGGTGGCCCGGACGACGATCGACGGGGTCCGCCTCGCCGTCGTCCACGAGACAGGACAGAAGGAGGGGCGCGAGACCCGGATGGACCGTGCCTTCCCCGAGACCGACCTGCTCCTCTTCGGCCACAGCCACATCCCGTGGGACACGACCACCCCGGCCGGCCTGCGGCTGCTGAACCCCGGCTCGCCGACCGACCGTCGGCGCCAGCCGCGGGCCACCTACCTCACGCTCACGCTCGACGCCGGCGCGGTGCGCGACGTCGTGCTGCACGAGCTGCCGCTGCGCACCGACGCGCTCGACGGGGTGCTGCCGCACCCCCGGATGACGACCTAGCCGGCGGGGGTCTCGGCCGGCGCCTCCTCGGCGGGTGCCTCGGTCGACGTGGGCGTGGGCGTGGGCGTCGCGGTCGCGGCGTCCGCGTAGCTGTTGCCGGCGGCGGTCACGACGAAGTTGCGGAACTCGTCGTTGGTGAACGGCTGGCTGAACTCGTACTGCTGGCCGTTGACGAGAACGGTGGGGGTGCCGCGGAACGACTGGACGTTGCTGTTGGGCAGGGGGCCGTCGAGCGCGCGCTCGGTGGCCGCGCCCACCCACGACGCGAACTCCTGGTCGTCGATGCACCGGGTGATCTGCGACGCCGACGTGACCCCGTCGACGCCGGTCGCGATCTCGGCCAGGCGGGCGTCGTCGAGACCCCGCGTGCCCTCTTCTGGCTGGTTCTCGAACATCGCCGTGTTGAAGTCGAAGAACGAGTTCGGCGAGTAGTTCGCGACGCACGCCGCCGCGTTGGCGGCACGGTTCGAGTACTTCGTGCCGAGGGAGCTGTTGGTGAGGATCGCCACCGGGTGGTACTCGACCGTGGCCGCGCCCGACGAGACGAGGCCGGCGATGTACTCGTTGTTCGCCTGCTCGAAGCCGCCGCAGATCGGGCACAGGTAGTCGAGGTAGATCACGATGTCGACGGTGTCGGACGACGCGGTCGTCTCGGTGGCCGTGGGCTCGTCGTCGGCGCCGAGGGCCGGGGTCGTCTCGGCCACGAAGTCCTGGCCGATGCGGATGCCGTCGCTGGCCATGTTGGCGGGGCCGGGGCCTGCGGGACGGATGCTGTTGGTGATCACGACGACGACGGCCACGACGATGGCGAGCACGACGACGACGAGGCCGCCCTGCAGCAGCCAGCGGCTCGTCTTCTGGCGCCGCTTCTGCTTCTTGCGGGCGAGCTGGGCGCGCTCACGGGCGGCTGCGCGGCGCTGGTTCTTGGTCGCGTTCTTGCTCAGCGGCTCGGAGCCTGAGGGGCCGATGTCAGTCATGGAACGGTTCTCCGATGCGCGACGAGGTCGCGGTCGCGTCGTAGGGGGCTGAACGGGCCCGAGGAGGTGGAGGGCCCGGTCGATGGTACGAGCGCGGACTGGGAAAAGTCCAAACAACCCGTGGCCGGATCGTGACTCCGTGGCCCCCGGAGAGGTGGGGATGAGTCACCTCCTGTGGCATGCTGGGCGGAGTGGTCACCGCTGACCCAGGGTGATCACCAATCCGTTCACGAAGGATCGTCCGGCACGTACCTGCCGGTGAAGGAGAAATGAATCATGGCGTCCGTGACGTTCAGCAAGGCAACCCGTCTCTACCCCGGCTCGACCCGACCCGCGGTCGACGCGATCGACCTCGAGGTCGCCGACGGCGAGTTCCTCGTCCTCGTGGGCCCCTCGGGCTGCGGCAAGTCCACCACCCTGCGCATGCTCGCCGGCCTCGAAGAGGTCAACAGCGGCGACATCTTCATCGGCGACCGCAACGTCACCGACGTGCCCCCGAAAGACCGGGACATCGCGATGGTGTTCCAGAACTACGCGCTGTACCCGCACATGACCGTCGCCGAGAACATGGGCTTCGCGCTCAAGATCGCCGGCGTCGGCAAGGAGGAGCGCGCCACCCGCGTCCTCGAGGCGGCCAAGCTGCTCGACCTCGAGCCCTACCTCTCGCGCAAGCCCAAGGCCCTCTCCGGTGGTCAGCGTCAGCGCGTCGCCATGGGACGCGCCATCGTGCGCCAGCCGCAGGTGTTCCTCATGGACGAGCCGCTGTCGAACCTCGACGCCAAGCTGCGCGTGCAGACCCGCACCCAGATCGCCTCGCTCCAGCGTCGTCTCGGCGTCACCACGGTCTACGTCACGCACGACCAGACCGAGGCCCTGACCATGGGCGACCGCATCGCGGTCCTCAAGGACGGCGTCCTCCAGCAGGTCGGCACCCCCCGCGACCTGTACGAGAAGCCGCAGAACGTCTTCGTCGCTGGCTTCATCGGCTCCCCCGCGATGAACCTGCTGCCCGCCGACGTCGTCGCCGGCGGCATCCAGTTCGGCACCGCGGTCACCGCCGTCGACCGCGACACCGTCGGCCAGGCCAACGGCACGAGCGTCACCATCGGCGTCCGCCCCGAGGACGTCGTCGTCAACACCGCCGGCGAGGGCCTCGCGGTCACCGTCGACGTCGTCGAGGAACTGGGTGCGGACGGCTACCTCTACGGCCACACCGAGGTGAGCGGCCAGCGCGTCGACATCGTCGTGCGCGTCGACGGTCGCAACCACCCCAAGCTGGGCGAGACCATCCACATCACGCCCCAGGCGCACCACGTGCACGTCTTCGACACCGAGTCCGGCGAGCGCCTCGGCGACAAGGCCGTCGTCAGCGCCTAGCGACACCCTGATCGGCCCGTCGAGACCGTCCGGAGCAGCGCTCCGCACGCCTCGGCGGGCCGTTCGGCTGTCCGCGGCCGCAGCTCCTGCGTGACTCGGCCCGCGCCTCCTGCGACACTGGCCCCACCCGTGCCCGCCGCCCGTCCGGACGGCGGGCCTCCTCGCCCGCACTCCCCCGGTCCCGCCACCCCCTGAAAGCGACCATGAGCGACTCCCTCAACATCACGTCCGCCACGGCCGACCCTGCCCTCCTCGACCTGCCCTGGGCCCTGCCCCTCGACGAGTGGCCCGACGACGCGATCGCGACCCTGCCGAAGGGCATCTCGCGGCACCTGGTCCGCTTCGCGCACCTCAGCGGCTACGTCATCGCGATCAAGGAGACCTCGGGCGAGATGGCCCGTGGGGAGTACGAGATGCTCCGCACCCTGCAGCGGATGGACATCCCCTGCGTCGACCCGCTCGCCGTCATCACGAACCGGCACGACGTCGACGGCAGTCTGCTGAATCCCGTGCTCGTCACCCGGCACCTCAAGTTCTCGCTGCCCTACCGGGCGCTCTACTCGCAGACGCTGCGGCCCGAGACGGCGACGCGTCTCGTCGACGCGCTCGCCCTGCTGCTCGTGCGCCTGCACGTGATCGGCTTCTACTGGGGCGACGTGTCGCTCTCGAACACGCTCTTCCGTCGTGACGCCGGGGCCTTCGCCGCGTACCTCGTCGACGCCGAGACCGGCAAGCTCTACCCGGGCGGCCTGTCGAACGGACAGCGCGAGAACGACCTCGAGGTCGCCCGTGTCAACATCGCCGGCGAGCTGCTCGACCTCGAGGCCGGCGGCCGCCTCGACGACAACCTGGACGCCGTCGACGTGAGCAACGGGATCGTCGCCAAGTACCGCAGCCTGTGGACGGAGCTCACCGGCAGCGAGACCTTCGACAGCTCGGAGCGCTGGCGCATCAACGACCGCGTCGAGCGGCTGAACGACCTCGGCTTCGACATCGAGGAGCTGGCGATCAAGACCACCGAAGGCGGCACACAAGTGCGGATCCAGCCCAAGGTCGTCGACGCCGGGCACCACTCGCGCCGTCTGCTGCGCCTCACGGGACTCGACGTCGAGGAGAACCAGGCCCGCCGCCTGCTGAACGACCTCGACGCCTACCGCCTGCGCACCGGCCAGATCGACGCCGACGAGGAGATGGTGGCGCACGAGTGGGCCGCCCGCGTCTTCGAGCCCGTCGTGCGGTCGATCCCGCGCGAGATGCGCGGACGGCTCGAGCCCGCCGAGGTGTTCCACCAGCTGCTCGAGCACCGCTGGTACCAGTCGCAGCAGGAGGGCCGCGACGTGCCGATCGCCGAGGCGCTGACCTCGTACATCAACGACGTGCTGCGCCACCGCCGCGACGAGCGGACCGTGATCGCGCCGGCGACCGAGTCGATCCGGTTGCCCGACGACGAGCTCGACGGGGACGACGACGAGGCCGAGGACGACGAGCTCGAGGACTGGCGCGCGAAGGTCTGACGCCGTCGGCCACCGGACAGCCGAACACCCCGCAGTGGACGGAACACACCGCATCGACGGGGTGCTTCGTCCACTGCGGGGTGTTCGCAGCAGGACGACGCCGAGGAGGCACTACTTGCGCTCGGCGCGCAGCTTCGAGATCTCGTAGAGCGTCACGCTCGCGGCCATGCCGGCGTTGAGCGACTCGACGGCCGTCGTGATCGGGATGGAGACCACCGCGTCGCAGGTCTCGGCGACGATGCGCGAGAGGCCCTTGCCCTCGCTGCCGACGACGACGACGAGCGGGCGGTCGGCGAGCTCGAGGCCGGGCAGCATCACGTCGCCGCCGCCGTCGAGGCCGAGCACGAAGACCCCTTGTTCTTTGAACGACTTGAGCGTCTGGGTGAGGTTCGCCGCCATCGCGACGGGGACGCGGGCTGCGGCACCGGCCGAGGTCTTCCAGGCGGAGGCGGTGAGGCCGACCGAGCGACGCTGCGGGATGATGACGCCCTGGCCGCCGAAGGCGCCCACGGAGCGGATGATCGCGCCGAGGTTGCGGGGGTCGGTGATGCCGTCGAGCGCCACGAAGAGCGGGGTCTGCTGGCGCTTGACCGAGGCCTCGAGCAGGTCGATCGGGTGCGCGTACTGGTACGGCGGCACCTTGAGGGCCACGCCCTGGTGCACGGAGTCGGGACCGGTCAGGCGGTCGAGCTCGGGGCGCATGACCTCGAGCACGGGCAGCCCGCGACGGGTCGCCAGCGTGAGGATCTCCTTGGTGCGGTCGTCCATCTCGATGCGCGCGGCGATGTAGAGAGTCGAGGCGGGGATGCGCGTGCGCAGCGCCTCGAGCACCGAGTTGCGACCGGTGACCATCTCGCTGTCGTCCGCCGTCTTCGGGCGACGACGGGGCGCCTCCTGCCCGCCCCGGCCGGCCACGGCCGACCCGGCGCGCGGGCCGTTGCCGGCGCGGCCGCGGGCGGCGTCGAGGCGCTCGCGCGCCGCCTTCGCCTTGCCTGCGGGGTGGTACGGGCGGTCCTCCGCGGCGGGCGTGGGCTTCTTGCCCTCGAGCGCCTGGCGCCCCTGGCCGCCGCTGCCGACCTGCTTGCCCTTGCTGCCCTTGCGGACGGCGCTGCTGCTCGGCCGCCCCTTGTTCGCTCCGCTGGTGTTCTTCACTGTTCGAGGCTCCAATGCGACCCGCTGGGGGTGTCTTCGATGGTGATGCCGGCGGACGCCAGCATCTCGCGTACGCGGTCGGCCTGCGCGAAGTCGCGCGCGGCCCTGGCTTGCTGACGCTGTGCGAGGAGGGTCTCGACGATGGTACCGAGCGCGCGGTGCGCGTCGCCCTCGTCGGCTCCGCGCCACTCGGGCGCGAGCGGGTCGACGCCGAGCACCGCGACCATGGCCTGCACGTGCTGCCACTCGCGGGCTGCTGCGTCGAGGTCTCCGTCGTCGAGCGCGGAGTTGCCGGTGCGCACGGCGTCGTGCAGCACCGCCAGCGCCTGCGGCACGTTGAGGTCGTCGTCCATCGCCTCGGCGAAGTCGTCGGGGACGACGCGCGCACCGACGCCGGCGAAGCGGGTGCCGGCGAGGCGGCGACCGGCACGGGAGAGGAAAGTCTCGATCCGGTCGAGGGCCGCCTCGGCCTCGAGCAGCGCGCCGTCGTGGTAGTCGATCGTCGACCGGTAGTGCGCCGAGCTGAGGAACCAGCGGACGACGACCGGACGGGCCGCGGCGAGGAACTCGCTCGCGAAGATCGAGTTGCCGAGCGACTTCGACATCTTCTGGCCCTCGACGGCGACCAGGCCGTTGTGCAGCCAGTACGACGCGAAGTCGTCGCCGGCGGCCGTCGACTGGGCGAGCTCGTTCTCGTGGTGCGGGAACCGCAGGTCGAGGCCGCCGCCGTGGATGTCGAAGGCGCTGCCGAGGTACCGGCGCGACATCGCCGAGCACTCGATGTGCCAGCCGGGACGCCCGTCGCCCCACGGCGACGACCACGCGGCGGACGCGGGCTCGTCGGCCTTCGCGCCCTTCCACAGGGCGAAGTCGCGCGGGTCTCGCTTGCCGCGGGGATCGGCGTCGGCGGCCGGCGCCATGTCGTCGAGGCCCTGGTTCGTCAGGGCGCCGTAGGTCGGCCAGCTGGCCGTGTCGAAGTACACGTCTCCCGAGTCGTCGGGCGCGACGTACGCGTGGCCCTTCTCGATCAGCGTCGTGACGAGCTGCTGCATCTCGGTGACGCTCGCGGTCGCGCGCGGCTCGTAGGTCGGGGCGAGCACGCCCAGCGCCTGGTACCCGGCCGTGAACTCGAGCTCGTAGCGGTAGGCGCGCGCCCACCATTCTTCGTCGGTGCCGCTCGACAGCGCGAGGATCTTGTCGTCCACGTCGGTGACGTTGCGCACCAGCGTCACGTCGAGCCCGCGGTAGGTGAACCACCGGCGCCACAGGTCGTAGACGAGGGCGCTCCGGAGGTGGCCGATGTGCGGCGACGACTGGACCGTCGGCCCGCAGACGTACAGCCCGACCTTGCCGGGGACGAGGGGGACGAAGTCGACGAGCGCCTGCTCGCGCGAGTCGTAGAGGCGGATGGTCACGCGGATCGGTCCGTTTCGGTGGTGTCGGTCTGGTCAGGCTGGTCGCTCTGGTCGAGCTGGTCTCGCTGGTCGCCGGTGCCCGCCGTCGAGGTGCCCCGAGGAGGCGCGGTCCGCTCCCGAGGCTCGACCACCGACACCAGCGCGGTCGCGATCGCGGTCACGCCCTCACCGCGACCGGTGAAGCCGAGCCCGTCGGTGGTGGTCGCGGAGACGCTGACGGGCGCGCCGACGACCTCGATGAGGCGCGCCTCCATCTCGAGGCGGCGGGCGCCGATCCGCGGACGGTTGCCGATGACCTGGACCGCGACGTTCACGACGTCGAAGCCCGCGTGCGTGAGGCGCTCGAGCGCCGCAGTGAGGAACACCTCGCCGCTCGCCCCGGCGAAGCGGGGGTCGGAGGTGCCGAAGACGGAGCCGATGTCGCCGAGGCCCGCGGCGGAGAGCAGGGCGTCGACCACGGCGTGCGCGACGGCGTCGCCGTCGCTGTGGCCGGCGAGGCCCGCCTCGCCGGGGAAGTGCAGGAGGCCGAGGTGCAGCGGCTCGTCCGCGTCGAAGGCGTGCACGTCGACGCCGAGGCCGGTGCGGAGCCTGTCCGCGGCCGCGCGGACGCCGTCGGCGACAGAGGATCCGCCGGCGACAGAGGATCCGCCGGCGCGCTCCGCGACCAGCGTCTCGGCGCGGCGCAGATCCCAGCTCGTGGTGATCTTGAACGCGGCGGGGTCGCCCGGGACGACGACGACCTCGTGGCCGGCCGCGGCGAAGAGCGCCGCGTCGTCGGTGAACTCGACGACGGGAGCCACGTCGTCGGCAGCCTCGGCCTCGAGGGCCGTCGCGGCGGCGGACGCGTACGCGGCATCGAGCTCGGCGCGGGGGAACCCCTGCGGGGTCTGGACGGCGACCAGCTCGGAACGGTCGACCGTGCCGACGACCCGGCCCGCGCCTCCTGCGGAGACCTTCTTGATCGTGTCGGTGACCGGCAGCCCAGGGACGACGCCGTGCCCCGTGGCCTCCACGGTCTCGGCGACGAGGTCGAACTGGGTCGTGGGCGTGAAGGGGCGTGCGCAGTCGTGCACGAGCACCGTGCGCACGCCGGTCGCGACGGCGGCGAGGCCGGCTGCGACCGATGTCTGACGACTGTCGCCACCGACGACGACCGACACGTGGTCGGCCGCGACACCGGCGACGCCGCGCACGAGGACGGTGGCCTCGTCGACGAGCGCGGCGGGCACGACGACGACGACGTGCGTCGGGACGGACGAGGCGAAGACGGCCTCGAGCGAGCGCTCGAGGATGCTGCGGCCTGCGACCTCGACGAAGGCCTTGGGACGACCCTGGGCGAGGCGGGTGCCGCTGCCCGCCGCTACGACGACGACCGCGCGGACGGTGCCGCCGAGGGGTGAGACCCCGGGGGCGCCGACCGCGCGGTCGTCGGTGGTGCTAGGAGGCAAGAACCTCGTCGAGGACGCTCGACGCCTTCTCTTCGTCCGTCTTCTCGGCGAGCGCGAGCTCGCTGATCAGGATCTGGCGCGCCTTGGCGAGCATGCGCTTCTCGCCGGCGGACAGCCCACGATCCTGGTCGCGGCGCCAGAGGTCGCGGACGACCTCGGACACCTTGATGACATCGCCGGACGCGAGCTTCTCGAGGTTCGCCTTGTAGCGGCGGGACCAGTTGGTGGGCTCTTCGGTGAAGGGGGCGCGGAGCACGTCGAAGACGCGGTCGAGCCCTTCTTTGCCGATCACGTCGCGGACGCCGACCAGGTCGACGTTGTCCGCGGGTACTTCGATGGTCAGATCACCCTGGGTGACGCGAAGCTTGAGGTACAGCTTCTCTTCGCCCTTGATGATCCGCTTCTTGACTTCAGATATGGTCGCGGCCCCGTGATGGGGGTAGACGACGGTCTCTCCGACCTCGAACTGCATGAATCAGGCTCCGTTCTGCGGCACCCAGGATACCATGCGCACCCCTCGGCCAGGCATGCCTGAGAAGCCGGGGTGCACGGCATCGCCTAGGCTAGACGAGAACCCTTGCCGTGAACTGGAACCTGGAGGTCACCCGTGCGAGTCGGACCTGTGCTCGAGACGAACTCGACGGTCGCCCGAGCGCGACGCTTCTCCCGCGGGGCCGCCGTCACCGCGACCGCCCTGGCCGTCGTGACCCTGGTCGCGGGCTGCAACTTCATCAGCCCCCAGCGCACCACCAAGATCTACGACGCGAGCGACGGCACGAGCATCACGGTCGGCGACGTCAAGGTCCGCAACGCGATCGCCCTGACCGACGACGGCGCCGAGGCCAGCCTCGTGATGACCGTCATCAACGAGAGCGACGACGCGGTCGAGGTGTCGTTCCAGTACGAGACCGAGTCCGGCGACGAGACGCAGACCGTCGACGTCGACGCCCGCTCGCAGGTCGACCGCGGCACGAGCACCGACGTCGACCAGTTCGTCATGACCGACCTCGACGTCACCCCCGGCCAGCTGCTGCCGGTGTTCGTCCAGTACGGCACCGAGACGGGGAAGATGCTCCAGGTGCCCGTCCTGACCGGCGCCCTGCCCGAGTACGCGACGCTGCTCCCCACCCCGACGCCGAGCGGCGAGGCGGTCGAGCCCGGCGAGTCCTCGACCCCGCTGCCCGAGAGCGACGTCCAGGAGGCGGAGCCCAGCCCGTCGGCCACCGCCGACCGCTAGCCCCGGCTGCACCACGAGAGAGGCCCGGCCCCGCAGACGCGGGAGCCGGGCCTCTCTCGTGTCGCCCCACGACGTGTCGTCGCGGCGACGGGGCACTAGGCCTCGATGCGGTACCCGAGCCCGCGCACCGTCACGAGCGCCTTCGGCTCGGACGGCACCGGCTCGATCTTCGAGCGGATGCGCTTGATGTGCACGTCGAGGGTCTTCGTGTCGCCGAAGTAGTCGGAGCCCCACACGCGGTCGATCAGCTGGCCGCGGGTCAGCACCCGGCCGGCGTTCCGCATCAGCAGCTCGAGCAGCTCGAACTCCTTGAGGGGCATGGCGACGTCCTCGCCGCGGACGGTGACGACGTGCCGCTCGACGTCCATCCTGATGTCGCCCGCCTCGAGCACGCCGTCGGCGAGGTCGTCGTCGTCGTCGACCCGGCGGCGCAGCACGGCGCGGATGCGGGCGAGCAGCTCACGCGTCGAGTACGGCTTCGTGACGTAGTCGTCGGCGCCCAGCTCGAGCCCGACGACGATGTCCACCTCGCTGTCCTTCGCGGTGAGCATGACGATGGGCACCTGCGACTTCGAGCGCAGCACCCGGCAGACCTCGGTCCCCGGGATGCCGGGGAGCATGAGGTCGAGCAGCACGAGGTCGGCACCGGTCTTGTCGAAGGCGGCCAGGGCCGAGGGGCCGTCGTCGGCCACGGTGACGCGGTAGCCCTCGCGCTCGAGGATGAACGCCAGGGGCTCGCTGAGCGACTCTTCGTCCTCGACGATCAGGATGTGGGTGGTCATCGGGTATCGGTGTCTCCTCGTGTGGTGACCGGGATGGGGACGCTGCGGGTCTCAGGACGGGTCTCGACCTGGGGCAGACGGACGGTGAAGGTCGACCCGCTGCCGACCTGGGACCAGACGCGCACGTCGCCGCCGTGGTTCTGCACCACGTGCTTGACGATGGCGAGGCCGAGGCCGGTGCCGCCCGTGCGGCGGGACCGTGCGGGGTCGACGCGGTAGAAGCGCTCGAAGACGCGCTCCAGTTCCTCTTCGGGGATGCCGAAGCCCTGGTCGGTGACGGCGACCTCGACCGAGCCGTCGCCGCCCGAGGCGAGGCCGATGCCCACCCGCGAGCCGTCCGGCGAGTACGCGATGGCGTTCGCGACCAGGTTGTCGACGGCCGTGACGAGCATGGCCTCGTCGCCGAGCACCTTCGCGCTCTTGCCCCCGCGCACGATGAGCTCGACGGACCGCGCCTCGGCGACGACGCGGTTGCGGTCGACGGCGGTGTCGACGACCGACCGCAGGTCGATGGTCTGCGACGACCCGAGGGCGTCGACGGCCTGCAGGCGCGACAGCTCGATGATGTCCTGCGTCAGGCGCCCGAGCCGGTCGGCCTCCTGCGTGAGGCGGCCCGCGAAGTGGCGCACCCGGTCGGGATCGGCCGAGGCGGCGTCGAGCGCCTCGGCGAGCAGGCCGACGGCACCGATGGGGGTCTTCAGCTCGTGGCTGATGTTGGCCACGAAGTCGCGGCGCATGTCGTCGAGGCGTCGGCCCTCGGTGTGGTCCTCGGCGAGCACGAGCACGTAGCGGCCGCCCAGGGCCGCCGCCCGGACGCCGAGCTGGATGGTGGCCTCGGAACCGGGGAGGCGCGCGAGGGTGAGCTGCGCCTCCTGCGGCTCGCCCTCGTGGCGCACCCGGCCGACCATCGCCTCCATCTCGGGGTGCACGAGGTGGTGCTGCGCCGAGACGAGCCCGAGCTGCGTCGCCGCCGCCGAGGCCTTGAGGACGTTGCCCGACGGGTCGACCACCATGCCGGCGGACTCGAGGGCGTCGAGCACCGCGTCGATGCCGTCGGGCAGGGTGCTGTCGACCAGGGCCGCGACGCGCGCGGCACGGTGCTGCGCCGCCACGACGACGAGCACGATCGCCGCACCCACGACGGCGCCGAAGAGCAGCGACGCCGGCACCAGCCAGGCGGAGTCCATGCGGTCGACTTTAGTGAACAGCCAGGGGCCGGATCGACCGCCCCCTGCCCATCCGCTGTACTTTGGTGACTGTTCAGTCGCTGGGCACCAGTCGTTAACCTCCACCCGAGAGAGTCGTCTGGAATGTGCGGGCGACGTCGTCTGCGGCACGGGCGCACACCCGCCCCGACACCACGAGAGGTCCCATCACCACATGCGCGAGGTATTCCAGCAGGAGCTGCAAGAGGTGCAGGAGCGCCTCGTCGAGATCGCAGGCCTCGTCGCGATCTCGATCGACAACGCCACCACCGCCTTCAACGAGTCGAACGTCACCCTGGCCGAGAAGGTCATCGCCGACGACGACCAGATCGACCAGCGCGCCATCGCGCTCGACGAGCTCGCGATCGACATCCTCGCCCGCCAGAACCCCGTCGCCCGCGACCTGCGCATCGTCGTGAGCGCGCTGCGCATCAGCTCGTCGCTCGAGCGCATGGGCGACATGTCCGAGCACATCGCCCAGCTGGCGCGCTACCGGTTCCCCGAGAAGGTCGTGCCGAAGTCGCTGCGCCCCACCTTCAAGGAGCTCGGCGAGCTCGACGTCGCGATCGCGCACAAGCTGACCGAGCTGCTCACGACCGAGGACGTCCGCCTCGCGGAGGAGATCCGCAACGACGACGACCGCATCGACGAGTTGCACCTCAGCGTCTTCGACAAGGTGCTCGGCGAGACGTGGAAGGGCGCCGCCGTCGACACCGTCGACTCGACCCTCGCGTCGCGCTACCACGAGCGCTTCGCCGACCACGCGGTGTCGATCGCCAAGAAGGTCCAGTACCTGGCCACCGGCGACTGGGTCGCCCCCGAGGCCTGATCGGCCCTCAGGCCTGATCGGCCCCGCGGCCGCCGTGCCGTGACGCGCAGGAGGCGCGGTGTCCGCTCGTCGGGCGCCGCGCCTCCTGCTGTCTCTCTCCTCATTCAGGAAGATGACTCCTGAGTCGCGCGGCTCAGGTGCCGAGAGTCCTGAGTCGTGCACGGTTCAGGAGGTGCCGGCCGGCACCTCCTGGATTGCACGAGAGGATGGTGGGCATGGCTTCCGTCGCGATCCTCGTCAACGGTCTCCCCGGCTCGGGCAAGACCACCCTCTCGGCCACGCTCGCCGGCGTGCTCGGCTGCCCTCTGCTCGCGACCGATCCGATCAAGGAGGCGCTGGCCGACCTGGCCGGGCCGATGATCGACCCGCTGGCGCTCGGCTCCATCGCGATGGACACGGTCTGGTCGATGGCGGCCGAGGTCGAGGCCGGCGTGGTCGTCGACTCGTTCTGGCACCGGCCGCGCGACCTCGAGCTCGCCCGGGCCGGGGTCTCGCGGGCAGGCTCGCCGCGCACGCTCGAGGTGTGGTGCGACGTCGACCCCGACGTGGCCCTGCAGCGCGTCGTCGACCGGCTCACCGCCGGCGGTCGCCACCCCGCGCACGGCACGGTCGAGTCGACCCGCTCGTCGTGGGCCGAGTGGGCCGAGGCGGCCGCGCCGCTGGGCGAGTGGCCCGTGCTGCGCGTCGACACGAGCACGCCCGTCGACGTCGACGACCTCGTGATGAGGATCAGCGAGCAGTTCGTCTAGACACGACGAGGCCCGCACCTGTAGGGGGGCAGGGCGGGCCTCGCAGGGGCTGCGGCTACTTCTTGCCCTGCGCGGCGACGGCCGCGGCTCCGGCGGCGGCGGCCTCGGGGTCGAGGTAGCGCGCAGGACCGGTGGGGCGGAAGTCGTCGTCGAGCTCGTAGACGAGCGGGATGCCCGTCGGGATGTTCAGCTCGGAGATCTCGTCGTCGCTGATGCCGTCGAGGTGCTTCACGAGCGCGCGCAGCGAGTTGCCGTGCGCGACCACGAGCGTGACGTCGCCGGCCGCGAGGCTCTGGGTGATGTCGCTCTCCCAGTAGGGGATCATCCGCTCGATGACGAGGGCGAGCGACTCGGTGCGCGGCGCGTCGATGCCGAGCTCGGCGTACCGCTTGTCGTGGGCCTGCGAGAACTCGCTGTCGTCGTCGAGCGGGGGCGGCGGCACGTCGAACGAGCGGCGCCAGGTCTGGAACTGCTCGGGGCCGTACTGCTCGAGGGTCTGGGCCTTGTCCTTGCCCTGGAGGGCGCCGTAGTGGCGCTCGTTGAGACGCCAGGAGCGCTTCACGTCGATCCAGAGGCGGTCGGCCTCCTCCAGCGCGATGTCGGCGGTCTGGATGGCGCGGGTCAGGCGCGACGTGTAGAGGACGTCGGGCAGCAGGTCGTGCTCGCGCAGCAGCTCGCCCGCGCGCTTCGCCTCGGCGCGCCCCTGCTCGGTGAGCCGCACGTCGACCCATCCCGTGAAGAGGTTCTTGGCGTTCCATTCGCTGTTGCCGTGTCGCAGGAGGATGAGCGTCGAAGTCATGCCTCCAGCGTATCGCTGCGCCCCGGTGCGAGACTTGGTGCATGCCCGTCGGATCCGTCACCCGCGGCACCACCGGCACCAACCGCCTCCGTCGGGTCGACCGGTGGATCGCCGCCCACCCGGCGCTGCGCCGCGCCGACGACCCGCTCGTCGTCGACCTGGGGTACGGGGCGAGCGCGACCACTCCCCTGGAGCTGCACCAGCGCCTCCTGCGGGCCCGTCCCGACGTCGAGGTCGTGGGCATCGAGATCGAGCCGGAGCGAGTGCGGCGGGCGCAGCCGTCGGCGCGGCCGGGCGTCAGCTTCCGGCTAGGCGGCTTCGAGGTGCCGCTCGACGGCGGCCGACGGCCCGCGGTCATCCGGGCGTTCAACGTGCTGCGCCAGTACGACGAGTCGCAGGTGGCCGCGTCGTGGGCGCTGATGACGTCGCGCCTGCAGCCGGGTGGCGTGCTCGTCGAGGGGACCTGCGACGAGATCGGCCGCGTCTCGAGCTGGGTCGACGTCGACGAGGAGGGGCCCCGCACGTTCACGATCTCGCTGCGGCTGGCCTCGCTCGAGCTGCCCTCGATCGTGGCCGAGCGGCTGCCGAAGGCGCTGATCCACCGCAACGTCCCTGGCGAGCGGGTGCACGACCTGCTCGTCGACCTCGACCGCGCGTGGGCCGTCGCGGCTCCGCTGTCGGTCTACGGGCCCGTGCAGCGCTGGGTCGCGACCGTCGAGGGGCTCCGGGCCGGCGGCTGGCCGGTGCTGCACGGCCGCACACGCTGGCGGCTCGGCGAGCTGACGCTGCCCTGGGACGCGGTGGCGCCGCGCACCTGAGGTCAGACGGACGCGAGCCGGCGCCGGGCCTCGGCGTGGTCGAGCCCGGTCGCCATCAGCAGGTCGATCACGAGCGGCCGCATCATCAGCACGACCATCGACTCGGTGACGGGTGACCCGGGGGCGACGACCGCGGGGTCGAGCCGGGCCGCCACCGCGCTGAGCGCGTCGCGGGCGACCGGCACCCGCTCGACGTCGTCCACGGACTCGCCCAGCACGGCCACGGCCCGGCCCGTGCTCTCGAGCACGTCGGCGAGGCCGAGGCGGTCCCGCCCGTCACCGACCGCGGTGTCGATGCGCCGGGCGATGACGCGGAGGTTGCGGACGGCCAGGTCGACGTCCTGGCGGAGCTCCTGCTGCTGCCGCAGGTACGGGAGGCGCGAGCGGAGGAACGGCGACAGCCGGGAGATCGAGACGGCCGACTCGAGCGTCGAGGCCCAGTCGTCGAGCAGGGGCTGGGTCGAGCGGAGGCGGCGCAGCGCCTCGTCGGCCCGGCGGACGTCGTCGGAGCGGAGGGCCTCGACCAGCGCGGCGAAGGCCGCGGCGAGCTCGGCGAAGAGCATCCGGGCGTCGAGGCGGACGAGGCGTATCGGGTCCCGCGGCACGATCGCGGTGACGGCCAGCGCCACAGCTCCCCCGACGGCGCCGTCGATGCTGCGGACGAACGGGCCGCCGTCGGGGTCGGGTAACAGCATGACGAGCATCGCCTGGGTCGCGGCCGCGGCGGCGAAGCCTGCGCTCGGTGACGCGAACCGCGCGACGGCGAGCACCACGAGCAGCACGACGGCCACCTGCCAGAGGCCCTTGCCGAGCGCGAGCAGCATCACCTCGCTCAGGGCGATGCCGATCAGGATCCCGACGGCGTTCTCGAGCACGACCTTCGGCCGGGCGTCCCGCGCGAGGCCCAGCGACGAGATGGTGATGGTGACGGCCAGGAGGGGCACGGCGTGGCCGAGGCCGTAGTGCGCGATCGAGTACGACGCGGTGACGGCCACGACGATCTGCACGATCGCGGGCAGCGCCGTGACCGTGCGCCGCGCCGAGGCCCGGACGTCGAGCCGCGCCACGACGGCTAGCGGCGGACGGCCCCCAGGCGCGGCAGCCGGGGCACCCCGGCTGAGGCGCCCGCGGAGGCCGGCACGATCGTCTGCGGGGAGGCGGCGACGACGATGTCGGAGGAGAGGACCGCGAGCGGCGCGGCCTCGTCGGTGGTGCGCTTGACCAGCGCGAGGGCGATCGGGCCGAGCTCGTGGTGCACGGCGGAGGAGGTGACGTGGCCGACCTCACGGGTCGTGTCGGCGGCGAGCACGACCGGGTCGCCGTGCGCGGGCAGCACGGAGTCGCTGCCGTCGAGGTGCAGCATCACGAGGCGCCGCGGCGGGTGCCCGATGTTGTGCACCTTGGCGACCGTCTCCTGGCCGCGGTAGCAGCCCTTGGCGAGGTGCACGGCGCTGCGCATCCAGTCGAGCTCGTGCGGGATGCTCCGCTCGTCGACCTCGGTCGTGAGGCGCGGGCGCCAGGCCTCGATGCGCAGGGCCTCGAGCGCGAGCGTGCCCGCGGCGGGCAGCGAGGAGGCGGCGAGCGCGTCGAGGTCGGAGCGCGCGACGAGCGTCTCGCGGGCCGTCCACTCGCGACCGGGGTGGGCCTCGGCGTCGGCGTACGAGTGGCCGCCGACGGCGACCTCGGACCACGGGTCGACCCAGACGACCGGGACGCCGGCGGGGGCGAGCACGGGGACCGGCAGCGCGACCTCGCCGAGCGAGCCGATCGTCGCGACGTCCGCGGTGCGGTCGGCCACCTCGACGCGGAGCATGAAGCGCATCCGGTCGAGCCAGGCGCGCAGGGGCTCCGCCTCGGGGAGGTCGACGAGCAGCCAGGTCGTCTCGCCGTCGTCGACGACCCGCGCCGCGTGCTCGAGGCGACCGTTGGCGTCGAGCAGGAGGGTCTCGGTCGAGTCGCCGGGGGCGAGGCCGGTGAGGCTCTGGCTCGTGAGCGAGTGCAGCCACGTGAGCCGGTCGGGGCCGGTGACCGTCAGGACTCCGCGGCTCGAGAGGTCGACGATCGCGGTGCCGGCGGCCAGGGCGCGCTGCTCGGCGACCGGGGTGCCGTAGTGCGCCGCGACGCCGGTGCCGTCGTCGACGAAGCCGTCGCGGCCGGAGAACGGCGAGACGACGGCGGGGACCTGGTCGGCGTCAGCCAACGCGGGCCAGCCGACCCGACGCGTGCGTGCGCAGTTCCTGGCCGAGGGCCGCGACGTCCCAGGCCCAGAGCAGGTCGTTCTCGACGAGGCCGTACATGCGGGTTGCCGCCGAGTACTCTTTCGCGTTGCTCGACCGGAGCACCGCGTCGGTCGACAGGTCGATGCGCGGGCCCTTCACGCGGCCGAGGTAGAGCTCGTTGACGCCGGTCGGGTGCACGAGCTGGACCTCGAGGCCGAACCCGTCGTCGGGTCGGCGGAGGATCTCGACGGTCTGCGCGGTCGAGTACGGCGCGACGCCCTGGCCGGGCAGCATGCCGGGGCCACGGTCGCCGACCTCGGCCGGCCGCTCGAGGCGCCAGAAGCCGGTCTCGCTCGCCAGCGGAGTGCGCTCGTCGTCGAGCTCCCACGAGAACGAGCTGTAGTTGAGCCACGGAGCGCCGTCGTGGCTGAAGCTGACGCGCTGTCCGAACTCGTGCGTGCGGCGCACGGCGGGCGGCTTGCCGTCGACGGGAGCGTCGGGGTCGCCGTCGCCGATCTTGTAGTCGACGACGCCGGTGCCCTCCCAGACGCCGATCAGCCACGACAGCGGGACGAGCTCGGCCGGCAGGTCGGTGGGGATGTCGATCACGGGTCTAGCGCTGTCCCTTGAACAGCTTGACCAGCACGACGACGGAGACGAACGCGATGGCGAGCGACGCGAGGCCGAGGAGCCCGATGTAGAAGATCTCGAGGGCGAGCAAGGAATCCATGCCCCGAGCCTACCCGGGGGGCGACGAGATGGACAGGCAGAGGAGGCGCGGTGCCCGCAGCGTCGAACGACCTGCGGTCAGCGCAGCAGCGCGACGATCCCCGTGGTGAGCGCCAGGAGCACGAGGCTGCCGCACAGCGCCAGCATCGTGCGCGAGACCAGCCCGTCCTTCTCGCTCGTCGCGAGCTGCAGGACGAACGTGAGGAGGATCGAGCCGCCCAGGGCGAGCGACAGCCACGTGTAGTGCTCGTCGCCGGTGGTGGTGGCCGCGATGACGACGCCGGCCACGAGGGCGAAGAGCCAGACGGGGACGATGGTCACCGGCTTGAGGCGCGCGAGGCGGCTCGCGGTGCTGTCGGGTGCTGTGCTCACTGGGGTCGTCCCTCGTTCGTGACCTGCCGCCCTGCTCTAGCATCGGGGTGGTCGGGGTGGTCCGGGCGGTCGTCGCCCTTGACCTAGGCTGTTCGACAGTACATTCACTGGAGGTCCGTGTGGCACAGCTGTTGGTCCTGACCTCTGCCGGCTCCTCCGACGTGCTCCCCGCGCTCGCCCTGCTGAGCCACCGTACGCGGCAGATCCCGGCCGAGCCCGCGCAGCTCGTCAACGCCCCGTCGAGCGACCTGATCTTCGTCGACGCCCGCGTCGACCTGGCCAGCGCCAAGTCGCTCTGCAAGATCCTCCGCACGACCGGCGTCACCGTGCCGCTCGTGCTGGTGCTGACCGAGGGCGGCCTCACGGCCGTGAACCACGAGTGGGGCGCCGACGACGTCGTCCTCGAGACCGCGGGCCCGGCCGAGGTCGACGCCCGGATCCGCCTCGTGGTCGGGCGCCTCGCGCAGTCGCAGACGGGCTCGAAGATCCACGCGTCCGGCGTGGTCATCGACGAGGCCAGCTACTCGGCCAAGGTCCACGGCCGGCCGCTCGACCTCACCTTCAAGGAGTTCGAGCTGCTCCGCTTCTTCGCCACGCACCCCTCCCGCGTCTTCACGCGCGAGCAGCTGCTGAGCGAGGTGTGGGGCTACGACTACTTCGGCGGCACGCGCACGGTCGACGTCCACGTACGTCGCCTCCGCGCGAAGCTCGGCGACCTCGAGTCGCTGATCGGCACGGTGCGCAACGTGGGCTACCGCTTCAACGTGTACGACGACGAGCCGGGCGCGGTCGTCCGATGACCTCCGAGCTCGATCCGGCCGAGCTCGACGCCGTGGGCCTCGAGGCGCTGGCGCGGGCGGCCCAGGTCGCCGACGGCAGCCCGCCGGTGAACGACCAGGCGCTCGTCGAGGTCCGCACGGGTGAGGCGGGGCTGCTCGGCGACGAGCACGCGGCCGCGGTGCTCCGACCCGGCGAGGTCGAGCTCGTGGTGCACCCCGACCACCGGCGACGCGGGCTCGGCTCGGCGCTCGCCCGCCGCGTCGTCGGCGAGACGACCGGCCCGCTCGCCTTCTGGGCTCACGGCGACCACCCCGGCGCCCGCGCCCTCGCCGCGCAGCTCGGGCTCGTCGAGACGCGGCGCCTGCTCCAGCAGCGCGCGCCGGTCGAGGGACGCACGCCGCGCCTCCGTGACGGCGACCGCATCGCCGCCTTCCGGCCCGGCGTCGACGATGAGGCCTGGCTCGACCTCAACGCCCGCGCGTTCGCCGACCACCCCGAGCAGGGCTCGCTGACCCAGGCCGACCTCGACGCCCGCAAGGCCGACGACTGGTTCGACGCCGGCGACCTGCTGCTGCTGTGGCGGGGCGACGAGCTGCTCGCCTCGTGTTGGCTCAAGCTCGAGGCCGACCAGCCGGGCGAGTTCTACGCCGTCGCCGTCAGCCCCGAGCACCAGGGCGAGCACCTGGGAGGCGCGGTGGTCGACGCCGGCCTCGCCCGCCTCCTCGACAGGGGCGTCGACACCGCTGCCCTCTACGTCGAGGGCGACAACGCCGCCGCGCTGCGGCTCTACGCGGCACGCGGGTTCGTCGACCATGCCGTCGACGTGCAGTACACGCTCTCGCGCTGACCCGTCGGATCGCGCACTCGGACGTACCCCGATGCGGGTGAACGGCGGGGTGAACTGCGCCACCTGCACAATTCTGTGCAACTTCGTGCGCACCGCGCAATAAACGCCGGTCACGCGCGCGATGCCCGTGGGTACGGGCCTCGACGACGCACCAGGTCGTTCGGTCGTCGAGATTAACACTGCGTGACCGACCCCCGATCGGGGGTCGTCGGCCCCTAGCTTCGATCTCGGCTCGCCGCGGCGGCGGGCCACCGATCACGCCCGGCCGACGCGGCCCGGGCGACCACACGGAAGACGACCCCGAGGAGCACCATGCCCAACTTGAACGTCACCTACGGCGACATGCGCGACGCGGCCACCCGCCTGACCAACGGCGAGGCCGACATCGAGTCGAAGCTCCGCGAGCTCAAGGCGCAGGTCGACAGCCTGATCAGCGGCGGCTACGTCACCGACCAGTCGTCGGTCGCCTTCGGCACCTCGTACCAGGAGTTCAACGACGGCGCCACGAAGACCATCCAGGGCCTCGAGGGCATGAGCTCGTACCTCAACAGCGCCGCCGAGGCGCTCGAGCAGACGGACTCCGAGCTGGCCAAGGCGCTCAAGTAGCGCGTCGCCGCGGTCCCGCCCCCGTCGCGGGGCGGGACCGCGGCGTTCCCCCTCGCCCCCACCTCCACCGCCCCACCTCCTTCGGCCTGCCCCACGAACGGACGCCCCATGCCTGACCTCATCGTCGACGGAGAAGCCCTCCGCACCTCGATCGACTCCCTCTCCCGCGTGCGCGACGAACTGGGGAACCAGATGTCGGGCCGGGACGAGAACCACGACATCTTCGGCCAGAAGGACCTGAACAAGGCGATGGGCGCCTTCAGCGGCGACTGGAAGATCCACCGCACCAAGATCAAGGACGACGTCTCGAAGCTGCACGACAAGCTCGTCGAGATGAGCGAGACCTGGGACGAGGCCGACGGCGAGATGGCGAAGAGCATCAGCACGGAGACCGTCTGATGGGCGCGCGTCCCGGCGAGTGGTCGCTGCTGCACGAGAACGGCGACCCGATGTCCGCCGACGTCGACCAGGTGAAGGTGCTCGCGGCCTTCTACGACGACATGGCCCGCACCATCCACGAGCAGGCCGACGTCCTCAAGCGCATCGGCGAGGGCGACGAGACGCACTTCAAGGGCCAGGGCGCCGACAAGGTGCGCGAGAAGAGCAAGGCCGTCGGCGCCTCGCTCGAGCAGATGTCCGGACGCTACGACGCCGTCCGTGACGCGCTGCGGTCGTACCTGCCCCAGCTCGAGCACGGCCTGGCCGAGTCGGCCTCGGCCCTGCAGGAGGCGGTGGCCGCCCGCGACTCGATGTCGCAGGCCACCGGGATGGCCGACCCCCGCGAGGACCGACCGAAGGACGCCCCGCCGCTCACCAGCGAGGAGGAGGGGGCCGGCCGCGCCAAGGACGCCGCGCTCGACTCGGCCCAGGGCGCCTCCGCCGCCGCGATCGCGCACCTCCGCCGTGCCCAGGCCGACCTCGACGCGGCCGGGCACGCCGCCTCCTCGACCATCAGGGGCGCCTGGAAGGACGGGCTGCACGACACGCTCGGCGACAAGATCCGCGCCTTCTTCAAGAAGTTCCTCGCGATCCTCATCAAGATCCTCACGTGGATCGGGATCGCCCTGGCCATCATCGCGATCATCATCCCGGGGCTCGGCTTCGTCAGCCTGATGGCGGCTGTGACCGCCGGCGTGGCGTTCGCCGCGACCATCGCGCAGGCGGCCATGGGCGACGCGTCGTGGGTCACGGTGCTGATGGCCGGCATCGGCATCCTGTCGCTCGGAGCAGGTGCGCTGATCACCAAGGCGACGAACGTCACCAAGGGCACGATGATCGCCGGGGGCGCCGCCCACACGGCGAAGATCACCAAGAACGCCCACGCGGCCATGGCGTTCACCGCCAACCAGGCGGTCAAGCGCAAGCAGATCTTCGACGACCTCCTGGCCGGCCGCGCCACGGTCGAGGCGACGGTGACGCGCCTCAAGGACCTCCCGGTGCGGATGAAGGAGATCCAGGCCTCGGCGGTCAAGCAGTTCAAGGCCGCCGACCTCGGGGAGGTCAAGCCGAACTGGTGGAACGTCGGCCGGACCGGGGACATCCTGAAGTTCGACAAGAAGGCGATCATGGACCAGTTCGGCGAGAAGGGCTGGTCGCTCGACAAGCTGATCGGGGTCGACGGGCTCAAGGGCCTGGCTGACATCGCGACCAAGGCCAAGGCCAGCGGCATCAGCCTCACCTCGATGCGCGTCCAGGAGCTCGTCTACTTCACGGGCGGCTCGAAGGTGTTCGGCTGGGGCAGCACCGCTTTCAGCCTCGGCGCGAACCCCACCGGCCTCGGTGAGGACCTCGCCCGCTGGACGGGCTGGGAGGACGCGAAGGCGAACTTCCCCGGCGGCACGCCCTCCGTCGCCGAGGCCGAGGCGGAGAAGCTGTGACCGGTGAGGCCCCGGCCCGCCCGACGGTCGTCGTCGACGTCGACCCGCCTGCCTGGCTGATCGTGCCGCCCGCCGACATGGCGTCCGGCCCTTGGCGGGAGGCGGCCGCGGCCCTCTTCGCGTTCTCGGACGAGGTGGACCGCACCGGCGGCGTCACGCCCCCCGTGCTCGACGTCGACGGTGCGCTCGACGGCCTGCTCGCGATGGCGGCCACGCTGGGCGAGACCTCCCGCCTCGCCGCCGGCTTCTCGGTGCCGGGCGCCTGGCCCCTGCCCGTGATCGTCGACGCGGGCCTGACCGGCGACGACGCCCCCGACCTGCTCGAGCTCGGCCGCGCCCGGGGCGGCTCCCCGCTCGAGGCGCCCCTGATCGACGAGCTGCCCGACGACGTCGGCCCCGGCGTCGTCGTGACCCGCTTCGACCTCGACCTCGAGGGCCGCGTCTGGGTCACCGTCACCGCCGCCGCGCGACGAGACGGCCTCGACGTGACCACCACGTGGCGCAGCACCGACCTCGGGCTCGTGCCGCTCCAGACGCCGGCCGTCGTCGAGCTGGCCGGACGAGTACGCCTCGTCGACCGGGCCGACGACCTGCAGGAGACGAGCCGATGACCACCGCGACCTCCCCCACGGCGGCGCCCGCCGCCTCCTTCGCCCTGGCCCTGCCCGTCGGCTGGGCCCGGCTGCCGGCACGTGCCGAGCAGACCGCCCAGCTCGCGCGCGAGGTCGACCGGATCGTGCGCGAGGCGCTGCCCGACGACCTGCCCCGCGACAGCGCGGAGCCGCTGCGACGCCAGCTGCGTCGCCGTCTGACGGACGCGGTCGAGGAGGCGGGGCGGGCCGGCGCGAACGCCGTCTACCTGCCCGCGTCGATCGACGGGTTCGCCCTGCCCGTCAGCCTCAGCGAGGCCGAGGTCGACGACGAGTCCGAGACCGAGCCGGTGCGCATCGTCGCCGACCTGCTGAGCGACGCCGGACAGCTCGACGGCCTCCGCGACGTCGACGGCGCCGCGGCCGCCCGGACGGTCGTCACGATCGCCTCCGACCAGGCCGAGGGCTCGTGGGAGCGCACCTGGTCGAGACGCGTCGTCTACATGATCTCGGTGCCGCACCGGCCGGGGAGGTGGGTCGTGCTGACCTGGTCGGCCGTCTACGGCGACGAGCCGAGCGAGCGCCTCGCCGACGCCCTCGTCGAGCTGTTCGACTCGATCATGACCACGTTCCGCTGGACCGACGTGCCGGGCGAGGACCCGACCGCGGTCGAGCTCGCCGTCGCGGCCGCCGAGGAGGCGCGGTGACGGTCGTCGGCGCGGTGACGCCCACGGCCCTCGCGGTCGACCTGCCCCCGATGCTCGAGCCGTTCGGCGACCTGGCCCTCACGGTCGCGGTGCTGCTCACGGTCGCGGTGCTCGCGTTCACGATCCCGGTCTGGGTCGCGTCGCGCCGGGTCGTCAAGGTCGAGGCCGTCGCCTGGGCCGACGACGTGCGCGGCGACCCCTCGGCGACCTGGGCCGCCGACCGCGCGCTGCGCGTGCTGCTCGCGTCGTGCGAGCGCGAGCACGTGGTGTTCCCCGGGCTCGCCCGCGTCGTGGTCGGCTCCGAGCGGATCGACGTCGACCTCGTCACGCCCACCGTCGCGCCGCCCGCCCCGTGGAGCACGAGCCGCGACGGCCGCCGCTGGTCGGCCCCCGTCGAGCTCGTGCAGCTCGAGGCGCTGCCGGCGCGGCGCCCCGAGGGCCTCGCGACGGTCGTCGCGCTCGGGTCGTCCGCCGAGGGCCGTGTGCTCGTCGGGCTGCACGCGCTGCACGGCGTCCTCGGGATCGACGGCGACCGGTCCGCCCGCCTGGCCGTCGCGCGCCGGATCGCCGACCAGCTCGCCACCTCGCCCTGGAGCCGGTCGACGGCGGTGCTGCGCGTCGGCGTCCGCGACGACGAGGTGGCGGCCGGTGCCCTGCTGTCGCTCGACGACGCCCTCGACGTCGTCGTGACGGGCGCCTCCTCGGGGGTGCTGTTCCTCTCGGAGGTGCCCTCGGCCTCGGCCTGGACCGCCCTCCGCTCCGCCCTCGAGCGACCCGAGAACGGCTGGGGGGTCGTGCTCCTCGCCCACCACGACCAGGTGCGCTGGCAGCTGACCGCGCGCCGCGACGGCACGCTGGTCGGCGACGCCGTCGGCGAGCTGCGCTGGGTCGACGTCGCGCTGAACGGCCACGACGCCGTGGCCGTGCCGGCCGGGCTGCCGCGGCCCGCCGCCGAGGGCGCTCCGTCGTCGCCGTCCGTGCCCTCCCTGCCGGTCGCCCCGGGGACGGCCCCGGCCGGCCGTCGGCGCGACGCGAGCAGAGGAGGCGCCGCCCGCCCGGGCGACGCCGTGGCGACCCGATGAGGGTCGTCCTCACCGTCTCCGACGACGTCGCCGGGACGCGCTCCGACCTCGTCGTCGACGCGCCCGGCGAGACGCCGCTCGCGCTCGTGCTCGACGCGATCGGCCGCGAGGTCGGCACCGTCTCGCGGATGCCCGAGGGGGTCGACGAGCAGGCGACCTTCGCGACGAGCGGCCTGCTCGACGGGGCGCTCCTGCACGTCGGCTCCGCGCCTCCCGGCCGTGCCGCCCCCGGCGTCGTCGACCTGCGCCTCGTCGGCGGCGTCGGGGCCGGCCGCTCCGCGCCGCTCGTCGTCGGCCGGACCCTCCTCGCCGTCGACCCGGACGGGCACCTGGTCACCGGCGTCGCCGACCTGCCCGCCGTCGCCGAGGTCGACGTCTCGTTCGACGCAGCCGTCCGCGTGCGTGCCGTGCTGCCCGAGGGCGTCGGCGGCGCGGCCGCCCCGGCCCTGCTCGAGGAGGAGCCGCTCGGGGACGAGTGGACGCCGTGGCCGCCCGAGGCCCGGCTGCGCCTCGGCGAGTCCGTGCTCGCCGCGCTGCCCGCGACCGTCCCGGACGTCGTGTTGCTGCGCGCGCCCGACTCGGGCTGGGTCGACTTCAACCGCCCGCCGCGCCTGCTGCCGCCGACGCCGCCGGTGAAGTACGTGATCCCCCGGGTGCCCGCCCCGCCTCAACGCTCGCCCCTGCCCTGGATCATGGCGGCCGTGCCGGCGGTCTTCGGGATCGTGATGGCCGTGGCGTTCCAGCACGCGTTCTACCTGATGTTCGCCTTCATGTCGCCGATCATGATGATCGGCACGACGGTCACGAACCGCCGCAACGGCAAGAAGAGCCACGGCAAGGCACTCGCCGAGCACCGCGAGCTCGTGGCGCGCATCGAGGGCTGGGTCGACGACTCGATCGACGCCGAGCGCGACCGTCGACGCACGCGAGCCGCCGACGCGGCCGAGCTGCGCACCGCGGCCCGCGTGCCCACGCACCGGCTCTGGGAACGCCGCCCGACCGACCCCGACCACCTGCACGTCCGCGTCGGCACGGCCGACCTGCCGAGCACGGTCGAGATCCAGGACGAGCGCTCGACCGACCAGCGGAGCACGGCCACCGGCACGACGCGGCAGGTGCCCGTCGTGCTGTCGCTGGCCCGCACCGGCGTGCTGGGCGTGGCCGGTGCCGGGAGCCGCCCGCGCCTCCTCGGCCGCTGGCTGGTGGGCCAGCTCGCCGTGGCGCAGAGCCCGCACGACGTGCGGCTCGTGGTGCTGACCTCGGTGGCGTCGCTGCCGGCGTGGGAGTGGACGACCTGGCTGCCGCACGCGCGCCCGGGCGACGGCGACGACGCCCTGGCGGCGATCGGCGCGGACGGCGAGACGATCGGCCGGCGCCTGGCCGAGCTCTCGCTCGTGCTGCAGGAGAGGCGGGCGGCGTCGACGGCGTCGCACTCCTCCCGCCCGGCCCGGTTCTCGCCCGAGTACGTCGTGGTGCTCGACGGCGCCCGACGCCTGCGCGCCATGCCCGGCGTGGTGGGGCTGCTGCGCGACGGTCCCGAGCACGGGATCCGCGTCGTCTGCCTCGACG
Source organism: Frigoribacterium sp. PhB116 (assembly GCF_004364285.1). Taxonomy (GTDB): domain Bacteria; phylum Actinomycetota; class Actinomycetes; order Actinomycetales; family Microbacteriaceae; genus Frigoribacterium. The sequence continues at coordinate 370,031 of NZ_SOBE01000002.1, read as the reverse complement.
CCGAGGAGTGGCAGCTGCCCGAGGAGTGCACGGCGACCGTCGTGCAGCACGCCGACACGCGGCTGACGGTGCGCGAGCAGGGCCGGGCCGACCTCGACGACGTGCTGGCCGACCTCGTCGTCGACGACTGGTACGACGACGTCGCGCGCGACCTGTCGCCGATCCGCGACCTCAGCTCGAGCGAGACCGCGGGCCTCGTGCCCGACTCGGCGGCGCTGCTGCCCGTCCTCGGCCTCGAGCACCCCACCGGCGAGCTGCTCGCCGAGCGCTGGCGGCGCGACGGCGGGGCCTCGACCTCGGCGGTCGTCGGGGTCTCGATCGACGGCCCGTTCTCGATCGACCTGGTCTCGGACGGCCCGCACGGCCTCGTCGCGGGCACCACCGGGTCGGGCAAGTCCGAGTTCCTCCAGACGCTCGTCGCGTCGCTGGCCGTCGAGAACCGGCCCGACGCCATGACGTTCGTGCTCGTCGACTACAAGGGAGGCGCGGCGTTCGCGGCCGTCGCCGACCTGCCGCACACGGTCGGCCTCGTCACCGACCTCGACAGCCACCTCGTCGAGCGGGCGCTGCGGTCGCTGCGGTCCGAGCTGACGCGGCGGGAGCACGTCCTGGCCGCCTCGGGCGCGAAGGACGTCGAGGACCACGACGAGCACCTGGCCCGAGGCGGGCTCGGCGAGCGCCTGCCGCGCCTCCTGATCGTCATCGACGAGTTCGCCGCCCTGGCGAAGGAGCTGCCCGACTTCGTCAGCGGGCTCGTCGGCATCGCCCAGCGCGGCCGGTCGCTCGGCGTGCACCTCATCCTCGCGACGCAGCGGCCGTCGGGCGTGATCAGTCCCGAGATCCGCGCGAACACGAACCTGCGGGTGGCCCTGCGCATGACCGACACGGGCGAGAGCTCGGACGTGATCGACGTGCCCGACGCGGCGCGCATCGCCAAGTCGCTGCCCGGCCGTGCCTACGCGCGCCTCGGGCACTCGTCGGTCGTGCCGTTCCAGTCGGCCCGCGTCGGCGGCCGGAGTGCCCTCGACAGCGACGGCACGACGGCTCCCCCGTTCGTCCGCCTCTTCGACTGGCGCGACGCCGCCCTCGCCCTGCCGACCCGGCCCGCCACCGGGGCGACCGCGGTCGAGACCGACCTGACCGTGCTCGTCGGGGCCCTGCGCCGGGCCACGGAGCTGTCGGGCCTCGGTCGTCAGCGCAGCCCGTGGCTGCCGCCCCTCGAGGCCGTCGTGCCGCTCGACCTGGTCCCGCCGGAGGCGCGGGCCGGCCAGGGCGCGCCCCTCGCCTTCCGCTGGGGCACCGAGGACCTGCCCGACCGGCAGGAGCAGCGCGCCGCCACGATCGACCTCGACCAGCTCGGGCACCTCTACGTCGTCGGCGCCCCCGGTTCCGGTCGCTCGCAGGCGCTGCGGAGCATCGCTGCGGCGGCCGCCTCCGCGGTGTCGAGCGACGACCTGCACCTCTACGGCCTCGACTGCGGCAACGGCGGCATCACGTCGCTGTCGGGGTTCCCGCACACGGGCGCGATCGCGCAGCGCACCCAGCTCGAGCGGTCGACCCGGCTGATCGACCGCCTCGTCGCCGAGATGGGGAGGCGGCACGAGGTGATCGGGACCGCCGGCGTCGCCAACATCGCCGAGCAGCGGGCCACGGCCGCACCCGGGGACCGGCTGCCCCACGTGCTCGTGCTGATCGACCGGTGGGAGAACTTCGTCGGCACCCTCGGCGAGCTCGACGGCGGGCGGCTGACCGACTCGGTGCAGGCCATGCTCCGCGACGGGGCCGGTGCGGGCCTGCACCTCGTCATCTCGGGCGACCGGTCGCTGTTGACCAGCCGGATGGCGGTGCTCACCGACGACAAGGTCGTGCTGCGGCTCACCGACCGGCTCGACTACAGCCTCGCCACGATCGACCACAAGACGCTGCCCGCCGAGATCGGCCCGGGCCGGGGCTTCCGCTCCGGCAGCGGCGTCGAGGTGCAGGTCGGCGTGCTCGGCGACGACGTCAGCGGCCAGGCCCAGGTGGCCGCCGTGCGCGCGCTGGCCGAGCGCCTGCAGGCGGTCGAGCCGCGGGGACTCCGCCGCACCTCCCCCCTGCGGGTGGACGACCTGCCGAGCCAGCTCGACCTCGACGCGGCGCTCGAGCTGGCCGGTGCCGACGCCAGCCGCCCCCTCTGGGCCCTCGTCGGCGTGGGCGGCGACGAGATGACGGCGCAGGGCATCGACCTCGAGGCGGACGCCCCGACCTTCGTCGTGGCCGGCCCGTCGCGGAGCGGCCGCAGCACGATGCTGCTCACCATCGCCGAGTCGCTGCTGCGGGCCGGCACCGAGATCGTCGTCGCAGCCCCGCGCCCCTCGCCCCTCCGCGGGCTGGCCGGGCACCCCGGCGTCCGGGGCGTGCTGACCGGCTCGGACCTCGTCGAGGACGACCTCGCGCCCCTGCTCGCGCCCGACGGCAGGCCGGTGGCGCTGATCGTCGACGACGGCGAGCTGCTGCTCGACGTCAGCGCGAAGCAGTGGCTCCGCGCGTTCGTGCAGTCGGCGGCCGACCACCGCCGGGCGCTCGTGCTCGGCGGCAACGCGAACGGCCTCTGCGCGGGCTTCTCCGGCTGGCAGGTCGAGGCGAAGAAGAACCGCCGCGGGGCGCTGCTCAGCCCGCAGGCGACCCTCGACGGCGACCTGGTCGGCGTCCGGGTGACACGGTCGATGGTGTCGTCGCGAGTCGTCCCCGGGCGGGCGCTGGTGCACCTCGGCAGCGGCGAGCCCCTCACCGTGCAGGTGCCCGTGGCGCCGACGAGGGCGGCGGTAGTGTTGGCCGGTCACGACTGACCAGGGGGACCAGATGAGCGACGACGCACTGCCGCAGGCCGCGGGCCAGACCGCACCGGGGGCGAGCGGAAGGCCGTCGCCGGGACCGCACGAGCCGTCGCCGTCCCCCTCGCCGTCGCCGTCGCCGTCGCCGAGCGGGCGTCGCGGCTGGAGCCGTCGTCGCACGCTGCTGGTCGGCGGGGCCGCCGTGCTCTTTGCGCTCGGCGTCGCCGCCGCCGTCGTGGTGGGCCGCACGGCCGCCACGCACCAGCCGCAGGCCGCCGTCATGGCCTACCTCGACGCGGTGCAGCAGGGCGACGTCGAGCAGGCGATGTCGCTCGACGGCACCGAGGTCGGCGACGGCGACGTGCTCCTCACGAACGACGCCTACGCGGGCGTCACCGACGGGGTCACGGGCTGGCGCGTGACCGGCTCGCGCGTCGACGGCGACACGGCCGCCGTCTACGCCGTCGTCCAGCAGGGCGGCGAGGCGGGCGCCGTGTACGACCAGCAGTTCACGCTCGAGAAGGACGGCACCGACCTCCTCATCTTCGACCGTTGGACGCTCACGCCCGTCGAGCTCGGCACCCTCACCGTCCAGGTCGGCGCGCCCGACGCCGCCGTCGTGACGGCGGCCGGCGTCGAGGTGCCCCACGCCGGAGCCGAGGGCGACACGGTCGAGCTGCGGGCGTTCCCCGGCAGCTACCCCGCCACGCTCGACGGGGCGGGCGCCTACGCGGCGGACGACGTCGTCGGGATCGCGACCGGCGCCTCCTCGCCCGGCAGCCCCGCCACGCTCGTCGCGACGCTGACCGACACGGGCCAGGCGTCGGCACGCGCCGCCGTCGACGCGTGGCTCGCCGCGTGCGTCGCCAGTCCCGACCTCAAGCCCGCCGGCTGCAGCTTCCAGATCCTCAACGAGCCGACCGGCTACACGCTGACCGACCAGAAGTGGACGCTCGAGACGACGCCCGTCTACGAGATCGGCGACTGGACGAGCCAGGGCTGGCAGGTCGAGGCCACGACGGAGGGGTCGGCCGTCTTCACCTCGACGGTCAGCGACGGCGCGGGCTCCACCGGCACCTTCAACTCGGTGGGCTCCGTGCGGGTCCCCGTCCAGGGGGTCATCCCGGACGTGACGGACGAGGGCGCGACCTTCACGTCGACGCTGCTGCAGTACTGACGGCAGGAGCCCCGCTGCGCCCTCGGGGCGTGGACCGGGGTACGCGTCGGGGTACGAGGACGCCTGTCGACGGCCTACTCGGAGGTGCACCCCGACCTGGCACGCCGCTCACAGCCTGAGGGAGTGGATTGTCGTCATCGGATCGTCCACGACCTGCAGGAGAACACCATGAACCCCGTCAAATTCATCTCGGACCTCGGCGTCAAGAGCGAGCACGCCTACTGGGGCGGATTCGCCTCCATCGTCATCGCGCTCGTCGCCTGGCTGGCGTCGCAGGGCAAGGACTCGAACGACAAGGCGCAGTCAGACCGCTGGGGCATCTTCATCGGCCACTGGGCGCCCACGTTCTTCGCCCTCGGCATCGCCCTGAAGCAGGAAGAGAAGTAGGCAGCTCTCCCCTCTCGTCCCCCCGGACGACGGCGCCGCGGCGACGTCATCCGGGGGGACGACTCGTTCGCGGCGAGGCTCCGCGACGCTGGTGACGCGTGCTGGTCGAGCAGCGGTTCGTGCCGATCTTCTGTTTCCTCTTCGGCCTGAGCGCCCAGCTCATCGTGCTGTCCGCCCTGCTCGGACTCGGCGTGCTGCACGCGCTCGTGCTCCCCGGGGACGTGCTGCGCGAGTACGCCGTCGCCGGCCTCGTCCTGCTCCCGGTCGTGCTGCTCGCCCCTCGCTGGCTGACCGAGGCGCTGGGCGCCGGGCTCACGATCGTCGCGTTCGCCGTCCTCGGCGGAGGCGTCGTGACGGTCCCCGGAGGCCGGGGCCGTTCAGGGGCGACGGGCGCCGGCGATCAGCACCGCGGCGAGGTCCCGCGCCGTCTCGACCGGCCTGGGGAAGGTCGCCATCCCGAGCGTGACGAGGGCGCCCTCGTGCAGCAGCATCAGCTGCCGCGCGAGGGCGCCGTCGTCGTCCCGCCCGAGCCCCGCCTCCGCGAGGAGGTCGGCGACCAGGGCGAGCATCCAGCGCTTCTGCCGGGTGAGCTCGGGCAGCACCGGCCCGCCGTCGTCCGGGCCGCCCACCTCCGCGCGCGCGTTGATCACGCCGCAGCCCTTGGGCGAGTTGTCGGCGGCCCAGGTGAGCGTCGCGTCGAAGACCGCGAGCACCCGCTCGGGGCCGGGCTCGGGCGTGCGGGCCAGCTCGGCGGCGAGGTGGGCGCGCCATCTCGCGTCGCGGTGCTGCAGGTACGAGACGACCAGCGCCTCCTTCGAGCCGAAGCGGTCGTAGAGGGTCTTCTTCGTGACGCCGGCCGCCTCGGCGATCGTGTCGACGCCGACGGCGTGGACGCCGCGGTCGTAGAAGAGGCCGGAGGCGGCGTCGAGGAGGCGGCGCGCACCGGGCGTGAGGGAGGGCAGCTCGGGCGCGGTGAGATCGACCATGTCCTCGACTATACCCACCTGTATAGTCAGCGGCATGACTAAACAGATCGGTGTACTCGCCGACCGCGCGAACGGTCGGTCGGGCCGCGTGCCGGGCGTCGTCACGGTGCTCGCCGCCGCCGCGTTCGTCCTCGCCTGGAGCTCGGGCTTCACGATCGCGGCCGTCGCGACCGTCGACGCGCCCGCGACGACGCTGCTGCTCTGGCGGTTCCTGCCGCTCGCGGTGCTGCTCGTCGCGGCCGCCGCCGCCCGCGGACGACTGCGCGGGGTCCCCGTCGTCGAGCTGCGGCGACAGGCCGTGATCGGGCTGCTCGCGCAGTTCGGCTACGTCGTCTTCGTCTACGCGGCGGTCGGCGCCGGGGTGGCGACCGGCAGCACGGCCCTGGTCGACGCGGTGCAGCCGCTCGTCGTCGCCACCCTCGTCGGCCCGCTGCTCGGGCTGCGGGTGCGCGGCGCGCAGTGGGCCGGGCTCGGCGTCGGTGCGGTCGGCGTCGCGCTCGTCGTCGGGTCGCAGCTCGGCGACTCGGACGCGCCGGCCTGGGCCTGGGCGTTCCCGGCGCTGGCCATGGCGAGCTTGATCGCCGGCACGCTCGTCGAGCGACGCGGTGCGGCAGAGCTGCCGGTGCTCACGACGCTGACGGTGCACGTGAGCGTGACGGCCGCGGCGCTCGTGGTGCTCGCGGCCGCGACCGGGACGCTCGTGCCGCCTCCGTCGTTCTCGTTCTGGGTCGCCACCGTGCTGTCGGCGCTGGTGCCGACGCTCGCCGCGTACGGGCTCTACTGGTGGCTGCTGCGCCGGCTGGGCGTGACCGCCCTGAACGCGCTGCTGTTCCTGGTCGCGCCGACCACCGCGGCGTCCGGCGCCCTGCTGCTCGGCGAGCCGCTCACGGCGTGGACCCTCGCGGGGTTCGTGCTCAGCGGCGCCGGCTCCGCCCTCGTGCTGGCGGGCGGGCGCAGGAGGCGCGCACCGGTCGGCGAGGCCCTCGCGACCGCCTGAGGCGCCTCCGTCGCGCCTCTTCCGTGCTTCGTACGCGCTGCCTTCGTGCCTCCTCCACAGCCGCCGGGCCGGGCCTCGTCACCAGCCGTTCACGTGGCGGGGACGTCGGCGGCCACCAGGGGTGGCACGATGGTGCGATGGACAGCGAACCACGCGTCGACGGCGCCGGCGTCACCCCCGATTTCCTCGACGACTTCGACGAGATCGTCAGCTTCGAGGACGGCACCCTCCCCGCCGAGCGGTACCTCGACCGAGAGCTCAGCTGGCTGGCGTTCAACCAGCGCGTGCTCGAGCTCGCCGAGGACCCGACGACGCCGTTGCTCGAGCGCGCGAACTTCCTCGCGATCTTCGCGAGCAACCTCGACGAGTTCTTCATGGTCCGCGTCGCCGGCCTGAAGCGGCGCATCGCCACCGGGCTCGCGGTGCCGACGAACGTCGGCCGCGGCCCGAACGAGGTGCTCGCCGACATCAACGCCAAGGCGCACGACCTGCAGGAGAGGCACGCCCGGGCGTTCCTCGACCTGGTCAAGCCCGACCTCGACGACGCGGGCATCCACATCGAGAAGTGGTCCGACCTCGAGGAGGCCGACCGCGTCCGGATGCGCGAGATCTTCACCGAGCAGATCTTCCCCGTGCTGATGCCGCTCGCCGTCGACCCTGCGCACCCGTTCCCCTACATCTCGGGCTTGTCGCTCAATCTCTCGGTGCGCGTCCGCAACCCGAAGACGATGCGCCAGGAGTTCGCGCGCCTCAAGGTGCCGCAGATGCTGCCGCGCTTCGTGCAGCTGCCCGACAACGACAGCGGGCGCGTGCGGTTCATCCCCCTGGAAGACCTGATCGCCAATCACCTGCAAGACCTGTTCCCGGGCATGGAGGTCGTCGAGCACCACGTGTTCCGCGTCACCCGCAACGAGGACGTCGAGGTCGACGAGGACGAGTCGGAGAACCTGATCCAGGCGCTCGAGCGCGAGCTGCTGCGTCGGCGCTTCGGCCCGCCCATCCGCCTCGAGATCACCGACGACATGGACCCGGTCACGCTCGAGCTGCTCGTCCGTGAGCTCGACGTCACCGACCAAGAGGTCTACCGGCTGCCGGCCCCCCTCGACCTCGCCGGCCTCTTCGAGATCACGAAGATGCCGCGCTCCGACCTGAAGTACCCGAAGCACCTGCCCCAGACGGCGCTGCAGCTGCAGCCGACCGAGCCGAACATGAAGCCCGACATGTTCGCCAGCATCGCCCGGCAGGACATCCTCGTGCACCACCCGTACGAGTCGTTCGCGACGAGCGTGCAGGCGTTCCTCGAGCAAGCGGCGGCCGACCCCAACGTCCTCGCCATCAAGCAGACGCTCTACCGCACGAGCGGCGACAGCCCCATCATCGAGGCTCTCATCGACGCCGCCGAGTCGGGCAAGCAGGTGCTCGCCCTCGTGGAGGTCAAGGCGCGCTTCGACGAGCAGAACAACATCACCTGGGCCCGGAAGCTCGAGAAGGCCGGCGTGCACGTCGTCTACGGCCTGGTCGGGCTCAAGACCCACTGCAAGCTCGCGCTCGTGATCCGCCAGGAGAAGGGCCGGCTGCGGCACTACACGCACATCGGCACGGGCAACTACAACCCGAAGACGAGCCGCATCTACGAGGACATGGGCCTCTTCACCGCCGACGACCAGGTCGGCAAAGACCTGACGCGCCTGTTCAACGAGCTGTCGGGCTACGCGATCGAGAAGAAGTTCAAGCGCCTCCTCGTCGCGCCGCGCTACCTGCGCCGCGGGCTGCTCAAGCAGATCCAGGGCGAGATCGAGGCCGCGCAGGCCGGTCGCCCCTCGGGCATCAAGATCAAGATCAACTCGATCGTCGACGAGCAGATCATCGACGCGCTCTACAAGGCCAGCCAGGCCGGCGTGCCCGTCGACGTCTGGGTGCGGGGCATCTGCACCATCAAGCCGGGCCAGCCGGGCCTCAGCGACACGATCCGCGTGCGGTCGGTGCTCGGCCGCTACCTGGAGCACTCGCGCCTGTTCTGGTTCGCGAACGACGGCGACCCCCAGGTCTTCATCGGCAGCGCCGACATGATGCACCGCAACCTCGACCGCCGCATCGAGGCGCTCGTGCGCCTCACGCAACAGGACCACCTCGACCAGGTCTCCGAGCTCTTCGACCGTGCGATGTCCGACGAGACGGCGTCGTGGTGGCTCGAGAGCGACGGCACCTGGACGCGCCACGCGCGTGACGCGTCGGACGCGCCGCTCGCCGACATGCAGAACGTGCTGATGAAGCAGATCACGCAGCGCCGCCGGGCCAGCCGGTGAGCACGGTCGCCCCCACGACGATCGTCGCCGCCGGCGCGGTCTGCTTCCGCCTCGTCGACGGCAAGGCGCGCGTGCTGCTCATCCACCGCGAGCACCACGGCGACGTCTCGCTGCCCAAGGGCAAGGTCGACCCCGGCGAGTCGACGCCGCAGACGGCCGTCCGCGAGATCCGGGAGGAGACGGGCTACCGCGTCGCCCTCGGGGCCCCGCTCGGCACCGCCGAGTACGTCATGCCCGGCGGTCGGGACAAGATCGTGCACTACTGGGCGGCCGAGGTCACCGACGAGGCGTTCGCCGAGGCCGGTCGCTTCACGCCCAACAGCGAGGTCGCCGCGATCGAGTGGGTCTCGATCGAGAAGGCGCGCGCCAAGCTGACCTACGAACGGGACGCGGAGGTGCTCGACCGGTTCGCCGACCGCGTCGCCTCGGGCGCCGCCCGCACCTTCGCCCTCGTGGCCCTGCGGCACGCGAAGACGACGTCCCCCGGCGACTGGAGCGGCTCGGACGCCACCCGACCCCTGCTGCCCCAGGGCCGCCGCCAGGCGAAGTCGATCGCACCCGGCATCGCCGCGTGGGCCCCGCAGCGGCTGATCAGCAGCACGGCCGCCCGCTGCCTCGCGACGCTCGAGCCGGTCTCGGCGCTGACGCGCGTCGGGGTCAAGCAGAGCGACTCGATCAGCCAGGACGCGTTCGACCGCCACGACGACGACGTGACCGGCGTCGTCGCGAAGCGCCTGAAGAAGCGGGTGCCGGCCGTGTTCTGCACGCACGCCCCGGTGCTGCCCGAGATCGTGCGCCAGATCGCCGCGGGGACGGTCGGGGGCCACCGGCTCGACCTGCGCCGCGCCTCCTCGCTGAGCCCCGGCGAGTACACCGTGTTGCACGTGTCGTGCTCCGATGCCGCGCTCGTCGCCGTCGAGACGCACGGCCCCGTGCTCTGAGGCCGACCGCCGACCGTTCGACCATCGCGCCCCGTGGCACTGCCCCGGGGCGCGAGCCGTGTCGGGCCGTGTCGGCGCGACGGGTGGGCTCGGCGGGTGATCCTGGCCCTGCGGCACCGTGCCTGCGGGCACGCCCGGCCGATGTTCCCCCCGCGTTAACCTCCCGTTCACCATCGCAGACGACCGTGGTTAACCGCCCGACGTAGCGTCTCGCAACGGGCCAGCACCGGCCCCCCAGCACCCCACAGCACTACATCCCGAAAAGGAACCTCTGTGAACTTCAAGCGCACCGGCAGCATCGTGGCGATCGCCGCGGTCGGCACCATGCTCCTCGCGTCCTGCGCCTCCAACGAGGGCGGCTCCGGCACCTCGGCCGAGGGCGCCTCCTCCGACCTCTCCGGCACGATCGCCGGCATCGGCGCCTCGTCGCAGCAGGCAGCCCAGGAGGCCTGGGTCGCCGGCTTCCAGACCGCCAACCCCGACGTGACCGTCAACTACGACCCGCAGGGCTCCGGCGGCGGCCGTGAGAGCTTCATCTCCGGCGCCGCGGCCTTCGCCGGCTCGGACCGCGCGTTCAAGACCGACGAGATCTCGTCGAGCACCTTCGCGGGCTGCACCCCCGACACCGGCATCGTCGAGCTGCCCGTCTACGTCTCGCCCATCGCGGTCGTCTTCAACCTCGACGGCGTCGACGAGCTCAACCTCTCCCCCGCCACCATCGCCGGCATCTTCAGCGGCGCGATCACCACCTGGGACGCGGCCGAGATCAAGGCCGACAACCCCGACGCCGACCTGCCCAGCACGCCCATCACGGCCGTGCACCGCTCGGACGACTCGGGCACCACCGAGAACTTCACCGAGTACCTGAACGCCAACAGCCCCGACGTCTGGTCGTCGGAGCCCGACGGCGTCTGGCCCCTCGAGGGCGGCGAGGGCGCCTCCGGCACCTCGGGCGTCATCGACGCGGTGACCAACGGCACCGGCACCATCGGCTACGCGGACGCCTCGCGCGCCGGCGACCTGGGCGTCGCGAAGATCAAGGTCGGCGAGGAGTTCGTCGAGTACTCGGCCGAGGCCGCCGCCGCCATCGTCGACGAGTCCCCTGAAGAGGAAGGCCGCAGCGAGGGCGACATCGCCATCGAGCTCGACCGCACCTCGACCGCCGACGGCGTCTACCCCCTCGTCCTCGTCAGCTACCTCATCGGCTGCGAGTCGTACGAGGACGCCGCCCAGGGCGAGCTCGTGAAGTCGTACTTCGAGTACGTCTCCAGCGACGAGGGCCAGCAGGTCGCGGCCGACGCCGCCGGCTCGGCTCCCATCTCGAGCACCCTCTCGGGCCAGGTCGCCGACGCGATCGCGCTCATCAAGTAGCACCCGCCACACCGGGCCCGGGACCGCACGCCGTGCGGTCCCGGGCCGTCGCCCTGACAGGGGCACCGCACCGCAGCACCATCCGCGACACCGGCAGCACCAGCACCGCCACCCGAGCACCGATCACCCACCCGGAGGACCTCGTCCGATGACCGCCCCCGCATCGTCCGCCACGAAGGTCACAGCACCTCGTGCGCCGCGTAGCCCCGCAGACCGGGTCTTCTCGGGCAGCACCGTCGTCGCCGGCGGCCTGATCCTCGCCATCCTCGCCGCCGTCGCGATCTTCCTGGTCGCACAGAGCATCCCCGCCGTGATCGCCGACCCGGCCGACATCTCGCTGTCGGGCTTCCCCGACTCGTTCTGGCAGTACGTCGGGCCGCTCGCCTTCGGCACGGTCTACGCCGCTGCGCTCGCGCTCGTCATGGCCCTCCCCGTCGCCATCGGCATCGCGCTCTTCATCTCGCACTACGCCCCGCGCCGCCTCGCCGCGGGGCTCGGCTACGTCATCGACCTGCTGGCCGCCGTGCCGTCGGTCGTCTTCGGCCTGTGGGGCAGCATCGTCCTCGCCCCCGCCGTGCAGCCCGTCTACGCGTGGATGGCCGACCACCTCGGCTGGTTCCCGCTGTTCGCCGGTCCCGTGTCGGGCACCGGCCGCACGCTGCTCACCGCCTCCATCGTGCTCGCCGTGATGATCCTCCCGATCATCACCGCGCTGAGCCGCGAGGTGTTCCTGCAGACGCCGACCCTGCACGAGGAGGCGGCCCTCGCGCTGGGCGCGACCCGCTGGGAGATGATCCAGGTGGCGGTCCTGCCCTTCGGCCGCCCCGGCATCATCTCGGCCTCGATGCTCGGCCTCGGCCGGGCCCTCGGCGAGACCATGGCCGTCGCGCTCGTCCTCTCGCCGGCGCTCGTGATCAACCCGGCGATCCTCACCTCGACGAACTCGTCGACCATCGCCGCGAACATCGCCCTGAGGTTCCCCGAGGCGCACGACATCGGCATCAACACCCTGATCGCGACCGGACTCGTCCTGTTCGTCATCACGCTGGTCGTCAACTCGATCGCCCGCATCGTCATCAACCGCCGCAAGGCCTTCTCCGGAGCGAACTGATGGCCACGACCACCCAGGACCGTCCCCGCACGGCCAGCCGCACCGTCAACACCCTCACCACGGGACGCCTGCCCAAGGCCTCGCCCCTGGTCATCCTCGCCGGCAGCTGGGCGATCATGCTCGTCGTCTTCGGCCTCCTGCAGGCCGGCGGCGTCACGGAGACGTTCAACTGGGTCGCTGCGATCGTGCTCGGCACGATCCTCTACGCCGCGCTCGTCTTCGTCATCTCGATGCAGGTCGAGGGCATCCGCCGCGCCAAGGACCGCGTCGTCACGACCCTGGTCAGCGCCGCGTTCATCCTCGCCCTGATCCCGCTCGTCTCCGTCCTCTTCACCGTGGTGACGAGCGGCGCCGCGCGCTTCGACGGCGACTTCTTCGCCATGTCGATGCGCAACGTGGTCGGCGCGGGCGGCGGCGGTCTCCACGCCCTCACCGGCACCCTGCTGATCACCGCCCTCGCCGCCGTGATCTCGGTGCCGATCGGCCTGCTCACGGCCATCTACCTCGTCGAGTACGGCCGTGGCCGCCTGGCCCGCGCGATCACGTTCTTCGTCGACGTCATGACGGGCATCCCGTCGATCGTCGCCGGCCTGTTCGCCTACGCCCTGTTCGTGATCTTCTTCGGCGAGGGCGTCCGCATGGGCGCCGCCGGCTCCGTGGCCCTGGCCGTGCTGATGATCCCCGTCGTCGTCCGCAGCACCGAGGAGATGCTCAAGCTCGTCCCGAACGAGCTGCGCGAGGCCGCCTACGCGCTCGGCGTGCCGAAGTGGCTGACGATCCTCAAGGTCGTGCTCCCCACCTCCATCGCGGGCATCACCACCGGCGTCATGCTCTCGATCGCCCGCGTCATCGGCGAGACGGCCCCGCTGCTGATCACCGCCGGCTTCACCGCGAGCATGAACTACGACCTGTTCGACGGCCGCATGCAGTCGCTGCCGGTCTTCGCCTACAGCTCGTACGTGAGCCAGGGCACCGACGCGGCCGCCTACATCGACCGGGCGTGGACCTCGGCCCTGACGCTGATCCTCATCGTCATGGCGCTGAACCTGCTGGCCCGCCTCATCGCGCGCCTCTTCGCCCCCAAGCTCGGCCGCTGACGGCCACGCGCCTCCCCCTCTCTTCCCCCTGCGTCCCCGTACGACGCCGCACCTCACCGAAGGAACCTGAATGTCCAAGCGCATCGAGGTCAAGGACCTCAACGTCTACTACAGCAAGTTCAAGGCCGTCGAGGACGTCAACATCACCATCGAGCCGCGCACGGTCACGGCCTTCATCGGCCCGTCCGGCTGCGGCAAGTCGACGTTCCTCCGCACGCTGAACCGCATGCACGAGGTCATCCCCGGGGCGTACGTCGACGGCGAGGTGCTGATCGACGGCAACGACCTGTACAGCCCCGGCGTCGACCCGGTGCTCGTGCGCCGTCAGGTCGGCATGGTGTTCCAGCGCCCGAACCCGTTCCCCACCATGAGCATCCGCGACAACGTGCTCGCCGGCGTGAAGCTCAACAACCGCCGCATGGGCAAGGGCGAGCAGGACGACCTGGTCGAGAGCTCGCTGCAGGGCGCCAACCTCTGGAACGAGGTCAAGGACCGCCTGGACAAGCCCGGCTCGGGCCTCTCGGGCGGCCAGCAGCAGCGCCTCTGCATCGCACGCGCCGTCGCCGTCTCCCCCGACGTGATCCTGATGGACGAGCCCTGCTCGGCCCTCGACCCGATCTCGACGCTCGCCATCGAGGACCTCATCGAGGAGCTCAAGCAGCAGTACACGATCGTCATCGTGACCCACAACATGCAGCAGGCCAGCCGCGTCAGCGACAAGACGGCCTTCTTCAACATCGCGGGCACCGGCAAGCCCGGCAAGCTCATCGAGTACGACGACACCGCCACGATGTTCTCGAAGCCCAGCGTCCAGGCGACCGAGGACTACGTCTCCGGCCGCTTCGGCTGAGCCCGGAGGCTGTGCACGGCCGACGGTCGTGTGCGGCCCACGGGTCGTCGTCGGCCCGGCACGACGCGAAGGAGGCGGCCCACCTGCTGGTGGGCCGCCTCCTTCGTCGTGTGGCCGGGTCGCGGCCCTCGGGGGGGGCCCGACCGGGTCGTGCAGCCGCTGCTAGGCGCTCTGCACGGCCATGATCGGGTCGCTCGTCGGCTGCTCGGAGCCGCCGGCGGGCTCGACCGTCAGGCCGATGGTGTCGCCGGGCGTCATCTCGCCCTTGAGCACCTTGGTGACCGTCGAGTCGGTGTCCGTGTCGAACGTGCCGGCAGGCACGGCGCCGTCGGCGCCGATGTACCAGAGCTCGTACGTCTGGTCGCCGGGCAGCGACGTGAGGCCGTCGAGGACGACCGCCGAGCGCTTGAGCTCGTTCGACCAGACCAGCGTCGCGGTGCCGCCGGTGCTGACGTCGGCAACGGTCCGCTGGAAGTCGCCAGCGGCGTAGATCTCGTCGATCGAGGAGGCGGTGGCCTCCTGCTGCTGGCTCGGGCCGGTGACCTCGGACAGCAGCGCGCCTCCTCCGAAGAAGAGCGCGGCGGCTGCCGCAGCGACGCCGAGCATCGCGACGGGCCGGGTGAACCAGCGGGCTCGGGCGGCGCCGGTGGGCTCGAGCACGCGGGCAGCGGTCTCGGACTCGCTCGGCTCCATCTCGGGGACGGCGTGGCGGCCGGGGCGGGCGATCTCGTGGTCGTCACCCGCGCCTCCTGCGACCTGGGTCGCGGCCGACGTCTGCGAGGCAGAGTCGGAGGTGGTCTGGGCGGGCAGCTGAGGCAGCCCGACGATGGCGTCCATGATGCTCGCGCGGAGGGCGGCCGAAGGCATCACGGGCGGTGCCGCATGGGCGAGCAGCAATGCGGTCTCTCTCAATTCGGTCACTTCCCTTCTGGTGCTCTCGGACTCCTCCAGCAGAGTCTCGAAGTCGTGTCGTTCGTCGTCGCTCAGGGCGTCGAGCGCGTAGGCGCCCGACATCGCCTCGAGCGAGTCGTGGGGCGGGTTGCCCCCGGTGGTGGAGTCGTCGCGGTAGGTCACGATGCCACTCCCATCTCGTCGCGCAGGCGGATCATGCCGTCGCGCAGTCTCGTCTTGACGGTGCCGATCGGCACCCCCAGCATCGCGGCCACTTCGCTGTGGCTGTAGCCGCCGTAGTACGCCAGCCTGACGGCCTGGCTCTGGAGCTCCGTGAGTCGTCCCAGTGCACGCTCGACGCGTTCGTGCTCGATCCGGATCTCGACCGACTCGGTGACCGAGTCGTAGCCGGGCTCCAGGTCGCGGACGCCGATCTTGAGGTCTCGGTCGCGGCCGGCCTGAGAGGCGCGGACGCGGTCGACGGCCCGGCGGTGGGCCATCGTCAACATCCAGCTCGAGGCGCTGCCCCGGGTGGTGTCGAAGCGAGCGGCGTTCTGCCAGATCTCGAGGAAGACCTCTTGGGTGACTTCCTCGGACTGCGAGTGGTCCTTCAGGAGGCGCTTGATCAGGCCCATCACACGGGGTGCGGTCTGGTCGTACAGCTCGGCGAAGGCCACTCGATCGGCCTGGGCGACCCTCAGGAGGAGCTCGTCAGGAGTCGACGCACGCGCCTCGTCCTGGGGAGTCTCGATGTCATGGGTCACGAGCTTCAGCATGTCAGGGTTCACCTCGATCCGCTCGTGTCGGGTTGACCGTCACAGGATCGTGACGGGTTCGTGCTGGTCGTTCGTGGTGCAGTTCTTGCTGGTCGGGCTTGTTCCTGCTCGTTCTTCCTGGTGTGAGTCGCTCCCCCCGCCCGGTGACCGTCTGGGATGGCGTTCAGGCCCGGGCCGAGCGGAGGGAACGACCGCGTCGTCCCGCCAGTCAGGGCGGCGGGAGGTCAGCGGAGGATCTCTCGATCCCTCACGCTCATGGTTCGGCACCGGGGGGCTGCTGGTTTGGGCGAGTTTGCCTCGGGTGCACGGAACGCCTGGCGGGGCCTCGGCGGGCCTCTGGCCGAGTGGTCACGAACGGTCGGTCATCACGTCGGGAGGAACCACGTCGGACCACTCGACCGAGGGCCCCGGATGGAGGACGGGGACGGACCCCGGGTCAGCTGAGCGGGATGGTCACGCTCGGCGAGAGGAAGAGGGTGTCGAGCCGCAGGAACGCCTCTCGGCGCGAGGCCGCTCGAAGCGGCTAAATTTGGAGCCCGGGGTTTCTACGGCCCGACAATGATCGAGTGTAACCGTCGTCGCCGGGCCTCGCTCGGGCGTTCGCCCGGTGCGAACACGGAGCGTCAGTCGAGGCTGCCGTCGCGCCAGAGCGCGGCGCAGGCAGTGAGGTCGACGCCGAGCTCCGAGAGGCGGAGCGCGCGTCGGGTGAGCGTCGAGGCGAGGTCGGAGCCGATCGAGTCCTGCTCGTCGGCGACGGTCGTGGCGCCTGCCGAGGCGAGCCGGCAGAACGCCGCACCGCGCTCGAGCGCGACCGCGAAGTCGCCGTCGAAGACCCCGCGGAGGATGAGGTCGGCCAGCGCGAGCACCTCGGCCGGCGTCGCGGGCGTCGGCGCCCCGGCGACGATCGGGTCGATGGTGGTCGACGTCTCGACGCCGCGGTCGAAGAGGTAGGTGACCTCCTCGGGCGCCTGGCGGATGACGGCGCGCACGAGGTAGATGCGCCACAGGGCCCCCGGCAGGGTGTGCGGTGCGGCGCGGGCCCACAGCTCGGCGACGACGTCGATGCCGTGCTCGTCGCTGAACGAGACGAGCCGGTCGAGGATCTCGGGCTGCGGGTCGTGCTTGACCCGGGCGACGAGGGCGGCCGCCGACTCGTGCGCGATCCGGTTCACGGTCGCCGGGTCGTCGCCTCCCTGGAACGCCTCGAAGGCGGCGCTGGGGAACTGGGTCGGGCGGTGGAAGTCTCTGGGCATCGCCTCGACGATACGCGCGTGCACCGACAGCGGCGTGTGGGTCGGGCGTCGCCGCCCGCCGTCGGCTGTCGTCGTCGCCCGTCGTCGTCGCTCGTCGTCGCTCACAGCCGCGAAGGAGGCGCGCTGCCGGCCCGCGAGGACGTCCGCGATCACGTATCCTCGACCACTGAGGGCCTCTAGCTCAGTTGGCAGAGCATCGGACTTTTAATCCGCGGGTCGTGGGTTCGAGCCCCACGGGGCCCACGAACGACGAAGGCGACACCCAGCTCCATCGGGTGTCGCCTTCGTCCTTCGTGGACGCGCCGAGCGCCGGCCGCCGGCGCCGGAGACGAGCGTGCCCCCGACCGGCGGAGCCAGCGGGGGCACGGTGCACCGGGAGCGGCTCCGGTCCCCGGATCAGGTGGGGAACGGCGCACGGACCTCCCGGCGACTTGTGTCCGGTAACCAGCCGAACGAATACACGCTAGCGCCCAGACGGGCAGAGCGGGGTGTGCGGCAGGGACCACCTGCGCATACTGGACAACAGGTCAGCGGGTCGGTTTCGCCGGGCGACACGTGTTGCACAGCTGGATCGGTGCCTCCCGTGACGTCGGTGAAGCGACAGCGACGCGATGACGACGAGACGACGCGGGACATCGCGGAGGTTCGTCGCGATCGCGTCGCCTACGCCTACGCCCGCGCGGACTCGCCCGAGGAGACCGGCACGACCCGCCGGATCCCCCACGCCGCCGTCCACGTCTCGCCCGGCTCGAGCCAGAGGAGCCCCTCGCCGGTCGCCAGCGCGTTCGGCGGCGCCGTCATCGGCTCGACCGCCACGGCCAGCCCCTCGGCCCCCGCGCGCGGGAAGTTCCGCGGCGTGAACACCTGCACGTACGGGAACGCCTCGTCTTGCCAGAGCTCGGTCACCGTGCCGTCGGGCGCCGTCAGCCGCGTGCGGCGCACGCCGTCGGAGCCGGGCTGCACGTCACGATAGGGAGTGTCGAGGTCGAGGTCGCCGAGCCGGGGCCCGCCACGGAGGTCGGCCGACGTGCCCGCCACGGGCGACGTGCCGGTCGGGATGCCGCGCTCGCTGACCTCGTACCGGGTCGCCGCCTCCAGGGCGATCGTCAGCGTCGCCGGGTCGTGCTCGCCGACGCGGAGGAAAGGGTGCGAGCCGACGGCGAACGGCGCACGGGCTGCGCCGACGTTCGACACGGTGTGCACCACCCGCATGCCGTCGGCGACGAGCTCGTGCCGCACCGTCGTCTCGAGCGTGAAGGGCCAGCCGTGCTGCGGGAACACCGTCGCCGCGAGCGTCACCGCGTGCGGCTCGACGTCGACCGCCCCGCACGCCGTGTACCGCAGCAGCCCGTGGCTCGCGTTGCCCTTGGCCGGCTCGGTGAGGTCGAGCTGCAGCTCACGTCCGTCGAGCGTCCAGCGCCCGCCGTCGACGCGGTTCGGCCACGGGAAGAGCGTGATCCCGCACGCCGACGGCGGCGTCTCGTGCTCCGCGAACGTCTCGGTCAGCGCCTCGCCGTCGACGGCCAGGGCGCGCAGCCCTGCGGCGACCTCGGTCACCGTCGCCGTGACGACGCGGCCGTCGGCCTCGAGCCGCAGCTCGTGCTGGTGCCCGGTGGGTGGGGTCGTCATGGTCGTCCCTTCGTCGTGAGCGTCGCGACCGTGGTGAGCGTCGTCGCAGGAGGTGCGGGTGCGGACTGCAGGACGCGCAGCCGTGCCGGTGGCCGGCACCGCGCCTCCGGCGTCAGCCTGCCAGGTCGTCGGCCGACCCGGCCGGGCCGGGACCGTCGTCGGGCAGCTCGGCCTCGACGACCTCGAGCCCGGCTCGCCGCAGGGCGTCGACCTGCCCGGCCTCGGCGTCGGCGGTGATGAGTGCCTCGAACCGGTCGAGCGGGCCGATGACGCCCAGGTGCGCCTCGCCGAGCTTGCCGCCGTCGGCGACGATGTACGAGCGCCGGGCGGTGGTGGTCATGAGGCGCTTCAGGTCGGTCTCGGGCAGGTTGACGTTGGTCGCGCCGTGCTCGGCGTGCACGCCGGTGCAGCCGATGAAGGCGAGGTCGGCGGTGATCGAGCTGAAGACGCTGGTCGCCAGGGGGTTCACGAGCGAGTGCTGCAGCGGCCGGAGGGTGCCGCCCGAGACGATCACCGTGAACCGGGGCACCGCCTGCTCGAGGGCCAGCGCGATGGTCAGCCCGTTGGTGACGACGACGACCCCCTCGAGGTCGTGACGGTCGAGCAGGGCAAGGGCGATCTGCGTCGTCGTGGTGCCGACGTCGATCACGACGCAGTCGCCCGAGCGCACGAGCGAGGCGGCACGGACGCCGATCGCCTTCTTGGCGTCGGTGCCGACCGCGCTCTCCTCCTCGAAGGGGCGCTCGACCGGCCGGTCGACGGAGAGGGCGCCGCCGTGGACGCGCGACAGCAGCCCCTCGGCGGCGAGGCTCTCGAGGTCGGTGCGGATCGTCACCTCGGAGAGCCGGAACTCACGCGCCAGCTCGGAGGTCGAGACGAACCCGCGACGGCCGACCAGGTCGGCGATGCGCCCGCGCCGACGCTCGCCGGGCAGCGGGGCGTCGTCGGGGTTGCGGGTCACCCCTCGATCTTCGTATGCTTTCACCTGCTTTCGCAAGTGCAAGTCGCGGGGGCGTCCGCAGGCCCCACCCCCGCCCCCAGAGGAGGCACCATGGCGTCGATCGCCATCCGCCCGACGACACTGGCCGACGGCCGTGAGCTCATCTACTTCGACGACGCCGACACCTCCCTCGGCGCCGAGCGTCGTGCCGACGCGCGCGTGCTCGACCCGCGCCCCGAGACCGCCTCGATGCGTCAGGACCCGCTCACGGGCGAGTGGGTCTCGATCGCGGCCTCGCGCCAGAACCGCGTGTTCCTGCCGCCGGCCGAGCTCGACCCCCTGGCCCCCGCCTCCTCGACGAACCCGTCCGAGATCCCCGACCTCTACGACGTCGCCGTCTTCGAGAACCGCTCCCCGTCGTTCGGCCCGACCCTCGACGGGCCCGACGCGCCCGCCGGTCTCGCCGACCTGGCCGAGGTCGGCCTCGGCCGCACGCGCCGCAGCGTCGGCCGCTGCGAGGTCGTCTGCTTCAGCCCCGAGACGCACGGCTCGTTCGCCGGCCTCAGCGACTCCCGAGCGCGCACGGTCGTCGAGGCGTGGGCGCACCGCACCGAGGCCCTCTCGGCCCTGCCCGGCGTCGAGCAGGTGTTCCCGTTCGAGAACCGCGGCCAGGCCATCGGCGTGACCCTGCACCACCCGCACGGCCAGATCTACGCCTACCCCTACGTGACGCCGCGCACCTCCGCGCTGCTGCGCAGCATCGACGCCTACGGCCCCGACCTCTTCGCCGACCTGCTCGAGAGCGAGCGCAGCGGCCCGCGCGTCGTCCTCGCCGGCGAGCACTTCACGGCCTTCGTGCCGTTCGCCGCGCGCTGGCCCATCGAGATCCACCTGCTCCCCCACCGCCACGTGCCCGACTTCGCGGGCCTGACGAGCGACGAACGCGACGAGCTCGCGGTCATGTACAAGCGCCTCCTCACGGGCCTCGACGCCCTCTACGGCGACGAGACGCCCTACATCGGCGCCTGGCACCAGGCTCCCGTCAACGTCGGGCGCGACACCGTCCGACTGATGCTGCAGATCACGTCCCCGCGACGTGCCGAGACCAAGCTGAAGTTCCTGGCGGGCTCCGAGGCCGCGATGGGAGCCTGGGTGGGCGACCTCGTGCCCGAGGTCCAGGCCGACCGACTGAGAGAGGCGATGACGCGCTGATGGACACCACCCCCGACACCGCAGGAGGCGCTGCCCGCGCCACCGAGACCGGCCACGCCCGCGACTTCGCCTCCGTCTTCGACACCGCCGTCGCCGGACGGTGGTCGGCGCCCGGCCGCGCCAACCTCATCGGCGAGCACACGGACTACAACGACGGCTTCGTGTTCCCGTTCGCGATCGACCGCCGCACGGTCGTGACCGTCGGCGTGCGTGACGACCGCCTCCTCCGTGTCGCCAGCACCTTCGACGAGAGCGTCCACGAGATCTCGCTCGACGAGCTCGACCCGGCCCGCCTGGACGGCTGGTCCGCCTACGTGTTCGGCATCGCCTGGGCGCTCTCCGTCGCGCCGACGCGCGCCGCGTCGCCGTCGTTCGCCGCCGCCGGCGGAGACCTCTCGACGATCGACCTGTCGACGGTGCCCGGGCTCGACCTGTTCGTCACCTCCGACGTGCCGATCGGCGCGGGCCTGTCGTCGTCCGCCGCGCTCGAGTGCTCGGTCGCCGTCGCGATGACCGAGCTCTGGGGCCTCGACGTGAACCGCGCCGCCCTCGCCGCCGTCGGCCAGCTGTCCGAGAACGAGGCCGTGGGCGCGCCCACCGGCATCATGGACCAGTCCGCGTCGCTGTTGGGCCAGGCCGACTCGGCCGTGTTCCTCGACTGCCGCAGCCTCGACGCCGACGTCGTCGACCTCGGCTTCGACGCGGCGGGCCTCGAGATCCTCGTCGTCGACACGCACGTCGAGCACGCCCACGCCACCGGCGGCTACGTCGACCGCCGCACCTCGTGTGAGCGCGGCGCCGAGGCGCTCGGCGTCAGCTCGCTGCGCGACCTCGACGTCGACGACCTGACCCGTGCCGCCGAGGTCCTCGACGACGAGACGTTCCGCCGAGTTCGCCACGTGGTCACCGAGAACCAGCGCGTGCTCGACACCGTGCGCACCCTGCGCACCGACGGCGCCGTCGCCATCGGCGCGCTGCTCGACGCCTCCCACGTCTCGATGCGCGACGACTTCGAGATCTCGGTGCCCGAGCTCGACCTCGCGGTCTCCACCGCCCAGGCGGCCGGGGCCGTCGGTGCGCGCATGACCGGCGGCGGCTTCGGCGGCTCGGCGATCGCGCTCGTCCGCTCAGCCGACCGCGACGCCGTCGCGTCGGCCGTGACCGCCGCCTTCGCGGAGGCCGGCTTCGCCGCGCCGACCGTCTTCACGGTGCACCCCGCCGAGGGCGCACGCCGCGACGGCTGACGCGACCCGCGCGCTCGACCCGACCCGCTCGTCCCCTCCCGGGGGCGGGCGGGTTCGTCGTGTGCGGGCCGGGTCCGTCGTGCACAGCCAGCACTGCCGACCACGGTCGAGTTCGACGACGACGGGCGTCCACGAGAGCCCGGCGACGACGAACTCGCCCGGACCGGCGAGCCCGACCGGACCGCCGGGCGCAAGCACAGGCGCAGGCGCCGGCTCGACTTACGCGAGGAGGGACGAAATGCGGCCGGGCCAGGCCGTACTTCGTCCCTTGTCAGGCACTTCCACGCGCTGCAGGCCGCGCCGCCGCCGGGCGCCCGGCGCCAGCGTGGGAGTTATGCGAAAAGGGACGATGTCCCCACGGGCCCCGCGCTACTCAGTCCCTTCTCGGGCACTTCCTGCCGCTGCGCCGCGCAATGCCGGGCGCCGGGGCCCGGCGGGCGTGGCCCCGGCCGATGCAGGCCCAGGCGGGCGCCGGGCGCCGGGTGCGCCAGGCGCGGCGGGCGCCGAGCTCGGCGGGCGCCGAGCTCGGCGGGCGCCAAGCTCGGCGGGCGCCAAGCTCGGCGGGCGCACCGGGCGCGCCAGGCGCGGCGGGCGCGGCGGGCGCGCCGGTCGCGCCGCGCGGCGGCGCGGCGCCTCAGGCGACGCGCTCGGCGGCCTCCACCACGTTGGCGAGCAGCATCGCGCGGGTCATGGGGCCGACTCCCCCGGGCACCGGCGACAAGGCGCCTGCCACGGCGGCCACGCCCGGGTCGACGTCGCCGCGCAGCTTGTACTTGCCGGTCTCCTCGTTGAGGACACGCGTGATGCCCACGTCGATCACGGTCGCTCCGGGCTGCACCCAGTCGGGCTTCACCAGGCCGGCCACCCCCGCGGCGGCCACGACGATGTCGGCCCGACGCACCTCCGCGGCGACGTCGGCCGTGCGCGAGTGCGTCAGCGTGGCCGTGGCCTCGAGCCGCGTCAGCAGCAGCCCGAGCGGACGCCCCACCGTCAGCCCCTGGCCGACGATCGTCACGTGCGCGCCGGCGATCGGCACGTCGTAGGCGCGCAGCATCGCGACGATGCCTCGCGGCGTGCAGGGCAGGGGAGTGTCGATCGAGCCCTTGCCCCCGGGCACGGCGAGCACGAGCTCGCCGAGGTTGACGGGGTGCAGGCCGTCGGCGTCCTTGGCGGGGTCCATCAGCTCGAGCATCGCCGTCGGGTCGATCCCCTCGGGCAGCGGCAGCTGGATGATGAAGGCGGTCACGGCCTCCTCCGCGTTCATCGTCTCGATCGCGGCGCGGATCTCGGCCTCGGACGCCGTGTCGGGCAGGTCGATGCGGATCGACTCGATCCCCACCTCGGCGCAGTCGCGGTGCTTCCCCGCCACGTACGACAGCGAGCCGGGGTTGGCCCCGACGAGGATCGTCCCGAGCCCCGGCGCCGTGCCGCGCGCCTTGAGGGCGTCGACCCGCTCGCGCAGGTCGGCCTTGACGGTCGCGGCGAGAGCCGTGCCGTCGATCTTCACGGCACTGCCCGGCCCGGCGATCAGCGGCCGCCCCTGGTCATCGACGTCGACCCCGACGGCACCGGACGGGGAAGGACCCCCGCCGACGACGGCACCAGCACCCGCACCCGCACCGGCGACCGCGGCCGCACCGGCAACAGCACCGGCAGGGGCAGCAGCAGCACCGGCACCGGCACCGGCAGGACCGGCAGCAGCCGCAGCCGCAGTCGCGCGGTCGGCCGCACCGGCCGGCTCAGGGGACGAGGAGGCGCCGGTCGCGTCGACCGGGCCCACGCCCGCGCTCACGCGTAGAGCGGGAACGCGTCGGTCAGCGCCTTCACCCGCGCGGCCAGCGCGGCGATGTCGGGCTCGGGCATCAGCGTCGCGGCGATGATGTCGGCGACCTCGGCGAACTCGGCGTCGTCGAAGCCGCGGGTCGCGAGTGCGGATGTGCCGATGCGGACGCCGGAGGTGACCATCGGCGGGCGAGGATCCCACGGGACCGAGTTGCGGTTCACGGTGATGCCGACCTCGTGCAGGAGGTTCTCCGCCTGCTTGCCGTCGACCTCGCTGGCGCGCAGGTCGACGAGCACGAGGTGCACGTCGGTGCCGCCGGTGAGCACGTCGACGCCGGCTGCCTTCGCGTCGGCCTGCATGAGGCGTGCGGCGAGCGCCTGGGCACCGCGGATGGTGCGCTCCTGGCGGTCCTTGAACTCGGGCTCGGCCGCGAGCTTGAACGCGGTCGCCTTGGCGGCGATGACGTGCATCAGCGGGCCGCCCTGCTGGCCGGGGAAGACCGCCGAGTTGAGCTTCTTGAAGAGCGGCTCGTGGTTCGACAGGATCACGCCGGACCGGGGACCGGCGAGGGTCTTGTGCACGGTCGACGAGACGACGTGGGCGTGCGGCACGGGCGAGGGGTGCAGGCCGGCGGCGACGAGCCCGGCGAAGTGCGCCATGTCGACCCAGAGGTACGCGCCGACCTCGTCGGCGATGGCGCGGAAGGCCTCGAAGTCGAGCTGGCGGGGGTAGGCCGACCAGCCGGCGATGATCACCTTGGGCTGGTGCTCGATCGCCTGGCGACGGACGACGTCCATGTCGATGAGGTACGTCTCGGGGTCGACCTCGTACGCGACGGCCTTGTACATCTTGCCGCTGAAGTTGAGCTTCATGCCGTGGGTCAGGTGGCCGCCGTGCGACAGCTCGAGGCCGAGGATCGTGTCGCCGATGTCGGCGAGCGCCGCCAGCACGGCGGCGTTGGCCTGGGCGCCCGAGTGGGGCTGCACGTTGGCGAAGTCGGCGCGGAACAGCGACTTGGCGCGCTCGATGGCGAGGTTCTCGGCGACGTCGACGAACTCGCAGCCGCCGTAGTAGCGGCGGCCCGGGTAGCCCTCGGCGTACTTGTTCGTCAGCACGGAGCCCTGCGACTCGAGCACGGCACGCGGCACGAAGTTCTCGGAGGCGATCATCTCGAGGTAGTCGCGCTGACGGCCCAGTTCTTGCTCGAGCACGGCAGCGATCTCGGGGTCGACCTCGCTGAGCGGGGCGTTGAAGGTCGAGGGCAGCTTCTGGCCGGCGGCGCTGGCGGTGGACTCTGACTGGATCGTCATGGCGGGTCTCTCTCTACACGGTCACGGGACGAGGGCGGCACGAGGTGCCGGTTCTTCAGGTGGTGAGGTGGCCCAGGCGTACGGCCACGTACCGTGTGTGCGTCGCTCCCCGATGGTGACCATCTGAACGCCAGTCGCGACCGGTCGATCATATCTCGGCGGGCTGCGCGGATGCGAGACTGGGGCGATGCTGGACCGCACCGCCACCTCCTCGTCCGACGTCCGGTTCCGCACCGGCATGACCGGCTGGCTCCGGTGGCCGCTGGTGGCCGTGATGCTCGCCCTCGCCGTGTTCTCGTGGGTCGCGCCGGGCGACGACGCCAGCACCTCCGAGCAGACCGTCGGCCCCCTGGTGCTCGTGCTGGTCGCGGTGATGCTCGCGTCGATGGGCGTCACCGTGAGGGCCGACCCCGAGCGCCTCCTCCTCGCGTTCACGCCCTTCTACCGGCGGTCGGTGGCGCGTCAGGAGATCGTCTCGGTCACGGCCGACACCTGGAGCCCGATCAGCTTCGGCGGCTGGGGCGTCTAGGGCTGGGCGCGGTCGAGCAAGGGGCTGCTGCTGAACGCCTCGCTCGGGCGTCGCGGCGACCAGGGGCTGCGCGTCGTCACGGCCGACGGACGCACCTACAACGTCGAAGTGCCCGACCCGGTCGACGCGGCCGTGAGGGTGCGCGAGCTGCTGGACGTGCCGGAGGCGTCGGTCGCCACCCGCTGACCGGCGGCGGCCGGCGCGACGACCGGCCTGCGAGAGGCGCCAGAGGAGGTGCCGACAGACCAGACGGTTCGTTCTGTCGGGCGAGCCGTGGCACGCTGGTGCGGTGACGCAGACCCTCGACGACACGCGCACCGGGACCGAGACCGGCGAGCGCCTCCTCGTCGCGCCCGACGTGCCCTGGGTCGTGCTCGTCTGGGACGACCCGGTGAACCTGATGTCGTACGTGAGCTGGGTGTTCCGCAGCTACTTCGGCTACGCGGCGGCCGAGTCGGAGCGCCTCATGATGCAGGTGCACACGACCGGCCGCGCCGTCGTGGCCACCGGCCCGCGCGAGGCGATGGAGCGGCACGTCGAGGCCCTGCACGACTTCGGCCTCTGGGCGACCGTCGCGAAGGCCGACGAGTGATCCCGTTCCGGCGTCGCGGCGACGACCTGCTGCTCGACCTGCCCGAGCACGAGGCGAGGCTGCTCGGCGACCTCGTCGCCCAGCTCGTCACCGTGCTCGAGGGCGGCGACCCCGGCGACCCGGCCGTGGCGCGCCTCCTGCCGTCCGCCTACCCCGACGACGAGGAGGCGGCGGCCGAGTTCCGCAGGTTCACCTCCGACGACCTCACCGCCCGCAAGCTCGCCAACGCGCGACGGGTGCTCGACGACGTCGCGGCGCCGACGGCCGAGCGGCTCGACGCCGCGGGGCAGCAGTCGTGGCTGCGGACGCTGACCGACCTGCGGCTCGTGCTCGGCAGCCGTCTCGGCGTGACGGCCGACGGGCCGGCGCCGAGCGACGACCCGCACGTGGTCGTCATGCACGACGTGTTCGACTGGCTCGGCTACCTGCAGGAGAGCCTGGTCCAGACGCTGGGCTGACCCCGCGTGCTGCGAGACCCGACCCGCTGCGGACCGTGGCCGGTCCTGCCGGGTGCTAGCGCCCCTCCTTCGGGAACACCACCCAGAGCACGAGGTACAGCAGCACCTGCGGGCCGGGCAGCAGCAGCGACAGCACGAACAGCAGCCGCACGAGGAACGGGCTGAGGCCGAAGCGGTTCGCGAGGGCGGCACAGACTCCGGCGATGACCTTGCCGCGGCGGGGACGAGTGAGGGTAGCCATGGGCCCACCCTGCCAGCCCGGGCTCGACCGCGCCTGGATCGCGGACGCCGCGACGGCGGGCGCCTGGGAGAATGGTCCGATGAGCGCATCACTCGTGGCGAAGGACCTGGCCGGCGGCCACGGGCACCGCACCCTCTTCGACCACCTCGACCTCACGGTCGCGCCCGGCGACGTCGTGGGCGTGGTGGGCGTGAACGGGGCCGGCAAGTCGACGCTGCTGCGCCTCCTCGCCGGCGTCGACGAGCCGCAGGGCGGCTCCGTCGTGCTGAGCCCGGGTGACGCGTTCGTCGGCTGGCTGCCCCAGGAGCACGAGCGCGTGCCCGGCGAGACCGTCGCCGGCTACATCGGCCGCCGCACCGGCTGCACCCAGGCCGCCGCCGAGATGGACGAGGCCGCCTCCGCCCTCGGCGACGTCGACGCGGCGCCCCGCGCAGACGGCCTCGACCCGGCCGACGTGTACTCGACGGCGCTCGAGCGCTGGCTCGCGAGCGGTGCGGCCGACCTGGACGACCGCCTCCCGCAGGTGCTCGCCGAGCTGGGCCTCGGCGACGGAGCAGGTGTGAGCTCGGGCAGTGCCGCCGAGGGCGCCGTGGGCCCCGACAGCCCGATGACCTCGCTCAGCGGAGGCCAGGCGGCCCGGGTCGGCCTCGCCGCCCTGCTGCTCAGCCGCTTCGACGTCGCGCTGCTCGACGAGCCGACGAACGACCTCGACCTCGACGGCCTCGAGCGGCTCGAGCGCTTCGTGCAGGGCCAGCGCGGCGGCGTCGTGCTCGTGAGCCACGACCGCGAGTTCCTCGCGCGCTGCGTCACCAAGGTGCTCGAGCTCGACCTCGCCCAGTCGTCGAACCGGGTGTTCGGCGGCGGCTACGACTCTTACCTCGAGGAGCGCGAGACCGCCCGACGTCACGCCCGCGAGGCCTACGACGAGTTCGCCGACAAGAAGGCCGACCTCGTCGGCCGTGCCCGCACGCAGCGCGAGTGGTCGAGCCAGGGCGTCCGCAACGCGATGAAGAAGGCCCCCGACAACGACAAGATCCGCCGCAAGGCGTCCGCGGAGTCGAGCGAGAAGCAGGGCCAGAAGGTGCGGCAGATGGAGAGCCGCATCGCGCGCATGGAGGAGGTCGACGAGCCCCGCAAGGAATGGCAGCTCGAGTTCACCATCGGCTCGGCACCGCGGTCGAGCGCCGTCGTCGCGACGCTCAGCGGCGCGGTGTTCCGACAGGGCGAGCCGGGCGACGAGTTCGTGCTCGGCCCCGTCTCGCTGCAGGTCGACGGCGGCGACCGCATCGGCATCACCGGGCCCAACGGGGCCGGCAAGTCGACGCTGCTGCGCGGGCTCCTGGGGCGTCAGGCCCCGAGCGAAGGAGGCGCCAGCCGCGGAGCCAGCATCGCCGTCGGCGAGATCGACCAGGCGCGTGCGCTCCTCGCCGGCGACGAGCCCCTGGCCGAGGCCTTCGAGGCGCTCGTGCCCGACTGGCCCCAGGCCGAGGTGCGAACCCTGCTCGCCAAGTTCGGGCTGAAGGCCGACCACGTCTCGCGCCCCGTCGACGAGCTGTCGCCCGGCGAGCGGACCCGCGCTGGTCTCGCCCTGCTGCAGGCCCGCGGCGTGAACGTGCTCGTGCTCGACGAGCCGACGAACCACCTCGACCTCGCCGCGATCGAGCAGCTCGAGCAGGCGCTCGAGTCGTACGAGGGCACGCTGCTGCTCGTGACGCACGACCGGCGGATGCTGCAGACCGTGCGGCTCGACCGGCAGTGGCGCGTCGAGGGCGGCCGGGTGACGGAGTCGTGACCGGCGCCTCCTCGATGTCCCGCTCGCCCTCGACGACCCGCTCGCCGCGCTCGTCGACACGACGCGCCGCCCTGCCCGTCGCGGGGCTGCTCACCGCCGCCCTGCTGCTGACCGGGTGCACCGGCGGCGGCGGCGCGGACGACGACGTGACGTCGGGCGCGACGGGCAGCGCCTCGGCCGCACCCGACGCGGGCACCGGCACGAACACCAGCTCCGACGACGCCTGGGCTGCCTGGGACGCCGCCCTCGTCGACGTCGACGGGTCGCCCGCCCGGTGGCTCGCGGTCGGCGACTCGATCACCGAGGGGCAGGGTGCCTCCTCGGTGGACGCCCGCTGGGTCGACCTGACCCGCGACGCCCTCCGCGCCGCGCACCCCGTCGACGGCGTCACGGGCGGCGTCGGCTACCGACCGGCGGTGTTCGCGACCTACGGTCCCGACTCCCCCTGGGGAGACTGGGCGACCGACCGGCAGGGCGGCGTCGACCTCGACGGCACCTCGCCTGCCCTGGGCTTCCGCAGCCTCGAGCTCGAGCCCGGAGCGCGGGTGAGCTGGCCGGTGACGGGCACCGACGTGGACCTCTGGTGGGCAGGAGGCGGCGGCTCGTTCACGTGGGACGTCGACGGCACCCGGCAGGGCCAGGTCGACACCGGCGCCTCCTCGGCGTCGTCGTCCGTGACCCCGGTCGAGGACCTCGGCTCCGGGCCGCACACCGTGACGGTGACCGTGGCGGCCGGCGACCGCTCGGACGAGCCCGTCGTGCTGCACGGCCTGGCAGCCTTCGACGGCGACCGGGAGCGCGGCGTGACCCTGTACGACTCGGCGCGGTCGGGCGCCACGACCGGCACCTTCACCGACGACCTCGCGGGCTGGCTCGAGGCGGTGGCCGCGGCCGAGCCCGACGTCGTCACCATCACGCTCGGGGCCAACGACCTGCGGGGCAGCAGCCCCGAGGAGTTCGCCGACGGCTACCGGGACGTCGTCGAGGGCCTGCAGGCGCTGGACGCGCCTCCTACCGTGGTCGTCGTCGACGAGTTCCCCGTCGCGGCCGGCCTGGCCGACACCGGGCAGGCGCCGATCGCCGACTACGCCGCCGCGCTCGACGAGGTCGTCGACGAGACCGGCGTCGTGTCGGTGTCGCTCGGCGACGCACTGGCCGGTGCGGGCAACACCGACCTGCGCAGCCTGTTGTCGTCGGACGGGCTGCACCCGAACGACGCCGGCCAGCGCGCGATCGCCGCGTTCATGACGGGCGTGCTCGGGCGCTGAAGCGCCTGGCCGCATGGTGCGGCTGCCGGCTGCGGCTGCCGCTGCCGCCGCCGCTGCCGCTGCCGCTGCCGCTGCCGCTGTTAGTTGATCAGCGAGAACGCCGCGTCGAGGGCCTGGTCGGCGTCGAGCGAGGTCTCGGTGGTCGCGGTCGCCGTGACGTTGAAGAGGCCGTGCGTCGTGATGACCGTGCCGCCGTTCACGAGGATGCCCGTGCTCTCGCCGGTCTGGGTGAACGCGCGGCCGTCGAGGTCGGCGGCGCGGCTGTCGTCGACGGCGGTGACGCCCTCGGTCGCGGCCACGGTGTCGGCCTGCTCGGCGATGGTGTCGGCGTCGAACTCCTGCACCTGGGCGACCGCGATGACCGCCTGCACGGCGCTCGCGTCGGCGGTGTCCTCGGTCGACGACGCCCACGAGCACTGGAAGCCCTCGTCGGTCGCCGTGCTCTCGTCACGCAGCTCGAGGCCCTCGACCGCGGAGCCCAGGGCCTCGCCCACGGCCTCGCACGAGCCGAAGGCGATCATCGTGCCGGGCTCGCCGTCACCCGCGGCCGCCGAGCTGCCGCCGCTCGACCCGCCGGTCGCCCCCTGGCTCGCCTCGTCATCGGAGTCGCCGCCGCTCGTGCAGCCGGTGAGGAGGAGCGCCAGCGCCAGCGCCCCGGAGGCGGCGGTCGCCACGGCCCTGCGCGAGCGGGTCGTCGAGATGGTCGGTGTCATGGGTGTCTCCCCCTGGGGACTCGCCGCCGGCTCCCTGCGCCGGCGGGCCGTGCCACCTTACCGAGGGGCTCCGACGGCGGTCCCGGTGACGGGGGCGCGCCTCCTCGGGGCAGGCCACGCCGCTCCGGTGGCGCTGGCCGCCCTGCCTGCCCTGCCTGCCCTGCCTGCGCTGACTGCCCTGCCTGGCCTGGCCGCTGGGCGCAAGCCGGCAGGTGCGTGCACCTGGCCGTGCGCCGTCGCGGCGACCAGCGGGTACCGTCGAGCGTCCACCGACGATACGGAGTCACCCATGGCCTCGCTGCTCCGCAGGCTCGCGCCCCTGCTCATCCCCATCATCATCCGCAAGTTCCAGAACCGGAAGGGCGGCGGGAACGGCCAGGCCGGTTCCGGCTCCGGTCGCCGCCGCTAGGCGCCCGCACCCCACCTCACCGCTCTGACACCGCCGAGTGAACGGAACACCGCCGAACCACGTGGTGTCCTGTTCACTCGGCGGTGTTCGTGTCAGCCCGCGGCGGTCTCGTGGACCAGGCGGCGCTAGCGGCGTGCGCGGGCGACCAGCACGCGGTCGGTGACGACCACGGCCACGAGCACCACGGCGGCGATGCCGACGTAGAGCAGCGGCAGGGTGTCGAGCCCCGACCCGTCGAGCACGAGGGCGCCGATCAGCGCGCCTCCGCCGATGCCGGTGTTGAACGCCGTCGTGTAGAACGCGCTGGCGATGTCGCGGTGCTTCTCGGGGCTGACCTGCAGCATCTTCGTCTGGAACAGCGGGGGCAGGGCGCCGAAGGTCACGCCCCAGATCACGAAGGCGACCAAGGAGGGGCCCGGCTGCCCCTCGAGCAGCACCAGCGCCAGCACGGACACCACCACGATGCCCACGCCGACGGGGATGCTGACGCGCGGCCGCTTGCCGAGGAACCAGCCGACCATCAGCAGGCCGACGCCGCCCGCGATGCCGAACGCGAAGAGCGCGACGCTGAGGCTCGACTCCGCGATGCCCGTCGAGCGCAGCAGGTACGGCGCGATGTAGGTGAAGAACGAGTAGTGGCCGACCATGAACACGGCCGTGATCAGGCAGCTGAAGACGATGCCCATCACCGACGGCGGCGGCAGGTGCCGTGACGCGGTCGGCGTCGAGCCGGTGAGCGTCGGGACGCTGCCCGTCGCGGTCGAGGCGGCCAGCGCCTCCTCCGAGTCGCCTGCGGGCCGTGCCGTGTGCGTCGACGGGACCGGCGGCAGCAGCCGCCACACGAGCACCGCGCCGAGCGCCATCGCTCCGGCGAGGATGCCGAACGCGGCACGCCAGCCCAGGGCCTGGCCGAGCGCCGTGCCGAGGGGCACGCCGAGCACGAAGGCCAGCGTGCCGCCGCTCATCGCGACGGCGAGCGCGCGCCCGACCTGCTCCCGCGGGACGAGGTGGGCCGCGTACGCGCCGCCGATCGCCCAGAACATGCCGTGCGCGAGCCCGCCGAGCACGCGGGACGCGACGACGAGCTCGTAGGTCGGCGCGATCGCCGTGAGCGCCGCGCTGATCGCGAGCACGGTGATGAGGCCGACGACGATGAGGTGGCGGGGCAGCTTGCGGGTCAGGTGCGTGAGCCCGGTGCTGGTGAGCACCACGGTGAACGCGAAGACGCTGACGAGCAGGCCGATGCTCGACTCGCTGACGCCGAGCTCGCCGCTCATCTCGGGCAGCAGACCGGTGGGCAGCATCTCGCCGGAGATGCTGAGGAACGTGGCGACGGCGAGCGCGAGCAACCCGGCGAGGGGGAACTTCGCGGGGGTGACAGGGCGACCCGTCGAGGAGGCGCGGGTCGAGGGAGAAGGAGAAGTGGAGGTCGTCGAGGGACGACCCTGGGCAGCAGGTGTCATGGAAGGGTCTCGGTCAGTCGGCGGGCGCCGTTCCCTCGACCCGAGGTGCCGTGGCTCCGGCAGCGGTGCTGCGGTGCTGCGATGCTGCAGTTCAGCGGTGCTGCGGGGCCGGCTCGGCGGGGAGGATGGTGATCCCGACTGCGCGCTGTCGTGCACGCCCGGGGCCGCACGTGACGCGCGACCATGGAGGATCTTACCGGCTGCCCTCCGGAGGCGCCAGGGCCCCTCTCCCGCCCGGCCCGTCGGTGGGCAGACGGTCGAAACGGACGCCCGCCGCCCTCGACCCCCGCGCCAGCAGCACGAGCATCAGGAACGACAGCATCGGCACGAGCACGGCGACGAGCGCCCACCAGCCCGAGATGTCCGCGTCGTGCAGTCGTCTGATCGCGAGGGCGACCATCGGCGCGAGGGTGAGCAGCGACCAGACCGTCCAGATGAGGACGGAGGCGCCGCCCGCCGCGTCGCCGGAGGTGTCGGTCCAGGAGAAGAGCGGCTGCGTGCCGAGCGGGCCGGCGCCGAACGGGCCGGTGGGCAGCCGCAGGTCGCGGGTGCGGCCCTGCAGGAACGGCATCAGCAGGAGCAGCACCGCCCCGACGGCGGTCTGGAGCAGCCACGTCCACCAGAACTCCGAGCGGCTGGCCCGCCCCGTGGTGGTGAGGCGGGTGACGGCCCGGGCCCAGGCGATCCAGGGCCGCGAGACGGAGACGGGGCCGTCGACGGTCAGCGAGTCGGGCAGTCGGATGCGCGCGCCTCCTCGGTGCGGACGGCCGTGGCCGTCGTGGTCGTGCGGCGGCCCGGTCGGCGCCGTCGCCCCTCGACGCTAGCGAGAGCAGACCGCTCTGTCGAGGGCAGGTCGGCCGACGGGGCGCGACGCGGAAACGACGAGGAAGCGACGCGAGCGCGACGAACCTCCGCGGAGGATCGCGCCGGTTCGTCGTCATCACGTCGGTTCGTCAGCCACGCGTCAGCCGCGAGGCGCAGCATGGACGGGTGAGCACGCCCGAGGAGAAGACCTGCCGCTCGTGCGGCCGCCGCATCGAGTGGCGCAAGAAATGGGCCGCGAACTGGGACGAGGTCGCGTACTGCAGCGACGCGTGCCGCCGCCGCAAGGTGTCCTCGCTCGACCGCCAGCTCGAGGAGCGGATCCGCGAGCTCCTCGCGGCACGTGCCGCGACCTCGACGATCTGCCCGTCCGACGTGGCCCGATCGATCGCCCCCGACGACGAGGCTGCCTGGCGCGACCTCATGGAGCCCGTCCGACGAGCCGCCCGACGTCTCGTCGCAGCCGGCGAGGTCGACATCACGCAGGGCGGCTCGGTGGTCGACCCGTCGACCGCGAAGGGCCCGATCCGCATCCGACGACGGCGCGCAGGAGGCGGCCGGTGACCGCCGAGGACCGCGACCGCCGGTTCCCCCGGCGCGTCTACGGCACGGGGCAGGAGCCCGACGTGCGGTTCAGCCTCGCCAACGAGCGCACGTTCCTCGCCTGGGTGCGGACCTCGCTCGCGCTCGTGGCGGGCGGCGTCGCCCTCGAGGCGCTGGGGCTCGGCCTGCAGCCCGGGCTGAGGCTCGCGGCGTCGCTCGTGCTGATCGTCGCCGGGATCGCGGCTCCCGTGCAGGCCTGGGTCGGCTGGGCCCGCACCGAGCGCGCCCTTCGGGCCGACCGGCCGCTGCCGTCCGCGCCCTTGGCGCTGCCGCTCGGCGTCGCCGTCGCGGTCGCCGGGGTGCTCGTGCTGCTCGGGGTCGTGCTGGCGTGAGCGACGGCCCGTGGGACCCGGGCCTGCAGCCCGAGCGCACCGCGCTCGCCTGGCGCCGCACCGGCCTGGCGCTGACCGTCGGGTCGCTGATCGGCCTCCGCGTGCTGCCGCCCCTGCTCGGACCTGCCGCGTACGTGCTGGCCGGGCTCGGGGTCGTCGCGTCGCTCGCCGTGCTCGCCGCGGCGCACCGGCGGTACCGGCGGGTGCACCGCCTCCTGCTCGCCGCCCGTGACGCTGGCCACACCCGCGCCGGCGCCGGCTCGGCGAGCTCGCCCTCCCGGGTGCCCACCACCGGGGGCGCGCTGCCCGCGGCGACCGCGGCGCTCGCCCTCGCGGCCGGCCTCGGCGCCCTCGTCGTGGCGCTCGGGGTCCGCTGACCGGACGCGACGGCGGTCGAGTTGCCCCGGACGGCTGTTCCACGTCAGCCCGAGCGACCGTTCAGGGCAACTCGGGTCGACTCGGCGACCCGATCATGGGCGCCGACGGAGCCCGAGCACCCGCGAGAGCCGTCAGCGGCGCACGTCGTGCAGGTGGTGCACCGGATCGTGCACGAAGTAGAGGCCGAGCGTCTCCACCGTGAAGGCGGCACCGTCGCTGCGCAGTCCGGTGCGGTGCACCTGGTCGGCGGGCACCTCCTCGAAGCGGCGGGCGACGACCTCGGCCGCGGCGAGGAGCTGCTCGGCGACGACGGCAGAGTCCTGCCCGGCGTAGTCGTCGGCGAGCGCCGTGGCGTCCTGGTCCCAGTTCTCGAAGGCGGGGGCGTCCTCGTCGAGCATGCGCCGGAGGCGGCCGTCGAAGACGCTGAAGACGTCGCGCACGTGCGCGCCGTACTCGAGCGGCGACCAGGTCGCGTCGTCAGGTCGCTCGCGGGCGTCGGCTCGGCCGAGCTCGGCAGGCCACGCGGCGGCGTTCGACCGCACCAGGCCGGGCACGTCGCCCAGCTCGACCTCGGCGGCGTCGTAGCCGCACTCGGGGCAGGGCTCGTCGAGCACCCAGGTCCAGTTCTTCGTGTCGGGGACGATCGGCATGACCCGACCGTAGCCAGTCGCCGAGGAGGCGCGCGAGGGAGATCCTGCCGACCTGCGTCGAGCGACCGCCACGAGGAGCCGGGAGGGGGACGGCGCGCGTCGGGACGTCGAACGGGCCCGGCTCGACCGTGTCGGCAGCCTGTCCTAGGATCGCCGCAGGGGGGAACATGACGGACGATCACACACCAGGGCCGCACGACGACGACGTCGAGCGTGATGGCACAGCACGCGGGCACGAGGCGCACGGCGACGACGCGGCGGCGGCGGAGCAGGCCCCTGTCGACGCGCGCGACGGCACCGCTGGGCGCCCTGGCACTGACGAGCACGGCGGAGGAGACGAGCGACCCGGCGCCGACGACACGTCGACGCGCGCGACGACGCAGCCGACCGAGGTGCAGCCCTCCGCGCCCACGGCCCACACGCCCGACGACGAGCCGGCCCCCGCGACGGGCGCGGGCCCGCGACTCGTGCCGTGGACGCACCGCCCCACGACGTCGGAGGCCACGGCCGGGTCGGCCGCCGCCTCCTCGAGGCGCTCCGGTGCCGCCGGGGCTGCGGGCGCGACCGGTGCCGCCGCAGCGAGCGCCGACACCGACGCCGACTCCGAGGACGACGAGCCCGGGCGACGGCGAATGCGCCCTGCGGCGATCCTCGCCGTGGTCGGCGGAGCTGCCGTGGTCGCCGTGGTGCTCGGCACGGTCCTCGCGTTCTCGGGCGGCGGCCCGCTCGCGTCCGGCGCCCCCGCCGCGACGTCGGAGCCGGCCTCCCCGATCACGACCAGCGCACGCCCGTCGACCAGCCCGACGCCGAGCGCGACGCCGACGGCGTCCGCCTCGCCGTCCCCGCGAGCCGCGACCCCTCCCCCCGCGGAGGCCGCCGAGGAGGCGCCCTACGTCACTCCCGTCGCGGCGGGCACGGTGGTGGCCGAGGCCGACGTGCGGTCGCCCAAGGGCAGCATCGCGTTCCACTACCGGGTCGTCGCCGTGGGCGACGGCACCTTCTCGACCGAGTGGTCGGGCTACACCTCGACCTTGCCGGTCACGGTCCAGCTCTCCTACTTCGAGATCGCGCCCGCGGTCTTCGACGGCCTGACCTCCCCCGGCGACGGCGTGGCCGTGCTCGGCGGACCCACCTCGGCACCGACGTCGGGCTCCGCACCCCTGCCGATCGGACAGCCGTCGTACCTCGGCACCCTCGTCGTGTCCACCGCCGAGGCAGCACCCGACGTGCCCGTCGAGATCAGCCGGGGCAAGGTCCTCGCGGTCGCCCCGGTCAGGTGGTCGGTGCCCGCGAAGACGACCAACATCGTCCCGGTCGACGGCGGCGTCGCGAACTTCGCCAACGGCGTCGTGACGGCGACCACCGCCGCGGGGGCGCCCAAGCGCTACCAGGTCTCCACCGGCGACACCGCCGACGCCGTCGCGGCCCGCTTCGGCATCACGGTCTCGGCCCTCATCTACCTGAACCAGGGCCTCGAGGTGATCGACGACGAGCAGCGCCTGTTCGACGGCACGGAGCTCCTGCTCGACCCGGACAGCCTCTGACGGGTCGGCGAGCACTGGCAGCCGGCTGCCAGTTGCCGGCAGCCGCCGAGTGGTCAGTTCCTGTCGCCCCGGGGCGATCGAAGGACCGGAACCGACCACTCGAACTCGATCTCGGGCCGGTCAGGTCAGGAGGGCGTCGGCAGGGCCCCGAGCACGATCGCGGCCGCGCGGGCGACGAGGGCGTCGTCGTAGCGGGCGTCGGGGTCGTTCCGCGTCGTGAACACGGTGACCACGACCGGTGCCCGGCCGGGAGGGGTGACGACGGCGACGTCGTTGCGGATGCCGCCCGCGCCTCCTGACTTGTCGGCCACGACCCAGCCGTCCGGGGCTCCGGCACGGATCAGGGTGTCGCCGGTCGCGTTGCCGCTCATCCAGTCGAGCAGCAGCGCGCGGTCGGGGTCGTCGAGCCAGCGGCCGTCGAGCAGCGCCCCGAGGTCGGCCGTGAAGGCCGCGGGAGTGCTCGTGTCGTCGGTGCTGCCGGGCTCGATCGTGTTGAGCTCGGGCTCCCGGTTCACGACCTCGGTGGTCGTGTCGCCGATGTCCTCGAGCCCCTGGTCGAGCCCGGCCGGCCCTCCGACGCGATCGAGCACGATGTTGAGGGCCGTGTTGTCGCTCTTCCGCACGGCCGCCTCGGCGAGCTGCGCGCGGGTCAGCCCGTCGGCGACGTGCTCGCTCGTCACCGGCGAGTAGCCGGCGGCCTCGACGTCGGCCGCGGTCCAGGTGACGACCTCGTCGCGCTGCTCGGCGGGCACGTCGTGCAGCAGCTGAGCCGCCGCGAGCGCCTTGATCGACGAGGCGTAGCCGAAGCGCTCGTCGGCGCGGTGCGAGGCCGTCGTCCCGGTCTCCGTGTCGACGACGCTGACGCCGACGCGGGCGTCGAACTCGGCCTCGAGCGCGGCGAGGTCGTCGGCCACGTCGGCGGAGACGTCGACCGCCGGCGTCGCGGACGGGGTGGCGGCAGCGCCCGACGACGGGCTGGCGGTCCCGGCGGCACCCGACGGGGACGTGCTGCAGCCGCTGACGACCACGGCGACGAGCGCGGCCGTCGCGAGCGCCGCCGTGGTGCCGGTGGTGCGAGTGGCGCGGCGAGCGACGGCGCTGGTGCTGGTGCTGGTGTGCGACCTGGTCCTCATGGAGCTCCTCCTGGCGTCCCCTCGCCGGGGCCGCGGTCACGACCGGGCGGGGACGTCCCCGACAGCATGGCCGCCGTCGCGGCCTCGCCGGGGGCGGACGACACGAGGAGGCGCGGAGTCCATCCCCGAGGATGACCCGGCCTCCGGCCTCAGACGGGCTGCAGCGCCTCGTGCTCCCCCTCGGGCAGCTCGACGCCGACACGGTCGCCGGGGGCGACCCGTCCGCCGACGAGCACCACGGCCATGACTCCCGCCTTGCGCACCACCTGGCCCTCGTCGTCGCGGGTCACCAGCTCGCGCATCAGGCCGGCCTCGAGCCCGTCGATCTGGACGCACGGGTTGCGCAGCCCGGTGACCTCGACGACCGCGTCGGGCCCGAGCCGCAGCACGGCCCCGCGGGGCAGCCCGAGCAGGTCGACCCCGCGCGTCGTGACGTTCTCGCCCAGCTCGCCCGGGTCGACCTCGAAGCCGGAGCCCTCGACCTCGTCGAACAGCTCGGCGTGGACGAGGTGCACCTGGCGCAGGTTCGGCTGCGAGGGGTCGCGGGCGACCCGTGAGCGGTGCTGCACGGTGGTGCCGGCGTGGGCGTCGCCCTCGACGCCGAGCCCGGCGATCAGGACGATGTCGTCGACCACCTCCTTCGAGAAGCGGTGCTCGGGGTCGCGGCTGACGGATACGACGGAGGCGGCGGTCATGTCCCCATCATCCGCCGCGACGGGCGCCGGGTCGAGGGGGCGCCTCCTCGTGGTCGATCGAGTCCGAACGCCGATGTCGGTGGCGGGTCGTAGCGTCGCGGCGTGCCCGAACCGATCGAGAGCTGGTGGGCCCGCCGTCAGCGGTCCCGTGCCGCCGAGGTGCCCTACGCGCCCGGCGCCTACCGCGACGCGTGGGCCCGCTACCCCGTGCTCGTGCGGCAGTACCGGCCCGAGCACAACCGGGGGCTGTTGCTGAGCCAGGTGCCTCCCGCGGCCGACGTCTGGCTGACCTGGCTCTGCGACGTGGGCCACCAGTTCGTCGCGACGCCCGACGAGCAACGCCACCGGCCTGGGCGTGAGCGACGGCGGTCGTCGTGGTGCCCGACCTGCGCCGACCTCGCGTCGCCGCGGCGACTGCCGGCCGTGCCGATGGACCCGGCGCCGAAGCGCCCGCGCGACGCCGACGGGTCGACGGCACCGGCCGCCGCGGCCACGGATCTGCCGCCGGGTCGGGGGCCGGGTCCGGGGCCCGTCGTCGACGGCCGCGAGCGGGCCGCCCTGCTCCGGCGCATCGGGGCGCCCCGGCCGGGCCTGCCGTCGCCGACGCCACGGTCGGCGCTGACGCCACGGTCGGCCCCCGCAGCCCGCGTCCCGAGGAGGCGCGACCAGCTCTGCGACCGCACCCCCGACCTGCCCGTCGGCGAGGCGTTCTCGAGCGCGTGCGCACCGCCTCCCGCGTCCGCGGTCGAGGAGCAGCTGCGGGCCGACCTCGCCGCCGCGATCACCTTCACGGCGGGGGTCAACGCGGTCCGCCTCGCGCGGCCGTTCTTCGAGCACCTCGAGGCGTGGCCCGACGTGCTGCTGCCCGAGCTGCGCGTCGCGGTCGAGTACGACTCCACGGGACGACACGGGCTCGAGCACGTCGGCCACCGCGAGGAGGCGGACCGCCGCAAGGACCGCGCGCTCCGCTCCGCAGGGTGGGAGGTCGTCCGCGTCCGGACCGGCGGCCTCGAGGCGCTCGGCCCCCACGACCTCGTCGTCTCCGGGTTGACGCGGAGCACCGTGCCGCAGTTGCTCGACGTGTTCCGCGAGGTGCGCGGCGACCTCTACGTCGACGCCTGGCTTCGCTGACCCGCGCACGCCTACCCGAGCGGGTCGACCCGAGCGCACCGACCCGATCGAGGTGACGCGTCGGGGGCGTCGCCGGCCGCGGCACCCCTGCGACGCGTCACCTCGATGACCCGGCGATCACGAGCGCAGGGCGAGGGCCTCGCTGCGCCAGCGCGCATAGGTGCTCCACGGGTCGTCCGAGCCGGCCCGGAGCCCCGCCGCGTGCGCGAGCAGCTCGGGCGCGGCCGTGAACCACTCGGTGCGGGCGAGGCGGTGCTCGGCGAACTGCACGTGCCGGCGGTGCTCGACGAGCCGGTCGCCGCGCTCGAAGGCGAGCAGGTCGTCGTGCCAGATGCGGGCGAGCCGGCGGCGAGGGTCGGACGAGGTGCCGATCTTGACCCGGTCGTCGAAGCGCAGGTAGTAGACGACGTCGACCCGGGGAGGCGCGAGCTCGCCGTCCGGCGAGTCGCCGTGCCGCCACTCGCAGACCGCGCAGAGCCAGCCCGACGGCCAGTGCACGCCGAGCCGGGACCCGCACGCGACGCACGGCGAGGGCAGCAGGTCGGTGAGGCCGTGCTCGCGCTCCGACCAGTCGGCGGCGGCGTCGAGGTGCCAGGCACAGAGCGGGGCCGGGCCGCCGGGCTCGACCGGACGTCCGCAGCCGTCGACGCAGCAGACGGAGGAGGCGCTGCCTGCGCTCGAGGACCCGGTCACGTCGTCACCGTAGGTCCCGCCCCCGACATCGTGGCTCGCCGTCGACGCACCACCGCGCGTCCGCAGCGGGTCAGTCGCGGGTGTGCGCCTCTCCCCCGCCGGGACGCACCTTCGCGGTGTCGGCGACGTCGATGCGGGTGACGCCGTCGGGTCGCTCCTCGGTGGTGATGCGCGGGGCGCCGTCCGACTCGTCCGACTTCGGTGCGCGCGTCAGCTGGTCGTGCCGCTTCTCGTCGGCGGTCATGCCGGTCGGGTCGTCGTGGTCGCCGGTCGTGCCGTCGTGCTCGGTCGCGTCGCTGCTCATGCGGTCGAGGCTACGCGGGCGCCGTCCCCGCGGCCCCCGCCGCACCCCGTCGGCAGGCGCCTCGTCCGCTCGCCCGCCGTTCACCCGTCCGGGCCGGCTCCCACCCGGCGGCCGCCGTGCCCCCCGAACGCGGGGCGGCCACACTGGGAGCGTGACCGACGACGACCACCGCCCCGTGCCCCCGCCGCCCGCCGCACCCGCCGCCACCGCTGCCGCCACCGGCGGGGCGACGTCGACGCAGCACCGACCCGCCGGCCGTCGCGAGCTCGTGGGCGCCCTCGCGTTCGCCGCAGCGGTCGTCGTCATCACGGCGGCGCAGATCGGGGGCACGGTCCTCCTCGTCCTGCTCGGGGACGGCGGCGGCGTGACCGCTCTCCTGCTCGGGGCCCTCGGCCTGGCCCTGCTGACGATCGCCCCGATCGTGCTCGGCGCCGTCCTCGCGGCGCGGGACGCGCCCACCACCCACCGGGAGCAGCAGCGCGCCCGCCGCCTGCTCGGGTGGATGCTCGGCATCCAGGCGGGAGGAGCGGCCCTGGTGCTGCTGTCCGCCTGGCTGGGCGACCCGCCCGCCTGGCTCCCCGCCTCCTTCGTCGCCCTCGGCGCCGCGCTCACGGTGGTCGCGCTCGTCGCGGGCCCGGCGGTCGGCGAACACGTCCGGCAGGGCGCGGAGCCGGTCGAGTGGCGCGAGGTCCCCCACGGAGAGGTGCGCCGGGGGGTGCACGGTGACGCTCGCGTTCGTCCTCACCGTCGTCCCGGCCGCCGTCGGCCTCTCGTTCGTCCCGCTCGACGACGACGACTCAGGCGCCGACCTCCTCTTCGTCGCCGCCGGGCTGGGGTTCCTCGCCGCCTCGATCGCCTGCACCGTCGTCTCGTTCCGGCTGATGAAGCAGGCGGGGGCGGTGATCGGCCGCGACCACGACCGGGCCAGGAGGATCGGCAAGGCCGTCCTGTCCCGCCGCCCGCTCGAGCTGGGCCCCGACGACGAGCGGGTCGCCGCCCGGTGGGCCTCCGTGAGCGCCGTGTCGCTCCCGGTGCAGTACGCCCAGAGCGCGACGCTCTTCGCCGGCCTGATCTGCAACCAGCTGCCGCAGGCACTCGGCGACGACGACTCGACCTTCCCCCGCGTCCTGGTGGTCGCGATGGTCGTGATGCTGCTCGGCTTCACGCCTTTCTTCCTGACGCGGACCACGCGTGCACGTCGCTACGCCGCCGCACGGACGCACCTGCTGCCGCCGAGCGCGGCCGAGACGGCGAGACCAGCGGGATCTGCGGGCCCGGCT
Organism: Frigoribacterium sp. PhB116; assembly: GCF_004364285.1. GTDB lineage: Bacteria > Actinomycetota > Actinomycetes > Actinomycetales > Microbacteriaceae > Frigoribacterium. The sequence continues at coordinate 327,927 of NZ_SOBE01000002.1, read as the reverse complement.
CCCGTTCACGGCGGCGAACGCTCGTGACCGAGCCGTTCCCCAGCCGGCGGGACCTCCGCCGCCGCGGCTGGGACGAGTGGCGGGCCGGGGCCGCGCAGCTCCTCACGCCGCGTCGCCGGCTCGTGCTCGCCGTGGCGGCCGTCGTCGTCGGCTCCGCGGCCGCCCTGGGCATCGATCGTCTCCTCTCGGGCGTCGACGCCTTCGACGGGCCGGGCGCGGTCCGAGCGGTCGCCGCACTCGCCTTCGCCTCGATCTCCGTCGCCTTCGTCGTCCTGGTGGCCGTCGGAGTCTGGCTGCGGCGCGATCGTCGGTCGCTGGCGCCGGTGTCGTGGCGTGACGATCGGCTTGTCGTGGACTACTCGAGCGAGGGTGCACCGGAGCTGTCGGCGACCCTGGCGCCGCGCCTCCTCGCCTCGGCCCGCAAGCAGCGACTCGGCCTCGTGGGCGCGCTCACGATCAGCCTCGGCGCTGCCGCCGCGTTCACGGTCGGCCTCGTCGGCGTGGTGGTGATCGCGATCGTGGAGGGGTTCCCCGGGTTCGGCTTCGCCGGCGCCCTGCTCTCGGTCCTCAGCCTGCCGTTCACCACGGCCGCCAGCCTCGAGGGGCTGGGCCGCGCCGCCATCGCGCTCGACCTCGCCGAGGCGCACCCGGCGGCGAAGGAGGCGGCGGCGGCGGTCAGCCCAGCAGACCCGTGACGGTGCGACGCAGCTCAGGCAGATCGCGGGTCACGGTGTGCTCGACGATGGCGTGCGACGCGTCGAAGTACCGATGTGCGAGGAAGTCGCGCATGCCGGCCACCTCGCCCCAGGGGATGCCCGGCGCTGTGGCCCGGACGTCGTCCGACAGGCCCTTGACGGCCTCTCCGATCTCGATCAGCCGTGCGCGGACGGCGTCGAACACGAGGCCATCGTCGAGGCTGCCCCGCGTCGTGTGCGCGTCGATCGCGTCGAGGGCGGCGAGCACGTCACGGAGGCGCGTCTCGTCGGACCTGCTCACAACGACACCAGGTCGCCTGAGACGCGCGCGGCGACCTCGCTCTTGAGGGACCCCCGCGGAACGAGGTCGACGGGGACTCCGAAGATCGACTCCAGCTCCGTCCGGGCCGAGCCGAGCCCGAACAGGCCGAGACCGTCGGGCAGGTCGACCAGCACGTCCAGGTCGCTGTCGTCGCGATCGTCGCCCCGGCTGACGCTCCCGAAGACCTGCGGCGAACCGAACCCGTGGGTGCGCAGCCACGCCCGGGCCGGCGCACGACCAGGCTGCACGCGACGGCCCACCGGCCCGGAGAACGCCGCTGCCGACCGCCCGCCGGCCTGTCGCGCCACCAGCCCGAGAGCCAAGTCGAAGCCCGCGGCCTCGACGAGACGGGCCAGGACGGTCGTCGACGGGTCTTTCACGCCGCCCTCGTAGGCGCTGACCGCGCTCTGCGGCAGACCCGCCCTCGCCCCGAGCTCGGCCTGGGTGAGGCCAGCGCGGCCCCGTGCGTCCCTGATGGTGTCCGCCGCCGTCATGATCACGGGTCGACTGTATCTACGATCGTATATGCCCGTCAACGAGTGACGGCACGAATGTAACCGGCTTTGAATTGCGCACAACTCAGTTGCACGCAACGTGCTAGTGTCGACGACATGACCGCGGCCGCCCCGACCACGCCCCTGCTCGACGAGCAGATCTGCTTCGCGCTGTACGCCGCGTCGCGGGCGCTGACGACCCGGTACCGCGAACTGCTCGAGCCGCTCGGCATCACCTACCCGCAGTACCTCGTGATGCTGGTGCTGTGGGAGCAGGGGCCGACCGGCGTCTCGGGCCTCGGCGAGCGCCTCCACCTCGACTCGGGCACGCTCTCCCCCCTGCTGCGTCGTCTCGAGGGCCAGGGCCTCGTCACCCGCACCCGGGTGCCCGACGACGAGCGCAGCGTCCGCGTCGAGCTCACCGCCGACGGCGAGGCGCTCCGGGCCTCCGCGGCGGGCATCCCGGCGAGCATCTGCGCCGCGACCGGCCTCGACCCCGCGGCGATCGCGGCCCTCACGGCCCAGGTCGGCGAGCTGGGCGACAGCGTCCGCGCCGCCTCCTAGGCCTGCCGCCGCGTCTCCCTGCGACCCGCGACCCCCACGACTCCACCGACTCCCCCATCCCCACACGAAAGAAGGACACGATGCCCACTCGCACCTCCCGCACCGCATGGAACGGCAGCCTCGAGACCGGCGAGGGCCAGGTCGAGCTCTCCAGCTCGAAGCTCGGCACGTACGACGTCTCGTTCCCGAAGCGCGCCGCCGACGACGCCAACGGCTCGACCAGCCCCGAGGAGCTCCTCGCGGCCGCACACTCCGCCTGCTACGCCATGCAGTTCAGCGCCGTCCTCGGCCAGGCCGGCGGCACCGTCGAGGCGCTCGACGTCAAGGCCGACGTCTCGCTCGGCCCGGACTCGGCCGGCGGCTTCAAGCTCACCGGCATCGCCCTCACCGTCCGCGGCGAGGTCTCCGGCATCGACGAGGCCCAGTTCCAGGCCGCCGCGAAGGACGCCAAGGAGACCTGCCCCGTGAGCAAGGCGCTGACCGGCGTCGAGATCACGCTCGACGCGACGTTCGAGAGCTAGGCAGCGCCGCAGCACCGCAACACTGACGAGCCCCGCTCCTCACCGTCCGCGCACGACGCGGCGAGGGGCGGGGCTCTCTCGTGCAGCTGATCCGTCACGAGACGGATCAGCCCCCGCGGACACCCTCGTCCCGGGCAGCGCCGCGGCCGCAGCACGAGGCCGCAGCACGCGGCCGCAGCCCCGCGGCCGCAGCCCCGATCTGGGGCCAGGCCGGGGCCAGTCACGAGGAGGCGGCACTCCGAACCCGAGACGACGCAGCAGCGCTCGGGCACGGACGACCGGGCGATCCCCTCCACGGAAGGCCCCGACGATGCACGACGAGACGCGCCCCACGGCGACCCCCACCTGCCCCGACTGCCACGGCCCGGCGCGGCTCGTCGACAACCCGTACTACGGCTCCGGGCTGAGCGTGCACCCGTGGGTGCTCACCTGCACGGCCTGCTCGTCGTCGACGTTCGTGCCCCGAGAGGAGCCGCGGGCGGCCGCCGCGCCGTGCCCGATCCGGGGCCGCAGTGCGTGGGCCCGCCTCGTCGGCCGGCGCGGTCGCCGCTGACACGGACCCCTGCTCGACGCCACAGCTCAGCGTGCGCAGCTCAGCTCAGCCGCCCGACGACGCTCCCGTCGAGCCCCTCGAGCAGCGCCGCCACGTCGTCCCACACCTCGACCGCGCCGGCCTCGGTCAGCGACGCCGCCGACGTACCGCCTGAGCGGACGCCGACGCAGGTGACCCCGGCACGACCGGCCGCCTCCATGTCCCAGACCGCGTCACCGACCATCACCGCCTGCGCGGCGTCGACCCCGGCCTTGTCGAGCGCGCCCTGCACGATGCCGGGGTCTGGCTTGGCGGTCTCCGCGTCCTCCGAGGAGGTGACCGCCCAGAGCGCCCCCTCGACGTCGAGCAGGTCGCGGAGCACGGCGAGCTCCTCCTCGGGGGCGCTGGTCGCGAGCACGACCCGGTGGCCCCGTCGCGTGAGCTCGTCGAGCAGCTCGGTCGCCCGCGGGAAGACGTGCAGGTCGGTGTCGCCGTGGGGCAGGTAATGCGCGGAGTGGCGCTCCTTCGCCTCGTCGCCCCGCGCCTCCGCGACCTCGTCGCCCAGCAGGCCCGAGAGCAGCAGCGTCGAGTCCTCGCCGATCGCCTCGTGGATCCGCCAGCTGTCGACCGGGTGCCCGATGTCGGCGAACGCCTTCGACCACGCGTCGACGTGCGCGTAGTTGGAGTCGACGAGCGTCCCGTCGATGTCGAAGAGGACAGCGGTCGTGGGGGCGTCGGAGGCGTCGGTCCTGGAGTCCGAGGAGGCGGGGGTCGAGTCGGTCATCCCTCCAGCCTGTCCCTGCAGTGGCTGCACCGTCCGCCCCTCGCGACGACTGGGCGCCTCCTCCGAGCCTCCTGGGAGCGGGAACACCCGGCCACCCGACAGGCGTTGGCTGGTGGCATGACTACGTACGGAATCATCGGAGCAGGCAACATCGGCAGCCAGGTCGCCCGGGCCCTCATCACCCAGGGCCACGACGTCGTGATCAGCAACTCGCGCGGACCCGAGACCCTCGCCGACCTCCTCGCCGACCTGGGCGAGAAGGCGCGCGCCGCCACGTCGCAGGAGGCGGCCGAGGCAGGCGAGGTCGTGGTCGTCACGGTCCCGCTGAAGAACTACGAGGAGGTGCCGGTCGAGCCGCTCGCGGGCAAGGTCGTCATCGACACGAACAACTACTACTTCGAGCGCGACGGCCACATCGCCGCCCTCGACAACGGCCTCGACACGGTGTCGGGCATGCTGCAGCGCCACCTGCCCGAGAGCAAGGTCGCCAAGGGCTTCAACCACATCATGGCGAAGGACATCACCACCGACGGCAAGCCCGCCGGCACCGAGGGCCGTCGTGCCCTCGCCACCTCGAGCGACTTCGAGGAGGCCGCCGAGCTCGTGCAGCGCCTCTACGACGAGGTCGGCTTCGACACCGTCAACGTCGGCCCGCTGAGCGAGAGCTGGCGCGTCGAGCGCGACCAGCCCGCCTACGTGGTGTCGCAGACTCGCTCCGAGCTCGTCGAGAACCTCGCGAAGGCGACCCGCGCGACGGCGACGAACGAGCCGGCGCCGCACGCCGACGAGGCGTAGCCGCAGCTCTCCTGCAGGAGGCGCCCCGCACCTCCTGCAGGCGCACCGCCTCCTGCATGTGTGACAGGACGCCACGAACCGCGTTCCGCACCATGAACTGCGATATAGCGCGGTTCACGGTGCGGAACGCGGTTCTTCGTGCATCCCGCGGTGCGAGGGTCGGGGACGCGCGCTCCCCCTACCGCGTCACGACGACGAACCCGCCGCCGCGCACCAGCGCGACCGACTGACCCGAGACCGTCCGCTGCGACACGAGCGCCCCGCGCGAGTCGTAGCTCGCGACCGTCGACCGCACGCCGCGTGCGCCGACCGTGGTCGGCAGCGGCAGCTTCGACGTCGACGAGACCAGCTCGGTCGCCCGTCCGCCGGCCCCGGCCAGCGCGAGCCGCTGCACGAGCGGCCGGACGATCAGAGCGTCCACCGTCACCGGCTGGGACCCGCGGGCCGTCACCGTCACGGAGGTGGCCCCCGGCCCGACGGGGAGCGGCAGCGTCTGCGGCAGCAGCGCCCCGGAGGCGGCGGTCACGCCCTGCGCGCCCACGCGGGTCGTCAGGGTGCCGAGCGGCACCCGTCCCGCCTTCCAGGTCGAGGTCGACACGACTCCCTCGGCGCCGAGCAGCACCGGCTCGACGTGACGCAGCCCCGACCCGGCGGGCACGGCGATCGTGGCGCTCTGTCCCGGCTGCAGCGTGAGCGCGGCGCCGCCGCTGTACTGCGACTCGCCCGTCCAGGCCGAGTCGGGGGTGACGACGGTGCCGGTCGTGGACGACGCGCCCTCGGCCTCGATCGTCGTCAGCCCGTCACGCGACGCGACCGTGGTCGACGCCTGGGCCAGCTCCGACACGTCCGGGGCACCGTCCAGCGCGATCATCGACAGCAGGCCGTGGATCGTGCTCTCGGCACCGCTGTTGCCGTTGACGGAGCCGTCGGCCTGGACGCCGTCGTTCGTCACGCCGGTCGCCCGGTCGTAGACCGGCTTCCCCGAGCGGTTCGTGCCGAAGTACCAGCTCGCCGCGACAGCGGCCACCTGGCGGAAGCCCGCCCCGCCCGAGGCGTCGGCCACGGCGAGCGCCGACTGCAGGCGCGAGTCGGCGCCGTAGGCGATCTGCGTCTGGTCGACGGGCGTCGGGTACCAGGCGTTGTCCGGCCCGCTGGCCGTGAGCAGGGTCGTCGTGAAGGAGGCGGTGTCGACGACCGCGGGAGCCAGCAGGTCGCTGCGCCCCAGCACGGTCGAGGCGCGCGCCAGGGCCGCGGGCATCTGCGACGCCCACGAGTGCCACATCGAGCGCGAGTTCGTCCACGGCAGCACCGCGCCGTACGGCCAGGTCTGCGGGTCGCCCGACGCCATGCGCGCCACGCCCTCCGCGAGCTGCGTCGTCGCAGTCCGCACCGTCGCGTCGTCAGGGGCGGCGGCCACGTACGAGCTGAGGCCGAGAACGGCCTCGGCCGTGGCGTCCGCGCCGTCGACGATCAGCCAGGCGGGCACCTGCACGCCGTCGGCCACGTCGTACTGCCCGTAGCGCGACAGCGTGTCGCGCTGCAGCGCCGTCACGCCGAGCTGGAGGCGCTGCTGCAGGAACGCGGCGAACTCCGGGTCCTCGTCGCGGAACGCCGCGTAGCCCTCGCCGAACGCCCAGATGCTGCGGGCGAGCCAGTAGCTGTTGCCGCTGTCGGAGGGGTCGGGCAGCTCGACGGGGACGGGGCTGCGGTTGAAGGTGCCGTCAGGCTGCATCCACAGCACGACGTTGCCGGCGGCCGGACCCGTCGTGGTCTGGAAGTACGCGGTCGCGCGCAGCAGCTCGTACGCCTTGTCGCGGCTCGCCTCCGCCCCGGTCTGCTGCCAGTCGCGCAGGTACACGACCGCGGCGCGCGACACGTCGTCGGAGTTGTACGCGCCCTGCCCCCAATACCCGGTCGCGGGGTCGAGCGGGCCGCCGCCCACCCGGGCGAAGGTGCCGCCGTCGCGGGCGTCCGCGTAGGTCCACGGCAGGGTCAGCGTCGGCTCGGCGTCGAGGCGGTACGAGGTGTGCCCCTCCTCCGCGGCGGGCGTCGTCCGGTCGAGCAGGAAGTCGAGGTGCGCGAGGTTCGTCAGCGGCGCCGGCGCGGCGGCAGCCGTCGGCGCCGCGGCGCTCGGCGCGGCAGCGCTCGGCACGGCAGCGCTCGGCGCAGCCGGCGCAGGCGCAGCCGGTGCCGCAGGAGGCGCGGCGGACGCCGGCAGCGCCCCCGTCACCCCCAGCGCGATCGCGGTCGTGGCGGCCAGGGCGAGCCCGGCCCATCGTGAGGTGCGTGCGGTCATCGTCGACCGCCTCCTTCTGTCTCGTCGTGCATGGTCGTCGAGTCGCCCCGGGATGTCGGGTGGACTCGTTCTGGGTGACGTTCTGGGGCAACTCGCCAGCAGGTGAGCGGGGACGCGTCAGGCCCGGTCGAGCCGGGCGACGCCGATCTTCGAGTCGGCCATGCCGTAGAAGACGAACGGCACCCCGTCCACCTCCTCGATCGCGGTGGGGAACACGACGTTCGGCACGATGCCGTCGCGCTCGTCGGCGGTCTCGGCCTCGAGCAGGGGCACGGCCGAGCGGGTCACGACGCGGGAGGGGTCGTCCGCGTCGAGGATCATGCCGCCCGCCGCGTAGTTGACGTTCTGCTGCTGGGCGAACACGTCGTCGATGACGCCCGTGACGCCGTGGTGCAGCAACAGCCAGCCCTCGGGCACGCGGCGCGGGGGCGGGCCGCCGCCGATCTTGAGCTCCTCGAAGGGGAACTCGGGGCCGGCCACGGGTCGGTGCTGCCCCCAGCGGGCCAGGGCGCGCTCGTCGGCCGCGACCGCGTCGACGGGCACGTAGCTGATCCAGATCGAGTGCCGCCCGTCGGTGACGCCGGCGGGCAGCGGGCTGCCCTCCCCCGGCACGGTGGCGCCGATGTGCCACATCGGCCGGTGCAGCACGGCGAAGCTGCGGACGCCGTCGGGCGCGGTGACGGGCGACGGGAAGAACGTCGTGTCCTTGTTGTGGAACAGCCCGAGGTCGGTGTCGAGGTCGTCGACGTAGTCGAAGGTCACGGGGCCGAGGCGACGCCACTCGCGCAGGTCGTCGCTGACGGCGACGGCCGTGCGGGGCCCGAGCGGCCCGTACGCGACGTAGGTCATCACGTGCAGGCCGAGCTCGTCGACCCGGGTGACGCGCGGGTCCTCGACGCCCGAGTGCGTCGCGCCGCGCTCCCAGCCGCGGTCGGGGGCGAGCACGACGCCCTCGCGCTCGACGCCGACGGGCACGCCGTCGTCGACGACCACGCGGGCGAGGCCGACGCGCGAGACGTTGCCGGCGGCGACGAGCCGCGGCAGCAGGTACAGCTCGCCGTCGGGCCCGCGGCCCGAGCCGGGGTTGAGGACGCCCTCGGCCTCGAGCGGCTCGTCGGGGTCGGGCGCCATCACGACGCCGAGGCGCGTCAGGCGGTAGGGGAACGGAGGAGGTGCGGTGTCGGTCACGGGGATCTCCTGTCAGCCCTTCACGCTCGAGCCGACGTCGGTCGAGATGAAGTAGCGCTGGAACACGATGAACAGCAGCACGACCGGGGCGGCGAGCACGACGGCTCCGGCCAGGGTCGCGCCGAAGGGGTTGGCGGCGGTGGCGGCGACGTTCGAGATGTAGTTCGCCAGCGAGACGGCGAGCGGCTGCATCGACGCCTCCTTGGTGATGAGGAACGGCCAGAGGAACTCGTTCCACGGCCCGATGAACGTCAGCAGCAGGGCCGTGACGAGCGCGGGGCGGACGAGCGGCAGGGCGATGTTCCACAGCAGCCGGAACTCGCCGGTGCCGTCGATGCGCGCCGCCTCGAACAACTCGCGGGGCAGCTGCAGGAAGTACTGCCGGAAGATGATCACCGCCGTCGAGTTGATGGCGAACGGCAGGATCATGCCGAGGTAGTTGTCGCTCAGCCCGTAGTTGCGCGCGATGAGCACGTACAGCGGGATGACCAGCAGCTGGAACGGCACCACCTGCACGAGCAGCGCGAGGGCGAAGGTCACGCCGCGTCCTCGCCACTGCAGCACGGCGAGCGCGTAGCCGACGAGCACCCCGAACACGACGGTGCAGATCAGCACGCCCGCGGTGAAGATGCCCGAGTTGACGAGCCCCGTGAGCAGCCCGATGCGGCTGTCGATCGCGGCGTAGTTCTCGAGGGTGAGGTTCGACGGGTGCGGGAACGCGCCCGCGACGGTCGGGTCGGGCCGCGCCTGCAGCGAGCCGATCACCATGTAGTAGAACGGGAAGAGGAACGCGAGCGCCCCGAGCGCGAGCACGACGCCTCGCAGCGTGGTCTGGGTCCTGGACATCTCAGTCCTCCTTGCCGCCGGCGAACCGGTTCTGCAGCAGCGCGATGATCAGCACGAGCACGACGAGCACGACGCCGATCGCGGCCGCCTGGTCGGGGTTCCCCTGCTCGATGCCCTTCTGGTACATCAGCAGGACGGGGGACGTGGAGGCGCCGTTCGGCCCGCCGCCGCCGGTGAGGAGGTACGGCTCGGTGAACAGGTTCGCCCCGGTCACCGTCGACACGAGCAGCACCAGCACGGTCGCGGGGCGCACCCCGGGCACGGTCACGGTGAAGAACGACCGGATCGGGCCGGCGCCGTCGCTCGACGCCGCCTCGTAGAGCTCCTTCGGCACGTTCTGCAGCGCCGCGAGGTACAGCAGGATGTAGAACCCGAGCTGCTTCCACGTGACGAACAGCGCGATCGAGGGCATCGCCCAGGCCGAGTTGATCAGCCACGACGGCGACGGAGCCAGCGGCCCCAGCACCTGGTTGACCAGGCCGCTCCCGTTGAAGAGGAACAGCCAGACGGCCACGACGGCGACGCTCGCCGCGAGGTACGGCACGTAGAACGCGACGCGGAGGAAGCCCTTGAAGTGCGACACCTTGTCGAGCGCCGACGCCAGCACCATGCTCAGCACGACCGTGAGCGGCACGTTGATGACCAGGAAGATCCCGACGTTGCCGAACGACCGCAGGACGGCCGGGTCCGTGAACGCCGTGACGAAGTTCGCCAGCCCGACGAACGGCCGGTCGACGACCGCGCCGGGCGCGGTGAAGAAGTAGTCGTGGAACGCGATGTACACCGCGTAGATCAGCGGGTACGCGAAGACCGCGAGCACGAAGACCAGGTACGGCGCGCTGAGGAGCAGGCCGAGCGGGTTCTTGCCCAGCAGCGAGCCTCGCCCGCGGGCCTTCCGACCCGAGGAGGCGGGGGGCGCCTCCTCGGGTCGACTGCCGGTGACCGGGGCGGTCGCCCCGGCACGGAGGGAGGACACGGGTCTCAGCCCTGGGCCGCGAGCTCGTCGACCTTGTCGGCCGCGTCCTTGAGCGACGATCCGACGTCGCCCTCGCCGAAGATCACGCTCTTCGACCACGCGTCGCGGAACGCCTGCAGCTCGGCCACGGTGTTCGGGCCGGCCGGCACCTCGATCGTGCGGGCCGCCTGGTCGCCGAACAGTGCGTACGACGGGTTGGCGTCGAAGTAGTCGGAGTAGGTCGAGGCCAGGTCGGTGCGGATCGGCATCTGGCCCGTGGTCTCGAGCAGGGCGCGGTCGGAGTCCTCACTGGTCGAGTACTTCAGGAACTCCCACGCGGTGCCCTGGTTCTCGCACGCCGTGTACATGCCGACGTTCTTGGCGTCGCTGAACGTGTAGGTCTCGTCGGCGTCGGTGCCGTCCTTGGTGGGCACCGGCACGGCGCCCCAGTTCACGTCCTCGTAGACGTTGACCGCCCACGGGCCGACGATCGACATCGCGGCCTCGCCGTCGGCGAAGCTGTCGCCCGTGTACTGCTCCTGGCCGGCCAGGCCCTGGTCGTACAGGTCGCGCCAGAAGCCGGCGACGTCCTCGCCCGCGCCGTCGGCGAAGGTGGCCTTGCCGTCCTCGATCAGGCCGGTGCCGCCGGTCTCGGCCGCGTAGAGCGGCATGAAGTCGAACTGCGACTGGAAGAACTCGCTGGTCGGGGCCGGGTGGATCGCGTAGTCGGAGACGCCCGCGTCGACGAGCGTCTTGCTCGTGGCGAGGAAGTCGTCGTAGGTCGACAGCTCGGGGTTCTCCGCGTCGAGGCCGGCCTGGGTGAAGAGGTCCTTGTTGTAGAAGATCATCACCGGGTTCGACTTCCAGGGCATCTGGTAGTAGTTGCCGTCGGCGTCCTGGTACTGCTCGGCGAGGTCGCCGCTGCGGTCCTCGATGTACCCCGCGCCGTCGTCGAAGCTCGACAGGTCGACGAGGCCGCCCTGCTTCTGGAACTGGCCGACCGCGCTCGGGGCCGTGTTGTAGACGAGGCAGGGGGCGTTGCCGGCCGTGATGGCGGCGCCGATGACCTCTTCGCTCGACTTGCCGGCCGGGATCTCCTGGCCCTTGACCTGCTCGTCGGGGTGGTCGGCGTTCCAGGACGCGACCGTGGCCTTGCCCCACTCGACCTCGGACTCGTTGTTCGAGTACCAGATGGTGATGGGGCCCTTCGCGGTCAGGGCGTCGCCGCCTCCTCCTCCCCCGCCGCCCGAGCAGGCGGTCAGGCCGAGGCCGGCGAGCAGGACGGTGGCTCCGATGAGTGCGGTGCGTCGTTGCACGGTGTTCTCCTTGGGTTCGGGTGGTGCGCTGCGGTGCAGGGGTCGTGCGGGTGCGGGTGTCGTGCGGGTGCGGGTGCGGGTGCGGGTCAGGAGGGGCGGTCGACGGGGTCGTCGACGCCGCCGCCGTCCGCCTCGCGGTAGACGTAGAGGTCGCGGCGACCAGGAGGCGCGTCCCAGCCCTGAGCGAAGGTCCAGCGGCCGTCGACCCGGCCGAGGCCGCCCCAGCAGAGCGAGCCGCCGGGCGTCAGCGCGAGCTGGTCGAACGGCCGCTCGACGTCGTAGAGCGCCTGGCTCGCGGCGAAGCGGCCCTCGGCGTCGTCGTGGAACACGTCGAGCACGAGCCGCCCGTCGCCGGTGACGATCGCGGCGGCGACCTCGTGCAGATGCCCGCCGACGCTCGACAGGTCGAGGTACGGGGTCGGCTCGAAGCGCCAGGTGCGCATGTCGTGCGAGTGCCCCACGTGCAGCACCCCGTCGAAGCCCTCGCTGACGAACATCAGGTACTCGCCCCCGACGCGGACGGCGTCGCCGTGCTCGTCGCGCGGGATCACCGCGCCCTTCGCCCACAGCCGCGTCTGCTCGGGGTCGGCGATCGGCCCGAGGCGCTCCCAGGTGACGAGGTCGTCGCTGACGGCCAGCATCATGTCGCAGCCGACCGCCTCGACGGGGTAGCCGGTGCTCGGGAAGGCGACCCGCGCCTCCTCGGTGATCGGCCAGATGCCGTTGTAGAAGAGCCAGAAGCGGCCCTCGGCCCGGTAGATCTTGGGGTCCTCGGTGCCCAGCAGCTCGAGGTCGCGGGTCGGGCGGACGACCGGGTTCGCCGGGTCGTCGACCCAGGCGGCGGTGCCGGAGCCGGTGTCGGTGTCGGTGTCGGTGTCGGCGTCGGTGCCCGTGCCGGAGCCGGTCAGGTCGCGGGTGGCGTGGCCGATGCGGCTGCCGAGGCTCTCCTTGACGGGCGACGCGCGGTAGAAGAGGTGCAGGACGCCGTCGTGCTCGATCATCGTCGGGTTGTAGAGCGACGAGCTGGTCCAGCCGATGCCGTCGGGGTCGTCCCACTGGTGGTCGAGCGTGAAGGTGAGGGAGGGGTCGAGGGCGAAGGGGCCGACGGCCCAGTCGGGACGGTCGGCGCCGTAGGCCGCCTCGCCCGAGAAGGTGAGCTGGGCGAGCGCGCTGGTCAGCGCGTTCCGGTGCGCGAGCGCGTCGTCGAGCACCTGCCGGAGGCGGTCGCGCGTCAGCGGGACGAGGTGCGCCGCGAGGGCGGTCGCCCCGGTCGCGTCGCGGTCGGCGCTGCCCGTGCTGCCCGTGGGCACGGAGGCGGCTCGGGCGAGGTCGCGGGCGGCGGTGGTCGTCGCGGGGTCCATGGGCACCAACTTCGTCGTCGGGTGGTTGTCTCGATCTACCGAAACGTTTCGGTAGAGGTGAAGCTAGCACGCCCGCCTCCGAAGCGGAACCCCGCCTCCCTTCCCCGCGCATGGTTCGCCATCAACCGCGTTCCGAACCATGAACCGCGTTCTTTCGCGGTTCATGGTTCGGAACGCGGTTCGAGGAGCAGGCAGACTCGCCGCGGCGTCAGCGCGGAGCGGGACCGGTGGAGGCGCGGACCAGCAGGCGCGCCGGCTCGATGCCGGCGCGCGCCACCGCGGGCGCACTCAGGTCGGCGTCGGCGTCGGGGCCCTCGACGGCGGCGAGCAGGAGCCGGGCGGCCTCCGCGCCGAGCAGCCGCGGCGCCGTCGTCAGCGTGGTCAACGCAGGCCGCACGTACGTGCCCAGCTCGATGCCGTCGAAGCCGGCCACGCTGACGTCCTCGGGAACGCGCACGCCGCGGGCGTCCGCCTCCGCCATGAAGCCGATCGCGGCGAGGTCGTTGGCGCAGAACACGGCAGTGGGACGGTCGCCGCGGCCGGCAGCGCCGTCGCCGGCACCTCCGTCGCGAGCAGCGCCGCCGAGCAGCTCGGCCGCGGCCCGACGTCCCCCCTCGTACGTGAAGTCCGCCTCGACGAGCACGCCGGGGTCGCATCCCGCCGCGACGAGCGCCTCGCGCCACGCCTCGACCCGGTGCACCGCGTGGACGAACCGAGACGGCCCGGCGACGTGGGCGAACCGTCGGTGCCCGAGCGACACGAGGTGGGCGACGAGCTCGTGGACCCCCGCCGAGACGTCCTGGTGCACCGCGGGCAGCGGGAACCCCGGGGCCGGGTTCACGCCGACCGCCGACAAGCCGAGCTGCTGCACGAGGGCGACGCGCGGGTCATCGACGACGAGCTCGTTGAGGAACACCCCGTCGACCCGACGGCCGGCCGCCAGGCGCCGGTAGCGGTCCAGGGTCTCGTCGGCGGCCGAGCCCATCTGCAGGATCAGCGCGTAGCCGCGCGGGTCGAGCACCGACTCGAGACCGCCGATGAAACTGCCGAAGAACGGGTCCGACTCGAGCACGAACGGGTCGCGGTGCACGACCAGCCCGACGGTGAAGGCGCGCTTCGCGCTGAGCGAGCGGCCCCGGACGCTGGGCACGAAGCCGAGGTCGGAGGCGGCCTGCTTGATCCGCGCGCGCGTCTGCTCCGAGACGCCGGGCCGGTCGTTGAGCGCACTGGAGACCGAGCTGATGGCGACGCCGGCACGGGCGGCGACCTCGACGATGGTGACCCTGTCCGTCACGTCGCGCCTCCTCGTCGGTCGGCCTGTCGGCTGGTCCTCGGCGGCGGCCGGGGACCCGTCGATGCTACGGCAGCCCCCGCGAGCACCCCGTGCCCGGCCGCCGAGACGACGCAGGAGCAGTCGTGCGCCCCGGCGCACGCCTAGGTGCACGCGCCGACGGATGGCCGTCCAGCGCACGTCCACGCCCGGATCGGCGGAGTCACAGCCCACTGATAGCCGACTGACCGGAGACTCCGACCATGGACCTCCCCTGGCGCCGCCGCAGCGCGACGACCGACCCGACCACCTCGACGACCGGGGCCGACCTCGGCGAGCCCGGAGCGCCTCCTCGTGTCCCCGTCGCGGGCGAGGCCGAGGAGGTGCGGGCCGGCTCCCCCGGCCGCGCCCTCGCACCCGGCGCGGTCCCGCCGGGCATGCTCGTGGCCGGCGCCTGGGGCTGGCGCCTGCTGGTCGTCGCGGCGTGCCTCGCGGTGCTGGGCTGGCTGGTGTCCCGCCTCGAGGAGATCGTGGTGCCGCTGCTGATCGCGATCCTGATCTGCGCGCTGCTGCAGCCCGTCGTGCGCCTCCTCACGCGGCGGCGGGTGCCGCACTGGCTCGCGATCGTGGTGGCGCTGCTCGCGCTCGTCGTCGTGGTCGGCGGCCTGCTCGTGCTCGTCGTGACCCAGGTGCGTGCGGGTGCGGGCGACCTGAGCGACAAGGGCATGGCGGCGTACGACAGCCTGCGGCAGTTCCTGCGGACGTCGCCGCTGAAGCTCACCGACGGCGAGTTCGACCAGTACGTCGGCCAGGCGGGGCAGGCACTGCAGGACGCGAGCCAGCAGATCCTCAGCGGCGTCGCGGCGATCGGCTCGGCGGCCGGGCACCTCGTCGCGGGCGGGCTGCTGACGCTCTTCGCGACGATCTTCCTGCTGATCGACGGTCGGGGCGTCTGGCACTGGGTCGTCCGGCTGTTCCCGCGGGCGGCACGGCCGGCCGTCGACGGTGCGGGCCAGGCCGGCTGGCAGACGCTCACCTCGTTCGTGAAGGTGCAGGTCGTGGTCGCCGCGGCGAACGGCATCGGGATCGGCCTGTTCGCGTTCTTCCTCGGGCTGCCGCTGGCGGTGCCGATCGCGATCCTCGTGTTCCTCGCGTCGTTCATCCCCGTGCTCGGAGCGATCGTGACGGGTGCGCTCGCCGTCGTGCTCGCGCTCGTCGTCGCCGGGCCGGTCCAGGCGCTCGTCATGCTCGGCGGGGTGCTGCTCGTGCACCTGCTCGAGGCGCACGTGCTGCAGCCCCTCGTCATGGGAGGCGCGGTGAAGGTGCACCCCCTCGCCGTGGTCTTCGCGGTGGCGGCGGGCTCGCTCGTGGCCGGCATCCCCGGAGCGCTCTTCGCCGTGCCCACCGCCGCGACCGTCAACGTCATGGTCAAGTACGTCGCGTCGGGCCGCTGGAAGGCCCGCCGCGAGGGCCCGGTCGCCGTCGACGGCGCGCCGCCCGCCGGCGCCTGAGGCGACGCGTCAGTTGGCCTGCGCGCTTCCGGGCATCACTTCGTCTGGTTCGGCCTCCGTCGCCACCAGCCGCCCCAGCCCCAGCCCCCAAGCCCAAGCCCCGTAATTTGAGCGTGATCCGGCGGGGCGAGGCCCTCCGGCCCAGCAACCACGGGCCGACAGGACCCGACCACTCTCGCTTCGGCCTGATGCCCCGGCCCGCACCGCGCAGCAGCACGGCTCAGGAGAGGCCCGGGATCGCCGTGACCTGCTCGTCCGTCGACGGCAGCTCGTCGTCGGCCCCCGGGTACGAGGGCTGGGTGCCCGCGGTCGTGACCGAGTAGGCGCCGACGCGCACCGCCTTCTGCGCGGCCTCGAGCAGCGAGGAGCCGCCCGCGAGCGCGGCGCTCAGCGCGCCGACGAACGCGTCGCCGGCTCCGGACGAGTCGACGGCCCGCACCCGCGGGGACGGCACCGACCACGAGCCGGAGGCGTCCGAGACCAGGGCGCCGGCCGCACCGCGCGTGAGCACGACGGAGGCGACGCCCAGGCCGCGCAACTCGGCGACGACGGCCGCGTCGTCATCCGACGAGACATCAGACGCGTCCGGGGACGACGGGTCCGAAGGGGCAGCAGCCGAGGAGGCGCCGGTCGCGTCACGCGACGCGTCCCGTCCCGCGAGGCGCTCGGCAGCCTCCGGCGCGACGAGCTCGAGCAGCAGCCGCCCCTCGTGCTCGTTGAGCACGAGCGGGTCCCCGAGCCGGACGACCTCGGCCGAGACCGCGACGACGGGCGCGAGGTTGAGCACCAGGCGTCCCGTCGCGAGCCGTGCCGCGCGCTCGATCCCCGAGACGGGGATCTCGCCCTGCAGCACGACCACGGCGGCACGGGAGACGACCTCGGCGTGCCGGTCGACCGCCTCCTCGTCGACCGACGCATTGGCGCCGGGCACGACGACGATCGTGTTCTCGGAGTCGGAGCCGACGCTCACCACGGCGAGCCCGGTGGGGCCCTCCGCCGTGGCGACCCGCTCGACGTCGACGCCGCTCTCGACGAGCAGCGGCAGCGCCGCTGAGGCGTGCACGTCGTCGCCGACCGCGCCGATCATCGTCGTGGCCGCGCCCCGACGGGCCGCGGCGACGGCCTGGTTCGCACCCTTGCCGCCGGGCAGCAACGTCATCGACGTGCCGATCAGCGTCTCGCCGGGGAGGGGGAGGCGGTCGACCGTCACGACCTGGTCGACGTTGATCGACCCGACGACGACCACGCCGGCACGGGCCGGGTCGGAGCCGCCGACCCCGGCGCCGGCACCGACCACGTCGGCACCGACCACCTCGGCGCCGACCTCGTCAGCGCAGATCGCGTCAGCAGAGCGGGGCATGGGTCCAGGTCCCTCCGTCGTGAGCTCGAGTGGCGGCCTGGAGGCGGTCCCGCGGCGGGCAGACCGATCTCCCGAGACCGCTCCCCCGACGTTAGACCCGACCCCGACAGTGTCGCATTGAGTTCCGAGCATCACGTCGCGTCGTGACGGGACGTGATGCCCGAAACCCGATGCGGCAGGGTGACCCCCGCCCCGGAGCCGAGGCACCGCCTGCCGGCCAGCGCGCCCCCGGGCCTAGAGTCGGCACATGATCGTCGCCCTCGTCGCCGCCTCCCTCGCGGCCCTGCTGCACGTGTACATCTTCGTGATGGAGTCCGTGCTCTGGACGACCCCGCGCGTCCGCGCCACCTTCGGCATCACGAGCGACGCCCAGGCCGAGCACACGAAGCCGCTCGCGCTGAACCAGGGCTTCTACAACCTGTTCCTCGCGATCGTGACGGCGGTCGGCGTGGCCCTGGTGATCGCCGGAGGCGTCGGTCCCGCCTCCGAGGCCTCCCCTGCCGGTCTCGCCCTCCTCCTCGCCGGCACGGGCTCGATGCTCGCCGCCGCGCTCGTGCTCGTCGTCACCGACCGCAGCAAGGCGCGCGCCGCCGCGACCCAGGGGCTGTTCCCGCTGGTCACGCTGTCGGCGCTGCTCGTCTCCGCGGTCGCGTAGCAGAGCCGACCCGCGCACTACCCTGGGCTGGTGACCGACCCGACCACCGCCTCCTCGGCTGCCGCCCCCGCCGCGCCGACGACCCACTGGACCCTCACGCTCGTCTGCGACGACGCCCCCGGCATCGTCCACGCGATCAGCGGAGCGGTGGTGGAGGCGGGCGGCAACATCACCGAGTCCGCCCAGTTCTCGAGCCACGACACCGGCACCTTCTTCATGCGGCTGCAGGTCGAGGCGCCCGGCGAGCGCGCGGCGTTCGAGTCGCGGCTCGCCCCCGTCGTCGAGCGCTACGGCATGCAGCACGAACTCGACGTCGTCGGTCGGCCGACCCGCACGCTCGTGCTCGCGAGCAAGGCGGCGCACTGCCTCAACGACCTGCTGTTCCGCCAGCGTGCCGGCCAGCTGCCCGTCGAGATCCCCCTCGTGCTGGCCAACCACCCCGATCTCGGCGAGCTCGCGGAGTTCTACGGCACCCGCTTCGAGCACCACGCCGTCTCGGACGCCGAGAGCAAGGCCGCGTTCGAGGCCCGCGTGCTGCAGGTCATCGACCGCTACGACATCGAGCTGGTCGTGCTCGCCCGGTACATGCAGATCCTCAGCCCCGAGCTCTGTGCGGCGCTCGAGGGGCGCGCGATCAACATCCACCACTCGTTCCTGCCCGGCTTCAAGGGCGCGAACCCCTACCGGCAGGCGCACGCGCGCGGCGTGAAGCTGATCGGTGCGACGGCGCACTTCGTGACGAGCGACCTCGACGAGGGGCCGATCATCGAGCAGAACGTCGTGCGGGTCGACCACACCCGCAGCGCCCCCGAGCTGATGGCGATCGGCCAGGACGAGGAGAGCCGCACGCTCACCCAGGCCGTCCGCTGGTTCGCCGAGAACCGGGTGCTGCTCGACGGCGCCCGCACCATCGTCTTCCGCTGACCTGCCGCACCGCGCACCGGGCGCACGGTCGTACGCTGGCACCGTGACCCCGACCGACGCCGCGACAGCCGACCACCGTCCGCCCGCGGCTCGCCGCCCCGCCCCCTTCGACCTGCTCCGCTTCGCCGTCGAGCTCTTCGCCCTGTTCTCCCTGGCCCTGTGGGGCTACCTGGCCTGGGCCTGGCCGTGGCCGGCCCTCGCGTTCATGCTCGGGGCGCCCGGCTTCGCCGTCGTCGTCTGGGCCCTGTTCCGCTCGCCGCGGGCCGTGGTGCCGACCGACCGGGTCGGCCGCAGCCTCGTCGAGATCGCGGTGATGGGCGCGGCCGCGATCGCCTGGGCCCAGCTCGGGCACCCGGTCGTCGCGGTCGCCTTCGCCCTGGTCGCCGCCGTCACCGGCGTCGTCGCCGCCCGCCGGGAGGACCGCGCATGAGCACCACCCTCTTCACGAACGCCCGGGCGGTCGACGCCACGGGCGAGACCGAGGGCTTCTGGATGCTCGTCGACGGCGACCTCATCGTCGCGACCGGGAGCACGGCCGAGCAGGCCTTCCCGCTCGAGGCCCCTGGTCGGCACCGCGACGGCCGGGACGGACTAGGAGGCGCGCTGCCGGTCGCCGACGTCGTGGTCGATCTCGACGGCGCCCGCCTCACCCCGGGCCTCGTCGACCTGCACACCCACGGAGGAGGCGGCGCCAGCCACGACGGAGGCGCCGACGAGATCGAGCGCGGCCTGGCCCTGCACCGCGCGCACGGGACGACCCGCTCGCTGGTGAGCCTGGTCGCGAACCCGCTCGACCGCCTCCGGGGCTCGCTCGAGACCATCGCCGAGCTCCGGCGTCGCGACCCGCTCGTCCTCGGCGCGCACCTCGAGGGGCCGTTCCTCGCACCGCACCGCAAGGGCGCGCACGCCGAGCAGCACCTCGCCGCGCCCTCGCCCGAGAACGTCGACGCCCTGCTCGGGGCCGTGCCCGGCGTGGTGCGGCAGGTCACGCTCGCTCCCGAGCTGCCGGGCGGGCTCGACGCCGTCGAGCGCATCGTCGCCGCCGGGGCCGTCGCCGCCGTCGGGCACACCGACGCCGACCACGACCTCGCGGTCGCCGCGTTCGACCGCGGCGCGACCATGATGACCCACGCGTTCAACGCGATCGCGGGCATCGGCCACCGCGAGCCCGGCCCCGTCGTCGCGGCCGTCAGCGACGACCGCGTCACGATCGAGCTGATCCTCGACGGCGTCCACGTTCACCCGGAGGTCGTCCGCATGGTGTTCGCCTCCGCCCCCGGCCGTGTCGCCCTGATCACGGACGCGATGTCCGCCGCGGGCTCGGCCGACGGCGACTACCTGCTCGGCGAGCTCGCCGTGACGGTGAGCGACGGCGTCGCGGTGCTCGCCGGCACCGACACCATCGCCGGCTCGACCCTGACGCAGGACGCCGCCCTGCGCCTCGCCCTGACGGGCGCCGAGCAATCGCCGACGTGCGCCGTGGAGGCCCTGACGACGGTGCCGGCGAAGGCGCTCGGCGAGGACGACCGGATCGGCCTGCTCGCTCCGGGCTACGTCGCCGACGCCGTCGTGTGGACGGACGACTGGCACGTGTCCCGCGTGTGGGCCGGGGGCCGCGAGCTGACGGACGGTCGCTGACGTAGTGCGTCCGTGCAATTCAGGAGACGAGGCGTCTGAGTTCCTGAACTGTGCACGGTCCAGGACCGCGCCTCCTGCGTAGTGCGAACTCAGGACTCGAGTTCCTGAATGAGGAGAGACCTGGACGCGGGGATGGGCGGCGCGGGGCTGCGCCTAGAGCGTGCGGCCGGCGTTGGCGTCGAGCCAGGCACGCGGGTCGACCTGGGTCGAGCCGCCGATCAGCACCTCGAAGTGCAGGTGCTCGCCCGTGGCCACGCCGCTGCGCCCGACGAGCCCGACGAGCTCGCCCACGGCGACCTGCTGCCCCACGACGAGCGGGCTCGACCCGACGATCATGTGCGCGTACAGGGTGCTGACCTTCTGGCCGTCGATCACGTGGTCGATGACCGCGTACTGGCCGAACTGCGCGTGAAGGCCCGACGTGCGGACCGTGCCCGCGGCGACGGCGCCGATGGGAGTGCCGCCTCCCGGTGTCATGTCGAGGCCCATGTGCATGCTCGAGCAGGCGGCGCAGGGCGCGGCACGGGGCCCGAAGCCCGAGCTGAGCACGACGGTGCCGGGGAACGGCCACCGGATGTCGCCCGTACCCGAGTTGACGATCGTGCCGCCGCCGGCCGCGACCCCGCCGGTGCGGGTCGACTTCGCGTTCGAGGTGCCCTTCTCGGGCGTCGGCGCGACGACCGGGGGCGGGGGCGGCGGAGGCGGGGCGTCCTTGACGACGAACGCGTCGCGCTCCGAGACGGTGAGCACCACGAGCGAGGCGGCGAGCGTCTGGCCGGGGACGGGGGCCGCGGCCGAGGTCTGCACGACCGACCCGCCGAGGTCGCTCGCGGTCGCCGGCGTGACGTTGGACGAGAAGAACAGCCCGCTCGCGAGGAACGCGACGGCAGGCACCGCGGCGGCGCGCAGCCGACGGGCAGCCTTCGACATGGTCGCGCGGGCGACGGGCGGTGACGACGGCGTCCGGGACGACGAGGAGGCGCGGGCCGGCGAGGTCGAGGCAGGCACCCGGCGAGGGCGCACGGCCACGACGGCACGGCGGGAGGCCGAGACCGCGGCCGGCGCAGCGGTCGGAGCAGCGGCGGATGCGGCTGCCGGAGACGGGACGGCCGCAGGGGCAGCAGGTGTGACGGTGGCCGGAGCCGACGAGGCGGCGTCGGACGGAGCCACGTCGGCCGACGAGCCGGCGAGCGCGGCGCGCTCCCGTGCCAGTGCCTCTCGCCGGGTCAGCGGAGCGGCGGGCTCGACCGTGGCGCGGTCCGGAGCGCTCACGGGGCCGTCACGAAGGGGCCGGGGCTGTCGATCACGGTCCTCCTCGCTCCACGGGTCCCGTCGAGTGTAGGCCAGGGGCGCCCGTCGCACCAGGGCCGCGCCCCGGTCGTGGGCCAGCGCCGGCCGTGCGGGGGTGCGTAGTCTGGGGGCGCACAGATAGGTCATGACCGGACGGGACCACCGCCTCCGGCCCGACGACGACAGCCGAGGGGGCACGCCATGGCACGGGCGACGGGGCAGCGGATCACCGACGGGGCCGTGCCGAAGCACGAACAGCTCCGCACGATCCTGCAGCGCCTGGCGGCCGACGAGCTGCCCGCCGGCGCCGCGGTGCCGAGCGAGCGCCAGCTGATGGTCGACCACGGGGTCAGCCGCATCACGGTGCGGCAGGCCGTCGGGCAGCTCGTCGCCGAGGGGTGGCTGACGCGGGTCCGCGGCAAGGGCACCTTCGTGGCGCACCGCGCGGTGCAGTCGACCCTGCGGCTCAACTCGTTCACGAGCGAGATGACGTCGCTCGGCCACCGCCCGAGCACCGTCGTGCTCGTGCGCGACGAGTGCCTCCCCGCGGCCGAGACCGCGGCGGCCCTGGGGCTCGGCCCCGGCGAGCCGGCCCTGCACGTCAAGCGCCTGCGCCTCGCCGACGGCGAGCCGGTCAGCATCGACGACGCCTGGTACCCGTCCGCCCGGCTGCCGGGGCTGCTCGACCGCGACCTCAGCCTCTCGCTCTACCGCCTGCTGGCGGACGAGTACGACCAGCCGGTGACCCGGGCGACCCAGACGGTCGCCGCCCGCGAGGCGCCCGTCGAGATCGCGACCCTGCTGGGGACGCCCGACGGCGCGCCCGTGCTGCACTTCGAGCGGGTGTCGTTCTCGGGCGACGACCCGATCGAGCGGTCCGAGAGCTGGTACCGGTCCGACCGGTACCGCCTCACGATGCAGGTGACGTCGGCCGACGGGCCCCAGGAGGCCTGAGCCCTCAGGCGCGACCTGGTCAGGACACCCGAGCCCTCAGGCCTCCGGTCAGCGCCGCCTCAGAACTCGAACAGCGGCGACCGCGCCTCGAGGTCGCTGCCGACCGCCCCCTGGGGCACGCTGTCGGGTGCGCTGTCGAGCACGATCACCGGGCAGACCGCCGACCAGCCCGCGGCCGCGACGACCGCCGGGTCGAAGCGGACGACGACGTCGCCCGCCGTGACGGTCGCGCCCTCGGCGACGGCGAGCTCGAAGCCCTCGCCGCCGAGCTTCACCGTGTCGATGCCCACGTGCACGAGCAGGCCGGTGCCCGACTCGTGCACGACCGCGAAGGCGTGCGGGTGCAGCTTGACGATCTCGCCGTCGATCGGCGAGACGACGTCGACGAGGCGACCGCCCGCAGGAGGCGCGCTCGGCTCGATCGCGACGCCCGCTCCCACGAGCTGGCCGGCGAACACCGCGTCGGGCACGTCCGCGAGCGAGACGACCCGGCCCGTGACGGGGCTGAGTGCGACGGTCACGGCAGCAGGTCGTTGATGTCCTCGGCGAGCGAGTCGGCGATCGTGCCGACGATCACCTGGACGCTGCCGCCGGCGTGGACGACCGCGGTGGCGCCCGCGGCCTTGAGCGCGGCGTCGTCGACGAGCGAGACGTCCTTCACGTCGGTGCGGAGGCGCGTGATGCAGCCCTCGATCTCCTCGATGTTCTCGGCGCCGCCGAGTCCGTCGATCATGGCCTGTGCTTTCGACATGAGCTGTTCTCCTTCGTCGTGGGGCTCGAGCCCGCGGCGGGTCCGGACGGGCTGCGTCCGAGCGGTGCGTCCGAGGACCGAGCGCGCCTCCTAGTTGACACCACCGGCGGGTCTGAGGAAACTACCACTCACTGGTCATGACCGGACAGGACCGGCCGACCCGCACCTCCTGCGCCAGGGCCCTCGCCCGCCCCGACGATCCGTCGGGTCGTGGCCCCTGCCGCACGACTCTGCGCCCCGACGAGAGGACCCCTGATGACCACGACCGACACGACGGCCACCAAGCCGAAGAAGGGCTCGGCCGCCTTCGCGGTGCTGCAGCGCCTCGGCCGCAGCCTCATGCTGCCGATCGCCGTGCTGCCCGCGGCCGGCCTGCTGCTGCGCCTCGGCCAGCCCGACCTGCTCGGCGCGATCCCCGGCTTCGAGACCGGCGGCTCGGTCATCAGCGCCGCCGGCAACGCGGTCTTCACCTGGCTGCCGCTGATCTTCGCGGTCGGCATCGCCATCGGCTGGGCCAAGAAGTCGGACGGCTCGACGGCCCTCGCCGCGGTCGTCGGCTACATGGTCATCGACGGGGTCTTCACGGCCATGTCGCCGCTGGTGCTCGCCGGGGAGGAGACCCCGGCGGGCGGCCCCGCGGTGATCAACTACGGGGTGCTCGGAGGCATCGTGATGGGGCTCCTGTCGGCGATGCTCTGGCAGCGGTTCTACCGGACGAAGCTGCCCGACTTCCTCGGGTTCTTCTCCGGTCGGCGCCTCGTGCCGATCCTCACGGCCGTCACCGGACTCGTGGTCGGCGTCGTCATGTCGTTCATCTACCCGCTGTTCAACTCTGCCCTCACCTGGATCGGCACCGCGGTCGCGGCGAACGACGTGGTCGGCGGCGGCGTCTACGGCGTGGTCAACCGACTGCTCATCCCCACGGGTCTGCACCACATCCTCAACAACGTCGTGTGGTTCCTCGTCGGCGACTTCACCGGTGCCGACGGCACGGTGTACCGCGGTGACCTGACCCGCTTCTTCCAGGGCGACCCGACCGCGGGCGTCTTCATGACCGGCTTCTTCCCCATCTTCATGTTCGCCCTGCCCGCCGCGGCCCTCGCGATCTGGCGCCACGCCCGCCCCGAGAAGAAGAAGCTCATCGGCGGCATCATGCTGTCGACGGCGCTGACCGCGTTCCTGACCGGCATCACCGAACCGCTCGAGTTCTCCTTCATGTTCGTCGCCTGGCCGCTGTACATCGTCCACGCGGTCCTCACGGGCACGTCGATGGCGCTGGTGAACGCGCTCGACATCCATACCGGGTTCTCGTTCTCGGCGGGCCTGATCGATTACGTGCTCAACTTCAACATCTCGCAGAACTCGATCTGGCTGATCCCCATCGGCCTCGGCTACGCGGTGATCTACTACGTCGTCTTCAGCTTCGTGATCAAGAAGTGGAACCTCAAGACGCCGGGTCGCGAGGACGACGACGTCTCGGCCGAGTCCGCCGACGCGGCGACGAAGGCCTGACGCGTGGAGATCGTCATCGTCCGCGACGCCGCCGAGGCAGGCCGCGTCGCCGCCCTGAAGATCGCGTCGGTCGTCGAGCGGAAGCCCGAGGCCGTGCTCGGCCTCGCGACCGGCTCGTCCCCCACCGGCATCTACGCGTCGCTGGCGGCCCGGGTGCAGGCGGGCGAGCTCGACTTCTCACGCGCCTCCAGCTTCGCCCTCGACGAGTACGTCGGCATCCCGCTCGAGCACCCCGAGAGCTACGCGTCGGTCATCCGCCGCGACGTCGTCGAGCCTCTCGGCATGGACCAGGCTCGCGTGCGGGTGCCCGACGGCCGCGCCGACGACATCGAGGCCGCAGCAGTCGAGTACGACGAGGCCATCGCCGCGGCGGGCGGGATCGACATCCAGATCCTCGGCATCGGGGCGAACGGGCACATCGGCTTCAACGAGCCGACGTCGTCGTTCGCGTCGCGTACCCGGATCAAGACGCTCGCGCCGCAGACCCGTGCCGACAACGCGCGCTTCTTCGACGACCCGTCGCAGGTGCCCACGCACTGCATGACCCAGGGCCTCGGCACGATCCTCGACGCCCACGAGGTCGTGCTGGTGGCGGTCGGCTCGTCGAAGGCCTCGGCCGTCGCGGGCATGGTCGAGGGGCCGCTCTCGGCGATGTGCCCGGGCAGCGCGCTGCAGCTGCACCAGCACGCGACGATCGTCGTCGACGAGGAGGCGGCGGCGCTGCTCACCCTCGCCGACTACTACCGCTACACGTACGCGAACAAGCCGGCCTGGCAGCGCTTCGAGCACTGATCCCGGGGCGCAGGAGGCGCGGCGTCAGCCCCGCAGGTCGGGGAAGTCGGCGTCGCGCCACTCCGCGGCGAGGCGCTCGCCCGACCGGGCCGCCGCCTCCTCGCGCTCCCGCAGCTCGACCCGACGGATCTTGCCCGAGATGGTCTTCGGCAGCTCGTCGACGAACTCGAGGCGGCGCACGCGCTCGTACGCCGGCAGGCCGGTGCGGGCGTGCGCGAGCACGGCGCGGGCGGTGTCGGCCGTCGGCTCCCAGCCGGCGGCGAGCGTGACGTACGCCTTGACGATCGCGAGGCGCACGTCGTCGGGAGCCGGCACGACGGCCGACTCCGCGACGGCGGGGTGCTCGATCAGCACGCTCTCGACCTCGAACGGCGACACCTTGTAGTCGGACGACTTGAAGACGTCGTCGGTGCGGCCGACGAACGTGATCATGCCGTCGGCGTCTCGGGT
Source organism: Frigoribacterium sp. PhB116 (assembly GCF_004364285.1). Classification (GTDB taxonomy): domain Bacteria; phylum Actinomycetota; class Actinomycetes; order Actinomycetales; family Microbacteriaceae; genus Frigoribacterium. The sequence continues at coordinate 302,151 of NZ_SOBE01000002.1, read as the reverse complement.
GGCGACGTCGCCGGTGTGGAACAGGCCGTCGCGCTGCGCCGCGGCCGTGCGCGCCTCGTCGCCGAGGTAGCCCGCCATCAGGTTGACCGGACGTACCCGCAGGTCGAGGCAGACCTCGCCCGCGTCGCCGACCACGCCAGTCGCCGGGTCGACGAGCACGACCTCGACACCCGGCAGCGGGTGGCCCATCGAGCCGGCCCTGACGACCGACCCGGGCGGGTTGGCGACGATCGCGGTGGTCTCGGTCTGGCCGTAGCCGTCGCGGATGTCGAGGCCCCAGGCCTGCTGCACGCGCGAGATGACCTCGGGGTTGAGCGGCTCCCCCGCCGACAGCGCCTCGCGCAGCGCGACGGGGCGCTCGCCGAGCGACGACTGGATCAGCATGCGCCAGACGGTCGGCGGCGCACAGAACGAGGTCACCTCGGCCCGGTCGAGCTGCTCACGCAGGGCGGCGGCCGAGAAGCGCGCCTGCTCGTGGACGAACACGGTCGCCTCGGCGGTCCACGGCGCGAAGAACAGGCTCCATGCGTGCTTGCCCCAGCCGGGCGACGAGATCGTGAGGTGCACGTCGCCGGGCCGGACGCCGATCCAGTACGTGGTCGTGAGGTGCCCGACCGGGTACGAGGCGTGCGTGTGGACGACCATCTTCGGCTTGCTCGTGGTGCCCGACGTGAAGTAGACGAGGCACGGGTCGCTCGTCGCCGTGTCGACGTCGGGCGCCGTCTCGGAGGCGCGGCGCGAGTCGTCGAACGACGCCCACCCCGGGCGCTCCCCGCCGACCACGATCCGCCCGACGCCCTCGGCGATGTGGTCGAACTTCGGGGCGTCGGCGAGCGCCGCCACGACGTGCCGGACGAGCCCCCGCTCGACGCGGTCAGCGAGGTCGTGCGGGGCGAGGACGACGGAGGTGGGCAGGATGACCGCACCGATCTTCATGATCGCGAGCATCGCCTCCCACAGCTCGACGCGGTTGCCGAGCATCACCATGACGTGGTCGCCCTTCGCGACCCCGCGCTCGACGAGCCACGAGGCGACCTGGTCCGAGCGGCGGCGCATCTCGTCGAAGGTGACCCGGTGGTCGACGCCGTCCTGGTCGACGATCCAGAGCGCGACGCGGTCGTTGCCCCGCGCGATCACGTCGAACCAGTCGCGGGCCCAGTTGAACGAGTCGCCGACGTCCGGCCAGCGGAACGCCGCGCGGGCCGCCTCGTGGTCGCCGGCGTGCGCCGACAGCGAGTCTCGGGCGGCGCGGAACGCGGTGGTGGACGGCTTCTCGGCGGCGGAGTCTTCGACGGGGACCATGTGCCCATGATGCTCGCCCGCCCATGCCGAGCGCGGCATGCGGCGCAGGACTCCGGCGTCGGCCAGCCGGGCCGCACGGCCTCTCGTTCTCTCGAGGGCGGGTGATCGGCGCCGAGGGCGGGTCGCTGGCTACCCGCCCTCGGTGACGGCGACCCGCCCTCGACGTCCTCGACGTCCTCGACGTCCTCGCACGGAGGATCCCAGGCGGGCGCCTCTGGGAGGATCGGGGGATGAGCGACCGCACCCGCACCTCCTCGTCCGCCGCTGCCACCGCCGCCGCTGCCGTCGCAGGCAACGCTGCCACCTCCGGCCCGAGGCGCGTCGCGCTCGAGATCGCGGTGACGTCGCTCGCCGGCGCCCGCACCGCGCTGGCCGAGGGAGCCGACCGGGTCGAGCTCTGCACCGCGCTCGAGATCGGGGGCGTCACGCCGTCCCAGGGACTCACGGAGGCGGTGGTCACGACGGGCGTGCCGGTGCACGCCCTCGTCCGGGCGCGCGGCGGCGACTTCGTCTACGACGACACGGACCTCGCCGTGATGGAGCGCGAGGTCCGCACCCTCGTCGCAGCCGGCGTCGCCGGGGTCGTCGTGGGCGCGCTGCGGGCCGACGGCTCCCTCGACGTCGACGCCGTCGCACGGCTCGTCTCGGCTGCGCGCGACGCGGCGGGCGCCCGTCCTGCCGGGCTCGGCGGCCCACGCCTCGACGTCACCGTGCACCGCGCCGTCGACCGGGCGGCCTCGCCGGTCGACGCGGTCGCCGCCCTGGCCGCGCTCGGCGTCGACCGGGTCCTCACTTCGGGAGGCGCCTCCCGGGCCCGCGACGGGCTCGCCTCGGGCGTTCTGCCCGACATGGTCGCGGCGGCGGGCGGCGTCGAGGTCATGGCGGGCGGCGGCGTGCGGCTCGACGACGTCACGGCGCTGGTGGAGGCGGGCGTCGCCGCGGTGCACCTGTCGGCGTCGACGACCGCCGCCACGACCGCGGCAGCCGGGACGCCCGGGGCCGGGGACGAGAACGGCCGATCGCTCGTCTCGCTGGGCTCGGCGGGCGCGACCGACTCGTACGCCGTGACCGACGCCTCCGTCGTCCGGGCCGCGCGCGCGGCGGTCGACGCCGCGGTCGCCGTGGCACGCGACGTCGCACCGCGGACGCCCACGCCGCGCGCCCCCTGACGCACCCGGGCGACCCTGCCCGCCGAGGCTGGCCCGCCCCGACCGTGAGCGTGCACAGTGGAGCCATGACGCAGAAGTCCCTCCTCGTGGTCGGCGGCACCGGCCAGATCAGCGCCGCGTGCGTGCGCGAGGCGCTGCGCGTCGGCTGGTCCGTCTCGGTGCTCAACCGCGGCAGCACCGCCAGCCGCCCCCTCCCCGACGAGGTCGAGTCGATCGTCGCCGACGTCCGCGACGAGGAGGCGCTGGTCACGGCCCTGGCAGGCCGCAGCTTCGACTCCGTGGCCGACTTCCTGACCTTCACGCCCGACGAGCTGCGCACGATGCTGCGCGCCGTGGTGCCGCACGCCGACCAGTACGTGTTCATCGGCTCCGCCTCCACGTACCAGAAGCCGCCCGCCGCGCTGCCGATCTCGGAGTCGACCCCTCTGTTCAACCCGTGGTCGCCTTACGCCCGCGACAAGATCGCCTGCGAGCGGCTGCTGCGCGACGAGCACCTCGCAGGCCGGGTCCGCGCGACCGTCGTGCGCCCCTCGCACACCTACGACCGCACCCACGTGCCGCTGCTCGGCGGCTGGACCGTCGTCGAGCGGATGCGTCGCGGAGCCCCCGTCGTGCTGCACGGCGACGGCACCTCGATGTGGGCGATGACCCACGCGGACGACTTCGCGCGGGCGTTCGTCCCGCTGCTCGGCGCCCCCGAGGCGTCGGGCGAGGCGTTCAACATCATGTCGTCCGAGCTGCTCACCTGGAACCAGATCGCGCGCTGCCTCTCGGACGCGGCCGGCGGGTCGCTGCACGTCGTCCACCGCACGACCCACGACCTGGTCGCGGAGGCGCCCGAGTGGGACGCCGACCTGCGCGGCGACCGCAGCCACCCCGCCCTGTTCGACTCGTCGAAGGTCCGCGAGGTCGCCGTCGGCTGGGAGCCGCGCGTGCCCTTCGCCGAGGGTGCCCGCCAGATCGTCACCTGGCACGACGCCGACGCGTCGCGACGCGTGGTCGACCCCGAGGTCGACGCCCTCTACGACCGGCTCGCTGCAGGCTGACGGGCCGACCGGCCCCCTCTGCCGTTCGGACGGCGGGCGGGTCCGTCGTGGGCGGGCCGTCGTCACCGCCCGTTGCCGACGAACTCGACCGGTCTCGCGGGCCCTGCCTCGGCAGTGCTCAGAAGCGCGTCAGCCAGGTGCCCTCGACCACCGGGGGCTGCTCGCGGACGGCCGTGCCGCCGCGCACGAGCGAGAGCTCGCGCCACTGCGACAGCGTCGTGCAGGGGTGCGAGACGCCGAGGCGCACCAGGTCGCCCACAGCCAGCCCCGAGGAGGCGCCCAGCCGGAGGAAGGCGTGCTGGTCGTTCAGGGCGGTCACCACGGCACCCTCGAGCGCTCCGTCGAGGCGCGTCGCCGACGTGTCGTCCGTGCTGCCTCCTGCGGTCGGCCGCCAGGCGTCGAGGGGCAGGGGCAGGCCCTCGTCGTCGGCCGTGTCGCGTCTCCCGACGTTGAGCAGGGCGAGCCCGGGCTCGGGGCGGGAGATGACGCTCGCCCAGAGCTCGATCGCGGGCAGGAACGACTCGCGGCCCGTGGCGCCGTCGATCGGCGGGGTCGTGTCGCGGGCGAACGGCGTGAGCCGGCGGTAGAGGTCGTGGTCGTGCGCGACGTACGAGCCCGAGCGGAGCACGACGCGCGTCCGGGGCCCTCGTTCGCCGTCCGGGTCGTGCCGCTCGGCGAGCACGGCGACGACGCGCTCGAAGTAGACGCTGCCGCCCGCGCTCACGACGACGTCGCCGCCGCCCGCCAGCCAGGGCTCGAACGCCGCGAGGTCGATCGCGTCGAGCAGCTCGAGCACCGTGCGCAGGTAGTCGTCGATCATCTCGATGCCCGCGGGGTCGACGTCGTGCGTCAGGGCACCCTCGTAGCCGGTGACGCCGGCGAGGACGAGGTGCGGCGCCGCGACGACGGCGTCGACCACGGCGAGCGCCTCGGCGACGGTGCGGGCCCCGGTCCGGCCGACGGGCGAGCCGATCTCGACGAGGACGGCGAGGGGCGACACGGCCGCGTCAGGGTCCGCAGCACGGGAGGCGTCGGCGGGGCCCGAGGTCCGCGCGGCCGCCCGCGCGAGCGCCTCGTCGGCGAGCCGGACGGCCGCGACCGAGTCGACCCACATCAGCACGCGCGTGGACCCGGGGTCGGCCGCGAGGGCGACGAGCGCCTCCTCGGAGAAGGTCGTCCCGGCCAGCACGACGTTCGGCACGTCGGACTCGCGGGCCACCGCCGCCTGGAACGCCGTCGCGACGGTGATGCCCCACGCGCCCGCGTCGAGCTGCCGCCGCCAGATGTCGGGCGACATGGTGGTCTTGCCGTGCGGCGCCAGGTCGACGCCGGCCGCGCGGCACCACGCGGCCATCGTGTCGACGTTGTGCTCGAGGGCGTCGAGGTCGACGGTGAGGACGGGCGTGGGGAGGCGGAGCAGCGGCACCGGCCGGCGCTCGCTCGCGAAGGTGGCCTTGGACGTCTGCACGGGGTGTCCTCTCGTCGTGGAGCGGGGCGGTCTCCCGATAGCTTTGCAGGGGTGACGGCGCGACCGTGCGCCGTCCACAGCCACCGCCTCCTCGACGGGGAGGCCACAGCCCCACGACACCACCACCGACACAGAAGAGAGGCCCCCTGTGAGCGACAAGACCCAGGTGATCACCACCGGAGCCCCCACCCCCATGCCGATCTTCTCGCAGGGCGTGCTGAAGAACGGGTTCCTCGCCGTCTCCGGCCAGGGCCCGCAGGACCCGGCGACGGGCGAGTACCTGTTCCGCGGAGACCTGACGGCCCAGACCCTGCGCACGCTCGACAACGTGAAGGCGATCGTGGAGGCGGCGGGCGGCACCGTCGACGACGTCATGTCCCTGCGCGTGTTCCTCACGCAGCGCAGCGACTTCGCCGAGATGAACGCGGCCTACGAGACCTGGGTGCGGGCGAACGTCACCAGCGGCGTCTTCCCCACCCGCACGACGATCTTCGTCGAGCTGCCGAACGAGGCGATGCTCGTCGAGATCGACGCACTCGCCGTCCTCGGCTGAGCCGCCCGCAGCGGCGGCGGCGGCAGCAGCAGCGACAGCGACAGCGACAGCGACAGGCGTCAACGCCGATCCAGCCGCCTACGCGCCCGTGAGCACCGCCGTGCGGCGGAGCCAGGTGTCGTCACCGAGCTGCGCAAGCATGAAGCGGGCCACGTCGGCGCGCGTCACCTGGGTCGACGCCCCGTCGGCCAGGTGCTCGGACGCCACGACGTCTCCCGTCGCGGGGTCGTCCACGAGGCGCGTGGGGTAGACGAGGGTCCAGTCCAGGCCGCTGGCGCGCACCTGCGCGTCGGCCGCCTCCTTCGCCTCGTAGACCTTGCCGAGCACCGTGTGGAAGAAGATCTTCTGCAGGGCGCTGGCGTCGCCCTCCGAGTCGCCGACCCCGAACGCCGAGCAGACGACGAGCCGGCGGACCCCCGACGCCTGCATCGCGGGCAGCAGCGCCTCGCCCACCTCGACCTCGACGGGGTGCCGCACGCGGCGGGAGCCGACCGCGTTCAGGACGGCGTCCTGTCCCACGACCGCCTCGGCCACGTCGTCGGCAGACGTGGCGTCGCCGACGACGACGCGCACCCCGTCGACGTCGGCGTCGTCCAGCGCCGCGTCGTCGCGCACCAGCACCGTGACCTCGTGACCGGCGGCGAGCGCCTGGCGCAGCAGGTGCGACCCGACTCCCCCGGTGGCTCCCAGCAACAGCAGCTTCATGGCGTCTCCTCGTCGTCCGGCGCGCGCCGAGTCGGGTGTCGGCGAGCTGTGGTCGAGCGAACACCCCCGGGCAGTGTCGTGGCCGTGAACGTCAGGCGAGCCCTGCGAGCCCTGCGAGCTCGCCGGCGACGAGCTCGCCTGCGACCCACACGCCGCGCACCCCCGACGGCGGGCACCGCGGCTCCGCGTACGTCGCCCGGTCGGCGTACGCGACCGGGTCGATGAGCTGCAGGTCGGCAGCCGCCCCGGGCACGACCCCCACGGGCGTCGAGGAGGTGCCGGTCCGGAAGCGGCGGTGCGCGGCGACGCTCATCCGGTGCACCGCCTCCTCGCGGGTCAGCACCGCCAAGGGCCCGGTGCCGCCGTACACGTCGAGCAGCCGGGCGAAGGTGCCGTACAGCCGAGGGTGCACGGTGCCCGACTCGCGCGGAAGCCCGTCCGAGCCGACGAGCGTGTGCGGCCAGGCGAGGGCGGTGCGCATCCCCTCGAGGTCGGTGTGGAACACGATCACGGTCAGCGCGCCCCGCTCGGCGAGGACGAGGTCGGCGAGCACCTCGCGCGGGTCACCGCCGAGCTCGGCGGCGATGTCGGCGACGCTGCGCCCCTCGAGCCCGGCGTTCTCCGGCCGCGCGAAGCCGGCGAGCAGGATGCGCGCAGGTCCGATCGCCGCCCACTGGTTCTCGAGCGCCGTGCCCGGCCAGGGCTGCTCGAGGCCGGCGAGCACCGCGGCCCGGGCGGTCGGGTCGCCGAGTGCCTCGAGCAGGCTGTCGACCCCGCAGTCGGCCGTCGAGGGCGGGAACAGCGACGCCACCGTCGTGCTCCCGGCGTCGTAGGGATAGACGTCGGCGCTGATGTCGAGCCCCTCGGCGCGCAGGTCGTCCAGGTGCTCGACGACCGCGCCCATCCCGCCGACGTTCCGCGGCCCGGTCACCTTGAGGTGGCTGACGTGCACGCGAGCGCCCGACTCCCGGCCGAGCGACGCGAGCTCGTCGACGGAGGCGCGCAGCCCGTCGGCCTCGTTGCGGACGTGGGCGACGAGCAGGCCGTCCCTGGCCGCGACCTCGCGGGCGATCGCGAGCAGCTCGGGCCGGTCGGCGGCGTCGCCGGGCGCGTACATCAGGCCCAGGGAGACGCCGAGCGCACCGGCGTCGAGTGCGTCGCCGACCTTCCCCGCGATGCGTGAGGTCTCGCTTGCGTCGGCAGGCCGCCGCGCCATGCCGAGCACGGAGGCGCGCACCGGGGCGTGCGGCACGAGCGCCCTCGCGTGGATGCCCAGCGGTTCGCGGGCGAGCGTGTCCACGTAGTCTCCGAAGGTCGCCCAGCGCCGGTCGGGGAACGGGCCGAGCACCGGCAGGGAGTACTGCTCGAGCGACCGGTCGGGCGGGTCGCTCGGCCGGGACGGCGGCGGCGCGGACGGCGCGACGCCCTGGCCGCAGTTGCCGACGATCGTCGTCGTCACGCCCTGCGCCGTCTTCGGCCCGATGCCGCCGGGGCGGAACAGCGCCGCGTCGTCGTGCGCGTGCACGTCGACGAACCCGGGCAGCACCTCGAGCCCGTGGGCGTCGACCACCTCGACGCCTGCGACGGAGCCGGAGCCCGAGCCCGAGCCGGAAGCGAGCGCCGAGGAGGCGCGACCCGCCTCGACGACGGACGCGGCGGCCCCGGGTCCCACGGCCGCGACCACCCCGTCGCGCACGACGACGTCGGCGACCTGCGCCGCGCCTCCTCGACCGTCGTGGACCGTCGCCCCGACCAGCACCAACGTCGACACGGAGCTCTCCTCACTCAGGAACGGGCGGTCGCGCGTTCCTGATCAGTGCACGACTCAGGACCCGCGCTCCCTCCCTCGCGCGGATCAGGACCGAAGTTCCTGAATGCGGAGAGGGAGGGCGCGGACGGCTCAGGCGATGTTGGCGGTGACCGAGGCGATGTAAGCGGCGCGGTCCTCCCGCGAGGCCGGCCGGCCGGGCACGCCGGGACGCGTCTGCCACGGCAGCGGACCCGACGCCCGGTGGTACTCGACCCCCGCCGCCTCGAGGCGCAGGAGGTGGTGGTCGAGCCGCGCGGAGAAGCCCGCGAAGTCCCGCGGCGCGTCCGACCAGAGCACGTCCGCCACCGCGCAGAGGCGAGGGAACACGAGGAAGTCCACGGTGCGGGGCGAGTCCATGTGCTCGGTCCAGACGTTCGCCTGGCCGCCCAGCACGTGCCGCGCCTCCTCGGCGGTCAGCTCGGCCGGGACGGGCTCGAACGCGTAGACGTCCTCGAGGCCGAGCACGATCGAGACGGGGATCGGCTCGTCGGGCGAGTCGGACTGGCGGTAGTCGAGGTACACCTGGTCGTCGGGGCAGGCGACGACGTCGTAGCCCAGCCGGGCGGCGGTCACCGCTCCGGTCATGCCTCGCCAGGAGGCGACGGTCGCGCCGGGCGACATGGGTCGGGCGCCGTCCGGACCGTGCCCCTCGCGGCTGTGTCCTTCGAGGATCTCGTCCCAGCCGAAGGTGCGGCGGCCCGCGGCGGCCACGTGCTCGTCGAGCTGGCCGATGAACCAGGCCTGCAGCTGTTCCTCGTCGGCGAGGCCGCGCTCGCGCATCAGCTCCTGGGTGCGGGGGTCCGCCTCCCACTGGGCCTTCGGGCACTCGTCGCCGCCGACGCCGATCCAGGTGCCGGGGAACAGGCTCATCACCTCGGTGAGGACGTCCTTGTAGAAGTCGACGGTCGACTGCTCGGTGTTGAGGACGTCCTCGAAGATGCCCCACTCGGTGCCGACCGCGATCTGCCGCGGCTCGGGCACGGGAAGCCCGCCGACCTCGACCGCGCCGACCCCGAGGTGCGGGTAGGCGGTGATGGCGGCCATCGAGTGGCCCGGCACGTCGACCTCGGGCACCACGGTGACGTGCCGCGCGGCGGCGTACGCGACGACCTCGCGGATGTCGGCCTGCGTGTAGAAGCCGCCGTGCGGACGGCCGTCCTGCACGGCGTCGGGGCCGGCGCCCACCTGCGACGACGCACGCCAGGCTCCCACCGTCGTCAGCCGGGGGTACTTCACGATCTCGATGCGCCAGCCCTGGTCCTCGGTCAGGTGCCAGTGCAGCGTGTTGAGGCGGTGCATCGCCATGAGGTCGACCAGGCGCATGACGTCGTGCGTCGGCATGAAGTGCCGCGCCACGTCGAGGTGCATGCCGCGCCAGCCGAACCGGGGCGAGTCGGCCACGTCGACGGCGGGCACCGACCACTCGACGCCCTCGACGAGCGAGCGACGGAACACCTCGGGCGGCAGCAGCTGCCGCAGCACCTGCGCGCCGTAGAAGACGCCGGCGGCCGAGCCGCCCGTGATGCGGACGCCGGCCGGGCGCACCTCGACCCGGTAGTCCTCGTCGTCGAGCGCGGGGTCGAGGTCGAGCGAGATGCCGGCGCCGTCGCCGTCCCCCTCGCGCAGGGGCAGCCCGGTCGCGGGCCGCAGCACGGACTGCAGCCAGGCGACCGTGCCGGCGAGCTCGTCGGGCGCCGAGACGCGGGTGGCGGAGTCGAGCAGGTACGCGCCGGAGGCGGTGGCCAGCTGGTCGACACGGGGCAGCAGCAGGGGGTCGGTCACGGTTCTAGCCCTTCACGGCACCGGCGGACATGCCCGACACCAGGTTGCGTTGGATGATGACGAAGAAGACGACGACCGGCAGCGAGAACAGCACGCTGGCCGCCATCTGCCCGCCGGAGTCGGTACCGGTGTTCTGCGAGACGAACGACGCGAGCCAGACCGGCAGCGTGTACATCGACTGGTCCTTCATGAAGGTGTAGGCGATGATGTAGTCGTTCCAGGCCGCGATGAACGCGAAGATGCTCGTCGCGATGACGCCCGGCGCGACCAGCGGGAACAGGATGCGGGTCAGCACCTGCCAGGTGTTCGCCCCGTCGAGCTGGGCCGCCTCCTCGATCTCCATCGGGATGGCCACGAAGAACCCGCGCATCACCCAGATCGAGAACGGCAGCACCGTCGCGATGTACGCCAGCACGAGGCCCGCGTAGGTGCCGAGCAGTCCGAGGCTGTTGAAGATCAGGAACAACGGGATGAGCAGGGCCGTCGTCGGCAGCATCTGCACCGCGAGGATGACGATCATGATCGTGCGTCGCCCGCGGAAGCGGAACCGCGAGAGCGCCGCGGCGGCGAAGAACCCCAGGATGATCGCGAGCAGCACCGTCGCGACGACGACCACGGCGCTGTTGCGCAGGTTCACGAGGAACCCGCTCTGCGTGATCGCGACGACGAAGTTGTCGAGCGTCGGGTTCTGCGGCAGGAACAGCGGTGTCGTCGTCATCGACTCCGACCGCGGCTTGAAGGCGGTGTTGACCATCCAGTAGACGGGGAAGATCCACACGGCGCTGAAGAGCACCGCGAGCGAGTTGCTGAACCAGCGGGGCTTCTTGCGACGACGTGACCGGCGGACGGGCGTCGCGCCTCCTGCGGTGCCGTCGGAGGAGCCCGGGGCAGGGCTCGCGGAGGCGGAGACGGCCGAGTCGGCAGCGGCTGCGGTCTCGGAGGGGCCGTCGGTCGCCGAGGCGCCGACTCCGGTGGGGACTGTCGTGGTCACAGGTCTTCTCCCGAGCGGATCAGGTTGCGGATGTAGAACGCGGTCAGGCCGAGCAGCAGCAGGGTGGTGACGACCGAGATCGCGGCGCCCTGTCCGATCTCGAAGCCGACGAACGCCGTCTTGTACATGAAGACGCCCAGGGTCGACGTCGCGTCGTCGGGGCCGCCCTGCGAGACGAGCCAGATCTGGTTGAAGACGTTGTAGTCCCAGATGATCGAGAGGATCGTCACGAGCAGCAGGGTCGGCTTGAGGAACTGCAGGGTGACGTCGCGGTACACGCGCCACTCGCCGGCACCGTCGAGACGGGCCGCCTCCTTGTACTCGGGCGACACCTGCGTCTCGGCGGCGTAGAGGGTCAGCGCGATGAAGGGCACCGCCTGCCAGACGATCAGCATCCAGATCGAGGTGTACGACAGCAGGGGGTCGTTCGACCACTGCGTGTCGGTCATGTCGCCGAAGACCCGCAGCTGCGTGAGCATCCAGTTGACGACGCCGTAGCCCGGCTGGAACAGCCAGTTCCAGACCAGCGAGGAGGCGACGTTCGGCATCGCCCACGCGAAGATCAGCACGACCGTGACGACGTAGCGCATGCTCGTGTGGATCCGCGTCAGCAGGTGCGAGACGCCCATGCCGATGACGACGCTGCCGGCGACCATGGCCGCGGTGAACAGGACCGTGCGGAGCAGCGACCACCAGAAGTCGCTGTCGGTGAAGAGCGTGACGTACTGCTGCAGGCCGACCGACTCGTAGGCGCCGGTGAACAGGCTGCGCTGGTCGTAGTTCGTGAACGAGGTGAAGACCAGGAACACGATCGGCGCGACCATCACGACGAGCAGGACGATGCCCGCCGGGCTCAGCAGCCACAACGGCGCGAGCTGGCGCTTCTTCCTCGGCCGCGGGGCCGGGCCCTCGGGGGCGTGCTGGCGGGGTGGGAGGGGCGGCGCTGTGGTGACGGCCATGGCTGCTTCCTGGATCGGGACTCAGAGATCGGGTCGAGCGGAGATCGGGTCGAGCGGAGGAGCTGGTCGAGTGGGGTGGTGCCGGCCGGGCGGCGCACGTCCTGCTCGTGCGTCGCCCGGCCCTGCGGCGTGGAGCCGCTTCCTGGGGGGACTACTTGTTCAGCGCGTCGTCCGTCGAGCTGTCGAACGCCTCGGCGGCAGCCTCGGGCGACTTGGTGCCCGATGCGATGCTCGAGAAGAGCTCGTTGATGCTGCGGTCGCCCTCGAGAGCGGCCCAGTTGCCGCTGGCCGGGGTGGCCTTCGAGTTCAGCGCCGCCGTGAAGAAGCCCTCGTCGATGTCGCTGAGGGTGCTCTGCGCGGCCTCGATGCCGTCGGTGCTGTTGGGGATCCAGCCGTCGTTGCCGTAGACCCAGTCGTTCTGGATCTCGGGGCTCGCGGCGATCTTCACCCACTGCAGCGCCAGCTCGCTGTTCGCGCTCTTCGCGGCGATGCCCCAGTCGGAGCCGCCGAGCATGACGGGCTGCGAGTCGCCCGACTTGCCGGGGAACGGGAACGTGCCGAAGTCGTCGTCGGTCAGGGCCGGGTTGAACTCCTTGATGAGGTCGATCTTGCCGTTGGTGCCGAGCACGGCGCCCGTCTTGCCGTCGGCGAAGACCTGGTTCTGGTCGGGCACGTCGGTGTCGAGCGTCTGCGAGGCGCCGGTCGAGTACGAGTTCTGGAACTCCTGCCAGTCCTCGAGGCCCTGCTGTGCCTCCGGCGAGCTGAAGCCGGCCTCCCACGAGCCGTCGTCGCCCTGCGTGGCGATCTCTCCGCCGGCGTCCCAGACGAACTGCATGCCCGCGTACCAGTACTCGCCAGGCGTGTAGAAGGGCGAGTAGTCGCTGGCCGGGTTCGCGGTCTTCAGCGCGTCGAGGTCGGCGGTGAGCTCGTCGTAGGTCGTGGGCTCGTCGGTGATGCCGGCGGCCTCCCACTGGGCCTTGTTGTAGATGACCGCGCGGGCTCCGGCGAAGCCGGGGACGCCGTACAGCGAGCCGTCGACCGTGGCTGGCTCCTCGAGGCCCGTGAGCCACTCCTGGCCCTGGGCGATGTCGTCCGCGTAGTCGCTCAGGTCGAGCAGGGCGCCGTTCTCGGCGTAGCTCGCGACCTGGGTGTTGCCGAGGTCGAGCACGTCGGGCGGCGTCGACGTCGCGAGCGCGGTGCTGATCTTGGTGGTGATGCCGTCCCACTGCTGGGTCTGGACGTCCACCTCCGCACCGGTCTGCTCGGTGAACTCGTCGTTGATCGCCTTGATGGTCTCGTCGGTGTAGTCGCCCGTCATGACCCAGACGGTCAGCGTCTCGCCGTCGCCCTTCGTGGTGGGCACCGTCTGCGGGCCGTCGCTGCTGCCGCCTCCTGCCGTGCCCGCACTGGAGCAGGCGGTCAGGGCGAGTGCGGCCGTGAGGCCGAGGGCCGCGACCGCTGTGTGACGTGTCATTCGCATTGTGTCTCCTCGTGGACGGGGCGGCGGTGCCGCGGGGTGCTGCTGGGAGTGATGGTGGTCGTACAGGTGCGTGCGGTGTTGGTGCGGGTGGTGCGGTCTGTGGTGGATCGGGCGGCGGCAGCGCCTGGGGAGGGGCCGCCGGGGCAGGACCAGCGCGCCGTTCGGCCACGCGCCGTCACGAGACGCCCAGCTCGGCCGAGAGCACGAGGGAGGCGGCGCCGAGCACGGCCAGGTCGCGGTCGTCGCCCGCGTAGCGGAGGACGAGCCCCTGGCCGACGGCCGCGAGCGTGCGGGCCCTGACGGTCTCGACCGCCGCGCGCAGCAGCACGCCGTCGAGCAGCTCACGGGGCCCGGAGAGCACGACCTCGTCGAGCCCGAGGGCGCTCACGACGGGGGCGAGCACGAAGCCGAGGTCGCGCCCCGCGGCGTGCAGCACGGCGCCGCGCGAGCCGGGGTCGACGGCGAGGAGGCGGGCCGACAGCCCCGGTGCCGCGAGCGAGACCTCGAGGCAGCCGCGTCGGCCGCAGGCGCACACGTCGCCGGCCTCGTCGACCGTGACGTGCCCGATCTCGCCGGCCGAGAAGCGGTCGCCCTCGACGAGCGCTCCCCCGACGATGAGGCCCACGCCCACGCCGTGCTCGATGGTGATCACCATCAGGCTGCGGGACGGATCGCGCTCCGGGTCGCCGAAGGTGTGCACCCCGAGGGCTGCCAGGTTCGCGTCGTTGCCGACGTGCACCGGCACGCCCGTGCGTGCGCTCAGCCGGGCCGCGAGCGGCAGGTCCCACCAGCCCAGGTGCACCGCCGTGCGCACGACGCCCTGGTGGTCGACGATGCCGGGCGTTCCCACCCCGACGCCGAGGAGGCGCGTGGTCGTCAGCGAGGACAGCTCGTCGACGAGGCGCTCGGCCAGCGCCACGGCCGCCTCGCCCGTCGCCCCGTCGATGTCGACGCTGGCCCGGCCGACGACCTCGCCGCGGACGTCGACGACGGCGCCGGAGAACCGCTCCGCCGACGAGAGGTCGAGCGCGAGGATGTGGAACGAGTCGGGCCGGATGCCGACGAGCGTCGCCGGCTTGCCGACCCGGGAGTCGCCGCGCAGGCCGAGCTCCGCCACGACCCCCTCGTCGACCAGCTCCTGCACGATGCCCGAGACGGTCGGCCGGGTGAGCCCGCTCTCGCGGGCGAGGTCGGCGCGGCTCATCGAGCCCTGGTGCCAGAGGGTCTGCAGCACGAGCGAGCGGTTGCGGGCCCGGGTGTGCTGCGGCAGCGACTTGGCGGTCACCCGCAGGGTCGAGGAGGCGCGCTCCGCGACCGCAGGAGCGGCACCGGCACCGAGGGCGGCGACGCCGGCGGCACGGGGGGCGGCTGCTCGGGGCACGGTCGCCTCCTCTCGTCTCGGGCGTCGCCGACCGGGGCCTCGAGAGGCGTGCGCCGTCTCGTGGTGCGAGACGGGCCCGGCAGCGTTGCCGTTTAGTAAAAATGCCTTACAAACACGTTGTCAAGGCTGGTGCGGTGAGTTTACGAGCAGGAAACACGGCTGGTCAATACCCGAAACGAGCCCGAGATCTCAAGGGTCTCGTGCTTGCTGCCGTCCGGTTAGTAAGCTTTACTAACACCCATGAGCAGGCCCGTCCCCGCCTTCCCCGGCGTCGTCGTGACGCCCGTCCTGGTCGCGAGCGGGGCTCCTCGCCGCGACCGCGCCGCGGCGTCGGAGCCGTGCCCGTGAGGCTGGGCCTCGACATCGGCGGGACGAAGATCGACGCCGTGGCCGTCGCCGACGACGGCGCCCGGTCGCCCCGGCCCGTGCACCGCGTCCGGCTCCCCTCGGGCTTCGGCACCGACGAGGTGCTCGACAACGCGGTCGAGGCCGCGCGGCGCCTCTCGGCGCTCACCGGCGTGCCGCTCGGCCGTCTGGCGTCGGTCGGCGTCGGCGTGCCCGGCGTCGTCGACGCCACCACCGGCAGGGTCGGCCACGCCGTCAACCTCGGCCTCGTCGACACGGCGCTCGGCGACGAGCTGGCCCGCCGCCTCGGCGTGCCCGTCCGGGTCGAGAACGACGTCAACGCCGCGGCGCTCGGCGCGTGGCACGCGATGTCCCTGCAGGGCTCGATCGCCTACCTGAACCTCGGCACCGGCCTCGCCGCCGGGCTGGTCCTCGACGGTCAGGTCCGCCGCGGCGCGCACGGGGCCGCGGGCGAGATCGGCCACGTCCCCGTCGACCCGGCCGGCGCCTGGTGCGCGTGCGGACAGCGCGGCTGCCTCGAGACCGTCGCCTCGGGGTCGGCGGCGGCCCGGCTCTGGCCGACCACCGCCCTGCACCCGGCACGCGCCCTCCTCGACGCGGCAGCCGACGGCGATCACCTGGCCGTGCAGGCCCGACGCACCCTGGTCGACGGGGTCGCGCAGGCCGTCCGGCTGCTAGCTCTGACGGTCGACGTGCAGACGATCGTCGTCGGCGGCGGGATGAGCGCGCTCGGCGACGAGCTGATGGGGCCGGTGCGCGAGGCGCTCGCCCACCAGGCCGCCGCCTCCTCGTTCATCGCGTCGCTCGACCTCGCCTCGCGGCTCGTGCTGCTGCCCGCGGGCCTGCCCGCCGCCGCCGTCGGGGCGGCCATGGCAGGTGCGCAGGCCGATCTCGTCCCCGTCGCCACCCTCAGCTGACGCTTCCTCTTTCTTCCTCCCTCTCCCTTTCCTCCTCTGCTCCGCCGTGAACCGGCAGGAAGTGCTGCCCGGGCCTTCCCGAGAAGCACTTCCCGCCGGTTCACCGGGCCGACCGACGGCCAGCCAGCCGACCGGCCGACCCGGCCGGCCGGCCGGGCGGGCCTCAGCCCCGGCGCGCGAAGCGCAGGGTGACGATCTCGAACGGGCGCAGTGTCAGCTCGACGGGCTCCCCCGCGGCCCAGCGCGCGGCGCCGGGGACGTTGGCTCCGTCCACCCCGAGCTCGCGCTCGTGCAGGTCCGTCCTCCAGGCTGCGCCGAGCCCGGCCGACGTGTCGACCTCGATGGTCGACGCGGCCCTCGACCCCCTCGCCTCGTAGAGGCGGACGACGAGGTCGCCCGTGCGGTCCTCGGCGAGCTTGACCGCCTCCACCACGACCGCCGGCGACGACGACGACACGAGCGGGGCGACCGGGACGCCGCTCCCGGCGACCGTGCGCAGCGGCAAGTTCAGCCGGTAGCCGGCCGACAGCGCGTCGACCACGTCGGGCGCGACGCGCACGGTCGACCGCAGCACGTGGCGGCCCTGGTCGGCGTGCGGGTCGGGGAACACCGGCGCCCTCAGCAGCGACTGCCGCACGAGCGTGGTGGTGCCGCCGTCGTCCCGGGTCGAGCGCGTGACGTCGTGCCCGTACGTCGAGTCGTTCGCGACGGCCACCCCGAAGCCCGGCTCGGCCACGTGCACCCACCGATGGGCGACCGTCTCGAACCGCGCGAAGTCCCACGAGGTGTTGGAGTGCGTGGGGCGCTGCACGTGCCCGAACTGGACCTCGGACGCCGCGCGGTCGGCGTGCACGTCGAGCGGGAAGGCCAGCTTCAGCAGCTTCTGCCTCTCGTGCCAGTCGACCTCGGTCACCAGCTGCAGCTCCGCCTCGCCCTCCTCGAGGGCCCAGCGCTGCACGATCGTCGACGTGCCGGTCGTCCGCGTCACCACGAGCGACACCCCGTCGACCTCGACCGACACAGCGTCGACGAGGTCGGTGCGGGCGTTGGCGTAGACGGCGTCGATGTCCCACGCGTCCCACTGGTTCGGAGTGTCCCGGAAGATCTGCAGCAGTCCGAGCCTCGCGCCGGGAGCGACGAGATCACGCCCGGACGTCGAGTCGACGAGCGACGAGACGAGGCCGTCGGAGTCGAAGACCGCCCTGACGAGCCCGTTCGAGAGCACCCAGCCGTCGCCGTCGGCGTCGAGCACCACGCCGGTCGCCGTCGAGCCGGCCGCTGCGCCGCCGCTGCTGCCGACGACCGCTGCGGACGACGCGGCCACCCCGCGGTGCGGGACCGGGCCGGCGTTGAAGGCGACGGCCACGTCGCCTTGCCCGGCCAGCACCTCCTGCGCCCTGGCCGTCAACGCACCGAGCTGCTCGGCGACCCGGGCGTAGTTCCGCTCGGCGTCCTGGTGCACCCAGGCGATGGACGAGCCGGGGAGGATGTCGTGGAACTGCAGCAGCAGGACGGTCTGCCAGAGCTCGTCCAGCTCGTCGTGCGGGTAGTCGAGCAGACCCCGGACGGCCGCGGTGGCGCACCACAGCTCGGCCTCGCGCAGCAGGTGCTCGCTGCGGCGGTTGCCCTGCTTCGTGCGCGCCTGCGAGGTGTACGTGCCCCGGTGGAACTCGAGGTACATCTCGCCCGACCAGACCGCCGGGTCGGGCATCTCGTCACGGGCCTGCGCGAAGAAGGAGGCGGGGGTGCCGACGGTCACGCGCGGCGAGCCCTCGAGATCGGCGGCCCGCCTCGCGGCGGCCATCATCTCGCGGGTCGGCCCGCCACCGCCGTCGCCCCAGCCGAACGGCACGATCGAGACGTTGGAGACGCCCTTCTCGCTGTACTCGCGCTCGGCGTGTGCCAGCTCGACCGCCGAGAGGTCGGAGTTGTAGGTGTCGACCGGCGGGAAGTGCGTGAAGACCCGACTCCCGTCGATGCCCTCCCACAGGAACGTGTGGTGCGGCATCCGGTTGGTCTCGTTCCACGACTCCTTCTGCGTGAAGAACGAGTGGGCGCCGGCCGCGCGGGCGATCTGCGGCATGGCGCCCGTGTAGCCGAACGAGTCGGGCAGCCAGACCTCGTCGCACTCGATCCCGAACTCGCGCCGGAAGAAGGCGTGGCCGGCCACGAACTGACGGGCCAACGCCTCGCCTCCCGGCATGTTCGTGTCGGACTCGACCCACATCCCGCCGACCGGCACGAACCGGCCCTCGGCGATCTTCTCCTTCATGCGGGCGAAGAGGTCGGGGTAGCGCTCCTTCACCCACGCGTACTGCTGGGCGCTCGAGGCGGCGAAGACGAAGTCCGGGTCCTCGTCCATCAGGGCGACGACGTTCGAGAAGGTGCGCGCCACCTTGCGCTGCGTCTCGCGGACGGGCCAGAGCCAGGCCGAGTCGATGTGCGCGTGGCCGGTCGCGACGACGCGGTGGGCGCTGGCGGCGGCCGGCGATGCGAGCACACCCGCGAGCGCCTCACGCCCGAGGACCGCGGACCCGGCGACGTCGTCGTGGTCGACGACCTCGCACGCCCGCTCGAGCGCGCGCAGGATCTCGTGTCGCCGTGGGGTGCCGGGGTCGAGGGTCCGCATCAGGCCGAGCAGCGTCCAGATGTCGCGGTCGAGCTCCCACACCACGGTGTCCCTCTCGGCGAGGTCGAGGGTCCGGAGCGTGTAGATGGGTGCCGTCCCCGCGGTCGCCTTGTCGCCCATGGGCGTCTCGAGGTAGAAGAAGTTGCCGCCGACGTCGGGGTTCGACGCCGCCTCCACGAAGAACTCGATCGGCGCCCCCGGCGAGGCCGAGCCGCCCACCAGCGCCAACGGCACGTATCCGTTGTACGGCTCGATGGCCTTCACGAGCGTCCCGTCGCGACGCCAGACGAGTCCCTCGGCCTGGAATCCGGGCTGACGTGTGCTGAAGCCCAGGTCGACGACGGCCTCGAGCGCCGTGGCCGGGTCTGCACCCCAGCCCTCGGGCACCACGCCCGTCACCCGGAACCAGGTGGTGCCCCACGGCCGGCTCCACGGCGTGCCGGGGACGAAGGGCACGAACTGCTGACGGACGGCCTCGGCGAAGGGCACGGGCTCGTCCGGCACCTCCCACGCCTCGACGGTGAGCGGCGCGGCGCGGCGGTAGATGTTCGGCGTGATCCGGTCGAGGACGAAGCGGTCGATGCGGGCCTCGACGAGGGCGG
The DNA here is from genome assembly GCF_004364285.1 of Frigoribacterium sp. PhB116. Taxonomy (GTDB): domain Bacteria; phylum Actinomycetota; class Actinomycetes; order Actinomycetales; family Microbacteriaceae; genus Frigoribacterium. Next base: position 282,991 of record NZ_SOBE01000002.1, on the reverse strand, counting down.
TGTTGTCGTGCATGGGGAGAGTCTCCTTGTCAGCGCGCACGAGCGCGCGGAGGTTCGGTGATCCGGTGGGACGAGGGCAGGTCAGGCGCGGTCGTGGAGGAGCGACATCACCCCTTGACCCCGCCGGCGAGGGCGTTCGACCCGCCGAGGGTGCGCGACACCAGCACGTAGAGGGCGATGACCGGCACCGAGTACACGATCGAGAACGCCGCGAGCTGGCCGTAGGCGACCGAGCCGTACTGTCCGAAGAAGTTGAAGATGCTGACGGCGGCGGGCTGCTTGTCGGGGCTCAGCAGCAGGATGAAGGGAACGAAGAAGTTCCCCCACGCCTGGATGAACACGAAGATGAACACGACCGCGATGCCGGGCCGCATGAGCGGCACGACGACGCGCGTCAGCGTCGAGAACATCGACGCGCCGTCCGTCCAGGCTGCCTCCTCGAGCGAGACGGGCACCGAGTCCATGAAGTTCTTCGACATCCAGATCGCCATGGGCAGGCTGGAGGCCGCGAGGAAGAACACGGTGCCGCCGATCGAGTCGATCAGGTCGAGCGAGACGAACAGGCTGTAGACCGGCACCATCATGGCGGTGATCGGCAGGCACGTCCCGAAGAGGATGCCGTAGAGGAACGGCTTGTTGATCCGCATCCGGTAGCGCGACAACGGGTACGCGGCGAGGATCGCCACGACGACGGTGATCAGCGCACAACCCCCGGACAGCACGAGGCTGTTCGCGAGCGGGATGAACGAGATCTCGGGCGTGAGCACCTGCCTGAAGTTGTCGAGCGTGAACTCGTCGGGCACGGCTGCCGAGAGGGACGCGTCCGTGTCGACCGAGGCGAGCACGAGCCAGACGAGCGGCACCGCGAAGCAGAGCCCCACGACGACCAGGACGAGGTTCGAGACCAGCGCGAGCCGACGGCCGCTGGGCGAGGTCATGGCCACGGTCAGTCCACCTCCGGCTTGAGCGCCCTGATGTAGATGATCGAGAAGACCGCCCCGACGAGCAGCATGATGGTCGCGATCGCGGTGCCGAACCCGAGCTGCGAGAAGCGGAAGGCCTCCTGGTAAGCGAGGATCGGCAGCGTCGAGCTGTCGGTGCCCGGGCCCCCGCCGGTCATGACGAAGATCAGGGTGAAGACCGAGAGCGTCTGCAGGGTCGTGAGCATGAGGTTCGTCGAGATGCTGCGACGGATCGCCGGCAGCGTGATGTAGACCAGGCGCTTGAGACCGCCGGCGCCGTCCATCTCAGCCGCCTCCGTGATCTCGGGCGGCACCTCCTGGATGGCCGCCGAGTAGACGAGCATCGAGAAGGCGGCGCCGCGCCAGATGTTGGCGATGATGACCGAGATCAGCGGGAACGTGTAGAGCCAGTTCGCCCCGGTGACGCCGAGGCCGGCGAGGATCGTGTTGAGCGTGCCGCCGTCGTTGAAGAACGCGTACGCGACGAACGCGGCGACGATCTCCGGCAGCACCCACGCGGCGATGACGAAGGTGCCGACCACCGCGCGGACGCCCTTGTTCGCCGAGCGCATCAGGAGGGCGACGCCGAGCCCGACGACGTTCTGCCCGACCACGGCGGAGAAGAACACGAACGCGAGCGTGAGCAGCACCGACTTGAGGAAGTCGGGGTCGGCGAATAGCTCGCGGTAGTTCGCGAAGCCGACGAACTCCGAGCCGCCGGCGGCGTAGCCGGTCAGGGAGGCGTTGGTGAACGACCCGTAGAACGACGAGATGACGGGGCCGAGCAGGAAGATCGCGAGCAGCACGATCGCGGGCACCAGCGGGACGGTGCGTCCGGCGGTGCGGAGGGCACGGGCCCGGGAGGCGCCCGCCCGGCGACCGGACGGCTCACCTCCCGGGCGCGCACCGGGGCCGCCCGGTCGGTCGCCGTCGCGACCGACCGGGGCAGGAGCGAGGGTCGCCATCGTCAGTCGGCCTCGACCGTGGCGTCCTCGCCGACGATGCCGACCAGGGCCTCGTCGTACGCGGCCGCCGCCTCCTCGGGGCTCTGCTGGCCGGTCATCACCGCCTCCATCGCGATGGTGATCTCGCTCGAGATGCGGTTGTAGTCGGTGGTGGCCGGGCGGAAGTGCGTCACGGGGACGATCGACGAGAAGAACTCGAACGAGGGGTTGGCGGCGACGTACTCCGGGTCCTCGGCGACGTCGCTCCGCACGGCGATCTGGCTCGCGGCGATGTCGTAGGACTGCGAGCCCTCCTTGCTCAGCGACTGCTCGATGAACTCGAACGCCTTGTCGGGGTTCGCGCTGTTCGCGCCGACCGCGAGGGTCCAGCCGCCCGACATGCTGACCGCGCCCGGGGCCTGCCCGTCCTGGGTGGGCATGGGCGCCTGGCCGAGCACCTCGCTCCACTCCGGCCACGGGTTCGTGCCCGTCTCGAGCCAGGTACCGCTCAGCCACGACCCGTCGAGGGCGATGCCGACCTTCGACTGCGGGAGCCACTCGCCGCCGACGATCGTGGCGATGTTGGTGTCGAGCGCCTGCTCGGGGGTCGGGCCGACCCCGCCCTGGTAGACGTCCTCGATGAAGCCGAGGGAGTCGACGAAGCCCTGCGACCGGGTGACCCACTTGCCCTCGTCGTCGTCGAAGAGGGTGCCGCCCTCGGTGCCGTAGAGCAGCATCTCGAAGCCCTGCATCGTGGCGCCCTCGCCCTGCGGCTTGCCGGAGTAGATGTTGAAGGGCACGACGTCCGGGGAGGCCTCCTTCAGCGTCGCGGCCGCGTCGAGGACGTCGTCCCAGGTGGCGGGCTCCCACGGCACGGGCAGGCCTGCAGCGGCGAAGAGCTCCTTGTTGTACCAGAGCGCCCGCGTGTCGGTGCCCATCGGGACTCCGTAGAGCTTGCCGTCCTCGCCGACCCCCGCCTCCTTGGCGTTGACGTAGAACATGTCCCAGTCGTCCCAGGCCTCGGTGTACTCGTCCAGGGGCAGCAGGAACCCGGCCGCGGCGTCGCTCTTCAGCTTGGCCGTGTCCTCGTACTGCACGTCGGGGGCGGTAGAGGGGGAGCGGTTCATCAGGGCGAGCTTGGTGAAGTAGTCGTCGTTCTGGCCGGCGATGGGGACGAGCTCGACGGTCATGTCCGGGTTAGCCGCCTCGAACTCTGCGGCGACGGCCTTCATGTGGTCGTCCATCTGGGTGAAGGTGCCGAACTTCTGGTACGCCACCTTGAGCGTGTCCTCGTCGCCTCCGCCGCTGCCCCCGGCGCAGCCGGCTGCCAGCAGGACGGTGGTCGTCGCTGCGGCGGCGACCGCCAGCACGCGACGTCGTCGGGTGTTCGTCGTGCGAGTCATGGTGCTCCCTTGCTCCATCGCTCGACCGGCGTCGTCGCCGGTCCGTGGAGTTACTACACCGTATGGAGTTATTGCTTGTCAAGACTTCGTGACCGAGCTGTGACACTCGACCGAGGGCCCCGGTCCGCCGCGCCCGGCGCCCGCCCCTAGGCGGAGATGAGCAGCGCCGACGGCCTGGGCGAGAAGGCGTGGTCGAGCACGAGGCAGGCGGCGCCCACCGCCGCGACGTCCGTGCCGATGGCCGACTGCTCGAGGGCGATCGGGTGCTTGGCGATGAGCGCTGCCGACGACCGCACGGCCTCCGGCAGCACCTGGAGCACCCAGGGGGCGACGACGTGCCAGAACGGTCCGCCGAAGACGACCTCGGCGAGGTCGAGCAGGTTGAGCACGACCACGACTGCCCGGGCGAGGTGCCGCGCAGCCTCGTGCAGGATCTCGAGGGCCCCCTCGTCGCCGTCCGCGGCCTTGCCCGCCAACGCGACCAGAGCCTCCTCGATCCGGTGCAGGTCGTCGGGGTCGCCCTCCGAGCGGGCCGCGTCGAGCACGTCGACCAGCAGGTCGTCCGCCGTGAGCACGCCGGCCTCGACCGCCTGGCGGACGAGCGCGTGGGGGGTGATCAGCTCGCCCACGCAGCCGATCCGGCCGCAGGTGCAGCGGCGACCCGAGGAGGCGACGGTCACGTGTCCGGAGTCGCCCGCGTTCGAGCTCGACCCCCGCACGACGTCGCGGCCGATGACGAGCCCGGTGCCGAAGCCCGTGCCGTAGTAGACGAAGGCGAAGTCCCGCCGGGAGGCGCCGTCGCTGAACCAGAGCTCGGCGACGGCAGCCGCGGCGACGTCCTTCTCGAGCAGCACGGGCAGCCCCGTCGCCTCGGCGATCGCCCGGCGCAGGGGCACGTGCCGCCAGCGCGGCAGCATCGGCGGGTCGAGGACGACTCCTTCCTCGACGTCGATCGGCCCCGGCGCCGCGATGCCGATCCCGAGGAGGCGCGCGCGGTCCACGCCGGAGCCCGCCACGAGCCCGTCCACCGTCCGGGCGATCAGCCCCACGACCTCGTCGGGCCGCGACGCGGACGGGGTGGGGGTCTGCGTGTGCGCCACCACGGTGCCGTGCAGGTCGAGCAGCACGTAGGTCACGACCGCGGGGTCGACGTGGACCCCGAGCGCGAAGCTGCCTCCCGGCTCGAGCTGCAGCATGGTGCGCGGCTTGCCCGGACCGCTGATGACGGTGCCGCTCTCGCGGATCAGGCCGGCGTCCAGCAGCCGTCGCGACACGTTCGTCACCGCCTGCGGGCTGAGGCCGGTGCGCTCGGCGATCTCCGTCCGGCTGAGCCCGGCCGCCTCACGCCGCACCGCGTCGAGCACGACCGAGCGGTTGTAGCCGCCGACGGCCGGGAGGTTGGTGCCGCGCCTCACGGCTTCGCCGGGCCTCGGTCGGTCTGCATGCCCCGATCCTCCCACCCGCGACGGTGGTGCCGGGCGGGGGTGCCCCGTTACCCTGAGGCCATGACGGACCTGCGCCTCGAGACCCTGTCCGCCGCCACCGTCGTGGCGGCCAACAACCTGACGCTGAAGCCGGGCCAGGAACAGTACGTGGCCCCGGTCTCGCACTCGATCGCCGAGGCGTACGTGAACCCGACGACGGCCTGGCCGCGCGTGGTGCTCGACGGCGACGAGGTCGTCGGCTTCATCATGGGCAACTTCGACGCGGACGCCGACGACGAGTCCCTGCGCAGCTGCATCTGGCGGGTCAACGTCTCGGCCGAGCACCAGGGCCGGGGCGTCGGGCGCTTCGCGATCCACGCCCTCGCAGGCGAGGCGCGCAGCCGCGGCTTCGACACGCTCACCGTCATCTACGAGCCGGGCGACGACGGCCCGGAGCGCTTCTTCGCCCACATCGGCTTCGAGGTCGTCGGCGAGACGCCGTACGGCGAGCACCTCGCGGCGCTCACCATCAGCCCGACGCCGCAGGGCGAGTGACCGCGGGGGCGGCTGCGCCCGACGACGCCCCGACTGACGACGCCCCGTCAGGCGACGACTTCGTCTCGCGCGTCGTCTCGGTCGTCGAGTCCGTGCCGGAGGGGCGGGCCATGTCGTACGGCTCGGTGGCGGCGGCCGTCGGCTCCCGCTCGTCGCGCGGCGTCGGCAAAGTGATGGCGCACGCGGGCTCGGACCTGCCGTGGTGGCGGATCGTGAAGGCGTCCGGGCACGCACCCGAGGGCCACGGCCAGCGTGCGCTCGAGCACTGGCGCACCGAGGGGACGCCGCTGCGGTGGTCGCGGACCGGCACGGTCCGGGTCGACCTCGAGCGCGCCTCCTGGTGGCCCGACGTCAGCCTGTCGGACGAGCCGGTCGACCCGTTCGACTGACGCGCTCGAGACTGCCAGGCGCTTCGATCGGAGCATGCGTAGCGCACGACCTGGCACGGCTGACGCCCGCCGCGCACGACTCAGGAGAACGGGCGGGCCGCCTCCTGAACCGTGCACCGTTCAGGAGAACGACTCCCCCCGCTGCGCAACGCAGGACAGATCTTCCTGAACGAGGAGGAGGGCGACGCCTACACGAGCGAGTCGCGCCAGGCCGCGTGCAGCTGTGCGAACCGCCCGGTGCCGGCGATGAGGTCGGCGGGCGTGCCGTCCTCCACGACGCGACCGTGCTCCATGACGAGCACCCGGTCGGCGATCGCCACCGTCGACAGCCGGTGCGCGATGATCACGGCGGTGCGGTCGGCGAGCAGGGTCTGCAGGGCCTCCTGCACCATGCGCTCGGACGGGATGTCGAGCGACGCGGTCGCCTCGTCCAGGATGAGCACCGCCGGGTCGGCGATGAACGCCCGCGCGAACGACAGCAGCTGGCGCTGCCCGGCCGAGACCCTCCCGCCGCGCTTGTTCACGTCGGTGTCGTACCCGTCGGGCAGCGCCACGATGAACTCGTGGGCGCCGACTGCGCGGGCGGCGCGCTCGATCTCGTCTCGCGTCGCGTCCGGCTTGCCGAGCGAGATGTTGTCCGCCACCGAGCCCGAGAACAGGTACGCCTCCTGCGTGACCATGACGATGGCCCGCCGCAGGTCCTTCGGGTGCAGGTCGCGCAGGTCGACGCCGTCGAGCGTGACGCGGCCGCGGGTCGGGTCGTAGAACCGCGACATGAGCTTGGCCAGCGTCGACTTGCCCGCGCCGGTCGAGCCGACGAGCGCGATGGTCTGCCCTGCGGGCACGTCGAGGTCGAACTCGGGCAGCACGACCGTGTCGGCCGAGTACGCGAACTCGACGTCGTCGAAGACGACGGCGCCCTTCGCGTGCCGCAGGTCGACGGGCGACTCGGGGTCGGGCACGCTCGGCTCCTCCTCGAGGACGCCCGAGATCTTCTCGAGCGCCGCCGAGGCCGACTGGTAGCCGTTGTAGAACATGGCCATCTCTTCTGCGGGGTCGAAGAAGCGCTTCGCGTACAGCGCCGCCGCGAGCAGGGCGCCGATCTCGAGCGAGCCGTCGATCACGCGGAACCCGCCGAAGAGCACGACCGCCGCGAGGGTGGCGTTGCCGATCAGCACCAGGCCCGGGTCGAACGTGCCGAAGAGCGTGAACACCTTCGAGTTGGCCTGGCGGTACTCCTCGACGTAGCCCGCGTACTCCTTCTCGTTGCGCGCCTCCTTGCGGAACGCCTGCACCGCCCGCATGCCCGTCATCGTCTCGACGAAGTGCACGATCACCCGGGCGCTGGCGACGCGCGTGGCGCGGAACAGCTTCTGCGAGCGCACCTGGAACCACCGCGTCAGCGCGATCAGCGGGATGAGCGCGACGGCGAGCACGAGCCCGCTCGGCGCGTCGAGGCTGACGAGCGCGATCGCGGTGAACCCCATGTAGAGCAGGCCCGAGACGAGCTGGTTGATGCCCGAGTCGAGCAGCTCGCGGATCGAGTCGAGGTCGCTCGTCTGGCGCGAGATGATGCGCCCCGACGTGTACGTCTCGTGGAACTCGAGGCTGAGCCGCTGCGTGTGCAGGAACAGGCGCTTGCGCAGGTCGAACAGGATCGCCTGGCTGATCCGCGCCGACAGCACCGTGTACTGCGCCATCAGCACCGCGCCGAGCACGCCCGTCACGAGGTACACGACGACCACGAGGATCGCCGGCGCCCAGTCCTGTCGGTCCATCAGCGCCGGCAGGGCGGTGTCGATCCCGAACGCGATCAGGGCGGGGCCGGCCACCTGGGAGGCGGTGCTGACGATGACGACGACCGCCATCAGCGCCAGCCGCCAGCGCAGCGGACGGATCAGCGAGCCGAGGAGGCGCAGCGACCGTCGACGGAGCCGCTTGCTCTCGGCCTTGGTGAAGTCGTCGCGCTCCTCGCCGCGGACGCCCTGGGTCGTCGAGCCCTGCTCGGCCCGCTTCTCGGCCGGGGTGCGGCCGTCGAGGGCCTCGTGGGCGGGGCCGCCCCCGGTGCCGTCGACCATGCGATCGTCACGGACCGCGCCGTCGGGCGCGTCATCGGTGCGGCGCGTGGCCTGGTCGTTCGTCGTCTGCTCGGTCATGCCAGCACCTCCTCTCGGGCGGGCGTGGTGTCGTCGTCGAGGGACGAGATCACCCAGCGGTAGTGCTCGTTCGTGGCGAGCAGGTCGGAGTGGGTGCCGACCGCGGTGACCCTGCCGTTCTCGAGCAGGGCGACGCGGTCGGCGAGGGTCACCGTCGACGGACGGTGCGCGACGATCAACGAGGTCGTCGACGCGAGCACCCGGCGGAGGCCGGCCTCGACCCGGGCCTCGGTGTCGACGTCGAGCGCCGACAGCGGGTCGTCGAGCACGAGGATCGCGGGGCGCGCCGCGACGGCGCGCGCCAGGGCGAGCCGCTGGCGCTGCCCGCCCGACAGGCTCAGCCCCTCTTCGCCGACACGGGTGTCGACGCCGTCGGGCAGGCGGTCGACGAAGTCGGCCTGGGCGATCTCGAGGGCCTCGCGCATGACGCGGTCGGCCTCGGCGGGGTCGTCGGCGAGGTCGGGACGGCCCAGCAGCACGTTGTCGCGGACGGAGGCGCTGAACAGCGTCGCGTCCTCGAACGCCATGCCGACCAGGCGGCGCAGCTCTTGCCGGGACAGGTCACGCACGTCGACGCCGTCGATCCGGACGCTGCCGCCCGTGACGTCGTAGAGCCGCGAGACGAGCGCGAGCAGCGTCGTCTTGCCCGAGCCGGTGAGCCCCACGAGGGCCATGGTCTCGCCCGGCTCGACGACGAGGTCGACACCGTTGACGAGGTCCGGGTACTGGGCCGGGCTGTCCTGGTAGCGGAAGTGCGCGTCGGCGAACTCGAGCCGCCCCTCCGGCGCCTCGATGGTGGCCGGCTCGGCAGGATCGGTGATCGCGTTCTCGCTGTCGAGCACCTCGAAGAACCGGTCGGCGGCCGTGCGGGTGTCGAACGTCATCGAGAGCAAGAACCCGATCGACTCGACGGGCCAGCGCAGCACGGTGGCCGTCGCGAAGAACGCGAACAGCTGCCCGACGGTCAGCTGACCGTCGGCGGCCAGCCAGATGCCGCCGAGCAGGCAGAGGGCGAAGGCGACGTCGGGCACGAGCAGCAGCCACAGCCACAGGCGGCTGATCGCCTGGGCCTTCTCGATCTCGGTGCCGCGCAGGTCGTCGGCCTGCTTGGCGAACTCGTCGAGCGAGTGCTTGCCGCGGCCGAAGGCCTTGAGCACCCGGATGCCGTGCACGCTCTGCTCGACGCTGGTCGCGAGGTCGCCGACCTGGTCCTGGCTGCGCCGCGCGACGATCGAGTAGCGCTTCTCGAACGCGAAGCTGACGAAGAACACGGGCATCGACGCGACCATGAAGAGGATCGCGAGCGCCCAGCTGTAGAAGAAGAGCACCGCGAAGCCGACGACGATCGTCAGCACGTTGACGACGAGCAGCACGACGCCGAAGGCGAGCCAGCGCCGGATCAGCGAGAGGTCGCTGACCGACCGGCTGAGCAGCTGGCCGCTCTGCCACCGGTCGTGGAACGCCACCGGCAGGTCTTGCAGCTTCGCGTAGAGCGAGTTGCGCATCGACGCCTCGACATGGGTGCTGGGCGTGAGGACGAGCCGTCGACGGAGGCCGATCATGACGGCCTCGACGATGCCGAGCCCGAGGACGACGGCGAAGGCGGGCCACACCTGGGCACGGTCGCCGCTCGACAGCGGACCGTCGACCAGCAGCTGGAGCACGGCGGGGATGAGCAGGGCGACGACGGCGGCGGCGAGCGCGGCGACGGCGCCGAGCACGATGCGCGGGATGGCCGGCTTCGCGTAGGGGTGGAGCCGCATCAGCGCACGGAACGTCGACGGGCGACGCGGCGGCGCGGACGGGGGCGGAGGGGACTTCGGGGACATGGCTGATCCAAGTGTCGTGATCTGGAGGGTCGGTGCCGTCACGGCGACGACCGGCTGGGGAGGGAGTCGCGGCCCGGTGCCCTGGGGAGGGCACGGCGGCGACCCTGATGTGGAGCGCACGAGGCGCTCGGGTGGAGGAGATGCGGTGCTGGCGGCGAGCCCGGCGTGCGTCCCGGTCGGCCTAGCCGACGAGGGTCCGGGCGGCCCGGCGGGCGGCGACGGAGGTGCGGGAGGCAGGCACGAGGTCACCGGCGGGGGCCGAGGCCACCGTGGTCAGCGTCGAGTTCATCGTGTCCTCCTGTGCAGGTCGTCGTTCGTCCGTCATGTCAGTCGCGAGCGACCGGCTGTGAGCAGCTTTTCAGGATATGTGTGCTGACACCTCCCCCGCAAGGGCGAGCGAGGAGAAGATGCGCGACAGGTGTCCTGGCGGCCGTGGCCTGGCGGCCGTGGCCGCGCGCGGGCGGAGCGGGCGGAGGGAGCGGCACGTGCGTGCCACCACGGCCGGCTGACGGCGGACGACGGACGCCCCGGCCGCATGGGCCGGGGCGTCCGTCGACGACGACTCGACGGCTCAGTGGAAGAAGTGCCGCTCGCCGGTGAAGTACATCGTGACGCCCGCGGCGGCGGCCGCCGCGACGACCTCGTCGTCGCGGATCGACCCGCCGGGCTGGACGACCGCGCGCACGCCCGCGTCGAGCAGCACCTGCAGGCCGTCGGCGAACGGGAAGAACGCGTCGGAGGCGGCGACCGAGCCGCGGGCTCGCTCCCCCGCCCTCGTCACGGCCAGCTGGCACGAGTCGACCCGGTTGACCTGGCCCATGCCCACGCCCACGGAGGCGCCGGCGTCGGCCAGCAGGATCGCGTTCGACTTCACCGAGCGGCAGGCCCGCCAGGCGAACTCGAGGTCGGCGCGCGTGGCGGCATCGACCTCGTCGCCCGCGGCCAGCGTCCAGCCCTGCGAGGAGAAGGCGTCGAACGAGTCGACCTGCTGCACGAGCAGGCCGCCCGAGATCTGCCGCGCCTCGACGGTCGGGCGGGCGAAGTCGGCCGGCAGCACGAGCAGCCGGATGTTCTTCTTCGTCTGCAGCAGCGCCAGCGCCTCGGGCTCGAAGGCGGGGGCGATGACGACCTCGGTGAAGATGTCCTTCACCGTCTCGGCCATGGCGAGGGTCACCGGGCGGTTCGCGGCGATGACGCCGCCGTAGGCCGACACGGGGTCGCAGGCGTGGGCGCGACGGTGCGCGTCGGCGATCGCGTCGACGGCGTCCGCCGAGGCGACGGCGATGCCGCAGGGGTTGGCGTGCTTGATGATCGCCACGGCCGGCTCGGCAAAGTCGTAGGCGGCGCGCAGGGCGGCGTCGGCGTCGACGTAGTTGTTGTACGACATCTCCTTGCCGTGCAGCTGCTCTGCCTGGGCGATGCCGGCGCCCTCGGGCGACGCGTACAGCGCCGCCTGCTGGTGCGAGTTCTCGCCGTAGCGGAGCGTGGCCTGCCGCGTGCCCTCGAGGACGACGTGCTGGGGGGCGTCGAACGCTGCCGACCCGGCCCGCGCCTCCTCGGCTGTGGTCGCCGCGTCGGCACCGGCCTCGTGCTCGGCCCGCGCCCCGACGTTCTCGGCGAACCAGGCGGCGACGGCCGTGTCGTAGGCGGCGGTGTGCGCGAAGGCCTCACCGGCCAGGCGCTGCCGCTGGGCCAGGGTGGTGCCGCCGAGCGTGAGCGACTTGACGATCTGCCCGTAGCTGGCGGGCGACACGGCGATGGCCACGTTCGCGTGGTTCTTGGCGGCGGCGCGCACGAGGGCAGGCCCGCCGATGTCGATGTTCTCGATCACGGCCGGCGCCTCGGCACCCGACGCGACCGTCTCGACGAACGGGTAGAGGTTGACGACGACGAGCTGGAACGGCGCGATGTCGAGCTCGGCGAGCTGCTGCTCGTGCGACTCGAGGCGCAGGTCGGCGAGCACTCCCGCGTGGATGCCGGGGTGCAGCGTCTTGACCCGTCCGTCGAGCGACTCGGGGAACCCGGTGACGGCGCTCACGTCGGTGACGTCGTGTCCTGCGTCGCGGATGGTCGACGCGGTCGAGCCCGTCGACACGATCTCGACACCCGCCGTGGCGAGCGCCTCGGCCAGGTCGAGGAGTCCGGTCTTGTCGCTCACGCTGATGAGCGCACGACGCACGGGGACGGCGTCCCGGTCGCGGTAGAGGCTGGGGTCGATCTGGTGGCCGCTCATGCGGGTCTCGTCTCCTCGAGGTCGGTCGTTCCGTCGGCGATCTCGCGCACGGTCTGCACCAGCAGCTCGCGCTCGACGATCTTGATGCGGTCGTGGAGCGACGACTCGTCGTCGCCCGGCAGCACGGGGATGCGGCGCTGCGCCAGGATCGGGCCGCTGTCGACGCCGGCGTCGACGACGATGACGCTCGCGCCGGTCTGGTCGACGCCGGCCGCGATCGCGTCCCGCACGCCGTGCGCGCCCGGGAACTCGGGCAGGTACGCCGGGTGGGTGTTGATCAGGTGCGGGCTGAGCGCGTCGACGACCCCGACGGGCAGCAGCCGCATGAAGCCGCTCAGCACGACGAGGTCGGGCTGCCACTGGCGGATCTGCGCGAGCAGCTCGTCGCCCCACGACGCCCGGTCGTCGAAGCTCGAGAACGGCACGGTGAACGTCGGCACCCCGAAGTGCTCGGCGTGCTCGAGGCCGTCGGCCTCGCGGTCGGCACCGACGGCGACGACGCGGGCGGGGTAGCTGTCGTGGTGCGCGGCCTCGAGCAGGGCACGCAGGTTCGAGCCGCCACCGGAGATGAGCACCACGAGCTTCAGCACCCGGCAAGCCTAGTGGCCGAGGCGGGGGCCCCCGGGGCTTCGGCGGCTTCCGGGTCCTCTGGGTCCTCTGGGCCCTCCGGATCCTCTGGACCCTCTAGGCCCGAGGAGGAGCGGGTCAGCGGTCGAGACCGCGGACCGGCTCGGTCTCGTCGTCGTCGGGCCCCGGGGCCGGCCGGTCGGCGGTCGCTCCGAGCCTGCGCCACCACGGGGCGGGGCCGTCGCGCTCGTCGTCGTGCTCCTCGCGGTCGCGGGCGTGGTCGCGATCCCGGTCGCGTGCGGCACGCGCGGCGCGCGCCGCGTCGACGTGCACCTCGCGGGGGTCGTGGACGCGGTCGCCGGGCGCGCGCAGCCCCGTCTCGACGACGGCGGTCTCGCCCGTGTCGGCCTCGGTGGCCGGAGGCGTCCGGGCGTCCGACCGAGCAGCGGCTCCGTCGTGCGTGTGAGCCGATCCGTCCCCGCCGGCCGCGTGGTCACCGCTGTCCTTGCTGTCCGCGCGGTCCCCGCTGTCCGTGCGGTCCCCGCTGTCCGTGCCGTCGGTGCGGCGATGCGGACGGAACCGACGCAGCCGCTCCCCCAGTCGGCGTCGCCGGCCGGCCGCGCGGTCGGTCTCGTCGCCCGCGTCGCCGTCGGCCTCGGCGCCGTCGGCCCCGGCGCCGGACGAGGGCACGAGAGGCTCCGCGCCGAGATCGGTCGTCTCGTCGTGGTCGGATCCGAGGCGGGCGGCGGCGCCTCCGCCTCCGCCAGCGCCGGTCCGGTCGTCGGCCGTGCGCTCAGGCGAGTGGCCGGACGCGCGCTCCGGCGCGAGGCCGGAGATCGTGGCCGTAGCACCCGTCGACGACCGCGACCACGGGGACGTGCCCGACAGCACCGGCTGCGGGCCGGTCTCGACGTCGTCGGCCGGACGCGCGCCTCCTGCGGGAGCAGCCGCCGAGTCGTCGTCGTGCCCGAGGAAGCTCCGAAGCGACACGACCATCGCCAGCACGGAGGGCACGGCGACCTCGAGGGCCCCGAACGCGCCGACGAGCAGGGGATCGGGCCCGACGTGGGCGAGCCGGCCGGGCCCCGCGGCTCCGGAGGCCGACCAGGCGAGCAGGCCGAGCAGCACCCCGGCGACGACTCCGCCGGCGACCCCGACGAGCACGCGACGCAGCACGTCGGCCGATCCGGACTCGGCGAGCAGCCGCTCGATCCGCGGGCGCAGCAGGGTCGTCACGACGAACGCGGCGACGACCGGCACGAGCAGCCCGACGAAGGCGAACGACGAGGAGGCGGTCGGCAGCGCCCCGAGGAAGGGCACGGCGGGCATCGGCCCCACCGAGGTGCCGAGCGGCGAGACGCCCGAGCCGGTGCCGAGCGCGAAGCCGGGGCCGACGAACCAGGAGGCGGCCCAGACGACCAGGTCGGGCAGCAGGGCGAGCTGGCCGAGGGTCAGGGCGATGCCGCCCAGCAGCCCGGCGTGCGCGCCTTCGTAGAGGGTGATCAGCTCGCCGTAGTTCGTGAGCATCAGCACGCCGACGACGACGCCGGAGACGGCGAGCACGCCGGCCGCGCTCGCCGTGCCGATGCGGAGCCCTGCGGCGGCGACGACGCGAGCGGTGCGTGGCGCACGGGCGACGACCGAGAACAGCGCGCCCGTGACGGGGTCGGCCGGCTCGCCGCGACGTCGGCGCGTGACCTCGGCCATCACCACGACGGGCACGGCGTAGACGAGCGTCGGCAGGACGATCCCCTGCCACAGGACGGGCGAGGCCAGGGGATGCTGGGCCGTGGCGGTGACCAGCAGGCTCAGCAGGGCGAAGACCCCGACCGTGCTGACGACCCCGACGACACGGTGCGCCGTCTCGGCGACGGCACGACCGGCGCGCACCCCGAGCAGCACGGTCAGGACCGAGAAGCCGAGCGCGGCGATCGTCACGGCGAAGGGGGCCTCGGCCCCCGGGACGCCGGAGGCCGCGGCCGTCGCCGCTCCCAGCTGCAGGTCGAGGTCGACGCCGTGCCCGACGAGCCAGATGTCGACGGCGGCGCGCCAGAAGACGATCCAGTCGATCTGGAGGCCGTACTGGAACGCCCAGAGGAGGCTGAGGACGACGACGGGCAGCCCGACGCCGATGCCGACGACGAGCAGGGCCTCGAGCGCGGCGAAGACGGCGGTGACAGGGCGGTTCATCGGGCACGACTGTACCGCCGGGCCGCTGGGCGGCCGACGTGCCGTGCCGAGCAGCCGGGGACGCACGAAGGCGGGCGTGTGCGTCGACCGCGGTCCGTCGTGACGGACCGGGCCGGACGAACACGCCCGCCCAGGAGGCGCGGTGCCGGTCACGGCACCGCGCGACGACCTCAGAGGGCCGCGTACACCTCGCGCAGCAGGGCCGCGGTCTCGCTCGGCGTCTTGCCGACCTTGACCCCGGCGGCCTCGAGCGCCTCCTTCTTGGCCTGGGCCGTGCCCGCCGAGCCGGAGACGATGGCGCCGGCGTGGCCCATCGTCTTGCCCTCGGGAGCGGTGAAGCCGGCGACGTAGCCGACGACCGGCTTCGTCACGTGCGCCTTGATGTAGTCGGCGGCTCGTTCTTCGGCGTCGCCGCCGATCTCGCCGATCATCACGATCGCCTTGGTGTCGGGGTCGGCCTCGAACGCCTCGAGGGCGTCGATGTGCGTCGTGCCGATGACCGGGTCGCCGCCGATGCCGATGGCGGTCGAGAAGCCGAGGTCGCGCAGCTCGAACATCATCTGGTAGGTCAGGGTGCCCGACTTCGAGACGAGGCCGATCGGGCCGGCGCCGGTGATGTTCGCCGGCGTGATGCCGACGAGCGACTCGCCCGGCGTGATGATGCCGGGGCAGTTCGGGCCGATGATGCGGGTGGCGCCGCCCTTCGACTTCGCGAGCGCCCAGAACTCCGCCGCGTCCTGCGCGGGGATGCCCTCGGTGATGACGACGACGAGCGGGATGCCCGCCTCGACGGCCTCGACGACGGCGTCCTTCGCGAACGCCGGCGGCACGAAGACGATCGAGACGTCGGCGCCGGTCTCGGTGATCGCCTCGGCGACCGTGCCGAAGACGGGAAGGGTGACGTCGCCGTGGGTGACGGTGGTGCCGGCCTTGCGGGCGTTCACGCCGCCGACGACCTGGGTGCCCGCCTTCAGCATCAGCGCCGTGTGCTTGGTGCCCTCGCCGCCGGTGATGCCCTGAACGATGACCTTGCTGTCCTTGTTGAGGAAGATCGACATGGTTGTGCTCTGTCCCTTTACTTCGAAGCCAGTTCGGCGGCCTTGTCGGCAGCCTCGTCCATGGTCGCGACGACGGTGACCAGCGGGTGCGCCGCCTCCGCCAGGATCCGTCGGCCCTCGTCGACGGCGTTGCCGTCGAGGCGCACGACGAGCGGCTTGGTGGCCGCGTCGCCGAGGATGCCCAGGGCCGAGACGATGCCGTTCGCCACGGCGTCGCATGCCGTGATGCCGCCGAAGACGTTCACGAAGACGCTCTTGACCTGCTCGTCGCCGAGGATGACGTCGAGGCCGGCGGCCATGACCTCGGCGCTCGCTCCGCCGCCGATGTCGAGGAAGTTCGCGGGCTTGACCCCGCCGTGTGCCTCGCCGGCGTAGGCGACCACGTCGAGGGTCGACATGACGAGCCCCGCGCCGTTGCCGATGATGCCGACCTCGCCGTCGAGCTTCACGTAGTTGAGGCCCGACGCCTTCGCCTTGGCCTCGAGCGGGTCCGCCGCGTCGGCGTCCTCGAGGTCGGCGTGGCCGGGGTGGCGGAAGTCGGCGTTCTCGTCGATCGTGACCTTGCCGTCGAGGGCGACGATGTCGCCCTGCTCGGTCAGCACGAGCGGGTTGACCTCGACGAGCGTCGCGTCCTCGCCGGCGTACACCTCGTACAGCTTGACGAGCACGGGGGCGACCTTCGAGACGAGCTCGTCGGGGAACCCGCCGGCCCGAGCGATCTCCTCGGCCTTCGCGAGGTCGATGCCCGCGAGGGGATCGACCTCGACGCGGGCGAGGGCCTCGGGCTTCTCGACGGCGAGCTGCTCGATCTCCATGCCGCCCTCGACGCTGCAGAGCGAGAGGTACGAGCGGTTCGCCCGGTCGAGCAGCACCGAGAAGTAGAACTCCTGGGCGATCTGCGCTCCACCCGCGACCATGACGCGCTTGACGACGTGGCCCTTGATGTCGAGCCCGAGGATCGCCTCGGCCGCAGCCTCCGCGTCGTCCGGGGTCTTCGCCACCTTGACGCCACCGGCCTTGCCTCGGCCACCGACCTTGACCTGGGCCTTGACGACGGTCACGCCGCCCATCTGCTCGGCTGCGGCCCGCGCCTCCTGCGGGGTGTCGGCGACGACTCCCGGCAGGACGGGCACGCCGTAGGACTCGAACAAGTCCCTGGCCTGGTACTCGAAAAGATCCACGCTGTTCTTCCAATCCGCATCGCTGCGCCAGTGCTCTGGAGGGGCTGCCGACCGAGTCGGCACCGGCCTCGTCGCCCACCTCGCGTCTGTCTCGACGTCGGGACGAACAGGCCTGGGCCAGCCTAGCGCCTGGCCTCCGGGCCCCTCTCGGGCACGGACCTGAGGAGGCGCGGAGGCGTACCCTCCCGGCCCTGGGGTACGGATGGGGAGGCGTCTCTGCCGATCCCCTGTGGACGGCGCGCGTGTCGGTGGCCCCCGGCATCGTATGGACCGTCTCGGCGCGCTCCGGTGCCGGGACGCACCACGAGGACGCCGCATGACCACCACCCGCACCGCCCGCAGCACCCGCACCAGCACCCGCACTGCCCACAGCACCGACCGCGACCGCATCGCCGACGTCGCCGCCCGCCTCTTCGAGTGGGACGACCTCAAGCCCGCCCAGGTCGAGGCGGTCGAGTCCCTGCTCGCGGGGCGCGACACGTTCGGCATCATGCCCACGGGCTTCGGCAAGAGCGCGATCTACCAGGTCGCGGGCGCGCTGCTCGACGGCCCGACCGTCGTCGTCTCGCCGCTGATCGCCCTGCAGGCCGACCAGGTCGCCGGGCTCGTCGGGCACCCCGACGCCCCGCCCGCCGTCGACGTCAACTCGGGCCACACCGACGACGAGAACGACGAGAGCTGGCGGCGCGTCGACGCCGGCGAGGTCACCTACGTGTTCCTGGCCCCCGAGCAGCTGGCCCGCGACGAGACGGTCGAGCGGCTGGCGCGCGCGGGCGTGTCCCTGCTGGTCGTCGACGAGGCGCACTGCGTGTCGTCGTGGGGCCACGACTTCCGGCCCGACTACCTGCACCTGGGCGAGATCGTCGAGCGGCTGGGCCGACCGCCGGTGCTCGCGCTGACGGCGACCGGCTCCGGCCCGGTGCGCGACGAGGTGATCGCGCGGCTGCGGCTGCGCGACCCGCTCGTGATCAGCCGTGGCTTCGACCGCCCGAACCTGTCGCTCGCCGTGCACCGCCACGAAGACGAGGCTGAGAAGCGCCGGGCGATCGTGGAGCAGGTCGCCGAGCTCACGACGCCGGGCATCGTCTACGTCGCCACCCGCAAGGAGAGCGAGCGCTACGCCGACGAGATCGGAGAGCGCTGCCCCGACCGCACCGTCGAGGCGTACCACGCGGGCCTCCGCTCGGCCGAGCGGGGCGCCCTGCACGAGCGCTTCCACGCCGGCGAGATCGACGTGATCGTCGCGACGAGTGCCTTCGGCATGGGCATCGACAAGCCCGACGTCCGGTTCGTCGTGCACGCCGACGTGCCCGAGTCGCTCGACGCCTACTACCAGGAGATCGGTCGGGCCGGGCGTGACGGCGAGCCGGCCGACGCGACCCTGCACTACCGGGCGGAAGACCTGTCGATGCGGTCGTTCTTCGCCGCGGGGCTGCCGTCACGAGCCGAGCTGCGGCGGGTGCATGAGGCGATCCGCGCCTCTTCGGGGCCGGTGAAGCGCAAGGCGATCACCGAGGCGACCGGGCTCAAGCCGCGGCAGGTCTCGCGGCTCGTCGACCTGCTGCTCGAGGCGGGCGTGATCGCCGAGACGACGAAGGGCTACGAGGCCACCAACGACCTCACCTCGAAGGAGGCGGCCGAGGAGGCGCGCCAGGTCGCCGAGGGACGCGAGCGGGTCGAGAAGTCGCGCATCGAGATGATGCGCACGTACGCCGAGTCGCACGGCTGCCGTCGGCGGTTCCTGCTCGGCTACTTCGGCGAGGAGGCGCCCGAGCGCTGCGGCAACTGCGACGACTGCCGTGCCGCTGCGGCCGAGCCCGACCGCCCGACCGAAGCCGAGGAGGCGCGGGGCGACGCCCCGGAGCACGCTCCCCTCTTCGCCCCCGACACCCGCGTCTCGCACCCGGCCTGGGGCGAGGGCACGGTGATGAGCACCGAGGGCGACCGCATGACGGTGTTCTTCGAGGGCGAGGGCTACAAGGTGCTCGCGCTGGAGGCGGTCGAGGAGCACCACCTGCTCACGGCCGTCTGAGCACGATCCCGGCGCTCGTTCCCTGTGAAGCTCCGCAGGGGGCGGGGCACGGGGCGGGAGTAGACGGGAACCACCTGACACACACGAGAGACACGGAGAACGAGATGTCGAAAGAGAAGAACGTCGCCACCCAGCAGCTGATCGGCGAGATCCTGACCGCCCGCGAGATCGACCGGCTCGGCGAGGGTTTCCACGCCGCCGTCGTCGACCACGACCCGGCTCCGGGTGCGCCCGCGGGCGTCGAGGGCATCAAGGCGTTCTGGAGCGACTTCTTCACCGCGTTCCCCGACGCCGACCTGGGCGTCGAGACGCTCGTCGCCGACGACGAGAACGTGACCGCCGTCTTCACCATCACCGGTACCCACACCGGGCCGTTCCAGGGCCACCAGGCCACGGGCAAGAGCTTCACGGTGCGCGGCATCCAGGTCGGTCGCTTCGACGACGACGGCCTGCTCGTCGAGCGCTGGGGCGCCACCGACGAGGCCGGCCTGATGCAGCAGCTCGGCCTGGCCTGAGCCGCTTCCTCACCAACAGCACCGCACCACCGACCGGAAGGACGCACCATGAGCGACACCCAGACCCCCGCATCCTCGGGCGACGAGCCCTACGACGAGGAGACCCAGTTCGAGGAGAGCCAGCAGATCGTCACGAACGACGCGGTCGCCGGCGAGACCGTGCTGCCGGGCCTCGGCGACGGCAACGACGGCCCCACGGGTGGTTCGCCGCGTGAAGCCGAGCCAAGCCTCGCCGAGAACGACCTCGACGACCAGGACGTCGACCTCGACGAGACCGAGTAGCGCCTCACACCGCCGCGACGCCCGCCCACCGCATCGCGGTCGGCGGGCGTCGTTATGTCCGGGCTCAGCGACGGGAACGGGCGGCGGCGGCCCGGCCAGCCACGGACACACGCCGACACCTCCACAGCTCGCATCGACCAACGGCTCACGCCGCGTCGATGCCTCCCCTGCTCCCTCCACCGAGCAGCGTCCCTGCGCTGACGTCCACAGAACGAGGAGGCGGGCGTCATGCCCGCAGGCCCGTCCCGTCATCGTCGTCGCATGACACCTCAGACCGCCCCGCCACGGGCTCCGCGACTCCTGCTCCTGTCCCTCCTGCTGCTCCTCCTGGCGGTGCTCGTCGCACCGCTCGCGCTCGCCTCGCCCGCGAGGGCCGTCACGTCGACAGGCCTCGGCACCGGGTACCTCTGGCGTGGGGACGGCGTCTCCTACCTCGGCACGTACCTGCTCGCCGACGGCCGCACGGCCTTCTGCCTGGAGGCCGGCAAGTCGTCACCGGTCGGCAACGAGTACGACACCGCGACCGGCCCGGACGTCTTCGACATCTCCAGCGACGACCACGCTCGGCTCGCCTACATCGCCCGCACCTGGGCCGGCACCGACGACCAGGACACCGCCGCCGCAGGCCAGCTCGCGGTGTGGAGCATCACCGGCCTCGCCGGCCGGAGCGCTCGCTACTACGCAGGCCGCGCGAACGAGCGGTGGCCGATCGTCCTCGAGAAGATGCAGCAGATGCTGGACGAGGCCGCTCGCGAGGCATCGACGTCGGTCTCGGCGTCGATGGCGGTCGACCTGCAGCCGGACGGCACCGGCACCCTCCGTGCCGACGTCGCGGTCGACCGTGTGGCGGGCGGCCCAGGACAGCTCCCGCCCGGGCCCGCTGGCTCGGTCATGCTGTCAGGCGCCGTCTTCGCGGACGGGAGCAGCGCCTCCTCCGTGCAGAACGGCGAGACGGTCTCGTTCCGGGCCGTCGGCGACCTCCCTCAGATCGTCGTGGGCGCCGAGGCGCGCTTCGACGACCTGCCCTACGGCCGGGTGATGACCGTGGGCAGCAGCCCGGCAGGGTCTCAGATGATCCTCTTCACCGGCGGCACGAGCGTCACCGCGACGGGCTCGGCGAGCGCCACGGCGCTGTCCCCGCTGCCGTTCCGACCGCGTGTCTCGACAGTGGCGAGCGACGCCGTCGCCGATGCGGGCACGGAGGTCACCGATGAGCTGACCCTCACGGTCGAGCCGGGTGACGGCCTGTTGTCGGAGTGGGGGCGGATCGAGGTCGACGGAGGCTGGGCGCCCATCCCGGTGACCGTCCGGAGCCGTCTGCTCGGCCCGTTCTCCGCACGGCCCGTCGAGTCTGCCGACTGGCCCGTGGACGCACCTGCGGTCTGCGACGTCGAGGTCCGCGTGGTCGAGGGCCCCGGCACGTACACGACCCCAGCGTGCGCGCTGCCGGCTGGCGGTTGGTACACGTGGGTCGAGTCGATCGACCCTGCCGACACGGCCGAGGAGGAGGGGCGCGACCGGCTGCACGGTTGGCGGTCCGCGTTCGGCACAGCCTCGGAGACCACCGTCGTGCCCTGGGCACCGGACATCGAGACAGCCGTCGTCGGTGCATCGGTCGTCGCGCCGGACACCTGCGTGAGCGACTCGCTCGAGGTGAGCAGGTGGAACCCCGAGGTCGAGGAGGTGGTGGTCGACACGCTGCTCATCGGCCCGTTCGCCGAGCTGCCCGCCGTCGACACCGACCTTGGTGATGTCCGCGACCTCGAGACGGCAGGACTGGTGGCCGGACGTGTCTCGACGACGCTGACCGGCGCCGGCCACGTGGAGACACCGTGCCTCGTGGCCCGCGACGTCGGCGGGTACGCGTTCGTCTACACGTCGCCGGGAACGGCCCCGGGGCCCGACTCGCACCAGGTCGTCCCGGCCTTCACCGACATGCGGGTGCACGCGTCCGAGTCGTTCCGCGTCGAGGCACCGCCGATCGCACCCGTGGTGCCGGCCGCACTCGCCTTCACGGGGTCCGGAGCTGGCGGTCTCGCCCTCGGCATCTCGCTCGCCGGAGGGCTCCTCGTCGCGGGCGCGGCAGGTGCGCACGTCGGCCGGCGTCGTCGCCGACTCCGATCCCACGAGGGCCTCGCGCTCGCGGCTGGCTCCGGTCAGCCGACCACGACCGGGACCGCCCTTCGATGACCAGGCGGGGCTGCTGGACGACGGCCGGCTCACGGCACGGGCACCTGGGCCGGCTGGACGACACCGTCGCCGACGTTGACCTGAGCCACTCCGATCCGAGGGCGGACGGACAGCGAGCTCCGGGGCACGACTGCCCCGATCAGGTCGCCCTCCGCCGGCACCTGTGGGCTCAGCAGCGCTCCGCAGCGGGCCCGTCTCAGGTCGACGTGCCACCCCGTGAATCCGTGGGCCAGCTCGGCCGACGATCCTCCGGCGACCAAGGCCTGCCCCCGTTCCGCGCACGACGCGACGAAGCCGGCCAGCCACGCCGCGGCAGGGCAGTCCTTGACGGTCTCCGCATCGTCCACCACGAGCACACGGCGCCGCTGCCCACCGTCGAACCACGGCGCGAGGTCGGTGGCCGACACGGCCGCCGTCGCGAGCACCGAGAGGACGCCGGGCACGGACTCGAGCTCACGGAGCGGCGAGGCACGCGGGGCGACGACGACGAGCTCGACGCCCTGTGCCAGGAGGGAGCGTGCCATCGTCAGGAGCACGGTGCTCCGTCCGCTGCGACCGGGCCCTGCAACGAGGAAAGTCCCTGCTCCGGCGGCGAGGTCGGGGCCGACCACGCCCATGTCGTCGCCCCCGAGACCGACCATGGCGACCATGGCATCGGCCCGGAGCCCCGGCGAGCGCCGAGCCCAGGCCTCGCCGAACGCCACCGGCCCATCGAGGCGCTCGAGACGGAAGGGGCGACGGGCCGCCGGCACAGTCCTGTCCCGCTCCGTCGCGAACGCGCCGCGGACCCGCAGGGACTCGGCCTGGGCGCTGGCAGCAGGATCGTCGCAGAGGAGTGCGACCTGCGTCTCGACGGCCGTCTCCGACGTGAAGCACCGCCCGTCTCCGATCCTCTCCGGCAGCGTCCTCGGCGACAGGCCGGCGAGCCCGTAGTCAGCGCGGTCCGCCAGTCGCAGGACGAGCTTGTCCTCGACCATCGTCGCGAGCCGACCGGTGATGAGCTGTCGATCACCCGTGACCACGAGGTGCACCCCGACACCGGCACCCTCGCGCAGCAAGAACGTCACCTGCTCCACGGGCTCCCCGTGGTCGAGCTCGCCGAGCGATGCCGTGAAACCCTCCCACCGGTCGATCATGAGCACGACGTGCGGCATGCGGTCGGCGAGGACCGACGCGCGTCGTTGCTCGGCGACGCCGCCGTGCCCCTGCCGGGCGAGCTCGTCCTGCCGCCGCAGAGTCTCCGAGACGAGGCGCGCGAGCAGACGCCGGACACGGTCCACCTCGCTGCGCTGCACGACCGCGCCGGTGTGCGGCAAGGCCGCGAGCGGCAGGAGCGCTCCGCTGCCGCAGTCGATCCCGTAGAGGTGCACATCGGCGCACGACGTCCGTTCGGCCACCGAGGCAGCGAGTGTCCGGAGCACCTGCGAGCGGCCCGATCGGGGCGCTCCGACGAGGAAGAGGTGACCGGAGGCGTCGAGGTCGAGGACTGCCGGTTCCTGCGCCTGTCGGGCAGGGTGGTCCTGCAGGCCGAAGGGCAACGACGCGAGCTCCGCGGCCTGCTCCCCTGGGCGCTCGGTCCGGCCGGCCAGCCTCTCGACGGGGGTCTGAGGCAGGTCGTCGAGCAGCACCACGTCGGGCAAGGCGTCGAGCCCGGGTCGGTGCGGGGCCGAGCCTCCCCTGAGCCGGTGGGCAGCGGCCGCCGCGGCGACCACGCGTGCGAGATCGGTGACCTCGTCGTCGTCCGCCCGCACGTCCTGGGGAGGGAGCTCCGGGAGCGCGCCGATCGTCGACCACGCCAGACGGCAGCTCCAGACGGGGCCGGGCTGCGTCACGACGGCGCCGGGCGCTCGTCCGCCCACCCGTCCGGCCTGGAAGGGCAGGAGCGCGCCCGCGCCGAGCCTGACGAAGGCCCGCCCGGGGGTGGACGGAGAGATCGCGGAGGCGTCGGGGGCATCGATGACGTCCGTGCTCTCGGACGGGTCCGTCACCCTCAGGGCGATGCGCAGGGCCGTGTTCGCACGGATGTCAGCCGAGACGACGCCCGTGGGCCGTTGCGTCGCCAGGACGAGGTGGATGCCGAGGGAGCGTCCACGCTGGGCGATGTCCACGAGACCGGTGACGAAGTCCGGCAGCTCGCGCACGAGGGAGGCGAACTCGTCGATGACGATGACGAGCCGCGGCAGGGCGGTCGTCAGCTGCCCACGGGCGACCTGGTCTGCGTGGTCCTCGACGTCCTTGGCGCCAGCCGCCGCCAGGACGAGCTCACGACGGTGGAGCTCGGCGCGCAGCGAGGTGAGCGCCCTCTCGACGAGGTGGCCGTCGAGGTCGGTCACCGTCCCCACCGTGTGCGGGAGCAGCGCGAAGTCACGGAACGCAGCGCCGCCCTTGTAGTCGACGAGGACGAACGTCATCGCGTCGGTGTCGTTCGTCGCGGCCAGCGACGCCACGAGGCTCTGGAGCAGCTCGGACTTGCCGGACCCGGTCGTTCCCGCGACCAGGGCGTGCGGGCCGTCCGCGGAGAGGTCCACGGCGAACGGGCCGTCGATGCTCTCTCCGAGCACGACGCGGGTGCTCGGGCCGAGTCGTCGCCAGCGGTCCAGGACGGCACGAGCGTCCGGCTCGTCCAGACCGAGCAGGTCGAGGAGGCGAGAGGTCGAGGGCAGGCCGCCTGCCTCGCCCTCGTGGTCGACCTCGACGACCGGCGCCACGGCCCTCGCGACCGTCTCGTGCCAGCCCTCCGGGAGCTCGTCGGCGAGCACCTCCTGCACGCTCGTCGCGAGCTGTGCGGCGACGCCGTGCCTGTGCGCCCCGGCAGAGACGACGGCGACGCACTCCTCGGGCAGGGAGCGCTCGTCGACGTCGAGGCAGATCGCCCAGACCCTCACCGACGGCCCCTCCTTGAGCACGGTGACGAGCCCGGGCAGGGTGCGCAGCCGCCGGGCCCCGTCCACGACGACCACCACGTCGGGGGCGTCGTGGTCGACCGCTCCGCGCGCCTCGCGGGCCGCTCGCCGCCGGGCCTCGATGAGGGCCGAGAGCTCGGCGAGCCTGCGAGCGACTCCCTCCGCGTCGTGGCCCACCCGGATGGAGCACGAGCCGCCGGCGCCGGGACGGGTGTGCGGCAGCCATCGGAGCCATGACCAGTGCTCTTCACCGGAGGGCGAGGTGAGCAGCACCACCTCGACGTCGCGCGGGCTCTGCAGCACGCCGATCTGCGCCACCAGCCACGCGGCGAGAGGTCGGGCGTGCTTGTCGCGGCCAGCGATCCCCACGACTCCGCAGCGGGGCAGGTCGAGGGTGACGGGGACGGCGTGCGCCTCGCGGGCGACGGTTCTCAGGTGCTCGAGCTCCCGAGGGTCGTCGATGGTGACGCCCGAGGGGTGGTCCGCCGTGCCGACACGGAGGACGAGGTGATCCGGATCTGCGCGGCGACGCTCCCACAGCCGGGCACGACGACGCATCGCGATGTCGAGCACGGCGGCGGGGTCGGGGCAGCTCGCTCGCCGCTCCTTCTCGAGCTGGTGCACGGCGTCGTCAGCCGCGGAGAGCACCGACGACGTCGCCGCCTCGTGCTCGTCGAGTCTCCGTCGGTGGGTCAGCCGCCCGTTCCGTCGGTCGGACACGTAGTTGGCGACCAGCACGATCGGCGACATCAGGCCGAAGGCGAGGTACATGAGGTGACCGAAGAGGCCGACCATCACTGCGGCCATCGCGAGCGGGGCCAAGGCGGCGACGACCGGGAGCGGTCGCCGTGCCGGCGCCTGCGGCTCGGGCGGCAAGCGGAAGGAGGTCGGCGGCGGTTCGGGGAGCAGCCGTGGCGGTCGGGCGAACTCGAGGTGCGTCCCGCTCCTCGCCAGGTGGAGCGCTGCGCCGGGCCGGCTCCCGACGGCGACCCCGAGCAGGACGCTCCCGACGCGCACGAGGGACGACTCGTCGAGCTGGACGGACTCGACGAGCGGTCGCCGGTCGACGGTCACGACGGGGCCGTCAGCGAGCCCGTCGCCGGCCGTCCCGTCACCGTCCGTCCCGAGCGCGGGCTCGATCGTGAAACGCCCCGCACCGTCGAGACGGAGGACGGCCGCGAAGGCGGGCACGTCACCGTCGAGACGGACCGTGGCCCGCGGAGACGACCCGACGACGCACACACCGGGATCGACGACGAAGACGGTCCCGGCCCCCGGCCCTCCGACGACGCGGATGCTGGGCCCGTCGTCGGGCAGGGGCGCGGGCCCGGGAGGCGCACCGATCGTCAGGACGCTCCCCTCGAGCACGCATCCCTGCGCCACGCACACGTCGAGCGCCACCGCACGGCCGTCTACGGTCACCGCCCCGTGCCCCGATGCGTCCCGATCGGCGGTCGTCCCCACTCCGAGGTGCGGCAGCGCGGACGCGATGAGTTGCCCCACGGTCGTGTCGGGGTGCACCTCCCAGACCACGTCGGCCCGCTGGCCGCTCGTCACGTCGAGGACGGTCGCCGAGAGCCTCACTCCGCTCGGACGACGCTGATGCCGTCGATGAAGTCGTCGACGACGGGCAGGAGCAGCGGCACGGTCTCCGGCGGACCGAGCTCGCAGGCGATGCGCAGGTCGAAGGGCTCAGACCGGAACGCGGTCGCGACCATCGTGGTCAGCTGACCGGCGACGTCGGCGTGCACCAGGCCCCGGAGTCCTCGCCCGAGACCATGGGCGGTGACCTCCTGCAGTGCAGGAGGCTCCAGAACGTCGAGATCCGTGGTGAGGACGAGGCGTCGCAGCAGGTCGTCACGGTCGCCCTCGCAGAAGGCGTACTGGATGCGGAGCAGCAGGAACTCGCTCGTGACGGACGGCAAGTGCAGGTACTTGAGTTCGTCCTCGTCCTGCCAGTCGGCGAGGTGCTCGAGGGTCCTGGTCAACCAGCGCTTGTTCGCTCGCGTGGTGCCGAGTGACCTCGTGCAGACGTCACGGACGGTGGCGGCGACCCACGAGCGCGGCTCCTCGTGCCCTTGGTGGGGCCACGAGGGCGGGAGGCAGATCCACGTGGCTGCGTCGTAGCTGACGAGGATCTCCATCGACGGGTCGTCCCGCGGGGCCACCGCGTGAGGCGAGTCGGTCATGGGGCGTTCTCCTGGTCGGTGTCGGGCTGTGGGCAGGTCGAGGGAGGCGGGGCGACGAGGGTGAGCGTCACTCGACCGGCCGATCGGTGATGAGGCGGCCGCCGTCGTCGCGCCATCGGACGGTCGTCAGCACGGCGTCGAAGAGCTCGACGAACGCGTCGGCCACCTCTTCGCGGCCCCGAGTCTCGGGAGCCTCATCCGCGACGACGGTGAGGACGATCGAGACCAGCAGGTGGTCGTGCCCCACGACGCGGGCGAGGACGGCTCGGCGCCGGAGGACCCGCTCGCGTTCGTGAGGCGCCGCAGCCTCGAGCTCCCACGACACCGCGGGATCGCCTCCCACCACCGTGGGCGTCGCACCGGCCGCGACCCGCGCGAGGAGCAGACGGTCGAGGTCGCTGTGCGCGCTGCGCGTGACGGGCACGGCGGCGAACACGATGCTGCACGCCACGCCGGCGTCCGGCACGGGTCCGGCCGTGACGTACGAGTCGAGCACCGCGTGGTGCACGTCGGCGTCGCCGACCCGCCGCAGGGCGTCGACGAAGCGCGTCTCGAACTCGGGACCGGGGCTGGTCTCGTACAGCTGATCGAGCACCGTCGCGAGCGCCGTCTCCGGCCCTGCGCCTCCCGGGATGCGGATGAACCCCGGCGGCACCACGACCGAGTAGGAGGCGCCCCGCGCCCCGGAGTCGCGGGTCACGTACCCTGCCCCCTTCATCGGACACCCCGCTGAGACCGACGAACATCTGGTCGTGCCCAATCGACGACGCGGCCTACAGAGACAACGCTGGCGGTGAGGCTGGCCAGAGCCGTCGTGCCTGCTGCCCAAGTCGCTGGTGACGTCCAGGTAAAACCGTCGAGGAATCCGATGCTGTAGATCCAATGCGACGCCACGTCTGCGGCAAAGACGTATGCCATGAGTCCCGATCTTTGGCGGAGCAGGGACTCGGGCCCCCCGCTGACCATCTCAGCGACAGCGAGCAAGCCGACCAGGGCGCAGACGATCCACAGGACGGGTGGCAGGACGAACGGCGGCCAACCCGGTGACGGGACGAAGACCGAGTCAACTTCCAGGGGGCGCCGACCTTCGAAGCCCCAGATGATCGAAACGACGCCGTACGTTGCCAACGTCAAGAACACGACCGCTGCAGGGATGGGTGCTGAGACGTAGAGGACGACTGGCAACCTCTGCCGTGTTCTGCGCAGGCACTCGGCGATCACGCGCTCACCGCCCCGGTCGGAACGGAGCTGAGCTTATTCACGGCTTTCCGTGCGGCCTCGGTCGAAGACCATACGAAATCACTGCCGTTGATGAGCTGCACGACCATCACTTGTCGCCGGATGCCCGACAACACGGTTGCATCGTCTGCGAACGCCCCAGGACGTGACGAACGAAGGAAATGGAGCATCTGAGCAACGTTCTCCTCTCCGAAGGACTTGAAAAGGTATCTGTCACCGAACGACGGGCGGGCTCTGTCGAAGCTCCTTGATACCCAGGAGGTAGCCAGCTGCGGGGAAACGCCAGAATCGACAAGGCCGACGATGCGGCCAGCAGTGATGCTCCGTGTCGCTTGCGTGGCTGAACGCATGACGGCGGCGCCGGCTCCCAGCCCCGCCACTGAGACGACCGACATGGCCGCACTGCCCCAGCTCACGGTCCCCGAGACCGCGCGAAGGACAGCGACGAGTGCAAGGATCCCCGCGAGCGCGGCTAGGGCGACACCCAAGCCCGGGACGAAAAGGGACAAGATGGCGACCACCGCACCGACGTTCTCGAGCACGTCCACGACCTGCCCGATCCACGCGTCGTTCTCGCGCATCCAGTCCTGGAACGACTCGAACCCCGGAGCGAGCGCATCGCGCAGCGCCGATCCCTCCCAGGCCACGGCGATCGCATCACCGGCGTCGCCCACCAGCGTCCCGACCGCGTGCGCCACGCCGCCGAGGTCGTCCCAGAGCGAGTCGTGCAGGCCGTCGTCCGTGGCGTCGTCGAACCGCCGGATCGCGACCACAGCGGCGGCGTCGGCGGCGGCGTGGGCGGCAGCGAGGCGCCGAGCCGACGTCGCGATCCGGTCACGCGCCTCCTCGCGTCTCAGTTCCTGCGCCGCAGCCCAGTCCTCGTACTGCTGCTTCGCCGGCCCCTCGGGCTCGAGCATCGCGCGTCCCTCGTAGGTCGTCACGAGGCGGTCGGCGGCGTCGAAGTCCTCCCTCGCGCGGTCGTTGTCGCGCACCGCGGGACGCGACTCGTCGAGGGCGCTCGCCAGCGACCCCGCATACGATCCGAGCGCGGCCCCGGCCTCGACGTAGCGCCCTCGTGCCGCACTGAGCCTCGCCTCCAGGTCCGCTGCCGCGTGCAAGAACGCCGCCACGGCCTCGCTCTCGGCCGACGACGTGTCGAGCGTTCGCAACGAGGACGCGGCCGATCCGATGGACTCAGCGGTCAGCGAGAACCGCTGCGCCATCCGGTCGACGACGGCGGGGTCGCCGGGGACGACGGCCAGGGGAGACGACCACGAGTACGCCATCAGTCCTCACCTGCCAGCGACGCCGCGAGTTCCGCGTCCGCGGCGTCGAAGCCGTCGGCGATGCCGAGTGCGGACGCGCCGAGGTCGCCGATCGCCTCGGCGAGCTGTCGCCGAGAGTCGTCCCACCCTGCGGCGAACGACCGGACGCGCTGCGCGAGACCGGCATGGCCGCACGCGTCCGCGTCGTCGATGCCGTCACCGCCTGCCTCGAACGCCGTCTTCACCTCGCCGAGCGTCGTGAACAGCGACCGGAGGTCACCTGTGTCGACCGTGAGGCTCGATCGAGCCATGTCATCTCCCTCTCTCGGGTGGTCACCCGTCCCGCCGGATCGGCGAGACGGGCGTCCGTCATCGGGTCGGGCGTCAGCGGAGGCTGCTGGCGAGCTGCTCGTCGGTGCTCTGCAGGGCGTCGGCTGCGCCCTCGAGGAAACCGGCCATCCCCTCGATCGCCTGGATCGTCTTGCTCGCCCCGCTGGTGAACTCGCCGTACGCCGAGTCGAAGGCCTTCGAGGACCGATCGGTCACGAACCCCGAGCCGACGAGGGTGTCGATCTGCGACCTGAGCTGGCTCAGCTGGTCCTCGATGACTCTCTGTCCGTTGCGGAGCTGGGTCGCCTGGGTGCGGATGTCGTCGAAGGTGACGGAGACGTTTGCCATGGGTGGTCCTCTCTCGCGGCGCCCCTCTCTGAGCCGCCCTGCATTAACATGTCACATGGACAGACCGTTCCGGGCGCATTCCACAGGGAGGAGACGAGATGGCACGAGGATCACGATCGAGGAGGGATCGCCGACAGGCACCCGAGCACGGCCGACCCCTCGCCGAGGAGGACGTCGAGGCGCTCCGACGCGACGGGCTCCTCAGCAAGGTGATCCGGCTGCCTGTCGTGGCGGGGGCACCGTCCGTCCCGATCCCCCCGCCCCCGCGGTACGCCCTGCCCGCGCTCACCGTGCCGGCAGCAGCCTCGGCAGCCGCATCGGCCCCGATCCGGGACCACGGGCACGGGCACGGGCCCCGCCACGACCTGTGCCTCGCAGACGGGACGAGGACTCGAGTCACGTCGGCGGGGCTGGTGGTGGGCCGCCGCCGGTCGTCGGCGACGGCCTCGGACCCGTCATCGACCCCGAGGCTCGAGCTCGGGGACGAGTCGAGGTCACTGTCCCGCGAACACGCCCACCTCGTCGTCGACGACGACGGCATCGTGAGGGTCACGGACCTCGGCTCCGGCAACGGAACGACGGTGCGACGATCCGGAGGCACGGCCGTCGAGCTCGTGCCGGGAGCCCCGTTCGTCCTGGGAATCGGCGACGTCCTCCACCTGGGCGGCACGACGGCCTTCCTGCAGGAGGCGCGATCAAGCCCCTAGGTCGCCGCGAGCCCCCGCTCGCTCGACCCGCCTAGATCTTCTCGATCGGCGCGACCTTGATCAGCAGCTTCTTGCGGCCGGCGGTGTCGAAGAGCACCTCGGCGATGCGGCGGGCGCCCTCGCCGGTGACGGCCATGACGCGGCCCTCGCCGAAGTCGACGTGCGAGATGCGGTCGCCCGTCTCGAGCACGAGGTCGCCGTTGTCGCGCACGGTGCCGGTGACGCGGTTGGCCCACTCGGTCTTCGGCTTCGTCTTCGCCGCCGCCGTGGCGCGGTCGTAGCTGCCGCTGCCGTAGCCGCCCGAGGCGCGCGGCGTCGCCCCGCGGTTCGTGTCAGGGCCGCCCTCGCGACGCGCGTTGAGCGCCCGCGGCTGGGTGCCTCCTCGGCTGTTCGCCATGCCCGGCGACTGCTTCCAGTCGATCAGGTCGACGGGGATCTCTTGCAGGTAGCGCGACGGCATCGCCACGTTCACCTCGCCGAACTGGGCGCGGGTCATCGCCAGCGACAGGAACAGCTGCTTGCGCGCACGGGTGATGCCGACGTAAAACAACCGGCGTTCTTCTGCAGGGCCGCCGGGCTCGCTCGCCGACATGCGGTGCGGCAGCAGGTCTTCTTCGACGCCGGTGAGGAACACCGCCTCGTACTCGAGGCCCTTCGCCGTGTGCAGCGTCATCAGCGACACCGTGCCGCTCGAGTCGTCGAGGTCGTCGGCCGCGGCGACCAGCGTCACCTCGGTGAGGAAGTCGAGCAGGGTGCCGTCGGGGTTGTTCCGCTGGAACTCTTTCGTGACCGCGACGAGCTCGTCGATGTTCTCGGCCCGCGCCTCGTCTTGCGGGTCTCTCGACGCCCGCAGCGCCTCCACCAGGCCGCTGCCCTCGATCAGCCGGGTGAGGATCTCGTGCACCGGCGCCGTGGCGGCCGTCGCCTGGACCTCGTCGAGCAGGGTCGCGAGACCGGTGATCGCGCCGGTCACCTTGGGGCCGAGGCCGAGCTCGCGCGCGTTGCGCATCGCGTCGCGCAGGGGCGCCTCACGCTCGTCGGCCCAGCGCTGCATGGCCGTCTCGGTCGCCGGGCCGATGCCGCGCTTCGGCACGTTCATGATGCGGCGCAGCGCCATCGGGTCGGAGGGGTTCGCGACCGTGATCAGGTACGCCATCGCGTCCTTGATCTCGGCACGCTCGTAGAACTTCGTGCCGCCGAGCACCCGGTACGGGATCGCCGAACGGATGAAGATCTCTTCGAGCGCACGGGTCTGCGAGTTGGTGCGGTAGAAGACGGCGACGTCTTTGTAGGCCGTGCCCTGCTCGTGCAGCTTCGCGATCTCGTCGGCGACGAACTGCGCCTCGTCGTGCCCGGTGTAGCCCGTGAACCCGACGATCTTGGCGCCCTCGCCGACCGTCGTGAAGAGGTTCTTGGCCTGCCGGTCGAAGTTGTTGGCGATGACGGCGTTGGCCGCGTCGAGGATGTTCTGGGTCGAGCGGTAGTTCTGCTCGAGCAGCACGACCTTCGAGTTGGGGAAGTCGCGCTCGAACTCGACGATGTTGCGGATGTCGGCGCCGCGGAACGCGTAGATCGACTGGTCGCTGTCGCCGACCACCGTGAGCGACGCCCCGGGGATGCGACCGCTGCCGTCGCGCATCGACTGCACGAACTGCCCGCCGCGCTCGAGGGCGTCGACGTGCTCGGGGTCGACGGGACGCGTCAGCTCGCGGATCAGCGCGTACTGCGCGTGGTTGGTGTCCTGGTACTCGTCGACGAGCAGGTGGCGGAACCGCCGCTGGTACGTCGCCGCCACGTGCGGGAACGCCCGGAACAGGAACACCGTCTGCGAGATCAGGTCGTCGAAGTCGAACGCGTTCGCCTGCTGCAGCGACCGCGTGTACTGCCGGAAGATCTCGAGGAACATCACGTCTTGCGGGTCGCCGGCGTTGATCTGCCGGGCGTACGTCTCGACGTCACTGAGCTCGTTCTTGAGCTTCGAGATCTTGCCGGCCGCCTGGCTGACGGTGAAGCCGAGCGAGTCGGCGTCGAGCTGCTTGAGGATGCGCTTGAGCAGCGCCTTCGAGTCGGCCGAGTCGTAGATCGTGAAGCTCTTCGTGAAGCCGAACTGCTCGGCCTCACGACGCAGGATGCGCACGCACGCCGAGTGGAACGTCGAGATCCACATGCCCTCGGCCGCCTGGCCGACGAGCTGCTGCACGCGCTCGCGCATCTCGGCCGCGGCCTTGTTCGTGAAGGTGATGGCGAGGATCTGGCTCGGCCAGGCCTCGCGGGTCGCGATCAGCCCGGCGATGCGGCGGGTGAGCACGCTCGTCTTGCCCGAGCCGGCACCGGCGACGATCAGCAGCGACTGCCCGCGGTACTCGACCGCTTCTTTCTGCTGCGGGTTCAGCCCCGCGGTCAGGGGATCACCGGCAGAACCGGAAGCGTCAGAGGGCTCGAGCACGATCGTCATGGCGCGGCCAGTCTAAGCCGGGCCCCCGACATCCGAGCCGGGACGCAGGAGGCGCCCCAGCCGAGCGAGCACCAGGTCGAGCACCAGCTCGAGCACCGGCTCGGGCACGAGGTCGAGCACCACCTCGGGCACCGGCTCGACGACCAGGTCAGAGAGGCACGCCCGCTGCCCAGCACACGAGGGCGTAGAGCCCCGTCTGTGCGCCGGCGGCGACGAAGACGACGTACCACGTCCCCCGCGGCGCACTGGTGCGCACGCGGTCGAAGAGCCGGCTCGGCCACGGCGCCCGGAACGGTCGTGGCGGCACGAGCCAGCGCTCTGGCCGGGGCGGCAAGGACCGCGCCGCATCGGTGTGCAGCCACCGCTCGTCGCCCGTGTGCACGGGAGTGAAGAAGAAGCCCACGAAGCGCACGCCGGTGAGCAGCCAGCCGACCTCGAGGTCGGAGTCGGGGAGGTGCGGCGAGAGTCCCGTGCGCTGGGCCACCGCCTCCTCGTGTCGTCGTGTGCGGACCCGCGCGATCCAGACGGCCGGCACGACGCTCGTGCTCAGGACGGAGCTCACGGTGAGGCCGCACATCATCGCCGCGAAGGGTCCGGCGACGAACAGGCCCGCACCGGTGCCCTGCGCAGCCGAGACGGGCCCCGCCACCACCAGCACGGCCCAGAAGACGGCGACCGGCACCTGCACGAGGGTGAGCACGAAGGCACCGAGGCACGCGACGACCGCCCGCGCGAGCAGCACCTCCGAGCGCTGCCACCACCGGTCAGCAGTCACGACCTCGCCCTCACAGCGCCGCGCGCACCGCGACCGCGCGCTCGGGGTGATCGGCGAAGACCCCGTCGAGGCCCAGCGCCATCAGGTCGGCGAACTCCGACTCCCAGTCGCCCTCCGCCTCCTTGCCGCCGGCCTGGCGGTTGCCCTTCGCGAGGAACGCGTTCTCGATCCGCAGGGTCCAGGCGAACACGTCGAGACCGACCGCGTGCGCGCGGTCGACGAGCTCGGGCCGGGTCTCGCCGGAGGGGTGCAGCAGCATCGCCTTGTCGAACGAGACCCCGTGCAGGCCCGCCTCGACCAGGGCCGTCAGCGACGTCTCATCGAGCTGCTCGGCGTAGGTCGGCGCCGCCGAGCCGAGCCGGGCCACCTGGTCGGCCGCCGAGCCCGCCTTCTCGACGAGCCAGACGAGGCTGCCGCCGACTCCCCTCTCGCGCAGCTGCCACAGCACGGTCTGCTCGAAGCTCTCGACCGTGAGGCGCGAGTCGTCCGCCCAGCCGTGCTCGGCCAGCTCGGCGGCGACGAGCTCGTCGAGGGGCAGCCCGAGCGCCTCGAAGTGCTGGGCGTGCTTCACCTCGGCCACGAGGCCGACCTCGCGCGGAGCGTCGTCGAGCAGCCGCAGCAGGTCGCTCAGCCGCTGGATGCCGCCCTCCCCGTCGTGGGCCGCGCTCAGCGGACGCAGGTGCGGCAGGCGCTCGCGCACGGTCAGGGTCGCGAGCTCGGCCCAGGTGAAGTCCTCGGTGAACCAGCCCGCCACCTCCTTGCCCTCGATCTGCTTCGTGGTGCGCCGGTCGGCGAACTCCGGGTGGTCGGAGACGTTGGTCGTGCCCGAGATCTCGTTCTCGTGCCGCAGCACGAGCACGCCGTCGCGGGTGGGCACGATGTCGGGCTCGATCGCGTCGGCCCCCAGCTCGATGGCCAGACGGTAGGCCGCCTCCCCGTGCTCGGGCCGGTGCCCGCTGGCTCCGCGGTGGGCGATGACGAGGGGGCGAGGCGACATGGCAGCCACGGTACCGGCGGCAGGCGACGGACGAGGAGGCGCGGCGTCGGCAGGCAGCTGCACCCCGATCCCGAGACGGTGCAACCGTGCAGACGGTGCACGTTCGCCTGCCGCGAATACGGGCCTCATCAGGCAAATCCTCAGCCCTCCCCTGGCCGACACCCGTTAGCCTCTTCTGTACGGCGACGCAGCACACAGCACCTCGCGTCGCGACCACGTCTCACGACCAGAAGAGGAACTCCCTTGGCATTCTCGAATCCCGGCTTCAGTCAGTCGCCGGCCTTCTCGGAGAAGGGCGCCGCCGTCATCCGGCAGGAACGCGCCGCTGCGGGACAGCGCCCCGTCGAGTACAACGGCATGACCGCCGAGCAGCTGCAGGATCTCTACACGCAGCCCGCCGCCGGCCCCGTCGAGACCGATCGCATGACCTACGAGGACACGATCGTCAAGACGGTCATCGCGTTCTCCCTCGTCGCCGTCGGTGCCGCGATCGGCTGGTTCATCCCCGCCCTGGCGTTCGTCGGCGCCATCGCCGGCTTCGTGCTGGCCCTCGTCAACATCTTCAAGAAGCGGCCCTCGGCCGGCCTCGTACTCGCCTACTCGGCAGCACAGGGCCTGTTCGTCGGTGGCATCTCGGCGATCTTCGAGCAGATCTACCCCGGCATCGCCGTCCAGGCCCTGCTCGGAACGGGCTCCGTCTTCGTCGTCACCCTGCTGCTGTTCCGCAGCGGCAAGGTCCGGGAGTCGGCGAAGGCCACCAAGATCTTCATGGTGGCGATGGTCGGCTACGCGCTGTTCTCGCTGGTCAACCTCGGCCTCGTGGCCTTCGGCGTGAGCAGCGAGCCCTTCGGCCTCCGCAGCGCCGACATCCCCGGCACCAACATCCCGATCGGCGTCGCGCTGGGCGTCTTGGTCATCCTCATGGCCGCCTACTCGCTGGTGCTCGACTTCACGAACATCAAGACGGGCGTCGAGCGGGGCGCCCCGCGCATCTACGGCTGGTCGGCCGCCTTCGGCCTGGTCATGACCGTCGTGTGGCTCTACGTCGAGATCCTGCGTCTCCTCGCCATCCTGCGAGGCAACGACTAGCAGGCCTGCGACTCCAGGAGGCGGGGCTCGTTCCGAGAGGGACGGGCCCCGCCTCTCTGTGTCCCAGGTGCGCTGCGCCCCCGGGCGACGCTACATACGCGAAAAGGGACGCAATTCCGGTGGGCCCACCGGTATCACGTCCCTTTCGCGTCACCTGACGCGCAGCAGGCTCATTCCCACTCGATGGTGCCCGGCGGCTTCGACGTGACGTCGAGCACGACGCGGTTGACGCCGTCGACCTCGTTCGTGATGCGGTTCGAGATCTTGGCGAGCACGTCGTAGGGCAGGCGCGTCCAGTCCGCCGTCATGGCGTCCTCCGACGAGACCGGGCGCAGCACGATCGGGTGGCCGTAGGTGCGACCGTCGCCCTGCACGCCCACCGAGCGGACGTCGGCGAGCAGCACGACGGGGCACTGCCAGATGTCGCCGTCGAGGCCGGCAGCGGTCAGCTCGGCCCGCGCGATGGCGTCGGCGTGACGCAGCAGCTCGAGCCGCTCGTGCGTCACCTCGCCGATGATGCGGATGCCGAGACCGGGCCCGGGGAACGGCTGACGGCCGACGATGACCTCGGGCAGGCCGAGCTCGCGGCCGATGGCGCGGACCTCGTCCTTGAAGAGGGTGCGGAGCGGCTCGACGAGCTCGAACTGCAGGTCTTCGGGGAGGCCGCCCACGTTGTGGTGGCTCTTGATGTTCGCGGTGCCCGTGCCGCCGCCGCTCTCGACGACGTCGGGGTAGAGCGTGCCCTGCACGAGGAACTTGACGTCGGACTCGCCCTCGGCCGCCGCCTCGAGCACGAGCGCCTCGGCGGCGCCCTCGAAGCTGCGGATGAACTCGCGCCCGATGATCTTGCGCTTCTGCTCGGGGTCGGTCACGCCGGCGAGCGCGTCGAGGAACTGCTGCTCGGCGTCGACCGTGACGAGGCGGACGCCCGTCGAGGCGACGTAGTCCTCCTCGACCTGGCGACGCTCGTCGGCACGCAGCAGGCCGTGGTCGACGAAGACGCAGACGAGCTGGTCGCCGACCGCCTCGTGGACGATGGCGGCCGCGACGGCCGAGTCGACGCCTCCGGAGAGACCGCAGATCACGCGCGACGAGCCGACCTGCTCGCGGATGCGGGCGACCTGCTCGGCGATGACGTTGCCGCTGTTCCAGTCGGCGGGGATGCCAGCGGCGCGGTGCAGGAAGTTCTCGAGCACGGCCTGGCCGAACGACGAGTGCTTCACCTCGGGGTGCCACTGCACTCCGTAGAGCTTGCGGGCGTCGCTCGAGAACGCGGCGACGGGGGTCGCGGCGCTCGACGCGAGCACGTCGAAGCCCTCGGGCGCCTTCGACACGGAGTCGCCGTGGCTCATCCACGTCGTCTGCGAGGTCGGCTGACCCGAGAGCAGCGTGCTGTCGCCCTCGGCGAGGGTGACGTCGGTCGCGCCGTACTCGCGCTGACCCGTGCGCGAGACCTCGCCGCCGAGGGCCTTGGCCATCGCCTGGAAGCCGTAGCAGATGCCCAGCACGGGCACGTCGAGCTCGAGGATCGCGGGGTCGAGACCCGGCGCGCCCTCTTCGTAGACGCTCGACGGGCCGCCGCTGAGCACGATGCCGACGGGGTTCTTGGCCGCGATCTCGGCAGCGGTGATCGTGTGCGGCACGATCTCGGAGTAGACGTTGGCCTCCCGAACGCGACGTGCGATCAGCTGCGCGTACTGCGCCCCGAAATCGACGACGAGGACGGGGCTCTGGGCCGTCTCGGTGGCTTCTGTCACGCGGGGGCTCCCTGGGTGCTGGGGGTGGGCTCGGCGACCAGCGCTGCGTGCTCACGCATCGCCAGCTTGGTCATGTGGCTCTCGACGAAGAACGAGAGGAACGGCACGACGCCGCCGAGCGCGATGACGATGAACCGCGAGAACGGCCAGCGCATCAGGCTCCAGAGGCGGAAGTCGGCGAAGAGGTAGACGACGTAGAGCCAGCCGTGCGCGATCAGGATGGCGGTCGACAGGTTGAAGCCGGTGGTGATCGAGTCGACGGGCACGAGGAACCCGCCCTCGCCGCCGAGCTGCATCTCGAGCTGCAGGGGCGTGTACTTGAAGGCCATCTCGAAGACGAGCAGCAGCAGCATCACGCCCGTGACGTAGGCGGAGATCTTGTAGAACTTGACGGCACCCGGGATCTTCGGGATGTCGCGTTGCCGGGGCTTGAGGGGCATGGCCTCGATCCTACCCGCGGAGCCGGCGGCGCCAGGGCGGGGTCGGTCGTCGTCGAGCCAGCGCAGGAGGCGCGGCTCGGCGAGCGCAGGAGGAGCGGGTCAGGAGGCGGTCTCGGCCTCGAGCCGCGCCTCCTCGGCCTCGTCGACCTCGCGCTCGAACCGGTCACGGACCAGCCGGAACCACAGGAAGATGGCGAAGCCGGCGAACACGACCCACTCGATCGCGTAGAAGACGTTCAGCCAGTTGAGCGAGCGGTCGCTCTCGGGCGCGACCGAGTCGATGGCGGCGAGGCCGTCGACCGGGTCGGCCGAGACGACGTAGCCGGAGTAGACGTCGCCGTCGAGGTCGGTCCACTCGTTGACGAGCATGGGCACCGACACGACGTTCTCGCGGCCGCCCTTGAAGTCGCCGTCGGAGGGCTGGTCGCTCGGCATGTACCGACCGGTCACGGTGACCGTCCCCGTGGGCACGGCGCGCTCGGCGGCCTCGGCGCCGCCCTCGTCGCTGCTCCAGCCGAGGGCCACGACGACCGACGACCCGTCGACGTCGTCGACGAGACGGCCGATCAGCCACGAGCCGGGGTCGCCGCCGTTGTAGCGGTCGACGACGACGCGGTAGTCGTCGGGTGCGAACTGGCCCGTGAGCGTGACCATCTGCCCGCCGACGCGGTCGTAGAACGGCGACTGCGGGTCGACGACGTCGCTGAGCACCTTGACCGTCTCGGTCCCGGGGTTGACCTCTTGCCCGCTCTCGACGCTGCGCTCGATCTGCCAGTGGCCGAGCCAGGCGAAGATGCCCGAGATGACGAGGCAGAGGGCGAGCATCGCGATCCAGCGGGGGCGCCGGGCGACCTCCCACATGGAGGCGGGCACGTCGACGTCGCGCGAGACGGGAGGGTTCTCGGTGCGGGTCACGAGCCCGATGGTACCTGCGCCCCCGCGGGAGCCTGCTGGGTGCCGACCGTGCGCCCGACCTGCATCGGGGACCGTGTCAGCGCCCGGGCCGGCAGTCGGGATCAGTACTCGGGGTCGCGCTGACGCGTGGCCCGCTGGTCGGACTGCTGACCGGCCTGGTCGGCGAGGATGGCGGCCCTGGCCCTGTCCTGCTCGTCGAGGTCGTCGTAGTCCGCGGCGTCGGCGTCGGCGTCCGCTGCTGCCTCGGCGGCGGCAGCGCGCTCGCGCGTGCCGAGCAGTGCTTCCTCGTCGTCGGCGTCCGCCCCGGCACCGCTGCCGCTGCCGTCGCCCCTGCGCGACGTGCCCGGCTCGTCCCCGGCGAGCGCCGCCTCCATCAGGGCGATCTCCTCCGAGTGGCGCGCGTCGCGCTCGAGGCGCCGGGCCTCGCTCGCCTCGCGTTCAGCCCGTCGACGGGTGCGCAGCACCACCCCGCCGATGCGCTCGGAGTTCGAGGCGAGCACCGGGCCGAGCACCGCCATGATGAGGACGTACAGCCCCGCGAACGGCTGCAGCCGCTCGTCGAGCCCTGCCCCGGCCGAGAGCGTCGCGAGGATCAGCGCGAACTCGCCCCTGTTCTGCAGGATCACGGCGGTGTTGATGCCCGCCTGCGGCCCGAGCTTGTTGAGCCAGGCGACGAACTGGCCCGCGATCACGTTCAGCGTGATCGTGATGCCCACCGCGATCGCGACGGGCCCGAGCACGCTCGGGAACAGCGACGGGTTGAGGCCGAGGCCGAAGTTGAGGAAGAAGAAGGCGCCGAAGACGTCGCGCATCGGCAAGGCGAACTGCTCGACCCTGTTGCGGTACCGCGTCGCGCCGATGATGAGGCCGATGAGGAACGCGCCGATCGCGTCCGTCACTCCGAGGATCTCGCCGAGGCCGGCGAAGAGCACGGCGAGGCCGAAGAACAGCACCGTGAAGAGCTCGTCGTCGCGCGTCCGCATCAGCTTCGACACGACGGCGCCGCCCCATCTCGCGACTGCGAACATCGCCACCAGGAACGCGAAGGCGACCACCAGCTTCAGCACGACCGGCAGCGGGTCGGTCTCGCCGCTGAGCACCACCGACACGATCGCCAGGTAGATGGCGATGAAGATGTCCTCGACGACGGTGACGCCCAGGATCATCGGCGTCTCGCGGTTCGCGAGGCGGTTCAGCTCGATCAGCAGCTTCGTGACGATGGCGCTCGACGACGTCGCCGTCATGCCGGCGATGATCAACGCCTCACGCGTGCCCCAGCCGAGCATGAAGCCGAAGACCAGTCCGACGCCCATGTTGACGGCGATGTAGCTGCCGCCCGACACGATCAGGCGACCCGCGTTCGAGAAGAACTCGTCCTGGTCGAACTCGAGGCCGAGGTTGAACAGCAACAGGATGAGCCCGAAGATCGCGATGAGCTCGATGTCGTGCGAGTCGAAGCTGATCGGGAACCAGCCGGTGTTCGTGCTCGCCAGCAGGCCGACGATCATGTAGATCGGGATGGACGGCAGGCCGATCAGCTTGCCTGCCCTGCCCAGCCCGTAGGCGATCAGCAGCAGGACGCCGAGGACGACCAGCTCCTCACCAAGGTGCACCGGCGATCAGCTCCCGGGCGGGGCGTCGACCGGGCTGCGGTGGCGCAGCTCGCCCGTGCGGTACCAGGCGAAGGCCTTGGCGACCTTCTCGGGGCTGCCGGCCACGACCAGCGTGTCGCCGGGGAACACCTTGAAGTCGCCCGACGGCGCCGGGTTCGCCGCGTCGCCCCGCACGACGGCGACGACCGTGAGGCCGACGACGCCCTTGGCGCCGAGGTCGCCGAGCGGCTGGCCGGCGATGTGGTCGTCGTAGTCGACCGTGAACCAGTCGATGCTGAGGCCGGGGATCTGGTCGAGCGCCGACAGGGACTCGGTGATGCGCGTGCCGCCGAGCAGCTCGGCGAGCGTGTGCGCCTCGTCCTCGCTGAGGCGGAGGGACACCTTCTTGACGTCCGCGCCGTCGGCGTCGTCGCTGAACGTGATCAGGTCGCTGTGGCCCGATCGGTGCGTGATGACGCCGCACTTGCCGCCGTCGTCGGTGACGAAGGTGTGCAGCACGCCCACACCGGGGAGCTTCACTCGACGCACATCAGCCATGGTCCGACTCCAGGTCACTCAGGGGCAGTCGTCTCAGCTTAGCGACGGGCACGGACGCGGACACCGGGCTGCTCATGCGGTGGACAACCCGCACCTCTCCCCCGGTGTTCCCGGAGCGACGCGGTGTTCTCGGCGGGCGGACGCAGGAGGCGCGGTGCCCGACCAGCGGGCACCGCGCCTCCTGCGACCTGGTCGCGTCGCGACCCCGTGGCGCTAGCTCGCGTGACCGCCCGGGGCGTCCGCCGACGTGTCGTCGCCGGGTGTCCCCGCGGACTCCACGACGTCCTCGCCGGGCTTCGGCGCGCCGCCCTGGTCGGCGCCGGGGACCACCATGTCGTCCTCGTCGAAGCCGAACGTGATGTCGGGCGCCTCGAGGCGGACCCGGTCGGCGGACTCGTCGTCGGGCTCGAGCTGGCTGGCGCGCTCGGCCGCGACGCGCTTGAGGTAGTTGCCGACCTCCTCCTCGGTCTCGGCGTCGGACCAGCCGAGCACCTCGGCCATCAGCTTCGCGGCGACGGGCGCGGCGGACTCGCCCCTGTCCCACGCCTCGATCGAGATGCGGGTGCGCCTCGCCAGCACGTCCTCGAGGTGGAGCGCGCTCTCGTGGCTGGCCGCGTAGACGACCTCGGCCCCGATGTAGTCGTCGGCACCCGGCAGGGGCTCGGCGAGCTCGGGACGCTCGCGCACCAGCGCGAGGACCTCGTCGGTCAGCGTGCCGTAGCGGTTCAGCAGGTGCTCGACGCGCACCCGGTGCACGCCCAGCTGCTTCGCGATCTTGCCGCGCTTGTTCCAGGCGGCGTGGTAGCCCTCGGCGCCGAGCAGCGGGATCTCCATCGTCGTGCTCTCGGGGATGCGGCCGTCGAGCGCGGCGACCGCCTCGTCGATCGCGTCCTCGGCCATCACGCGGTAGGTGGTCCACTTGCCGCCGGCGACGACCACCAGGCCGGGCACCGTGTGCGCGACGATGTGCTCACGCGACAGCTTCGACGTCTGGTCGGACTCGCCGGCCAGGAGGGGCCGGAGGCCCGCGTAGACGCCCTCGACGTCGTCGCGGGTGAGAGGCACGGCCATCACCTTGTTGACGTGCTCGAGGATGTAGTCGATGTCGGCGGCCGTCGCCGCGGGGTGGGCCTTGTCGAGGTCCCAGTCGGTGTCGGTCGTGCCGACCAGCCAGTGGCGGCCCCACGGGATGACGAACAACACGCTCTTCTCGGTGCGGAAGATCATGCCCATGTCGGAGTGGATGCGGTCGCGGGGCACCACGAGGTGCACGCCCTTCGACGCGCGGACCTTGAACTGGCCCCGCTCGCCGACCATGGCCTGGGTGTCGTCCGTCCAGACGCCGGTCGCGTTGACGACCTGCTTCGCGCGGATCTCGAAGTGCTCGCCCGTCTGGTAGTCGTGCGCCTTCACGCCGACCACGCGCTCGCCGACCTTGACGAAGCCCTCGACCCGCACGCGGCTGGCGGCGTGGGCGCCGTAGCTCGACGCCGTGCGCACGAGCGACGAGACGTAGCGGGCGTCGTCGACCTGGGCGTCGTAGTAGGTGAGGCCGCCGACGACCGCGTCCTTCGAGAGGCTCGGGATGGCGCGCAGCACCTGCGTCTTGCTGAGGTGGCGGTGGTGGGGCACCCCGGGCGGACGCCCGCCCGTCCAGCTGAAGATGTCGTACAGGGCCATGCCGGCGCCGATGTAGAAGCGCTCGTAGACCGGCTTGCTGAGGGGGTAGAGGAACCGCACGGGCTTGACGAGGTGCGGCGCGAGGCGCTGCAGCAGCAGACCGCGCTCGATCAGGGCCTCGCGCACGAGGCGGAAGTTGAGCTGCTCGAGGTAGCGGATGCCCCCGTGCACCAGCTTCGACGAACGGCTCGACGTGCCGGAGCCCCAGTCGCGGGCCTCGACGATGCCGACGTTCAGGCCCCGCGTCACCGCGTCGAGGGCGGAGCCCGCCCCGACGATGCCGCCCCCGATCACGAGGATGTCGAGCTCTTCCGTCTTCAGCGCCTCGACGGCGCGCTCGCGCTCGTCTGGCCCGAGCTTCGCGGAGCGGGATTCGGTCGCGGTCGTGGCCATGCGGTGCCTCCATCGTCGGATCGGTCGCGGGCCCGAGGACCCGTGCATGCGACCATCCAACGCCCGATCGGCTGGCAGCGCCAGGTGAGACCGGGGTGTCTGGAGAGGCGACGCCGCCTAGTGCGGCTGGTAGGGAGCGACGACGACCTCGCTGCGCTGGAACTCCTTGAGGTCGCTGTAGCCGGTCGTCGCCATCGAGCGACGGAGCGCACCGATGATGTTCGCCTGGCCGTCGACAGAGTCGGCCGGCCCGTAGAGGATCTTCTCGAGCGTGCCGACCTGGCCGACGTGGACGCGACGGCCCCGCGGCAGCTCGGGGTGGTGCGCCTCGGCGCCCCAGTGGAACCCGCCGCCGGGCACGTCGGTGGCACGCGCCAGCGCGGCCCCCAGCATGACGGCGTCGGCGCCGCAGGCCACGGCCTTCACGATGTCGCCGGAGGTGCCGAGCCCGCCGTCGGCGATGACGTGGACGTAACG
Organism: Frigoribacterium sp. PhB116; assembly: GCF_004364285.1. Taxonomy (GTDB): domain Bacteria; phylum Actinomycetota; class Actinomycetes; order Actinomycetales; family Microbacteriaceae; genus Frigoribacterium. The sequence goes on along the minus strand of NZ_SOBE01000002.1, from coordinate 238,972 downwards.
TCCGCCCGACTCGTCGAGGTAGTCGCGGCGCGCACCCGCGACGTCGGCGACCGCGGTCGCCATCGGCGCGTGGATGCCCAAGGAGGCGCGGGTCGTGCTGGCGGCACCGCCGCCGAACCCGACGAGCACGCCCGCCGCGCCCGTGCGCATGAGGTGCAGCGCCGACGTGTACGTGGAGGCGCCTCCGACGATGACCGGCACGTCGAGCTCGTAGATGAACTTCTTGAGGTTGAGCGGCTCGGTCGTCTTCGACACGTGCTCGGCCGACACCGTGGTGCCGCGGATGACGAAGAGGTCGACGCCGGCGTCGACGACCGTCTGGTACAGGTCTTGCGTGCGCTGCGGGCTGAGCGAGCCGGCGACCGGCACCCCGGCCGCGCGGATCTCGGCGATGCGCGCCGTCACCAGCTCGGGCTTGATCGGCTCGGCGTAGATCTGCTGCATGCGGGCGACCGTCTCGTCCTCGGGCAGCCCGCGGATCTCGGCGAGCACCGCCTCCGGGTCGTCGTAGCGCGTCCAGACGCCCTCGAGGTCGAGGACGCCGAGGCCGCCGAGCTCGCCGATGCGGATGGCCGTCGCCGGGCTCACGACCGAGTCCATCGGCGCCGCGATGATCGGCGACTCGAAGTGGAACGCGTCGATCGACCAGCTGACGGACACGTCTCGGGGGTCGCGGGTGCGCCGGCTCGGGACGATCGCGATGTCGTCGAACGCATAGGCGCGGCGCGCGCGCTTGGAAACGCCGATCTCTACCTCAGTCACGCCGCAACCCTACCGGAGGCGCGGGCCGGCGCCCGGGGCCCGCCTGCGCCCTGTCCCGCCCCGGCGAGATAGAGCGGGCGGGTTCATCGCCGACGGGCCACTGCGACCGCCCGGTCCAGACGAACCCGCCCGTCTAGGGCCTTCGCTGCGGACGCAGCCCGGCCGCCGCCAGCCGCGCCCCGAGCCGCTCGACGTCCAGGGCGGTCGCCCAGTCCCATCGGACGAAGGAGGTCACCTCGTCCAGTCGCCGCACGGCGTCCTCCCTCTTCTTCTCGTCGATCACGACCTGGGCGGGCGTTCGTCCGGCGAGGAAGACCGGGCCCGAGTACTTGAGGTCGCCGTCGGCCTCGCCGACCGCTCCGACGTCCGGCCACCAGAAGTCGACGGTCGCCAGGTGCCTGTCCGACTGCCGGAACTCGTGCTGCAGCTCTGGATCGGGCAAGCCGAGGAGGCGCATGCCCACCCTGCTGACCGACTCCAGCGGCCGGTCGGCCAGCGGCGACGCGAAGGCCACCACGGCTTCGACCTTCCGGGCACCCCTGCGCGTGCCTCGCGATGCGAACTCGTCGACCATCTCGGCGAGCGTGACCGCGTCGGCCCGGAGCGCGTGGTCGGTCATGACGACGGAACGGGTGAACGACTCGGTCAGGCAGACGTCCACGAGGGCGACGGCGAGGGGCGTCAGGAGGAGGCCGCCCGCTTCCACCTGAGCGTCCCACGAGTGGATCCGCGCGTGCTTGACGAAGCCGTGCTCGTGCCTGCTGCCGCCAGCCGGCGGGACGAGCACGTGCACGTGGGCGGGAGGAGCCCCGACCAGGGGCATCCCGTGCAGCACCGCGGCCGACACGTGGCTGACGACCACGGGAGTCCGAGACGCTGCCGCAGCCGCTCGGATACGGAGGCGGTGGCGCTCGTCGACGCCCGCCGCAGCCCACGTCGACGTCAGCACGTACGCGCCGGGTCGCAGCCGCACGAGCTCTCCCCGTGCGCACGAGCGCCGCAGCACGGCCGGGTCCAGGCCGACCGACGACACGTGGCGGCTGAGGAGCAGTTCGTGGTGGATGATCGGACTCTGCATGACCGGCAGCCTCTGCCACCCGGGTGCGTGGCGCCTCCCCACGCGGCCCCGGCTGCGCAGTGCGCGGCGCCGTCGCTGTCTGTGGAGGGACGTTCAGCGGAGCCCCGGGGAGAACAAGGGGCGAGTTCGTCGCACACGGTCTGTCGCGACAGCCCGGCTACGACGAACTCGCCCGTTGAGGCGGGCCGGCGCTAGCGGCGGTAGTTGGGCGCCTCGACGACCATCTGCAGGTCGTGCGGGTGGCTCTCCTTGAGGCCGGCCGCCGTGATGCGGACGAACTTGCCCTTCATCTTCAGCTCGTCGACCGTGCGGCCACCCACGTAGAACATCGACTGGCGCAGCCCGCCGGTGAGCTGGTAGACGACGTTGCCGAGCGCGCCGCGGTAGGGCACCTGGCCCTCGACGCCCTCGGGGATCAGCTTGTCGTCGGTGGGCACGTCGGCCTGGAAGTACCGGTCCTTCGAGTACGACGTGTTCTTGCCGCGGGTCTGCATGGCCCCGAGCGAGCCCATGCCGCGGTAGTTCTTGAACTGCTTGCCGTTCACGAAGACGAGGTCGCCGGGGCTCTCGTCGCAGCCGGCGAGCAGCGAGCCGAGCATGACGGTGTCCGCTCCGGCGACGAGCGCCTTGGCGATGTCGCCCGAGTACTGCAGGCCGCCGTCGGCGATGACCGGCACGCCGGCCTCCCGCGCGGCGAGCGACGCCTCGTAGACGGCGGTGACCTGGGGCACGCCCACGCCCGACACGACGCGGGTGGTGCAGATCGAGCCGGGGCCCACGCCGACCTTGATGGCGTCGGCGCCGGCCTCGATGAGCGCCTCGGCGCCCGAGCGGGTCGCGACGTTGCCGCCGATGACGTCGATCGCCGCGAACGACGGGTCGGCCTTGATGCGCTTGATCATGTCGAGCTCGCCGGCGCTCTCGCCGTTGGCGGTGTCGACAACGAGCACGTCGACGCCCGCGTCGCGGAGCGCGCACGCGCGCTTCCAGGCGTCGCCGAAGAAGCCGATCGCGGCGCCGACGCGGAGACGGCCCTCGTCGTCCTTCGTGGCGTCGGGGTACTTCTCGCTCTTGTCGAAGTCCTTCACGGTGATGAGGCCGCGGAGCTTGCCCGACTCGTCGACGAGGGGCAGCTTCTCGATCTTGTGCTGGGCGAAGATCGCGACGGCGGAGTCGGGGTCGACCCCCTCGGAGGCTGTGATGAGCGGTGCCTTCGTCATGACGTCGCGCACGAACGTCGTCTGCATCTCGAACGGCGACACGAAGCGCATGTCGCGGTTGGTGATGATGCCGACGAGCGTGCCGTCGCGCTCGACGACCGGCAGGCCGGAGACGCGGAACTGGCCGCACAGGGCGTCGACCTCGGCCACGGTCGCGTCCGGCGACGTCGTGACGGGGTTGGTGATCATGCCCGACTCGCTGCGCTTGACCTTGTCGACGTGCGCAGCCTGGTCCTCGATCGAGAGGTTGCGGTGGATGATGCCGATGCCGCCCTGCCGGGCCATGGCGATCGCCATGCGCGACTCGGTGACCGTGTCCATCGCGGCGGAGAGCAGCGGGACGGCGACGCGGATGCGCTTGGTGAGGCGCGACGAGGTGTCCGCCTCGCTCGGGATCACGTCCGTGCGCCCGGGGAGGAGCATGACGTCGTCGTACGTGAGTCCGATGAATCCGAACGGATCCGGCTGGTCCATGAGTCCCCTTCGAAGGAGCGAGTGAGGTGGGAGGAGGGAGCACCGGATCGCCGTCGACTCCGGTGATCGATCTTAACCCGGCCCGCGCCTCCTGCATTCCTGCCCCTGACACGCCGGGATCCGGCCATCAGGACACGATTCGGTGACGAATTTTCGACTCTCGCCTGTGTCCTGCACGAAACACGGCCGACACACAGCGAAAGTATCTTCACCAACGACGGTGAGCCAGCGGCACCCGGGGCATCGCCCCGACTGGCACCTGTCCAGGAGGTTCCGTGAAACCCGACACGACCATCGCACCGCGCGCGCTGCGGCCTGCCCTGATCGTCACCGTCCTCGCGCTGTTGCTCGGCCTCGCCGGCTCCTTCGTCTCGGTGATGCTGGCGCCCGCCGCAGCCCACGCATCCGGCGGTGCGACCGCCTCGTGCACCGTCGACCCCGCCACCGGCTGCATCCAGGGCAGCATCCGCACCTCGGAGGGCGAGCCCGCGAGCGGGGTCGTCCTGCAGGTGGCCGGCCCCGGCGGCTTCGAGCAGACCGCGGAGGTGGACGGCACCGGCCGCTGGGCGCTGCCCGTCACCGAGGCCGGCCAGTACACGGTCACCCTCGACACCGACTCGCTGCCCGACGGCCAGTTCCTCACCAACGCGGAGCAGGACGAGCGCATGGTGAACGCCACGCTCGGCGCCAACGCGGGCGTGATCTTCCAGCTCAGCGAGACCGAGGGCGCCACCACCGGCGGCGCGCAGGCCTCGTCGTTCAGCTGGGACCGCGTCGCACAGCAGTTCGCCTCGGGCATCCGCCTCGGCCTGCTGCTCGCCCTCGCAGCCATCGGCCTCTCGCTGATCTACGGCACCACCGGCCTCAGCAGCTTCTCTCACGGCGAGCAGGTCACCCTCGGCGGGCTCCTCGCCTACGTCTTCGCGAACCAGCTCGGCATGAACATCTTCCTGGCGGCGACGCTGACGGTGGTCATCTGTGCCGCGACCGGGTTCCTGCAGGACGCCGCGATCTGGAAACCCCTGCGGAAGAAGGGGCTGAGCCTCACGCAGCTGATGATCGTCACCATCGGCCTCTCGATCGCGCTGCAGTACGCGTTCCAGTACTTCTTCGGCGCCGCGACGGTGCGCATCCAGACGGCCAACCCGACGACGATCACGCTCGCCGGGGTCACCCTGACGGTGCAGTCGTACGTGGCCATGGGCATCTCGATCGTGGTGCTCGTGCTCACCGGGCTGTTCCTCACGAAGACGCGCACCGGCCGCGCCACCCGCGCCGTCTCGGACAACCCGGCGCTGGCCGCCGCCTCCGGCATCGACGTCGACCGCATCATCCGCCTGGTCTGGACGCTGGCCGCCGGCCTCGCGGGCCTCTCCGGCGTGATGCTCGGCCTCGTGCTCAACGGCGTCAACTGGATGACCGGCCTGCAGATCCTGCTGCTCATGTTCGCGGCCGTCACGCTCGGCGGACTGGGCACCTCCTTCGGGGCGCTCGTCGGCTCGCTCATCATCGGCGTCATCGTCGAGCTCACCAACCTGGTGCTCCCGGGTGACTTCAAGTACGCCACCGCACTGCTCATCCTGATCGTCATCCTGCTGTTCCGGCCGCAGGGCATCTTCGGTCGCGCCGAGCGGATCGGTTGAGGGGAAGAACCATGGACTACGTCATCGACCTCATCCGCCAGCTCACCGGCGAGGCGCTCGCCCCGACCACCGCGGCGTTCGCGCTCGCGGCCATCGGCCTCAACATCCACTTCGGCTTCACCGGCCTCATCAACATGGGCCAGGCGGCTTTCTTGCTCGTCGGCGCCTACGGCTTCGCGATCTCGCTCGTCAACGGCCTGCCCCTCGGGCTCGCCGTGCTCATCGGCCTCGCCGGCGGTCTCGTGTTCGCGCTGATCCTCGGCGTGCCGACGCTGAAGCTCCGGGGCGACTACCTCGCCATCGTGACCATCTGCGCCGCGGAGATCATCCGCATGGTCGGCCGCTCGAGCATCCTCACCGACGTGACCGGCGGCTCCAACGGCATCACGGGCTCGTCGTACCGCGACCCGTTCACCGCCCTGTCGCCGCTGCCGGACGGCCAGACCACGATCCTGTGGTTCACCTACGACAACAACGGCGTCAACGGCTGGTGGATCCGCATCGTCGCCTGGGCGCTCGTGGCCCTGCTGTGCCTCATCGTGTTCCTGCTCAGCCGCAGCCCGTGGGGCCGCGTGCTCAAGGGCATCCGCGAGGACGAGGACGCCGTCCGCAGCCTCGGCAAGAACGTGTTCTCGTACAAGATGCAGGCGCTGGTCTTCGGAGGCGTGATCGGCTCGTTGGCGGGCATCATCTACGTGCTGCCCTCGTCGGTGCAGCCCGACGCCCTCGGCCGCTCGACGACGTTCTTCATCTGGACGGCCCTGCTGCTGGGAGGCGCCGCGACGGTGTTCGGACCGGTGCTGGGAGCGATCCTGTTCTTCGTCGTCCGCCTCCTGATCCGCACCCTGGCAGGCGACTTCATCCCGGCGAGCATCATGAGCAACCAGCAGGCGGACCAGTTCTCGTACGTCCTCGTCGGCATCGCCCTGATGTGCCTCATCATCTTCCGCCCGCAAGGGATCCTCGGGAACAAGAAGGAGTTGTCGTTCAGTGTCTGAGACGAACGCGTCGAGCACGACCTCGGCGAACACGACCGGCACCGCCGGAACGACCGGCACCGCCGGCCGTCGCGACAAGCCCGGCTACGACTACGACCGCGAGGTGCTGCGCGGCAAGCTCGGCAGCGTCGAGCGCACCCCCGGCTCGGCCAAGCCCGACTCGATCCTCACCGTCGACAACGTCGTCCGTCGCTTCGGCGGCATGACGGCCGTCGACGTGCAGCACGTCGAGGTGCAGCGCGGCGCCATCACCGCGCTGATCGGCCCGAACGGCGCCGGCAAGACGACCTTCTTCAACCTGCTCACCGGGTTCGACAAGGCGTCGTCGGCACCGACCACCTTCAACCGCGGGGCCGACACGGCCAAGTGGGTCTTCGACGGCAAGCCGATGGGCAACGTCGGCGCCGCGAAGGTCGCCCGGGCCGGCATGGTCCGCACGTTCCAGCTGACGAAGGCGCTCTCGCGCCTCACCGTCATGCAGAACATGCTGCTCGGCGCCCGCGACCAGCCCGGCGAGAACTTCTTCGTCGGCATCGTGCCGCCGCTCTGGCGGGCTCGTGAGCGCGAGATCACGATCAAGGCCGAGGACCTGCTGCACCGCTTCAAGCTGCACGAGAAGAAGGACGACTACGCGGGCAGCCTCTCCGGCGGCCAGCGCAAGCTGCTCGAGATGGCCCGCGCCCTGATGAGCGACCCCGAGATGATCATGCTCGACGAGCCGATGGCCGGCGTGAACCCGGCCCTGACGCAGTCGCTGCTCGGCCACATCCAGAGCCTGCGCGACGAGGGCACCACGGTGCTCTTCGTCGAGCACGACATGCACATGGTGCGGCACATCTCGGACTGGGTCATCGTCATGGCCGAGGGCAAGGTCGTGGCCGAGGGCCCGGCGGACACCGTCATGGACGACCAGGCCGTCATCGACGCCTACCTCGGCGCGCACCACGACACCGACCTCGGCGACGACTCACTGCTGACGGACGCGGTGCTCGAGGAGCTCGAGCAGGAGGTGGCGGCCGAGGACGCGGCCCGCGAGGGCGACGCGACGGGCGCCTCCTCGACGACCGGCTCAGGCGGCACGCCGGGGCGCGACCTGCCCGGCTCCCCCGACCCGTCGACCCCGGCGGCCACGAACGCGGCCGCCGACCAGCAGAGCGGAGACAAGCGATGAGCGCCTCGACGACCGAGATGCACCCCGGCACCGAGAAGTTCGCCGGCATCGAGCCGATCATGAACGCCAGCGACCTCACGGCGGGCTACCTGCCCGGGGTGAACATCCTCAACGGGTGCGACCTGGTCTGCTACCCCGGCGAGCTGATCGGCATCATCGGCCCGAACGGCGCCGGCAAGTCGACGCTGCTCAAGGCCCTGTTCGGCCTCGTCAAGATCCACTCGGGCAGCGTCACGCTCGGCGGCGAGGACATCACGAACCTCAAGGCCAACAAGCTCGTGCAGGCCGGCGTCGGCTTCGTGCCGCAGACGAACAACGTGTTCCCCTCGCTCACCATCGAGGAGAACCTGCAGATGGGGATGTTCCTCCGCCCCAAGCTGTTCGCCGAGCGGCTCGAGTACATCTACGACCTGTTCCCCGTGCTCGGCGACCGCCGCGGCCAGCGTGCCGGGTCGCTCTCGGGCGGTGAGCGCCAGTCGGTCGCGATGGCCCGCGCGCTGATGATGGACCCCAAGGTACTGCTGCTCGACGAGCCGTCGGCCGGCCTCTCGCCGGTGCGCCAGGACGAGACCTTCATCCGCACCCGCCGCATCAACAAGGCCGGCGTCTCGGTCATCATGGTCGAGCAGAACGCCCGCCGCTGCCTGCAGATCTGCGACCGCGGCTATGTGCTCGACCAGGGCCGCAACGCCTACTCGGGCACCGGACGCGAGCTGGCCGACGACCCCAAGGTGATCGAGCTCTACCTCGGCACCCTGGCCAAGGACATGGACTCTTGACCCTGACCTGAGCACCTTCGAAGGCCCCGCACGATCGCGTGCGGGGCCTTCGTCGTGCGTGGGGGCGGTGTGGAGGCGGGTGGGCCGGGGACGGGACCTGATGCGCCCGTGCCGCGGCGCGCCTCCTTCGCTGCACGGCGCTGCTGGTTGCTCGAGCATCGGCACCAAAGCGAGACAGATCTTCTGAGCCAGTCCCGTTGATGCTGACTCCGCAGGGTCCAGCAGCTCAGATCACTCTCAAATTACGGGCCTGCAAGGCAGAGACGAGGTGCGGGGCGGCCCCGAGGAGGCGCACGAGACCCGGGCGCACCACGCATCGTCCAGGACCCCCGCGGCGCCCCGGCACGCCGGCACATCATGGACACGGTGACGCCGCCGGGCACGCACAGCCCCTGGGCACGCAGAGAGGCCCCGGTGCCGCAGCACCGGGGCCTCTCCGTCAGGCAGGGGCCGTGTTACTCGACCTGGCCCTCGACCGCCGTCTGGTAGACGGGGACGTTGTTGTCGTCGAACTTGTAGATGCCGATGAAGGCGCTCGACGGGTCGTTCTGGTCGTCGAACGCACCGATGCCCGAGGGGCCGGTGTAGTGGATGTCGTCGCCGGCCTCGATGGCCGTGACGCACTCCGCGAACGTGGTGCACTCGGTGCCCTCGTCAGCACCGGACACCGCGGCCATGTTGGCCTGGATGGTGCCCGAGTCCGTGCCCCCGCCCTTCACCGCGGCGAGCGCGGCGAGGATGACGGCGTCGTAGGACTCCTGTGCGTACGAGTAGTCGGCCAGGGCCGAGCCCGCGGTGCGCTGGTAGTACTCGGCGAAGCGCGACTGCAGGTCGGTCGACGGGAACGCACCGGGGATGGTGCCCTGGGCGCCGGCGAGGGTGCCCGGGTCGAAGTCCTCGCTGTAGTCGGCCGTGTTGCCGTCCGACATGTAGACCGTGCTGATGTCGGCGCCCTGCGAGATGAGCTCGGGGACGATCGACTTGGTCTCGTCGAAGGCGAGGATGACGATCGCGTCGGGGTTCGTGGCCAGCGCGGCCGTCACCTCGGACGAGAACGTGGTCTGGCCGGGGGGGAACTCCTGGCCCTCGCCGGACGCGCCGTAGACGACGGTGCCGCCCGAGGCCTCGATCGACTCCTGGACGGAGTCGCGCAGGCCGGTGCCGTAGGTGTCGTTGAAGACGAGGAACGCGACGTTGGCACGGCCGTCGTTGACGATCTGCGTGCCGAGCGCGCTGCCCTGGACCGAGTCCGGCGGAGCGGTGCGGAAGTAGTACGACGAGTAGCCGCTGAGCGAGGTCGCCGTGTTGGCGGGCGAGATCTCGACGATGCAGGCGGCGGTGAGCTGGTCGATGACGTTGAGCGTGACGCTCGACGACTCGGCGCCGATCGCGACCGGCACCTTCGCGTCGATCAGCTGCGTCGCTGCGGCGCTCGAGACGGTGAGGTCGTTGCTGTCGCCGGAGTCGGTCGCGGGGTCGATCGTGACGTCCTGGCCAAGCACGCCGCCGGCGGCGTTGATGTCCTCGACGGCGAGGCCGACGCCGGCCTCGGCGGGCGGGGCCAGGTAGGCGAGCGTGCCCGTGTTCGGCAGGATGGTGCCGATGCGGAGGGCGTCCTGGCCGGGGCTGCTGGGCGCCTCGCAGGAGGCCGCGGGGTCGGCCTTGGTCGTCGACGACGCGGACGACGAGGGGTCGTCGGTCGAGGAAGAAGTGGTGGAACAGGCTGCGAGCAGAACGGAGGCGGCTCCTGCGAGCGCCAGGGCCCTCAGCCCTTTGGTGGATCGGATCATCCGTGGTCCCTTTCATGAAGCGCGTACAGCCGGACCGACACTAGGTGGACGGTCCCCGCGATTGAGAAGAAACTAGGGGCGGAATGTTTCCTGCGTGTGTTCTCCCGGTCACCCTGCCGTTTCGTTAGCAATTCGTGACATCGACTCAGCACCTGCCGCGCGGTCGCCCGCAGGGCCGGCGTCACGCCCGCCGGCAGGGTCGGGAGCCAGTGCCGCAGCACGGTCGGCCTCGCGGCCTCGGGCGCGGCTCCTCCGGCTCGTCACGACCATGTCGGTCGTGAGCACTACCAGCGCGACCCACACGATGGCGAACCCGATCCACCGGCTCGTCGGCATCTCCTCGCGCAGCAGCACGACCCCGACGACGAACTGCAGCACGGGCGCGAGGTACTGCGTCAGCCCGATGGTCGCCAGCGGCAACCGACGTGCGGCGGCGGCGAAGAGCAGGAGCGGCACTGCCGTCACGATCCCCGAGCTGATCACCGTCAGCGTGTGCACCAGGCTGACGGAGCCGAACACGACGCCCCCGCCGATGCCCGTGACGGCCAGCACGACGAGCGCGACCGCCGCGAACGGCGCGACCGCCATCGTCTCGAGGGTCAGCCCGCTGACGGCGTCGACCTTGCCGCCCATCTGCTTCTTCACGAGCCCGTAGGCCCCGAACGAGAAGGCCATGATCAGCGACGGCCACGGCACCCCGCCCGTGCCCATCGTGATGACGACGACGGCCACGGCGCTCAGGCCGATCGCGACCCACTGCACCGGCCGGAGGCGCTCGCGCAGCACCAGCACCGCGAGCAGCACCGTGACGATCGGGTTGATGAAGTAGCCGAGGGCAGCCTCGACCACGTGCCCGGCCAGGGTCGCGACGATGAAGGTCGTCCAGTTGACGACGATGAGAACGCCCGCCAGCGCCATGGTGCCGACGACGCGACCCTGGCGCAGCAGGGCGAGGAACGCCGGGAACCCGCGGGTGACGGCGAGCAGCACGACGCAGAAGGCGAGGGAGAACAGGATGCGCCACGAGACGATCTCGAACGGCCCCGAGGGCGACATGAGCAGGAAGAACACCGGCAGCACGCCCCAGAGGCCGTACGCGCTGACGGCGTAGGCGAGGCCGCCCGACGAGGAGGTGCGGGTGCGGGTCACGAGAGCGCTCTGCGGTTCACGGGACGACTCTAGGGCGGGCCGCCGTCGTCGGACACGGCCACTCCTGCCACGCTGGCTCGCTCCACTGCCGTTCCCGGCCGGGGACGACGAAGGCCCCCGCCTGGGCGGGGGCCTCCGCGTGGAGCAGGTGCGTCGTCTGCCTAGCGGACGATGACGGCGAGGACGTCGCGCGCCGAGAGGACGAGGTAGTCCTCGCCGGCGTACTTGACCTCGGTGCCGCCGTACTTGCTGTAGATGACCTTGTCGCCGACGGCGACGTCGAGCGGCACGCGGTTGCCGTTGTCGTCGATGCGACCCGGTCCGACCGCCACGACCTCGCCCTCCTGGGGCTTCTCCTTGGCGGTGTCGGGGATCACGAGGCCGGAAGCCGTGGTCTGCTCGGCTTCGACCTGCTGGATGACGATGCGATCTTCGAGCGGCTTGATGGAGACCGACACGGTTGACCTCTGCTTTCTCGGAACTTCGTAGAACGTGGGCTGGCACTTGCCACGTGCGAGTGCCAGAACAACTGTAGAGCCGAACTGGCACTCGGTCAATCCGAGTGCCAGAGTCGGTCGGCGATGGGCGAGACTGGTGCCATGGACACTGCTGAGCTCCTCGACGTGCTCTCGCCCGAGGGGCTCCGACTGCTCGACTCGCTCCCGCCGTGGAGCGCGTCCGACGACGTCGTCGGCGCCGTCGCGGCGCTCCGCCGGCAGGGCCACTCGCCCTCCCTGGTCGCGGCCGTGCTGAGCCAGTCCCGGCTCCGGGCCAAGGCCGTCACGAAGTTCGGCGACTTCGCCAGCCGCATGCTCTTCACCGAGGCCGGTCTCGAGCAGGCCACGCGCCTCCCCGTCGCCGCCCGCCACGCCGGCCGCTACCGGGCCGCCGGGCTCGGCAGCGTCGCCGACCTCGGCTGCGGCATCGGCGGCGACGCGCTCGCGCTGGCCGCCCTCGAGCTCGACGTGCTGGCGGTCGACCGCGACGAGGTCACCGCGGCCGTCGCCTCCTACAACCTCGCGCCCTGGGCTTCGTCGCGCGTCGTCCAGGGCGACGCCGCGACGGTCGACGTCGGCGACGTCGAGGGCGTGTTCCTCGACCCGGCCCGCCGCACGGCCGGCCACGCCGCGACGAGGCGGCTGGCCGACCCGGCCGACTGGTCGCCCTCGCTCGACGTCGCGTTCGGCTGGGCCGAGCGCCTGCCCACCGGGGTCAAGCTCGGCCCCGGCGTCGACCGCGAGCTGCTGCCCGCCGACGCCGAGTGCCAGTGGATCTCGGTCGACCGCGAGGTGGTCGAGGTCGGCGTCTGGTTCGGGCCGCTCGCCCGCCCCGGCGTGGGCAGGGCCGCGCTCGTCGTGGGAGCGCACGGCACGGCCGAGCTGACCGCGCCCGCCGACTCCGACGACGTCGAGGTCGGCGAGCTCGGCGAGTACCTCTACGAGCCCGACGGAGCCGTCATCCGCGCCCGGCTGATCGGCGACCTGGCTCGGCGGCTCGGTGCCCGCACGCTCAGCCGGGACATCGCGTGGCTCACCTCCGACGAGGCGGTCGAGACGCCGTTCGCCCAGGTGTTCCGCGTCGTCGAGACGTTCCCGCTCGACGAGAAGACCCTGAAGCGCGAGCTGCGCACCCGGGGCATCGGCCGGCTCGAGATCAAGAAGCGCGGCGTCGACGTCGACCCCGCGGCGTTCCGCAAGCGGCTGTCGCTGCAGGGCACGCACGCCGCGACCCTGGTGCTGACCCGGGTGGCCGGTCGCCACACCGCGCTGCTCTGCGAGCGCGTCTGACGACTGGCCGCCCACGCGGCCGGTCGTCCTGACGGCCCGCCGCCCGGACGACCTGCCCCTCTGACGACCTGCCCCCGGAGGCGCGGGTCAGGACTGCCCGTACCCGCCGTCGAACGTGCCGGACGACCCGCCGGGCATGCTCGCGAAGAAGACGATCAGCCCGATCCAGATGACCACCGCGAGGGCGATGCCCGCGTAGCCGACGATGAGGCCCGGCAGCCAGAGCTTGCGCGACTGCCGCTCACGCCGGCCGGCGATGTGGCCGAGCACGACCGCCGCGATCGAGAACACGACGCCGCCGCCGAAGGTGACGATGACCCCGAGGAACCCGACGATCGACGCGACGAGCGACAGGATGCTGAGGACGCTCGAGGGCTTCGTGGCACCCGCCGAGGCGTAGGGCGAGTACGCCGCGCCGTACTGCTGCTGCGGGGCGCCGTACTGCTGCGGCGGCGCTCCGTAGGGCTGCTGCGGGGGCACGCCGTACTGCTGCTGAGTCGCGCCGTACTGCTGCTGCGCGGGAGCACCGTACTGCTGCGGGGGCACGCCGTACTGCTGCTGCTGTGGGCCGCCGTAGGGCTGCTGCCCCTGCTGGCCCGGCTGGCCGTAGACGGGCCGAGGCGGAGCCTGCGGCGCACCGTACGGAGCCGACGCCGGAGGCTGCGGCGCACCGTACGGAGCCGACGCCGGAGGCTGCGGCGCACCATACGGAGCCGACGCCGGAGGCTGCGGCGCACCATACGGAGCCGACACCGGAGGCTGCGGCGCACCATACGGAGCCGACGCCGGAGGCTGCGGCGGGGACGACGCGGCGCCCGGTGCGACGAACGGGTGGTGCGAGGGCTGGGGCGCGGGCGGCTGCGAGGCGGCGCCGGGGAAGGCGGTGGGCGGCAGCGGCGGCGACGAAGCGGGTCGGTCGTGGTCGCCCGACGAGGCAGATGCGTGCTCGCCCGACGGGGCGGGCGCGGGAGACGAGCCGGGTGCCGGCTGCTCGGTGTTCGGGTCGTCGGTGGCCATGAGGAGCCTTTCGCGTGCGGGGCTGCTGCGGACGAGTCGTGCGGTCGGCACGCTCAGGATGCGGGAACGGGGCCCGCGCCGGTGAGCGCGGACCCCGTCATGCTATCCACCGAGTCGAGGAGGACGGCTGGTCACCTCGGCGGCGGGCTGGCGACCCGCACGGTGGCTAGTAGTTGCTGTACTCGCCGAAGCCTTCCGCGGAGCCGACGGCGAAGATGAAGACGAAGAAGACGATCGCGAGGATGATGCCCAGCGCGATCGCGGCGTAGCCGAGGATCGTGCCCCACAGCGCCATGCTGCGGCCCTCTTCGCCGGTCTTCTTGATCTGGCTCAGCGAGATGTGGCCGACGACGATGGCGCCGATGCTGGCGATGCCCGTGAAGAAGCCGGCGATGCCGAGGATCAGGGCGACGAGGGCGAGCGAGTTGCGCTGGGCCGGGGCGCCGTAGCCGCCGTTCGGCGCCGGGGGCGCCTGGTACGGGTTCTGCTGGTAGGCGTCCTGCTGGTAGGGCTGGCCCTGGGGGGCCGGGTTCTGGTCGGTCATGTCCGGGGTCTCCTTGGTCGTGAGGCCCCCACCTTAGCGTGGGGGGCCAGCGGCGGCTCGGCAGCGCACGGGGGCTGTGGACGGCCGAGGCGCGGTGCGCGTCAGACCTGGACGACCGTCACCGGCAGCGTGGAGTCCGCCCCGAAGTCGAGCGGCGACGGCGCCCGCCCCCGGGAGACGAGCTGTGCGCCGAGGGCCGCGATCATGGCGCCGTTGTCGGTGCAGAGCGACAGGGGCGGCACGCGCAGCTCCACTCCGGCTGCTGCGCAGCGCTCCTCCGCGAGCTGCCGCACCCGGGCGTTGGCGACGACTCCCCCGCCGAGCAGCAGGCGCGGCACGCCGAGCTCGGCGCACGCGTCGAGCGCCTTCGTGAGCAGGACGTCGGCGACCGCCTCGCGGAAGCTGGCCGCCACGTCGGCGACCGGCACCTCCTGCCCCTCGTCGCGGCGGCGCTCGACCCACCGGGCGACGGCGGTCTTGAGCCCCGAGAACGAGAAGTCCCAGCGGTGGGCCGCCCTGTCCTTCGGCAGGGTGAGGCCGCGGGGGAACCGGATCGCGGCCGGGTCTCCCCCGACGGCGACGCGGTCGATGTGCGGCCCGCCCGGATAGGGCAGGCCGAGCAGACGGGCGACCTTGTCGAAGGCCTCGCCCGCCGCGTCGTCGATGGTCTCGCCGAGCAGCTCGACGTCGTCGACGAGGTCGCGCACGTGCAGCAACGAGGTGTGGCCGCCCGAGACGAGCAGGGCGACGGTCGGCAGCTCGAGGTCGCTGCCGTCGTCGCGCAGCACGTCGGCGCCGACGTGCCCGACGAGGTGGTTCACGGCGTAGAGGGGCTTGCCGGTGGCCAGCGCGAGCGCCTTGGCCGCGCCGACCCCGACCATGAGGGCGCCGGCCAGCCCGGGGCCGCTCGTGACGGCGATCGCGTCGACCTCGTCGAGCGTCAGCCCGGCCTCGGCGAGCGCCGCGCGCAGGGCGGGCTCCATCGCGTCGAGGTGGGCGCGGGCGGCGACCTCGGGCACGACGCCGCCGTAGCGGGCGTGCTCGTCCATCGACGACGAGATGACGTTGGCGAGCAGCTCGGTGCCGCGCACGATGCCGACCCCGGTCTCGTCGCAGCTCGTCTCGATGCCGAGCACGACGGGGCCACGGCCCACGTCGGCGACCCGGACGGCGCCGGTCGAGGAGGCGGTGGTCTCGGTCACGACAGGGGCTCGCTCTCGCTCGTCTCGGGCACGACGACCGCGGGCGCCGTCGAGGGCACGACCGCGGGCTCCGTCACGGGCCCCGCCGGCTCGGTCGTCGTCGCCGGCACCCGCAGCCGCATGACGACCGCGTCGACGGCGTCGGGCATGTAGTAGCGGGGGCGCACGGCGATCGCCTCGAAGCCGAGCGACTCGTAGAGGCTCTGCGCCCCGGGGTTGTCGGCACGCACCTCGAGGAACACCTCGCGGACGCCCCGTCGCCGGGCCTCCGCGATCATCTGGCCCATGAGCGCACGTCCGAGCCCCGAGCGTCGAGCCTCGGGCAGCACGGCGATGGTCTGGACGTCGGCGTCGGGAGCGCCGGGCAAGACCATGAGCCCGCTGTAACCCACGATGCGGGTGTCATCGGCGTCGGGCGTGGCGACCAGGTAGAAGCCGTCGCGGGAGGCGAGCTCGTGCGCCATCCCCTCGCTCGACCAGGCGTCGTTCACGAAGACCGACGTCTCGATCGCCATGACGGCGTCGAGGTCGTCCACGGAGGCGCGTCGCAGCCGGAAGCTCACTGGCTGACCGTCTTCGGCCGGGCCGCCGGCGTCACGTCAGGCTCGCGCAGGTAGAGCGGAGCCGCGTCGGCGAACGGCCGGCCGTGCTCGAAGAGCCGCTCGGCCAGCATGCCGAGCGCACCGGCCGAGACGACGGTGTCGTCGGGATCGGTGCGGGGCCAGGCCGAGGAGGCGCCGGTCGCGTCGTCGAGGAGCGCCGGCACCACGAGCGCCGGCCCCCCGACGGACACGGGGAGGCCGTCGTCGTCGAGGCCCGACCACGCCGTCCAGGCCACCTCACGCCGGCGCGCGTCGGTGACGACCACGAGCGGGGAGTCGAGGCGACCGCCCGCGTCGGAGACCGATCTGCCGGCCGCGGCGCTGAGGCGCTCGAAGGCGACCGCGTCGTGGCTGCCGACGGCGAGGCAGGGCACCCCGGCGCCGAACGCGTAGGCCCGGGCGGCGACGATGCCGACCCGGAGACCGGTGAACGGGCCGGGCCCGACGCCCGCGACGACCGCGCTGAGGTCGCGCGGGACGACGCCGGCCTCGGTCGTGACGGCCTCGATCAGCGTGCCGATCACCTCGGCGTGCCGACGCGTGTCGGCGACCGACCGCTCGGCGAGGACCCCGCCGTCGCGGTCGACGACGGCGACGGCCGTGCCGGCGGAGGTGTCGATGGCCAGGATCACGAGGTCAATCGTAGGCGGTGCCGCCGACGCGGCCCGCGCCTCCTCGTCTCGGATCGGACGCCCCGCGGGCCAGGACTCAGGACGACGACCGCGACGGTTCCTGAACCGTGCACGGCTCAGGACCGCGAGTCCCTCCCCCGCGCGGATCAGGACGGATGTTCCTGGATGAGGAGAGGGACGGCCGGTCAGCGGTGCTGCGAGAGCAGCGCGAGCACGTCCGTGTGGCGCCCCTCGGCCTCGGCGTCGCGGAGGAACCGCACGCGCCGCACGAGCACCTCCTCGACGTCGGGCTGCTGCTCGAGGATCTGCACGGTCTCGTCGAGGAACTCGTCGAGCGGCATGGCCGACTCGTCGTCCTGCTGGCCCATCAGCGTCGTCTGGACGGCCGGCGGCACGAGCTCGACGACCTGCAGGGGCGTGTCGGCCCACTGCACGCGGAGGCTCTGGGTGAACGAGTGCACCGCGGCCTTCGTGGCGGAGTAGGTCGGCGTCACGGGCAGGGGCACGAACGCCAGGCCCGACGAGACCGTCATCAGCACGCCGTCCGGCTTGGCCGCGAGCCAGGGGCCGAACGCGGCGGCGGTGCGGATCGTGCCGAGCAGGTTCGTCGTGACGATCGACTCGGCGACGTCGAGGTGCGCAGGGTCACGGAGGTCCTCGGGGAGCATGATGCCCGCCATCGTCACGACGACGTCGAGGCCGGGGTGCTCGCGGGTGACCGTCTCGAAGGCCGAGCGGATCGACTCGGGGTCGGCGACGTCGAGCTCGACGGCGTGCACGCCGGGGTGCGTCGCGACGATCTGGTCGAGCAGCGCACGGCGGCGTCCCGCGACGATCACGGTGTCGCCGCGGGCGCTCAGGCGCTCGGCGAGGCCGAGGCCGATGCCCGATGTGGCGCCGGTGATCAGGACGGTGTTCCCGGTGGTCTTCATGGTGTCTCCTCGATCGTGTGGGCCGTCGGTCTCGTCCGGCGGCGTCGGGGCCCGGGGCCCCGTCGCAGCCCAGCCTGCGCCGCGCCTCCCCGCCCGGGAAGGGAGCGCCCATCGGGGGAGCGCCGGTCCCTGGTCCGCGCCGCCGCCAGGGGCGAGGATGGGCCCATGGACCGTCCCGGACTCGCCGAGTTCCTCCGCGCACGCCGCGAGGCGCTGCAGCCCTCCGACGTCGGCCTGCCCGCCGGCGCCCGTCGTCGCACCGTCGGCCTGCGGCGGGAGGAGATCGCCTCGGTCGTCGGCATGTCGTCCGACTACTGGGCCCGCCTCGAGCAGCGCCGGGGGCCGCAGCCCTCCGACCAGATGCTCACGGCCATCGCCCGCGGGCTGCGCCTCGACCTCGACGAGCGCGACCACCTGTTCCGCCTCGCCGGCCACGAGGCTCCCCGCCGCGCCCGCCGCTCGCCGCACGTCAGCCCCGGCCTCATGCGCGTGCTCGACCGCCTCGACGACACCCCCGCC
The DNA here is from genome assembly GCF_004364285.1 of Frigoribacterium sp. PhB116. Classification (GTDB taxonomy): domain Bacteria; phylum Actinomycetota; class Actinomycetes; order Actinomycetales; family Microbacteriaceae; genus Frigoribacterium. Next base: position 220,673 of record NZ_SOBE01000002.1, on the reverse strand, counting down.
CTCGTCATCACCGAGCTCGGCGAGACCCTGGCGCAGAACCGGCTCGCCGCCGCCGTCTTCGGCGACGGGCTCGGCTGGACCGGCCTCGACCGCAGCGGCATCCACCGCTGGTTCGCCCACCCGGAGGCGCGCGGCCAGTACCCGGAGCACGACCACGAGCACCAGGGCCGGCTCCAGGTCGCGCAGCTGCGCGTCGCCACGTCGATGCCCGATCCCGATCCGCTGGCGGCGCGCGTCGTGGCGAGCCTCCTCGCGTCGAGCGACGAGTTCCGTCGCTACTGGGACCTGCAGGAGGTGGGCAGCCGCTTCGACGAGCACAAGACCCTGCGGCACCCCGAGGTCGGCGAGATCGAGGTGCACTGCCAGGCGCTCTTCACCGAGGACCAGTCGCAGGTGCTGCTCGTGCTCACCCCCGTGCCCGGGTCGGGCGCCGCCGAGGCGCTCGGGCTGCTCGGCGTCGTGGGAGAGCAGCGCTTCAGCCGGTCGTGAGCCGGACGCCCTCCCAGCGCGGGCCGTGCGCCGTGATCGTCAGGCGGCGCGGCTCGTCAGCGACGTCGTCGGGGTCGGTGTCGGCGAGGCCGTCGGGGGCGGGGAGGCCCTCGGGGTCGCGGCCGTCGTCGCCGAGCTCGCCTCCCGCGCCGGTCGGGCGCTCGATCACGACGTCGAGCCACGACTCCGCCACGCCGTCGAGCAGCCCGGCGCCCCACTCGACCACGACGACCGACCCCTCGTAGTCGAGGTCGAGGTCGTCGAGCTCGTCGGCGCCGCCCAGCCGGTACGCGTCGACGTGCACGAGCGGCACGCCCGAGGCCGTCGGGTGCGTGCGCGCGAGGACGAACGTGGGGCTCGCCACCTGGCCTCGCACCTGCAGCCCGGCGCCGAGGCCGCGGGTCAGCGTGGTCTTGCCGGCGCCCAGCGGCCCCGTCAGCACCAGCAGGTCGCCGGCACGCAGCAGCCCGGCGAGCCGGCGGCCGAGCGCCTCCGTCGCCTCGGTGTCGACGAGGTCGCCGGCGAACAGCACCCGGCCCGCAGGAGGCGGCGGCGCGGTCACGAGGACGCCCCGGCAGCCGTCCCGTCGGGCGCGGTCGCGCGGGGGCCGACTCCCCCGCCGGTCCTGCCGAGGTAGTGCCGCGGCACGCGCGCGCCGATGCGGCAGGAGACCTCCTCCGGGATGCTGTCGGTCAGGTCGGCCCACTCGCCGATGGTGAGCTCGCCGTCGTCGCCGGGGCCGAAGAGCAGCACCTCGTCGCCGACCTCGACCACGTCGTCGCCGACGTCGACGAGGAACTGGTCCATCGCGACGCGGCCCACGATCGGGTACCGCCGGCCGTGGATCGTCACCTGGGCTCGCTGCTGCGCCCGCCGGCTCACGCCGTCCGCGTAGCCGAGGGGCACGAGGGCGAGCGTGGTGTCGCGCTCGGCCCGCCAGGTGTAGTCGTACGAGACGCCGGTGCCGGCCGCGACGCGCTTGACGCGCACCACGCGGGCGCCGAGGGTCAGCACGGGGCGGAGCCCGCGGTCGGCGGCGGTCACGCCCTCCGTGACGGGGTTGCCGTAGCCGTTCGAGCCCATGCGGACCATGTCGAAGCGCCGCTCGGGGTGCTCCATGCCCGCCGAGCTGGACGACATGTGGCGCTTCTCGAACGTCGCCCCCAGCGCCTCCGCGTCCTCGAGCGCCCTGCGGAACACGAGGGAGGCGGCGTGGTCGTCGGCCTCGCTCGTCTCGGACACGTGCGAGAACGCGCCGCGCAGCCGCACCGTGCCCTCGTCGCGCAGCTCGACGGCGCGCGCGACGAAGGCGGGCCAGTCGGCGGGCAGGCAGCCCTCGCGGTGCAGCCCGGTGTCGATCGTGAGGTGGACGAGCGCCTCGTGGCCCGGGCCCGCCGCCCGGGCGGCGGCGGCGAACGACTCGAGCTGCTCGAGGGTCGAGACCCCGAGGTCGACCCGGAGCCGCACGGCGGCGTCCCAGTCCTCGTCGGGGCCGAGCTGCCAGGCGAAGAACGACGCCTCGTCGCCGACGCCCGCCCGGCGCATCTCGTACGCGGGCTGCGGCTCGACCGTGCCGAACCAGCGGATCCCCGCGGCGAGCGCCTCGGGCACGATCACGTCGGCGCCCAGCGAGTAGGCGTCGGCCTTGACGATCGCGAGCACCTCGACCGGCGCCATGCGCTCGATCAGCGAGGTCAGGTTCGCCCGGTAGGCGGCCAGGTCGATCGTCGCGCGGCGCATCCAGGCCGTCATGCGGTGCTCCTCGGGAGTCGTGCGGAGAGCGAGGCGACGACGTCCCAGGTGATGCTGCCGGAGGCGCGGGCCCAGTCGTCGGCGCCCTGTCGCCCGAGCGCCGGGTCGCCGAACACGACGACCTCGTCGCCGACCTCGACCGGGTCGTCGCCGACGTCGATCACGAGGGCGTTCATGGCGATGCGCCCGCGCACGCGGTAGGTGCGCTGGCCGATCGTCACCGACGCGCGGTCGCTCGCGGCGCGGTCGATCCCGTCCGAGTAGCCGACCGGGACGACGGCGATGGTGGTGTCGCGCTCGGGCCGGAACAGGTACCCGTACGAGACGCCCTCGCCGGCGGGGACGCGCTTGGTCGACGTCACGGGCGCCGTCATCGTCAGGGCCGGCCGGAGACCCAGGTCTGCCGAGGTGCGGTCGGGGAACGGGCTCAGTCCGTAGGCCGCCAGCCCGAGACGCACCAGCGTGGTGTGGGAGCCCTCGTAGTGCAGGGCCGCCGCCGACGCCGCGAGGTGCCGGAGCGGCGGCTCGACGCCCCGCTCGCCGAGGGCGGCGGAGGCACGGAGGAAGGAGGCGAGCTGCAGCCCGTCCTCCTCGGGCGACGTGTTCGAGAGGTGGCTCATCAGCCCCTCGACGGGCAGCACGTCGCGCAGCTCGGCGGCCCGGTCGAACAGGGCGGGCCACTCGGACTCGACGGCCCCGTTGCGGCTGAGCCCGGTGTCGACGCAGAGGTGCACGGCGCGGACGCCCGCGGCGGCGGCCGCCTCGAGCTGCGCGAGGTCGGAGACCGCAGGCGTCACGTCGTGCCGAGCCGCCTGCTCGAACGTCTCGCCGGGCGCGTGCAGCCAGGCGAGCACCGGCGTGGTGATGCCCGCGCGGCGGAGCTCGAGGGCCTCGTCGAGGTCGGCGACGCCGAGCCAGTCGACACCGGCAGCGGCGAAGGCCCGGGCGCTCTCGACCGCACCGTGTCCGTAGGCGTTCGCCTTGACGACGACCATCACGAGGGCGGAGCCCGCCCTCTCGCGGAGCACCCCGACGTTGTGGGCGAGGGCCGCCGTGTCGACGGTCAGCCGGACGTCCTGCGTCACGCGACCACCGCCTCCTCGTCCGACGAGCTCGCCGATCGCGCGGACGGCGCCTGGCCGGGCTCGGGCCCCTCGGCGACGACGTACGCGACCGCGACGCCGCCGTCGTGGCTGAGTGACAGGTGGAGGCGCGTCACGCCCCGCGAGTCGGCCAGCGACCGCGCTCCCCCGGTGAGCACGAGGCTCGGCGCCCCGTCGGGGTCCGACTCGACGACGACGTCGTGCCAGCGCACCCCGGCCGAGCCGCCCAGGGCCTTGATCAGCGCCTCCTTGGCGGCGAAGCGGGCGGCCAGCGACTCGACGCGACGGGGCGAGCCGTCGCGCAGCACCAGCTCGGCCTCGCCGAACAGGCGGGTGCGCAGGGCCGGCGTGCGGTCGAGCGAGCCCTCGAAGCGGTCCAGGTCGACCACGTCGACCCCGATGCCCACGATCACGATCTGCGGGGGTGTGTCATCGGCGGCCCGCTACTCGACGGTGACCGACTTGGCGAGGTTGCGCGGCTGGTCGACGTCCAGGCCCTTGGCCGCGGCGAGCTCCATCCCGAAGACGTGCAACGGCACGACGGCGAGCAGCGACTCGAAGAGCGGCGCGGCGAGCGGGATGTGCAGCACCTCGTCGGCGAAGGGCAGCACCGCGGCGTCGCCCTCCTCGGCGATCGCGATGACGCGAGCACCTCGGGCGCGGATCTCCTGGATGTTCGAGACGACCTTCGGGTGCAGCGAGCGCGGGTCGCGGGGCGACGGCACGATCACGAAGACGATCTGGCCGGGCTCGATCAGCGCGATCGGGCCGTGCTTCAGCTCGCCGGCGGCGAAGCCCTCGGCGTGGATGTACGCGAGCTCCTTGAGCTTCAGGGCGCCCTCGAGGGCGATCGGGTAGCCCACGTGGCGGCCGAGGAACAGCACCGACCGCGTGTCGGCCATCCAGCCCGCCAGGGTGCGGATGCGCTCGGACGACTCGAGCACGCGCTCGATCTTCTCCGGGATGGCCTGGAGGTCGGTGACCTGCGCGGCGATCTCGTCGGTGCTGAGCGTGCCGCGGAGCTTCGCGAGGTGCAGCCCGAGCAGGAACAGGGCCGTGCCCTGGGCGACGAACGCCTTGGTCGACGCGACGGCGACCTCGGGGCCGGCGTGCGTGTAGATGACCGCGTCGGACTCGCGCGGGATGGTCGAGCCCTGCGTGTTGCAGATCGACAGGACCTGCGCGCCCTGCTCACGGGCGTACTTGACGGCCATGAGCGTGTCCATGGTCTCGCCGGACTGGCTGATCGAGACGACCAGCGTCTTCTCGTCGAGCACGGGGTCGCGGTAGCGGAACTCGTGCGCGAGCTCGACCTCGACGGGCACGCGGGCCCACTGCTCGATGGCGTACTTGCCGAGGATGCCGGCGTAGGCGGCGGTGCCGCAGGCGATGACGATGACGCGGTCGACCGTCACGAGGCGGTCGGCGACGCCGTCCAGCTCGCGGAGCGAGACGACGCCGCCCGACACGCGGCCGAGCAGGGTCTTCGCGACCGCCTCGGGCTCCTCGCTGATCTCCTTCGCCATGAAGCTGGACCAGCCGCCCTTGTCGGCGGCCGAGGCGTCCCAGTCGATCTCGAACTCGCTCGTCTCGACGGGGGCGCCGTCGAAGTCGACGACCTCGACCGAGTCGGGGCGGATGGTGACCAGCTGGTCCTGGCCGATCGACATGGCACGACGGGTGTGGGCGACGAACGCCGCGACGTCGCTGCCGAGGAAGTTCTCGCCGTCGCCGAGCCCGATCACGAGCGGCGAGTTGCGGCGGGCGCCGACGACGACACCGGGCTGGTCCGCGTGTACGACGAGGAGGGTGAAGGCGCCGTCGAGGGTGGCGACGACGGTGCGCAGCGCCTCGGCGAGGTCGCCGGTGGCGCGGTAGGCACGGGCCACGAGGTGCGCCGCGACCTCGGAGTCGGTCTCGCTGAGGAACTCGACGCCCTCGGCGAGCAGCTCGGCCTTGAGCTCGGAGAAGTTCTCGATGATGCCGTTGTGGATGAGGGCGAGCTTGCCGTCGTCGGCGAGGTGCGGGTGCGCGTTCTCGTCGGTCGGGCCGCCGTGGGTCGCCCAGCGGGTGTGGCCGATGCCGGTCTGGCCGTCGCGCAGGGGGTCGGCCTCGAGGTCGTCGACCAGCACCTGGAGCTTGCCCGCCTTCTTGCGGCTGTCGAGCGCGCCGTCCGCGCCGATGACCGCGACCCCGGCCGAGTCGTAGCCGCGGTACTCGAGCCGCTTCAGGCCGCCGAGCAGCACCTCGACGCTCTTCTCACCGGCTCCGGCAGAGCCCACGTATCCCACGATTCCACACATGCAGACGATCCTAGGGCGTCGGCGCTGGTCGGTCGGCGAGGCCCCCGGGCGTGGCCCGGCGGGGCCTGGGGAGACGACCCGACGAGCCCTCGGGAGACTGCCCGGCCGGCCCCGCGGCACGCCCGGGTGCGCCGGGCGGCCGACCGGGTAGCCTCGGGCCCATGGCCGACGCGAGCTCCCCGACGACCCACGCGACGCCGTTCGTCGAGATCCACCGTGACGCGTGGGCCGACCTCGCCCCGGCGACGCGCCTCCCGCTCACCGAGACGGAGATCGTGCAGCTCCGCGGCCTCGGCGACCGGCTGGACATGCGCGAGGTGCAGGACGTCTACGTGCCCCTCAGCCGCCTCCTCAACCTCTACGCCGCCGGTGCGCGCAACCTGCACCGGGCCACCAGCGACTTCCTGGGCGAGCGAGCGCAGCGCACCCCGTTCGTGATCGGCGTCGCGGGCTCGGTGGCAGTCGGCAAGTCGACCGTCGCGCGCCTCCTGCGCGAGCTGCTCAGCCGGTGGGACGACACGCCCCGCGTCGAGCTCGTCACCACCGACGGGTTCCTCTACCCGAACGCCGAGCTCGAGCGCCGCGGCATCATGGACCGCAAGGGGTTCCCCGAGTCCTACGACCGCCGGCACCTGCTGCGCTTCGTCTCCCAGGTCAAGAGCGGTGCGGAAGAGGTGCGGGCGCCCTTCTACTCGCACACGAGCTACGACATCATGCCGGGGGCCGAGGTGGTCGTCCGGCGGCCCGACATCCTGATCGTCGAGGGTCTCAACGTGCTGCAGCCCCCCGTCGCGGGGCGGCTCGCGCTGAGCGACCTCTTCGACTTCACCGTCTACGTCGACGCCCGCACCAGCGACATCGAGAGCTGGTTCGTCGACCGGTTCCTCGCGCTGCAGAAGAGCGCCTTCACGCAGGAGCGCTCGTTCTTCCACCGGTTCGCCGACATGGACGAGGCCGAGGCCAGGGCCTTCGCCTCGACCGTGTGGCGCTCGGTCAACGAGCCCAACCTGATCGAGAACGTCCTCCCCACGCGGTCGCGCGCCACCCTGGTGCTCCGCAAGGCGGCCGACCACAAGGTCAGCTCGGTCCTGCTCCGCAAGATCTAGGCCCGAGGAGGCGCGGGCCGGCACCCTGGCCCGCCGCGGTCGTCACACCGGCAGGAACGACACCACGGTCAGCAGCGCGACGAAGGCGACGACGGCGGCGATCGCGACCGCGTTGAGGCGCTTGTGCTCGACCATGATGGCCACGTACTCGCGGAGGAACGCGCTCGGCACGTAATACGCGGCCGTCGGTGAGCCGACCACCTGGGCGTCGCTGCCGACCGCCCTGGCGAGCAGGGCGGCACGGAGCACGTGGTAGTCGTTGGTGACGACGAGCGTGCTGCCCCCGCGACCTGCCGCGTGCTGCACCTCCCGCGAGAGCACGAGGTTCTCGCGAGTGCTCGTGGACGCGGTCTCGGGGTGCACGTCGGCCGGGTCGACGCCCTGGGCCAGCAGGTACTCGGCCATGGCCTCGCCCTCCGGCCGCGGCTCGTCGGAGCCCTGCCCGCCGGACGGCACCAGGATCGGCCGTCTCGTCCCGACCGGCACCGACCGGTAGATCGCGAGGGCCCTGTCGAGCCGGCTGCGCAGCAGCGGGGGCACCTCGCCGCGGATGAGCCCGGAGCCGAGCACGACCAGCGCGTCGGGACGGTCCGTGTGGCGGTACCGGCTGTAGACGAGCGAGTAGAGCCCGAAGGCCGCGAAGGTCGCCGCGGCGTAGAGGCAGGCCAGGAAGACGAGGACGCCGAGCGACACCAGCACCGTGACGACGCCCGACGGCAGTGCCGTCCTCGCGGGGAGGAAGACGAGCAGCACGGCGGCGGTCGGCAGGGCGACCAGCGCCAGCCCGGCCAGCAGCGACAGCAGGTTGCCGAGGCTGCGCCCCTCGAGGCGCAGCATCGTGACCCCGTTGGCCACCAGGAACACGGCCAGGACGAGGATCAGGACGCCCGCGAGCCCGAAGCCGAGGACGACGACCAGCTGGAGCAGCGCGCTGGCGGCGGCCAGCTCGAGCACCCCTGCGAGCAGCAGCGCCCCGAGCGCCCCGACGAGGAAGACCCCGTTGCGCAGCCGCCGGGCGTCGCGGCGCCGGCTCACGACGTAGAGGATCGCGAAGACGGCAGCCGGCACGAGGAGGGTCATGCGCCCATCGTGCCCGACCAGCGGCGGCGCGGCACGATGCCCGTGCCGTCCGAGCAGTCGCTAGAGGGCGAGCCGCTCGCGGACGACGTCGGCGAGCGCGTGCGCGACGCGGTCGGCGGTCTCCTGGTCGGCGGCCTCGACCATGACCCGGACGACGGGCTCCGTGCCCGACGGGCGGAGCAGCACGCGACCCGAGTCGCCGAGCTCGCGCTCGAAGGCGGCGACGGCCTCGGCGACGCCCTCGTCGCCCGCCAGGCGCTCACGGTCGACGCCCTTCACGTTGATCAGGATCTGGGGGAAGACCGTCATGACCTGGGCCAGCTCGGCGAGGGTCTTGCCGGTCTCGGCCATGCGCGCCACGAGCGAGAGGCCCGTGAGGATGCCGTCGCCCGTCGTCGCGTAGTCGCTGAAGACGATGTGGCCCGACTGCTCGCCGCCCAACGTGAAGCCGTGCTCGTTCATGTCCTCGAGCACGTACCGGTCGCCGACCCGGGTCTGCCGGACCGTGATGCCGTGGTCGGCCATCGCGCGGATCAGCCCGAGGTTGCTCATGACCGTGGCGACGAGCGTGTCGTGCGCCAGCCTGCCGTGTTCTTTCTGGGCGACGGCGAGGATCGCCATGATCTGGTCGCCGTCGACGACCGTTCCGCTCGCGTCGACCGCGAGGCAGCGGTCGGAGTCGCCGTCGTGGGCGATCCCGATGTCGGCGCCGTGCTCGAGCACGGCGGCGGCGAGGTTGTCGAGGTGCGTCGAGCCGACGCCGTCGTTGATGTTCATGCCGTCGGGGTCGGCCCCGATGAGGGTGATCGTCGCGCCGGCGTCGGTGAAGACCTCGGGCGACACGGCGGACGCGGCGCCGTGGGCGCAGTCGAGCACGACGTGGATGCCGTCGAGCCGGTTCGGCAGGGCGCCCAGGAGGTGGAGGACGTAGCGGTCCTCGGCGTCGGCGAAGCGGCGGATGCGACCGACGTCGCCCCCGACCGGCATCAGCTGCGGCTCGCTCATGGCGGCCTCGATGCGGTCCTCCACCTCGTCGGGCAGCTTCGTGCCGCCGAACGCGAAGAACTTGATCCCGTTGTCGGGAGCCGGGTTGTGCGAGGCGCTGATCATGACGCCGAAGTCGGCGCCGATGTCGTCGACGAGGAACGCCGCCGCGGGGGTCGGGATGACCCCGGCGTCGAGCACGTCCACACCGGAGCTGGCCAGGCCCGCCGAGACGGCGGCGGTGATGAACTCCCCCGAGATGCGGGGGTCACGAGCGACGACGGCCACCGGCCGCCGACCCTCGGCACGACGCGCCTCGGCGTGGTGCCCCTTGGTGAGCACCACCGCGCTCGCCTGGGCGAGGCCCAGGGCGAGCGCGGCGGTCAGCTCGCGATTGGCAAGTCCCCGAACGCCGTCGGTACCGAAGAGTCGCGACATCGCGGACCTGCCCCTCGTGTTTCTTAGCGCTTCGAGAACTGCGAGGCCTTGCGGGCCTTCTTGAGACCGGCCTTCTTGCGCTCGATGACGCGGGCGTCGCGGGTGAGGAAGCCGGCCTTCTTGAGCGTGGCGCGGTTGTTCTCGCGGTCGATCTCGTTCAGCGTGCGGGCGATGGCGAGACGCAGGGCGCCCGCCTGGCCCGAGGGGCCGCCGCCGGTGACCTTGACGGTGACGTCGTAGGCGCCGAGCAGGTCGAGCACCTTGAACGGGTCGTTGATCAGCTGCTGGTGCAGCTTGTTCGGGAAGTACTCCTCGAGGGTGCGTCCGTTGACCACGAAGGTGCCGGTGCCGGGCACGAGGCGAGCACGGGCGATGGCCTCCTTGCGGCGGCCGACAGCCGAGCCGGAGACGTTCAGGACGGCGCGGGGCGTCGCCTGGGTCTCGGGAGCCGAGCTCTCGGTGGTGAAGCTCTCGGGAGCCTGGTCGATGGAATCTGCGATCTGAGCCACTGTGTGGGGGTCCTTAAGTCTGAAGGCGGACGCTACTGGGCGACCTGGTCGAGGGTGTAAACCGTGGGCTGCTGAGCAGCGTGGGGGTGCTCGGCACCCGCGTACACCTTCAGCTTCTTGATCTGGGCACGGCCCAGCGAGTTCTTCGGCAGCATGCCGCGGATGGCCTTCTCGACGGCACGCGTCGGCTGCTTCTCGACCATCTCGGAGTAGGTCGTCGCCGTCAGGCCGCCCGGGTAGCCCGAGTGGCGGTAGTAGAGCTTCTCGGCCAGCTTGGAGCCGGTGAGGGCCACCTTGTCGGCGTTGATGACGATGACGAAGTCGCCCATGTCCATGTGGGGGGCGAAGGTCGCCTTGTGCTTGCCGCGCAGCAGGGCTGCCACGTGCGAGGCCAGACGGCCGAGGACGACGTCGTTCGCGTCGATGATCAGCCACTGCGGCTGGACGTCAGCCGGCTTGGGGGAGAAAGTGCGCGTCACAGTAGTGCTGCTTCCTGGTCGAGGTGAGGTGTCCGTGAATCCCGCTCCGTTGCCGTTGTCGCGACGATGTCGTGAGAACGAGTCAGGTGGAGGGCTCAACTTCGGGCGCCGCGCGCAGTTGCGCAGACACCAAGGGTCGACGATACCGGACACGCCCGGAGGCGTCAAACGGTCGCGCCCGGCCGACCCGACCGGCGGACCGCCCCCTCGTCAGGAGGCGCCGAGCGAGGAGAGCGCGTCGCCGTCGAGCCGGAAGGTGGTCCACTCGTCCATCGACGAGGCGCCGAGCGACCGGTAGAAGCCGATCGAGGGCTCGTTCCAGTCGAGGACCGCCCACTCGACCCTGGCCAGCCCCCTTACCACCGCCTCCTGCGCCAGCCTCGCCAGCAGGGCCCGGCCGTGGCCGGCGCCCCGGTGCTGCGGCGCGACGTACAGGTCCTCGAGGTGGATGCCGTGGACGCCCTCCCAGGTCGAGAAGGTGAGGAACCAGATCGCGAGGCCCGCCAGCTCGCCCGGCTCGTCGCCGTCGACCACGAAGGCGAAGACGGCGGGCCCCTCGCCGAAGAGCGCGCTCTCGAGGTCGGCCTCGGTCGTCTTGACGGCGTCCGGCTCCTTCTCGTAGACCGCGAGCTCGACGATCAGGCGCAGCAGCTCGGGGACGTCGGACGGGGCAGCGGGGCGGGGAGCGCTCATCCGTCGAGGCTAGCGGCCGACCTCTTCACCTGCGTGAGCACGACGCGTGCCGCGACCTCGTCGTCGGACGGGTAGCCCACCTCGACCATGGTCAGGCCCGTCGCCGGGACCACGCGGAACTCGCCGTTGCGCGCGGCCTCGCGGCGCACGCCGACGGCCCGGTGCTCGGGCATGGCGCCCTCCCCCACCGCGACGCACGCGCCGACGAGGTTGCGCACGAGGTTGTGGCAGAAGGCGTCGGCCTGCACGGTCGCGACGAGCACGCCGTCGGCGTCGCGCCTCCAGGTGAAGTGCTGGAGCTCGCGGATGGTGGTCGCGTAGTCGCGGTGGCGGCAGTAGGCGGCCCAGTCGTGCAGTCCCACGAGGCCCGCAGCCGTCGCGCTCATCAGGTCGAGGTCGAGCAGGTGGTCGTACCAGAGCGTGTGGCTGCGCCTCGTCGGGTCGCGCTCGGCCGCGCGGTCGGCGATGCGGTACTCGTAGCGCCGCCACAACGCGCCGAAGCGCGCGTGGAACCCGGGAGGCGCGAGTCGCGCCCCCGAGACGACGATCTCGTCCGAGGAGCCGGCCAGCCCGTTCAGGCGCCGGGCGAGGACCGTCGGCGCGTCGAGCGGCGACCGGTCGACCATGCCGCGGTGCGGCCGCTGCAGCTGGGCGATCTGCTCGTCCGTCAGGTCGAGGTGCACCACCTGTCCCCGCGCGTGCACGCCGGCGTCCGTGCGGCCGGCGACCGTGACGGTCGGGACGTGCTCGTGCCGGCCGAAGAGCGTGCGGAGCGCAGCCTCCATCTCGCCCTGCACCGTCCGGCGGCCGGGCTGCTCGCTCCAGCCCGAGAACGCGGTGCCGTCGTAGGCCACGGTCAGCCGCACCCGGGTCAGGCCCGCCTGCACGAAGGCCGGGTCGTCGAGGGCCGGGGCTGCAGGAGGGGCGTCGCTCGTCACGCCGTCCATGCTACGGGCGACGCGAGGGGCGGACGGGCTCGTGCCCGTCCGCCCCTCGGGCCTCCTCGCGCAGCCGCCCCGCGCGCGCCGGCTGGCTCAGCGAGTCAGCGAGTCAGCGAGTCAGCGACTCGGCGACTCAGCGCCAGCGCCACCCGAACAGCTTCGTCAGCCACGACACCACGGCGGTGACGACGGCGACGATGACCTGCACCACGGGCGGCAGCGGGTGCGCGCCCCCGCCGTGCCCGGGGTCGGACGGGTCCGTGGGGCCTGTGCCCGGGTCCGTCGGGTCCGTCGGGTCGGTCGGGTCGGTCGGGTCGGTCGGGTCGGTCGGGTCCGTCGGGTCGGTCGGGTCCTCGTCGGCGACGAGGGAGAGGCCCACGTGGACGGGGTCGTGGTCGCTCGCACGGAACGGCCCCTCCTCGAACAGCGGGACGGCGTTGTAGTTGTAGCGGCTGTACTCGAGCCCCACCGACTCTCCCGAGTTGATGTTCCAGATGTCCACCGCGGTGACGGCCTCGGCCGCGGCCGGCGAGGCGAGCACGTGGTCGAGCGAGCCGCTGAGGCCGCCGAAGACGTAGCTGTACTCGTCGGTCTCGGTCGAGCCGAGATCGGCGTAGCCCGCGTCGCGGAGCACCTCGATCGGGTCCTCCTGCGAGTAGGCGTTGAAGTCGCCGAGCAGGAACGCCAGGTCCGTGCCCGCCGCCTGCTGCACGCGCTCGGAGAAGGCGACCAGCGCCTCCGCCTGGTTGACGCGCGAGGCGTTGGAGGCGCCCTGGCCGTCACCGAGGTCCGCGTCGGCACCCGACCCGCTCCCCTTCGACTTGAAGTGGTTCGCGATCGCGACGAACGTGGCGTCGTCGGAGTCGGCCGCGGCGACAGGGCGGAACGCCTGGGCGAGCGGCTGACGCGCGTTGCTGAAGGCCGGGGCGTCGGTGAGGATCGTCGACCCGCCGACCGTCTCGACCGTGCCGGCCTTGTAGATGAAGGCGAGGCGGATGACGTCCTCGTTCGACGGCACCGCCGCGGGCGAGGGGACGTAGCTCCACTCGTCGGCGCCGAGGTCGGCGTTGAGGGCGTCGACCAGGGTCGACACGGCCGCGTCGCGGTCCTGTCCGAAGCGGGCCGAGTTCTCGATCTCCTCGAGCGAGACGACGTCGGCGTCGAGGCCGTTGATCGCCGAGACGATCTTCGACTGCTGACGCTCGAAGCTCTCCTGCGTGGCGGCGCCTCGGGCGTCGCAGCCGCTGTTCACCGTGAGCGGCACCCCGGCGCGGTCACGGTAGTAGGTGCAGCCGGAGAGCTGGTCGCCCGTCGTCGGGAAGTAGTTCAGCACGTTGAAGCTGGCGATCGACACGTCGCCGCCGACGTCGCGGGGGGCCGACTCGCGCACGACGCCGAACGAGGCCGGCAGCTCGGCGACGGGGGTGTCGCTGGTCACGCGGCCGGTGGGCTGGAGCTTCCAGGTGCCGTTGCGGAAGTCCACCACGACGGGCTCCGCGAAGGTGACCGGGGCGCCGACCGTGACCGGCGTCTCGGGCGAGAGCCACGGCAGCGGGATCGACTGGTTGGCCGCGGTGAAGAAGTTCACGCTCGAGCCGTCGTCGAGCGTGACGGCGCGGGCGGCGTTGTCCGCTGCGACGGCTGCCGCCTCGGCGCTGCCGGGACGGCCCACCTCGGTCGGCTGCAGGAGCGGGCCGGTGCCTGCCGCCAGCGCGACCTCGCCGTACTGGTTCGTCGTGTAGACGTCGGAGACCGTGAAGTCGCCCTGCGGTGCGAAGAGCATGCTCTCGAGCGACTCGCGCTGGGGATCCGTCGTGGGCCAGGCGACAGCCGCCGCCCGGGGGGCCTCGACGGTGCTCGCGTCGAGCTGCACCAGGCCGGAGGCGTCGGCGACCGTCAGCTCGGTCAGGCCGTAGTACTCGGTGACCTCGCCGGTGAGCTCGACGTGGTCACCGACCGACACCGAGGAGGCGGTGGCCGAGCTGAAGACGAAGACCGCGTCGGACGCGGCGTGCGTCGCGAGGTCGAGCGCACCTCCGGTGCCCGGCGTCTGCACGACGTAGCCGTCGAGGCCGCCCGTCGGGTAGGTCGCCGTGACGACGCCGCGCGTCCGCACGACCTGCCCGGCGAGGGGGCTGGCGGCACCTGTGCCCTGGATCTCGGCGATGGTCGCCTCGACCGCGGGCGCGGGCGGCTCGGTGGGCTCGGGGTCGTTGGGCTCCTCGGGGTCGGCGGGGGCGCCTCCTGCGCTGTTCACGGGCGTGACGACGTCGCTGACCGTGAAGTCGGCCGCGTTGTCGTCCGTGTCGACGTGGTCGGTGCGCACCAGCGAGTTGGGCACGGAGTTCGAGCCGGACGTCGCGGCGACGGCGGTCTCGGAGGTGTTGGACGTGCCGTAGCCCAGCAGGTCGACGACGCCGTCGACCCCGACGGACGACGCGCCGACGGGGAGCGTGACCGCCGTGGCCCGGTCGGCGAGCACGAGGGTGCCCGTCGTGCCGCTGGGGTTCAGCCCGAGCACGGCGTCGGCCTGGGGCAGCGCCGCCCCGGCCGTGCCGTTGCTGCCGAGCTGCACGAGGAAGCTGCCGCCCGCGGGAACGGTGCCGGCGAGGGCGCCGACCCCCGAGACGGCCGACGAGGTCGCTGCCCGGTACTGGAGCGACCAGCCGGCCAGGGAGACGGCGGCGTCGGTCGGGTTGTACAGCTCGACGAACTTGTTCGTGAAGGGCGCGTTCGCGCTGCCGCCCTTCAGGTAGGCCTCGTCGATGACGAGGCCCGAGCCGTCCACGGCGGCGGTGCCGAGGGAGGGCGAGGAGGGGGCGGCTGTGGCGGGCACCAGCGGCGCGAGGCCGAGTGCGACGCCGAGACCGGTCGCGAGCGCGACCGTCCTGACGGTACGGGGTCGGGGGTGCATGACGTCCTTCGTGACGGTTCGGGCCCGCTGATCCGGCGGGACACCGTCACGCTACGGGGCCTCGAGGGCCTGCAGGTTTCGAGCAGGTGAACGACACCCGTTCGGGGGACGCCGCGTGTCGGCATGATCACCTACACGACGGTCGTCGCGTAGGCGGAGGTCCGTCGCCAGCTGTCCCGCCCCGCGTCGCCTCGCCCCGCACCGCCTCGCCCCGCCCCGCCCCGACGACGGAGGGCCCGTCACCTCGCGGTGACGGGCCCTCTGCCGGTGGTGCTCGTGACTACTTGTCGTCCGACTTCACGTCGTCCGACTTCGCGGCGGCGTCGGTCTCGACCTCGTCGGCGGCAGCCGTCTCGGTCTCGGCCTCGACGGGCGCGCTCTGCTCGACCGTCTCGGTCTCGTCGACGGGGGCCTCGGCGGGCTCCTCGACGGGCGCGGCGGCCGGCGTGGACTTCGAGCTCGACGACGACTTGACCTTGGGGGTGACGGGCTCGAGCACGAGCTCGATCGACACCATCGAGGCGTTGTCGCCCTTGCGGAAGCCGAGCTTCGTGATGCGGGTGTAGCCGCCCTCACGGTTCTCGACGAGCGGCGCGATCTCGGTGAAGAGGATGTGCGCGGCGTCCTTGTTGTTGCGCAGCGTCTGCATCGCGCGACGACGCGACGCGAGGTCGCCCCGCTTCGCGAAGGTGACGAGGCGCTCGGCGACGGGACGGAGGCGCTTGGCCTTCGTCTCGGTCGTCTTGATGCTCTTGTGCTCGAAGAGCGATGCGGCGAGGTTCGCGAGCATCAGGCGCTCGTGAGCCGGGCCGCCTCCGAGGCGGGGACCCTTGGTGGGCTTGGGCATGATCGTTGGTTCCTAGCTGTCGAAGATGGAGGGCGTCGGGAGACGAGACCTAGTTGGTCTCTTCCTCGTCGTAGCCGCTGTAGAAGTGGGCTCCGTCGAACCCGGGGACCGTGTCCTTGAGCGAGAGACCCAGCTCGACGAGCTTGTCCTTCACCTCGTCGACCGACTTCTGACCGAAGTTGCGGATGTTCATGAGCTGCGTCTCCGAGAGGGCGACGAGCTCGGACACCGTGTTGATGCCCTCGCGCTTCAGGCAGTTGTAGCTGCGCACCGACAGGTCGAGATCCTCGATCGGCGTCTGCAGCTCGCTGGAGAGGACGGCGTCGACCGGCGCGGGGCCGATCTCGATGCCCTCGGCAGCAGTGTTGAGCTCGCGTGCCAGGCCGAACAGCTCGGTCAGCGTGCGACCGGCCGACGCGATGGCGTCGCGCGGCGTGATGGCCGGCTTCGTCTCGACGTCGACGACGAGGCGGTCGAAGTCGGTGCGCTCACCGGCACGAGTCGCCTCGACGCGGTAGGTGACCTTGAGGACGGGCGAGTAGATCGAGTCGATCGGGATCTGACCGGCCTCGCTGAACTCGGCGCGGTTCTGCACGGCCGAGACGTAGCCGCGGCCACGCTCGATCGTCAGCTCGAGCTCGAACTTCGCCTTGTCGTTGAGCGTGGCGATGACGAGCTCGGGGTTGTGGATCTCGACGCCGGCCGGAGCCGAGATGTCGGCGGCCGTGACCTGGCCCGCGCCCTGCTTGCGCAGGTAGGCCGTGATGGGCTCGTCGTGCTCGCTCGAGACGACGAGCTGCTTGATGTTGAGGATGACCTCGGTCACGTCCTCCTTCACGCCGGGGACGGTCGTGAACTCGTGCAGCACGCCGTCGATCCGGATGCTGGTGACGGCCGCGCCGGGGATCGACGACAGGAGCGTGCGACGCAGCGAGTTGCCGAGGGTGTAGCCGAAGCCGGGCTCGAGGGGCTCGATCGCGAAACGCGAGCGGAACTCCGAGATGTTCTCCTCGGTGAGGGTGGGGCGCTGTGCAATGAGCACTGTGGGTTCCTTTCGGCGGAGAGTCCGCTATATGACTCTCGGCGGTACGACAGGGTGGCTGGCCCGTCGGTCTCTTGAGTTGTGGGCGCCCCGTGCGAGGGACGCAGGAGGCGGTGGTGACGCGGTCGAGCCCGCCGCGCCTCCTCGCCCCGCGAGGGGAGGAGGAGGCACGACGGGCGGCAACTCAGTTAGACGCGACGACGCTTCGGCGGGCGGCAGCCGTTGTGCGCCTGCGGGGTGACGTCGTTGATCGAGCCGACCTCGAGGCCTGCGGCCTGGAGCGAGCGGATCGCGGTCTCGCGACCCGACCCCGGGCCCTTGACGAAGACGTCGACCTTCTTGACGCCGTGCTCCTGCGCCTGACGCGCAGCCGACTCGGCCGCGAGCTGCGCGGCGAACGGGGTCGACTTGCGCGAGCCCTTGAAGCCGACGGCGCCGGACGAAGCCCAGCTCAGCACGGCACCCGAGGGATCGGTGATCGACACGATGGTGTTGTTGAACGTGCTCTTGATGTGGGCCTGGCCCACGGCGACGTTCTTCTTCTCTTTGCGGCGGGGCTTGCGCGCGGCCGACTTCGGTGCTGCCATTTTGATCTCCTACGAACCTAGAGGCGTACGGCGGGAGCCGGGGCCTAGCGAGCCTTCTTCTTGCCGGCGACGGTGCGCTTCGGGCCCTTGCGGGTACGCGCGTTCGTCTTGGTGCGCTGGCCGCGCACAGGCAGGCCGCGGCGGTGGCGGATGCCCTCGTAGCTGCCGATCTCGACCTTGCGGCGGATGTCGGCGGCGACCTCACGGCGGAGGTCGCCCTCGACCTTGAAGTTGCCCTCGATGTGGTCGCGGAGCAGGACGAGCTGGTCGTCCGTGAGGTCCTTGACGCGGATGTTGCCGTCGATCTCGGTCTCGGCGAGAGTCTTGAGCGCGCGGGTGCGGCCGACTCCGTAGATGTAGGTCAGTGCGACTTCGACGCGCTTGTCACGCGGGATGTCAACGCCTGCTAGACGTGCCATGGTGGCTTCTCCTCAGAGAGTGGTGGAGGTGTGACGCAGCACCGGTGCCCGGGCCTCCGCCCGGGGTGTCCCCCGCCGGCCGCCGCGCGGGGCGACGTGTCGACGAGTTCTGGTGCTGCTCGTGGGGTGGTGCTCTGGGGCTCGAGAGCCCCGGCTGCTGCTGACCGCTGTCGCGGTCGGAGCGTGGCCGCTGACTAGCCCTGACGCTGCTTGTGACGCGGGTTGCTCTTGCAGATGACCATGACGTTGCCCTTGCGGCGGATCACCTTGCAGTGCTCGCAGATGGGCTTGACGCTGGGGTTGACCTTCATCGTTGTTTCCTTGATCTCGCTGGCTTCGTGCCCCGCGGGTGCGCGGGGCCGTTCCTTTCCAGCACGCCCTACTTGTAGCGGTAGACGATCCGGCCGCGGGTCAGGTCGTAGGGGCTCAGCTCGACGATCACACGGTCTTCGGGGAGGATGCGGATGTAGTGCTGACGCATCTTTCCCGAGATGTGGGCGAGAACCTTGTGACCGTTGGTCAGCTCGACGCGGAACATCGCGTTGGGCAGAGCTTCGATCACAGCTCCTTCGATTTCGATGACACCGTCTTTTTTGGCCATGGACTCACAGTCGCTCAGAGTTGGGGGTGTTGGTCGTGCGGGCAGTCGGCGCCCCGGGCACACAGATGTGACCTGGGAACACCAAAGATCGATCCTAGGTGATGCCGCTACACTTCAGCAACCCGCCCGTCGACCCGACACGCCGAGTCGACGATGAGACGCCGACCAGGAGCTCCGCATGCCCCAGCAGACACGCACGCCCGGCCGCCGAGGGGCCGCCCGTCACGGTCGCCTCCGACGGCGAGGGCCGTTCCGGGCCCTGGCGACCCTCGTGGCCAGCGCACTGGCCGTGCTGCTCGTGAGCGGCGCCTCCTTGGCCGCCATCACCGCCCAGCAGCTCACCTCGTCGGTGACGTCGGTCGCCCTGGACAACGAGACGGCCGCCCCGAAGGAGATCTCGGCGATCCCCGGCGGCGCGAACATCCTCCTGATCGGCAGCGACCAGCGTGATCCCGGCAGCGCGGTGGACGCCGGCGTGGTCGACGGGGTGCGGAACGACGTCAACATCCTCGTGCACCTGTCCGAGGACCAGACCCAGCTCACGGCCGTCAGCTTCCCGCGAGACCTGATGATCGACCGTCCCGCGTGCACCGGCGACGACGGGGCGGCGCATCCGGCCGCCTCGTACCAGCAGTTCAACACCCTCTACGGCGACGGCGGCATCAGCTGCACGGTCGCCGCCGTCGAGAGCATGACGGGGCTCAGCGTCTACTACGCAGGCATGATCACCTTCGACGGCGTCATCGAGATGTCGAACGCCCTGGGCGGGGTCGACGTCTGCGTCACGCAGCGGATCCGCGACACCGACACCGGGCTCGACCTCTCGGCCGGCACCCACTCCCTGCAGGGCAAGGACGCCCTCGAGTTCCTCCGGACGCGCCACGGCGTCGGCGACGGGAGCGACCTCGCCCGCATCAGCTCGCAGCAGGTGTTCCTGTCGTCGATGATGCGCACGATCATCTCCGGCGGCACGCTCGGCAGCCCGACGACGCTCTACAAGCTGGCCTCGGCGGCGCTCGGCAACATGACCCTCTCGTCGTCCCTGAGCTCGCCCGACACGCTGGTGTCGCTCGCGCTCGCGCTGAGGAACCTGACCCCGGCCGACATCGTGTTCGTGCAGTACCCGGTGGTCGACGACCCCGACCAAGCCGGTCGGGTGATCCCCGCCGAGTCGGATGCCGCGGTGCTCGAGGCGGCGCTGCAGGCCGACCAGAAGTTCACGCTCGGCGATGAGGCGGTGGGCCGAGGCTCCACCGTGGACGAGTCGGCCGCGCCCGCACCTGCGCCCGAGACGCCCGCGCCTGCAGCCACCGGGACGACCGGTGCCGACGATGCGGGGACCACAGCGCCGGCCGAGCCGGCACCGGTCACGACGACCCTGCCGTCGACGATCACGGGCCAGACGGCCGCCGAGGCGACCTGCTCGGTCGGGTCCTCGCGGGGCTGAGCCGGCCGGACGAGGCCTCAGGCGACGGGGACGGGCCGGACGCCGAGCGCGGCGAGGCCGGCTGCTCCCCCGTCGTGGGCCGTCGTGACCCAGATGCCGCCTTCGTGGACAGCCACCGAGTGCTCCCAGTGCGCAGCGTCCGAGCCGTCGACGGTGGTCACGGTCCAGTCGTCGTCCTGGGTGACCGTGTCGCCGCCTCCTCGCGTGACCATGGGCTCGATGGCGACGACGAGGCCGGGCCGCACCGCGGGGCCGCGGCCCTTGATCCGGTAGTTGAAGACGGGCGGCTCCTCGTGCATCGACCGGCCGATGCCGTGGCCCGTGTAGTCCTCGACGATGCCGAACTCGCCCCGGGACTCCACGTGGTCCTCGACGGCGTCGCCGACCTCGTTCAGATGGCGGGCCACGGCCAGGGCCGCGATGCCGCGCCAGAGCGCCTCCTCGGTGACCTCGGCGAGGAGCCGACGCTCGGCCACGAGCTCGGGGCGCGACGGGTCGTCGAGGACGAAGGTCCGAGCGCTGTCGCCGTTCCAGCCGTCGACCTCGGCGCCGCAGTCGACGGAGACGATGTCACCTGCCCGCAGGACGCGGTCGCCGGGGATGCCGTGGACGACCTCCTCGTTGACGGAGGCGCAGATCGTGTGCCGGTAGCCCGGCACGAGCATGAAGTTGGGCACGCCGCCGCCTTCGCGGATCGTGCGCTCTGCCACGGCGTCGAGCTCACCGGTGGTGACCCCGGGCCGGATGACGGCAGCGACGGCGTCAAGCGCCTCCGCAGTCAGGACGCCAGGGCGCACCATGAGCCGGAGCTCGTCGGGGGTCTTGTAGATCCCGGGCTTGCGGAACGCCACGTCGGTCAGGACGCGGAGGCGGTGGGCCTGAAGCCGGCGCCCATGAGAGCGTCGTCGATGCGCGAGGCGACCTCGTCGATGCTGCCCAGGCCGTCGACCTCGACGAGCAGGCCGCGATCGCGGTACGTCTCGATCAGTGGAGCGGTCTCGCGGAGGTAGACGTCCTGCCGGTGGCGGATCGCCTCCTCCGTGTCGTCGGAGCGCCCCTGGTCGAGAGCGCGTCGGCGCAGGCGCTCGACGATCTCGTCACGATCGGCGACGAGCTGCACGACAGCCGCGAGGGCCTCGCCGCGACCGGCGAGGAACTCGTCGAGGAAGTCGACCTGCTGCACGGTGCGCGGGTAGCCGTCGAGCAGGAACCCGTGCTCGGCATCCGCCTCCGTGAGGCGGTCGCTGATGAGCTCGTTGGTCAGGCTGTCCGGGACGTAGTCGCCTGCGTCGAGGATCGCCTTGACCTTGAGGCCGAGATCGGTCTCGCCGGCGACGTTGGCCCGGAAGATGTCGCCCGTCGAGATCGCGGGGATGCCGAACGACTCGGCGATGCGCACCGCCTGGGTGCCCTTGCCCGCGCCGGGCGGACCGACGATCAGGAGGCGCGGCGCCGGGACCGACTGTGCGCCGGTCATCGGAGGAGCCCCTCGTAGTGCCGCTGCTGGAGCTGCGAGTCGATCTGCTTGACCGTCTCGAGGCCGACGCCGACGATGATCAGGATGCTCGCGCCGCCGAAGGGGAAGTTCTGGTTCGCGCCGACGGTGGCGAGGGCGATCAGCGGGATGAGCGCCACGATGCCGAGGTACAGCGAGCCGGGCAGGGTCACCCGCGTCAGGACGTAGTCGAGGTACTCGGCCGTCGGACGGCCCGCACGGATGCCGGGGATGAACCCGCCGTACTTCTTCATGTTGTCCGCGACCTCTTCGGGGTTGAAGGTGATCGCGACGTAGAAGTACGTGAACCCGACGATGAGCGCGAAGTACACCGCCATGTAGAGCGGGTTGTCGCCCGAGGTGAGGTTCGCCTCGACCCACGAGACCCACGCCGCCGGGGCGGTGCCGTCGGTAGGCCGGTTGAACTGGGCGACCAGGGCCGGCAGGTACAGCAGCGACGAGGCGAAGATGACGGGCACGACGCCTGCCATGTTGACCTTGATCGGGATGTACGTGTTGTTGCCCCCGTACGTCCGCCTGCCGACCATGCGCTTGGCGTACTGCACGGGCACTCGTCGCTGCGACTGCTCGACGAACACGACGGCGGCCATGATGACCAGCCCGACCGCGATGACCATGAGGAAGATCTCGAAGCCGCGCGCCTGGGCGATGCTCCAGAGGGCCGTGGGGAAGCGGGCCGCGATCGACGTGAAGATGAGGAGCGACATGCCGTTGCCGATGCCGCGCTCGGTGATGAGCTCGCCCATCCACATGATGAGGCCGGTGCCGGCGGTCATGGTGATGACCATGAGGAGCACGGCGTACCAGGCGTCGTTCGTGATGAGCTGCTGGCACTCCGCGGCGCCGGAGCCCGCGAAGAGCGTGCCGGAGCGGGCCACGGTGATGAGGGTGGTCGACTGCAGGATGCCCAGCGCGATGGTGAGGTACCGCG
The DNA here is from genome assembly GCF_004364285.1 of Frigoribacterium sp. PhB116. Classification (GTDB taxonomy): domain Bacteria; phylum Actinomycetota; class Actinomycetes; order Actinomycetales; family Microbacteriaceae; genus Frigoribacterium. The sequence goes on along the minus strand of NZ_SOBE01000002.1, from coordinate 198,492 downwards.
TGTACTGGGTCAGCTTGGCCTGGCCGGACTGGCCCTCCTTGTAGAGGGTGTCGAAGTGCGGGATCACCACGCGCAGCAGCTGCACGATGATCGACGACGTGATGTAGGGCATGATGCCCAGCGCGAACACGGACAGCTGCAGCAGTGCGCCGCCGCTGAAGAGGTTCACGAGCTCGTAGAGGCCCGAGGTGCCCTGGCTGCCGGCGAGGCAGAGCTGCACGTTCTGGTAGTCCACGAACGGAGCAGGGATGAAGGACCCCAGCCGGAAGAGCGCGATGATGCCGAGCGTGAACCCGATCTTGCGGCGAAGGTCGGGCGTGCGCATGATGCGCGCGACAGCTCTGAACATGGTGGGCCTCCCGGTGTGAAGGATAGACGACTGAAGGGGGTGGCCCTGACGGACCACCCCCTCAGGGCATTACTTGGTGACGGATCCGCCTGCGGCGACGATCTTCTCTTCGGCAGAGCCGGAGACCTTGTCGACCGCGACGGTCAGCGCGACGCTGAGGTCGCCCTGGCCGAGGACCTTGACCTTCTCGTTCTTGCGGACGGCGCCCTTGGCGACCAGGTCGACGATGGTGACGTCGCCTCCCTGGGGGTAGAGCTCGCCGAGCTTCTCGAGGTTCACGACCTGGTACTCGACGCGGAACGGGTTCTTGAACCCGCGCAGCTTCGGAGTACGCATGTGCAGCGGCATCTGGCCGCCCTCGAAGCCGACCTTGACCTGGTACCGGGCCTTCTGGCCCTTGGTGCCACGTCCGGCCGTCTTGCCCTTCGAGCCCTCACCGCGTCCGACGCGGGTCTTCGCCTTCTTGGCACCGGGAGCCGGGCGGAGGTGGTGCACCTTGAGCACCTGCGGACGCGCGACGTCCGACGAGCCGGCCGGAGCCGATGTCGTGCTGGACGCCGTCGACGCGGCGGCCTTGTCGGCAGCCGGCTTCTTGGCGGCGGCCTTGGGGGCAGCAGCCTTGGTGGTCGTCGCCTTGGGGGCGGCGGCCTTCTTGGGAGCGGCCTTCGCGGCCGGCTCCTTCTTCTCGTCAGCCATTAGTCAATCTCCTCGACCTTCACGAGGTGAGCGACCACGTTGACGTAGCCACGGTTCTGCTTGGTGTCCTCGCGAACGACCGAGTGGCCGATCCGCTTGAGGCCCAGGCTCCGCAGCGTGTCACGCTGGTTCTGCTTCTCGCTGATTACGGACTTGATCTGGGTCACCTTGAGGTTGGCGGCCATCAGGCACCTGCCTTCTCGGTCGCGGCGGTGCGCGCTGCGTCCTCTGCACGCTGCAGGAACGCCGGCATCACCTGGTCGATGTCGAGGCCACGACGGGCCGCGACGGCACGAGGCTCCTCGAGGAGCTTCAGCGCAGTGACGGTCGCGTGCACGATGTTGATCGTGTTGGACGAGCCGAGCGACTTGCTGAGCACGTCGTGGATGCCGGCGCACTCGAGCACGGCGCGGACGGGACCACCGGCGATGACACCGGTACCGGCCGAGGCCGGACGCAGCATCACGACGCCGGCAGCAGCTTCGCCCTGCACGGGGTGCGGGATGGTGTTGCCGATGCGGGGGACGCGGAAGAAGTTCTTCTTCGCCTCCTCGACGCCCTTGCTGATGGCGGTCGGGACCTCGCGGGCCTTGCCGTAGCCGACGCCGACCAGTCCGTTGCCGTCGCCGACGACGACGAGCGCCGTGAAGCTGAAGCGACGACCGCCCTTGACGACCTTGGACACGCGGTTGATGGTGACGACGCGCTCCAGGAACTGGCTCTTGTCGTCACGGTCGCCGCGGCCACGGCCACCGGCGTTGCGGTCTCCGCGGCCCTGACCGCCGCGACGGTCGGTGCGACCGCCTTCGCGGTTGTTGGACTCCGAGCCGGCAGCCGTCTCGACGGGGCGCTCGACGACGGCCTCGGCGGGAGCCTTGGTGGCCTCCGTCGTCGCCTCGGCCGGGGCCTCGGGGGGAGTGGTGTTCGTAGCGTCGCTCACAGGTTCAAACCAGCCTCTCGGGCGCCTTCGGCGATGGCCGCGACGCGTCCGGCGTACTTGTTGCCGCCGCGATCGAACACGACGGCCTCGATGCCCGCGGCCTTCGCGCGCTCGGCGACGAGTGCGCCGACCTTGCGGGACTTAGCGGTCTTGTCACCGTCGAACGTGCGCATGTCGGCCTCGAGGGTCGAGGCGCTGGCGACGGTGAAGCCCTTGCTGTCGTCGACGACCTGCACGAAGACGTGACGGGCCGAGCGGGTGACGACGAGACGGGGGCGCTCTTCGGTGCCCACGACCTTCTTGCGCAGGCGGGTGTGACGGCGCTTGGTGGCTGCCGACTTGGACTTTCCTCGTGTACCGAGACCCATGATTACTTACCTGACTTTCCGGCCTTGCGGCGGACGACCTCGCCGGCGTAGCGGACACCCTTGCCCTTGTAGGGCTCGGGCTTGCGCAGCTTGCGGATGTTGGCGGCGACTTCGCCGACGGCCTGCTTGTCGATGCCGACGACCGTGAGCTTGTTGTTGCCCTCGACCGTGAAGCTGATGCCCGCGGGCGGCTCGACGGTGATGGGGTGCGAGTAGCCGAGCGCGAACTCGACGTTCGAGCCCTTCGCCTGCACGCGGTAACCGGTGCCGACGACCTCGAGGCCCTTGGTGTAGCCCTGGGTCACGCCGATGATCTGGTTGGCGATGAGGGTACGGGTCAGGCCGTGCAGGGCACGCGACTCACGCTCGTCGTCGGGACGCGTCACGACGACGGTGCCCTCTTCGAGCTTGGCTTCGATGGGGCTCTTGACGACGAGCGCGAGCTCGCCCTTCGGGCCCTTGACCGAGACGGCCTGGCCGTCGATCTTCACGTCGACCCCGGCAGGGATCGAGATGGGGAGTCTTCCGATTCGAGACATGGCGGGTTACCACACGTAGGCGAGGACTTCTCCGCCTACGCCCTTCTTCTCGGCCTCACGGTCGGTCAGCAGACCGGAGGAGGTGGACAGGATCGCCACGCCGAGGCCACCGAAGACCTGGGGGATCTCGGTCGACTTCGCGTACACCCGGAGACCGGGCTTCGAGACGCGCTTGATGCCCACGATGGAGCGCTGACGGTCGGGGCCGTACTTGAGGTCGATGGTGAGGGTCTGGCCCACGCGGGCGTCCTCGACCTTCCACGACTCGATGAAGCCCTCACGCTTGAGGATCTCAGCGATGTGGGACTTGAGCTTGCTGCTGGGGAGCGAGACGGTCTCGTGGTGAGCCGAGTTCGCGTTGCGCAGTCTGGTCAGCAGGTCTGCGACCGGATCTGTCATCGTCATGCGGTTGATCTCTTCCTCATCCGGTTTCGACATCCGGTACACCGGGTGCCGACCTCGATGATCGGGCGGTCACGGAGCGATTCTCCGTGACCTCAGGGGAACGGTCGGCAACTCCGATGAGGAGTTGCCGACCGGACGATCTTAGTTGGCCTGGTCGGCCGTGCGGAACGGGAAGCCGAGAGCCTTGAGCAGAGCCCGGCCCTCGTCGTCGTTCCGGGCCGTGGTGACGACGGTGATGTCGAAGCCACGGACACGGTCGATGCGGTCCTGGTCGATCTCGTGGAACATGCTCTGCTCGTTGAGGCCGAAGGTGTAGTTGCCGTTGCCGTCGAACTGGCGGTCGCTGAGACCACGGAAGTCGCGGATGCGCGGCAGCGCCAGCGAGAGCAGTCGGTCCAGGAACTCCCAGGCACGGTCGCCACGCAGCGTGACGTGAGCGCCGATGGCCTGGCCCTCACGCAGCTTGAACTGCGCGATCGACTTGCGCGCCTTGGTGACCTGCGGCTTCTGACCCGTGATGGCGGTCAGGTCCTTGATGGCGCCGTCCATGATCTTGCTGTCGCGAGCTGCCTCGCCGACACCGGTGTTCACGACGATCTTGACCAGGCCGGGGACCTGGTGGACGTTCGTGAAACCGAAGTCGCTCTTCAGCTGCGGCAGGATCTCGGCGCGGTACTTCGCCTTGAGGCGGGGCAGCGCGGCCGGCGTGCTCGTGGTGGTGTCAGTCATCAGAGGTTCTCTCCCGACGCCTTGGCGTAGCGGACGCGGACGGTCTTGGTGACGCCGTTCTTCGTGACCGTCTCTTCGCGGAAGCCGACGCGGGTCGGCTTCTTGGTCTTGGGGTCGACGATGGCGACGTTCGAGACGTGGAGGGGGGCCTCGTGCGTCTCGATGCCACCGGTCTTGGTGCCACGCTGCGTCTGGCCGACGCGCACGTGCTTCGTGACGAGGTTGACGCCCTCGACCACGACGCGGTTGCGCTCGACCAGGACCTCGAGGACCTTGCCCTGCTTGCCGCGGTCGCCGCCGCGGGCCTGGGTCGCCCCGGTGATGACCTGCACGAGGTCACCCTTCTTGATGTTTGCCATGACTTAGATAACCTCCGGCGCCAGCGAGATGATCTTCATGAACTTCTTGTCGCGAAGCTCGCGACCGACCGGTCCGAAGATACGCGTGCCACGGGGGTCGCCATCGGCCTTCAGGATCACTGCGGCGTTCTCGTCGAACTTGATGTAGGAGCCGTCCGGACGACGGACCTCCTTCTTGGTGCGAACGATGACGGCCTTGACGACGTCACCCTTCTTGACGTTGCCGCCGGGGATCGCGTCCTTGACGGTCGCCACGATCACGTCACCGAGTCCGGCGTAACGACGGCCGGAGCCACCGAGGACGCGGATGGTGAGGATCTCCTTGGCGCCGGTGTTGTCGGCGATCTTGAGGCGGGATTCCTGCTGAATCACTTCTGTCTCCTTCTACGCGAGCAGACCGCGAGGCCTACTTCGCCCTCTCGAGGATCTCGACCAGGCGCCAGCGCTTCGTGGCGCTGAGCGGACGGGTCTCGCTGATCACGACGAGGTCGCCGACGCCGGCCGCGTTGGCCTCGTCGTGGACCTTCACCTTGGAGGTGCGGCGGATGACCTTGCCGTACAGGGGGTGCTTCACGCGGTCCTCGACCTCGACGACGATGGTCTTGTCCATCTTGTCGCTGGTCACGTAGCCGCGACGGGTCTTGCGGTAGCCGCGGACCTCGACGGCTGCCGAGTCGACCTCGGTCTTGTTCTCGGTGGCCATTACTTCTCCTCGGCAGTCTCGACGGTGTCGGCGGCGGGCGCCTCGTCGGCGGCGGCAGCCTTCTTGGTCGACTTCTTGGTCGCCTTGGGGGCGGCCTCGACCGGGGCGGGGGTGGCACGGATGCCGAGCTCGCGCTCACGCAGGACCGTGTAGATGCGAGCGATGTCGCGCTTCACGGCGCGCACGCGGCCGTGGTTCTCGAGCTGGCCGGTGGCCGACTGGAAGCGCAGGTTGAACAGCTCTTCCTTGGCCTTCTTCAGCTCGTCGACGAGACGCTCGTCTTCGAAAGTGTCGAGCTCGACAGGACGGAGCTCCTTGGAACCGATCGCCATTATGCGTCGCCCTCCTCGCGCTTGATGATGCGTGCCTTGAGGGGCAGCTTGTGGATTGCACGAGTGAGCGCCTCCTTGGCGATCTCCTCGCTGACGCCGCTGAGCTCGAAGAGCACGCGACCCGGCTTGACGTTGGCGACCCACCACTCGGGCGAGCCCTTGCCGGAACCCATGCGGGTCTCGGCGGGCTTCTTCGTGAGGGGACGGTCGGGGTAGATGTTGATCCAGACCTTGCCGCCGCGCTTGATGTGACGCGTCATGGCGATACGAGCGGACTCGATCTGACGGTTGGTCACGTAGGCGGGCGTGAGTGCCTGGATGCCGTACTCACCGAAGCTGACCTTGGTGCCACCAGTGGCCTGGCCGCTACGGCCGGGGTGGTGCTGCTTGCGGTGCTTGACACGACGGGGGATAAGCATGGTTACGCCTCAGCTCCTGTGGTGGCGGGTGCCTTCTGCTCGCGGGGGGCGCGGTCGCTGCCCCCGCGACGTGCACCGTCACGGTCGTTGCGGCGCTCGGGGCGAGACGACTTCTGGTTCGCCTGCTCGCGCGCGAGCTCCTTGTTGGTGATGTCGCCCTTGTAGATCCAGACCTTGACACCGATGCGACCGAAGGTGGTCTTGGCCTCGTAGAAGCCGTAGTCGATGTTGGCGCGGAGGGTGTGCAGGGGCACACGGCCCTCGCGGTAGAACTCCGAGCGGCTCATCTCGGCGCCGCCGAGGCGACCCGAGACCTGGATCCGGACGCCCTTGGCGCCGGCGCGCTGGGCGCCCTGGAGGCCCTTGCGCATCGCACGACGGAACGCCACACGAGCAGCGAGCTGCTCGGCGATGCCCTGCGCGACGAGCTGAGCCTCGGCCTCGGGGTTCTTGACCTCGAGGATGTTCAGCTGGATCTGCTTGCTCGTGAGCTTCTCGAGGTCGCCGCGGATGCGCTCGGCCTCGGCGCCGCGACGCCCGATCACGATGCCCGGACGGGCCGTGTGGATGTCGACGCGGACGCGGTCACGGGTGCGCTCGATCTCGATCTTGGCCACGCCGGCGCGGTCGAGCGAGGTCTTGAGCAGCGTGCGGATCTTGATGTCCTCGGCGACGTAGTCGCTGTAGCGCTGACCGGCCTTGGTGCTGTCGGTGAACCACCGCGACACGTGGTCGGTGGTGATGCCCAGACGGAAGCCGTACGGGTTTACTTTCTGGCCCATTACTTGCTCGCCTTCTTCGTAGCAGCGGCAGCCTCGACCTCATCCGGCGTCGCGAGGACGATCGTGATGTGGCTGGTGCGCTTCAGGATCTGGAAGGCACGCCCCTGGGCACGCGGCTGGAACCGCTTGAGGGTCGCGCCCTGGTCGACGAATGCACGGCTCACGTAGAGGTCCTGCTCGTCCAGGTAGCTGTTGTCCTTGTCCGCCTTGACACGTGCGTTGGCCATGGCCGACGCGACGAGCTTGTAGACGGGCTCGCTGGCGCCCTGGGGCGCGAACTTCAGGATGGCCAGGGCCTCGAGGGCCTGCTTGCCGCGGATCAGGTTGACGACGCGACGGGCCTTCATGGGGGTGACGCGGATGTGACGCACGCGTGCGATCGACTCCACCATTTCTCTCCTCCTTACGCCGCCGCGTTAGCGGCGACGACCCTTCTTGTCGTCCTTCACGTGGCCGCGGAAGGTGCGGGTGGGCGCGAACTCGCCGAGCTTGTGGCCGATCATGCTCTCGGTCACGAACACGGGGATGTGCTTGCGCCCGTCGTGCACGGCGATGGTGTGTCCCAGCATGTTGGGGACGATCATCGAACGGCGCGACCAGGTCTTGATGACGTTCTTGGTGTTGGCCTCGTTCTGCGTGACGACCTTGCGAAGCAGGTGGTCATCGACGAAGGGGCCCTTCTTAAGACTGCGTGGCATCTTCTACAACTCCTACTTACGCTTCTTGCCAGCGTTACGACGGCGGACGATGAGCTTGTCGCTCTCCTTGTTGGGGTGGCGCGTGCGGCCCTCTTTCTGGCCCCACGGGCTGACCGGGTGGCGTCCACCGGAGGTCTTGCCCTCACCACCACCGTGCGGGTGGTCGACGGGGTTCATGGCGACACCACGGACGGTCGGGCGGACGCCCTTCCAGCGCATGCGGCCGGCCTTGCCCCAGTTGATGTTCGACTGCTCGGCGTTGCCGACCTCGCCGATGGTGGCGCGGCAGCGTGCGTCGACGTTGCGGACCTCGCCCGACGGCAGGCGGAGCTGCGCGTAGGGGCCGTCCTTGGCAACGAGACGCACCGAGGCACCAGCCGAGCGGGCCATCTTCGCGCCGCCGCCGGGCTTGAGCTCGATCGCGTGGATGATGGTTCCGACCGGGATGTTCTTGAGCGGCAGGTTGTTGCCGGGCTTGATGTCGGCGCCGGGACCGGACTCGACGATGTCGCCCTGCGACAGCTTGTTCGGCGCGATGATGTAGCGCTTCGAGCCGTCGACGAAGTGCAGGAGCGCGATGCGCGCCGTGCGGTTGGGGTCGTACTCGATGTGAGCGACCTTGGCGTTGACGCCGTCCTTGTCGTTGCGACGGAAGTCGATCACGCGGTACTGGCGCTTGTGGCCACCACCGATGTGACGCGTCGTGATCCGACCGGCGTTGTTGCGGCCACCGCTCTTGGAGAGCGGACGGAGCAGCGACTTCTCGGGCGTGGAACGCGTGATCTCCGCGAAGTCGGCGACCGACGAACCGCGACGACCAGGAGTCGTGGGCTTGTACTTACGAATAGCCATTTTGTTTTCCCTCCGGGCCCTAGCCGACAGCCGTGAAGATGTCGATGGAGCCCGACTTGAGCGTCACGATGGCGCGCTTGGTGTCCTTGCGCTTGCCGGTGCCGAAGCGGGTGCGACGGGTCTTGCCGACGCGGTTCAACGTGTTGATGCTGTCGACCTTGACGTCGAAGATCTTCTCGATCGCGAGCTTGATCTCGGTCTTGTTCGACCGCGGGTCGACGATGAAGGTGTACTTGCCCTGATCGATCAGGGAGTAGCTCTTCTCGGAGACGACGGGCGCGATGATGACGTCGCGGGGGTCCTTGCCGTAGCCGCTCATGCGGTGGCCTCCTTCTTGCTCTTCGAGGCGACGAAGCCGTCGAAGGCGCTCTTCGTGAAGACGATGTCGTCGCTGACGAGGACGTCGTAGGCGTTGAGCTGGTCGAACGTGATCACGTGGACCGTGGGCACGTTGTTGACGCTCTTGCGGGTGAGCGCGTCGTCGCGGTCGATGACGACCAGGACGTGCTTGCTCGACGAGATCGTCGAGAGCAGCTCGAGTGCGACCTTGGTCGACACCGTGTCGGCGACGAAGCCCTCGACGACGTGCACGCGAGCACCGCGGGCACGGTCGGACAGAGCGCCGAGCAGAGCGGCGGCGATCATCTTCTTGGGGGTGCGCTGCGAGTAGTCACGCGGCTGCGGACCGTGGACGATGCCACCGCCGGTCATCTGGGGAGCACGGATCGAGCCCTGACGAGCGCGGCCGGTGCCCTTCTGCTTGAACGGCTTGCGGCCGGCGCCGGAGACCTCGCCGCGACGCTTGGTCTTGTGCGTGCCCTGGCGAGCGGCGGCCTGCTGGGCGACGACGACCTGGTGGATGAGCGGCACGTTCGTGACGACGTCGAAGATCTCGCCGGGCAGCTCGACCGTGCTGGTCTTCACGCCCTTGGCGTCGAGGACGTCCACCGAGGTGGCCGTTGCGTTGATGGTGGCCATGAGCTACTTCCCCTTCACGGCGGTGCGGACGAAGACGATGCGGCCACGAGCGCCGGGGACGGCGCCCTTGACGAGCAGCAGACCCTTCTCGGCGTCGACGGCGTGCACCGTGAGGTTGAGGATGGTGACGCGGTCCCCACCCATGCGACCGGCCATGCGCATGCCCTTGAAGACACGGCTGGGGGTCGACGAAGCACCGATCGAGCCGGGCTTGCGGTGGTTGCGGTGCGCACCGTGCGAGGCGCTGACGCCCTTGAAGTTGTGACGCTTCATGACACCGGCGAAGCCCTTGCCCTTGGAGGTGCCGACGACGTCGACCTTCTGGCCGGCCTCGAAGGTCGCAGCCGTGAGCTCCTGGCCGAGTGCGTACTCGGCGGCGTCGGCGGTGCGGACCTCGGTGAGGTGGCGACGGGGCGTGACGCCCGCGGCGTCGAAGTGGCCCGTGGCGGGCTTGTTCGACTTGCGGGGGTCGATGGGGCCGGCGGCGATCTGGACGGCGCTGTAGCCGTCCTTCTCGAGCGAGCGGATCTGGGTCACGACGTTGGGAGCGATCTCCACGACGGTGACGGGGACGAGCTTGTTGTTCTCGTCCCAGACCTGGGTCATGCCGAGCTTCTTGCCCAGGAGGCCCTTGACGTTCTTGGTGCTGCTGATGGTCATGGTCGCCTCCCCTAGAGCTTGATCTCGATGTTGACGTCGGCCGGGAGGTCGAGGCGCATGAGCGAGTCGACTGCCTTGGGCGTCGGGTCGACGATGTCGATGAGGCGCTTGTGCGTGCGCTTCTCGAAGTGCTCGCGCGAGTCCTTGTACTTGTGGGGCGAACGGATCACGACGACCACGTTCTTCTCGGTCGGCAGCGGCACGGGGCCGACCACCGTGGCGCCCGCGCGGGTGACCGTGTCGACGATCTTTCGCGCGGAGGTGTCGATGACCTCGTGGTCGTACGACTTCAGCCGGATGCGGATCTTCTGTCCCGCCATGTGTGACTCTCTCTCGTTCGGACGTCGCGCACCTCGGGGGCCGCCTGACGCTGTTCGCTGGGCGAACATCTGGCTCTACACGATCTCCGAGGGCTGTCGCCCTCGCGTACCGCTGTTCTGGTGTCAAGCCATCTCGGGAACGATGCGGGCGGCCGCCCGACGGGTTCCGCGCGAGAGGACCTCGGGGAGGTCATCATCGTGTCCACCGTCGCGCAGAGCTCGGCCCTGGCGGTGTTCCTGTGTGAGATGTGTCCTGCTACCCGCGGCCCAGACGTCTTGCGTCTGTGCACTGCCTGGCAGTGATCCGGCACTCGCGCACGGCGAGCTCGGAATGTTGAACTAGACGATTTTGCCACACCTGGGCACAAGCTGCAACCCGGGCGTGTCGCGGATGTCAGCCGCGCTGTCGAGGGGGCCGGACGGGCCCCCTCGGACCTTCCTCAGGCCGTCGTCAGGCCGTCTCGGCGGGGCGGAACCACGGCGGGTAGACCGCCACGCGAGGGGCCGCGCCCCCGGCCTCGACCAGCAGCTGCTTGACCCGGTCGCGCATCTTGTCGTTCGGGACGCCGATCAGCATCACGGAGTCGAGCGGGACGGCGTGCGGGACGAGCACCTCGGGCTCGAGCAGGTCGGGGTCGGCGAGCGAGAAGCGGCGCACCATCGAGGAGGCGGCGTCGACGCCGGCCGCCGAGCGGACCCCCTGCACGGCAGCGTCGCGCTCGGTGACGACGAAGTCGTCCTCCAGCGCGGTCACGGGCACGACGAGCATGACGAAGTCGGTCGCCTTGGCGCCGCGGGCGGCGTCGGACCACTCGTAGCCCTCGGCGCCCGAGCGGAGGACCTCCCACGCAGAGGCGTGCGGCGAGAGGGAGAAGGGCACGTGCGCGGCCACGGCGGCGCCGGAGGCGGTCGTCACGGAGGCGCGGAGGGCGCGTGTCGCCTCGGAGCTCACGTCGAGGACGGGGGCCGCCTCGGCGGCGGGGACGAGCTCGCCGGCGGCGAACACGGCCGGCAGGTTGCTCACGTGGGTCCAGTGGTAGACGCGCTGCGCCTCGAACGCGGGCGCGACGCGAGCGGCGGACTGCGCCGCCACGGCCACGGCTGCGGAGTCACGGGCCAGGGCCGGCGTGCTGCGCAGCGACTCGGGCTTGCGCGAGGGCGCGCGGCGCTTGGTGACCAGCGTCCGTGCCTGCCCGTCAGCGTCGAGCAGGGGCTCCCGCTTGCGCGGTGCGCAGATGTCGCACAGCTCTCGCTCGAAACCGTGGATGCACTCGTCAGTCACTGCAGTTGGTCCTCTCGAGCGCCCGACTCGAACGGACGCAACCCTCTACGGTACGTCATGGGGCCGCCCGCTCGCGACCGCCCGTGGGACGGCCGGGCGCCTCCTCGTCCCCGGGTCATCGGAAGAGCAGCGACCGAACCTCGGACTCGGCCGACCCCAGGCGGCCGGGGTCGATGGTCTCGCCGTGCAGGTAGGCGTCGACGAGACGGGGGTCGACGTACGAGGAACGGGCGACGGACGGGGTGTTGCCGAGGACGTCGGCCGCGTCGCGCATGGCCTGCGACACGGCACCCTTGCGCTTGCCGACTCCCGCCTGCGGGCCCGTCCTCGCGAGGCTGACCGCGGCAGCCACCGTGCCGTGCAGGGTGCGGAAGTCCTTGGCCGTGAACTCGTCCCCGGCACGCAGCTTCACGTACTCGTTGATCTCGGAGGCGTGCAGCGGTCGCCAGGGCGAGCCCGCCTCGGGACGCCAGGCGAGCAGCCGCGACCGTCCGCCGCGTTGCTTGTACCCGCGCACCACCGTCGCGAGGTCGGGGTCGCGGATCTGGGAATCCCAGTCCTGGCCGCTCTTGCCCGGGAAGGCGAGCGAGACCACGTCGCCGGACACCTTCGCGTGCGCGCACAGCAGCGTGGAGAGGCCGTGGCTGCCGTGCTGCTCGGCATACCGCTCCGACCCCACCCGGAGGGACCCGGTGTCGAGCATGCGGAACGCTGCGGCGAGGGCGCGGTCGCGCACAGGCTCGTCGAGGCGCAGGTCGCGGGTCACGAGACGTCGCGCCGCGGGGAGGGACTCGGCCAGGGCGAGAGCTCGGTCGAACTTGAGGCGGTCCTTCTGCTCCCGCCAGGTCGGGTGGTAGATGTACTGCCGACGCCCGGCACCGTCGACGCCCGTCGCCTGGATGTGCCCGTTGGCGTAGGGGGCGATCCAGACGTCCGTCCAGGCGGGCGGGATGCCGAGGTGCTCGCACCGCTCACGGAGCTCGGGATCGGTGACGCTGGAGCCGTCCGCGTGACGGTACGAGAATCCGGCACCGCTCGGGACTCGCGAGAGGCCCGGGGAGCTCGAGTTCGTCCTTCGGAGGCGCGGCATCCGTCGATCGAACCACCGACGGCCTGACCCGCGGTGGGCCGGGGTACAAGCGACGCCCCGTCCCGGAGGGAACGGGGCGTCGCGGATGGCCGGGGCTACTGGTCGCCGATCCTCTTGTCGGCCTGCTCCTTCGCCTGGGCGATCTTGTCGCTGTGCTTGCCCCCGGTGGCCTTGTCGGCGGCACCGGCGACGGCGTCGAGGATCTTGTCGCTGACGCCCTCGGCCTTCTCGCTCTTCAGGGCGTCCTGGACCTTGCCGTCCTTCAGGAACTCCTGGGCCTTCTTGGTGATGTCGTCGAAGCCTGCCATGGTGCGCCTCCTCTGGCCGGCGTCTCCGGCACGCCACCACTCTGCCGCGAAACAGCGATCGACGCACCCCCGTCGTGCCCCCGGTGCACGACGAGAGGGGCCGAGCCCTCTCGGGCCCGACCCCTCTCGGGTGTTCAGGTGGTGCTGGTCGTGCAGGTGCCTGTGCGGCGGGTGCTACTTGACGATCTTGACGACCGTGCCGGCGCCGACCGTGCGGCCACCCTCGCGGATGGCGAAGCGCAGGCCCTCTTCCATGGCGATGGGCTGGATCAGCTGGACGGTGATCTCAGTCGTGTCGCCGGGCATGACCATCTCGGTGCCCTCGGGCAGCGTGATGACACCCGTGACGTCGGTGGTGCGGAAGTAGAACTGCGGGCGGTAGTTCGCGTAGAACGGGTTGTGACGGCCGCCCTCGTCCTTCGAGAGGATGTAGACGTTCGCCTCGAACTCGGTGTGGGGCGTGATCGAGCCGGGCTTGACCACGACCTGGCCGCGCTCGACGTCCTCACGCTTGGTGCCGCGGAGGAGGAGTCCGACGTTCTCACCGGCGCGCGCGTCGTCAAGGGTCTTGCGGAACATCTCGATGGCGGTGACGGTCGTCTTGGACGACTTCTCCTTGATGCCGACGATCTCGACCTCGTCGTTCGGCTTCAGGATGCCGCGCTCGACACGACCGGTGATGACGGTTCCACGACCGGTGATCGTGAAGACGTCCTCGACGGGCATGAGGAAGGGCTGGTCCGTGGCACGGACGGGCTCGGGGACGTTCTCGTCGACCTGGTCCATCAGGTCGGCGACCGTGGCGGCCCACTTCTCGTCGCCCTCGAGGGCCTTGAGAGCGGAGACCTGCACGACGGGGGCGTTGTCGCCGTCGAAGTCCTGGCTGGAGAGGAGCTCGCGCACCTCGATCTCGACGAGCTCGAGGATCTCCTCGTCGTCGACCATGTCGGACTTGTTGAGGGCCACGACGATGTAGGGCACGCCGACCTGGCGGGCGAGCAGGACGTGCTCACGCGTCTGGGGCATCGGGCCGTCGGTGGCGGCGACCACGAGGATCGCGCCGTCCATCTGAGCCGCGCCGGTGATCATGTTCTTGATGTAGTCGGCGTGACCGGGAGCGTCGACGTGAGCGTAGTGACGCTTCTCCGTCTGGTACTCGACGTGCGAGATGTTGATCGTGATGCCGCGCTGCTTCTCTTCGGGCGCGTTGTCGATCTGGTCGAAGGCCGACGCCTCGTTGAGGGTCGGGTACTTGTCGTGCAGGACCTTGGTGATCGCCGCGGTGAGCGTGGTCTTGCCGTGGTCGACGTGACCGATGGTTCCGATGTTGACGTGCGGCTTGGTCCGCTCGAACTTGGCCTTAGCCACTGTGGGTCCTCCTCAGGACTCGGTTGCAGTGGGGCCGGGGGCCGGGTCGATGACCCGGCCTACCGGACACTGCGGATTGGTGTGTGTACATGTTACGCGGTCGAGGAACGGCCGCGAGATTCGGGACTATTCGCCCTTGTTCTTCTGGATGATCTCCTCGGCGACGGCCGAGGGGACTTCCTGGTACGACTCGAACGTCATCGAGTAGACGGCACGACCCGAGGTCTTCGACCGCAGGTCTCCGACGTAGCCGAACATCTCCGACAGCGGCACGCTGGCCCGAACGACCTTCACACCACTGGCGTCTTCCATCGACGAGATCTGCCCGCGTCGCGAGCTGAGGTCGCCGATGACGTCGCCCATGTACTCCTCGGGCGTACGCACCTCGACCGCCATGAGCGGCTCGAGGAGAACGGGCTGGGCCTTGCGAGCCGCCTCTTTGTAGGCGATCGACCCAGCGATCTTGAAGGCCATCTCCGACGAGTCGACGTCGTGCGCCGCGCCGTCGAGGAGCAGCGCCCGGACGCCCACCGTCGGGTAGCCCGCGAGGACTCCGACCTGCATGGCGTCCTGGATGCCGGCGTCGACCGAGGGGATGTACTCCCGCGGGACGCGGCCGCCGGTGACCTTGTTGACGAACTCGTAGGTCGACTCGGCCGTGACCTCGTAGGGCTCCAGGGCGATCTGGATCTTGGCGAACTGACCCGACCCACCGGTCTGCTTCTTGTGGGTGTAGTCGTAGCGCTCGATGCCCTTCTTGAGCGTCTCGCGGTAGGCCACCTGGGGCTTGCCGACGTTCGCCTCGACGTTGAACTCGCGCTTCATGCGGTCGACGAGGATGTCGAGGTGGAGCTCGCCCATGCCCTTGATGACCGTCTGGCCCGTCTCGACGTTGAGCTCGACGCGGAACGTCGGGTCCTCCTCGGCGAGCTTCTGGATGGCCAGCGAGAGCTTCTCCTGGTCGGCCTTCGTCTTGGGCTCGATGGCGACCTCGATGACGGGCTCGGGGAACGTCATCGACTCGAGCACGATCTGCTCGGACGGGTCGCACAGCGTGTCACCGGTGGTGGTGAACTTCAGGCCGATGACCGCGTAGATGTGGCCGGCGGTGACGCTGTCGACCGGGTTCTCCTTGTTGGAGTGCATCTGGAAGATCTTGCCGATGCGCTCCTTCTTGTCCTTGGTCGAGTTGATGACCTGGGCACCCGACTCGATCGAGCCGGAGTACACGCGGACGTAGGTGAGGCGACCGAAGAAGGGGTGCACCGCGACCTTGAAGGCGAGGGCCGAGAACGGCTCGCTCGACTCGGGCTTGCGGATGATGACCTTCTCGGCGTCGCGGACGTCGTGGCCCTCCATGGGAGGCACGTCGAGCGGCGAGGGGAGGTAGTCGATGACCGCGTCGAGCATCGGCTGGACGCCGCGGTTCTTGAAGGCGGAGCCACAGAAGATCGGGTACAGCTCGCTGTTGACCGTCATCTTGCGGACGGCGCCCTTGATCTCGGCGATCGTCAGCTCCTCGCCGCCGAAGTACTTCTCGAGCAGCGCGTCGTCCGACTCGGCGACCGTCTCGAGGAGCTTGGCGCGGTACTCCGCGGCCTTCTCCTTGAGGTCGTCCGGGATCTCCTCGATCTCGTACTTGGCACCCAGCTCGACGTCACCCTTGGAGTCGCCGCGCCACGTCAGCGCACGCATCTCGACGAGGTCGACGACGCCCTCGAACGAGGACTCCGAACCGATCGGGAGCTGCATGACGAGGGGCTTGGCGCCCAGGCGGTTGATGATCGTGTCGACCGTGAAGTAGAAGTCGGCGCCGAGCTTGTCCATCTTGTTGACGAAGCAGATGCGGGGCACGTCGTACTTGTCGGCCTGACGCCAGACGGTCTCGGACTGGGGCTCGACGCCCTCCTTGCCGTCGAAGACGGCGACCGCGCCGTCGAGCACGCGGAGCGAACGCTCGACCTCGACCGTGAAGTCGACGTGACCGGGGGTGTCGATGATGTTGATCTGGTTCTTGTTCCAGAAGCACGTCGTCGCGGCGGACGTGATCGTGATGCCGCGCTCCTGCTCCTGCGCCATCCAGTCCATCGTGGCCGCACCGTCGTGGACCTCACCGATCTTGTGGGTGATGCCGGTGTAGTACAGGATGCGCTCGGTCGTCGTCGTCTTGCCAGCATCGATGTGCGCCATGATGCCGATGTTGCGGACCTTGTTCAGGTCGGTGAGCACGTCCTGTGCCACAGGTTCCTCCGAAGGGGTAGGTGGGGAAAGCGGGAGCCGAGGAGGCGCGGTGCACGTCGTGCGCACACCGCGCCTCCGTGGCTGTTACCAGCGGTAGTGCGCGAAGGCCTTGTTCGCCTCGGCCATCTTGTGAGTGTCCTCACGGCGCTTGACAGCGGCGCCGAGGCCGTTGGAGGCGTCGAGGATCTCGTTCATGAGGCGCTCGGTCATCGTCTTCTCGCGACGAGCCTTGGCGTAGGTGGTGAGCCAGCGGAGCGCGAGCGTGTTCGCGCGGTGCGGCTTGACCTCGACGGGGACCTGGTAGGTCGAGCCGCCGACGCGGCGCGAACGCACCTCGAGGGTCGGGCGCACGTTGTCGAGCGCCTTCTTCAGCGTGACGACGGCGTCCTGGTCGTTCTTGGCGGAGACGCCGGCGAGAGCACCGTAGACGATGCGCTCGGCGAGGCCCTTCTTGCCGTCGAGGAGGATCTTGTTGACGAGCTGGCTGACGATCGGCGCACCGTAGACCGGGTCGGCGACGACGGGGCGCTTGGGCGCGGGTCCTTTACGAGGCATTACTTCTTGTCCTTCTTCGCACCGTAGAGGCTGCGAGCCTGCTTGCGGTTCTTCACGGCCTGGGTGTCGAGGGCGCCACGGACGATCTTGTAGCGCACGCCGGGGAGGTCCTTCACACGACCGCCGCGCACGAGCACCATCGAGTGCTCCTGCAGGTTGTGGCCCTCGCCGGGGATGTAGGCGGTGACCTCGGTGCCGTTGGAGAGCTTCACACGGGCGACCTTGCGGAGCGCGGAGTTCGGCTTCTTGGGGGTGGTGGTGTACACGCGGGTGCACACGCCACGCTGCTGGGGGTTGGACCGCAGGGCGGGGGCCTTGGTCTTGACGACCTTCGGCGTGCGTCCCTTGCGGACCAGCTGCTGGATGGTTGGCACTGGTTCTCCTTGGTTGCGCTCTGCTCTCGGCCGGTGCTGCGCCGTGCAGTGCTCTGCTCTGTCCGACCGGATGGTCGGCGTCCTCGTCTCGTCGGGACCGGGCCGGATGAGGCCCTGCCCCGCCCGGCGACCGCCGCGTGACGAGCACGCGGAACAGCTGGGGGACGGTGTGACCCTGCTCGTGCCGGGTCGTCGACCGTGGTACGAGCGGGATTTTCGGGCGCGCGATGAAGCGCACACCCGATAGAGCATAGCTTCGGACAGGGGGTTAATCAAATGTCTCCGGGCTGCGACGGGACGCCCGGGGCGAACGGCCAGGCGCCTCCCGGCCCGCTCAGCGGGCGGGCTCGGCCCTCGAGAGCAGCAGCGTGCCGAGCACGACGAGGGCGGCGCAGACGACGGCGCCGAGCACGAACGGCGACAGCGCGTAGCGCGCGGCGAAGAGCACCAGCCAGACGACCTCGCCGCGCACCACGGCGTAGCCGACGCTGCCGACGAGCAGCATGACCGCCCAGACGGCGGCGGCTGTGGAGACGACCGCGGGCCAGGGGCTCGGAGGCGCGGGTCGGGGACCGGGGACGCCGCCGCCCTCGTCTCCGGGGCGCGGACCCCGGCGGGCCGGGCGGGCGTCGTGCAGGGGCTGGGCGGGGAAGGTGCCGCGCACCTCCGGCGCTCCCCCGTCGCGGGCGTCGGCGAGCGCGGCCGAGCGCATCAGGGCCAGGAGGACGACGAGGAGGGCGGCACCGCCCATGGCCGGGCCGAGGAAGGGGCCCGCGTCGGGCTCGCCGATGACGTCGCGGTCGAGCAGCAGGCTCTCGAAGCCGGCCGTCGCCACGAGCAGGGCGCCGAAGAGGACGCTCGCCATCAGGGCGTAGACGGCACGGGTCATGAGCCGAGGGTACGCCGCGGAGCATCCCGAGGCGGCGGGCCAGGGCTGTGCGGGCAGCGGACGAGCCCGGCTCCTCCCTGGGGAGGGAGGAGCCGGGCTCTGGTGGCGGAATCGAGCGGAGGAGGCTCGGGTCGGCGGGTCAGCGACCGCTGGCGGTCGTGTCCGTGCCCTCGTCGGTGCCCTCGGCCTGCGTCGGCGCCGTCGTGGTGGCGTCGCCGTCGGCGGGCGCGGTCTCGCCGTCCTGCATGACGAAGACGAGTCCGCCGACCGTCCAGGTCTGGCCCTCGGCGGTCTGATCGCCCTCCTCGGGCTCGCTGCTCGTGATCGCGGTCACGAGGAACAGGCGCGGGCCCTTCTGCAGGCGGTCGACGAAGTCGAGGGCCTGGTCGTACGAGCCCTTGATGTCGACGGTGACCGCGATCGTGGAGAAGTTGGCCGGGGTGACGGCAGGGTCGGTGACGGTGGCGGGGGCGGTGGGCAGGGCGGCCTCGGCGGGGGCGGCGGCGGCAGCGGCGGCGTCGCCGTCCGTGCCCTCGGACGATTCCGTGCCCTCGGCGGGAGCAGCCGCGGCGGCCGGGGCCGTCGCGGACGCCGGCGCGGCGTACGACACGGGGTCGGCCGCCGTGAAGGAGGTCACCATGGTGCCGGCCTCGCCGGCCATCTGGTCGAGCTGCCGGATGAGGGACGGCATGTCGGGCGCGTCGGGGACGGACGCGAGCTTGGCGTCGCGCTCGGCCTCGAGGCCGGACAGGCCCTCGTTCTCGGCGATGAGCTGCTCGACGGTCGCCCGGATGCCCTCGTTCTGCTGGTCGACGGTCGACTTCTGCTCGGCCGCGGTCGAGGCGGCGGTCAGCTGGGGCTGCACGCCGAGGAAGAAGCCGAGGGCGAGCACGGCGACGCCGCTCACCATCGCGATGATCAGCTTGATGCGGTTGCGGTCCATCAGGTCACTCGCTCTCAGTGGGGGCGAAGCGGTTCGAGAACGCGCCCTGGTCGATGTGCATGGTCACGGTCGCCTCGTAGACGCGCTCCTCGAGGGTGACCGAGCCGGGCGTGGCGTCCGTGTAGCCGGGCAGGGCGGCGAGGCCGTCGAGCCAGTCCGGGACGCTCGGCAGCGTCGTGCTCTGGGCCGTGAAGGTCACGGTGCCCACACGGGCGCCCTGCAGGGGGGTGTCCGACTGCTGGTAGTCGGCGATGGGCGAGGCCTGGTCGATCGTGATGGTCGTCACGGTGACGCCGGCCGGCAGGGTCGCCTGGATCTGCGCGAGGTAGGAGGGCCAGGGGATCTCCGCGGCGCCCGCCACCGTCTGCGCGGCGGTGAGCAGCTGGATGTCCGACTTGACCTCGCGGACCTCGGTGTACTTGCCCTGCTCGATCAGCAGCTGCTGCGTCTCCGCCTGCGAGGCGAGGAGCTCGTCGTTCGCCTCGATCGAGACGATCGTGGCCCCGCCGGCTGCGATGGCGACCACGGCGGCAGCGCCGACGACGCCCATCCACGCGCGGCGGACGACGACGCCGGTGTGCCGCTCGGCCCGGACCTCCGGGGGCAGCAGGTCGACGCGGGGCAGTCCCCCGACGACCGCCGTGGCGGTCTTCTTGGTGCGGCTCATGCGGCGCTCCCCAGTGCGAGCCCGAGGGCCACGGTCATGTCGGAGGCGCGCCCGCGCAGGGCGGCCTCGTCGACGTTCTTGCCGAACGCGACGGTGGCGAACGGATCGGCGACGACCACGGGCAGGCGCGTCACCTCGGACAGCGCGTCCGGGAGCCCCGGCAGCAGGGCGCCGCCTCCGGCGAGGACGATCTGGGAGACCGTCTCGGTCGGCCGGGTGTTGACGAAGTACTGGACGGTGTTGCGGAAGCTGCCGAGCAGCTCGTTGACCGACTCGAAGATGGCGGCCGACGAGGCCTGCTCCTCCGCGTTGGTGATCACGGTGCTGAGGCCGCGCTGCCTCTTGACGGCCACCGCCTCCTCGACCGAGACGCCGCGCTTGGCGACGATCGCCTGCGTGACGTCGTCGCCGCCCGAGGGGATGATGCGGACGAACTGCGGGACGCCGTCGGTCGCGACGATCACGGACGACGTGCTGTGGCCGATCTCGATGAGGGCGACGGTGCCGGTGAGGCCGGGTCGGTTGATCAGTAGGCGCGTGTTCGCGAACGGGATGAGGTCGACGCCCATGGTCGACAGGCCGGCGAGCTTGCTGGCGCGGACGTTGCCGAGGACGGCGTCCTTGACGGCGGCGATGAGCAGGCCGTTGAGCACGGGGCCGTTCTCGCCCTCGCTCTCCTTGTAGGGGTAGAAGTCGAGCAGCGCGTCGGCGACGGGCACCGGCAGCATGTCCTGCACCTGGAACGGCAGCGACTCGCGGATCCGCTCGCGCGACGCCTTCGCCACGGTCAGGTCGCGGGCCAGCACGCGCTGGTTGCCCATGCCGAGCACGACGTTCTTGCTCTTGAACCCGCCGGCGCTCCAGAGCTGCTTGAGGGCGCTGGCGACGGTCTGGGGCTCGAGCACTTCTCCGCGGCTGGCAGCGCCGTCGCTGAGGGCCATCTCGGAGAAGCGGACGACGGTGGGGCGCGGCTTGTCGACGTCGGCGACCTCGACCGCGCGGAGCGATCGGCTGCCGATGTCGACGCCGACGATGTTCTTCGTCATGGGGTGGTCTCTTTTCTGCGTGAGTTCGGGCTCACGCGAGGGTGAGGAGCTGGAGGTAGGAGGCGGCGACGATGCCGCCGACGAGCACGCCGACCCAGGCGCCCGCGAGCATCCAGGGGCCGAAGGGGATGCCGCCGGTGCGCTGGGCACGACGGGTGGCGAGCAGGACGACCGAGAAGAGGCCCCCGAGCAGGAACGCGGCGAAGGCGCCGACGACGAGCTCGCCCCAGCCGAGCCAGCCGAGCCAGAGGCCCAGCACGCCGGCGAGCTTGACGTCGCCGAGGCCCATGGCCCCGGGCTTGACGAGCGCGAGGGCCAGGTAGAAGACGAACAGGGCAGCCATGCCGATGACGCCCCGGAGCAGCGCGTCCCACTCCCCCGACAGGGCCGAGGAGGCGCCCAGCAGCACGAGGCCGACCGCGTACGACGGCAGCACGATCGCGTCGGGCAGCCGGTGGTGCTCGGTGTCGATGATCGCGAGCGCGACGCTCGCACCGGCCAGCCAGAGGAACGCGACGAGCTCGAGCAGCGCGGCGACGAGCGGTGCGGCCTCGGTCGGGACGACCGTCCAGGGCCAGACTGCAGCCGCCACGAGGGCGAAGAAGCCGCCGGTGGCGAGCTCGACGATCGGGTAGCGGGCCGAGATGGCGGTGCTGCAGCTGCGGCAACGGCCCTTGAGCGCGAGCCAGCTGAGCACGGGCACGTTGTCGTAGGCCTTGATCGGTGCGTGGCAGCCGGGGCAGGCACTCGGCGGCGACGAGATCGACATGCCGGCAGGGACGCGATACACGACCACGTTGAGGAACGAGCCGATCAGCAGGCCGAGGCCGCCGGCGGTGAGGGCGGCGAGGAGGAGGGCGGTCACGGGACGAGCTCCTTGCCCGAGGCCGCGACGGCGGTCTTGCTCTCGACGACCTGCGTGATGCCGTAGCTCGTCGAGACGGGCGACAGGAACTTGGGCGGGGCCGTGTAGCGCATGCGCGGGTCGTAGACGTAGGCCTTCGTGTAGCCGCTGTCGCCGTTGCCGCTGGTCGCGACGGGACCGCGGAACTTCTGCGAGATCGAGCCGAGGACCTGCAGGGTGCCCTTGGGCTTGCCGCTGTCCGCGGCGTAGTTCTGGACCGTGAACGTATGTGAGACGGAGAGGATCGCTGCCTGGACGACACGGTTCGACTTCGTGCGGTCGATGAGCCCGATGTCCGGGTTCTTGCTGGTGCCGTAGTTCTTGACGGGGTTGTAGACGTAGACGGCGTTCGTGCCGACGAGGCCGAGCATGTCCTTCGAGACGTCGGAGTACTTCACGTCGCCGGTGACGTAGACGAAGTTTTGCGCGGCGACGGTCACGTTGCCCTGGAGTGTGCCCTGGACGAAGACGTCGCCTGCGGTGCAGCTGTAGGTGGCGTTCACCTCGTCCTTGGCGGGGAACCCGAGCCCGTTGCCGGCGGCCGAGTCGTCCGCGTTGCGGCAGCTGAAGTTCGTCGGCTTCCCGCTCCAGTAGTTGACGTCGGTCGACGACGCCGGGACGTCCTGGACGTAGACCAGGTTGTTCGCCGGGACCGTGACGTCCTGCCCGCCGACGCTGCCGAGCGTGCCGCCCTTGCCGCCGTCGCCCGGCGTGCCGCACATCGCGGGGGCCGTGCCCTTGCTTGGGTCGGACTCGATCTGCGTGGCCTTCGTGTAGGGCGAGTAGACGTTCATCGTGCCGGCCGACTTGAACGTGATGCGGGTGGGTCCGGTGTAGAGGCACCCGGGGTTCGGGACGGTGGTCGTCTTGAGGTCGGTCCGCGTCTCCTGGCGCATGGCCTCGTTGGTCTGCGGCATGGTGATCGCCTGGGCGTAGGCGGGCTTCGACTGGCCGCCGAAGCTCGGCGTCCCCGTGCAGTTGGTACCCGTGACCGCGACGTACCGGTTGGACCGGGTGCTGGAGGTCGTGGTCGCTCCCTTGAACTGGGTGCCGCCGCAGACCCTCATGGTGTCGTTGGTGTGCATCGGGCCGTCGATGACGTCCGTCGCCGAGAACTGGATGGTGGTGCAGCTGGGCCGGTCGGTGACCGCCCACTCGTACTTGGGCGAGCAGGACGTGCTCGAGAGCACCGGGTCGCTGATCTCGTAGTCGGTGAAGTAGACGTAGTCGAGGAACCCGTCCTGCTTGAGGTCGGCCACGACCGACCGCGTCGTGTCGCCGACCCGGCCCGTCGACCGGATGCGCAGCGTGCCGGCGGTCGAGTACTTCGAGTTGTCGACCTCGTACCGGTACGAGGCGCCCGTGCCGTCGCCGACCGTCTGCCAGCTGCCCGCGGTGCCCTTGCCGAAGGCGAGGTTGCCGTCGGTGCCCGTGAAGGTGGAGCCCGTGCTGAACGCCGTGACCCTCGCGCCGTACTGGCTGTAGGCGTTGTTGTTGGCGAGCTTGCTCTGGTAGTCCTCTACGCCGGCGTAGGCGGCCGCGATCGCCGCGTTGAAGTCCGAGTCGTCGCGGGCCTTCACCGTGCCGCTGACCGCCACGGACGCCATGGTGACGCTGAGCAGCAGCAGGACGGCGCCGAGGCCGATGACGCTGGCCAGGGCGACGCCGCGGTCGGCTCCGTCGCGACGGAGCCGGACGAGGCGGGCGTGCAGGAGGCGGATCATCAGAGGTCCCTGGCGATGTCGAGGTTGGGCAGGCCCACCGTGTTGACGAGCGTGGTGGAGGCCGCGGCCGTGTTCGCCGTGCCGGCCTGGACGCGGATCCGGACCGCGGCGATCGACGCGATCTTGGCGGCGGGCACCGCGCCGGCGGCGAGCGAGATGGTGGCGCCGTCGGCGTCGACGTAGGCGAAGAGGTCGGTGCCCGTCAGGAGGGGGGAGGCGACCGTCCGGGTGGTCGGCGTCGTGCCGAAGGTCCAGAAGCCGTCGGTGGAGACGACGCCTGGCCAGGTCTTCTCCTTGAGCGTGGCGCCGTCGAGGTAGTACTGCACCATCACCGGGGTCGCGTCGGACGAGGCGAGGTTGACGTACGCGTAGACGGTGACGGCGTTGGCCGTCGCCTGGGGGAAGGCGGCGTCGGGCAGGGTCTGGCCCTTGACGGGGTTCTCGGTCGCGGCGCGGAGCGTGCGGGTGACGGCCGTCATGCCGTTGGTGGCGACGCGCGTGGCCGAGTCGATCGACTGCGTCTGCGAGGAGGCACGCGAGGCGCTGACCATGAAGCCGCCGGTGATGGCGATGAGGATCGCGAAGACCATCATCGCGACGAGGAGCTCGGCCAGGCTGACGCCGGCGTCGCGCCGGTCGCGGAGCGCGGCGAGGGAGGCACGGAGGCGGGTCACGGCGTGAGCCCCCTCGGGTCGAGCGTGATGGTCTTGGTCGGCACGTCGATCGTGCCGCGCGTCCTGAGCGTCGCGCCCTGCGGGTTGATCTGGTTGCTCGTGGTGATGAGCCCCAGGTTGAGCAGATCGGTCACCGTGTAGAACGACCACGTGCCGAAGGGGAGCGCGAGCATCGAGTCCTTCGTGACGGCGGCGAACGAGTAGGTGGACGGCGTCTGGCAGCCGGGGTCGCCGCTCGCGCCGGTCTTCTGCTGCACGGCGAAGAGCTTCACCGTGCCGGAGATCTTGCTGAGCTGGAAGACGCCCATCGGCACCCCGACCGTCGCCGAGCCGCCGGGCGCGGCGCCGACGGGGACGGGCGCCGAGGCGACGGCCTTGTCGGCCGCCGGCGCCACCCAGGCTGCGGGGTCGGGCGACAGGCAGCTCGAGACGACCTTGGTGTCCGGGTCGGTGCTCAGGTCGAGGTGCTTGCCGGCTACGACCGCGTAGCCGCCCGAGAAGGGGAACAGCTTCGCCGGCTTCGTGGCGGCGGCGGACATCGTGTAGTCGCCCATGACGCTGCTCCGGAACGTCACGTCGAGGTTGCCGGGCAGCACCACGGGGCTCGGGAAGTTCGTCGCGAAGTTCGTTTGCAGCGAGATGGCCGTGTCGTACGAGAAGGAGGCGGTGCCGGCCCCGCCCGCCGAGACGGTCACGGGGGTGGTCGTCTGCGTGGCCGCCTGGTCGAGGCCGACCATGCCCGCCTTCGAGATGGTGACGTCGTAGTTGCCGGGCGCCACCTTGAGCGCGTAGGTGCAGCCGGAGCTGTCCGTCGGGTCGAGGGCCGGGGGCGCGACGGCGCCGTTCGGATCCTTGGCGGCTGCCTTGACCGTCGCGGTGACGCCCTCGGTGCCGGCGCCGGAGGCGCCGATGACCGACACGACGATCGTGCCCTTGGCGGGGTCGTTGATCCGGCCGTTGGGCGCCAGGACGGTGGCGGAGGTGATCGGGGCGCTGACCGTGCGCTGGCCGGCGTAGGTCACCGAGACCTCGACGCGCTTGTACTGCAGCGTGCCGGTGCCGGTGCCGCACGCGGTGGAGTTCGTGGCGGACGTCGTCCACTCCGCGCTCCGCGCGATCGTGAAGGTGGTGCCGCCGACCTCGGTGACCCAGGTCCTGGAGACGACGCTGAAGACGTCGTCCACGCTGCGGAGGAGGTCGATCTCCTGCGCGGCGAGGTTCGTGGCGACCGCCCTGGCCCGCGACTCGCGGGTGAGGACGAGCGAGTTGGTGATCGTGTAGGCGACCCCGATCGAGATGATGGTGAACACCATCATCGCGACGATGACCTCGACGAGGCTGAGTCCGGCGTCGCGCTGCGCCGGGGAGGCGGGGCGGAGGACGTCGTTGAGGCGTCGGAACATGGTGGGTCACCTCCCGGTCGGGTTCGAGGGTGCGGATGCGAGGGAGAAGAGGGAGACGAAGCCGCGGCGCGACCCCGTCTCCCTCTGCGGGAGGACTAGGCCTTGGCCTTGATCACGCCGCCAGCGGCGCACTCACCGTCCGTGACTCCTGCGGTCTCCGTGGTGACGAAGGTCTTGCCCGTGACGCTCGTGCCCTGGAGGCAGAACTTCGTGGGTGTCGTCGCGCTGTCGACCGTGTAGGTCACGGCGGTCATGTTGTCACCGACGGTGGCGCCGGCCTTGGCGTAGGGGTCGGCCTTGAGCTGAGCCAGGGTCAGCGTGGCCGGGAACTTGCCGTCGCTGGTCTGGACGCTGATCAGGGCGGTCTTGGCGTTGGTCAGGTCGCTCTTGACGCCCGAGTCCTTGGCGTTGTTCTGCACGCCGAGGTACACGGGGATGGCGATCGCGGCGAGGATGCCGATGATGATGACGACGACGAGGAGCTCGATGAGCGTGAAGCCCTTGTCCTTGTCCTCAGTGAGGTTCTGGCGGCGGGCGGAGAGCTTGCCCATGAGTGCGAAGTACATGACTGGTCCGTTCGAGATCGGGTGCGGGAGAGGTGATCGGAGGCGGTCACGTCGTTCCCGCCGGAGATGACTCTCCCAGCCCTCGAGACCCGCGAGAATCCCGCAGACGGGGGGTTTCTGCTGGCGACACGGCCCCAGTCCGGGTCACCCCCGAACGGGCAGAACCCCTGTTCAGGGGTCACCTGCAAAGCGACACCCGTCGCGCACGACGAAGGGCCCGACCGGGGGTCGGGCCCTTCTGGTACAGCGAGGAAGGACGGCTCAGAGCCGCTCTGCGCCTACTTGATCAACGACGTGATCTGGAAGATCGGCAGGTACAGCGCGACGATCATGCCGCCCACGACGACGCCGAGGAACGCGATCAGCAGCGGCTCGATCAGGGCCGTCAGGGACTCCGTGGTCGACTTGACCTCCTGGTCGTAGAAGTCCGCCACCTTCTCGAGCATCGTCTCGAGCGAGCCCGCGTCCTCGCCGACCGAGATCATCTGCGTGACCATCGGCGGGAAGACCCCGGAGGCGGTCAGGGGGGCGGCGATGGACTCGCCCTGCCGCACCGACTCCGCGACCTCGACCAGCGCCTCCTCGAGCACGTAGTTGCCCGAGACCTCGCCGACGATCCGCAGGGCGGTGAGGATGGGGACGCCGGCGCCGATCATGTTCGAGAAGTTGCGCGAGAATCGCGCGATCGCGATCTTGCGGAGCAGCTCGCCGAACACCGGCAGCTTGAGCTTCAGCGGATCGAGCTTCGAACGGACCTTGACCGAGTTCTTGTTCGTCTTCCACCAGATCGACCCGCCGATGCCGCCGATGATGAGCACCGGCAGCACGTAGGGCATCGCCCGTGAGGCGTAGACGAGCATCATCGTCGGCAGGGGGAGCTGGCCGCCGAGGTTCGTGAACATGTCCTGGAAGATCGGCACGATGAAGGTCAGCATGATGACGACCGCGAGCAGCGACATCACGAGCACGACGACCGGGTAGGTCATCGCCGACTTGATCGTGGACCGCAGCGCCACCTCCTTCTCGAAGTTGTCCGCGGTCGACTCGAGCGCCTTGTCCAGGAACCCGCCGACCTCTCCGGCCCGGATCATGTTGATCATCAGGGGCGGGAAGTGCTTGTCGTGCTTGCCGACCGCGTCGGAGAACGAGACGCCGGTCTCGACGTCGTCGCGCACCTCCTGCATGACCTTCTGCAGCGTCTTGTTGTCGACCTGGTCGGCGAGGATCGTCAGGGTGCGCAGCAGCGACAGGCCCGACGCGATCATGGTCGCCATCTGGCGCGACATGACCGCGATCTCCTTCATCTTGACCCCGCCGCCGCCGAGGCCGCCGATCGAGATCTCGCGCTGCAGGCCGGTGCCGTCGCTCGCCGCGGCGATCGAGATGGGCTGCACTCCCATCGTGCGCAGGCGGGTGACGACAGCGCCCTCGCTGGACGCGTCGACCTTGCCCTTGACGACCTTGCCGGCCGAGTCTCGGCCCTTGTAGGCGTAGGCGGTGCTGGTGGCCATCAGTTGCTCCCGATCGAGAAGGCGTCGCCGAAGTCGATGCCGGCGTCGAGGCCAACCGTCTCGGACTTGTTGATCACGCGGGTGACGAGACGGTCGAAGCCCTCGGTGTCGTGCACCTTCTCCATCGCCGCCTTGTGCGTGACGGTGCCGGTGTTGACGAGGTCGGCCAGCTTCTGGTCCATCGTGTGCATGCCGAGGTCGCGCCCCGCCTGCATCGACGACGAGATCTGGTACGTCTTGCCCTCGCGCACGAGGTTGCCGATGGCCGGGGTCATCATCATGATCTCGGTCGCGACGACACGGCCCTTGCCGCCCGCCTTCGGCAGCAGCGTCTGGCAGACGACGCCCTGCAGCGTCGACGCGAGCTGGGTGCGCACCTGGTCCTGCTGGTGCGGCGGGAACACGTCGATGACACGGTCGATCGTCTGCGCGGCGCTCTGCGTGTGCAGCGTCGCGAAGACGAGGTGTCCGGTCTCGGCGGCGGTCAGCGCCACCGAGATGGTCTCGAGGTCGCGGAGCTCGCCGATCAGGATGACGTCCGGGTCCTGGCGCAGCACGTGCTTGAGCGCGTTCGCGAAGCTGTGCGTGTCGTGTCCGACCTCGCGCTGGTTGACGATCGCCTTCTTGTGCTGGTGCATGAACTCGATCGGGTCCTCGACCGTCACGATGTGGTCGGCGCGCGTCCGGTTGACCAGGTCGATCAGGGCCGCGAGGGTCGTCGACTTGCCCGAGCCGGTGGGGCCCGTGACGAGCACGAGGCCGCGGGGCAGCTTCGCGAAGCGGCTGACGACCTCGGGCACGCCCAGGTCGGCGAGCTGCTTGATCTCGGTCGGGATGAGGCGGAAGGCCGCTCCCATCACACCGCGCTGCTGGTAGAAGTTCACGCGGAAGCGCGACTCGTCCGACAGCGAGTAGGCGAAGTCGAGCTCGAGCCGCTCGTCGAACTGCTCCTTCATCGCCGGGGTCAGCAGGCTGGTCAGCGCGGTCGAGACCGTCGGGGCGTCCCAGGGCTCGCCGCCGGCGAAGGCGGACTGCAGGCCCCCGTCGACGCGGAGGGTCGGCGCGGCGTCCACCGTGACGTGCAGGTCGGAGGCGCCCTGCAGCACGACCTCGCAGAGCGCCGAGATCAATGCGGGGTGCGCGACCGTGCGCGCGTGCTCGTGCAGCTCGATGCCGGGTCGGGACTCGACCTGGTCCACGGGGGGCGCCTCCAGGGCGGCGTGCTGAGCGCTGGACGGCGCGAACGCCGGCACGCGCAGCAGGCCGCCGTCGCCGAGCTGAGGCGAGACGGGCGCCGGGGCGGCGGAGTGCGAGGGAGCCGAGGAGGCGGCGGGCACGACCGGCGAGGTCGGCGCGGCCGACGACACGTCGGGCAGCGAGGCGGCCGAGGAGGCGGCGGCCGCGTCGTCGAGGGCGGTCTCGGCGGAGAGGTACGCCGGCATGAAGGCCTGCGGCGCTCCCGAGCCGACCCCGCCCACGGCGGGGCTGGCCGGGGCGACCTGGGCAGCCGCGTCGTCGAAGTCGTCGAAGCGCGGGTCGCTCCACGGGGTGCGGGCGGCCATGCCGCCGCCCTCGAGGGCGCTCGCGAGCCGCGCGGCGCGACGGCTGGTCGGCGCGGGGGTGGGGCTCCAGCCGAGCACCGCCTCCCCGCCGGCGTCGTCCATCGAGTAGACCGGGCCGCGCTCGGCCTCGTCTACGTGGGGGGCCAGGGGCGTCACGACCTTGGGCAGCTCCCACGAGGTCGCCGGGGTCTGCGTGCCCAGGTCGTTGCCGGGCGTGCCCGGGGTCCAGCCGTCGGCCGGGTCGACCTGGTCGGGGATCTCGAAGACGTTGTCGCTCATGCGGGCGTTCCCTCGGGTGCGGTGCGGCGGGCGGTGCGGACGGGTGCGGTGCGGGTGCGGGTGCGGGCCGGGCGGACGCAGGCGGCGCGAGCGGCGTCGGCGGCGCTCACGCGACGACCCGCAGGATCTCTTCGACGCTGGTCAGGCCGAGCTTCGCCTTGGCCCAGCCGTCGTGGCGGAGGCTTACCATGCCCTGCTCGGTGGCGACGCGGGCGATCTCGGCGCTCGACGCGCGGGAGACGGCGAGGCGCTCGATCTCCTCGGAGACGCTCATCACCTCGTGCAGGGCGATGCGGCCGCGGTAGCCCGTGTTCGAGCACTGCGCGCAGCCGACGGGCTGGTAGACGAGCGGCGCGGGCTCGTCGAGGCGCACCGGGAACCGCAGGTGCTCGAGCTGGCGGGGCGTGTACGAGGTCGGCGTCTTGCAGCGGTCACAGAGGCGGCGCGCGAGTCGCTGGGCGACGACGCAGTCGATCGCGCTGCCGACGAGGAACGGCTCGATGCCCATCTCGGTGAGGCGGGTGATCGCGCTCGGGGCGTCGTTCGTGTGCAGCGTGCTGAGCACGAGGTGGCCGGTCAGCGACGCCTCGATGGCGATCTGGGCGGTCTCGTGGTCGCGGATCTCGCCGAGCAGGACGACGTCCGGGTCGGACCGCAGGATGCTCCGCAGCGCGCCGGCGAACGTGAGGCCCGCCTTGGGGTTCACCTGCACCTGGTTGATGCCGTCCATCCGGTACTCGACCGGGTCCTCGACGGTGATGACGTTGATCTCGGGGCGCGCGACCGCGTTGAGCGTCGTGTAGAGCGTCGTCGACTTGCCCGAGCCCGTGGGGCCGGTGACGAGGATCATGCCGTAGGGCTTCGAGTACGACGCGGCGTAGACGTCGAAGTTGCGCTCGAGCAGGTTGAGGTCGCGGAGGCTCATCGACGTGTTCGAGTTGTCGAGGATCCGCATGACGACCTTCTCGCCCCACACGGTCGGCAGCGTCGCGACGCGGAGGTCGATCTGGCGGCCGCCGTGGCGGACCGACATGCGGCCGTCCTGCGGGCGTCGACGCTCGGCGATGTCGATCTCGCTCATGATCTTGAGGCGCGAGATCACGCCGTTCTGGATGGCCTTCGGGGCCGGCTGCATCTCGTGCAGCACCCCGTCGATGCGGTAGCGGATGCGCACGTCGTGCTCGGCCGGCTCGATGTGGATGTCGGAGGCGTGGTCGGTGATGGCCTGGCTGACGAGCAGGTTGACGAACCGCACGATGGGCACGTCGTCGTCGGGGCCGGAGGAGGCGATGTCGGCCTGGGCGGCCTCGATCGCGCTGGTCTCCTCCTCGAGCGTCGAGGTGAGGTCGTTGAGCTCGTCGTCGGCACGGAGGTAGCGGTCGAGCGCGGCCTGCAGGTCGGCGCGGTCGGCGAGCACCGGCTCGACGCCGATGCGGAGCGCGGCGCGCACGTCGTCGATCGCGAAGACGTCGCCCGGGTCGGCCATCGCGAGCAGGAGGAGGCCGTCGCGAACGGCGATCGGCAGCACGCTGTGCCGGCGACAGACGGCGGCGGGCACCATCGTCACGGCGGCGCGGTCGACGGGGTAGTCGACGAGCTCGACGAAGTCGACGCCGTTGGCCTGTGCCCGGGCGCGGGCGACCTGCGCGGGGGTCACGGTGCCGGACTCGAGCAGCTCCCGGATGGACGCCTCCTCGTCGGCGCCCCGGCGCCCCACGCGGTCGAGGTGCTCCATGGGCAGCAGCCCGTGCAGGATCAGGATCTCGGTCATCGAAGCCACGGGTGCATCTCCTCGGTACGCGCGCCCGGCAAGTCGGGGTCCTGGCGGCAGGTCCTCGGGAGTCGTCCCGAGCAGTCGCCACGCTACGGCGGGGCCGCCCGCCCGACACGTCCCAGTGAGGGTGCCCCCCGTCTGCGTCACAGCCCTCCGCGGCGGGCTGCCGGTCGGCTCCGCGGCACCGCCCGGCAGACACGAGGAGGCGCGGCGACCGCCCAGAAAGGGGGTCGCCGTCGCCCAGAACAGGGGGTGGCACGCCGCCGGACCGGCCTGGTCTAGTGGACGACGGCGATCCTGGGCCCGACGACACGTGTGGCCCAGTTCACGGATGACGACCGCCGAACCCCCCTAGGAGCCACGCACGATGCACGGTCACGAGATGACGTTCGAGCCTGCCCGGACCGCACCCGCGGACTCGCAGGCCCCCCACACAGGCACCGCCGCCGGCCCCGAGACGACGGGCATCACCGTGCCGTCGTTCGGCTGGACCGGCGTGGCCATCGCCCTCCACCGCCTCCAGCAGCAGCCGACCGCGTCGATCGTGGTCGTCCGCCAGGCCGACCACCTCCCCCTCGTCGTCGACGTGGAGACGAACGCCTACTGGTGGGACACCCCCCTGACGGCGTTCCCCGCCGAGCCCGTCGACATCGACGTGGTGGTCGAGGCCAAGGACCCCGCCGTCGAGGCGTCGCGTGCCCCCGGCACCGACCTCGACGCGCTGCTCTGGCTGATCGGGAACAACTCGTTCCTGGGCGAGCTCGCGTGGTGGCTGCAGCGCGACGACCGCTACAAGCTGGTGCGCTGGCCCAACTTCACCATGCTGACGCACACCCCGGAGCAGATGCGGATGACCGCGATGCTCGGCTACACGTTCCTCCCGGTCGGCGAGCTGGCCAACGCCAGCGAGTCGGACCCGGCCGAGGCGCGGCGCCTCGTCAACGCGTTCAGCCTGATGCGCCTGCTGCGCGCCGAGTCGCCCGGACCTGCCGCGGTCGCCGCCGGCTCGTCGTCGTCTGCCTCGTCGTCGTCTGCCTCGTCGTCCTCCTCCGACCCCGAGTACGTCCGCGTCGCCCCGCAGCCCCGCCGCGGCGGCCTGTTCAGCCGCCTGCGCGACAGGCTCGGCCTCTGATGGCCGAGCACGTCATCCTCTTCGGCGGCCCGATGGGCGCCGGCAAGACGACCGCGATCGAGACGCTGAGCGAGACCGAGGTCGTCCGTACCGAGGCCGCGAACACCGACCGCGCCACCGCCGACAAGGACACCACGACGGTCGCCCTCGACTACGGCGAGATCACCCTCGGCGAGACCGACAAGGTGCGCCTCTACGGCATCCCGGGCCAGCAGCGCTTCGACTTCATGTGGACCATCCTCAAGGAGCGCGCCAAGGGCATGGTGCTGCTCGTCAACAACGACGCCGCCGACCCGGTGGGCGAGATGCTGACCTTCCTGGACGAGTTCCGCGACCTGTACGACCGGGGCGGCGTCGTCGTCGCGGCGACGCGCTCCGACGTCTCGGCCACCCCGACGGTGGCCGACTACTCGGCGGCGCTGACCGAGCGCCGCCCCGACCTGGTCGTGCCGGTGTTCACGGTCGACCCCCGACAGGAAGACCAGATGCGCACCGTCCTCATGACGCTCGTCGCCAACATCGAGATGCGCGAGATGTTCTCCGCGGCCCCCGTCGCCGCCGCGCCCCTCACCGCCCAGCCCGCCGTGGCGGTGGCCGAGTGAGCCTCGCGCCCCACCTCGACCCCGTCGTCGTCGACCTCGGCCGCCGGGCCCTGCTCGACATGGGCGAGGTGAGCCGCTCGCTCGTCTACGGCTCGTTCCTCACCGACGACGGCTTCGAGGTCGTCCACGTGCCCGACGGCAAGGTCGATGCGAACCGCTTCGCCAGCATGGCCAGCTCCATCCAGGCGCTCAGCGAGGCCGTCGCCCGGGAGGTGCGGATCGGCTCGAGCGAGTACGTCATCATCGCGTCCGAGAAGGGTCACGTCATCCAGCTGCGCGTCCCCGGGCACCCCGTCGTGCTCGGCGCGCTGTTCGGCGACGACGAGACGCTCGGCAAGGCCCTCTCGGTCGCGCGCCGCTGCGCCCAGCAGCTGGCCGCCTCCTTGGCCGACCGCCCGGCCGTGCAGCCCGACGCGGCCGCCCACGAGCCGGACGCCGCCGTCGAGCACGGCGACGCACGCGCGTACGCCGACGCCCACGGCGTCCCGGCGCTCTGACCCTGGCCAGGCACGCAGCCCTGCCCCTCCGACCGCTCCGGCCGCACCTCCGCGGCCGGCTGCCGAGCGGTGCCCGCCCGACGCCGGCACCGCTGCCCGCACCACCCCTGACCCGACCAGGTCAGGGCCGGACAGCTCACACCCGAACTGCCCTGACCCGAACAGGAAGCACAGACACCATGGCGAACATCTCCGACTCCCTCGAGACCCTCCTCACCGTCGACGGCGCGATGGCGGCCGCCGTCGTCGACAGCGCGTCCGGCATGCTGCTCGGCGGCGCCGGCACCGGGATCGACCTGGAGCTGGCCGCGGCCGGCAACACCGAGGTCGTCCGCGCCAAGCTCAAGACGGCGAAGTCGCTCGGCCTCGCCGACTCGATCGAGGACATCCTCATCACCCTGTCGAGCCAGATCCACATCATCCGCCCCCTCGCCAGCAACCGCGAGGTCTTCATCTACTTCGTGCTCGACCGCTCGAAGGCGAACCTCGCCCTCGCTCGCATGAAGTCCAAGGAGGTCGAGGGCCAGCTGGCCTTCTGACCCGGGCCGCGGCCCCCTGAGCCGCAGCACCCCGACGGGGCGTCGACCAATGAGGTCGGCGCCCCGTCGTCGTGCGCGGGTGCGGGCGGGCGCGGGCGGGTGCGGGCGGGTGCGGGCGGTCTAGTCGAGGAGGCGCTGGTACAGCACGTGCTCGCGCCACTCCCCCGCGATGCGGAGGTAGCCCGGCGCCGTGCCGTACTGCTCGAAGCCCGAGGCGGCGAGCACCGCACGCGACCCCGCGTTGTGCGGCAGGGCGCTCGCCTCGAGGCGGTGCAGGCGGAGGGCGGTCGCCGCGAGGTCGACGACGACCGCCAGCGCCGCCTTCGCCAGGCCCTGCCCCGTCCGCTCCCGGTCGACCCAGTAGCCGACGGCCGCCTTCTGCAGCGGCCCACGGACGATCTGGTTGAGGGCGATCGTGCCGACCACGCGGTCGCCCTCCATCAGGTGGAACGGCCGCTGCTCGCCGGCGGCGGCCGACGCGATGCGCGCCGTGAGCATGGCCCGCTGGCCGGCGGGCTCGAAGAACGACGGCGCCCGCTCCGGGTCCCACGGCGCGAGGTGCTCGCGGTTGCGCCGGTGCGCCTCGGCGAGGGCGGCGGCGTCACCGACCCGCGCCTCCCGCAGGAGGACGGTGTCGGTGAGGGCCTGCTCGAACTGCACCCTCTGACCCTAGGCCGCGCCCGGGTCGGGCGCCGCGGACGGTGACGCAGGCGTCGTGAGACGACGTGGGCGAGGGCCCACACCTGCGGCGTCCCTTCTCGCCCACGCTGCCTCGGGGCGAGGGGCGAGCAGCCGGGGAGGCGGCGGCCGAGGGGGCTAGGAGGCGAGCGGCGCGTCGACGGGGACGACCGCCTCCT
Organism: Frigoribacterium sp. PhB116; assembly: GCF_004364285.1. Lineage (GTDB taxonomy): Bacteria > Actinomycetota > Actinomycetes > Actinomycetales > Microbacteriaceae > Frigoribacterium. The sequence continues at coordinate 163,576 of NZ_SOBE01000002.1, read as the reverse complement.
GCGCCTGATCGCCCTGTGCCGGCCGGTTGATCTCGGCCCAGACGTCGTCGAGCGAGACGCCGACGACCTGCGCGATCGCGGCGATGGTGGGGAACGACGGGGTCGCGACCCGGCCGGACTCGATCTTGCGCAGCGTCTCGGGCGAGACGCCGGCGTCGAGGGCCGTGCGGAGCATCGACCGCTCGCCGCGCGCCTGCCGCAGCAGGGCCCCGAGGCGGCGGCCGCGAGCGACCTCGGCGGGGCTCAGCGGCAGACGGACCATGCGCAGAGCCTAGCGCGAGGAGGCGCTGGCCGGGATAGCATTACCGGGACAGTTGTCCCGCCGTCAGGCGGCAGACCCGAGGAGACGCCCCGTGATCGAGATCTTCAGCCCCGCAGAGCTGGGCCGCGCCCGTGACTCCGGAGCGCTGGTCGGGCACATCCTGCACACCGTCTCGCAGCGCGTCGGGGTCGGCACGAACCTGCTCGAGATCGACGAGTGGACGCGCGAGATGATCGTCGAGGCCGGCGCCGAGTCCTGCTACGTCGACTACGCCCCGTCGTTCGGCCGCGGGCCGTTCGGGCACTGGATCTGCACTGCGGTCAACGACGCGGTGCTGCACGGCCTCCCCCACGACTACGCCCTGCGCGACGGCGATCTGCTCACGCTCGACCTCGCCGTCGTGCTGAACGGCATCGCGGCCGACTCGGCCCTCAGCTTCGTCGTCGGCACCTCGCGTCCCGCGGGCAGCACCGAGCTGATCGAGACGACCGAGCGCGCCCTGGCCGCCGCGATCGCCGCCGCCGTGCCCGGAGCGAAGATGGGCGACGTCTCGTACGCCATCGGCTCGGTGCTCACCGGGGCGGGCTACCCCGTGAACGTCCAGTTCGGCGGCCACGGCATCGGCTCGACTATGCACCAGGACCCGCACGTCGCCAACATCGGGCGACCCGGCCGCGGATACAAGCTGCGTCCCGGACTGCTGCTCGCCCTCGAGCCGTGGGTCATGGCCGACACCGACGAGCTCGTCACGGACGACGACGGCTGGACCCTCCGCAGCGCGACGGGCTGCCTGACGGCGCACAGCGAGCACACGGTCGCCATCACCGAGGACGGCGCGGAGATCCTCACCGTCCGCGGCTAGCGCCTCCTGGCTGGCCGCTCGTCGAGCCGCCGGTTCGCGGGGGCGTGGGGCGCGCGGACGCCCTCGAAGCGGCAGCTCGAGCCGCCGGGCACGCGGGCGACGCACGGGGGCGTCAGTACTCGCGGAGGTAGGCGGCCCGGCGCCCCGCGACCGTGAACCCGGCACGCTCGTAGAGGCCCACCGCACCCGTGGGGCTCGACGAGTCGACGTCGAGCACGCAGAGCTCGAAGCCCTCGTCGGCCTGACGCGCGAGGGCCGTCGCGAGCAGCGACTGCGCGAGGTGCCGGCCGCGCCAGGCCCGCCGGACGCCCACGTAGTCGACGTGGGCGCTGCGACCGCCGTGGGCCGGCCACTGCTCGTGCTCGACGGTGGTGAGCACGAAGGCGACCACCTCCTCCTCGCGGTCGTCGCCCGCGGCGACCGCCACGAACGACAGGTCGGGGCGGAACGTCGCCGCCCCGACGAGCATGCGCCACACCTCGGGCGTGCTCGCCTGGCTGCCCCAGTGGTCGACGAAGGCCTCGTTGCGGGCCAGCCGGGTCGCCTCCTCGCGGGGCGTCGAGTACTCCTCGAGCCGCACCGCGGGGTCGAGGGGCACGGGCTCGACCGGGCGGGTCAGGTCGCGGCTGAGCGTGCTCCACCACCGCGCGGGGCCGAAGCCCTGGCGCTGCAGCAGCGCCCCGTGGGCCTCCGCCTCCTGCTCGACGCCCGCCGCCAGCACGGCGGGCAGCACGTCGTCCGACCCGGAGAGGTGCTGCTCACCGCGCAGCCGCTGCCACTCGACGAGGTCGCGCCCGAGGCCCTGCCCGCGCCGACGCGGGTCGACGCCGCCGTCGACGGACACGCGTACGACCGACTCGCGGACGGGCCAGAGGAAGCTCAGGCCCCAGGCCACCAGCTGGCCGTCCCCCTCGTCGGCCACGAGGGAGTCGCGCTCGAGGTCGATGCCGGGCATCTCGAGCAGCTGGCGCATCGACGACAGCGACGTCACGTGCAGCGGGTGGTCGAGCGACGCCACGCGCCCGTCGAGCGCGTGCAGGGCGCCGAGGTCGGCGAGGGTCGCCGGGCGCCAGCGCAGGCCGTCACGGTCACGAGGGAGAGGCGCGTCCGGCCTCGGGACCCGGGCGCTGACGGGCAGGTCGACCGCCTCGAGCCGGACGCCCGCCGCGGCCTCGCCCCGAGCGACCGTGGGCTCATCGTGCTCGGCGGACGGGGACGGCTGTGCGGACTGCTCGGTGCTCATCGCTCCATACTGCCCGGTCTCGGGAGCCGCCCGGGTCACGGGACCGCCCGCGAGCCTGCGGGACCGACCCGCGCCTCCCCGAGGTCGCCCGGGAACCACGACGGGCCCCGTCCCTCGCGTCGTGCGAGGGCTGAGGCCCGTCGTGGTGCCTGGTGGCTCCGCAGGTCGTCAGACCCGCGGTGCCTTCATGGCGATCCCGATCAGTTGTAGGTGCCGGGGGTGAAGTCGTCCGACGAGAACGAGTCGAAGTCCACGAAGCTGAGGTCAGCCTCGGTGAACGACGCGTCGTCCGTGAACACGCGGTTGGGGTACCGCTCGGCCTTCGCCTCCTCCGTCGCCTCGACCGAGACGTCGCGGTAGCGCGACAGGCCGGTTCCGGCGGGGATCAGCTTGCCGATGATCACGTTCTCCTTCAGACCGACCAGGGGGTCGCTCTTGCCCTCCATCGCAGCCTGCGTGAGCACGCGGGTCGTCTCCTGGAAGGAGGCGGCCGACAGCCACGACTCGGTCGCGAGCGAGGCCTTGGTGATGCCCATGACCTCCTGGCGGGCGGACGCGGTCCGCTTGCCCTCGGTCAGCGCCGCACGGTTGATCTCGTTGTACTTCGACCGGTCGACGAGCTCGCCGGGGAGCAGGTCGGTGTCGGCGTGGTCGACGACGGTGACCTTGCGGAGCATCTGACGGACGATGACCTCGATGTGCTTGTCGTGGATCGGCACGCCCTGCGAACGGTAGACGTCCTGGACGCCCCCGACGAGGTGCTGCTGCACCGCACGGACGCCCTTGACTCGCAGGACCTCCTTCGGGTCGACCGCGCCGGCGATGATCTGCGCACCGAGCTCGACGTGCTGACCGTCCTCGACGAGGAGGGTCGAGCGCTTGAGCACGGGGTAGATGACCGGCTCGTCGCCGTTGTCGAGGTTGAGGATGACCCGTCGGGCCTTGTCCGTGTCCTCGATCGTGATGCGACCGGCACCGTCGGCGATCGGGGACGCACCCTTGGGGGTACGTGCCTCGAACAGCTCCGTCACGCGGGGCAGGCCCTGCGTGATGTCGTCGGCCGAGGCCGAACCGCCGGTGTGGAAGGTGCGCATCGTCAGCTGCGTGCCGGGCTCGCCGATCGACTGGGCCGCGATGATGCCGACGGCCTCGCCGATGTCGACCAGGTTGCCGGTCGCGAGCGAGCGGCCGTAGCACTGGGCGCAGACGCCGACCGCGGCCTCGCAGGTGAGCACGGAACGGACCTTGATGGTCTCGACCCCTGCCGCCACGAGCTCGTCGATCAGCACGTCTCCGACGTCGGCGCCGGCCTCGGCCAGCACGGTGCCCTTCGCGTCGACGGCCGCGGCCGCCAGCGAACGGGCGAACACGGTGTTCTCGACGGTCGCGTCGCGCACCATGACGCCGTCGGCGTCGGGTGCGGCGATGGGCATCTCGAGACCGCGCGAGGTGCCGCAGTCGTCCTCACGGATGATGACGTCCTGCGAGACGTCGACGAGTCGACGGGTCAGGTACCCCGAGTCGGCCGTACGGAGGGCCGTGTCGGCCAGTCCCTTGCGGGCACCGTGCGTCGCGATGAAGTACTCGGCCACCGACAGGCCCTCGCGGTACGACGAGATGATCGGGCGGGGGATGATGTCGCCCTTCGGGTTGTTCACGAGGCCTCGCATGCCGGCGATGTTGCGCACCTGCAGCCAGTTTCCTCGGGCACCCGAGGTGACCATGCGGTTGATCGTGTTGTCGACCGGGAAGTTCGCCCGCATCTCGGCGGCGACCTCGTTCGTGGCCTCCGTCCAGATCTTGATCAGGTCCGCACGACGCTCGGCGTCGCTGATGAGGCCCTTGTCGAACTCGGACTGGACCGCTGCGGCCTGCTTCTCGTAGCCCGCCACGATCTCCGGCTTGCGCGGAGGCGTGAGGACGTCGGAGAGGGCGACCGTGACACCGGAGCGCGAGGCCCAGTAGAAGCCCGCGTCCTTGATGTTGTCCAGGGCAGCCGCGACCGCGACCTTGGGGTAGCGCTCGGCGAGGTCGTTGACGATCGTCGAGAGCATGCCCTTGTCGGTCACCTGCTGCACGAACGGGTAGTCCGCCGGCAGGTTCTCGTTGAAGAGCGCGCGACCGAGGGTCGTGTCGAGCAGGATGTCCTGTCCGACCTCGTAGCCCTCGGGAGCCTCGCCCTCGGCGAAGTGCACGCCGTTCATGCGGATCTTGGCCATCGCGTTCAGGTCGAGCGTGCCCTGGTCCTTGGCGAGGATCGCCTCGGACACGGACGAGAAGGCACGGCCCTCGCCGACTGCGCCCTCGGTGACCGTCGTCAGGTAGTGCAGGCCGATGATCATGTCCTGTGCGGGCAGGGTCACCGGTCGGCCGTCGGACGGCTTCAGGATGTTGTTCGACGCGAGCATCAGGATGCGCGCCTCGGCCTGGGCCTCGACGGACAGCGGCAGGTGCACGGCCATCTGGTCGCCGTCGAAGTCGGCGTTGAACGCCGCGCAGACGAGCGGGTGCAGCTGGATGGCCTTGCCCTCGACCAGCTGGGGCTCGAAGGCCTGGATGCCGAGACGGTGCAGCGTGGGCGCGCGGTTCAGCAGCACGGGGCGCTCGCGGATGATCTCCTCGAGGACGTCCCACACCTGCGGGCGCGAACGCTCGACCATGCGCTTGGCGCTCTTGATGTTCTGAGCGTGCGACAGGTCGATCAGGCGCTTGATCACGAACGGCTTGAACAGCTCGAGCGCCATCTGCTTGGGCAGACCGCACTGGTGCAGCTTGAGCGTCGGGCCGACGATGATGACCGAACGGCCGGAGTAGTCGACTCGCTTGCCGAGCAGGTTCTGGCGGAACCGACCCTGCTTTCCCTTGAGCATGTCGCTCAGGGACTTCAGGGCGCGGTTGCCGGTGCCCGTGACGGGACGGCCGCGGCGACCGTTGTCGAAGAGCGCGTCCACCGCCTCCTGCAGCATCCGCTTCTCGTTGTTGACGATGATCTCGGGGGCACCGAGGTCGAGCAGTCGACGGAGGCGGTTGTTGCGGTTGATGACGCGACGGTAGAGGTCGTTCAGGTCGGACGTCGCGAAGCGACCACCGTCGAGCTGCACCATCGGGCGCAGCTCGGGCGGGATCACCGGCACGACGTCGAGCACCATCGCGGCGGGCGAGTTGCCCGTGGCGAGGAAGGAGCTGACGACGCGCAGGCGCTTGATCGCGCGGATCTTCTTCTGGCCCTTGCCCTCCGAGATCTGCAGGTGCAGGTTCTCGGCCTCGGTGGTCAGGTCGAAGCCCTCGAGGCGCTTCTTGATGGCCTCGGCGCCCATGTGGGCCTCGAAGTACATGCCGAAGCGGTCCTGGAGCTCGTGGAAGACGGCGTCCTCGGGCTTGAGGTCGCCCACCTTGAGCGTGCGGAAGTCCTCCCACACGCGCTCGAGGCGGTTGATGTCCTCGTCGAAGGCCTTGCGGGTCTGGCCCATCTCCTTCTCGGCGACGTCCTTCGCACGACGCTTCTGGTCGCTCTTCGCACCTTCTTCTTCAAGAGCGGCGAGGTCGACCTCGAGCTTCTGCAGACGATCGGCGATGCGCGTGTCGCGCTGCGTCTCGAGCTGCTTGATCTCGAGGCGGAGCTCGTTCTCGAGACCGGGCATGTCGGCGTGACGGCCCTCGTCGTCGATCGAGATCACCATGTAGGCGGCGAAGTAGATGACCTTCTCCAGGTCTTTCGGCGCCATGTCGAGCAGGTAGCCGAGGCGCGACGGGACGCCCTTGAAGTACCAGATGTGCGTGACGGGGGCGGCGAGCTCGATGTGGCCCATGCGCTCACGGCGCACCGACGACTTCGTGACCTCGACGCCGCAGCGCTCGCAGACGATGCCCTTGAAGCGGACGCGCTTGTACTTGCCGCACGCGCACTCCCAGTCACGCGACGGCCCGAAGATCTGCTCTCCGAAGAGGCCGTCCTTCTCGGGCTTCAGCGTGCGGTAGTTGATGGTCTCCGGCTTCTTGACCTCACCGTGCGACCAGGCACGGATGTTCTCGGCCGTGGCGAGGCCGATCCGCAGCTCATCGAAAGTTGTTGCTTCGATCAAAATTCAGTCCCTTGTCAGATGTATCGACGTGTCGTTGTGGGAAGGGGGCTTAGATCTCGTCGACGTTCGACGACTCGAAGCGGGAGGAGATGTTGATGCCGAGCTCTTCCGCAGCACGGAAGACCTCGTCGTCCGTGTCGCGCAGGCTGACCGTCTGGCCGTCGGCCGAGAGGACCTCGACGTTCAGGCACAGCGACTGCATCTCCTTGATGAGGACCTTGAAGCTCTCGGGGATGCCGGGCTCCTGGATGTTCTCGCCCTTGACGATCGCCTCGTAGACCTTGACGCGGCCGAGGATGTCGTCGGACTTGATCGTCAGGAGCTCCTGCAGCGCGTACGCGGCGCCGTAGGCCTCGAGGGCCCACACCTCCATCTCTCCGAACCGCTGTCCGCCGAACTGGGCCTTACCGCCCAGGGGCTGCTGCGTGATCATCGAGTAGGGGCCCGTCGAACGAGCGTGGATCTTGTCGTCGACGAGGTGGTGCAGCTTCAGGATGTACATGTAGCCGACCGAGATCGGGTTCGGGAAGGGCTCTCCCGAGCGACCGTCGAACAGCATCGTCTTGCCCGAGGAGCCGATCAGGCGGTCGCCGTCACGTGTGGGCAGCGTCGAGTCGAGGAGGCCCTCGATCTCGCGCTCGGCGGCACCGTCGAACACCGGGGTGGCGACCTTCGTGCCGGGAGCCGCGCTGAGCGCCTCCGGCGGGAGGTTCTTGGCCCACTCCTGGATGCCCTCGACGTTCCAGCCCTGCGCCGCGATCCACCCGAGGTGGATCTCGAGCACCTGGCCGAAGTTCATGCGACCGGGGACGCCCAGCGGGTTCAGGATGATGTCGACCGGCGTGCCGTCCGCGAGGAACGGCATGTCCTCGACGGGGAGGATCGTCGAGATGACGCCCTTGTTGCCGTGGCGTCCGGCGAGCTTGTCGCCCGCGGTGATCTTGCGTCGCTGCGCGATGAACACCACGACGCGCTGGTTGACGCCCGAGCCGAGCTCATCGTCGCCGTCTTGCGAGTCGAAGACCTTGACGCCGATGACGGTTCCCTGCTCGCCGTGGGGCACCTTCAGGGACGTGTCGCGGACCTCACGGCTCTTCTCGTTGAAGATGGCGCGCAGGAGGCGCTCCTCGGCCGACAGCTCGGTCTCGCCCTTGGGCGTGACCTTGCCGACGAGGATGTCGCCGGGACGGACCTCGGCACCGATGCGGATGATGCCGCGGTCGTCGAGGTCGGCCAGCAGGTCGGGGCTGACGTTGGGGAGGTCACGGGTGATCTCCTCCTTGCCGAGCTTCGTGTCGCGGGCGTCGACCTCGTACTCCTCGATGTGGATCGAGGAGAGCGTGTCGTCCTTCACGAGGTTCTGCGACAGGATCATCGCGTCCTCGTAGTTGTAGCCCTCCCACGGCATGAACGCGACGAGCAGGTTCTTGCCGAGCGCGAGCTCGCCGTTCTCGGTCGCAGGGCCGTCGGCGATGACCTCGCCGACCTCGATGCGCTGACCGGCGTCGACGATCACGCGGTGGTTGTAGCTGGCGCCCTGGTTCGAGCGGTCGAACTTGCGCAGGTAGTAGTCCTGCGTGCCGCCCTCGTCGAGCTGGACGGTGACGACGTCGGCCGAGACCTCGGTGACGACACCTGCGGCGTCGGCGGTGACGACGTCGCCGGCGTCGATGGCCGTGTAGCCCTCCATGCCGGTGCCGACCAGGGGGCTCTCGCTGCGGACCAGCGGGACGGCCTGACGCTGCATGTTCGCGCCCATCAGGGCGCGGTTCGCGTCGTCGTGCTCGAGGAACGGGATGAGCGAGGTCGCGACCGACACCATCTGGCGCGGCGAGACGTCCATGTAGTCGACCTCGTCCTTGGCGACGAGCTCCACCTCGCCGCCCTTCTTGCGGACCAGCACCTTGTCGTCGACGAAGTTGAAGTCGTCGTCGAGCGGGGCGTTGGCCTGGGCGACGACGAACTCGTCCTCTTCAGACGCGGTGAGGTAGTCGATCGTGGTGCTGACGTTGCCGCCGTTGACACGACGGTAGGGCGTCTCGATGAAGCCGAACGAGTTGATGCGGGCGAACGACGCGAGCGAGCCGATCAGGCCGATGTTCGGGCCTTCCGGGGTCTCGATCGGGCACATGCGGCCGTAGTGCGACGGGTGGACGTCGCGGACCTCGACGCCGGCGCGCTCGCGGCTCAGGCCGCCGGGGCCGAGCGCGCTGAGACGACGCTTGTGCGTCAGGCCCGACAGCGGGTTGTTCTGGTCCATGAACTGCGAGAGCTGCGACGTGCCGAAGAACTCCTTGATCGCGGCGACGACGGGGCGCACGTTGATCAGGGTCTGCGGGGTGATCGCCTCGATGTCCTGCGTGGTCATGCGCTCGCGGACGACGCGCTCCATGCGGGACAGGCCGGTGCGGACCTGGTTCTGGATCAGCTCGCCGACCGCGCGGATGCGACGGTTGCCGAAGTGGTCGATGTCGTCGACGTCGAGGCGCAGCTCGACGGACTCGCCGTCGCGCGTGCCGTCGATCGTCTTCTGCTCGGCGTGCAGCGAGACCAGGTACTTGATCGTCGCGACGATGTCGTCGACGGTCAGGACCGAGTCGCCGAGGGGCGCGTCGATGCCGAGCTTGCGGTTGATCTTGTAGCGACCCACCTTCGCCAGGTCGTAGCGCTTCGGGTTGAAGTAGAAGTTGTCGAGGAGCGCACGCGCGGCCTCGGCGGCGACCTGCTCGCCGGGACGGAGCTTGCGGTAGATGTCCTTGAGGGCCTCCTCTTTCGTGAGGATGGCGTCCTTCTCGAGGGTGGCCTCGATGGACGCGAAGCCCTGGAACTTCTCCGTGATCTCCTCGCTCGTGAGGCCGAGGGCCTTGAGGAAGACGGTGACGCTCTGCTTGCGCTTGCGGTCGATGCGCACGCCGACCTGGTCGCGCTTGTCGATCTCGAACTCGAGCCAGGCGCCGCGGCTGGGGATGACGCGAGCCGAGTAGATGTCCTTGTCGGACGTCTTGTCGGAGGCGCGCTCGAAGTAGACGCCGGGGCTGCGGACCAGCTGCGACACGACGACGCGCTCGGTGCCGTTGATGATGAACGTGCCGCGCTCGGTCATGAGGGGGAAGTCGCCCATGAAGACCGTCTGGGTCTTGATCTCACCGGTGAGGTGGTTCATGAACTCGGCGTTGACGTAGAGGGGGGCGGCGTAGGTCTTGCCGCGCTCCTTGCACTCGTCGATGGAGTACTTCGGGTCCTCGAGCTCGGGAGCCGTGAAGCTGAGCTGCATGGTCTCGCCCAGGTCTTCGATCGGGGAGATCTCCTCGAAGATCTCCTCCAGGCCGGAGTGCAGCGCGAGGTCGGTGCGACCCTGCTCGGTCGCCTCGGCGAGGCGGGTCTTCCAGATGTCGTTGCCGACGAGCCAGTCGAAGCTCTCGGTCTGCAGCGCCAGGAGGTCGGGGACCGTGAGCGTGTCGGTGATCTTGGCGAACGAGAGGCGCGATGCGCCACGGCCGTTCTTGGGCGAGTTGGTGGATGCGGTGTTCGCAGCAGCCAAGGAAGTTACCTCCGTGGACCCCGTCGGGTCATCACTGTCGGACAGTATGAGTGGGTGGTGAACGGCCCTCCCGGGAACCGTCGGCCGCGCGGCAGGGTCGCTGGACCGTGCCGGAGGCCGAGACCGAGGACGCCCCCGCCGCGATATTCGGGGGACTGTCTCGGATGTGCGTCGTCGACCGAGATATGACGACGGGACGCACGAGGGAGCGCAAAGGTCAATACTATGCAGCCGGGACACGCCTGGCAAGCCCTGTCGTTGACCTCGGGGCTGACCTCGGGTATAACGCAGGCGATCCCGCGGAATTCCGGCCGCGCCTCCTCGGTGGGAGGATCGGGACATGGCCGCACCCCACGACGACCCGCCCGCCGAGGTCTCGATCGGAGCGGGCCTCGCCCGCGTCGACGAGGACCGGCACCGGCCCGGCTCGTTCACCCTCGTCGTCGACGGCACCCCGCAGTCGCACGTCGACCTCGACGACCCCACGCACCTCGCCTTCGAGTACGTCCGCCGCATCGGCCACGCGATCGACCTGCTGCCCGAGGGGCCCCTGACGGCCCTGCACCTCGGCGGCGGCGCGCTCACGCTGCCCCGGTACGTCGAGGCGACGAGGCCCGGCTCGCGCCAGCAGGTGATCGAGCTCGAGGCCGACCTGATCGCGCTGGTGCGCGAGCGGCTGCCGTTCCCGCGGGGCGCCTCCATCCGGCTCCGCTACGGCGACGCCCGCGAGGTGATGGAGAAGCTGCCGGCCGGGCTCCGCGGGTCGGTCGACCTGCTCGTCGTCGACGTCTTCGGCGGGTCGCGCATCCCCGCGCACGTGACGAGCCTCGAGTTCTACACGGCCGCCTCCTCGTTCCTGTCGCCGACGGGCATGCTGATCGTCAACTCGGCCGACGGGGCCGGGCTGGCCTTCGCCCGCGGACAGGCGTCGACCCTGTCGACCGTCTTCGAGCACGTCGCCGCGGTCGCCGACCCTGCCACCCTCAAGGGCAGGAGGTTCGGCAACGTCGTGCTGATCGGCTCGCCCTCGCCGCTGCCCACCGACCGCATGCCGCGTCTCTACTCGTCAGACCCGCTGCCGGCGAAGGTCGTGCACGGGCGCGAGCTGCGCGACTTCGTCGCCGGGGCACCGGTCGTCACGGACGCGACCGCGGTGCCGTCGCCGGAGCCGTCGCGGAGCGTGTTCGGGAGTCGTTGACGCTGCTGGCTGCTCGCTGCCGGCCGCTGGCTGCTGGCTGCTGGCTGCTGGCCAGCGGGGAGCTGCCGGCCTGCGGAGCTACTGGTCTGCGGGAACTACTGGTCGGCGCGCGGGGCAGGGGCGCCGAGGGCGGCACGGAGGCGCGCCTCGGCGTCGGCCGCGGAGGTCGCGCCGGCGGCCTCGACGTTGGCCTCGGTGACGGCCTTGACGACCTCTTCTCGCTGGATCTTCACGCCGCGGGGGGCGTCGATGCCGATGCGCACGCCGTCGCCACGGGAGTCGAGCACGGTGATGACGATGTCGTCACCGATGAGGATCCGCTCCCCGACCTTGCGCGTCAACACCAGCATCCCCCCACCTTACGAGGTGCGGGGCCCCACACGGCGCAGACCGGGCGCTCGGCGTGCGGCCACGTCGGGAGTTCGTGTCCCGTCGCGTTCCGAGCATCGCGTCTCGCCGTGGCGCGACGTGATGCTCGGAACGTGACGGGGCAGGGGGGGGCGCCTGCGGGGGACGCCGGTTCGGCCAGCGGGTCTAGGCGCGCCAGCCGACCGGGACGCCGAGCAGGTGGACCGTGCCGGGCGTCGACGTGTCGTCCTCGCCGACGACGGCGACCGCCGCCACCGGCTGGACGGCCCGGACGGCCTCGACCCAGCGGGCGGTGTCGTCGTGCTTGCGGCCGACGTCGACGGCGACCCAGACCTGGTCGGCCGCGATCGCCTCGAGGGCGGCGGGCGCGGCGGCGTCCCACGCGAGGGCGGTGACGACGGCGGAGTCCTCGTGCACGCCGGTCGCCCGGGCGAGGATCGCGCCGCGCCGGTCGGCGGCGTCGACCGAGCGCAGCCCGAACGACGTCGCCATCTGGGCGGCCACGCGGAACGCGTCGCCCGGACGCCCGACGACGACCACGAGGTCGCCGGCCCCGCGCAGCACGGACGGCGCGGGGCGGTCGCCCGCGTCGCCCGGGGCGAGCGCCGAGGGGGCGGACGAGGAGGCGGCGGCCGCGGCGAGGAAGGCGGCTGCGGTCGTCAGGGGGCCGGCGGGCGCCTCCTCGACGTCGTGCACCTCGGCCGCCGGGGTCCCGGGGGCGGCGATGCCGTTGAAGGTGAAGTCGTCCATGATCTCGGCGAACGCGTCCGTACGGGTCGAGAGGTCGCCGGCGGCCGCGGCGACGGCGGGCGACGGGACGGAGGCAGCAGCGGCCGCGGCGGCGCGGGCGGCGCGACGCGGGCTGGCCGCGGCGGGCGGCCGTGCGGCGGCAGCTGCAGCGGCTGCGGCTGCGGCTGCGGCGGAGGACGCCGGGGAGGCAGGCACCGCGCGGACGACCCGCGGCGCGGTCGCCTCGCGCCCGGACAGCACGTCGTCGAACGGGTCACGCGGGCCTGCGTCGCCCTGCGGGCTGGTGGCGCCGCGCAGGTCGGCACCGCCGCGCGGGTCGAACCCGTCCGCGGCGTCGGCGTCGGCGAGCAGCGCCGCGATGCCGGCGCGCGAGGCCGGGGGCGTGATCGTGATGCGTGCCGTCGGCACGTCGGTGCGCGGGTCGGGCACCTCGACCGTGACCTCGTAGTGCTTGCGGGCGAAGACGCCCGCGACTCCCCCGACGGTCACCTTCTGCGCCGCGACGATCCGGGCGCCGGGGCCGTGCACGGCGCGGACCTCGGCCCGCAGCGCCTCGAGCGACTCGCCGCTCATCATCCTCCGCGTGGGCACGTCAGATCGCCGTGATCGGGTCGGCGGCGCGGACGACGCCCACGGTCTCGATGGTCGAGCCGGCGGCCGTCGCCTCCTGGTACGACAGCACGGGCAGGCCGCCCTGCTGGGCCGAGACGAGGCGGTGGATGGCGGGGCGCAGGGCCGGCGCGCAGACGAGCACGGCGCTGAGGCCCTGGGCCTCGACGGAGGCGACCGACTCGCGGAGCGAGCCTAGCACCTGCTCGACGCGGTGGCCGTCGAGCAGGATCTGGGTGCCCTGGTCGGACGGCCGCAGCCCCTCGAGCATCGACTGCTCGAGGCCCGGGTCGATCATGATGACGCGCAGCACGCCCTGGTCGAGGTGGCGCGCGGTCAGGGCCGGCCCCAGGGAGGCGCGGGCCGCCTCCACCAGGCCCTCGGGGTCGGTCGAGACCTTGGCGCGGAGGGTCAGCCCCTCGCAGATGCGCCCGAGGTCGTTGATCGGGACGCGCTCGGCGAGCAGCCCCTGCAGCACGCGCTGCAGCTCGGCGAGCGAGAGCATGCCGGGCACGAGGTCGTCGATCGCGGAGGCGTTGACCTGCTTGAGGCCCTCGGTCAGGACGCGGACGTCCTCACGGCTGAGCAGCCGGGCGGCGTTGTCGCCGATGATCGACGACAGGTGCGTGACCAGAACCGAGACGCGGTCGATCACGGTCGCCCCGGTCATCTCGGCGCTGTGCCGCATCTCGGCGGGCACCCACTTGCCGGCGAGGCCGAAGACGGGCTCGACCGTGGCCGTGCCGGGCAGGCCGTCGAGCTGGTCGCCGAGGGCGAGCACGGAGCGGGTCGGGGCGACGCCGCGGCCGGCCTCGACTCCTGCGATGCGGATCGAGTAGGTCGAGGGCGGCAGGTCGACGCTGTCGCGGGTGCGCACCGGCGGCACGACGATGCCCATGTCGACGGCGATCTTGCGGCGCAGCGCCTTGACGCGGCCGAGCAGGTCGTCCGACGACCCGCTGACCATGTCGACCAGGTCGGGCGCCAGCAGGATCTCGAGGGCGTGCACGCGCATCTGCTCGAGCAGGTCCTCGGTGGTGTCGGTGGGGGCAGGAGGCGCGGCGAGGGCCTCGAGGGCCTGCTGCGCCTCCTCGGCCTTCTCCTTCGCCGCGAGGCGCTGCGAGATGACGAGCAGGCCGACGCCGATCAGGAGGAACGGGATGATCGGCATGCCGGGGATGAACCCCATGCCGATCGCGGCGACGCCGGCGATCATGATCGCGATGCGCGACTGCGAGAGCTGCGCCGCCGCCTGCGACCCCATGTCGCTGTCGGCGCCCGAGCGGGTGACGATCATGCCGGTGCTGACCGCCATCAGCAGCGCCGGGATCTGCGTGACGAGGCCGTCGCCGATGGTGAGCAGGCCGTAGTGGTTCAGGGCCTCGCCGATCGCCATGCCGTTCTGGATCGCGCCGATCGCGACGCCGCCGACCAGGTTGATGACGATGATCAGGATGCCGGCGATCGCATCGCCCTTGACGAACTTCGAGGCGCCGTCCATCGAGCCGTAGAAGTCGGCCTCGGCGCTCACGGCGGCGCGGCGCTCCTTGGCGACCTCGTCGGTGATCAGGCCGGCGTTGAGGTCGGCGTCGATCGCCATCTGCTTGCCGGGCATGGCGTCGAGGGTGAAGCGGGCCCCGACCTCGGCGACGCGCTCGGCGCCCTTCGTCACGACCACGAACTGGATGATGATCAGGATGCAGAAGATGACGGCGCCGATGATGATCGAGCCGCTCACCGCCACGTGGCCGAACGCCTCGATCACGTGGCCGGCGAAGCCCTCGCCGAGCACGAGGCGCGTCGAGGCGACGTTGAGCCCGAGGCGGAACAGCGTCGCGACGAGCAGCAGCGACGGGAACACCGAGAAGTCGAGGGGCTTCTTCACGAACAGGGTCGTGAGCAGGATCACCAGCGCCAGCAGGATGTTGAGGATGATCAGCACGTCGAGCATCGGCGCCGGCACGGGCACGACGAGCAGCAGCACGATCGCGACGACGCCGACCGGCACGGCGAGCTTGGGGAGTGTCTTCTTCATCAGGCGGTTCCTCCGGTGGCGGCGGGGCGGGGCGAGAGTGAGGGGGCCGGCGAGGCGGCCGGGGCGGCGACGGGCGCAGGAGGCGCGGCGCGGGCGGCGCGGATCGCGCGCGGCACCGCGTCGGGGGCCAGCGACTCGGGCGCGAGCACGCTCGACACCTCGTCGGCCGTGGTGGGGCGGGGGTTCGCGTGGGCCCGGCCGACGGCGGCGGTCGCGCCGCGCGCCTTCAGGGCCATCACGAAGGTGAGGACGCGGGCGACCGGCGTGTAGAGGTCGACGGGGATCTCCTCGCCGAGGCCGCACGAGGCGTGCAGCGCCCGGGTCAGCGGCACGTCGGCGACCATCGGCACGCCGTCGGCCTCGGCCTGCTCGCGGATCTTCGCGGCGACGGCGCCGGCGCCCTTCGCGACGACGCGGGGGGCGGCCTTGCCGGGCTCGTACTTGAGGGCGACGGCGTAGTCGGTCGGGTTGACCATCACGACGTCGGCGTCGACGATCGCGCCCATCATGCGGTTGCGGCTCATGGCGAGCTGGCGCGAGCGGCGCTGCGACTTGACCAGCGGGTCGCCGTCGCTGCTCTTGTGCTCGTCGCGCACCTCCTTCTTGGTCATGCGCGTCTTCTTGCGGTTGCGGCGCATGACGACGAAGACGTCGGCCGCCGCCAGGAGGAGGCCGGCCGCGATGGCGGCCTGGAGCAGGACCGTGGTGCCGGCCGACGCCTCCTCGATGATCGCGGAGACGCTGAGGCCGCCTCCGCTCATGAGGACGGGCAGGAGGCCCTGGACGGCCGCCCAGAGGACGAGGCCGACGACCGCGGTCTTGATCAGGGCCTTGGCGCCGTTCCAGAGCGCCTGGGTGCCGAACGTGGTCTTGAGGCCGTTCAGCAGGTTGAACTGCTCGTAGTTGCCGGTCATGCGCTTGACGTGCACGCCGCCCTGCACGACCGCGGTCGCGAGCACGGCCACGCCGACGACCGCGAGCATCGGGCCGATCGTGCCGGCCATCGAGCCCACGCCGCCGCCGAGCAGCTGCAGCACGGTGGTGTCGTCGGGGTGGCGGATCACCTGGCCGATCGAGAAGAGCTGGTCGGTGCCGGCCTCGGCGCCGCGCTGGATGGTGCTGGGGATCATGACGGCGGCCGCGCCGACGCCGACCCAGGCGCTGAGGTCCTGCGAGCGCGAGAGCTGGCCCTTGGAGCGGACCTCCTTCATCCGCTTGTCGGTGGCCGCCTCGGAGCGCTCGCCGCTGTCGTCCGCCATCGCTACCTCACCCCCAGGACCATGTCGGCCGCGTCGCCGGTGAGGCTCTGCACCACGCCGGGCAGGGCGAGGAACACGCCGCCGGCGAGCATCACGGTCATCAGGATCTTGAGCGGGAAGCCCATCGCGTAGGCGTTCAGGGCCGGCGCGACGCGGCTGAGCAGGCCGAGCCCGACGTCGGCGAGGAACAGCACGACGCAGAGCGGGCCGGCGATCTGCAGCGTCGCGAGGAACATCTGCGAGACGCCGTTCGTCATCAGCTCGACGGGTCGCGAGAGGTCCATGCCGAGGCCGAGGGGGAACGCGTCGAACGAGCGGGTCAGCCCGCCGATCAGCACCTGGTAGCCGCCGCTCGCGAACATCAGCGCCAGCGCCGTCATCTGGAACAGGCGGGTGAACTGGGCGCCGTTGATCATCGACTGCGGGTCGAAGGCCTGCGCCAGCGTGAAGCCGCCGAACAGGTCGATCAGGCTGCCCGCCGACTGGATCGCCGCGAAGACCAGGAACACGAGGAACCCCAGCACCGCGCCGACGACCAGCTCGAGCACGAGCGCCAGCACGAAGCCGCCCGTGTCGAGCGACTCGTAGCCGGGCGCGACGCGCGGCGCCACGGCGAGCGCGAGGCCGACGCCGAGCATCGCCTTCACCCGGCCGGGGAACGCCCGGTACGAGAACGGAGGCGCGACGACGATGAAGGCGGTCATGCGCACGGCGGCGAGCATGGTCGCCTCGAGCCAGCTGAGGTCGATCGACACGGCGGCCTAGCCCCCGCTCAGGAGCTGCGGGATGCGGTCGAAGACCATGGTCGTGAACGAGACCATCTCGCTGATCATCCAGTGGCCGCAGACGATCAGGGCGATCCCGACCGCGACGGCCTTGGGCACGAACGCGAGGGTCACCTCCTGGATCTGCGTGATCGACTGCAGCAGCGAGATCGCGAAGCCGACTACGAGCGAGGTGATCAGCACGGGCGCGGCGAGCTTGCCCGTGATGATCAGGGCCTGCATCGACAGGTCGAGGACGGCGTTGGAGTCCATCAGGCACTCACCTGGTAGCTCTCGATCAGGCTCGTGATGATGAGCCCCCAGCCGTCGACGAGCACGAACAGCAGGATCTTGAACGGCAGCGAGATCATCACCGGGGGCAGCATCATCATGCCCATCGACATGAGGGCGGCGCTGACGACGAGGTCGATGACGAGGAACGGGATGAAGATGACGAACCCGATGATGAACGCGGCGCGCAGCTCGCTGATCATGAACGACGGGATGAGGGTCAGCATCGGGACGTCGGCCTGGCTGGCGGGGTTCGGCTGGTCGGCGGAGCGGGTCATCAGCGCGAGGTCTTCTTCGCGGGTGTGCGCCAGCATGAACTCCCGGAGCGGGGCGGCCCCGGCGTCGATCGCGCCCTGGAAGTCCAGCTGGCCGTTCAGGTAGGGCTGCACGGCGTCGTCGTTGATGTGCCCCAGGATCGGCGCCATGATGAACAGGCTCAGGAACAGGGCGAGGCCCGCGAGCACCTGGTTCGGCGGGATCGACGGCAGCGCGAGGGCGTTCCGCGTCATCGCGAGCACGACGAAGATCTTCGTGAACGACGTCATCATCAGCAGCAGCGCCGGCGCGACGCTGAGCAGCGTGATGCCGAGCAGGGTGACGATCGCCTGGCTGGGGGCGCCGTCGGGGCCGTTGATGTCGATGTTGAGGCCGCCGGTGCCCGTGCCGTCGGTGACGGTCTGGTCGGACTCGGTGAAGTCGGGGGTCTCGCCGGTGCCGGTGCCGGTCGAGCCGTCGGTGCTGCCGGTTCCTCCGGTGCTGCCGGTGCCGGTGCCGGGCTGTGCGGGGGCGGTCGGGGACGTGGGGGCGACCGGCGCGGCGGAGGCCTGCTGGCCGATCAGCATGACGAGCCCCGACGCGACGACCATCGCGAGCAGGGCGACGACGACCGCGCGGGCGAGGCGGGTGTCGGCGAAGCGGACGGGCGCGGCGCCGACGGCGGGGGCGCCGAGGCGGGCGTGCCGCAGCGGGGCGCCGCGCAGGCCGTCCCGGAGGGTCGGGCGGACGCGCTGCCGCAGCGCCGTGGCGAAGGCCGGCACGAACGTGGGAGCGGAGGAGGCGCGGGTCGCGCGGTGAGCGGCGGCTCCGGTCGCGCGGTGCGCGGCGGACGCGCTCATCCGGCGCGACCGGCGCGGACGGCGGCGGCCGCCTGCCGCCAGGTGTCCGGGGCGAGGATCGAGCCCTCGAGCGGCTTCGCGGCGCGGCCACGGGCGCGCTCGCGCGGGTCGCGTGCGGCGGCGCTGCCGGTGCTGCGCGAGCCGCGCGTCGCGGCACGACGCTCGGCCCCGCGCGGCCGCAGCATCGCCGCGCCCGCAGGAACGGCGATCGAGTTGCCCGAGAACGCTGCCGCGGCCGCGTCGAGGCGACCGTTCGGGGCAACTGGGGCGGGGTGGGCGGCGAGGGAGGAGTCGGCGGCGAGGACGGCGTCGAAGCTCGGGGTCGCGGAGGCGGCCGGCGCGGGGGCGACCGACGCGAGGGGGACGATCGGGGTGACCCGCGCCTCCTGCGGGGCCGGCTCGAGCGCGACGACGGGAGACTGGGGCGCGGCCTCGAGCGCGACGACGGCGGGCTGGGCGGCGGGTGCGTCGGCCGCGGCCAGCACGGTGATCGACGACTCGGTCACGCCGAGCACGAGGCGCTCGCCCTCGACGTCGACCACGACGACGCTGGCCTTGGCGCCGATGCCCTGACGGGCGACGATCGAGACGGGAGCCGAGGCACGGCCCCCGCGGAGCCCGCCCTTCGCGAGGCGCTTCTGCAGCACCCACAGCAGGGCGAGCACGACGCCCAGCGAGAGGGCGACGCGCAGCGCGACGAAGAGCGTGTCCACGATCAGGCGACGCCGTCGGCGACGTCGAGGATGCGGGTGATGCGGATCGCGTAGTCCTGGTCCACGACGACGACCTCGCCGTGCGCGATCAGGCGGCCGTTGAGCAGCACGTCGGCGGGGGCCCCGGCCGAGCGGTCGAGCTCGACGACGGCGCCGGGCTCGAGGCCGAGCACGTCGCGGACCGACATGCGGGTGCGGCCGATCTCGACCGTCAGCGCCATCTCGACGTTGTTGATGCGGCCGAGGTTGCCGGCGCCGAGCGGCGCGGCGGGGACGGAGGAGGCGGGCGAGCTCGACGAGACGAGGCCGACGGTGCCGTCCTCACGGAGCCGCACGGCGAACCAGCCGACCGTCTCGCCCGTGGCGGTCAGGTCGAACACGACGGTGGAGTGGTCGGCGAAGAGGGCGTCGGCCGACTCGAGCCGGCTGTCGCCGAGCACGCCGGCGCCGAGGACCGAGGTCGCGGCCTCGAGGGCCGGACGGAGTACGTCGACGACCGAGACGAGGGGCGAGTCGGTGCCCGCGGCCGCGGCGACCTGGTCCATGTCGGCGAGCAGCAGCGCGGTGTCGGCCGAGAGCGAGCCGACGAACGAGGTGACGACGGCCGAGGAGGCGGTGCTGCGGCGAGCCTGGGCGGTCGCGGCGTCGACGGGCACGGCCCGCAGCGGCACGGGCGTCGGCAGCTGCGCGACGAGCGCCTCCGCCGCGGCGGTGTGCAGGGTGATGGTCGTGCCGGTCATGAGGTTCCTTCTTCGGTGCCGGTGAGGGAGGTGGAGACGACGATGCCCGCGAGGCGCGAGCCGGCGGAGCCCACGGCGGCGCGGCCGACGACCTGGCCGTCGACCGTGATCGCCAGCGGGCGGGACTGCGGGTGCGGCAGGGGCAGCACGTCGCCGACGGCGAGGTCGAGCACGACGTTCGGCAGCACGGCCGCGGGGGCGAGACGGAGCGCGACGTCGACCGGCACCGAGGCGAGCTGGCCGCCGAGCAGGCGGCGCACCTCGACCGGGTCGACCGCGGACTCGGACTCGCCGAGCTGGGGCAGCAGCACCTCGGCGGGGATCGCGACGGTGCCGGCCGCGCTGCGCTCGCCGACCCGGATGTCGAACGAGGCGACGATCATCAGGTCGGACTTCTGCGCGGCCTGGGCGAACTGCGAGTTGTACTGGAAGCCGCCGACGACGATCTGGGCGACGAGCAGGTTGCCGAACGAGTAGCGGAGGTCGTCGAGGGCGTCCTCCATGAGGCGCCGCACGAGGGCCTGCTCGATCGGGGTGAAGGTGCGCTCGGGCACGGTCGAGGCTCGCGTGCCGCCGAGCATGTGGCTGACCCAGCTGAGCGCCGCGGACGTCGGGAACTGGATGACGGCCTTGGGCGTCGTGCCCTCGATGCCGCACAGCACCATCGCGGTCGTCGCGGGCAGCGAGGCGGCGAACTCGTCGTAGGTGAGGACCTGCAGCTGCTCGCAGGTGACCTGCGACAGCACGCGGACCTTGGCGGTGAGCTGCGTGCCCCACTGCCGGGCGAACGTCTCGAACGCGAGCTCGAGGGCCCGCGAGTGCTCACGGGGCAGCGTCGTCGGACGACGGAAGTCGTAGATCTCGACCTGCTTCGGCGGGCGCGGCGCAGCGACGGCCGGGGCCGGTGCGGGCGTGCCCGGGGGCAGGGTCTCGAGGAGCGTCACGACCGGCACTCTCGGCCCGCGCCTCCTCGTCGTTAGGCGCTCGTGGTCAGTGCCCCCCGGACTGGGCCCCCTCGGCGTGGGCGTCCTCGGACTCCTTCTCCGTCTTCTTCTCGGTCTTGTCGGTCTTCTTCTCGGTGGTCGTCGTGGTCGCGGCGGCGTCCTCGACGGCGGGCGGACTCTCGGCGGCGGCGTTCCTGCCGGCGGTCACCGCGCCTCCTGCGCCCTCGGCCGCCGCCTGCAGCTGGGGCAGCAGCGCGCTCACGTCGTCGGACTGGTTCGACAGGACGACGATGTCGACCCGGCGGTTCGTGGCGAAGTCGGCCTCCGTGCCGCCGGTCGAGAGGGGGCGCGACGAGCCGAACCCGACGGCCTGCGCGTGCTCGACCGGGAGACCGCCGCGCTCGACCAGGTCGCGCAGCACCTGCGTGGCCCGGGCGGAGGACAGCTCCCAGTTGGTCGCGTAGGGAGCGGTCGAGCTGCGCTGGTCGGCGTGCCCCTCGATCGACACGTCGTGGCCGGCGCTGCGGAGGACGGGCGCGATCGCGTCCATCACACGGCGGGCGGTGTCGCTCAGGTCGGCGCTGTTCGTGCCGAAGAACGTCTCCGAGCCGACCAGGCGGACGGTGAGGCCGCGCGCGTCGGTCGAGAACTGCACGTCGGCGCTCAGGCCGGAGCCGGCGAGGCCCGCGGCGATCGCCTCCTTGATGGCGGTCAGGTCGTCGAGCTCGGCCTGCGCCTGCGCGAGCTCCTCGGCCGTGCCGGCCGTCCCGCTCGCGGAGGCCTTGCTCATGTCGGTCTCGTCGCCGGTGGAATAGCCCTGGCCCTCCGGCGTCACGTCGTTGACCGTGACGACGGTGCCCGACGCCGTGTCGACCTTGCCGACGTCGGTCTGGCCGAAGCCGGTGGCGAGCGAGTTGCGCAGGGCGATGTACTTGTCCTGGTCGACGCTCGACATCGCGAACAGCACGATGAACATGCACATCAGCACGGTGACCATGTCCATGTACGAGGCCAGCCAGCGCTCGTCGGGGTGCTCCTCCTCGGCGTGGCCCTTCTTCTTGCGGCCGCCGCGCGCGCCGCTCACGCTGCGAGGCCCTGGTCGTCGGCGCCGGCCTTCGCCTTGGCGCCCTTGCCTGCCTTGCCGGCCTTGCCGGCACCGGCCTCGAGCGAGTGCACCGGCACCATGGCCTTGAGGCGCTCGCCGAGGAGGCGCGGCTGGCTCCCGGCCTGGACGGCCAGCACGCCCTCGATCAGCAGCGTCATGCGCGCCTCGTCGAGGTCGGCCAGCTTCTTCAGGCGACCGGCGAACGGCAGCCAGAGGAAGTTCGCGCTGAGCAGGCCCCAGAGGGTCGCCACGAACGCCGCCGCGATCAGCGGGCCGAGCTCGTCGGGAGAGGCGAGGTTCTCGAGCACGTGGGTCAGGCTGACCACCGTGCCGATGATGCCGACGGTCGGGGCGTAGCCGCCCAGGCTGTTGAAGAACTTGCTCGCCGTGCGGTCGGCGGCGAGACGCGACTCCATCTCGTCCTCGAGCAGGATCCGCAGCTCCTCGCCGTCGGTGCCGTCGGCGATGTTCTGCAGGGCGCCCTTCATGAAGGGGTCCTCGACCTTCTCGGCCTCCGCCTCGAGCGAGAGCAGGCCCTCGCTGCGCGCCTTCTCGGCGAGCGCCACGATGTCGTCGATGACCGACTGCGGCGGGATCACCTTGCCCGTGAAGGCGTGCGGGATCTTCTTGAAGCTCAGCATCGCGTCCTTGATCGTCGTGCCGGCGATGCCGACCGCGATCGTGGCGCCGAAGACGAGCAGCATCGGCGCGGGCAGCAACAGGCCCTCGACGTGGACGCCCTCGAGCTTGATCATCCCGAACAGCGCGCCGAACGCGAGCAGGATGCCGATGATCGTCGCCGGATCCATCAGCGGGCTCCGGTCGGTGCGGGCGCGGTGGTGGTGCTGGTCGCGGGGGCCGTGGTCGCGGGGGCCTGCTCGGCCGGGCGGAGGGCGGAGACGAGGCCGCCGCCTCCTTCGCCTCGCGAGCCGCGGACGATGCCGAGCTGCGGGCCGGTCGACGTGCGGCTGCCGAGCGGCTGCGTCGCGGGGGCGGCGAGGTCGGGCGCGTCGTAGGCGAGCGAGACGATGCGGGCACGGTAGCGGGCGATCATCTCGATCACCACGGCCATCGGCTCGGTGACGATGTACTTCGCCCCGTCGACCATGATCAGCGTCGTGTCGGGCGTCTCGTGGATGCGCTCGATCAGGTCTGGGTTGACAGCGAATCTGCTGTCGTTGAGTCGCGTGACGACGATCATCGGCCTGTCCTAGGTCTGTGTCTCCCGCCACCGTCCGTGGGGCGGGCGAGCTGCTCGTCCTGAGCTGCTCAGGGGGGACTATCGGCAGGGGTCGGGTCGGCGTTAGGCGCCGGTGGGCGTGGGTGTCGCCTCTTCGGCTGACGGCGCGTCGTTGCTGCCCGGAGCGGTAGCCGACGCGAAAACGACAAGCCGACGCGGGGCCCCACGTCGCCTTGTCGTTTTCGCGTCGGGTCAGCGCGTGGATGGACCGAAAGTGACCACTCGAGCGGAGCGGGGCACGTTGAGGCGGGACGGGCGGGGGACGGGAGGCGCCGGGACGGGGGGACGAGCGGGACGGCGCGCAGGAGGCGGCGGGCGACACATGCGCGCAACACCGGGCTGGCAAGATGCTGCGGTGACCGACACCCCCGCGAACGACGGCACGCGCGACGCCACCCCTGTCGCCCGGCCCTCCTCCCCCACCTCCGCCTCCCCCGCCACCGCCTCCGCCTCGCCCGACGCCGCACCCACGGTCGGCTCGACGCCGACCGGCTCGACGCCCGTCTACTCGACGCCCGAGTCCACCGGGCCGGACGCCGCGCTGTCGCCCGACACGGCGACCCCGCTGGTCGACGACCCGGCCCTCACCGAGACGGCCGCGACCGCCGACGCCAACCGGCACACCCTGGTCGAGAACGTGATGGGGGTGGTGACGGGAGTCTTCATCGCCTCCTTCGGGCTGTTCCTGCTCAAGGCGAGCGGAGCAGTCTCGGGCGGCACCGCCGGCATCGCGCTGCTGCTCGACTACGCCGGGCCGCTGTCGTTCGGGGCGCTGTTCATGCTGGTGAACGTGCCGTTCTTCGCGCTCGCGGTGTGGAAGAAGGGGATCGCGTTCACCCTGCGGACGGTGCTCACCGTCGCGATGGTGTCGGCGATGTCGTACCTCCACCCCGCCGTGTTCCACATCGAGAGCGTGGACCCGGTCTACGGCACGCTCGGCGGCAACCTGCTCGTCGGGGTGGGCCTGCTGATCCTGTTCCGGCACGGGGCGAGCCTCGGCGGCATCAACATCCTCGCGCTCGTTCTGCAGGAGAAGCTCGGCTGGCGGGCCGGCTACGTGCAGATGGCGGTCGACGTCGTCATCATCCTGTTCTCGCTCACCGTCGTCTCGCCGTGGATCGTGCTGCTCTCGGCCGCGGGCGCCGTCGTGCTCAACCTCGTGCTCGCCCTCAACCACAAGCAGGGGCGGTACCTCGGTCGCACGTGACCACTTCGGGGGTGATCTGGGGGTGAATCGCTCCCAGGTCGGACACAGAATCGAGAAAGTCTCTAGCTTGGGCGACGGGCCGACGATCGTCGAGGCCACCCCGCTCTAGAGGAGTCACGACCATGACCTACGACCAGAACACCCCCGCCACCACGGCCCCCGGCACGGCTGGCCGCTACAACGTCCTCGCGATCGTCGGGTTCATCCTGGCGTTCGTCTTCGCCCTCGCCGGCCTCGTCGTCAGCATCATCGCGCTCTCGCAGATCAAGAAGACGGGCGAGCGCGGTCGCGGCCTGGCGCTGGCCGGCGTCATCCTCAGCATCGTCTTCATGATCATCAGCGTCATCGTGAGCATCTCGGTCTTCTCGGCCGGGATGGCACAGGTCGGCACGACCTACTGATCCGAGCCGGATCTCCTGCAGGAGGCGCGGTGCCCGTTCGACGGGCACCGCGCCTCCTTCGCGTCTGCGGGTGTCGTCAGGCGGCGGGGGTGCGGGCGTGCGACCGCCGGGTCCAGAGCTGCCCGACCGCGACCAGGACGGCGGCGACGACGAGGACGGCCACGGCAGCCCCGGTGCCGTCGGGCTCGAAGAGCACCGCCGGCGCGCCGTTCTCGGTGCTGGGCCAGGTCCGCAGGACACCGGGCAGGTGGACGGCCGTGCCCGTCATGAGGGTGACGGCCACGGCTGCGAGCAGGACCACCACCATGACGGCCGCTCCTGTGACGACGGCGCCGACGACGGCGACGAGGGCACTGAACAGCCGGCGGGCGACGACGCCGAAGCCACGGGCACTGCGGGTGAGGAGGGTCATCGCGGGTCTCCTGTCAGGTCGTGACGGGCACCCGCGCCGAGATCGTCGAGTGCGTTGCGCCGACACTACGGGCGGCCTGGCCGGACCACCTCCGTCACCCGGATGAGCCTCACGGCGGCCAGGCCGTCCAGAGCAGCACGATCGCGACGACCTGGAGCGCGAGGCCGGCGACGATCGTGACGACCACGCGCCTCCTCGTGGCCGACAGCTGCGGATCGCCCAGCAGCGGCGCGAGCGGCATCAGCATGCGGAAGCTCGACTGCTGCGGCAGGAACACGGCGACCAGGTAGGCGACGTACCCGATCGCATAGGTCTGCAGCTCGAGGCCGAGACGCTGCGAGCGGCGCACCAGCCCGAGCACCACGACCGCGAGCAGCAGCACCACGGCCACCACCCCGAGCCAGCCGGCCATCGCCTCGCCGAAGCGGAACCACGGCGTGAAGGGGACGAAGCCGTCGGAGCCGATGTAGTCACGCCACCACGACGACTCCGTCGCGAAGTAGCCGTCGCGCTCGCCCGTGACCACGGCCACGACGACCGGCCACGCGAAGCCCGCCGCGGTGACGACCAGGCCGGCCGCCCAGATGCGGACGTGCTCGGCGAGGGGCGTCGAGTCGTCGAGGCGCTCGTTCTCGACGCCGCCGCGGCGAGCGCGGCGGTCACGGACCAGCCGCACCAGCCAGGTCAGGCCGAGCGCGGCCGAGAGCGCGAGCGCGCCGGGGTGCGCGACCGAGGCGAGCACGCCGAGCACCGTGAACCAGGCCCAGCGCCGGGCGGTCATCGCGAGCAGCGCGCCGAACATAAGCAGCAGGAACAGCGACTCCGCGTAGGGCACCTGCAACACGAACGACATCGGCGCGACGCAGAAGGAGACCGCACCCCAGAAGGAGGCGCGGGCCCCGAACCGCGTCAGCATCAGCCGGTGGAGCACCAGCGTCGCCCCGGCCCCCGCCAGCACCGCCACGACGATCGCCGCGATCAGCCAGTCGCCGCCGACCACCGGCCGCACGACCCGCACCAGAGCCGGGAACAGCGGCATGAACGCCCACGCGTTCTTGGCGACCCGGCCCTCGTCGTCCCGCGGCAGCTCCACCGGGTATCCCTGCTCGGAGATCTCGCGGTAGAAGGCGGCATCCCACGACGAGAGGTAGCCGGTGAAGCCCGGACCGCCGTCGTGCTGCGCCCAGGTCGCGGTCGCCGTGAGGGCGTGCACCACGGCGAGGAACAGCGTCGTGACGAGACGCGAGGCGGCGTAGACGCCGAGCAAGACGAGCGTCGTCGCGAGCCCGGGGCGGGGCAGGGCGAGAGCGCCGGTGCCGGGGGCGGGCGGCTCCGGCTGCGTGCTGCGCCGCGCCTCCGTCCCCGTCGTCATCGATCTTGTCTACCCGGGGGGCGCTGGGAGGGCAGGCGGCCGTACCCCGCGCCTCTGCTCTGTGCGGCGCTGGGTGCTGAGCCGGCGGGTTCCTGTCGCCGACGGCGGGTTCACGTGGGGTGCGGCGGGTTCCTGTCGCCGGCGGCGGGTCCGCGCCCGCCCGCCGAGGGAGACAGGAACCCGCCGGCTTCAGGTGGCCACTGCGCAGGGAGGGGTGCGTGCGTGCCGCGGCGAGGTGCCCGCGCGCAGGGCGGGGCTGCCGCACCCCGAAGTGGACGATGCACCCCGGAACGACGGGGTGCATGGTCCACTCCGGGGTGCAAGGCGAGAGCGCAGGGGCCGGCGAGAGCAGGCAGAGCGCAGGAGGCGCGGGCCGGTCTCGAGGACCGGGCCCGCGCCTCCTGCGCCGCTGCGGCTAGCGCTTCAGGTTCGTGAGCTCCTGGAGCACCTCGTCCGAGGTGGTGATGATGCGGGCGTTCGCCTGGAAGCCGCGCTGGGCGACGATCAGGTTCGTGAACTCCTGCGAGAGATCGACGTTGCTCATCTCGAGCGTGCCGCTCGAGAGCGAGCCGACTCCGGGCGAGCCGGGGACGCCGAGCGCCGCGTTGCCCGAGTTCGCCGTGGCGCGGTAGCCCGACGAGCCGGACTTCTCGAGGCCGCCCGGGTTGGCGAAGGTCGCCAGCGCGATGCGGCCGACGGCGAGCGACTCGCCGTTGCTGAACTGCCCGACGAGCGTGCCGTCCTTCGAGAGGCTGAAGCCCTTCAGCGTGCCGGCCTCGCGACCGTTCTGGTCGGTGACCGCGACCGTGTTCAGGGCCGCGAAGCCGGTGATCTTCGAGAGGTCGACGGCGATGTTCCCGACGGTCAGCGACGCGGCGCCGTTCTGCACGCCGTCGGTGAAGCTGAGCTGCGTCGTGCTCGGCGTGCCGGTGCCGTCGACGCCGGTGACGTCCCAGCCGATGTCGGTGCGCTTGAACGAGAGGGTCAGGGTGCGCTCGTTGCCGAACGCGTCGTAGACCTTCGAGTCGCGCGTCAGGGTCTCGCCGACCGCGGTCTCGGACGGCAGGTTGCCGGCGACGTTCGCGCCGGTCGTGGCGGTGGCCGGAGCCGCGCCGTTCAGGGGCAGCATGATGTCGCCCACCGCGCCTCCGTCGTTCACGACGCCGTTCGTGGCCGAGTAGCCCTGCACGATCTTGCCGTCGGCCGAGACGAGACGACCGTCCGCGTCGAAGTCGAAGGCGCCGGCACGCGTGTAGACGGTGTCGTTGCCGAGACGCGTGACGAAGAAGCCGTCGCCCGAGATCATCAGGTCGGTCGCCTTGCCGGTCGCCTGGGCCGAGCCCTGCGCGAAGTTCGTCGAGATGCCGGCGACCTGCACGCCGAGGCCGACCTGCGCGGGGTTCGTGCCGCCGATGCCGGTCTGCGGGCCTCCGGCGCCCTGGGTCATCTGCGACAGGGTGTCCTGGAACTGCGTGGTCGACGACTTGAAGCCGGCGGTGTTGACGTTGGCGATGTTGTTGCCGGTGACGTCGAGCATGGTCTGGTGCGACCGGAGGCCGGAGATGCCGGAGTAGAGGGAGCGGAGCATGGGAGCTGCCTTTCGGACGGAGCTGAGGAGGCGCGTCCTGCGCGGAGAGACCGGTCGCGTCCTGCGTCCGGAGCGGTGCTGAAGAGCGGGGGTGCTGTGCGGCCGTGCCGTGCGGCTGGGCCGCGAGGGCGGCGGGGCCGCGAGGGAACGAGGCGCTAGGCCTTCGGCGTCGCGGTGATGCCGGAGATGAGATCCAACGCGACCTCCTTCCCACCGACGGTGACCTTGGGCACGGACTCGGCGAACGAGACGCTGGTCGCGGTGCCGGTGACGGCCTTGCCGTCGGGGCCCGTGTAGCTGACCTCGCGGCCGACCAGGGCGGACGCCGAGGTGCGCATCTGCAGCGAGAAGCCCTCGTTCGCGGTGGTCGTCTGGTTGGTGATCTGCTCCATCATCGCGAGCTGCGTGGTCTGCGCCATCATCGCGTTGGTGTCCATCGGCGACGACGGGTCCTGGTTCTTCAGCTGCGTGACCAGCAGGTTCATGAACATCTCGCCGTCCATGGCGGTCTTCGTCGTGCGCGCCGAGGACGACTGCTGGGCGGCGGCCATGACGGTCGGGTCGACGGTTCCGGAGATCTGGTCGATCGAGGGCATCTGCTGTGTCTTCCTGTGGAGGGCGGAACGGGGGCGAGCTGTGGAGGGTCGTGCTGTGCGGCGGTGCGGGCCGTGGTCGGCTGTGCGGGCCGTGGTGCGCGGTGCGGGCGCTAGGCCAGCACGTCGATCGAGACGGTCTGCGACGAGGAGGTGCCGCGCAGCCTGCCCGCACCGGCCGCGGCCGCGGCCGCGAGGGCGCCGGCCCGCAGGCCGTCGGGGTCGGGGTCGTCCCGACCGAGCCTGCCGTCGGGGTCGCGCCCGGCGGGCTGGCCGGCTCCTCGCTGTCCGGTGCCGGACTGGGCGGAACCGTCGCGCGCCTCCTGGGCCGACTGCTGCGCCGCCCGCTGGTCGAGCAGCCGCTGCTGGTCGGCACGGTCGTCGGACGGCTGGTTCTGGTTCGAGAGGTCGACGCTCGCCTGGAGCCCCGCTCCCCCGAGGTCGCGGCGGAGGTCGGGCAGGATCGCCCGCACCGCCTCCCGCCCGGCGTCGGTCGGGGCGAACATCTCGACGTGCATGCCGTGCGCCCCGACGTGCGCCCGGACGGTGACCGGGCCCAGGGCCTCGGGGCTCACGGTGACGGTGACGACGTGCGTCCCGGCATTGGCGGCCGCGAGCGAGAAGAGGGGACGCGCGAGCTGCTGCCCGAGGGGCGCCGGGGCCGCAGGAGGCGCGGCGGCGGCGGTCGAGCCCGCTGCGGCTGCCGGAGCGGGCGCGCCGGGCACCGCGACCATCGGCGGGGCGACGGGCACGGCGGAGGCGGAGGTGCTGGTCGTCGTGCTGGTCGTCGTGGTGGTCGCGACGCCTGCGTCGGCGACACGCGCACGGTCGGCGGCGGTCGCCGAGAGTCCGGCGGCCGAGCCGGGGACCGGGACGGACGTCGAACCAGCCGCGGCCGCCGAGGTGGCGCGCACGAATGCCGACGGGACGGTGGTCGAGGGCGCGGCGGCCGTCGGGACCTTCTCCCCCGCCGACGGCGACGAGGCCGTGACGGGGCCGGGTGTCGCGGGCGACGTGCCCGAGGCTGCCGCCTGCCGCCAGCCGGCGACCGCGGCGCCGGTGGAGCTGATCGCGGCGGTCGCGGTCGTAGCAGAGGCAGCGGCCGAGGCCGAGGTCGCAGCCGAGGTCGCAGCGGCGACGAGGCCCTCGGGCACGTCGCCGCCGTCCGCGCTCGGGGCGGGCGCTGTCGGGGGGAGGCCCGGGCTCAGGGCTGTTCCGTCACGGGACGGATCGGCGACCGACACGGTCGGCGCGAGGGCCTCCTGCGGGAGCTGTCCCGGCGTCGCGGCGCCCGTGGCCGAGGCAGCCGATCCGTCACGAGACGGATCGCTGCTCAGGCCGGCCGGGTCGAGGGCTGATCCGTCACGAGACGGATCAGGCGTCACGACCGGGGCCGGGGACGAGGCCGGGCCGATCGCCTGGCCGACGGCCTGGCCGACGGTCGGGGAGAGCGGGAGGGTCGCTGATCCGTCACGGGACGGATCAGCCTCAGGAGAGACGGCCGCCGGAGACGACGAGGAGCCGAGGCCCGCGGCGGCCAGGGCCGCCTGGAGGGAGGTCGCTCCCGGTGAGGACGATCCCGCCTGGGGGCGATCGCCGACGCGATCCACGGTTCCGTCCTCGACCGACTCCCCGGCCTTGACCGGACCTGCCGCGGACGCAGACGCAGACCCAGACCCAGCCGCAGTGGCCGGGCCCGCAGCGGCCGCGGGCGCGCGCCCGGCGGCTGCCGCGTGAGGCGCGGATGTCGGAGCGGGCGACGACGGTCGTCGCGGGCCCGGAGCGTGCGCCTGCGCCGGATCGCGTGGCGCAGCCGACGACATCGCCTCGCCGAAGCCCGCGGCGGAACGCCCGGCCGCGGGACGACCGGCCGACGAGCGGCCGCCCGCCGGGCGGTCGGGACCGGAGGAGGCGTCGGCCCGGTCGGCAGGGCCGGGGACGACGAAGGGCAGGGTGCGCAGGACGCTCATCAGGCGGCCCCTTCGCTCATCAGGCGCTGGAGCGCGGCGGTCATCAGGTCGGTCGAGCCGGAGCCGCCCGCCGCACCGGCGCCGGTCACGCCGAGCGACGACGCGAGCGAGGCCAGCGAGGTCGCCGAGGTCGCCGAGGCGCCTGCAGCCGAAGCGCCCGCAGCGGCGGACGCGGGAGCGGTCCCCGTCGCGGGCACGATGCGGCGGATGGTCGACAGGTCGGAGTCCTTGTACCAGTTGTCGACGATCTGGACGTCCTTGCCGGGACGGGGCGCGTGCAGCACCTTGCCGTCGCCGAGGTAGATCACGATGTGGCCCTCGCCCTTGGCGACGAGCAGGTCGCCCGGCTTCGCCTCGGCCAGCGACGGCACCTCGGCGCCCATCCGGGCCTGGTCGGGCACGACGCGCGGCATCGAGACGCCTAGTTCCTTGAACACGGTCTGCACGAGGCCGGAGCAGTCCATCCCGCTCGCGCTCTCGCCGCCGAACACGTAGGGCACGCCGAGGTACTTCTTCGCGCCGCTGACCACGTCGGCGCCGGTCGCGCCGCTGCCGGTCGCGACGGAGCCCTTGACGGCCGCCACCGAGGGGGTCGTCGCGAGGCCGCCCGCAGCACCTGCCGCACCGGTCGCACCGGCGCCGCTCGTGCCGGCGAGCGCGTCGGCGAACGCGCTGGCCGAGGTCGCGGAGCTGCCCGACCCGGCGGACGCCGCGGCTGCCGTGCCGAGCACGGACGGCGTGCGTCCGTTCCGCAGCTGGTCGATCTGCGTCCTGATGTCGTCGATCCGGGACAGGACCTCGCTCACGGGGCTCACTGTGCGCCTCCTGGCGTCGGTGTCTGGGTCGGGGTGCCGGCGGGCCGGGCAGCAGCAGCAGCAGTCGAGGAGGCGGCGGCCTCGGCCTGGCGCACCCGCCACGACTGGCCGGCGATCTCGTCGAGGGCGGCCTGCTCGGTGCGGAGGTCCTCGGCGGCGGCCTCGACGGCGTGCGCGGCCTCGAGCTTCTCGAGGCCGATCGCGGCCCGGCGCGCCGCCCCGAACGCCGTCTGCGCCTCGTCCGCCTCGGCGCGGCGGCGTGCCGCGACCGCGTCGAGCTCGGCGAGCATCGCCCGGCTCGACGCGCGGGAGGCGGCGATCGCGCTGAGCATGGCCGCGTCCGTGACCTGCGCGGGCCCGTCGTCGAGGGTGCGCTTGGCGGCGAGGCGACGGTCGGCGGCGTCGCGCAGCCGGTCGTTCGCCTCGGCGAGGTGCCCGGCGGCCTGGTCCTGCTGCGCGTGGCGCAGCCGCAGGAGGCCGAGGAGGGAGAAGGCACGGGCCATCAGGCACCCCCGAGCCGGGCGGTCAGCTGGGCGAGTCCGGCCCACGAGGCGGCGGTGTCGACGCGCTCGTCCATGCCCTGCTGCAGGAACGCGTCGATCGCGCCCTGGTGCTCGACCGCGGCGTCGACGAGCGGGTTCGTGCCCCGCTGGTAGGCGCCCACGTCGAGCAGGTCCTGCGCGGCGCGGCGCGCGGCCATCACCTTGCGGAGGCTCGTCGCGGCGGCGCGCTGCTCGGGGGTGGTCACCTTCGAGGCGACGCGTGAGACGGAGCCGAGGGCGTCGATCGACGGGAAGTGCCCGGTCACGGCCAGCTTGCGGTCGAGCACGACGTGCCCGTCGAGGATGCTGCGGGCCGCGTCGGCGACGGGCTCGTTGTGGTCGTCGCCGTCGACGAGCACCGTGTACAGGCCCGTGACGGAGCCGATCCGGTCGGTCCCGGCACGCTCGAGCAGCTCGGCGAGCACCGAGAACGTCGACGGCGGGTAGCCCCGCGTCGCCGGCGGCTCGCCGACCGACAGCCCGATCTCCCGCTGGGCCATCGCGACGCGGGTCAGCGAGTCCATCATCAGCACGACGTCGGCGCCCTGGTCGCGGAACGACTCCGCGATGCGGGTCGCGACGAACGCGGCACGGAGGCGCATCAGCGCCGGCTCGTCGCTCGTCGACACCACGACGACCGAGCGGGCGAGGCCCTCGGGTCCGAGGTCGTCCTCGAGGAACTCGCGCACCTCCCTGCCTCGCTCGCCGACGAGGGCGATGACGCTGACCTGCGCGTCGGTGCCGCGGGCGATCATCGACAGCAGCGACGACTTGCCGACTCCCGAGCCGGCGAACAGGCCGACGCGCTGCCCGCGCCCGACGGTCGTCAGCGTGTCGAGCACGCGGACGCCGAGCTGGAGCGGGGTGTCGATCCGCGCACGGTGCATGGCCGACGGGGTCTCGTGGTGCAGCGGGACGAGGTCGACGGAGCCGCCGTCGGGGGCGCGGAGCGGGCCGCGCCCGTCGATCGGACGGCCGAGCCCGTCGAGCACGCGGCCGAAGAGACCGGTGCCGGTGGGGACGAGGAGGGGGCGGCCGGTCGAGCGCGCCGGCGTGCCGGCCGTCACGCCGGTGAGGCGGCCGAGAGGCATGCAGCGGAGGCCGTCGGGGGCGGTCGCGACGACCTCGGCGAGGGCGGAGGCGGACGTCGTGGCGGAGGCGGTCGTGACGGAAGCGACGGCGGCGGCGGCGCTGGTGCTGGTGCTGGTGCTCAGGGAGGCGGCGTCCGTGCTGGTGGCCGGCACGCCGATCTCGAGCACGTCGCCGACCGCGGCGTCGAGCCCGCGCACCGTGATGCCGAGCCCGACGGCGCTGACGACGCTGCCGACGCGCTGCGGGCGCGCGGCGGCGCGGGCGGCGGCCAGGCGGGTCCGGGTGGGCGCGGTGAGGGTCACGATGCCCCCAGCAGAGCGGTGCGGGCCCGGGCGAGGGCGGTGACGAGCCGGGCGTCGACGAGGCCTGCGGGCAGGTCGACCTCGGCGTCTCCCCGGGCGAGCCGGGCGTCGGCGACGAGCGGGACCGCGGAGGCGGCGACCGCGTCCCCGAGGGCGGCCAGGTCTGCCGGGTGCAGGCGCACGCCGACGACCAGCGAGCGGTCGAGCCCGTCGAGGGCGCGGGCGACGGCGGCGCGGGCCGTGCGGCCCTCGCGGGGGCCTGCGGGGTGCGGTGCGGCGGCGTGCTCGGCGACGCTGAGGTGCTCGGTGGCGGCGCGGTGCTCGGCGACGCCGTCGTGCTCGGCCGCGGGGCGGCTCCCGGCTCGGACGTCGGGCTCGGACGCCGCGACCTCGTAGCCGACCACGGCCGACGCGAGGTCGAGGGCGGTCTGGACCAGCGCCTCCTCGGACTCGGCGAGCACCGGCGCGACCCGCTGCCGCAATGCGTCGGCGGCCGAGTCGAGCGCGGCGAAGGAGGCGGCGAGCGAGCGCTCGAGGCGCGTCACGGACTCGACGTGCTCGGCGTCCATCGCGACCCGGCGCGCGGCCAGGTCGGCCTCGGCGGCGCGGAGGCCCGCCGCGTAGCCGGCCGCGTGGCCGCGGGCCTCGGCACGGGCCGCGCGTGCGGCGGCGTCGGGTTCGGCGTGGGGAGAGCGGAGCGACGCACTGCGGGCGGCGGCACCCTGGGCGCTGGCACCGAGGCCGGCGAGCGTGCCGAGGCCGGCGCCGCGGGTCACGGCGTGACCGGGGTCGAGTGCGGGGGCGGTCGTCGACGAGCCGGACCGCACCTCCGTGAGCGAGGGGTAGACGACGCGCGAGAACGACTCCGGGGCGGAGATCGTCTCCGAGGCGGAGATCGCGGGATCGAGCATCGACGGGCCGTTCAGAGGGGAGGGCGGTGCGGCCGATCCGTGGCCAGGGGTCGAGCGATCCGTGCTCAAGGGCGACTCTCGGCAGGTCGCGGGGGGCGCGTAAGGCGTTGCCCCGAACGGGGGCAGGTGCGGCGAGGCGGCTTTCTCAAGCGATCAGAAAGTACTTGCTTAACAAGAAAGTACTTCCTAGAGTGGGGAACACATCGAGGAGAGGACGACACCATGACCGACCAGACCAGGCTCCCCACGCCGGACGAGGCCCGTCGACTGCTGGACGAGGCCGACTCGACAGGGCGCCACGCCACCGCTCGGGCCGGCTGGCCCGGCGTCGCCGTGCTGCTCTCGCTCGGCTCCGTGCTGTCGCTCGGCACGCTCGCCCTCGGGCTCACGACGGGCACGAACTACTTCGTGGCGATGATCGCGCTGCTGGTCTGGATCGCGGTCGTGGTGGCGTTCCAGCTAGCCTTCCTCCGGTCGCACCGCATCGGGTTCGGCCGCCGCTGGGGCCTGTACCTCGGGGCGATCTTCGCGATCTACGTCGTGGCGATGGTCGTCGTCGGCTCGTCCCAGGGCGAGGACGTCGTCGGCACCTGCGCGCTGGCCGCCGCGCTGATGGTCATCTCGGTCGCCGCGGCGACGCACGAGGCTCGGCAGGCGGAGCGATGAGCGGCGACGGTGCGGGGTCGGGCGCGGGGTCGGGCGCGGGCGCGGGCGCGGGGTCGGGCATGGGCACGGGCGCGGTCGCGGGGAGCGTCGCCGGTGCGGGGGGCGACGGCACGTCCCGCGGTCCGCACCCGCGCCTCCGGCTGTCGGAGACGCTGCACCAGCCGGTGCGGTTCTCGATGGCGGCGGCGCTCGCGGCGGCCGACCAGCTCGACTTCAAGGACCTCCGCGACGCCGTCCAGGTGACCGACTCCGCGCTGAGCAAGCAGATCAGCACGCTCGAGGCCGCCGGGTTCGTGAAGGTGTCGAAGGGGTTCGTCGGCAAGCGGCCGCGGACCTCGCTGAAGCTGACGCCGGAGGGGCGCGCCGCCTGGACCGCGCACCTCGCCGTGCTGCGCGAGATCGCCGCCGGCTAGCGCTGCGCGACGCCCACTACCGGCCGCCTGCGGCCTGCCGGCGTCCGCAAAGCGAGAGAGATCCTGCCCAGCTCGACCGCGCCTCCTGGGTTCGATGCTCGTCGCGACTGGATCACTCTCAAATTTGAGAGTGATCCAGTCGCGAGCCGAGGAGGCGCGGGCCGAGCCGCGCGAGACGCCGCAGAACCCGACAGAACGGGCCCGGATCACCCTCTCGTACCCGGATATCCCCGTATTGCAGCTTCACCGGTCGGCATTTGCCGACCGGTGGACCGGGTAACAACAGCCACCGTCCGCAAAGCGAGACAGATCCGCTTCCGCCGGGCACAGGACCGGGCAGAACCGGGCAGTCGCCGCCGCATCACTCTTTAATTTCGAGGGCGAGCAGCGGCGGCGGCAGCAGGGGCTACTCGACGAGGGCGTCCTCGTCGGCGCGGTGGATCGTGATCGTGCCGAGCGCCTCGAGCTCGCGGATGGCACGCACGACCTCGGCCCGCGCCTCCTCGACCTGCGACTTGCGGACGGGGCCCATCGACTGCAGCTCGTCGTCGAGCAGCTCGCGGTTGCGCTCCGAGACGTTGCCGCGGATGACCTCGACGACGGCGGCGAGCGCCCCCTTCATCGCGGTCGCGAGCACGGCGGCGTCGATCCCGCGGAGCACCTGCTGGATGTCGCGCGACTCGAGCTTGACGATGTCCTCGAAGGTGAGCATCCGCGAGCGGACCTCCTCGGCGAGCTCGGGGTCGCGCTCGTCGAGGCCGTCGAGCAGGGCGCGCTCGGTGGCGCTGTCGCTGCGGTTGATGATCTCGACGAGGGGCTGGATGCCTCCGACGACCTCGACCTGCTCGCGCGGAGCGACGACGGCCCCGGCACGGACCTTGAGCGTGGTCGCGACGATGCCGACGGCCTCGGGCGTCGCGGTGCCCATCGTGGCGATGGCCTGCGCGACGTCGGTGCGGGCGG
This sequence comes from Frigoribacterium sp. PhB116, assembly GCF_004364285.1. Classification (GTDB taxonomy): domain Bacteria; phylum Actinomycetota; class Actinomycetes; order Actinomycetales; family Microbacteriaceae; genus Frigoribacterium. The sequence continues at coordinate 127,207 of NZ_SOBE01000002.1, read as the reverse complement.
CGACGTCGAGGCCGGCGAGCACGGCCGAGGCCTGCTGCGGCCGCAGGTGCGCGAGCACGAGGGCGATGGTCTGCGGCAGCTCGCCGTCGAGCAGGGTGATGACCTGGCCGGGGTCGGCCTCGTCGAGGAACTCGAAGCTCTTGCCCATCGCGTTCGAGGCGAGCCGCTCCATGACGCCGGCGGCGCGCTCCGAGCCGAACGACGCCTCGAGCAGGCCGACGGCGACGTCGTGTCCGCCGCGACGCTGGTAGCGGCCCGAGCGGGTCAGGTCGTGGAACTCGGCGACGGCCGACTCGGCCACGGCGGGGTCGACGCGGCGCAGCTTGACGATCTCGGCCGTGATCTCCTCGGCCTCCTCCTCGCTGAACTGCTTCATGACGACGGCGGCGTGCGCCTGCTCCATCTGCATGAGGATGACCGCGACCTTCTGCGGCCCGGTCAGCGCCGGGCGCGTGGCAGGCGCGCCGAAGGCGGCGGGCACCCCGAACGCCTGCGTCGGGGTCAGGTCCGCAGCGGACGCGGTCGCGCTCACGACTGGACCCGCTCGTCCATCAGGCCGCGCAGCAGCTCGGCGGTCTTCTCGGGGTCGCGCTCGGCGAGGGCGTCGATCTCGGCGCGGCGGCGCTCGGCCGACACGTACTCGGGCGAGGGCTCGGGCGCCGCGACCGGCAGGGCCACGGTGGCGGCCTCGTCGGCGAGCAGCTGACGGCGGGAGGCGGCGCCCGCGTCGTCGAGGTCGAGCCGCATGGTCGCGTCCCAGGTCTGGGCCGCGTTGCCCGCCGCGAGCTCGCCGAGGTCGACGTCCTCCCGGTCGTGCCGCTTGTTCTTCTTCGCGAAGACGACCAGGCCGACGATGAGCGCGATCACGATCAGCGCGACGATCCCTACGGTGCGGATCGTGCCCCACATGGCCTCGGAGGCGGCGGCCGCGTCGGCCGCGGCGAGCGCCGTCTTCGCGGCCTCGGCGCCCTCGGTGTCGAAGTCGACCAGGGCGACCTCGACCGCGTCGCCGCGCGCCGTGTCGATCCCCGCGGCGTTCCGCACGAGGTCGTTGATGCTCTGCATGTTCACGCCGGAGGCCGCGTTCGCGTCCAGGGCGACCGACACGGTCTGCCGGCTGACGCCTCCTGCGGGCACGCTCATCGTCTCGGTGACCTTGTCGACCGCGTTGTTCTTGGTGGCCGACTCGTTGACGTAGCCGTCGTCGCCGGTCGCGGTGCCGGCTGCGTCGGTGCCGGTGCCGGTGCCGTTCGGCACGGCGATGTTGTCGGGGCCGAGCACGCCTGTCGCGCCGGTGCCGCCCGCTCCCCCGGAGCCCGCGCCGTACTGCTCGGTGGTGCTCGACTCGTTGAGGGCGATGGGGCCGCTGGTGGGCTGCGCGAACGACTCGGTGACCTTCGTGCCCGAGCTCTGGTCGAGGTCGGCGGCGACGATCACCGACGACTTGCCGGGGCCGACGACCTTGTCGAGCATCGTCTGCACGGCGGTCTGGACCTTCGACTCGTAGTCGCTGGCCTGGTCGCCGGCGCCGCCGACGGCCCCGGTGCCGACCTGCGAGAGCACGGCGCCCGTCGAGTCGGTGACGGCGACGTCGGTCGTCGCCATGCCCTCGACGGAGGCGCTGGTCAGGTTGACGATCGCCTGCACCTGCTTGCTGGTCAGCGTCACGCCGCCCTGCGTCTCGACGAACACCGACGCGGTGGGGTCCTTCTGCTCCGCGACGAAGACGGACTCCTCGGGAATCGCGAGCTGCACGGTGGCGGTCTTCACGCCGTCCATCGCCGAGATGGTCTTGGCGAGCTCGCCCTCGATGGCGCGCTTGTAGGTGACGTCCTGCTGGAACTCGGACGAGGTGACGCCCATGGTGTCGAGCAGCGAGTAGCCGCCCTGGCCGCCGGTCGAGGGCAGGCCGGCCGCGGCGGCGGTGAGGCGCTCCTGGTAGACGTGCTCCTCGGGCACCAGGATCGTGCCGCCGCCCGCGGTCAGCTCGTAGGGCACCCCGTCGGCCTTGAGCTGCTCGACGATGGCGCTCGCGTCGGCGGGCTCGATGCCGCTGAAGAGCGGCGAGTAGCTGGGCTTCGTCAGCCAGCTCACGAGGGCGACCGTGCCGAGCACGAGCGCGGCGATCAGGATGACCGCGATGGTCTTCTGGGCGACGGAGAAGCCGCCCATCGTCGCCCGCATCCGGGCGAGGGAGTTCTGCACTGCGGTCGGCATCAGGCCTGCATCCTCATGATCTCGGTGAAGGCGTCGACGCCCTTGTTGCGGACGGCGGCGACGAGCTCGAGCGTCACCTGGGCACGGGTGGCCGCGATGGTCGCGTCGTGGATGTCGGTGAGGTCGCCGGTGACGGCCTTCACGGCGAGCGTCTTCGACTGGCTCTGCAGCTGCTGCAGGCCCTCGACCGCGCCGACCATGCTCGAGCCGAAGGCGGCACCGGAGGCGCTGGCCGCGCCGGTCGTCCCGGTGACGGAGGAGGCGCCTCCTGCGTTCCCGACCGCGCCGCCCTGCAACAGGGCGGACACGTCGGCGAAGCCGGTCTGCTGCACCGCCCCGATCGCGGGGACACCGCCGACCGGCATCAGCCGCGGCCGATCTGGAGAGCGGCCTCGTAGGCGGTCTTGGCGCGGTCGACCACGGCGGCGTTCGCCTGGTAGCCGCGCTGGGCCATGATCAGGTCGCCCATCTGGGCCCCCAGGTCGATGTCGGGCATGCGCACGTATCCCTCGGCGTCGGCGAGCGGGTGGTCGGGCAGGTAGGTGACGCGGCCGGCCTCGCTGCCGTAGCGGTCGGCCTTGACGAAGACGCCGCTGGTGCCGGCGCCCTCCTGGACCTCGACGTAGCGGGCCTGGAACGCGGTGTCGTCCATGGACTTCACCGTGTTGACGTTGGCGATGTTGTCGGAGACGGCGTCGAGCCACTTGCGGTGCACGGTCAGGCCGGTGCTCGCGATGCCGATCGCGTCGAAGGCGGTCATCAGTTCGTCCTGTACGCGGCGCGGACGCTGGTCAGCTCGCCGTTCATCGCCTGGGTGGCGAACTGGTACCGGAGCACGGTGTCGATGTTCGACAGGGTCTCGGTGTCGAGGTTGACGTTGTTGCCGTCGAGCCGCGTCGGCTCGAGCGAGCGCTGCGTCGTGGCCTGCACGTGGCCGGCCCCCTGCACGGCGCCGCCCTGGGCGACGGACCGGCCGAGCGCCTCCTCGAACTGCACGCGCTTGGCCTGGTAGCCGGGCGTGTTCACGTTCGAGATGTTGGCGGCGATGGTCTTCTGACGCAGCGAGAGACCGTCCAGGGCGCTCTGCAGCGCCGCCTGGGTCACGGATTCGATCGGCATGGTGCCCGTCCGGGGGTGTGGTGTGGTCTGGGGGCCGATCCGTGGCCGAGGGGTCGAGCGATCCGTGCTCAGGGCGCTCTATCGGCGCGGGCCGGGGGTGCGTAAGGCCGCGCGGGGCACGTGCCCCCGGAGTGGGGGCGCGGTGCGGTGGTCGTCGAGTTGCCCGAGATGGCCGGCTGGGCGTGGGGCAGGCGACCATCTCGGGCAACTCGACGGCACGGCCGGGCGCGGTGCGACACTGGGGGCGTGAGCGACGACGACGCGTGGCCCGACGGGCTGGACGACGCCCGACGCCTGTTCAGCACCGCCGACGGGGTCGAGCCGGCCACCGTCGACGGCGACGTGGACGACGCCGACCGGGTGCGTCACGTGCTGGGCCGATCGCTCGGCGGCGTCGTGGGGCTCGTCGTGCTCGGGCTGGTCGCGGCCCTCGTCGTCGTGGTCGTGGTCGTGCCGCTCCTCTTGTGGCCGGTCGGCGCGTGGATCGCGTTCCTGCGGCCGCCGCCCTTCGAGCTGCCGTCGCTCTGGTGGTTCCGGTGACCGTCGCGCGGCCGTCGATCGCCGTGCTCGTCCTCGCGAGCTGAGACTCGCCCCGGCCCGCCGTCCGCCTGCGGTGCGCGCGTCCTGTCGTCCCGCGACGAGACTGGGCACATGACCAAGACGATCGGCATCTTCCTGTTCGACCAGTACGAGGAGCTCGACGCGATCGGCCCCTGGGAGGTGCTCTCGTACTGGACGAAGGGGCACCCCGGCGACGGCTGGGAGGTGATCACGTTCGGCGACGCCCCCGGGCCGGTCACCGCCGCGAAGGGCCTGCGCGTGCTGCCCGACACCACGATCGACGAGCTGCCGCCGCTCGACGTGCTGATCTACCCGGGCGGCAAGGGCACCCGCGCCCACCTCGACGACGAGGAACGGCTCGAGTGGGTGCGGCAGCAGGCCGAGACCGTGCCGCTGATGACGAGCGTCTGCACGGGCGCCCTCGTCTACGCCGCCGCAGGCCTGCTCACAGGGCGTGCCGCCACGACGCACTGGGGCTCGACGGTGCTGCTCGGCAGCCTCGACCCGACGATCGACGTGCGCGAGGACGAGCGCTTCGTGGACGACGGCGACGTGATCACGTCGGCGGGCGTCAGCGCCGGGATCGACATGGCGCTGCACCTCGTCATGCGCCTCGGAGGCGCGGCGCGAGCCAAGCAGGTCCGTCGCGGCATCGAGTACACGCCCATTCGGTGAGGTGGAGATCGATGGGACGCGTCGGGGGTGTCCGTGCTGCCTCGATGCATTCGACGCGTCACATCGTTGCGCCGAGTCCGGAGGGTGTCAGCGGCGCTGGTAGCGGTGCTCGGGCCGGCCGGTCGCGCCGTAGCGCAGCTGCATCGCGAGCTGCCCGTCGGCGCTGAGCTGCGCGAGGTAGCGCTGCGCGGTCGCCCGGCTGACGCCGACCTGGTCGGCCACCTCCGAGGCCGAGACCTCGACGGAGGAGGCGACCACCGCCTCCAGCACGGCCTGCTCCGTCGCCGAGCGCGACCGGGAGGAGGCGCGCGCGTCTCCCGAGTGCAGGATGCGCTGGGCACGCTCGACCGCCTCCTGGTCGGTGCCGCCGTCGAGCACGTGCCGGAACCGCAGCCAGGACCGCAGCCGGTCGACGAGCAGCTCCGCCGCGAACGGCTTGATCAGGTAGGCGAGGGCTCCGCGGCGGAGCGCCGTGCGGATCGTCTCGCCGTCGGACGCCGCGCTGAGCACGAACGTGTCGACGTCCAGCTCGCGGAGCAGGTCGAGCCCGCGGCCGTCGGGCAGGTACAGGTCGAGCAGCACGAGGTCGACGCGCTCGCGGGCGACCACCCGGCGGGCCTCGGCGACGGTGCCGACCGCCGGCAGCGCGCGCAGCTCGGGCTGCGCGTCGACCTGCGCACGGTGCACCTCGGCCACGAAGAAGTCGTCGTCGACCACGAGCACGGTCAGGGGGGCAGGTGCCGGTGCGGGTGAGGGTGTGGCGGCGTCGGTCACGGGGTGCTCCTCGGGGTCGGGACGGGCGCGGGCTCACCGGTCGGGACGGTGCGGGTCGGGTCGGTGCCGGCCGGGTCGGCGCCTGCCGTGTCGGTGCCTGCCGGACCGGTGCCGGCGGAGGCGGTGCCGCCCGGGTCGACCGCGCCGACGAGCCGGGCGCAGAACACGGCGCCGTGCCCGTCGCCGCGCGGCGACGCGAGCCAGACGTCGCCGCCGGCCCGGCGGGCGATCTCGCGCGACAGGGGCAGGCCGAAGCCGAGGCCGTGCACGCGGTCGAGGTCGAGGTCGAGGTCGGGGTCGAGGTCGGCGTGGGGGTCGGCTCCGGCGTCGCCGATCGGGTCCGCCGCGGGCCGTCGCGCGAACACGGCGTGCTCGTCGTCGACCCCGCGCCCCGAGTCCATCACCGACAGGTGCAGGTCGCGTCCGTCGTCGAGCACCTCGACCTCCACCCACGCCGGCGAGGTGCCGCCCGCCACCGCGGCGCGCACCGCGTTGTCGACGAGGTTGCCGAGCACGGTCGTCACGTCTCCGGGCTCGACCACGGAGCCCGAGACCAGCGTCTCGGGGCCGAGCTGCAGCAGGACCCCCTTCTCCGCCGCCTCCACCCCCTTCGCGCCGAGGAACGCCTGCAGGTGCGGCTCGGTCAGCCGGTCGGCGTGCTTGACGGGGTAGCGCAGCGGCCCGTGCTCGAGCACGTCGGCGAGGTAGCGCTTGGCCTGGTCGACCCGCCCGATCTCGAGCAGCCCGCTGACCGCGTGCAGCCGGTTCGCGAACTCGTGCCGCTGGGCGCGCAGGGCGGTCGTCATCGCGCCCACCGCGTCGAGCCGACGGGTCAGGGCCTCGACGGCGGTGCGGTCGCGCAGCACGGCGACGCGCCCGAGGTCGACCCCCTCGCGCCGCACCGGCCGCACGTCGACGAAGAGCACGTGCGGCCCGACGACCAGCGTCGTCGACTCGGGCCGGGCCGGGCCGCGGCCCAGCAGGGCGACGAGCGGCTCGGGCAGGTCGAGGTCGCCGAGGAGGCGCCCCACGGCTCCGTCGGCGAGCCCGAGCAGCTGCGCCGCCTGCTCGTTGCACACGCTCACGCGCCCGTCGCGCGCGACGGCGAGCACCCCCTCCCCGACCCCGGCGAGCACGGCCTGCTGGTTCTGGACGAGCGACGCGAGGTCGTCGGGCTGCAGCCCCAGCGTGAGCCGGTCGAGGCGACGCCGGATCAGCACGGACGCGACGACGCCGAGCCCGAGGGCGAGCACCGCGACGGCCGCCACCGGCAGGCTGTCGCGGAGCAGCGTGTCGTAGACCCGCGCCGGGGCGTAGCCGACGCTGACCTCGCCGACGACCACGGCCCGGCCCGCGGCAGCGGCATCGGAGCCGGCCGCGGCGTCGGAGTCGGCCGCGGCGTCGGAGTCGGCCGCGGCGTCGGCCTCGTAGATCGGGACCTTCGCGCGGGCGGAGTCGCCGAGGGTGCCGCGCTCCCACGAGACGGTCTCCTCGCCGCGGAGGGCCGCGTCCGGGCTCGTGCTGACCATCTCGCCGATCCGGTCGGGGTCGGGGTGCGCGAGGCGGACCCCGCGGTCGTCGGTGACGACGACGAACAGGGCCCCGGTGCGCTGCTGGGCCGCGACGGCGGTGCGCTGCAGGTCGCCGTCGGCCAGCGCCTCCTCGTCGAGGGCGGTGCCGTCGACGCTCAGCCGCGCGACCTCGGTGCGGACGTCGACGTCGCTCGCGACGCTCTGCGCCACGGCGAGCGCCGTCGACTCGGCCTCGCGCTCGAGGCGCTGCACGGCGAGGGCGACGAACACGGCGCTGGTGAGCAGGACGATGGCGGTCACCACCGAGAGCTGCAGCATGAGCACCTGCGTCGCGAAGCGGGTGCGCCGGCGAGGCCGCGGCGCGGACGCGGTCGCCGCGTGCGCGCGTGTCGCGGCGGGCGCCGCCCGTGAGCTGTCGTCGGTCACGTCCGCCAGCGTAGGCGGCGGCGGGGGAGGCGCGTGAGCAGAACGCGCAGAACGCGGCCAACGTGCGGAACGGCCCCAACGCGCAGAAGCAGGACGCGCCTCCTCGTGCCCGGCTAGCGTGCCCGGACGCGCCACCGCGCCCGACGGACGAAGGAGTCCTGATGCTCGTTGTACTCGGCTATCTGATGGTCCTCACCTTCATGGTGCTGATCATGACCAAGCGGCTCTCGCCGATGCTCGCCCTGATCATGGTCCCGACGATCTTCGGCCTCTTCGCCGGCGCGGGGCTCGGCATCGGCGACATGGTGGTCGAGGCGATCGGCGACCTGGCCCCCACGGCCGCGCTGCTCATGTTCGCGATCATGTACTTCGGCCTGATGATCGACGTCGGACTGTTCGACCCGCTGGTGCGGCTGATCCTGCGGGTGACCGGCAACGACCCGGCGAAGGTCGTGCTCGGCACGGCGCTGCTCGCCGGCGCGGTCTCGCTCGACGGCGACGGCTCGACGACGTTCATCGTGACGACGGCGGCCATGCTGCCCATCTACCTCAAGCTCGGCATGAGCCCGGTGGTGCTGACCTGCGTCGCCGGCCTCGCGAACGGGACGCTGAACATCGTGCCGTGGGGCGGCCCCACCGTGCGCGCCGCCGCCGCCCTCGGGGTGCAGCCGAGCGAGATCTTCGTGCCGCTCGTGCCGTCGCTGATCGCGGGCCTCGTGCTCGTCTTCGTGTTCTCGTGGCTGCTCGGGCTGAGCGAGCGTCGCCGCCTCGGGACGCTCGAGCTGGCCGGCTCGAAGCTGGCCGCCGCGGCGTCGGCGATGTGTCCGCTCTCGCAGGAGCTCGCGAGCGCCTCGCGCGGCGGCGGCCCCGGCGTGCCCGGCGTCGGCGTCTCGATGTTCACCAGCCCGACGGTCGCCCTCGGCGTGCGCGGCGGGCGGGCCGACGGCTCGCGGGCGGACGGGCCGAGCGAGCGAGCGGTCGACAACCCCGGCGGCGGTGTCGGCTCGGGCTCGGACGGCAGCGCGAACGGCTCGCTCGGCGGCGGCGTCACGATGGCCGACACGATGCTCGACCCCGACCGCCCCACGCTGCGGCCCCGGATGATCTGGTTCAACCTCGTCCTCACGGTCGCCGTGATGGTGCTGCTCGTCGCCGACCTGTTCCCGCTCGCCTACGTGTTCATGGTCGGGACGGCGGTCGCGCTGCTCGTGAACTTCCCCCGCGTCAAGGAGCAGTCGGCCGAGATCGTCGCCCACGCCCCGAGCATCGTCGGCGTCGTGTCGATGGTCTTCGCGGCCGGCGTGCTGATCGGCGTGCTCAACGGCACCGGCATGGTCGACGCGATGGCCCAGTGGCTGGTCGACGTGATCCCGACCTCGATGGGGCCGTACCTGGCCGTCATCACGGGGGTGCTGAGCCTGCCGCTCACGTTCTTCATGAGCAACGACGCGTTCTACTTCGGCATCCTGCCGGTGCTCGCGCAGAGCGGTGCCGCGTTCGGCATCGACCCCGTCGAGATGGCCCGCGCGTCGGTCGTCGGACAGCCCGTGCACCTGCAGAGCCCGCTCGTGCCCGCGATCCTGCTGCTCGTCAGCCTCGCCAACGTCAACCTCGGCGACCACCACAAGAAGGTGCTCTGGCGCGCGGCGATCGTGTCGCTGGTGATGCTGGCCGTGGCGATCGTCGTCGGCGTCATCCCCTGGGGCTGAGGAGGCGCCTCCTGGGCTGTCGTGCTCGTGATCTGCGCGTGATCGGTCGCGGTAGACCTCGCGACCCCAGGAGGTGCGGGTGCGGCAGCGCGGATCACTCGCGTCGTGAGAAGTCCGGGCGGGGTCAGCCGGTGGTGTCGAGGTAGACCGGGCGCTCGGGCTCGTGCGACGACTCGACGCTGCGGACGGCCCCGAGGTGAGCGAGCACGGCCTTTCGTGCGGCGTCGAGCCGGGCGAGGGCCCCGCGCTGCACGCCGGCGACGGCGGCGGCCCGGTCGGCGAGCTCCGCGGGCAGCGGGCCGAGGCCGGCCGGCGGCGTCCAGGTGCCGTGACGCATGCCGACCGACGCACCGGAGGCGGCATGGACCGCGCCCGAGTCGGCACCGGCGGTGAGCTGCGGGTCGCGCCCGGCGACCGCCTCGAGCTCGTCGAGGGCGGCGAGCCAGGCAGCGTGGGTGCGGTCGGTCCTAGGCGACACCGAGCTCGCCCCCGAGAGACGTCGAGGAGGCGTTGGTCGCCCCGTAGCCGGAGGTCGCGGCCCCGAAGGCGGCGACGCCCGCGGGCAGCGGCGAGCCGGCGCCGGGCTGCGACGCGGTCGGCGAGGCCGGTGCGGCAGAGGGGAAGGCCGACGCCGCGAACGCCGGCGCGGCCGCGGCCGGAGCAGCGGCACCAGCACCAGCCGACGTCGGCGCACCGGCACCGCCGGCCACCCCGCCGCCGAGCGAGGTCGCCGCCTCGTGCCACGCCTGGCGGAGCGGCTCGAGCAGCCCGGTGACCTCGCGGGTCAGGGCCACGTCGCGGTGCACGTTCGCGTTGACGAGCGCCGTCGAGGTGTAGCTGTAGAGCGCCAGCAGGCCCTCGCCGCCGTCCCACACGTCGACGCGCAGCGACGAGGTGAGCTCGGCGATGATCGCCTGGGCGTGCAGCAGCTGCTCGGACGCGGTCGCCCACTCCTGGCCGACCTGGGCCTTCTCGGCGCGCGCGAGGTCGAGCAGCAGGCCGTCGTAGAGCATCGTGACGAGCTGCACGGGCGTCGCCGAGAGCACGGCCTGTTCGGCGTACTCCGACCGCTGGCGCTGCACGACGGTGGTGGGCTGGGAGGCGGCGGCGAAGGCCGCGAAGGAGGTGGCGTCCATCAGCTGCTCGCGTTCAGGCTCGATATCTGGCTGGTCAGCCAGCTCTGCTGCGCGGTGAGCGAGCTGAGTGCGACCTCGAGGGCGGTGTAGGTCTTCTGGAGCTGGGTGCGACGCGACGCCAGCCGGTCGTCCCAGTTCGCGATCTGGGCGGTGAGGTCCTTCACGACCGACTGCTGGCCGGTGATGATCTTCGTCAGCGTGCCGTCGCGCTTGTCGGACGAGCTCGTCGCGGCGGCCTCGACGCGGCCGGCGATCTCGGAGAGTGTCGCCTGCACCTTCACGGGGTCGGCCGCGAGCGCCGCCGAGAACTTGGCCTCGTCGAACTCGAACGCCCCGGTCTTCGTGATGGAGATGCCGATGCTCGAGGGCGAGACGCCGCCGATCGGCGACGACATCGCGGTGGTCATCTTCTGCACGACGTCGCGGGTCGTCGAGCTGCCGGTGAAGGTGCCCGACGTGACCGTCACGGCTCCGGAGGCGCTGGTCGAGGTCGACGTCGCGCTCTTCGACGCGATGAGCGTGAGGATGCCGTTCAGCCCCGACACGAGGTCGGAGGCGACCTTCGACGAGGCGGCGCCGTCGCGGGCGACGGTGAGCGTGACGGGGTCGGTGCTCGGCGCCGTGACGGTGACCGAGACTCCGGGCAGCAGGTCGGCGAAGGTGTTCGTCGCGCTCGTCACGACCTGCTCGGCGGCGGTGCCCGCCCAGAGGGTGACGGACGCGTCGCGCGCCTGCTTGACGACGGCCGCGCCGGGGGCGGCGAGCAGGTCGGGGGCGGTGCCGGCGGCGACCTCGGCGGCCGTGCCCTGGTGCACCGTGAAGCCGCCCGCGGCGCCGGTCGTCGCGGAGGTGAGCTGCAGACGGTACGTGACGGCTCCGTCGGCGTCCTTGCCGGACGCGACCTTGACGGCCTTGACACCCGCCTCCGACGAGTTGACGGCACGCACGAGGTCGTCGAGCGACGAGGAGGCGCTGGTCACCTCGACCGCCTTGCCGGCGGCCGACGTGAAGGTCAGCGTCGCGGGCGACGTGGGCCAGGCGGTCATCGGGGCGGTGACGCCGCTCTTCGCCTGCGCGGTGGCGCCGACGGTGAAGTCGATCGAGCCGGGCAGCGCGGCCGCGGTCGTCGTGGCCGTGACGTCCTTCGAGCTGCTGCTGGCGGTGAAGGCGGCGAGCGAGTCGGCCTTCGCGGTCTTGGTCGCGAGGGTCGCCAGCTCGGCGACCTTCGTGTTGAGGCCCTGGAGCGCGGTGACCAGCGCCTGGTTCGCGGTCGCCTTGTTCTTCAGGATCGTCTGGGGCACCGCCTCCGCCGCCATCAGGCCGTTGATCAGCGTGGTGGTGTCGAGCCCGGAGACGAGACCGTCGATGCCGAACGAGGCCATCGGGTGCTCCTTCGGGGACGGGGGCGGGCGAGCTGAGGAGGTGGGGAGGAGACCGCAGGATGCAGGAGTCGTGGGGTGGTGCGGTGCTGCGGGAGGTGCCAGCGAGGTCGTCGTCGACGCTCGGGATGACGCTGGGGATGCTGCTCGGGATGACCGAGGGCCGGGACGCAGAGGATCAGCTGCTGCGTCCCGACCACCGGTCGTGAACCGTTCGCTCCCGGAGGAGCCGAGCTCAGGTGGTGTCGGGCCCCCGCTGGGATCGGGGGCCGGTCACCCGCCGGTCGGTGACGACTAGCGGAGGAGCGACAGCACGCCCTGGGTGCTCTGGTTCGCCTGTGCGAGCATCGCCTGGCCGGCCTGGCTGAGGACGTTGGATCGCGTGTACTTGACCATCTCCTCCGCCATGTCGACGTCGCGGATGCGCGAGTTCGCCGCCGTGAGGTTCTCCTTCGCGACGTTGGTCGACGCGATGGAGTGCTCGAAGCGGTTCTGCACGGCACCCAGCTCGGAACGGACCGTCGAGACGGCCTTGATCTGGCTGTCGATCGTCTTGATCGACTCGAGCGCTCCCGCGGCCGACGAGAAGTCGAGCTTCGCGTACACCGTGGTGGCAGCGTCGGTGTCGGTGAAGCCGGCCGTCAGGTTCGTCGAGAGCGTGGCGATGCTCGCCTTGCTCAGGTCGACCGTGATCTGGTCGGAGGCGGCGGTGGAGCCCGCACCGACCTGGAACTTCATCTTGCCGTCGCCCGCAGCACCGGCGCTCGCGTCGAGCAGGTTGATGCCGTTGAAGTTGGTCGACGCCGAGATGCGGGTCAGCTCGTCGGTCAGGGCCGTGACCTCGGTGCCGATCGCCTTGCGGGCGTCGGCGTTGTTCGAGTCGTTGCCGGCCTGGACGGCGAGGTCGCGGACGCGCTGGAGGATCGAGTGGACCTCGGTGAGGCCACCCTCAGCGGTCTGGACGACGGAGATGCCGTCCTGGGCGTTGCGCGCGGCCACCGTCAGTCCGCCGACCTGCGAACGCAGGCCCTCGGAGATCGAGAGGCCGGCCGCGTCGTCAGCGGCACGGTTGATGCGGAGGCCCGACGAGAGCTTCTCCAGGCTCTTCGACAGGTCGTTCTGCGTGGCGTTCAGGTTGCGGTAGGTGTTGTTCGCCGCGAGGTTGGTGTTGATCTGCATGCCCATGGTGTTTCCTCTTCCGTGACTGGGTGGTGTTCGTCAGCCCGTCCGTGGGCTGACACCGGCTACTCTCGGCCGGTCGCCGGTGCTCGTTAGCCGAGCGCCGAAGTTTTTCTGGATTCGTCAGACGGCGGCGCTGAAGCCCTCGGAGGCCGGCTCGCGCACGGCGCGGGCGATGCCCACGGCGGCGTTCGTGGCGACCTTCGAGAGGTAGGCGCTGCGGCGCGCGTGCGCCGTCTTGGAGACGGGCACGAACTCGGCCTGCTCGTCGTCGGCGTAGTGCGCGGCGAGCGCGTCCCGGAGCAGGCGGACCGCCTCCGTGCGCTGCTGCGAGACCGCGCTGTGGGTGATGCCGAGCTCGGCGGCGACCTCGGTGACCGTGCGGTCGCCGAAGTAGACGGCCTCGACGATGAGGCGCATGCGCTCGGGGAGGGCGTCGACGGCGGCGCGCACGTAGCGGCTGCGCTCGCTGGCGAGGAGGTGGTCGCCGGGCATCGGCACGTCGGCCGCGAGGTGGTCGGCGACCGTGTCGTCGAGGGTCGAGACGGTGCGGGCCGCGTCGGCGAGGGCGCTCGACGCGGTCTGCCGGTCGACGCCGAGGGCGCCGGCGATCTCGTCGACCGAGGGGGCGCGTCCCAGGGACGCGGTCAGCGCCTCCTGCGTGGACAGCGTCTCCTTGATGCGCTTGCGGGTGCCGCGGCTGGCCCAGTCGCCGGAGCGCATGTCGTCGGCGAAGGCGCCGACGATGCGGGTGCGGGCGTAGGCGCCGAACGGGATGCCGAGGGTCGGGTCGAACGCGTCAGCGGCCTGGACGAGGGCGACGGCGCCGACGCTCGCGAGGTCGTCGCGCGACAGGTGGGTGGCGCGGGCGCACACCTCGCTGACGAGGTAGCCCACCAGCGGCAGGTTCTCGACCACCATGGCGTTGCGTTCGGTGCGGTTCATCCGGTGCTCCCAGCAGGACGGGGGCCTGCGCGGGGCAGGCCGGTGTTCGTTTCCGGGCGCGACGGACAGCCCTCTGATCAGGGCTCGTTCGTCGGTCCGCTCGTTCGGTCGCGGGTAGGCGAGGTGGTGCAGGGCTCGGACTCCGTGGACGTCGGGCCAGGGACTTCGGGTCTCCCGGCCCGGCGGATGTCCTCCGCCGTGCAAGAGCAAACCTATCGACGGGCCGAGGGCCGTATAAGGGGTGCGCTGTCCCCAGTGAGGGGGCGCACACGGCGCGCCTTCGGGGGGTGCCGGGCGGTGCTGACCCCCGGGCTGGGGCGGCGGTGCCCTAGCGGGGGAGGTGCGTCAGGCGATAAGGGGAGGGGGGACGGCGGAGGCGGGTCAGTTGCGGTAGACGCGGATCCAGTCCACCTTCATCTGCTGCGGCAGCACCGTGGTGCCGTCCGGGTAGCCCGGCCACTGGCCGCCGACCGCGACGTTGAGCACGAGGAAGAACGGGGCGTCGAACACCCACGGGTCGCCCCCGGTGCTCGCGCGCGTGACGCGGTGGTAGACCTGCCCGTCGACCGACCACTCGATCGACCCGGGCTTCCGGTCGACCGCGAACGTGTGGAAGGTGTCCGCGAACGCCCAGCCCTGGGGGTGCCGGTACGTGCCGCTGATCGCCTCGCCCCCCGAGTAGCCCGGACCGTGCACCGTGCCGTGCACGAGGTGCGGCTCGCGGCCGATGTTCTCCATCACGTCGATCTCGCCCGCGGCGGGCCAGCCCTTCGCGGGCAGGTCGGCGCCGAGCATCCAGAAGGCCGGCCAGATGCCCTGGCCCCGCGGGACCTGGATCCGCGCCTCGACGCGTCCGTACTGGGTCTCGTACGTGCCCTGCGTGGTCAGGCGCGCGGAGGTGTAGGTGCCGTTCGCCTCCTTCCGCGCCGTGATGACGAGGGCGCCCGCTCCGTCGAGCGCCGAGTTGGTCCTCGACGTCGTGTACGTCTGCAGCTCGGCGTTGCCCCAGCCGCCGGCCCCGGTCTCGAGGTTCCAGGTCGCCGGGTCGGGAGCGCTGCCCGCGGCCCCGTCGAACTCCTGTGCCCAGACGACCCCGGCAGGCAGCGCGGCGGTGCGTCGCACGCCCAGCGTGTCGCGGCCGTCTCCGTCCCAGTCGCCGACGAGGGTGGTGTCCCCTGCCCGCCCGTAGGCCTGGACGCGGTCGGCCTCGCCGCCCGCGAACGAGTCGCTGACGAAGTAGGTCGTGGCGCGGCGCACGACGGGGGTGTCGCGACCGTCGCCGTCCCAGTCGCCGACGTACACCTGGTCGTCGGCGCGGCCGAAGGTGAAGGCGACGTCGGCGGCGCCTCCGGCGATGGTGTTCTTGAGGTGGAAGGCGTTCCCCCGGCGGATGCCGAGGGTGTCGCGGCCGTCGCCGTCCCAGTCGCCGACGAGGACGAGGTCGTCGGCCCGGCCGTAGGCGAGCACCTGCTCGGCGGCGCCGCCCGTGAGCCGGTTCGTGAGGTGGTAGGTCGACCCACGGCGGATGGCGGGCGTGTCCACGCCGTCGCCGTCCCAGTCGCCGGTGAGCGCGACGTCGGACGGCGTCCCGAAGCGGCCGGTCCGGAGGTCGCCGCCGCCGCCGAGCACGTCGTCGAAGGCGAAGGTCGCGTCGCGACGGGTCGCGAGGCTGTCCGCCCCGTCGCCGTCCCAGTCGCCGACGTGGACGGCGTCGTCGTCGAGCCCCCAGGTGAAGGCCTGGTCCGCGTCGCCGCTCCACCGGTCGTTGAGGAAGTACTGCGTGCCGACGCCCCCGACGGCGCCGCCGGAGGCGACGGCCGGGAGGCCGCTCGTCACCGTCGCGCCGACGCAGATGCCCGCCACCACGATCGCCGCCCGTGCTCGTCGTCCCACGATGTCGCCCCCCTCGCCGGCGACCACGCCGGACCCTGACGGCCGTCCTCGCGGAGGCGAGGCCCGGCCGGTCGATGTGGCCCGACCCTATCGGCGCGGGGGGCCGTCCACCACCGTCGTCGACGACTGCTCGGCCGGGCCGGCGAGCGTCGAGGCGAGCACCTCGGGCGCCGCACTCGGCTGGTCGGCCCCGGCGTCCGACCGCACGGCGACGATGCCGGCGACGATCAGGACGCCTCCGACGAGCTGCCACGGGGTCAGCGCCTCGTCGAGCAGCACCCACGCCCAGGCCGCGGCGGCCGCGACCTCGAGCAGGCCGACGAACGAGGCCAGGCGCGACCCGAGCATCGAGCTCGCGGTGATGCTCGTCGCGTAGGCGACGGCGGTGGCGACGACCCCGATGACCAGCATCGGCACCCACCAGGCGACGACGCCGCCGAGCACCACGACGTCGGCGGCCGACGCCGTGAAGGGCACGAGCCCGGTGAGGCCCAGGAGCCCGAGCAGCGCCGACCCGACCAGCAGCCCCGAGGCGGCGAGCGCGACGGGCGGCAGGTCGCCGGACGGCTGCGCCGCGATGACGAAGTACCCGGCGCAGCAGACCATCGCGAGGACGCCGAAGAGCAGGCCGAGGGGGTCGAGCGCTCCCCCGCCGCCCGGCGACACGACCAGCACGAGCCCCGCGGCGGCGACCGCGGAGCCGATCAGCACGACCCCGGCCGGCCGACGCCGCGAGGCGACCCACGCGACGGCGACCAGGAGCAGCGGAGCCATGTACTCGAGCAGGATCGCCGTGCCGACCGGGATGTGCTGGATCGCCGCGAAGTAGAAGACCTGCGTGCCCGCGACGCCGACGACGGCCATGCCGAGCACACGACGACGCGCCCGCCAGATCGGTCGGAGGTCGAGGCGGAGCGCCGCGAGGGCGACCGGCGCCAGCAGCGCGCCCCCGACGAGGGCGCGGACGGCCACGGCCGCGACGGGGCTCCAGCCGGAGGCGAGCAGCGGCTTGACGAACGGGCCCGACACCCCGAAGGAGGCGGCGGCCACGACCGCGACGATCAGTCCGGTCGTGAGGTGGCGGCGGTCCACGGCTGCTCGATTCGTCAGGGGCCGCCGGTCGTCGAGGACGACCGGCGCGTCAGGGGCACTGTTCTCATCAGGGGCTAAAGGGTGATGAGTCCTGACAGTAGACTGGATGCGAGTAAGGAGTCAATGTGCTTTTCGCCCCTGACACGGAAGACGTGCTGGAGTTCGACGCGACGATCCTCAACACGGCCGCCCGAGCGACCCGCAGCGGCGTCGACCAGCTCGCCACGACCGACCAGCTGGCCGAGCTGATGACGCGCTTCGGCTTCTCGGGCCGGTTCGACGGCGACGAGGCCGAGCTCGAGGCCGTGCGGCAGGCCCGCAAGCGCCTCCGTCAGCTCTGGACCCTCGACCGCGACGCGATGGTCGAGGCGGTGAACGAGCTGCTCGCGCGGCTGCAGGCGGTGCCGCGGCTCGTGCGGCACGGCGACCTCGACTGGCACGTGCACGCCACCCCGCAGGAGGCGCCCCTCGCGGACCGCATCCTCGTCGAGGCCGCCATGGCCCTCGTCGACGTCGTCCGGACCGACGAGACCGGACGCCTCCGCGAGTGCGCGGCGGACGACTGCGACGGCGTGCTGGTCGACCTCTCGCGGAACGCCTCCAAGCGCTTCTGCAGCGTGCGCTGCAGCAACCGCGTGAACGCGGTCGCGTTCCGCGAGCGGCGCGCCGCCGACCCGCTCGCGTAGCGCGCCGCGGCAGGCCGTCAGGCCGTCAGACCGTCAGGCCGTCAGGCCGTCAGGCCGTCAGGCCGTCAGACGGCTGCGGCGGCGCGCGGCGACCAGCACGACCCCGGCGGCGGCGAGCGCGAGGCCGAGGGCGCCGGCAGTCCAGGCGACGAGCGACGATCCCGTGAAGGCGAGGCGCGCCTCCTCGTCGTCGGCGACGGGCGCGGCCGCCGCGGGTGCCGACGTGGCCGCCGGCGCCGCGGGGGCTGCGGGAGCTGCGGGGGCAGGGACCGGTGCAGCGACCGTGCCGATCCGGAACGCCGTCGAGGCCTCGGCGGACGCGTAGACCGTGTCGCCCGAGTAGGCCGCGGTCACCGTGTAGCTGCCGTCTGCCAGGTCGGGGACGATGCAGGCGACGGTCGGCAGGGTCACGGTGCAGAGGGTCGTGGCTCCGGTCGAGAAGACGACGGTGCCGGTGGCGTCCGCGGGCAGCCCCGTGACGCTCAGCTGCGCGTCGCCGTCGACGACGACCGCGCCGGCAGCCAGGGTGACGGGGGTGGTGACGACGACGAACGAGCCGAGGTCGGCCCGGGTCGGCTCGTGCGCGGCGTCGGCCTGGTCGTAGTCGACGCGGACGGCGGTCGACGGGTCGGCGTCGGCCGTGCACGTCGCCGTGGACGTCGGTCCCGACGCGGCCGGCACGAGGTCGGCCTCGCAGAGCAGCTCCTCGGTGGCCGAGTCGACGAACTCGACCGTGCCGAGGGGCGCCGTCGGGTCGGTCGCCGCGGCCGAGGCGACGTCGGCGGTGAAGACGGTGGACAGGCCGGTGGTGCCCGGCGTCTGTCGGCCCGACGACGACGTGACGACCGTGGGCTCACGCACTGCCGAGACCTCGAGCTGCGACGTCGCCGCGGCGGAGTCGGTCGACGACACGGTCGTGAGCACGGTCAGGGCGCCCGCAGCGTCGGCGGTCGCCGTGTAGGGCACGGTCAGGACCGGCAGGGAGGCGCCCGGCGCGAACTCGGGAGAGGGCACGACGGTGCACGTCACGGTCCGGCCGGAGACGGTGCACGCCCAGCCGGTCGCCCCGCTCGGCAGCGTCGGGGCGAGCCCCTCGGGGAACACGAGCGTCGCCACCACGGGCTCTCCCTCGGCACCGCCGTCGGCACTGACCGACGCGGCGACGCTGACGCTCGAGCTGCGAGTCGGGACGACGGTCGCGCTGCCGGACGTCGTCTGCGCGAGCACGGGGGCTGGGCCGACGAGGGTCGTCGCCCGGGCGTTCGCGATCTCGTGGTAGTCGGACAGGCTGCCGGTGCCGCCGGTCCAGCCGAAGGTGAGCTTGTAGGGCACGCCGGTCGTGGGGTCGTACCAGGAGGGGTCGGTCGACGAGCCGAGGAGGGAGGGCAGGGGGCCCTGGGTGATCGTCGGCGCGCTGCCGAAGCTCCCCTGGAGGCTCACGACGTAGCTGCCGGCCGGCACCTCGAGACCCGACGGCGAGGTGACGGGGTCGGCCGAGGGGTTCACGGCCACCTCGACGGGGACTCGACCGGCCTCGTCGCGGACGCCGTCGAACCCGCGCAGGCTCCCGTCGACCGGGGTGCTGCTCAGGACGCAGTAGCCCGTCGACCCGTTGCCGGGCCCGCGGAGAGTCAGGGCGTTCGAGCCCGCCCCGCCGACGGGCGGGCACGAGTTCCCGCTGAAGGCGGGGTTGGCGAAGTTGCCGTAGGCGTCCAGCCCCACGCCCAGGTAACCGTTCGCGAGGCCGAGCTGCGAGTCCTGCGGGCTGTAGCCCAGCGAGCCGCCGATGCCTCCGAGGCGCGTCGGCACCTCGGGGTCGAAGGGATCCGTCGCCGCGAGGTAGAAGGTCAGGCCGTCGGCGGCGCCGCCGCCGTACTGCCACGAGTCGAAGGTGACGTCGAGGCCCTGGGCGGTGGGCACCGAGACGGTCGAGCCGACGCCGCCGGACTGGCTCGTGCCGGTGTCCGTGAGGCGGAGCGCGCCCGAGCCCTCGGGGTCGTTCGCGAAGCGGCACCCGGGGATCGGCGACGCGGCGACGTCGGTGCCTGCGGTGAGGCAGGCCACGTTGCCCGACGGCGTCGTCGGCAGCAGGAAGTCGGGCCCGGCCGAGGCCCCGCCGAAGCTCTGGTCGAGGAACACCGTCTGCGCGGGAGGAGCCGCCTGGGCGGCACCGGCCCCGGAGAGGAGCAGGGCCCCGGCGACGGTGGTCGCGGCGAGCCCGGCGGCGGCACGGCGGAGGAAGGGGGAACGGAGAGGGCGCATCGGGATCCGGCTTCGTCGGGTGGTCTCGCTCGTCGAGACGTGCTGAGAGTAGGCGATGAGAGGCGCATACCGCTAGGTATCGGCGTGTCGTGTCGGCGGCCGTGCGCTCAGCGGACTGGCTGGCAGCTCGGGCACCACCAGGTGCGGCGCCGGCCGGGGTCGTCCGCGACCTCGGCGCGCACGAGCACGGTCGTGCCGCAGGGCAGGCACGGCCGCCCGGCGCGCCCCGCCACCCACCCTCGGGCCGTGGGCAGGCTACCGACGCCTCCGCCGCCGCCTCCGACACCGGCGCTCCGGCGCTCCCGCGATGCGTCGCACCCCTGAACGAGCGCCGCACCCTCGGGTTCGGGGGTGCGGCGCTCGTTCAGGGGTGCAAGGCCGCCTCAGGGGCGCGGCTGCTCCGCGAGCAGGTCCGACCGCGACCACGAGTCGACGACGCTCCCGCGCCCGCCTGCGCGGAACGCGAGCACCGCGGCGCCGATGCGCCCGCCGTGCGTACCGAGCTCGGAGAGCCGCACCTCGGGCGCGGCCCGCCAGGCCAGCCCGGCCGCGAGCTCGGCGCGCAGCGGGTCGACGAGGGCGGCGCCCGCGCGCGACACTCCCCCGGCGAGCACGATCACCGCCGGGTCGACGAGCAGCGTGAGCGACGTCAGGCCGAGCGCGAGGGCCCGGACGCCGTCCGCCCAGACCCGGTCGGCGACCGCGTCGACGCCGGTCCCGACGCCCTCGACGCCCCCGACCCGCGCGACGACGGCCGCCGTGTCGAGCCCGGGAAGTCCGCCGAGGGCCGCGTAGCGCCGGGCGACGCCGGCCCCCGACAGGTAGACCTCCAGGCAGCCGCGCTGGCCGCAGGTGCAGGCCTCGCCGCCGGGCACCGCCGGCACGTGGCCGAGCTCGCCCGCCGCCGTCAGGGCCCCGCGGACGGCGTGCCCGCCGCTCGTGATCGACGCGGCCACGCCGGTGCCGACGGCGACGAGCACCGAGTCGGCGACCCCCGCCGAGGCGCCGAACAGGCTCTCGGCCAGGCCGCTCGTCCGGACGTCGTGGTCGATCTCGACGGGCACCCCGAGCTCGGCGGAGAGGATCGGGCCGAGCGGCACGTCCGTCCAGCCGAGCGTGGACGCGAAGAGGACGACGCCGCGCTCGGCGTCGACCATGCCCGGCGTCACGAC
Source organism: Frigoribacterium sp. PhB116 (assembly GCF_004364285.1). Taxonomy (GTDB): domain Bacteria; phylum Actinomycetota; class Actinomycetes; order Actinomycetales; family Microbacteriaceae; genus Frigoribacterium. Next base: position 106,450 of record NZ_SOBE01000002.1, on the reverse strand, counting down.
GCCCACCCCGACGACGTCGTGCCCCGAGGCGCGCGCCGCGGCCCGCAGCTCGTGCAGCAGGCCGACGACCAGGTCGATCGACTCTGCGCCGGTGGCTCCCGCCGCGACCGAGAGGGAGAGGACGGTCCGCCCCGAGTCGTCGACCACCGCCCCCTTGAAGGAGGTGCCCCCGATGTCGACCGCGACGACCGCGGACCGGGACGGGGCCGGGTCCGGCACCGCGCCTCCTGCGCTCTCGCCGCCCTGGACGTCCGCCGAGTCGGCGACCCTGACGGCGCCGGCAGGGCCCGCGACGCCTGCGACGCCCGCGACGTGAGGGTCGCGTGGACCGCGCCCGACGGCCGCGAGGAACTCCGCGACGACGGCAGGGTCGGTCCGCAGCGTCCCGTCGCCGCGCGGCGACGGCGACATCGCCCGCAGGTGCACCGAGGAGGCGCCGGTCGCAGCGAGCAGGGAGCCCACGCCCGCGGCCCGGACCCCGCCGCCGACGAGCACCTCGGGGGCGTCGCGGCTCACGGCCGACCGCCGCACGAGCTCGGCCAGCACGTCCGCGCCCTCGGCCGCGGTGCCCGGTCCGCCCGCCGTCAGGACGCGGCGCACGCCGAGCGAGCGCAGCACGTCGTACGCGGCGAGCAGGTCGGGCGTGGCGTCGATCGCCTTGTGGAACGTGACGGGCAGCGGCCCGGCCGCGGCGAGCAGCCGGCGCATCGCCGGCACGTCGACCTCGGAGGCGGGGGTCAGGGCCCCGAGGACCACGCCGACCTCGGTCCCGCCCTCCCGGCCGGCAGAGTCCCCGGCCGACAGCGAGGCCGCGAGCGCCGCGATCGCCTCGAGGTCGGCGCACATGACGTCGAGCTCGCCGTCGTCGTACGTGAAGTCGCCGCCGCGCGGACGGACGATCACCTGCACGCCGACGTGCCGCACGGCCCGGAGCACCGAGCGGACCAGCCCGGCGCTCGGGGTCGTCCCGCCCTCGAGCAGGTCGGCGCAGAGCTCGATCCGCTCGACGCCCGCACGGTCGGCCACGAGGGCGCCGTCGAGGTCGTCGACGCAGAGCTCGACGACGACGTCCGTCACGAGGCGTCGACCCCGGCGCCGCGCGCCCCGGCGTCGGCATCGCCGGCCCCGCGCGCCCCGGCGCCGCGCGCCCCCGTGACCCACGCCGCGACGTCCGCCCCGACCCGGATCTCGCCGACGGGCACCCCGCCGCCGAGCACCGGCAGCGCGGTCAGCGACCCGGCCCCGGAGACGTCCACGCCGAGCGCCCCGAGCACCTCGAGCGCGACCAGCGTCGTCGCCCGCGGGCTGCCGTCGACCACCTTCATCGACACGGCCTCGCCGGTCGACGTCGCCATCCCGATCACGCCCTCGGCACCGCCCTTGGCGAGCAGGCTGGGCACGCGGGTCATCGCGTCGCTGTTGGCGTGGGCGTTCCCGCCCACGTAGAAGGGGTGCGCGCGCATCGCGTCGGCGACGCGGCGGGCGGGCGTGCCCGCCTCAGCCGTGACGAGCGCCCGGAACGAGCGCGCCAGCCCCTCGACGGTCGTGCTGAAGAGGGGTGCGCCGCAGCCGTCGACGGCCGTGGCCTCCACGGTCGTGCCGGCCACCGCCTCCAGCGTCCGGCGGACGAGCTGCTGCAGCGGGTGGGAAGGGTCCAGGTAGGAGGCGGTGTCCCAGCCCGCGGACACGCACGCCAGCAGCATGGCCGCGTGCTTGCCCGAGCAGTTCATGCGGACGCGCGACCGGGTCTCGCCGTCGCGGATCAGCCGCTCGCGCGTCGCCTCGTCCTCGGGCCAGTCGACCGGGCAGCCGAGCGCCGACTCGTCGAGCCCCGCGCGGGCGAGGATGCGGCGGACGACCTCGACGTGCGCGTCCTCGCCGGTGTGGCTGCCGGCCGCGATCGCGAGCTCCTCGCCGTCGAGGTCGGCCCCGGCCTCGAGGCAGGCGAGCGCCTGCACGGGCTTGGTCGTCGAGCGCGGCAGCACCTGCGTCGCGCCGCTGCCGAGGTCGGCCGCGACGCGCCCCTCGGCGTCGAGCGCGACCAGCCAGCCGAGGTGCCGGCTCTCGACCACGCCCGAGCGCACGACGACGGCGAGCTCGGCGAGCGACGCGGCCGGGGCTGACGGTGCCGCAGGGCCGGCCGAGTCTGACGGTGCCGCAGGGCCGGCCGGGGCGGTCGGCGTCGGCAGACCGTCGGCACGGGAAGGGAGGGAGGGGGCCACGGTGTGCTCCTTGGTGACGGGGAGGGGAGGGAGGGTCAGTCGAGCGCGGGCGCCGAGGCCGGCGCCGGCACGGGAGCCGCCGCACGCCGGGGGCTGCGCCGCGACGGCCGTGCCCGCAGGCGGGCGGCGAGCGTCGACAGCGCCCCGTTGAAGACGAGGTACACGAGCGTCACGACGAGGAACGTCTGGATCAGGAGGTGGTTGAACGACGACAGCACCTGGCCGCGGTAGAGCAGCTCGGTGAACGCGACGATGTAGCCGAGCGAGGTGTCCTTGACCAGGCTGACCAGCTGGGTCACCAGCGACGGGGTGACGAAGCGGAGCGCCTGCGGCAGCACGACGAGCCGGGTCGTCTGCGCCGACGAGAGCCCGAGGCTGAGCCCGGCCTCGCGCTGGCCGCGCGACAGCCCGAGGATCCCTGCGCGGACGATCTCGGCGAACGCGGCCGAGTTCGCCACGGTCAGCGGCACGACGAGCTTCCAGATCAGCGGCAGGTCGAGGCCGAGCTGCGGCAGCCCGAAGAGCATCAGGTAGATGAGCAGCAGCACGGGCACCGTGCGGGCGACCTCGATGTACGCGGTCGAGAGCCAGCGCAGCGGGCGACGCGGGCTCAGCCGCCCGAGTGCGAGCAGGAGGCCCAGCGCGCCGCCGAGCACCGCGACGAGGGCGGCGGCCTGGATCGTGCCCCAGAGCCCCACGAGCAGGTACTGCCAGATCGGCCAGGAGAGGAACGGCGTCCAGCGGTCGGCGTCGAGCTGCCCGCGCGAGCCGAACTGGACGAGCCCGGCCGCGACGAGCCCCGCGAGGGCGAGCACGACGACGACCGACCAGAGCCGGATGGCGCGTCGCGTGCGGGGGCCCGGCTCGTCGTAGAGCGAGACCGTGGGCGCCTTCCGGACGGAGGCGGAGGTGGTGGCAGCGGCGGAGGCGGCGCCGCTGGCAGGACGGGCGGAGGGGGTGGTCGGCGTGGTCATCGGACGATCGCCGCCTTTCGTTCGAGGCGTCCGGCGCCGAGGCCGATGACGAGGGCGAGCACCATGTAGACGAGGCCGGCGGCGGTGAAGATCAGGATCGGCTGGGCCTGGACGAGGTTGAGCTTGTTCACGGCGCTGGTCAGCTCGACGACTCCGACAGCCGCGGCGAGCGCCGTGTTCATCGTGAGCGCGATCATCACGTTGCCGATCGGCTGCACGGCCGCGCGCAGCGACTGCGGCAGCACGACGAGCCGGAGCGTCTGCCCGAGGGTCAGTCCGAGGGCCCTGCTCGCCTCGATCTGGCCGTTGCCGACCGTGTTCACGCCGCTGCGCACCGCCTCCGCCACGTAGGCGGCCTCGTAGAGGGCGAGCACGAGCACCGTGGTCGGTGCGAGCGGCATGATCAGCCCGGCGTCGGGCAGGGCGAAGACGGCGAGGATCAGCAGCGCCAGCAGCGGCACGTTCACGAAGAACTGCGTGTACGCCCAGGCGGCGCCGCGCAGCACGGGCACCGGGCTGATCCGGGCGGCGGCGACGAGCGTGCCGAGCACGAGTGCCCCGGCGCCGGCGACCAGCGCCATCACGATCGTCGTGCCGAGGGCCGTGAGGAGCGGCCCTGCACTGTCGACGAAGAAGTCCATGGGGTCTTTCGGGCCGAGGGCGGGAGGTGCGGAGAACGTGGAGGTGCGGTGAACCGGAGGTGCGGAGAACGGGGAGGTGCGGTGGACGGGCCGACCGCAGGAGGTGCGGCTGCAGCGAGGCGACCGGGTGTCGGCCGGCCGTCGGGTCGCCCCCACGGCCGGCCGGCGCACCGGCGCCCGCGGTTCGGCTAGGAGCCGGGGACCGAGCCGATCTCGGGGGCGTCGGGGGTGTCCGACTCGACGGCCGCGCCGAGGGTCGCGTCCCAGACCTTCGCCCAGGTGCCGTCGTCCTCGATCTGCACGAGCCAGTCGTTGATGAACGCCTTGAAGTCGGCGTCGTCCTTGGCGAGGCCGATGCCGTAGGCCTCGGTCGTGAAGGGCTGGCCGACGACCTTGATCGAGTCGTCCGACGCGGCGTTCGAGGCGAGCAGCGTGAAGTCCTGCACGTAGGCGTCGCCGCGGCCCTGCTTGAGGGCCTGCATCGCCTGCGGGTCGGTCGCGAACGACACGAGCGTGGCGGTCGGCTGCTCCTCGGGCACGGCGGTGACGGCGGGCGTGTTGGCGCCGACGATGACCTTCTTGCCGCCGAGGTCCTCGATGCCCTTGATCTCGTCGTCGTCGGCCTTCACCGCGACTGCGAGGCCGGACTCCAGGTAGGGGCCGGCGAACGAGATCTGCTCGGCCCGCTCCTCCGTGATCGTGTACGTGTTGAAGACGACGTCGACGGTGCCGTTCTGCAGCAGGGCCTCACGGGTCTCGGAGGCCGGCGGGACGATCTCGACGTTCGGCTCGCCCAGGATGTAGATGGCGAGCAGCTTGGCGAGGTCGGCGTCGAAGCCCTGCACGTCGTCGGGGTTCGACGGGTCCTGCTGCGAGAGCAGCGGCGCGTCGAGGGCCTCGCCCACGATCAGCTTCCCGCGCTCCTTGATCTTCGCCATCGTCGAGTCGGGCAGGATGTCGGCCGCGTCCGCGACGACTGCGTTCGCGTAGACCTCGTCGAGGGCCGAGGCGGCCGAGGAGGCGCTGGGGTCGGCGCCGGGGACGGCCGAGCTGTCGCTCGAGCAGGCCGCGAGGCCGAGCATGGCGACGACGGCCACGGCTGCCGGGACGACCCGACGCAGGCGGAGGGGGGAGGGGGAGGTGCGCAAGGTGGTGCCTCTCTTCGATGGGGCTGCTGTGGGAGGTGGTGCTGCGGGAGGTGCGGAGGGGGAGGAGGTCAGTGGGTGAGGATCTTCGACAGGAACGCCTTCGCCCGGTCGGACTCGGGGTGGTCGAAGAAGGTGGCCGGGTCGGCCTGCTCGACGATGCGGCCGTCGTCCATGAACACGACGCGGTCGGCGGCGCGACGGGCGAAGCCCATCTCGTGGGTGACGACGATCATCGTCATCCCCTCGGCGGCGAGGGAGACCATCACGTCGAGCACCTCGTTCACCATCTCGGGGTCGAGCGCCGACGTCGGCTCGTCGAAGAGCATCACCTTCGGCCGCATCGCCAGGGCACGGGCGATCGCGGCCCGCTGCTGCTGGCCGCCCGAGAGCTGGGCGGGGAACGCGTCGGCCTTGTCGGCGATGCCGACCCGGGCGAGCAGCTCGAGCCCGTGGGCCTGGGCGTCCTTCTTGGGCTCCCCCCGCACGGTGATCGGCGCCAGGGTCACGTTGTCGAGGATCGTGCGGTGCGCGAAGAGGTTGAACGACTGGAACACCATGCCGACGTCCGAGCGGAGGGCGGCGAGCGCCTTGCCCTCCTCGGGCAGCCGGACGCCGTCGACGAGGATCTCGCCGCTCGTGGTCGTCTCGAGCCGGTTGAGGCAGCGGCAGAGCGTGGACTTGCCCGAGCCGGAGGGGCCCACGACCACGACGACCTCGCGCGGTGCCACGCTGAGCGTGACGTCCTTGAGGACGTGGTGCTCGCCGAAGTGCTTCTGGACGTCGCGCATCGTGATCATGTCGTTCGCGCTGGTGCCTGAGGCGGTGCTGTCCACGCTGGTGCCGCTTTCTCGAGAGGTGCGGCAAGGGGGCCGCGTCGCCGTCCGGTGAGGTCGTCGTCCGTGTGGGACGGGAACCTACTGTGCGATTGTTACACGTAGATTTCGATCAACTTCGTGCAATACTGGAGGAACGCGACCAGCCTGACCAGGTTCGCGACCGATCATCGCGAGGGGCCCATGACGACGACCGAGGCGTTCCGCGCCCCTCCCCGCCACACGCCCCAGGCCGTCGAGGTGCTGCGTCCGCTGAGGACGGGCGCCGCGAGGTCACGCGCGGACCTCGCCCGGGTGACGGGGCTGTCGCCCTCGACCGTCGCCTCCCGCGTGGAGGACCTGATCCGTCTCGGCCACGTCGTCGAGACGGGCGAGGGCGCGTCACGGGGCGGCCGCCGTCCCCGGCGGCTGCAGATCCGGGGCGACGCCGGCCTCGTCGGCTGCGTCGACCTCGGCGTCGACCGCGCGTCCTTCGGGCTGGTCGACTTCTCGGGCGCGCTGCTGGCCGAGCGCCACGTGGCCCTGGACGTGGCCGAGGGGCCGACCGCGGTGCTGTCGGCGTCGCTGGCGCACCTCCTCGGGATGCTCGACGAGCTGGGCGACCCCGAGCACGCACGCCTGAGCGGCCTGTCGGTGGGCGTGCCCGGCCCCGTCTCGTCGACGACCGCGCGCATCGTCTCGCCCTCGCGCATGCCCGGCTGGAACGGCGTCTCGGTCGCCGAGGTCGTGCAGCGCGAGATCGACCTGCCCGTCGTGGTCAACAACGACGCGAACCTCATGGCGGCCGGCGAGCTCGTGGCCGAGGGCGACGAGGCCGTGCCCGCCGACCAGGTCTTCGTCAAGGTCGGCTCGGGCATCGGCTGCGGCATCGTCTCGCGCGGCGAGCTCTACACGGGCAGCAACGGCTGGGCGGGCGACATCAGCCACGTCACGGTGCCCGGCGCGACCGCCGTCCCGTGCTCGTGCGGCCGCACCGGCTGCCTCGACGCGCTCGCCTCGGGCAACGCGCTCGTGCGCGAGATGCAGCTGGCCGGACACGACGTCGCGACCGTCGAGGCGATGATCGACCTGGCCCGCGACGCGCACCCCCTCGCCACCGGCCTGCTGCGCGGAGCCGGGGTCATGACGGGCGGCGTGCTCGCGACCATCGTCAACTTCTTCAACCCCGACCGGCTCGTGCTCGGCGGCGTGCTGGCCGACTCGGATGTCTTCGTCGCCGGCGTCCGCTCGACCCTCTGGGCCGACTGCCTGCCGATGGCCACCGACCAGCTGACCGTCGAGGTCACGCGCCACCAGGGCTCGGGCGGGCTGCGAGGGGCGGGGCGGGTGTTCCTCGACCAGGTCTTCTCGGTGCGCGGCCTGGCCTGAGCCTGCGGTCGCATCGTGCAGGAACCTGCGCGCGAGGGTTCCTGCGTCGTGCACGAGTCAGGACGATCGGTCCCCCCGCCGTGCGACTCAGGACAGATGTTCCTGGATGAGGAGGGGCAGGCGGACGCCCGTCGCCTAACGCCGGACGGCGGGACGCCGATAGTCCCCCGTGCAGAGGACATCACCGCTCCCCTGCACCACCCGACGACCCCCTGACCGAGGAGGCCCCATGGGCGCGAACGAGCTGTCCGCGCTGCTCTGGCGTGAGCGAGAGCTGCTGGAGCTGCTGACCTTCAAGCTGGAGGAGGAGCAGCTGCTGCTCACCGCCGGCCGCACCCGCTGGATCGAGCACGCGACCCGCGAGGTCGAGCAGGTGCTCGAGCGCCTCCGCGAGGCCGGGCTGGCCCGCGCCGTCGAGGTCTCGTCGGTCGCCCAGGAATGGGGCACGGACGAGGAGGCGCCCCTCCGCGAGATCATCGCCGCGGCTCCCGCGGGCCCCTGGGGAGAGATCTTCACGGCGCACCTGAGGTCGATGACCGACCTCACCGCCCGCATCGCGCAGCTGCGCGACGAGAACGAGCGGTTCCTCCGCGCCGCCGCCCGGGCGACGCAGGAGACCATGGCCACGGCGGCCGACGCGGCCGCCGGCAGCATTTACGACGCCAGCGGCTCGGTCGGGGGCGCCTCGGCGTCGCGCGCCGGACGTGCCGGCGCGGGAGCCGCCTCCGGCAGCCAGGCCTCCGGCGGTCAGCTCTTCGACGGGCGGCTGTGATGGTCAGCACCTTCGGCAGCCTGCACACCGCCTACACCGGCCTCGTCGCCGCCCGCACCGGCATCGACGTCACCGGCCAGAACATCGCCAACGTCAACACCGAGGGCTACACGCGCCAGCGCGTCGGCCAGAGCTCGGTCGAGGCCCCGGCCCGGACGGGCCGGTTCAGCGCCGGCGTCGTGCCCGGGCAGGGCGTCGCGGTCGACGCGATCGCCCGCCTCGGCAACGCCGTCGTCGACGGCCAGGTCCGCGGCGCCGCGGCCGCTGCCGGCTACCAGTCGGTGCGTGCCGACGCGCTCTCGTCCCTCGAGCAGAGCCTCGGCGAGCCGCGCAGCACGGGCATCACCGCCCAGCTCGGCGCCTTCTGGAACTCGTGGAGCGACGTCGGCAGCCACCCCGACCAGACCGGCCCCGCGTCGGTGCTGCTCGGCCAGGCGAAGACCCTCGCCGCGAGCATCGCCTCCGGCCACCAGGCCGTCGAGGACCAGTGGAGCGCCACCCGCGGCACCGCCCAGACCCTCGGCGTCCAGCTCAACGACGCCGCCCGCCAGGTCGCCGACCTCAACGGCCGCATCCGCTCGGCCGTGCAGGACGGCACCAGCGCCAACGAGCTGATCGACGCCCGCGCCCGCCTCACCGAGCAGATCGCCTCGATCGCCGGCGGCACGGTCCGCGACGCCGGCGACGGCACGGTCGACGTCCTGGTCGGCGGCAACGCGCTCGTCAGCGGCACCACGGCGCGGAGCATCGTCGTCAAGGGCGAGTTCGCGATGAGCGCCTCGACCGGCGTGACCGTCGAGTGGGCGCACCGTCCCGGCGACGCCGTGGCCATGGACGGCGGCAGCCTCGCCGGCGCCGTCTCGCTGCTCGGCCCCGCGGCCGGCGGACAGGGCGGCGCCCTCGCCGAGGCCGCCGCGTCGTACGACGCCCTCGCCACGCAGCTCGCGACGCAGGTCAACGCCGTGCACGCCGGCGGCGTCCGCGCCGACGGCCAGCCCGCCGGCCAGTTCTTCGCCCTGGCGCCCGGCGTCTCGGCGGCACGCGGCCTCACGGTCGTGCCGACCGGCGCCTCCTCGATCGCCTCGGGCGGCGGAGCGGGAGCCCTCGACGGCTCCGTCGCGCAGCGCATCGCGCAGATCGGCGTCGGATCCGGCTCGCCCGACCGCGCCTGGTCGTCGATCGTCGCCGGCATCGGAGCCTCCGCCAAGAGCGAGATGGCGCAGTCGTCGCTCGCCGACCTCGCCGCGTCGTCGGCGAAGAACCGGCAGCTCTCGGGCTCGGGCGTGAGCCTCGACGAGGAGAACGTCTCGCTGCTGAGCTACCAGCACGCCTACCAGGGCGCCGCACGCGTGATGACGGCCATCGACGAGATGCTCGACACGCTGATCAACGGCATGGGCCGGGTCGGGAGGTAGGGACGATGCTGACACGCGTGACGAACCAGATGACGGCGCTGCAGTCGCAGCAGCACTTGCAGGCAGGCTCCGTGCGCCTGGCGCAGGCGCAGGAGCGGGCCACGAGCCTCGACAAGCTGAGCCGCCCCTCCGACGACCCCACCGCCACGGCCGAGGCCCTGCGCGTGAAGAGCCTGCAGTCGGCCCACGCCCAGCACACCCGCAACGTCGCCGACGGCGACGGCTGGCTGAGCACGACCGACTCCGCCCTGATCGCTGCCGACTCGCTGATGGCCAAGGTGCGCGAGCTGACGCTGCAGGGCGCCAACGGCTCGCTGTCCCCGAACGCCAAGGAGGCGGTGGCCGTCGAGCTGGAGGGCCTCAAGGCCGACCTGCTGGGCGTCGCCAACACGAGCATCAACGGCCGCAGCGTCTTCGCCGGCACCTCGGACGCCGGGGTCGCCTTCCGCGCCGACTACAGCTGGACCGGCACCGCCGGCTCCAGCGTCACCCGCCGCATCGGGCCGGAGACGACCGTCGCGGTCGACTCGGACGGCTCCGCCGCGTTCGGTGCCGGCGCCTCCTCCGTCTTCGCCCTGATCGACGACATCGCGACCAGCCTCCGCACCGGAGGCGACGTCGCGTCCCACCTGACCACCGTCGACGCCCGTGTGTCCGGCCTGCGCAGCGTGCAGTCCGACATGGGCGCGCGACACGCCCAGCTGCTGAGAGCCGAGGACACCCTGATGGACACGAAGGTCACGCTGGAGGCACAGCGCGCCGGGCTCGAGGACCTCGACCTCGGCCAGGCCGTGCTCGACCTGCAGCTGCAGAACAACTCGTACCAGGCCGCCCTGCAGGTCACCGCGAAGGTGCTGCAGGTCTCGCTGATGGACTTCCTCCGATGAGCGCCGTGACCGCCCCCGTGGCGTTCGTCGCGCCTCCCTTCGGGCTCGAGCCGCTGGTCGACTTCGTCCTCGACGAGGTCGAGGGGGCGACCGGCCTGTTCGCGCTGCGGGCGACGGACACGTCGTCCGAGGTCCGCCTCTACGTGCTCGACGCCGCCGTGCACCTGCCCGACTACTCGCCGGTGCTGACCGACGAGCAGACCACCGGGCTCGACCTGCACGACGCCGCGGAGGCGCTGCTGCTCGTCGTCGCGACCCCCGCCGCCAGCGGCATGACGGTGAACCTGCTCGCGCCGGTCGTCGTCAACACGCGCACCGGCCAGGCCGCGCAGCTCATCCTCGAGGGCCAGGACTGGCCGCTCCGCGCGGAGCTCGCCGCGCGCGCCTGAGCCGCTCCCGCGCCCCGCGCGCGCCCGGCCCACCTGCCTCGCACCCCCGAGTGGACGATGCACCCCGTCGTTGCGGGGTGCATCGTCCACTCCGGGGTGCCTCGCGTGCGCCGGGCGTTCCGCGTGCGCTGCGTGCACCGCTGGCGAGTGTCGCTCATACGTCACGGTCCGGTGACGGAGTCGTCACGGTCGTGCAACGATGCGCCGCACCCGTCGCCCGGCCCGCTCCTCCTCGTGTCTGATTGAGGGACGAGGAGGCGCACCCCATGACACGAGACCGGCCCCGACACCGGCCCGCCCGGCGCACGCGCGCCGTGGTCGCCGGCGCCGCTGTGACGACGGCCCTCGCTCTGCTGGCCGGCTGCACCGGGGCGGGGACCTCGACCTCGAGCACGTCGTCGTCCGGCGCCGCGAGCGACGCCGCCGCGCCCGTCGAGACGACGCCGGGCCCCGGGCCCGTGGCACCGACCACGGACACGGCGGCCGTCCGCGTCGCCGACGACGCCGAGCCGACCGACGTCGCCACCGGCCTCGAGGCTCCCTGGTCTGTCGTGCGGCTGGATTCCGGGTCGTCGTTCGTGAGCCTCCGCGACAGCGGCCGCGTGGTCGAGATCGGCGACGACGGGTCGGTCCGCGACGTCGCGACGATCGACGGGGTCGTGCACCAGGGCGAGTCGGGCCTGCTCGGGCTCGCCGTGCTCGCGGGGTCGCCCTCGTACCTCTACGCCTACCTGACGACCGCCGACGACAACCGCATCGTGCGGGCCGCCATCACCGGGGCGGCCGGGTCGTACGGCCTCGGCCCCGTGGAGGACGTCTTCACCGGCATCCCCGCGGCCTCGAACCACGACGGCGGCCGCATCGCCTTCGGCCCCGACGGCATGCTCTGGGCCACGACCGGCGACGCCTCCGACGACGACGCCTCCCAGGACGAGACCTCGCTCGGCGGCAAGGTGCTGCGGCTCTCGCCGACCGGCGCCGTGCCGAGCGACAACCCGATGCCCGGGTCGCCCGTCTGGAGCCTCGGCCACCGCAACCCGCAGGGCATCGCCTGGGACGCGTGGGGCGGCGGCTGGGTCGCCGAGTTCGGCCAGGACACCTGGGACGAGCTGAACTCCCTCGCCCCCGGCGCGAACTACGGCTGGCCCGAGGTCGAGGGCCGGGGCACGTCGGGATCGACTGGGCCATCGGGCTCGTCAGGCCGGTTCCTCGAGCCGGTCCTGCAGTGGCGCACCGACCAGGCGAGCCCGAGCGGCCTCACGGCGGTCGGCTCGACCCTGTTCCTGGCCGGGCTCGGCGGCGAGGTGCTCTTCGAGATCCAGGTGCCCGAGGCCGGCGAGGCGACCTCGACCGAGCGGTTCTCGGGCGACGAGTCGCTCGGGCGGATCCGCGACGTGCTGCCCGGGCCGGACGGCACGCTCTGGCTGCTGACGAACAACACCGACGGCCGCGGCGACGCCCGGCAGGGCGACGACCGCATCGTCAGCGTGCCGCTGCAGCCGCTCGACTGACCGGCGTTGGGCTCCTGCGGGGTCGACCCGCACCTCCTGCGGTCCGGTCGTGGCCGCCGCCGCAAGGCGAGACAGATCCTGCTCGGCCGGCCTTGGCTGCCCAGCTCCCCCGGTCACGATGCGGCGGATCAGTCTCGAACTCGAGAAGAGCAGCACGGAAATCGAGAGGACGGCCGCCGAGCGCGCGCCGGACGGCCCGAACGACCACCCTGCGGTTACCCTCGTACTCGATGAGCCAGCACGACTCGAACCCCGGATCCGCGACCGGCAGCACCCGCCCCCGCAGCGTGCCGCCGGGCTCCGACGCGCCCTCGGGCCGCACCTCCCGCCCCGTGCCCGGCGTCGAGCCGATCAGCCTCCGTGTCGCCGTCGACGTGCGGACCGCCGAGGCCCGTCTCGCCGCCCTGGGCCAGAGCCGCAGCACCTCCGCCCTGGGCGAGCGCGCCGACCTGCTGCGCACCCTCGGCCGCCTCGACGAGGCCCTGGCCATCGCCGAGGAGGCGTTCCGCCTCGCCCACTTCACCGGCGACCGCGCCGACTCCACGGCGGCGCGCATCCGCCGTGCGCACGTCCTGCGCGAGCAGGGCAAGCTCGAGCGCGCGCTCGGCGACCTGCACACCAGCCGCATCACCGCCTCCACCGAGGAATGGCGCGTGCTCGAGGCCACCGCCGCCGAGCTCGAGGGCTACACGCTCTTCGACCTGGGCCGGTACGACGAGAGCGACGAGGTCCTCACCGCCGCGCTGACGGCCTACGAGCAGGCCGGCGCCGCCCGCGACCGGCTCGACGCGCTCCGCACGGTGATCGAGGGGCTGATGCGGGCCGCGCACGAGGGCCCCGCGCACGCCCGCGAGACCGGCTCGATCACGCCGATCGGCCGGGCCGCGGCGGGCGCCCACGCCGCCGTCGTCTCGCCGCCTGAGGCGGGCGACACGAACCCCTCGGGCCTGCCCCGCGTCGGGGACGGGTCGTCCGCGACCGCGACCGCCGCCGTCGGGCACGACGGCCAGGGCGAAGGAGGCGCGCAGCAGTCCCCGGAGCACGCGGACGCCCCGGCTCCCGCGTCGGCCCCGGCCCCCGCTCTGCAGGCCCCTGCGCCGATCGAGCCTGCCCTCGCCGCCGCGATGCGGATCGATCCCGGTGACGCGCCCGCCGCCTCCTCGGCGCCTGCCGCCCCGTCAGAGCCCGTGCTCGACAAGCCGTCGACCCGCGCCGACACCAGCCTCTGGGGCAAGATCTCCAGCCTCGCGGCGAACGCCGCCGGGCACCGCGACCGAGACGGCGAGCGTGCCGTGGTCGTCGACGCACCCGCGGTCGACGACGACGGCGAGCCCCGCCGCGGCGCCACCGGCGTCACCGGGGTCGTCGACGGACTGCCGCGCGACGACGAGCCGACCACCTGGCCGTTCCCGGCGCGCTGACCTGCGCGTCGATGCTGCACCGCACCTCCTCGTGACGCCCCGGACCTCGGCGTCCGTCGGGAGGCGCTGACCGTGGCCGACCTCGAGCGGGTGCGGCGCTGGGCCGACGCCCTGATCGCCCTGCACCTCGACCCTGCCGTGTGGAGCTTCGGCTTCGACGCGGCCAAGACCCGTGCGGGGCTCTGCGACTACGGCAAGAAGCGGATCACCGTCTCGCGGCACCTCGCGGGCAGGTACGAGGACGACGAGATCCATCAGGTGCTGCTGCACGAGGTCGCGCACGCCGTCGCCGGGTCGCGGGCGGGCCACGGTCCGCGCTGGAAGAGCGTCGCCACCGAGCTCGGCTACGTCGGCGGCCGGCTGCACGACGGGGCCATCGCCTCCGAGCTGGCCCCGTGGGTCGGCGTCTGCGCCGCCGGACACGAGCACTTCCGCTACCGGGAGCCGAAGCGGCCCCTCGCCTGCGGTCGCTGCTCGCGCCGGTACGACCCCGCGCACCTCATCACCTGGACCAAGCGCGCGGTCTGAGGCTCGGAGCCCCGAGGTCGCGCCCCTCACGCCAGACGCCGGGCACCCGGCACCGAGCGCCACGTTGTACTTCTGCCGAATTTGAGAGAGATCCGCCAGTCGGCGACCCAGGACTCAGGCCCGCGGCGAGTCGTCTGCCAGATCTCTCTCGCTTTGCTGCCGCTGCCGCTGCCTCCGCCCCGTGGTGCCCGCAAATGCCGACCGCAGAGCCTCGACACGTTCGGGATGCGCCTCGACACGTGGCGTGTCGCGCTCCCCCGGTCGGCATGTGCCGACCAGACAGCTCAGGAGGCGCGGGCCGGGCTGCGTAACCAGCTAGGGTGGTCAGATGACGACTGGGCAGTGGCTGCGCTCCGACACCGGCACGCGCTGGTTCTTCGACTCCGGGGCGCTCGCGCTCGACTTCGCGTACCTCGGCGGGTTCCGCGCCGGCTCGCGCCTCGGCCCCGAGTCGGGTCTCGCTCAGCCCACCGACGGCTCGTCGCCCTGGGACGGCCTCCTGCTGCCCGCCGACCTCGACGACTGGCTCTCCGAGCGGTTCCCCGGGGTAGGCGGCGGAGCCTCCGACCGCGAGCTCGCGGACGCCCGTGGCCTCCGCGACGCGATCGCCCGGTTGGCCGTCGCCGCGGTCGACGGAGCCTCGCCCGACCCCGGCGACGTCGACATGCTCAACCTGTTCGCCGCGACGCCGGACGTGCCTCCCGCACTCGCCGGGGGCCGCCGTCAGGCCGGCGCGGGGCGGCTGCGGCTGGGTCAGGCGCTCGCCTCGGTCGCCCGCGACGGGGTGCGGCTCTTCGACGAGGTGGGGTTCGGCGGCGGGGACGAGTCGCGCCTCCGCCGCTGTGCCAACCCGCTGTGCGGTCTCGTCTACCGTGACGAGTCGCGGGCCCGCAGCCGCCGCTGGTGCTCGATGCAGCGCTGCGGCAACCGGGCCAAGGTCCGCGCGCATCGGGCGCGTTCGGCTCAGCGGTGACGCGCCAGCGTCACGCCGAACGCGCCGGGTGAGCCTGCAGCCCACCGCCACACGCCACACGCCACACGCCACACGCCCGAACGAGCCTCGCACCCTCGAATTCAGGGGTCCGATGCTCGTGTGGGGGTGCGAGGCGGCAGGTGCGCCTACTCGACGACCTGCACGTCCTTCCAGAACGCGACGTAGCCGGTGTAGTCCTTGCCGACGCGGTCGAACGACGCGGGGATCGGCGTCGGGTAGCTCCACGCGCGGTCCTGCAGCAGCGTCTCGCCGTCCTTCACGCTGAAGTACTGGGTGTCGCCCTTCCACGGGCAGTGGTACTGCGTGGGGCTCTTCTCGAAGAGCTCGTCGTTGACGCTCGCGGGCGGGAAGTACCAGTTGCCCTCGATCGAGATCAGCTCGTCCTTCGGTGCCTCGGCGACCACGGTGCCGTCGCTCAGAACTGCCTTCATCGTCCACTCCTCTGGTCGGGGGCTCGGTCGGCCCCCGTGCTGAGCAGAACGCTACGCCGGCTCGCTCTGTTCCCCGTGCGAGCCGTGCGCGCGAGAGCCGTCCAGGCGCAGCGCGTCGCCGCCGCCGCTAGCTCCGCCATCGGTGCCCGCACCGGCGTCGTCGCCCGCACCGGCGTCGTCGCCCGCACCGACGTGGGTGCCCGCACCGGCGTGGGCACCGCCGTCTCGGCCGGTCGCCTCCGCCACGAGGGGCACGCGGTGCACCGTCGCGACCGCGGCCGGTGTCCGGGCCGCGACCAGCGCCTCCTCACGTCCGGTCGCCGCGAGCTCGGCAGCGGACGAGGAGGCGGTCAGCAGGTGGGACTGCGCCCCCCGCAGCGAGACGGCGGCGGCGCACGCGACAGCGGCCTCGGGCGACGAGAAGTCGATGCCGGAGGCGGCGAGCGCGTCGACCACGGCCCCCGCGGCGAGGACGTCCTCGACGGCGGAGCGGAACCCGTCGTCGTCGAGCGCGCCCGCGGCGACCACGGCCACGACCGCGCGGTCGCCCCGCTCGGCCTGGCGGTCGAGCACCCGGCGGGCGACGTCGGCCGAGGAGGCGGCGGTCGCGTGCAGCACGAGCGCCCCGGCGTCCGAGACGGCGGCGACCGCGTCGAGCACGTCCGCCGTCGAGAGCAGACCGTGCCCGTCGAGGACGTCGACCACGACCACGACGTGCGCCCCGGACACGACGCGGGCCGCACCGGCGACGCCCTGGTCGAGGCGGACCTGGTACTTGGACTGGTGCGGCTTCCGGCGAGGGGGCTGCGGCTCCTGCTTCTGGTGCGGGGCCGTCTGCTGCGGGGCTGTCTGCTGCGGGGCCGTCTGCTGCGGGGCCGTGCGGGATGCGGTCACGTCCTCAGGGTAGGTCGGGGCGCCTCCTCGGGTCGGTGCGTTGCCCCGCGTTACGACGGGCGCGGACTGCGGGCCGCGAACTCAGGGGTCCGGGCTCAGGGCTCCGGCTCCGGCTCCCGGCTCCTGCTCCTGCTCCTGCTCCGGCTGCACCATTCAGGAAGTCACGACCCGCGCCTCCTGGACCGTGCACGACTCAGGACCGCGAGTCCCCCCGCCGCACGCCTCAGGACAGATCTTCCTGAACGAGGAGAGCCCCGCGAGCGCCGCGCCCGCCGCCCAGCCCACGGGAGCAGACTCGTCCACATGCACGTGCAGCTCAAGATCCGACTCGCCTGTCCCGTCGACGCCGCGGCCGACGCCCTGCGCGACCCCGCCGTCATGGTCGCCGTGACCAAGCCGCTGGTGCGCTACCGCTCGCTCGCGCCCGAGGGCTTCCCCGACCGCTGGACCGAGGAGGCGCACCCCGTGACCGCGCACATCCTGGGCCTGCTGCCCCTCGGCGACACGCACGTCGACCTCGACTGGCACGACCGTGACGGCGCCTGGATCCAGCGCGACACCGGGAAGGGCACCGCCGGCCAGTTCTCGCGGATGCGCATCGACCACCGCATGGCCGTGTCGCCGCTCGGCCCGGACGAGACCCTGCTGCGCGACCGCCTGGTGTTCCACGCCGGGCCGATCGGCATCGCGCTCTGGCCCGGGCTCTGGTTCGTCTGGCAGTGGCGCGCGCTCCGGATGCGCGCCCTCGCGCCGGGCTGGCGCGCACCCGAGGCGCACCCGCGGCACGCGGGCTGACCAGGAGGGCCGGGGCGTGACGCGCCCGGCCCCTCCCGCTCCTACTCCTTCGGCTGCTCGTCGACGGCGACGTCCACGTGGTAGTCCTCGCCGCCGTCGGTGCTGATGGTCACGAGCGAGTCGTAGACGACGTCGTAGCCCGGCGTGTTCACGTCGCAGTGGACCTCCCCACCGTCCACCACGTCGATCGCCTCGTCGCCACAGTCGACGTCGGGCCGGGTGCCGACGGACTCCTCCAGGCCGTCCGCCACGGTCGTGGCGAATTTGTCAGCCGACACGGTCCGGTTCGCCTCGACGGTGCAGCCGGCGAGGCCGGCGGCCAGCACGGCGATCATGACGACGCTGCCGGCGGTGTGCAGTGCCCGCATGGTGTTCCCCCTCGTTCCGGGGAACGCCCCTCGCTCCCCGCCGTCGAGTCTGGCACCGACACCGTGCGTCCCGACTACCGTCGCCCGCGTGACCGACCCGACCCCCACCTCCTCGTCCCCCTCCGCCGCAGGCGACACCGGCGCAGCCGCGCCGCTCGTGCCCGACACCGACTCGGGCCTCGCGCTGGCCGCGTGGCGCCGGACGATCCACGGGCTGTACCGACAGGTGCGTGAGGCGACCGACCTCGAGGCGGCGCACGACCTGTGGCGGCGCACCCGCGACGAGCTCTTCACGACGAACCCGGTCACGCCGCTGCTGCCCGAGGACAGGCCTCACTTCACGGGCCTGCCGACGAAGCCGTACGACGCCGCCTGGCGCTTCGAGGTGCCGATCCTGCCCGCGGAGCCGCACCGCATGGTCGTCGAGACGGGCACCGACGGCGACGTGCCCTTCGACCGGGTAGGCCGCGCCGAGGTGCCGGGCGTCGGCTCGCTCGACGTCTGGCGGCTGCGCTCGTACGGGGGCGGCCTGTTCGTCCCGGTCGGGGACGCGCTCGCCGGCAAGCCGGGCGGCACCTACGGAGGCGGTCGGTACCTGATCGACTCCGTCAAGGGCGCCGACCTCGGGCCCGGCTCGGAGCCGGGCACGATCGTGCTCGACTTCAACTTCGCCTACAACCCGAGCTGCGCCTACGACCCCGCGTGGGCCTGCCCGCTCGCGCAGCCGGGCAACCGCGTCGCCGTCGAGATCCCCGTGGGCGAGCGGTACTCCGGGGCGCACTGAGCCCCCGCCCGGACGGCGCAGCAGGGGCAGGACGACCTGTCCGCTAGCGTGGCCGCATGACCGCGACGACGCCGCCCGACGGCTCCTCCTCCGCGACGCCTGCCCCGTCCTCGCCCGAGGTCGTGACGGAGGCGTTGCTCGCGCTCGGCCGCGACCCCGCGAACCCGTTCACGGTCGCCGTCGAGGGCGGCAGGATCGTCGCCACCTGGGTGTACCAGGACGCCCGGGGAATGCTCGGCAGCAGCCGCTCCAGCTACCGGCTGCGCATCACGCTGCTGCCCGAGACCCATGAGTACAAGCGATCGGAGATCAACACCGAGCGCAGCGTCGGGACGGCGTCCGGCTCGTACACGTTCAACTCGGCGAAGGTCGTCGGTCCCGTCAAGCGGACCCTCGCCGCACACGGCTGGCACCGTCGGAGGACAGCCCTCGGCAAGGCGATCCGCGGCCTCTTCTCCTAGGTCGACCCGCCTGCCCGGCGGGCGCAGGCGGGCTGTCCGGCCCGCGCCTCCTCGCGTGCCGGCCCGCACCTCCTGGGTGCCCGGCTCGCACCTCCTCGCGTTCTGCGACGAGTGCCGCTAAGCTGGGGTCACTTGCGAGTCGGCCCGACCGGCTCCCTGCGTCGTAGCACGCCCCTCCTCGCCTCTCGCCCTGGCACACACCCAGGCACCCAGCAGGCGCGCGAAGCTCACTCTGCGGCGAAACGATCGTGCACACCTGCACCGTCGCCACACCTCGAGCCCGGCTACGACAGCCGCTCACCGGCTCTGCACCGCCGTTCTCCGGAACGCCCACGACCACCGTGTCCAGGCGACCAGGACGCGTGGCCCGCAGCCTCGGCCCGGCTCGACACCTGCCCCTGAAAGGCACGCATGTCACTCACCACCGACTCCCCCGTCGTCCCGGCCGCCGACGCGACCGACGCTCCCGCCGTCTCGTTCGCCTCCCTCGGGGTCCCTGCCCCGATCGTCTCCGCCCTCGCGAAGGACGGCAAGGAGAACGCGTTCCCGATCCAGGTCGACACGCTCCCCGACACCCTCGGCGGACGCGACGTCCTCGGCCGTGGCAAGACCGGCTCGGGCAAGACCCTCGCCTTCTCCATCCCGATGGCCGCGCGCCTCGGCGGCAAGCTCGCCGGCGGCAAGCGCCGCCCGGGCCGCCCGCTCGGCCTCGTGCTCGCCCCGACCCGCGAGCTCGCCACGCAGATCGACGCCGTCCTCGCGCCGATGGCGGCCGCGTACGGCATGAACACCACCACGATCTTCGGCGGCGTCTCGCAGAACCGCCAGGTCCAGGCCCTCAAGTCGGGCGTCGACATCGTCATCGCCTGCCCCGGCCGCCTCGAGGACCTGATGAAGCAGGGCTTCATCAAGCTCGACGCCGTCGAGATCACCGTGCTCGACGAGGCCGACCACATGGCCGACCTGGGCTTCCTGCCCGGCGTCACCCGCATCATGAAGGCCACCCCGAACGACGGCCAGCGCCTGCTCTTCAGCGCGACCCTCGACAACGGCGTGGACAAGCTGGTCAAGCAGTTCCTCCACAACGAGGTGCTGCACTCGGTCGACGAGGCCAACTCGCCCGTCGCCGCGATGACCCACCACGTCTTCGAGACGCCCGACCTCGACAGCAAGAACGCCCTCGTGCAGAAGCTCGCCTCGGGCAAGGGCCGCCGCATCCTCTTCATGCGCACCAAGCACCACGCCAAGAAGCTCGCCAAGAAGCTGACCGAGGCCGGCATCCCCTCGGTCGACCTGCACGGCAACCTGTCGCAGCCGCAGCGCGACCGCAACCTCGCCGCGTTCCAGGACGGCACCGCCCGTGTGCTCGTCGCCACCGACGTCGCCGCCCGCGGCGTGCACGTCGACGACATCGAGCTCGTGATCCACGTCGACCCGCCCACCGAGCACAAGGCGTACCTGCACCGCTCGGGCCGCACCGCTCGGGCCGGAGCCGAGGGCGACGTCGTCACCCTCGTCATCCCCAGCCAGAAGCGCGACGTCGCCCAGCTGATGAAGAAGGCCGACATCAAGCCGACCACCACGGCCGTCACGACCTCCTCCCCCGAGGTCGCGGCGCTCGTCGGCGAGGTCGCCGCGTACGTCAAGCCCCTGCCGAAGTCGGCCGTGCAGCAGCAGCAGGGCGGCAACGGCGGAGGCGGCGGAGGTCGCTCGCAGGGCGCCAACGCCCAGCGCAAGCGCGCCGCCCGCCAGGACAGCACCGGCGCCCCGATCGCTCGTGCCGACCGCTCGGGTCGTCCCGCTGCGGGCGGCGGGCGTGCAGGAGGCGCGGGTCGCGACGGCGGGCCCGCCCGCTCGGGCGGTCGTGACGGAGCACCCCGTGGCGGACGTGACGGTCGTGACGGCGGTCGCTCGCGCGACGCGGCTCCCCGCGGCGGCGCCTCGACCTTCTACTCGACCGAGTCGGGCCGCGGCGCGGTGTCGCCGGTGCGCGACGGCGGCGCCCGCGACGGCGGCGCTCGCGACTCCGAGGCTCGCGGCACCCGCCAGCCCGGACGCCGCGCCCAGAGCGACGGCGGCCAGAGCCGCACGAACGCCGTGCGCAACGACCAGGCCGACTTCGCGGCGTCGCAGGGCGAGCGTTCGCAGGGCGGTCGCTCCGGCGGCGGCTCGCGTCGCGCCTCCTCGGACGGCGGTCGTCCCGGCGGCCTGAAGGTCGGCGGACTCGTCGGCGGCAAGCCCCGCAGCGGCGGCGGCCAGCGCGGCGGCCGCTAGGCCCCACGGCACCACCTGCACCCACGCCCCCGGGCGGCGCCACCGCGCCGCCCGGGGGCGTCGCGCTGCGCCCGCCGCAGCCGGTTCCCCCGACGCCGGACCGCCCACGCTGCGAGCCTGCGCCGCGCGCTGCACCCCCGAGCCCGCACGACACCTCCGGAACCGCTGGTGCAGTGCCGGACAGGGGGGGCACCGCGCGGCGGGGACCACGCGCTCGGGCGGTACCGCCTCAGCAGACGCCCGCGCGGGCGAGCTTCCGGAGGAGCGGCTCGACCGCGAGCGCCTCCGCCCAGCCCCAGCGCACGACGGTGCGGACACCGGGCAGTGCACGCAGGGCGTCCTCCCGCAGCTTCTCATCGACGACGACCTGCTCGGCGGTGCGCCCTGCGCGCATCGCGGCGTCCCTGTACTTCACCTCCCCGTCGAACTCGCCGATCACCCCGCAGCACGGCCACCAGAAGTCGACGAACCCCACGAGCGACCCCTCGGCCGGCAGACGGGCCTGCAGCTCGGGTCGCGTCAGCCCCGCGGAGTGCATCGCGGCGCGGCTGATCGACTCCCCGGGCGACTCGGCTCGCCCGTCGGCGAAGGCCACGGAGGCGGCGGCCCGCCGGCTGCCCTGCGCACGACCGCGCTCGGCGAGGACCCCCTCGAGGTCTTCCCGGGAGAACGCGCCGACGGCGAGACCGTGGTCGAGCACGACGGCCCCGCCACGGAGGTCCCGTCGGCGGACGACGTCGACCGCTGCCCGTCGCGGCAGCACCACCGGCAGCCCCTGGACCACGGAGGTCTCGTCGTCCCGCAGTGCCACGGCATGTCGGTGCACGGTCGAGCTGACCTTGGTGCGCGGGCGTCCCCGGGACACGACGTGCACCCGCGTCGGCCACTCGCCCAGCAGCGGGAAGCCCTGCAGCGCCAGGGCCGACTCGTGCGACACGAACGTGTCCGGCCCGAGCCGCGGCACGACCGCGTGCACGCGGGCTCCGTGCTGCTCTGCGCGGGTCAGGGCGGCCCACGCGTCGGCGCGGACGTACGCCCCTGCGGTCAGGCGGACGAGGCGCCCGCGCCGGGCGTCGCGCTCGAGGGTCGAGCTGTCGCCCCCGTCGGCCACGACCTCCTGCCGGAGGATGAGCAGTCCTGACATGTCACGCACGAGACGAACATGTCGCAGGCGGTCCTCGGGTCGCGACCCGCGCCTCCTCGGCTGTGGACAAATCGCCGGCCGCACCCTCGGATCCGATTGCACCCGCGGATCCGCATCGCACCCTCGGTTCCAGGGGTGCAGCGCGGGTTCAGGGGTGCAGCGATGCCGACGGGCGCGCCACGCAGCGCGGGCGCGGGCGCGGGCGCGCCACGCAGCGCCATGCGGCGCGGCGCGGCGCGGCGCGCTACTGCAGCGCGCCGACCGAGGCGAGCGCGCTCCGCAGCAGCGCCCCGCGCCCGCCCTCCATCTCGCCGGCGACGTCGTCCGACGCGGCCTGGTGCGGCGTCAGCCAGGTGAGCTCGAGCGCGTCCTGGCGGGGGTCGCAGGTGCCGGTGACGGGCACCACGTAGGCGAGCGACACGGCGTGCTGGCGGGCGTCCGTGTAGACCGACGACCCCGGCAGCGGGAAGTACTCGGCGACCTGGAACGGCACCGGCGACGGCGGCAGCTGCGGGAACGCCATCGGCCCGAGGTCCTTCTCGAGGTGGCGGAACAGCGCCGTCCGCAGGCTCTCGCCGTACATCACGCGCCCCGAGACGAGCATCCGCGAGATCGACCCCTCCTCGGAGGCGCGCAGCAGCACCCCGACCTCGGTCACGACGCCCATGCCGTCGGTCCGCACCGGCACCGCCTCGACGTAGAGGATCGGCATGCGCTGCCGGATCGTGTACAGCTCCTCCTCGGACAGCCAGCCCGGGTTGGGGTCGCCGGGCGTGGGGTCGGGGGTCTGGACAGAGCTCATGGCCCCCTGTCTACTAGGCCTTCGTCACGGTCGGGTGACGAAACGCTCTCCGAGCCCCGAGGAGGCGCGCGTCCCGTCAGCCCGTCTGGCAGGGTCGAGGCATGGTCACGATCGATCCCGCCCTCGTCCGCTGGTCCGTCGAGGAGCCCGACCGGGCCGGGCGGCCGCTCGTCGTGCTGCTGCACGGCGTCGGCTCGCACGAGGGCGACCTGATCGGACTCGCCCCCTACCTGCCGCAGAACGTGGTGCTCGCGTCGCTGCGCGCCCCGATGCCGCACGGCGACGGCTTCTCCTGGTACCCGCTCAGCACGCCGGGCGCACCGTCCGCCGGCGCGGTGGACGACGCCGCGGAGGCCGTGCTCTCCTGGCTCGACTCGCTCGGCGACGCACACCCCTCGGTCAGCCTGCTCGGCTTCTCGCAGGGCGGCTCGTTGTCGCTGCAGCTGCTGCGCCACGCTCCTCGCCGCTTCGAGTTCGCCGCGGTGCTGGCGGGCTTCGTCGTGCCGACCGCGTCGGACGCCGACCCCGACACCGCGGCCGCGTCCGCCGCTCGTGACGAGGCCCTCGCCGAGGTCCGGCCGCCCGTCTTCTACGGTCGGGGCGACGTCGACTCGGTGATCCCGGTCGCCGCGGTCGAGCGCACCTCCGCCTGGCTCGAGACGCACGCCGACGCCGAGCAGACCGTCTACCCGGGCCTCGCCCACGGCGTCTCGCAGGAGGAGCTCGCCGACCTCGTCGCGTTCATGTCGCGGGTCACGGCTCCCGCCGTGCTCGACGGCGCGGACGAGGCGCCCGTAGCCTGAGGCACAGCCCGGCCCCGGAGGCCGAGCCCGGCCTGCCGAGCGGTGACCGCCGAGGAGGCGCGCCCCGCCCCGGCGGACCGCCCGCCCGCTCGAGGAGGCACCATGACCACCATCGCCGTCACCGGCTCCGTCGTCCACCGGCACCGTGCCGAGCGGGGTGTCGTGCACCTGTCGCTCGTCGCCGAGGGCACCGACCGCGAGGCCGTCGTCGCCGAGGCCGAGTCGCTGCACGCGCGGGTCTCCGAGCAGGCCACGGGGCACCGACGGCAGGGCGCCGCGACCTGGTGGAGCGCGCAGGACGTGACCGTGGGCCCCGTGGCCCCGCCGGTCCGCTGGGACGCGGACGGCACCTCCTCGACTCCCGACCCCGACCTGTCCGCCCGCTTCCGGGCGCGCTCGGTCGTCGTCGTGCGGTTCAGCGACTTCGCGGCGCTCTCTGCCTGGGTGTCCGAGCTGGCCCGGGTCGACGGCGTCTCGGTCGACGCGCTCGAGTGGTCGCTCGGCCACGACTCGCGGGCGGAGGCCGAGCGGGCGGCCCGCGTCGCCGCCGTGGCCGACGCTGTGACGCGAGCGGGCGACTACGCGGAAGCGCTCGGCCTGTCGCAGCCCGTGCTCGTCGCCGTCTTCGAGCCCGGACTGCGCCCCGGGGCGGCGGGCGGCGCGGCGACCTTCGGCCTCGCCCGCGCCGCGATGTCGCCCGCAGGAGGCGGTGGCGGCTTCGACCTCGCCCCCGCCGACATCGAGGTGCACGCCGAGATCAGCGCCGACTTCACGGCGTAGGACGCGAGTCCGCGGTCAGACGCGCCGCCACCCGTCGCCCACCAGGTGCGACCCGCCCTGTGGCCCCATCTGCAGCATCCCCCCGTCGACGGCCCAGGAGGCGCCCGTCACGTACCCGGCCGCGGGCGACGCGAGGAACGCGATCACCGCCGCGACCTCGCGCGCGTCACCGGGACGACCGAGCGGAACGCCGGGCCGGTCGACCGTCGTGGGGTCGACGTCGGCCTGCCCGGTCATCGGGGTCGCGATCTCGCCGGGCGCGACCGCGTTGACGGTGATGCCGTCCCGGCCGAGCTCGAGCGCCATCGTCTTGAGCAACCCGCCGAGCCCGTGCTTCGCGGCGTCGTAGGCGCCCGAGCCGACCCGCGGCTGGTGCTCGTGCACGCTCGTCACGCCGATGATGCGCCCGCCGGTGCCCGCTGCGACCATCCGCCGGGCGGCGCGCTGCAGGCAGACGAACGCGGCGTCGAGGTCGACCGTGACGACCCGCCGCCACTCCTCGAGCGAGAGGTCCACGACCGGGACGGACGACCCCGTGCCCGCGTTGTTCACGAACACGTCGAGGCCGCCGAGCCGCTCGGCCAGGTCGTCCACGACGTCCCCGCAGCTCTCGAGCTGCCCTAGGTCGAGGTGCGCGACGTGGGCGGTGCGCCCACGGGAACGCACCTCCTCGGCGGTCGCCTCCGCCCCCGCCTGGTCGTCGAGCCAGGTCACGCCGACGTCGAGGCCCGCCTCGGCGAGGGCGACCGCGGTCGCCCGGCCGATCCCGGACTCGGAGCCCGTGACGACAGCGGTGCGGGGCAGGAAGGGACTCACGGCGGGGACCTCTCGACATCGACGGCGGCGGGCGGGGCAGACGGACGGACGGACGTGAACGTCCAGGGAGTCGACGACCGGCGGGGAGCTGCCCTCCCCACCGGTCGTGCTCGACGGTAGCCGGGCACGTCGGACGCGGTCAGGGCCTTGACACGAGGTCGCGGCGTCACAGCTTCTTGCTCCACGCCCCCTCGTGCTCGAACGGCACGAAGCCCACGGCCTCGTTGACGTCGAGCATCGGCCGGTTCTCCTCCGCGTTGAAGGTGAACACCGCGGGGTGCCCGGGACGCTCGGCGAGCAGCAGGTCCGTCGTGGCGACCTTGAGCAGCCAGCCGAGCCGGTGACCTCGGTGCTCGCGCAGCACGAGGGTGTCCTGCTGGAACGCCGGTCGCGCGCGGTCGGCCGGCGCCTCGACCTGGCTGAACCCGACGAGCCGGCCGGAGGCGACGTGCTCGACCACCGCCGTGAAGCGGGTGCGCGGACCGGAGAGCGAGCGCTCCTCCTCGTCGCGCCAGCGCTCGGCGGTCCAGACGTCCTCGGGCTCGTCGAGGCCGCCGGCGGGGGCGTCCGTGCTCATCCGCGTCTCGAGCGCGGCGAGGTCGTCGACCCAGCGCTCGGGCGAACGGCCGACCCACGTGTGCAGGCGGTAGGCGTCGCCCGCGGCCGACCGAGCCCGCTCGCGGACCGTGCCGAGCGCCTCCTCGTCCGGGGGCAGCTGCAGCCGGCTGCAGCGCATCACCTGGCCGAGCTCCCAGCCCCGGGCCAGCAGGAAGCGCACCTCGTCGTTCTCCCGTGGCACCGACCCGGCGCCGGTGGGAGGAAGGAGGCGCGGCTCGCCCTCGCCCCGGGAGCGCACGTAGGCGATCACCTGGGTCCGCCCCTCGGCGCGGGCGAGCTGCTCGAGGTGCTCGGCCAGCAGCGTGCCGTGGCCGCGGCGACGGGCCTCGGGCAGCACCGACACGTCGAGCCAGGCGGTCGTCGCCGCGTCGCCCTCGCGTCGCGTCTCGTACCAGCCGACCGCGACGAGACGGCCCTGCTCCCGCACGCCGAAGAGCCGGTGGTCGCTGTGCACCTCGTCGAGCAGGTGGGGGAGCTGCTCGTCGGGCTCCCATGAGAGCTCGTCGGAGCCGATCGCGGCGCGGCGGACGGCGTTCTCGAGGTCGACGGCGGCGACGTAGTCGGCAGCGGCGGCGTCGGGCACGTCGGCGGCGTCGGGCGACACGGACGCGGGGAAGGGGATCTGCTCGACGACGACGACGGCGTGCGTCGGCGTCTCGACGGCGGGCTCGTGGCCGGGCTCGGCGGTGGAGGTCATCGTGGTCTCTCGGGCCGCGGAGGCGTGCGGCGGGGACGCGCCGCCCGGTCCGGGCAGCCGACCAGACTAGCTCGTGCGGCGACGGCTCCGCCAGCCCCTGGAGGGTCGCGGGCTCGCAGGGGCGACGACGGGCCCCGTGTCGGACGCACCTCCCGTCGACGGGCGTAGACCGGGACGATGACCGACGACGACCTGCTCTCGTGCCACGACCTCGACCGTTTCGTCGACGCCCAGGAGGCGGACGGCACGTACGACCACGCGCTGCGGGAGCTGCGCGCCGGGCGCAAGCGCGGCCACTGGATGTGGTTCGTGTTCCCGCAGGTGGCGGGGCTGGGCACCAGCGCGACCTCGCAGCACTTCGCCCTCGAGACGGTCGGCGCCGCCCGGGCGTTCCTCGCGCACCCGGTGCTCGGCCCGCGCCTCCTCGACTGCGTCGACGCCCTGCTCGAGCTGCCCGACGGGACGGTCGACGGTGTGCGCGACGGCGCTGTCGGGCCCTCCGCCGTCGACGTGCTCGGCGAGGTCGACGCGATGAAGCTGCACTCGTCGCTGACGCTCTTCGCCCAGGCGGACCCCTCCGAGGAGCGCTTCGCCCGTGCGCTCGGGCGGTTCTTCGACGGGACGCTCGACCCGGCGACGCTCGAGCGGCTCTGAGCCGCCGCACCCGTCTCGAGCTCGCTGCCGCCCGCCCAGGCCGCGCCGCACCTCCGTGGGTACGCTCGGTCGATGAGCATCGTCATCGCCGGCTGCGGCGACCTGGGCACCGAGACCGGCCTGCGGTTCGCCGCCGCGGGGCACCGCGTGGTGGGCCTGCGCCGTCGGCCCGAGGTGCTGCCCGAGCAGCTCGAGGGCCGCGCCGTCGACCTGCGCACCGAGGTTCCCGTGATCGACGACGACGCGACGGTCGTCGTGGTCGCCCTCGCCGCGGGCAGTCGCGACCCGGACGAGTACCGGGCCACGTACGTCGACGGGCTGGCGCACGTGCTCGACGGGATCGAGCGCTCGGCGGCCGACCCGCGCCTCCTCGTGGTCTCGTCGACCGCGGTGTACGACGTCGAGGACGGCGGGCTCGTCACCGAGGAGACCCCCGCGACCGGCGGCACCCCGACGGCCGCGGTGCTGGTCGAGGCGGAGGCGCTGCTGCGCGACCGCGCACCGCACGCGACCCTGGTGCGGCTCTCGGGCATCTACGGTCCGGGGCGCGAACGCCTGATCGAGCAGGTGCGCGGCGGGTCGGCGACCCTGGCTGAGACGCCCGGCACGTCGCCGCACACCAACCGGATCCACCGGGACGACGCCGCCGCCGCGCTCGTCCACCTCGCCGGGCTCGCGATGGTGGGACCGGTCTACCTCGGCACCGACGACGAGCCGGCGCGGCTCGACGACGTCCTGGTCTTCCTGGCCGCGGAGCTGGGCGTCCCTGCTCCGCAGCCCGCACCTCCTGCGGGGCGTCAGGCGGGCGGCGACAAGCGGCTGTCGAACGGGCTGCTGCGCGGGACGGGCTTCACGTTCGCCTACCCGACGTTCCGCGAGGGGTATCGGGCCGTGCTCGCGGGCGAGGGCACGCGCTGGGCGTAGTCCCGCGGCGATGCTCGGGCTCGGGTTCGGGTTCGGGCTCGGGCTCGGACCTGCACCCGCACCCGGACCCGGACCCGGACCCGCATCCGGATCACTCTCGAATGTGAGAGCGTTCCTGCGTCGGGGGCCGCAAGGAGGCGGCAACGCGGTCGCGCGGAGGAGGATCCGTCTCGCATCGCGGGACGAGCCCCCGAACGACCGACGGCCCGCCCCGCAGCTGCAGGACGGACCGTCGACGACCGCAGGAGGCGCGGCTCAGTGGATCGGCGTGCCGCCGGTGACCGCGATGGTCTCGCCGCTGATGTAGCTGGACTCCTGGCTCGCGAGGAACACGAACGACGGGGCCAGCTCGACGGGCTGTCCGGGACGGCCGTAGGCGGCCTCAGACCCGAACGTCTCGATCTTCTCGTTCGGCACGAACGCGGGCTGCAGCGGGGTCCAGACGGGGCCGGGGGCGACGCCGTTGACCCGGATGCCGCGCTCGGCGAGCTGCTGGGCCATGGCACGGGTCCAGTTGGCGATGCCGGCCTTCGAGACGGCGTACTCGGCCAGCGAGGGCGACGGCTGGAATCCCTGGATCGACGAGCACGTGAGGATCGACGCACCCGGCTCCAGGTGCGGCGACGCCGCCTTGGTCAGCCAGAACAGCGGGTAGATGTTGGCCTTCAGGACGTGGTCGAGCGTCTTCGTCTCGAAGTCGTCGATGCTGTCGACGGTCGGCATGACCCCGGCGATGATCGCGAGGATGTCGAGCCCGCCGAGCTCCGCGACCGTCTTCTCGACGACCTCGGCGTTGGTCTGCTCGTCCTGGAGGTCGCCGGGCAGCAGCACCGCGGTGCGTCCGGCGTCGCGGACGAGCTGGGCGACCTCCTCGGCCTGGGCCTGCTCCTCGGGGAGGTAGCTGAGCGCGACGTCGGCGCCCTCACGGGCGTAGGCGATGGCGGTCGCACGGCCGATGCCGCTGTCGGCGCCGGTGACGAGCGCCTTGCGGCCAGCCAGACGGCCGCTGCCGACGTAGCTGGTCTCGCCGTGGTCGGGCTCGGGCTTCATCGCGTGGACGTCCCCGGGCGCGGACTGCTGCTGCGGCTCGAAGGGAGGCTGCGGGTACTGCTCGACGGGGTTCTGGGGCGTGTACATGTTGTCGGCCATGACCCCGGTCTACGCCCGCGCGGCTGCCCGGCTGGTCAGGTCGCTGTACCCCGGCCCGAGCACGGCCGGGCCCGACCGCGACCCGGCCGGGCCCGCACGAGCCCGACGGCGGCCCGGCCGGGCGCACGAGAGGCCCGAGATCGACGTCGGCGTGTGCGCCGCGGTCGATCTCGGGCCTCTCACCAGGTCACCAGCGGGGGTGGACCGCAGCGCGGAAGTACTCGTCGTAGATGCGGACGACCTCGGAGTCGAGGCCCTCCTCGAGCTCGACGTCGCCGGCCGCCGCGTTGGCCTTCGCCTGCTCGACGTTGCGCGCCCCCGGGATGACGGTGCTGACGCCCGGCTGGTCGACGATCCAGGCGAGCGCCGCCTGGGGCACGGTGACGCCGTCGGGCACGGCCGCCGCGAACTCCTGCGCGGCGCGGACGCCCTGCTCGAAATCGACGCCGCTGAAGGTCTCGCCCTGGTCGAAGGCCTCGCCGTGACGGTTGAAGGTGCGGTGGTCGTTCTCGGCGAACGTCGTCTCGGCCGTGTACTTGCCCGAGAGCAGCCCGCTGGCGAGCGGCACGCGGGCGATGATGCCGACCCCGGCACGCAGAGCCGCGGGGAGGACCTCGTCGAGCGGCTTGAGCCGGAACGCGTTGAGGATGATCTGGACGGTCGCGACGCCGGGGCGGGCGATCGCGGTCAGCGCCTGCTGCGCCTCCTCGACGGACACCCCGTAGGAGGCGATGGCCCCGTTCTGCACGAGCTCGTCGAGCGCGTCGTACACGGCGTCGTCGTCGTACACGGCGGACGGCGGGCAGTGCAGCTGGACCAGGTCGAGGGTGTCGACGCCGAGGTTGCGACGCGAGCGGTCGGTCCAGGCGATGAAGTTCTCGCGCACGTAGTTGGACGGCACCTGGTCGAGGCGTCGGCCCATCTTGGTGGCGACGGTCAGCGGGAGGTCGGGGTTCGCCGCGCGGAACGTGCTGATGACCTTCTCGCTGCGGCCGTCGCCGTAGACGTCGGCGGTGTCGAAGAAGGTGACGCCCGACTCGACGGAGGCGCCGAGCACCTCGAGCGCGTCGCTCTCGCTGACGTCGCCCCAGTCGGCGCCGAGCTGCCAGGTGCCGAGGCCGATGACGGATACTTCGCGGCCGGTGCGGCCCAGGGTGCGACTGTGCATGGTCCGACCCTAGGCGCTGCCGCCGACAGCGGGGCCGGCGGCGTGCCCGGTCGCCGCCCCGGGCTCCTCCCCCGCGAGGGGGTTGGCGCCCGGCCCGCGAGACCGCCATCCTGGGACCTCACCCCGATCGTCGAGAGGCCCTCATGTCGAGCGAGCTCGTCCCCGTCCCGCCCCGCCGGCCCGCGCCTCCCCGTGCGCTCGTCCAGTACGGCGACATCACCCTCACCGAGCACGAGCTCGTGACCCCGTCGGGCACGCGTCCGCTCGCGGGCACGCAGCTCTTCGTCCAGGACATGTCGCGGACCGACCGCTACACGCCGGGCTGGGCGATCGCCCTCGGCGTCGTGCTGCTCGTGCTGTTCTTCTGGACGATCATCGGCCTGGGGGCGATCGCGTTCTTCTTCGTCAAGGCGGACCGCCGCTCGGGCTTCGTCCAGTTCACCGCGACGAACGGCTCGTTCACCCACCAGAGCTTCGAGCCCGCGCTGCCCGACGGCCAGGCCCAGCTGTTCGAGGCCCAGTCGCGCCTCAACTACGGTCGCGGGCTCATCGCCCGGGTCGCCTGAGGCGGGAGCCGGCCCGCGAACTGGGCCGGTCCGGGCTGGTCCGGTCCGGGCTGCGCCGGGCCACGCTGCGCCGGGCCACGCTGCGGACGAACGCGTACGCGATCGCGACGAGCACGAAGGCGGCGAGCAACAGCAGGCCGCCCACGCCGGGGCTGCCCTTGGCGAGCGTCACGACGCCGACGACGGCGAGCACCGCCGAGAGGTAGCCGAGCACCCGGGCCGCGACGATCTGCGCGCGGCGACCGAGGCGGCCGGCACGGCCGCTCACCCGAGGCGGCGCGCGGCGTCGGCGGCCGCCGCGAGCGCCTCGGCGAGCTCGCGCTCGGCTCGCTCGCGCGCCCCGTCGGGCATCGCGATCTGTCCGCTCAGCGTGAGGTTCACCGCGATCACCTCGACGACCATGCCGAGCGTCGCCCCCAGGATCTGCTCGAGGACCGGCACCGCGTGGTCCCAGCCCTCGGTCGGCGAGCCGACGTCGTACGAGCCGCCCCGGCTGGTCGCGATCAGCAGCGGACGGCCGAGCATCGGCTGCTGGTCGTCGCCGTCGAAGGGCGCGGTGACCCCGGGCAGGTGCACGTTGTCGAGCCAGGCCTTGAGCGTCGACGGCACCGTGTAGTTGTAGAGAGGGGCGCCGACGACGACCACGTCGGCGGCCGTCAGCTCGGCGATCAGCTCGGCCTGGAGGGCCTCGGCGGCAGGGTCGGGGGCGGCGCCGGGGAGCCGCAGCCGCGCGGGCCAGTGCAGGGCCGGGTCGCTGAGGTGCGGCGGCTGGTCGACGTGCAGGTCGCGGCGCGTCACCGTGTGGTCGTCGCCGAGCGACCGCCAGGCGTCGGCGAAGGAGGCGGTGATGGCGCGCGACCGGCTGGTCGCCGTGTCGGCGGACGAGTCGAGGTGCAGCAGGTTCGGCATGCGCCCACCGTAGCGGCGGCCCCCGACGTCCGGGGCCCGGGCAGCCGCCGTCGTGCCGCGCTCTCGGCGCAGTGTCGGTGGTCCGGAGCAGGATGGTCCTCACGATGACCGACATCCTCGAGCGCTTCTCCCCCGCGACCCGCGAGTGGTTCCGGGGCGCCTTTGCGGCGCCCACCCTCGCGCAGCAGGGGGCGTGGCAGGCCATCAGCGAGGGCGACGACGCCCTCGTCATCGCGCCGACCGGCTCGGGCAAGACCCTCGCGTCGTTCCTCTGGTCGATCGACACGCTCGCGAGCGGGCCGCCGCCCGAGGTGAGAGAACACCGCACACGGGTCCTCTACATCTCGCCGCTCAAGGCCCTCGGCGTCGACGTCGAGCGCAACCTCCGCTCGCCCCTCGTCGGCATCACCCAGACGGCTCGCCGGCTCGGCATCGACGCACCCGAGCTCACCGTCGGGGTGCGGTCGGGCGACACGTCGTCCGGCGACCGCCGCCTCCTGCAGCGCACCCCGCCCGACATCCTCATCACCACTCCCGAGTCGCTCTACCTGATGCTCACCTCGGCAGCCCGCGAGAACCTCAAGGGCGTGCACACCGTCATCGTCGACGAGGTGCACGCCGTCGCCGCCACGAAGCGCGGCGCCCACCTCGCCCTGTCGCTCGAGCGGCTCGACGCGCTGCTCGAGAAGCCCGCGCAGCGCATCGGGTTGTCGGCGACGGTGCGCCCGCCGACCGAGGTGGCCCGGTTCCTCTCCGGCCGCAAGCCCGTCACGATCGTCAACCCACGGTCGGAGAAGACCTTCGACCTGCGCGTCGTCGTGCCCGTCGACGACATGACCGAGCTGGGCACGGCCGCGCCGCTCGAGGGCTCCGCCGCGGGCAGTGCTCCGCAGGGCTCTATCTGGCCCCACGTCGAGGAGGGGATCGTCGACCTGATCCTCGACCACCGCTCGACGATCGTCTTCTCGAACTCGCGTCGGCTGGCCGAGCGGCTCACCGCGCGCCTCAACGACATCTACCTCGAGCGCACGGGCGCCGACGTCGAGACCCGGGCCGCCGCGCTGCAGGCCGCCGAGGAGGCGCGAGGCGAGCTGGTGCCCGCCGGCGCCGTCCCCGAGGTCGCGGCCGGCGCCTCCGGCAGCTCCGACGCCTCGGTCTCGTCCACCGCGGTCGATCCCTTCGCGCCGTCCGCAGCCACGGTGGCGACCCGCAACCCCATGGTGGGAGGCGGCGCACCGGCCCAGCTGATCGGCGGCAGCGGGCAGACCCAGGGCAGCGAGCCGCTGCTCGCGCGCGCGCACCACGGCTCCGTCTCGAAAGACCAGCGAGCGATCATCGAGGACGACCTGAAGAGCGGACGCCTCCGCTGCGTCGTCGCGACCAGCTCGCTCGAGCTCGGCATCGACATGGGTGCGGTCGACCTCGTCGTCCAGGTCGAGTCGCCGCCGTCGGTCGCCAGCGGCCTGCAGCGCGTCGGGCGGGCCGGGCACCAGGTCGGCGAGATCAGCCGGGGCGTGATGTTCCCCAAGCACCGGGCCGACCTGATCCACTCGGCCGTCGCCGCCGAGCGGATGGTGGCGGGCCTGATCGAAGAGCTGCGCGTGCCGACGAACCCGCTCGACGTGCTCGCCCAGCAGACCGTCGCGGCCGTCGCCCTCGACGAGATCGACGCCGACGAGTGGTTCGAGACCGTGCGCCGCAGCGCCCCGTTCGCGACCCTGCCCCGCTCGGCCTACGACGCGACGCTCGACCTGCTGAGCGGCAAGTACCCCTCCGACGAGTTCGCCGAACTGCGGCCCCGCATCGTCTGGGACCGCGTGCACGGCACGCTCACCGGTCGACCCGGCGCCCAGCGGCTCGCGGTCACGAGCGGCGGCACCATCCCCGACCGCGGCCTGTTCGGCGTCTTCATGGTCGGCGAGAAGGCCGCCCGCGTCGGCGAGCTCGACGAAGAGATGGTGTACGAGTCCCGGGTCGGCGACGTCTTCGCCCTCGGCGCGACGAGCTGGCGCATCGAGGACATCACGCACGACCGCGTGCTCGTCTCCCCTGCCTACGGGCAGCCGGGTCGCGTCCCCTTCTGGAAGGGCGACGGGATCGGCCGTCCGGCCGAGCTGGGCCGTGCGATCGGGGGCTACATCCGTGAGCTCGCCAGCTCGTCGACCGACGACGCCACCCGGCGGGTCACGCAGGGCGGGCTCGACGAGCGCGCGGCCCGCAACCTGTTGGCCTTCGTCACCGAGCAGCGCGAGGCGACCGGACACGTGCCGTCCGACACGACCCTCGTCGTCGAGCGCTTCCGGGACGAGCTCGGCGACTGGCGGCTCGTCCTCCACTCCCCCTACGGCATGCAGGTGCACGCGCCGTGGGCCCTCGCGATCTCGGCCCGCATCCGCGACCAGCTCGGCGTCGACGGCGGCGCGATGGCGGCCGACGACGGGATCGTCGTGCGCATCCCCGACACCGACGCCGAGCCTCCCGGGGCCGAGCTCTTCCGGTTCGAGGGCGACGACCTCGACGCGATCGTGACGGAGGAGGTGGGCGGTTCCGCCCTGTTCTCCTCCCGCTTCCGCGAGTGCGCGGCCCGCGCGTTGTTGTTGCCCCGGTACAACCCCGGCCGTCGCTCGCCGCTCTGGCAGCAGCGCCAGCGGGCCTCGCAGCTGCTCGACGTGGCACGCAAGTACCCGCAGTTCCCGATCGTGCTCGAGGCCGTGCGCGAGGTCCTGCAGGACGTCTACGACCTGCCGGCCCTGATGAGCCTCACCCGCGAGCTCGAGACCCGCGCCGTGCGCGTCGTCGAGGTCGAGACCGAGGTGCCCTCGCCCTTCGCCCGGTCGCTGCTCTTCGGCTACGTCGCCGCGTTCATGTACGAGGGCGACTCGCCGCTGGCCGAGCGGCGCGCGGCCGCCCTCTCGCTCGACTCGACCCTGCTGCAAGAGCTGCTGGGCCGGGCCGAGCTCCGCGAGCTGCTCGACGCCGACGTCATCGACCAGCACGAGCTCGAGCTGCAGCGCCTGGCTCCCGACCGCCGCGCCCGCGACATCGAGGGCGTCGTCGACCTGCTGCGCCTGCTCGGGCCGCTGACCACCTCCGAGATCGTCGACCGGAGCTGGCTGGCGACGACGGCCGGCAGCGCGGCGACCAGCACGGCCGAGGGCGAGGCCGAGACCGGGGGCGCAGCGGGCGCAGCGGGAGCAGATGCGAGCGCCCCGGCGGGCGACGCCGTGGCTGCCTCGTCCGGAGAAGCGGCCGAGGGGCGCACCAGGCTCGAGACAGCCCTGTCAGACCTCGTCCGCTCGAACCGCGTGCTGCGCTTCATCCACGGCGGCACCGAGCGCTGGGCCGGCATCGAGGACGCGTCGCGACTGCGCGACGCCCTCGGCGTCGCCCTGCCGATCGGCGTGCCCACGGCGTTCGTCGAGCCGGTCGACGATCCGCTCGGCGACCTCGTCGGTCGCTTCGCGCGCACCCACGCCCCGTTCACGCCGCAGATGGTCGCCGACCGGCTCGGGCTCGGGACGGCCGTCGTGCTCGACACCCTGCGCAAGCTCGGGGTGCAGCGGCGGGTCGTCGAGGGCGAGTTCCGACCCCAGCAGCAGGGCAGCGAGTGGTGCGACTCCGAGGTGCTCAAGCGGCTCCGCAGCAGGTCGCTCGCGGCGCTGCGGCACGAGGTCGAGCCGGTCGCGCCCGACACGCTCGGCCGGTTCCTCCCGGCCTGGCAGCACGTCGCCACCGGCACCAAGGGCTCGGGGCTGCGCGGGCTCGACGGCGTGGTGCAGGTCGTCGACCAGCTCAGCGGGGTCGCGTTGCCTGCCTCCGCGTGGGAGACGCTGATCCTGCCCTCGCGCGTCACCGACTACGGCCCCGGCATGCTCGACGAGCTGACGGCGACCGGCGAGGTCATCTGGTCGGGCTCGGGCAGCCTGGCCGGGAACGACGGCTGGGTCAGCCTGCACCTCGCGGACGGTGCGCAGGTGACGTTGCCCGAGCCGCTCGGCACCGACACCGACGAGCTGCAGCGCGAGGTGCTCGGCGCGCTGGCCGGCGGCGGGGCGTACTTCTTCCGGCAGCTCTCGGACGCCGTGGGCAGCACCGACGACGCGGCGCTCGTCACCGCGATCTGGGACCTCGTCTGGGCCGGCCAGATCACCAACGACACGTTCGCGCCGCTGCGCACCCAGGTGAGCGGCAAGGCGTCCCGTCCCCGCACGCCGACCAGGTCGCGGTCGTCGTACCGCAGCCGAGGTCGTGTGACGATGCCGCGTCAGGCCGGGCCCCCGACGGTCGGCGGCCGCTGGTCGCTGCTGCCCCTGGCCGAGCCCGACGCCACCGTGCGCGCCGCGGCACAAGCCGAGATCCTGCTCGAACGACACGGCGTCGTGACGCGCGGGGCCGTCATGAACGAGGGCGTGCGAGGCGGCTTCTCGACCGTCTACAAGGTGCTGAGCGGCTTCGAGGAGACGGGCCGGGCCCGCCGTGGCTACTTCGTCGAGGGTCTGGGCGCCGCCCAGTTCGCGACCGGGCCGACGGTCGACCGGCTGCGGTCGTTCGTCCGCGACGAGACCGACCGCCGCGACGACGACGCCCTCGCGTCGGCCGGGCGCGGGCGCGAGATCCCCGTCGTGACCCTGGCCGCGACCGATCCCGCGAACCCCTACGGAGCCGCCCTGCCCTGGCCCGGGCAACCCGCCGCGGCCGAGGGCGCCGCCGGCGTCGTGGCCGCGGCGGCGGGGCTGACCCGTCCCGACGCAGCAGGCACCGCCCCGGATCGGCCGACCACCGGCACCGGCGCGAGCACGAGCACGGGCACCGGCACGGGCACGGGCACGGGGTCGGGCACGGGTACCGGCACGTCGAAGAAGACCGGGCACCGTCCGGGCCGCAAGGCCGGCTCGCTCGTCGTGCTCGTGGACGGACGCCTCACCGTCTACGTCGAGCGCGGCGGCAAGACGCTGCTCACGTTCGGCGAGCCCGACGACCGCGAGCTCGCGCTGGCCGCCGGCTCGCTCGCCTCGGTCGTGCGGACGAGGCTGGGCAAGCTCGCGGTCGAGCGCGTCGACGGAGAGTTCGTCCTCGGCACCCGTCTCGGCGACGCCCTGCGCGACGCCGGCTTCGCCCCGACCCCGAGCGGGATCCGGCTGCGGTCGTAGACCGCGCCCGGCCGTCGCCGTGCCGGGGCCGACCACCCCAGTCGTCCGACGGCGGCGGCGGCGGCACACCGCACCGCACCGCACCAGCACCAACACCAGCACCAGCACACGAACATCACGCCCGCACCTGCCCCGCCACCCACAGCACCGCACCGCACCGCACCGCACCGACCAGGAGGAGCCCCCACCGTGCCCGAGGGAGACACCGTCTACCGCTCCGCCAAGAACCTCGACGCCGTGCTGCACGGCCAGGTGCTGACGGCGACCGACTTCCGCGTCCCGGCGTTCGCCACGGTCGACCTCAGCGGCGAGGTGGTCGACGACGTGATCGCCCGCGGCAAGCACCTCCTGCACCACATCGGTGACCACACGCTGCACACGCACCTCAAGATGGAGGGTTCGTGGCACGTCTACAGGCACGGCACGAAGTGGCGGCGGCCCGCGTACCAGGCCCGGGTCGTGCTCGAGACGGAGGAGTGGGTCACCGTCGGCTTCGACCTCGGCATCGTCGAGCTCGTCGCCCGCGACCCTGAGGACAGCGTCACGGCGTACCTCGGCCCCGACCTGCTCGGCCCCGACTGGGACGCCGCGCTGGCCCTCCGCAACCTCGAGGCCGACCCCGGGCGCGAGGTCGGGCTCGCCCTGCTCGACCAGCGCGTGCTCGCGGGCCTCGGGAACGTCTACCGGGCCGAGGTCTGCTTCCTGCGAGGGGTGCTCCCGACCCGTCCGGTCGGCGAGGTCGAGAACCGCCCGAAGATGATCGACCTCGCGCACCGGCTCATCGTCGCGAACAAGGACAGGATCGAACGCACCACCACGGGCAATCTCCGGGGCACCACCGACTGGGTCTACGGGCGGGCAGGCAAGCCGTGCCTCCGCTGCGGCACGAAGATCGTCCGGGGCGAGCTCGGCGAGTCGGAGCTCGAGCTGCGCGACACCTACTGGTGCCCCCACTGCCAGAGCTGACGCGCCTCCCTCCTCATTCAGGAACTTCTGTCCTGCATCGCGGGACGGGGGGACTCGGAGTCCTGAGCCGTGCACCGTTCAGGAAGACCCGGGCCGCTGGTCCTGAGTCGTGGACCCACGCACGCGGCAGCGACGACGACGGCGTTCGTGACGAACCGTGACGCACCTGGGAACGACCCCGAGGAGGTGCCCCTACAGTCGCACGCACCCGGCCCGCACCCGACGCGCGGCCTCAGCGAGGAGCACGCCATGACGACCGACATCGCCACGCAGGTCAGCACGTTCAACGAGGGCTTCACGGCCCAGATCGGCCCCGAGCTCAGCGCCGTCTTCGACGCCGAGCAGCGCAGCCTCCGCGAGGTCGGCGTCCCCGAGGACGCGATCGCCGTCGGCGACCAGGTCGTCGACGCCACGCTGCTCACCCCGGCGGGCGACGAGGTCTCCCTCGCCGAGACGATCGGCGAGTCGGCCGCGGTGCTCGTCTTCTACCGCGGCGCCTGGTGCCCGTACTGCAACCTGACGCTGAAGACCTACCAGGAGGAGCTGCTCCCGACCCTGCGCGACCGCGGCGTCGCCCTGGTCGCCATCAGCCCGCAGACCCCCGAGGGCAGCGACCTCGCCACGACGAACGGATCGCTCGAGTTCCCCGTGCTGTCCGACCCGGGCAACGTCCTCAGCCGCGCGCTCGGCATCGTGACCGAGCCCACCGCCGACGCGCGCGCGGCCCACACCCAGCTCGGCTTCGACGTCGCCGACAGCAACGCGGACGCGACGGGCGACATCCCGTTCCCGACGGTGCTCGTGGTCGACGGCGACGGCCGGGTCGTGTTCGCCGACGTCCACGTCGACTACACGACCCGCACCGAGGTCGCCGAGGTCGTCGCCGCCCTCGACCAGCTGAGCTGACCCGGGCGCGCCCGGGCGCGGGTGCCCCCGGGCGCGAGCCGACTCGAAAGGGACAAGACGACGCGGGCCCCCGCGTCGTCTTGTCCCTTTCGCGTCGCTCCGCGCACGCGCCGACCGGCGTCGGCGCCGACCGGCGTCCCTCGGCCACCTCGGCACCGCGAGGAACTGCGTTCCGAACCATGAACCGCGTTTCATCGCGGTTCATGGTTCGGAACGCGGTTCGACGCCGAGACACCCGGCCGGCCGCAGGCGCAGGAGCAGGCGCAGCCGCGGCCGAGCCGCAGCCCGCGCGCCCTACGACCGGGGCGCCTCCTGCAGCTCGGCCGCCTGCTCGCGCCCGACGCGCGAGTGCCGCCGCCCGTAGGCGAAGTACACGACCACGCCGATCACGAGCCACACGGCGAACCGCGCCCAGGTCAGCGTCGTGAGGTTGAGCATCAGCCAGATGCAGAGCACCGCCGAGAGGATCGGCAGGAACGGCACGAGCGGCACGCGGAACGCGCGCGGCAGGTCCGAGCGGGTGCGGCGCAGCACGATCACGCCGATGCTCACCAGCACGAACGCCGACAGGGTGCCGATGTTGATCATCTCCTCGAGCACGCCGACGTCGGTGAGCCCGGCGATCAGCGCGACGACGACGCCCGCGAGCACCTGCACGCGCACGGGCGTGCCGCGCTTGGCGGAGGTCTTCGAGAGGCCGCGGGGCAGCAGCCCGTCGCGGCTCATCGAGAAGACGATGCGGGCGAGGCCGAGCAGCAGCACCATGATCACGGTGGTGAGGCCGACGAGCGCCCCGACGGCGATGACCTTCGCGGCCCAGTCGACGCCCACGAGCTCGAACGCCGTGGCGAGGTTCGGCGTCTCGCTCGAGGCGAGGTCGCGGTACGACACCATCCCGGTCAGCACCACGGCGACGAGCACGTAGAGCAGCGTGACGATGCCGAGGCCGAGGAAGATGCCGCGGGGCATGGTCTTCTGGGGGTCCTTGACCTCCTCGGCGCTGGTGGCGACGATGTCGAACCCGATGAAGGCGAAGAAGACCAGGGAGGCGCCGGCCAGCAGCCCGAAGACGCCGTACTGGGCCGGGGCGGCCCCGCTGAGGAACGAGAACAGCGACTGCGTCCAGGCGTCGGTGGCGCCCTCGCCGGTGCGCGGCTGCGACTCCGGGATGAACGGCGTGTAGTTCGACGCCTTCACGAAGAAGAAGCCGACGACGATCACGAACAGCACGATGCCGACCTTGATCACCGTGAAGACGCTGCCGACCCGTGAGCTCAGCTGGGTGCCGAGCACGAGCAGCACCGTGAAGACGGCGACGATGAGGAACGGCCCCCAGCTCAGCTGGACCGGCCCGAGCGCGATCGTGTCGGGCAGCGGCACGCCGAACTGCTCGAACACGGTGCTGAGGTAGATGCCCCAGTACTTCGCGAGGACGGCCGCGCCCGTGAGGGTCTCGAGGATGAGGTCCCACCCGATGATCCACGCGAGGAACTCGCCCATCGTCGCGTAGGTGAAGGTGTACGCGCTGCCGGCCACGGGGATCGTCGAGGCGAACTCGGCGTAGCACATGATGGCCAGGCCGCAGGTGACGGCCGCGAGGACGAACGAGATGATGACGCCGGGCCCGGCGAAGTTCGCGGCGGCGTTCGCGCCGACCGAGAAGATGCCGGCGCCGACGGCGACGGCGATGCCCATCAGGGTCAGGTCGGTGACGCCCAGCGAGCGCTTCAGCTTGCTCTCGCCCTCGAGCGAGTCCTGGATCGACGACTCGACGGACTTCGTGCGCATCAGGCCGCGGCGGGCGCTCGGGGGCGGGGTGGTCGCCATGGGTGGCTCCTCGGTGGGCGGACGCGGCCCCCGGCCGGGGGCGACGCGCCAGCATACTGCGGGCTGTGCACGCGCGCGAGGCGTCGTCGAGGAGGCGGTCGTCGGCTCGACGACGGCGGTCGCGCGACCGGACGGTCGGTCGCAGAGGGGCGGCGGCGGAGGTGCGGGCCGGCCCGGTCGCCCCGGTCCCGACCTAGCATGGAGCCGTGCGGGACGACGACGATCAGCCTTGGCGCCCGGCGGCTCCCGCCCGGGCGCCGGCCGTGTGGGAGGGGGCCCCGGCGCGGAGCGACGGCGGGCCCCGCGCCGTGGACGTCGACGACGCGGGCGACCTCGCCCCCGCGGCGCCGGACCCGGCCGTCTCGACGGCCGGCCCCCTCCGCCCTCCCGGTCGCGCCTCCTCGGCCCTGACCGGCGTCGCGCGTGCCGCGGCCGCCCGCTGGCGACGGCTGGCCCCGACGCGGCGGGTGGCGGGCCTGCTCGGCGCGACCGCCCTCGTCGCCGCCCTCGTGGCGGTCGGGGGCGTCGCCGCGGGGCCCGAGTACGCCCCCGTGGCCAGGGCCTCCTTCGAGGTCGACGACCTCCGCACGGCCCCGACGGCGACGGCGTGGAGCACCGACCTGCGATCGGCCCTCGCTCCAGGCGCGGAGGCGGACTGCGTCGGCTTCGACGGCAGCACCCGGCTCGGCGACGACGACGTGCTCGTCACGACGTCGGCGCAGGGGTACGTGCCCGACTCCGGCTGCGAGGACGCTCCCGGCCGCCTGGCCCGCCTCGACGCGCGCACGGGCGAGGTGCTCTGGGTCGCCGACGTCGCCGAGGCGGTCGGCGTAGACGCGATCGGGCTCCAGGCGAGCGTCGACCCGGCGACCGGGGACGCCCTGGTCGCGGTGCAGTCGATCGTCGGCTCGGGCCTCGCCCGGATCGACACGGAGACCGGGGAGGTGCGGGAGGTGCTGCGCGGGCCGCCGGACGACGGCGCGACGGACCAGGTGGACGAGTCCGACGGATCGGACGGAGCCGAAGGATCGGACGAGTCCGACGGCTCGGACGGGTCGGCCACCGGCGGCACCGCCGACGGGAGCGACCCCGGCTACGACCCCGAGGGCTCCGGCCCGTCCACCGGCACCGGCACCGGCACCGGCACCGGCAGCAGCACCGGTACCGTCCTCCAGGTGGAGGGCCTCAGCACGACGGCCGTCGTCGTCTCCGAGCAGCCCGTCGAGCGCTTCTCGGACGGAGGGGCCGCCGTCTCCCAGGGCGGCCGCTCGCTCTACCGCCTCTACCGGGCGGACGACCTGTCGGCGCCGACCTGGACGGGGAACGCCGGCGCCGGGCTCAGCGTGCGCCTGGTCGGCGACCTGCTGGTCATCG
This sequence comes from Frigoribacterium sp. PhB116, assembly GCF_004364285.1. Taxonomy (GTDB): domain Bacteria; phylum Actinomycetota; class Actinomycetes; order Actinomycetales; family Microbacteriaceae; genus Frigoribacterium. Next base: position 64,087 of record NZ_SOBE01000002.1, on the reverse strand, counting down.
ACGTGGGCGACGAGCCCCTCGTCGTCGACGCGCGTGACGGCGCGGTCGAGCCGCTGCCGGGCGGCCTGCGCAACGTCGAGTCGTGGGCCGCGTCGCTCGACGGGGTCGTGCTCAGCGGGCGCGCCGGGGGCGAGCCGACGATGGTGTCGCTCGACTCCGACGGCGCACTCCGCTGGTCGGCCCGCCTCCCGTCGACGAGCTACCCGTCCGTGACGGACTCGTGCATCTCGGTCACCGTCCCGGGCGGCGAGGTCACCTGCCTCGACCCCCGCACCGGCGACGAGCTCTGGAGCCGCACGCTCCAGGCCCCGGGCCGCGGCGGCGACGACGGCGACGGGGGTCCTGGCAGCGGCGAGGCCGAGCAGGTGCAGGCGTACTTCGGCACGGCGACCGACGACGTGCTGGCGGCCGTCGTCGACGCGGACGAGCAGGGCGACCCGAGCGGTCTGGACCGCGGCAAGGAGGTGCACGCCCTGGCCGCGCTCTCCGGCGACGAGCGGTGGGTGACGGAGCTGCCGGTCGCCTCCTACGTCATCGCCACCTCGCGGACGACCGGCTACGCGGCCACGTTCTTCCCCAGCGGCCGCGACACCCCCACGCTGATCGCGTTCGACCTGTCCGACGGCCGCACCCTGTGGACGATCGAGCTCTCGTCGGGCTCGTTCACGTCGGCGTTCTGGGGGCCGACGCTCGTGCGCGTCGACCCCGACGGGGTCGTGCACGGGCTGACGACGGGCGTCGAGCTCGCCGGCTGAGGGTGGTCGCGGGCTCAGCCGCACCTCGACGCGGCGTCACGTACCGGACTGGCCCGTTCCGGACACGGTGACGCGATCCAGCGCGTCACCATGTCCGGAACGCGTCGCCGCAGGCAGTCCGCGGCCGCCGCGACGAGCCGGGGCGGCTCGTGTGCAGGAGGCGCGGGTCAGTTCCCGCGGACGAGCAGCGGACCGTGCCCGTCAGTTCCCGCGGACGAGCAGCGGGAAGACGAAGACCGCGAAGAGGAAGAAGGCCGCGGTCACGGCGAAGATCACGTAGGTGCCGCGCCCGACCGGGTCCTGGCCCGCGGCCTGGCGGCGGCGCATGACCCGGCGGCGGTACAGGACCTGCATCACGATGAGGACGACCGCCGCGACGGCGAGGATCGAGATGACCAGGGCTTCGATGAGGGAGTCCTTCGGGCTGGGGCGGCGGTGATCGGGCGGGACCAGCTTAACGGCGGGCGGTTCCGGGCGAGCCGAGAGAGATCCGTCGCCGGACGACTGCGGCACCGGGCTCCACGGGGCCGGACGGTGCCGATCACTCTCGAATTTCGAGAGTGATCGGGTGCGAGGGGGCAGCAAGGGCAGGCGCGGCAGCAGCCGTACCATCGGCGGAGGCGCGCGAGAGGGGACGAGCACCGTGACGGACCACGAGGACACGCGCCCCTTCGGCGACGCCCGGGACGACGAACGCCGAGCGGACGGCGACGCCCGGGACGACGAACGCCGAGCGGACGGCGACGCCCGGGACGACGGAGCCCGGGCCCGTGCTGCCCGGCCGGGCGGACGAGGAGGCGGCCTGCGCGCCCGCTGGCAGCGCGCCTCCTCAGGGCGTCGAGCGGGCACGGCCGCCGCGGCGGGCGTCGTGGCGGTCGCCCTCGTCGTCTCTGCGGGGCTCGCCGCGCAGCCCGAGTACCCCGAGGGTGCTCCGGCGGACGGGCTCGTCGTCGACGAGCTGCGGAGCTCCCCCGTCGCGGAGGGCTGGCGGATCGAGCCCACGGACCTCGGGGTGACCGACGTGCAGCCCGGCTGCCTCGACCTTCGCGTGCTGGCCCGGGCGGGCGACGACGTGCTCGTCCTGACGACCACGCAGCTCGGCACGGCGACGACGGGCTGCTTCGACCGCGCCGCCCGAGGCGACCGCATCGCGCGGGTCGACCCGCGCTCGGGAGACGTGCGGTGGAGCACGGCGACCTCCGACGTCAGCGACGCCTCCGCCCCGGGCCAGCTCGGCGCCTGGGTCGACGCCGACGCGTCGACGGCCGTCGTCGGCACCACGGCGACGGAACTCGGCTCGGACAGCACCACGGTGGCGCTGCTCGACCTCGCGACGGGACTCGTCCTCGAGCGCCGCGTCTCGGCCGAGGGCCCGGTCACCGTGCTCGAGGCCGACGACGACTGGGTGCTCGTCACGACCCGCGCGGGCGGCGGCGGCGACCGCGGCACGGGCTTCGTCGACGGCCCCGCGCGCACCCGCGTCGCGACGCTGTCCCGCGACGAGATCGGCAGGTCGACGTGGCAGGCGGACCTCGGCACCGTGGGACGCGCCGGACTCGTCGAGGGTCGAGTCCTCGTCGTCACGGCGGGGGCGGCGTCGCTCGTCGACCCGGCGACCGGCGCCTCACGCGCGTGGGGCGAGGCGTGGGGGCGAGGCACGTCGAGCGTCGTCGACGACGACCTCGTCTTCGTCGACCTGCAGGCCGACGGCGACGACGGGTTCCCGGTCGAGCGCATCGCCTACGCGGCCGAGGGACGTGAGCTGTGGAGGCGGGGCTTCGCACCCGATCGCCCGCCCGCGGTGGTGGGAGGCTGCGTGGTGTTCGCGGACGAGGAGGCCGTGACGTGCGTCGAGCGCGACACCGGGTCGGAGCGCTGGTCGGCGCCGACCGGGAGCGCCGACGAGTCTGCGCCCGTCGTGCTCGCGGCCGCCCCCGGGCAGCGCGACGGCGACGTCCTGGTGCGGACGGCCGTCTCCGTCGGACGGCCGGACGAGTCGGACGGGACAGGACCGCGCCGGGAGCTGCTCGTGCTCGACGCCTCGACCGGCGCCCTCCGGAGCCGCCTGGCCGCACCGTTGGAGGCCGCCCCCGTCGCCGGGTCGCGCACCGCGCTCTACCTCACGACACCCGACCGCATCGGCCTCGTCGGCGAGTCGCTCGGCGGCGCCGTCGTCGCGTTCGACCTCGCCGACGGCCGCGCGCTCTGGCAGCTCACGCCCGGCGAGGGCGACGCCGCCGGCATGCGCGACCTGCAGTTCTGGGGCGGCACCCTCGTCGCGGTGGGCGACGACGGCGTCGTCACGCAGCTCGTCGATGACACGCGCGTCGTCGGCTGACGCCGCCCCGGACGCGAGGAACCGCGTTCCGCACCATGAACCGCGAACAAACGCGGTTCATGGTGCGGAACGCGGTTCGAGGCAGGCGCCGCCGCAGCCACACCCGCGGCCGCAGCCGCAGCCGCGCGCAGCTAGCCGCGCGCCTGCGCCGCCAGGATCCACGCCATCGCGTACGACCGCGAGTTCCCGTCGTCGATCCCCGTCGCGGGCAGCGCGGCGAGCGTCGTGAGCGCCGACGCGGCCGCGTCCTTCCCGGCCAGGGCCGAGTACATCAGGACGTAGTCGGCGAGCGGCCCGTCGAAGCCGTCGGGCGCTGCCTCCGCGACGAACGCGTCGACCTGCTCCGCGCCTCCTGCGGCCTCAGCGGTCAGGTAGTCGACCGACGTCGGGCTGAGCGGGATCAGCTGGATGCCCGCGATGGCCGACGGCTCGGCCGAGAACCAGGTCGCGTAGTCCCGCTTGCCGCCCCAGTTGAGCGACACGACCGTGTGGTCGAAGGTCGTCGTGCCGGCCGCGCCCTGGAACACGGGGTCGCTGAGGTCGGGCGCCACGAAGTAGGCGAGGGCCGCCTGCGACTCAGCGCTCAGCATCCAGCTCGCCTCGCCGCCGAGGGCCGCGTCGCCGGTGGCCGACGCCCAGAGCGACAGGCCCGCGTAGGCGCCCACCGCCTCCGACGACGACTCCTGGTTGTTGCCGTCGGCGAACGGCGAGTAGCCGCTGGCCCAGCTGTGCGACCAGAACGGGTCGAACGCGCGACGGTCGGGGAACGAGCCGTTCTGCGAGCCCGACGCGATGTCGGCGGCGAGCAGGTCCATCACGGGCTGCCAGCCCTCGGCCAGCGAGGGGTCGTCCGCGGCCATGACGCCGGCCGCGTAGAGGAAGTAGCCGTAGTGGAAGTAGTGGTCGTTGAACTCGTCCGAGCCGAACGACGCGGCCTTGCCGACGACGCCCTTCACCGCGGGGTCGTAGACGAAGCACTCCTGGTCGCGCGACTCGCAGCCGTCGGGCTCGGTCCAGAGGTCGAGCTGGTCGACGACCCGCTTCTTGAGGTCGGCCGCCACCTCCTGGTCGTCGAGCTGCACGGCGAGCTGGTAGAGCATCGACGCCCGGTAGAGCGCCTTGCCGCCGTAGTAGGTGTCAGCCGCGAAGGTCGGCGTCAGGCTGACGTCGATCTCGAGCTGGTCGCGCACGGAGGCGCGCTCGGCGTCGCTCAGCCCGCTCAGGTCGAGCGCCGCCGAGGCCGTCGTGGTGGGCGCCCCGAACGACAGGCCGGTGCTGATCGAGAGGGGCACCGTCCCGTAGACGGTCGGGTACGTGAGGCCGGTGTCGGTCCCGCCGGCCGCGGGGCCGGAGTCGCCCTGGTGGGGCGCCGCGACGACGAGGGCGTCGCCGCCCGCCGCCGTCACGTAGCCGAGCTCGGTGGTCTGCTGCTGCTGGTCGCCGCTGCCGCTCGTGCCGTACGAGGTGGTGACTCCGGTCAGCGGCGAGGCCGCCGCGTCGAGCACCTGCACGGCCTGGTCGGAGGAGGCGCCGGCCGGGACCGAGACGAGCACGACCGAGCCCCCCTCGTCCAGCGAGACGGAAGCGGCGTCGGCGTCGAGGGTGCCGCCGGTGACGACGACCCCCCAGGTGGCGTCGCCGACCTCGACCGTCGCGCGGCCGTCGCCGGCCGCCTCGAAGGTGCCGTCGCCGAGCACCGAGAGCGCGTCGGTCTGCGCCGTCGCCGCGGTGTACGACACCGTGGGCGAGCCCTCGGCGATCGTCGTGTGGCCGAGCACGGTGTCGCCGTCGCGGTGCTCGAGGGTGACCGACACGTCGTCGTAGCCGCTCACGACGAAGTCGGACGACCCGAGGTCGACCGAGACGTCGGTGAGCGCGGGGCCGACGATCGCGGTGGCGGACGGCACCGGGGCGGGCTGGCCGGCGGCGAAGCCGTCGTCGGTCAGCTGGAACGAGATCGGGAACGGGAAGACCGGCATCGGCTCGTCGCCGAAGACCAGTCCCGAGAACCAGCGGTTGGTCGGCGGCAGGACGCCGTCGGCGAGCCGCATCGTCGGGACGTCGGCGACCGACTCCTCGGGCAGGGCGGCCACGAGCGGGTCGACCTGCGAGGCGGGCAGCACGTCGCCGGCCGCCGTGGTGCGGCCCTCGGTGCTGCCGCCGTCGGGGCCGGCCGAGCCGTCGTCGCTCGTGCAGCCGGCGAGCACGAGGCCGCCGGCGGTCACGAGCGCCAGGGCCGCGACGAGGCGACCGGCCGGGCGGCGGGCTCCGAGGCGGCGGCCTGCGGGGCCGTGCCCTGCGGGGCGGGGGGTGCCGAGGAGGCGCGGCGCGCGTCGGGTGTCGACCCGCGCCTCCTCGGCGTGACGGGTGGTCGCGGCGTCGGTCGAGGGTCCCGAACGACCCAGCCCACGACGACGACCCGTCGTCTCTTCTCCTGCGTCAGCGATGATCAGACCCCGATCTGACGCAGGAAGTCGGTGAGGGAGTCGACGGGGCCGGCGAGCACCCCGTCGTCCCGGAGGTGCAGCTTCGCCTCGACGGGCGTGCCCGGAGTGACGAGGCCGTTGTAGGCGCCCTCGACGAGCTGGTCGCTCGAGACCTGCAGCGTCGTCTCGGCGTCGCCGTCCTTGGTCTCGACGTTCACGACGCCGACCTTGCCCGTGATGGTGGTCTGGTTCGGCAGCATGAGGTCGACCTCGGCGCCCGACTCGATCCGCTCGTAGTCACGCGGCGTCAGCACGAAGTCGGCGGCGACGAAGAGGGTGTCCTCCTTGTCGATGGTGCCGAGCGAGCCGCCGGCCTGGACGAAGCTGCCCTCCTTGAGCAGCACGTCGGCGACGGTGCCGTCGACGGCGGCCTTCAGGGTGAGGGTGCCGTCGGGGGCCACGGAGTAGGTCGCGGTGTCGTAGGTCACCAGGCCTCGCGAGATGTCCTGCAGCAGCGAGAGGCTCTGCACCTCGAAGAGCGTGTCGCCCTCCTTCACCTCGTCGCCGTTCTCGACGTACGAGCGGGTGATGGTGCCGCTGTAGTCGGTGCCGACGGAGTACTCCTGGGCGGCGATCTCGGCGCTCGTGCTGTTCACCTGCTGCTGGCGCTGCGTGAAGATCATCGTGAAGGCAGCGACCAGCACGAGCACGACGAGCATGCCGGCGGTCATCTTGAGGCGGTTCATCCAGGTCATGACGTGACCCTCTCCTGCTGGTCGGCGCGGGCGCCGGAGTCGTCGGCGCGGGCGCCGTGGTCGGGGGCGTCGCCGTGGTCGGGGGCGGCGTCGGAGGCGCGGCGGCCGCTGGGCCGGTCGGCCCGGCGTGCTGCGCCGACGAGCGAGTCGGGGTCGTGCTCGGCGGCGTGCGCCAGCGCGTCCCTCTCGTGGGCGTGGGCGAAGGCGCGGGACGCCGCGAGCTCGGCCTGGCGGGCCTGGTCGCGAGCCGTCTGCTCCGGGTCGTCGGAGGGCGTGCGGTCGGCGAGGCGGTGCGCGGTCGCGAGGTCCGCCTCCGTCGCCGCCGCCTGCTCGGCCTCGTCGGCCTGCTGCAGGGCGAGGATCTCCTCGCCGGTGCGCGGTGCGGGCCGCGAGACCTGCGTGCGACGCGACACGGGCGCTGAGCCGGGAGGCGCGGTGAGCACCACGGGGGCGTCGGTCACCTCGCCGCGCTGCTCGGCCTTCGCGAAGCGCTTGAGCGTGCGGCCCTCGCGCCAGGCGGCGACGAGGAACGCCGACAGGATGAAGGTGTTGAGCAGGTTCCACACGGTCGCCAGCGTGAGCACGCCGTTGTCGGCGTCACGGACGAGCGCCACGCACGAGGTCAGCGTGAGGAACAGCCAGAACAGCACCTGCGGGATGATGAAGTTGAACGGCGACGACACCTTGCCCTTGCGGCCGGTGACGCTCCACGCCTCGTCCTTGCCGCTGATGACGTTCCACAGGGCCTTGACGTAGATCGGGAACGACACGGTGGCGAGCATCAGCACCTCCCAGCGGAACGAGCCGAGCGTGTAGAACGCCAGCACGATCTGCATCAGGTAGAAGCCGGCGTAGAAGAGGAACCACTGCAGCACCGAGATGTGCAGGTTCATCGGGCGGAGGTCGAAGAAGATCTCCATCGGCGGCACCATGAGCAGCAACAGCGGGGCGATGCCGGTCAGGTAGTTCGTCGCGGTGACGAAGTACTGGAGGCGCTGGTCCATCGTGAGCGTGCGGCGCGGGCTGAGCGGGTTGTGGCGGAACAGGATCTCGAATCCGCCGGTCGCCCAGCGCAGCTGCTGCTTGCTGTACGCCTCGATGGTCTCGGGGGCGTCGCCGACGGCGAGCGTCATGGGGATGTAGATCGACTTCCAGCCGGCCTCGTGCAGGTGCAGGCTCGTCCAGACGTCCTCCGACTTCGAGTCGGTGTCGATGCCGCCGATCTCGTCGATCGCGCTGCGGCGGAAGATCACGTTCGTGCCGACGCAGAAGGCCGCGTTGAAGCGGTTGCGGCCCGGCTGGATGAAGCGGTAGAAGACGGTCTGCATGTAGCCCGCACCGCGGCTGACGAGGCTCGTCAGGTTGCCGTAGGTCTGGGGGGTCTGCACGAAGGCGACCTTCTCGTCGACGAAGAACGGCACCGTCTCGAACAGGAAGTCCGTCTCGGGCACGAAGTCGGCGTCGAAGATGGCGAAGTAGTCGCCCTTCGCGATGGCCAGCGCGTGGTTCACGTTGCCGGCCTTCGCGCCGTTGCTGCTGAGGCGGCGGATGTAGCGCGCGCCGAGCTGCGCGGCGAGGTCGCGGACCTCGTCGCTGCGGCCGTCGTCGAGCACCCAGGTGCGGTGCTCGCCCTTGAGGGCCAGCGCGGCCTGGACGGTCGTCGCGATCTTGGCGAGCTCCTCGCCGTAGACCGTGATGAACACGTCGGCGACGATCTTCTCGCCGGCGACGCGCATCGGCCAGAGGTGCGGCGTGCCGCGGAGGCCCAGGCGGTCGATCTCGTCCTCGTCGTACAGGGTGTCCTGTGTCGCGTGGAAGTCGAAGTCGCGGGGGTCCTGGCCGCCCGAGAGGATCGTCCACATCGCGAAGAGCGTCTGCACGACGAGGATCGCCTCGGCGACGATGATCATCGCGTAGGGCAGGATGTCGCCGCGGTTGCTCGGGTTCAGCAGGAACTGCGCGTAGAGCAGGATGCCGAGCGTCGCGATGAGCACGAGCAGCACCATGACCGGGCTGTGCGCCCTGCCGCCCTCGGGGCGGGCCGCCACGCTGACGTGGTCGGCCCGCGGCCGAGGAGCGGGCACCGGCTCGCGACGCTGGCCGACGGGTCCGGAGGGTGCTAGGTGCCTCTGGTCGACGGTCGTCGCGGTGTCGGGACGCTCGTCGAGGACGAGGGTGCCGGTGCTGGTGGTGCCGGGTGTGGTTGCGGTGGTGCCGGCCGCGAGGCGGTCGGCGGTGGACGACGTGGTGGCCGACCCCGTTTCCGGGGACAGCGGAGCGTCGCGCATGGTTCGGGACATGCGAGTACTTCTCTCCTGGTTCGGGACTGCGGAGATCCCGGACGGCAGAGAGGAGCCGTTGTCGCCTGCAGACGTCCGGGGAGGGCGTCGGCAGCTGTGGCGACGGGTGCGTGCAGTCGACGGCCTGGGTGTGAGCCGGCGACGGCGGTGAGCGGAGGAGGGTGCCTCCGCGGCTCGTCCTCTCGGACGGGCCTGTCGGGTGCGCCCGGTGGGTCGCCGGGCAGCGGTGGTGCTGGTGGTGCGGTCGTCGTGTGGGCCTTTCGGGGGACCTCGCGGCGACTGATCAGAACAGTACAGGCTGGTCTGGAACGGGGTTGTCACCCGTTCGGGGGGTCGTACCCCTCCTGTGGGGCACACGCCCTCCGGGACCCGCGCCATTGCTGGCCTCATACCCGGCGGTATCGCCCGTCGTGTCACCCGGGCGAGGGACAGACTCACCCGGGGTGCCCGGACTCACCCGTCGAGCGGCCCGCCCGGAGACGCGGAACCGTGCAGAGGATGCACGTCCCGCAGGCGGGTTCCGTGCAGAGGGTGCACGTCCCGAGGGAGGCGCGGGCCGGCTCAGGCGCCGACGTCGCGGACCCAGCGCGCCAGGAACTCCGCCCCGGCCTCGTCGTGGATCAGCCCCGTCGCGCTCGTGAGCACCGGGTACTCGGTGGCCGGCACGCCGTCGGCGGGCCGGACGTCGACGTGCGCGACGTCGTGGCCGTTCGCGTGCAGCCAGTCCGCCATGGCGTAGTCGCTGCGCGAGTCGCCGACGGTGCGCCAGGCGAGGGGCAGCTCGCCGTCCTCGGCGAGCAGCTCGAGGGCGCGCTCGGCGCCGAGGTCCTTGCCGAGGCGGACCGACTCGATGTCCGTGGAGATGATGGTCGGGTCGACGCGCCACTGCACCTCGCCGCGGGCGTCGCGACGCTCGTCGTCGAGTCGCCGGACCCCGGCACCTCGCCGGACCAGCGCCTCCATCGCCTTCTCGTCGAACTCGCGCTGGCGGGCCAGGTAGGTGGCCGACTCGACCGTCGTGAGCTGCTCGATCGAGACCATGGCGCGCTTGGTGTGGTCGAAGAAGACCAGGTCGGCGAACTCGGCCGTGACGAGCTCGTCCATCTCGGCGGCGAAGTCGGCGGGCATCGCCAGGGCGGAGTCGACCTGCACCTCGCTCATGCCGCCGGGGCCGTGCTCGGGCCCGATCGAGAACCACGAGGCGCCCTTCTCGCAGATGCCGTGCACGCGGGCCCCGGCGGGCAGGCCCGCCGCGATCATCGGGCCGACGACCTCGTCGCGGATGAACGCGTCCGACCGGCCCGTGTTGAAGACGACCGGGATGCCCGCCGCGGCGAGTGCGACCAGGTCTCGCGTGATCTGCGGCAGGGCGATGCTGCGGCTGACCGGGCTGGCGATCGGCCCGTCGACGTCGAGGAGGAGGCCGAGGGGCGGGGGCGTCGAGGAGGCGGTGGACGAGGAGGCGGTGGTCACCGCCCCATCCTCGCAGTCGCGGCCCCCGTCGGCGCCTCGACCGCGCGGAGGACCCGCCCGTCCGCACCAGGTGGGAGGATGGGAGATCCAGACCCCGAAGGAGATCCCCGTGCCGCAGCTGCCCGCACCCGTGATCGCGGCACTCGAGGCCTTCGCCGCCCCCGACGCCCGCGACACCGTCCAGAGCCTGGCCCACGAGGCGGCCGAGGGCGTCGACACCCCCCGCGAGCGCCTCGACGCCCTGCTCGAGTCGGTCGAGTGGGTCGACATGGGCGTCGTGCACCCCATGGCACCCGAGCTGCGCGACCCCGAGGGCGTGCGCCGGCTGCTCTCGGCGATGGGTGCCGACGGGCGCTGCGCCGTGCTCTCGGCCGGCGGCTCGGAGGACGACCGTGACCTCGGCGGCGCGCTCGACCAGGTGCTGCAGCAGCAGTCCGGCGGGGCGCTCGTGGTCTGCCGGCCGGGGCCCCTCGCGTTCCTCGTGACCGCCTCCGGCGAGCGCTGGCTGCTCAGCGACCGCGAGCTGCCGCAGCTCACGGGGCCGCTGCCGATCATCCGCGAGTGACGCCGCGGCGCGTCAGAATGGGGCGATGAGCACCGACGCGTCCCGCCCCACCGCCCTCGTCACCGGAGCCACCCGCGGCATCGGCCTCGCCGTCGCCCGCGACCTGTCGCGCACGCACCACGTCGTCGTGCACGGCCGGGACGAGGAGGCGCTGGTCGCCCTCGCCGACTCGCTCCCCTCGGCCACGCCCTGGGTCGCGGACCTCGCGGGGTCGCCCTTCGAGGCGCCCGCGCTCGACCGCCTCGACGTCGTCGTGCACGCCGCGGGGGTGATCGGCGGCGGGACCGTCGAGGGCACGAGCCGCGACGACTGGCGCCGCGTCTTCGAGGTCAACGTCTTCGCCGTCTCCGAGCTGACCCGGCAGCTGCTGCCGGCGCTGCGCGCGGCCCAGGGCACGGTCGTCGCGATCAACAGCGGCTCGGGCTTCGCCGCCGGCCCCGGTGGCAGCACCTACGCGGCGAGCAAGTTCGCGCTGCGGGCCCTCACCGACTCGCTGCGCGAGGAGGAGCGCCGGCACGGCGTCCGCGTCAGCTCGGTCCATCCCGGCCGCGTCGACACCGACATGCAGCACGAGCTGGTCGAGAGCGAGGGAGGCGTCTACGACGTGTCGCTGTACCTCGAGCCGCAGTCGGTGGCCGACGCCGTGCGCCTCGTCGTCGACCTGCCCCACGGCGCGACGGCCGAGGTGGTGTCGGTGCGCCCGACCCGTCGCGCCTGACGCCGGGTTCAGCGCTCGGGCCCGAGCTGGGCGCCCGCGCCGGCCCGCGTCGACGCGGGTCAGGTGGGCGCGGGTCAGGTGAGCGCGAGGGCAGGCCACTCCGGCAGCTGCGTCTGACGGATGGTCGCCTCCTCGAGCAGGTGGCCCGGCAGCTCGCCCTCGTAGACCGCGGCGTCGATCTTGACCAGCTGCAGCCCCTCGGCGAGGTCGGCGTCGTGGTCGGTGTACGTGCCGCTGAGCTGCAGGCCCGTGGCGGTCGGGTACTGGTCGGTGACACGGTAGCCGAGGCCGTTCCAGCGGGTGCGGATGTCGAGCTCGAAGTACTCCTGCGCGTCGGCGGCGTCGATGGTGCGCGACCAGACCATCGGGGTGGTCTGCGTCCAGCCGTCGGCCTCGGCCTGCTCGTCCTGGCGCACGGCGATCACCCGCGTGCCGCCGTCGATCAGGTCGGCGATGCGGACCTCGCCGTCGTCCATCCGGGCCAGGCCGCCGACGAAGCGGCTGACGAGGCGCGGCTGGCGTTCACGCCTCGCCTCGATGTCGTCCGCGTAGATCCAGCCCCAGGCGGCGGAGTGGAAGTACGCGAGGTAGGTGCTCGTGCCGTCGGCGGCGATGCGGTGCAGCTCGGCGCCGGCCGGCACGCGGCGGTGCGGGAGCCACGAGAGCGGGATGACGTGGTCGGGGTCGGCGACGAAGCCGTCGCCGCGGAACGGCGGCCGGTCGAGGAACGGCCCGCCGGTGACGTTCTGCGTGGCCCGGTCGGGACCGCCCGTGGCCTTCTCGAGGAGCAGGTTCGCCGTGCCCTCGAACCGGAGCACGTCGATGTGGGGCATGTCGGCCGAGAACGGCGTCGCCGGGAAGTCCAGGCCGTGCGCCGTGATCAGCTCACGCGGCGTGCGCGCGTGGCCGACGGCGCCCCAGGGCACGACGAAGCCGGCCACCCGATCGTGGTCGTGGTCGTGGTAGGCCGCGCTCAGCTGCGGCGTGACGGCTTTCTGCAGGATCATCTGCGCCCCTCCGAGGTCGTGCGGCGACGACGCTGGTTCGTCGGTCGCCCGGACCAGGATGGCACAGGGCGGGGACAGACAAGTCGATCCACCACGCCCGGCACCGCCGTCAGGAACGGAGCCGCGGCGGCGTCTCCTCCGGCGTTCCCGACTCGAAGACCCGGGCCTCCTCCAGGGAGGTGAACTCACGCCGCGACGCAGCAGAGATCGCGCCGGCGTGCTCGGGGACGGCACCGGGCTCGAGCAGCCCGGTCACGGCTTCCTGCGCGGTGAGGCCACGAGACTTCGCGTCCGACAGTCTCCGCTTCCAGATGATGCCGACGTTCCTCGCGACGTCACCCTGCGAGGGCGAGGGGACGTAACTCGCGGCACCCTCCGCCGAGTCCCACCAGAGCCGTCCCAGGACGACTCCGTCACGCTCCACGTCGTAGGCCGTGACCGGTCCGCTCGCCTTGTCCGCATATCGCGGCCGGACGTTCGTGAAGGTCCCGAAGAGGTCGGCCGACATCGGCCCCTTGTTCGGGTCACCCTTGTAGCCACTCGTCATCTCAGAATCCTCGAGATCCGTCGTTCGCCCCCGTGGTCGTGTCCGGCCGTCGCGACTCGTCTGCGCGCCGCACTCCTCCCACCGAGTCAGGGCTCGAAGACTCGGGCCTCGTCCAGGGAGGTGAACTCAAGGTGCGTGGCGGGGGAGAGCACTCCGGCATCAGGCGGGAGGACACCCGGGACCGACAGCTCGGCGACAGCCTCCGAGGAGGGCAGGCCGCGTCCCCGCGACTCGGACAGCTTCTTCGTCCAGCGTCCCGAGATGTTGTGGGCAAGGTCGCCCTGGTGGGGCGACGCGACGTACCCGGTCGCCTCGCCGGTGGAGTCCCACCAGACGCGTCCCATGACGCGGCCGTCGAGGACGAGGTCGTAGGACTGCACGGGGCCGTCCGGGTGGTTGACGTAACGCGGTCGCCCGCCCGTGAAGGTGCCCGACAGATCGGCAGAGAGCGGTCCCTTCGCAGGGTCGCCGTGGTCACCCGTCCTCATCGCGACACTCCGAGAAGTCGCCATCTGCCGTCGAAGGACACGGTCCGTGCCGTGATCCTCGTCCCGTGGTCATCGACCGCAGCGCAGATCACGTCGACGCGGAGGGCCGGGCGGCCAGGGCCCTCAACTCGGCCACCGACTCGATGCCCCGCACCTCGGACCCCGCCGACGATCCCGCGGAGGACGTGATCGCACCCGGTTCGCTGAGTCTCTCGACTGCCTGGACCGAGTCCGCGCCGGCGGCCTTCTGCTCGCGAAGGCCCCGAGCCCAGGAGACGCCTGCGTTGAGACCCACGTCGCCAGCGTCCTTCCGAGGCACCCACCCGGCAGCTCCACCGCTCTCGTCGTGCCACACGTAGCCGAGCGGGACACCGTCCCTGACGACGACTCGGTACGAGACCGGTCCCGTTGCCGTCTTGCTGAACGCACCTGCCCTCGACTCGGGCGTCACACGCAGCGGGGAGACGAAACGCTCCTCCGCCGGCTCCAGCGGATACTTGTCTCGGATGCTCATCGGACCTCCCCGAAGATGTGCCACTGACCGTCTCGCGCGAGCACGCGAGCGACGTCGATCTGGCGCCCTCGTCCGAGGAGGAGCTCGCGTTCGTTCCTCGTGCTGCTGACGCTCTCGAGGTACAGGGCGTGCATGCCGCCCGGCACCTTCAAGTGGAGTATGGCCTCTGCCTCGTCGAACGGCCGGGGCACGGTGCCCAGGGCCGTCGAGAGGTAGGCGTCGTCGGCCAACGAGTGGCCCGCGAGATCGGCTACGTCGTCCTCTACGTGATCGAGGTCCATCCCGCGTTCGACCATCACCGCGTCGGGGACGGCAAGCGAAGCCAGTGCCGTGTCCAGGTGGGCCACCAGACCTCTCAGGCGATCGTCGGCCAGGCTCTCGTCCAGCACGTCGTTCTCGTCGCGGCTCCGCAAGTACGCGTTCCACCGCTCGTAGTCGTTCGACGTGTACGACTCGATGGCAGCCGTCTGCGACTCCGGAAGGGTCGCGAGGTGCTCCGACCAGACGGATCGTCCGTAGGCGTCGGCTGCGGCGTCGTCCGGGAACGTGCGCGCGCCCTCGGACACCTCGGCCAAGGCGTAGTCGTACGCGGCATCCGGGTCGGCACTGACGAGGTCGGAGAACTCGGCCGCTGTCAGGCGCTCACCGACGTGCCCCGCCGAGGACCCGTCGGAGGCTCCTGCGTTCATGTCGTGCGGTCCGTGAGCCTCGCTGGCCTCGAGGGCCTCGCTTGCGCCGCGGGCCTCGGGAGCGTCATCGCCGTCGGTCGTGTCGACGGTGTCGCCGGTCGGACCAGCGGCGTCCGTCGACGTGATCGTGGTCGGGGTGCCCGCACCGGGCCGAGGCAGCAGCGTGCTGCGGCCCAGCGGGGCGCCGACGAGCGCCGTGGCGGCACCGCCCGCCACGGCTGTGCCCGCGGCTGCGGCTCCGTCGGGGTCGACGGTCGACTCGGCGTGTCCGGCAGCCGTGGCCTCGGCGTGCACGCCAGCGGCGTCCGGCGTGACCTGGCCACCGGCGTCCGCGACGGCGGACGGGTCGGCAGCCGTCTCGGGCGTCGCCGACGCGGGCTCGGCCTGCGCGGAGTCCGACACCGTCGTCTCGCCGACAGCGGCCTCGGCCGGAGGCGCGGTCTCGGCGGGGACACCCGTCTCGGACGTCGTCGCCCCGGCCTCGGCGCTCGTCTGCGCCTCGACCACCTCGCTGCGGACGTCGGCCAGGAACGACGACCCTCCGGGAGCCGTCGGGTCGACGCCCTCAGCCGTCAGGTCGAGGTGGACGTCGAGGTCGGCCGCGGTCAGCAGGGGTGCCGCCGCGGCGGCACGGCCGCCCTCGGCGCCCGTGCTCGCCTCGACCGTGTCCGCGCCGTCGGGGTCGACCGGCGCAGGGCCGTCGTCGGCAGGCTCCACGGGGTCGGGGCGCGCGTCCGCGTCGGTCCGGCTGTCGGCGTCGGCACGAGCGTCGGCACGGTCGCCCTCGCCTCGGCCGGGGTCGTCGCCCCGAGCCGCGTCGTCGGCACGACCGGCATCGTCGCGACCGGCACCGTCGCGACCGGCATCGTCACGACCAGCGTCGTCACGACCGGCATCGTCACGACCGGCATCGTCACGACCGGCATCGTCACGACCAGCGTCGTCACGACCAGCGTCGTCACGACCAGCGTCGTCACGACCAGCGTCGTCACGACCAGCGTCGTCACGACCGGCATCGTCACGACCAGCGTCGTCGCGACCAGCGTCGTCGCTGCTGCGGTCGGGCGCCCCGTCGCCCGCCCGGTCGACCGCGTCGCCGTGCGAGACGTCGCCGGCGCCGGCAGGCGCCGTGTCGAGCGCGGTCCGGGTGTCGACGGCCGGGCCGTCGGTGCGGATCGAGGAGGCGCCTCCTGCGTTGGTGGCGCCGGTTCCGCCCCCGGTCCCCGCTGCCGCCGGGGGGCCGTCCGTGCCGACCGAGACGTGCTGACCGCCCGCGACGGCAGACGGCCCGCCCGCGGCGGCCGGACCGGGCGTCGGCGCGGCCGAACCCTGCGACGCGTCACCCGGGGCGCTCGTCGCGTCCCCGGCGGTGGTCGCGCCGGTCGGGCCGGCTGCCCCGGGGGCGGCGCTGTCGGCGCCAGCCTGGCCCGCGCCTCCTGCTCCGGCGTCGCCTCCGCGGTCAGCGAGCGCCCCGCCGTCGGCGGACGCCTGGCGGTCGGCGAGGAACTGCGGGGACACGTTCTCGCCGTCGCGGCCGGCCAGGGCGGCATCGGCGTCGAAGCCGAGACCCGTCCCGCCGCGCGCGTCGATCGCCGCGCCGACGCCGTGGCCGCCGGCGCCCATGGCGGAGCCGGCTCCCATGCCGAAGAGGGCCGCGAGACCGGCGTTGAAGTCCTCGCCCTTGATGCGGGACTCGGTGTAGCCGCCCGCGACTCCACCGGCGGCGCCCTCGGCAGCGCCCTTGGCGGCCTCGGTCGCCGTGGCGCGGAAGAAGGTGGGCTGCACGGCGTGGCGCCCGGCACGTCGCCCGAAGGCGGCCGCGAAGCCCGCGCCCACGCCACCGCCGGCGACGCCGCCGACCACGCCGCCCGCGAGCGTCGCGAGCAGGGAGTCGACCGTGATCTCGTCGCCGTTGCGAGCCGACACGATGACCGAGGAGGCAGCACCGCTGATGGTGCCCTTGACGACCTCGGCCCCGAAGCGCCAGCGCATCGGTCCGTGCTCGAGCTTCCGCAGCACGCTCGACGCCTTGAGGAACTTGTCGGCGGGGATCCGGTTGATGATCTTGAGCTTGCGGATCAGCTCGGCGATCTTGACGACCCAGCGAGCGATGGTCGTCGTGGCCTTGGCCGCACCGGCGAGGGCGCCGACGCCGAAGGTGACGAACGAGAGCGCCACGGAGATGCCGATGTCGATGGCCAGCTCGATGGCCAGGCTCTCGAGCATGCTGCGGATCTCGGCCCAGGTGTCGTCGATGTTCTGCGCGAGGTCCCTCAGCGCGGCCTCGTTGCCGCTCGCCGCCTCGGAGAACTCGCTGATCATGTTCTGGATGGCGGTCCGCACCTCGTCGGCGACGCCGCTCTGCGGCACCTCGGACGCCGCCAGCTCGACGAGGCTGCTGCCGAGGCGCGACTTCGCCCGGTCGAGGTCGGTCGCGAAGGTGCCCCAGGCGAGGGCGGCCGCGCGCAGCTTCTCCGTGTCGCCTCGCGGGAACACGACGCCGACGGCGTACAGGGCGCCCTCGACGAGCTCGGCCAGTTCGCCGAGACCACCCGGGAGGGGGTTCGACCCGAGCGCGGACGGCGGCACCGAAGCGGACGGAGTCGTGCTGGCGGGGATCTCGATGCCGCTCGTGCCGGGCTTTCCTGCCCCCGTGAGCTCCGCCTCCTTGTAGGCGGCGCCGGTGCCGGCCAACAGGCCGTCGAAGCCCTGGAGGAACGACGCGATCGCCTCCGTGCCCTTGGCACAGCCCTTCGCGGCGTCGTCGTAGTCCGGGCTCCAGTCCTCGGCGAGCTCGTCGTCGCCGGCCATGCCCGCCGACCCGCTCAGCGAGCTCGAGAGGCTCGTCCAGGCGGCGGTGACGTCGGACGCGATGGTCGACATCTCGCTGCCGTCGGTGACGAGCCCGAACGCGTTCAGCCTGACGGTGGTCACGGCAGCTGCCCCCTGAAGTCGTTCCACTGCGTGTCGAGCTGCTCGACGGCCGACTCGTAGGCGGTGTGCGCGGTCGTCGCCTGCTGGTGCAGGGCCTCGGCGGACTGCGTCAGCGCCTCGGCGCCGGCGGCCCACTGCTCGAAGCTGCCGAGGAACGCCGCCATCGCGGGGCCCTGCCAGTCGTTCGGCAGCATGTAGGCGAAGGTGCTGGCGCCCTGCTTGAGGGCGTCGCAGTACTCGGTGAGCGACTGCATCTGGTCGACGAGCTGCTGCAGCGTCGTCGTGTCGGCCTGCTGCTCGCTCATCGGGGGCCCTCCACGGCGGGGGGGGACTGCTGGTCGGCCGGGACGGCCTCGCTGAGCCCGGCGGACGCGGCGGCCGGGCGGACGGCCATGGCCCCGGCGCTCTCGGAGAACCCGCCGCTCAGGCCGGACTCGGTGCTGCCGTAGCCGCCCTCGGCAGCCTGGAGGCGCCCCGCGAGGCTCGAGAGCACGGTGCGCAACGCGGTCGCGCCGGCCTGGAACTCCTGCCAGTTCTTCTCGAAGAGGGTGGCGTCCTCGCCCTCCCACGACGAGTCGACGACGCTGCGCACGACGGAGCCCGTCTCGGCGACGTGCGCGTCGAACGTGCTCACGACCGACTGGAGGAGGTTCGCGACCTCGCCCAGCGATTCTGTCCTGACCCGGTACTGGACCATGTGACTCCCCCTACGCCGTCACCGCCGCCCGCTGGTGAGCAGGCGGCGTCGACGGCGGATGACTGCTAGCCGCGGAACGTGCCCGAGATCGAGTTCTCGGACTCCTCGTATGAGAGGGCGGCCTGGCTCAGCAGCTCGCTGATGCCCTGCAGGCTCTCCTTGAGCTGGATCGCCGACTGGTCCCACTGCGAGTAGAGCTCCTGGAACGACTGCGACGCCGCACCCGACCAGTCGCCGCCGACGAGGCCGTCGACGAGGGACTTGAGGTTCTGCAGCTGCGACTCGATCGACTGCGATCCCGAGGACAGCTGGTTCGAGACGCCTGACAGTGAATCGGACGTGACGCGGATGTCGGCCATGGTTCTTCCTCCTGAACGCTCGTGTACACGGGACGCACCGGTGGTGTCGCCCCCGTGTCCCCCCTTGGACGAGGCACACAACTCCGGCAGCATAGCGACGATCCGTCATGCTGTCAGGGCGAGCTTAGGGCGGGGCAGAACGATCCGTCCAGATCAGGTGCGCGACTGTCCCCCGGACGCGTCGGCGCCCGTGCCCGCGGCCGTGCCGTCGACGCCCGAGTAGTCGAACACGTTCGAGATGCGCATCATGTGCTCTGCGAAGCGGGTCGCGTCGTCGTTGAGGCGCGTGGGGATGCCGCGGTCCTCGCACTGCACGGTGAGGGCGAGACCCAGGCGGGGCATGGCAGACGGGTCGCTCTGGTCCGTGGCGCTGTCCATCGAGAACGAGATCACGCCGAACTGCGGACCGTCGTGATGGGCCCACGTCTGCACGACGCGACGGTGCGATCGTCGCGGGATGCGCCTCCTCACGGCCCTCCCGTCGGAGAGCACCACGTTGATCTGGACCGAGTCGGCGCCGTTCTTCGCCGCGAACCTCGCCGCGGCGCCCTGCAGCCCCTTCGCTGCACGCATCGCATCCGCCTTCTTGTGCGCGTCCACGAGGAAGATCCCGAGCACCTCGGGCCACGGGACGGTGCCGACCCCCTGGACCGGCGTGTGGAGGCCTTCGTCGGACACGCCGAGGGCGAGTCCGGGCTCCCCGCCGGACTGCGCCATCAGCATCGTGCGCCGGTGGAGGGCCGTGAGGGCGTAGATGACCATCACGAGAGCGAGCACGCTCCCGAGGACGAACGGGCCGAGACGGCCCCACCACCAGAGCGCCGCGACGAGCACGACGGCGAGGCCGATCATGAGCGCGGCGGTGACGACGTTGCGACGGACGATGTCGTGCCACCGAGCGGGCAGGTAGCGGACCTCGTAGCGCCCGCCCCCCGCGAAGAAGTCGCGCCAGGTCTGGCGCCTGCGCTCGTCCTCGGGCGAGGCCGCGGGGCTCACCACCCCGGCATCCCCGCGCACGCCTGGCCGAGCTGGTCGAAGCCGCGCACCGGGTCGGTGAAGGCCTGCCAGGCGCGACGCGGGTCACGGGACTCGACGCCCGCCTCCATCTCGGCGAGCACGGCGGGGGCGGAGGCGGCCCACGCGTCGAACGCCGGGGACGACGTCGTCGACGGCGCCGAGGCCAGCACGGCGCGGACGCCCTCGACCGCGGCCTGCACGCGCACGAGCGCCCCGGGGTTCCCCTGCGCCAGCATCGTGGCGCTCATCAGCTCGATGGTGGGCGCCTTCAGCGCCGCACACGTGGTCTCCAGGTCGTCGGTCACGTCTCTCCCCCGTCGTCGGTCGGACTGCTCCGATGGTAGCGAGAGGGACTGCCGGTCGGGGCTGGTCGCGGCTGGTCGGACTCGATCGGGCTGCGACCGAGGCCGGCCGCGCCGGCCGTCAGCTCGCGTCGACGACCCAGCTCGCCTCGGCCTGGCTGCGGCCGTAGCGGCCGCCCATGCTGAAGTTGTCGAAGACGACGAGGCTCGGCTCGGCCCCGGCGGGGGCGGTGAGCACGACGCACGTGGTGGCGGAGCCCTGCGACAGGTCGGGCGCGACGGCGCGCCCCTCGAGCGGGCAGTCCGCGGTGAAGTCGTCGTCGAAGGCCAGCACGCCGGGCAGACGGTCCCCGTGCACGAGCTCGTCGTCCACCATGAGCCCCCAGTACTGGCTGCCGAAGCCGGGATCGCCCTCGGGCGGGATCGCCCCCTCGGTCACGGCGAGGTCGACGGTCGCCAGCCAGACGTCGACGCCCGCGGCGTCGAACTCGTCCCACGAGGCGACGTCCTCGGGATCGGCCCGTGCGATGTCGGTCACGGTGACCTCGACACGGGTGTCGTCGGCCGACGAGGTGAGCGCCGGGTTGACCGTCACCGTCGAGCCGAGGTCGAGGTCGCTGTGGTCCGCGATGTCCACGCAGCCCGAGAGGCCGAGCACGGTCACGGAGGCGAGGGCGACGAGGGCCAGCAGGGAACGGCGCGGGGTCGTGGTCACGCCGACAGCCTAGGGCTCGTCACGATCTCGGCCCGCGTCACGGTCGCGGCCTCGTCGCCGTCTCGGCCGCGTCTCGGACCCGGCCTCGCCTCGGGCCCGGCCTCGCCTCGCCTCGGTCAACCGACGGCGACGGTCGCGCCGACCGAGCCCAGCTCGAGCTCGTCGCCGGGGCGCAGTGCGACGGGCCGCCCCTCGACGCACTCGATCTCGACGCCGGCTCGGTGCACCACGGTGCCGTTGCCGGAGCCGCGGTCGGTCACCACGAGCTGCCCGTCGACGACGGCGAAGGCGGCGTGGGCGCGCGAGGTCGACCGCTCGGGATCGGTCACCGCGAACGCGGCGGACCCGGCCTCGGCCGCGGCCTGCTCGGGACGACGCCCGACGACGACCGGGCCGTCGACGACGAGCCGCTGCCCGGTCGAGAACGCCACGACGAAGGTCGCGTTCGCGACGACGGGCGAAGGAGGTGCGGGCGCGGCCGCCGGGACCGGTGCGGCAGCAGCCGGGGCAGGTGCGGGCGCGGGTGCGGCCACGGGTGTCGCCGCTGGCGCGGCCGCCGGGGCGACGGCAGGCCGCACGACCGGCGGCGCCGTGCGCTCGAGCGGCGGCCGCGTGCTCGCCACCGGTGACGGCAGCGGCGCCGCGACCGGCGCCCGGCCCGACGTCACGAGCTGCCCGCACGACAGGCAGAACATGCTGTTCGGGCGCAGCTCGGCCCCGCAGTACTCGCAGCGCGATGCCATCAGCCGTCAGTCCCCGTCACGTCGTCCCCTCGAAGCCGTCCCCCACGATACGCGACCGGCCGCGCCGGCCCGGCGTGCCGGGTCCACGCCTTCCCGCGGCGTGGTGAGCCGGCAGGGACTGCGCTCCCCCGCCCGTCGGAGAGCACTTCTCGCCGGTTCACCGTGACCGCTGTCGGCGGCACGGCGGCACGGCGGCACACGAGGAGGCGACGTCAGCGCGTCACGTCGGGCACCTGCACCTGCGCCCAGCGGCCGCCGCTGTGCAGGGCTCCCCCGCCCGCACCGGCACGCCCGACCATGAACTTGGGGATCTTCTGCCCGAAGAGCTGCGTGCCCACGAGGGCCGACGTCGGGGACAGCACCAGCCCCTCCTGCGTCTTCCGCACCTCGCCGTACGGCCCCGAGAACGTCTTGCCGGCCGCGTCGGGCGACAGCGCCACGACGAAGGCCAGGCGGTCGCGGTGCGCCATCAGCGCCTGCTCGAGCGGGGTGTCGCGGAGCGTCTCGACGTCGTCGACGACGACGGTGAGCACGACGCCGTCGCCGACCCGGGCCACCTCGGCCGCGAGGTCGTCGCCGGCCGACGGCGACGACGGCGAGACGGCGAGCGGCACCTCGGCGGTGCGCGCCCAGCGCGACAGCGGGGACTCGCGCGTCGCGACGACGAGCACGGGCCGCGCGTCCCACATCAGCTGGTGGGCGATCGAGGCCAGCGCAGTCGAGCGGCCGGTGCCGCGGTCGCCGACCACCGCGAAGCCGCCGATCGCGGGCCAGTCGATCGTGTACCGCGACAGCACGTCGCCGCCGACGCCGACGGTCGGCGACTCGGCCGGCGACCAGGAGGCGCGCGGCAGCTCCGCGGCGTCGCTCAGCGAGAGCGCCCCGGGCAGGGCGTCCACGCGGAACGGGACCGGCAGGGCAGGGTCGCGCGGGGCCGCCTCGAACGCGGCCCGCGCCTCCTCGACGATGTCGCGCAGCACGGCCGTCTGCGCCTCGGCCGAGGCATCGCGGCCGATCACCGCGACCTGGGCCTCGCGGGCGCTCGCGCCGAACATGAGCCGTCCGGCGGGCACCGTCTCGGGCAGCTCGCGGATCATCACGCCGGCGCCGCGGTAGTCGTTGACGTCGCGCAGCGGCAGCACGTACTGGTCGCCGATGAAGCCCGAGACGCGGTCGCCCGAGACGGTGCGGTCGGCGGCCATGACGACGCGGATGCCGACGCCGGGCCCCTCGCGGAGCACACGCGTCACCTGGTCGCGGAACAGCACGAGCTCGTCCGACTGCAGGGTCGAGGTGACCCGCTCCCAGCCGTCGACTGCCACGACGACGAACGGCAGGCGGTCGGCCGGCTCGGCCCGGCGGCGCTGCTCGACCACGCTGCCGACGGAGGCGCGCGACAGCACCGTCTGACGGCGCGACAGCTCGTCGAGGAGGCGCGTCATCAGCCGCGGCAGCCGTGTCGGCTCCAGCGCGGTCACCACGGCGCCCGTGTGGGGCGCCCGGGCCAGCGGCAGCAGCCCGCCGTTGCCGTAGTCGACGACGAAGAGGTGCAGGTCGGCCGGGTCGTGCGCCCGGACGGCCTGCGCCAGCAGCGTCCGCAGCGCGGTCGTGCGGCCCGAGAGCGCCGAGCCGATGAAGAGCAGGTGCGAGCCCGTGGCGACGTCCCAGACGAGCGGGCGCTGGGTCTGCTGCGCGGGCACGTCCTCGAGGCCGATGACGAGCTCGTGCGGGTGCGCGGCGGTGCCGGTGCCGTCGGGGGCAGGGGCGTCCGCGGCGGACGAGACCACCGCCTCCAGCGGGAGCATCGTCGGCAGCGGCAGCAGCCAGGGCGACGGGTTGGCCGGCACGCCGAGCAGCCGCGTCGCCTCGGTGACGAGGTCGACGAGGGCGCGCAGGTCGGTGTCGTCCTGGTCGACCCCGGCCGACGCGGCCCCCTGCGACGGGAACCGCGGCTGGTAGCCGACGGCGCGCCAGTCGAGCTCGGCCAGCGCGGGCAGCACCTTGCGCGTGCGGTGCGCGCCCGGGCGCACGCCGGCGACGCGGGCCGTCTGGAAGGCCGCCGGCGCGACGCCGACCCCGGCGCGCACGAAGCCGCGGCCGGGCGTCGCCACGCCGATCAGCGACGCCTCGGGCGAGCCGAGCACGTCGGTCGAGTCGGCGCGGTCGGTGACGCGCAGCGCGACGCGGAGGTTGATGTTCGACTGCATCTCGGGCGTGATGACGCCGCTCGGACGCTGCGTCGCGAGCACGAGGTGCACGCCGAGCGACCGGCCGACGCGGGCGATCCGGACGAGCCCGTTGATGAAGTCGGGGTGCTCGGTCTTGAGCTCGGCGAACTCGTCGATGACGATCATCAGCCGGGCCAGGCCGAGGCGGGCCGCGGCCGCCGGGTCCTTCGACCAGGCCGCGTCGACGTCCTTGACGCCCAGCTCGGGGCGGCGCAGCACGGTCTCGCGGCGCTTGAGCTCGGCGTCGAGCGACTGCAGCGCCCGCTCGGTCTCGCGCGCGTCGAGGTTGGTGACCATGCCGACCGTGTGCGGCAGGCGCGAGCAGTCCTCGAACGCGGAGGCGCCCTTGTAGTCGACGAGGACGAAGTTGAGGGCGTCGGGCCGGTTCGCGAGGGCGAGCGAGACGACCCAGGTCTGCAGGAACTCCGACTTGCCCGAGCCGGTCGTGCCGGCGACGAGCGCGTGCGGGCCGTCGGCGGCGATGTCGACGGCGAACTGCGAGTCGGGCCCCGCGCCGACGACGACGGCCGTGCGCCGCGGCGAGAGCTGCCAGCGGTCGACGATCGCCTGCGGGTCGTCCAGGTCGACGCCGAGCAGCTCGGTGTACCGGACGGACGTCGGCAGCATGCCCTCGTCGCCGACGCCGCTGACGTGCTTGATCGAGCAGAGGCTGCGGGCGATCTGCTCGGCCGCCGGCAGCGACAGCCCGTCGAGCAGCACGTCGGGGTAGTAGGCGGCGTCGGACTCGAGGCGGGCGAGCGAGTGGTCCTCGCCGTCGACGACGACGACCGTGCGCGACTCCTCGGGCAGGCGGGTGCGGTCGGTGTCGATCGCGATGACGTGCACATCGGCCTGCCCGCCCGACTCGAGCAGCGAGACCATGCCGGGCAGCATGCGGAACCGGCGGGCGCCGTCGACCACCACGACGACGGTCGAGTCGAAGGCGGCGGAGCCGCGCTCGGTCGAGGCACGGAGGCGCGCTGTCGTCAGCGCGCTCAGCTCGCGCAGCCGGTCGCGCCGGGTGTCGTCGGTGTTGCCGACGAGGGCCACGACCGACGAGCCGGCCTGAGCGTGGGGCAGCCACTGCACCCACTCCCAGAGGGCCGCGTCGTCGTCGTCGCAGAGCACGACGACCTGCGCGTCCCGCGGCGAGCGCAGCGTCGCGAACGAGGCGAGCATCGCGCGGACGGCGCTGCGGGTCGCGTCGGGGGCGCCGGCGAGGCCGACGACGCCTGCGGAGAGGTCGACCGCGACGGGCGAGGGGGCCACCCCGACGTGGCGAGGCGTCGCGCGGTCGCGGCTGCCGCCTCCTTCGAACCGCACGTCGAGCGGCACCTCGGTGACGCCGACGCGCACGTGCACGGCGTCGGCGTCGCGCTTGCGGCGCTCCCAGAGGCGCGAGAGCGGCAGGGTCGCGACGTCGCGCACGACCACCGGGTCGGGATGGGCGTACCAGCGGTCGAGGCGCTGCTCGCGGACGAGCCGGGCGATGCGCGTGCGGCCGTCGACGATGTCCTGCTGCCACTCGTCGAAGGTGCGCACCCCCTTCTTCTTCGCGCGGGAGCGCGAGGTGAGGAACGTGCCGATCACCATGACGGGCGACGCCGCCGCCATCATCAGCATCACGGGACGGTTGAAGACGAGGGCCATCGTCACCCCGAGGATCACGGGGATCACCGCCGACAGCCACGGCAGCGGCGTCTTGTCGGCGTCGTCGGGGCGGTCGCCCGGCAGCACGACCACCGGCGGCGTCGTGGCGGGCGAGATGCGGGAGGTGCGGTTGAAGCCCCGCATGCCGACCTCGTCGGGCGCGGTGTCGGCGTCGCTCCACGGGGCGAGGCCGATGCGCACGACCGAGCTGCCCAGCTGCACCACGTCGGCGGGGACGATCCGCCCGTCGCCGGTGAGCGGCTCGCCGTTCACCGCGATGCCCGCGGCGCCCTCGACGACCGAGAGGCGAGCGGCGAGCGGGCCGCGGCGGGCGCCGCCGACCTCGTCGACGGCGTCGAGCGTGAGCGTGACGTGGTGCCCGGCGAGCCACGGGTCCGCGATGCGCAGGTCGACCCCGGCGCCGCTGCCGATGCGCAGCGGGGTGCCCGCGGCCAGCGGGACGACCTCGCCGGCGAAGGGGCCGCCGACCACCTCGAGACGGGGCTGGCCCGGGTGCAGGGCGGGCGCCTCCTGCGGGGGGAGGGTCTGGCCGTTGAGCACGGGCGCGTCGACGAGTGCGGTGTCGGGGTGGACCGTCGGAGCCACGAGCGAAGGGTCGACGCCGAGGCTCTCGGCCACCTCGGCGACGGAGGTGTCGTCCGTCACGTCGAGCAGGACCGAACGCGGCGGCCCGGCGGGGGCCCCGGCGTCGTCGGTGTCGCGCAGGCTGAGTCGCAGGGTCACGGGGTGCCTCCGAGGCGGTCGAGGATCGAGACGAGCGGCGCGAGCAGCACGGGCGCGTCGGGGGCGCCGTCGTCGCCGTCGTCCGCGGGCAGGGCGGGGACGAGGGTGCGGACGGCGGCGTCGTCGTCTCCGCGGTCGGGGACGGGCGCGACGCGGGCGAGGCCGACCGGCAGCGCCTCGGCCGCGTCGGAGCCGGCCCTCACCAGCGTCACGCTGCCCGTCGCCTGGCGGCCGTCGGGCGTCGCGACGTGGAACGCGAACTGGTCGACGTCCGGGGCCGGGTCGTCGTCGGTGGTCGGGTCGTCGTCGGTGCTCGCGGGCGGCGTCCAGACGGCCTCGTCGCCCGAGCAGCGCACCGTGCCGGCGGCGGGCGCGCCGCAGCCGAGCAGGTGCGGGGCGTCCGCTGCGTCGCCACCGCCGGTCGGGCCGGCGAAGGTCAGGGCGCCCAGGTCGACGACCGTGTCGCCCTGCTCGGCGAGCGGCACCGTCACGGCGAGCGCCTGCAGCGGCCCGGCCCCGGTCGCGCCCGCCACGCTCGTGCCTGCCCCGGTCGCGCCCGCAGGAGGAGCGGTGAACGCCACCGTGAGGCTGGTCGTCTCCGACCACTGGTCCTGCGCGTCGCGGAGCCGGTACGACACGACGGCGTCGCCGACGAACCCAGGCGCCGACTGCACGGCGAGGTGCGAGGGGGTCGCCCGGGCCACGGCCGCACCCTCGGGCGAGACGTCGCGCACCTGGAGTCGGGCGCCGACGCCCTCGCAGCCGTCGCAGCGGACGAGGAGGTCGGACAGCGGCACGAGCGCGACCGCACCGGAGTCGAACGGGTGGTCGTAGACGAGCTCGGGAGCGGCAGGAGGGGTCGGCGGCGCCTGCTCGACGCGGTACGAGACGGTCACGCGGGTGGGGCCGGTGCGCAGCTCGACCGGCATGACGGCGGTGCCCGCGTCGGGGTCGTACTCGTCGACGGAGAGGGTCAGCCGGTTCGGCTCGCAGCCGAGCTCGACGCCCGCGGGCGGGACGACGGCCGTGCAGTCGGCGACGGACCACCCCTCGGCCATGGGCACCTCGGCCTCGTCGCCGAAGGGGATGCTCACGAGGCCGGGATCGGCGGGCACCTCGGCCTCGCCGGGCGCTGCGGTCGAGCCGGGCGACGCGGCGGACGAGCCGGGGGCTGCGGCGAGCGCCGACCCGGCCGTGCCGGTGAGCAACGCCGAGGAGGCGGCGGTCGCGACGACCACGGCGAGCACGGCGGCACGCAGAGAACGTCCCACTCCCCCGGCTCCCCTCTCGTCGAGTGATCCATATACTAAGGGCCACCGTCGACAGACCGGGCGGTGACGGCCCAGGGGGACCATGAGCGACGGACAGCACCGCGGGGGCGGCTCCGAGGACGAGTCCGAGGGCGTGCGACCGGCCGAGGCCGACGACGACCTCGAGCTGACCGTCACGCGCGGCCGCCGGGCCCGGCGCGCTGCCGACGTCCCGGTGGACTCGGTCGAGGCTCCCCCGACGTCCTCGGCGCCGCCCGCTGCCGCGGCCCCGCTCCCTCCGATGCCCGCCTCCTCGCTCCCCCCGGCCCCCGCCTCCTCGCTCCCCGTCGCCTCGGGGCCCCTCGCCCCGTCCTGGACCACGGCGCCCGGCTCGCTCACGGCGTCCCGGCTCGGCTGGGAGCCGGGAGCCCCGCGGCTCGGCGAGGGCGGCGAGGCGGTCGAGGCCGCCCCGAAGAGGCCGCTCGGCAGTGAGATCGGCGTGCTGCCCGAGCTCGAGCACCGCGAGGAGAAGAAGCGACCGCTCTGGCGCCACCCCGCGTTCATCGTGTCGGGCGTGCTCGCCGTGCTCGCGGTCGGGGTCGGGGCGACGCTGATGATCCTGTCGCTCACCTCGGCCGGCCCGCCCCAGGTCACCGCGCTGACCGTCGCCGTCGGCGAGGGCAACGTGCGCCTCACCTGGGACGGCCCCGACGTGCCCTACGACCTCTACGCCGTCGCCTCCGACGGTGCGGCGACCGACCTCACGCAGCTCGTGCGCGGCACCGAGGCGTGGATCCCCCGGGTCGGCGGCCTGGTCACCGACGACTCCTGCTTCGTGGTGCGCGCGGCCGAGGCGACCGCGGGCGACCCCGTCTCGCTCGAGCCGGCCGACCTGGGCGACCAGTCGGCCCAGAGCGTCTGCGTGGCCGACGCCGATGCCGGCTGACGGCTGCTCGCGGCGACGCCTGCTCGCGGTCGCGGCCCTGCCGCTCGCCGCGGCGCTGCTCGCGGGCTGCGCGTCGGAGCCGCCCGCCGTGCCGACGCCCACCGGCGTCGCCCTCCCCGACGTCGAGCTGTCCGACCCCGACCGGAACGGCCTCGAGTACCTCGACGGCCCGACGGCGCTCGACTCCGTGCTGCGCTCGGTCCGCACCGCCACGTCCGTCACCATGGCCGGCACCTTCACCGAGCTCCTGGCAGCGCCGCAGGAGTCGGACGTGCAGCCCGAGGGCCGCGTCCTCGGCGTGTCCTTCGTCGGGACCGCCTCCGACTACTCCGCACGGGTCGAGGTCGAGGACGACTCGGGCGTGCAGACGACCTACGTCCGCACCTCGGGTGCCGACGCCGAGATCACGACGGACGGCGCCTCCTGCGTGTCCGCCGCCGACGAGGCCGTGACCCGGTTCGCGCCCCTGCTCTCGCCTCCCACCCTGCTCTCGACCTTGCTGCGCAGCGGCGACGCCGCGGTCACCGTCTCGACGGGGGCCGTCGTCGAGGGAGGCCCGGGCGAGCCCGACACGGTCGAGCTCGTCGTCGGGGACGACACCTCGGTCGTGGGCACCCTCGTCGTCTCCGCCGAGGGCGAGCCGCGGCCCGTGTCGTTCACGGCGGCCGACACGTCGGGTCGCGCGGTCTTCTCGTTCAGCCAGTGGGACGAGCGCGCCAGCCTGCCCGAGCTGGGCTGCTGAGGCGGCGGCGCACGACGAGAGGGCAGGGCACCGCACCGGCGCGCGGTCTAGCGTCGTCCGCATGACGACCGCGACGCGACAGACGGCCAGCGACCCCGCCACGGAGGCGACCATCGGCGACGAGGGCGGGCCGAGCAGCGAGCCGGTGACGCTCCTGATCCTGGGCGCGTCCGGCGACCTGGCCGCCCGCCTCCTGATGCCCGGGCTCGGGGGGCTGCTCGCCCACGAGCCGGTGCGACGCGTGCAGCTGATCGGCGCCGGCGTCGAGGAGTACTCGGACGAACAGTGGCACCAGCGGGTCAGGGACTCGTTCGCGAGCGTCGAAGCCGCCGGGCCCGCGGTCGACGCCCTGCTCGCCTCGACCCGCTACATCACGGCGGACGTGACGTCGGCCGACGCCCTGACCACGCTGCTCGACGCGTGCGAGGCACCTCCCGCGATCTACTTCGCGCTGCCTCCCGCCGTCACCGAGAAGGCCTGCGAGGCCCTGAAGCAGGTGCAGCTGCCCGAGGGCACCGCGCTCGCCCTCGAGAAGCCGTTCGGCACCGACGTGGCGTCGGCCGCACACCTCAACGAGCTCGTGCTGCAGCTCGTCCCCGAGGAGCGCGTGCACCGCGTCGACCACTTCCTCGGCCGGGCCACGGTGCTCAACCTGCTCGGGCTGCGCTTCGCGAACCGCCTGATCGAGCCGATGCTGAACAACCAGCACGTCGAGAGCATCGACATCGTCTACGACGAGACCCTCGGCCTCGAGGGCCGGGCCCGCTACTACGACCACGCCGGCGCCCTCGTCGACATGATCCAGAGCCACCTGCTGCAGGTGATGGCCGTGCTCACGATGAACGCGCCCTCGACCCTGACGGCCGTCGACCTGCGGGACGAGAAGCAGCTCGTGCTGCGTGCCACGCGCCTCCTCGACGGGGACCCCGTCGCGAACAGCCGTCGCGCCCGCTACACGGCCGGCACCATCGAGGGCCGCGACCTGCCCGCGTACACCGCCGAGCAGGGGGTGGACGCGTCGATCGAGACCGAGACGCTCGCCGAGATGGTGGTCGAGGTGCAGAACTGGCGCTGGGCCGGCGTGCCGATCCGGCTGCGCTCGGGCAAGGCCCTGGCCTCGAGGAGGCGCGAGATCGTCATCACCTTCCGCCCGCCGACCCACGTGCCGCGCGAGTTCGTCGGCGGCGGCACGCCGGACCGCCTCCGCATCGCCATCGCCCCCGACGAGATGTCGCTCGAGCTCAACGTCAACGGCCCCGGCGACTCGTACGACCTGTCGCGGGCGACCCTGCACGCCGAGTTCGGCCTCGGGGACCTGACGGCCTACGGCGAGGTGCTCGCCGGGATCCTCGACGGCGACCCCACGCTGTCGGTGCGCGGCGACTCGGCCGTCGAGGGGTGGCGCATCGTCGCCCCCGTGCTCGACGCGTGGCGCGCCGGCGACGTCCCGATCGACGAGTACCCGGCGGGCACGGCCGGCCCGCCGTCGTGGCCCGCGGTCGAGGTCGACTGAGCGGCCTGCTCAGCCGAGGCTCCTGGCCTGACGCTCAGCCGAGGCTCGTGGCCTGACGCTCAGCCGAGGCTTACGAAGGCGGTCACGTCGTCGCGGGGCAGCTCGTCGGCGACGGCGCCGACCTGCATCGACGCGACGGTCACGGCGGCGCCGTGGCTGGTGAGGAACGCGGTGTCGCTCGCGTCCCGGCCGGTCGCGATGCGCAGCAGCGTGCTCCGCGGCGCGAGCGTCGTCGCGTCGACCACGTGCCACTCGTCGTCGACGAAGGCCTCGGCCACGGCGTGGAAGTCCATCGGCGACAGCCCCGGCGCGTAGACCGACACCAGCCGGGCCGGGACGTCGAGCGCGCGGAGCAGGGCGATCACGAGGTGCGCGTAGTCGCGGCAGACGCCCTGGCGGTCGAGCAGCGTCTGCACGGCTCCGTCGGTCGGCGCGCTGGCACCGGGGACGTAGGCGAGGTGCGACCCCACCCACGAGCTGACGGCCGCGAGCAGGTCGCGACCCGCGAGGCCGCCGAACTCCGCCCGCGCCGTCGGGGCCAGGGTGTCCGACTCGCAGTAGCGGCTCGGGCGACGGGAGCGCACGAGGTCGAGCTCGTCGACCGGAGGCGGGGCGAGCCTCCCCTCGACGACGACGCGGTAGTCGACGAGCACCCGGCCGGCGCCGACGTCGCACAGGTGCAGGCGGGTGCCGTGCTGGTCGACGAGCTCGCGCACGGTGACGGGGGCGCCGTCCTGGGTCACGACCAGCGCCTCCTCCGCTCGCTGTTCGTACAGGGCCGAGGCGGCGACCGACAGGACGAACTCGGCCGGGCCGGCGACGTCGAACTCGAGACGGGCGGAGGCGGTGCGCTTCATGCCCCGAGCCTGGCAGGCCCGCGGGTCGGTGCCGAGTCGGGCTTGGGTCGCGCAGGTGAACTCGTGTCGGCAGCACGTCCCGCGCGGACGAAGAATCGGACCACCTCGCATAGCGACGGGATGACCACCGTGTCAAGGGGTGGGAGGAGGAATCTTCCATGCGCCTGCAGGCATCTACGCTCGAACGGCAGGGAGGGAAGCACTTGGGCACACTGTTCTACGGGTCGGATCGATATGCCATCGACATCGACGACCGAGCTCTCGCCCACCTGCAGCTCGCCGTGGTGACCAAGCTGCGCCGCCACGAGAGCTTCTCGCTGACGTGGCGTGACGACCAGCCGTCCGGTCAGGGCCGTTCCGTCATCTGGATGCACGAGTCCATCCCGCTCCACTTCGTCTATGCCGGGAGCCGCATGGCCGCCGTCAACCGCCTCTGGGTCGCCGAGCTGCTCGAGTCGGCGTCGACGACCGTGGGGATGCGACTCGTGTCGGAGCCGACGGAGATCGCCCCGGCGTCGGAGGACGACCGGTAGTCGGGCAGGATCGAGGCATGCCCTCCTATCGCGTGATGCTCTCCGTCGGGTCGTTGCGACCGGGGGTGCGACCCGACACGCTTCTGCCGGGTGCGGCCGCGTCGGCGGCCGAGCACGCCACCGTCGAGGCGAACGACATCATGATGCTGCGTGGCGAGCCCCAGCTCGTGGTGCGGTTCACGGGGACGGACGACGACTTCGCCCTCGGGGTCGGCTCCGCGGTCGAGTCGACGGTCGACCGGCTGGCCGAGGTGCGCGGAGCCCGGGTCACCCGCCGCGACGGCGGCGTCTGGACCCTCGTCGGCGCCGTCTGACGCGCCACACCCCGCCGAGTGGCCGGATGTCGTCGTCCCCGGCGAGCGCGACGACAGTTCGGGACCACTCGGCGGATCCCGCTCGTGCGTAGGCTCGGCACATGGACGGCAGGGGCGGGATGCGCGGCAGGGCCAGGACGGGCAGTGCAGGCAGGACGGCACGAGCCGTGACGGCGCGAGCCGTGACAGCTTTGTCCGTGGCCGCGCTCGCCGTCGGGGCGCTGGCGGGCTGCGGCGAGCGTGACGACCCCGTCGTGACGCCGACCCCGTCGCCGGTGAGCCCGACGGCGACGCCCGAGCCGGCCACCCCCGAGCCCTCGGTGGAGGCGCCCGTCACCACGGACAAGCCCACGGACCGGCAGACGATCCCGCCGCAGAACTAGCTCGCGCGGCTAGCGGCGAAGGCTCGAACCGACAGAGGAGGTCCTCCCCGAGCTCGGGGAGGACCTCCTCTGTCGGATCGGCGCACCCGTCACCCCCGTGACGGGACGCGGCCGAGACCGGCGGGCGGGCTCAGTACCAGTTGACCGACTGGCTGTGGCCCCAGGCGCTGCACGGGGTGCCGTAGGCGCGCTTGATGTAGTCGAGGCCCCACGTGACCTGCGTCGTGGCGTTGGTGGCCCAGTCGGTCCCGACCGAGGCCATCTTGCTGCCCGGGAGCGCCTGCGGGATCCCGGCGGCTCCGCTGCTCGGGTTCGAGGCCTTGTAGTTCCAGCCCGACTCCTTCTGCCACAGGTTCACGAGGCAGCCGTACTGGTCGCTGCCCCAGCCGTACTTCGACGAGGCGAGCTGCTGGGCGGCGGCCTTGGCGGCGGCGGGCGTGTTCGCGGCGGCCTGGGCGGCAGCGGCAGCGGCGGCGGCAGCCTCAGCGGCGGCCTGCGCCTCGGCGGCGGCCTGGGCCTCGGCGGCGGCCTTCGCGGCAGCGGCGGCGGCAGCGGCCTGGCGGTCGGCCTCGGACGCGGCGGCCTGGACCGTCTGCGCCGTCGTCGCCGTCTCGGCAACACGGGCGGCGAGGGTGTCGGAGTCGAGGTTCTCGTAGTCCGCGAGCGACGCGACCGAGGTCTCGAGCGCACTGGCGTCGACCTTGTCCTTCGTCGAGGTCACGACCTGCGAGGCGATGTCGATCGTGGTCTTGGCCTGGGCCTCGGCGAGCGAGTCGGCGATCGCCTCCTCGTTCTGCTTCACGCTCTGCGCGTGGGCCGCGGCGACGGCCTCGGCCGACGGGGCACGGTTGACGAAGGCGAAGCCGGTGCCCGCGACGATCGCGACGGCGGCGACCGCGGTCACTCCGACGAGGCGGCGGCGGCTCGCCCGGCGACGGCTGGCGGCGATCGCCCGGCGAGTCAGCGGCGCGGCCGCGGTGCCGGTGCCGGTGCCGGTGCCGGCGGAGTCGTCGGTGGTGGAGCGGGTGGTGCTGGCGGTGCTGGTGCTGCGGGTGCCCTCGGGGGCGGGGGTGTTCTCGGAGGTCATGTCGTCCCATTGCTCGGCCGGCCTGCTCGGCGCGCCTCGGTCGGGGGCACGTCGACTCACCTCTGCGCCTCGGGTGCGCAGCACCGCGGGAGGCGCGGTGCACGACGGCACGGCCGGGGAGTCGGTCCCGGAGGCGGCCCGACCGTTCCGCCAGGGGCGGACCGGTCGACCGGCAGGTGCTGTCGAGGTGACGGGTCGGTGTCGGTTCCAGCGGGGCCTCGGGGCCCGGCACGTCCGCCCAGCGCTCCCGAGGGGTACGGGCGGGCGCGGGCGAAACGACGAGCATGCACCACGAGCCTGAGTGTCCCCGCAGAATCCCGGGTCGCTGCTCGGTCTGGGCACCTCGGGAGTTGCCAGTTGGCGGGGTCTGGCACGACTCAGAGGCCCACCAAGTGGCAAGTCGAAGGTCATCGTCGCCCGCAGGAGGCGCCTCCTCAGTCCTCCGTCACGGTGCGGCGGCGACGGCTCGGCCGGCGCGAGACGACCAGGGCCGCGCCTCCGGCGACGAGCAGTGACAGCCCCATCAGCAGCACTCCGCCGAGGTCGGAACCGGTGAAGGCGAGACGCTGCGCGGTCAGGCCGGTGAGCACCTGCTCGGAGCCGCCGGGCGCGAGCGTGAACGTGGTGCGCACGCCCGTGCTCGGCCGCGTCCCCGCGGGGACTCCGTCCATCGACACCGTCACCGTGTAGTCGCCGGCGGGCAGACCGCCGACCGACCAGCTGCCGTCGGGCCCGGTCGTCACGACGATCGTGACCGGCCCCTCGGGTCCGCTCCAGACGATCGTCACGCCGACGCCTCCGACGCCCTTCTCGCCCGGGTCGCGCACTCCGTCGCCGTCCGCGTCGTCGAACACGACGCCTCCGACGCCGGCCGTTCCGCGCACCACGAAGTCGACGTCGAGCTGCTGCTCGCCGGCCTCCAGCTGCACGGTGGTCGCCGTCAGGGTGTCTCCGTCGAGGTCGGAGGCCGGCACGGTGCCCGCAGGCAGGGTCGAGGGGTCGTAGCTGACCCGCACCGCCCCGGCCGGGAGGCCGTCGACGGTCCAGGCGCCCGACGCGTCGGTCGTCCGCGTCAGCACGAGGTCGTCGGCGGTGTCGAGGGCTCCGTCGGCACCGGCCAGGCGCACGGTGACGACCACGCCGCCGACGCCGGGCTCGTGCGGGTCGCGTACGCCGTCGCCGTCGACGTCGAGCCAGACCGAGTCGCCGAGCGACGCGTCGGCACGGAAGCCGAAGTCCTGGTCGAGGTCGGCCTCACCGGCCGCCAGCGTCGTCGTGCTCGTCGGCACGGAACCGGAGCCGCTGCCGGCACCAGGGCCGGAGCCCGAACCAGCACCAGCACCAGACTCGGACCCGGCCCGCGTCGTCGTCAGCCCGGCGGGCACCCCGCCCGTCAGCTCGACCCGGAACTCGCCCGCGGCGAGGTGCTCGACCAGCCAGCGGCCCTGCTCGTCGGTGACGGCCGTCTCGACCCGGTCGTCGGGCGAGCCGAGCACGCCGTCGACGCCGGCCCAGGTCAGGGTCACCGTGACGCCGGGGATCCCGACCTCGTCGTCGCCCTGACGACCGTCGCCGTCCTCGTCGAGCCAGACCGTGTCGCCGATCGAGCCCGCCCCGGCGAAGCCGAAGTCCTGCTCGAGGTCGACCACGCCGCCGCCCAGCTCGAGCGCGCTGCGGCCGTCGGCCGGTGCGTCACCCGCACCGTCCGACCCGCCCGTGGCGTCCGCACCGTCCGCGTCGCTGCTCGGCGTGAGCCCCGCGGGCACGCCGCCGACCACCGCGACCGTCCAGCGGCCGTCGGGCAGACCGTCGACCCGCCACGAGCCCGCGTCGTCGGTCGTCGTCGTCAGCACGACGTCGTCGCCGCCGCCGGCCACGCCGTCGGGGCCGAGCCAGGTCAGCTCGAGCTGCACGCCGGGCAGGCGCGGGTCGCCGGCCGAGTCGGTCCCGTCCGCGTCGCGGTCCCAGAAGACCGTGTCGCCGAGGGCGTTCGTGCCTCGGTAGCCGAAGTCCTGCACCAAGTTCGACGCGCCTCCGGCGATCTCGACCTGCGAGACGTTCGGGGCACCTCCGTCGGGGTCACCGGTGTTCACCGCGGCGAGAGCCACGCCGCCGTCGACGGACACCCGGTAGCGGCCGTCGGGCAGCAAGGTGAACAGGTATGAGCCGTCGGCCGCGGTCAGGGTGGAGAAGAGCTGGTCGTCCGCGGTGTCGAGCACGCCGTCGGGGCCTGCCCAGGTCAGCGAGACGCGCTGGCCCGGCACCGGCTGCTCGTCCGACGAGCGCACGCCGTCGCCGTCCGTGTCGAGCCAGACCGAGCTGCCCACGGAGGCGCCGCCCGCGAACGCGAAGTCGGCCGTCCGGTGCGCCGTGGCGACCGGCAGCTCGATCGTCGTGACCCCGTCGGGGCTGGCGTCCTCGTCGCGCACCAGGCCGAGCCCGGCGGGCACGGAGGCGCTGTCGACGCTCACGCGGTAGCTGCCCGCGGGCAGGCCGTCGACCAGGTAGCTGCCGTCCGTCGCGGTGACGGCGCTGAACACGGCGTCGTCGGCCGTGTCGAACCGGCCGTCGGGGCCGACCCAGAGCACGTCGACCCGCACGCCGCCGAGGCCGCGCTCGTCGTCGTCGAGCACGCCGTCGCGGTCACGGTCGAGCCAGACCACCCGACCGACGCTGCTGTCGCCGCGCAGGCCGAAGTCGGCGTCGTCGACGGTCGTCCCGGTCCGGGCGACGACGACGGTCGTGGCCAGGTCGAGGTCGGCGTCACGTTCGTGCACCGACGACAGGCCGGGCAGCAGCGTGCTCCGGTCGACCACGACCGAGAACGAGCCGAGGGGCAGCGAGCCGACCGACCAGGCCCCGGAGGCGTCCGTCAGCACCGAGGGCAGCGCTACGTCGTCCGCGGTGCCGGCCGTGCCGTCGGGCCCGGCCCAGGTCACCGTGACGCGCACGCCGGGCAGGCCGGGCTCGTCGCTCGTCTGCACGCCGTCACCGTCGCGGTCGAGCCAGACCCGGTCGCCGATCGTCGAGTCGCCGCGGTAGCCGAAGTCCTGGTCGAGGTCGACGGAGCGCTCGCTCGAGAGGGAGGTGCGCGAGACGCCGTCGGCCGGGCCGGTGGCGTCGTGCGTCGGCACGAAGCCGGGGGCGACGCCCGAGGTGACGGCGACCGTGTGGTCGCCGTTCGGCAGGTCGCGGACGAGCCAGTCGCCCTCGTCGTCGGTGACGGCGCCGAAGACGAGGTCGTCGGCCGTGCCGAGCACGCCGTCCGCGCCGAGCCAGGTGACCGTCACGCCCACGCCGCGCAGGCCGGGCTCGCCGGGCTGCTGCACGCCGTCGCCGTCGACGTCCCACCACACGCGGTCGCCGATGCTCGAGGTGACCTCGTAGCCGAAGTCGGCCGTCAGGTGCGGGGCGTCGCCGGCCGCGAGCACGACGCGCGTCGTGCTGTCGCCTCCTGCGGTGCCGGTGGCGGTGCCGTCCTCGTCGTAGCTCGAGGTCGCGCCCTCGGGCAGCGCGCCCGTGACCGTGACCCGGTGCTCGCCGGGCAGCAGGTGGTCGACGAGCCACGAGCCGTCGGTGCCCGTGACCACGGGGACGACCGCGTCGTCGGCCGTGTCGAGCTCGCCGTCGGCGCCGGCCCAGGTGACCGTGAGCTGGACGCCCACGAGCCCCTGCTCGCCGTCGTCCTGCACGCCGTCGCCGTCGCGGTCGAGCCACACGCGGTCGCCGATCGCGCCGGTGCCGCGCCAGCCGGTGTCCTGGTCGACGACCTGCTGGCCCGCGCCGAGCACGAGCGTGCTGGTCGCGGTGCGGCCGCCGAGGCCCGAGACGCCGGCGGGGCCGGACGCGAGCAGGTAGCCGGCCGGCAGGCTGCCGACCTTCACCGAGTAGTTCCCGGCGGGCAGGCTGCCGACCGACCACGCGCCGGTCTCGGCGTCGCTGTCGCGCTCCCACTCGACGTTGTCGTCCTCGGTCGCGAGGTCGCCGTCCTGGCCCGCCCACGTCACGAGCACCTCGGCGCCGCCGATCCCGGGCTCGCCCGCGCCCTGGCGGCCGTCGCCGTCGCGGTCGGCCCAGACGAGGTCGCCGAGCGAGCCGCTGCCGGCCCAGCCGAAGGAGGCGTCGGTGCGGTCGGCGCCCTCGGCCAGCGTCAACACGGCCGAGTTCGCCGAGGCCACGCCGTCGAGGTCGTAGCTCGGCACGAGGCCGGCCGGCAGGGTCGCGGGGTCGACGTCGACCCGGTAGCTGCCGCCGGGCAGGTGGTCGACCTTCCACGAGCCGTCGGGGCCCGACGTCGTCGGGTGGCGCTCGTCGTCGGCCGTGCCGAGCACGCCGTCGACGCCCGCGAAGACGACGGTCACGCCGACGCCCGAGAGCCCCGGGTCACCTGCCGTGCGGACGCCGTCGCCGTTCGCGTCGAACCAGGTCGAGCCCGCGAGCGAGGCCAGGTCGACCTCGATGCCGACCGTGTCGGCGTCGACGTCGTGATATGTCTCGTAGTCTCGGCCGTCGGTCGGCTGGTCGGCCACGCCCGCGTACGACGCCACGTCGGCCGTGTTGGCGAGCTCGGGGCCGGCGACCTCGTCGGCCGAGCCGAGGCCGGCGGGGACGGTCAGCCGGTAGACGACCGTGCGGGTCTCGCCCGGGGCGACGGGGCCGTCGATCGTCCAGCTG
Source organism: Frigoribacterium sp. PhB116 (assembly GCF_004364285.1). GTDB lineage: Bacteria > Actinomycetota > Actinomycetes > Actinomycetales > Microbacteriaceae > Frigoribacterium. Next base: position 25,824 of record NZ_SOBE01000002.1, on the reverse strand, counting down.
CGGACGGCGCCGGTGACGGTGCCCGCGCCTCCCTCGACCGGGGTGAAGCCCGTGAAGCGAGTGTCCGGCGCGTCCGTGACCTGCACGTCGTACGCGGGGCCGGTGCCGGTGTTGGTCACGGCGACGCGGTACGTCAGGGTCTCGCCGGGCACGGCGCGACGGGTGTCGGCGTCGCCGACCTGGCCGTCGACGCGCTTGTCGAGCACGAGGCGCGGCTCGACGACGGTGACGGCGGCGGTCGACGCGAGGCTCGTGTAGTCGTACGAGGCCGCGAGCGGGCGCGAGGCCGGCTTGCCGTCGATCTTGTCGGTCTTGTCGAACGCGACCTGCGCGACGTTGGTCAGCACCTGGCCCGACGTCGTCGACTTCTGCGCGTACGCGGTGTACTCGAGGTGCACGACGCGCTCGGCTGCGGCCGCCGTGACGTCGCCGAGCCAGAAGCCGATCGTGCCCGTGCTCGGGGTGCCGAGCATCGACGCGGTGAGCGACGGGTCGCAGGAGGCGCAGGTCACGGCCGTGAGGGAGCCGAAGGCCTGGCCGCTCGGCAGCGTGTCGTGCACGGTGACGTCGTAGGCGGAGACGCCGGCGGGGACGCGCACGTCGAGCGTGTAGGTCGTGAGCTCGCCGGTCGTGCGCGTCGTGACGGCCGGGTCCGCGAGGGCCTTGACCACCGACAGGGAGGGGACGGTCACGGTGTCCTCGGCGGTGGCGGAGTAGGTGCGCTCGCCCTCGACGGGGCCGTCGAGCGAGCTGCCGACCGCCGTGGCGACGTTGCGGATGCGGGTGTCGCCGACCGTCTCGTCCACGGTGGCGCGGAAGGTGAAGTCGGCCGGCGAGGTGCCGGGCGCGACGTCGATCTCGGGGAACGTGATCGTGCGGCTCGACGGGTCGTAGGTGCCGCCGTCGACCCAGGTGAGGCCCTGCGGCAGCACGTCCGAGACGACGACGTCGTGCGCCGTGGACACGGCCGTGCCGGCAGGGTTCCGCACCCGGAGCGAGTACGTGACCGCCTGGCCCACGACGACCTTGCCGGCGGTGGCGTCGTCGGTCTTGGCGAGCGTGAGGGCGGGCTCGACGACGGTGGTGGTGGCGGGCCGGGAGTTGAAGGCCGTCCGTGCCGGCGTCGACGCCGCCGAGGCCGCTGGCCACCACGCCAGGGTGCCCGTGTTCCGGAGCGCGTAGCCGCGAACTACGGCCGGGTCCGCCGCCGAGTCGACGACCGTGGCCGTGATCGTGAGCACGACCACGTCGGCGTCGCCCCGCTCGCTGACGTAGACGCCCTGCGCGTTCGTCGGGAGGTCGAAGGACACGCGCTGGCGGAGGCGGTTCGCCGAGGCGACCGACGCGGGGGCGGCGGGCCCGTCGTTGATGCTGGCCGTGGGCACGCCGACGACCTGGAGACCCTGGGGGAGCTGGTCGGTCACCGAGGGCGCGAGCCCCTCCGCCGAGCTGTAGAGCGAGACGCCGCCCGGGATCGTCGTCGTCACGCGGTAGGTGATCTGCGACCCCACCGGAGCCGTCGCGACGTCGACGTCCTTCGCGACCGTGGGCTCGCCGGCGCGGACGGTCGAGGTGGCGTCGGCGCGGGCCGCGTTCGTGGTCGTGAGGGTCTTGTCGACGTTGTTCGCGGGTGTGTACGTGAAGGGCGTGCCAGTGTTGGTGGCGTCCTGGTACTGCCGCACGCCCGCCGTGTTCTTGAACTCGTCGGAGGCAGCGATGCCGGCCGGCACGGCGACCGAGTAGGTGAGCACGAGACGCCCGTCGGTCGTCCCCGACTTGGCCGGCACGGTCAGGCCCGACCAGTCGATCCGCGAGCGCGGGCTCTCGTCCGTCACCGCGCCTCCTGCGGTGACCTGGCTGACCTGGCCGGCGGTCCAGCCGGCGGGCAGCAGGTCGCGGACGCTGACCTCGGTCGCGGGCGCACGGCCGGAGTTCGAGACGGTGACCGTGTAGTCGACCGTGTCGCCGCCCTGCACGGTGGTCGGCGTGGCCGTCTTGGCCGTCGTGAGCTGCGGCTCGGTCCAGACCGCGTCGGCCTGGTCGCGCAGCTGGAAGACGGCACCGGCCGTGTTCGTGAACGTCAGCTTGGCGAGGTTCGCCGTGATGTCGCCGTCGGCGGCCGCCGTCGGGTCGCTGATGGTCGAGGTGACGATCGCCTGGAACACGTTGCCCGACGCCTCGTCGGGCAGGGTCCAGGAGATGACGCTTCCGTCGGACACGGCGTCGGGGCGAGCGGCCGTGTGGCCCGCGCCGTACGCGGCGCCCACGAAGGCGAACCCGGCGGGCAGGAAGTCCTTCACCGTGGTCGACACCGTGTTGAGCCCGACCGGGAACGTCGCCTCGATCTTCCAGCAGACCGTGTCGCCGGGGCCGTACGAGGGGGCTGCGCCGCCCTCGGGCACCCAGGAGGCGGTGGTGCAGTCGGCGGTCGTCTGCGGCACCGCGACCTGCTTCGTGAGCACGACGGCGGCGGCCTCCTGGCCGGCGGACGAGTCGTCCGGGGTCGCCAGCACGTGGCTGCGCAGCGAGTCGGGCGTGCTGCGTGCGTCGACGAGGGTCGACGTCGAGGTGAGGTCGACGCGGTTGGTCCACGAGTCCTCGGCGGCCACGGGGCCCACGCCGCTGCGGTACGAGGCGAGCGTGGTCGTCGTGAAGTCGACGGTGAAGGCGCCGTTCGTCGCCGTGAAGCCGGGCACCGTCCAGGTGATCGCCTGGGTCCACGGGCTGGCCGTGCCCGGGGTGGTCGAGACGGGTGCGAAGGCCGTGCCCGACTGGCGGTGCGTGGCGGAGCCCGCGTCGTACGACAGGCCGTCCGGGATCGTGTCGACGACGGTGAGGTCGCTCGTGCCCTGCGCGTACTCCGAGGTGGCGATCGCGAGGTGCCAGTTCGTCGTGGCGCCCTGGCGGATCGCGCCCTGGTCGTCGCCGCTGACGCCGCGGGTCTTGACGATACGCACGTCCTCGGCGCTGACCGTCGCGGTCGCCGACGACGTGTAGACGGTGCCCTGCCAGCTGCCCGACGTCGTGGCGCTGTTCGTCAGCGGCTGCTCGTCGCGGGTCTCGCTGCCGGTGTTGTTGTCGAGGTTCGCCGTGGAGAGGCCGGTCGCCCCCGCAGCGGGCGCCCCGGCGGGGAACAGCTCGTTCTCGCGCAGCGGCACGGCCGCGGCGTAGCGCAGGGTGGTCGTCGCGCCGGCGGCGAGGTCGCCGAGGCCGGTCCACTCGACCCGCGTGTACACGCCGAGGGCCAGCGGTCCGGCCGTGCCGTCAGGGTCGACCCGGACGGTGCTGACGCTCGCCGGCTCGTGGCAGAGCCCGGCCGTGTCGGGCAGCGGCCTGCTGTCGAGGCGGGGAGCGCCCGGGTACTCGACCGTGTCGGCCGCGCTGTTGTCGACGCTCGTGCAGCCGAGGAACTCGAGGCCGGCAGGCAGGAAGTCGACGATCGAGAAGCCCGTCGAGCGGCCGACCTCGTTGTTCGTGACGGTCAGCGTGTAGGTCGTGGGGTGGTCGTGCACGCCGCGGAGCAGCTCGCCCTCGGGGCTCGAGTCCTCCTTCTTGTCTAGCTTGAACGGCACGAGCGTGGTCGTCGAGCCGCCGGTCGCGCTCACGACGGCCGGGTCGGCGACGGGCGCGCCGGCGGCGTCGAACTTCGGCAGGGTCCGCGCGGCCGAGCTGGCGAAGGCGGCGCCCGAGGTCGTCACGACGGCCCCGACGGCCGCCGAGGTCGTGTACGAGTACGTGTGGGCGACGGTGACCCCGGCCTGCAGGTCGGCCACGTTCGACCAGATGAGCTTCGTCGTGCCGTCCTTGAGCTTCACGACTCGGCTGGGCGAGCCGAGGCCGGCGTCGGCCGAGGCGAACGTCGCGCCGACCGGGATCACGTCGGTGAGGGTCAGGTTGTAGCCGGGCGTCGACGTCGCGTTCGAGGCCGTCAGCGTCACCGCGACGGCGCCGCCGACGAGCGTGCTGGTGGGCGCGGACTCGGTGAAGGTGACGGCGAGCCCGTCGGCCGCGCGGGCGGCGGTCGGCGCGACCAGGGCCGGGACGGCGAGGCCCGCGAGCACGACGGCTACCGCGAGCAGGAGGCGCCAGAGGGCGCGCGGGAGGCCGGCCGGGAGCGCAGGCGAGAGGGCAGGGGCGACGGGACGGGGCACGGGTGACTCCAGGAGCTCGCCCGGGCAGCCGGGCGCGAGACGCCTCGTGCGCGGGTTCAGTCGCGGGGAGCGTCGCCGCGGGTCGGGACGCGGCAGTCCTCATTGTGGAGGACCCCCCGGGGGCAGGCAACGAGTCGCGGTCCCCCACTTCGGGGACCTCCGAGACCCCGTTCCGGGGGACGTCGCCCGTCCGCACTCCGGACGCCACGGGTGGGTGCGAGAAGCCCGCGTCCCCCCGGGCTAGGGCTCCGTGCCCGGCTCCGACTGCGGCTCCGGTTCCGGCTGCTCCGGCTGCTCCGGCTGCGGCTCCTCGCGGACGAACCGCGGCCCGTCCCAGCCGTCTCGCGTGACGCGCTCGACGAACTGCGCCACGGGACGCACCCAGTGCGAGCGGTCGCCGTAGAGCGTGCGGTAGAAGACCAGCGCCTCCTCGGTGTCGACGTGCCGCCCCGTGCCGATCACCTCGTAGCGGCCGCCCTTGAAGTGGCGGTACGTGCCGGGCACAGGAGGCGCGGGCTCGGCGGTGCGGACAGGGCCGGCGGCGGAGGGGGTCGCGGTCACCGCACCAGGCTAGGCCCGCGCTGGCCGGCGTCGGTCGTGCCCCCTACGATCGCGGCATGGCACTCCTCCACCAGGCCGAACTCGTCCCGTCGAAGCTCGAGGCCCTCGCGGCCTGGGCGCCGAGCCAGCCGTGGTTCGAGGGCGATCCCGGGCCGCTCGAGAAGGTCGCGGCGTTCCGCCTCGACGACCCGGCCGGCGAGGTCGGCGTCGAGGTGCTGCTCGTCCGCGCCGGCGACGGCCCCGTGCTGCAGGTGCCGCTGACCTACCGGGGCGCCCCGCTCGAGGGCGTCGACGACCTGCTGGTCGGCACGATGCAGCACTCGGTGCTCGGCGAGCGCTGGGTCTACGACGGGTGCGGCGACCCCGTCTTCGTCGCGGCGACCATCGCGGCCGCGCTCACCGGCGACGGCCAGGCCGACGAGGTGTTGCAGAAGTCCGACGGAGAGCGCGTGCCCCACGAGCAGACCATGGTCGTCGTCGGCAGCGGCACGGCCGGCGCCGAGGTGCCGTCGACCTCGGTGCGCGGCACGCGCGTGGTCGACGGAGCGACCGTGGTCGACGCGGGCTCGTGCACCCTCGTGGTCGCGCGGACTCCCGACGGCGGCGGCTCGCCCGCCTCCCTCGCCGAGGCCGCAGGAGGCGTGCACGACGACACGACGCAGGTCCTGTCCGCGACGTGGCCGGGCCACGACGCCCCGACGACGCTCGCCGTCGTGCTGGTGCACTAGCCGCGGGCACACGTCGAGGGCGGGTGAACTGGCTCGAGGGCGGGTCGCTGACGACCCGCCCTCGGCGCAGTTCACCCGCCCTCAGCGGTCTGCGGCGGTGCTACTTGATCGCGGCGCGGATCTCGCGTGCGGCGTCCGCGACGTCGTCGGCACCGTAGATCGCGGCGCCCGCGACGGCGACCTGGGCGCCCGCGTCCTGCACCGAGCCGACCGTGGCGGCCTTGACGCCTCCGGCGACCGAGAACGGCACGCCCGAGGCCTTGCCGGCCTCGAGCAGGGCCTCGAACGTGAAGCCGTCCTCGGCCTGCTCGTCGAGGCCCGCGTGCATCTCGACGAACTCGGCGCCGAGGGCGACGACCTCCTTCGCACGGGCGGCCTTGTCGTGCACGCCGATCAGGTCGACGACGATGCCCTTGCCGTGCTCCTTCGCGGCCTTGACCGCACCGGCGATGGTGCTGTCGCCCGCGACGCCCAGCACGGTCACGAGGTCGGCACCGGCCTTGAACGCCTCGCCGGCCTCGAGCTCGCCGGCGTCCATCGTCTTGAGGTCGGCGAACACGACCTTGTCGGGGTGCGCCTCCTTGATCGCGGTGATGGCGCGGAAGCCCTCGGCCTTGATCAGGGGGGTGCCGAGCTCGATGATGTCGACGCTGGGCGCGGCGGCGGCGGCGAGCTCGAGGGCGGCCTCGGTGGTCAGGGTGTCCATGGCGAACTGCAGCTTCATGTGGTGCTCCTTCTTTCGGGGTGGGACGTGTCGGACGAGCAGCCGGGGGCTACTCGAGGTTGGCGTGGCGGGGCCACATGTCGTCGGCGCTCTGGCCGGAGCGCTGCCACAGAGCGTGGAACAGCGCGTCGCCGACGAGCACGACGACCTGCTCGAAGAGGCCGCCGGCGTACTGCGCCGAGGCGGAGCCCGAGCGGTCGAGCTTCTCGGCGGCGGGCACGAGCACGACGGCGGTCGCGACCTGGGCCAGCGGCGAGTCGGTGGCGGTGGTCACGGCGGCGACCCGGGCACCGGCGTCGACGGCGGACTGCGCCGCGCTGACGATGCCGCTCGTCGTCCCCGACCCGCTCGCGGTCAGCAGCACGTCGCCCTCGCCGATCGCGGGGGACGTCACCTCGCCGACCACGTGCACGGTCAGGCCGAGGTGCATCAGCCGCATCGCGGTCATCCGCAGCGCGAGGCCGGACCGGCCCGCGCCGTGGACGAAGACGCGCCCGGCACCGGACACGAGGTCGGCCACGGCGTCGAGGCCGTCGGGGTCGGTCTCGACGACCGCGCGCACGGCACGGTCCACCTCGGAGCGCACGAGCTCGAGCGCGTCGGCGGACGAGGAGGTGGCGGACGAGGAGGCGGTGGAGGTGCTGTCTGCGTCGGGCATGCCGTCCAGCTTGCTCTCACCCGCCTCCTCGGCCTTGCAGCGATTCTCAGGTCACCCGGCTCGGCTGCCGCCTCTCCGTTCAGGAACTTCTGTCCTGCATCGCGTAGCGGGGGGAGCGCCAGTCCTGAGACGCGCACGAATCAGGAGGCGGCCGCACCTCTTTCCTGAGTCCCTCGAGGCACTCGTCGGACTTTCTCGACGATTTCTGTCAGACCTCGGCGATCTGCGACATTCCTGTAGTGAGGGGGGCAGACATGGACATGACGACGGAGAACGACTCCGACCTCGTCCGACGCACGTCGGGCGGGGACGAGCGGGCGTTGTCGGAGATCTTCGACCGCTGGGCGCCGACGCTGACGCGCTACGCCTGGGCGCTCGCCGACAGCAAGATGGACGTGGAGGAGATCGTGCAGGACACGCTCGTCACCCTCTGGCGCCGCTCGGCCGAGATCACCCTGCACGACGGGTCGCTGTTGCCGTGGCTGCTCGTCGCCTGCCGCAACCACGCGATGAACCTGAGGCGCAAGCGGCAGCGCACCGAGGCGGACGAGCTGCCCGCCGAGCTGATCGCCCCCGCCGACGACGACGCCCAGGAGGCGCGCGAGCGGCTCCGCTGGGTCCGTGCCGAGATCGAGGCGCTCAGCCCCGTCGACCAGCAGATCTGCGAGCTGTGCCTGATCGAGGGCCGCAGCTACGCCGAGGCCGCGAAGCTGCTCGGGCTGAGCGTCGGCGCACTGACACAACGGGTCTCCCGGACCCGGACACGACTGAGGAAGGCGGTGATCCGCGATGGACGTTGAGCCCCCCACCGGAGACGACCTGAACCGCATGCTCGTCTCGATGAAGCAGGACGTGCTGCGCCGCGCCGCCGCCGAGCCCCCTGCGCGACGACGCCCCTGGGCCCGTCGCCACCTCGGCCTGACCCTCGGCCTCGTCGCCCTGCTCGGCGTCGGGGGCGCAGGAGGCGCGCTCGCGCTGGTGCTGCCCTCGCCGTTCCAGGCGTCGCCGGCCGCCACCCCCACGAGCACGCCGTCGGCCACGCCGACCCCACGGCCGACGCCCTCGGCCGCTCCGAGCCCGTCGGCCCCGCCCCCGCAGACCGTCCCCGCGCCCGCCACGGGAATCGACTGCGCGACCCTGGGCGACCGCGCGCAGGTGACCTCCCTGGTGCCGGCCGCCCAGCTCGTCACGGTGCAGCCGGGCTACTGGAGTTCGGGCGACGCCGCCTACCGGCAGGCGGGAGTCCTCGACTGCCGCTGGACCGCCGAGGGCGCGGAGCTCTCGGAGGACGTCGTCGAGATCCGGATCTCGCCCGCGGCGGACCGGGGCAGGGAGTGGATCTCGGGGCTGACGCAGTCCGGCCTCCCCGGCCTGCAGGTGGGCGACGTGTCGGCCGCCCGGTGCGAGGACGACTACGGCACGAGGTGCAACGCCTCGCTGGTGTCGGGTCCGTGGTGGATCGAGCTGTCGTTGGGCGCGACCGTCACCTCCGCCCCCGTGACGACGGAGACGGCGCGGGCCGCCGCCGGCAGCGTCGTCACGGTCACCGACGCGCTCACGCCGGGTGCGCCCTGGGCCGGCCAGGAGTCGTCGTGGGCAGGGACTTCCTGCGCTGCTCTGCCGTCGGGCCGCACCGTGGGCGAGCTCGCGGGCTCGCCCGACATGGGCGACGTCGTGGAGCAGGGATGGACGCCCGCGACGGGCATCCGCCAGACCCAGGCGTGGTCGACACGGTGCTCCTGGACGATCGCGTCGGCGGACGACACGCAGCCGGACGGGTACGTCAGCGGGGTGACCGTGGAGTTCGTGTCGGGGAGCGCGTGGGCCTACGGACGAGAGACCATGCCGGGGACCCCCGTCGAGGTCGCGGGGGCCGACTCGGCCACCCTCGTCTGCTACTCCCACGAGGGAGCCTCCTGCTGGGTGGACCTGGTGTCGGACGGCACGTGGGTCCAGGTGCTGGCATACGTCGACCCCGAGGACTCGGGGCTGCTGATCCCGCTCAGCGAGGCGGTCCTCGCCGCCCAGGCCGCCGCCTCCGGACGGGGCTAGTCCGGGACGAGCAGCCCTGCGGGGCAGCCCCTGCGGGGGCACGGAGACCATCCGGCGCGGGGGCGCCGGACGGGCCGGTCGTCGGGGAGGGACGGCCGGCGAGAGGGGGGAAGACGCGGGAGCGTCGGGTCGAGCACGAGGGGCACCGACCCGCCGCTCCCGTTGTCGCGTTCGCGGTGCGGTGCGTCACGCCGAGCAGCGCTCAGCCGCGGTCGAGCACCAGCGCCTGCGACGCCCCGGCGGCCGCGTCCGCCGCGACGGTCCCGGTCCGCGCGAAGTCGGCCCAGATCTGCCGCACCCGCCGCCCGAGCCGGTCGACCTCCGCCCAGTCGGACTCGCCCAGCAGGGCCGACCGGCCCCACGCCTCCTCCGTCCCCAGCAGCAGCGGCAGGTCGGTGATGTGGGCGGCTCCGTAGCGGCTGCCGCGCGGAGCCCAGCTCAGCTCGTACCGCACGGCACGACCGCCGGAGGCGCGGTGCCGCGCGACGAAGCGGCGCGCGTCGCGTCCGTACACGGCCCCCGTCGTCGCCCGGACGAGCACGCGGCGCGCGAGCCCGCCGACGACGGGCAGGCTCGTCAGCACGTCGAGCGGCCGGACGAGCGGCACGTAGAGCCCGGTCTCCTCCGTCGTCGCCCCCATCAGCAGGTCGACGTGCGGGGCGACGTCGCGCCACGCGGCGTCGCGGTCCTCCTCGGCGGGCAGCGGGGCGCGGCCGTACTGCGGGCCGAACGGCATCCCGCCGCGCAGCCCGAAGCGCAGGGCCGCGCGCTCGGCGGGGGGCTGCCCCGCCAGCAGCTCCTCGACGGTGGCGTCGGGGTCGGGGACGCCGACGACCCGCAGCATCGCCCGCGACATCGCGGACCGGCCGCGGCCGAGCCCCAGCGGGGCGCTCTGCACGATCGCGCGGCGGAACAGCCCGCGCGCCCCGTCGCTGATCATGAGGTGGGCGATCGAGTCGCCGCCCGACGACTGCCCGAACAACGTCACGGTGTCGGGGTCGCCGCCGAACGCGTCGATCGTGTCGTGCACCCAGCGCACCGCCTCGAGCTGGTCGAGCAGCCCGAGGTTCGACGGCACCCGGTCGCCGTCGCCGAGGAACCCGAGGACGCCCAGCCGGTAGGTCACCGCGACCACGACGACGCGCTGCTCGACCACGAGCGAGCGCGGGTCGTAGACGCCGAGGTCGCCCGCGCCGTTGACGTAGGCACCGCCGTGGATCCACACCATCACGGGCAGCCGCTCCCCCGGGGCGAGGTCGGCGGGCAGCGTGATCGACAGCGCCTGGCAGTGCTCGGAGTCGACCATGCCGCGGGCCGCGTCGTCGAAGAGCACCTGCATCGAGGGCGACGACAGCTGCGGCGAGGCAGGCGCGCGCTCGAAGGCGAGGAAGGGCATCGGCTGGCCGTCGTCGCCGACCGCAGGAGGCGCGGGCCGGGGAGCCTCGAAGCGCTCGGCCACCGCGTACGGCACGCCGAGCACCCGCACCACGTCGCCGTCGACGCGTCCGACGACCGTGCCGACCCGCGTCTCGAAGGTGCGGGTCTCGGCGGCGAGGGTCTCCGCGGTGGGGGTCTCCGCCGCGGGGGTCTCGGGCGTGCGGGTCTCGGGTGCGCTGCTCACCGGCTCACGGTACGCGCGCCTCCTGTGCTCGGGGGCGCCGCTCACGCCGGCAGCAGCACCTCCGCCGCCGAGCGCCGCACCGACTCCGTCAGCGTGTCGAGCAGCCGCGACGACAGGGCCCAGCGCTGCCAGTACAGGGCGAGGTCGACGTGCTCGCCGGGCGCGAGCTCGACGAGCGACCCGTCGGCGAGCAGGTCGAGGCACTGCGCCTCGGGCAGCAGCCCCCAGCCGAGGCCGAGCCGGGCGGCGCGGGCGAAGTCGGCCGACGACGGGACGAACGTCCGCGGCGGCCGCGGGTCGTAGCCGAGCGAGGCCCGGAGGAACCCGCGCTGCAGCTGGTCCGACCGGTCGAAGTCGAGCATCGGCGCGGCGTCGACGCGGCCCATCGTCGGCACTCCCCCGAGCCAGCGGTCGACGAAGCCGGGACTGGCGACCGCGCGGTAGCGCATCAGCCCGAGCGGCTCGGACGAGCAGCCCTGCAGCGGCTCCCGCGTCGACGTGACCGCGGCGAGCACCGTGCCCGAGCGCAGCAGCGAGGTCGTGTTCTCCTGGTCCTCGCGGTGCAGGTCGAACACGGCGCCCACCTCGGGCGGCAGGGCGGCGAGCGCCTCGAGGAACCAGGTCGCGAGCGAGTCCGCGTTCACCGCCACGGCGATCGACGTGCCGAGCCCGCCCGGCCCGCCGGCGCCTCCTGAGCCGCCCGCGCCGGCGCCCAGCTCGACCGCCGCGTCGTCGGCGAGCAGCTGCACCTGCCGGGCGTAGCGCAGCACCACGTCGCCGGCCGCGGTCGTCACGACGGGCGTGGTGCGCTGCACGAGCACCTGCCCCGCCGTGCGCTCGAGTTGCTTGATGCGCTGCGAGACGGCCGACTGCGTCATGTGCAGCCGCTGGGCCGCTGCCTCGAAGGTGCCCTCGTCGACGAGGGCGCGGAGGGTCACGAGGTGCTCCGAGGCGAAGGTGATCATCAGCAGAGCTTATGCAGCATCACGATCATGAGCTAGAGAGATGAGGTGACTGCTCCCTAGCGTCAGGGCGTGACCTTCTCCTCCCTCCTGCTGCCCGCCCTGTTCGGCATGGGCACCGGCCTCGCCCTGATCGTCGCGATCGGCGCACAGAACGCGTACGTGCTGAAGATCGGCCTGCAGGGCGTCAACCGCGTGGTCCTCCCGGTCATCGCGGTCTGCGCCGTGAGCGACGCCGTGCTGATCATCGCCGGGGTCGCCGGTGTCGGGGCCTTGATCGCGGCGGCCCCGCAGGCTCTCGTGGTGGTGCGCATCGTCGGGGCCGCGTTCCTGCTCGTCTACGCGGGGTTCGCCGCGAGGCGGGCGATCCGGCCGTCGGGCGCGCTGCAGGCCGAAGGAGGTGCGGTGCAGCCGAGCAGGAAGACCGCCGTCGTCACCGTGCTCGCCCTCACCTGGCTGAACCCCCACACCTACCTCGACACGATCGTGTTCCTCGGCTCGGTGGCGAACCAGCAGCCGGGCGACCTCCGCTGGTGGTGGGCGGGCGGGGCCATCGCGGGCAGCTTCCTGTGGTTCGCGGCGCTGGGCCTCGGCTCGCGCCTCCTCAAGCCGTTCTTCGCGAAGCCGTCGTCGTGGCGCGTGCTCGACGGCCTGATCGCCGTGGTGATGACGGCGCTGGGGCTGCGACTGCTGGTCGGGGCGTGACGCACGCCTCCTCGGTCGGGGCATTGTTTTGAACTATTCAAGAAAGCGAGCTAGGGTGGTGCTCACGCCGACGGAGACGAGCACCCCGCCCTCAGTCGACCGGCGGCCCTCGTCTCCCTGAACGAGGAGGCCCCCATGGACCGCACCGCATCGACCACCCCCGCCCAGCCGTTCCCGCTCGGCGGCCGCTACGTCAGCACCACCCGCCGCGACGAGCCAGTGGGCTCGTACGTCTCGACCGCGCACCGCGACGCCGTCACCATCGGCGCCTACGTGACGCCGTCGGTGCAGCGCACCTCGCTCGGCCGCTACGTGCGCGCCCAGCTGAACGCGTTCAGCACCCGCACCTCCACGATCCGCACGCACACCGGCTCGATCGTCCTCGGCCGCTAGCCCCTGCCGCCACGACGCGCGACGACCCCGCCCCTCGAGGGGGGACGGGGTCGTCGTGCGTCTGCGCTCAGCCCTTGTGCAGCGCGTCCTTGACGGCGCCCTTCGTCTTCTCGAGCAGCGGCGGCTTGCCCGTCGTGCCGTGGAAGCGCTCGTCCGGCGTGGTCGGAGCGGGCATCGGCGCGGTCGTGGTGGGACCGTCGTGGTACGAGAACTCACCCTTGCCGTCGGGCGAGGGGCCCGAGGCCCACGACCCCTCCTTCGCGTGCTCGCCGTCGGAGAAGTTGAGGTACTGGTAGTTCACCGTCTGGTCCTCCTTCGACTGGGGGAACGTGCTCGGCACCGGGAACTGCTCGATCCCGTCGTCCTGCAGCTCCTGGATCGCGGCCAGCCACTGGTTCTGGTGCATGGTGTCCCGGGCGATGAGGAAGCTCAGCAGGTCCTTCACGCCCTTGTCGTCGGTCATGTGGTACAGCCGCGCGGCCTGGAGACGGCCCTGCATCTCGCCGTTGGCGTTCGCCGTGAAGTCGGCGAGCAGGTTGCCGCTCGAGGTGATGAAGGCGCCCTGCCAGGGGTTGCCCATGCTGTCGACCGGGCGGGCGCCCGCGCCGGCGACGATCGCCTGCTGCACGTCGGTGCCGCCGATGACGGCTGCCATGACGGGGTCGTTCTGCACGGCCTCGTCGGTGAGCCCGACGGGGGCCTTCTCGAGCAGCTGCGAGATCATGATCGCGAGCATCTCGACGTGGCCGAACTCCTCTGCGGCGATGCCGTAGAGCAGGTCGCGGTACTTGCCGGGGATGTGCGTGTTCCAGGCCTGGAAGCCGTACTGCATGGCGATGGTGATCTCGCCGTACTGGCCGCCCAGCACCTCCTGGAGCTTGCGCGCGTAGACCGCGTCGGGGGCGTCGGGGGTGGCGCTGTGCTGCAGCTCTTGCTTGTGGAAGAACATGTGGTTCCTTTCGAGAGGGTGACGGGCTCAGGCGCCCTGGACGGTGTCCTTCGACTGCTGGGCGCTGTCCTTGACGTCGCCGACGGCCGACTGGGCGTCGCTCTTGACGGTGCCCGCCGCCTCCTGCGCGGTGTCCGCCACGCTGGAGAACGCCTCCTGGGCGGGCTCCTTCAGGTTCTGCGCGACGTCCTTCGCGGCGCCCTCGGCGGCGTCGACGGCAGGCCCGGCCTTGTCCTTGGCCGTGGCGGCCAGCTCCTGCTCGGCGTCGGACGCGGGGATGAGCGAGGCGACGAGCGCGCCGACGCCGAAGGCGATGAGCCCCACGGCGAGCGGGTTGCCCTTGGCCTTGCCCACTGCCCGATGCGCGGTCTCCTCGGCCGAGTCCACGGCGCCGGAGGCTGCCCCGGAGACGCTGCTCGTGCCGCTGTGGGCGGTGCCCATGACGGACTCCTTCATGGTGGTCAACCTGCCCTTGACCTTGTCGGTCTGGCGGTGGGCGATGCTCGTCGGGTCGACCTTGTCGGCCAGCGTGTCGACGTCGTAGCTGAGTCCGGCGCGGGTGCGCTCGATCTCGGCGCGGATCTCCTCGGGGGTCTTCGACCCGTCTGCGTTGGTCATGCGGTGCCTCCAGGCTTCACGGTGTCGGGGATCTTCTTGAGGGAGTCGACCGTCTTCGGCGCCCCCTGGATCTGCTTCAGCTCCTTCTTGCCGCGCAGGAACAGCACGAGCGCGACGACGCCGTAGATCACCGCGATGATCAGCGACGACCAGCCGAGGCCGATGAGGGAGCCGAGGCCCCACATGGCCGCCAGCGACAGGAACAGCAGGGCGAACAGGCCGGTGAGCCCGGCACCGCCGAACATGCCGGCGCCCTTGCCCGCCTTCTTGGCCGAGACGCTGAGCTCGGCCTTGGCCAGCTCGACCTCCTGGCGGAAGAGGGTGGAGATGTCGCCGGTCACGCCGCTCAGCAGGTCGCCGAGCGACGTGTTCGCCGCGCGTTCCTCCGGAGCGGGTGAGTCGGGGCCGGGGACCCGGGGGTCCGGGCCGCCGACGGGAGAGGACGGGTACGCCGCCCCCGTGGTCGGATCGGTCACGGGCGCGCTCCCGTGGAGTCGGGCCAGGTGCCGGGCACGCTGCTGGTGCTCGTGCCGGTGGTGCCGGATGCGCCGCCCGTCGCGCCGAGACCGGGGACGTCGCCCTCGGTGACGACGTCGTACTCGCCGGCGATCGGGCCGGTGGTCGAGGTGCCCGTGGTGTGCGCGGCACCCGTGGCCTGCGCCGCGCCCGTGGTCGAGGTGCCGGCGCTCGGGGCGGAGGTCGACGCGGCCCCGTGCTCGTCCTTCGCCTCGGCGGTCAGCGACTTGACGACGCGGCCGGCGAGCAGGCCGGAGACCGCGGCGATCGCGATGAAGGTGCCGGGCTTGCGCGCGGCGAACTGCTTGACGTCGTCGAGCAGCGACCCCGGGTCGCGCCCCTCGAGCCACTCGGCGACGCCGTGCGCGCGGCCCGACAGGTTGCCGACGAGCTGCTGCGCGACTCCGCTGTCGGAGCCCTGCGCCATCGACTCGAGCTGCTGACCGACGGTGCGGAGGCCGGCCGCGGCCTTCTCCTGCTGCGCACCGGCCTGGTCCCTCAGCTCGGACGTCGTCTGGCCGAAGAGCTGCTTGGCGTGGTCGGCGGCCTCCGAGGCGACCTTGCCGGCCTGCTCCTTGGCGCTGCCGGCCACGTTCGCGGCCTGCTCCGCGGCGTCGCCGGCGACCTTGCCTGCCTCGCCCTTCGCCGCGTCGGCCTTCCCGCCGCCGCTCGAGTCGTCGAGAGGACGCTCGAGGCTGCTCTCGACGTCGCGGTAGGCACCGGCCTCGCCGAGCGGCGAGCCGGTCTCGGCGGCCTGGTCGTACACGGGGGTCGACGGCGTGGCGCCGTCTCCGTTGGTGTCGCTCATGTCGAACCTCTCCAGGGTCGTGACCGTGGTGACCACGGTCGTCTGTGGTCGCCTCAATCTGTCCCGAGCTCGGGGAGGCTCGTCCCAGGAACGAGCATCAGGGGGACAAAGGGGCAGGGGGGCTTGACCACGGCTCCCTCCAGCAGTGACAATCCGCGCCGGCGAGCCCGCCGAGGTCCGGGTCGACGGGGTACGTCGAGGGCCAGCTCTGCACCGGTGGCCGGACACGCAGGAAGGCCCCGTCCTCCCGGGACGGGGCCTTCCTGCGGACTGCGGCGCGGACTAGCTGACGGCTGCCGAGCCGGTCACGCCCGTGCCGCTCGTGCCCGTGCCGTCCGTCGGCGCCGGGCCGCCGCCCGCGCGCGGCACGCTCTCCGTGCCGTCCTGCTCGGACGACTCGGTGTCGGCGCTCGTCCCCTCCGCGTCGCGGAAGGCGCCCTGCTGGCCGAGGGGCGACCGGCCGTCGTCCTCGACGCCGGAGCCTGCGTCGACGCCCGTCCCGGTCGTCGTGTCGTCGTCGCGTGCGTTCGTGGTGTCGCCCATGTCTGGTCCCTCTCTCGTGGAGTGCCGCGGGTCCGCCCCCGACGTCGGGGGTGCCGCGGTCGCTCCACTCTGCCCCGGAGGTGCGGGCGAGGACCCAGGCAGACCTCGGCCCGCCCGGTCGCCGCCTCTCGCCGACCCTCCGCTAGTGCCGTGCGAGGAACGCGAGCGCGCGCTCCGTGAGCAGCGCCGACGCGGCCGCCTCGTACGCGGCCAGCGACGAGTCGGCGAAGAGGTGCTCGCTGCCGGGGTAGGTGAAGACCTCGGCGTCGGCCCCGGGGTCGTCGGCCCGCAGCTGGGCCACGAGCTCGCGGGCGGCGTCGAGGTCGCCCTCGTCGGCGAAGAAGGGGTCGTGGTCCATGCCGTGCACCTGCAGGGCGAGGCCGGCCGGCCAGGTGCCGAACTCGGCCGCGGGCACGCAGGCGTGGAAGAAGAGCGCGCCGCGGGCACCGGGGCGCGACTGCGCCAGGTGCTGCGCGGGCAGCACGCCCAGCGAGAAGCCCGCGTAGACGACGTCGGCGTCGAAGTCGGCGGCCGAGCGGACCCCGCGGGCGGCGACCTCGCCGACGCCGAGGCCGTGCACGAACTCGAGGCCCTCGTCGATGGAGTCGAAGGTGCGCC
The DNA here is from genome assembly GCF_004364285.1 of Frigoribacterium sp. PhB116. Taxonomy (GTDB): domain Bacteria; phylum Actinomycetota; class Actinomycetes; order Actinomycetales; family Microbacteriaceae; genus Frigoribacterium. Next base: position 9,217 of record NZ_SOBE01000002.1, on the reverse strand, counting down.
CCTCGTACAGGTCGGGCGTGTGCACGACGTGGCCGGCGGCCCGCAACGCGTCAGCGAAGGCGACGACCCCGCGGGTCAGGCCCTGGGCGTGGTGGAACAGGACGACCTCGGTCACGGCTGCGCGCCTCCTCGACTGCCGTCGGCCCGGTGCGCGACGGTCGTCACGACCCTAGCCCGAGCCCGAGAGCTCGACGTCAGCGGTGGAGGCGGCGACGGCGACGAGCGGGACGGTCGGCGGAGAAGAGCGGGACGACGGGCGCGAGCGGCCGGTCGTCCGGGTCCGGGTCGGCCGACGACGACGCGTCCTGCGTCCCGTGGCCCGTGTCCGTGTCCGTGTCGTCGTCGATCACGAGCCCGGCGATCTCGGCGCCGAGGGGCACGAGGTCCTCGAGGGACGCCACCAGCCGCAGGCGGTCGTCGCCCTCGCGGTCGCGGCGGACGACGGGCGACGCGTCCCGACGCCAGAGGACGTAGCCCTTCACGGACGTTCGCCCCGCACGCGGCAGCCTCGACGGTGGTGTCCTGTCACGACGTTGTACCCCCTCGGCCGTCCGCTCGCGCGGGGCCCTCTGATCCGGTGACGACGACGCTACGCCGCCCTGCCCCGCGAGGACCGCTCTCCCTCGCTGGACAACAGTCGTTGCGCAGCCTGCAGAAGGGTGTCCGAGGGCACCTCGCAGGCGAGTAACCTGACACGGGCGGAGGAACCAGCCGCCTGCAGATCGGGGTCACCGGCGACCTCCGCCACGAACCGAGCACCCCGCAGGAGCACCCTCATGTCCGACGACCGCACCTCCGACGAGCACGTCACCCGGCCCCACGTCGTCGTGGTCGGCGGCGGCTTCGCCGGCATCGCGACGATGCGCGCCCTCAAGGACGCCGACGTCGACATCACGCTGATCGACCGGCACGTCTACAACATGTTCCAGCCGCTCATGTACCAGGTCGCGACCGGAGGCCTGAACGCCGGCGACGTCACGTACTTCCTCCGCAGCCTCCGCTCGAAGCAGTCGAACGCCGACTTCCGGCACGGGCTCCTCACGACCGTCCGGGCCGACGAGCGCGTCATCACGCTCCGTGACGGCGAGGAGATCTCGTACGACGCGCTCGTCCTCGCGAACGGCGTGAACACGAGCTACTTCGGCACCAAGGGCGCCTACGAGTTCGCCTACTCGATGTACTCCCGCTCGCAGGCCCTCCGCATCCGCGACGAGCTCTTCACGCAGCTCGAGAACGCGGCGGCGTCGCAGGGCAGCGGCGAGGTGCGGGTCGTCATCGTCGGCGGCGGCGCGACCGGCGTCGAGATGGCCGGAGCACTGGCCGAGCTGCGCGACCAGGCCCTCAAGGACGCCTACCCCGAGATCGACGCCTCGAGCATCACGATCACGCTGGTGCACCGCAGCGGCGAGCTCCTCAAGCCGTTCGCGCCGCGCCTCCGTCGCTACGCCGCGAAGGTGCTGCGCAAGCGCGGCGTCGACCTGCGGCTCGACACGGGCGTCGACGAGGTCACGCCCGACGGCGTGCACACCACGTCGGGCGAGTTCATCCCCGCCGAGCTCGTCGTGTGGGCGACCGGCGTCGCCGCGCACGCCGAGGTCGCCGCGTGGGGCGTCCCGCAGACCCACGGCGGCCGCATCCAGGTCAACGACGACCTCACGGTCAAGGGCCTCGACCGCATCTGGGCCGCCGGCGACATCGCGGCCACCGACGACGCCCTCGCTCAGCTCGCCCAGCCGGCCATCCAGGGCGGCGAGCACATCGGCGAACAGATCGAGCGCCTCCTCGCCGGCAAGCCGTCCACGCCGTTCAAGTACCACGACAAGGGCACGATGGCCACGGTCGGCACGAACGCGGCCGTGGTGCAGCTGCCGAACGGCTTCACGATGACCGGGCCCGTCGCCTGGCTGCTCTGGGTCTTCGTGCACATCACGAGCCTGCTCGGCAACGGCAACCGCCTGTCGACGCTGACCCACTTCTTCGTCCGCTACATGTGGGCCCTGCGCAAGCGCGCCATCCCGATCGTCGGCGACGTGCGCCCGGTCCGCCCCAACGGCGACCGTGCCCCCGAGAAGTGGCAGACCGAGAAGGCCGAGTAGCCCGGCCGCTCGCCCCCTCTGCTCGCGGCGACGGGCCTGCTCCGACACCGCCGAGTGAACGGAACACCGCCCGCTGAGGCGGTGTTGCGCCCACTCGGTGGTGTCAGGCCCCCGAGACGGAGGAGGCGCGGTGCCGGTCAGACCGACACCGCGCCTCCCTCGCGTGGACGGGCTCAGCCCAGGTGCACGACGGGGCCGCTCGGGAGCAGCTCCTCCTTCGTGCCGCGGATCATGAAGAACGAGATCAGCGCGGCGACGAACGCGGCGACCGCGGCCGCGACGAACGCCGCCGAGTAGCCGTCCACGAGCGCTCCGAGCCCGCCCGCGGTACTGCCGGCCACGGCCGACGCGTACAGGTTCGTGTAGACCGCGAGCCCGATCGAGCCGCCGATCTGCATCATCGCGTTCGAGGTGGCACTGGCCGCGCCGGCCTCGTGCGGCGCGACCCCGGCCAGCGCGAGGTTCTGCATCGGCACGAAGATCCCCGCCAGGCCGACGCCCATGACGATCAGCGGGGGCAGCACGTGCGTCGCGTACCCGCCGTCGGCCGTGATGAACGACAGCCAGAACAGGCCCGCGGCGGCCACGATCGGCCCGACGATCATCAGGAGGCGCGGTCCGATCACCGGCAGCAGCTTCGTGAGGACCGGGGCCATCACCATGATGACGAGCGTCATCGGCAGGGTCGCGAGACCGGCCTCGAGCGGGCCGAAGCCCAGCACGATCTGCAGGTGGAACGTCAGGTAGAGCAGGGCGCCGATCATGACGCTGCCGACGATCAGCTGGACGAGGAACGCCCCGCCGCGCACGCGGTTCGTGAGCACGCCGAGGGGCAGGAGGGGGTGGTCGCTGCGCTTCTGGACGAGCACGAACAGGGCGAGCAGGCCGGCGCCGAGGGAGATGAAGCCGATCACGACGGGGCTGCCCCAGCCGTCCTCGGCCTGGGTGAAGCCGTAGACCAGCGACGCGAGGCCGAGGGCCACGACGACCGTGCCGACGACGTCGAGCCGGTTGTCGCCCTCGGCCTTGCTCTCGCGCACGACGAGCGCGGCGGCGACGATCGCGACGATCACGATCGGCACGTTGACGAGGAGGCACCAGCGCCAGCTGACGAACTCCGTGAGGACGCCGCCGAGCACGAGGCCGACGGCCGCGCCCGCACCCGAGATGGCGCCGAAGACGGCGAAGGCGGTGTTGCGCTCGCGCCCCCGGGAGAAGGTCGTGGTGAGCACGGCGAGGGCGGCCGGGGCGAGCAGCGCGGCGAAGACGCCCTGCAGCGCACGGGCGGTGACGAGCAGCTCGCCGGTCGAGACGAGACCGCCGAAGGCCGACGCGGCGCCGAAGCCGACCATGCCGACGATGAAGGTGCGCTTGCGGCCCCAGAAGTCGGCGATGCGACCGCCGAGCAGCAGCAGAGCGCCGAAGGCGAGGGCGTAGGCCGTGACGACCCACTGGCGGTTCTCGTCCGAGAGGCCGAGCTCGGCCTGGGCCTGCGGCAGGGCGATGTTGACGATGGTGCCGTCGAGGACGACGACGAGCTGCGCGAGCCCGACGATGACGAGCACCCACCAACGGCGGGCGGACGCGGGCGCGTCGGACGGAGGTGCGGTCTGGTGCGACCCGGTGGCGGGCCGTGCTGCTGAGGTGGTCACTGTTCTCCTGGTTCTGGGCCCCGGGCTCCGGGGGGGCCGCACGACGGGCGGCCGTCGTGGACCTGGCGATACTACCTACTAGTTGGTTGGCTTTGTAAGGGGCTACTCTCGCCGCATGGCCTACGACGCGGACGAGACGCGCCGCCGCATCCTCGCGGCGGCCACGGCGGAGTTCGCCGAGCACGGCCTCGCCGGTGCCCGCGTCGACCGGATCGCCGCGGCGGCCGCCTGCAGCAAGGAGCGGCTCTACGCGCACTACGGCGACAAGGAGTCGCTCTTCACCGCGGTGCTGAACGCGTCCTTCGCCCACCTCGGCCAGGCCGCCTCGGCCGACTTCGCCTCGGTGGAGGACTTCGCGGTCGCCGTCTTCGACCACCTCGTCGACAATCCCGCCAACCAGCGCCTCCTCGCCTGGGCCCGGCTCGAGCAGCGGCACGACTGGGCGGCGTCGTTCGGGGTCCTCGAGAGCGTGCGGGCCACCTCCGTCGGTCACCTCGAGCGCCTCGTCGGCGCCAGCCTGGCGGTGGACGCGACAGCTGCGTCGGCGGGGGCACCGCCGTGGTCGCCCGACGACCTCTTCGCCCTCGTGCTGGCGATCGCGTCGGCGTGGGTGCAGCTGCCGGGCCTGCCCGACGACCAGCCGCGGACGCCCGACGTAGACGCCCAGCGCGCGATCGTGCGTGTGGCCGTGGGGCGCCTCCTCGGCTGACCTTTCACGCCCTCGCGTGCTGGTCAGCGCCCGTCGACCACCGTCCGGGCGAACCCGGCGGTCCGCTCGCGCAGGCTGAGCACGCGCTGCTCGACGGCGGCCGCGACGTCGAAGCCGAGGTACGCGGGCGGCGGCGGGCGGTGGGCGTTCGCGCTGCACTCGAACCCGGCGCAGACGAGGGTGCCGACGGTGTCGCCGTTGCGTCCGGCAGCACCGGCCCGCTTCGCGCTGAAGAAGGCGACCGGAGCGGGCAGGGTCACGTCCTGGCACCAGCTGCACTGGGCGCGGGACCGGGGCGTGGCCTCGGCCTGGCGCAGCACGAGGCCGACGGGCTCGCCGTCGACGGGCACGACGACCCAGGCCCGGCGGGGCAGCTTCGGGTCGCGCCAGCCGACGAACTCGAGGGAGTCCCAGTCGAGGGCGTCGAGGTCGGGCGGGAGCACGAGGTCGGAGGTCTCCTTGCGCGAGGCGTTCGCGAAGGAGGTGCGGAGGGCGGAGGCGGTCAGGGGCAGCATCAGGGATTCACCAGTCGGTAGGGGTGCTCGGGCATCGGGCCGCGCGCACCTGCCCCGGCCCCGTCAGGACGTGCCCGCACGACGAGTGGTCAGCTCCGGTCGATCCCACGACGGGGACGGACGAGAAGTGACCACTCGACGGCAGGCAGGCACGTAGAGGGGCGAGGAGGTGCGCGCACGACGGCGCACATGAGCAGTGATCAGGGGAGGAGGGAGGGGGTGTCGACTGTGCGACTACCTGCCGCCGGCGGAGAGTGCGCCGACGACCTCCTGACGCCCCGAGGGCAGCGCGACTGCGGTGATGATCACGGGTCGACCATACGACTCGTGCCGGGCTGCGTCCACCCCGGTGCCCACGACCGGGCCTGCAGGGCCGCCGGCCTCCTGCGTCAGCCCTCCGCGCCTCCGCCTGCCCTCTCGTCGTACTCGGCCCAGGCGCCGGACACCTGCCCGAAGTGGGCGATCGACCACTCCTCTAGGGCGCGCAGCGGCGTCCGGAGCGTCTCGCCCGCCTCCGTCAGCTCGTAGACGACGCGCGGCGGGACCTCGGCGAAGACGGTTCGGGTGACGAGGCCGTCGCGCTCGAGCCCCCGGAGGGTCTGCGTCAGCATCTTCTGCGAGATGCCCTCGACGCGCCTCCGGATGTCGGAGAAGCGCAGCGGGCCCGTGCCGAGGGAGCCGACGACGAGCACCGTCCAGCGGTCGCCGATGCGGTCGAGCAGACGGCGCGACGGGCAGCCCGCGGCGTACGGGTCGAGCGGGGGCGGACCGCCCGCAGGAGGAGCGGGAGCAGCCGCCGGGGCAGCCTCTGAGCTGGTGATGGTTACCAAAAAGTGCCTACTTCCCATCAGTGACCAATGGACCTAGCGTAGCCGCGAAGCCCCACGGACAGAAGAACCAGAAGGAGAACGTCATGAGCCGCATCACCGTCGTCGGAGGGACCGGCTACGCCGGCAGCGCGATCGTCGCCGAGGCCGCGCGCCGCGGCCACGAGGTCGTCTCGGTCAGCCGCAGCGTGCCCGCCGAGGAGGCCCGCGTCGAGGGCGTCCGCTACGAGACCGGGTCGCTGGTGGACGCCGACGTGCGCGCCCGCGCCGTCGCCGACGCCGAGGTCGTCGTCTCGAGCCTCTCGCCCCGAGGCGAGCTCGACGGACGCATCGTCGAGGTCGACCGCGAGCTCGCGACCCTCGCCGAGCAGCACGGCGCCCGCTTCGTCGTCGTCGGCGGCTACAGCTCGCTGCGCCTCGAGGAGGGCGGACCACGCCAGGCCGAGACCGGCCAGATCCCGCCGGAGTACGCCGGCGAGGCGCTGCAGATGAACGAGGTGCTCGGCGAGCTGCTCGCCAGTGCCGAGTCGCTGGACTTCACGTTCGTGTCGCCCGCGATGCAGTTCGGTGCGTACGCGCCCGGCGATGCGCTGGGCCGCTACCGCGTCGGCGGCGAGGTCGCCTTCACCGACGAGGCCGGCGTCTCCGCCGTCAGCGGCGCCGACTTCGCGCTCGCGATCGTCGACGAGCTCGAGACGCCGGCGCACCGGCGCGAGCACATCTCCGTCGCGTACTGACGCGAGCCGCGTCGAGGACGCAAGGGACGACGGAGGCGCGGGTCAGGATCACCTGACCCGCGCCTCCCCCGTGCTCCTGCTCAGGCGAGCGGGTCGGACGGGATGCCGAGCAGATCGGCGCTCCGCTCCCAGAGGTCGCGCATCAGGTCGCGGTCGCCGGCCTGCGCCGCGACGCGGCCCGGCGCGCGGAGCCGGTCGAAGTAGTTGCCGGTCGGGGCGGGCACCGTCGGCGCCGCCGCGAGGCGCACCAGGGGCTCGGCCCCCTGCTCGGTCGACACGGCCGCGCGCTTGGCGAAGGTGGCGACGGGGCCGTTCCCGCCGAAGCCCGAGGCGACGAAGCCGGGGTGGAACGCGAACGCGTCGACCCCCGTGCTGCCGAGGCGACGGGCGAGCTCGCGGGTGAAGAGGATGTTGAGCAGCTTCGAGGTGCCGTAGGCGCGGAACCCGCCGTACCAGCGCTCGTGGTCGCCGTCGAGGTCGGCCAGGTCGACCCGGCCGAAGAGGTTGCCGGCGCTGGAGGTCTGGACCACGCGCACCGTGCCGGGCGCGTGGTCGGCCGCCGTCTCGACCATGCGCGGCAGCAGCAGCGAGGTCAGCAGGAACGGCGCCAGGTGGTTGCCCTGGAACGTCAGCTCGAACCCGTCGGAGGTGCGCTGACGCTCCGCGATCGTGGCCCCGGCGTTGTTGGCGAGCACGTGGATGCGGGGCAGGTCGGCCAGGAGCTGGTCGGCGAGCGAGCGCACCGAGGCGAGGTCGGCGAAGTCGGCGAGGTAGGCGGTGCCGCCGACCTCGTCGGCGACCGCGCGGGTGCGGTCCGGGTTCCGGCCGACGACGGCGACGGTCGCGCCGAGCTCCGACAGCGCCCGGGCGGCCTCGCGGCCGATCCCGGAGCTCGCTCCGGTGACGACGACGGCGCGGTCGTCGAGGCGGCCAGGGGCAGGGAGGGTGACGGACATGTCCTCGACGGTAGACCGTCACCACCTGGGGGCGTCGTGCACGATCCCGGCGTCCGCTCGCCCCGGTGCCGACCGGGCCCTGACCGGGATGCGGACGGGCCCCGCTCGGAGGGCGTACCGTCCACCGGGTCGAAGGCGTCACCATGCGTCTTCACCGGCCGGTGTTGCTCCGCTCCCCTGCCCGTGAAGCTCAGATGCGGACAACATCGACCCGGGCACGGCCACCTGCGTGGTGGTCGTGCCCTCTCTCTGCCTCCGCCCCCTGTGCGATCCCCACGACTCGGGGCCCCGTGGATCCGCGCACACCCGTCGGCGCGCGGAGGGGTCTGCGCAGGTCCGAGGGGTCTGCCGCAGTCCCGGAGCGTGCGCCGGCACGCCGCGGACACGGCAGACTGGCCCGCATGCGCAAGGTGCTGGTGCTCGGCGGGACGGGGTGGCTCGGCCACGAGATCGCGCGGCAGGCGGTGGCCGACGGAGCCGACGTCACCTGCCTCGCCCGAGGCAGCACAGGAGGCGCCCCTGAGGGAGCAGCGCTGGTCCGGTCCGACCGCACCCGCCCCGGCGCCTACGACGCGGTGGCCCGCGTCGACCACGAGTGGGACGAGGTCGTCGAGCTCGCGACGACGCCCGGCCTCGTCGAGGGCGCGCTGGACGCCCTGGCCGCACGCGCCCGGCACTGGACCCTCGTCTCGTCCGTCAGCGTCCACGCCCGCGACGACGAGCCGGGCGCCGACGAGTCCGCCGAGCTCGTCGCGGTCGGCGAGCGCCCCGACGACGCCGCTCCCGACCTCTACGCGCAGCAGAAGGCCTGGGCGGAGCGCACCTCCGCCGCCCGGCTGGGCGACCGCCTCCTCGTCGTCCGGCCCTCGCTCGTCGTGGGTCCGGGCGACCCGAGCGACCGGTTCGGCCACTGGCCCGCGCGGATGCTGCGGGGCGGCCTCATGCTCGTGCCCACGACCGAGGGACGCTGGGCGCAGGTGATCGACGTGGCCGACCTCGCGGCGTGGGTGGTGCTGGCGGGTCGCGACCGCCTCCTCGGAGCCTTCACCGCCGCCGGCGAGCCCGTGCCCCTGGCCGAGGTGATCGAGGAGGCGCGGGTCGCGTCCGGCACCGACGTCGAGCTCGTGGCGGTCGACGACGCCTGGCTGCTCGAGCACGACGTGCGGTGGTGGGCGGGACCCCGGTCGCTCCCGCTCTGGCTGCCGCTCGAGGCGTCCGGCTTCGCCCGGCGCAGCACGGCCGCGTTCCGTGCCGCGGGCGGGACCACCCGCCCCCTCGCCGAGACGATGACCCGAGTGCGCGACGACGAGATCGCGCGCGGCGTCGACCGTCCACGCCGTGCCGGTCTCACCCCCGACGAGGAGGCGGCGCTGCTGCGTGAGCGCGCCTCCTGACCCAGCCCGCCCCGGCCGCCCGGCCCGGCCGACAACCGCCGCTCGCGCCGCACCCCGGAGTGGGGGGGGGGCCCCCCCCCGGGGGGGGGGGGGGGGGCCCCCCCGGGGGGGGGGGGGGGGGGGGGGGGCGGGGGGGGGGGGGGGCGCCCCCCCCCGCCGGGGGGGGGGGGGGGCGGGGCCCCCCCCCCCCCCCCCCCCCCCCCCCGGCCCCCCCCCCCCCCGGGGCCCCCGCCCCCCCCGGGGGGGGGGGGCCCCCCCCCCCACTCCGGGGTGCTTCGTGCGCCGGGCGTTCCCTGGCAGGGTGCGTCACGCCTCCTCGGGCGTCCGTAGG
>NZ_SOBE01000001.1 GCF_004364285.1 Frigoribacterium sp. PhB116 | reverse complement strand
GTGAGGGCCTCGACGAAGGACGCGTCGACGGCGACCTGGGTGTCGACGCCCTTGCTGAGGTCGGGGAGCGACGCGACGGGCTCGGTCGACGCAGCGGACGACGAGGACGACGGGGCGGCGGACGACGACGAGCCGGAGCCGGCGTCGGTCGAGGAGCAGGCGGCGAGGCTGAAGATGAGGGCGCCGGAGGCGACGATGCCGAAGGCGGACTTGGTGATGGTCTTGCGTGAGATGTTCACGATGGTTCTCCTTGTCTGTGGTTCCCGGTGGGGAGTTGACAAGGGTTCGCCACCCTCACGCAGAACGACAGGTTGCGTTACCTGAACGAGACATCAGCAGAGCGGAAGAACCGCCTCTTCCCGCCCGCCCTGAGTTCTGCCATCCTCACAGCCAGGAGGAGGCCGCGAACGTGAGTACTTACGAAAGCGCCCCCGACGCAGTGCCGGTCCGGATCGTTCCCTATGCAGCTCGTCGCCCCCTCGCAGAGCCAGCGACAGCAGTGCAGAACTCGCCTGATATGCCGGTGTCGTACGAGGACCTCATTAGGAATGCAGCCATCGACGCATCAACAGGTGGAGACGTACTTCCCGCCTGATCCTGCACCTCGTCGTTGGTGGGTCATTCCGGGAAAGGCTGTTGATGAATCCCGATAGTCGATCGGTCATCGAGATCAGTTTCGGATTGACCTATCGAGACAGCCTGCGCCCCGTAGATGCGGGGGAGTGGCTAGCGTCCGCCGATGGTCGCTGGCCGATCGGCTATCGGACGGGAGTCACGCGGGGATGCGAGCAGATTCTGCGTCGAGACGGTCAAGATCATCGGCCGAGAGCTCGAGCCTCATCGCGGCCAACAGTGCCTCAAGCTGCTCGGTCACCCGGGCGCTGGCGATTGGGGCAACCACGGTCGGCTTGGTCAAAAGCCACGCGATGGCCACGGTCGGCATCGTCACGTCGCGCGCCTCCGCGATCTCGTCTGCCACTTCGAGGACCTTCACGCTCTCGTCGTTCAGGTAGGCGGAGGCGAAGCCGCTTCGGGCGGAGTCGTCGAAGTCGTCCTTGCTGCGGTACTTGCCGGAGAGGAAGCCGCTGGCGAGGGCGAAGTACGGCATGACTCCGAGGTCGAACTGGGTCGCGACGGGTGCGAGCTCCGTCTCGAATTCGTGGCGCTTGACGAGGTTGTAGTGCGGCTGGAGAGCGATGGGGCGAGCGAAGCCGTTCTCGTCCGCGATGGCCATCCACTCGCGGATTCGTTCGGCCGAGTAGTTGGACAGCCCGACGTGGCGCACCTTGCCGGCCTGCACGAGGGCGTTGAACGCAGCAGCGGTCTCTTCCAGGGCGGTGTCCGGGTCGTCGCGGTGGGCGTAGTAGAGGTCGATGTGGTCCGTCTCCAGACGCTGGAGGGAGGCGTCCGCGGCGCGGGCGATGTTGTCGGCGCCGAGACCGCGGAACTCCGGGTGCTGGCCGACCTTTGTCGCCAGCACCACGTCCTCACGCCGGCCAGTCGTCGTGAACCATTCGCCGAGGACCGTCTCGGACTCGCCGCCGACGTTCCCCGGCGCGAACGCGGAGTAGACGTCGGCGGTGTCGATGAAGTTGCCGCCCGCAGCGGTGTAGGCGTCGAGGACTGCGAACGAGGTGTCGCGGTCTGACGTCCAGCCGAAGGTGTTGCCGCCCAGGCAGAGGGAGGAGACGTCGAGGTCAGAGGTGCCGATGCGGGTCATGGGTGTCCGTTCTTGGTGCTGGTCGTCGGTGTGGAGTGCTGCCCGATGTCGGGCTCAGAAGCCGCCGGCGTCGCGCACCGTGTAGTGCTCCTCGAGAGCGGTGATCTCCTCAGGAGTGAGGTCAATGTCGACGGCGGCGGCCGCGTCGTCGAGGTGGTGCGGCTTGGTGGCTCCGATGAGGGGTGCGGTAACCACGGGGTTGTTCAGAGCCCACGCCATCGCGATCTGCGCCATCGGCACGCCGCGGCCCTCAGCGACCCGCTGCACGGCGTCGATGACGGGGCGGTCGCGCTCAGTGTCGGCGAAAAAGGCGTTGCCGACGGGGTCGTCGGAGGAGCGCTTGGTCTGCTCACCGGCGGGGCGGGCGACGCGGCCCTTGGCGAGGGGGCTGTAGGGGATGCTGCCGACGCCTTGGTCGGCGAGCAGGCCGAACATCTCGCGCTCTTCCTCGCGGTAGAGCAGCGAGTACTGGTCCTGCATCGACACGAACCGGGTCCACCCGTGCAGGTCGGCCGCGTGCTGCATCTTGGCGAACTGCCAGGCCCACATCGCGGAGGCACCGATGTAGCGTGCCTTTCCGGCCTTGACGACGTCGTGGAGGGCTTCCATCGTCTCCTCGACAGGGGTCTCGGGGTCGAAGCGGTGGATCTGGTAGAGGTCGACGTAGTCGGTGCCGAGCCGCGTGAGGGACGCGTCGATCTGCTGCATGATCGCCTTCCGCGACAGGCCGGCAACGGTCAGGCCCGGGCTGGTGCCGGGGGCGTCCGAGAAGAAGGCCTTGGTGGCCAGGACGATCTCGTCGCGGTTGGTGAACTGGCGGAGGGCTTCGCCGACGATGCGCTCGGAGTCGCCGTAGGAGTAGACGTTGGCGGTGTCCCAGAAGGTGATGCCGTGGTCGAGGGCCTGCCGAAAGTAGGGCAGGGCGTCGTCCTGGGGGAGGGACCAGGGCAGGTGGCCGCTGGCGGGGTCTCCGAAGCTCATGCAGCCGAGCGCGATGCTGCTGACCTTGAGGCCGGAGTTGCCGAGTCGGGTGTACTTCATGGTGTTCCTCTCGATGGTGCGGCGCCGCGCAGGTGGTTCTGGACGTGGAGGAGCAGCGGGCGCCTGATCCTCCGGGTTCTGGGGCTCTAGGCCTGGGTGGCGGGGCGGAGCAGGATCTCGTTGATGGCGAGGTGCCGCGGCCGGGACAGGGTGAAAGCGATGACCTCGGCGATGTCGTCCGCGGTGACGGTGGCCTCGGCGTACATCTCGTTGACGCTGGTGTTCGTCTGCTCGTGCGTGATGTGGGTCGGCAGCTCCGTGGCCACGACACCGGGCTCGATGAGTGCGACGCGGACGGCGGGCTGCAGCTCCTGGCGGAGGGATTCCGACCAGCCGTTGATGCCCCACTTGGTGGCGGCGTAGACACCGTTGCTGGCGCGGGCGGTGCGGCCGGCGACGGAGGAGGTGTTGATGATGTCGCCTTCGCCGGAGGTGAGCTGATCGAGGAACACCTCGGTGGTGGTGATGGCCCCGAGGAGGTTGATCTCGATCATCTGGCGGTAGTCGTCGCGCTGGTCGGTGCTGAACGGGCCGAGCAACATGACGCCGGCGTTGTTGACCAGGACGGTGGCGCTGCCGAGCTCGTCACTGACGCGGTCGGCCGCGGCGACGAGGGAGTCGCGGTCGGTGACGTCGGCCTGGACAGCGAGGGCGCCGTCGCCGAGCTCGGCAGCGAGGGCATCGATCCGGTCGCCGCGGCGGGCGAGGAGGGCGACTGCGTAGTCGGCGGCGTGCAGGGCGCGGGCGGTGGCTTCACCGATGCCGGAGGAGGCGCCGGTGATGACCGCGACCCGGTCACGAGGAGTGCTGGTGGTGTTGCTCATGTGTGGTGCCTTTCGGGGTGGGTCACTCGGCGAAGACGGTCTTGGCGACCTGAATGGCAGACATGGCCTTGGGCCAGCCGGCGTAGAAGGCGAGCTGGATGATCGCCTCCTTGATCTCGGTCTCCGTGAGGCCGTTCTGACGTGCGAGGCGGAGGTGGTTGGGGAGCTGCTCGAACGCGCCGGAGGTGATGAGACTCGTCACGGTGATGAGGCTGCGGTCGCGCTTGGGCAGTTCCTGGCGCTCCCAGACGTCGCCAAAGAGGACGTCGTCGGTGAGGTCGACGAGCTTCGGGGCGAAGTCGCCGATGGCGCGCTGGGCGGGGGTCTGGTCGGGCATGCGGGTGCTCTCGTTCAGTGGTCGAGGTCGGCGTCGTTGCCGATCGTGGTCGTGGCAGGGGTGGCGGTGAGGCTGCCGAGGAGGGCGAGGCGTTCCTCGGTCGGTGACCCGGCCGCTGCGGTGCAGGCGTACATGCTCCAGCCCGGGCTGTCGGGCAGGTCGAACGCCTCGTAGGTGAACTCGAGGTCACCGACGTCCGGGTGATGGATCTGCTTGGCGCCGGTGCGGTGGTACCGGACGTCATGGGAGGCCCACCGGACGCGGAATTCGTCCGAGCGGGTGACGAGTTCGCCGATGAGGCCGGTGAGGGCCTTGTCGTGCGGGTCGCGGCCGGCCTCGGTGCGGAGGGTCGCGACGATGCTGCTCGCGCCCTGCTCCCACCCGGGGTAGTAGATCCGCGCGGCGGGATTGAGGAAAGTGAACAGGGCGTTGTTGCCGCGACTCGCGGGGTCGTCGAGGACCGGCGCGAGGAGGGCACGGCCGAGGGGATTGGTGGCGACGATGTCCATCTGCTTGTTCCGCACCCACGTGGGTGTGCCGGTGATGGTGTCGAGGAAACGCTGCAGGCTCGGCCTAACAGTGGACTGGGGCGCTTTGGGGCGCCGCCGGACCGGGGACGGGTTCGAGGCGCGAGCGAGGTTGTGGAGGTGCTCCGTCTCGGCCTCGTCGAGCTGCAGAGCCCGAGCGACGGCCTCGAGCACCTCGAGGGAGACACCGGCCAGGTGCCCGCGCTCCATGCGGGTGTAGTAGTCGCTGCTCGTCCCAGCGAGCATCGCGACCTCTTCTCGGCGCAGCCCTGCGACCCGACGGCGACCGCCGCTGATGAGTCCGGCTTGTTCCGGGGTGATCCGGGCGCGACGGGTGCGGAGGAAGTCGCTGGCCTCTGCTTGGTTGTCCATGCCGCCACCGTACGACCGGGTCGAGCGCGGTGGGAGTGTCTGCCAGACAGGGTATAAACCCTCACTCCCACACCCGTGAAGGCGCGAGTGTGATGGTCACATGCAGACAGTCACCCTCAACAACGGCATCGAAATGCCCATCCTCGGTTTCGGCGTCTTCCAGGTCGGCGCCGACGAGACCCAGAAGGCCGTCGAGAGCGCCCTCTCGGCCGGCTACCGCCTCCTCGACACCGCCGCCGCGTACGGCAACGAGGACGCCGTCGGCGCCGCGATCAAGGCCTCCGGCATCGCCCGCGACGAGCTGTTCATCACCACCAAGCTCTGGATCCAGGACGCCCCCGCGGAGGAGAACACCACCCGCGCGTTCGATGAGTCCCTGCAGAAGCTCGGCCTCGACTACCTCGACCTGTACCTGATGCACCAGCCCTTCGGCGATGTGTACGGGCAGTGGCGCGCCATGGAGAGGGCCAACAAGGAAGGCCGCGCCCGCGCCATCGGCGTCTCCAACTTCGCCGCCGACCGCCTCATCGACCTCATCGTCAACAACGAGATCGTCCCGGCCGTCAACCAGATCGAGACCCACCCCTTCAAGCAGAACAACGATTACCACGAGCTGCTGTCCAAGGAAGGCGTGCAGATCGAGTCGTGGGGCCCCTTCGCCGAGGGCAAGAACGGCCTCTTCACCAACGACGTCCTCACGAAGATCGGTGACGCCCACGGCAAGTCCGTCGCCCAGGTCGTCCTCCGCTACCTCACCCAGCGTCAGATCGTCGTGATCCCGAAGTCGGTGAACCCGGACCGCATGGCGCAGAACCTCGACGTCTTCGACTTCGAGCTCACGGCCGACGAGCTCGAGAGCATCAAGGCCCTCGACACCGGTGCGTCGCAGTTCTTCGACCACGCCGACCCCGAGACCGTCCGGCACCTCGCCGCCCGCCGGCTCAGCTAGTACCCCAGAGGGCGGGTGCGACGCAGTTGCCTGCGTCGCACCCGCCCTCTGTCGCTCCCCGCCCCGCACCACGAACGGCACCTCCCTCGACCACGGAAGCGACGCTCATGCCCCACGACCACGGTCACCCCCTCAGCCGCCGCACCGTCCTCCGCGGAGCCGGCCTCACCGCCGCCAGCCTCGCCGCCTGCACGACGTCACCACCGGCGCCTGTAGGGCCGGCTGCCCCTTCGACCTCGACAGGAACCCCCGTGAAGCCGTCCTCCCGTAGCCGCGTCCTCATGGCCTACTTCTCCCGCCCCGGCGAGAACTACTGGTACGGCGACCGCCGCACCCTCGAGACCGGCAACACCGAAGTCCTCGCCGGCATGATCAGCGACCGCATCGACTGCGACGTCTACCGGATCGAGGCCGCCGACCCCTACTCGGACGCCTACGACCCCACGGTCGCTCGCAATACCGAGGAACAAGACGCCGACGCACGCCCCGCGATCGCCGGCGCCCTCCCGGACCTCACCCAGTACGACACGGTGCTCCTCGGCAGCCCGATCTGGAACGTGCAGCCCCCGATGATCATGGCCACCTTCGTCGAGGCCGTCGACCTGGCAGGCAAGGACGTCCACCCGTTCGTCACCTACGCCGTCAGCGGTCTCGGCTCCACGGCACGCTTCTACCGCGACCTCGACACCGGCGCCCGCCTCCGTGACGGGCTCGCCGTGCAGGGCGAAGAAGTCGCCGACAGCGCCGCCGACCTCGACCAGTGGCTCTCTGCCGCTGGCCTCGCATGAAAGGCCCCACCATGACCGACCACCTGACCGTTCTCGTCGTCGGCGCCACCGGCAGCATCGGCCGCCACGTCGTCGCCACCTCCGTCGCCGCCGGGCACAGCACCCGCGCCCTCGCGCGCAACGCCTCCCGCGCACGTGGCCTCGACCCGGCCGCAGAGGTCGTCGTCGGTGACCTCACCGACGCCTCCACCCTCACCGCGGCTGTCGCAGGCATCGACGCCGTCGTCTTTACCCACGGCGACAACAGCAACGGCGAAGCCGTCAACTACGGCGCCGTCCGCAACGTCCTGCAGGTCCTCGACGGGCGTCCGGTCCGGATCGCGCTGATGACCACGGTCGGGGCGACCGTCCGGCACCCCAGCTCCGAGTGGAAGCGCCGAGGCGAACGCCTCGTCAGGGCCAGTGGCAACCGATACACGATCGTCCGCCCCGGATGGTTCGACTACAACGATGCCGACCAGCTGCAGGTCACCATGCGCCAGGGCGACACCCACCAGGCCGGCAACCCGGCCGATGGCGTCATCGCCCGGTACCAGATCGCCCGCGTCCTCGTCGACAGCCTCACCGACGACCGTGCTGACCACCGCACCCTCGAGCTCGTCGCCGAGCGCGGCCCCGAGCAGGACGACCTCGGCCCCGTCTTCGCAGTCCTCGACCCCGACCCTACGAGCTCACTGGATGGAGTCCACGACGAAGCGAACCTACCGCTCGAGGAGGAACCGGAACGAGTACGAGATGACCTCGACCGCATCCGAGCACGCCCCTAGGTCTCATCACGCGGAGCTGCTGCAACACGGCCGTGGTGCCGATGCATCGGCGTCGAAGCTACGAAAAACGATCGTCCCGATAGGGGATCCACCCTCGGGACAGCGGGCCACACTGGGCAGTACCTTGCGAGGAGTCTTGTCCACAGCCGACCTTTCGGCCCGCGAGGTTATTTCTCTTGATCGATACGGAGCCGCTGGTGCCTTTCAACATTCCTCGCTTTAGAAAGCTTATGGGCGTGGCCACGATCTTCTATTTTCTGGCTGCCGTCCTATTCATCGCCAAGGTCTTCAGTGACCTGCCGAATGTGCTCATGCTCCTAGGCGTGGGACTGATCGTGATCGGCATCTACTTCAATGTTCGAGCCGTGGCTGAGATGCGACGCTAGAAACCGTTGCTTCACGAAACCGACCTAGAGGGGAACGCTCTGCGTCCCGATAGCCGATCGGCTAGTGGTGATGGATCGTTGCAGCTCGCCTCTCGGCGCCTGACTCTTGCGATGGGGTGATCGGCTGTCCCGTTCTTATGGTGGAGAACAGCAGGGCGAGCAGCGAAAGCAGGCTGATGCCGCTCGCCCAGAGCAACACCATGTACCACGGGGTGCGGAGTCCACCTGAGACCCCGAAGGCGTCAGCCATGTCCATGCCGAGCGGGAAAGCGGCGAAGAACGAGACGGGGGCTCCCAGGACCAGCAAGCCGAGGTGCAGGGTCGCGATGGTGCTCAGCTGGAGCCGAGCCCGGCGCCCCACGGTGCTGGCCACTGCTGAGAGCCCGACCCCAACCAGGCCTAGAACCACGAGTGACCAGGTCAGTGCGGTGAGGTCGCTACCGAAGTGATCGAGTCCCTGCGCTATCTCAGTTCTCGTGAGGCCCGGGACGGCTGCTTGGGGCTCCAACCAGCCGAGGGACACGACCATGATGCCGGCGTAGAGGGCTACGAGGAGCGGCCCTCCGAGGATCACGGTACGTGTTCGCATGAGGTGACTGTAGGTCCCGCTTGTGCGCCAACGCGTCCATCAGGCGATTGATCCTGTCCCGATAGACGATCCTGCTCGGGGCGGTTCGCACGCCGCGCGCTGTAAAGGCGCTTAGCTGAGCATCCGAGCCATGTTGGGCTCCGAGATTTGGGAGAGAGCCGATGAGTCTGACGATTCTGGAAGACCGAAAAGTGTGGGGTTCCATCCCCCGTGAGATCACGTATGGCGCTGCGACTGTCGCTGGGTTGTGCACGGGCATGCTGGTCTTCGCTGCGGTCGTCACGGGCATGTGGATCTTCTGGCCCGTTGCTGCGCTCGGGGCCGTGGCTGGAGCCATGCTCCTAAAGGTCACGTTCTACCTCAAAGCCCTGCCGTACGAGGCCTACGACGCCTCTCTTAAGTCCGAGAACCAAGACTGAGGCTTCGCGCCCGTTAGGGGATCCCCGCGCGGGAATGCGCCATGGCGGCGGAGGCGGCTCGTTCCTCGGCATGACGTCCCCGTGAGTCAGGCCGCGACGGCGCCGAAGCTTCGGAGGATGAACCCGCCGACGACAACCACGACGGTGAGTGCAATGCCCCAGCCGAATACGCGCCATCCGAAGGACTTCATACTCGACCCTATCGAGGAACGATCCGCCATCGGTTTCGTGGCGCGAAGCGGGATCGTTGTCGCTGCATCGTCGATCGCACTCACCGCGACATCATCAAAGAGTCGCAGTAGACGATCGGCCAACGGTCCTAGAGGGCTGCCCCTCTGTGCCGGCGCGCAGCAACACCTGAGCTCTGCAAGTGGCAGGCTCCGTTCATGCAGCAGAGGCGTCGCGGGACGATCTTGATCCTTGTCGGACTCATTCTCGGACCGACCATGATCGGCGTGGGCCTTGCTGGTCTCGGTCGGTCTCCGGCGCTATATGGCTGGTCGTGATTGGCGCTCCGCTGACCCTGATCGCTCTTTACCGCTCCTACGTATCGCGGCGGAGGGATGAATCCACTGGTGCCCGGTAGGAGATCAGTCAGCGGCCAATTGGTCCTCTGGTGATCACGTTGGCCAGAGAGCTCATTCTTTAGGGCCCCGCTATGAGGGTGACGAGCACGAAGAGTGCCGGTACGCAGACGAACCCGAAGAGGGCTGAGCCGATGGCCCATAGGCCCTTGCTGGTTTCGCCGATCTTTCGGTCGAGGAGTGCTGCGAGTGTGCCCCCGAAAGCCAGGAGGGGAGGGAGGGGTAGGAGGAACAACGCAAGTCGCGCGCCGCCCGAGACGTAGGGACTGGGCAGCAGAGGGAGCAAGACGAGGAATACGAAAGCTGCTGCGAGAAGCGCAGCAGCGATGCGAGGGACCCGTCGCTGCTGCTGAAGGCGAGACTGGGTGCCGTCATCGGAGGACATGACCCATCATCTCTCTGAATCGGTGACAGCTAGGTCGCAAGACTTGGTCTGCCCGATTGAGGATCGGCCACCGGTCCACTTCTAGACTGGCGCGGTGACGCGAGTGGGTGCGGTCGGCTTCGACCTCGACGGGACGCTGTTCGATCACTACGGTTCAGCCCGATCCGCCGCGGTCCACTTCCTCGGCTCGCTCGGTGTGGTCGCGTCAGACTCGACGCTTGCTAGCTGGTTCGCCGCCGAAGAGCTGCACTTCGAGCGTTGGCGGTCGGGTGAGATCAGCTTCTTGGAGCAGCGCCGTGAGCGGCTGCGCTCTGTCCTCCCGCCGCTCGGGGTGGATGTCCCTGCGGGCGAGGTCGATGTCGACGGGCTGTTCGGCGGTTATCTGCGGGCGTACGAGTCGTCATGGCGGGCATTCCCCGATGCGCTTCCACTTCTTCAGAACTTGCGCGCGTCCGGTCATCGCATCGGGCTGCTGACGAACGGGACGGAGGCTCAGCAGCTAGCAAAGCTCCGGCGTACAGGTCTCCTCGTCGAGTTCGATGTCGTTTGCACGTCTGAGCGCGTCGGTTTCGCAAAGCCCGACGTGAGGGCCTTCGCCGTTCTCGCCTCTGAGCTCGGAGTCGAGCCGGAGGCATGCCTGTTCGTCGGCGACGATCCGGTGAAGGACGTTGACGGAGCCAGGGCAGCCGGGATGCAGGCGCTGCTGGTCGACGGCCACGGGCGCCGCGAGCTTCCGATCGGTGAGTTGGTCCGGTCCGTGATCGCCAGGTCTGCGGATGCCCAATAGCCGATCCGTGCCCGTACGCGTGTGATGGGCCGGCTCCAATGCGGTCACGCGGAGACAATCTAGGGAAGGGTATGAGCTAATCCGAAGGAGTCCCCCCGATGGCGCGTTTCCGCTCCCTGCCGCTTCGAGCGCTCCTGCCCTTGCTCTTCGTCCTCCTGGCTGCCTTGTGGCTGGGCATCGGTGTCGTCGTCATGCCGGCCGAACAGCCCGTGATTGCCCGTCTCATCAGCACGGTCGTCTACGCGGGTGCAATGACGGCCTTTCTCGGAGTGGTCATCAGTCGTGCTCGGCGTCGTGCCGGCGGTGTTGATGAGCTTTCCCGGATGCAGGCTGCGGTGAAGGCCGGCGCCCTTCCTTTGGACGTCGACTCGTCGACATGGATCCCGATGCTCGAGAAGTGGCGGGACCAGAACCGTAGATCGAGGTGGCTGGCACCTGTCGTGTTCACGGGCTTCATCGCGCTCAGCCTCTGGCTCGCTTCTACAGCGGGTCCGGTCTGGTTCGTCCTCGCTCTCGTCTTCCTTGCTTTGCTCATCGTGTCGACGGTCAGCGCCTGGCGGGGCTACGACAGGCTCACCCGCATACTCGACGAGTTGCGACATAGGGAGCCGCACGCCCGATAGGGGATTGCCTCGGCTAAGCCATTACTCAGCCGTCTACGCGTGACTCCTGCGAGCCATCCAGGTGTGAACATCGCCGCAACTAAGGCTTATTGGCAAGGAAGCTCCGTAGTCCAATCACGAACAGAGCGCACGAAGGCCCAATGAGCAATAGGCCGACCAGCCAGACCGGCAGGCCTCGAGTCGTGATGCCTGACCAATTGGGGTTAAAGATGAGCCAGGCCACGCCAAAGGCCCCGAGCCCCAGACCGAAGACCATCGTCCCGATGTTTTGCTTCTCGGTTCGCGGTTCTGGTGGCTTTCCCTGCGGCATAGACCGATCCAACCATGAGGCCTAGGAGCGGTGTCCCGTTAGACGATCGATAGCCGGGCGTCACCGGCTCGTGTGATGGCTTCGCTGTCGGTCATCACAGGGTTGTGCGAGCGGTCCGGGGCGCTCAGGTGGCCGATGAGTCGGACCAGACAGCCTTCGCGCCCGAGTCGCCGATGCGGACGGTCGTGACGATCCCGCCGATGCTGGTGCCGACGACCAGCACCGTCAGCACGGCGCCGACGCCCAGGCGCACGTCGCGCCGGAGGGCCGGCCGCGGGCGGCGCGCCTCCGGCGTGAGCACCCAGTGCTGCCACGCCCACTGCGCCACGGCGACGACGAACACCGCGATCGCCCACGGCAGCAGGGTGTCGCCCAGCTGCGCATGGGCCTCGAGCAGTGCGCTCGGGCCGACCCGCGCCTCCAGCGCCTCGCCGGAGGACGTCGCGAGGGGGACAGCGACCAGCGAGACGAGGGCGACGAGGGGGGTGACGACGCCCAGCCGCCGACGGAGGCCGGGCCAGAACGCCCCGACGAGGATCAGCAGCGACGCCGTGGGGAAGGCCACGGTGACGAGGTGGACGACGAGGGGGTGCACGGGGAGGCCGTTGATCTGCCAGTCCACGGGGTCTTCTTTCTCGAGCGGCGGGGCAGGGGGAGTCAAACGCGCAGCGCGGGTCGCGCCGGCCGTCGCACCGTGAGGACGACGACGAGAGCGGCGATCGCCGCGAGGAACACGACGCTCGTGACGGTCGACCCGAGGCCGAGCCCGCCGTCGGCGACCGGCTGCGACAGGAAGTCCCCGACGGAGGCGCCGAGCGGCCGGGTGAGGACGTACGCCGCCCAGAACGCGAGCACCGACCCGACGCCGGCGAACCGGTGCGCCAGGGCGACGACGGCGATGGCCGCGGCGAACAGCAGCGCCGAGGGTAGGTAGCCGAGAGCCAGCTGCTCGCCGAGGAGGTCGCCGACGGCCGTGCCGAGCGCGAACGTCATCAGCACCGCCGCCCAGTAGAAGGCCTCGCGACGCGGAGTCGTGACCTCGTGGATCGACAGCGTGCCCTCGACGCGGTGCCACACGACGAACACGACGGCCAGCGCCACCGCGAAGACCGCCGTCGACACCCACAGGCTCACGCCGAGCGAGTCGGTCAGGGTGTCGGTGAGCAGCGTCCCGACGACGCTGATCAGCACGACCGCGAGCCAGTAGACGACGGGCACGTAGGTCCTCGCCCGGAACTGCACCGCGAGCGCCACGACGAGAAGGCCCGCCGTCGCGACGCTCGTCAAGGTCAGCCCCAGGCCTAGGCCGTCGGCGAGGAAGTCGGCGAACGTCTCGCCGACGGTGGTGCAGAGCACCTTGATCCCCCAGAACGCGAGGGTGATCTCGGGGACCTTGTTCAGCAGGGCCCGGCGGTCGGGAGCCGTGGCCCCGGTCGGAACAGCGCGTGTCGTCATCCGACGACGGTCGCGGGTCGCCTCCCAGAAATCCCCCAGGGGCCGAGACGAGGAGGCGCGGGTCGGCCCGCCAGGGCATCTGGGCGGTTTCTGGGACCTTCGGGCGGAGCCTTCGTGCATGACCGTCCTGCACCGTCCGCCCTCGTCGGCGCTCCCTCGCGGCCGCACCGCGCCTCCTCTGTTCCCCGCCGTCCGCGCGGTCGTGCACGACCGGGCGTGGGCGGCGTGGGGCGCGACCGGCGTCGTCGGCGTCGTCGTCGCGGGGCTGCTCATCGACTCGGGTGCCGGCGGCGTGGACGAGGTTGACCTCGACCTCGTCCAGCACGCCAGCCGTGCCCACGTGCCGGTGCTCGACCAGGCGGCGCTGCTCGTCGACCGGCTGCTCGGCCCGCAGCTGGGCGCAGCCCTCGTGCTGTTGCTGGCCGTCGCGGTGTGGGTGGTCACCCGTCGGGCGACCGCCGCCCTGACGGCCCTCGGCGTCGCGGTCGGTCCGTGGGCCGCTGCCGAGCTGGTCAAGCTCGTCGTGCAGCGCGACCGCCCCGCCCCGGGACTCCTCGCCGACCCGCTGATCGTCGAGCCGCACTCCTTCTCGTTCCCCAGCGGGCACACCGCCCTCGCGACCGGGCTCGCACTCGCGCTGGTCCTGCTCGCCTGGGGGTGCCGCCGCGCACTGGTCGTCATCGCCGTCTGCGCGGCGTCGGTGGCGGTCGTCGGGCTGTCGCGCGTCTGGGTGGGCGTTCACTGGCCGAGCGACACGGTCGCCTCGGCCGTGCTCGGCTGCTCGGTGGTGGCGCTGGCCCTGCCGCCGTGGCTGCGCCTCCTCGACCGGATCGAGCAGCGCTCGGGGGCGGGCCACCCCGTCCGGCCGTCGGCGCCGAACTTCTCCACGACCACCGACCCAGGACGGACCCGCTGATGAGCATCCTCGACCCCCAGACCCTCCTCGCCGGCATGGGCCCGTGGGCCCTCGGCGGCCTGTCGCTGATGATCTTCGTCGAGTCGGGCCTGCTGTTCCCGTTCCTGCCCGGCGACTCGCTGCTGGTCACCGCTGGCCTGCTGCACCAGAGCCTCGGCCTCAGCGTCGCGGTGATCGCGCTCTGCGCGTTCCTCGCAGCGGCGGCTGGCGACCAGGTCGGGTTCTTCCTCGGACACCGGTTCGGGCGCCGCTGGTTCCGCCCCGACGCCCGCGTGCTGAAGACCGCGCACCTCGAGCAGGCCGAGGCGTTCTTCGAGCGGCACGGAGGCAAGGCGCTCGTCCTCGGCCGGTTCGTGCCCGTCGTCCGCACCTTCGTTCCCCTGGCCGCCGGCACGAGCGGCTACCCGTATCGCAAGTTCATCGTCTGGAACCTCACCGGCGCTCTCCTCTGGGCCGTCGGCATGACCGTGCTCGGATCGCTGCTGGGTGGCCTACCGTTCGTGGCAGACCACATCGACCTGCTCGCCGTCGGGCTCGTCGTCGTGTCGGTGCTACCGATCGTGGTCACGGCCCTGCGGCGCTCGCGCGCCGCTCGGGCCGGGAGGACGGCCGCAGCGACGACGACGAGGGACGAGGAGGCGGTGGGTGACCGGTCCTGACGCGCGCCCGCGCCTCCTGCTGGTCGAGGACGACGCGGAGCTCGGCCCCATCGTGGCCGACGTGCTCGGCGAGGCCTGGCAGGTCGACCTCGTGGTCGACGGCCGACGAGGGCTCGAGGCCGCGCGGGCAGGCGTCCACGCGGTGCTCGTCGTCGACCGACGCCTTCCCGGGCTCGACGGCACCGAGCTGGTGGCGGCCCTGCGGTGCGAGCACGTGACGACGCCGGTGCTCATGCTGACCGCGCTCGGCACCACGGCCGACCGGGTGGCCGGGCTGGACGGCGGCGCGGACGACTACCTCGTCAAGCCGTTCGAGTTCGACGAGCTGTTCGCCCGGCTGCGCGCGCTGACCCGGTCGTTCGCCGCCGAGGAGCGCTGGCTCGACATCGGCGAGGCGCGCTTGTTCCCCGAGAGCCGCATCGTCGTCACGCCCTGGTCGAGTCGCGTGGTGCTGAGCGAGCGCGAGAGCGCGCTGCTCGCCGAGCTGGCCGGGCGACCCGACCACACCTTCGACCGGGCGGACCTGCTCGCGCGTTTGTTCCCGCACGGCGAGCAGGTCGGCACCGTCGACACCTACGTCAGCTACCTGCGGCGGAAGATCGACCGTGACGTCGTGCTGACCGTGCGGGGACGCGGCTACCGGGTGGGCGCCCTGTGAGCGGACGGCGCGGGCGAGTGCGGACGGGCGCCCAGGCCCTCCCCGATCCGGAGGCCGCGGCCCTGCAAGCCGCTGCCCGGTCGATCGGGCGACAGATAGTGCTCGTCTCGGGCCTCGTCGTCGTGGGCGCCCTCGCGCTGACGATCGCGTGGGTGCTGCACCAGACCGTCCCGCAGGAGAGGCTCGAGCAGGTTGTCGCCGCGGGCCAGGGCGAGGTCTTCGTTTCGGCCACGGACGTCGTGGCCGGCCTCGTCGTGCTGGGAGTCGCCGGCGTCGTCTTCGCCGGGCTCGTCACGGTCGTCATCGCCCGACGCGCCGTCCGGCCGCTCGGTGAGGCCCTGCGCCTGCAGCGGCAGTTCGTCGCCGACGCGAGCCACGAGCTTCGCACGCCCCTCACCGTGCTCGACGCCCGCCTCCAGGCGCTGCAGCGGAAAATCGCAGGAGGCGATGCCTCCGCCGACGCGCACGTCACATCGGATCTGGCGAGACTCCGCGACGACTCGCGAGCCCTGATCGACATCGTGGGCGACCTGCTCGAGGCAGCGGGAGACGACCCTGCTGGCCCGGCTGTCGTGCCCGAGCCGGTGCGCCTCGACGACGTGGTCGTGGAGGTCCTGCGGTCGATGTCGGTGCTCGCCGACGAGCGCGACGTGACCTTGCGGCACGACAGCACTACCGCCCCGTGGGTCCGAGTGCCGCGCGCGAGCCTCCGACGGGCGGTGCTGGCCCTGGTCGACAACGCGCTCGGCCACGCGCCCC
Source organism: Frigoribacterium sp. PhB116 (assembly GCF_004364285.1). GTDB lineage: Bacteria > Actinomycetota > Actinomycetes > Actinomycetales > Microbacteriaceae > Frigoribacterium. The sequence continues at coordinate 1,378,793 of NZ_SOBE01000001.1, read as the reverse complement.
CAGGCTCGACCGTCACGCTGTCGACCCGGCACGAGCGTGGCTCGGCCGTGCTCGCGGTCACCGACGAGGGGCCAGGGATCACGGGGATCGAGCCAACGCGGGTCTTTGACCGGTTTGCTCGGTCGGAGCCAGCAGAAGGAGCCTCGTGGCGTGCCAGCGGCGACACCCGACCGAGCTTCGGAATCGGTCTCGCCCTCGTCAGGGAGATCGCCCTACGACACGGAGGAAGCGTCCGGGTCGCCTCGACCTCTGCCACGGGTACGACGCTCGAGCTGGTCTTGCCGGTCCCGGCTTGCACGACCTGACGCTAACGGTCCAGCGTGTTCCGATAGGGGATCGCTCACCTGCTCTACACGGGCCGATTCCAGAGGTTCTGCATCGCGTCGTCGGACAGCGACTTCCCCCGGCTTGCCTCTCGTATCCGAGAGGAAGGGATCACCGTCTACGGGTTCGGGGAGCGCAAGACGCCGACATCGTTCCGGAACGCCTGCGACCAGGTCACCTACTTCGATGTCCTCGGCGTCACCGAGGGGGAAACCGCCCCCGAAGCCACGACGACGGAACGGCCGACGGCGTTGTCTCCGCGAGACGACGCACGTCTCATCGAGGGACTTCGGAACAGCGTCGGCACCGCGTCCTCCGAAGACGGGTGGGCAAACCTTGCCACCGTGGGGAGCCTTTTACGCAAGTGGCGTCCAGACTTCGACTCCCGCAACTGGGGCTTCACCAAGCTCTCAGAACTCGTCCGCGCGACAGAACAGTTCGCAGTCGAGCCGATGGCGACAGGCCACCGGGTCCGCCTCAAGGGCCAGTCCCAGTAGGGGAGCCTCCATCGCGATCGGTTTCGGACTGATCTAGCGAGACGGCCCAAGCCCCTCAGCTACGGGGGAGTGGCTGACACCACGGGATCGTTCGGTGGCCGATGGTTCAGTGAGACGTTGGCTGGAGCATGGACGCCTTGCCCAACTTCCACGGCTCAGTCGCCGGGATGGTCCTGTCAGCCGAGCGTGATGGCGACGAGGCCACCGATGCCGACGGCGTAGAGCACGAGCACGACGAACGAGTCCACGCCCATGCCCGCGATGCGTCGTCGCGGCCGGAAGAGCAGGCCAACGGCGTAGACGAGCGTGAGGAGCGCGGCGAGGGCGGTCAGGTAGACGTCGCTGGTGTTCGACTGTGGCAGGATCGCCTGCCCGGAGATGACCGTGGCGACGAGGAAGAGCACGGGCAGGAAGGCGTTGCCGCCGAAGATGTCGCTCATGGCCAGGTTGTCGTCGCCCTGCTTGACGGCCTGCAACCCGGTCGAGATCTCGGGCAGGCTCGTCGCCAGGGCCAGGACCGTCGCGCCGAACAGCACACCCGACAAGCCGATCTGCGACGCGGCCGCATCGCCCGCGCGTTCGAGGACGACGCCGGCGACGAGCGTGGCGAGGGCCGACAGGCCGAAGACGACCGCGGCCTTCTTCGTGCTCATGGTCGTCGGCGACGGGTTCGAGCGGGTCCGGTGTCCGCTCGGTCGCGGCGTCGACGTGTCAGGTGCTGCTCCGGCCTCGTGCCACGGCAGGCCCTTGCCGGCACGCCGGACGAGGAACAGGCCCACGAGCCAGATGACGGCGATGAGGACGACGTCCGGCGTCAGGCGCGCCACTGTGAGCGAGGACGGCAGCTGGGTTCCGGCGATGACGACGGCGAGGACCGCCACCACGACCAGTGCCTCAAGCAGCAGCCCTAGGGAGGCCGCGCGATAGGTGAGGGGGTGGACCCCCTTGCCGCGTTTCCCGAGGGCGTCGAGCACGACGAGGACGACCGTCTGAAGGGCGATGCCGCCGAGGATGTTGCCCGCGGCCACCTCGAGCGAGCCCGAGACGGCGGCGCTGACCGTGATGGCTATCTCGGGCAGGTTGGTCGCCACCGCGAGGACGATGAGTCCGCCGAGCGCGCTACCGAGGTGGAGTCGGGAGTCGAGGACGTCGGTCGTCTTCGACAGCTGGATGCCGGCGACCCAGATGACGGCGGCGCCGGCGACGAAGATGGCGGCCAACAGCCAGAGGGGAAGGGTGTCCATGCTCGCCATCAAACTCCTCGACCGATTACGGCAGGCGCCGGCCGGAGTGTCGCAGGGCCGTCGTGTCGCGCCGGGGCATCGGAAAGGCACAGCACGAGATGCGCAACGATCGATGATTCACTGTCGCGCTCGGCGTTTCCGTGACCGAGGTGCTCCGTGGAGCCGGCATGGACGTCACCAGCGTCACCTACGCGACGGACGACGCGTCGGCTGTCCGTCGCGCCCTGAGCCAGGAAGGCGTCGACATCGTCATCTCGACGGGGGGCACAGGTCACGGGCACGGGGACCATCTCGTCCCTGCGCTGCTCCGTGTGAACGCAGAGGTGTTGGTGCGCGGCGTCTCGATGAGGCCAGGCCATCCGACGGTTCTCGCTCAGGAGCGGACACGAGGTGCGCTCTTGAGAAAGGCCGTATCTCAGCGAGACCAGGGCAGCGAGAGAGTGCGTGCTGACGCGCCTTCGTCGATCCCCGAAGTCTCAATGACTGCGGTCGAGTCCACGTCGACGAGGCCGCACGTCATTGCCGGCCCCTGCCTCTCGACGGGGACGATTCCCTCAGCGCACTCCGAGACGGCGACAAGTCTGGCTCAGGCCGAATGCCCTCGGCCCGCCCGAAAGAGGATCGCCCACTGGATCACTTGCTGTGGGGCGAGCGCACTCGGAGAGGACGCCGTCTTGGTCGTTCCGCGTCGTCGGTGAGCGGGCGGAAACGGTCCTCAACGTCGTACCGTCTAGGGATGCAGCAGCCCAGGGGCCTCGATCAGCTCGTATCGGAATGGCGAAGCTCCGGACCAGAACGTGCGCGGTTCGTGCCGGGCTTCGACCCATCAGGTGGAGGAGGAGCGGCGAAAGTTCTCGTGCTGATGGAATCACCCGGTCCTGCCACGATCAGGCAGGGCGAGGACGCGATCAGCAGTGAGGACAACCCGGGGCCGACGGCATCTGCGTTCAAGCGAGCACGGATCGAGTCTGGTCTGGGCAGGAACGTCTACCTGCGATGGAACATCGTCCCGTGGGCCCTTGGTCGGGCGCCGACCGTCACCGATCTCGACGACGCACGCCCTGCCCTGGCTCAGCTGCTCGATTCTCTGCCGCAGCTGCGGGCGATCGTGACCTTCGGCACTCCGGCCCTGACGGGCGTGATGAGGTACTTCACCCTGGAACCGCGTGCGAGGATCGTGCCCGTGCTCGCGGCACCCCATCTGTCGCCGGCGAACGCCACCCGCGCCGGCGAGAAGCACCTGCGGGCCGTCACGGCCCTACGGCACGCTTCGCTTCTCTGATCATCTCGGCGAGGAGTCGGGGCTGTGCTGCAACGCGGCGATCACGGCCAGGAGATCCTGCGCCCCGGCGCTCAGACCGGCCGACCACACAGCGCGAAACGGGCGTCTCAGGTCGACGGCTGCCGGGACGGTGACGAGGCGCCCGGCGCGGAGGTCGTCCTCGACCAGCAACGAGCTGATGACTCCCGGACCCACACCGCCGGCGATGGCCGCCCGGATGGCGCCCGTCGACGACAACTGCGCAGCGGGTTCTGCCATCAGGGCAGGGTCGATCCCCAGGGCGAGCTCGAGGGTCCGGCGGGTGCCCGAGCCCGACTCCCGAGACACGAGCGGTGTGGATGCGAGATCCGCTGCCGTCACGGGTTCGGACTTCGATGCCCATGCGTGCCTGGGCGAGACGACGATGAGCAGTTCGTCGACACCCAGGACGGTCGTGGCGAGCCCGTCGGCCTCATCGGGGGTCTCGGTGAACCCGAGGTGCGCACGCCCCGAACGGACCTCGTCGACGACCCAGTCGCTGTTGCCCGATTCCAGGCGCACCCGGACACGATCCGCTGCCGCTGTCATCCAGCGTGGCATCAGCGCCTCTGACACCGTCTGACTCGCTGCGACGAGGAGAGCGTCGGAGGCGCCGGTCATCAGGGTGTGCAGCGATCGTTCGAAGGTGGTCGCCGCCTCGAGCAGGGGTCGGCCCCACTCGCACACCAGGAGTCCGTGCTCGGTCAGCGCCGAGCCCGCCCGAGAGCGGACGAGCAACGTACGACCCAGCCGCCGCTCGGCGACCGTGATGCGAGACGACGCCGCCTGCTGGCTGATGCCCACCGATGTCGCGGCACGGCCCAGACTGCCCGATCTCGAGATCGCCTCCAGCAGTCGGAGCGTCTCGAGATCAACAGGGAGTCCGGTCACAAAGATCGATTGTGACACTACAAGCATCCGCCCGTATCGGCAGCCGGACGCACGTACGAAGATCGAGACATGCCTGCCGCGATCTCACCGACTGTCGCCCCTCCCCGCACGCACGGTCTGTTCCGCCAGCTCGAGCACCGCGGGCAGATCGTGTCGAACCTGACCCCGAACTGGTTCGCGTCGATCATGGGGACCGGCATCGTCGCCAACGCCGCGGCGACCCTGCCGCTGCAGTTCCCGGGGCTGCGCCCCGCCGCGACCATCGTCTGGGCACTGGCCAGCGTGTTGTTGGTCGCTCTCAGCACGGCGACCGTCATGCACTGGGTGCGTTACCGAGCCACCGCGCGGGGGCATCGACTCAATCCGGTGATGGCGCACTTCTACGGGGCACCGCCCATGGCGCTGCTGACCGTCGGCGCGGGCACCCTGCTCTTGGGTAAAGACGTCCTCGGTACGCCCCTGGCGGTCGGCATCGACTGGGTGTTGTGGACCATCGGTACGGTGCTCGGCCTCGTCAGCGCGATCGCGGTCCCGTACCTGACGTTCACCCGGCACGACACGGCCCCCGACAGTGCGTTCGGCGGCTGGCTCATGCCCGTGGTTCCCCCAATGGTGTCTGCCTCGACCGGTGCGCTGCTGCTGCCCTTCCTGCCCGCGGGGCAGGCAAGGCAGAACATGCTCTGGGGGTGCTACGCGATGTTCGGCTTGTCGTTGCTGGCGTCGATCGTGATCATCACGCTGATCTGGTCACGCCTGGCCCAGCACAAGATCGGCCCGGCCGGCATGGTCCCGACCCTCTGGATCGTCCTCGGCCCCCTGGGGCAGTCGATCACCGCAGCCAACCTGCTCGGTGGCAACGCCCACCTCGCCGTCGACCAGGGAACCTCGCACGCCCTGTTCGTCTTCGGGCTCGTCTACGGTGTGCCCACTCTGGGATTCGCCCTGATGTGGGCGGCACTGGCATCGGCCATCACCCTCCGCACCGTCCGCCAGGGGCTCCCGTTCTCACTCACCTGGTGGTCGTTCACCTTCCCCGTCGGCACCTGCGTGACAGGCCTGAACGGTCTGGCCCTGCACACGGGACTCGTCTCGCTGCAGGTACTGGCGGTCGTGTTCTACATCGGGCTCGTCGGGGCCTGGATCACGGTCGCCGTGCGCACCTTCCACGGCAGCGTCATCCGCGGAACGCTCCTCGCGCCTCCCCGCCCCCTGCCCTGACCGCGGACGACGAGGGTGCATGGGGGAGCGGCTCAGATCGAACAGGCGTCGTTCCAGTCACGGCGATAGCCCTCGGGGTCACTGACGTCGACGATGGCCGAGGCGGCGCCCTTGGGCTCGTCACGCGACCGGTAGCTCTCGAACGCCACCGCACTGCGGTCGTTGCTCGCCGGATCACGCACCCCGGAGGCCTCCACCCACAGAGTCCAGTTCCACCGCGTCCGGACGCCAGGCTGCAACGCGCCTTCGCCGACGACCAACACCACGTCCGTGCCGGCGGGCGAAGACTCGACGTCTGCGCCCGTGAATGCTCGGACCGACGACGTGAGGCCTCTCGCGCTGATCTCCCGAGCCAACTGACTGCCCATGTCCGAGAGTTGCTCGCCAGCATCGCCATCCACAGCCACGATGCCTCCGCCGGACGGAAGCCGACCCAGCATCTCGGAAACCAAGTCATGGATGACGGTGTTGCTCATGATGCTTTCTCCTGCTCACTCGTCAGCATGACGCTCGCGACATGGCCGCGCGCTCGATAGCCGATCATGACGTGCCGATGGTGAGGCCGGCAAGCCCGGCGGCGACGGCGAGCAGCAGCATGCCCGCGCCGCTGGCGATCCCAGCGACCCATTTCTTCTCGGCTACGAGGCGCACGGTCTCGACGCTGGCGGTGCTGAACGTGGTGTAGCCACCCATGAGCCCGCCCCCCGCGACGAGCAGCCACTCTCGAGGCAGCCCCGCGTGGTCGGCAAGACCGGTGAGCAAGCCGAGCACGAACGACCCGCTGACGTTGATGACCAGGGTTGCCAGCGGAATGGGGGCCGACCACGTGCTGCGGACGGCGCCATCAACGACCAGGCGCAGGGCCGCACCCACACCACCGGCGACCGCGATCGCGACAAAGAGCCACGGGGCGATCACGACGCCGCCTCGGAACGGCGGTGGAGGGCGGCACCGACGGTGATGCCGGCCCAGGAAGCCACGGCGCCGAGCACGACCGATCCCACACCGTAGGCGATCGCGATCGGCAGCGCGTCACCGAGCAGGGTCGCGGTGTCGACTGCGAGGGCGCTGTAGGTGGTGAACCCGCCGAGAACGCCAGTCCCGATGAGCAGACGCAGGTCGCGTCGGCGACCCGCGTCCGGCCCTCGTCGCACCAACGACTCAAGGAGCAGCCCGAGCGCGAACGCACCGACGACATTGATCAGCAGGATCGTCACGGGGATGCTGCCCGGGGCCGCGGGGAAGCTCAACGCCAGGGCTTCGCGCAGGCCCGTGCCGATCGTGCCGCCGAGGGTGACGAGTCCGATGAACCGCCACCGCAGGTGCACGGGCCGTTCGGTGCCCGTGGAGTCATCGACGTCGAGGTCCGGGTCCTGGCCCAGCCCGTCGAACTCGTCGCCTCTCCTCGAGGGCAGCGGCGGAAACGGTGAGTCAGGTGAGGGTGAGCTCATGCATCGTCCTTCGTGCTGAGGCCGTAGGGAAGTCCGGGCTGATCGGCTTCGATATCGGTGAGGCGGTTGTACTTGCAGACCCGCTCCCCGCGTGCGGGGGCACCGGATTTGATCTGCCCGACCCCGGTGCCGACGACGAGGTCGGCGATGAACGTGTCGGTGGTCTCCCCGGAGCGGTGCGACACCATGCAGGCCATGCCGTGGGACCGGGCCGTCGCGATCGCGTCGAGGGTCTGGCTGACAGAACCGATCTGGTTCGGCTTGATGAGAACGGCGTCCGACCAGCCCTGCTCCGCGCCTTCAGCGATCCTTTCGGGGTCAGTCACGTACAGGTCGTCGCCGACGAGCTGAACCCGTCCGCCGAACCGCGACGCCATCAACGCCCACCCGTCGTGGTCGTCTTCGTGGAAGGCGTCTTCGATGCTCCTGATCGGGTACGCCTCGAGCAGGGCCCCGTACCGGTCCGCGAGACCTCCACGGTCGAGGTCCTGCCCGGCGACCCGGTACCGGCCGTCTCCGTCGCCGAACCCGTTCGCGGCAGGGTCGAGGGCGATCGCGACGTCGTCGAGCGCCGCCCGGTGGCCGGCGTCGGTGATCGCCTGGACGATGAGGTCAAGGGCCTCCTCTGGGCTGTTGATCGCCGGGGCGAAGCCGCCCTCGTCGCCGAGGCCCGCGGTGCCGTAGCGGGTCTGTACGAGCGCCTTCAGGGCGTGGTAGACCTCTGCGCCGGTCTGTACCGCCTCCTCCTCGCTGGTCGCTCCGACGGGAGCGATCATGAACTCCTGGAAGTCGAGGTCGTTGGCCGCGTGGGCGCCTCCGTTCAGGACGTTGAAGTGCGGGACGGGGAGCGACTCGCTCGCCCCCGACAGCAGGGCGATCCACCGGTGCAGGGGCAGGCCGGCTTCGCGGGCCAGCGCCCGGGACGCCGCGATCGAGGTCGCGACGACGGCGTTGGCGCCGAGCCTCGACCAGTTCGGGGTGCCGTCGAGGTCGGCGAGGGCACGGTCGATCTCGCTGATCCCGGCCCAGGGGCGTGAGGTGAGGAGGTCGCTGATCTCGGTGGTGACCATCTGCGCGGCTCGTCGGACGCCCTTGCCGCTGAACGCTGCGCCACCGTCCCGGAGTTCGACGGCCTCGTGGGCACCGGTCGAGGCTCCTGCGGGGGCGGCGCCCGAGACGAGGGTGCCATCGGCGAGTTCGAGGTCGACTTGGACGGTGGGGAATCCGCGGGAGTCCAAGATCGACCGCCCGAGGGCGGACACGATCTGGACGGGGTGTGCTCCACCGTGGGTGACGTAGGTGCCGACGTCGTGGGTGTGGATGGTGCGGTTGCTGATGTAGTCGTTCATGTCAGGTTCCTCCTTCGTGGGTGATGACCGCGGCGGCGAGGGCCGCCGCGGCCGGGTCGAGATACGTGCCGCCCCGCGTCAGCGGATGCCCATCGGAGGCGAGGTCGTATATCAGGGGGTGTCCGGTCGGGATGTTGAGCGCGGCGACCTCGAGCGGGGTCAGCGCATCGAGCAGCAGGCAGAGCGCGCGGAGGCTGTTGCCATGGCCGACCACGAGCACGGTGCCGCCGGCGGTCCCGGCCTTGACCGCCTCGGTGACGGGGCGGACCCGGGCGATGACGTCGAGCAGGCTCTCGGCCCGGGTGCGGTTCTCGGGTTCCACCTGACGGAGGGCATCCTGAGCCCACAGCTTGGCGAACAGCGCGTCAGAGGACGGCGGGGGCGGGGTCTCCAGGGAGCGCCGCCACAGGGTGAAGTCCTCCTCGCCGGCGGAGCGGCGCACCTCCGCCTTGGTCCGTCCGGTCAGGTCGCCGTAGTCGCGTTCCCGGAGTCGCACGTCGACGGTGACGGGCACGGGCCACCGGTTCTCGGCCACCATGATGCGGGCAGTCTCAGTTGCACGGGCCAGCGGTGAGCACAGGATCGACGCCGGGCGGAAACCCGCCTCGTCGAGCAGGTGTGCAGCACGGCGGGCTTCTTCCCGGCCTCCGGTGGTGAGGGGTGAGTCGGTGATGCCGGTGAACAGCCCGTCGGCATTGGCCTGGCTTTCGCTATGTCGCACGAGGGCGATCCGGGTTGTCACGGCCGTGCCTCTGAGACCGGCACGACGAGGACCGGCACGAGCTGATGGTGCATGAGGAACGATGCCGTGGACCCGTGCAGTGCAGCCTTCAGGCCCGCGGCCGGACCGTTCGAGGATCCGACGACGATCATCACGGCGTGCGTGTCGGCGGCGACGCGGGCCAACGACTTTCCGGGGTCACCGGCGAGGACACGGACGTCGACCGTGATCTGCGCGTCGGTGCGGAGGCGGGCTACCGTCGCCTCGAGGGCAGATCTGTCCGCGACGACGTCGTCGTACTCGTCGGGGTCGAGGGGAACGGTCGCCCCTCGGCCGCTGCCGTCGTCGGGTTCAGCGGGGACGCGGGAGTCGTCGACCCGGACAACGACGAGTCGCGCCGACAGCCGGGCCGCGAACCGGGCGGCGGTCGAGAGAACGGTGTCGGTCGTTCGGGCATGTGCCCCAACGACGATGGTGTCGGTGGTCATCTGGTCTCCTATCTCGGTTTCTGGGCACGCCAGTGGTTGAGATAGGGACTGTTGTCGACCTGAGTCGAGGTTGGTGACGGCGAGCCCCACCGCCGTGGCGTTTCCGCCACACTCAGTGAAGCACTGATCCGACCAAGCTGCACCTGCTGATACAACATTCTTTTCGACCAAGAAAAGGGTGTGTTCGCCTGTCCCGATAGGGGATCGGTCAGCGGGTCGCCCTGTCTCGTTCCTCGAGCGAGAGCAGCACCCTCCCGCGATGGCCGGCATCGACGTCGTCATGGGCGCGGGCGATCCGATGAAGAGGGAGGACTTCGCGTAGCGGGATGGTGAGGGCGCCCTCGTCGACGGCGGCCACGAGGTCGACCATCGCGGTCCGCTTGGCCTTGAGCGGGAGGTCATCGCTGCCGAGGAACCGGATGACCACGTCGGCGAAGAGCAGCGGCGGGAACGGAAGGGAAACCCTGTCGCCGTGAGCGAAGTAGGTCGCTGTGACGCCGTCGTCAGCGATCACGGCCGCGTCGAGGTCAGCGTTCGCGTCGAGGGCGACCTCGATGATGCGGTCTGCTCCTCCAGGGGCGATCCGGCGGATCGCGGCCACCGGGTCGCTGTCGAGAGCGACGACGTGGTCGACGGGGGTCAATTCGACACGGTCGAGGTCTGTGGACCGGCGGACCGTTCCGATGACGGTCGCACCCTGCCAGGAGGCGAGCTGTGCGGCGATGCCGCTGACCCCGCCGAGGACGCCCTGTACGAGCACGGTGAGTCCTTCGACGGGGCCGTCGGCGAACACGGCCCGGTGCGCGGTGATCCCCGGGATCCCGGGTGCCGCGGCGACGTCGTCGGAGACGGTGTCCGGCACAGGCACCACCAGGTGTTCCGGGGTGACGACGTACTCGGCTGCGGTGCCGAACGCGCGGTACGACTGCGCGCCGTACACGGCGACGCGGCTGCCCAGAAGGGCTGGATCTGCGCCCGCGCCTACCTGGTCCATTGTTCCTGCGCCGTCACTGTGCGGGATGACGAGTGGGACGGGCATGGCCGACCCCAGCCAGCCCTCACGCTTCTTCGTGTCTCCGGGGTCCACTCCCGAACGGGTGAGCCTCACCCGGACCTCGCCAGGTCGGGGCTCAGGTGACGGAGGCCCTCCGCCTAGTCGATGGTCGGCTTGCTGAACAGGTTGACGACGTTGCCGTCGGGATCGCGCACCAGCGCGGACCGGTTCCCCCATGGCATCGTGGTCGGTTCAAGGACGACGTCCTCATCCTTGGGCTGGAGCTCGGCGAACTCCCCGTCGACGTCAGCGACTTCGAACTCGATGAGCACGGATCGATCGGTCGCAGGGGCCAGTGCACCGTCGAGCACGGCGACGGTGGCTGTGCTGGCGATCGCGAGGTTCGCGCCGGGGCCGTTGAACTGGGCGAAGACCGGTGCGGGGCGCTCGGCTCGCTGGCCGGTGACCTGCTCGTAGAAGGCGACGAGGCCGTCGAGGTCGTCGGTGACGATGCGGATGGAGGCGAACGACATAGGGGTTCCTTCGGGCGGGCTGACGAGGTGTGGGCATCAGCTTCACCGGTCGGCGCGACAGCGTCCTGTCGGTGTTTCCAGAGATGACCGGCAGCGGATCAGTCGTCGATGACGGTTCGCAGCCGCCCGTAGGGAATCGCGAGGTCCTCTGCTCGCAGCGTTCGTCGCGGCGATGGTTCGTCGGTCACCTCGACGGAGAGCATCCGGTCTCCCCGGAACGCTCGCACCCCGTCCCGGAGCCGACACCACGCGACCAGGTACCACTGCCCGTCCTTCCCGATCGACCCCAACGGCTCGACGTCTCGTGTGGAGGCAGCGCCGCTGGCGTCCTGGTACCGAAGCCGCACGACACGGTCCGCACGGAGTGCCGCCGCGAACTCCGCCGGCACGACCGTGTCATCCTCGTCCTCCAGGAAGTGGACCCGGGAAGCGAGCGCACCGGCACGTGCAGCGTCGCCGTCCGGCATGACCGCGAGCACCTTCCGCGCGGCGGTCTGAGCGGACTGCCGGAACGGGCTGCGCCGAAGGGAACCGAGCCCGATCAGCACTGCAAGGGCCTCGTCCAGCGTGAATCCTGCTGGGCCGAGCGTGGCTGACGCGTCGATGACGTACCCACCGGTCCGGCCGGGCTCCGCCCAGATCGGCATGCCCGACTGCTGCAACGCAGCGAGGTCCCGCTCGATCGTGCGCACTGACACCTCGAACCGGTCCGCGAGACGACGCGCACTTCGTGGCCGCGGCGACACGGCACGCAACTCCTCCACGAGGCCGTAGAGCCGATCGGTCCTGTTCACTGTTCCATCATCCGACAGGTCGCTCTCTCGATCATGTCGGCAGCTCCGCCGCCGTCCCACAGACGATCGATGGCCGGGTCAGCTCGCGTCGGCCGCGGGTCGCACCCTGGAGCTGGTTTGCGTCGGCGGGTGAGGGCGCCGTGGTTGCATGGTTCGATGGCACCGAACGAGTCGTCGGACGACCGCACCCTGAGCTTCTCGCTCGGTCGCGATGAGATCGTGATCTGGCACAAGTACGAAGTCGCGAGCATCGTCAACGACATCATGGTCGCGGTGTGGTTCGTCGTCGGCAGCATCCTCTTCTTCTCCGAGTCGACTACGACCGCCGGCACCTGGTTGTTCCTCCTCGGAAGCGTCCAGCTGATGATCCGCCCTCTCATCCGGCTCGCCAGGCGCGTGCACCTCCAGCGCTCCGGGAGAGGTTCCCCCGGAGACGCCAGCGGAGACTTCTGACGGCCCCGGCCATCCGGTGCCTCCACGCTCTCGTTCGTCACCTCCGACCTCTCCGACGGAAGGCCCGACATCGGCTGACCGAGCGGGGCATCACCGACGGGTCGTCCTGTGCGCGCCGTCTCATGCCACGGCGTGAGCGGCGCCTCCGACGACGACGCCGATGAGGGTGGACCACCCGGCGATGGCGAGTCCCTGCCAGAACAGCACCCGCGCCTTGCTCACCCCGGAGCTGGCGAGCAGGGTCGCGGTGAACTGGGTGGGCAGCAGGAGGGGGCCCAGCAGGCTCACGCCGGGAACGCCGTAGCGGACGAGCGCGTTCTGGAACTTAGCCCTGCGGGCAGACTTCCTGCCGCGCTCGTCGACCTCGGCGGTCTGGTCCAGAGTGGCCAGTGCGGTTCCCCCTCCGGCAGGGACACCGACAGCGGCCTCTCTCCGGCTCGCCGCTGCCCGGCGGCGCCGTGAGACGAGGGCCGACCGCGCCCTCGAGCTGGTCGTCACCAGCACGAAGACGCACAAGAAGTTGCCGACGGCGCCAGCAGTGATGGCGACGGCGGGGTGAAGGCCGCCGACGATGCCGATGGCTGCGGCGCCCTCGCCCTCGATGAACGGGACCGCGCCGGCGAGGGCCACGATGAGAGGCTGCAGGATCTCGGGCATCTGCGCCACCAGCTCCTGGAATCGTGTGATCAGGTCCATGACGGTCGCTCCTGTCGTTCTCGGGAGGGGCCTGGTCGACCTCTCCGCTGTGGTGACCAGTCCACGACACGGGCGACGTCACCGGCAGTGTCGGGCCGTCACTGGCGAAGGGGCGATGTACCCGTCGGACCCGTGACTTCTGTCACGGACCTATGGTGGGGCCATGACCGCTCCGGCCGACGCCCCCACCGTCGAGGCAGCGTCGTCCCCGCCGGTCTCCAGGGGCACGGCACGTGCCGTCACTGCGACCTGGTGGTACACCGTCGTCGCGCTCGTGCTCTTCGAGCTGACCGTCGTGCTGGTCTGGGCGGCCACGCTCCTGCAGGCGCGCCTCGACCGAGGTGTCGTCCTCGCCGTCCTGGTCGGCGGTCTCGTCTGGATCCTCTCCACGGCTCCTCTGCTGCGTGCCTATCGGCACGGCGGAGGCGACGCCACCGCTCTCGACTGGCGCAGCACCCTCGTGCCGCTGGTCGTCGCCACTGCCTACGGCGTCACGGTGTGGTCGCTGTCCGGGCTCTGGGTGCTGCTGATCTTGCCTCTCGCCCAGTCCCTGCAGCTGCTCCACTGGCCCCGGTTCGTGCGCGCGCGGATGGTATTGGCGGTCACGGCCCTGTTGGCGGGCGTCTTGGTCGTCGACGTCGCCACGGCCTTCTCCGAACCGCCGTTCTCAGCCCACGAAGACCCGTACGTCGCGGGTGTCTTCTCGGTCCTGCTGCCTCTGACCACGGTGCTGTCGCTCTGGTGGTGGGACGTGCTGATGGTGCTCGACCGTGCTCGCGTCTCCGAGGCGCGGCTCGCCGCGACCCAGGAGCGACTCGCCGTCGCCACCGACGTCCACGACCTCCAGGGACACCACCTGCAGGTCATCGCCCTGCAGCTCGAACTCGCCGAGAGACTGCTGCCGGACGACCGCGACGCCGCCCTCCATCAGCTGAGAGCCGCACGCCTCAGCGTCGACGAGGCCCGGCAGGGCACCCGCGATCTCGCGACCCGGTTCCGCACCGTCCCCCTTCCCGATGAACTCGCCAACGCTCGTGACCTGCTGCGCGCCGCCGGCCTCACGGTCGAGGCGGTCATCGACGTCGAAGCCGACACCGCCCCGGCCTCGGTCTTCGGTCCCGTCATCCGCGAGACGACCACCAACGTCCTCCGACACGGCGGGGGGAGGCGAGCCCGCCTGGCCCTCACGCGTCTCGATGACGAGTGGCGGTACGAGATCAGCAACGACGTCCCCGCACCCCTGCCTCCCGCGACGGCACCGTCACCCGGTGACGCCGGGGCACCTCCTGAGCGCATGCGGCAGGGCACCGGGCTCGAAGGCACGGCCAGGCGCGCGGGAGATGTCGGGGGATCGATGGAGGTCCGCGCGGCGGAGGACGACTTCACCGTGATCGTGACGGTTCCCGCAGAGTCGGCCGCGGGCGGGCCGCGATGAGCATCGACACGACTTCCGACGTCGCTGCTCCGGGCAGCTCCCGGCCCATCCGTGTCCTCGTCGCCGACGACGAGGCGATGATCCGCTCGGCGCTGGCCGCGCTGTTGCGCCTCGAGGGCGACATCGAGGTCATCGCCGAGTGCTCCGACGGTGAGCAAGCCGTCGTCGCGGCGGAGCGCCTGCACCCGGACATCTGCTTGCTCGATCTCGAGATGCCCGGCCTCGACGGAGTCCAAGTAGCGGAGCGGCTGCGACGCACCGTCACCGCTCGCTGCGTGGTGGTCACCCGACACGCCCGTCCCGGCGTGCTCCGCCGCGCACTCGCCGCGGGAGTAGCAGGATTCCTGCCGAAGAGCCGCGACGCGAAGGAGGTGGCCGCAGTCATCCGCCGGGTCGCCGCAGGAGCGCGGTACGTCGACCCCGAGATCGCGGCCGACGCGCTGAGCGACGAACGTTGTCCCCTGACCGATCGCGAACGGGACGTGCTGAGGGTCGGGCGTCAGGGCCAGACGACCGCTCAGATCGCGCGCGAGCTCTCCCTCGCGCCCGGCACCGTGCGCAACCACGTCTCGGCCGTCCTCGCGAAGCTGTCCGTGCCGACTCGGCAGCAGGCAGTCCTGATGGCGCTCGAGCGCGGGTGGATCTAGATGCGACCTCAGGCGACGCCCGCCCTGCTCTCGGACGGCAGGGCGACGACGTCTCGTGGTGCTGTCAGTGGAACGGGCACCGGGACGGTGCCCCCGTGGCGCGTACGCGGCCGCCCGACGACGGCTTGGTCGGCAACCGTCGCCGGTCGACGCCGAGACCCTCGTCGAGGATCGCCAGGCGAGGGTCGCTGAGGGCCGCGACCGCGGCGGCGAGGCCTGCGATGGCGAGTTTCTCTCCGGGGCATCGGTGTCCGCCCGCGGGGTCCCCGCCCCCGTGAGGGACGAACGTCGAGATCGCCTCGTAGTCGTCGACGCCGATGAAACGTCCTGGGTCGAACTCGGAGGCGCGGTCCCACGACGCGTCATCCGTGTCGGTGCCGAGGATGTCGAGCAGCACCCGCCCACCAGCAGGCAGACTCCGTCCGTCGATCTCGACGTCGGTGCGGGCCCAGCCAGGCAGCATCGGGACGAACGGCGCGGTCCGCCTGACCTCCTGCGCAAACGCGACGGCGAGCGGCCCACCTGCCGACGCTCCACGCTCGGTGGCTTCCGCGGCGATGCGACCCCGCCACTCGGGGTGCTCGTGCAGGGCCTTGGCGGCGAAGGCGACGAAGCGGGCCACCGCGATCATCGGGCGGATGCTGTTCTGCAGCTCGATCCCCGCCAGCTTCGCGGGCAGCAGCGCGCCGTCGGGGTCCCTGTGCCGAGCCCACTCGTCGAGGGCCGTCCCTGCCCCGGGCTCGAGAGCGCCGGCGCGCGCCGCCTCGACGAGGCGGCGAGCGTGCCGATCTGACCAGGCCCGGTTCGCCGCCGCCAGCAGGTACTCCGGGGAGTAGGGCACACCGAAGCCGTCGACGATCTGCGCGAGACGGCTCGCCCAGCGCGTCCTGGCCGCCGAGGTCCCGGGCAGGCCCGCCCACCGCATGCTCGCGCGGCCGAACGCCCCGACGGCTGCGTCGTAGGCGGAGCGTCGTCCCCCGGACAGCCAGGCATCGATCTCGTGGCGCCACTCGCGCTCGAGCAGGGGCGTCAGCCGGGCGACCTGTTCGTCCTCGTACGCGACGTCGAGGAACGTCGCCTTGCGGTGCCGGTGTTCCGCTCCGTCGAGGCTGTGCACGGACCCACGGCCGAAGAGCGTCTGCTGGATGATCGAGGGCATGGCCCCGTGCCGGACGATGCGCCGCTCGTCGTAGAACAGCTCGACGGCCTCGGCGCCTCGGACCAGCAGCGCCTCCCGCCCGAGGAGGCGAAGTGGCACAGCCCGTGCGCCTGACCGTCTTCGTTCCCAGAGTCGTGCACCGAAACCGTACCCCCGGGTGAGCAGGGAGATCGAGTCGTCGCGAAGCGGGTTCGTCACGGGTGTCGAGGGGAACATGCGGCCATCGTGCCAGCCTCCACGAACTCGCGACCACACCACCTGTCGGAGCGGCAGTCACGTGGCCCTGCAGGCTGCCGCCCGGTCGATCGGGCGACGGCTCGTCCTCGTCTCGGGCCTCAAGCGGCTCAGGTCTCGAGATCGTCCGTGGGGAGCCACACGCGCATCGTCGACGGGCCGCGGTTGCCCCAGGCGGCGTAGGGCACGAGCGGCACGCTGCCGAGGGACAGGGCGGTGGCCGCGGCGTCGCCGTAGGGCCATCCGCTCGCGGGCGTGTGGCTTCGCGAGAGCTCGACCCGCGCACCCGTCGACGTCGTGACCGGGTCGACGGTCGTGTCGACGAGCACGTCGTTGACGCTGCCGGAGGGCAGGTCGACGGATTCGAGCGCCAGCACGAGCGGTCCGCGCTGGACGGCGACCTGACCACGGACGGCGTCGATCGTCGGGGCCGCGCGGACCCACTCGGCCGTCGTCGGCAGCTCGAGCACGACGACGTCGCCCGCCGAGAAGCGGCGGCGGACGACGGTCGTCGAGCCCCGGGCCTGCCTGACCTCCCCGTCCGGCAGGACCACCGTGGCCGGGGCGCCGTCGGCCCACGAGGGGACACGGAGCGTGAGCTCCACCTCGCGCTCGACGTCGCCGCGCCACGTCACCTCGACGCGCCCGTCGAGGGGGTATCCGCTCGCGACCGACAGCGCCAGCGGCGTGCCGTCGTCGAGCACGGTGTCGACGTCGTAGCTGCCGTACTGGTGCAGCTGCACCCCGTCGGAGCTACGGGTCGCGAAGTACTGCTCCACGCTGGCCAGGGTGCGGGCCACGTTCGTGGGGCAGCACGACACCTCGAACCAGGGCGCGCGCAGGCTGGACAGGGCGCGGGCGTTCAGCTCGTCCTCGTCGGGCTCGGTGCCGAGCGTCCTCTGGTGCAGCGTGTTCGTGTAGAAGAACGCGCGACCGTCCTCTCGAGGCGAGGCGAGCACGACGTTGAGCAGTGTGCGCTCGATCAGGTCGGCGTACCGGGGATCGCCCTCCGCGAGCAGCAGCCGCCACGAGAGCATCGTCGAGGCGATGCCCGCGCAGGTCTCGGAGTACGCGCGGTCCGGCGGCAGCTCGTCGTCGGCGCCGAAGGCCTCGTCCTGGTGGTGGGAGCCCATGCCGCCCGTGACGTACGTGCGGTGGGCGACCGTCGCCTCCCACTGTCGCCGGACGGCAGCGGCGAGCTCGTCGTCGCGCGTCTCGACGGCGACGTCGAGTGCGCCCGCGGCGAGGTAGAGGGCACGGACGGCGTGTCCGCGCAGCACGTCGGCGTCGCGCACCGGCAGGTCGTCCTGGAAGTACTCGGAGCCGTACTCGATCTGGCCGAGCAGCCCGTGCCCGCGGCGGTCGACGAAGAGGCGGGCGAGCTCGATCCACCGGGGCTCGTCCACGGCGCGGCCGAGCTCGGCGAGCGCCACCTCGATCTCGGGGTGCCCGCAGATCGCGACGCGCCCCTCGGGGCCGAAGACCGTCCAGAGGTGCTCGGCGAGACGGCGACCGACCTCGACCAGACGGGGCGAGGAGGCGGTGCGCTCGGCGGCGACGACGGCCTGCAGCAGGTGGCCCATCGAGTACAGCTCGTGGCCCCACTCGAGGTCGCTCCACCTCGGTCGCTGCCAGGCGCGGCCGAAGCTCGTGTGGAGGTAGCCGTCGGCCTCCTGGGCCGCGGCCACGCGGTCGACGAGGGAGTCGTAGCGCGCCTGCAGGGCCGGGTCGTGCTCCCGCCCCAGCTCCCACGCCATGCCCTCGAGGAGCTTGTAGACCTCGGAGTCGACGAACTCGATGCCGGAGTGCTCCCACGGCGTGCCGGGGTCGGTGAGGCCGGCTGCGGCGCGGTCGAAGTTGCACGTCCAGCCGATGCGCTCCATCCAGTCTTCGCAGTGCCTCAGCACGACGTCGGCGTTCAGGGCCTGCTTCTCGGCCCAGAAGCCGTCGGTGAGCCGGATCTCGGTCGCGTCGAGCGGGGTGAGGACGGAACGGGACGGATCGACCGGGCCGGCGAAGGGGCGGCTGTCGCCGAAGTCGGTGCGGGAGGCGCCGGTGCGCGGAGAAGTGGTGGTCACGATGTGCTCCAAGAAGAGAGGGGAAGCAGGAGGAAGTGGTGCCGAGGTCGATGTGCGGGTCAGTCCTTGACTGCGCCGGCCGTGACGCCCGCGGCGACGTAGCGCTGGGCGACGACGAGCAGCACCGTCGCGGGGATCGACGCGACGACGGCGGTCGCCATGATCGAGTTCCACTCCTGGTTGTTGTTGCCGATGTAGCGGTAGATGCCGAGCGTGATGGTCTGCGCGTCGCCGCCGCTGTTGAGGGTCGACGAGAAGACGAAGTCCGACCACGCCCAGAGGAACGCGAACAGGCCGACGGTGACGGCGGAGTTGCGGCTCACGGGCAGGACGACCGAACGGAAGGTGCGCCACGCGCTGGCTCCGTCGAGCTTCGCGGCGCTCATCAGCTCGTCGGGGATGCCCCGCATGAAGGCCGTGAAGATGAGCACGCCGAAGGGCACGGCGAGGGTCGAGTCGGCGATGACGAGGCCCCACCACTGGTTGAGGATGCCGAGGTTGAGGTAGATCGCGTAGAACCCCATCGCCATGATCACCTGGGGGATCATCTGCGCGACGATCATCACGAAGCTCAGCGCGCCTCCTCCGACCGGCCGCAGCTTGGCCAGGGAGTACGCGGCCGGTGCCGACAGGGCGACGGTGACGACGACGGTCCCGAGGCCGACCAGCAGGCTGGTGCCGAGGAACGGCAGCTGCTCGGCGACGACGGCCCGGTAGCCGTCGAGCGTCGGGGCGGCGGGGAACCACGACGGCGGGCTCTGCCGCATCTGCGCGGTCGGGGTCAGGGAGACGTTGATCATCCAGTAGATCGGGAACAGCATGATCGCGGTCAGCACGACCCCGATCACGGTGGTGGCGAGGCTGCGGCGACCGGCACGGCTCGAGGAGGCGCGGCGGGCGGCGGACGTGGGGGCCGCGGCGGGCCGGATGGTGACGCTCACGACTGGTCCTGCTTCCTCTGCACTCGCAGGTAGACGAATCCGCAGACGAGCGCCATGACGATCAGCAGGTTGCCGACCGCGGCTGCGGGTCCGAAGGAGGGGAGGGTCGAGCCGAAGCCGAGCTGGTACGACCAGATGGCGAAGGTGGTGGAGGCGTCGCCGGGCCCGCCGCGCGTCATGATCCAGATGATGTCGAAGACCTTGAGCGTGTAGACGAGGCCCAGCAAGATCGTGATGGCCGAGACCGGGCGCAGCAGGGGGAACGTGATGCGCCAGAAGACCTGCCAGGCGTTCGCGCCGTCGAGCGCCGCCGCCTCGTAGATGTCGCCGGGGATGTTCTGCAGCCCGCTGTAGAGGATGACGAGGTTGAACGGGATGCCGATCCAGATGTTGGCGATGATCACGCTGGTGAGTGCCCACTGCGGCGAGGTGAGCCAGTTGACCTGATCGCCGCCGAGCGTGCGGATGACGGAGTTGACGACGCCGCTCTCGCTGTTGAGCATCCACGACCAGGTGGAGGCGCTGACGATCAACGGGAGCAGCCACGGCACGAGGAACAGGGCCCTGAGGGTCGACGACAGCGGGAACTTCTGGAAGAAGAAGACCGCGAGGGCCATGCCGATCGTGAACTGGAACGCGATGGAGATGCCCGTGAACAGCAGGGTGTTCACCAACGCGGGCCCGAAGGTCGGGCTGGAGAAGACGTCCGCGAAGTTCTCGAGCCCGATGAAGGGCGCGGTGCCGTCGATGAACGACCGCACCGTGTAGTCGTGCGTCGAGAGGTCGACGTTGCGGACGAGCGGCCAGACGTAGAAGACGGCGAGGTAGGTGACGACCGGGGCGAGGAACGCCCAGGCGGTGAGTTGTGAGGCGCCGGGCCCACGGCGTCGCCGCTGGGCTCCGTCGCCGGGGAGGCCGGTGTGCGGGGCCGGCCTCCCTCCGGGCGGTGCCTGGCGACGTTCCATCGTGTCGGTGCTCATGGGGCTGCTCCTCGTCGTCGGGCGGTGTCCGGTGCGGTGGGTGGTGTCGCGGTGGGTGGTGCTGGTGGTGCTGGTGGCGCTGCGGTGGCTACTTCGTGGCGGACGCGGCGGCCTGCTGCGCCTCCTGCAGGGCGGCCTCGGGGTCGGACGACCCGCTGAGGCTGTTCTGCACGGCCTTCCAGAGCTGCTCCGAGATCTTCGGGTAGTCGGTGCCCAGGTCGTCGCTGGTGCGGCCCTTGGCGTCGGCGACCGCGGTGATCCACGGCTCGAGGTCGGGGTCGGTGGCGACCTGCTCTGCCTGGGCGTCCTTCGTGGGGGCCACGTAGGACAGCGTCGTGTCGGTCGCGACGAGGTTCTCGGTGCTCGTCAGGCACGACTGGATCTTCTCGCTGACCTCGTAGCGGGCGTCGTCGCTCTGCACCGGCACGGTCAGGAACTCGCCGCCGGTGGGTGCAGGGGCCGCGCCGCCGTCCTTCGAGGGGATCGAGATGATGCCGTAGTCGATGCCCGACTCCTTGACGCCGGCGAGCTGCCAGGTGCCGTTCTCGCTGAAGGCGTACTCGCCGGTCAGGAACTCTTGCCAGCTCGTCGTCTGCGTGTTGTTGATGACCGAGTTGGGGGCGTAGCCCTTCTCGACCCAGTCGGTCCAGAGGGCCAGCGCCGAGACGGCGTCGTCGGAGTCGAGCTCGGTGAGGTCGGCGCCCGAGCCCCAGTACCAGGGCAGGAACTGGAAGCTGCCTTCCTCCGTCCCGATGCCCGAGAAGGTGATGCCCTTGCCGCCGGAGGCGGAGACCGCCTCGAGGGCGGAGGTGAGGCTGTCCCAGTCGGTGACCGACGCGGGGTCGACGCCTGCGGCGTCGAGGACGGCCTTGTTGTAGTAGAGCGCGAGCGTGTTGGCGCCGATGGGGACGCCGTAGGTCTTCCCGTCGAGCTGGCCGGCGGCGAGGATGTTCGCCTCGATGTCGGAGGTGTCGGCCCCGGTCTCGTCGGTGTCCGTGAGCAGGCCCGCCTCGGCCAGGGTCGAGACGACCGGGTTGTCGACGAGCAGCAGGTCGGGTGAGTTGCCCTGCTGGCCGGCCAGCAGCGCCTTGCTGGTCAGGTCGGAGGTGTCGTACCCGGTGCGCTCGACGGTGACGCCCGCGTCGGTGCCGCACTTCTCGATGAGCTTCGCCCAGTCGCTCGAGTCGTCGAACTGGGGGTACGGGTCCCAGAACGTGTAGGTGCCCGAGGCGGCGTCGGACGAGCCGCCGCCTGGTCCGCCGGCACAGCCGGTCAGGGCGAGGGTCGCGGCGGCCAGGCCGACGACCGCGACGGCGGTGCGCTTGCTGCGGATGAACGAGATCACAGGAGGTTCCTCTCTGAACTGCTGCGGATGCTCCGTCAGAGAGCCCGGCAGGTGCAGCACAGGGCGCTCATCGTCGAGAGCAAAGAGACCGAAACTGGTTTCGGGTGCGAAGTTACACGGGCATGACTTGCTCGTCAATCACTTTGTGAACTATTTTCGGTACATGACCACTGCAGGAGGCGGCAAGGCGGCGACGACGCCCGTCACGCTGGCCGACGTGGCCCGGGCCGCCGGGGTCTCGGTCGCCACGGCCTCGAAGGCCCTGAACAACAGGGCACAGGTGCGGGAGTCGACTCGCGTCAAGGTGCAGGAGGCTGCCGCGGCGCTCTCGTTCACGCCCAACTTCTTCGCGCAGGCGTTGAACTCGGCCCGGACCGGCACGATCGGGATGGTCACGAGCGACCTCGACAACCGTTTCGTGCTGCCCGTCCTGCTCGGCGCCGAGGACGCCTTTGGTTCGGGCTCCTTGTCGGTGCTGCTCGCCGACGCCCGCGACGACGCGCTCCGCGAGCAGCTGCACCTGCAGACGCTGCTGACGCGTCGGGTCGACGGGCTGCTGATCGTGGGGCGCACGACGAACCCGCGTCCGCCCGTCCCGTTGCTCGCGGACGTCCCGGTCGTCTACGTCTACGCCCCCTCCAGCGACCCGGCCGACGCCTCCTTCACCCCCGACAACGTCCAGGCCGGACGGCTCGCCGCCGAGCACCTGATCGAGAAGGGGCGGACTCGCATCGCCCTGGTCAACGGCGAGGCGTCCTACGCTGCGGCGCGCGACCGAGCTGCCGGCGTCCAGCAGGCCCTGACGGCGGCAGGGCTCGAACTGGTCGGCGGGACCTCCCTCTTCGGGCAGTGGGGCGAGGGGTGGGGGCGTGACTGCGCCCGCCTCCTGGTCCGGGGCAGCGAGTCGGTGGACGCCATCATCGGAGGCAGCGACCACATCGCCCGCGGCGTCATCGACACGCTCCGGGATGAGGGGGTCGGCGTCCCCGACGACATCTCCGTGGTCGGCTTCGACAACTGGGACCTGCTCGTCCGCGACTCGCGACCACCGCTCACGAGCGTGGACATGTCGCTCGAGCAGCTCGGACGCGCCGCCGCGCAGCACCTGGTCGACGCCATCGGCGGAGCGCCCTCCCCGGGCATCGTGGCCGGCGCTGTGGACCTCGTCGTCCGGGGTTCCGCCTAGGCGCCTGACCCGTCGTCCGCGCCGGGGCCGCGACGCGCAGACTGGGGTGGTCCTCCTCGAAGAAAGAAGACCCCCCCATGTCAGCGTTGACAGTCCTGTTCATCGGCGGCACCGGCATCATCAGCTCGGCGGCCGCGGCCCGAGCCGTCGAGCTCGGCCACGACCTCACCGTCCTCAACCGCGGGGCGTCGTCGACCCGGCCCACGCCTCCTGGGGTCGAGGTGCTCACGGGGGACGTGTCCGACCCCTCGTCGATCCGCCGGGCCCTCGGCGACCGGTCGTTCGACGTCGTCGTCGACTTCGTCGCGTTCACCCCGGACCAGGTCCAGGCCGACATCGACCTCTTCACCGGTCGGGCCGGCCAGTACGTCTTCATCAGCTCGGCGTCGGCCTACCAGAAGCCGGTCGCCGCGCTGCCGATCCGAGAGTCCTCTCCGCTCCGCAACCCGTTCTGGCAGTACTCCCGGGACAAGATCGCCTGTGAGGACCTCCTCGTCGGCGCCTACCGGGAGAGCGGCTTCCCGGTCACGATCGTCCGCCCCTCGCACACCTACGACCGCACCACGATCCCGGTCACCGGCGGCTGGACCGTCGTCGACCGGATGCGGCGCGGCCTCGAGGTGGTCGTCCCCGGCGACGGGACGTCCCTCTGGACGCTGACCCACCACGCCGACTTCGCCCGCGCCTTCGTCGGGCTGCTCGGCCTGCCGGCCGCCGTCGGCGACGTCTTCCACATCACCTCGGACGAGGCCCTGCCGTGGGACCAGATCTACACGACCCTCGCGGCCGCGGCGGGCGTCGACGACCCGGCGCTGGTGCACGTGGCGAGCGAGAGCGTCGCGGTCGTGGAGCCCGAGTGGGGCCCGGGTCTCCTGGGCGACAAGGCGCACTCGGTCGTGTTCGACAACGCGAAGGTCAAGGCGTTCGTGCCCGGCTGGCAGGCGACGACGTCGTGGGCCACGGGTGCTCGGGAGATCGTCGAGTGGTACGACGCCGCCGCCTCTCGTCGCGAGGCCGACCCGGCCGCGGAGGCGGCGTTCGAGCGCCTCCTCGCTGGCGCTCGCGCCTTCGGAGCCTGACCGCGATGTCGCGTCGTGTTCCGCGCCTCATGTCGCGTCACGGCAGGACGCGACGCTCGGAACGTCGCGGCACGGACCGGGGCATGACGCGCCGCGGTGCCCGCTGACCGGCCGGCCGTGGTCGTGTCGGCGGCGACCGGGCGCAGCTCAGCTGTGGGTCGTGCCCGCGCGCATCTCGTCGACGGTCATCTCCGGGGCGCCGCCGGCTGCCGCCTCCGGGTCCATCCAGACGTAGTCCCAGTGGTGGCCGTCGAGGTCGTCGAAGCTCTTGGAGTACATGAAGCCGTGGTCCTGCTCGCCAGCGGGTGTCGCGCCTGCGGCCAGTGCCTTCTCGTGGATCGAGTCGACCTCTTCCTTGCTGTCGGCGCTGAGGGAGAGCTGGACCTCGGTCGAGGTGGTGGCGTCGATGATCGACTTGCTCGTGAACTCGGCGAAGAACTCGCGGGTCAGCAACATCGCGGTGATCGTGTCGCTGATGACGATGCTCACGGCGTTCTCGTCGCTGAAGCCCTCGTTGACCGAGTAGCCGAGCGACTCGTAGAACGCGCGTGAGCGGGACGGGTCGCTGACGGCCAGGTTGACGAAGATCATGGTGGGCACGGGCGGCGCCTCTCTTCCGGTGGCGGACGTCGGACGCGACCGCTCGCCCCTGATGATGGCGACCCGTCACCACGAGGTCAAGAGCCCGCGAGACTGCCGCCGCTCGACGGTCGTGGTCCCTCGTGCAGGGTCACGGGAGCAGCAGGCTGGGCCCGTGTCCGGCGCGGGCCACGCGGGGGCGGGGCGGGGCGGGACGGGCCGGGCCATCGGAGCCGATCCCGGGAGCGCCGTGGGCTGGTCAGCGCCGGACGGCCTCGAGGGAGAAGTCCCAGAGCTCGTCGGCGGTCGTCGGGTCGAGCGCGGCCGACAGCACGCCGTGGTCCGCGGGCTCGAAGACGACGTCGGCGGGTCGAGCGTCCTCGAAGTACTGCCCGGTGACGCCGTCCACGGTCGGCGAGCCGGCGAGGAGGACCGAGGTCGCGGCGCCCTGCTCGACGGTCTTCCACGTTGCAGCGTCGAAGCGGGCGGTCGTCTCCGGGTCCATCTCGGTGTGCCGGGACAGGGACGTCCGGATGTTGCCGGGGTGCACCGCGTTCACGGCGATCCCGTCCGCGCGCCACCTCGTGGCCGCGCCGACGGCGAAGAGGACGTTCGCCGTCTTCGACTGCCCGTAGGCGGTCCAGCCGTCGTAGGGCCTGCGCTCGAAGCCCACATCGTCCAGGTCGAGGCCGCCGAGTTGGTGTGCGCTGGAGGACAGGACGACGACGCGGGCGGAGGCGCCGGCGGCGAGGCGGTCGTGGAGCCCGAGCGCCAGGGCGAAGTGGCCGAGGTGGTTGGTGCCGAACTGCGCCTCCCAGCCCTGAGGGGTCAGCTGGCGGGCGGGCAGGTTCATGATCCCGGCGTTGGCCACGAGCACGTCGAGCGGCACCTGCCGTCGCTCGACGAACGACTGGACGGAGTCGAGGTCGCTGAGGTCGAGCTGCTGGACGTCCAGCCTGCGGTTGCCGGTCCGTCCCTCAATCTGTGCTCGGACGGCCTCGCCGCGGTCGGTGTCCCGGACGGCGAGCGTGACGCTCGCGCCCGCCGCGGCCAGGGCCCGAGCCGTCTCGACGCCCAGGCCGGAGGACGCCCCGGTCACGACGGCGCTCCTGTCCCGGAGGTCGACGCCGGCGAGCACCTCGTCAGCGGTCGAGGAGGAGCTGAACGCGTCACGGACGCTGTCGGAAGTCATCAGCGTAAAGTACACCCGTTGTCTAAAACCGACCTGGTGGACTGGGTAGCTGGGTGCCTCGACGCGAGCGACGGCCCGCGACCTACGGTGCGAGGCTCTGCAGGAACGCGAAGTGGCCGCGCAGCGCCTGCGACCCGGCCGGGGTGAGCGTCACCCACGTCCGGGCCTGGCCCTTCGCGCGCTGGACGCGCGGCAACACTGAGAGTTTCCGAATCGGAAAGTCAACCAGGACGCACGATGCGTCCCACGGCCGTCGCCACGACGTCCTCGTCGGCAGGCTCCGGGTCGAGGGCGCGGTGGATCGTGAGGCCCTCGATCAGGGCGTCGAGCAGGCGGGCCGTCTCGGGGTCGAAGTGCTGCTCGAGCGCGGCACGGCTCCGGGCCATCCAGGCCTGGGTGATCGACCGGTACTCGGGGCGTCGCGCCGCGAGGGTGTAGAGCTCGTGGGTGAGGACCAGGTCGCGCTGGCTGCCGACGACGTCGTGGGTGACGATCTCGACCACCGCGCGCCGCGCCTCCTGTGGTGTGAGGTCGCCGGCCAGGCGGCGTCGGAACCGCTCGGCGACGCGGTCCGCGAAGAGCGCGAAGGCCTCGAGGAGGAGCTCGTCCATCCCGTCGAAGTGGTACGTCATGGATCCGAGGGGCACGTCGGCGGCGACCGCCACGCGCCGGTGGGTGGTGCCGTCCACTCCCACCTCGGCGACGACGTCGAGGCACGACTCGAGGATGCGGTCCCGTCGGCCGGGGTCCGCCCGGCGGGGCGACCGGGCAGCGGTCATCCGGTGACGCTCCGGACGACCCTCGCGGGGTTGCCGACCGCGACGACGCCGGCAGGGACGTCGCGGGTCACGACCGCGCCCGCGCCGATGACGCTGTCGTCGCCGATGCTGACGCCCGGGCAGACGATGACCCCGCCGCCCAGCCAGACGTTGTCGCCGATCGTGATCGGCAGGGCCGCCTCGAGCCGGTCGCGTCGCGGCCCCGGCTCGACGGGGTGGGTCGGCGTCAGGAGCTGGACGTTCGGCCCGATCTGGCAGTCCTCGCCGATCGTCACGGCGGCGACGTCGAGGGCCGTGAGGTTGTAGTTGACGAAGGTCCGGGCGCCGATGCGGATGTTCTCGCCGTAGTCGACGAACAGCGGCGGCTTCACGAACGCGTCTTCCCCCAACGATCCCAGCAGCTCCTCCAGCAGGGGGCGGGCTGCGCCCTCGTCCTCGACCGCGGCGCGGTGGTAGGCGTCGGCGAGCCGGACGGCGCGCTGGGCGAGCCGGGCGCTCTCGGGGTCGTCGGCGACGTAGAGGTCGCCGGCGAGCATCCGCTCGCGGTTGCTGCGGTCATCGCCCGCGAAGTGGTCCTGTGTCATGTGTACAAGCGTACACTCGGCGTCATGACCGACATCGACTGGAACTCCGGCACCTGGACGACGGCCCCCGCACAGGTGCACGTCGCGTCCGACGGCCTGCACGTGACGGCCGTCGAGGGGAGCGACGCCTGGCGCACCACCTCCTACGGGTTCGTGCACGACACCGAGCACGCGCTGCTCGTCCCGTTCGAGCAGGGCACCGCCCAGGAGGTGACGTTCCGGCTGGACTTCACCGCCCAGTTCGACCAGGCGGGCATCTTCGTCGAGGTCGACGACGAGACCTGGACCAAGGCCGGCGTCGAGCGCAGCGACGGCGAGGAGAGCCTGGGCGCGGTCGTCACGCGCGGCGTGTCCGACTGGTCGCTCTCGCCCGTGCCCGGCTGGCACGGACGGGAGGTCACGATCCGCGCGAGCCGCTCCGGCGACGCGCTCACCGTCCGGGCCCGCGTCGACGACGAGCCGTGGCGGCTCGTCCGGGTGGCGCCGCTCGATCCCGGTGCCCGGGTCTCGGCGGGGCCGATGTGCTGCGCCCCGTCGCGCGGCGACCTCACCGTGCACTTCACCTCGTGGACGACAGGCGAGGCCGACGCGAGCCTGCACCCCGAGAGCTGACGCGAGCCTGCACGCCGAGGGCCGAGGAGGCGGCGAGCCGGGTGCCGGTCGGCTGCAGAGACGGTAGACAGGAGTCCCCGCACACCGACAGGAGCACCATGACCGACCCCGACGAGCTCGGTGGCTCCGCCGCGGATCGCCGTTTCCGCGAAGCACTCCGTGAGGGCCTCGCTGCCGCCGAGCGTGAGAGCCAGTCCGAGGCCGAGGCCGAGAACGGGAGCCTGAGCGAGGGTCGCGGGCACGGCGGTCACGAGGCCGGGGCGCGCGGCCCGGCGACTCGCCGACGTGGTCGTGGCTCCGGTGCGGCCGTGCCTCCCCGGTCCCGCTCCGAGGTGTTCATGGACTGGGCGCCCCTCGCCGTGGCCGTGCTCGCGATCGGGGCCGTGATCGGCATCGCCCTCTACGGGATCAACGGCGGCGACCTCGGCCCCTGGTGAGCGCCGGGACTTGCACCTGACGCGACGTCATGTGGTCTGGTGGGGAACGTCGCACCACCTCCCACGCACCCTCAGGAAGGCCCCGCCGTGTCCTCGTCCTTCATCCCGCCTCGCCAGGTCGCCATCGGCGACGCCGCCTCGTTCGTCGGCACGACGCCGAGGGCGATCCGTCACTACCACGCGCTGGGGCTGCTGCCCGAGCCCTTGCGCGACGGCGGCGGGCGTCGCCGCTACGACTACGACGCCATGATCCGGCTGCTCTGGATCCGCAAGATGACCGACGCGGGCATCGCCCTGGGCGACATCCGTGACGCCTTCGCGGGCGCCTCCGCCGGCGGTCCTGCCGCCCTCGACTCGGTCGACGCCGGAGCTCCGGACCGTGCCGCTGCCGGCCAGGGCGACGTCGCGGACGTGCTCGAGCAGCTGGAGGCGACGCTCGAGGCGAAGGAGGCGGAGCTGCAGCGCCAGCGCGCCGCGGTCCGCCGCATGCGCGCCCTGGGCAGCCGGACCGGCCTGCTCGACGAGTTCGTCTCTCGGCGGCTCACCGGCCTGCCCGAGGGCTCGCTCCGGCAGGACGATCTCGACGCCCTGCTCGTCACCGAGCGGATCTTCGGCCCGCTCGGCGCCGCCGTGCAGGCAGGCCGGTTCGTCGCGCTCGCGACCCGACCGGAGCTCCGCGCAGAGTCCGATCGCGTCGATGCGGCCGAGGCGGCGCTCGACGACACGGTCGCCGTCGACGACCCCCGCGTGGCCGAGGTGGCAGCCGAGCGGCACGCCTTCGAGGGAGTGCTGCTCGCGGTCATCGAGGAGTCCGGTCAGGACTCGGAGGACGACGCGCTCGTCGCGGCCTGGGACGAGCTGCACCCGGAGGGGGCCGACCCTGAGCCCGACACCGACACCGACACCGACACCGACACCGACACCGGCGCCGGCGGCAGGGCCGGGTCCGGGTCCGGGTCCGGGTCCGGGTCTGGTGGCCGGCGGAGGTCGCGGAGCCTCGCGGACGCCGTCGGCCTGATGCCCTACGACTTCTCCCCGGCCCGGGCTCGCTGCCTGGAGCTCGCCCTCGAGCTGTCCCTGGCCGACGCCGTGGACGAGTCGAGCACGAGCCCCGAGTTGCACCCCGGTGGGTGAGCCGGCACGACGTGCTCTCGCGAGGGCCAAGCCGAGCCTTCTCCGCCGGTTCACCTGGTCCGTCCCGGGGTGAGAGGCCGCAGATCGACCTCAGGAGGTTCGGTGAGGTCGATTCGAGGCCTCTCACCAGCACAGCGGCGACGAGTTCACGCGCGGTGCCGCCTGCGAGGGGACAGACTGCGGCGCCAGGTGGAGGCACGCCTCGCGCAGGAGGCGCTCGCCGTGGTGCCGCCAACTGGGGCCGACCGCAGTTCGCCGAGCCGCAGCTCACAGCGCCGCCCCTCACCGGGCTGCGCCGCCGTCTCTCGTCGGGGGTGCCCCACCGGAGCACCCATCCGGACGCCCCGGCGTCGTACGGTCGAGGCCATGGACAACAAGAGCGAGGTGCGGGACTTCCTCACCACGAGGCGAGCCCGTGTGACACCCGAGCAGGTCGAGCTGCCCGGCGGCCCTGGTCGGCGGGTGCCGGGCCTTCGACGGACCGAGGTGGCGATGCTCGCCGGCGTCAGCGTCGAGTACTACTCGCGGCTCGAACGCGGCGACCTCGGGGGCGTCTCGGAGGCGGTGCTCGAGGCGATCGGAAGCGCGCTGCTCCTCGACGACGCCGAGCGGTCGCACCTGGGCGACCTCGCCCGTGCGGCGAACGAGTCGCCCGTCCGCAGCCGCTCGCGGGCACGCTCGCGGCCGTCGGGCATCTCCCGTGCCCTGCAGCTCGCCCTCGACTCCGTGACGGCCGGCCCGGCCTTCGTCCGGAACGGCCGGATGGACGTGCTCGGCGAGAACGCGCTCTTCCGCGCCCTCTACTCCGACCTGTACGCGCTGCCCGACCGGCCCGTCAACCTGGCCCGCTTCGTGTTCCTGCACCGCGAGCTGGCCGAGGCGTTCTACCCGTCGTGGTCGATCGCCGCCGACATCAACGTCGCCATCCTCCGCACCGAGGCGGGCCGCGACCCGCACGACAAGGCGCTGCACGACCTCGTCGGCGAGCTCTCGACGCGCAGCGACGAGTTCCGCGCCCGCTGGGGCGCGCACGAGGTGCGGCACCACGCGTCCGGGAACAAGTCGTTCCGGCACCCGGTCGTCGGCGACCTCGAGCTCGTCTACGAGGCCATGGAGCCGATGGGGCAGCAGGGGCTCAACTTCTTGATCTACAGCGCAGAGCCGGGCTCGCCGACCGAGGAGCGCCTCCGCCTCCTCGCCAGCTGGGGCGCGACCCCCGCCAGCCAGGAGGTGCGGGAGACAGGGCTGGCCGGCCGGCACCCGAGGAACGACGACGCGCGACGAGAGGACACCCCACGATGAAGTACGGACGACTCGGCACCACGGGCCTGCGCGTCAGCAGGATCGGCCTCGGCTGCATGAGCTACGGCGACCCCACGCGGGGCCTGCACACCTGGACCCTCGACGAGGAGGCGTCCGCGCCCTTCTTCCGCCAGGCGGTCGAGCTCGGCGTGACGTTCTGGGACACCGCGAACGTCTACCAGCAGGGCACCGGCGAGGAGTTCGTCGGCCGTGCCGTGCGCGACTACTCGCGGCGCGAGGAGATCGTGCTCGCCACCAAGGTCAGCGGCAAGGTGCACGACGGGCCCGGCGGCTCGGGGCTCTCGCGCGCGGCGATCCTCGAGCAGGTCGACGCGTCGCTGCGGCGCCTCGGCACCGACTACATCGACCTGTACCAGATCCACCGCTTCGACGACGAGACGCCGGTCGAGGAGACGATGGAGGCGCTGCACGACCTCGTGCGCGTCGGCAAGGTCCGGTACACGGGTGCGTCGAGCATGTTCGCGTGGCAGTTCGCGAAGCTGCAGACGGCCGCGGCCGTGCACGGCTGGACGCCGTTCGCGGCGATGCAGGACCAGTACAACCTCCTGAAGCGCGAGGAGGAGCGAGAGATGATCCCGCTCTGCGCCGACCTCGGCGTCGGGCTCGTCCCGTACTCGCCGCAGGGCAAGGGGCGGCTGACGAGGCCGCGCGACGTGACGACCGACCGCTCGGCCGTCGACGAGGTCGCGAAGGCGTTCGACACCGACGCCGACGGCCCGATCGTCGACGCCGTCGAGCAGGTCGCCGCCGAGCACGGGGTGTCGATGGCGCAGATAGCGGTGGCCTGGGTGCTCCGGAACCCCGTGGTGTCGGCCCCGATCGTCGGCGCGACCAAGCCGCACTACATGGCCGACGCCGTGGCCGCGCTCGAGGTCGAGCTGACCGACGACGACGTCCGCCGCCTCGAGGAGCACTACGTGCCGCAGGCGCCCTTCTGGTGGTGACCCACGGCGCTCGACCGGCTCGGTCGGCATCCGGGACGTCCGGACCTTGACGGCGGGGATGCCGAGGACGAGGGTGTGCGCATGTCCCTCTTCCTCAGCTGCCCCGTCGCGGACGTCGAGCGCGCGACCGCCTTCTACGCCGCGCTCGGCTGGGACCTGCAGTCGGCGATGTCGGGCCCCGAGTCGTCGTGCTTCGCGATCGCGCCCGAGCAGAACGTGATGCTGACGAGCCGCGCGATGTACGAGAGCGTCGGCGGCGTCGAAGAACTGATCGGCGGGCCCGACACCCCCTCGAAGGTGACCGTCTCGTTCGACCTGCCCAGCCAGGAGGCGGTCGACGAGCTGGTCGAGCGCGCCGCGGCCGCAGGCGGTCGCGTCGGCGACACCGACGACTACCCGTTCATGTACCAGCGCCAGTTCGACGACCTCGACGGTTACCACTATTCGCCGTTCTGGATGAAGCCGGACGCCGACGCCGACGCGACCGCTTCCGCGTAGGCGCCCACCGCCTCCTGGAGTGCACGGCCTGCTGCCTGCGGTCTGGCTGGACGCCTCTTCGTGCGCGGGGTGCACTCTCGGGGCATGACCGAACGAGACGACACCTTCACCGCCCTCAGCGTCCAGTGCGCCCAGGAGAACGTGGACGCCGGGGGCAAGCCCTTCGCGTGCCTGCTCGTCCGTGCCGGCGAGGTCGTCGTCGAGGCGAGCAACCACGTCGCCCAGACGGGCGACCCGACCGCGCACGCCGAGATCCTCGCCATCCGCCAGGCCGCCGAGCAGGGCATCACCGACCTGCGCGGCTTCGACGCCTACGTGACGGCGTACCCGTGCCCGATGTGCCTCGGGGCGCTCTACTACGCACAGCCCGACCGGGTGATCTACGCGGTGAGCCGCGAGGAGGAGGGCGAGCACTACGAGGACGGCAACCGCCTGATGAGCCTCGCGACCTTCTACGACGAGTACGCGAAGGCCCCCGAGGACCGAGCCCTGGCGGCCGAGCAGGGGCACGTCGAGGGTGCGACGGCGCCCTTCGCGGACTGGACCTCGCGGCACTCGTCCTGACGCCTCGTCGACGGGTGCGTCGCGACGCCCCTTGACAGCTGCGACATGTAAGTGTTCACTCAGTCACATGTCCCCGACCAGCACAGGCACTGCCGCCGGCGCAGCCCTCCGCTCGACCGCCGAGGCGCAGCGCGCCCGGATCACCTCGGCCGCGGTGCGCGTCTTCGCCGAGAAGGGGTACCACGCGACGCCCGTCGCGGACGTGGCCGCCGCCGCCGCGGTGTCGCCGGCCTACGTGTTCCGGCTCTTCCCAGGCAAGCTCGGGGTGTTCCTCGCGGCCGTGGAGGACACGTACTCGCGAGTGACGGACGCCCTCGTCGAGGCAGGCGAGGCGAGCTCCTCGACCGACCCGGCCGGCCGTCTCGACGCGATGACGGAGGCGTACGTCGCCCTCGTCGAGGACCGCGACCTGATCATGATGCAGTCGCAGGCGCAGAGCGCGAGCGCCGTGCCCGAGATCCGCGCCGCCGTGCGTGACGGTCTCCGCGACGTGGTCCGGGCGGTCGAGCGGGTCTCCGGCGCGGCGCCGGCCGACGTGCAGCGGTTCATCGCGTACGGGCAGCTGTGCCACCTGATCGTCCAGACGGACCTCGCCTCCGTGGGCGACTCGTGGGCCGCCTCGGTGACCGCGGGGATCCGGCACCGGTGACGAGCGCCTCCTGCACCCGTGTTCTTTCTTGTCCGCAGTTGTGACTGACCAGTCAGTAATTACCCACCACCCACTCGAGAAGAGAGATCACCATGACCGACACCACCGCCACCACCACCCGCGTCGTCCTGCCGGGCGTCGTGCAGCCCTCAGGGCTGCTGATCGAACAGGTCGCGACGCCCGAGCCGGGAGCAGGCGAGCTGCTCGTCACCGTCGAGGCGACCGGCATCTCGTTCGCGGAGCAGGCCATGCGCCGCGGGCGCTACCCCGGGCAGCCGGCGTTCCCCTTCACGCCCGGCTACGACCTCGTCGGGACGGTGTCGGCCGTGGGCCCGGGCGGGGACGGCTCGCTCGTCGGCCGCCGCGTCGCCAGCCTCACCAAGACGGGCGGGTGGGCGACCCAGGCGGTCGTGCGCGAGCGCGACTCGGTCGTCGTGCCCGACGGCGTCGCCGCGGAGGACGCCGAGACCGTCACGGTCAACGGGGTGACGGCGTGGCAGATGCTGCACAGGTCGGCGCGGGTGCGGCCCGGCGGGACGGTGCTCGTGTTCGGCGCGAACGGGGGAGTGGGCGGCATCCTGATCCAGCTCGCGCTGCACCACGGCGTGCGCGTGATCGCGGCCGCGTCGCCTCGCCATCACGACCAGCTGAGTCGTGCCGGCGCCGAGCCCGTGGACTACGCCGATCCCGGCCTCGCCGCGAAAGTCCGTGAGCTCGCCCCCGGCGGCGTCGACGCCGTGTTCGACAACATCGGCGGCGAGGTCACGCGCACCGCGTGGACGATGCTCGCGCCCGGCGGCACGCTCGTCGCCTACGCGATCGCCAGCGCGACCGGAGGCACGGGGAGCATCTGGCCGCCGTTCCTCCGGCAGCTCGTCCGCATCGGGGCCTGGAGCGTCCTCCCCAACGGCCGACGGGCGACGTTCTACGACCTGTGGAGCGGGCACTCGCGCACGCCGCGACGGTTCCGCGCCCGTCTCGAGCACGACCTGGGGCAGGTGCTCGAGCTCGTGCGTGACGGCGTCGTGACGGCGAACGTCGCGGCCCTGTTCTCGCTGGAGGCGGTGGTCGAGGCCCTGGAGCTCGCCGAGTCCCGCACGCTCGCCGGCAAGGTCGTCCTGGTGCCGTGAGCTGAGGGGCGGCTGCTGGCCGCGGGCGGCCGGCTGCCGACGGCCGGCGCGGCAGTGTCGGCGGCCGGTGCTACCGTCCGGGCATGACGTGGGAGGAACGACCGTGACCGAGGTGATCGGCGCGGTGGGCGGCGAGCCGCGTCCTGATCACCTCCTCCCGCAGCAGGCGGCCGAGGCGGTGCACGCCGGGTTCCCGTCGCCCGCGCAGGGGTACTACAACGGGCCCGTCGACCTGAACCGGCACCTGATGCGCGACCCGACGGCGACGTTCCTGGTGCGGGTCAGCGGCGACAGCATGACCGGCGCCGGCATCTTCGACGGCGACGAGCTCGTCGTCGACCGCGGGCTCGACGCGCACGACGGGCACGTCGTGGTCGCGGTCGTCAACGCCGAGCTGACAGTCAAGCGCCTGTCGTGGCGCGACGGGCAGATGGTGCTCAGCCCCGAGAACCCGGCCTACCCCGAGATCGTGCTGTCCGAGCTCGACGAGGCGACGATCTGGGGCGTCGTGACGAGGTGCCTGCACCGTGTCTGAGCATCTCGTCCCCGTGCCTGCGCCTCGTGTGTCCGGTCGCAGCATCGCGATCGTCGACGCGAACAACTTCTACGTCTCGTGCGAGCGGGTCTTCGACCCGTCCCTCGAGGGCCGGCCGGTGGTCGTCCTGTCGAACAACGACGGCTGCGTCATCGCCCGGTCGGAAGAGGCGAAGGCGCTGAACGTCGACATGGCCGCGCCCTGGCACAGCATCGCGCCGATCGCAGAGATGCAGGGCGTCGTGGCCGTCTCGAGCAACTACGAGCTCTACGGCGACATGTCGGCCCGGTCGGCCGAGGTGCTCAGCCGCTACACGAGCAGCCAAGAGGTGTACTCGATCGACGAGTCGTTCATCGAGCTCACCGGCACCCTCGACGAGACGATCGCGCAGGCGCGCGAGATCCGGCGGGCCGTGCGCAAGCTCATCGGCCTGCCCGTCAGCATCGGCATCGCGCCGACGAAGACCCTCGCGAAGCTCGCGAACCGCGGCTCGAAGCAGAACCGGGCACTGGGAGGCGTCTGTCACCTGGGCAGCTACGCCCCCGACCGGCAGACCGCGATCCTCGCCAGCGTCGACGTCGGCGACGTCTGGGGCATCGGACGCCGCACCGCGAAGAAGCTCGCGCCGCTCGGCGTCCACACGGCAGCCGACCTCCGCGATGCCGACGCGGCACGGATCCGCGCGCGGTTCGGGGTCGTGCAGGCCCGGGTCGTGCATGAGCTGCGCGGGGTCGACTGCCTGCCCATCGAACAGGTCCAGCCCGAGCGTGAGCAGATCTACCACTCGCGGTCGTTCGCCGTGCCGGTCACCACGGTGACAGAGCTCGAGGAGGTGCTGTCCGTCTACACGCAGCGGGCTGCGGCTCGCCTGCGGAGACAGGGCTCGCTGACGCGGATGATGCGCTGCTTCGCCGCCACCTCCCCGTTCTCCGACAGCGCCGCGCACACGAACCACTCGGTGTCGGTGGCGTTCCCCGAGCCCACCGACGACGCGGCGACCCTGTCCCGGGCGGCGATCGCCGCGCTCGGCCCGCAGCTCGAGCCAGGCAAGCGCTACGTGCGCGCGGGCGTCACGCTGATGGAGCTGACCCCACGCGACGAGCACGCCAGCCTCGACGTGTTCGATCTCGAGGGCGCCGCGCCCCCGGCCTACGGCGCGGTCATCGACCGCATCGCGGGCAAGTTCGGCGAGGACACCCTCGGGCTCGGGGTCGCCGGGCTCCGTCACCGACGAGGCTGGTCGATGAAGCGCGACATGGTCTCGCCCCGAGCGACCACCCACTGGGACGAGCTCGCCACGGTCAGGGCGAACTGACCCGCGTCACCGGACGAGCCTCACGACGGGCAGCACCACCGGGCCGAGCGACTCCTCCTTGGCGGCGCCGTCCCGGGCGAACCCGTGGCGGCGGTAGAAGGCCTCGGCCCGGGGGTTGTCGTCGGCCATCCACAGGTAGGCGGGGCCGTCGCCGATCGCGGCGTCGAGCAGCAGGCGGCCCGCACCCGACCCGTGTGCGGCGGCGACGACGTAGATGCCCTCGAGCTCACGTGGTGCCGGGCGCAGGCGATCACGACCTGCGCTCGCCGAGGCCCAGCCGACGATGCGCTCCGTGTCGAGGGCGACGAGCACGTCGGTGACGTCGTCGTCGAGGATGCGAGCCCACCCGGCGGTCCGCTCGCCGACGTCGAGGCCCGCGAGGAAGCCGGCCGGCACGAGGTGCGCGTACGTCTCACGCCACGACTGGACGTGCACGGCGGCGATGCCCGTGGCATCTGAGGCCCGGGCGGGGCGGACTGTGAGGCTCATCACCCGACGCTATCGGCCGCGGGTGGCCCATGTCGGCGGGTTCCTGTCGGTCGCGGCGGGTTCCCGTCGTCGACGGCGAGTCCGCGCCCGCCCGCCGCGGGCGACGAGAACCCGCCAGCACCTGCTCTGAGCGCCGCGGGCTCGCGGGTGTCGCGGCTCAGCGGGGCGTGACGTCCCCGCCGTCGGGGGCGTCGCCGTCAGGGGCACACGTGTCCTCGGTTCGATCGCCGTCCGCCGAGGGAGGTGCGGGTGCGGCCGATGCCGGAGGTGCGGCTGGCGCCGGCGCCGAGGCTGGAGCTGCGGTCGCGGGGGCGGATGCGGCGGCCGGTGCCGGGGGTGCGGCAGCGCCCGACTCGGCGAGCAGCGTCTCGAGGCGCAGCTCGCGCTCACGGCTGAACACGGTGAGCGCTCGCGTGGCCACGAGCACGAGTCGCATCAGCAGGACCGCGAGCGCGATGCCCAGCCCGAGCAGCGCCACCGCGGCGAGCGTCGTGAGGATCGACGAGAAGCTCGGTCCGTAGTCGTAGGCCACCATCGGTTCTTCGTAGGACATGCTGCTGACGCTAGGGCCGACCGCCTCGGCACCGCGCCCCCTCGATCGAGGGGAGCACCGCCTCCTCAACGACGGAGGAGGCGCACGGCGGGTGCCGTGCGCCTCCTCGGCTCACCTGGGCGGGCAGCTCAGTGCTCCCGGCCAGTGCCCCGCAGATCAGTGCCGGCGTGCCGGCTTCCGCGGACGACGGAGCACCAGCAGGGTGCCGCCCGCGACCAGCAGCAGCACCGCGATGCTCGCGGGCACCGCCAGCTCCGTGCCGGTGAAGGCGAGGCTGCCGCCGCCGGGTGCGGTGACGACCACGCCGCCTCCGTCAGCTGCCGGGGTGACGGTGACGCCCAGCGCCGCGGGCACCGTCACGGCCAGCTCGGCGGTCGAGCGGCTGCCGTCCTCGTCGGCGACCGAGTAGGTGACGGTGGCCGTCCCGGAGAACGCCGCCTCGGGGGTGA
This sequence comes from Frigoribacterium sp. PhB116, assembly GCF_004364285.1. Classification (GTDB taxonomy): domain Bacteria; phylum Actinomycetota; class Actinomycetes; order Actinomycetales; family Microbacteriaceae; genus Frigoribacterium. Next base: position 1,340,990 of record NZ_SOBE01000001.1, on the reverse strand, counting down.
AGGTGATCGTGCCGTCGATGCCGACCCGCCACGTGCCCGTGCGGGGCACCGCTACCGACGAGACGAGCTCGCCGGTGGCCGGGTCGACGAGCTGCACCGAGCGCGGGTCGAGCGCGGTCGAGCCCGAGCTGTCGTTGCCCGTCACCGTGACGGTCACGGGCGTGCCCGGGGCCGTCGTGCCGCGGTCGTCCACGGCGGTCGGGGGAGCGCCCACCGTCACGGTGACGGTCGAGCGGGCGGTGCCGCCGTCGACGTCGCTGACGACGTAGGGCACGGTCACCGTGCCGGTGTACGCGGCCTCGGGGGCGAAGGTGATCCGTCCCGTCGTGGCGTCCACCGTGAAGGTCCCGGTGCCGCCGACCGTGACGGTCGTGACCGGCGAGCCGGTCCCGTCGAGCAGCCGGACGGACGTCGGGGCCAGCGGGGTGCGGGCGTTGCCGGGCGCGTCGTTCGCCAGGGGGTCGATCGTCACGGGAGTCCTGGCCGGCGTCTGCGCGCTGTCCGGTGCGGCCGTGGGGGCGACCGAGGTGACGGTGACCACGACGGTGGCCGTCGCGGTCAGCCCGCGGGCGTCGGCGACCTGGTAGGTGACCGGTGCCGTGGTGCCGACGAAGGCCTGAGCCGGCGAGAAGACGACCGAGCCCTTCGCGGGGTCGACCCGCAGGACTCCGAGGCCGGGCAGGGTGAGGGTCTTCCCGCCGTCGGCGAGCACGGCTCCGGCCGGCTGGCCGGTCGTCGTGAACACGACCGAGGCCGGGTCGATCGCCGCACCGCCGCGGACGCCGGCGGCGTCGTTGGCGACGAGGTCGACCGTGACCGGGGTGTTCTGCGGGGTGGTCGCCCGGTCGTCCACGGCACGCGGGACGACCGGGGTCACCGTGACCGTGGCGACGGCGGTGCTCGTGGCGCCCCCCGCGTCGGCGATCCGGTACGTGACCGGCGTCGTCGTGCCGGCGAAGCCGTCGGCCGGCGTGAAGGTCGCGACGCCCGAGGTGCGGTCGACGGTCCACACGCCCTGCGCCGGGACGGTCAGCGTGCGGCCGCCGTCGGAGACGACGGCGTCCTTCGGCTGGCCCGCGGCGGTGAAGACCACGGTGCTCCGGTCGACCGCCGTGCCGCCCGACACGCCGGGGGCGTCGTTCTGCGGGAGGTCGACGGTGACCGCGGTGTTCTGCGGCGTGCTGGCCGTGTCGTCCTGGGCCTTCGGCCCGACCTCCCGCACGCTGACGGTGAGCGTCGCCGTGGTCGAGGTGCGGTCGACGTCGGAGACGCCGTAGACGACCGGCGAGGCCTCGCCGCGGAAGCCCGCGACGGGGGCGAAGGTGATCGCTCCGGTGGCCGGGTCGATCGTGTAGCTGCCCTGGTCGGCGACCGTGAGGGTGCGGCGGTCGGTCGACACGGCTGCTCCCGCGGGCTGTCCCTTCGAGGGGAACACGACCGAGGTCGGCTCGATCGGGGTCCGGCCGTTGCCGCCGCGGTCGTTCCCGACGACGTCGACCGTCACCGGGGTGCCCTGACGGGTCTCGGCGGCGTCGTCGGTCGGGGTCGGGGTGACCGGCGCCACGGTGACCGTGATCCGGCCGGTGCCCTGGGCCTCGCCCGTGTCGGCGACCTGGTAGACGACGGGGCTCGTCGTGCCGGTGGCGCCCTGAGCGGGCGTGTAGGTCACCTTCCCGGTGGCCGGGTCGGCCGTCCAGGTGCCCTGGCCGGGGACGGCCAGGGTGCGGCCGTCGTCCGAGACCGTCGCGCCCGCGGGCTGGCCTGCGGTCGGGAAGACGACGGTGGTCGGGTCGAGCGGGGTGCCGCCCTCCACGCCGGGGACGTCGTTCGAGGTGACGTCGATCAGGACGGGCGTGTTCTGGCTCGTCGCGTCCGTGTCGTCGGCGGGCGCCGGGCCCACCGGGGTGACGGTGACCGTGACGGTCGTCACGGACGACTCGCCGTCGCTGTCGGCGACCCAGTAGCTGACCGGAGTGGCCTCGCCGCGGAAGGCGGGCTCGGGCGTGAAGGTGATCGCGCCGGTCTTGGCATCGATCTCGTAGACGCCCTGGTCGGGCACGGTCAGCGTGCGGCCGTCCTTCGACACGGTGGCGTCGGCGGGCTGGCCGGGGGTCGTGAACGACACGGTGGTGGGGTTGATCGGCGTCTGCTCGTTGCCCGCGTCGTCGTTGTCGAGCACGTCGGTCACGACAGGGCGTCCCTGCGTGGTGGTCGGACGGTCGGGGTTCGCGGTCGGGGCGACGGTGTTCACCCTGACCTCGATGGTGGCGGGGTCCGTCAGGCCGCTGGTGTCCGACACCTGGTAGGTGACGACCTTCACGGGGCCGGCGTAGCCGGGCGCGGGCGTGAAGGTCACGATGCCGGTGCGGGGGTCGGCCTGGTAGCTGCCCTCACCGTCGACGGTCGCGGTGCGGCCGTCGTCCGAGACCGTGACCCCGGCAGGCTGGCCCGCGGCGGGGAACACGACGGTGGTCGGGTCGACCGGGGTGCCGCCGGTCACGCCGGGGGCGTCGTTGGCGGTCACGTCGATCGTGACGGGGGCGTTCTGGCCGGTCGTCGCGATGTCGTCCGTGGCGCGGGGCGCGAGCGCGGTGACCGAGACGGAGATCGGAGCCGTGGAGGCGGTGCCGTCGGCGTCCAGGGCGCGGTACGTCACCGGGGCGGCGTCGCCGCGGAACGCGGGGTCAGGAGCGAAGGTGACTCCGCCGGTGGTGGCTGAGGCGGTCCAGGTGCCCTGGCCGGGCACGGTCAGCGTGCGTCCGTCGTCCGAGACGACGGCGCCGGCGGGCTGGCCGCTCGCGGGGAACGTCACCGAGGTGCGGTCGATGCGGCCGCGGTCGTTGCCGAGCACGTCGATCTCGACGGCGGCGCCCTGGCTCGTGGTCGCGGCGTCGGCGACGGCGGTGCCGGCGAACGCGACGGTGATCGTGGCCGAGCCGCGCTTCCCGCGGACGTCGTCGACGGTGTAGGTCACCGGGGTCGGGTCGCCGACGAGGCCGTCGGCGGGGGTGAACGTCACGCGGCCCGTGGTGGCGTCGACCGTCCAGGTGCCCTCGCCGGGGACGACGAGGGTGCGGCCGTCGCTGGACAGCTGCGAGCCGGTGACGCCGGGAGCGAGGAGGCGCACGGTCGTGGCGTCGAGGTCGCCGGAGTCGTTCGCGAGCACGTCGACGGTGACCGGACGGCCCTCGGCGGCGCCGCGCGACGAGTCGTCCTGCGCGGTCGGGCCGGCGAGCGGGTTGGTGAACTCGCACGTCACGTTGCTGCCGTTGGCGGACGGGACGGTGAAGGCGGCCGTGCTGCCCTTGCCCTCCGAGACGACGGCGCCGGTGCCCAGGTCGGTGCACTGGTAGGCCGTGGCGTAGTCCGCCGGGTTCGTCTTGTCGTTAGCGGGCGTCTGCGTCGCCGTGTACGACTGGCCCGGCAGCAGGATGACGGGACCGGCGGTCGCTGACGTGTCCTTGTCGACCGTGCTCGCGGTGGCCGGCTTCGGGACGTCCCCGCCGCCGACGGCGACGGTGAACTGGTCGTCCGCGTCGTGGCGCCCCTCGGAGAGCGTCGTCGACGCCTGGCCGGTGGAGGGGTACTGGCGCGTGCCCATGTCGGTCAGCGTGACCGAGGGGGTGCGACGGTCGAGGATCGCGCCCGTGACCGGGTTGACCTTGAGGAAGCTGGCGCCGCTGCTGCCCGAGATGTAGAGGTAGCCGTCGTCGGCGAAGGCGAGCGACGTGAGCGCGGCGGGCGGGGTGATGACCGGGCCCACGGGGACCGCGGTGACGGCTGTGGTCGCAGTCCCGCTGAGGGCGGCCGCGTCGACGCGGTAGATCTGTGCGTTGCCGGCGCTGCTCGAGATGAAGTACATGTTGCCGAGGCGGTCGAAGGCGAGGTCGCCGTTGCCCCCGGGAGGCGTCGGCGCCGTCACCGTGATCGCCGTCGCGGCGATCTTGTTCCCGTCCGGGTCGTAGCTGGTGAACGAGAACTTGTCGGCCGAGCCCTGCACGAACCCGCCGAACCAGTACTTGTCCGTCCGGGGGTCGACCCCGCCCATCTGGTTGGCCACCGTGGCGCCGGTCGAGCGGGCGGTGGTCTCCCAGGCGGTGCCCGGCGCCGTCGCCGACGCCGTGTACTCGTACACGTTCGTCCCGTTGGTCATCAGCAGCTTGTCGCCGTCGTTCGTGAAGCCGAGCTGGTTGAGCCCGGTCGCGCCGGTCGGCTCGGTGAGCACGGTGGTCGCCGTCCCGGTGGTCCGGTCGATCGACACCACGGAGGAGGAGCCGGACACGGTCCCGTAGATCGCCGCGGTCGAGAACTTCTCGGCCGCGGAGGCCGTCTGGGGCAGGACGAGAGCGGAGCCGCCGGCGACGAGCGCGACGACGCAGCTGCCTGCGAGCAGTCTGAGGTGGGGGCGCGCTGATCGAGCGCGGTGCTTGGCGGGCACGGCGGAGCCTTTCGTCGGGTGGGTGCTCGGCGACGGGGGATCGCGGAGCCGTCAGAGTCAAGCGGCCGGGAGGCCGGACGCAGACCCCTTGTCCTCAGATGTGCCGTCAAGTGGGGTACCCCGGCGCCGTCAGGCAGGGTCCCTCACTCGTTCTGCGGACAACGCAGGAGGCGCGGGTGCGCTCAGCGGACCGCCCGCGTCGACGGGCAGCGGCGACGGAGTACGGTCGCGCTCATGGGGGCGACGGAGCTGGCACGGTGGATGCTGCGTCCGGTGCTGCGCCTCCGGCTGGCCTGGTTCCGCCACCTCGTGCGCGGCGGGACGTTCCCGCCTGCCCCGACGTCTGCCGCTCTCCGGGCGGCGGTCGAGGCCCGTGCCGACCCGTCGGCCGACCGGGTCGGCTGGCTCGGCAGCCCCGCCGGGGCCCGCTTCGGCGTGCTCCACGACGACCTCACCACCCTCGCCCGGGTGGCCTCGCTCGTCGAGGCGCAGCGCGGTCGACCGATGGTCTGGATCGAGGACGGGACCGCCCTGCTCACGGTCCGCGACGCGGCGGAGAACGGGACCGCGGCGCTCGCCGGCGTCGACGTGACCGTCGTCGCCCTCGGCTTCAGCGACGTCATGCTGATGACCTCGGCCGAGGCCTGGACGCGCGACCTCGACCGGCTCCTCGACTGTGCTCGTCGGCCCGGCCGTGTCCTCACCCCCGTGATCGTCGGCGGCATCCCGCCGATGGACCGCTTCACCGAGACCGCCTGGACGGGCCGGGAGCTGATCCGGCGGCAGGTCGCTCGGCTGGACGCGGCGACCGCCGAGCTCGTGCGTCGCCGCGGCGACTGCGTCTTCGTGCGCTTCCCCGACCTCGACGCGGGCGCCGCACAGGTCCGCGGCCGGCTCTGGTCGTGGTCGCGGGTGCACCAGCTCTGGGCCGCGGCCCTCGCGCCCGAGCTCACGCGCCTCCTCGACGAGGGCGCCTAGGGCGCCGGTCTGCGACCGGTGGCGGGAGCCCGACGGGCACCGTCCGACGCAGGGGCGCGCCCGCACGGCAGGATGGCCTCATGACGGACATCAGCGGCATCGACCTCGCCCACGAGCTGCGCCAGGTCGAGGCGCACTGGACGCCCCGGGTCGTCGGGCAGGTCAACGACCAGTACGTGAAGGTCGCGAAGCTGCTCGGCGAGCTCGTCTGGCACGCTCACGACGCCGAGGACGAGATGTTCCTGGTCGTCTCGGGCCGCCTCCGCATCCAGCTGCCGGACGACCAGGAGGTCGTGCTCGGCCCGGGCCAGTTCCACGTCGTGCCCCGCGGGGTGCAGCACAACCCGATCGCCGACGAGGAGGTGCAGATCGTCCTGATCGAGACGGTCACCACCGCGCACACCGGCGACGTCGTCGTCGAGGGGACCGTGCCGGTCGAGCGCCAGCTGGGCGCCTTCCGCTGAGCGGAGGCGTCGCCGACCGTGGAGGCGTCGCCGACCACGGAGGCCAGGCCGGTAGGGGAAAAGGGACCGGGCTGGCGTGGGCCCGCCCCTGACGCGTCCCTTCTCGCCTACGCCCCGAGGTCGGCGGGCGGGCGGAGCCCCACGGCGGGCAGGACGACGCCGTCGATCAGGCCGAGCAGGAACGCACGGTCGACCGGCTGCTTCATGATGATCGTGCGGTAGGCGACCATCGACGGCGAGATGAGGGCGAGGTCGTCGATCGCGATGTCGGCGGGGATCTCGCCCCGGTCGATGGCCCGCTGCAGCAGCCGGCGGTTGATCTCGACCCGGGGCTGGACGATCGCCGTGTTGACGGCCGCGGCGAGCTCGGGGCTGTCGGCGAGCAGCGAGACGATGCCGGCCATGACCTTGAGCTTCTTCTCGTTGTCCTGGATCGAGTGCGGCCTGATCATGGCGACGAGGTCGCCGCGCAGGGTGCCGGTGTCGGGCAGGCCCACCGGGTCGCCGGGACCGGGGGCGGCCTTCATGCAAGCCACGGCGTCGATGACGAGGTCGCTCTTGGACGCCCAGCGCCGGTAGACGGTGGCCTTGCCGGCCTTCGCCCGCGTCGCCACCATCTCGATGGTCATCCCGTCGTAGCCGGTCTCGGCCAACACGTCGATCGCCGCCTGCAGGATCTCGGCGTCGCGCGAGGGGTCGCGCTTGCGGCCGAGCTTCGGGGGAGCCGTCCCGGCCTCGACGGCGGATCCGGGCTCGACGGGAGTCTCGACCTCGACGGCTGCGTCGTCCTGCGTCATCGCTCCCTGCCTCCTTCGTCGGCTTCCCCATCCTAGGCGGACATATCCGAAACCGGGTAGTTCCGAAACTGTCGCGGACCGTATAGAGTCCCCGACATGACCCAGACCTCACCCGCCACGAGCGGCCCTCCCGCCGTGGCGTCCCGCCGCTGGTGGACCCTCACCACCGTCGCGCTGGCCCAGCTCATGGTGGTGCTCGACTCGACCGTCGTGAACATCGCCCTGCCCAGCGCACAGGCCGACCTCGGCTTCTCGGACGGCGACCGCCAGTGGGTCGTCACCGCCTACTCGCTCGCCTTCGGCAGCCTCCTCCTGCTCGGCGGACGCCTCTCCGATCTGATGGGCCGCAAGCGCACCTTCGTGATCGGCCTCGTCGGCTTCGCGCTCGCCTCGGCCCTCGGCGGCGCCGCGGGCAGCTTCGGCATGCTCGTCGCGGCCCGGGCCCTGCAGGGCGCGTTCGGCGCGCTGCTCGCCCCGACGGCGCTCGCCGTCCTCACCACCACGTTCACGGTCCCCAAGGAGCGTGCGCGCGCCTTCGGCGTCTTCGGCGCGATCGCCGGGGCAGGAGGCGCGCTCGGGCTCCTGCTCGGAGGCGTCCTCACCGAGAACGCCGACTGGCGCTGGAACCTCTACATCAACGTCGTGATCGCGGTCGTCGCCGTCGTCGGCGCCGTGATGTTCCTGCACACCGTGCCGCGTCAGGGCCCTCGCCCGAAGCTCGACGTGCCCGGCACGGTGCTCGTCTCGGCCGCGCTCTTCTCGCTGGTCTACGGCTTCTCGAACGCGGAGGCCGAGGGCTGGGGCTCGCCGCTCACCTGGGGCTTCCTCGCCGCCTCCGGCGTCCTGCTGGTCGCGTTCGTCGTGTGGCAGCGCCGTGCCGAGCACGCGCTGCTGCCGCTCAGCGTCGTCCTCGACCGCAACCGCGGCGCGGCCTACCTGTCGGTGACGATCGCCGGGGCCGGCATGTTCGGCATCTTCCTGTTCGTCACCTACTACCTGCAGACGTCGCTGGCGTACACGCCGATCCAGACGGGCGTCTCGTTCCTGCCGATGATCGGCATGCTGATCCTCGCCGCCCAGCTCTCGACGAACGTCTTCGTGCCGCGGTTGGGGCCGAAGGTCATGGTGCCGTTCGGCATGCTCCTCGGGGCGGCGGGCATGCTCTACCTGACCCGTCTCGGCCTCGACAGCACCTACGCCCGCGACGTGCTGCCGGCGCTGATGGTGCTCGGCTTCGGCATGGGCTCGATCATGCCCGCCTCGATCCAGACGGCCACCCTGGGCGTCGACCGAGGACATGCAGGAGTCGCCTCCGCGATGGTCAACACGGGCCAGCAGGTAGGCGGCTCGATCGGCACCGCCCTGCTCAACACCCTCGCGGCCACGGCGGCGACGGGCTACGTCGCGTCGCACCTGCCCGCCGACGCCCGCACGGCGGCCGAGGCGGCGGTGCACGGCTACGCGACGGCGTACTCGTGGGGTGCCGGCTTCTTCCTGCTCGGCGCCGTCCTCGCGGTGACGCTGTTCCGCACGAAGGCCGACACGCGGGCCCGGGCCGAGGCCGCGGCCGCCCGGGCGGGCGAGGCGGGCGACACCGGCGCCGCGGACGCGGGTGCGGGCTCGCCGGCTCCCGAGCCGGTCGTCGCGCACTAGCCCCGCCGGCCCGGACGCACGGAGCCCCCGCCGACCGCCTCCGAGGCGACGTCGACGGGGGCTCTCCCGCGTCCGGCGGACCGCACCGGATAGCCTTGGCCGCATGGCACGCCGGGGTCCGTACGCGAAGGGCGTGGCCAAGCGTGAGGAGATCCTCCGGACGGCCCTCGAGGTCGTCGACCGGAACGGGATGCGGGGCACCTCGGTGCGCGAGCTCGCCGACGCCGTCGACCTGACCCAGGCGGGTCTGCTGCACCACTTCGGCAGCAAGGAGGCGCTGTTCCTCGCCATCCTCACGGTGCGCGACGACGAGGACGCCGAGCGAGCCGCGGGGCTCGACGTCATCGACCAGTTCCTGCTGGTCATCCAGCGCAACGCGCGGACACCGGGCATGGTGCAGCTCTTCACGAGCCTGTCCGCGGCCGCGACCAGCGACCCGGCGCATCCGGCGCACGCCTGGTTCGCCGAGCGCTACGTCCGCTTCCGCACCCTGCTGACCCAGACCATGCGCGAGCGCCAGGCCCGCGGCGACATTCCCGCCGACCTCGACGTCGAGAAGCTGGCCGCCGTGATGATGGCGGTCAGCGACGGCATGCAGCTGCAGTGGATGCTCGACCCGTCGACCGACATGTCCGCCCACGTCCGGCTCGTCTGGGAGCTCGCGCTCCGGAGCGCCCCGCGGTCGTCGTGACCTGAGCGGATCGGCAGTTGCCTTCGGCGGGTCGCTGTCGTCCGCGGCGGGCCGTTGCTCGCAGTCGACGGGTCCCCGTCGTCCGCGGCGGGTGGCAGCGCGAGGTCGGCGGGTCCCCGTCGTCCGCGGCGGGTGGGCGCTGACCCGCCGTCGGCCACAGGAACCCGCCGAACCCACTGGGCCGAGCAGGGTCGAGCCCGGAAGGAGGCGGTGGCCGCGTCCCTAGGCGCGGGCGCGGTCAGCCGCAGCGGGGCGGCTGGCCCCGGCTGGCCCCGGCGGCCCCGGCGGCCCTAGGCCCCGCCGGCGTCGCCGGCGTCGCCGCAAGCGCACGCGCGCGACGTCGCCGCCCACACCGCGACGGCCGCGGCCGCCGACCACGCCTGCGGCCGGCACGACGCCGGGTACGGCACCGGCGCGGGCACGTCGGCCGCGGCGTCGCCCCCGTGCAGCTCGGGCATGCGGTAGCCGAACCACGGCGCCGCGGCGAGCAGTCCCTCGGACAGCAGACGCGCCTCCTCGTGGTGGTGCGTCGCGGCGAGGCCGGCGACCGCGACGGCGGTGTCGTGGGTCCAGACGGTGCCGAGGTGGTAGCCGAGGGGCCAGAAGCCGGCCGCGTCCGAGCTGAGCGTGCGGAGGCCGAAGCCGCTCGCGAGCTCGGGGCCGGCGAGGCGGGCGGCGACCAGCGACTCCTCGTCGGCGTCGAGCAGTCCGGTGCCGAGCAGGTGCCCGATGTTGCTCGTGACCGTGTCGACCGCGCGCTTGTCGGCGTCGAGGGCGACGGCAGGGAACCTGCCTCGCGCGTCCGTGACCCAGAAGCGCTCACGGAACGCCGTCCGCAGCCGGTCGGCCCAGCCGCGCCACTCGTCGGCCCCGGGGCGGTCGAACGCGTCGAGCAGATCGGCGCCGTGCACCGCCGCCTCGTGCGCGTAGGCCTGCACCTCGCACAGCGCGATCGGGCCGTCGGCGAGGCGCCCGTCGCTCCACTGGACGCTGTCGCCCGAGTCCTTCCAGCCCTGGTTCGACAGGCCGTGGCCGGTCTCGTCGACGTACTCGAGCAGGCCGTCGCCGTCGCTGTCGCCGTGGTCGCGCATCCAGTCGAGCGCCGCCTCCAGGTGCGGCAGCAGGGCCCGCACCTCGTCGTCGGGGAGGCCCGCTCGCCACGCGTCGTGCAGCAGGCAGATCCAGAGCGCCGTCGCGTCGACCGTGCCGTAGTAGAGGGGCGCGAGCGTGACGCCCTCCCCGTGGATCTCGAGCGGCCGCTGCCGCAGCTCGTGCATGACCTTGCCGGGCTGCTCGGCGCTCGCCGCGACCTCGCGCGTGCCCTGCAGGCCGGCGAGCACGCGCAGGGTGCCGGCCGCGACGCCCAGGCCCACGCGGAGGTCGGGGTCGAGCGGCAGCGCCAGCCGCGCAGCCCAGAGCGAGTCGCGGCCGAAGAGGGTGAAGAACCAGGGGGCGCCCGCGGCGAAGAACACGTCGTCGGGTCGGTCGGTCGTCGTCATGCGGAGCGCGGACAGGTCGCCGAGCGCCTGGTCGAGCCAGCGTGCCAGGCGGTCGTCGTGCGGCGCAGGGTCGAGGGCGCCCCAGCGCTGGTCGCCCTCGACGCCGGCCACGACCGCGCCGTCGAGCACCGTCGTGAGCTCGAGCCCGGCCGAGGCGGCACCCCGGGCCGGCACGCGCAGGTGCCAGGTCAGCCGCAGCTCGCCGTCGGCGGTGGCCTCGATCCGCACCGCGCCTCCTGCGTCCGCGCTGACCGTCTCGCCTCCGTCGTCGGCCCCGCCCGCCGCGCTCCCTGCGCCGGTCAGCGTCAGCGTCGTCACGGCGTCGCCGCCCGACCAGGAGGCGCGTACCCCGTCGACCCGCAGGTCACGCGGCGGCACGGCCGGCAGCCCCGCCTTCACCTCGTCCATCGACGACGCGTCGGGCTGCACCGCCACGGTCAGCACGACGTCGAGCTCGCGAGCCAGGCGCGACGTCGCCGTGAGCGTCTCGCGGACCCCGCCGGTGCCGACCTCGCGCAGCAGCGACAGCCGCACGTCGGGGTCGGCCCCGTGGTCGTCGAGGCCGCGCAGCAGCGACTCGAACCGGATCGAGGAGGCGCCGAGCGGCACCGAGGCGATCGTCTCGACCCTGCTGCCCCGGACCTCGACCCGGTGCCCGCGCAGCACGCGGGTGTCGCCGGCCCAGACGCCGTGGATCGCAGCGCCGCCCATCGCGCCGGTCGAGTCGGACCAGGCCTGGGCGGGCGCCTTGAGCACCACGGTCTCGGCGGCGAGGAACGGCTGGAGCGGCTCGGCCGAAGGGGCCGACGTGGCCGACGCGGCGTCGGCGGCTGCGGCGCCTGAGTCGGCGACGGTCGTGGGTCGTGACGTGGTGTCGGTCATGACGGGAGAGGTCCTTGCGCTGAGGGGCGTGCGGGGGAGGTGCTGCGGGCGTGAGCGGGACGGAGCCGGCCCCGGTGGAGGGCCGGCTCCCTGCCCTCACTCCTTCACGGCCCCGTCGCTGCTGTTCATGATCTGGCGCTGGAACACGAAGAAGATCACGGCGACGGGGATGGTCATGACGACCGCGGCGGCGAGCTTCACCGGGTACTGGCTGCCCTGGCTGAGCTGCCCGGAGGCGAGCCCCGCGACGCCCTTCGTGAGGGTCGTCAGCTCGGGCGACTGGGTCGAGATGATGAAGTGCGAGAGCTCGTTCCACGACCCCTGGAACGACAGGATGACGATCGTGACCAGCGCGGGACGGGCCATCGGCAGCACGATCGACCAGAAGACACGGAACGTGCCGGCGCCGTCGATCCGGGCCTGCTCCTCGACGCTCGGCGGGATCGACTCGAAGAAGTTCTTCATGATGAACACCCCGGCCGCGTCGACGAGCAGCGGGATGATCATGCCGGCGTACGAGTCGTAGATGCCGAGCTGGTTGATCACCAGGAACTTCGGGATCAGCAGCACCACGCTCGGCACCGCCATGACGCCGATCAGCGCGGCGAACACGACGCCCCGCCCGCGGAACCGCAGCCGGGCCAGCGCGTAGCCCGCCAGCGAGTCGAAGAACACGCGGCCCGCCGTCACGAACACCGCCACGATCGCGCTGTTCGTCGCCCAGGTCGGGAAGTCGCTGTTGACGAAGAGCGTCTGGAACGCCGCCGTCGTCCAGGTCGCGGGCACCAGCGAGAGCGGGTCGGCCGCCGCGTCCGCGTCGGTCTTGAACGACGTCGCCACGCTCACCAGGAACGGCACGATGTAGACGAGCGCCAGCGCGACCAGCGCCGCGTAGAGCACCGACGACGACACCAGCGAGGAGGTGCCGCGCGGCGGACGAGGACCCTTGCGGTCCGCAGCAGAGGACGACGGGGGAGGCCCGGCGGGCCGGCCGGTGCCGACGAGGTCGGTGACGGGAGCCGTGGCGGTCATCGGCCTGCCTCCTTCGTCGTCGAGGACGTCGGTTCGTAGAGCGACATCCGCCGTCGGGACACCGGCCGCTCGCGCAGCACCGCGCGCTGCACGATCGTGAGCACGACGATGATCGCGAAGAGCACGAACGCGATGGCCGCGCCGCGGCCCCAGTCCTGCCCGGCGAAGGCCGAGGTGTACGAGAGGTACGAGGGCGTCAGCGTCGTCTTCGCGGGCCCGCCCTGTGTGCCGGTGTAGATCTGGTCGAAGACCTGCCAGGTGCCGATCAGGCCGAGCGTCAGCACCGTGAACAGCGTCGGCCGCAGCTGCGGCAGGGTGACGCGCCAGAAGCGCTGCCAGGCGTTCGCGCCGTCCATCATCGCCGCCTCCTGCACGTCGCCGCCGAGGTTCTGCAGCGCAGCGATGAACAGCAGCATGAAGGTGCCGCTCGTCGTGAAGACGGCCATCAGCACGAAGGCGCTCATGGCGACGGAGGGGCCGGCGAACCAGTCCCACCAGCTCACGCCGAGCAGGTCGTGGTCGGTGAGGAACGCGGGGCCGGTGACGCCGATCGCGCCGAGGGCGTTGTGGACGACGCCGCTCGGGTCCTGGAACCAGGCCGGCCCCTCGATCCCGAGCCACGACAGGGCGCGGTTCACGGCGCCGGTCTGCGTGAACAGGAACAGCCACACCACGGTGATCGCGACCGAGCTCGTCACGGACGGGAAGTAGAACGCGGTGCGGAAGAAGCCCCGGCCGCGCAGCACCTGCCGGTTGACCAGCACTGCGAGGAACAGCGAGACCGCGGTCTGGATCGGCACGACGAAGACGACGTACCAGGCGTTGTTGCGCAGGGAGATGCCGAAGTCGCGGGCCGCCAGCCCGCCTCCGTTCACGAGGTCGTCGTAGTTCTGCAGGCCGACGAAGCCGACGGAGGAGCTGAAGGGCGAGCCGCGACCGCTCCAGTCCGAGACGCTGACCCACAGGGCCATCACCATCGGCACGAGCAGGAACAGCCCGAGGACCACGATGGTCGGGGTGACGAAGAGCCAGCCCGAGGTGGCCTCGCCCCGCGAGGCGGTGCCGGGGCGGGCCCTTCGGCCGACGCGGGGCTAGGCGGTGCTCACGGCAGGATCGCCGCGTAGTTCGACTGGAACGACTCGAGCAGGTCGGCCGGCTCGGCCGTGCTGAGGCCCTCGAGCTGCGAGTTGAAGTCGGCGATCACGTCGGCCGCGCCCTGCTGCGTGGGCACGCCGACGGCGAAGTCGGCCGAGTCGAGGAAGGCCGCGGAGTCGGGGTTGTCCGTCTTCCACTGGTCGGCGGCCGACTGGACGCTCGGCATCACGCCGAACGCGTCGGCGAAGGCGAGCTGCTGGTCGGTGCTGACGAGCTGCTCGACGAGCTCGAGCGCGGCCTGCTGGTTGGGGCTGTCGGCGGCGATGCCCCAGCAGTTGGTGAACTGCAGGGTGCCCTGGCCGCCGGGGCCGGAGGGCATCTCGGCGACGCGGTAGTCGACGTCGGGGTAGTCGGCGTTCATCGCGCCGGCGATCCAGTTGCCCTCGACCGTCATCGCGGCCTTGCCGGTGCCGAAGGCCTCGCCGCCCCAGCCGGCGCCGAGGTCGGCGGCGAACGCGGCGTCGCCGCTCGTGACCAGGTCCTTGACGTAGGTCAGGCCCTCGACGTTCTCGTCGGAGTCGACCGTCGCCTCCGTGCCGTCCTCGTTCGTCAGCGAGCCGCCGGCCTCGGCCATGAAGGCGCCGACGCGGGCGTACTCGGCCCCGAAGGCGAGGCCGACGTGGTCGGCGGTGGTGAGCTTCGCCGCGACGTCGGCGAGGCCGTCCCAGTCGGTGGGCACGTCTGCGTCGGTGAGGCCCGCCTCCTGCCACATCTGCTCGTTGATCACGAGGCCGAGCGTCGAGAAGTCCTTGGGCGCGCAGTAGAACTGGTCGTCGTAGGTGAAGCTGTCGACGAGCGTGGGGAAGAAGTCGTCGGTCTCGCTGAGCTGGTCGCCGTAGGCGAGCAGGCTGCCGTTCTCGGCGAAGCCCGCGAGGGCGTCGGTCGAGAGGTAGAAGACGTCGGCGGGCGAGCCGGAGGCGAAGCCCTGGCTGAGCTGCTGCGGCAGGTCGCTGGCGACGCTCACCTCGGCGTCGGTGCCGCTGTCGCCCGACCAGCTCGCGACGGCGTCGCGGACGGCCGCGGCCTCGGCGTCGCCGCTCGAGGCGATCAGCACGGTGAGCGAGTCGTCGCTCGAGGTGAGGGCGCCGTCGGAGCTCGCGCCGTCGCCGCCTCCCTCGCTGAAGCCGGAGCCGCACGCGCTGAGCGCGAGCCCGGTCACGGTGGCGATGGCGCCGAAGGCCATCAGGCGGCGGATGCGTCGTTGCACGGTGTCTCCTCGTCGAGAACGGTCGTCCCGGTGGTCGCGTCGTTGCGGATTTGAACGATCAAAACCGGGTGGTCGCTAGAGTAGGCACCTGCTCGCGCGGCTGTCAATCGAGGCTGCGGCGGGGTGCGCTCCGCGGACGACGCAGAGCCGCGACGCGGGGCTGATCGATGACGACGAGCGAGACGAGGTGGGCCGTGCCGAGTGTCGAGTCGCCGCGCCTGCCCACGGTCGTGGACGTCGCCAAGGAGGCGGGCGTCTCGCGCCAGACCGTCTCCAACGTGCTGAACACGCCCGACATCGTCGCTCCCGCCACGCGCTCCCGGGTCGAGCAGGCGATCGCCTCGCTCGCCTACCGCCCCCACGCATCGGCGCGGCGGCTGCGCACCCGCAAGAGCTCGACGATCGGGGTGCGCCTCGACCCGGTCGCGAACGGCATCTCGGGGGCGGTGCTCGACCGCTTCCTGCACGCGCTGACCGAGCGGGCCGACGAGCACGGCCTCCGCGTGCTGCTCTTCACGGCGAAGGACCCGCTCGACGAGGTCGCCCAGTTCCGCCGCCTCCTCGACGGGGCCGACGTCGACTCGTTCGTGCTCACGTCGACCTCGTACGACGACCCCCGCACCGACTGGCTGCTGCGCGCGGAGGCCGACTTCGTGTCGTTCGGGCGGCCGTGGGGCAGCGACGTGGCCGACCCGGCCCGGCGCTGGGTCGACGTCGACGGGCACCAGGGGGTCGCCGAGGCGACCCGCGCCCTGCTCGACGGGGGAGCCCGCCGCGTCGTGTTCCTCGGCTGGCCGTCCGCGTCGGGCATCGGCACCGAGCGACGGCAGGGCTGGCGCGACACGATGCTCGCCCACGGCGTGCTCGCCCCCGCGGAGCTCGACGAGGTCGACCTGACCGTCGACGACCAGGTCTCGCTCGCCTCCGACCGGATCGGCGAGCTCGCGGCGCACCTCGCCGAGACCGGCCGCACGATCGACGCGGTCGTCTGCGCCAGCGACTCGCTCGCCCTCGGAGCGTTCATGGTGCTCGGCCGCTCGGTGCCCGTGGTCGGCTACGACGACACCCCCGTCGCCGCGGCCCTCGGCCTCTCGAGCGTGCACCAGCCCGTCGAGGAGGTGGCCCACGCCACCCTGGACCTGCTGCTGCACCAGGGCCCCGCGGCCCGCGTCGCCTCGCCCGGGTCGGCCGCCGACCCGCGGCACCGCCTGCTCGCCCCGCGGCTCGTGCTCCGCTAGCTCGCCGCCCCCTCCTCGCTCGCTCGCCCCGCCCCTCGCCCTCCTCATTCAGGAGATGCGTCCTGGCCCGCGCAACTCAGGTCCGGATCGTCCTGATCCGTGCACAGTTCAGGAGGCGCGGGCCGAGCCTTCCTGAATGCGTCGCGCCTGCCCCTGGACGAGACGCCTGCGACGTGCGAGGGTCGGCAGATGATCTGGTGGGTGGCGCCGATCGCCGCAGCGGCGGGGTTCGTGGGGCTCTGCGTCGTGCTGCGCGACGAGCAGCGGCAGCGGCGTGCGACGCGTGCAGCGGGAACGACCGAGCGAGCACCGGAGGCGCGGCCAGGGCCGTCAGGGCCGGGCCGGTCCCCGAGGCGCCAGGCCGGGGAGGGGGCGTCGTGAGGAGTCCTGTGGGCCGAGGCCGCCGCCTCCTCCGGGTGCTCGGCACCGTCGGGCGCGTGCTGCTGGTCGGCGTGCAGACCGCCCTCTCGGCCGTGGCCGTGCTCGGCAGCGACGGCGCGCAGAAGCCGCACCCCGGCCCCGTGCTGGGCCCCGACCAGCGCCCCGAGTACCGGCCCTGAGGCCCGGCCCCACATGCGCACCAGGGGGACACTGTTCGCGACCACGCTGGCGATCGCCGTGCTCGGGACGACCGCGGGCTGCTCGTCCGGCTGGGGCCCGTCGGTCTTCGAGGACGAGCAGGTGGCAGCCGACGCACTGCCCGGCGGCCAGGAGGCGGTCGACACGCTCGCGCCGGAGTCGTCGCGCCTGCTGGGAGACGCCGAGGGCAGCCGCTGGTGGGCAGCCCGCGACGAGGCCGGCGAGTTCTGCCTCGTGAAGGCGGTCGTCCGCACCGGCGGCGCGTTCGACGACGTCTTCTCGGGCTGCGGCGGCGACGAGGGCGGCGGCATGTCGGTCGAGGACGGCGACGGCGTGCGCGGCACGTGGTCCGCGGTCGCCGACCCGGAGGTCCCGGCCGGCTCCACCCTGCTCCGCGAGCACCTGATCGTCACTCCCGCGCCGTGACCGGGCTGGTCTTCCTCGGCGGCGGAGGCTCCGAGGCCGACGAGGCCGCGTTGTGGGCCGAGGCGTTCCCGGCTGGTTCGCGGGTCGTGGTCTGGCCGTTCGCCCACCGCGCCGCCGTCGATCGTCGAGCAGCCGGCGCGTGGGCGACCACGGCGCTGCTCGCGAACGGCGTGGCCGACGTGGACGTCTGGGCCACGACCGAGCCCGGCGTCGACCGGCCCCGGCTCGGTGAGCCCGGCGCCCGCGGGCGACGCGGTCTCGACGGCGTGGACGTCGTGGCCGTCCCCGGCGGCAACACGTTCGACCTGCTGCAGGCGCTGCGGGAGGCGGGCCTCTTCGACCTGCTGCACGCGCACCTCCTCGGGGGCGGGTCGCTCTACGGCGGCAGCGCCGGTGCTGTGCTCGCGGGGGCCGACATCGACCTCGCCCGCGCCGCCGACCCCGACGACGTGGGCACGACCGACACGCGCAGCCTCGACCTCGTGCACGGCCACGACGTGCTGCCGCACTGGACCGACGACCAGGAGGCGGCGGCCCGGCGGCACTCCCGCGTGACCGGCCGCCCCGTGCTCGCGATCCCGGAGCGCGGCGGGGTCGTCGTCGCGCCCGACGGCACGGCCCGGCCGGTCGGTCCGGACGACGTCCAGGTGATCACCGCCGAGCGCACCGTCCGGCGTGCCGTCGGCGAGGAGTGGTGGCTGCGCTGAGGCGAGCCTCGCGGGGGACAGCGCTCGGCCGCACCCCAGGATCCCGCGCACAACCGCGCTCGCGTCGACGGGTGTGCGCGGGTCCGAGGGGTGCGGAGGCGCCCGGCGTCCGGCGGCAGGGTGCACGGCCTGCACACGGTCGAGGAGGCGGTCCTAGGCTGACGGGACGAGCCCGGCACGCAGACGTCCGGGCCGCCGTCGCGGAGCAGGGCTCCCCGGCGGCGACGACCACGAGGGGGACACCGTGACCGATCCGCAGCGAGACGACCGGCTCCTCGGGGGCGCGACGGGCGCCTCCTCGTCGCGACCGGCGGCGCCGACGGCCGCCCCGCCGACCGGCCCGACGGCCGCACCGGTCACCGAGCAGGCCGAACCCCGGCCGCCGGTGACGGGGCAGCAGATCGGCGCGACCCCGTACGTAGCCGCGATCGCGCTCTCGCCGATCGTCACGCTCGTCGTGGCCGCGGTCGAGATCCGGCGGTCGGTCGAGCTCCTCGCGCCGGGCAGCACCGGCGTGCAGCAGGGCGACTACACGCTCGCCATGGTCGTCAGCCTCGTCGTCGGCATCGGCCTCGTCGTGCTCTCCTGGCTCGACCGGCGCACGCTGCGGGCGCGCGGCGTCGAGCGGCCGTTCCACTGGGGCTGGTCGATCCTCAGCGTGCTGATCTACCTGATCGGCCGCAGCGTCGTGCTGCGGCGCCGCGTGGGAGGGAGCGCCGCACCGCTCTGGCTGTTCCTCGGGCTCTCGGTGCTCGGCGGAGCCGTGGCGATCATCATCGGCATCTCGTCGGGCGTCGCCACCATGGACCGTCCGCCCGTTGACTTCTAGCCTCAGCCGCCGGGCGCGCCCGTGCCCGGGCGCGGGCGCCGCCGCCACCACGAACGACACCCCCGGTCCGGCACGACACCCTCGGGACCAGGGGTGCAGTGCGTATTCGGGGGTGTCGTTCGAGCCAGCTCGGCCCGAGCGGAGTCAGCGCGCGAGCACGCTCAGCGCTCAGCGCGCGAGGAACTCCAGCACCACGCGGTTGAACTCGTCCGCGTCGCTGACGTTCGCGCCGTGCGGCGCACCCGCGATGACGTGCAGCTCCGAGCCGGCGATCGCGGCGTGCGTGCGCGCGCCGGAGCCCTCGTAGGGGACGGTCGCGTCGCCGTCGCCGTGGATTATCAGCGCCGGCACGGTGACCTTCGTCAGGTCCTCGCGGAAGTCGGTCGTGGCGAACGAGTTCATCGCGGCGAGGGCCGCGGCCTTGTCGGCCTGCTTGGCGAGGCGCAGCGCGTCCTGGCGGTCCGCCTCCGACACCTTGAGCACGCCGTCGACCGAGAAGAAGCCAGTGGTGAAGTCGTCGTAGAACGAGTCCTCGTCCTTGGTGAGGCCGGCGGTCATCTCGGCAGCCGCCTCCTTGGTGAGGGGCCCGTCGGGGTTGTCGTCGGTCTTCATCAGGTACGGGGGCACGGCCGACGCGAAGACCACGCTGTGCAGGCGCTCGGTGCCGTACTTGCTGCCGTACCGCGCGACCTCGCCGCCGCCCATCGAGAAGCCGACGAGCGTCACGTCGTTGAGGTCGAGCTCAGTGAGGACGGTGTGCAGGTCCTCGGCGAGGTGGTCGTAGTCGTAGCCGGTCTTCGGCTTGTCGCTGCGTCCGAAGCCGCGGCGGTCGTAGGTGACGACGCGGTAGCCGGCCTCGACGAACGCGGGGACCTGCTTGCTCCAGGACTCGCCCGAGAGGGGCCAGCCGTGGATGAGCACGACGGTGCGTCCGCTGCCGCCGAAGTCGTCGACGTGGAGGTTCGTGTCCTTGAAGAGCCCGTGGTGGGCGGTGATCTCGGTCATGGTTCCTGCCTTCCTCGGCCGCACCTGCGGCCTGTCCTCTCGTTCGTACCCGCGCCTCCTGGCGGTTTGCCCGAGGGCCGGACCCCCTGGTGCGCGCAACGGACAGCACCAGCACCAGCAGCCGCGTCGCCCGACGCGCAGCGCGACGCGTCAGCCGTGCGGCTGCGGCTGCGGGTGCTGCAGCGGGTGCCGGCGCCCCGCGAGCACGCCCGACAGCGCGAGCACGACGAGCCCGACCGCGGGGATGAGCAGCAGCCCGACGCGCAGCGAGCTCGCGTCGGCGACGGCGCCGATCATCGGCGGGGCGGCGAGGAACCCGAGCCGCATCAGCCAGCTGACGAGCGTGAGTCCCGTGCCCGGCCGGAACCCCGGCAGCGTGTCGGCCGCGTGCATGGCGGCGGGGATCAGCGTCGCGACGCCGAACCCGGCGAGGGCGAAGCCGAGGATGGTCGTGCCGACCGACGGGAACGCCAGGGCCTGCCCCATCCCGACGAACACCAGCGCCCCGCCGACCCGGGCGACGGCGCGCTGGCCGAAGCGGTCGACGAGCCGGTCGCCGAGGATCCGCCCGACGAACTGAGCGCCCTGCAGCGCGACGAAGCCGAGTGCGGCCACGGTCACGCCGGCGCCGAGCGAGCCCGAGAGGTAGAGGGCGGCCCAGGTGTTGCCGGCGTCCTCGACGACCGTGCCGGAGGCGGCGATCAGCACGAGCGCGACCAGCACGCCCCACGTGCCGAGCTTGACGGCCGAGCGGCGCACGCGCGCACCGGCGTCGGAGCCGGCACCCGCCACGGGCACCGGGGCGGACGTCGACGACGACGCGACCCCCTCGGTCGGCGTGGCGGGTGCCTCCTCGAGCTCGGAGGCGGGCTCCGGCCCCCGCAGCATCAGCCGGGAGGAGACGACGGCGACCACGCCGAAGACGAGTCCCGAGATCGCGAGGTGCACGCCGATCGGCACGCCGAGCCCGGCGGCCGCGCCGCCCATCAGGCCGCCGGCGACGGCGCCGACGCTCCAGATCGCGTGGAACGAGTTGAGGATGGAGCGCCCGTAGCGCCGCTGTACTCGCAGGCCGTGCGAGTTCTGGGCGACGTCGACGATCGCGTCGAGCGCCCCGGCCACGAAGAGCGCGGCGGCGAACAGGGCGCCGACGGGGGAGAGGCCGGCCAGCAGCACCACGCCGGCGGTCACCACCGTGCCGAGGACGGCGACTCGCGACGACCGGAAGCGGCGGATGAGCCAGCTCGCCGCGAGCCCCGCGACGATCGCGCCGACCGGGCCGGCGGCGACGGCGAGGCCGAAGGAGGCGTTCGACAGGTCGAGCGCCTCCTTGATCGCCGGGTAGCGCGGCAGCAGGTTCGAGAACAGCGCGCCGTTCGTGAGGAACAGCAGCGCGACGGCCAGCCGCGCCCGTCGGGTCTCGTGATCGGGTGCGGCGGGCCGGCCGGGTCGGGGGGACGTCGTCGACATCGTCGGGTCTCTCGTGTCTGTCTGGGCGGGGGAGGCGCGGCCCGGGGAGGGGGCGACCACGGCGCTGCTGATCACGGCAACCGCTGATCGAATCGATTCGATCTCGCGACGATGCTAGCGGGGCTGAGCGCCGGGAGGCAACGCCACGCGCGAGTCCGACCCGCGCACGCGGCCTCTCAGCTGGCCGGCCCGAGCAGCACCGCGAGCATCGTCGCGGCCGAGCCGACCAGGAAGCTGAAGGTGCCGAGCTGCATGGTCCGTGTCTTGTTGCGGTCGGCGACGGGCACGCTCACCTCGAGGATCGGGCAGCCCGACCAGCCGATCAGGCCGAGGCTGAGCGCGACGACGGAGGCGCCGATCCAGAAGAGCGACTCGACCGGCGTCGAGAGCACGTCGGGTCGCCAGCCCGACACGAGCACGGCGCCGAGGGCGAGCGCCACGGCGACGACAGCGGCGGCGAACCACAGGGTGCCGGTCCACATGATGCGCGTGAGGTTCTCGACCGGCCCCATCAGGTCGCGGCCGTCCGGCTGGGGAGCGTGCGAGGCGTCGTCGACGGTTCCCGTCCGTCCGCGTCCGGGTCGTGCGGCGGTGTCTGGGGTGCTCTGGTAGTCGGTCACCCTGCCACGTTGCCACCACTCGGCCCCGGCCGCCCGCCGATGTCCGGTCCGGGCGTCGCCCTCTCCGCTCGCGGGCGGGGCTCGTCCCCGCGCGGCGGGGCCCGTCAGCTCCGCAGCGTGACGCTCGGGTGCTCGCCGAACCGCTCGTGGTACGACGCCGAGAAGCGTCCGAGGTGGCTGAACCCCCAGCGGCGCGCGACGCTCCCGACCGTGGCGGTCTCGGGCGTCGCGACGGAGAGGTCCGCGTGCACCCGGTCGAGCCGGATCTGGCGCAGCAGCACGGTCGGGCTGACGTCGAGGGCTCGCTGCAGGGCCACCTGCAGCCCCCGCACGCTGAGGTCGGCGGCCCGGGCGACGTCGGCGACGCCGATCGGCTCGTGGGCGTGCTCGTGCAGGTACTCGACGGCGAGGGCGAGGCGTCGGGCCCCCGGCGCGACGGGGGCGCCAGGGGCGAGCGCCACGGCCGAGGCCCGCCCGGCCTCGTGCGGGAACGTCTCGAGCACCGCCAGCGCGAGTCGACGGTTCGCCCCCGCCCGCAGCAGGGGAGGCGCGGCGAGGTCGAGCAGCACCGGGGTCGTCTCCGAGAGCACGGCCCGCCAGCGCCGCAGCGCCGCCTCCCCGACCGGTGCGGCGTGGAAGAAGGTGACGGGCCCCGACGTCACGTCGCCGCGCTCGGCGGCCAGCCGCTCGAGGTGCGCCGCGCCGACGTGCACGAGCCGCTGCCGGTAGTCGGCGAAGTCGAACGAGTAGGCCCGGGTCGGCGCGATCCGGGGCACGAGCGGCTGCAGGGCGACCTCGTCGCGACCGACGTCGACGGTGCCGTGCCCGTCGACCAGCCACGACACGACGTACTCGGGCACGGCGTCGGCCGTGCCGCGGGCCGACCCGTGGAACTCCGAGGTGCGGAGCGACACGTCGCCGTCGCCGACCGCCGCGTAGCGGTACTCGAACGGACGGTCGAGCTGGTCGAGCCGGAACCCCTCGCCCGGGTACTGGGCCTCGTAGAGGTCGCGGGCGGCGTCGAGGTCGTCGCCGTGCACGGCACCGCGGAACGGCGGCGGTGTCGCCCCGGTGCCGACCTCTTCGTCCATCGTCGACATCCTCACACGCAGGAGGCGCGGGTCGCGTCCGCGACGCCCTGACCGGACAGCCGCCTCCCGGCCCCCTACTGTGCAGGGACCATGCCGCACGCCCCCGCCGCGCCTCCTCGGCCGCCCCGCCCGACGCTCCGTCGGGCGCTGCGGCACGGCGTCTGGTGGCTGCAGGACTACGCGTTCGCGGCCTGGTGGCAGGTGCGCGCGGTGCTCTCGCCGCGCGGCGCCGACGACTACCTCTCGGGCGACGGGCGGCCCGTGCTCGTGCTGCCGGGCATCTGGGAGACCTGGGCGTTCCTCCGTCCGCTGATCGAGCGCGTGCACGACGAGGGCCACCCGGTGCACGTGATCGCGTCGCTCGGGCGGAACGGCCGACCCGTGGAGGCGACCGCCCGCGACGTCGCCGCCTACGTGCTCGAGCACGACCTGCACGACGTCGTGGTCGTCGCGCACAGCAAGGGCGGGCTGGTCGGCAAGTACCTGATGGCCCTGCTCGACGACACCCGTCGGGTCGACAGGATGGTGGCCGTCTGCACGCCCTTCAGCGGCTCCCGGTACGCGGCCTGGCTGGTGCTGCCGAGCCTGCGGGCCTTCTCGCCCCGCGACGCGACGACCGTGATGCTGTCGCGCGACGAGGCCGTCAACCAGCGCATCACGTCGATCTACGGCGAGTTCGACCCGCACATCCCCGAGAGCAGCGTGCTGGTCGGCGCCGACAACGTGCTGCTGCCGACCGGAGGGCACTTCCGGGTGCTGGCGCACCCGCGCACCGTGGCGACGGTGCTCGCGGTCGCCGGTCGGCCCGCTCCCGACGCGGACCGGTCAGCCGCGATCTGAGAGGATGGGGCACCGTCACCTCGACCAGGCAGGAGCCTCCCATGGCCGAATTCTTCATCGGACTCGTCAGCGCGATCACCCTCGTCGGCCTGGTGCTGACCGTCGCGGCCTTCGTGGCCCTCTCGACGTCGAAGTAGTCGCGTCGCGGCGCGCGCCCGGCAGGCCCCGACGGGTGCCCGGCGGGCGGCGCGTGGCTAGAGTCGTCGCATGAGAGCGCTGCAGGCCACCATCATCTCCGAGCTCGCCGTCCGCCCCGACATCGAACCGGCCGCCGAGGTCGAGCGCCGCGTCGCGTTCCTCCGCGACTACCTCGAGACGACCGGGGCCGGCGGCTTCGTGCTCGCCGTCAGCGGCGGCCAGGACAGCACGCTCGCCGGGCGGCTCTGCCAGCTCGCCGTCGAGGGAGTGCGCCGCGACGGCGGCGCGGCCGAGCTCGTCACCGTGCGGATGCCCTACAAGGTGCAGGCCGACGAGGACGACGCCCAGCTCGCCCTGCGGTTCATCGACGGCGCCGAGGGGCTGGTGGTCAACATCCAGCACGGCGTCGACGGCACCGCGCAGGACGTCGCCGAGGCGACGGGCGCCCCGCTCAGCGACTTCGCCAAGGGCAACGTCAAGGCGCGCACGCGCATGGTCGCCCAGTACGCGATCGCGAGCGAGCGCGGCCTGCTCGTCGTCGGCACCGACCACGCCGCCGAGGCGCTGACGGGCTTCTTCACGAAGTACGGCGACGGCGGCGTCGACCTCGTGCCGCTCACCGGGCTGAGCAAGCGCCAGGGCAAGGCCCTGCTCGCCCACCTCGGCGCCCCGGCGCGACTGTACGAGAAGGCGCCGACCGCCGACCTGCTCGACGAGACCCCCGGCCAGACCGACGAGGCCAACCTCGGCCTCACCTACGCCGACATCGACGAGTACCTCGAGGGCGGCGACGTCGACGACGCGATCGCCGAGCTGATCGAGGCCCGCTACCTCGCGACCGAGCACAAGCGCCGCGTGCCCGCGAGCCCGGTCGACGAGTGGTGGCGCGCCTGACGCGCGTCCCCCTGCCGGTCGACCGGTGTTGACTGCGAGCCATGATCATCGTGACCGGACACCTGCTCGTCGACCCTGAGCTCCGCGACGACTACCTCGCCTCCTGTGTGAGCCTCGTCGAGGCCGGTCGCGACGCGCCCGGCTGCCTCGACTACGCGCTGTCGCCCGACATCGTCGATCCCGGCCGCATCAACGTCGCCGAGCGCTGGGTGTCGCAGAACGCCCTCGACGACTTCCGCGGCTCCGGCCCGACCGACGAGCAGGAGGCGGAGATCCGGCACAGCGACGTGCACGACTACCAGCTGACCGGCCCCGAAGAACCGTCGCTGTCGGAGTCGGGCGACCTCGTCTGAGCAGGGCTAGTCGATCCCGTCGATCCCGCCGAGGCGCTCCAGCACGCCCGTGAGGATGGTGCCGGCAGGGTCGGGCAGCACGTGGTGGTTGAGGTAGATCCCCTCGAGCCACGGAAGCACCTCGTCGGCGGGCATGCCGACGGCGGCCCAGTCGACGCCGGGCAGCGCCCGGGTGACGGTCTGCTCGGTGCCCGGGGTCAGCCACGCCTCGGCGATCGGCTGGTCGGGCGTGCGGTGCTCGTCGGCCGCCCAGAGCAGGGCGATCGGGTGCTCGCGGACGTCGTCCGGCACCTCGTCGACGTGGTCGTGCTCGACGTGCCCGGCGCCGAGCCAGGGCAGGGTGAGCAGCTCGCCCTCGATGTCGACCTCGACCAGGTCGAGGTGCGTCGGCTCCTCGACCTCGCACACCCAGAGGTCGAGACCGGCGTCGTGCCAGGCCGCGGCGTCGTCGACGTCGTCGATCAGGTCGGGCATCAGGGCCTGCAGGTCGGTCAGCAGGGCGGTCGCCCACGCGACGACCTGGGCGGTGTCGCCGGGGCCCCACGGGCTGGTGTCGGTGTCGTCGCCCGCCGCGTCGTGGAAGTGGTGCTCGGCCCCGCCGTCGACGGCGTCGAGGTGCACCTGGCCCGTGCCGAACCCGACGTACAGGCTGCTGAGCTCGGTCTCGTCGTCCCACTCGCCGAAGAGGTTGGGCTTGCCGAGCGAGGGGGGCAGCGGCAGCGTCGCCGCGTGGCGCGTGCCCAGCGCGAACACGGCGCGGAAGCGCCTGGTCGGCAGCCGGAGGCTCATGTCAGTCACAGGGTGTCTCCGATCGATCGGCTCCCAGCGTACGGGCTGCCGCCGCCGTCGACGGTGGCCCCTCGGCCGCGAGAGCTACCTGCAGCCACTGCAGGTTCACAGCATCGTCGCGGCGTTGCTCCTTACCATCACCGCATGGACGACCCTCCCTCTCACATGCCGACGCCCTTCCGCGCCCTGACGCCTCACGGTGTCTCTGACGAGCGGGGAGGGGCTCAGTGAACGAGTGGGCCATGCTCGCCGTCGGTCTGGTCCTGACCGTCGGCACCGGCTTCTTCGTGGCGTCCGAGTTCTCGCTCGTGAACCTCGACCGCAACGACCTCGAGGCCCGCCAGGACCGGGGCGAGAAGCGCCTCGCGCCGACGATCAAAGCGCTGCGCATCACCTCGACCCACCTCTCGGGGGCGCAGCTCGGCATCACGCTGACCACGCTGCTCACTGGCTACACCTTCGAGCCCGCGATCAGCTCGCTGCTCGCCTCGCCGCTCGGCGAGCTCGGCGTGCCCGCGGCCGTCGTCCCGGGCATCGGCGCCGTGGTCGGCATCGTGATCGCGACCCTGTTCTCCATGGTGGTCGGCGAGCTCGTCCCGAAGAACTTCGCACTGGCCCTGCCGCTCGCGACGGCCAAGTTCGTCGTGCCGTTCATGGCGGCCTTCACGACCGTCTTCAAGCCGGTCATCCTGCTCTTCAACAACACCGCCAACGCGGCGATCCGCAGGATGGGCATCGAACCGAAGGAGGAGCTGTCCGGCTCCCGGTCGGCCGAGGAGCTCAGCTCGCTGGTGCGGCGCTCGGCGCTCGAGGGCATGCTGGACGACGACCACGCGACCCTCCTGGGGCGCACCCTCCGGTTCTCCGAGCACGCGGCCGTCGACGTCATGACCCCCCGGGTGCGCATGACCACCGTGCGCTCCACCGACACCGCCGCCGACGTCGTCGAGACGGCGCTCGCGAGCGGCTTCTCGCGCTTCCCGGTGATCGGTGACGACAGCGACGACATCGTCGGGGTCGTGCACGTCAAGCAGGCCTTCGCCCTGCCTGCCGAGGAGAGGGCGTCCGTCCCGGTCGCCGGCCTGGTCTCGGACGCGCGCTTCGTGCCCGAGTCGATGGGCGTCGACACGCTGCTCGGCCTGCTGCGGCGCGAGGGCTTCCAGATCGCCGTCGTCGCCGACGAGTTCGGCGGCACGGCCGGTCTCGTCACGCTGGAGGACCTGGTGGAGGAGCTCGTCGGCGAGCTCGAGGACGAGCACGACCGCGCCAAGGCCGGCATCGTGCGGTCGTCGGGCACCGTCGTGTTCGACGCCGCCCTCCGCCCCGACGAGCTCTGGGACCGCGCCACGGTGCGGGTGCCCGACGACGGCGACTACGAGACCGTCGGCGGCTTCGTCACCGAGCAGCTGGACCGCCTGCCCGAGGTGGGCGACGAGGTCGAGCTCGAGACGGGAACGCTGCGCGTCGAGCGGGTGGTCGGGCAGCGGCTCGAGCGCCTGCGGTTCGTGCCCTCGCCGGCCGAGCTGCCCACCGCCTCCGGTGCCCCTGCGGGCACGACGGGCACGGCGCACGCCGTCGAGCCTGCCCCCACCGACCACGACCGGGTCGTCGCCGGACTGCGAGAGGACCTGAGGCGATGAACGAGTACCTGCCCGGCATCATCTGGTTGTTCGTGCTGCTGATCGTCAACGGCTTCTTCGTCGGCGCCGAGTTCGCCGTCATCTCTGCCCGCCGCTCGCAGATCGAGCCTCGTGCCGAGGCCGGCAGCAAGGCGGCGAGGAAGACCCTGTGGGCGATGGAGCACGCCACGCTGATGCTGGCCACGAGCCAGCTCGGCATCACCGTCTGCTCGCTCGTCATCCTGAACGTCTCCGAGCCGGCGATCCACCACCTGCTCGAGATCCCGCTGGCCGCGACGCCCCTGACGCCCGAGGCCATCGGCGTCGTCGCGTTCGTCATCGCGCTGGTGCTCGTGACGTTCCTGCACGTCGTGGTGGGCGAGATGATCCCCAAGAACCTGTCGTTCTCGGTGCCGGACAAGGCGGCGCTGCTGCTCGCGCCTCCGCTGGTGTTCGTGGCGACCGTGTTCAAGCCCGTGATCTGGTCGCTGAACGGCGTCGCCAACGCGGTGCTGCGCCTGTTCCGGGTCGAGCCGAAGGACGAGGCGACGAGCACCTACACGCTCGACGAGGTCGCGACGATCGTGCAGCAGTCGACCCGCGAGGGCGTGCTGTCGGACGCGTCGGGCACGCTGTCGGCCGCCTTCGAGTTCACGACCCGCAAGGTGCGCGACGTGGAGGTCCCCGTGGGCGAGATGGTGCGGCTCGCCCCCGGGGCCACGCCCCGCGACGTGCAGCTCGCCGTCGCCGAGCACGGCTACTCGCGCTACGTGCTGACGGACGACGACGGACAGCCGACCGGCTACCTGCACCTCAAGGACGTCATGGACCTGACCTCGGCCGAGGCGCTCGACGCGCCCGTGCCGGCGAAGCGGGTCCGCCGCCTCGGAGCGGTGCCGCACGACGCCGACCTCGAGGACGCGCTGGCGTCGATGCGCCGCAGCGGGGCGCACGTCGCGCGTGCCGTCTCGGTGATGGGCGAGACGACCGGCGTGCTGTTCCTCGAGGACATCATCGAGGAGCTGGTCGGCGAGGTCGACGACGCGACGACCGTCTAGCTGTCGGCGCGCTCGGGCGAGAGCGGCCGCTCGCCGGGCAGCTCGTGCAGGGCCTCGGCGGCCAGCTCGGCCCGGATCGGGTCGCGGTCGCGGGTCGCCTGCTCGAGGGCCACGAGCGAGTCGCTCATCGCGGCCCAGTTCAGCACCTGGACGATGTTCGGCACGCGGAGCGAGTAGGCGAGGCCGTCGGTCACGTCGCGGCACACCTTCTTGAGCGCGGCGTTGCCGCAGTGCTCGACGTACAGGTCGAAGAGGGCCACGGCGTGGGCGTTGAGGGCCGGGCCGTCTTCTCGCTCGATGTCGCCGATGCAGATCTTGACCGTCGACGAGATCTGCTTCATGACGGCCGCGGGGAGGCGCGGCACGGCCAGCCGGACCGCGCCGCCGTAGAGCACGCCGAGCGTCTGGACCGCCTCGACCGCCTGGCCGGCGTCGGGAGTCGCGACCCGCGTCCAGCGGTTGGGGGCCATCTCGACCAGCCCGGCCCGGACGAGGTCGCTGAGCGCCTCGCGGATCGGGGTGCGCGACACCTGCAGCCAGGCCACGAGCTCGTCGTCGTGCAGGCGCTCGCCGGGCTCGAGCGTGCCGTCGAGGATGGCCTCGCGCAGCCGGCTCCTCACGGTGTCGCGCAGCAGCTGGCGCTCGGTCGTGGGTTCTGAGGTGGGGACGGGCACGGGGGTCTCCGATCGTCGGCGGGTCGGGCGCGGGGCCCTGCCCACCAGGATAACGGCACATGTCCCGTGTGGCGGGTGACGCGTCGGGGGTGATGTACCACCGGTCCGCGCCGCCCCGAAGTGGGGGTGACCGCGATCATGCGGGCGCATATGGTTGCGGCAGGGCTCGGGCGAGCGTCCTGCACCCCCGCACCCTCCACACCGATCGGACGGCACCGTGACCCTCGCACCTGCGACGCACGCCGGGCCGACGCCTTCGGACGACGACCTCGTGGCCGCCTCCGCCCGCGGTGACCAGCGCGCCTTCGCCGAGTTCTACGACCGCACCGCGCCGCGTGTGCACGGCCTCGTGCGGCGGGTGCTCGTGGATCCCGCGCAGTCCGAGGAGGTCGTGCAGGAGGTGTTCCTGGCGGTCTGGCAGGAGGCCTCCCGGTTCGACCCGGCCAGGGGGACGGCGCTGTCGTGGCTGCTCGTCCGGGCGCGTCGTCGTGCGATCGACCGCGTGCGGTCGTCGCAGGCGAGCCGCGAGCGTGACCTGGCCGCCGGCGTCCGCGACCTCGACGCCGTCCGCGACGACGTCGCCGAGACGGCGGCGATCCGGATCGAGCACGCGCGCGTCAGCCGGGCGCTCGAGGGGCTCTCGGCCGTGCAGCGCCAGGCGCTCGAGCTGACGTACTGGGGCGGCCTCACCCAGTCGGAGGCGGCGAGCCGGGCCGGCGTCCCGCTCGGCACCATGAAGACCCGCCTGCGCGACGGGCTCATCGCCCTGCGGCGCCTCGTGGAGCCCGCGGTCGCCTAGGCTCGACGGATGAGGTGCTCGTGACCTGGCTCTGGTTGGCGGGCGCGATCGTCGTCGAGGTCACCGCCTCCCTGGCGCTGCAGGCCGCCGTCGACGCCCCCGGCTGGTACGCGCTGGTCGTGGCCGGCTACCTGTCCGCGTTCGTCTGCCTGTCCCGGGTCCTGAGGGGCGGCATGGCGATCGGCGTCGCCTACGGCATCTGGGGCGCCTCGGGCGTCGCGCTCACGGCGGTCATGGCGGCCGTCCTCTTCGGGCAGGCGCTGACCGGCGTGATGGTCGCCGGGCTCGTGCTGGTGGTCGCGGGCGTCCTCCTGGTCGAGCTCGGGTCCCAGCGGGCCCTCGCCGCCCGCGCTGCCGCGGCCGCCGCGGCCTCTGCCTCGACGACCGCTGCCCGGGCTCCGATCGAGGGCGACGCCTGATGGGCTGGGTCCTGCTCGCGATCGCCATCGTCTGCGAGGTGGGCGCGACCATCAGCCTCAAGCTCGCCACCGACGGGCGGAGGCGCTGGTACGTCCCCGTGGCCGTCGGCTACGTCACCGCGTTCTCGTTGCTCGCCGGTGCCCTGGCGCTGGGCCTGCCGATCGGGGTCGCCTACGGGGTCTGGGCGGCGACCGGGGTGGCCCTCACCGCGGTGCTCGGACGCCTCCTGTTCAAGGACCCCCTGACGGCGACCATGGCCGCCGGCATCGTCCTCATCGTCGCGGGGGTCGTCCTCATCGAGGTCGGGCACTAGTCCCTGCACCTGGCCGACCAGCCCTCTCTCGCGTCGGCCGCCGGAGCAGCCGGCACCGGACGCACGAGACCCGCCCGGCCCCGAGGGGCGGGCGGGTCTCGTGGAGCCGGGAGGCGCCTCCTACGAGGCGGGCGTGCTCACGACGGGCGTGCCGCTGGGCACGTGCTGGGACGACACCTCGACGCCGTGCGACGTGCGCAGCACGTCGAGGGTGGCCTCGATCTCGGCCTCGCGCTCGTCGGCCGTCCAGCCGAGGCTCGACGCCAGGACGTCGGCGATCTCGCTGAGCAGCTCGATCGTGACTCCGCCCACGAAGGCGAGGTTGGTGCGGCGCAGGACGACGTCGGCGAGGTGCACCGCGTCCTCGTGCTCGGCGAAGTACGCGATCTCGGCCGTGGTGAGGCCCGGGTCGCTCGCCAGCGGCTCGGACGGCTGGTCGAGCAGCACCTCGATCACGCTCTCGGCACGGGTGCCGTAGCGGGTGAGGAGGCGGTCGACGTGCTCACGGCTGAGGCCGTCGGCGTGGGCCGCGACCCAGGTGGTGCGGGCGGCGTCGGTGGTCGGGAAGTCCTTGCCGCCGCCGATCGCCATGCCGGTCGTGTCGACCGTGCGGGTCACGCCGAGACGGTTCGTCGCCTCGGTCGACAGGTGTGCCGACAGGGCGCGGAACGTCGTCCACTTGCCGCCGACGAGGCTGAGCACCTTGCTGGTCGGCAGCTCGGCGACCTCGGTCTCGACGATGCGGTAGTCGCGCGACACGAAGCCGGCGGCGAGGTCGTCGTGCTTCGGCAGCGGGCGGACACCCGAGTAGCGGTAGACGATGTGGTCGCGCGTGATGTCGATCTCGGGGTAGACGTGCTTGACGAGGTCGAAGAAGTAGTCCACCTCCTCCTCGGTGCAGACCGCGGGCTCGGCCATGTCGGCCTCGAGGTCGGTCGTGCCGATCAGCACGCGGCCCTTCAGCGGGTAGATCAGCACGATGCGGCCGTCGTTGTTCTCGAAGAAGATCTCGCGACCGTTCGTCGCCTCGAGCAGCTCGGGGCTGTCGACGACGATGTGCGAGCCCTTGGTGCCGCCCATGTACTGCGACTCGGCGCCGAGCGCCGCGTTCGTCAGGTCGGTCCAGGGGCCGGAGGCGTTGACGACCACGTCGGCCGTCACGGTGAACTCCGAGCCGGTGACGACGTCGCGCAGCACGACCCCGCCGTCGGCGGTGCCGGCGGCCTCGAGGTAGTTCGCGCTGCGGGCGTTGTCGCCGGCGGCCAGGCCGTCCTTGAGCACGTCGAGTGCCAGGCGCTCGGGCTCGTGCACCGAGGCGTCGTAGTAGGTGCCCGTGTACTTGAGGTCCTTGTTCAGGTGCGGCATCTCGGCCAGCGCGGCCTTGCGGCCCAGGAACTTGTGACGGGGCACGGAGCCGCCGTCGCGCGAGAACGAGTCGTACATGGTCATGCCGACCTTGATGAGGAGCGCACCGCGCTCCTTCGTGCTGCGCTGCTTGTGCGTGAGCATGCGCAGCGGGGCGTTGAGGATGCCGGAGAACGTCGAGAAGATCGGCATCGTCGTCTGCAGCGGCTTGACGTAGTGGGGGGCGATCTTGAGGAGGCCGTTGCGCTCCTCGACACTCTCGCGGACGAGGCGGAACTCGCCGTTCTCGAGGTAGCGGATGCCGCCGTGGATCATGTGCGACGAGGCTGCCGAGGCGCCCGAGGCGTAGTCGGCGCGCTCGACGAGGACGACGTCGACGCCCTGGAGGGCGAGGTCGCGGAACGTGGCGATGCCGTTGATGCCCCCTCCGACGATCAGCACCTGGGCGTGGGGGCGGTCGGCGATGCGCGACACGTTGGCGCGCATCGTCCCTGTCTTCTTCGACTCGGTCACAGTGGAGCTTCTTTCCCGTTGCGTTCGGTGAGCGGTGGGGTCGTGCGCCGGCTGCTCGGGCCGGTAGTGTCCATGATCGACCCCTCCTGACGAGGGTGCAACGTATCTGCACAGATGTGCACGGAGGTGCCCATGGCCGAGGCGACGACGTCCGAGAAGACCCACGACGCACTCCGTGCGGCGCACCTGTACTACATGCAGGACCTCACGATGGAGGCGATCGCCTCGGAGCTGAACACGTCCCGCTCGTCGGTCTCGCGCCTCCTCAAGGCCGCCCGCGAGACGGGCCTCGTCGAGATCCAGATCAAGTCGCCGCTCGACCAGGCGACGCGGTCCGCCGCGGCCCTGCACGACCGGTTCGGCGTCGTCGCGCACGTCGTGCCCGTGCCCGACCAGATCAGCGAGATCGACCGGCTCGAGCGGGTCGCGCTGTCGGCGGCACGCACGATCACGCCCTACGTCGACTCGAACATGGTGGTCGGCGTGGCGTGGGGGGCGACCCTCAGCGCCGTCAGCCGGTCGTTGGTGCCGCGGGCGACGCACAACTCGGTCGTCGTGCAGCTCAACGGTGCGGCGAACACGCGCACGACGGGCATCGAGTACGCGAGCGAGATCCTGCGGCGCTTCGGGGCGGCGTACTCGGCCGCCGTGCAGCAGTTCCCCGTGCCGGCGTTCTTCGACGACCCGGCCACCAAGCGCGCGCTCTGGCGCGAGAGCAGCACGAAGCGCGTGCTCGAGCTGCAGGCCTCGATGGACCTGGTCGTCTTCGGCGTCGGCTCGCGCGACGCCCGGGTGCCCAGCCACGTCTGGTCGGGGGGGTACCTGGAGAAGAGCGACCAGCTGAGCCTCGACCGCGACGGCGTCGTCGGCGACGTGGCGACCGTCTTCTACCGCGAGGACGGCTCGTCCGCCGACATCGCCATGAACGCCCGGGGCACGGGCCCCGACCTCGAGACGATCCGGCGGGCGCCGCGGCGGGTCTGCGTCGTGGCCGGCGAGGCCAAGGTCGCCGGCGTGCGCGGAGCCCTCGCCGCGGGGCTCGCGACCGACCTCATCCTCGACGAGGGGACGGCGCGGGCGCTGCTCGCGAGCTGAGGAGCGAGCCCGAGGGGGCGGCGTCGACCGGGGAGGTGTCGGCCGAGAGAGGTGCCGGCCGGGGGAGGTGGCGTCCGGGGGACAGGCTGCCGAGTGCCCCTCCAGCCCCGCGGCGTAGACCGGTGCTCGACATCGATCGGCCCGCCCCGCGGGCCCGGAGGAGGAGAGCCCCATGGCCACCACCGATCTGACCGGACGACGCGTGCTCGCGATCGTCACCAACTACGGCGTCGAGCAGGACGAGCTCGTCGTCCCCGCCCGTGCCCTGCGCGAGGCCGGCGCGACCGTCGTCGTCGCCGCGCAGTCGACCGAGCCGATCCAGACGCTCGTCGGCGACAAGGACCCGGGCGAGACCGTCCGCCCCGACACCACCCTCGACGAGGCCGACGCGGCCGACTTCGACCTGCTGCTCGTGCCCGGCGGCACCATCAACGCCGACACGATCCGCCAGGACGACGGCGCGGTCTCGCTGCTCAAGGCCTTCGCCTCGGCAGGCAAGCCCGTCGCCGCCATCTGCCACGGCCCCTGGCTGCTGGTGGAGGCGGACCTCCTGAAGGGCAAGGAGCTCACCTCCTTCGCTTCTCTCGAGACGGACGTGCGGAACGCCGGAGGCGCCTGGGTCGACCGCTCGGTCGTCACCGACGTCGAGGGCGGCTTCACCCTGGTCACCTCGCGCGACCCCGACGACCTCGACGACTTCGTCGGCGCCGTCCAGGACGCGCTCGTGACCGCAGGCGGCGGACAGGGCTGACGCCTCCCGGGCGGACGGTTCGCTTCGCCCGGCGCGCCCGGCGCGGCGCCCCCGACCCGGTGCCGGGACCGACGATTCGTCGCGGTCCCGGCACCGGGTCTTTAATCGGGAGAGGCGCCGTGTCAGGACGGCCCGGTCGACGAGGAGCAGG
Organism: Frigoribacterium sp. PhB116; assembly: GCF_004364285.1. Lineage (GTDB taxonomy): Bacteria > Actinomycetota > Actinomycetes > Actinomycetales > Microbacteriaceae > Frigoribacterium. The sequence continues at coordinate 1,306,457 of NZ_SOBE01000001.1, read as the reverse complement.
TCATGGCAGCGGCAGCAGCACGGGCGGCAGCAGCGGGGGAGGCGTCGTGAGGTGGCGGAGCACGCGCGGCAGCGCCGGCCCCGCGAGCCCGGACCCGGCGCCGGTCGACCCCGAGGCCCTGGAGCGCGCGGTGGTCGAGGGCCTGTTGATCTCGCGTGCCGCCGCGATCGTGTCCGTCGCCAACCGCATCGTCGTGCGGGCGCTGCGCGACGACGACGTCTTCGACCACGACGAGACCGCCGCCTCCGTCCGTCGAACGCTGCACCGCCTCGCCGAGGAGCAGCGGTACCAGAACCGCCGCATCGGGGAGGCGCGCCAGAAGGCGCTCCGCTCCAAGGGCCGCTCCCGGCACCAGCACGACTACCGCAAGGGCGACGACGAGACCCTCTGGTTCCGCGAGAAGACGTACACGGCCGTCGCCGACCGGCTGGACGCCCTGCGCGACGACGCCGAGTACGTGGACGACATCGTCCAGACGGCGGTCGCCCGTGCCTGGGGGGACGTCGGCGCGGCCGTCGTGACCCGGGTGCGCGCCGCCTCCGTCGTGGTCGACGCCGCCTACGGCGAGGCCCGGGCCGAGCGGCTCGCCGGCCTGGACGACGACCTCGCCGAGCTGCGGGCGCAGGCGGCGTCCCGGCCTGCTCAGACGCCCGGGGCCGATCCCTCGTCCTCGTCCTCCTCCTGACGGGCCCGTCGTCGTCCTCTCCGTCTTCCCGACGAGAACGGGCCCGCCCCGAGCGGGGGCTTGCCCGGGACCCCCGGGCGCGAGCATCATCGACTCACCTCACCAGTCATGCCCGGGCGACCACGCCGCCCCGGCTCCCCTCGAACACGCCCGTCGTCCGGGTCGGAGTACCCGCATGCGCCGCCTCCCCCTCCCTCTCGTCCGGGCCTGGGTCCGCGCGCGGTACCGCGTCGTCGACGAGCTGCTCTCGACGCCGTGCCCCGACGACCACCCGAGCGGCCACGCCCCCGGAACCGACCCCGACCGGGTCCTCGTGCTGGGCAACGGTCCTGCCGTCGGCTGGGGCGTCCGCAGCCACGACCTCGCCCTGCCGGGCACGCTGGCCCGCGCCCTGTCGGCGCTGACCGGCCGCGGCGCCGACGTCGACGCGCTGGCCGACGCCGACGTGTCCGTCGCGACAGCCGCCTCCTTCGTCCGGGGGCGCGACCTCGGCCGCTACGACGCCGTCGTCGTCGTGCTGGGCATGAGCGACGCGCTGCGGCTCGTCCCGCGATCGCGCTGGGCAGCCGGGATCGCGGCCCTGCTCGACGCCCTCGAGGAGGAGGTCGACGCGTCGTGCGAGATCGTCGTGACGGGGATCCAGCCGCCGAGCTCGGTGCCGAAGTTCGCCCTGCGCTGCGGCGGCGTGGTGGACGCCCACGCCGACGAGCTCAACCGCGTGACCGCAGAGCTCTGCGCGACCCGGGCCCGGGTGTCGATGGTGTACCCGCCCGGCCCCGTCGCCGCGCCCGAGGGCCTCGGGGAGCCGGCCCGCACCTCCGTCCCCTACCCGGCTTGGGCTGCAGCCCTCGCCGCCGTGGTCGCGCCGCTGGTCGACGCCGCGCTCGCCGCGGGCAGCACGGCGCGGACCGCCCGCGAGGCGCCCCAGACCGACGAGACGCGCATCGCCGCCGTCCGTGCGCTCGGGCTGCTCGACACCCCCGCCGAGAAGCGGTTCGACGACATCGTCGAGCGGGCCCGGGTGCTGCTCGGCGCCCAGGGGGCCGCGTTCTCGCTCATCGACGACGGGCGCCACTGGAACAAGTCGGTCGCCGGGTCGTCACAGGTGGAGGTGCCCATCGCGTCGTCATTCTGCTCGCGGACCGTGCGGACCGGCACCGCGATGGTCGTGCCCGACGCCTGGCGCGACGACCGCTTCGTCTCGCACCCGAGCGTGCGGTTCTACGCGGGGCACCCGGTCGAGAGCCCGGACGGCGTGCGGATCGGCGCCCTCTGCGTCGTCGACGCCGAGCCGCGGAGCGCCGAGAGCGTCGACCTCGTGCTGCTGCGCGAGCTCGCCCTGCAGGTGCAGCGCGAGCTGCGGGTCGTGCCGGTCGGCGGCTAGGACCACTGCTCCCGCACGAACGGCGCGCGGGGCGTGCCCTCGAGGGCCCGCCGTGCCCGCGAGACCCGCACGAGGTCGTCGGGGGAGTCGATCTCGTGCAGACGGCAGGGCCCGACCCTGCGCGACCAGTCCGCCGCGAAGGCCTCCGCGTCGGCGCGACGCCGACCGATCTGGGTCGGCACGGGCACGTGCCGGACGCGGCGCGAGAGCGCCCGGTGCAGCAGCAGGGCGACCGTGAGCAGGGGGCGTCGCCAGGCGTCCGAGATCTCGCCGCGCTCCGCCTCGAGCAGGAAGCGCGGGTTCCCCACCGGGCCGAACAGCTCGGCCATCGCCGTCGCCACGGTCTTCTGGTCGTCCGGTGAGCCGCCCGAGACCGCGACCTCGAACGACGCCGTCGTCCCGAGCGGACCCGGACGGGCGACGACGGACAGGTCGCCCTCGCCGTAGGCCGGCACGCGGCCGGCCCTGTGCAGGCCGTCCACGACGACGCGAGCGACGCGGCGGTGGGCCTCCGCCGTCGAGAAGAGCTGGCGGCTCGCGAGCACGAGCTGGCGCCAGACGGGCCGCACGGCCCAGACGACGATGACGGCGGCGACCACGCTGGCCGCGATCCCCGGGCCGGTGCCGAGGCGCCAGCCCTGGCTCAGCACGTTCGCCGAGCCGAGCAGGCCGGCGACGGCGAGCAGGGCCACGGCGATCAGCGCCAGCTCGAAGGTCGGTCCGCTGCGGAACGGGACGCGTCCGGGGGAGTCGACCACCGCGACCGTCGACTCGCGGTCCGCGTACGGCTCGCCGACGCGCCACGCCCGTCGGGTCGCCTCGCGGGACGGCATGACGGCCTCCACGGAGCCGTTCAGGTCGGCGACCGTCCTCGGCGGGCGCACCTTGCCGACGATCTGTCCGAGGAGGGCACGGTGCTCGTCGGTCAGCGCGATCTCGAGGCCCCTCACCACCTCCGTGTCGTCCGACCGGAGCAGGCCCCAGAGGCGGCTGTGCTTCCGCACGAGCCGGCTCACGTCGGGCGCCGCGTCGAGCGTGGTCGTCGCGGGCAGCACGGCCGTCACCGTCCAGTTGTGGGCGACCTTCTCGGGCCACGCCGGGTCCAGCCGCAGGGTGCGACCACGCAGCTGCTGCGTCGCGGACGACGTCGCGACCGCGGTCAGGTCGATCAGCGTGTTGACCGCCGGGCAGTCCCAGCCCTCCCCGAGCAGGCCGCGGGTGCCGACGACGAGCCGCACCGTGCCGTCGGTGAGCAGGCGGGAGACGGCGGCCACCACGGCCGCCGAGCCGTGCCCGGCGGTGTCGAGCTGCCGCACCTCCGGCGCGCCGGGAGTCCGGTCGGGCACGACCTCGACCGGCAGCGGGTCGCCGTCGGCGCGGCCGAGCGCCACGGTCAGGGCCGGCAGGACGACGTCGAGGTCCCGTGCGGCCACCCGGAGGTGCCGGGCCGTCACGAGGACCGGCCGGAGCCGCGAGGTGGTCGGGTCGGCCACCACGGCGTCGAAGGTCCGCAGCGCGCCGGCCGGCGACCCGTCGGAGCCGTGCTTGTTGCCGTGCACGGCGTGGTCGGTCACGACCACGGCCTTCACGAGCGGGCCGGTCGGTTGGTCGAGCTCGAGGCGCAGGACGTCGCCCACGGCGGCGTCCTTGGCCGCGGACGAGGCGAGCAGGGTGTCGATCGGGTCGCGGGCCCGGCGCACGCCCCGATCGGTGAGCGTGTAGCCGAGGTCGACGAGCACGCGCTTCAGGCGCCGCCACTCGTCACCGCGACTCGGGTCGGGCAGCAGCCGGTCGAGGCCCCAACGGGCGAGGAGGCGGACGCTCTGCTCGGTGTCCGGGGCCCGCCGGGCGGCCTCGTGGAGGAGCGGCACGAGCGGGTGCGTCGGCTGCAGGTCGAAGAGCATGCGGGCTGCCGACTCCGCGACGGGGAAGTCGGCGGCGAAGGCCGCGGCGACCCGCTGTTCGTCGGTCGCGGGGCGGGCGCCGTCACCGGCGACGGCGTCGTCGCGGTCGCGGTCGCCCCGCAGCTGCTGCTTGAGCCACGCGGTGCCGTCGGGGGTGGCGAGCGACTCGCGGACGAGCCCGACGAGCTGCTCCTCGTGCCCGCGCAGGAACTGCAGCTCGGCCTCCGTCGGCTCGACGAACCAGACGTGGTCGCGGTACGGCGCGAGGTTCCCCTCCTTCACCACGGCCGGCGTGGGCACCTCGTAGTCGACCTCACCGAGCAGCGACGTGTAGAGGTCGTACGAGTCCTGGTCGTCCGACGACGGCAGCGTCGCTGTCAGTCCGATCAGCAGGGGCGTCCCGCCGGCCTGTCGGATGCGGCTCGCCAGGTAGGCGACGACCAGCGCCCAGTGGTCGAGGAGGTGGTGGCACTCGTCGAGCACGACGGTCTCGACGCCGTGCGACACGAGTCGGTCGACGAGCTCGCGGGCGTTCGGGTGCAGGGCCCCGGCGAGCAGGTCAGGGTCCTCCCGGGCCAGCTGACGGCGCATCGCCCGCGAGCGGCGGGCGACCCCGGCGCGGTGCTCGTCCGGGTTCGAGGACCGCAGGTCGTCTATCCACCGGGCCGCCGCCTTCTCGTCGCGACCCCCGGCGACGAGCTCGCGCGTCCACGCCTCGACGGCGAGTTCGGTCAGCGGGGAGCCCGTCTCGAGCACGCTGAGCATCTGGTACGTCAGGGCGGTGACGTCGCCGAGGGCACGCGGGTCGTCGGAGACCTGGCCGTCGGCGCCCGCCAGGGCGTCCGCCGAGCGGACCCACTGCGCTCGGATCGTCGCGGTCGGCGCCAGGACGAGCGTCCGGGTGCCGCGTCGAGCGGCGAGCAGGAGACCGAGCAGGGTCTTGCCCGAGCCGGGCGGGGCCACGACGTGAAGGGGCTCGCCCGGGACGACGGGCACCCGGTCGAGCACGTCGGCCTGGTAGCGGCGCAGCTCGCCGGCGAACCGCCAGGAGCTCAGCGGGCCGGGGGTCGCCCCCGCGGCGGGTCGTTCGTGCGCGGCGCCCCGGTCGCGCGCTGCGTGCTCGTCGGTCGTCATGTGGCCCTCCCCCCAGGACGCCGCGAGTCTACCGAGGGCCGCGGGCCCGGTCACGGGCCTGGGCTCGCGACCCGTGTCGAGCGTTCAGGAGGCGGCGTCGCGTCGGCCTCGTCCGGCGGCGTCGCCGCGCGTCCGGCGACACGGTCTCCTGACTCCTCGACGCGGTCGGGCTGCGGTCGGGCTGTGGTCGCCGGTCGCCCAGCCCGTCCCGACATGTCTCATGCGATGCTGGCGGTCCGACCCGTCTGCGCGGGGAGGTCGGCCGGCACGTGCACGTCAACGTGCACGGACACGAGGACGGACACGGACACGCACGACGAGGACGGGAGGCGACGGGTGGCACGAGGGGACAGCGACACGACGCGGCAGGCGACGGTGCTGGTCGTGGACGACGACCCGAACGTGCTGCTCGGGGTCCGGGTGGCCCTCGAGACGGACGGGCACCGCGTCGTGTCCGCGGCGGACGGGCGGTCGGCGCTGCTCGCCGTCGCCGCGCACGACCCCGACGCCGTCGTGCTCGACCTGGCCATGCCGTTCCTCGACGGGGCGGCGGTCTGCCGCACCCTGCGAGCGGCGGGCGACGGCGTGCCCGTCCTGGTGCTCACGGCCCACCACCGGCCCGCCGAGCGCGTCGCCGGTCTCGACGCCGGCGCCGACGACTACCTCGGCAAGCCGTTCGACGTCGACGAGCTGCGCGCCCGGGTCCGGGCCCTGCTGCGGCGGGCTCCCGGCGGCTGGGGCGGTCCGCCGGACCAGGCCGGAGCAGCAGCCGCGGCCGGCACGGGGACGAGAGCCGGTGCCTGGCCCCGGTGGCGCGGGGTCGTGCTCGACGAGAGGGGGCAGCGGCTCGTCCGGGAGGACGGGACCTGCACCGCGGCAGGCACGCCGGCCACCGTCGAGCTGACCCGGATCGAGGCGGGCCTCGCCGGGCTGCTCTTCCGCGACCCCGGGCGGGTCCGCACCCGCGACGAGCTCGTCGACGTCGTCTGGGCCGACCGGCCGCCGCCCGCGTCGAACGCCCTCGACGTCGCCGTCAGCTCGCTGCGGCGCAAGCTCGCCGAGCTCGTGCGCGAGCCGGCGGACGGTCAGCCGGAGGGCTCCGCCGACGGCCGGCGGGACGGCTCCGCCGACGCCTCGGCCGCCCGACCCGTCGTCCGCGCCGTGCGCGGCCTCGGCTACCGGCTCGAGCCGTGACCGCGCGTCGAGGCTCGCTCCGGCGCCGGGTCGCCGTCCTGGTCGCCGGGTCGGTGGCCGTCGCGGTGGTGCTCGTCGCCGTCCTGACCTGGCTCGTCGTCTCGAGCCAGGTCCGCGCCTCCCTCGACACGGCGCTCGACCGCGAGGCGACACGGGTTCAGCGCCTGGTCCGGGTCGACGCCGACTGGACCGGCGAGGGCAGCGAGCAGTGCCGCTACGCGGCCGAGCCCGCGTGCGTCCGGCTGGTCGAGACCGCCGACGAGGTCGGGAGCGGCACGGGGCCCCTGCAGACGACGGAGGCGGCCCTCGCGGTCGCCCGCGGGGACCAGCTGCGCGCGCGCTGGACGGCCGGGCCGGTGCGGGTAGTGGCCGTCCCGACCCGGCCGGGCGAGGCCGCCCTCGTCGGCGTCCCGACGCGCCAGGCCGACCTGGCCCTCGCCCGGACGGCCGTCGCGCTCACGGCGACGGGCGGCGTCGGCGTCGTCCTCGCGGGCCTCCTCGGGTGGGCTGCCGCGACCGTCGGGCTGCGTCCGGTCCGGCGCCTCGACGAGGCCGTCCGCCGCGTGCGCGACAGCGCCGACCCGCACGACCACGTCGACCTCGCCTCGACCTCGCCCGACGACGAGCTGGGGCGGCTGGCCGTCGCCGTCGACTCCATGCTCGTCGAGCTCGCGGCCGCCGACGACGCCCAGCGTGCCTTCGTGGCCGACGCCTCCCACGAGCTCCGGACGCCGCTCACGACGCTCCGCACGAACGTGCAGCTGCTCACCGCCGACCGGCCGCTCCGACCCGGGACGCGGGCCGCCCTGGGGGCGGCGCTCGGCGAGGAGGTGGCGGCGATGACGCGGACCGTCGACGACCTCGTGGAGCTCGCGGGCGACGACCGGCCGCGCACGGCCGAGCTGGTCGTCGAGGACGTCGTCGCGGCCGCCCGGGCGGCGGTCGCGGCCACGTCCCGGCGCGCTCCCGGCGTGGAGGTGCGGACGGACCTGCCGGGCGCGCCGGTCGGCGTGCGCGTCCCCGCGGGACGGCTGGGGCGCCTCCTCGACGTCGTGCTCGACAACGCCGTCAAGTACGGGGCCGGGGGAGCCGTCGAGGTGCGCGTCGTCAGCGGGACGCCGGGCGACGGCGTCGTCGTCGTCACGGTGACCGACCACGGCGTGGGCATCCCCGCGGACGAGCGGGAGCGGGTGTTCGACCGGTTCCACCGGGCGCCGGCCGCCCGCGGGCTGCCCGGCTCGGGGCTCGGGCTCGCCATCGCGGCCCAGGTCGTCGAGCGGGCCGGCGGCACGATCACGGCCGAGGCGCGCGCCGACGGCGGCGCGGGCACGACGATCCGGCTGGTGCTCCCCGCGGGTTGACCTCGTCGCCGTGCAGGGGGAGCGCGATCCGAGCCCCTGGGCAGTCGCACCTCACGTTCGCCTCACGCAGGCGGCCGACCCTTGCGGCATGTCATCCACCACCTCGAGACGCGCCCGCTCGACCCCGCCGGTCGACCGCCTCCGCGTCGTCGTCGCCGCCGGGGGCACCGGCGGCCACGTGTTCCCCGGCATCGCGGTCGCCGCGGCCCTACAGCGACGGGTGCCGGAGGTGGTCGTCACCTTCGCCGGGACCGCGGACCGGCTGGAGGCGACCCTCGTCCCGGCGGCCGGCTACGAGCTCGACACGACGCCGATGGTCGCGTTCCCCCGGCGGCCGGGCCTCGCGGCGCTGCTGTTCCCCGCACGGTTCGTCCGCTGCGTGCTCGGGGCACGCGGGCAGCTGCGCCGACGAGGCGCCCAGGTCGTCGTCGGGGTCGGCGGCTACCCGAGCGTGCCGGCCGTCGTCGCGGGCTGGACGCTGCGCCTGCCCGTGGTCGTGCACGAGTCGAACGCGACGCCCGGGCTCGCCAACCGCCTGGCGGCACGGCTGTCGGGACGGGTGGCCTGTGCCTTCGACCCGGCGTCCGTCGGGCTCGGCACCGGGGCGGAGGTGCGGCAGGTCGGCATCCCGATCCTCCCGGCCCTGGCGGCGTGCGACCGGGAGTCGCTGCGGGGGCCGACCCGCGCCTCCTGGGGCGTCGAGGACGACGAGCTGCTCGTCGTCGTCTCGGGCGGCAGCCTGGGGGCGGCGTCCCTCGACCGTGCCGCGGTGGAGCTCGCGTGCGCGGCGGTCGCGGCCGGTGCGGCCGGTACGGCAGCCGCCGACGGAGGCCTGGACGGCCGTCGGCTGCGGCTCGTCGTCAAGGCGAGCCCGACCCACGTCGCGAGCCTGCGGGGCGCGCTCGTGCGGGGCGGCGGTGACGAAGTGGCGGAGGTGGTCGAGCACATCGACGACATGGCGGCCGCCTACTCGGCGGCGGACGCGGTCGTCGTCCGCGGCGGGGCGTGCACCGTGGCGGAGATCGAGCACCTCGGCGTCCCCGCCGTCGTCGTGCCCCTGCCGAGCGCGACGGACGACCACCAGACCGCCAACGCGGAGGCGCTCGCCGCGTCCGGTCGCGCCCCCGTCGTCGTCGTGCGCGACGGCGACCTCGACGGCGAGACGCTGGCGGCGGCGCTGACCAGGGTGGTCGCGCTCGCCGGGGTCGTTCAGCCGCAGGACCCCGACCCCGACCCCGACCCCGACTCCGACTCCGACTCCGGCTCCGGCTCCGGCTCCGGCTCGGCCTCGCCGCGCGGTGCCTCGCCGCACGCCGACGCCGCCGACGCGGTCGCCGGGTGGGTCGTCGAGCTCGCGCCTCCCGCCGCCTCCACCGCCTCCTCGGCCGTCTCGGCCGCCTCCTCGATCTCCTCCTCCTCCACCTCCACGAACACCACCGAAGGGACCACTCGATGAACGACACCACCTGGCAGGGCCGCACCGTCCTCGTGACCGGAGCGGAGGGCTTCATCGGCTCGGCGCTCGTCGACGAGCTCGTCGCCCTCGGCGCCCACGTGCGCGCCCTCTGCCACTACAAGCCCTACGGCGCCGCGGGCAACCTCGCCCGGTACGCGTCCGACCACCGCGTCGAGCTGCTCGCGGGCGACGTGCGCGACCCGTTCGTGGTCGACGAGGCCGTGGCCGGGGTCGAGGTGGTGTTCCACCTCGCGGCCCTGATCGGCATCCCGTACTCGTACACGGCGCCCGAGTCGTACGTGCAGACCAACGTCGTCGGGTCGCACGCCGTCGTCGCCGCCTGCCGCCGGCACGGGGCGCGCATGGTGCACACGTCGACCTCCGAGACGTACGGCAGCGCGCTGCGCGTGCCGATGGACGAGACCCACCCCGCGCAGCCGCAGTCGCCGTACGCGGCCTCGAAGATCGCCGCCGACGCGATGGTGCTGTCGTACCACGCGTCGTTCGGCACCGAGGTCGCCGTGTGCCGCCCGTTCAACACCTACGGCCCGCGGCAGAGCGCGCGAGCCGTCATCCCGACGATCCTGCGGCAGCTCGCGGCCGGGGCCGACGAGATCCGGCTCGGGTCGACCACGCCGACCCGCGACTTCACCCACGTCTCGGACACGGTCGCCGGGTTCCTCACGGTCGGTTCCTCGGACGCGGCCCTCGGCCGGGCCGTCAACCTCGGCACCGGCCAGGAGATCAGCATCGGCGCGCTCGCCGAGCTGCTGATCCAGGTCAGCGGACGAGACGCCCGCGTCGTGGTCGACGAGGCGCGGCTCCGGCCCGAGGCGAGCGAGGTGGACCGGCTGCTCTCCGACAACGGGCTCGCACGGAGTCTCGGCTGGGAGCCGCTGACGAGCCTCGAGGACGGGCTCCGCGACACCTGGCGCTGGGTGCTCGGCACCGACGAGCCGGGCTCGACGCGCTACGTCGTCTAGCGGCGTCGAGCCGCGTCGAGCTCTCAGAAGACGCCGTCGCGGACGTGCCCCGTGCCCGGACCTCGGGCCCGCCGTCGACGCCGTCGCCTGAATCGTCGACAGGGGACCCGGGGCGGGGCGGGCCGGGGCCGCGCGGCGCGCGGCAGACTGGCCGCATGGCCGACGCACCCGCACCCCTCGTCACGCCCGACGGCCGCTACCTCGTCGTCCGCGGGCGGCTCTGGCGCCGCACGGACCCGTCGCTGCCCGAGCAGCGTCGGGCCGAGCTGGTGCACGAGCTGATGGAGGCGCGGCGCGCGAAGAAGACCGCGCTGGCCGACGACGACGCCGGGGCCCCCGAGGCCGCCCGGGCCCGGGTCGACGCCGCGAAGACGGCGCTCGGCGAGCGGGGCCCGGTCTGGTGGGACGACGACGCCCCCGACGAGACCCGCCGCATGGCCGAGAACACCCGGTACGCGGGTTGGTTCGCGGAGACGAGCAGCGGCGAGGCCGGCTAGCGCCCTGTGACCGCCGACGCCCCTGGCGCCCTGTTGCCGCCGACGCCCCTGGCGCCCTGCTGCCGCCGACGCCCCTGGCGCCCTGTTGCCCCTAGCGCCCCTGGCGCCCTGTGACCCCTAGCGCCCCTGGCGCTTCTTGAACGGCTTCGGCTGCCCCTTGACCGCCGGGGTGCGCCCCTTGCCCTTCGACGCCTTGGCCTTGCCGCCCGCTGGGGGAGCAGGCGGCGCTGGCGGTGTCGAGGGGCTGGCCAACTCGTCCTCGGCGACGACCACGGCCGCGCGGCCCGCCTTGGTCAGGCGGTAGGGCGAGGCATCGCGGTCGAACAGCTTCTGCCCGAACTCGAGCTCGAGCGCCTCGATCGACGACTCGAGCTTCTGCCGCGAGATCCCGAGCTTGTCGGCCGCGACGGGGAAGTGCAGCACCTCGGCCGCGACGAGGAAGTGCCTCAGGTGGCTCGTCTTCACGTGGTGTCGCCTCTCGCTGGTCGGCCGGGTGCCCGACCGCCCCAGACTAACGGAGCCGCAGGCCGCCCCGCCGAGGCGGGACGACCTGCGGCCGAGGAGGGGATCGGTGCCGGACGAGCCGTCAGGCGACGCTGACCGAGCCGCCTGCGGCGGGGCCGTGCGTGACGCCGAGCCCGTCGAGCGCCTTCTGGAAGATCGTCAGCCCCGACATGCCGGGCAGGTTCGAGATGTTGGCGTCGAGCTTCTCGGCGGCCTTGCGGCCCTCCTCGCCGCTCATCAGCTGACCGAAGACGAACTTCACGTCGTCGAGCTCCATGATCGACGAGCCGACGGGCGCCCAGACCTTCTGCAGCAGGAAGCGGGTCAGCTTCTGCGCCTTCTTGCTCTTGAGCAGGCGCTCACGGGCCTGCGACACGTAGAACGCGACGTGGCGCGACTCCTGGCGGGCGATGCGCACGAGCAGCTCGGCGAGCACCGGGTCCTTCTCGAGGGCGGCCATCCGCTTGTAGGCGGCGACGGCCGAGTACTCGTTGGCGGCGCCCCACGACATGTGCACGGCCACGAAGTCCGAGCCGACGAACTTGCCGAGCAGGCCCTGCTTGACCGGGTCGAGCTTGTCGCGCCAGCCGAGCTTGAGCCGGTTCGCGCGCAGCTGGTCGTAGTCGACCTTCTCGCCGTGCACCTCGAGGATCGCGGCGAGGGCCTCGCCGTGCCAGAACTCCTCGCGGTTCCACATGGTCATGAAGGTCGAGACGTCGCCCTCCTTGTGCGAGGGCGTCGTCAGCAGGTCACGGGTGTAGCAGACCGTGTGGTACTCCACGTCGGCCATGTAGCGCAGGGTGCGGAGGGAGTCCGGGCTGAGCGGGTTCTCCTTGAAGTGGTCCAGGTCGAGGTCGTCCCAGGTGATGCGCTCGCTGGTGGCGGCGAACTTGTCGATGTCGAATGCCATGTGGCGTGAGGAGGCGCGGGTCGTCAGACCCTGTCTCCTTCTCCTTTCGAGGTGGTGCCGACGGCCGGGGCCGTCGATGTTCCGGACGCGGACGAACCGCGGGCACGCGACCAATCTCGGATGCTCCATCTTCTTCGGAGCGCCTCGCGTGCGAGATTGGCGTCGGGGTTGACGGCGGACGGGTTGCCGAGCATCTCCAGCCACGCCAGGTCGGCGTGGCTGTCACCGTACCCGTACGACCCCGTGAGGTCGATTCCCTCTTCGAGGGCCCACTGCGCGAGCCACGCGGCGCGGGCCTCGTCGACGAGCGGCGGCTGGGCGAGGTAGCCCGTGAGGACGCCGTCGCGCTCGTGCATCGTGCTCGCGACGACCTCGTCGAAGAGGTGGGCGATGGGGGTCGCGAGGGTGCCGATGGAGCCCGTGACGAGCACGGTGCGGTGCCCGGCGGCGCGGTGTTCGGCGATGCGCGCGAGCGCCTCGGGCAGGGTGTGCCGGCGGACCGTCTCGGCGTAGCCGGCCGAGCGGACGACGCCCTTCAGCCGCGAGACGGGCATGCCGGCGTAGCGGCGGAGGAACGCCCGGATGAACTCGCCCCGGTCGCGCCCCTCGGCGCGCAGGTAGGCGGGCAGCCCGGTCAGCAGCGACGCGACCTCGGCGGGCCAGGCCGCCTTGCGGAAGCCGTTCGAGCGCACCCAGAGGTACTGCTCGACGATGTTCGAGTCGAGCACGGTGCCCTCGAGGTCGAAGACGGCGACGACGTCGCTGCGCTGCGGCAGGGCCCGGGCGTCGAGCACGGCGCCGGCCGCCGCGGGACGGACCGAGAACGCCCGCGTCATCGCGGTGATCGACGGGAAGTGCACGGTCTGGAAGTAGTCCTCCCAGTCGATGTCCGTCACGTCGAAGCCGATGTCGGCCGGCGCCTCCTCGGGGAGGCCGTCGTGCAGGGCGCGCGTGCGGCGGTCGTCGAAGATGATCTCGGACTGCACGTAGTGCCGGTACAGGTCGGTCAGGCTCTGCAGCGACTCGAGGTCGGCCCGCCGCGTCTGCACGCCGGTGAGGGCCGTGCGGGTGCGGGTCGTCGAGGGCAGGCGGACGAGCACGCGCTCGCGCCAGTCGTTCGCGCGCTGAGCGGTCCGGATCGCGCCCTCCACCTTGCGCACGCCGGGGAAGTCCCAGGTCGGCACGGGGATGTTCGTGTGCTCGTCGCGCGGCAGCGGGTTCGCCGTGAAGAACGTCTTGAGGTTGTCGAACATCCGCAGGATCGGGAACGGGTTGCTGTTGCCCGACGCGACGTGGAAGTACTGCGGCTCGGGCGCCGAGGCCGAGGCCGAGGCCGGGGCAGCGCCGTCGGTCGCAGCGCCCGACGCGACGGCGCCGGCCGCACCGGAGTCGACGGCAGAGGCCGAGGAGGCGCCGGCCGGGTTCGCGGCCACGGCCAGGATCACGTTCACCACGTAGTCGACCGGCACGATGTCGAGGACGCTGTCGGGCACCCCGGGGAACTCGGGCAGCAGGCCGCGGGCGTACGACATGATCAGCGGGTCGGCGACCTTGAAGCCGTCGATCCAGCCCGGGTAGGGGTGGCGCAGGGCGCTCTCCACGATCGCGGGCCGGACGACGGAGAGCCGGTGGCCCTCGGCCGCCCAGATCTGCTCGGCGGCGCGCTCGGCGAAGGCCTTGGTCAGCGTGTAGACGTCGGTCCAGCCGAGGGTCTCGGCGCGGGTGCGCCCGTAGTCGACGAGACGGGCGGCCACCCAGGCGACCCGCGCCTCCTCGGCTGCCGCCGCGACGGCCTGCGGTCCGGTCTTGCCGTGGCCCGCCCGGCCCTCGGCCAGGAACCCGCGGAGCGTCTCGGGCTGGCGCGACGCCGCCTCGACGCGGGCGCGGGCGTCGCGGGCGGCCGCGTGCTCGGCGCGCCAGTCGACGTCGTGGCGGAGCGCCGCCTCGGGGAAGACGCCCTTGCGGATGCCCCCGACGTAGGCCGTCGAGACGTGGACGACGTGCGGGTTGCCGCCCGCCGCGACCAGCGCCTCGTAGAGACCGACGGCGCCGCCCACGTTCGTGTCGAACGCCTGGTCGATCGGCGGGTCGAACGACACGGTCGACGCGCTGTGGATGACGACGTCGAGGTCGCCCGGCAGGGCGGGCAGCGAGCCGAGGGAGCTCTCGACGACCCGCAGCCGCTCGGTCAGCGCGCGCTCGACCTCGTCCGCCCCGACGCGCTCGCGCCACGACGCGAACACGGGCTTCTTGAGGAGGTGCCGCAGACGGGCCAGGGCCGACGTGCCGGCCTTGGGGCGGATGAGCAGCGTGACCGTCGTGTCGGGGTGCGACGACAGCAGCCGCTCGAGGATCGCCTGGCCGACGAAGCCGGTGCCGCCGGTCAGGAGCACGTGCGCCGAGCCGAGGCTGGTCACGGTCGAGCCGGGGACGGAGGAGGGGGCAGGGACGGTCATGCGGTGAGCTTTCGGGTCACGGCGGCGCCCACGGAGGCGTCGAGTCCGGGCAGGGAGGCGACGCGGTCGCCGACGGCGTCCGCCCGCAGGTGGCCGGCGGCGCCGCCCCACACCGCGGCGTCGAAGAAGGTGCGCTCGGCGTCCGAGCGCTCGACGGCGCCCAGCGGCCAGACGGCCGTCGACAAGGAGGCGCGGGTCTGCTTCACGGCACGGGCCGAGTCCTCGAGGCGCCAGCGTGCCTCGACGTCGAAGAACTCCTCGTGCCGCGCCTTGACGGTGCGGAGGCGCTCGACGACAGCCGTCAGCGCGGGGCTGTCGGCGCGCTCGACGAGGACGTCGTACGCGTGCCGCATCACCCACTCGTCGACGAGGCCGGTGGTCATGTGCACGGCCACGATGGGCACGCCGCGTCCGATCGCCTCGATCGCGCGGGTGATCGGGCCGCGCCGCTCGACGGCCTCGGCGGGGCTGTGTCGGCGGGGCCCCTCCTCGACGTCCTTGAGGCGCGGCTCGCCGTTCGCCTCGAGCACGGCGTCGACGGCGTCGGCAATCCAGTACTTCTCGAACGCCCAGGTGACGAGGAACGCGGTGACCCGGGCGTCCTTGTGCGTGGCCGTGACGAGCAGGTTGCGGAGGTGCTCCATCGTCGCGCTCTCGAGGCGGCCGAGGTGGCGCAGGAGGCGGAGCTCGTCCGGGCTGAGCGGCGCGGCGTCGAAGGGGGCCAGGTCGAGCTCGGCGCGGAGCGTGCCCTGGGCGGTCAGGGTGAACTCGCGGATGTCGAAGGTGCTCGAGTCGTAGGGGTCGCGATCGGTCGTCATGGCTGTGTTCCTCCGGGGGACCTCATCGCGGTGGTGAACGGGACACGATGCACGCAGTTTCCCGACAAGACCGTATCGTAAGCGGCATGGCAACAGCGCTCGTCACCGGGGGCACGTCCGGCATCGGAGCCGAATTCGCCCGCCAACTCGCCGCCCGCGGCTGGGACATCGTCCTGGTCGCGCGCGACCCCGCCCGACTCGACCTGACCGCCCTCGAGCTGAGGGCCCTCGGACGCGACGTCGAGGTGCTCTCCGCCGACCTCGGCGACCGTGCCGACGTCGACCGGGTGGCCGCCCGGCTCGCCGAGGTCGACCGTCCGGTCGACCTGCTCGTCAACAACGCCGGCTTCGGCGTGCACGAGCCGCTGACGAGCACCGACACGGCCGTGCACGACCGGGCGTTCGAGGTGATGGTGCGGAGCGTGCTGGTGCTCTCGGCGTCCGCGGGGCGCGCGATGCGCCTCCGTGGCTCCGGCCACATCGTCAACGTCGGCAGCGTCGCGGGCTACATGGCGATGGGCAGCTACTCGTCGATCAAGGCGTGGGTCAACTCGTTCAGCGAGGGCCTCGCGGTCGAGCTGAAGGGCAGCGGCGTGGGCGTCACGGTGCTGCAGCCGGGGTGGGTGCGCACGGAGTTCCATCAGCGCGCCGGGATCCGGTCGTCGTCCATACCCAACTCGATGTGGCTCAGCGCCGAACGACTGGTGTCCGCGTGCCTGCGCGACGTCGAGAGAGGCAAGGTGGTGTCCATGCCCACGCTTCGGTACAAGGTGCTGATCGGCTTGGTCAAGCACGCTCCGGGCAGCGCCGTGCGCGCCGTGTCCGGCGCGATCTCGTCGAGCCGCCGTGCGCCCGCGGACGCCGTCGCCGGCGGTGCTGCCGGCACGGACGCTCCGGTGGAGCGGTGACGGTGGCCCGCGACGAGCGACCCGACGAGACCGAGCAGGCCGCCGAGGCGGAGCCCGCCTCGTCTGCTGCGTCGTCGTCTGCTTCTGCGTCGTCGTCGTCGTCCGCCGCCGCCGCCGACGCTCGCGCGGCTCGCCCGCGCCGCGACGCCGTCGCCCGCGCCGCCGTCGACGTCAAGGACCGCTTCAGCTCGCGCGGCCACGCGATGGCCCGCTACGTCGCCCAGCGCGTCGTCCTCAAGCCCACGATCTGGTCGATCACGAGCGTCACCGTCATCGACCGAGACCGGCTCAAGGGCGTCGAAGGCGGCTTCATCGTGGTCGCCAACCACTCGAGCCACCTCGACGCGCCGCTCATCCTCGGCGCCCTGCCGCGTCGCCTGGCCCGCTACCTCGCCACCGGCGCCGCCGCGGACTACTTCTTCGACGTGCCGTGGCGCCGCAAGCTGACCGAGCTGTTCTTCAACGCGTTCCCCGTGCAGCGCGGGTCGTCGACCGCGACCCCGGCGGGCACGCCCGGGTCGCCGACGCCCCAGGCGCCGGGGGCCGTGGCCGCCGCAGCCGCCGCCGCGGCCGCGCACCCCTCGACGGGCGCGACGGCGATCCCGTCCGCGGCGCGCCGCAAGGCCGCCGCCAAGGTCGCCGCCCGGCGTCGGGCCGGCCAGCCGACCGTCAGCGCCCGCTCGCTGCTCGAGCGCGGCTACCCGGTGCTGGTGTTCCCGGAGGGCACGCGGTCCAAGGACGGCACCGTCGCCTCCTTCAAGCCCGGTGCCGCGGCGCTCGCCGCCGCCTGCGACGTGCCGATCATCCCGCTCGCGCTGATCGGGGCGCACATCGCGCACCCGCGCGGCTCGAGCTGGCCGCGACCCGGCCGGCTGCCCGTCGGCGTCGCGTTCGGCGACCCGATGCGTCCCGAGCCCGGCGAGACGCCCCTCGACTTCTCCGCTCGGCTCCGCGCCGAGATCCTGCGTCTCAAGGACGCGAACACCGCCCGCATCCTGGGCCCCGAACACCCCTCTGAAGGAGCACGACCGTGACCGACGTCCAGAACAAGCCCCAGACCACGGCCGCCGACCACGGCGTCGCCCACATGAAGTGGTGGGGCTGGGGCGTCGAGGGCGTCGCGTTCCACCACGAGGACAAGCCCGGGTTCGCCCCCTTCGTGAAGAAGATCGTCGGCGTCGAGCTGACCCAGGGCCAGCACGACACGGGCCTCGACTTCGCCCAGCTGACCGTCCCCGCCTCGCGCGCCTCGGCCGAGGTGCTCGACTCGCTCGTGCAGATCGTCGGGCCCGAGCACGTCGACCAGGGCGACCACGACCGCGTCGTGCACACCTACGGCAAGAGCATCCGCGACCTGATCCGCATCCGAGCGGGCATCCTCGAGCGTGTGCCCGACCTGGTGGTCTACCCCGCCGACGAGGCCGAGGTGCAGCAGATCGTCGACCTCGCCGTCGCGAGCGACGTCGTGCTGATCCCCTTCGGCGGCGGCAGCAACATCGTCGGCAGCCTCGAGCCGATGCCGACCGAGGAGCGCACCGTGGTCTCGCTCGACATGGGCCGCCTCTCGAAGGTGCTGGACATCGACGAGGACGGCGGCCTCGCCCGCATCCAGGCCGGCGGCCAGGGCCCCGACCTCGAGGAGCAGCTGAACGCGCGCGGCTGGACCCTCGGCCACTTCCCGGACAGCTTCACCCACTCGACCATGGGGGGCTGGGTCGCGACCCGCTCCTCCGGCATGCAGAGCGACAAGTACGGCGACATCGCGGACATCACCAAGGGGCTGCGCGTCGTGCGTCCCGGGGGAGTCCTCGCGATCCGCGCCGTGCCGAGCGCCTCCACCGGGCCCTCGCTGCGCGAGATGATCATCGGCTCGGAGGGGCGCCTCGGCGTCATCACGGAGGTCACGGCCCAGGTGCACCGCCTGCCCGAGAAGCGCGAGATCCTCGCCTACCTGTTCCCGTCGTGGCACGACGGCCTGGCCGCCATGCAGGCCATCGCCGAGAGCGACGCGCGGCCGTCGGTGACCCGCGTCTCGGACGCGCACGAGACGGCGTTCTCGTTCGCGACCTCGAAGGCGAGCACGGGCATCTCGAAGGTCGTCAACGACGCGCTGCCGAAGGTGCTCAAGGCCAAGGGCTGGGACGTCGACGCGATGTGCCTGTCGTTCATCGGCTACGAGGGCAGTCCCGAGCACGTCGCCCAGACCCAGAAGGCGGTCGCCAAGATCGTCAAGGCGAACAAGGGCATGGGCGTGGGCAAGGGCCCGGGCAAGCTCTACGACCAGAAGAAGTTCGACACGCCCTACCTGCGCGACTTCTTCATGGACCACGGAGGCGCGGCCGACGTCTCCGAGACCGCCGCGCCCTGGTCGAAGCTGCGCGCCGTGTCGTCGCGCGTCTACGCCGCCGCCAACCAGGCCTTCGACCAGATCGGCGTGCAGGGCTGGATCATGGGGCACCTGTCGCACTCGTACCACTCGGGCGCCTGCCTCTACTTCACGTTCGCCTTCGAGCACGGCGAGCAGGCCGAGGCGGAGTACGACGTCGTGAAGCACGCCATCCAGCAGGCGTTCATCGACACCGGCGCGACCGTGTCGCACCACCACGGCGTCGGCCTGGAA
The DNA here is from genome assembly GCF_004364285.1 of Frigoribacterium sp. PhB116. GTDB lineage: Bacteria > Actinomycetota > Actinomycetes > Actinomycetales > Microbacteriaceae > Frigoribacterium. The sequence continues at coordinate 1,287,643 of NZ_SOBE01000001.1, read as the reverse complement.
CACCAGCCCTGGCTGGCCCAGGACGTCTCGGCCGAGGGCGTCGCCGTCATGCAGGGGCTGTTCGACTCGGCCGACCCGGGGCGCGTGTTCAACCCGGGCAAGGTCACCGGCGCGTAGACCCGCCGCTCGACCTCGGCGCCCCGTCGCACCTCGTGTGCGGCGGGGCGCCGCGCTGTCGCGCCGCGCCGCGTCGCGCGGCTGCGCCGTGCGTCGCGCACTCGCGTGGCGCCGCTGCGCCGTGCCTCGCGCACTCGTGTCGAGGACTCAGGCGCGGGCGTCGTCAGGGACGCCGCGTCCTCGGCGGGCCGGGCCGCGCCTCCTCCGTCTCCTGATCCGTCGACGCGTCGACTGCCCGCTGAGCTGCCGCGTGGACGGACTGCCCGGTCCCACGTGTCGTGGGTCCGCCGCTGGGCGTCATCTGGGGCGACGGCGCAGGTCCGCTGCCTACACTGAGGTCTGTTCGTACGTACCGACCCACCTCACGGAAGAGACGCGCATGACCGGCATCCACGACGACATCACCTCCGCCTTCGGCGACACGCCCCTCGTGCGCCTCAACCGCCTGGCGGTGCCCGGAGGTGCCGAGGTCGTCGTGAAGCTCGAGTTCTACAACCCGGGCGCGAGCGTCAAGGACCGCCTCGGCGTCGCCATCGTCGACGCGGCCGAGGCGTCGGGTCAGCTGGAGCCCGGCGGCACGATCGTCGAGGGGTCGAGCGGCAACACCGGGATCGCCCTCGCCCTCGTGGGCGCCGCCCGTGGCTACCGCGTCGTGATCACGATGCCCGAGACGATGAGCGTCGAGCGCCGCACCCTGATCAAGGCCTACGGCGCCGAGGTCGTCCTGACCCCGGGCAGCGAGGGCATGCGCGGCGCCGTCGAGCGCGCGAAGCAGATCGTCGACGAGACCGAGGGCGCCGTCTGGGCCCAGCAGTTCGAGACGCTGGCGAACGCCGAGATCCACCGCCGCACGACGGCGCGCGAGATCATCCGGGACACCGAGGGCGCCGTCGACTTCTTCGTCGCGGGCGTCGGCACCGGCGGCACGATCACGGGCGTCGGCCAGGTGCTGCACGAGGAGGTGCCGGGCGTGAAGGTCGTCGCCGTCGAGCCCGCCGACTCGCCGCTGCTCAGCGAGGGCAAGGCCGGACCGCACAAGATCCAGGGCATCGGCGCGAACTTCGTGCCGGAGGTGCTCGACCGGACACAGATCGACGAGGTCTTCCCCGTGCAGCTGGACGACGCCCTGCGCGTCGCACGCGACCTCGGGACGAAGGAGGGCATCCTCTCCGGGATCTCGTCGGGAGCCATCGTGCACGCCGCCCTCGAGATCGCCGCCCGCCCCGAGAACGCCGGCAAGCGCATCGTCGCGATCGTCTGCGACACGGGCGAGCGCTATCTCTCGACGGTGCTGTTCCAGGACCTCGCGGACGCCTAGCGTGCGGCTGGTCGCGCGGCTCCGCGAGGACCTCGCCACCGTCCGGCGACGCGATCCTGCGGCCCGCGGACGGCTCGAGACGGCACTCGTCTACTCGGGGCTGCACGCGGTCTGGGCGCACCGCCTGACCAGCAGGCTGTGGCGTGCGGGAGGCGTGCCGCGCCTCCTCGGCTCGCGGTTCGTCGCCCGGGTGCTGTCGCAGGTCGCGCGGACGGCGACCGGCGTCGAGATCCACCCCGGCGCCGTGCTCGGGCGCAGGCTCTTCATCGACCACGGGATGGGGACCGTCGTCGGCGAGACGGCGGTCGTCGGCGACGACTGCACGTTGTTCCACGGGGTGACCCTCGGGGGCAAGGGCGGCCGTGGCGTCGCCGGGCGTCGGCACCCGACGCTCGAGCGCGGCGTCACGATCGGCGCGGGCGCGGCCGTGCTCGGCGGGGTCGTCGTCGGGGCCGACAGCGTCGTCGGCGCGGGCGCGGTCGTCACGCACGACGTGCCGCCCGGGTCGGTCGCGGTCGGCGTGCCCGCCGTCGCGCGGCCGCGACGCGGCTAGCGCGCTCCCGCTCCCGCTGCTGCTTCCGCTGCATCCGTAGCCCGCCGCTGCCATCGCTCGTGCGTCTCCCTGTTCGCGCGTCGACGAATCAGGTGTCGGCGTCGACGCTGGACTCGGCGCCGGGCTGGGCGGCGCAGGTCGTCGTCGTCGCCTGAGTCCTCGACGCCGTCGACACAACGAACGACGGCCCCGCCGCGCCGCGCGGGCGGCCGACTACGCCAGCGGGCGACGCGACTTCGGCATGCCCGCGACCACGCGGTCGTACGAGTTGCCCACGAGGTCCTCGACCATGGTCGCGGGCAGGTCGCCCGACAGGTCGAGCGTGATCCAGTGCCGCTTGTTCAGGTGCCACCCCGGAGTGATCTCGGGGTGCTCGGCGCGTAGCTGCTCGGCGTGCTCCGGCACCGCCTTGAGCGAGACGGACGGCGTCTCGGCGTCGACGGGCACCAGGGCGAAGATCTTGCCGCGCACCTTGTACACGGCGATCTCGAGCCCGAACGGGAACGTCAGCTCGGCAGAGGGCTGCTCGGCGCAGATCGCCTGCACCTGCTCGGTCGTCGTCGCCATCGGCCCAGGATGCCACGCTCCGCAGGTCGTGACGAGGAGGCGTCGGCCAGGTCTCGACACCCTCGCCGCCGACCGCACGGCCGGGTGGTCGCGACGCCGCGCGACCGCCTACCGTCGTCGACATGATCAGGGAACTCCTCCTCGTCCGCCACGGCGAGAGCACCGCGAACGTCGCCGCCACGGCCGCCGAGGCAGCCGGCTCCGAGACGATCGACGTCGACGAGCGCGACGCCGACGTCCCCCTCAGCGAGAAGGGGATCGAACAGGCGCGCGCGCTCGCCTCATGGCTCGACGGCCTCGACCTGGGTGCGGTCGCAGTGGGCGACGGAGGCAGCGGCACCGCCTTCTGGTGCTCGCCCTACCTGCGTGCCCGACAGACCATCGGGACGGCGGTGGAGGAGGCCGGTCTCGAGCCCACGATCCGCGTGGACGAGCGACTCCGCGACCGCGAGCTCGGGGTGCTCGACCTGCTGACCCGTCGCGGGGTCGAGGCACGGCACCCCGAGGAGGCGGCACGCCGTCACCGGCTCGGCAAGTTCTACCATCGTCCGCCCGGCGGCGAGTCCTGGGCCGACGTGGCCCTCCGCGTCCGTTCGCTGCTCCGGGACCTCGACGACCTGGCCGACGAGACCGACACCCAGCGCGTCGTGCTCACCGCGCACGACGCCGTCATCATGCTCGTCGTCTACGTCTGCACCGGGCTGAGCGAGGACGGCCTGCTCGAGTTCGCCCGCGGCAACACCGTCACGAACGCCTCCGTGACCACCCTGCGCCGCGAGGCGGGGGCCTCCTGGTGGACCCTCGACCGCTTCGCGGACGTCGACCACCTGGCCGAGGAGGACGCACCCGTGACCGTCCACGAAGGAGACCGCGATGTCCGACCGCACTGAGCACGTCATCACCCCCGAGCTGCTGCGCGCCTGGCCCCTCCCGACCGCCGGGGACGGCAAGTACTCGCGCGGGCAGGTCGTCGTCGTGGGCGGAGCAGCGCGCACGCCCGGTGCAGCGATGCTCGGCGCGCTCGCAGCGCTGCGCGTCGGCGCGGGTCGTCTCACGCTCGCCGTCGCCGGCTCGGTCGCCCCGCACATCGCGGTGGCCCTGCCGGAGGCGGGCGTCGTTCCCCTGGGCGAGACCCCGGAGGGGCATGTGGTCGGCTCGTCGCTGGGGGCGGCGGCCGACGACCTCCAGGGCGCCGACGCCGTGCTCGCCGGGTCGGGGCTCGACGACGCCGACGAGGCCGAGGCCCTGGTGCGCCTCCTGCCTGACCTCGTGGGGGACGAGACGGTGGTCGTCCTCGACGCGTTCGCCCTCGGGGTGCTGCCGCGCTGCGGCGGTGCGGTCGACCGGCTGCGCGGCCGACTCGTCATGACCCCGAACACGAGCGAGGCTGGCCGGTTGCTCGACCGAGACGTGGACGACCTGCCGAGCGACCTGCTCGAGATCGCAGCCCGGTGGGAGGCGGTGGTCGCCTGCCAGAGCCTGGTCGCGTCCCCGGACGGGCGACTCCGGCGCTCGGGCGCCGGCCACGTCGGCCTCGGCACCTCGGGCAGCGGAGACGTCCTCGCAGGGGCCGTGGCCGGGCTCGCCGCCCGCGGGGCCACGCCGGCACAGGCCGCGACGTGGGCGACCCACGCCCACTCGTCGGCGGGCGACCGGCTGGCCGTCGGAGTGGGTCCCCTCGGGTTCCTCGCGAGCGAGCTGCTCACGGAGCTGCCGCGCGTGCTCGTCGAGGTCGGCTCCTAGGCCGAGGAACGCGCGTCAGGCCACGTCAGGTCGCGTGACGTCGTTACCGGCGCTACGTCGCGTGGCGGCTGGATGAGGAGCGGACACGACGGCCGCCGCCGCCGTCGTGTTCGCGACCGTCAGGCGTTCGTCAGCTCGCGCTCTGCCGGTGTCGTGCTCCGCGCCTCCTTGGCGGACGTGCCGAGGCGGTCCTTGAGACGAAGGGCCGGCCCCTCGACGAAGCGGTGCGAGAGGTACGCCGTGACGACGGACGCGGCGATCACAGCCACGACGCCGAGCGCACCGGGGACGACGGGGGTGATGAGGGCGATGAAGACGACGTGCCAGAGGTAGATCGGGTACGAGAGCGCCCGGCCGAACCAGGCGACGGGGCTGAGCGAGAGCACCCGGGCGGGGAGCGACGGTCGGGAGACGAGGCCGCCGATCAGCAGTGCCGACGCGATCGCGACGCCGGGCAGCATCACGGTGAAGGTCGTGACGTTCTGCTGCCAGCCGCTCCCGATCGCGGCCAGGGAGCCGACGACGCCGGCGAGGCCGGCCCAGGTGGCGACGCTGCCGAGGCGGCCTCGGAACAGCGCCTGCCCCTTCTCGGAGCCCATCACGAGCGCCAGTCCGCAGCCGAGCAACAGCGGAGCCACGTTCAGCACCGGGCTGAAGTAGATGTCGGGCGTCGACCCGCCCCCGGGCGCCTCGAAGAGGAAGCCCGACGCCACCACGGAGGCCACGACGAGCGCGCCGAGCACGGCCACCATGACCCGGCGGGTGGCGACGACCGCGATGAGGAGCATGAGGAGGGGCGGCCAGACGATGTAGAACTGCTCCTCCATCGAGAGGCTCCACATGGGCGAGAACACACCCTGCGACTCGCCGAGGAACGAGCGGGCGACGTTGCCCGTGTAGGTGAGCGCGACCGCGGCAGCGCCGAGGGCGCTCATGGTCGAGCCCTGGTAGTCGCCGATCAGCCACCACAGGGCGACGCCGACGACCACGACGGCGAGCAGGGTCGGGTACAGGCGCAGGATCCGCCTCACCCAGAAGCGGCCCAGGCGGATGCGGCCCGTGCGGGCGTGCTCGCCGAGCAGCAGCGTCGTGATGAGGTAGCCGGAGAGCACGAAGAAGACGTTGACGCCCACGAATCCGCTGCCGAAGCCGGGCACGTGCAGGTGGTAGAGCACCACGAAGGCGATGGCGACCGTGCGCAGGCCGTCGAGCGGCAGGACGCGGTCGCGGCGCGTCGATGTCGTCGGAGAGGCGAGGGGCATCGGGCCAGTCTGCCCGGCGGACCTCCGATCTGCCCGGGTGCGCTGGGCGGACAGGTGCGTGAGGCGCGTGGAGGGGGAAGGCACGTCGAGCGCGGCGAGCGCGGCGAGCGTGTCGAGCGTGTCCAGCGTGTCGAGCGTGTCGAGCGTGTCGAGCGCGTCGACGAGTCAGGAGGCGGTGGCGAGAGCGAGCAGGGAGCGTGCCGGGACGACGACAGGGCGTCGACGACTCCTGAGTCGTCGACGCCCTGCGTGGCCCGCGTGCCGAGGCGAGGCGAGGGGAGGTGCGGTGCGCGCGCGGCGCGTCAGGCCGTGGGGGCCCCGGCGTGCTTGCCCGAGCCGCCGTGGCTGCCCGCTCCCGGACCTGCGTCTGCTCCGGAGGCGGCGTCTCCTACGGCTCTGGATCCGGCTCCCGAGGGGCGGCCGTGGCCGACCCGGCGCGGCAGGGCGAATACCAGCGCGAAGGCGACGAGCGCGAACGCCGCGCTGACGCCCATGGCCGCGGCGGAGGCGTCGGTGAAGCCCGCGGCACGGCCTGCCGCCGTCGCCAGCTCGCGGCCGCCGGGCAGCGACCCGAAGAGCACGCTGCCGATGATGGCGATGCCCACCGCCGAGCCGATGCGCTGGATGGCGGAGATCACGGCGCTGGCCGAGCCGGCGTCCTGCGGGTCGACCGTGGCCACGATGAACTGAACGTTCGGGGCGATGAAGAAGCCGTTCCCGAGGCCGGCCACCAGCAGCGGGACCAGCAGGATCCAGTTGGTGAGGTCGGCCGGCTCGACTACGAGGAGGATGATCCACATCGCCCCGAGCCCGATCGTGACGAGGGCCGTCCCGAGCACCAGCACGTTGCGGCCGAGCTTCTGGGCGAGCTGGTTGCTCTGCGACGACGAGATGATGCTGCCGACCGCGAACGGGATGGCGACGGCGCCGGAGGCGAGGGCGCTGTTCCCGAGGCCCGACTGCCAAAGCAGCGAGATCGTGAAGAAGATGCTGGTGAAGGCCGCGAAGTACACGAGGGCCAGGACGACGCCGCCCGTGAACTGCGGGTGGGAGAACAGCTTGGGGGGCACCAGAGGCGTGCGTCCTCGGCGGGTGTAGGCCACCTCCCACAGCCCGAACAGCGCGAGCAGCACGAGGCCGCCGGCGATGCTCAGGTAGGTCCAGAGGGGCCAGCCCTCGTCCTGCCCCTGGATCAGCGGGACGAGCAGCGCGACGAACGCCGCCGACACGAGCAGCAGGCCGAACCAGTCGAGCCCGCGGTCGGGGCGAGGCACGGACTCGTCGCGACGGGGGAGCAGCACGGCGGCCGCGATCAGCGTGATGATGCCGAAGGGCAGGTTCACGAAGAACACGAGACGCCAGCCGTGCTCGTCGCCGAACGCCTGGATGAGCAGTCCGCCGATGATCGGCCCGAGGGCCGACGAGACGCCGATGACCGCTCCCATGATCGCGAAGGCCTTGCCGCGCGACCGCCCCGGGAACAGCAGCTGGATGAACGCCGTCACGGCCGGCACGAAGATGCCGCCCGCGAGCCCCTGCACGACGCGGAACACGACGAGCTGGTGGTCGCTAGTGGCCACGCCGCAGGCGAGGCTGGCCAGCGTGAACAGCAGCACGCCCGAGAAGTAGACCCACTTGTGCCCGATGCGGTCGCCGATGCGGCCGGCCGGGATGAGCGTCAGGCCGAACGCCAGCGCGTAGCCCGAGATGATCCACGACAGCGTCGACTCGGAGGCGTCGAGGTTCGTCCTGATCGTCGGCAGAGCGACGTTGACGATCGTCGTGTCCAGCAGGGCGATGAACATGCCGAGCAGCAGCGCCGACAGGGCGAGCCACGACTGGCGGGGGATGGCGGGCGCCGGGGCGGCTGCCCGGGCGGTGGCGTCGGTCATGGAGGTGCCTTTCAGGGGGCAGGGTCGGGTGCCCGGCGGGTGGCCGGAAGAGGGAGATGGGAGTCGAGGAGGCGGTCGCTACCGACCGGGGGAGCCGGGAGTCAGTGCGTGCCTGGCACCCGCCTCCTCGTCGGCGACGATCTCGGGGAGCGCGTCGACGAGCGTGTCGTGCCAGTCGAGCTCGGCGCGGAGCCGGTGCTCTCGGTGCGCCATCGCGTGCTTCTCGGCGACGGAGAGCCAGGGGCTGGCGCGACGGTGGTGCTCGATCTCGTCGTCGAGGAGACGACGGACCGCCCGACGACGTTCGTGGACCGTGCCGACCAGGTCGTCGATGGCGTCGGGGTCGACGCGGGTCAGCGCGAGGTCGAAGGGATCGGGCCGCAGCACGACGGTCTCGAGCGCGTGCCGGCGGGAGTCGGCGAGGGCCGCGCGACCCTCGTTGGTTATCGCCCAGACCTGGCGCTCGGGGAAGTTGCCCTCGCGCTCGGTGCGGACGGGGGTGAGCAGGCCCTCGGCGGCGAGGCGCTTGAGGGCGCCGTACAGCCCGCCGACCGAGATGTCGGTCCACTGGTGGACGTGTTCCTGCTCGGCCTGGAGCTTGAGCTGGTGCCCGTGCATCTCGCCGTGGCGCGCGAACGAGTCGAGCACGAAGAGGCGGATGGAGGACACCGAGGTACTCTCGCACGAGTAGTCGTTCGCGTCAAATATCGTGCAGTGCGCGCAACCTCGGTTTCACCGCGGGCACACCCGGCGTCGAGCAGGCCGGACGCGTCGCAGGGCGAACTTCGGGCGCTTGACCCCGGGCCGCCGCCACCGCCACCGCCACCGCCGCCGCCGCCGCCGCCGCCGCCGCCGCCGCCGCCGCAGCCGCTGACGCCGCCGCGCTGTCGAGGACTCAGGCGCGGGACGCGGCGAGCTCGGCGACGTCGCGCATCCCGGGCGCGAGCGACGGCGACTCCTGATCGCTCAACAGCAGTGCGGCCCGCTCAGGAGCGAGCCCCGCGAAGCACTCGCCGATGGTGACGCCGTGCTCGGGGCGCGAGACGACCCGGAGGTCGTCGCCCGCGGAGATCTCGCCGCCGACGACCACCTTGAGGTACGCGCCGGGCCTGCCCTCCTCCTGGAACCGCCGCACCCAGCCCCGTTCGCCGAGTCGACGCGCGAACGTGGCGCACGGAGTCCGCGGCATGGTCACCTCGAGGACGAGACGCTCGCCGACGGCCCACCGCTCGCCGATGACGGCGCCGGTGACGTCGAGGCCCGACGTGCGGAGGTTCTCGCCGAACGAACCGGGGAGCACCTCACGGCCGAGGAGGTCGGCGAAGTGGTCGGCGTCCTCGTCCGCGAAGGCGTACACGGCCTTGTCCTCGCCGCCGTGGTGGGCACGACTTGCCTGGACGTCACCCCGCAGGCCGAGCTTGCGGACGGGCACCGGCCCCTCGACCGGTCGCTTGTCGATCGCGGTCACGCCGACGCTGCCGGAGTCGTCGAGCAGGGCGTGGACGCGGCAGATCGCGGTGACGTGGGGCATGGGGCCATCGTGCCCGAGACCACGACCCTCGACAAGGCGGACAGCGAACGGCGGGCGCTCGAGACAGGGTGCGGCGGTGACGGCGCGCGTCGAGGCTGCGAGCGTGTCAGCGCTCGTCAGCGTCGTCAGCGCGTGACTGCCTCGCGGGCGTGAAGCAGCCCCAGCTCGGACCGTCGGGGCAGGCCCTCCCAGTCCCCGGCCGCCAGGCAGACGAACGCCCCGACCGTCGCGGCGGTCTGCAGGCGGGTCGGTGCGTCGCTCCCGGCCGCGAGCTCGGCGAGGTAGCCCGCGACGAACGCGTCCCCGGCCCCGACCGTGTCGTGGGCGACGATCGGCACGGCCACCTGCGTGACGAGCTGGCCGTCGACCATCGCCACGGCACCGGCCGCACCGCACTTGACGACGGCCTGCCGCGGACCGAACTCGGCGAGGCCGCATGCCAGTGCTGCGGCTGCGGCAGCGGCATCGGAGGGGGAACCGGCGGCGGCGGAGTCGGTGGCGAACGACGCCGAGGCGGCCGGCCCGAGCAGCATCGCGGCTTCGTCCTCTCCGGCGAACAGCACGTCGCAGCCGGCTGCGAACTCCCGGCAGAACGTCGCGGCGTCACCCGTCGACCACAGGGCACGCCGGTAGTTGACGTCGAACGACACCAGGACACCCGCCTCGCGGGCGACGTCGGCGGCTCGGCGGACCGCCTGCGCAGCCGAGTCCGAGAGAGCCGGCGTGATGCCGGTCACGTGCAGCACGTCCGCCGAAGCGATGGCCGACTCGTCGAGATCGTCGGACGACAGACGCGATCCGGCACTCCCGGCCCGGTAGTAGGTGACGTTCTGCGAGGTCGAGGTCCGACGCTCCTTGATCATCAGGCCGGTCGCCGCACCGTCGTCGATCGTGACCCGGGCGTCGACGCCCTCGGCGCGGATCTCGCGAGCGACGAGACGGCCGACGGAGTCGTCGCCCACTCGGCCGAACCAGGTCACGTCCACGCCGAGCCTGCTCAGGCCGATGGCGACGTTGGACTCCGAGCCGCCGATGCCGAGCTGCATCGTGTTCGCGTGGGCGAGCGGCCCCGGCTGCGCGTTGGAGAGCAGCCCCATGGTCTCGCCGAGCGTGACGACCCGTGGTCGCCTGGTCGAGCTGGAGGAGGCGGCGGTCGGGTCCGTCACCGCGCCTCCCCGGCCTCGAGGGCCAGCCCGACGACGCGGCGTGCGCGTTCCTCGAGGGCGCTCGCAGCGCCTCCGGCGAAGGCGTCACGCAGGAGAGGACCGCCGAGGCTCACGGCGAGCGAGCCCGCGCGGATCCACGCCGGGACGTCGTCGAGCTCGATGCCGCCTGACGGCACGACCTCCAGGTCGGGGAAGGGGCCGCGCAGCTGCCCCAGGTAGCCGGGCCCCACCGTCGAGGCGGGGAAGAGCTTGACCGCTGTGGCGCCCGATGACCAGCTCGACCAGAGCTCGGTCGGTGTCAGGCCGCCGGGGTAGAAGGGCACGCCACGGCTCGTGACCGCGGCAGCGATGGCCGACGACGTGATGGGCGTGACGACGTAGGCGGCGCCGTGGTCGACGGCGGACAGGCCCTGCTCGACCGTGGTGACGGTCCCCAGGCCGATCTCGGCGGCGTCGGCGAAGCGACGGGCGAGATCGGGCAGCACGGCCAGGACACCGGGCGTCGTGAGCGTCAGCTCGATGCTCTGGATGCCTCCGCGGACGAGGGCCTCGACCACGGGCTCGAGCTCCCCGGCCGTGGGTGCTCGGAGCACGGCGATGACGCGCGATCCTCGGAGAGCAGCCGAGGCAGGCGTCCGGCCGCCTGGTCCGGTCGGGGCCTGAGCGGCCGTGGACGTGCTGCTGACGGTCATCGTGAGTCCTTCGCGCCGGTGCGGTGGTCATGACCAGTATGACCCGAGGCGGGGGAGAGGGCTGACCCGCGTGGGGCCAGGGCCTGTGCTCGGTGCCGCTGGGCGAGTTCACGGCGGCGGGACCAGCTGTGGTGCGCCTCGTCGGGCCGACGACGTGGCAGACGCCACCGTCGGCCAGGTCGCGAGCGTCCGTGCGTCGACCGTCGTCCGGTCGCCTCGTCCCGCCCTCGGCCCGGACCTGGGGTCCGTCCGGTCGACAGGTCGTCGCGGACGCGCGTGCGGCTCGGCGGCACGGGCCCGGCCGCCGTCCCGTCACGGTGCATCAGGACCGCCGCCTCGATGGCGGCCAGGACGACGTCCCAGTGCTCCGTGATCAGGTCGTAGCTGAGGTGCACGGGGATACGCCGACGGATGAAGGTTGCCATGTCCTTGCTGACGTCGGCGTCGAACCGGTCTGCGTGCCACTTGCGCCCGTCCGTCTCGACTCCGAGCACGCCGTTCACGACCAGGTCGGTGTGGCGGCCGAAGCCGACGGGCACCTGCGAGGTGACGTGGAAGCCCGCCCTCCGGAGCCGCGTGCGCACGACGCTCTCGAGGATGCTCTCGCTGTCGGCGTCGACCCAGTCGGCGATGCCGCGGGCGTCGGCGGGCAGACGGGCGAGGACCCCGCAGAACTCGGCGTCCGACAGGCGTTCTTGGTGGAGGGCCCAGTCGCAGAGCGCGACCGCGATCTCGAAGTCCTCCTCGAGGACTGCTCGGACGAGGGCGTCCGCGATCGAGACGACGGCCACGCCGCCCCGCTCCCGGACGCCGACCGGATCCCACACGACCCGTGACCGTCGACACCGGCGGAGCCGCGCTGCGTGGGGCGGGACGGAGACGCAGACCGAGTCGGGACGATCCCACATCCAGCCGCCGAGGTGGAACAGGGCGGAGGCGCCCGTCAGCCGCCCGCCGACCCGGACCGCCGTGACGCGGTCGTCGTCGAGGGGCAGGTTGCTGTACCAGCCGAGGCGCGGCCGATGGAGGTCGCCCGACCGCACGGCACGGGTGAGGTCGCGATCCGTCGCGCCGGCCCGACGGAGTTGCTGACGGGTGGCGAAGCCCCCGGCATCGCCGACGATGTCGGTGAGGGTGCTGGTGTGCATGCCGACACTGTCGCGCGGCGTCCGGTCTCGCCGCCGAGGGTCGGAGGGCCGCTGGGGACGGCCGTGGCGCGTCGCCGGGCTGAGGAGGGATCGCCGACCCGACATCGCGGCGCGGCCGTGCAGTCGATCATTCAGGTCCTGGCGCCCGTCTGACCCGGCTCGGCGCGTCGCGACGCGGTGACCGACGGCGTGTCCTGATCCGTCGACCGCGCCCCCGCGGCGATGGCGTACGAGGGGCGCTCACGCGCTCGGGGCCCCTCGGCGCCCTTGACTCCCCGTCGAGCCGGTTCTTAGGGTGGAAGAGCGCGGTCACGGGAGACCAGCGGCCGTCGCGCACGATCGACACGTCGAGGAGGACGCATGCAGATCGACCGCAGGGGGCTGCTCGCCGGGGCGGCGGGACTGGCAGGAGTCGCGGCGCTCGCGGGCTGCGCACCCCGCGCCGAGCGGACCGAGATCGGCGACTGGCCCACGGAGGTCGGCGACGAGCCCGTCACGATCGACTGGTGGAGCGCCAACATCGCCACCAACGAGGGCGGCGACCTCCGCCCCCGCCTGATCGAGGAGTTCAACAAGCAGTACCCGAACGTGCGGATCAACCTCGTCGCGGCGCCTGCCGACACCGACACGAACCGCACGACCCTGACCACCCAGATCGCGGCCGGCTCGCAGAGCCCCGACGTCATCCACGGCGACATCGCCTGGCCCGGCCAGTTCGCCGAGAACTCCCTCGCCACGCCCCTCAGCACCCTCGTCCCGGACGACTTCTGGGACCAGTACCCCGAGGGCCTCCGCTCCGCCGCGAGCGTCGACGGCGAGTACTACATGTTCCCCGTCTACATCGACAACTCGTTCCTGGTCTACCGGCAGGACCTCCTCGACAAGCACGGCTTCCAGGTGCCGGGGTCGTGGGAGGAGGTGGTCGAGACGAGCAAGGCGCTGATCGACACGGGGGACGTCGACTACGGCTTCGTCTTCCAGGGCAACGTCTACGAGGGCATGACGTGCAACGCGGTCGAGTTCGTGGCCGACGCCGGCGGCCGCTTCACCGACGAGGACGTGACCGAGTCCACGGCGACGAGCTCGGAGGCGCGACGCGGGCTGGAGTTCATGGCCTCGCTGGTCTCCGAGGGCGTGACGCCCCGCGCCTCCTTGACGTACATCGAGCAGGCGAGCCTGGACGCCTTCACGACGGGGCGGGCGGCGTTCCTCCGCAACTGGTCGTACGCGTACGACACCGCGAACAGCCCCGACGCCTCGAGCGTCGCAGGCAAGATCGGCATCCGGTCTCGGCCCGGGTTCGACGGCACGGACGAGACGCACACGACGATCGGCGGCTGGGGCAGCTACATCAACCCGCACACCGCGAAGCCGGCCGCGGCCCTGGCGTGGGCGCGGTGGCTGGCCGACGAGGACGCGCAGCAGCTCATCGTGCGCGAGGGCGGCGTGATCCCGGCGCGGACGGCGTCGCTGACGAGCCCCGACGCGAAGGCCGCCGCCAAGCCGCAGTACGAGATCGCGGCCGACTACACGCTCGTGCCGAGGCCGACCGCGACCGCCTTCTACCCGAAGGTCTCGCAGGGCATCTACGTCAACGCGAACTCGATCGCCGCGGGGCAGTCGGCCGTCGAGACGGGAACCAGCCGCATGCAGCGGCAGATGGACGTGGCACTCGCCGGGCAGGCCCTGTGATGAGCGTTCAGGAAGAGACGACGACGCCCCGCCAGGACACCGCGCTCTCGACGACCACGGGGCCGCCGACGCCTGAACGCTCAGCGCGCACCTCGCTCGCGCGCACCCGCAACCGCGCCGCGTGGCTCTTCGCCAGCCCGGCCCTGCTCGTCATCCTGCTGGTGACCGTGTTCCCGGTGATCTACTCGGTCGTGCTCAGCTTCGCGCGGGTCACCATCGACTACGACGGGTTCCAGGTCGAGGAGTACACGCTCGCCAACTACGGCGCGCTGCTGCAGAGCCAGGACTGGTACCGGGCCCTCGGCTTCACGATCCTCTACACCGTCGTCACGGTGACGATCGAGCTCGTGCTCGGCATGCTCTCGGCGCTCGTGCTCGAGCGGCTCGGCGTGACCCGGGGCTGGATGCTCGCGCTGCTGCTGATCCCGTGGTCGCTCGTCACCATCGTCTCCGCGCAGCTCTGGAAGTACATCTACGACTCGACCTACGGCATCGCCACGTGGGGGATCGCCCTGTTCGCGGACAGCCCGCCCGTGATCCTCGGCGAACCGGTCAGCGCCGCGGCCGCCCTCATGGTCGCCGACATCTGGAAGACCACGCCGTTCGTCGCGATCATCCTGCTCGCGGGCCTCGTGATGATCCCCGACGAACAGTACGAGGCCGCCGAGCTCGACGGCTCGAGCGCGTGGTCGACCTTCTGGCGCGTCGTGATGCCGCAGCTGCTGCCGACGTTCACGATCGCGGTCCTGTTCCGGGTGCTGCAGGCGTTCGGCGTCTTCGACCTGCCGTTCGTCCTCACCCAGGGAGGCCCCGGCACCTCGACCCAGACCCTCGCGATCATGGGCTACAAGGTGCTCTTCCAGGACATCAACATCGGCCCGGGAGCCGCGATCGCCACGTCGACCGCCCTGATCGTCGGGCTCGGCTGCCTGCTGTTCCTCCGAGCGTTCCGCAACCAGGCGAAGGGAGGCGACTGATGGCCCGCACCAAGATCCGGCGCGGCTGGCGCCGCTGGGTCAACGTGGTCAACATCGGCGGCGTGCTCATCGCCCTCGTGACGGCGATCCCGCTCTACTGGCTCGTGGTGTCGTCGTTCAAGACGGCTCCCGAGGTCGCGGCGTCGCCTCCCACGGTCGTTCCCCAGACCTGGACGCTCGAGAACTACGTCACCGCGTTCGTCTCGAACGACCTCGCGGTCTACATGCTCAACAGCGTGATCGTGGCCGTCAGCACCACGGTGCTCGTCCTTGGGCTCGCGCTCTTCGCGGGCTATGCGCTCACCGGCCGCAAGCTCAAGGGCGGCACCACCATCATGACGACGCTCCTGATGCTGTCCGTGTTCCCCGCGATCGCCGTCCTGACGCCGATCTACCTGATCGAGCGGCAGCTCGGCCTGCTCAACAGCTACCCCGGCCTGATCATCCCGTACGTCGCGTTCAACCTGCCGTTCGCGATCTGGATCATGCGCAACTACCTCGCCGGCATCCCCACCACCATCGAGGAGGCGAGCGAGATCGACGGCGCCTCGCCCCTCCGCACCGTGTTCTCCGTCATCCTGCCCATGTCGAAGCCGGGCCTCTTCACGGTCGGCGTCTTCACCTTCACCGCCTCGTGGAGCGAGTTCCTCATGGCGCTCACCTTCAACAGCGAGACGTCGTTCCGCACGATCCCGGTCGGCATCGCGCTCTTCGGCACGCAGTTCACCGTGCCGTACGGGGCGATCTTCGCGGCGTCGGTCTCGGCGACCGTGCCCATCGTGATCCTGGTGCTGATCTTCCGCCGCTCGATCGTCTCCGGGCTGACCTCGGGGGCGGTCAAGGGCTGAGGCGAGGAGGCGCGGGCCCGGTCGCGTCGAGGACTCAGGCACCCGAGGCGGTCGCCGCCGTGGCGCGGGCCCGGCGGCCGGCACCGGACAGGTCTCGCCTGAGTCCTCGACGGGGGCGGGCTCACGCCAGCGGCCTCACGCCAGCGCGGGCACGTCGCCGCGGCGTCGATAGGTTGGGCCGATGACAGACATCGCCGTGACCGTCCTCCCCGTCCCCGACTCGTCCGGAGTGGGCGGCGACGTCTGGGGCGTCGGCCCCGCGACGCGCGCCGTCGAGGCCACCGGCGCCAGGGCGGTCGAGCTCGGCGACGAGACGCAGATGATCGTGGTCGGCGGCCGCGTCGACCAGGCCGAGCTGCGCCGGGCGATCGACGAGCACCCCGCCGTCTCGGTCGTGCAGCTGCCGAGCGCCGGTGTGGACTCGTACGTCGAGACGATGAGGGCCACCCGCCGTGACGGGCTCGTCTTCACCAGCGCGAAGGGGGCCTACAGCGCGCCGGTGGCCGAGCACGCGCTCGCCCTGACCCTGGCGACGCTGCGTTCGCTGCCCCTCCGAGCCCGTGCGGACTCCTGGGAGCAGGAGCAGCGCGGCATCTCGCTGAACGGGTCGCGTGTGCTGATCATCGGCGCGGGCGGCATCGGCACCGAGCTGCTGCGGCTCCTGGGGGTGTTCGACGTCGAGGTGACGATGGTCGTGCGGACGCCCCGCGAGGTCCCGGGTGCCGTGCGCACCATCACCGCCGAGGGTCTCGCGGAGGTGCTGCCCGACATGGACGTCGTCGTGGTCGCGGCCGCCCTCACCGACGGCACGGCCAAGATCGTGGGCCGGGCCGAGCTCGAGGCGATGAAGCACACCGCCGTGCTCGTGAACATCGCCCGAGGGCCCCTCGTCGACACCGACGCGCTCGTGGCAGCGCTCGCCGCGGGGTCGATCGGCGGAGCCGGCCTCGACGTGGTCGACCCCGAGCCGCTGCCCGACGGGCACCCTCTCTGGGACGAGCCGCTGGCGCTGATCACCCCGCACCAGGCGAACACGAACGCGATGACCGAGCCGCTGTTCCAGGCCCGGGTCGAGGAGAACATCCGGGCGCTCGCCGACGGCGGACAGCCCGTCGGCGTCGTGGACGTCGACGCCGGGTACTGACCCCTTCTCGCAGGGCCGTGGGCCCGCAGGCCTGCCGCCCCGCCGGGAGCGACCCTGTCGAGGGCTCAGGAGGCGGGCACGTCCACGGCGTCGGCGTGCAGGTGAGCACGGCCGTCCGGCCCCCGCCGCCTGAATCCTCGACGCCTAGGTCCGCGTACCGTCGCCCCCATGCGCCGTCCCCGTCCCGTTCTGCCCGCTCTCGGCCGGCACCGCCCTCCGCGCGCCCCTGACGACCGTTTCCGCGGCCGCATCGCGGGCTTCGGCACGGCCTCCGGGACCCGTGTCGTCATCGGCATGTGGGACGAGTCGCCGCTCGGCCGCTTCGCCGACGTGATGATCGAGGACGCGGCGGGCCACCGCCTCCTGCTCGCACCCTCGCCCGAGGTCGCGGACTACGTCTCGTCGACCTACTCGTTCGACGAGGTGCGGGTCGTCCCGGTCGCCCGCCGCAGGGTCGACGGCGGCATCGCCGTGACGGCGGGCGACCTCGAGGTGACGCTCGCCGTCGGGCCGATCTCGTGGCTCGGCGTGTTGCTGCGGCTGGTCCCGCGCGGCCTCGCGACCCGGCCGGCGTGGCTCACCCTCGTCGATCCTGTCGCCCGCGTGCTCGTCCGCGGCGCCCGCACGGCCGGCACCGCGGGCGGAGGCCGCCGCGAGTACTACGGCGTCACCCTCGTGCGCGACCTCGCCGCCGTCACGGCCGTCCGCGACGGCGTCGACCTCGGCTCGATCGCGCCGCTGTCGCCGCCCGTGCGATTCGGGTTCGGCTCGGCGCCCGCGCGGCCCAGCCTGGTCGACGTCGTCAGCACGATCCGACGTCCGGCCTGAGCCGAGGAGGCGCGCGGCAGCCCCGCGACGACGCGCGAGGTGAGGGCCAGCGCGCGTCCCGCAGCGACCCTCGGGAATATCCCGCGCCTCCGGCAGGTCTCCCTCCGTGCACGTGCATGACGCGTCACCTACCCGCGTCGGAGCCCGCCGCACCCACCGCACCCCTTCAGCAAGGAGACCCCATGACCACCGTCCTCGTCCTCGTCGGCAGCCTGCGCGCCGGATCCACCAACAAGCAGATCGCCGAGACCGCGGTGCTGAACGCCCCCGAGGGCGTCACCCTGAGCGTCTACGACGGCATCGCGCACCTGCCGTTCTACAACGAGGACATCGACGTGGACGGCGCCCGTCCGGAGGCGGCCGTCGCGTTCCGCAGCGCGCTCAGCGGCGCCGACGCCGTGCTCGTCGTCACGCCCGAGCACAACGGCACCATCCCTGCCGTGCTCAAGAACGCGATCGACTGGGCCTCGCGTCCCTACGGCGAGAGCCAGATCTCGGGCAAGCCGGTCGCGGTCATCGGCAGCGCGTTCGGCCAGTTCGGCGGCGTGTGGGCGCAGGACGAGACCCGCAAGTCGTTCGGCATCGCCGGCGCGAAGGTCCTCGAGGACGTGACCCTGGCCATCCCCGGCTCGGTCGTCCGCTTCGCCGAGGTGCACCCCAAGGACGACGCCGAGGTCGTCGCGAAGCTCGCCGAGGTCGTGTCCGCGGTCGTGGCGTCGACGCGCAGCGACGCCGCGTAGGCGACTCCTCGGGAGCGTCGTCGCAGGCGCGACGAGCCAGCAGGAGGCGGGCGAGACCGTGTCGGTCTCGCCCGCTTTCCCACGCGGTCGCCCGACACCGCGGATTCGGCGTCCCGAAGTTGTCTGATCAGGGATTTTCTGGCGTCACGGCCGCCTCCGGCATGCCAAGATCGACAGGTTCCGGGGCGACGACGCCCGCCGTCGCCGCCACCGAAAGGACCCGTCGTGAGCTTCTGGGCCCTCCTCTTCATCGCCCTCGGCGTCTCTGCCGACGCCTTCGCCGTCGCGCTGGGCAAGGGCTTGCACATGCGCCAGTTCTCGGTGCGCGGGGCCACGGTCATCGCCGTGACGTTCGGTCTCTTCCAGGCGGCGATGCCCCTCGCGGGCTGGCTGCTCGGCACCGCCTTCGCCAGCTACATCGCCGACTTCGACCACTGGATCGCCTTCGGGCTCCTCGCCCTCATCGGCGCGAAGATGCTCTGGGAGGCCTTCACGAAGGGCGCGGACGACGACGAGGACGTCGACCGGATCTCCACCCGCGAGCTGCTGCTGCTCGCGGTGGCGACCAGCATCGACGCCCTCGCCGTCGGCGTGACGCTCGCGTTCCTGCCGGTGTCCATCGGCGGGGCCGTGCTCTTGATCGGCGTGACGACGACCGTCCTGACCTTCGTCGGCGTGCTCGTCGGCCACCGGGTCGGGGCGCGCTTCGGCAAGCCGGCCGAGATCGCGGGCGGCGTCGTCCTGATCCTCATCGGCACGAGCATCCTGCTCGAGCACCTCGGAGTGCTTGCCTAGCCAGGCACCGGAGCGCAGGCCAGCGGGCCGTTGCCCGGAACGCGGCTCACGGGCCGAGGTCCCGGAGCAGCAGGCTGCAGATCGCGACGTCGGGGACGACGACAGGAGGCGCGGTGCTCGTCGCACCGCGCCTCCTCGTGTCCCGCAGCCTGCGTCAGCGGCGGCCGAGTCGGCGCTCTCCGCCGGCGCCCAGCGCGTAGGGGAGGCCGTAGTGGGCGAAGACGTCCGCCTCCTGCGAGGCCTCGAGCTCGCCGTCGGTGTCGATGGACGGGGCGTCCTTGACGAGCTTCTTGTCGAACTGGACCTTGAGGTGCTTCGGGGCGACGACCGCGCCGTCGAGGGGCACGAAGATGAGCTTCTTGCCCACGAGGCCGGTCTGGACCGTCGCGAAGGACGGGGTGTCCGACGACGTGTCGAAGTAGACGCTCTCGAGCTGTCCGATCTTGTCGCCGCTCGGGTCGACGACCGGCAGGCCGATCCAGTCGCGCAGGTTCTCCGCTTCGAACATGACATCCCTCTCTGCTGCACGGATCAGGGCCGGCACGCGTGTGGTCGACGGTAGTAGCCCGGCGTGCGCGCGGGCCGGGCAGTGCGCGCGGGCCGGGCAGTGCGCGCGGGCCGGGCAGTGCGCTCGGCCCGGGCAGTCCGCGCGGGCTGGGCCGCGCGCAGGCGCGCCGTGCCGATCCGGGCGGTTCCGGTCTGCCCCGTGCCGTCGAGGACTCAGGCGTGCGCGTCGCGACCGGCCCCGCCGGCAGGCGCCTGGCACGATGGCGGCATGTCCGACCTGAGTCCTCGACGCGACCCTGCGTCGACGCCCGTCCTGCTCGTCGTCGACGTCGCCGATGGCGGACGCGACGACCCCGCCTTCGAGGCCGAGCTGCAGCGCCTCACGGCCAGCGTCGTCGCGGCGGCGACCGACGTGGGCTTCGCCGTCGACCGCGTGCCGGCGGCGCAGACGCCCCCGGCCGAGCTCGACGAGCGCCTGTCGGCGGCGGACGCGGTCATCGTGACCGGGGGAGAGGACGTCGACCCGTCCCTCTACGGCGGCGACCCGGGCGAGCCGCACCTCGGCCAGACGTTCCCGGCGGCGGACCGGGCCCAGGTCGCGATCGTCCGTCGCGCCGTCGAGGAACGCACCCCGCTCGTCGGCATCTGCCGGGGCATGCAGCTCGTGAACGTCGCCCTCGGCGGCGACCTGGTGCAGCACCTCCACGACGGCGGACACGTCGGAGGCGACACCACGGACAGCATGGTCGACCACCGCGTGCTCGTCGAGCCCGGCAGCGAGCTGGCGAAGGCGCTCGGCGCGACGGAGCTCGACGTGCGGAGCTCCCACCACCAGGCCGTCGGACGTGTCGCCGCGGGGCTCAGGGTCGTCGCCCGCGCCGACGACGGCACGATCGAGGCGGTCGAGCACGAGGAGGCGCCCGTCTGGTGCGTCCAGTGGCACCCGGAGGACGCGGGGTCGCGCGGCACCGTGCTCACCGACCTGCTGGAGGCGGCGCTGGCCGCTCGCCGCGCCTCCTGAGGCCGTCACAGCGGGGCGGCGACCTGTCGACCAGGGCGGCGACGGCACTGCGCAGGCCGCAAAACCGAATGTCGTTCTGGATCTTGCGGAGGGCCCGGGGGGCCGTGCAACACTGGATGGACGCCCTCGTCGTGGAGTGGCCCATCCCCGAACGCCCGCCCCTCCGCCGCGACGTGCGCGCTCCGCCTCCCGACACCGCCCGCGCCGTCACGCCGGGTCTTGTCGGCTGAGTGGTCCCTCGACGAGCCGATCGTCGTGCGCGCCCGGCCGGCCCGTCCAGGAAGGCCTGACCGTGCCCCAGAACTCCCCGCGTCCCGACGACACCCGCACCGGCTCCGTGGCCCTCGCCCCCGAGCCCGACACGCAGGGCCCGACCTCGACCCCGGCCTCGACCTACACGGGGTCCATGCGGGTCAGCGGCATCGACACCCCGGCCCCCCGTCCGACCCACGGCCACGACGGTACGCCGCACGTCCTCACCCCGTCGGCGATCGTCGGCATCGCCGTGCTCGGGCTGGCCACGTTCTTCGCGATCACCACCGAGCTGATGCCCGTCGGACTCCTCTCGACGATGAGCGAGGACCTCGGGGTCACCGAGTCCCGCATGGGCGTCGTCATCACGGTCTACGCCCTCGCGGTCGCCCTGCTCGCGCTGCCGCTGACGTGGGCGACGGCGCGCGTGCCGCGGAAGGCCGTCCTCGTCGCGACCCTCGGTGGCTACACCGCGTCGAACCTGATCGTGGCGCTCGCCCCGAACTTCGAGACGGTCTGCGTGGGACGCGTCGTGGGCGGCATCGCCCACGCCCTCTTCTTCTCGGTGGCCTCGGCGTACGCCACGCGCATCGTCCCGCCCCGGCTCGCGGGCCGCGCCATCGCGTTCGTCTACTCGGGCAGCTCGCTCGGCTTCGTGCTCGGCGTGCCCCTCGCCACGGCGGTCGGCGACCACCTCGGCTGGCGCTCCGCGGTCTTCGCCGTGGCGGTCGCCTCCGCCGTCCTCGCC
Source organism: Frigoribacterium sp. PhB116 (assembly GCF_004364285.1). Classification (GTDB taxonomy): domain Bacteria; phylum Actinomycetota; class Actinomycetes; order Actinomycetales; family Microbacteriaceae; genus Frigoribacterium. The sequence continues at coordinate 1,266,102 of NZ_SOBE01000001.1, read as the reverse complement.
GTCGTGGCGCTGGCGTTCCTGCCCGCGGTCCGGGGCGAGTCGTCGCCGCACCTCGGCTCGGTCGCGGCCTGGGCTCGTTCCGGCCTGCTCGCCGTCGTCGTCGCCGACCTCCTCCTGTTCGCCGGGCACTACGTCGTCTACACCTACGTCGGCCCGTACCTGATGACGGCCGGACTTAGCGACGACGCGGTCGCACCGGCCCTCCTCGTGCTCGGCGTCACGGGCATCGTGGGGCTGCTGACCGCGGGTGCCTTCGTCGACCGGGCGCCGCGACAGACGCTCATCGCCGCCGTGGCCGTCATGGCGCTGGCCCTCGCCGCCCTGCCCCTCGTGCACGGCTCGCTCGTCGGCACCTTCGTGGTAGCCGGGCTCTGGGTCGCGGCGAACGGCACCACCGGGACCTTATTCATGGCGGCGGCCATCCGCACCGGAGGCGTCAGCCCCGACATCGCCGGAGCTCTCGTCAACGCAGGCTCCAACGTCGGCATCGCGGCCGGGGCCGCGCTCGGCGCACAGGTGTTCGGCACGGCCGGGCTCGGCCTCGGCGCGCTGCCGTTCGTCGCGGCGGTCGTGGTCGGGGCGAGCCTCGTGGTCGTCGTCCTCGGCCGCCGGGGCTTCCCGGTCTCGGGACACACGCAGTCGACCCTGTCGACGTCGAGCCTCCGCACCATCACCTCGTCCGTGTCGGTCGTGACGGCGTCGATCGCGACCGTGCAGGCGGCCCGCACGGGCTCGGTGCCGACCGGACCCGCAGTGCGCGGCGGGCGTCGGAGCAGCTAGCCCCGGTCGGGGTCCGTCGGAACGGGTGCCCGCGCCTCCCGTGCCCGGCACCACCGCGGCACGGTGCCGTGTCGAGGACTCAGGCAGCGGCGCCGTCGAGGGCGCCCGATCGGCGGCGTGCACGGCGCGCACGGCGCCGTCTCCTGAAGGGTCGACGCGGTCGACGCGGTCGAGCGGGGCGGCCCCCGTGTTGAGCGAGCGACCCTCGTGTCGAGGACTCAGGCGTCGGCGTCCTCGACGGGCTCCGACCGGCGGCACGAGCGTCGTCGGCGTCGTCGCCTCCTGATCGCTCGACACGGTCGAGCGCGAAGGCCGCCCGCGGCGCGGGATCAGCCCCCGGCGAGCCCGTTCTCGTAGGCGAAGATCACCGCGTGCACCCGGTCGCGCGCGTCGAGCTTGGCCAGCACGCGTCCGACGTGCGTCTTGACGGTCGACTCCGAGAGGAAGAGCTCCCGGGCGATCTCCGAGTTGCTGAGCCCACGCCCGATCGCGACGAGCACCTCTCGCTCGCGCTCGGAGAGCAGGTCGATCGAGGAGGCGCGACGCACGCCCGCAGGATCGGGCAGGCGCCCCCGGTACAGGTCGATCATCGCGCGGGTCACGCGCGGCGACACGATGGCGTCGCCCGCCGCCACGGTGCGGATCGCGGCGACCAGGTCGGCCGGGGGAGCGTCCTTGAGGAGGAACCCGCTCGCGCCCGCGTTCAGGCCCCCGAAGGCGTACTCGTCGAGGTCGAACGTCGTCAGCACGAGCACGCGCGCCTCCGGGCGCGCGGCGACGATGCGGCGGGTGGCCTCGATCCCGTCGAGGGCGGGCATGCGGACGTCCATCAGGACGACGTCCGGCCGCAGTTCCGCGTCGCGCTCGACCGCGGAGAGGCCGTCCGCGGCCTCGCCCACGATCCGGAGGCCCGGCTGGGCCCCGAGCACCATCGCCATGCCGGCGCGCAGCAGGTCCTGGTCGTCGACGAGCATGACGGTGATGTCGGTCACGGTGCCTCCTCGGGCAGCTGGTCGGCGTCGGTCGGCGTCGGGGCAGAGGTCGCGCTCGCGGCGGGCTGGGCGTCCCGCCCGGGGAGGGGCTGAGCGCTCGCCCCGGTCACCGGCTGAGCGCCGGCGCCGTCGCCGTGACCCGGCAGGGCGAGCCGCAGCCGCCACCCGCGCCCGCCCAGGTCCGTGCGCGGGCCGGCCTCGAGGGTGCCCCCGTACAGTGCTGCGCGCTCGCGGAGCCCGACGAGCCCGCGCTCCGTCCCGACCGAGGCGGCGGGGACGGTGCCCGCGCCGTCGTCGACGACCTCGACGGTGACCCCGCCGAGCGCGGGCCCGAGCCCGAGCGCGTCGACATCGCCGCTGCCGCTGCCGCTGCCACTGCCGACGCCCCGACCCTCGGCACCGCGCAGGACCACTGCGACCCGCGTCGGCCGCTCGGCGTACCTCAGGGAGTTCGTCAGCCCCTCCTGCACTGTCCGGTAGAGGACCACCTGCAGAGCAGGAGCCGTCGGCAGCTCGCCCACGCGGGTGAGCGCGACGGGCAGGCCGGCCGAGCGGTAGGTCTCGACGAGGTCGTCGAGCTCGTCGAGCCCCGGCTGGGGAGCGAGCGCCGCGTCGTCGTCGTCGTCGTGCAGCACGCCGAGCAGGCGGCGCATGTCGGCCAGCGCCTCCCGTCCGACGACGCCGATCTGCCGCACGGCGTCGCGGCTGCGCGCCGGGTCGACCTCGGCGACCGCGTCGGCCCCGTCGGAGAGGCTGATCATCACGGACATGCCGTGGGCGACGACGTCGTGGAGCTCGCGGGCGATCCGCGCGCGCTCCGCGCCCGCGGCGAGACGCGCCTCCTGGTCCCGGTCGCGCTCGAGCTGTGCGGCCCGGTCGATGAGGGCGGCGAGGTACTGGCGCCGGCTGCGCACGTTGAGCCCGACGAGCACGACCACGACGATGCCGAAGGCCGCCACCAGCGGCGACTCCAGCTGCGGGACCAGCGTCGCCGACAGGGCCCAGAGCAGGCCCACGACCGCCGCGGAGCAGGCCCAGGCCCAGCGGGCGCCGCGGTGGGCCGCGACCGAGTAGAGGGCGATGAGCAAGGCCCAGGGCAGGTCGGTCGCGTCGAGCGCGGCCTGGCCGACGAGGGCGGCGAAGGCGACCGCCGCCACGACGACGGGTAGCCTGCGGCGCAGCAGAAGTGCGCCGGAGGCGAGGGCCCAGAGCACGTACCAGGGCCAGGGAGCGGGGAAGACGACGACCCACGGGGCGATCTTCGAGACGCCTCCCAGGATCCCGAACGCCCCGGCCGCGAGGGCGACGACGACGTCCGTCGCGACGGGGTGCGCCGCGATGCGTCGGCGGATCGCCCCGGGCGGCCGGGGCACGGCGCCCACACCGGCGCCCACGCCGGGGACCGGCACCGGTACCGGCGCGGCGCCGGGCCCCGGCGCGGGGCCGGGCCTCGGCGCGGCGTCGGGACCCGACGACGAGGAGGCGCGGCGGACGCGCATCTCAGACGTCGCGTCGCGCGGTGGCCCACGCCGCGGCGGCGGTCGGCGCGACGAGCCACGCGGCGAGCACGCCCACGTCGCGGCCCAGGTCGGCGGCGGGCTCGGTGCCGGAGAAGAGCTGGCTCATGGTCGTCTCAGCGTACGTGAGGAGCAGTACGGACCAGTCGGATCCCTGGCTGGCGGTCAGCAGGATCACGGCGACGGGCAGCACGAGCAGCACCCCGAGGACGATGGCGATCGCCCCGGCCGAGCTCCGGACGAGGGTGGCGACCATCACGGTGAACACGGTGAGCACGGCCAGCCACGCCGCCGCGGCGCCGACGGCCTGGAGCACGGCGGCGTCGACGAGCGAGGTCCGCAGGCCCGTGCTCCACAGCACCGCGCTCGACGCCGCCCACGCCGCGACCGACGAGGCCGCCGAGAGCACGACGGCGGCGCCCGCCGCGACGAGGGCCTTCGCCGCGAGCACGGGCAGCCGCCGGGGCACGGCGGAGTAGGTGGTCCGCTTCTGGCCGGTCGCGAACTCCTGCGTGACGAAGAGCACGACGAGCACAGCGACGAAGAGCTCACCGACCGTCGTCGCCGGCGCCATCGTGCGGAGGGTGGTCGCCACCCCGCCCGCCAGTGCGCCGGCAGGGTCGGAGGCGTCGGTGAGGGCGACGGCGGCGCTCGCCGCGGCGGACAGGACGACGGTCAGCGCCGCGATCAGCCAGGTCGAGCGGACGCTCGTCAGCTTGGTCCGCTCCGACCAGGCGACGCGGGCGAAGGTCAGGCGCGGTGCGCGCTCGAGCGGGCTGAGCAGGGGTGCGGTGGTCACGAGGTGTCTCCGATCGGGAGGAAGTGCGGGGAGGGAAGAAGAGAAGGAGGGGAGGAGGAGAGAGCGCGGAGGAGCAGGCGCGAAGCAGTGGTCGGAGGTCGGAGCAGCGCGGCTGCGGTGCTCAGTCCGGTCGAGGACTCAGGAGGCGCTGGTCACGGGGGGCCGGCGGCGCCCGTCCCCGAGGCGCCCCGGTCGATCACGCCTGAGTCCTCGACCCGGACCGGTACTCGACCGAGTCGTCGGTCAGGCCGAAGAAGGCGTCCTCCAGCGACGTCTGCGTGGGCGTCAGCTCGAACAGCAGCACGCCGGCCGGCGAGGCCGCCCGGGCGATCTGCTCCGCGGTGAGCCCCGCGACCTCGAGCCGGTCCGCGGCGAGGCGCGTGACCGTGCCGCCGAGCGGGCGCAGCAGGGCCTCGAGGCGCTCGGCCGAGTCGGTCCTGACGGCGACCGTGCCTCCTCCCTGGCCGGCGAGCACGTCGGCGACGGAGGCGTCGGCGATGACCCGGCCCCGGCCGAGGACGACGAGGCGGTCGGCCGTCTGGGCCATCTCGCTCATCAGGTGGCTCGAGAGCAGCACGGCGCGCCCCTCGGCGGCGAGGGAGCGGCAGAGCTGCCGCACCCAGATGACGCCCTCGGGGTCGAGCCCGTTGACGGGCTCGTCGAGCACGAGCGTGTCGGGGTCGCCGAGCAGGGCCGTGGCGATGCCGAGGCGCTGTCCCATGCCGAGGGAGAAGGTGCCGGCACGGCGACGTGCGACCGACTCGAGGCCGGTGAGCCCGATGACCTCGTCGACGCGGCGGTCGGGGATGCCGTGCGTCCGGGCGACGGTGCGGAGGTGGTCGCGGGCCGTGCGCCCGGGGTGGACGGCTCCGGCGTCGAGCAGGACCCCCACCTCCTGCAGGGGCGCCGGGCTGTCGGCGTAGCGGTTCCCGTTCACGGTGACCGTGCCCGAGGTCGGCCGGTCGAGCCCGACGATCATCCGCATGGTGGTCGACTTGCCGGCGCCGTTCGGCCCGAGGAACCCGGTGACGGTGCCCGGCGCGACCGTGAACGAGACGTCGTCGACGGCGAGGGAGGCGCCGTGGCGCTTGGTGAGGTGGCTGGCTTCGATCATGGTCACGACGCTACGGAGCAAGCTCGTCGCCCTCGTCGGAGCACGGTGCCGTCGTGGTGGTACCGCGGTACCACCCGTCGCGGGGCGTCACGGGCTAGGCCCGCGCCTCCGGCCTGTGGCAGTGTCGACCGGGTGACCGACGAGACCGCCCCGACGCCCGAGACCGCACCCCACGCCGACGCCGCGCCCGCCGCGAGGAAGAAGCTGATCCTCAACCTCTTCGAGATGAACTGCGTCGGCCACATCACGCACGGCCTCTGGCGGCTCCCCGGCAACCACCGTCGCGAGTACACCGACATCCGCTACTGGACCGAGCTCGCGCGGCTGGCCGAGCAGGGCGGCTTCGACGCCGTGTTCCTCGCCGACGTGCTCGGCACCTACGACGTCTACCGCGACAGCCCGGCGCCGGCCCTGCTCGAGGGGATACAGGCGCCCGCGAACGACCCGATGCTCGTCGTGCCGGCGATGGCCGCGGTGACCGAGCACCTCGGCTTCGGCGTCACCGCGTCGACGAGCTACGAGCCTCCCTTCGCGTTCGCGCGACGCATGTCGACGCTCGACCACCTGACGGGGGGCCGCGTCGGCTGGAACGTCGTCACCTCGTACCTGCCCTCGGCCGCGCGCAACTTCGGGCTCGACGACCAGATCCCGAAGGAGGAGCGCTACGCCCGGGCGGCCGAGTACCTGGACGTGCTCTACAAGCTCTGGGAGGGCTCGTGGGAGGACGACGCCGTCGTCGCCGACCCGATCGCCGACGGACTCGCGCCCGGCTCAGGCGTGTACACCGACCCGTCGAAGGTGCACACGATCGACCACGACGGCCGCTTCTACAAGGTCGTCGGGCCGCACCTCAGCGAGCCGTCGCCGCAGCGCACCCCGGTGCTCTTCCTCGCGACTGCGTCGCCGACCGGCGTGGAGCAGGCCGCCCGCAACGCCGAGGTCGTCTTCACCGGCGGACGTGCGGTGGCCCGCGTGGCGGAGGCCACCAGGGCCGCGGCCGTCGAGGCGGGCCGGGCTGCCGACGACGTCCGCTTCATCGTGCAGGCCGGCGTGATCACGGCCGAGACCGAGGAGGCGGTGGCCGAGAAGCTGGCCCTCTACGAGTCGTTCGCCAGCGAGCAAGGCGCGCTCGTGCACCGCAGCGTCCCCTTCGACGCGCCGTCGCACGACCCCGCGACGACCGTCCGCGAGGCCCTCGTGGCCGAGGGGCGCCTCGAGCACCCGGCGGCCGCCTCCCTGCCTCTCGACATCACGGTCGGCGAGCTGATCGCGAGCGTGGACGAGGCCTGGGGCGGCGCGTTCTTCGTCGCCGGGACGCCGACGGTCGTCGCCGACGAGATCGAGCGGTGGCTCGACGAGGAGGGGATCGACGGCATCAACCTGCGGCAGTACCACTCGTACGACACGCTGCGCGACTTCGTCGAGCTGGTCGTGCCCGAGCTGCGCCGTCGCGGGCGCGTGCGCGAGGCGTACGTGCCGGGCGAGACGCTGCGCGAGCGGTACACGGGAGGCGGGCCGCGGCTCCCGGCGTCGCACCCGGCGGCGGCGTACCGGCGCTGAGGCGCTGACGCGCTGACGCGCGCCGGGGCGACACGACGCGGCTAGGCGGCGCGACGGACGCGGTAGCGCGCGGGCACCGACGGCACGCGCAGCCAGGTGGTGCGGCGGACGCCGTCCGACGAGGTCCACTCGACGAAGACGGTGCCGAGCTCGGCGAGGGCGCCGATCTCGGTCGGCGTCGCGACGCCCATCGCCGAGCGGCGACGGAGGGCGTCGGAGCGGCGGGCGACGCCGCCGGGCAGCTCGACGACGACGTCGCGGGGGGTCTGGCCGCCGACGCGGCGGAGCACGAGGCAGGCACCGAGCGGCAGGGCCGGGTCGCTGCCGTCGTTCGGGACGTCGAGCCAGGTGAGGAAGAACGACGGCGCACGGCGCAGTCCGACGACGCGCTCGGGGCGCACCCGGCGATCGTGGCGGAGCTGCTGCGGAGCGGAGGCGCGGACGGCGTCGGTGCCGTGTGCGGTCGAGTCCATCGTGGTGTTCCCCTGGGTCGTGGTCGGTCGGCGGCGGTCTCCCGGGGCCTGTACCCAGCGAACCGCGTCCTGGCCCGGGGGACAACGGGGGACGCGGCCCCGGTCCGGGGGGTCGGCGGTCCCCAGTGAGGGGGACATGAGCACCGGCACGGGCTCGGCCCGCTCCGAGTGAGCGCTCACTAGACTGGACGCCGCCACCGAGTCGAAGGAGTCTCATGCACAACTGGGCCGAGAACGTCGAGTACACGACGACCGACCTCCGCACCCCGACCTCGGTCGACGAGCTGCGCGACGTGGTCGCGTCCAGCCGTCGCGTGAAGGCGATCGGCTCGCGGCACTCGTTCAACCGGGTGGCGGACACCGACGGGGTGCTGGTCTCGACCGAGGCCCTGGGGCTCCCGATCGAGCTCGACCAGGCAGCCGGCACGGTGCGTGTCGGGGCCGGCACGACGCACGCCGTCCTCGCCCGCGAGCTGCAGGCACGCGGCCGTGCCCTGCTGAACCTCGCCTCGCTGCCGCACATCAGCGTGGCCGGCGCCGTGCAGACGGGCACCCACGGCTCCGGGGTGCGCAACCCCGCGCTCTCGGCGAGCGTCGCCGCGGTCGAGATCGTGCGGGCCGACGGCTCGCTCGACGTCGTCCGACGCGGTGACGAGGCGTTCGGCGCCTCCGTCGTCGGCCTCGGTGCCCTCGGGATCGTCACGGCGCTCGTGCTCGACACCGTGCCGACGTTCGACGTGGTGCAGACCGTCCACCACGACCTCCCGTGGGAGGCGGCCCTCGAGGACTTCGACGCACTGATGGCGCACGCCTACAGCGTCAGCCTCTTCACGAGGTGGACGGGCGACGTCGTCGGCCAGGTCTGGGCGAAGGCGCGGGTCGGCGACGCGCCGCTCGCGACGCCGCTCGACCTCGTCGCGCTCGGCGCGCGCCCCGCCTCCGAGGCCGTGCACATGCTGCCCGACACGGCGGCCGACGCCGTCACCCCGCAGCTCGGCGTCCCCGGCCCGTGGCTCGACCGGCTGCCGCACTTCCGCGCCGAGTTCACGCCGAGTGCGGGGGAGGAGATCCAGAGCGAGTACCTCGTCCCCGCCGAGCACGCCCCGGCCGCCGTCGAGGCTCTCCGAGCGATCGGCGAGAGCCTGGCCGACGTGATCTTCGTCAGCGAGATCCGCAGCGTCGCCGCCGACGACGCCTGGCTCAGCCCGAGCGGCGGCCGCGACAGCATCGCGTTCCACTTCACCTGGCGTCGCGACACGGAGGCGGTGCTCGCGGTGCTCCCGAGCGTCGAGGAGGCGCTGGCCCCGTTCGACGCCCGCCCCCACTGGGGCAAGGTGTCCGGCCTCGACCACGGGGTGCTGCGTCGTCGCTACCCTCGACTGGACGACTTCGCGGCCCACGCCGCCGCCGTCGACCCCGAGGGCCGGTTCCGCAACGCGCACCTCGACCACACCGTCTTCGGAGGAGCCGCCCGTGCCTGAGACCACCACCGCCACCACCGCCGTCACCGACCCGGCGACGCCTGCCGCCGTCCCCGTCAGCGGCGTGCCCACCGTGCTCGAGCACGGCCCGTACCGGGCCGAGATCGCCGGGGTCGGTGCCACGCTGCGTTCACTGACGCACGACGGTCGCGACCTCGTCGTCCCGTTCGGCCTCGACGAGGTGCGTCCGCTGTACCGCGGCGCGCTGCTCGCCCCGTGGCCGAACCGGGTCGTCGACGGCTCGTGGGACGACGACGGGGCCGAGCGCCAGCTGCCCCTCAACGAGGTCGAGCGGGGCCACGCGCTGCACGGGCTGGTGCAGTGGGCGGACTGGGCGTCCGACCCGGCCGACGAGGCCGACGCGCACCGCGCCTCCCTCGTGACCCGGCTCGCACCGAGCGACGGCTACCCCTACCGCCTCGAGCTCCGGGCCGTGTACGAACTCGGCGACGCCGGCCTCGTCACCACGGTCACGGCGACGAACGTCGGGCAGGGCACGGCTCCGTACGGCGTCGCGCCGCACCCGTACCTCGTCGCCGGCGAGGGCCGGGTCGACGACTGGTCGCTGCTGCTCCCGGCGGCGAGCTACCTCGAGGTCACCGAGGAGCGCCTCGTCCCCACCGGCGTGCACGGCGTCACCGAGCGCGACGGCTTCGACTTCCGCGAGGCCCGCCCCGTCGGCGACCTGTTCGTCGACCACGCCTTCACCGAGATCGACGCGGACGCCGAGGGCCGCGCCACGGTCGAGGTCGTCGCCCGCGACGGCCGCGGCGTCGCGATGTCGTGGGCCGTCTCCGAGCTGCCCTGGGTCCAGGTGCACACGGGCGACCGCCCCGAGCCCGAGCTCGACCGCCTCGGCCTCGCCGTGGAGCCGATGACCTGCCCGCCGGACGCCTTCACGAGCGGCGTCGACCTCGTCCGGCTCGCGTCGGGGGAGTCGCACACCGTGTCGTGGACGATCGCCGCGATCGCCTGACCCGGCCAGGCCGGGGCGCCTACGCGCCGATCGGCTCCGCGTCGAGTCGCTCCGCCTGCCAAGTGACCGCCGAGACGGCGCCGAGCGACCAGCGGTCCAGCACTCCGTCGAGGGCGCGCCGGGTGCGGCGGGCGGCGAGCTCGTCCCGCACCACGACGTCGAAGCGCAGCATCTCGGGCAGCTCGGTGAGCAGCACGGTCCCGGCGTCGGCGAGCTGCACGAGGTACTGCCCTTCGTCGACGCGTGCCGTCGTGTGCTCAGCCAGGAGCCGCCGCGACAGCCAGAACAACCCGGCGCTGTCGTGCGCGGTGTGGACGGTGGCCGTGACGGTGATCATGCGCACATCGTGCCCCGCGTTCCGCTCAGGCCCGTGAACGGCGTGTATCCGGCGTGTGAACCCTGGCCCCCGAGCGCGCGACTTGACATCGGTCGCGGCCTGCCTCATAGTTGCCCCGGACCACAGATGTGAGCGCTCACATGAAACGGTCACATCCGCTATGCCGGGTCGGCACAGCAGCCGCACCGGTGACGCACGGCCCCGACATCGGAGCCGCCCAGCACCACCTGTCACACCCCCCCCGCACCGTCCCGCGCACCAGCGACACACCACCTGACGAAGAGGTCACCTGTGAACCGCACCGCTCGCACCACCCCCGCCGCCTCGGCCCCGCCCCAGGCCGCAGCTGGCTCCTCGGCCGCTCGCGCCGCTTCGTCGGCAGCGCCGACCGCTCGCGTCGCCGCCGCCTCCTCGGCCCTCCGCGCCTCCGCCCCCGCCTAGGCCCCTCTGCTCCGGCGCGCCTCCCCGTGCGCCGGCCGGCTCGCCGTGACCCCGGTCGCGACCCGCCGCCCCCCGGCCCGGTCCCGCGACGTCCCGCCGCTCGCCCCCGCCGATCCCTGCACCACCCACGCAGCACACCATCCGTCATCGACGACGCCGTCGAGATGACACGGACACGAAGGAATCCCCGTGAACAACAAGAAGCTCATGGTCGGCATCGTCGCCGCCGGACTCGCCATCTCGCTCGCCGGCTGCGCCGGCGGCGGTCGTGGCGGCGACAGCGGCAGCGGCGACAGCGGCGGAGACAACTCGGGCGCCCTCATCGGCGTCGCGATGCCCACGAAGGTCTCCGAGCGCTGGATCAAGGACGGCGACGCCGTCAAGAGCGCCCTCGAGAAGAAGGGCTACAAGGTCGACCTCGAGTACGCCGACAACAAGATCCCGCAGCAGGTCCAGCAGGTCAGCAACATGATCACCAAGGGCGCGAAGGTCCTCATCGTCGCCTCGATCGACGGCGGCTCGCTCAGCGACCAGCTCGACTCGGCCGCCAAGGCCGGCATCGACGTCATCTCGTACGACCGCCTCCTGACGGGCAACGAGAACGTCGACTACTACGTCTCGTTCGACAACTACAAGGTCGGCGTCGACCAGGGCACCAGCCTCCTCACCGGTCTCGGCCTCGCCGACGCCGACGGCAAGAAGATCGACGGCGCCGAGCCGAAGAACATCGAGGTCTTCGCCGGCAGCCCCGACGACAACAACGCGACCTTCTTCTTCAACGGCGCGATGGACACCCTCAAGCCCTACATCGAGGACGGCTCGCTCACCATCGGCTCCGGCCAGGCCGAGTTCACGCAGGCCGCCACGCTGCAGTGGGACCCTGCCACCGCCAAGGCGCGCATGCAGAACCTGATCGCGTCGACCTACTCGGGCGGCACCAAGCTCGACGGCGTGCTCTCGCCCTACGACGGCATCTCGATCGGCATCATCTCCGCCCTCGAGGGCGCCGGCTACAGCTCGGACGCGCTGCCGATCGTGACCGGCCAGGACGCCGAGGCCGCCTCGGTCAAGTCGATCATCGCCGGTCAGCAGTACTCGACCATCTACAAGGACACGCGTCAGCTCGCTGACCAGTCCGTCGTGATGGCCGACGACATCCTCAACGGCAAGACGCCCGAGACGAACGACGACAAGACGTACGACAACGGCGAGAAGGTCGTCCCGACGTACCTCTTCCAGCCGACCATCGTCACGAAGGACAACTACAAAGAGGTCCTCGTCGACAGCGGCTACTACACCGAGGCCGACCTCAAGTAGGTCTCCCCTCCCCGGGGCGCAGGAGGTGCGGTGCACCCGCTCCGCACCTCCTGCGCCCCACAGCTCCGCCCCACCCCATGCACGAAAGAAGGAACACGTGGCGAACACGATCCTCGAGATGCGCGACATCACGAAGACGTTCCCCGGCGTCAAGGCCCTGCAGGACGTCACGCTGGAGGTCGAGCGCGGCCAGGTCCACGCGATCTGCGGCGAGAACGGCGCCGGCAAGTCGACGCTGATGAAGGTGCTGTCGGGGGTCTACCCGTCCGGCTCGTTCGACGGCCAGATCCTGCTCGACGGCCAGCCCGTCGACTTCAAGAACATCAACGACTCCGAGGCCGCGGGCGTCGTCATCATCCACCAGGAGCTGGCCCTCAGCCCCTTCCTGTCGATCGCCGAGAACATCTTCCTCGGCAACGAGCAGTCCAAGGGCGGCTTCATCGACTGGAACAAGACCAACCTCGACGCCGCCGGCCTGCTGGCCCGCGTCGGGCTGCGCGACAACCCGGTGACCAAGGTGACCGACATCGGCGTCGGCAAGCAGCAGCTCGTCGAGATCGCCAAGGCCCTCTCGAAGCGCGTGAAGCTGCTCATCCTCGACGAGCCGACCGCGGCGCTGAACGACGACGACTCCGCCCACCTGCTCGACCTCATCAAGAGCCTGCAGGGGCAGGGCATCACGTCGATCATCATCAGCCACAAGCTGAACGAGATCAAGGCGATCGCCGACAAGGTGACGATCATCCGCGACGGCAAGACGATCGAGACGCTCGACATGCACGCCGGCGAGGTCACCGAGGACAGGATCATCAAGGGCATGGTCGGCCGCGACCTCGAGAGCCGGTACCCGGCGCACGAGTCGAAGGTCGGCGAGGAGCTGCTCCGCATCGAGGACTGGACCGTCCACCACCCGCTCGACGCGACCCGCGAGATCATCCACCAGGCCAACCTGAACGTGAAGGCCGGCGAGATCGTCGGCATCGCGGGCCTGATGGGGGCCGGGCGCACCGAGCTCGCGATGAGCGTCTTCGGCAAGAGCTACGGCACGGGCATCTCGGGCACCGTCTACAAGCGCGGCGAGAAGATCGACACGGGCACGGTGAGCAAGGCCATCGACGCCGGCATCGCGTACGCGACCGAGGACCGCAAGAAGTACGGCCTGAACCTGATCGACGACATCACCCGCAACGTCTCGGGCTCGGCGCTCCGCAAGCTGGCCAAGGCCGGCTTCGTGAACAGCTCGGAAGAGAGCACGGTCGCCGAGCGGTACCGCAAGAGCATGAACATCAAGGCGCCCAACGTGGCCGCCCTGACGGGCAAGCTCTCGGGCGGCAACCAGCAGAAGGTCGTGCTCTCGAAGTGGATGTACACCGACCCTGACGTGCTCATCCTCGACGAGCCCACCCGCGGCATCGACGTCGGCGCGAAGTACGAGATCTACACGATCATCAACCAGCTCGCGGACGCCGGCAAGGGCGTGATCGTCATCTCGAGCGAGCTGCCGGAGCTGCTCGGCATCTGCGACCGCATCTACACCCTCTCGGAGGGGCGCATCACGGCCGACGTGCCGATCGCCGAGGCGACCCCCGAGTTCCTCCTGAAGTACATGACCCTCGAACGAGAGAGCCCCGTCAATGAGCGCGCCTAGCCCCACCCAGGCCACCGACCCGAAGCCCACGGGCGGGTCGCCCACCTCCCGTCAGCCGCAGAGCGGCTCCGGCGGCAACCCCCTCGTCGGTGCGGTCTCGTACCTCGGCGGGCAGCTGCGCCAGATCGGCCTCTTCATCGCGCTGATCGTGATCGTGCTGTTCTTCCAGATCACGACGAACGGCATCACGCTGGCGCCGATCAACGTGTCGAACCTGGTGGTGCAGAACAGCTACATCCTGATCCTCGCCATCGGCATGGTGATGGTCATCATCGCCGGCCACATCGACCTGTCGGTCGGCTCCATCGTCGCCTTCACGGGCGCCATGGCCGGCGTGATGATCACGCAGTGGGGCCTGCCCTGGCCCGTCGCGGTCGTCCTCTGCCTCGTGCTCGGCGGCCTGGTCGGCGCCTGGCAGGGCTTCTGGATCGCCTACTTCGGCATCCCGGCGTTCATCGTCACCTTGGCGGGCATGCTGGCCTTCCGCGGCGCGGCGCAGATCGCCCTGCAGAACCAGCAGATCTCGCCCTTCCCCCAGGGGTTCCGCGACATCGGCTCGGGCTTCCTGCCCGCATTCGGCTCGACCGGCTACGAGCCGCTGACCCTGGTGCTCGGTGCCATCGCCGCCCTCGCGCTGATCGGCACGGGCCTCCGCGGCCGTGCCACGCGTCGCAAGTACCAGCTCGAGGACGAGCCGTTCCTGTGGTTCATCACGAAGATGGTCTTCACGGTCGCCCTCGTCATGTACATCGGGTTCCTCCTCGCCAGCTACTCGGGCACCCCGATCGTCCTGGTCGTGCTCGCCGTGCTCGTCGTCGTGTACTCGACCGTCATGAAGAACTCGGTCTTCGGCCGCCACGTCTACGCCATCGGCGGCAACCTGCACGCCGCCGAGCTGTCGGGCATCAAGACCAAGCGCGTCACCTTCCTGCTCTTCGTGAACATGGGCGTCATCTCGGCCCTCGCCGGCCTGGTCTTCACCGGCCAGCTGAACCTCGCCAGCCCCAGCGCCGGCAACGGGTTCGAGCTCGACGCCATCGCGGCCGTCTTCATCGGCGGCGCGGCGGTCACGGGCGGCATCGGCACGGTCACCGGCGCCATCGTCGGAGGCCTGATCATCGGCATCCTGAACAACGGCATGTCGATCCTCGGCGTCGGCACCGAGTACCAGTCCCTCATCAAGGGGCTCGTGCTGCTCGCCGCGGTCGCGTTCGACGTCTTCAACAAGCGTCGCGCCGCCTCGAGCGGCAAGTAGCGGCGAGCAGCGAGCGAGCGAGCACCAGCTCAGCTCGGCTCGGCGAGACTCGTCGACCGGTCGGTCGGTCGACGGATCAGGAGGCGCGGCCCAGGGGGGACCGCGCCTCCGTCGTCCCCGGGGGGTGGCGACGCCGGTGCCTGAGTCCTCGACGAGGCCCGGTGACCTGGCCACCCGGCCATCCGGCCACCCGGCTGGGTCCGGCACCACCGGCCCGAGCAGAAACCGAACGACCTTTAGGATCAGACAGTGGCAACCCTCTTCGACGTCGCGGCCGAGGCCGGCGTCTCGCACCAGACGGTGTCGCGCGTCGTCAACGGCGACCCCACCGTGCGCCCGACGACCAAGGCCAAGGTCGACGCCGCCGTCGAGAAGCTGAACTACCGGCCGAGCCTCACCGCGCGGGCGCTCGCCAGCCGCAAGACCCGGTCGATCGGGCTGATCAGCACCGGGTTCCCCTTCTACGGGCCGTCGAGCACGATGCACGGCTTCAACGGCGCGGCTCGCCGAGCCGGCTACCAGGTGTCGATGGCCACCCTCGACGGCGACGACGCCCGGGCCGTCCAGCAGGCCGTCGACGCGTTCGTCGGCCAGGCGGTGGCCGCCATCGTGCTGATCGCGCCGGACGCCGAGGCTCTCGACGTGCTGCGCTCCTCCCGGGTGGCGGTTCCCCTGGTCACCGCCGACAGCGTCGCCGAGGACGGCCACCACGCCGTGTCGATCGACCAGGCCGCCGGCGCCGAGCTCGCCGTCGAGCACCTCGCCTCGCTCGGCCACCGTTCCGTCGCCCACGTGGCGGGGCCCGAGGCCTGGATGGACGGGCGCGACCGCGAGCGCGGCTGGCGCGACGCGTGCGATCGGCTCGGCCTCGACGCGGGGCCGCTGCTGCGGGGTGACTGGACGCCCGCCTCCGGGCACAGGCTGGGCCTCGAGCTCGCCGAGCGCGGAGGCGTCACCGCGGTGTTCTGCGCCAACGACCAGATGGCCCTGGGCGCCATGCACGCGTTCTGCGACGCCGGCCTCGAGGTGCCCCGGGACGTGAGCATCGTCGGCTTCGACGACGTGCCGGAGGCGGCGCACTTCCTGCCCCCGCTCACGACCGTCAGGCAGGACTTCGAGGCGCTCGGCCGCCGCATCATGGACACGGTCGAGGCCGTGCTCGCGGGCGACGACGAGACCGTCGACGCCGTGCTGCCCGAGCTGGTCGTCCGGCGCTCGACGGCGTCGCCCCGGCGCTGACCCGTCGTCGAGCCCGCGCTGAGCCGTCCCCGGACCGGCGTCGAGCCGACACTGAGCCGGCCTCGGCGGCTCCTCTCCGGGGCCCCCTCCGCGTTGCACGCACGACCCGCGGCGTGTGAGAATGTGAGCGCTCACTTTCGCGTGGGCCCCCCACCAGACCCGCCCCTCCGGGGCTCGCACCACCAGGACAAGGACGTTCCATGGCAGACACCACCGCCGCGCCCGACGCACACGTCGTCGGCGTCGACTTCGGCACGCTGAGCGGACGGGCGGTCGTCGTCCGCGTGTCCGACGGGGCCGAGCTCGGCACCGCCACCCACGACTACGCGCATGCCGTGGTCGACCGGACCCTGCCCGTCGGCGGGGCTCGACTGCCCGCCGACTGGGCACTGCAGGTGCCGAGCGACTACGTCGACGTGCTCAAGCAGGCCGTGCCCCGTGCCCTCGCCGAGTCCGGCATCGACCCGGCCTCCGTCATCGGCATCGGCACCGACTTCACCGCCTGCACGATGGTCCCCACGACGGCTGACGGCACGCCCCTCAACGAGCTCGAGCAGTTCGCCGACCGGCCGCACGCCTACGTCAAGCTGTGGCGTCACCACGCCGCCCAGGGCCAGGCCGACCGCATCAACGAGCTCGCCCGCGAACGCGGCGAGTCGTGGCTGCCGCGCTACGGCGGGCTCATCTCGAGCGAGTGGGAGTTCGCCAAGGGGCTCCAGCTGCTCGAGGAGGACCCCGAGGTCTACGCCGCGACCGAGCACTGGGTCGAGGCGGCCGACTGGATCATCTGGCAGCTCAGCGGCCGCTACGTCCGCAACGCCTGCACGGCCGGCTACAAGGGCATCCTGCAGGACGGCGAGTACCCGAGCGCCGAGTTCCTCGCCGCGCTCAACCCCGACTTCGCCGACTTCGCCGAGACGAAGGTCGTGCACGAGATCGGCGCCCTCGGCGACGCCGCCGGCACGCTGACCGCGGAGGCGGCCGGCTGGACCGGCCTGCCCGAGGGCATCGCCGTCGCGGTCGGCAACGTCGACGCCCACGTCACGGCCCCCGCCGCCAAGGCCACGCAGCCAGGCCAGATGGTCGCGATCATGGGCACGAGCACCTGCCACGTCATGAACGGCGCCGAGCTGGCCGAGGTCCCCGGCATGTGCGGAGTCGTCGACGGCGGCATCACCGAGGGCTTCTGGGGCTACGAGGCCGGCCAGTCGGGCGTCGGCGACATCTTCGCCTGGTACGTCCGCAACCAGGTGCCGCAGTCGTCGGTCGACGCGGCGGAGGCGGCCGGCACCAGCGTGCACCAGTACCTGACCGACCTCGCCTACGAGCAGCCCGTCGGCGCCCACGGCCTCGTCGCGCTCGACTGGCACAGCGGCAACCGCTCGGTGCTCGTCGACCACGAGCTGAGCGGCGTGATCGTCGGCCAGACGCTCGGCACCGCCCCCGAGGACGGCTACCGGGCGCTGCTCGAGGCCACGGCGTTCGGCACGCGACGCATCGTCGAGGCCTTCAACGACTCCGGCGTCCCCGTCACCGAGTTCATCGCCGCCGGCGGCCTGCTCAAGAACCGTCACCTCATGCAGACCTACAGCGACGTGCTCCGCATGCCGATCTCGACGATCCGCAGCGAGCAGGGCCCCGCGCTCGGCTCCGCGATCCACGCCGCCGTCGCCGCAGGTGCCTACCCGGACACCCGCGTGGCCAGCGACGCGATGGGCAGCCTGGACCGCGCCTCCTACACGCCCGACCCCGCCGCCGCCGACGCGTACGACGCGCTCTACGCCGAGTACCTGCTGCTGCACGACTGGTTCGGACGCGGCGGCAACGACGTGATGCACCGCCTCAAGGCGATCAGCAGGGAGGCGCGGGGCGGCTCGCACGCACCGGTCGCCGAGCCCGAGGCGCCCGCCGCCTCCGGCGGCTCGGCCGCCGCCGACACCGCCGCGGAGGTGACCCCGTGAGCTTCATCGACCGCGCGACCGAGACCGCCATCGACGAGACGCGTCGCGCCGTGTGCGACCTGCACGCCGAGCTGACCCGGTACGGCCTCGTGGTCTGGACGGGCGGCAACGTCTCGCAGCGCGTGCCCGGCACGAACCTGTTCGTGATCAAGCCGAGCGGCGTCGACTACGACGACCTGACGCCCGAGAACCAGATCCTCTGCCACCTCGACGGCACGGTCGTCGAGGGCAGCCCGGGCAGCGAGCGGAGCCCGTCGAGCGACACCGCGGCGCACGCCTACGTCTACCGCCACATGCCGAAGGTCGGGGGAGTCGTGCACACGCACTCCACGTACGCCACGGCCTGGGCCGCCCGCGGCGAGTCGATCCCGTGCGTGATCACCGCGATGGCCGACGAGTTCGGCGGCGAGATCCCGATCGGCCCGTTCGCGATCATCGGCGACGAGTCGATCGGCGAGGGCATCGTCGGCACGCTGGACGGCCACCGCAGCCGCGCCGTCCTGATGCAGAACCACGGCGTCTTCACCATCGGGAAGGACGCCCGCGACGCCGTCAAGGCCGCCGTCATGACGGAGGACGTCGCCCGCACGATCCACCTCAGCCGCCAGCTCGGCGAGCCGATCCCCATCCCGGCCGAGAGCATCGACGCTCTCTTCGACCGCTACCAGAACGTCTACGGCCAGAAGCCCTCAGGAGCACTCGCATGAGCATCGACACCACCAGCACCACGCCCTCCCACGTCGTCGACCCCGAGGCCTTCCTCGCCTCGAAGCAGGTCTGGTTCCTCACCGGCAGCCAGGGCCTCTACGGCGAGGAGACGCTGCGCCAGGTCGCCGAGCAGTCGAGGGCCATCGCCGACGAGCTCGCCGCCGCCTCGGGCGTGCCCGTCGAGCTGGTCTGGAAGCCCGTCCTCACCGACGCCGAGACGATCAAGCGCACCATGCTCGAGGCGAACCTCGACGACTCCGTGATCGGCGTCACCGCCTGGATGCACACGTTCAGCCCCGCCAAGATGTGGATCGGCGGCATCGACGCCCTCCGCAAGCCCCTGCTGCACCTGCACACGCAGGCGAACGTCGAGCTGCCCTGGGCCGAGATCGACTTCGACTTCATGAACCTGAACCAGGCCGCGCACGGCGACCGCGAGTTCGGCTACGTCCAGACCCGCCTCGGCGCCCCGCGCAAGACGGTCGTCGGGCACGTCAGCGACCCCCGCGTGCAGCAGCAGGTCGGCACCTGGATGCGTGCCGCAGCCGGCGCCGCCGCCATGCGCTCGCTGAAGCTCGCCCGCTTCGGCGACAACATGCGCTTCGTCGCCGTCACCGAGGGCGACAAGACCGAGGCCGAGCTCGCGTTCGGCGTGCAGGTCAACACCTGGGGCGTCAACGAGCTGGCGGAGGCGGTGGCCGCGGCCCCCGAGTCCGCGGTCGACGACCTCGCCGCCCTGTACGAGCGCGAGTACGACGTCGTCCCCGAGCTGCGTGCCGGGGGCGAGCGCCACCAGTCGCTGCGCGACGGCGCGGCGATCGAGATCGGGCTGCGCTCGTTCCTCGAGGCCGGCGGCTTCGGCGCCTTCACGACCAACTTCGAGGACCTGGGGGCGCTGAAGCAGCTCCCCGGCCTCGCCGTGCAGCGTCTGATGGCCGAGGGCTACGGCTTCGGCGCCGAGGGCGACTGGAAGACCGCGGTGCTCGTTCGTGCTGCCGCCGTGATGGGCGCCGGCCTGCCGGGGGGCGCCTCCTTGATGGAGGACTACACCTACCACCTCGTGCCCGGCGCCGAGAAGATCCTCGGCGCGCACATGCTCGAGGTCAGCCCGTCGCTGAGCACGGCCCGCGCGTCGCTCGAGGTGCACGAGCTCGGCATCGGCGGCAAGGACGACCCGGTCCGGCTGGTCTTCACGGCCGACCCCGGCGAGGCCGTCGTCGTCGCGATGAGCGACGTCCGCGACCGCTTCCGCCTCACGGTCAACGTCGTCGACGTGGTCGAGCCCGACGCCGACCTGCCGAACCTGCCCGTCGGCCGTGCCGTCTGGGAGCCCCGCCCTTCGTTCGCCGTCTCGGCCGAGGCCTGGCTCACGGCCGGCGCCGCCCACCACACCGTGATGTCGACGGCCGTCGGCCTCGAGGCCTTCGAGGACCTGGCGCGCATCCTCGAGACCGAGCTGCTGATCATCGACGAGCACACCACCATGCGCGAGTTCACGCGCGAGGTGCGCTGGAACGCGGCGTACCACCGCCTGGCGCGCGGCCTGTAGCCGCCGGCAGAGCCAGCCGAGGAGGCGGTCCGCGCGGTCCTGAGGGACGGCGCGGGCCGCCTCCTCGTTCGTCTGCGCAGCACGTGCGGGAACACCACCCGTGCCTCCGTGGTTGCAGCCTGCATGACCGTTCCCCTCTCGATCTTGGACCTCGCCCCCATCGCACCCGGAGAGACGGCGCGCGACAGCTTCGCGGCGTCGGTCGCCCTCGCGCAGCAGGCCGAGAAGAGCGGGTACCGACGCGTCTGGTACGCCGAGCACCACAACATGGCGACGATCGCGTCGAGCGCGACGTCGGTGCTGATCGCCCACGTGGCGAGCCAGACGTCGACGATCCGGCTCGGCTCGGGCGGCGTGATGCTGCCGAACCACTCGCCGCTGACCATCGCCGAGCAGTTCGGCACCCTCGAGACCCTGCACCCGGGGCGCATCGACCTCGGCCTCGGCCGCGCGCCCGGCAGCGACCAGGCGACGTTCCGCGCGCTGCGCCGCGACCCGGCGTCGTCCGAGCGGTTCCCGCAGGACGTCGTCGAGCTGCAGGCGTTCCTCGCCGGGCAGTCGCGCATCCCCGGCGTCAGCGCTACGCCCGGGGCCGGGACGAACGTGCCGCTGTACATCCTCGGCTCGTCGACCTTCGGGGCGCAGCTCGCCGCCGCGCTCGGCCTGCCGTTCGCGTTCGCGTCGCACTTCGCGCCGGACATGCTGCACGACGCCGTGGCGATCTACCGCCGCGAGTTCCAGCCGTCGACCCAGCTCGACGCCCCGTACGTGATCGCCGGCGTCAACGCCATCGCCTCCGACGACTCGGACGAGGCTCACCGGCAGCTCGCCGACGTGAAGCGCGCCCGCCTGCTCATGCTGCTCCGCCAGAGCGGGCAGATCACGGTCGACCGGACCTTCGGCGACGACGAGCTCGACCACCTGCTCCGCACGCCCGTCGGCGCGCACGTCGCCAGCATGACGACCTTCACGGGCGTCGGCACGGGCGAGGAGGTGGCGGACTACGTCGCCGAGTTCGCCCGCAGCGCCGATGCGGACGAGGTCATCGTCGCGCACTCGTCGCTCGCCACGTCGGCCCGCCTCCGCTCGGTCGAGCTGCTGGCCGACGCGCACGCCCGCGTCGCCGCGTAGGCCGCGGCAGGCCGACGCGCCCGACAGCCCGACGCCGCCGGGCGTCGACGAGTCAGGAGTCGACGTCGTTCGCGGTCCCGTCGGGAGGCGTCGCGACCGCGGTGGGTCGCCGTCGCCTGAGTCCTCGACGCAGCCGGTGTGGCCGCGTCGTGTCGACGAGTCAGGAGACGACGTCGTGGGCGGCGCCGTCGGAGGGCGCCGAGCCGGGGCCGCGACGACGTGACCTGATCCGTCGACGGGACGGGTCGAGGCGGACCTCCGCAGGGGCCGGGACGTGCAGGAGGCGCGGGCCCTGTCGGACCCGCGCCTCCGGTCGATCTCCCGCCGGGGCTACAGCCCCGAGTGGTCGATCACGGTGCGGCGTCGCCGACGTGCCACGAGCACCGTGCCGGCGCCCGCGAGCAGCAGCGCGAGCACGAGGGCGGGGAGCGCGTCCGAGCCGGTGAAGGCGAGCGGACCGGACCCCGCGGCCGTGCCGGAGCCCGACCCGCCGGTGCCGGTGCCGCTGGCCCCGCCGGTGGCGGGAGCGGAGGGCGAGGGCGAGGGCGACGCGACGGGGTCGGCCACGACCGAGACCGCGGCGCTCCGCACGGTGCCCGTCTGCACGCCCGTGACCGTGACCGTCCGGTCGCCCAGCCCGGCCGGTGCCGTCACCGTGAACGTCGCGACGCCGTCGATCACGTCGACCGTGCCGAGGCTGTCTCCGTCGAACGTGCCCGACGCCTGGCGGTCACCGTCGAGGCCCGAGACGACCACGTCGAAGGTGGCACCCGGCGCGACCTGCGTCGGCGCGGCGATCGTCGCGTCGGCGCTCAGCGAGACCAGGTCGCGGTCGAGCTGCAGCGCGTTCGCGATGGTGAAGAAGTTGTCGGTCTGGTCGATCAGGCCGACGACGTTCGCGGCTCCCGGGCCGTAGCCGGCGACGCGCAGCTGCGTGCCGGTGTGCTGCTGCGACCCGCCCGCCGCGGCGGTGCCGTAGGCGATCTTCATCGTGCTGCCGTCGACGGTGGTCAGCGCGGTGCTGAGCGTGGCCGGGGGAGTCGAGTCGACGATCTGGCTGGTGTGGGCGTGGTCGGCCGTCACGATGACGAGCGTCTCGCCGTCGGCCTCGGCGAAGTCGAGGGCCGAGCGGACCGCCTCGTCGAGGTCGAGCACCTCGCCGATCTGGCCGCACGCGTCGGCGCTGTGGTCGCGCTTGTCTATGGAGGCGCCCTCGACCTGCAGGAAGAAGCCGTCGTCGCCGTCGAGCAGGTCGATCGACTTCTCGGTCAGCGAGGCGAGCGACAGGTCGGTGCTGAGGCGTGCCGGGTTCGGCTGGCAGGTCTGCGGTGCGAGGTCGGCGCCTCCCACGGTCGCGGTCGTCGAGGCGAAGCGCGTGGGGAAGTTGCCGTCCGCGAAGGTGCCGAGCACCGGTGCGGTCTGGTCGGCGGCCGTCAGGGCGTCGAGGCCGGCCTGGTCGGTGACGCGCTGGTAGCCGCGGTCGGTCGCCTGGGCGTCGAGGGTCTGGCCGGTCCACTGGCCGGCGCGCGCCGTCTGGCGGAACGACGCCGCGCCTCCTCCGAGGGTGAGGTCGGCACGGGTGCCGATGATCTGCTCGCTGATCGAGCCGAGGCCGCCCTGGTCGAGGGCGTCCTTGCCACATGCCGCGACCGTGTCGGGGCCGTAGCAGCTGCGCGCCGCGACGTGGGCTGCCTGCACGGCCGGCGTCGCGTCCTGCAGCTCGGCGGTCGACACGTTGCCGGTCTTGAGGCCGTTGGCCTTGGCGATCTCGACGAGCGTGTCCTGCGGGGTTCCCGCGATGTCGACCGAGATCGCGTTGTCGTAGGTCTTCGTGCCGGTGGCCCAGGCCGAGCCGGTCGCGGCGGAGTCGGGCACGTAGTCGGGCTTGCCGTCCTTGCCGAGCGAGTAGGTCGTGTACTGGCCGGTGAGGGGCAGGGCGTCGATGCCGGGCAGGGTCCCGCCGGCGCCGTAGGCGTAGTTGCGGGCCGACGTGATCTCGCTGTCGCCCATGCCGTCGCCGATCAGCAGGATGACGTTCTTCGCCGGTCCGGCCTTCACCGACTCGAGCAGGGCGGCGGTGCTGTCGTCGGCGCTGCGGGCGGCCCCGCCGTTGTCGGCGACGTCGGCCGGCGTCGCCGCGAGGGCGACGGCCGGGCTGAGGACGAGGGCGAAGGAGGCGAGGGTCGCCGCCGCCCCCGTGGCCAGTGCCGCGCGGCGGCGGCGGGTGTTCGTGGGGGTCACGTGTCTGCTCCAGTGATCGTGGTCGCGGGCGGGCGTGCACTCCCTGCACGTCCGAGCCCAGCAGAACCCGCGGTCGTGTCCGCCCGGTGAACGGACGCGGTGCGGCAGGTGAACACCCCCGGACGGGGCGCGTGAGGCGACTGCGGCTACGGCGTGACCACGCTGCGGCTACGGCGCGCCCGCGCTGCAGCTACGGCGCGACGTACAGCCAGAGCAGCACGACCGCAACCGGCTGCAGCACGATCCCGCCGACGAGCAGCGTCCGGCGGACGACGGGCCGCTCGGAGACGGCCGGCGCGCCGAGCAGCGGCGTCAGCGGCAGCAGCAGCCGGAACAGGCTCTGCTGCGGCAGGAACACCGCCACGAGGTAGAGCGCGAAGCTCGCCGTGAACGCGACGGTCTCGTGGCCGAGGCGCAGCGTCGACCGGCGGGTGAACCACACGGCGGCGAGCACGAGCAGCGCGACGACGAGGGCGATGCCCGCGATGCCGAGCCACCGCCCGGCGAGCAGGAACCACGGCGTCAGCGGCACGAAGGCAGGGCGGCCGACGTAGTCGACCCACCAGGCCATCTCGGTCTGCAGGTAGGCGTCGTGCTGACCGGTGGCGAGGTGCGCGACGACGGGCCAGGCGAGCCCGGCCGCGGCGACGGCCGCTCCCGCCGTGACGATCTGCACGAGGTCGCGCCGGGGCAGCACCTGCCACGGCCACGGCCGCAGTCTCGGCCATGACGCCCACGACGCCCACCACGCCCACGACGCCCACGACGCCCCCGACACCCCGGCAGCAGGCTCGTGACCCGACGACGGGCCCGCAGCCCGCTCCGTCCGCCACCGCACCACCAGGTGCACGGCGAGCGCCAGTGCCAGCGCCAGCGCTCCCGGGCGCGTGAACGCCGCGACCACGCCGCACGCGAGCACGAGCCCGTACCGCCGCTGCTGAATGGCGAGCACGCCGCCGAAGAGGAGGAACAGCATCAGCCCCTCCGCGTACCCGACGGAGAACAGGAACCCCAGCGGCCCGAAGCAGAGCAGCAGCACGGCCCAGATCGCGCCGCGGTGCCCGACGGCCCGGTCGACGAGCCGGTAGAGGACGAGCGCGGCGCCCGCGCCGAAGGCGGTCGACAGCAGCAGGGCGGCACCGCTGAACGGCATGCCCGTCGCCACCATCAGCAGGTGGCAGAGCGTCGGGAACACCGGCAGGAACGCCCACTCGTTCGGCAGCACGTTCCCCGCCGCGTCGGTCGGCAGCACGGTCGGGTAGCCCTGCAGGGCGATCGTCCGGTAGCGGTCGGCGTCCCACGACGTGGTGAAGTCGAGCAGCGAGAGCTCGGCGCCCGGCGTGCGGAACTCGACGCCGGCGAGGCGCGCGGCCTCCCACACCACGGCGAGCAGCACCAGGGAGAAGACGCGCGACACCAGGTAGACGGTCAGCACCGTCGACCAGCGGGCGGGCAGCCACGACGCGAGGTCCGGCGACCGGCGCCGACGGACGTCGGGGCGCAGCGAGGAGGCGGTGGTCGCCCCGTCGCTCACGGAGCGTCCCCGAAGCTGGTCATCCGGAAGACGTTACCCCGCGACGGCCGGCGGGGCGGCCCCGGGGCACGCCGGGGTCGCCCAGGGGCCAGCCGGGCCTGCCGGGTCGCCACGGGACGCCCCGGCAGGGCACGATGGCCAGATGACCCTGCCCTCCCTCGCCGCGCTCGGCATCGACCCGGTCACCGCCGCGGTCTACGAGTTCGTGCTCACCTGCGGCGACACCGTCGACGTCGCCGCCATCGCCTCGGCCCGCGAGCTGGACGACGCCGTCGTCGTCACCGCCCTCGAGCAGCTGCGCAACATCGGCCTCGTGCACCGCACCGCCGAGGGCCACGGCCGACAGGCCCCCGGCTACGGGGCCGTCGACCCCCGCGTCGCGGTGTCCGCCCTCGTCGCCGCCCACGACGAGCAGCTCGCCGACGCCCGCACCGCGGTCTCGGGCCTGGGCGCCCTCTTCGACGACGGCCGCCGGGTGGCCGACCCGTCGGGCACGACGACGGTGCTGACCGGCCACGCGGCGGTGGGCGACTGGTACTCCCGGCTGCAGCACCGGGCGAGGGGCGAGTTCCTCGCGTTCGACCGGCCGCCGTACGTGGTCGCCACGAACGAGTCCGTCGAGCGCGGTGCGCTCAACCGCGGCGTGCACTGGCGCGCGATCTACACGGTCGCGAGCTTCACGGTCGACGGCAGCCTGCAGGGAGTCCACCGGCTCGGGGCGGACGGCGAGGAGGCGCGGGTCACCCACGACCTGCCGGTCAAGCTCGCGATCGCCGACCGCCAGGTCGCGCTCGTGTCGGTCGGACCGCTCGACGACCCGACGGCCGCCCCCGAGGCCCTCCTCACGGAGTCGCCCGCGCTGATCGCCGCCCTCTGCGACCTGTTCGAGTCGCGCTGGCGGACGGCCGTCCCCGTGCCCGCCCTGGCCGAGACGGCCGGCGCCGCGGGCGAGGGAGCAGGCGCCGCCGTCGACTGGTCCGAGGTCGCGGCCCGGCTCGCGGCGGCCACGCAGGGCTCGGGCCCCGGCGTCCCGTCCGACGTGCTCGGAGCGGCGGGCGGCCGTGTCTCCGCCGACGGCCCGCCCGACCCCACGACCGGCCTCCGCGCGCCGACCGTCGACGAGCGCGACCTGCTCGCGTTCGTGGCCGCGGGCGCCACCGACGACGTCATCGCCCGCCAGCTCGGGATCTCGCCCCGCACCCTGCGCCGTCGCCTGCACGACCTGTTCGACGAGCTCGGCGCGAGCAACCGCTTCCACGCCGGCGTCGAGGCGGCGCGACGCGGCTGGGTCTGACGCGCGCGTTGACCGGTCGCCCCGCGCCTCCTCGGTCCGTACCCCGTCGAGGAGGCGCGGGTCGGCGGGCGGCCTCGTCCAGTGGGCATCGTGGGGGACCGGGCGTACCCCGTTCGGCTGCGTCCGTGTAAATTCCGTGGCCGATCGAGGACAGTGGCCGGGTTCGGCCATGGCCCCCGGTTGAGGGTCGTCGCATTCTCAGGTAATTCTTACGGATCGACCGTGCCCGACCGGGTGCGGCACCCGGAAGGCACCCTGTGATCACATCGTCCGGCCGACGACGGCCGAAGGCTCCACTCTCCGCACTGCTCATCTCGGGACTCGTCGCCGCCGGCGTCGTCGCGCTGCCGGCCACCTCGGCCCTGGCGGCCGACGGTCCCGCCGTGGTCGGCGACTCCCAGTTCGCGAGCGGGTCGTACATCGTCACCCTGCGCGAGCCCGCGGCCGCGACCTACGAGGGCGGCAAGGCCGGCTTCGCCGCCACGGCCGCCCCCGAGGGCGCGCGCCTCGACGCGCAGGCTGCACCGGTGCAGGAGTGGTCCGAGCACCTCGAGCAGACCCAGGCAGAGGTGGCCGACGCGGTCGGCGCCACCGTCGACGCGCACTTCTCGGTGACGACGAACGCTTTCGCCGCCGACCTCAGCGCCGACCAGGCGCGGGCCCTCGCCGCCGACCCGTCGGTCGCGGCCGTGTCGAAGAACGAGCTGCTGAAGCTCCAGGCGACGCCCTCGACCGAGTTCCTCGGGCTCGGCGACGCCGAGGGGAACGGCGGCGTATGGGACGAGATCGGCGGCCGCGACGCCGCGGGCGACGGCGTCGTGGTCGGGATCATCGACTCGGGCATCGCCGCGGGCAACGCCTCGTTCGCGGGCGACTCGCTCGGCGAGCAGGACAGCGCCGAGCCGCACCTCGAGGGCGACTCGATCGTCTACGACAAGAGCGACGGCGGCACCTTCACCGGCGTGTGCCAGACGGGCGTCCAGTTCACCGCCTCGGACTGCAACACGAAGCTGGTCGGCGCGCGCTACTTCGTCGACGGCTTCGGCGTCGACAACATCGGCACGGAGGAGCAGGGCGAGTACCTCTCGCCCCGTGACGGCAACGGCCACGGCTCGCACACGGCCTCGACCGCGGCGGGCAACGCCGACGTCGAGGTGACCATCGGCGACCGCGACTTCGGCACCATCTCCGGGGTGGCACCGGCCGCGAAGATCGCGGCCTACAAGGTCTGCTGGGACGGCCCCGACCGGGTCGCCACCGACGACGACGGCTGCGCCACGCTCGACCTCGTCGCGGCGATCGAGGCCGCGGTGACCGACGGCGTCGACGTCATCAACTACTCCATCGGCGGAGGCGGCGCGACGAGCACCTTCTCGGCCACCGACCAGGCGTTCCTCGGCGCGGCCTCGGCGGGCGTCTTCGTCGCGGCCTCGGCCGGCAACGACGGCCCCACGCCGACGACCGCGGACAACGCGGCGCCCTGGATCACCACCGTCGCCGCGAGCACGGTCCCGAGCTACGCGGCCACGGCCCTGACCGGCGACGGCGCCTCGTACCTCGGCGGCTCGATCACGGTGCCGACCGGCACCGAGGGCGTCAGCGGCTCCCTCGTCGACGCGGCGACCCTCGCGGCCGACGGGGCGACGGCGGCCGACGCGGCCCTGTGCCGTCCCGACTCGCTCGACGCCGACGCGGCCGCCGCCTCCGGCGCGATCGTGCTCTGCGACCGCGGCGTCTACGACCGCACGGCCAAGAGCGCCGAGGTCGAGCGCATCGGCGGCGTCGGCATGCTGCTCGTGAACCCCGCGCCCAGCTCGGTCGACCTCGACGAGCACGTCGTCCCCACGGTCCACGTCGACGCGGCGTCCTACGACGCCCTGCACGCCTACGCGGCCACCGAGGGCGCGACGGTCACCCTCGTCGACGGCAACCCCGCCGGCCTGCCCGAGCCCGCCACGCCCCAGATCGCCGGCTTCTCGTCGCGTGGGCCGGTGACGGCCGACGGCGGCAACCTGCTGAAGCCCGACATCTCCGCGCCCGGCGTCGCGATCCTGGCCGACGGCGCCAACGCCGCCGGCGAGCCCGGCAGCTACGAGTTCCTCTCGGGCACCTCGATGTCGTCGCCGCACGTCGCGGGCCTCGCGGCGCTCTACCTGTCGCGCACCGTGCACCCCGACTGGACCCCGGCCGAGGTGAAGTCGGCGATGATGACCACCGCCTACGACCTCGTCGGAGCCGACGGCGCGCCGACCCAGGACGTCTTCGCGCAGGGCGCCGGCCACGTCGACCCCACGGCGTTCCTCGACCCGGGTCTGCTCTACCGCAGCGGGACGGCCGACTGGCAGGCGTACGTCGACTCGATCGACACGATCGAGGGCACCGACTCGTCGCTGAACCTGCCGTCGATCAGCGTCGGCTCGCTCGCGGGCACGACGACGGTCACCCGGTCGGTCACCGCGACGGGCCCCGGCAGCTGGACGGCCGAGCCGGTCACCCTGGCCGGCGTCACGGCCGAGGTCTCGCCCTCGACGCTGACCTTCGCGGAGGCAGGCGAGACGCAGGACTACACGGTCGCCTTCACCCGCACCACGGCCGCGCTCGACGAGTTCGCCACCGGCTACCTGACGTGGACCGACGGCACCCGTGACGCGCGCAGCCCGCTCGCGGTGCGGCCCGTCCAGCTGGACGTCGCCGCGGAGTTCGCGGGCGAGGGCGTGACGGGCGAGGCGACGGTCGACGTGACCGCCGGCGACGCGCTGTCGCTGCCGCTCGCCGCCGAGGGCCTCGCCCTCGGCCAGGTCGCGACGGGCTCCGGCACCGCCGGCGCCGACGCCGCCCAGGTGCCGCTCACGGTCGCCGAGGGCACGACGCACGCCCGCTTCGTGCTCGACTCGGCCGAGGACACGGCCGACCTCGACCTGCTGCTCTACACGGCTGACGCGTCGGGCCAGCCCGACGAGCTGGTCGGGGCCGCGGCCACCGGCTCGGCCGACGAGCAGCTCGACGTGGAGACGCCGGCGGCAGGCCAGTACGTGCTGCTCGTCGACTTCTACTCGGGCGCGGGCGACCTCGGCTGGACGCTGACGTCGTACCTGCTCGACCCGGCTGCGGCCCAGGGCGGCCTCGTCGTCGACCCGGCCGTGCTCGAGGCCGGGCTCGGCGAGACCACGACGGTCACCGCCTCCTGGTCCGACCTCGCGTACGAGAGCAGCTACCTCGGCCGCGTCGTCTACGGCGACACGGGCACGGCGAGCTACCTCACCGTCACGACCGGCGAGGAGCCCGAGACGCCGGTCGACCCGGGCCCCGGCCCGGGGGAGCCCGGCGGGCCCGGCCACGGCGGCCCCGGCCACGGCGGCTTCGACCTGCCCGGCCTGATCGGCTGGATCTGGGGCGCCATCGGCGACCTGTTCTACCGCTGGTTCCCGGGGCTGCCCTGGCGCTGAGCCGAGGCTGACGCCGTCGCGGGCTGACGCGATCGCGGGCTGATCGCGCAGGAGGCGGTCCGCACCTTCCCCCCGGAGGGTGCGGACCGCCTCCTCGTCCGCTGTCGGACGACGCGCCGGATGGCCCCTTAGCGCACCCTGCGCCTCCGCGAAACACGAAGGGACTAGGTTCGTCACTCGTGACTGGACAGAGCGGCAACACCATGCGCGTGGTGAGCTACAACCTGCGCGAGCACACGGCCAAGGGCGAGATCCGGGCCCTCGCAGAGGACCACAGCGCCGACGTGCTGTGCCTCCAGGAGGCCGACACGAAGGACATCCCCGACGAGTTCGGCGAGTTCTCGCTCGCCGCGTCGACCCGGAACAACCGTCTCGGCCTCGCGGCGTACTACCGCCGCTCCCGCTTCGAGCTGCTGGGCACGAACGTCTACGCGCTGAAGAAGAGCATGCACGACCGCGTCATGTCGCCCGCGCACGAGCGCCTGCTGGCGATGCACCTGCACGACCGCATCTCGGGCGCGGACGTGCTGATCGGCTCGTTCCACGCCGCGCCGCTCACCGCCACGAACGGGCTGCGCAAGAAGCAGGTCGAGTCGGCCCACCAGCTGATGCGGGCCCTCGCGCCCGGAGTGCCGATGCTCATGGTCGGCGACTTCAACTACCCGTGGTTCCACGGCGGGCTCAAGAAGCGCATCGAGCGCGACGGCTTCGTCCTGACCCGCAGCAGCACGCCGACCTACCTCGGCTACAAGTACGTCAAGGGCCACTTCGACTTCGCGACGAGCTACGACCTCACCATCGAGGACGTCGTCACGCTGCCCGCCGGCATCAGCGACCACCGGCCGATCCTCGTGCGCGCCACCGGGCTCGCCACGGCGTAGCGGCGCTGCCGACGACGAGACCACGACGAAAGGCCCCCGTGCGCGTGCACCGGGGCCTCTCGTCTGTCGTGCTGTCGCGCCGTCGACGCGCAGGGCGCGACGGGCGTCGAGGAGGCGGGTCGCGCCTCCTCGGGACCGCCTAGGCGGCGAGCGCGAGGGCGTGGGCGCTCACGGCGTAGGCCTGCACGATGGTGCGGCTCGGCTCGCGGCGCCAGCTGCGGCCGGGGATGACCCAGCCCTGGGCGCCCTCGACCGTGACGGTCGCGCCGATGCGGACGTCATCGGTGACGACGTCGCTCCAGGCGCGGACGACGAACTCGGCGCCGGAGGCGTCGACGACGACGAACTCGGCGAGGCGGGCGGTGGACAGGACGAGCTCGGTGGTGACCGTCCCGCTCAGGATGGTGATGTTCTCGTTCATGCGTGTTCTCTTCTTCGATGTGTGCTGTGTTGCTCAGCGTCGTGGCACGCAGCGCGGGGCATGCGTGGACCGCCGTTCTCGGCGGTGGGGCGGACGGGTGTCCTCAGGCTCGGGGAGCCTGGTCGGGCCTCGTCTCGGGCGACGACCGGTGAGTAGGCGAGCGGGTGAGGCTCGGACCGGGGTTCTCGAGATGTACAGACAAGATCTGCAGGCTTTTCGACTCGGCCTGCGTGTGGACGACAGGGCCGTGAGTCGGGAACGATCTGAGAGGATCGTTGCCAAGCGACCTGCAACGGTAACACGGCGGGGCCGGATGCGCCAGGGCTGATCCGTGACGTCGCTGAGAACGCCGGGGGAGGCGGTGGTTCGATGGGTGCATGACATCGATCCCCACCATCACCCTGAACAACGGCGTCGAGATCCCCCAGCTCGGCTTCGGCGTCTACCAGGTCGAGCCCGACCAGACGAAGGACGCGACGCTCACCGCCCTCGAGGTGGGCTACCGCCACATCGACACGGCGCAGATGTACGGCAACGAGGCAGGCGTCGGCGAGGCGCTGCGCGAGTCGGGCATCGACCGCTCCGAGATCTTCGTCACCTCCAAGCTCAACAACGGCTTCCACCGTCGCGACGACGCGCTCAAGGCGTTCGACGGCACGCTCGACGCTCTGAAGGCCGACTACGTCGACCTGTTCCTCATCCACTGGCCGCTGCCGACCACGGACGTCGACTACCTCGAGACCTGGAAGGCGCTCGAGGAGATCTACGCCACGGGGCGTGCCAAGGCCATCGGCGTCTCGAACTTCCAGCAGGCGCACCTGCAGCGGCTGCTGGACGAGGCCGACGTGATGCCCGCGGTCAACCAGATCGAGGTGCACCCGTACCTCACCAACGACTCGCTGCGCCTCTTCGGCGTCGAGCATGGCATCCACACTGAGGCGTGGTCGCCCATCGCCCAGGGCAAGGTCCTCGAGGACCCGACCCTCGTCGAGATCGCGGAGCGCGTCGGCAAGTCGACCGCCCAGGTGACCCTGCGCTGGCACGTGCAGCGCGGCGACATCGTGTTCCCCAAGTCGGTCACGCGCTCGCGCGTCGAGGAGAACTTCGCGCTCTTCGACTTCGAGCTGTCCGACGCCGACGTCGCGGCCATCACGGACCTCGACAAGGGCGAGCGAACGGGCCCCGACCCCGACACGTTCGACTACATCCCCAGCTGAGCTGAGCTGAGATGAGTTGCGGTCTGGTCAGGTCCGGCGACTGATCTGACCCGTCCGGCCCGCGGGCCGGACCCGGCTGTGCCGACGGGCCGGTCTCCCCGCAGGGGGAGACCGGCCCGTCCTAGTAGGGTCGTCGTCTGCACGGGAGGCCTACCCGAGGCGTCCCCGCGCTACCAGGAGCGAGTGAACAGGGTGCGAACAGTCGTCGGCGTGCTGCGCCTCGTCGTCGCCGCCGTGGGCACGGCCGCCCTCGTGTCGTACTTCTTCTACACGCTCGGCTTCTCGACCTTCTCGACGGTCAACTACTTCGCGTACTTCACGCAGCAGAGCAACATGGCGAACGTGCTCGTCCTCGCCGTGTCGGGGGCGCTCTCGCTCCGGGGCCGACCCGAGGGCCGCGCCTTCGCCGCGGTGCACGCCCTGGTGACGACCTACGTCGTCGTGTCGGGCATCGTCTACGGCATCATCCTGATCGAGTCGCTGAGCAACGACTTCGCGATCGGCGTTCCCTGGTCGACCCAGGTGCTGCACTTCTGGATCCCGGGGTTCCTCGTCGTCGACTGGGTGCTCGCCCCCGGGCGCACCCGCGTCAGCTGGGCGATGCTGTCGGTCGTGCTCGTGTTCCCGGTCGTCTGGGGCATCGCGACGATCGTGCGCGGCGCGGACGTCGGCTGGTACCCGTACTTCTTCCTCGACCCCGCGCAGGTGCGCTGGCCGGACGAGTTCGTGATGTACAACGCGATCGCCCTGGCCGTCATCGCGGGGGTGATGTCGGCCCTGATCGCCCTCAGTCACCTGCGGCCCGGGCCGCGGCCGGGCGTGCTGCTGCGGCGCGGCCAGCGCGCCGAGGTCGTGGGGGCTGAGGGCGGCGGCGCCCAGGTCGGTGGCGCAGAGGTCGGCGGCGCGGAGGTGTGCGGCTCCGGCGGGGATCAGCCGGCCGGCGCCTCCGACGAGTCCGGGCCCGCGTCGGGGTCGGACGTGGACTCGGGTGCTGCTTCCGGCACGAGGTCGAAGTAGGGCGCGAGGCCGGCCAGCGCGTCGGCGACGGCCTCGTCGTCGCCGAGCTCGAGGCTCGCGACCGCGTCGTCCCCGCCCGCCAGCGCGACGAGCACCGGCTCGCCCGTCGAGGGCATCAGGTTGACGAAGACGCGGAAGCCCGACGAACCGTCGACCGTGGTCAGCACCGTCGCCTCCGTGCTCCAGGCGCGCTCGTCGAAGCGCAGCCAGAGCACCTCCTGCTGGGCAACGCCGAGCGTCTCGATCGCCGCCGTGTGCGTGGTCGGCAGCTCCGGGGCGAACTCGGTCGTCCCCTCCTTCAGGACGCCCAGCGGCAGGGTGACCACGACGCGGTCGACCGACAGGCTCTCGCCGGTGGCGAGGCGGAGGCCGACGCCGCGGTCGCCGTACTGGATCCGGGCCACCGTGCTGCCCCGCAGCACGTCGAGGCCGTCGAGCTGCGCCTCGACGAACGCGGACAGGTCGCCGGTGACGAACGGCTCGCCGAGCGGGAACAGGCTGCCGAGGTCGGCGGCGGCGAGCTCGCCGACGTCGCCCGGGTCCTGTCGCTCGGCGAGGTCGTCCGGCCCGGCGCCCCAGCGGACGGGCAGCGCCTCGTCGAGCACGAACTGGAGGCGGGCGGCGTCGGACACGCCCGTGGCGTCGGGCTCGAGCGACTGCTGCTCGGGCCCCGCGCCGGCGCCGGCGACGGCCTGCGCGACCGTCACGGAGGCCGCCTGGTCGTCGGCCCACCCGGCGGCCGACGCGAGGGAACGCTCGGGGACGCCGACGAGCGAGGTCGCCTGCCCGCCGGAGGACCGCACCTCGAGCACCCCGCCGAGGCGCACGGTGTCGACCCGGCCGAGGGCGAGCGCGGCGACGAGGGCGGCGGCCGCCTCGCCGTCGAGGGAGGCGGCGCCCAGCTGGACGGGGAACGGCCAGTCGCCCCCGGTGTACGAGGTGACCCGGCCGCCCACTCGGTCGCGGGCCTCGACGACGACGACGTCGTAGCCGCGCGCCGCGAGGCTCCTGGCTGCGGTGGCGCCGGACATCCCGGCGCCGACGACGGCGATGCGCTCGCCCTGCTCGGCGACCCCGGCGACGGCGTCCGCGACGTCGAAGCCGCTGGCGCGGGCCCCGCCCAGGGTGCCCGGCGCCGTGCTCGCGGTGGCCTCGCCAGCGAAGAAGACCCGGTCGTCGACCGGCTGGCGGAGCGCCGCGCGGTCGTCGTCGGACGACGACGTGGTCAGGTAGCTGCCCGAGCCCCGCGCGAACGGGTCGTCGGCCCAGCCGCTGCGGCGGAACGCGGACGGCGTCGGCCCGGCCGAGGGCGTCGCGGTCGGGGTCGGGGTGGGCGTCGGCGTGCTGCTCGGGGCCGTCGGCGCGGGGGAGGGGCCGTCGGTCGTGCAGGCCGCGAGCAGCAGCACGGCGGCCCCGGAGGCCGACCCCGTCAGGAACGCTCGACGACTGATGCCCATGGTGCGTCCATCATCGCAGGGCGGGGGCCCGCGCGGCGACGCGCACCGCGAGGTGCGCGGAGGGGCGCACCACCAGGTGCGCGGCGGGGCGGGCCGCGACGCGGTCGCGCTTCAGGCGTCGACGGCCTCGAGCCAGGTGCGCAGCAGGTCGGTGACCTGGTCGACGGGCATCAGCGACGACGCGTGGTCCTGCCCGACGAGCTCGAAGAACGCCGCGGTCGGCATGCGGCGGGCGGCGTCCTGCGACTCGCGGTGCCGTGCCTCGTCGCGGGTGCCCGCGATCAGCAGGGTGGGCACCGACACGTCGTCGAGCTGCTGTGCCGTGAGCCCGCCGCCCGTCTCGGCCGCCCGGAAGAACGCCGCGAGGGCCAGGGGATCGTCGTTCATGAAGGCCAGGCGGGTCGCCGGGTCGAGGCGGCGGCCCATGGTGTCCTCCCAGCGCCCGATGAAGGCGGGCATGCCCCCAGTCAGGAGCGCCTCCTCCCAGTCGTGCGCGAAGGTGGCGCCGATGTTGCCGTTCATCGGTGCCCAGCTGCCGCCGATCGTGGTCAGGGTGCGGAGCAGCTCGGGCTCGTGCGCGGCGATCGACAGGCCGACGCGGGCGCCGAACGAGTAGCCGACGAAGTGGACCGGCGCGAGGCCCGTCGTGGCGAGGACGGCGGCGACGTCGCCGCGGTGCAGGGCCATGTCGTACGAGGCGGCGTCGTGCGGCGCGCCGCTCCGGCCGTGGCCGCGCAGGTCGAGGGCGACGACGGTGAAGTCGCGCTCGAGGTCACGCAGGTAGCCGAGACCGCGCCACGCGCCGCGCGACAGGCCGGAGCCGTGGACGAGCAGCAGGGGCGGGCCCTCGCCCGCCACCTCGTACGCGATCTCGGTGCCGTCGACGGGGTTCTGGACGTGGTCGCGCATCGGACCAGTCTGGCAGCGCGGCGACCCGTCGACGATCCAGGCGTCCTCGTCGCCAGGTCGCTCGGCAACGGCGCGGCTCGTGCCCGCCGGCCCGCGCCTCCTGAGTCCTCGACGCGTCCCGCGCGCCCCGGCGCCGCCGCGGTGATCCGCCGCCGCATCCGTCGAGGGCGGGTGTTCAGGCTCGAGGGCGGGTAGCCCGCGACCCGCCCTCGACCCGGAACGCCCGCCGCCGGCGCGGTCGGGTCGGCGGGGCGGCCGGGCGGCTGGGCGGGCGGCGTGGGCGGCGCGCGGGCACGATGGAGCGATGATCGACGGGTGGACTGCCGCACAGGTGAAGGCGGCCGAGCAGCCGCACCTCGACGCGGGCGAGCCGCTGATGCAGCGGGCGAGCGCAGGGCTCGCGCACGAGGTGGAGGGGCTGCTGCGGGCCCGGGACCGGTGGCCCGCGCCCGTCGTGCTGCTCGTCGGCAGCGGCAGCAACGGCGGCGACGCGCTCCTCGCGGGTGCCGCACTGGCCGACGCGGGATGCGCCGTCACGGTCGTCCCGACCGGCAGCCGGCTGCACGAGGAGGCGCTGGTCGCGGCCCGCGCCTCCGGTGCCGTCGTCGACGACGCGGCCCGGTGGTCGACCGTCGAGGAGGCGGGCGCCCGGCTCCGGGAGTCGGGCGCGGCCGTCCTCCTCGACGGCGTGCTCGGCACCGGCACGAGCACCGACCCGGCCCTGCGAGGCACGGCTCGTGACGTCGTCGCGGCGCTGCTGCCCTGGGTCACGACCGCGGACGGCCCGCCCGTCGTCGCGGTCGACGTGCCGAGCGGCATCGGCCCCGACGGGGGTGCCGTGCCCGACCCGACCGTGCTGCCCGCGGCCCTGACCGTCACCTTCGGCGCCCACAAGGCCGGGCTCCTGATCGAGCCCGCCGCCGCGCTCGCCGGCGACGTGGTGCTCGTCGACATCGGCCTGCTGCCCGACCTCGCGGCGGTGCCGCCCGTGATCAGCATGCCGGAGCCCGCCCCCTGACGGCGGTGTCCTGACGGCCCGTGTCCGAGGGCGCGGCCCGGCAGGTCAGATCTCGCCCGCTACGACTTCCCGGTGCCGCCGCCCTTGCCCGGCGGCACGACCGACAGCGGGCTCGTGATCGACTCGAGCGACTTCCGCTCGGCCGACACCCCGAAGACGAACGCGACCACGCCTCCCACGAGCATGATGCCCGCGCCGAGGAAGTACCCCGCCGTCAGCGGCCCGCGGTCGGTGCCGTCGCCGATCAGCGAGCCGTAGAGCGTCGGGGCGACCGCGCCGGCGATCTGGCCGAGGGCGAAGAAGTAGCCGATCACCTGGCCGCGCAGCTCGAGCGGGAAGATCTCGCTCACCGTGAGGTAGGCCGAGGAGGCGCCCGCCGACGCGAAGAAGAACGACACGCACCAGAACACGGTCTGGGTCGTCGCGCTCAGGACGTCCATGTGGAACAGCACGGCCGACACGGCGAGGACGACCG
This sequence comes from Frigoribacterium sp. PhB116, assembly GCF_004364285.1. GTDB lineage: Bacteria > Actinomycetota > Actinomycetes > Actinomycetales > Microbacteriaceae > Frigoribacterium. Next base: position 1,228,914 of record NZ_SOBE01000001.1, on the reverse strand, counting down.
CCGAGACCCCGTAGGTCAGGAAGATCATCTGGCGGCGGCCCCACGTGTCGAAGAGGTGGCCGAGCAGCAGTGGCCCGAGCAGGTTGCCGATGGCGAACGGGAAGAAGAAGTACTGCGTCGACGCCGGGTCGGTGCCGTAGAAGTTCTGCAGCACCAGCGCGTAGGTGAAGAAGATCGCGTTGTAGAGGAACGACTGCGTGATCATCATCGTCGCGGCGACGAGGGTGCGCTTCGGGTAGTCCTTGACCAGGGTGCGGAAGATGACGCTGAAGGGGATGCGGCCCTGGTCGGTCACCTCGAGCGCCTGGTCGTCGCTGACCGGCTCCAGGGTGCGGCCCTCCGCCTCGACGCGGTGCTCGATGTCGGTGACCGTCGCCTCCGCCTCCTCCTCGCGGCCGTGGGTCATCAGCCAGCGGGGGCTCTCGGGGATGTGCCGGCGCAGGTAGATGATGATCAGGCCGAGCACCGGGCCGATGAAGAAGCCGATCCGCCAGCCGACGTTCTCGGCGAAGTAGTCGGTGTTCAGCAGGAAGAGGTTGGCGGCCGAGCCGAGGGCGGCGCCGCCCCAGTAGGTGCCGTTGATCGCGATGTCGACGCGTCCGCGGTAGCGCGAGGGGATGATCTCGTCGATGGCCGAGTTGATCGCGGCGTACTCGCCGCCGATGCCCATCCCGGCGATGAACCGGAACACCGCCAGGAACGCGAAGTTCGGTGACAGCCCGGCCAGGCCGCTGGCGACGAGGTAGATGGCCAGCGTGAGGATGAAGAGCTTCTTGCGGCCGAGCGTGTCGCTCAGCCGGCCGAAGACCAGGGCGCCCGCCACCTGCCCGAGCAGGTAGATCGTGCCGAGGTAGCCGACCTGCGCGGCGGTCAGGCCGAGGTCGGCCTGGAAGCCGGCGGAGGCGACGATCTGGATCTCGAGGCCGTCCAGCACCCACGAGAAGCCGAGCCCGACGACGATCGTCCAGTGGAACTTGGTCCACGGGAGGCGGTCCATGCGGGCCGGGACCAGGCTGCGGACGCTGCCGCCGCCTCCTCGGGCCGTGGTCGACGACGAGCTGCTCATGGTGGTCTCCCCTGTGCGCGATGTGCATCCGTGCAGAGGGTGCACGAACACCGGCGACGGTACTCCCGGCGCCGGACGCACGACCGCCCTCCCCGGTGGTCGGGGAGGGCGGTCGTGGGGGAGGTGCGGCTAGTGCGCCACGATCGGCTCGGCGCCCTCGGTCACCGGGGGACGACGGACGAAGAACGCCCCGACCACGGCGAAGAGCGAGATGATCGCGCCCACCAGGAACGCGGCACGGACGCCGGCGCTCGCGGCGGCGATGTCGCCGGCCCCGCCGCTCGCCGCGGACACGGTGGCCAGCGTCATGACGGTCACGAACACGGCGGTGCCGGCGGCGCCCGCGACCTGCTGCACCGTGCCGACGATCGCCGAGCCGTGCGAGTAGAGACGGCCGGGCAGCGAGCCGAGGCCCGACGTGAAGAGCGGCGTGAACATCAGCGCGAGGCCGACGCTGAGGGCGACGTGCGCGCCGAGCACCATCGGGATGGGCGTCGACTCGGACACCGTCGAGAGGAACCACAGCACCGCGCTGACGAGCATCGTGCCGGGCACGAGCAGCACGGTCGGGCCGTGCTTGTCGAAGATGCGGCCGACGATCGGCGAGAGCACGCCCTGCAGCAAGCCGCCGGGCAGGAGGAGCAGGCCCGTCGCCAGCGGGTCGAGGCCGTGGACGTTCTGCAGGTAGATCGGCAGCACGATCAGGGTGCCGAAGAGGGCGATCATGCCGACGCCGAGCACGAGGACCGACGTGGTGAAGGTGCGCGACAGGAAGGTGCGGAGGTCGAGCAGCGCCTTGTCGTCACGCTGGAGCGCGCGCTGGCGCAGGACGAACGCGAGCAGGGCGACGACCCCGACGCCGATCGGCAGCCACGCCGGCACGGCCGCCTCGGCGCCCTCGCCGATCGAGCTGAGCCCGAACACGATGCCGCCGAACGCGAAGGCGGACAGGATCACCGAGAAGACGTCGAGCGGCACCGTGCGGGGGATGGTGACGTTCTTGACGCGCGCGGCGCCGAGGGCGAGGGCGCCCAGCGCGATGGGCAGCACGAGGATGAACATGAACCGCCACTCGAAGACGCTGAGGATGATCCCGGAGATGGTCGGCCCGATGGCGGGAGCGACCGAGATGACGATCGAGATGTTGCCCATCGTGCGTCCACGCGTCGCGGCGGGCACGAGCGTGAGCACCGTCGTCATCAGCAGCGGCATCATGATCGCGGTGCCGGACGCCTGCACGACACGGCCGAGCAGCAGCACGCCGAAGCCGGGCGCGATCGCCGAGATGGCGGTGCCGAGGCTGAACAGGCTCATGGCCGTGATGAAGACCGGGCGCGTGTTGAACCGCTGCAGCAGGAACCCGGTGATCGGGATGACGACCGCCATCGTCAGCATGAAGCCGGTCGTCAGCCACTGGCCGGCGGTCACGGTGATGTCGAGGTCGCGGGTCAGGCTCGGCAGGGCCACGCCCATGATCGTCTCGTTGAGGATGACGACGAAGGCGCTGACGAGCAGCAGGCCGATGACGAGCTTGTTGCGAGCCGCGAGGCCTGCGTCGTCCCCGTCGGGGGTCGCGCCGACCGAGCCGGTGTCGGCGGCGGTGGACGCGGCGGTGTCGCTCGTCATGTGATCTCCCTGGGGGCTGGCGGGTCGCGGGGGCGGTGTCTCGCCGTCGAGACACCGGTGCAGCGCTCGACAGGCGTCGTTCATTCCCGATCTGAGGTGAACGGCAGGGGCCGGACGGCAGAGCAGCCGGCCGAGCAGCCGGCCGAGCTGACGACAGGCGGGCACGAGGCGGGGGGCCGACGCGACCGGGTGGTCGCGTCGGCCCCTGCCGTCGAGGAGGCGCGGCTGCGGACTAGACGTCGCGTCGCTTCACGAGGGCGAGCGCGATCGCGAACAGCACCACGACCCAGCCGACCAGCACGAGCAGCGCCTGCCACGGCTCGAGCACGAGCGAGCCGTCGAGGCCCGGCAGCGCGGTGAGCGACTGCCCGTCGACCGGGTAGTCGTAGACGCGCGTCGCGGCCTGCGGCGGGATGAACTCGTAGAGCGAGTAGATCCACGACTTCGCGATCAGCGCCTGGCCGATCGAGAAGATGATCGGCAGCACGAAGACGATGCCGATCGCCGAGGCGATCGCGCCGGCCCCGTTGCGGATGATCGCGCCGAGACCGAAGGCGATCATGGCGATGAAGCCGATGGTCGCGGCGCCGCCGAGCATCGACAGCCAGATGCGACCGTCGGCGAGGTCCGTGTCGACGCCCGAGCTCGAGAGCAGCGGCGTGGACACGAGCAGCGCGACGGCCAGCGCGAGGGCCGACACGACGAAGGTCGTGACGCCGATGAGCAGGACCTTGGCGACGAGCGCCGCCGTGCGGCGGGGGACGGCCGCGAAGGTGGAGCGGACCATGCCTGTGCTGTACTCGCCGGTGATGACGAGGGCGCCGAGCACCGCGGCGACGAGCTGTGCGAACGGTACGCCGATCGTGGCGACGCTGACGGCGAGCGACTGCTGCTGCTCGTCGGTGGCCGGTGCCCCCTCGAAGCCGGACGCGAAGGCGCCGAACAGCAGGGCGAAGCCGATCAGCAGCACCACGATCACCGCGAAGCACCAGGCGGTCGAGCGGAGGCTGCGGAGCTTGATCCACTCCGAGCGGAGCACGTGGGCGAACGAGACCCCCGAGCCCGCCGTGTGGGCGTGGGTCGTCGGGCGGGGCGTGGTGGTCGTGGTCATCGCGTCGCTCCCGACGTCGTGGCGGATGCGGCGTCGGCGGCCGCGGGGGCGCCTCCTGCGTGGGCTGTGCCTCCCGCAGGGACCGTGCCTCCTGCGTGGTACTCGACCGAGTCCTGGGTGAGGGTCATGTAGGCCTCCTCCAGCGATCGGACCAGCGGGGTGAGCTCGTGCAGCACGATGCCCTGGGCGGCTGCGGCCTCGCCGACCTGTGCGGCGGTGACGCCCCGGAGGTCGAGCGCGCCGTCCTCGGTCGTCGTCACGACGACCTCGGTGCGGCTGCGGAGCAGGTCGGACAGCTGGGCGAGGTGCGGGCTGCGCACGCGCACGCCGTCGCCGGACGCCTGGGCGATGACGCTGCTGACGGGGGCGTCGGCCAGGACACGGCCGCGACCGAGGACGATGAGGTGGTCGGCGGTCTGTGCCATCTCGCTCATCAGGTGCGAGGAGAGGAAGACGGTGCGGCCCTCGCCGGCGAGGTGGCGGGCGAGGGTCCGCACCCACACCACGCCTTCGGGGTCGAGGCCGTTGACGGGCTCGTCGAAGATCAGGGTCGCCGGGTCGCCGAGCAGCGCGGCGGCGATGCCGAGGCGCTGGCCCATGCCGAGCGAGAAGCCGCCGACGCGCTTCTTCGCGACGGACTCGAGGCCGGTCAGGGCGATGACCTCGCGGACGCGGGCCTTGCCGATGCCGTGCGTGGCTGCCATCGCGAGGAGGTGGTCGTGGGCGCTGCGACCGCTGTGGACGGCCTTCGCGTCGAGCAGCACGCCGACCTCGCGGAGCGGCGCGCGGTGGTCGGCGTAGGGGCGGCCGTTGACCGTCACCGAGCCCGAGGTGGGCCGGTCGAGCCCGACGATCATGCGCATGGTGGTCGACTTGCCCGCGCCGTTGGGGCCGAGGAACCCCGTGACGACGCCGGGTCGCACGGTGAAGCTGACGTCGTCGAGCGCCACCTTCGAGCCGTATCTCTTCGTGAGTGATCGAGCTTCGATCATGGGGGTGCCTCTCGTCGTCGTGCGGGTGTCGTCGCCGCGGGCACGCATCGTCGCGTGCGGGGGCTGCCGACCTGCGTCGAGACTAGGAGAGGGGCACCGCCGCCGACATCCGCCGACCGGACGACACCCGGCGACCCCGGCCTGCGACCACCGGGGGAGGAGGCAGGCCGGAGGAGCCTGTCGTTACACTCGCCCGGTGACGACAGCCACCCTCCTCGCCTCCCTGCCCCTCGCCTCCGGCGGCTTCCTGCTCTTCGACCCCGAGGCGCTGCTGCCGGCGCTCGGCCCCTGGGCGCTCGCGGGCATCTCGCTGATGGTGTTCATCGAGTCGGGCGTGCTGTTCCCGTTCCTGCCGGGCGACTCGTTGCTGTTCACGGCCGGGCTGCTGCACGAGGCCCTCGAGCTGCCGGTCTGGCTGATCGCCCTCTGCGCCTTCGCCGCCGCGTTCCTCGGCGACCAGGTGGGGTACTTCCTCGGCAACCGCTTCGGCCGGCGCTGGTTCAAGCCCGACGCGCGTGTGCTGAAGACGGCCCACCTCGCCAAGGCCGAGGCGTTCTTCGCCAAGTACGGCGGCCTCTCGCTCATCCTCGGCCGCTTCGTGCCCATCGTGCGCACCTACGTGCCGCTCGCCGCGGGCACGGCCGGCTACCGCTACCCGGCGTTCCTCGCGTTCAACGTCATCGGCGCGTTCCTCTGGGCCGTGGGCCTCACGGTGCTCGGCTCGCTCCTCGGCGGGGTGCCGATCATCGCCGACCACATCGACGTCTGGGCGATCGTGATCGTGCTCGTCTCGGTGCTGCCGATCCTGATCACCGTGCTCCGCAAGGCGATCTCGGCGCGGCGCGCGACGCCCACGCCCGGCGCCTGAGCCGAGCTCGCCGGTCGTGACGTCGCCCGCCGACGTGCCAGCCCCGGGTCCTGAGCCGCTCGGCGTGGACGACGCCGTCGCGAGCCTCGTCGGCCTCCGGGCCCGGACGGGCCGTCGCGTCGTGGTCGGACTCGCGGGCGAGCCGGGCAGCGGCAAGAGCACGACCGCGACGCTGCTCGTCGATGTGCTGGTCGCGGCGGGCACCCCGGCCGTCGTCGTCCCGATGGACGGCTTCCACCTCGCCGGCGCGACCCTCGCCCGCCTGGGCCGGCTCGATCGCAAGGGCGCGATCGACACGTTCGACGGCACGGGCTGGCTCGCCCTCCTCCGTCGCATCCGACGGGTCGAGCTCGGCGAGACGGTCTGGGCGCCCGACTACGTCAGGGGCCTCGAGGAGGCGGTGGCCGGTTCGATCGAGGTCGCCCCCGACGTCGAGGTCGTCGTCGTGGAGGGCAACTACCTGCTCGTCGACGACGAGCCGTGGCGGAGCGCCCGCGCCGAGCTCGACCTCGTCTGGTGGGTGGAGGTGCCGCAGCCCGAGAGGCTGCGGCGGCTCGTCGCGCGGCACGTGCGGCACGGCATGGCCGACGAGGCGGCGCTCGCCTGGGCGACCGGGCCCGACGAGCGCTCGGCCGCGCTCGTGCGGGCCACCCGCCCCCGTGCCGACGGCGTGCTCGCAGGCTGACCCCGGGCCCTGGCCCTGGCCCTGGTCGGTGTCCATGGCGTCGGTGGCCGTCCGTAGGGTGGTGAGCCATGCGCCTCTACCTCATCAGACACGGTCAGACCCCCGACAACATCCGCGGCGAGCTCGGCACGACCGTGCCCGGCCCGGGCCTCACCGACCTCGGCCTCGAGCAGGCCGCCGCGCTGCCCGAGGCGCTCGCAGCGGCGGGCATCGGCGCGATGTCGACCAGCACCATGCTGCGGACGCAGCTGACCGCCGCGCCGCTCGCCGCCTCCCTCGGCCTCGTGCCGACCGTCCGTGACGGCCTCCGCGAGGTCGAGGCGGGCGAGCTCGAGCTCCGCTCCGACCAGGAGGCCGTGTCGACCTACCTCGGCACCGTGCTGCGCTGGGTCGACGGCGACCTCGACGCCTGCGTCCCCGGCGCCGAGGACGGCCACGCGTTCTTCGCCCGCTTCGACGGCGCGGTCGACGAGGCCTGCGCCGCTGGCCACGACGTGGTCGGCGTCGTCAGCCACGGGGCCGCCATCCGCGGCTGGGCGGGGCGACGTGCCTCCAACGCCGACGCCGCGTTCGTGCGCGCCCACCAGCTCGCGAACACCGGCGTGGTCGTGCTCGAGGGGTCGCTCGACGAGGGGTGGGCGCTCGTCGAGTGGGCCGGCGAGCCCGTCGGCGGCGCCCTGCTCGACGACCCGGCCGCGAGCGACCCGACCGGTGAGGCCGTCTGACCTGCGATCCGCGCGACGGGTCGACCGGCTGACCGGCCACGCTCGCTGCGCCCGGATCGGGGGACAGATCACGGGGTCGATGTGACTCGTGTGACTCGAGTGAAGTCTTGTGGCCCCAGCTCTGGGGGTCGTCGGGTGACACCTGAACCTTCTACCTCGGGTTTACCCTCGCCCTCTTCCGCCGTAGGGTGGTCACGCATCCGACCTCGGTGACGAGCTGCCGACAGGCAGCTCGACGCAGGTCGCCCCCCTCGAGTCAGGACACGACCACGTGAGTTCTCCGCTGCCTGCACCGCTCCTGCCGGCCCTGCGTTCGCGCAGCGCGTTCGCCGTCGTCTCGACGTTGCTCCTCGCGCTCGTCTTCGTGGTCGCCGGTGTCGTGGTCGGCGGCTCGCCCGCACGCGCGGCGACCTACCCGACCTGGGACGACGTCAAGGCCGCCCAGGCGAACGAGTCGTCCAAGCAGGCACAGATCTCCGAGCTGCAGGGCCTGCTCGACCAGCTGCAGTCCGACGCGGTGAACGCGCAGGCCGAGGCCGAACGCCTGGGCGCCGCGTTCCAGGCCGCTCAGGACCTCGCCGACCAGGGCGCCGCGAAGCTCGCCGAGCTGCAGGCGCAGGTCGACGAGAAGAACGCGATCGCGGACGAGAGCGAGAAGCGCGCCGGCCAGGTCTCGGCCCAGCTCGCCCGCACTGGCGGCGGCGACGTCTCGACGCAGCTGGTCGGCGACGGCGAGGCCGCCGACGACCTCCTCTACCGTCTCGGTGCCATGAGCAAGATCACCGAGCAGGCCGACGGCATCCGTGAGCAGGCCGTCTCCGACCGCAACGTGGCCCAGTCGCTCGGCGACCAGGCCGCGGTCGCGAAGCAGGCGCTGGTCGGCCTCCGTGACACGGCGCAGGTCTCGATGGACGAGGCGCAGGCCGCGGCCGACGCCGCCACGGCCGCGGTGACCGCTCAGCAGGAGAACGAGTCGCGCCTCCAGGCCCAGCTGGCCGTGCTGCAGGACACGACCGCACAGACGCAGGAACAGTACGAGGCCGGTGTCGAGGCGGAGCGTCAGCGCGTCGCCGCCGAGCAGGCCGCCCGAGCCGCCGAGGCCGCCCGCCAGGCGGAGGAGCTGCGTCAGCAGCGTGCCGCCGCCGCGGCCGCGGCTGCTGCGGCGGCCGCCGCGCGTCCTGCCCCGAGCGCCGGCGCCCCTGCCCCTGCTCCGGCGGCGCCCCCGGTGTCGTCCGGCGGAGGCGGCGGGTCGGGATCCGGCTCCGGCTGGGTCCGCCCCAGCGGCGGCGGCATCTCGAGCGGCTACGGCTACCGCGTCAACCCCGTCTCGGGCCAGTGGAAGCTGCACGACGGCGTCGACCTCGCGCCCGGCTGCTCCACGCCGATCTACGCGGCGGCCTCCGGCACGGTCAACTACGCCGGTGCCTACGGCGGCTACGGCAACTACGTGCGGATCGCCCACAGCGGCGGCCTCAGCACGGCCTACGGCCACATCGTCAACGGCGGCATCAAGGTGCGCAACGGCCAGTCCGTCGTCGCCGGCCAGCTCATCGCCCTCGTCGGCTCCACCGGCAACTCGACCGGCTGCCACCTGCACTTCGAGACGCGCGTCAACGGCGCCTCGACCGACCCGGTGCCGTTCATGGCCGCCCGGGGCGTCAGCCTGCGGTAGCGGGCCCCGGCTCACAGGCCCAGGCTGACCAGCCCCGGCCCCGGCCCGGCCCGGCCCCGGCTCCGGCTCCGGCGCGACGTGCACAGCGTGCAGGGAGCGTCCGGGCAGGGATGGCAGGATGTCGCGGTGACGAACACCGCTCCTCCTGCCCAGGTCTCTCCTCGACACCCACCCCTCGAGCCGGGCGTCCCCGCCGCCTCGTCCGGGGCGGCGCTGCACGTGCAGCACGTCGCGTGGGACGACCCCCGGGCCCTCGAGCTCCGGGCACGCATGGACGCCGAGATGAACGAGCGCTACTCCGACCCCGGCGTCGTGGAGGACCCGGCGGTCACGGCCGCTCGCGACGACGCCCTGCGCGTGCACCCCGAGCAGGTCCACGCGACCGTGCTCGTCACCGACGACGTCGGCCGTGCCGTGGCGCACGCCGTGCTGCGCGACCTCGACGGGGAGTGGGAGGTCAAGCGCGTCATCGTCGACTCGACCGAGCGCGGCCGTGGCCTCGGCCGGGTGCTGATGGCCGAGGTCGAGGCCGTCGCCCGGGCCGCCGGGGCGCCGCGGCTCATCCTGCAGACGGGCGACCGCCAGCCTGAGGCCGTCCGCCTCTACGAGCGTGTCGGCTACCGGCCGATCCCGACCTACGAGCCCTACGTCGAGGCGCTCCCGAACTCGATCTGCTTCGAGAAGGTGCTGGTCGCCCTCTAGGCTGGGCGCGATGATCACGCGACGAGACGCTGCCCTGCAGCTCGACATCCCGCTCGAGATGGCGGTGCGGCACGGCATCCCCGCGAGGCTGACGCTCGACGAGCTGCTCGCGCTCGAGAAGTCACCGCCCGCGTGGCTGCTGCAGTCCCGGGCCAACCGCACGGGCAAGCCCGTCTGGGTCGATCTCGCCTGCGTCGTGTGCGGCTACCACGAGGCCGCCCGGCCGAAGAAGTGGTGGCCCTCATGGACGCACCTCAGCTGCGACGACCACGGCGTGGACGAGCTGCCCGAGCCCGAGCAGGGCACGGCGCGCAGCGAGGTCGCCGGCGTGGGCAGCCGCTTCGTGGCCATCGTCGACGAACGGCCGTAGCCCCCGTCCTCGTGCCGAGCCGGTCAGTTCCGGCCGTGTCCCGAGACCGTCCGGCCGGTCAGTCGCGGTAGCCGACCGACGCCGGCGCGTCGAGGCCGGCCAGCAGGTGCACGAGCGCCTGGCGGGCGTCGTCGGCGAGCATCTGCCGCTGGATGTGCTGGTCGTGCCAGTGGACCAGGTCGGCCGGGACGACGTCGGCCGACCCCTCGGCCCGAGGCGCCTCGACCTCGTCGACCACGACGTAGCGGAACGCCCAGGGGTCGCCCTCGTCGGCGAGCGTGGTCCGGTGCCCGAGCAGGCGGCCCGTCGAGACGTCGACGAGGACCTCGTGGCCGGGGTCGCCGGGGTCGGGCAGGCGGACGTCGACCCGTCCGTGACCGGACTCGGCATCCGGCCCGGCGACGCGGGTGCCGAGGACCGCCGTGCCGGTCGTGTGCCCGGGGGCGCCGTCCGGATCGTTGACGACGTCGTCGTCCGCCGGCGTCGAGGTGGATCGAGGAGGTGCGCTCCGGTCGAGCCCCGACACGACGTCGTCGACCACCCGGGTCACCGCGACCTCGATCGCATCGCTCTCGGTCGCGAGGCGTCGCGCCGCATCGCGGAGCCACCCCTCGAGGACGACCAGGTCGTCGGACGAGAAGGGCTCCGGCTCGAGCGAGTGCACCGAGAAGTCGGCAGCCTCGACGGACCACTCCCACGACAGCACGACGCGCACCATCGCGGTGCTGCGGGGGAGCAGCGCCAGCACGCCTCGTCGCAGGCCGGGCGACCAGTGGAGCTCGGGGTCGTCGAGCAGGGGGCGGACGAGGTCGGCCGACGCCCTCGCGTCGTCCGGCACGTCGAACTCCGCCACCACGTCGCGCCAAGGGGTCGCCCGCTCCGGAACGACGTCGTGCTCGCGCCGGACGGTCAGGACCGTCGCGGGATCGTCGGCGAGTGGTCGTGGGCCCCGGGCGTCGGGGGCGTCACGGGCGGCAGGGTCGGCAGGCACGAGGACGGATCCTGCCACGCCGACCTCCGGCCGAGCCGAGTCGACCGGGCCGGGCCCGGCCGAACCGGGCCGAGACCCGACCCGACCCGGCGTGCCCCGCTAGAACGTCAGTTGGTCGGGCGAGTCGAGCGGCACCCACCCCTCGGGGAGCCCCGAGGGCGGCCGGACCGTCGGGACGACCTGCAGGGAGTCGGCCTCGGCCAGCTGCGCGAGCTCGAGCCCGGTCAGCGCGGCGATGTCGCGCACCGGCACCTGGAAGGTGCGGTACGGCCCGAGCGGGGGCAGCTCGCCCTCGTCGCCGGCCCGTGCGGTCGCCCGCCCGAGGTCGGCGTCGTCCAGCTGGGGCGACTGGTCGAGCATGTAGCCGGAGGTCCGCAGCGCGGCGCCGTCGCGTGTCGCCCAGGCCGCGATCTTCCAGAAGCGGAGCGGCAGCTGGACGCCCCGGTAGGTCGGGTCGTCGGGGTGCAGCACCGGACCGGTCAGCACGCTGAGGCGCTGCTGGTGCACGGCCGCGTACTCGAGCACGAGGTCCTCCAGGCCGAGCCAGAGCTCGGACGACTGGTTGAAGTCGCCCGCCTGCGGGGCCGCGTTCGTGTAGGTGAACGTGTCGAGGTTCGCGCGCGACGCGACCGCCGGCGTGCCCCAGACCGGGTCACGGCGTCGCACGAGGTGGCCGCGGTCGAGGTCGTTGCGGGCGTAGACCTCGGGCCCGCACTGCTCGTCAGCGGCGACGCGCTCGTCGAGGTGCCAGTCGTCGCCCCGTTCGAGGTCGACGAGCGAGGACCCGTCGACGTTCACCGCGGTCAGGGACGCGAGGCGCCGGCGCGGGTCGAGCAGCACGGTGAAGTGCGCGTAGGGCAGCTCGCGCACGGCACGCGGGCCGGGGCGGGGCAGCGGCACCTGCACGGCGAGGAACCCGGGGTCGTACCCGAGGGCGGCCGACGCCTCCGGCTGGTCGTCTGCGATCGTCATCCGCGCCTCCTGGTGCTCGGTCGGTGGTCTGGGTCCATCGTGCACCGCACCTCCGACACCGGTCCGTGCCCCCGAGCCGCCTCAGCTCAGGCGCGGGCGACGAGCGCCGTCTCGCAGAGCCGGCTCAGCTCGGCGGGGCCGCCGCGCCGCACGGCCGCCCGCTGCCGCTCGGCGCCCGTGCCGTCGGTCGTCACGCGGTCGAGCAGGGCACGTGTCCGCTCGTGGTCGCCCGACGCGTCGAGCGCGTCGCCGACGTGCACGAGGAGGCGGTGCAGCACCTCGCGGGATCCGCGAAGCTCCCCGGCGACGGGGTCGAGCAGCTCGCCGCCGAGCCCGTCGCGCGCGGCGTGCCAGAGGCCCGCGTCGAGCAGCTCGGGCTCGACCTCGAGCGGGGCGACGTCCGCCTCGGCCTCCTCGCGGGCCGTGTCGACGAGGGCGCGCACCAGGGTCGCGGCGAGCAGGGCCCCGCCCGTGTCGAGCTGGGCGTCGGCGACCCTGACCTCGACGGTGGGGTGGTCCTCGGCGAGCCGGGCGTTCCACCAGATCGTGCGCGTGTCGTAGGTGCCGCCGACGCCGACGAGCCGACGGATCCGCCGGTCGTAGTCGGCCGCGTCCGCGAAGGGAGGCGGGCAGCCGCCGGTCGACCAGCGCCGCATGTGCATCGCGCGCCAGCTCGCGAAGCCGGTGTCGGCGCCGTGCCAGTACGGCGAGTTGCCGGTGAGGGCGAGCAGCGTCGGCAGCCAGGTGCGGACCCGGTTCAGCACGGCCACGCCGACGTCCCGCGACGGCACGCCGACGTGGACGTGCGTCCCGTTGATGAGGTGGTCGGTGACGAGGCCGCGGAACTCCTCCTCGACACGGTGGTACCGCTCGGTGTCGGTCACCGCGGGCCAGCCGCTGCACATGAAGGGCGTGCCGACGGCCGCGGCGACGACGCCGCGGCTGCGGGCCTGGGCGGCGAGCCGCGTGCGGAAGGTCACGAGGTCCGCCTCGGCCTGGTCCATCTGCGTGAAGACGGGGCTCGACCGCTCGATCTGCGACGCCAGGAACTCGTGGCTGACGAACTTCGACTCGTGGGCCGAGCCGAGCAGCTCGGCGTGCACGGAGGCGGCGACGTCGGCCGGCGTCAGGGTCACGGGGTCGACCAGGATGAACTCCTCCTCGATGCCGAACGTCGTCATGCGGCCCCCTGTCGTCGGGGGGATGCTAGCGACCCGGCCGGGGAGCGCCCGCCGATCGGCCGAGAGGTGACCGTGACGACGGGGTACGCGCCTGGCGTGTGCGGGACGGGCGAGACACGCGGGCCGGGCGCCGAGCCGTCGCGGCCGGGCACGCGAAGGAGGCGCGGTGCAGGCGTGCCTGCACCGCGCCTCCTGGGCGGGACCCGTCCGACGTCAGTCGGCGAGGATCGCGTAGAGCGCGCGACGCGTCTCGTCGAGCTTGGCGGTGGCCGCCGCGCGCTGCGCGTCGGTCACGCCCGAGCGGAACTGCTGCACGACGCCGAAGAGCTTGCCGAGGCTCTCGCGGAACTCGTCCGAGGCCTCGTCCCCGGTCGTGGCGGCCCAGGCCGCCTCGACGGCGTCCGCGTGCTCGGCCACGTAGGTGCGGCCGGCCTCGGTGAGCGAGTACTCGCCCTTGGCGGCCTCGTCGCCCGCGACGATGAGCTCTTCGTCGACGAGCTGCTGCAGCGTGGGGTAGACCGAGCCGGGGCTCGGCTTCCAGACGCCGTCGGTGCGCTCGGCGATGGCCTTGATCAGGCCGTAGCCGTTCGACGGAACGTCGGCGAGCAGCGACAGGACCGCGAGGCGGACGTCGCCCTTGCGGGCTCGGCCGCGGCCGCCGCGGTGGCCGCCGGGGCCGAAGCCGGGGAACCCGGGGAAGCCGCCGAAGGGGCCGGGGCCCCCGGGGCCGAAGCCGGCGCCGCCGGGGCGGCCGCCGCGGGCGAAGGGGCGGCCGAAGCGGCCGCCGCCGGCGAAGCGGTCGTGCTGGTCACGGTGGTCGGAGTGGTCGGGGTTCATGTGGTGTGCGTTGCCCATGGCGAACGTCCTCTCGATCTCAAGTCTGTGTCGCGGTGGTTGTCGCGATGTGTCAAAGATATGTCGCTGACTATCGCTTGTCAAGAGTCGGCAAAAAGAAGGAGGCGCACCCCGGTGGGGGTGCGCCTCCTCGGCCCTGCTCTCGACCAGTCGGCCGGTCGGGCGGTTAGCTGGCCGGTGCGACGCCGAACGCCGTGGCGAGCTTCTCGATCTTCTGCGCGCGGCCGAGACGGGGCAGGTCGCTGCCGTCGCGGATGACGCGGCCGCGGCCCTCGAAGTCGGCCAGGAAGTCCTGGGCCCAGGCGACGTCGGACGGCGTGGGGCTGATGACCTCGTTGATGACGGGCAGCTGCTCGACGTCGAGGCAGAGCTTGCCCGTCAGGCCGAGGGCGACGGCGACGCCCGCCTGCTCACGGAGCACGGGGTGGCTGCTGCCGACGGTGGGGCCGTCGATCGGGCCGGGCAGGCCGCCGATGCGGCTCGCGACGACCAGGCGGGAGCGGGGGTAGGCCATGGCGAGGTCGTCGGCGCTGGTGCCCGTGTCGCGGCGGTAGTCGCCGCTGCCGAAGGCCAGTCGGAAAGCGCCGCGCGCCTTGGCGATCGAGGGGCTCTCCTCGATGCCCAGCGCGGACTCGACCAGTGCGAGGACCCGCACCGCGCCTCCCAGCCGGTCGAACGTCTCGGTGACGTGCTCGGGCGCCTCGGTCTTGGCGAGCATGACGCCCTGGAGGCCCGGCAGGCCGAGGAGGGCGTCGACGTCGTCCGACCAGAAGTCGGTCGAGCGGTCGTTGATCCTGACCCAGGCGCTGCCGCCGGCCGTGAGCCAGGCGACCACGTCGTCGCGGGCGGCGGGCTTGCGGGCCGGGTCGACGGCGTCCTCGATGTCGAGCACGATCTGGTCGGCGCGGGAGCGCGCGGCCTGGTCGAAGCGCTCGGGGGCCGTGCCGGGCACGAGCAGCCAGGAGCGGGCGATGTCGGCCGGCGGCTTCGAGCGGCCGGTCGCGGTCGAGCCCGTCGTGGTCGAGTCCGTGGCGGCGGAGCCGGACGGGGCGGCGTCCGGGGCGCCGGCGGTGGTGGCTGTGTCGGTCATGGGACGTCCTCGTCTGTCTCGTCGTCGCGTCTCGCCGGCTCCGCTCGTCGCGGGCGGCGTGCTCCACCACGCTACCGGGCCGCCCGGAGCCCGCGGGCGACGGCGCGCAGCGACGCGCGGCCACGGGTCTCCGCTCGGCAGGCGAGGGGTCCAGCCCTGACGCGGCTGTCGGGCGTACCGTTCAGGAAGACCACAGGCGACACCCGGGGTCACGGAGCACCGGCGACGTGCCCCTGGGGCGTCGCGAGGCCACGATCACGAGGAGCTGCCATGACCGACGCGAACACCCCGAGAGACCGCGCCGACGAGGGCGACGCCCGCGACCGCGCCCCGCGCGAGCCCGCCCGCGACCCGCTCGACGACGCACCGCTGACCCGCGACGACCACGACCCGGACGCCGACACCGACACCGACGATCGTCGTGCCGCCGACGGCCCCGCCGTCGACTTCGGCGCCCCGGCCGCCGATCGACCCGCCGTCGACTTCGGCTCGCCCGCCGCGTCCGACGGACCCGCCGAGCCTGCCGTCGCACCCGAGGACCGTGTCGAGGACTCAGGTGCCGACGACCGCGACGACGCCGCCGGCCGTCGTGCCGACGACACGTCGACCACGTCTCCTGACTCGTCGACGGACCCGGCCGCGCCGCCTGCGGTCGCGTTCGGCGACGCCCCCGCTGACCGGTCGAGCGACACGGACTCGGCCGACGTCGACCGTTCAGGCGACGACGACGTCCGTGCCGGCGACGGCGCGTTCGCGGCACCGGCCGCGACGACGACGCCTGAGTCCTCGACCGGCGACGAGCACCTCTCGACCTCCGACGAGCGTGCGTCGTCCGACCACGCCGACACCGAGGTCCTCCACGACCGCGTCGAGCCCGCACCCCGCGACGACGCCGACACCACCACCGCCCGTGCGGACGACCCGGACGGTCGTGACGACGAGGCCCGCGTCGTCCCGCCCGTCGTCGCCCCGACGCCCCCCGCGTCGCGTGCCTGGTCCGCCTCGCCCCAGGACGACTCGGGCCGTCCCCTCCACGACGACGACGCCCTCCGCGCCGCCGAGGCCCACCGTGCTCCGGGCGAGGACGGCTCGCGCGTCGACGGCGACGCCGCGGACGACGGCGACCGACGCGACGACTCGCCGACCGTGGTCGCCCCCGTGGCGGCACTCGGCCGCGGCGACGACGCCCCCACCTCCTCCTGGCGCACCGACGACGGCCGTGTGGCCGGTCGTCCGGGGGGCGCCGGTCCGGCCACCGGGTCGCAGGCGTACCCGCTCGTGGCCGAGACCGCGGACCCCGTGGCCCTGCGCCGCGAGCTGCTCACGGAGCAGAAGCAGGAGTTCTCCGGCATCCGCCCCGGCGCCGGCCTCCTCGGCTGGTTGGCCGCGACGGGCTTCGGGGTCTCCGTGTTCGTCGTCTTCGCCGCGATCGCGTCCGCCGTCGTCGCCGCGTCGTCCGGCTCCAGCTCGGGGGGCTTCCGCGGCTACCTGGGCGAGAACGCCGAGGTCCTCTCGATCACGACCGGGATCGTCGTCCTCGTGATCGTCTTCGCCGGGTACTTCGTCGGCGGGTTCACGGCCTCCCGCGTCGCCCGGTTCTCCGGCTTCAAGCAGGGCCTGGCCACCTGGCTGTGGGGCCTCGTCATCACGATCGTCGTCGGGGTGGTCGGCGCCGTCGTCGGCGTCCAGGCCGGCGACCAGTCCGCGCCGAACCCGATGATCCCCTCCATGGACGACATGTCGTCGACCTCGGTCGAGTCGTTCGTGTTCCTGGGCCTCCTCGTGGTGCTGAGCTTCGTCGGGGCCGTCCTCGGCGGCCTCCTCGGACAGCGTTGGCACCGCAAGGTCGACCGCTTCGTGCCCGACCACCAGGTCTGATCCCCTCGGGTCCCGACGGCGGCAGGTCGCCGTCGGGCCCCGCCGTGAGCGGGTCCGGCAATCCGGCAGGGCCCCCGAGTCGAACCACCGACGCACCGAACCACCGACGCACCGAACCACCGACACCGGCCCGCGACGCCGCGCAGCAGCGACGACACGGGCAGCGACACGCAAAGGACCCTCATGCACCTCCTCGACCGCTCCTCCCTCGTCCGCAGCACCCTCGCCGTCGTCGCCGCGGGCACCCTCGTGCTCGGCCTCGCGGCCTGCTCGTCCACCTCCGACTCGGAGAGCAACAACACCGCGCCGACGCACCCCGTCAACGCGACCGAGCCCGCCGAGGAGTCGACGGAGGAGCCCCTGGCGACGATCCCCGCGCTCACGGGCGGCGTGGACACCCAGGTCGCCGTCGACGCCTCCTTCGTCGACGCTCTCGGCACCCTCGGCCTCACCCCCGGGGTCGTCGGCGACGCTACGTTCACCGACGGCACGTTCTCGTTCCCCATCACGGGCGGCAACGTGACCTACTACGACCCCGAGGGCGACGTGCGTCCCTACGTGCAGGGCAACATCGACCACGACGACTCGGGCCTGTCGCTCACCGCCGCCGACGGCACGGTCGTCGAGCTGAGCGACTTCCGCATCGACCCGGGCGAGAGCAAGCTCTACGGCACCGTCACCGCGAACGGGACGATCGCGGCGCAGGACGCCTACCTCTTCACGCTCTGGGGCGGCACGCTCGAGCCCCTGAAGACCGAGGGGACGAACGCCGTCCTCGAGGGCACGACCGTGCACGTCAGCCCCGACGCCGCCGCCCTGCTGAACACCACGTTCGACACCGACGCGGTCCAGGACCAGATGCTCGTCGGCGTCGCGAAGATCACCGTCGCCACCCAGTAGCCCACCGGGTGCAGCCCGTCGGCACCCGTCGGCGTCGCCGAAGGAGCTCCGTCCCGCACCTGCGGGACGGGGCTCCTCTCGTCCCCGGCCTCCGCCTCCTCCGCGCCCCCTCGGCGCGAGGCCGGGCAGGGCTCTTTCGTCGTGCAGCAAGTGAAAGTTCGGCATGCCGAAACCTGTGTAGGGTCGACGCATGGCGACGACACGACCTCGAGGCTCCGCCGTGCAGGAGGCGCCCGTCCGCAACCCGGAACGGCACCCGTACCCGAGGCCGCGCGGCACCCTGCTCGGCCCGGCGTTCGTCGCCGCGATCGCCTACGTCGACCCGGGCAACGTCGCGGCGAACCTGACCGCCGGCGCCCAGTTCCAGTACCTGCTGCTGTGGGTGCTCGTCGCCGCGAACGCGATCGCGGTGCTCGTGCAGTACCTGTCGGCCAAGCTCGGCGTCGTCACGGGGCAGTCGCTGCCCGAGGTGATGGGCCGCCGGCTGCCTCGCCCGGCCCGGCTGGCGTACTGGGGCCAGGCCGAGGTCGTCGCGGCGGCCACCGACGTCGCCGAGATCATCGGCGGCGCGCTCGCCCTGCAGCTGCTCTTCGGCGTCCCGCTCGTCGTCGGTGGCCTCATCACGGGCGTCCTGTCGCTGGGGCTGCTGATGCTCACGCAGTACCGCGGGGGCCACGTCTTCCAGTCGGTCATCATCGGCATGCTGGCGATCCTCACCGTCGGCTTCTGCGCCGGCCTGTTCTTCTCGCCTCCGTCGGGTCCTGGCATGCTCGAGGGCCTGGTGCCGCGCTTCGAGGGCGCGCAGTCGGTGCTGCTCGCCGCCTCCATGCTGGGTGCGACCGTCATGCCGCACGCCGTCTACCTGCACTCTGCCCTCGTGCGCGACCACCACGGCACCGTCGCCGAGGGTGACGACCGTCGTCGGGTGCTGCGGGCCACGCGGTGGGACGTCGTGCTGGCGCTCGTCGTCGCCGGCGGGGTCAACATCTCGATGCTCGTGCTGGCCGCCTCGACGCTGCCCGGCCGCACGGGCACCGACACCATCCCTGGCGCCCACGACGCCATCCGCGACGCCCTCGGGCCGGTCGTGGGCGTGCTCTTCGCCGTCGGGCTGCTCGCGTCGGGCCTCGCCTCGACCTCGATCGGCTCGATGGCGGGCGCCGAGATCATGCACGGGCTGCTGAAGGTGCGGGTGCCCCTGTTCGTACGCCGCGTCGTCACGCTCGTGCCTGCCCTGGTGCTGCTCGCGACGGGCGTCAGCCCGACCTGGCTGCTGGTGCTGAGCCAGGTGGTGCTCAGCTTCGGGATCGCGTTCGCCCTCGTCCCGCTCGTCGTGGTGACGAGCGACGCCCGCCTGATGGGCACGGGGCGGAACGCGACCGGTACGCGCGTCACCGCATGGGCGGCGATCGCCGTCGTCATCGCGCTGAACGTCGCGCTGATCGTCCTGACGGTGACGGGCGGGGGCTAGGGGCCGCGAGCCTGGGAGCAGCGAGCCTAGGAGGCGGTGGTCCGGCCGTCCCGCTCGGTGCGTCCGGTGCGGCTTGCGGCGTCGTCGTCGTCGACCCGCGCTTCCTCGTCCGACTGCGCCTCCTCCGACTGCTCGTCGGCCCGGCGTCGCTCGGCGCGGTCGTGGGCGGCGAGCATCGCCTCCGCGTGCTCGGACTTGGCCTCGCCGACAGCGGCGTCGTCGCCGCGGGCGATGGCGACGCCTTCGCGGACGGTGGCCAGCACCGCCTTGGCTGCCTCCTCCGGGGTGAAGTCGAACTCGCCCCGCTCGCTGCCGTCGCCGGCGTCCGCGTAGTGCTGCAGCTCGTCGCCCTCGCCGGGCCGCGGGGGCTGCTCGGCGTGCTCGACGCAGAGCCGCGCCACCTCCTCCGCGTGGGCGTGCATGACGGAGTGGGCCGCGCCGGGCATCTCCCAGAGCCGCGACGACGGCACGAGCCGTCCGATCTGCTCGACCCAGCTGCGCGGCGCGACCGCGTCGTGCTCGCCGCGGATGACGAGCGTGTGGGCGCGCACCTTCGGCAGCTGCTGCTCGATCGGGTAGGTCATCATCTTCGGCAGCACCTGCGAGAACCAGTGCACCCCGCAGACGAGGTAGGCCCGCAGGGCGAGCACCTTGACCCGGCCGGGCTCGTGCCAGGCGGCCTGCAGGAACCGCCGCGCCGCGACGGTCACGCGCCGCTCGGCCGGGTTGACGACGGGGCCGATCAGCACGAGTGTCGACAGCTCGGGGCGCCGGGCCGCGAGGTCGGTGACGATCTGGGTGCCCATGGAGTGGCCGACGACGATGGGGTCCCTCAGCCCGAGGTCGTCGATGGCGGCGCCCACGAGGTCGGCGAACTGGCGGATCGTGAGCGCCGTGCGGGGATGCGTCACGCCCGCGAAGCCCGGCAGGTCGAGGGCGTGCACGGGGCCGAACGAGTTGAGGTTCGGGGCCAGCCGCTCGAAGTAGTCGGACGAGACCCCGATGCCGGGGACGAGCACGAACGGGCGCTCGCCGGTCGTGCCGATGGTGCTCACGCGCACCCAGAGGTCGCCGCGCTCGACCCGGCTGACGCGCACGCGGGTGCTGGACTCGTCGCGGCCTCGCCTGCGCGTGTGCCCGCGTGTGCCTGTGACGGCCATGCGCCTCCTCGTCGGTGTCCGTGCCGCAGCGCTGCCGGGGCAGGAGGTGCGGGACGGTGGGCGACCAGTCTCGCACCCCGCGGGAGGCGTCGGTCTGGCAGGATCGGCACCACCGTCCCGCGCCCCCGAGGAGGCTCTCGTGCCCCGAGCAGACATCACCAGGACCATCACCGTCGCCGCGCCTCCTGAGGTCGTGTTCGAGGCGGTCACGACGGGGTCGGCCGGCTGGTTGTGGCCCGTCGACGTCGAGCCCCGGGTCGGCGGGGCAGCGGGGCCGGGCGTCGTCACCGTGTGGGATCCGCCGAGCCGGTGGGCGAACCGGATGGAGCAGGGCGACTGGTGGAACGAGCTCGAGCACGTGATCGACGAGCTCGACGGGGCGACGCGGCTGCGGTACCGGCAAAGCAGCGTCTTCGCGGACGACGGCCAGCTCGACGGCGCCGAGACGCACACCGACTTCTACCTGCACACCCTGGCCGAGTACGTCGCGTGGTTCCCGGGGCGGCCAGCGACGTGGATCTCGGCCGAGGCTCCGGCGACGTCGCGCGAGCTGGGGTCGTTCGACCGCGTCGTCGAGGCGCTCGGGCTGACCGCCGGCCACGAGGTCGGCGATGCGCTCGTGATCGACCTGCCGGGCGTCGGCGCGGTCATGTCGGGCATCGACTGGCGCTCAGGGTCGTTCCTCGGGCTGCGGACCGCGGACGCCCTGTACCGCGTCTTCGGACGGGAGCGCTGGGGCGGCGGGGTCGCCGTCACCGTGCACCACTTCGCGGACGACGTGGACGCCGCTGCCGTGGCCGCGGCCTGGGAGCAGCGGCTGCGCGAGGTCTTCGCCTGAGGCAGGCAGGCAGGCAGCGCCTCCGTGTCGGGAGGCGTCGGCTCAGCGGCGCAGGACGGGGTCGAGGGCGCGGAGGTTGCGGCGCAGCAGGAGGCGCAGCGCGAGCCCGGACGCCGGGCCCGCCAGGCGCATCCACCAGGCTCCAGGGCGCCAGACGACGCGGATGTCGAGGGTGACGCGGTCGTCGGGGTGGTGCGTGGCGAGGTAGCTCTCCCAGCCGCGCTGCGGGTGCCCGACCAGGGCCGCGTGCAGGAACCCCGTCGAGCGGGACAGCACCGGCGCGCCGCCGCGCCGCGCCGGTCCGCGCGCGTCGGCGGGCTCGTCCGCGGTCTCGCCGACGGGCTCGTCGTCGAGCACCCGGACGACCTTGCAGGCGACCCGCGGTCGCAGCGGCCCGAACGGGATCGCCCACGAGCTGACGGCGCCGACCTGCACCCGGTCGGGCACCTGCAGAGCCACGAAGCCGGAGCCCCTGTGCACCTGCCAGCCGAGGACGGCGTCCCCGGCGATCCGCGCGTCGTCCGCCCCGTGGCCGACGAGTCGCGAGACGGCAGTCACGTGGAAGCCCTCGGGGACGGGGCCCGACAGCGTGGGCTCGCCCTCGAAGGCCCACGCGTCGACGAACCCGGGCGGGACGCTCTGTGACGACATGGGTCGAGCCTGGCACGTCCGTCGGCACGGCTCGGGCAGGATCGGCGGATGACGACGAGCGCGCCCGGGTTCCTGCTGCTGCACGGCTGGCAGAACAGGCGTCCCGCCGACCACTGGCAGCACCTCCTCGCCGACGAGCTGCGGAGGCGTGGCTCCGCCGTGCGCTACCCGCAGCTGCCCTCGCCGGACGAGCCCGACCTCGCAGAGTGGGAGGCGGCGGTCCGGTCGGAGCACGCCGCCCTCGGCCCCGGCCCGGTGACGGTCGTCTGCCACAGCCTCTCGACCCTGCTCTGGCTGCGGATCCAGGCCGGGGCCCGCCCGCTCGCGGCCGACCGGGTCGCGCTCGTGTCGCCTCCGTCGCCCGAGCTCATCGCCGGGCAGGACGCCGTGCACGCGTTCGTCGACGGCGGCGCGGCCCTCGGCACGGCTAGCGGTGAGGCCGGTGGTCAGGCCGCCGGCGCAGAGTCGCGGGACACGCTGCTGTTCGACGGCCGTCTCCTGGGGACGGGGGCCGTCGGCGACTCGGTCGTCGTGGCCGGCGACGACGACCCGTGGCTCCCGCTCGGCCTCGGCGACACGTGGCGCGGCCGCCTCGACGGCCGCCAGGTCGTGGTGCGCGGCGGCGGGCACCTCAGCCCCGACTCCGGCTTCGGGGCGTGGCCGGCGATGACCGCCTGGGCCCTCGGTCAGCGAGGCGAGGTCGCGCTCGGCTGACGTGCGAGTCGGCTGGCGGCCGCCGGCTCGCAGCTGGCGGCCGCGTGGCTGCGCCGGCAAGGCGGGCGGGTTCGTCCTGCACGGGCGCACGTGACGGACCGCTGACGACGGACCCGCCCGCCCCGCGAGCATGAGCCCCTAGGAGGCGGGGGCCAGGAACGCGGCGGCGGCAGCCGACAGGGAGGCCGGGTCGTCGACGCCGCAGAGCTCGCGGGCAGAGTGCATGCCGAGCAGGGGGACGCCGACGTCGATCGTGCGGATGCCGAGGCGGGTCGCCGTGATCGGCCCGATGGTCGAGCCGCACGGCACGCTGTTGCTCGAGACGAACTCCTGGAACGGCACGCCGGCCTGCTCGCACGCCCGCACCCACTCGGCCGCGCCGAGACCGTCGGTGGCGTACCGCTGGTTCGCGTTGATCTTGAGCAGCGGCCCGCCGTTGACGACGGGCTGGTTCGCGGGGTCGTGCCGCTCGGGGTAGTTCGGGTGGACGGCGTGCCCGGCGTCGGCGCTGAGGCACCACGAGGCCGCGAGCGCGCGCCGGTGGTCGGTCGCGTCGGCGCCGAGGCCCGCCGAGACACGGGCGAGGACGTCCTCGAGGAACGGCCCGGCGGCCCCGGACGGAGTGGCCGAACCGACCTCTTCGTGGTCGAACGCGGCGAACACGGCGACGTGGTCGAGCTCGGCGTCGGCCGTCGCGAGGAGGGCCGCGAGCCCCGCGTGGGTCGACGAGAGGTTGTCCATCCGCCCGGCCGCGAAGAGCTCGCCCGAGAGGCCGAGCACGGCAGGGGCGGCAGTGTCGGCGACGACGACGTCGTAGCCGACCACGTCTGAGCCCGCGAGGCCGGCGAGGCCCGCGAGGTGGCCCAGCACGTCGGCCTGGTCGAGCGGGCCGGCGCCGACCACCGGGGCGAGGTGGCGCTGGGGGTCGAGCTTGAGCCCCTCGGCGTTGACGCCCCGGTCGAGGTGCACCGCGAGCTGCGGGATGCGGAGGAGGGGCCCGGTGCGCACGAGGGGGGTCTCGCCTGAGCGGGTCACCAGCCGCCCGGCGAACTCGAGGTCGCGGTCGAGCCAGGAGTTGAACAGCGGGCCGCCGTAGACCTCGACGCCCGCCTGCACCCAGCCCCGTGTGCCCGTCGTGGGCTTCGGCTTGAGCTTGAAGCCGGGGGAGTCGGTGTGCGCGCCCACGATCCGGAACGGAGTGGTCGACGAGGCGCCGCCCGGCTCGACCCACGCGATCACGGCGCCGTCACGGACGACGTAGCGCCGTCCGGGGCCGGTCGGCCACTCGGCCGTCTCGTCCAGGGCCGTGAAGCCGGCCGCGTCGAGCCGACGAGCGGCCTCGGCCGCGGCGTGGAAGGAGGAGGGGGACGCCTGGATGAAGGAGGCGAAGTCGTCGAGGTGCGCGCGCGAGGAAGTCATCCCCACCAGCTTGCACCATGCCGGCGACGGGTCGGTGTCGCCAGCGGGGCGTCAGTGCCCGGTCTGCCGCGCGACGTCGTCAGCGCACGGTCGTCAGCGCCTGGCCGACTGCACCCGGTCGTCAGCGACCGCCGCTGCCGGTGACCTGGGCGCCGGGCTCGGCCCCGCTCTCGCCGCGGCCGTCCTCGTCGTCGGCGGTCAGCCCGTCCGTCCGGTTCCCGGAGACACCCGAGGGGTCCACGGCGACGTAGCCGTCCTCGCCCGACAGCGGGCCGCCGAGGCGCTCGGTGACGTCGCCCTCGGGAGTCGCGTCCCCGCTCCCGGCGGGGCGGCCCTGGGTGTCGGTGTCCCCGTCGGCCGGGTGCCCGGCGGAGGTCGTGGCGGCGTCGTCGTCGTGGGAGGCGAGCGCGGCCTCCTCGAGGCGCTCCTCGAGGGCGCTTCCCTCGGTGGCGTGGCTCTCGGTCGCGGCGTCGTGGGGCTCGTGGTCGTGGCTGGTGCTCATGGATCGTCCTCTCGTGGGCGGAACTCGTCCGACAGTAGGCGTGGTGCGGGAGGCAGGTCAGGGGACGGTCGGCAGGGCGTGCGACCACAGGTGGAAGAGGGCGTAGGCGCGCCACGGGGCCCAGGGCGCGGACGCGACCTCGGCCTGCTTCGTGGTCACGCCGCCGAGCGCCCGCCTGAGCACGAGGTCGCCCGCGGGGTACGCGTCCCGGTCGCCCAGGGCCCGGACCGACAGGTAGTCGACCGTCCACGGACCGATGCCGGGCAGGGCCAGCAGCGACGCACGGACGGCTGCGACGTCGCGGTCGGGCGCGATGACGAGACCGCCGGCCACGGCCTCGGCGACGGCGTGCAGCGTCCGGCCCCGGGCGCCGGTGACCCCGACGGCGGCCCGGAGCTCGTCGACCGGCAGGGCCGCGACGACGTCGGCGCGGGGGAACCTGCGGAGTCCCGTCCCGGCCACGTCGGTGCCGAGCGCGGCGACGAGCCGTCCCGCGAAAGTGCGGGCCGCGGCGAGCGAGACCTGCTGGCCCAGCACGGTGGTGACCGCCGCCTCCCACCCGTCGGGGCTGCCGGTGATGCGGATGCCGGGCCGTGCGCGGACGAGCGGGCCGAGCACGAGGTCGTCGCCGAGCGCGGCGAGCACGCCGGAGGAGTCGGCGTCGAGGTCGAGCCACCGACGGACGAGACGCTCGACCCGGTCGCGGTCGTCCGGCGAGGGGGCGAGCCCCGGGGAGGCGGTGGCCACGACGTCGACGCCGCTCGGCTCGAGGCGCAGGTCGAGCCGCAGCACGCGCGACGGCTCATCGGCCGCTGCCACGTCGACGAGGCGGGAGTGCGTGCCGGCCGTGACGTCGGTCAGCTCCGCCCCCGGCACGCTGTGCGCCGCGAGGAGGCCGATCGCGTGTGCGGCGTCGTACGGGCCGTCGGTCTCGAGGCGCAGCTCGAGCGGGGCGAGGACGAGGTCGGTCACCGTGCCGCCTCCCACACGCCCGACGACCCTCGTCGGTGGCTGTCGACCAGGTGGGTGTCGACGATCCCGGTGGCCTCCATCAGCGCGTGCATCGTCGTCGGGCCGACGAAGGCGAAGCCGACTGCCTTGAGCGACTTCGAGAGCGCGACCGACTCGGGGGAGGTCGTGGGGACGTCGGCGAGCTCGACGGGACGCGGGGTCGCGGTCGGCCGGTGCGACCACACGAGGTCGACGAGCCCGCCGCGCTCGCGGAGGGCCACCGTCGCGCGGGCGTTCGTGATCGTCGCGTCGATCTTGAGCCGGTTCCGCACGATGCCCGCGTCGGCGAGCAGACGCTCGCGGTCGGCGTCGTCGAAGCCGGCCACCACGTCGGGGTCGAAGTCGCGGAACGCGGAGCGGAACGCCTCGCGCTTGCGGAGGATGGTGGCCCACGACAGCCCCGACTGGAAGGCCTCGAGGCTCAGCCGCTCGAAGAGCCCGCGCTCGTCGCGGACGGGCATGCCCCACTCGGTGTCGTAGTACTCGCGCATCAGCGGGTCGACGGCAGCCCACGGTGGTCGGGCCAGGCCGTCGTCGCCGACCACCACGCCGCTCACGAGCGCGCTCCGGCCGAGAGCTGCGACTCGAGCCCGAGCAGGACCGCCTTGGCGGCCTCGCCGCCGCGGTAACGACCCGGGGTGCCGTCGCTGCGGACCACGCGGTGGCAGGGAACCACGACCGGCAGGGGGTTCGTCGCGCAGGCCGTGCCGACGGCTCGGACGGCCCTCGGGCTGCCGCTCGCGGTGGCGACGCGGGCGTAGCTCGTCGTCTCGCCGTAGGGGATCTCGGGCAGGTGCTCGAGCACGGTCCGCTGGAAGCCCCGGGACAGCCTGCGGTCGAGCACGAGGTCGAAGTCCCGGCGCCGCCCGGCGAAGTACTGGTCGATCTCGACCGCCACCTCGTCGAGCTGCCGGCCGGACCGCAGCACCCGGGAGCCGACCTGCGCGGCGACGCGGTCGAGCACGGCGTCGTGGTCCTCGATGTCGAAGGCCACGCGGACGAGACCGACGTCCGTCGCGCAGAGCAGCAGCAGCCCGACTGGCGAGGGGATGGTTCGCCAGAAGACGTCGACGGTGCCGACGACCGCAGCCTGGTCCGCGAGTCGGGCGCGGAGGAGGTCGAGGTGTGCGTCGAGGCCGGGGCCAGGCTCGGTGTCGGTCGCCTCGACGAGGCGGTGCTGCGCCGTCGTATCGACGTCGGGTGCGGTGTCGTTCACGGGCGTGCTCCTTCTCGGGGTCTCGTACGTCGGGGCCCCTCGGGTCGGGGTGCCTCGGGTCGGATCGCCGTCGAGCCGGTCGAGCCGGTCGGGCCGGTCGGGCGGGTCGGGAGGGTGGGAGTGGAGCCTTTCTCGTCGCGCTCGCCGAGCACGTTGCGCAGGGCGGCGACGCCGTCGGCCGCCGAACGTCGACACGCGGCGTGGCTGCGGCCGGTCAGCTCGGCGACCTCGAGGTGGCTCAGCCCGGCGAGGTGGTGCAGCACGACCGCGTCGCGTTGCCCCTCGGGCAGGGACCGGACCGCGCGGAGGAGGGCGTCGTCGCGGGCGAGGACCTCGTCGAAGGCCGCCGACGACGACTCGCCGTCCGCCCCGGGCTCCGGCAGGTGCTCGACGGGCTGGGGCCGACGGTCCCTGGCACGGATGACGTCGAGGGCCTTGCGACGGGCGACGGTCACGAGCCACGCCTCGACGTTGACGTCGGACGGGAGGTCCGGCCAGGCGACCAGGGCGGCCAGGAACGTCTCCGACCAGGCGTCGTCGGCGTCGGTCGGCTCGAGCAGGGCACGACAGACCCGGAGGACGGTGGTGCCGTGCAGCTCGACGACGCGATCGAAGGGCGGCATCTCAGAAGAGCCGACCGGAGCCGGCCGACGCCGGTGCCTCGTGGTCGAGCAGGAACCGCTTGCGGACCAGCCCGCCGGCGTACCCGGTGAGCGAACCGGCGGAGCCGACGACTCGATGGCACGGCAGGAGGATGTTCAGCGGGTTGGCCCCGTTGGCGGTGCCGACGGCTCGGGCGAGCCTGACGTCGCCGAGGGCGGCCGCGAGCTGCCCGTAGGTGCGGGTCTCGCCCCAGGGGATGGTCGCGAGCTGCTGCCACACGCGCTGCCGGAAGTCCGTGCCGACCGGCGCGAGGGGCAGGTCGAAGGCACGACGCTCGCCGGCGAACCACGCGGCGAGCGGGCTCTCGACCTCGACGAAGTCGGACAGGCCGGTGCCGACCGACGATCGGGCGCCGAAGCTGGCAGGGTCGGGCAGACGACGGTGGTCGGAGAAGAACAAGCCCGTGACGCCGTCCTCGCCGCCGACGAGCGTCAACTCGCCCACGGGGCTGTCGATCGTCGTGTGGACGACGGAGATCGTGCTCATCGGGGCTCCTGTCTCGGCTGATCGTACTCATCATGGAGACGCGCGCCGCGCCTCCTGTGTGAGGTGAGGCGCGGGAACTTGCGGAGGGTGCACGGATCAGAACATGAGCCGCGAGTCTCAGCAGACGCCCCGGCGCGGCCTGGTACTACTGAGGGCGCGCCCTTCACGGGCGCCACCGGCCCGGTCCGGGGACTCCACGCTGTCGGGTGCGTGCGAGCACCCGGGCCGGGTCCTCCTCGTCCAGGGCCTCGTAGGTCGGCGACGCCTCAGCGCCGCGTCTCGAAGCCGCCCTCGCCGGTGGGGGCGAGCTCCTCCACCTCGACGCGCGACACGTCGGCGCCGGCGGGGCCCTCCTCGAGCCAGGCCAGCAGTCGGCCGACAGCCTCGGGCTCGCCCTCGACCTCCACCTCGACGGTGCCGTCGGAGCGGTTGCGCACGAAGCCGTCGACGGCGAGGCGGTCCGCCTCGCCCTCGGTCGAGAAGCGGTACCCGACGCCCTGCACGGTGCCGTGCACGAGGGCGCGTCGTCTGATCACGTCGTCCATCGGTCGACCGTACCCGCGCCTCCCCGTCCCCGGACGCGTCGAGGGCGGGCCTCCGGGCCGAGGACGGGTCGAGACCGACCTGCCGCGCGCTGGGAGACCCGCCCTCGAGGACCGTGCTCAGCGGTCGATGGTCGACATGTCCGAGTAGCGGTCGCCCTTCGGCGCGGCGACGTCGTCGAGCTGGTGCACCTGCTCCTCGGTGAGCTCGATCGCGTCGGCGGCGACGTTCTCGTCGAGGTACGTGCGGCGCTTCGTGCCCGGGATCGGCACGATGCCCTCGCCCTTGGCGAGCAGCCAGGCGAGGGCGACCTGGCCGGGCTTCGCGCCGACCTGGCGGGCGACCTCGTCGACCTGCTCGACGATCCGCACGTTGGCCTTGAGGTTGTCGCCCTCGAACCGCGGGTTGAACCGGCG
The DNA here is from genome assembly GCF_004364285.1 of Frigoribacterium sp. PhB116. Lineage (GTDB taxonomy): Bacteria > Actinomycetota > Actinomycetes > Actinomycetales > Microbacteriaceae > Frigoribacterium. Next base: position 1,200,140 of record NZ_SOBE01000001.1, on the reverse strand, counting down.
GAAGTCGTCGTCGGCGAGCTCGTCGACCGAGCGCAGGGTGCCCGTCAGGAACCCGCGGCCGAGCGGCGAGTACGGCACGAAGCCGATGCCGAGCTCGCGGACGGTCGGCAGCACCTCGGCCTCGGCCTCGCGGCTCCACAGCGACCACTCCGTCTGCAGCGCCGTGATCGGGTGGGTGGCGTGCGCGCGGCGGATCGTCTCGGGCGACGCCTCAGAGAGACCGAGGAACCGCACCTTGCCGGCCTCGACCAGCTCGCCCATGGCCCCGACGGTGTCCTCGATCGGCACCAGGGGGTCGACGCGGTGCTGGTAGTAGAGGTCGACGTGGTCGATCCCGAGTCGCTTCAGCGAGCCGTCGATCGAGGTGCGCACGTACTCCGGGCGACCGTCGATCGTGCGTTCGGCCCGCGCCTCCGGATCGGTGACGTTGCCGAACTTGGTCGCGACGACGGCGTCGTCGCGACGGCCCTTGAGCGCCCGGCCGAGCAGCTGCTCGTTGGTGTGCGGGCCGTACATGTCGGCCGTGTCGAGCAGGGTGACGCCGTGGCCGAGAGCGGCGTGGATCACGCGCACCGACTCGTCGTCGTCGGTCCCGCTGCCGGTGTAGAAGGCGGACATGCCCATGAGGCCGAGGCCGATGCGGCCCACGTCGAGTCCGCCGTCGACGCTGCCGAGTGTGGTGTTCTTCATGGCGTCAGGCAACACCCGTGCGCTGTGCGGCGACCGAATGCAGGAGGTGCGATGCAGGTCGTCCCTGCACCGCACCTCCTCGTTCGCCTCGCGCCCCGAGGGGCCGGGGCCTACGCGGTCGTCAGCTCGACCTTGAGCCAGCCCGGCTCACGCCGGTCGAACGCTTCGTACGCGGCGATCGCGTCGCCGACGGGCTCGCGCTCGGTGATGAGCGCAGTCGGGTCGAACAGCCCGGCGGCGACGCGCTCGATCAGCGGGGGAGTCACCGAGTGGTGGTCGCAGTTGCCCATCCGGATCGTGAGGTTCTTGAGCATGGCCGCCCCGATCGGGTACGACTCGACGGTGGGCGAGTAGACGCCGATGATGCCGATCCGGCCGTACTTCGCGACGATCTCGACGGCCCAGCGCGCCGCCTGCGACGGCGCGCTGCCGGGCACCCACAGGTCGCCCTGCGGAGCGGCGTCGGGTGCGACCTGCGCGACCTCCTGCTCGAAGCTGCCCTTCTCCTCGTCGGAGGGAGCGGCAGGGCCCGAGACGGGGTGCTGCGCGTCGACCCCGACGGCGTCGATGACGGCGTCGACGCCGATGCCCCCCGTGAGGTCCTTCACGGCCTGGACCGGGTCCTCGCGGTTGAAGTCGACCACCTCGGCGTTCTGGGCCAGAGCCTGGGCCAGGCGGTCCTCGAGGCCGTCGATCGCGATGACGCGGGAGGCGCCCTGCTGGAACGCGGACGCGATCGCGAACTGCCCCACGATGCCCGCCCCGAGCACGGCGACGACGTCGCCGCGACGGACGCCGGCGAGCTCCGCGCCGAACCAGCCGGTGGGGTAGATGTCGCTGAGCAGGATCGCCTGCTCGTCGCTGACCGTGTCGGGCAGCGGGTGCAGCGTGTTGCGCGCCCAGGGGACGCGCACGTACTCGGCCTGGAGGCCGTCGATCGGCCCGGTCGAGGCCGGCCCGCCGAAGAAGGCGGTGCCCGCGTCCGGCCCGTTCGCGTTGGCGACGTCGCACTGGGCGGTGTGGCCCTCGCGGCAGTACCGGCAGGCGCCGCACGACACGGTGCTGTTGATCACGACGCGGTCGCCGGGGCTGAAGCCGCGCACCGCGTCGCCGACCTGCTCCACGACGCCGACGGCCTCGTGCCCGAGGACGGTGCCCTCTTCCATCGGCGCCATCGTGCCGCGCACGAAGTGGAGGTCCGTGCCGCAGATCGCGCTGCGGGTGATGCGGACGATCGCGTCGTTCGCGTCCTGGATGGTGGGCTTGTCGACCTCGTCGAGACGGATGTCCCCGATGCCGTGCCAGACGACTGCCTTCATGTGTGCCTCCTCGATCGGTGCGGCTGCGCCCACGGGAGTCCGCCGGGCACGGCGTGCACGGTAGGCCCGGGCGACCGGCGGCACCCGCCGAGTCGCCTCCGCGTCCGGGGTACAGACGTGGCTCGTCGGGCGTGCGGGCCCAGGCCGAGACGCGACGACGCCCCCGACCCAGAGGAGGTCGAGGGCGTCTCGCGCTCGTTCCCGAGCCGGTCAGCGCAGGCGGGTCGTCGAGTCCCACAGGTCCTTGCACGGACCCGTCGCCGTCTCGGCCGCCTTGCCGGCGCCCTTGAGGACGCTGCCCCAGTTCTTCTTGACGACGCCTCCGGCCGCGGTCAGCAGCGCGCCGCCCATGCCGTGGTTGCACTCCAGCATGAGCGTCCTCTCCTTCTGGGTCAGGTCGGGGGTGTTGACGAAGATGCGGTCGCCGGTGACCGGGTCGACGGCGCAGCCGACGGAGGGCGCGCAGTAGTCGGCGGGGGCGGCCGTGGCGGCCTGCGCCTGGGCTGCGGTGCCGGCGCCGGTGAACAGGGCGACGGCCAGGACGGTGGTGCCGATGGAGTGACGCTTCTTCACGGGGACCTCCTCAGGTCGAGGCGGCGCCGGGCGGCGTCGCCGATCGTGCGTCCTGGACGCTACCGATCCCGCGGCGGCCGGCGGAAGGCCCCTTGACATCCGACTCGTTCGGTGGGCGGTGGCACAGAGGCGTCCCGATACCCACGGCGGCGCGGAAGTCCGGACGCGTCAGGGGCGTCCGGACCTGCGTGCAGACCGTTCTGTTCGGAGGTCATTCCCAGCTCCGAGCCGAGGAGGCGCGAGTCAGCCTCGCGAGGAGCGGGCCTCCGCCGCCGTGGCCAGCGCTGTGCGACGACGCCGCAACGCGGCCCCACCGGCCACGAGACCCAGCCCTGCGGCGAGCAGCCCGCCCGCGAGCAGGAGCGGCTGGTCGACGTCGCTGCCGGTGAAGGCGAGGGGCCCGCGACCGCCGGCCGTGCCGGTGCTCGTGCCGGCGCCGTTCCCGCCGGTGCCTGCGCCGCCTGCGGGGGGCGTGCTCGGCGTTCCCGCACCGGGGTCGGTGACCGGCGGCTCGACCGGGGGCGCCTCGGTGGCGAGCAGGGCGAAGGTGCCCAGGGTGCGGTCGACGTACGCGACGAACTCGGTCGGGTCTCCTGCGCCCGTCACCGCGAGGCGGTACGTGGTCCCGGGCGTCAGGTCGGCGAACACGAAGCGGCCGGCTGCGTCGGTGGTGGCGGTCGCCACGGGCACGTCGCTGCCGACCGGGAGGACGCTCACCACGACGCCGGGGGCGAGTGCACCGGCCGAGTCGACGACCGTGCCGTCCACGGCGACGGCCGCGGCCGTGGGCACGACGAGGACGAAGGGCGCGGGCGTCTCGCCCAGCTCGGGCGCCGTGAACGGGATGGGGTGCTCGGCGTCGTCCCCGACGACGACCACGTAGTCGGCGCCGGGCGTGAGCCCGTCGGCCTCGAAGCTGCCGTCGGGACCGGTCACGACCGACACGTCGGGGCCAGTCGGCTGCGCGGTGCCCTCGTCGGGCACCGGGATGAAGTCGAGCGTCTCGTTCGCCGCGGGCGTGCCGTCGGCGTTCGCGACCGTGCCGGTGACGTCGACCGTCGGGGCCGGGGAGTCGACGTCGTAGAAGGTGGTCCCGTCGGCGTCGGGGTCGTCCGGCGCGATGGCCTCGAACTCCGTCCCCGAGGCCACGTCGACGACCGAGTACAGGCCGTCGGGGTCGAGCCCGGCGAACTCGAACGTGCCGTCGGCGCCGGTCGTCGTCGTCCCGAGCGGGTCGGTGTCGCCGTCCCCGAACAGCTGGACCACGCGGTCGGGGGCGCGCTGGCCGTCGACCGTCACGACACCGGTGAGGACGGCGGTCGCCGGAGGCGCCACGACGGTCGGGAAGGCGAAGTCCAGCCCGACCTGGTCAGCGGTGGCGAGGGAGAACGACAGGTCCGCGGCGGGAGCGGAGCCGTCCGGCTCCGCGATCGACACCGAGTAGCCGGGAGCGGCGACCAGCGCGGCGAACGAGTACGTCCCGTCCGGGCCCGTCTCCGTCGTGCCGACGACGTCACCTGCGGCGTTCGTCACGGTGACGCGTGCGCCGGCGTACGGCGTCGCCGCGTCGCCCGTCCCCACGGTCGCCGTCCCCGAGGCGCTGAACGTCTTGGTGGCGAACCAGGTCTGGTACACCGGGAACCCGCTGCGCTGCTGGTACGTGATGGTCAGCGTCTCGAGCGGCACGCTCGGGCTGAACCAGCCCGCCGCGCCCTCGGTGTCGGCGGCGGCGGGGTTGCCGACCAGCGTCGCCGTGGCGGCGTCCCAGCGCGGCTGGTCGCCGGTGCCGGCGCTGTCGCACGACGGGGTGCCCGTGCCGGCGCAGTAGTTGTAGGTGCCCTGGAAGCCGAGCTGCGCCGCCGTCACGACCGCGCCTCCGACGCCCGTGGCGGTGATCGTCGCCTGGTCGGCGTCGATGTCGCCGAGCACGAACGACCAGCCGGACGACGGCGTGGCCGACTCGAACGAGTAGGTGGTCACGGCGGCGCCGGCCGCGGTCGGCGAGTCCTGTGAGGGCCGCTGGTTCAGGTACGGCAGCCCGCGGCTGGTGCCGTACTGGGCGCCGGGCGGAGTCGAGGCCGCCTGCCACGTGCTCGAGCCGCTCGGGACCGTCGCCTGCCGTGAGGTCGAGGTGAAGGTCGTGACGGGGAACCCGCCCGCCAGCGTCATCGTCCCGGTGTAGCCGCGTGCCGAGCCGGAGACCTGGAACTCGCCCCAGGACGAGCCCTGGGCGGCGGAGGCGCCGGTCGCGCCCCCGAGGGCGAGGGCCAGCGCGACGACGCCGGTGGTGGTCGCGGCGGCGAGGCCGCGGAGCGAGGCTCGACGCGGCAGCCGCGAGGGCCGGCCAGAACGGGCAGTGGAACGGTCGAGCATGCGGGCCTCCCAGACGGGGGCCGTGGTGCCCCCGGCTGAGGTTATTTCACGAAGGGCCCGCTTGTCACCCGCTGGCCGGATCGCGAGTACGAGAGGCCCCTGCGGTCAGGGGGATCACGTCGCCGTGACGTCCCCCGACCGGCGGTCTAGCGCTTCTTGACGTTCGAGACCGCGTCCTCGGAGTGCGACGCGGTGCCGCTCTTGGCCTTCTTGTCCGCGCGCTTCTCCTTGAGGCTGCGGACGGCGACCTTCGCGGTGGTCTTCTTCGCTGATTTCTCTGCCATGGTGGTGCCTCCGTCTCGGACCGAGCTGGTCCGGTGCGCGGAGCCTACGGGCACATCGTCCTCGCCCCGTCCTCGCCGGGCACTCTCACGGCTCGTGCACTGCGGGCATGGTCCGCGCTTCCTCGATCGGCCGTCAGACCGGTCCCGTCTCCGCGGCGCACCTGCGCGAGGTCGCCGTCGCCCGGACCGCCGCCCAGCGCATCTCCGTCGCGGGCGAGCCGACGGTCGCGGCGACGACGCGGGCGATGCTCGGCAGCGGAGGCGGTGGTCTCGGCCCTCGCCGAGCACGGCGAGCTCTCGAGGCCCGACCTCCTCGGGGCCGTCGCCCGTCACGGCGTCGACACCGCCGGCGAGCGCGGCTCGCACCTGCTGCGCTGGCTGAGCGCCCGGTGCGTGATCGTGTTCGCGGCGCCCCGGGGCACGCAGCAGCGCTTCGCCCTGTTCGAGGAGTGGATCCCCGGCTCCCGCCGCATCGACGACCGGGAGGAGGCGCTCGCCGAGTACATCCGCCGGTGGCTGGCACGGCGCGGCCCGGCGACGGTGCGCGACCTCGCGTGGTGGGGCGGGCTGACGCTGACCGAGGCGCGGCACGCGGTCTCCCTCGTCGACGACGTGGAGGCCACCGTGCTCGACGGCGAGACCTGGATCGAGCGGACGGAGGGGGAGGCGGAGCCGGGGCGTCCCGCACGAGGCGACCTGCGCCTCCTGCCGCCGTTCGGCGAGCTGCTGCTCGGCTACGGGGCCCGGGAGGCGTCGCTCGACCCGGCCGACGCCTCCCGTCTCGTGCCGTCCTCGAACGGGCTGTTCCTGCCGGCCGTCACGGTCGACGGGCACGTGGTCGGCACCTGGCGACGCACGGTCGCGCGCGGCACGGTCGCGATCGAGGTCGATCCCTGGGTAGCGTGGACCGAACGTCGACGCGCCCAGGTGCGACGCCGGGCCGAGCAGTACGCGCAGCACCTCGGCCTCGCGCTCGCCGAGGGCCCCGCGTCGGCGCCCACGTCGCCCTGACCCTGCGTCGTGCCGTCCTCAGCACAGGAACCTCGATGACCGACGACGTCGCGACCCCCACGCCCGGCACGCCCGGGCCTCCCACCCGCACCGAGCGGCTCGACGAGCTGCCGTTCACCCGCAAGCACGGGCGCCTGCTCGTCGGGTCGGGCCTCGGCTGGGCCCTCGACGCGCTCGACGTCGGGCTGCTCTCGTTCGTGATCGCCCAGCTCGCGGTCGTGTGGAGCAGCGACAAGGGGGCCCTCGCCTTCGTCGCCTCGGCCGGCTTCGCGGGCATGGCGATCGGCGCCGCCGTCGGCGGGTCGCTCTCCGATCGGCTCGGCCGCAAGACGGTCTTCGCCCTGACCCTGCTCGTCTACGGCCTCGCGACGGGCCTCAGCGCCCTCAGCTGGTCGGTCGGGGCGCTGCTGGTGCTCCGCTTCGTGGTCGGGCTCGGCCTCGGCGCCGAGCTGCCGGTGGCCTCGACGCTCGTGTCCGAGTTCTCGCCCCGCCGCATCCGCGGGCGCGTCGTCGTGCTGCTCGAGGCGTTCTGGGCCCTCGGCTCGATCGCCGCCGCGCTGGTCGGCTGGCTGGTGATCCCCCTGAGCGACGACGGCTGGCGCTGGGCGCTCCTGATCGGTGCGCTGCCGGCCCTCTACGCCGTGTTCGTGCGGCTGCGGATGCCCGAGTCGGTGCGGTTCCTCGAGGGGAAGGGGCGGCACGACGAGGCCGAGCGGACGGTGCGCGCGTTCGAGGAGGCGGCGGGCATCGCCCAGCCCTCGGCGGCACCGCGAGCGGCGGCCGGCACACGCCCGGCCGACCCGAGCCGGGCCGATGCCCGCCCTGCCGACCCGAGCCGGGCCGACGCGCGCCCGGCCGACGCGCCCCGCGCCTCCTCGGCGGCTGCACTGCTCCGTGACGGCCTCCGGCGTCGCACCGTCGCGATCTGGGTCGTCTGGTTCATGACCAACTTCTCGTACTACGGGGCCTTCGTCTGGCTGCCGACCCTGCTGGTCGAGGCGGGCTTCCCGCTCGTGAAGTCGTTCGAGTACACGCTGCTGATCACGCTCGCGCAGCTGCCCGGCTACGCCGCGTCGGCCTGGCTGATCGAGCGGTGGGGGCGTCGCGGCACGCTCGCCGTGTTCCTGCTCGGGTCGGCCGTCGCGGCGACCGCCTTCGGCTTCGGCGCGGTCAGCGGCAGCGCGACGCAGATCGTCGTGTCGGGCATGTTCCTGTCGTTCTTCAACCTCGGCGCGTGGGGCGCGCTGTACGCCGTCACCCCCGAGCTCTACCCGACTCGGCTGCGCGGCACGGGGGCGGGCTGGGCCGCGGGCGTGGGCCGGATCGCGTCGATCGCGGCCCCGCTGACGGTGCCGCCCCTCCTCGTGCTCGGCGGCACGCCGGTGCTCTTCGCGGTGTTCGGCGGCGTGTTCGTCGTCGCGGCCGTGGCGGCGCTGGCCCTGCCCGAGCTGCGCGGCACGAGGCTGGCCGAGTGAGCCGCTCGACCGCGGCACAGCGTCGCCGCAGCCGCTCTCGCGCCCGGACCCGGGGCGCAGGTCGCCGTGCCCTCATCGGCCTCGCCGTGGTGCTGGTCGGGGCCGTCGTCGTCATCGCGTTCCCGCAGCTGCTCGACGGCGGGGCGACCGGCGGCTCGTCGGGCGGCTCGTCCGACGGGACCGTCCGGCCCCCCTCGGCCGACGCCTCCGTCCCGTCGAGCGTCCCTGCCTCGGCCGTGCCGGCGACCGTCGAGCGCGTCGTCGACGGCGACACGGTCGTGGTGGTCGCCGCCGACGGCGCTCGCGAGCGCCTCCGCCTGATCGGCGTCGACACCCCCGAGACCGTCAAGCCCGATGCCCCCGTCGACTGCTTCGGCCCCGAGGCGAGCGCGTTCACGACCGACGCCCTGCCCGTCGGGTCGACCGTCTGGCTCGAGGACGACGCCTCGCAGGGCGACGCCGACCGCTACGACCGGCTGCTGCGCTACGTCTGGACCGAGGGAGGCGGCCTGCTGAACCAGCAGCTGGTCGCCTCCGGCCTCGGCGAGGAGGACACCTACGACCAGCCGTACCGCTACCGCGACGCGTTCGTCGCGGCCGAGGCCGCCGCCCGTGACTCCGGCGCCGGCCTCTGGGGCGCCTGCCGCTGACCTGGCCTGCCCTGCCCGGCCGGACTCCGCCCCGGCGCCCCGGCGCCCCGGCGCCCCGGCGGCCCGGCGCCCCGGCGCCCTGGGCGCCGAGCCGTCACGACGTGCTCTCGCCGGCCGCCGGGGGAGCACTTCCCGCCGGCTCGTCCCGGCCGGGAGGGGCGAGAGGCCTCAGATCGACGTCTCGAGGGGCTCGGAGGTCGATCCGCGGGCTCTCGACGGACCTCGCCGGCTCGGCCACCAGAACGCCTCGCCCGTGAGGAACACCAGCGCCGGGACGAGCACGGTCCGGACGACGAGCGTGTCGAGGAGCACCCCGATGCAGACGATCACGCCGACCTGCGTCAGCGCGACGACCGGCAGCACCCCGAGCACCGCGAACACGGCGGCGAGCAGCACTCCGGCGCTGGTGATGACCCCTCCCGTCGACGACAGGGCGCGCACCATCCCCTCGCGCGTGCCGTGCCGCAGCCGCTCCTCCTTCGCCCGCGTCGTGAGGAAGATGTTGTAGTCGACCCCGAGCGCGACGAGGAAGAGGAACGCGTAGAGCGTGACGCTCGTGTCGAGGGCCGGGAACCCGAGGAGGTGCGTGAACAGCCACGTCGCGGCTCCGAGGCTCGCCGCGAAGGTGGCGAGCACCGACGCGATGAGCAGCACCGGCGCGACGAGCGAGCGCAGCAGCACGGCGAGGATCGCGAAGACGATCGCGAGGATGACCGGGGCGATCAGCCCGAGGTCGTGGGAGGCGGCGGTGCGCTCGTCGTACGCGGTCGCGTCGGTGCCGCCGACGAGGGCGTCGGCCACCGGGCCTCCGTCGTCGTGCAGGGCGTCGCGCAGGTCCTGCACGGTCGCGGACGCCTCGTCGCTCTCGGGCTCGGCGTCGAGCCGGACGTCGACGCGGGTCAGCCCGTCGGCCTGCTCGCCGGGCGCGGCGCTGGCGACGCCGTCGACGCCCTCGACGACGCGCACGACGTCGTCGGTCGCCGCGGTCGGGGCGAGCACGATCGTCTGGCTCGTGAGCCCCGCCGAGAACGAGTCGTCGACGATCCGCTGGGCCGTGACGGAGTCGGGGTCGCCGAGCAGCTGGTCGGTCTGCGAGAGGCCGACGGCGTAGCCGCCGAGGCCGAGGCAGAGCACGCCGAGGCCGGCGACCGCGGCGACGGCGACGCGGCCGGGCCGGCGCTGGACTCCGCGGCCGAGGCGCTCCCAGAAGCCCTGGCGGGGGCGGGCGTGGCCGGCGTTCGCCCCGTGCGTCGAGGCCGCCGCCGACCCGTCAGCCGAGGGCGAGGCGGAGGAGGCGCGGGGCACGAACGGCCAGAACAGCCCGCGTCCGCAGACCACGAGCGCCGCCGGCAGCACCACGAGGGCGAACGCGATCGCCACGACCACGCCGATCGCGCAGGCGGCCCCGAGTGCGCGGTTGCCCGAGAGCTCGGCGAGCATCAGTGTCGCGAGGCTGAGAGCGACGGTGCCGCCGCTCGCGGCGATCGCCGGGCCGGCGCTCCGCACGGCCGTCCGCATCGCCTCGTGCCGGTCGGGCCGGACGAGCAGCTCCTCCCGGTAGCGGGCCACCAGCAGCAGGGCGTAGTTCGTGCCGGCGCCGAAGACGAGCACCGAGAGGATGCCCGAGATCGACGCGTCGACGGTGACGCCGAGGGGCTCGGCGAGGGCGGCGACCACCCGGCCGGCGAGGAAGTCGGCGACGCCGACGACGACCAGGGGCACGATCCAGAGGACGGGGCTGCGGTAGGTCACGATCAGCAGCACGGCCACCACGAGCACGGTGACGAGCAGGAGGCGGAAGTCGGCCCCCGCGAAGGCGTTCGAGACGTCGTCCTGGAACCCCACCGGCCCGGTCAGGTACGCACGGAGCCCGTCGGGCAGCCCGACGGAGGCGGCGTCGCGGAGGCTCGTCGCCGTGCCGCTCACGTCGGCCTCGACGTCGGCGGCCGAGAGCGGCACCGCGACGAGGGCGGCGGCGCGGTCGTCGCTCACCTGTGGGCGGACGGCCTGCGGCGTGGTCGACTGCTCCGCGAGAGCGGACGCGGCCGTGTCGACGGCCGCGAGGTCGGCGCTCGACAGCTCCGCGCCTCCTCTGCTCCAGACCAGGATCCCCACGGTGGCGTCGGCCGACGGGAACTCGTCGAGCAGCGCGGTGACCTGCGCGGCCTCGCTCGAGTCGGGCAGGCCCGACGGCGGGAACGCCTCGTCGTCGCCCGAGGGCAGTAGGGAGAGCAGCAGCGCGACGACGACGAGCGCGCCGCCGAGCACCGCCCAGGCGGTGCGGTGTCCGCTGACGAGTCGGGCGAGTACGCGCACGGGGTCCTCCGAGAATGATCGAGCAGGATGAGTTGATTCGCTGACAAAGAGTCTTAGCAAGTAAGACTATGGTACACCGGGCGCCGTGCGTCCGGGAGAATCAGACGAGGAGGCGCGATGACCGACACGACGACGACGCCCGGCCCGCGAGGCGGCGGCACCGCAGCCGACGGCGAGCACGGCGGTGCGCACACGGGCGCGCACGACGACCCCGTCCGCCGCGACGTCATCGCCTCGATGCAGCGCCTGACGACCGAGTCGCAGCGCGTCGCCCAGGCGTTCGCCGGCCAGCAGGGGCTCGGCCACATCGACCTCGAGGCGCTGCTGCACGTGATGCAGGCCGAGCAGCGCGGCGACCCTGTGACGTCGGGCCGGCTCGGCGACCTGCTCGGGGTCACCTCGGGCGCCGCGACCGGGGTCATCGACCGTCTCGAGCGCGCCGGCCACGTGCACCGCAGCCGCGACGACGCCGACCGGCGCCGCGTGCTCGTGCACTACTCGGAGGCCGCCCGCGCGGTCGCCGGCCAGTTCTTCGGACCGCTCGGCCGGCTCAGCGCGACGGTGATGGACCAGTTCGACGCCGCCGAGCTGCGCACCGTCCAGCGGTTCCTCGCCGACATGTCCGACGCGATGGCCGAGCACGCCCGCAGCACCGGCGACCGCTCGCCGGCCGCCTCCGCCGCGGGCGCCTCTGCGCCGACACCCGATTCCCCGACAGCACCAGGAGCAGCACGATGACCGACTACGTCTCCGGCCTCGACCTCTTCTCGATCGGCATCGGCCCGTCGAGCTCGCACACCGTGGGTCCGATGCGCGCCGCCCGCCTGTTCCTCGAGACGGTCCGCGACGCCGGCCGCCTGGGCGACGTCGCCCGGGTCGAGGTCGTGCTCTACGGCTCCCTCGCCGCCACCGGCCTCGGGCACGGCACCCCGTCGGCAGTGCTCGCGGGCCTCGCGGGCCTCGCGCCCGAGACGGGCGACCCGGCGACGATCTCGCGCATGCAGGAGGCGGTGGAGGCGGGCGGCGGCATCCGCCTGCTGGGCACGCACCAGATCGCCTTCGCCCGGGGAGACCTGCGGATGGCGCCGCTGACGCGCATCCCGCGGCACCCGAACGCGATGGGCCTCGAGGCTCTCGACGCCGACGGGCAGAGCATCGCGCGCGACACGTTCTTCTCGATCGGCGGCGGCTTCGTCGTGCGCGACGGCGACGACGAGCACGCCGTGCCCGCCCGCGAGGCGCCGCTCGCCTTCCGCGACGCCGACGATCTGCTCCGGCTCTGCGACGCCGAGGGCATCGGCATCGCCGAGCTGGCCTGGCGCAACGAGGTCGCCCTGCACGGTGGAGAGACGGCGCAGGCCGGCCTCGACGCCCGCTGGGCCGCGATGGAGGCGTGCATCGACACCGGCCTCGCCGCCTCCGGCGTCCTGCCCGGCTGGATGAAGGTGCCTCGCCGCGCCCGACAGGTCGCCGAGCGGCTGCGCCTGCAGGAGGAGCGGGCCGAGCGGTACGCCCTCTCCGGCACCGCGATCGAGCAGGGCCAGGCCTCGTCGCTGCTCACCTCCGACCTGCCCGCCCAGTGGCTGCAGGCCTACGCGATGGCCGTCAACGAGGAGAACGCGGGCGGCGGACGCGTCGTCACCGCGCCGACGAACGGCGCCGCGGGCATCGTGCCGGCCGTGGGCTACTACGCGATGCGGTTCCACGGGGCGAGCCGCGCCTCCTTGGCTCGCGACTACCTGCTGACCGCCGCCGCGATCGGCTCCCTCTACAAGCGCAACGCCTCGATCTCGGGCGCCGAGGCCGGCTGCCAGGGCGAGGTCGGCTCGGCCTCGTCGATGGCCGCGGGGGCGCTCACCGGCCTGCTGGGCGGCACGCCGCGCCAGGTCGAGAACGCCGCCGAGATCGCGATGGAGCACCACCTCGGCCTCACCTGCGACCCGGTCGGCGGCTTCGTCCAGGTGCCCTGCATCGAGCGGAACGCCATCGCCGCCGGCACCGCCGTGGCCGCCGCGCGCATGGCCCTGCTGGGCGACGGCAGCCACGTCGTCAGCCTCGACACCGTGATCGAGACGATGCGCCAGACCGGGCGCGACATGGCCGACAGCTACAAGGAGACGAGCCGGGCGGGCCTCGCGGTCAACGTCGTCGAGTGCTGACGGAGGCGCGGGGCCGGCTCGAGACCGGGGCCGCCGAGGAGGCGCGGGCGCTGTCGGACCCCGCCGCTACCGTGGTCGCATGACCCCGCCGCGCCGCCCCTCGTCCCGTTCCGTCGCCAGCGTGAGCGGCGGCACCGACGCCCCGCGGCTCGACCCGCTCGACCCGCAGGGCCTCGTCGACATGGGCGCCGACCTGCTGGGGTCGCGCGACCACCGCGAGCTCGAGCGCTTCGTCGACGCCGACCTGGCCGGCCGCGATCTCGAGGGCTCGTCGTTCTCCGAGTGCGTGTTCGAGTCACCTCGGCTCGACGGCGCCCGGCTGCGCGGCACCCGCATCGTCGAGTCGGTCGTCTCCGACTCCTTCGCCCCCGAGCTCTCGTCGGCCCGGGCGACCTGGCGCGACGTCCGCGTCGAGCGGCCGCGCTGGGGCTCGGCCGAGCTGTTCGACGCCTCGTGGCAGTCGGTGCGGATCGTCGGCGGCAAGATCGACTACCTCAACCTCCGGGGCGCCCGGCTGACCGACGTCGTGCTCGAGGGCTGCGTCGTCGGCGAGCTCGACCTGCAGGGGGCCGAGGCCCTGCGCGTGGCGTTCGTCGACTGCCGTGTCGGCACGCTCGACCTGACCGGCGCCTCCCTCGCCCACACCGACCTGCGCACCACCGACCTCGACCGCGTCGACGGGCTCGACGGCCTCCGCGGCGCGACGATCGACCACCTCCAGCTCGCGTCGATGGCGGGCGTGTTCGCCGCGCACCTCGGCGTCGTCGTCGACTGAGCGGACGCGGGCGCCTGCACCCCCGAACGTGCACCGCACCCCTGAATCAAGGGGTGCATTGCACGTTCGGGGGTGTGGCGCATGAGGCACGCGTCCGTGGACGAGCGTCCGGCGTCCTCGTCGGACGCGGTGCTAGGGTCGCCGTGAGCAACGCGCTCCGGGGTCAGTGCAAATCTGAACCGGCGGTCACAGCCCGCGACCCGGCACGACGCCCTTCGGGGAGTCGTCCGGTTGAACCGGTGGAACTCCGGTGCCGACGGTCACAGTCCGGATGAGAGGAAGCGCGGGCCGGGCGTCGTCTCGTGAGAGCGCGCCCAGCTGAGCGATCCTGCGTCGTCCCCCGGAGCCGCCCCTTCCGGACGGAGACCGACATGACCTCGCTGCACCGCACCTCCTCGTGCGCCCCTGACTCCACGCCACGGGCTGCCGCCTCCGTGACGGCCTCCGTGGCCGCTGCCTCGACCATGACGGCGGGCCGCTGATGTTCACCGGGCTCGTGGAGGAGGTCGGCGAGGTCGTCCGGATCGACGACGTCGGCGACAGCGTCCGGCTCACCGTCCGCGGACCGCTCGTCGTCGACGACGCGGGGCACGGCGACTCGATCTCGGTCAGCGGCGTGTGCCTCACCGTCGTCGACCGCAGCGAGGGCGCGTTCACCGCCGACGTGATGAAGCAGACGCTGAGGGTCAGCACCCTCGCCGGGCTCGGCGCCGGGTCGCCGGTCAACCTCGAGCGCGCCGCGCGGGTCGGAGACCGCCTCGGCGGGCACATCGTCCAGGGCCACGTCGACGGCACGGCGTCCGTCTTCGAGATCGAGCCGGGCGAGGCCTGGCGCCGTGTCCGGCTGACGCTCGACGACGAGTTGTCGCCGCTGCTGGTCGACAAGGGCTCGGTCACCCTCGACGGGGTCAGCCTCACGGTGAGCGCGATCAGCGAGCCGCACGAGCAGCCCGGCTGGTTCGAGGTCAGCCTCATCCCCGAGACGCTCGCCGCAACGACCCTCGGCGGCGCGGTCGCCGGCAGCCGGGTCAACGTCGAGACCGACGTGGTCGCGCGGCACGTGCGCCGCATGCTCGCCCTCAGGGCGGGGGCGACGTCGTGACCGGCGCGGCAGGCGTGGCCGGCGCGGCAGGAGCAGGCGACGCGGCAGGAGCCGGCGACGCGGCCGGCGTGCCTCCCGTCACCGACCCGGGTGCCGCGGCCGACACGGCCGAGGCGACGGGTGCCTCCTCGATCGAGGCCGCGCTCGACCACCTGCGCCAGGGGCGTCCCGTCATCGTGGCCGACGACGCGTCGCGCGAGGACGAGGGCGACGTGGTGCTCTCGGCCGAGCTGGCCACGCCCGAGTGGCTCGCCTGGACCGTCCGGGTCTCGTCCGGCTTCGTCTGCGCGCCGATGGCGGCGGAGATCGCCGACGCGCTCGACCTGCCGCCGATGGTCGCCCACAACGAAGACGCGCGGGGCACCGCCTACACGGTCAGCGTCGATGCGTCGGCGGGCGTGACGACGGGCATCAGTGCCTCCGACCGGGCGACGACGCTGCGGGTCCTCGCCGACCCCGCGTCCGTCCGCGACGACCTGCGTCGCCCGGGGCACGTGCTGCCCCTGCGCGCCCGCCCCGGCGGCGTCCGCGAGCGGAACGGGCACACGGAGGCGGCGGTCGACCTGATGCGTGCGGCCGGCCTCCGTCCCGTCGCCGCCATCAGCGAGATCGTCGCCGACGACGGCGAGATGATGCGCTGGCCCGGGCTCGTCGCCCTCGGCGCCCGCGACGGCGTGCCCGTCGTGTCGATCGCCCAGCTCGTGGTCTGGCTCGACGAGCGCGACCGCCAGGGCTGAGCCCGACGGCCCGACGGCCTGACGGCAGTCACGGTCACAGTCGCTGCCGACCCGTCACTGCCGGTCCGTCGTCCACCTACCCCACCCGCACCACACCACCCGAGGAGACACACATGAGCGTCGAGGGCGCCCCCACCGAGATCGACGTCGACGGGACCGGCGTGCGCGTCGCGATCGTCGCCGGGACCTGGCACGAGACCATCACCGACGGCCTGCTCGCCGGGGCGCTGGCCACCGTCGAGCGCCTCGGCGCGACCGCCGAGGTGCTGCGCGTGCCCGGTAGCTTCGAGCTGCCCGTGGTCGCGAAGGCCGCCCTCGAGGCGGGCGCCGACGCGGTCGTGGCGCTCGGCGTGATCATCCGGGGCGGCACGCCGCACTTCGAGTACGTCTCGGACGCGGCCACGTCGGGCCTGCTGCGCGTCTCGCTCGACACAGGCAAGCCCGTCGGGTTCGGCGTGCTCACCCTCGACGACGAGCAGCAGGGGCTCGACCGGGCCGGTCTGCCCGGCTCGAAGGAGGACAAGGGCGCCGAGGCCGCCCACGCCGCCGTCGCGACGGCCGTCCAGCTCCGTGCGATCGCCGCGGGCGGCTCGGCCCGAGCCGGCTCCGCCGCCTGACGGTCGGCCCTGGTCCTGGTCCTGGTCCTGGCCCTCTCGCCCCGGCCGCCGGCCCCCGGCCCGCGGCCCGCGCCTCCGGCCCGCGCCTCCGGCCCGCGCCCCCGGCCCCCGGCGGGCGTCAGAGCGCGAACGGGACGTCTCGACGTGGGGCCCACGGCTGAGACGTCCCTTTCCCGGCAGGTCGTGTCCTCCGCGGCTGCCGCGGGAGGCTCGGCAGGTCGCGCCTAGAGCACCTCGTCGAAGAAGGCGCGCATCTGGGCCCACGAGCGCCGGTCGGCGACGGCCTGGTACTGGGCGCCGTGCTCGGGGGAGTCGGTGCCGGGCACCGCGAAGGCGTGCATCGCGTCGCTGTAGCTGACGACCTGCCAGTCCGTGGCGCCGGCGGCGCGGAGCTCGTCCTCGAAGGCGACGACGGCGTCGTCGGGGACGACCGGGTCGGCCGTGCCCGTCATCACGAGCAGCGGCGCCGTCACGGCGCCCTCCTCGGCGGGCAGCTGCGTGCCGAGACCGCCGTGGAACGACGCGACCGCTGCCACGTCGGCGCCCGAGCGGGCGAGCTCGAGGGCGCCCGAGCCGCCGAAGCAGTAGCCCATCACGGCGATGCGCGCGGGGTCGACGCCGGGCTCGGCCCGCAGCCGCTCCAGGTTGGCGGCGAGGCGTGCGCGGAACGCGGGGACGTCGCCGTACCAGGCACCGGCCTGGGCGCCCGCCTCCTCGGGCCCCGGGCGGACCCCCTGGCCGTAGACGTCCCCGGCGAGGGCGACGTAGCCGAGGCGGGCGAGCATCACCGCTCGCACCTTGACGTGGTCGACGACGCCGAACCAGTCGTGCAGCACGAGCACCGCGGGACGCAGCTCGTCGGGTTCGGCCGAGGCGGCGGTGTCCGGGGTCGCGAGCCAGCCCTCGAGGGGCGTCCCGTCGTCGTCCCAGACGACGTCGCCGCCCTGGACGGTGCCGGTGTCGGGCACCGTGTCGAGCACGGTGCGGAGTTCGGGGGAGAGGTCGGGCAGCAGCTCTGTCGTGGTCACGAGCGCGACGCTACTCCCGGCCCGTGAGGCGAGGACGTGCGCAGGCGAGGAGGCGACGACACGACGACCCGAGGAGGCGCGGGTCAGCCGACCAGGCGCCTCACGGCCTCCTCCACGACGTCGCAGCGCCGCTCGTGCGGGCCGCCGTGCAGGTTCGTCGCGGACGGCGTGACGAACCAGCCGAGGACGACCCCGAACACCATGGTCAACAGCTCGTCGGCGTTCCAGCCGGGCGCGATGTGGCCGGTCTCCTGCGCCTCCTGCACCGCGGCGCGACGCGCCTCGAGCTGGGCGTGGTCGACCACCCCGGGGCTCGGCAGCGAGGCGCCCTCGATCTGGCCCCAGAGCAGCATGCGCGCGTCGTCGGGGTGCAGGGCCAGGTGGTCGTAGAGGCGCCGGGCCCAGCCGGGAAGGTCGTGGGCGTCGAACGGGATGGCCTGCACCCACCGGTCGATGCTCTCGCCGAGGACGGCGTCGAAGAGGTCGCGCTTCGTCGAGAAGTGGGCGTAGAGCCGTTCCTTGCTCGCCTCGGCCTCGCGCGCGATCGCGTCGATCCGGGCACCGGCCAGGCCGGTGGCGGCGAACTCGCCCCTCGCGGCGGCGAGGATGCGCTCACGGGGCGGGGTCGCACGGCGTTCCATGGCCCGAGTGTAGGGCCGGGCGCGACCGGACGCGACGGTCCGGTCGCCGATCGGCCAGGGCGGCCGCCGCGGCCCAGTGGTCTAGTCGTGCGTCGCGGACGACACGGCCTCGGGCGGCGTCGCCGCCCGCGACATCGGCACGTGCGGGATGCCGTCCTCGCGGAACCCGGGGCCGTCGACGACGAACCCGAAGCGCGCGTACCAGCCCTCGAGGTGCGCCTGCGCGTCGAGCCGCACGAGCCGCCCCTCGGCGCGGTCGAGCGCGAGGCGCATCAGGTCGGCGGCGAGGCCGCGTCCCCGTGCGGCGGGCGTAGTGGCGACCCGCCCGATCCGCAGGGCGTCGGCAGCGGCAGCGGCGCCGGTGTCGTCGGCGTGGTCCACGAGCAGCCGCACGGTGGCGAGCACCTGCTCGTCCTCCTCGGCCCAGAGCATCACCGCGTCGGGCTCGACGTCGCGGCCGTCGAGCTCGGGGTAGGCGCACTCCTGCTCGACGACGAAGACGTCGACGCGCAGCCGCAGCAGGTCGTAGAGGCGAAGGGGGTCGATCAGGGCGACGGAGGAGATGCGGAACTGGACGGTCACCTCACCAGGCTAGGGCCCGAGGCACGCGGTCGCGGCACCGGCGGGTGCATGCAGCGCTCCGTCAGCGCGCCGGGACGGCCCGCACGCCGATCGTCTGGACGCGGGGCGTGCTCTCCGGCGTCAGCCGGATCTCGATCCGCAGCGATCCCCGCCGGGCAGGCAGCTGCCAGACCCGGTGCGAGGGCACGGCCGAGGAGGCGGCTGGCACGTCGGGCTCGTCGCGCACGATCGAGGAGGCGCCGGTCGAGGTCGCCTGCGCGTCCACGAGACCGCCGAGCGAGCCCACCGCCTCGGCCCAGAGCCGACGTCGCCGCTCGAGCGGCACGTCCAGCTCGACGTTCTCGCTGAGCAGGCCCGCGGGCACCTCGCCGCCGCGCACGACGGCCTCGACTGCGGCCGCCGCCGCGAGCGTCTCGGGCCAGGGCTCCACGACGACCCGCGCCTCCTCGGTGTCGGCCATCATGCCGTCGAGCGCGAGCCCCACGGGCACGGACACCTGGGCGTACGTCGCGTTCTCGAACCCGACGACGCCGAGCCCGGTGGCGGTCTGCCAGCGCATGTGGGCCGAGAACCCCGGGTAGCCGCCGCTGTGCGAGACGACCGTGCCGAGGTCGGGGTAGTGCTCGACGACGAGGCCGAAGCCGTAGCCGGCGGGATGCGCCCCGAGGCCGGGCACGAAGCGCTGCAGCTGCTGCATCTCGCGCCGGGAGGCGCGGCTCAGGACGCCGTCGACGTCGCCGCGGCCCTCGTCGTCGAACGCCGATGCGAGCCAGCGGGCCCAGCGGGCGAGGTCGGTAGTGGTGCCGAACAGGCCGCCGATCGGAGAGAAGGCACCGGGGCCGGAGAAGGGGAGGGGCTCCCAGCCGTCGTCGCCGCGGCGGTGGCCCACGGCGAGGCCGCCCGAGGCGTCGACGTCGCTCGTGAAGCCCGTCGACCTGAGGCCGAGCGGCTCGAGGACCGTCTGCTCGACGACCTCGCGGTACGGGCGACCCGTGACCGAGGACACGACGCGGCCGAGCAGGGCCCAGCCGAGGTTGGAGTAGGCGAAGGCCGTGCCCGGCACGCTGTCGAAGCGGAGGCCGCCGCGCAGCAGGTCGTCGAGCTCGTCGTCGGTGATCGACTCCTGTCGGTCGCCCCACGGGTCGTCGGTGGGCAGGCCGCCCGACATGGTCATCAGCATGCGCACCGTCGGCACGGGGGAGTCGGCGGTCGGCAGCGCGACGTCGGCGAAGGCGGGCACGAAGTCCGTGACCGGCGCGTCGAGCACGAGCCGCCCCTCGTCGCGGAGCGCCAGCAGTGCGACGGCGGTGAAGCTCTTCGTGCACGAGGCGATGCGGTACGCCGTGTGGGGCCCGGGCACGGCACCGCCCGGGGAGCCGTCGAGCGTGCCGCGGCTGCCGTGGTGCGTGACGCCGTCGTGGTCGAAGGTCGCGAAGACCGAGCTCGGCGCCTTCTCGTCGGACTGGCGGGCGTCGAACACGGCGTCCACGCCGGAGGTGCGGGGCGAGCTGGTCATCGTGTCTCTCGTCGGGAGGCGGGGCGCGTCAGGCAGGAAGCGTCAGACAGCGGGCGGCGGGGTGCGCCGCATCTTCTCGTAGGCGTCGAGCGCCTCGCGTCGGGACTGCTTCAGGTCGACCATCGGCTCGGGGTAGGCGTCGTCGTCGACCTCGGGCACCCACTCGCGCACGTAGCCGCGGTGCCCGTCGAACTTGCTGGCCTGCAGCTCGGGGTTGAAGACCCGGAAGTACGGTGCCGCGTCGGCGCCCGAGCCGGCCGTCCACTGCCAGTTGGCGGGGTTGTTCGCCTCGTCGGCGTCGACGAGGGTGTCCCAGAACCACGCCTCGCCCACGCGCCAGTCGACGAGCAGGTTCTTGACCAGGAAGCTCGCGGTCACCATGCGCACGCGGTTGTGCATCCAGCCCGTCGTCCAGAGCTGGCGCATGCCTGCGTCGACGAGCGGGACGCCGGTCGTGCCCCGCCGCCACCGGTCGAGGTCGGCCTCGGGGAGGTCCTCCCACGGGAACGCGTCGAACTCGGGCCGGTAGTTCTTCGTCGCGAGGTGCGGGTTCGCGAACAGCACGGTGTGGTTGAACTCGCGCCAGACCAGCTCGCGGAGGAACCCCTGCGCCTGTTCGCGGGAGGCGGCGGGCAGGTCGGCCTGCATGCGGTGCCAGACCTGGAACGGGCTGACCTCGCCCCAGCGGAGGCGGGGCGAGAGACGGCTGGTCGCCTCCTGCGAGGGGAAGTCCCGCTGCTCGTAGTCGGCGAGGTGCCCGGTCGCGAACTCCTCGAGGACGTCGAGGGCGGCGGACTCGCCCGGCGTCCACGTCTCGCGGAGGCCCGCGGCCCAGTCGGGCTGCGTGGGCAGCAGCTGCCAGGAGTCGAGGTCGTCGCTGGCGGGGAGCGCGTCGGGCGCCGTGAGCCGCTCGGGCGCGGCGAGCGGCTCCCGCGGCTCGGGCCGGCTGAGGCACGCGCGCCAGAACGGGGTGAAGACCTTGAACGGCTCGCCTGAGCCGGTCTGCACCGTCCACGGCTCGAACATCAACGAGCCCTGGAAGCTGTGGGCGTCGACGCCGTCGTCGTGCAGCGCTGACTTGAGGGCCGCGTCGACCTCGCGGGCGGCGAGGCCGTAGCGGCGGTTCCAGGACACGGCGCCGGCGCCGGTCTCGGCGACGAGCGCGGGCACCTCCGTGGCCGCCGCGCCCCGGCGCAGCGTCAGCGAGGCGCCGAGCTCGCGGAGGTCGTGGTCGAGCGAGGCGAGGCTGTGGTGCAGCCACCAGCGCGCGGCGCCGCCGAGCGCCCTGATGCCCGGCGACTGCTCGTCGAGTAGGTAGAGCACGACGACGGGGCCGCCGCGGGTGACCGCGGCGTCGAGCGCGGGGTTGTCCGCGATGCGGAGGTCGTCGCGCAGCCAGACGATCGTCGGGCTGGTGGTCGAGGAGGCGGTGCTCACGCGGTGCCGTCCGTCCCGGGCGCCGACACGGCGCCCTCGTCGTCGGGTTCCGGGTCGCCGCCGGACGACCCGGCGCGCAGCCGGGTGCAGAGGTCGGTGAGGGCCACGAGCTCGTCGTGGTCGAGGCTGCCGCCGACCCGCTCGGCGATCGCGGCGGCGTGGCTGACCGCGGTGCGACGGTAGAGCGCCGACCCCTCGTCGGTCATCGACACGATGATGCCGCGGCCGTCGCCCGGGTCGCTGTGCTTCGCGACGATCCCGCGCGAGGCGAGACGGTCGACGAGCCGGCTGATGCTCGGCTGCGTGAGCAGGAGATGACGCGTGAGGTCACGGATGCGCGCGCTGCGGCCCGGCTGGTTCGACAAGTTGAACAGCACGTCGTACTCGTTGAACGAGATCTCGTCGGTGGGGAAGCGCGCGTTGAGCTCGCGCATCACCGTGACCTGTGCCCGGAAGAGCGACTCCCAGGCCCCGACGGCCACCGCTGTGTCGCTCATGCTGCTCCTCGTGCTCGCGGTCCTCTCGAGAGTCTAGGGAAGACAGCCGACACGGGGCCGACGAGGGGCCGGTGGCCGCGCACGCCTCCGGGAACGACAGAAGGCCGGTCGCTGAGCGACCGGCCTTCATTCCCTTGCACCAGAGTTGTCCTGCAATCACATCCTGCCTCGGCCGCCACAGCAAACGACCTCGACCCGCTCACGATATAACGGCCAGGTAACGGTCGTCTAGTTATC
This sequence comes from Frigoribacterium sp. PhB116, assembly GCF_004364285.1. Lineage (GTDB taxonomy): Bacteria > Actinomycetota > Actinomycetes > Actinomycetales > Microbacteriaceae > Frigoribacterium. Next base: position 1,178,121 of record NZ_SOBE01000001.1, on the reverse strand, counting down.
GAAACGTTATTTTCCTGGGAACTCTCCGCGAGCGCCCATCACACGGTCGTCCCCCGCCGCGTACCCCGATCGGACGACCGTGCTGGGGTCCTAGAAGAGGTCGGGCGAGGGGGTCGACGCGTGGCGGATCGAGACGTCGGCGTGCCGGTCGAAGCGGTAGCCAGCGCCGCGCACGGTGCGGACGACGTCCTCGAACGCGCCGAGCTTCGCGCGGAGGCGACGCACGTGGACGTCGATCGTGCGCTCGTTCGGCACCTCGTCGTCGCCGTCGGCCCAGAGCCCCCCGATCAGTTCGGAGCGCTCGATCGTACGGCCCTCGCGGAGCACGAGGTACTGCAGCAGCTCGAACTCCTTGTAGGTGAGGTTCGCGGCCTCGCCGTCGAGCAGCACGCGCTTGCGCGAGATGTCGACGACCACGCCGCCGCGGGCGCCGGGCTCCTCGGCCACCTCGGCGGCCTGGCGACGGGCGGCGACGGCCGACGGGTCCTGCAGGGCGAGGCGGACGACGTCCACGTCCCGGCCGCCGGCGCCGGTGGGGGCGATCGCGACCGCGGCGTGCGTCTCGGCGGCCGGGGCGATCTGGGCGACGAGGGCCTTGATCTGCGCCACGATGTCGCCGAGCTCGGTGCCGGTCTGGGCGGCGGTGACCTCGTCGATGCCGACGTAGAGGGCGAAGCCGCGGGCCTCGGTGCCCTCCGGCAGGGCGCGGGGTCGGGGAGCAGCCGGCTCCGCGGGTGCGGCCGCAGTGGCGGCGGCGGCGGCAGTTGCGGTCCGGCTCAGCGGAGCAGCGGTCGAGGAGGTGCGAGCCGGCGAGACGGTGCGGGCTGCGGTGACGGGGCGGTCGAGGATGAGGGACATGACAGGCAGGGTCCTTGCGGGAGGGCGGCAGGACGACTCCGTGCCCGGCGGCGGCCAGGGGCAGGAGCGTCGTGCTCGATGTGTGTCGGTGCTCGATCCCGCCGGCGATGGTGCCGTGCGTCACGAGCAGTCGGTGCGGTGCACCGTCCAGACGCGCGTCGGGTGACGACGCGGATCGTCCGGGAGTCGATGACTCGACGTCCGGGTGGGGACGTGAGCTCAGCTGGCGGTGTCAGCAGCTGCGACTCGGCGAGGTGTGTGGCCGGGTCAGGCACACATTCGACACATGACCGCGTGCATCGGCATCATGATGCCGGCGCTCCCGAAGGCCTCGAGGGAGGTCGGAGCGAACACGTGGGAAGTCATGGAGCGATTCTCGGCCAGGGGCCGGACGCGTGTCAAGGCGACACGACGGAGCGCCCGATCCGTGCGCACGCCGCGAGGGCGTGGCCGGATCGGGCGCTCGGGTCGTGCAGGAGCTGGGTCGCTCAGGCGAGGCCGTAGAGGCGGTCGCCCGCGTCGCCCAGCCCGGGCACGATGTAGCCGTTCTCGTCGAGCTTCTCGTCGACGGCGCCGAGGACGACGTGCACGTCGCGTCCCTCCATCGCGGCCTCGACGGCCGCGAGGCCCTCGGGGGCGGCGAGGATGCAGACGGCGGTGACGTCGACCGCGCCGCGGTCGAGCAGGTAGTCGATGGCGGCGATGAGCGAGCCGCCCGTCGCGAGCATCGGGTCGAGCACGAAGCACTGGCGGTTCGAGAGGTCGTCGGGCAGGCGCTCGGCGTAGGTCGTCGGCTGCAGCGTCTCCTCGTCGCGGACCATGCCGAGGAACCCGACCTCGGCGGTCGGGACGAGCTTCGTCATGCCCTCGAGCATGCCGAGGCCAGCGCGCAGGATCGGCACGACCAGCGGGCGCGGCTGGCTGATCTCGAGGCCGGTGGCCGGGCCGACCGGCGTCTCGATCTCGACGGGGGAGGTCCGCACGTCGCGCGTCGCCTCGTAGGCGAGCAGCGTGACGAGCTCCTCCGTCAGGGCCCGGAAGGTCGGCGACGGCGTGTTCTTGTCGCGGAGCACGGTCAGCTTGTGGGTGATGAGGGGGTGGTCCGCTACGTGCACTCGCATAGGCTCCACGGTAGCGGAGTCGACCGGCCCGCGAGTCCCGTCCCTGGAGCGTCGCCGTGCCCCTCGTCCCGTCGCAGATCGAGGCGTGGATGGGCGACGCGCTCGCCCAGGCCGAGGGCTGCCGGGCGTCCGACGACGTGCCCGTGGGCGCGGTCGTGCTGGACGCCTCCGGCGAGGTGATCGGCGCGGGCCGCAACGAGCGGGAGCTGCTGCAGGACCCGACGGCGCACGCCGAGGTCCTCGCCTTGCGGGCCGCGGCCCGGCACACGGGCGACTGGCACCTGACCGGCACGACGCTCGTCGTCACGCTCGAGCCGTGCCCGATGTGTGCCGGTGCGATCCTCGCGGCGCGCGTGCCGCGGGTGGTCTACGGTGCGTGGGACGAGAAGGCAGGAGGCGCGGGCAGCGTCTACGACATCCTCCGCGACCGCAGGCTGCCGCACCGCGCCGAGGTGTTCGCCGGCGTGCGCGAGGCCGAGTGCCGGGCCCAGCTCGACGCGTTCTTCGCCGAGCGCCGCTAGTCCGCGATGCCGACCCGCCCATGCCCCCGCCCCCGCCGGTGCGGGTGCGGGTGCAGTCGCGGGTGCGGCCGCTAGTCGGCGGCCTTGATCACGATCGCGTCGGTGGGCGGGTCGACCCGGTCCGGCTCGTGCCAGACGTCGGGCTCGACGTAGATGACCCGCGCGATCGGCACGGCCTCGCGCACGCGTGACTCGATCGCGTCGATGGTCGACGACACGTCGCGCAGCGCCGTGCGGCCGTCCATGGCGACCTTGACGGCGACGAGCAGCTCGTCGGGGCCGAGGTAGAGGGTCTTCATGTGCACGATCTGCTCGACCTCGGGGCCGGCGGTGATCGCGGTGCGGATGGCCTCGACGTCGCCGGCGGAGGCGCCCTCGCCCACCAGCAGGCTCTTCGTCTCGATGCCCAGCACGACCGCGACGGCGACGAGCAGCAGGCCGATCGCGAGCGTCCCGATCGCGTCGAAGACGCCGTTCCCGGTGATCCAGGTGAGGACGACGCCGATCATGGCGAAGCTGAGGCCGAGCAGCGCGGCGGCGTCCTCGAGCAGCACCACCGGCAGCTCGGGCGCCTTGGCCCGGCGGATGAAGGCGGGCCAGCTCTGTGCGCCCTTGGCGGGGCGCGCCTCCTTGATCGCGGTGCGCAGCGAGAAGCTCTCGAGGCCCAGCGAGATCGCGAGCACGAGGACGGGCAGCCAGGGCACGTCGAGGGGGTGCGGCTCGCGGAGCTTCTCGACGCCCTCGTAGAGCGAGAAGACGCCGCCGACGCTGAACAGGATGATCGAGACGACGAAGGCGTAGACGTAGCGTTCGCGGCCGTAGCCGAAGGGGTGCTCGGCATCGGCGGCCTTGCGGGCCTGCTTGCCGCCGAGCAGCAGCAGCAGCTGGTTCCCCGAGTCGGCCAGGGAGTGAACGCCCTCGGCGAGCATCGACGACGACCCCGAGAAGAACCAGGCGACGAACTTCGTCACCGCGATCCCGAGGTTGGCGCCGAGCGCCGCGAAGATCGCCTTGTTGCCGCCGGACGTGCTCATGTGGAGGTCCCCTCGTGTCTGGGTCGATCTTAGGATGGCCCGATGGTCACGACTCTCCCCGCCACCGCAGTTCTCGGAGCCGGCTCGATGGGCGGTGCCGTCCTCGCGGGCCTGCTCGGCCCCGACGTCGTCGTCGAGGGAGGCATCCGCGTCACGAACCGCACCGAGGCCAAGGCGGGCCCGCTCCGGCAGCAGGGCGTCACCTCGCTGGCCACCGAGACCGACCCCGGCGCCAACACGGCCGCGGTCGAGGGCGCTCGCCTGGTGCTGATCGGCGTGAAGCCGCACATGGTGGTCGACCTGCTGGCCGAGATCGCCCCGGCCCTCGAGCCCGACGCCGTCGTCGTGAGCCTCGCGGCGGGCGTCACCACGGCCACGATGGAGGCGGCGCTGCCCGCGTCCGTCGCCGTCGTCCGCTCCATGCCCAACACCCCGTCGCACGTCGGCCTCGGCGTCACGGGCCTGAGCGCCGGCTCGCGCTCGTCCGACGACGACCTCGCGCTCGCGAGGCGGCTCTTCGAGGTGGTCGGCGACGTCGTCGTCGTGCCCGAGTCGCAGATCGACGCCCTGAGCACGATCTCGGGCTCCGGTCCCGCCTACGTCTACCTGCTGGTCGAGGCCCTGCAGGAGGCGGCGGTCGGCCTGGGCTTCACGCCCGCCCAGGCCGCGACGATGGTCCAGGGCACCTTCCGCGGAGCGAGCGAGCTGCTCGCCGCGAGCGAACTGACACCCGCCGAGGAGGCGCCCGCAGAGCTCCGCAGGCGAGTCACTAGCCCCGGCGGCACCACCGAGCGGGCCGTCGCCGTGCTCGAGCAGGGCGGACTCGCCGACCTCTTCGGCCGAGCTGCCCAGGCCGCCCTCACCCGCAACCGCGAGATCGCCGAGGGGCGCTGAAGCCGCTGAGGCCGCCCGACCGCGTCGCCCCCCCCGAGGGCGTCAGCCCTCGAGCGCCGCGAACTTCTCGATGGTCCGGCTGTCGCCCGACACGATGATGAGGTCGTGGTTGCTGATGACCGTCTCGGGCGTCGCCTCCTTGAAGGCGCCTCCCGGGCTCTTCACCCCCACGACCGTGACGCCGTACTTCGTGCGGATGTTCGAGGCGGCCAGGGAGGCGCCCCGCACCGGCTTCGGCGGGTACATCTTGACGATCGCGAAGGCGTCGTCGAACTCGATGTAGTCGAGCATGCGTCCCGAGACGAGGTGCGCGACGCGCTCGCCGGCCTCGCGCTCCGGGTAGATGACGTGGTTCGCGCCGATCCGGGCGAGGATCTTGCCGTGCGACTGGCTGATCGCCTTCGCCCAGATCTGAGGCACCTTGAGGTCGACGAGGTTGGCCGTGATGAGCACGCTGGCCTCGATGGACGAGCCCACCGCGACGACCGCGATGGAGAAGTCCTGCGCGCCGATCTGCTTGAGCGCGTCGATGCTGCGGGCGTCGGCCTGGACGGCGTGCGTGACCCGGTCGGCCCACTTCTGCACGAGCCCGGCGTCGGTGTCGACGGCGAGAACGTCGCGGTCCTGCCGCTCGAGCTGGCCTGCGGTCGCGGCGCCGAAGCGGCCGAGGCCGATGACGAGCACCGGCGCGTCGTGCTTGATCCTGTCAACCAACGATCGGTCGCTCCTCGGCTCTCGTGAACAGCTGGCGTCGCTGGCTGGCGGCCAGGGCGACGGAGAGCGTCACTGTACCAACGCGCCCCATCCACATGGTGACCGCGAGGATGTACTTCGCGGAGTCGGGCAGCCGGTCCGTGAGCCCCGTGCTGAGGCCGGAGGTCGCGAAGGCGGAGATGCACTCGAAGAGCACGTGGTCGAGCGGCTCCTTCGTGATGTGCATGATGAGGATGCTCGAGACGGCCACGATCGTCGCGCCCCAGAGCACGACGCTGACCGCGAGGCGCAGCACGTCGCTGGGGATGCGACGGCCGAACGCCTCCATCGAGCGCTGGCCGCGGGCCTCGGCGAAGGCGGCGAGGAACAGCACGGCCAGGGTCGTGACCTTGATGCCGCCGGCCGTCGACGCCGAGCCTCCGCCGATGAACATGAGCATGTCCGTCACGAGCAGCGACGAGCCGTTGAGGTCCGAGATCTGGATCGTCGAGAAGCCGCCCGACCTCGTCATCATGCTGAGGAACAGGGACTGGAACACGGTCGGACCGGCCTCGATGCCGCCGAACGTCTTCGGGTTGTCGAACTCGAGCACGATGTAGAGCACCATGCCGAAGACGATCAGGACGGCCGTCGTCAGCAGGGTCAGCTTGACGTGCACCGACCAGCGGCGGGGGTTCCGCGGGTTGCGGGCCAGGGCGTAGATCACGGGGAACCCGATGCTGCCGAGGAACACCCCGACCATGATCAGGCTGAGGAACCAGTAGTCGTTCTCGAAGGCGGCCAGGCCCTCGGCGTTGGGCGTGAAGCCGGTGTTCGTGAAGGCCATCGCCGAGTAGTAGAAGCTGTCGAGCACGGCGTCGCCGAGGGCGATCCCGTCGATGACCATCCGGGGGATCATCAGCAGCGCGATCACGAGCTGGATCACGAACGAGCTGAGGGCGACGGTCGTCAGCAGGCCGCCGATCTCGCCGAGGCGGACCGCCTGGCCCTCCGGCACCGGGCCCGCGTGGGCGCGGAGCGGGTTGCTGTCCCCGGCGGCCATCAGCCGCGCCCGGAGGCCGAGCTTCCGCGAGACGACGAGGCCCATGATCGAGGCGAGGGTCAACACCCCGATGGCGCCGATCTGCACGCCGACGAAGATCACGACGTGGCCGAAGAGCGACCAGTGGGTCGCCATGTCGACGGTCGCCAGGCCCGTCACGCAGATCACGGACACCGCGGTGAAGAGCGAGTCGGCCAGCGGGGTCACCGTGCGGTCCGCGGACGAGACGGGCAGCGAGAAGACGACCGTGAAGACGAGGATCAGCCCGGTGAAGATGAGGATCGCGAAGCGCGCGGGCGACTTGCGGCCGATGTCGTCGACCCAGTCGGACAGGCGGTGGAACACGCCCCGGGGGCCGGGGGAGGGTCCGCGCCGCGGCGCGACGGAGGCGCGCGTCACAGCCGTCATGGTACATCCGGCCCGTCGTCGTTACTGTGGCTGCATGCCCGACATCTTCGCCGTGATCGCCGACGGCACGCGCCGGGACATCCTCACGGTCCTGCTCGACGCCCACGTCTCCGCCGACTCGCGCACCGGCGACGTCAGCGTCGGCGAGATGGTGACGGCGCTCGGGCTGAGCCAGCCGACCGTCTCCAAGCACCTCCGGGTCCTCCGCGACGCGGGGCTCGTGCACGTGCGCGAGGACGGGCAGCACCGCTACTACGGCATCGAGACCGGGCCGCTCGAGGCGGTCGACGACTGGCTCGTGCCGTTCCTCGGGGCGGACCTCGCCGGTGGCCTCGACGCCGCGTCGGGGGCCTTCGCCGCCTGGGCCGGCGCGAGCGTGCCGGCACCGATCCGGCGGGCCGCCGAGTCGCTGCCGGACGCGACCGACGTCGCGAGCGGGCTGGGACGGGCCGTGGCCGATGCGCAGCACCGCGCCTCCTCGGCGCTGCACGACGCCCAGAGCGCCCTGGACGAGCGCGTGATCGACCCGGTCCGCAAGCGCCTCGGGCGCTGAGCCCCGCGCCCCGACCCGTCCCGGCGGGAGGCCTGCCGCCGCGTCGTCCCCCGGCGGTGCCCGCGACCGTTGCACCCGCGGCACACGCGCCCCTAGAGTGACCACGAGTCACAGGAACACCTCCTGTCGCTCCTGCACCGGCGTCGTCGTCGGGCTCTGCCGACCACCAGCCCCAGGAGGCGACGTGACCCACGATCTCTCGGACGTGAGGTTCCTCACCGTCGCCGAGGTGGCCGGCATGATGCGCGTCTCGAAGATGACCGTCTACCGGATGGTGCACTCGGGCGAGCTCCCCGCGATCCGCTTCGGCCGGTCGTTCCGCGTGCCCGAGTCGGCCGTCGCGGCGGTCCTCCAGAACGGCGTCGCCGACGTCGGCTGACGCGCTTTCGACAATCACGGGTCGCCCTAGTACACTGACCCGAGGCATTTTTCCGCGGTTCTGTTTCGGACCCGGTCGTCCGATCCATGAATCAGTGAGGTCCTCTATGGGTTCTGTCATCAAGAAGCGTCGCAAGCGCATGGCGAAGAAGAAGCACCGCAAGCTGCTTCGCAAGACTCGTCACCAGCGTCGCAACAAGAAGTAGACGATGCGCGAAGTGTGCCCTCGACCGTTCGGTCGGGGGCCACTTCTCGTTGATCGACCTACTTCACCTCTCACGGCGCCCTGCCGGGCGCGGGGCGCCCTGTGGCGTCGCTCCGCCCCGCCGGCAGCGCAGGAGGCGACCGCGCGACCCAGCGCCTCCTGCGACGGCCGCGCTAGGGTCGAGGGCGTGCCCGTTCCCCGCATCTCCCTGCTGACGAAGCCCGGCTGCCACCTCTGCGACGAGGCGCGCGCCGCCCTCGACGCCGTGCTGGCCGAGCCCGAGTTCGCGGCGGCCGAGCTCGGCTACGCCGAGACCGACATCCTCGGCGACGAGGCCCTGCGCGCCGAGTACGCAGAAGAGATCCCGGTCGTCCTGCTCGACGACCGCGTGCACACCATCTGGCGCGTCGAGCCCGAGCGCCTCCGAACCGCCCTCCGGAAGGCCCTCGCATGACCGTCAAGCACGTCGTCATCTGGAACCTCGTCGCCACCGACGACGCGTCGCGCGAGCACGCCGCCGCGCGCATCGACGAGCTGCTCACCGGCCTGGTCGGCACGGTCGAGTCGATCCGCTCGCTCGAGGTCGTCCGCAACGTCGCCTACCCCGACACGAACGGCGACGTCGCGGTCGTCGCCGAGTTCGACGACGCAGCGGGTCTGGACGCGTACGTCGTCCACCCGGCACACCAGGAGGCGGCGGCCGAGATCCGCACGCTCGTCACCGGACGCGGCGCCATCGACTACGAGGCCTGACCAGGCAGGACGAAGGAGGCGCGGTGCAGGTCATCCCTGCACCGCGCCTCCTTCGACGTCGGGCCCTCGGGCCCTCGTTCCCTACGGCGTGAGGCGGGTCGGTCCGCGGAACAGGAACGTCACCTCGCGGAGGTTCGGCTGGTGCAGCATGAGCATCAGCACGCGGGCCAGGCCCATGCCGAAGCCGCCGTGCGAGGGGGCCCCGTAGCGGAAGAAGTCGAGGTAGCCGCCGAGCTCCTCGGGCTTCATGCCCTTCTCGCGGATCTGGGCCTCGAGCACGTCGACGCGGTGCTCGCGCTGGGCGCCCGTGGTGATCTCGGTGCCGTTGTAGATGAGGTCGTAGCTCTTCGTGAGCTGGGGGTCGTCCTCGTGGCGCATGTGGTAGAACGGCCGGATCGACGCGTCGTAGTCCGTGAGGAACACGAAGTCGTGGTCGAACGTCTCCTTGACGTAGGCCGCGATCTGGCGCTCGCCCTCGGGGTCCATGTCGGCGTCCGCGCGGGGCACGACGTAGCCGCGGTCGGCGACGATCTGCTTCGCCTCGGCGAGGGGGATGCGGGGGAACGGCGTCGTCGGCACCGTCAGGTCGACGTCGAAGAGCTCCTTGATCGCCGCCCCGTGCTTCTCGACGACGGCGGTGAACGCGGCGACGAGCAGCTCCTCCTGCATCTGCATGACGTCTTCGTGGCTGTCCACGTAGCTGATCTCGGCGTCGACGCTCGTGTACTCCGTCGCGTGGCGCGAGGTGAACGAGGGGTCGGCACGGAAGACCGGGGCGATCTCGAATATCTTGCCGAAGCCGGCCGACTGGGCCATCTGCTTGAAGAACTGCGGGCTCTGCGCGAGGAACGCGCTGCCCTCGAAGTACTCGACCTTGAACAGCTCGGCGTTCGACTCGCTCGCCGACGCCATGATCTTGGGGGTGTGCACCTCGACGTAGCCGCGCTCGACCCAGTAGGTGCGCATCGCGTGCTCGAAGGTGGTCTGGACACGGAAGATCAGGGCGTTGCGAGGGACGCGCAGGTCGAGGAACCGCCAGTCCATCCTCTTGTCGATCCCGCTGTCGGCGGCGATCGGCGTCTCGGGGTCGGCGAGGCTGTCGACGACGAGGCCGTCGATCTTCACCTCGATGCCGCCGAGCTTGACGCGCTCGTCGTGCTTGAGCTGGCCCGTGACCGTCACGAAGCTGCCCTGCGAGAGGCCCGAGACCGCGTCGGCGATCTCGTCGGTCTCGCCTGCCTCGGCGAGCACGTCGGCGGCCGTGCGGGGACGGACGAGCTGGACGGCGCCGGACTCGTCGCGGAGGACGACGAACTGCACCTTCTTCTGGTCACGGACCGTGTCGACCCAACCGGACACCGTCACGGGGCCGTCGGGGAGGGGCGAGAGGTCGCTGATGAGGGTGCGTTCGATCACGGGGCCAGAGTTTACCGCGACGTCGAGCTTTCGGCCTCCCGTGAGGGACGTGGGAGTGCAGGCCCGATCTAGACTGGTGGCCATGCCCGCCCAGCAGATCCACCTCGTGCGCCACGGCGAGGTGCACAATCCCGACCACGTGCTCTACGGCCGACTCGAGGGCTTCGGGCTCAGCGAGCTCGGCCACCGGATGGCCGCCTCCTCGGCCGCGATGCTGCAGGCGCAGGGCGCCCCCGTCGCCGCCGTCGTCGCGAGCCCGCTGCAGCGCACCCGTGAGAGCGCCGCGCCCTGGGCCGCGGCGTTCGACCTCGACGTGCAGGTCGACGAGCGCCTGATCGAGCCGACGAACAAGTACGAGGGCCGCCGTTCGGACTTCACCGTCGCGAAGCAGCTCGCCGTGCCGGCCGAGTGGCCGTGGATCGTCAACCCGCTCAAGCCCAGTTGGGGCGAGGCCTACGTCAGCATCGCGGCGCGCATGCTCGCGGCCGTCGACGAGGCCTGGTCGAGCGTCGACTCGGGCGACGTCGTGCTGGTCAGCCACCAGCTGCCGATCTGGATGGTGCACCGCAGCGTGACGGGCGCCCGCCTCTTCCACGACCCTCGTCGTCGTCGCTGCTCCCTCTCGAGCATCACGACGCTCGAGCGGCACGGAGGGCGGTTCGTCGAGGTCGGCTACCAGGACCCCGCGGCGGACCTGCTCGAGCGTGCCGTCGACCTCGGGGCCGTCTGATGCGCCGCGTCTCCTTCGCCGTGGGCGTCGTCGCGGCGGCCTCGGCCCTCGCCCTCGTGCTCACCGGCTGCACCTCGCAGTCGGACCCCCTGGCCGAGCAGTACCGTGCGGGCGGCACCGAGAACTACATCAGCGGCGCCGGCACGGTCACCGAGGTGCCCGAGGCCGACCGTGACGACCCGGTCGAGTTCACCGGCACGACCGACGAGGGCGACGACTTCTCGCGGGCCGACCACGACGGCGAGGTCGTCGTCCTCAACTTCTGGTACGCCAGCTGCCCGCCCTGCCGCAAGGAGGCGCCCGACCTGCAGCAGCTCAGCACCGACTTCGCCGACGACGGGGTCCAGTTCGTCGGCGTCAACGTGCGCGACCAGGCCGACACCGCCCGCGCCTTCGCCGAGAAGTTCGACATCACCTACCCGTCGATCGTCGACACGAACGACGGCGCGGTCCAGCTCGCCCTCGCCGGCACCATCGCGCCCAACGCGGTGCCGACGACGATCGTCCTCGACAAGCAGGGCCGCATCGCGGCGCGCGTGCTCGGCGGCCTCGACGGCCCCAGCACGCTGAAGACCCTGATCAGCGACGCCGTCGCCGAGCAGGCCTAGAGGTGTACCAGGGCAACCCCTTCTTCGAGGCGGTCGCGGGCGGCCAGCTCGCGGTCGCCCTGCCGGTGGCGTTGCTCGCCGGCCTGATCTCGTTCCTCTCGCCCTGCGTCCTGCCGCTCGTGCCGGGCTACCTCGGCTACGTCGGGGGCCTCGCCGGAGGCGGTCGTCGCGCCGCCGGGACGCCCACGACCACCGCCTCCTCGACCGCCTCCCGCGACCGTCGACGGATGGTGATCGGCGTCCTCCTCTTCATCGCCGGCTTCTCGCTCGTCTTCGTCGGCGGCAGCCTCGCGTTCTCGGCCGCGGGCTTCTGGCTGATCCAGTGGCGCGACCTGATCGTCCGCCTGATGGGCCTCGTCGTGATCGCGCTCGGCCTCGTCTTCGTCGGCCAGTTCACGTTCCTGCAGCGCACGATCAAGCCCGGGTTCGCCCCGGCGACCGGCTTGGCCGGCGCCCCCTTGCTCGGCATCGTGTTCGGCATCGGGTGGACGCCGTGCATCGGCCCCACCCTCACCGCCATCTACGCCCTGTCGTTCACGAGCGGCTCGGCCACGTCGAGCGTGCTGCTCGGGCTCGCCTACTGCGTCGGCCTGGGCGTTCCCTTCCTGCTCGCCGCCCTCGGTTTCGGCTGGGCGACGCGCTCCATCTCGTTCGTCAAGCGCCACATGCGCGCCGTCAACATCGTCGGAGGCTCGATCCTGATCGCCATCGGTCTGCTCATGGTCACCGGGCTCTGGTCCTCCCTCATGTCGCACCTCGGGGCGGTGATCGCGAGCTATGGCACGATCGTCTGACCCCGAGCGCCGCACGTCGGTCGACCAGGGGGACGGGCCCGACCAGGCCGACGTGACCGACGTCTCGTCCGACCCGCTCCGCCCGAGCGACCACTACGACTCCGCTCCCGCCCGCACGCCGGGCGACCAGGGCGCGGGCTCCGCCGACATCGTCCAGCCGCGCCTGGGGCTCGTCGGCTACCTGCGCTTCTTCTGGCGGCAGCTGACGAGCATGAAGACGGCGCTGTTCCTCCTCATGCTGCTCGCCGTCGCGGCGATCCCAGGCTCGCTCGTGCCGCAGCGCACCTCCGACCCCAACGGCGTCGTCCAGTACCGCGCCGAGCACCCCGACCTGTTCCCGGTGCTCGACAAGCTCGGCGTCTTCGACACCTACTCGTCGCCGTGGTTCTCCGCCGTCTACCTGCTGCTCTTCATCTCGCTGATCGGCTGCATCGTGCCGCGCACGAAGCACCACTTCGAGGCCCTGCGCTCGAAGCCGCCGAAGACGCCCGCGAGGCTCTCGCGGCTGGCGGGCTACCGTTCCGTGACGCTGCAGACCGCAGGAGGCGCGGCGGACGCCGCCCTCGCCCCCGCCTCCGTCGTCGAGCAGGCCCGCGCGCAGCTGAGGCGCGCGGGGTACCGCACGCAGGTCTTCGGCGACTCCGTCAGCGCCGAGCGCGGCTACCTGCGCGAGACCGGCAACCTCGTCTTCCACACCGCGCTCGTCGGCGTGCTCCTGACCGTCGGGATCGGCGGCGGATTCGGCTACACGGGGCAGCGGGTGGTCGTCGAGGGCCAGACCTTCACGAACGCCCTCGTCTCGTACGACTCGTTCAACCCCGGCCGCTGGTTCAGCGACGCCCAGCTGTCGCCGTACAACATCACGCTCGACAAGTTCACGACGACCTACGAGGAGTCGAACGCGGACGCTCTCGGACAGCCGCTCGACTACACGGCCGACGTGACCACGACGACCCAGTCGGGCGAGACGAGCGAGCACGAGATCAAGGTCAACAGCCCGCTCTCGATCGGGGGCTCGAACGTCTACCTGCTCGGCAACGGCTACGCGGTCGACGTCACGGTGAAGGCGCCGGACGGCTCGGTCGCCTTCCGCGACACCATCCCGTTCCTCCCGCAGGACGCGAACCTCACCTCGCAGGGCGTCGTCAAGGTGCCGGACGGACTGTCGGACCAGATCGGCATGATCGGCTTCTTCTACCCGTCGGCCGTCGAGACCGGCGACGGGTCGGGCATCCTCGCCTCGAGCTACCCCGACCTGCTGAACCCGGTGCTGAGCCTCAACGTCTACCAGGGCGACCTCGGCCTCGACGCGGGCGTGCCGCAGTCGGTCTACTCCCTCGACACCGACGGCATGACCGAGATCGCGGGCGCCGCCGCCGACCAGTCGGCGCTGCAGCTCTCGCCCGGCACCACGGCCGACCTGCCCGACGGCCTCGGCACGGTGACCCTCTCCGACGTCAAGCGCTTCGCCTCCCTCGACGTGCACCACGACCCGTCGCAGCTCTGGGTGCTGCTCTTCGCCGGGCTCGTCTTCGCCGGCCTGCTCACGGCGCTGTTCGTGCCGCGCCGCCGTGTCTGGGTCAAGGCCACCACGACCGACGGGGGAGTCCTGCTCGAGTACGCCGGCCTCGCCCGCGGCGAGGACCCGACGCTCGCCCGCGCCGTCCGGGACATCGCTCGGACGCACCTCGCCGGTCTCGGCGTGCCCGCCGACGCGGCGCGTGCCGCGACGAGCGACGACGACCGCAGCGACGACCAGAGCGACGACCCGAGCGCGGCCGCTGCGTCTCCGTCCGGCTCGACCTCGAACGACCCTGCCCGCTCGACCGAGGCGCCCAGCCGCGCCGGACGTAGGATGCGACCGTGACCGAAGACCTCGCCAACTTCTCGCTCGTCGCCGTGTACTCGGCGATGGCGATCTACACGATCTCGTTCGTGGCCTTCGCCCTCGACCTCGCCAAGCGCTCGGGCGATGCCCAGCAGGCGCCTGCGTCGAGCGTCGCCGCGACCGCAGGGCCCGATGTGGGCTCGGCCCGCGGTGCAGGTCGCGGCTCGGCCCGCGCCGCCGTGTCGGGCGGCAGCACCATCGTGCTCGACCGCGAGGCCGCGACCGCCGTGTCGACGGGCGACGGCCGGGGCGACGGCCCCGACGGCACCTCCGGTCCCGGCTCGACCCGACGCCGTCGCGGCTCCAGCTTCGAGCGCGTCGCCACGGCGATGATGGTGCTCGGGCTGCTCGTGCACGTCTCGAGCGTCGTGACCCGAGGCCTCGCCGCGGACCGCGTGCCGTGGGCCAACATGTTCGAGTTCTCGCTCACGGGCACGGCGATCATCGTCGCGGTCTACCTGGTCGCCGGTCGCTTCGTCGACCTGTCGTTCCTCGGTGCCTACGTGATGGGCCTGAACCTGGTGCTGCTCGCGATCGGCAGCGTCAACTACTACGTCGAGGTCGTCCCGCTCCAGCCGGCGCTCCAGTCGGCCTGGCTCGTGATCCACGTGCTCGTGGCCATCCTCGGCACCGGCTTCTTCGCGATCGCGGCCGGCCTCTCGATCGCCCAGCTGATCCAGACGAAGCGCGAGCAGGCCCGGCTCTCCGGCCTCCGCTTCATGGACACCCTCCCGGCCGCGGACCGCCTCGAGGACCTCGCCTACCGCGTCGCCCTCGTCGGCTTCGTGCTGTGGACCTTCACGCTCATCGCGGGTGCCGTCTGGGCCGAGCGCGCCTGGGGCCGCTACTGGGGCTGGGACACCAAGGAGGTCTGGACGTTCATCATCTGGGTCCTCTACGCCGGCTACATCCACGCCCGCGCGACCCGCGGCTGGCGCGGCGCCCGGTCGTCGTGGCTGTCGATCATCGGCTTCGCCGCGGTGCTGTTCAACTTCGGCGTCGTCAACGTCTTCTTCAAGGGCCTGCACGCCTACTCGGGCCTCTGACCTGCCTCCTCATTCAGGAAGATCTGTCCTGATCCCCGCACCGGGGCGACCATTCGTCCTGATCCGTGCACGAATCAGGAAGTCTGCGGCCGCAGCTCCTGAGTTGTGGTTCGGGAGCGGCAGGCGCTCCGCTCGGGCCTCAGCGCGCGAGCAGCCCGTAGGAGGCGCGCACCCGTCCCAGCCACCACTCCCGTCGGGCGTCGGGCGCGGCGTGCTCCCGCAGCAGGTCCACGTCGACGTCGATCCGCCGTACGTCGACGGAGCCGTCCACGGGCACGAGCGGCTCGCGCGTGACGTCGGCGGCCAGCAGGGCCGCGGTGCCGAGGCCGCAGTCGTAGGGCAGGTCGGGCAGCGCGGCGGCCAGGTACGCCCCCATGCTCAGGCCGACCGAGGTGTCGAGGGCGCTCGAGACGACCACGGGCAGCCCGGCCTCCGACACGATCCGGAGGGCCGTGCGGATCCCGCCGAGCGGCTGTGCCTTGACGACGAGCAGGTCGGCCGCGCCGGCACGGGCGACGGCGAGCGGGTCGGCGGCCTTCCGGACGCTCTCGTCGGCGGCGATCGGCACGCCGAGGTCGGCCGTGCGGCGTCGCAGCGCGGCGAGCTCGGGCACGGTGGCGCAGGGCTGCTCCGCGTACTCGAGACCGAGCGGGGCCAGGGCCCGCAGCGCCTCCTCGGCTCGGTCGACGGTCCAGCCGCCGTTGGCGTCGACCCGGACGCGGCCCTCCGGCCCCACGTGCTCGCGGGCCGCGGCGACGCGGGCGACGTCGTCGGCGAGCGACTGCCCGCGCTCGGCGACCTTGACCTTGACGGTGCGGCAGCCGGGGAACCGGGCCAGCACGCCCGCGACCTCGTCGGGCCCGACCGCGGGCAGCGTTGCGTTGACGGCCACGCGGGAGGTGCGGGGCGAGGGGGCAGGACCCCAGCCGAACTCGACGGCCGCCGCCAGCCAAGCCGCCGCCTCCTCGGGCCCGTACTCGACGAAGGGACTGAACTCGGTCCAGCCGCGAGGGCCCTCGACGAGGAGCGCCTCGCGGACGTCGATGCCCCGGAACCTCGTGCGGAGGGGCAGCTGCACGACGTGCGCACCGGCCAGCAGGTCGTCGAGCGGCGGCAGCTCGGTGCGGGGGAGGAGGGGGTCGGCGGGCGTGGTCACCTCGCCAGTCTCGCACCGCGCCCGCTAGGGTCGGTCTCCATGGCCGCGCCCGATCTGACCCCGTCCGACGACGCCGAGACCCCCGCCGCCGAGCACGCCGAGAGCACTGAGGACGTCCAGCGAGGCGATTCCGTCGAGCCCGTCGAGCGCACCGACGACGTCGAGTCCACGGACGGCGGGTCGCGCGACGCCGAGGGGCTGGCCATCTTCGACGACCAGACCCATGACGACTCGGTCGAGCCGGGCCGCAGCTCGCGGCTGGGCGTCGTCGTCCTCGTCCTCGCCGTGGTTCTGCTCGCCCTCGACGGCGTCGCGATCGCCCTGCTCGCGGCCGACGGCGTCACGGCCGCGGCGTCGATCGCCCTCGTCACGATGCTCGCCTCGATCGGCGTGGGCGTCGTCGCGCTCGTGGCCGTGGCCACGCGCCGGGGCCGCTGGCCCGCCGTGGCCGCGGTGCTGCTGAGCGTGCTCGCCAACCCGTTCGTGTTCGTCTGGCTGCTGGGCACGCTCGTCCCCTCGCTCTGACCGTCGGCGAGCTGCCCCCGGTCGTAGGCTGGTGGGCATGTCCGCAGCCGTCTCCGACCTGTTCGATCCCGCTGAGTGGCGAGAGGTGCCGGGCTTCGACGGCCTGACCGACGTCACGTACCACCTCGACGTCGAGGGCCGGGTGGCCCGCGTCGCGATCGACCGGCCCGAGGTCCGCAACGCGTTCCGGCCGCGCACCGTCGACGAGCTGTACCGCGTGCTCGACCACGCGCGGCAGCAGAGCCGCGTGGGCGTCGTCCTGCTCACCGGCAACGGCCCCAGCCCCAAGGACGGCGGCTGGGCCTTCTGCAGCGGCGGCGACCAGCGCATCCGCGGCCGTGACGGCTACAAGGCCGAGGGCGCCGAGGCGAACGTGGCCGACCCTGCCTCGGCGGGGCGCCTCCACATCCTCGAGGTGCAGCGGCTGATCCGGTTCATGCCCAAGGTCGTCATCGCGGTCGTGCCGGGCTGGGCGGCGGGCGGCGGCCATTCGCTTCACGTCGTCTGCGACCTCACGATCGCCAGCCGTGAGCACGGCAAGTTCAAGCAGACGGACGCCGACGTGGGCTCGTTCGACGCCGGCTACGGCAGCGCCTACTTCGCGAAGCAGATCGGCCAGAAGCTCGCCCGCGAGGTGTTCTTCCTCGCCGAGGAGTACAGCGCCGACCGCGCCCACGAGATGGGCGCCGTCAACCGCGTCGTCGCGCACGCCGACCTCGAGCAGGAGGCGCTGGCCATGGCCCGCGTCGTCCTCACGAAGTCGCCCACCGCGATCCGCATGCTCAAGTTCGCGTTCAACGCCACCGACGACGGCATCGTGGGCCAGCAGGTCTTCGCGGGCGAGGCGACCCGCCTCGCCTACGGCACCGACGAGGCCGTCGAGGGGCGCGACTCGTTCCTCGAGAAGCGCGAGCCCGACTGGTCGCCGTTCCCGTGGCAGTACTGACGCCGACGCCGACGCCGACGGCGCAGGCGGCAGGACACGACACGAGGAGGCGCGGCGCGTGACCCGCCCCCTCCTCCCCGTCGACGCGCGTCGCCCGCTCGACGTGCTCGAGGCGCTCCGCGAGGCCCTCGCAGGCGGTCCGGCCGTCGCCCCGCGGACCGACGACCACGTCCCCGCCGACCTTCCCGCCACCGTGCCGCAGCCCGTGGCGCTCGTCGTCGAGACGAGCGGGTCGAGCGGCGTGCCCAAGCGCGTGATGCTGCCCGCCGACGCCGTGCTCGCCGGCGCGGCCGCCGCCGACGGCGCGCTGAGCGGCCCCGGGCAGTGGGTGCTGGCGCTGCCGGCGCACTACGTCGCGGGCACCAACGTCCTCGTCCGGAGCATCGCCGCCGGCACCGAGCCCGAGGTCCTCGCGCCGGGGCACTTCGACCCGGTCGCGTTCGCCGAGGCAGCGAGTCGCCTCGAGCACCCCGTGCGCTACGCGTCGCTGGTGCCTGCCCAGCTCGCCGCGGTGCTCGACGCCGCCGAGCACGACGCCGACGTGGCCGACGCGGCGCGGAGCTTCGCCGCGGTGCTGGTGGGCGGGCAGGCGACGCCCGCGTCCCTCGTCGACCGGGCCCGCGCCTCCGGCATGGCGGTCGTCCGCACCTACGGCTCGAGCGAGACGAGCGGGGGCTGCGTCTACGACGGGGTGCCCGTCGGCCGCACCCGGGTCGCCGTCGTCGACGGGCAGGTGGAGCTCGCCGGTCCTTCGCTCGCCCTCGGCTACCTGGGCGACGACGCCCGCACCGAGGCGGCCTTCGTCGTCCGCGACGGGGAGCGCTGGTACCGCACCGGCGACGCCGGCAGCGTGTCCGACGACGGCGTGCTCACCGTGAGCGGGCGTCTCGACGACGTCGTGGTCTCGGGCGGCGAGAAGGTGTCGCTCGGGCTGGTCGAGCGGCTCGTCCGCGAGCAGCCCGGCCTCGCCGACGCCGTGGTCGTGCGGGCGCCGCACGACCGGTGGGGCGAGGTGCCGGTCGTGGTCGTGGGCGAGGGGGGAAGCCCCGGGCCGCGCCTGCTGCCCGGGTCGCCCCGCCTCCCGGAGCTGTCCGAGCTGCGCGCGGTCACCGCCGCCGCCCTCGGCCGCGCCGCGGCGCCCGACCGGCTCGTCCTGCTCCCCGAGCTGCCCCTCCTCGCGAGCGGCAAGCCCGACCGCCGCGCCCTGGAGGCCCTCGTCGCAGGCGAGGACCCCGCCCGGAACTAGGATCGGTCCCGTGGCACGAGCGACGACATCCCAGAAGAAGAAGCGCGGCGGCCGACCGGGAGGCCGGCCGGGCGCCCAGCGCGCCCGCCGCGTCACGCCCGGCGACTGGATCGGCGGCGCCCGCCTCCGCACCCTGCCGCTCGGAGTCGCGCCCGTCGCACTCGGCACGGGAGTCGCGCGGGCGAACGGCAGCTGGGACCTCCCGCTGGCCCTGCTCTGCCTCGCGATCGCCGTGTTCCTCCAGATCGGCGTCAACTACGCGAACGACTACTCGGACGGCATCCGCGGCACCGACGCGCACCGGGTCGGCCCGGCACGTCTGACGGGTTCGGGCAGCGTCCGGCCCAGGACCGTCCTGCGCGTCGCCCTCGTCTTCTTCGGCCTCGCCGCGCTCGCCGGCCTCGTCGTCGTCGTGACGACCGGCTACTGGTGGATGCTCGCGGTCGGGGCCGCCGCCGTCGTCGCCGCCTGGTACTACACGGGCGGCAAGCGCCCCTACGGCTACAACGCCCTCGGCGAGGTCTTCGTCTTCGTGTTCTTCGGGCTGGTCGCCACCGTCGGCACCGCCTTCGTGCAGGTGCACAGGTTCCCCGCCGACGCGTGGGTCGCCGGCATCGCCGCCGGGCTGTTCGCCTGCGCCGTGCTGATGGTGAACAACATCCGCGACATCCCGCAGGACGCGGCGGCGGGCAAGCGCACCCTCGCGGTCGTCGTCGGCGACACCGTGGCACGGGCGCTCTACGCCCTGTTCCTGCTGCTGCCGTTCCTGCTGCTCGTCTACTTCGGCTTCCTGTACTTCAACGCGCCGTACGTCTACTTCGTGCTCATCACGGCGGTGCCGGCAGCGGTCATCGGCGTGACCGGCAAGACGCCGCGCGAGCTGATCCTCGCCCTGCAGCTGTCGTCGTTGACGGCGCTGCTGTTCGGCCTCGGCCTCGGGGCCGCGCTCTTCTTCTAGATCAGGAGGCGCGTCCCGCGTTGCGCTCGTCGCGTGCGGCCTCGTCGTCGCGGGCGTCGCGCTCGGCCAGCTCGGCGTCCTCGGCGAGGCTGTCGCCGTCGAGCGGCTCCGGCTTCGAGCGGCGCTCCGCGAGCTCCAGCGCGACCTGCCGACGCAGCGGCGCGAAGAACAGGTACGAGACGCAGAACGCCACGACTGCAGCGATGAGCGTCGCGAGGTACGGGTTCGGCAGCAGGAGCACGAGCACGACCAGCGCGACGAGGAACACGCCGAGGCGGACGATCGTGTACTTGACCCAGGGTTTCACGCGGCGAGTCTACGCGCGCCACCTGCGCCTCCTCGTCCCTGCGCGCACCTCCCTGCCCACCATCAGGCGACGCCCTGCCGGCCCGCCTATGCTCGGTCCATGGTGAAGTTCTTGGTCGTGGCGATCGTCGCAGCGTCAGCGTTCGTCATCTATGCCCTCATCGACTGCCTCTTCGCTGAGTCGTCGAGGTTCCGGGCCCTCAACAAGCCTCTCTGGGCTCTCATGATCGTGCTGCTGCCGGTCATCGGCGCCGTCCTCTGGTTCTTGATCGGCCGTGCGCGCAAGTCCGGCCAGTCCGAGACGCGACGCTTCGTCGCCCCCGACGACGACCCCGAGTTCTCGGGTCGTTCGAGCTCGACGGTCAGCGACCTCGACCGCGAGACGACCGACGAGCGCATCCGCCGCCTCGAAGAAGAGCTGGCCGAGCTCGACGGTGACGACAAGAACGACAAGAACAACGCCTGAGGCCGACTCCGTGACACGTCTCGAGGACGACCGGCCCGACGTCGCCGAGTCGGAACTGCCTGAGAGCGCCGGCCAGATCGGTGCGGACCAGGTCGATGCCGACCGAGCTGCCTCCTCGCCGTCGACCTCGGGCAGCGTCGCCACCGACTACGCCGTGGCCCTGCTCGCCGGCCTCGTCGACGCCGGGGTCCGCGAACTGGTCCTCAGCCCGGGTTCCCGATCGCAGGCGATCGCCCTCGCCGCCGCCGAGTTCGAGCGTGCCGGCCGACTGCGACTGCGTGTGCGGATCGACGAGCGCTCGGCGGGCTTCCTCGCGCTCGGCCTCGCCGTCGAGTCCGGCGTCCCGGCCGTCGTGGTCACCACCTCCGGCACGGCGGTCGCCAACCTGCACCCGGCGGTGCTCGAGGCCCACCACTCCGGGGTCCCGATGATCGTGCTGACGGCCGATCGTCCCGTCGAGCTCCGGGGCATCGGCGCCAACCAGACCACGCAGCAGCCCGGCATGTTCGGCGTCGCCACCCGGGCCGGACACGACCTCGAGGCTCCCCGGTCGGGCCCGGTCGACCCGGCGGCCGTGCGCTCGGTCGCGCGTGCCGCCGTCGCGACGGCCCTCGGCGCCCCCGACGCCGACCGGGCCGAGAGCGCCCCCGCCGTCCCTGGTCCCGTTCACCTGAACGTCGCGTTCCGCGAGCCGCTGTCGGCAGCGCTCGACTCGCTCCCCGCGGCCCGTCCCGAGCCGGTCGAGGCCGCCTCCTGGTCCGACGCCGCCCGTGTCGCCGCCGTGAGCGTCGAGGTCGACGTCGAGCCGGGCACGGTGGTCGTCGCCGGCGACGGGGCCGGTCCCGAGGCGGAGTCGCTCGCCCGTGCCCTCGGCGCACCGCTCGTGGCCGAGGTCTCGAGCGGAGCCCACTTCGGCCCGAACCTCGCACTCGGCTTCCGCACGCTGCTCGGCGACGCCGAGCTCGGCGGCGCCGTGCGTCGGGTCGTCGTGCTCGGACACCCGACCCTGACCCGCCAGGTCCCTGCCCTCCTCACGCGCGCTGGCGTCGAGGTCGTCGTCGTGCGCGGGGCGACCGCCGACGCGTACGACCCGGGCCGATCGGCCACGGTCGTCGACGCCGTCGACGTGGTCGAGACCGCAGGAGGCGCGCCCGACGACCGTGCCCACCGCGCCTGGGTGGGTCGCTGGGTGCACTCCGGACGCCGCGTCGTCGGCGACGACGAGGCCGCGCCCGACCTCGAGGCCGCGACGAGCGACGACGGCTCGGCCCGGGCCGAGTTCCTCCGGGGCGAGGTGGCCCTGCTGCGGCGTCCCGTGACCCGGCGCGCGCTGGCCGAGACCCTGTGGCGCGTGACGTGGCCGCACGACCGGCTCGTCCTCGGCGCCTCCCGCCTCATCCGCGAGGTCGACGAGGTCGTGCCCGGCAAGAAGATCCGCGTCCACGCCAACCGCGGTCTTGCGGGCATCGACGGCACGGTGGCGACGGCCACCGGCATCGCCCTCGCCAGCCAGGCCGACGACCGGGCACGCGGCGTCACCCGCGTGCTGCTGGGCGACCTGACCCTGCTGCACGACGTCGGCTCGCTCCTGTTCGGCGACGGCGAGGTGCGGCCCCGGCTGCAGGTCGTGGTCGGCAACGACGGAGGCGGGACGATCTTCGACGGCCTCGAGGTCGCGGCCACGGCCCCGGCCGACGCGATGCGCCGCGTGCAGTTCACGCCGCACTCCGTCCGGCTCGCGGGGCTGGCCGCCGCGTACGGCTGGCACCACGTGCTCGCCTCGACCCGGGCCGAGCTCGACCAGGCGCTCGCGAGGGCCTGGGACGGCCCCGTGCTGATCGAGGTGCCGCTCGCACGCTGACCGAGCGGCGATCAGGACCCGGCCGTAGGCTCGGGCCCATGGCCAAGACCTGGACGACCCAGCCCACCGAGATCCTCCGTGCCGGCCCCGAGCTGAGACTCGCCGAGATCGATCCTGCCTCGACCCCCGGCTTCTCCGGCGACAAGCGCTACGCCGCCCAGGTGCTCGAGTCGGGCCGCGACACGCTCGGCGAGCTGCAGGAGAAGCTCTTCGCCGGCAGCCGCACCGGGGGGTCGCAGGGGAACGTCCTGCTCGTGCTCCAGGGCACGGACACCGCGGGCAAGGGCGGGATCGTGCGCCACGTCGTCGGCGCCGTCGACCCGCAGGGCGTCGCGCACCACGCCTTCAAGGCCCCCACCGAGGAGGAGCTGGCCCACGACTTCCTCTGGCGCGTGCGTCGCGAGCTGCCCGGGCCCGGCATGATCGGGGTCTTCGACCGGTCGCACTACGAGGACGTCCTGATCGGGAAGGTCCGGCGGCTCGCCCCGCCGGAGGAGATCGAGCGCCGCTACGACGAGATCGTCGAGTTCGAGCGCGAGCTCGTCGACGCCGGCACGACGATCGTGAAGGTGATGTTGCACCTGTCGCGCGACGAGCAGAAGGAGCGTCTCACCGAGCGGCTCGACCGCCCGGACAAGCACTGGAAGTTCAACCCCGGGGACATCGAGGAGCGCCTGGTGTGGGACGACTACCAGGACGCGTACGAGACCGCCCTGCGTCGGACGTCGACGGACGCGGCGCCGTGGTTCGTCGTGCCCGCGGACCGCAAGTGGTACGCCCGCGTGGCCGTGCAGCGCCTCCTCGTCGACGCCCTCGAGGCCCGGGGGCTCGGCTGGCCGCCCGCCGGCTTCGACGTCGAGCTCGAGCGGACCCGGCTCGCCTCGACCTAGGCCCGGCTCCGCAGGGAGTCGCCCGCGCCCCTCGGCAGCCGCAGCCCCTCCGGCAGGCTCAGCAGGGCCAGCGCGGCGAGCACGACGAGCGCGACCTGGTAGCCGGTGGCGGCGCCTCCGACGCCCTCGGCCGTGGCGACCGTGTCGGCCACCCGGACCGTGAGGGCGGTCAGCGCGACTCCGAGCCCGACGGCGAGCTGTCCCGTGATCGACGCGATGGCGTTCGCCGGGGCGATCTGGGCGGCGGGCACGTCGGCGAACTGGAGGGTGTTGTAGGCCGTGAACCCCACCGAGCGGAAGACGCCGCTGACGAGCAGGATCGCCGCGACGAGCACGGGCGACGTGTCCGGCCCGACGAGCGCCGCGGCGACGAAGGTCGCGGCCAGGCCCACGGTGGCGACGACGATGATCGGCACGATCCGGAACCGGTGCATCAGGGGAGTGGTGAAGGGCTTGACGCCGAGGTTGCCGACGAAGACCCACATCAGCATCAGGCCGGCCTCGACGGGCGACCAGCCGAAGCCGTCCTGCAGCAGCAGCGGGACGACGAAGGGCACCCCGTTGACGACGGCCCGGTAGAGCGAGCCGCTGAGGTTCGTGACCCGGAACGTCGCGACGCGGAACGGCTCGAGATCGAGGAGGGGGTGCCTGGCTCGACGGAACCACCGGCCGGCCGCGAGCCCGAGGCCCACCGCCAGGACAGCGAGCACGACGCCCGCCAGCACGGTCGCCTGGTCGCCGAGCAGCTCGAACGCGACCACCAGGGCCACGATCGCGCCGACGACGAGCAGCAGCCCCGGCCAGTCGAGCGGGTGCCGGTCGCCGACCTCGGGCGACGGCACGACCCGCCAGGCCGCGACGAGCAACAGGGCGCCGATCGGCACGTTGACGAGGAACACCCACTCCCAGCCGAGGTGCTCGGTGAGGAGGCCGCCGATCAGGGGCGCCACGACGGGCGCCGCGAGGGCCGGCCAGGTCAGGTAGGCGATCGCCTTGATCAGCTCGGACTTCTCGGTGCTGCGCAGCACGATGAGGCGCCCGATCGGCACCATCATCGCGCCCGCGGCGCCCTGCACGACCCGAGCCGTCGTCAGCGCGACGAGGTCGGGGCTGAGCGCGCACGCGAGCGACGCCAGCGTGAACAGCACCACGGCGGCGAGGAACACCCGCCGTGCGCCCCACCTCTCAGCGAGCCAGGCGCCCAGCGGGATGAACGCGGCCACGGCGACCAGGTACCCGGTGACCGCGATCCCCAGCTGAGCGGGCTGCACCCCGAAGTCGCGAGCCACGGAGGCGGTGGCCGTCGACAGGATCGTGGCGTCGAGGTTCTCCATGAAGAAGGCCGCCGCGACCACCAGCGCCACCGGTCGCGACCAGCGCGGCGCGGCCGCCGCCTCCTCGGCTCCGGGCCCCGGCGCGGGGGTCGACGTCACAGCGAGAACGCCCCGACGACGGGCTGGAACTTCATCGTCGTCTCGGCGACCTCGCGCTCGGGGACGGACTCGGCGACGACGCCGGCACCGGCGAACGCCCGGACGGTGCCGTCGGGGTGCACCTGCGCGCAGCGGAGCGCGATCGCCCACTCGCCGTCGCCGTCGGCGCCCACCCAGCCGACGGGCCCGGCGTAGCGGCCGCGGTCGAACGGCTCGAGGCGGCGGATCAGGTCCAGCGCCCGCGGCGTCGGGGTGCCCGCGACGGCGGCGGTCGGGTGCAGCGCGGCGATCAGGTCGAGCGACGACGACCCGTCGGTGAGCCGCCCGCGCACGTCGCTGGCGAGGTGCCACAGGTTCGGGAGCTTCAGCGTGAACGGCTGCTCGCCGGTCACGACGTCGTCCGCGTGCGGGCCGAGCGAGAGGAGCAGGCTGCGCAGGGCGAACGCGTGCTCGTCGAGGTCCTTGGTCGAGGTGGCGAGGGCGTGGGCGGCCTGCTCGTCGGTGACGGCGTCGACGCCTCGCGCGCTGCTGCCCGCGAGGACGCGCGCGCTGACCTCGCCGCGCTCGGTGCGGACGAGGGTCTCGGGACTGGCCCCGATCAGGCCGTCCACGGCGAACGCGTAGCAGTCGGGATAGGCCGTGAGCAGGGTGGCGGCGACGAGCCGCAGGTCGGCCTCGGCGGGCATCCTGCCCACGAGGTCGCGCGCGAGCACGACCTTGCTCACCTCGCCGTGCCGGATCGCCTGCACGGCCTGCGCGACGGCCGCGCCGTAGCCGGGCCCGGACAGCTCGCCGTCGACCAGCCGGAGCTTCGCGGCCGCGCCCACGGGCGACGCCGGGGGCAGCTCGGCCCCGTCGACCCTCGTGATCCAGGCGACCCCGTCACGTCGCCCGAGCACGATGCGC
Source organism: Frigoribacterium sp. PhB116 (assembly GCF_004364285.1). GTDB lineage: Bacteria > Actinomycetota > Actinomycetes > Actinomycetales > Microbacteriaceae > Frigoribacterium. The sequence continues at coordinate 1,152,465 of NZ_SOBE01000001.1, read as the reverse complement.
GGCACGATCAGGACGCTCGTGTCGGCCGACTCGTCGTCGAACGCGAACGAGCCGAACGCCATCAGGCCCGTCCCCGGCACGCCGACCTCGTCGACGACGGAGGCGCGGCTCGCGACCGCGCGCCAGGCGTCGGCGGCGTCGCGCATCCGGTCGGGCCCGGTGAACTCGAGCCGCAGCGCCTCGCCGATGCCGGCCATGCCCGCGCCGCCGCGGACGAAGACGAGCGGGCTGCGCCGGTCGACGACGTCGAGGAGGGGGCTGATGTGGTCGATCTGCGTGGTGCGGACGGACAAGGAGGGGACGTGCAGCGACGAAGGGACCACGTCTCGACCCTACTCGGGCCACGCACGGGGCATGCCGGTAGGATCGACCATCGTGACCAAGGCCGATATGAACAAGCAACCCGACGAGGTCGCGTCCATGTTCGACGGCGTCGCCCGCCGCTACGACCGCACGAACGACGTGCTCTCCGCGGGCAACGCCGTCCTGTGGCGCGTCGCGACCGTCAAGGCGATCGGCGCGGGCCCGGCAGACCGGGTCCTCGACATCGCCGCGGGCACCGGCACCAGCTCGGCGGCCATCGCCGCGCGGGGCGCCGAGGTCGTCGCGCTCGACTTCTCGCACGGCATGGTCGAGGTCGGCCGCGAGCGCCACCCCGAGATCGAGTTCGTCGAGGGCGACGCCGAGCAGCTCCCGTTCGACGACGCGACGTTCGACGCCGTCACCATCTCGTTCGGCCTGCGCAACGTCAACCGGCCGAAGCAGGCGCTCGCCGAGATGTACCGGGTGCTCAAGCCCGGCGGCCGTCTCGTCGTCTGCGAGTTCTCGACGCCGCCGTTCGGCCCCCTCCGCGCCGCCTACGGCACCTACCTGCGGCACGTCATGCCGGTCGTGGCCCGGGCCGTGAGCAGCAACACGCCCGCCTACTCGTACCTCGCCGACTCGATCGGCGCGTGGCCCGAGCAGCAGGTGCTGAGCCAGTGGCTGCGCGGCGCGGGGTTCACCCGGGTGGCGCACCGCAACCTGACGCTGGGCATCGTCGCCCTGCACCGGGGCCGCAAGCCGGCCGACCCGTCGACCCGCGCCTCCGCGGCGAAGAAGAAGTAGCCGCCGCCCCCGGGCGGTCGACCAGACCAGACGAAGGTGACCCCTGTGAACCCGAGTGTGCCGCTCACCCGCCGCAGCAGCTCCCTGAGCTCGTCGCTCGGCCTGGGCGAGAAGCTCTTCGCCTCGCCCGCCGACCGGCGCTTCGTGCAGTCGGTCGACGACGGCCTCGAGCTCGTCGAGCAGGGCCTGCTCCGCGAGATCGCGTTCGCCGACGAGATCGCCGACGCGACGACGCGCTACCTGCTCGCCGCCGGCGGCAAGCGCGTGCGCCCGACCCTGACCCTCCTCATCGCGCAGCTCGGCGACGGCGCCACCCCGGGCATCGTCGCGTCCGCGCAGGCGACCGAGATCACGCACCTCGCGTCGCTGTACCACGACGACGTCATGGACGAGGCGCAGATGCGTCGAGGGGTGCCCAGCGCCCAGACCGTGTGGGGCAACAACGTCGCGATCCTCGCCGGCGACCTCCTCTTCGCCCGGGCGAGCACCATCGTGTCCGGCCTCGGACAGGAGGCGATCCTGCTGCAGGCCGAGACCTTCGAGCGGCTCTGCCTCGGCCAGCTGCACGAGACCGTCGGGCCGCGCGAGGGCGACGACCCCATCGCGCACTACATCGACGTGCTCGGCGACAAGACGGGCTCGCTCATCTCGACCGCGGCCCGTGCCGGCGTCATGTTCTCGGGGGCGCCCCGCGAGTACCTCGCCCCCGTCGCCGAGTTCGGCGAGAAGATCGGCATCGCGTTCCAGCTGATCGACGACGTGATCGACCTCTCCGACCAGGCCGAGGAGACGGGCAAGCGCGCCGGCACCGACCTGCGCGCAGGCGTCGTCACCCTCCCGCTGCTCTACCTCCGTCAGGAGGCGCAGACCGACATGGAGGCGGCGGCCCTGCTGGGCGTCATCGACCAGGTCGTCGACGCCACCCGTGCGGCGGAAGACGGCGCAGACCCGGTCGACGAGGCCGAGTTCGCCGAGATCGTCCGTCGGCTCCGCGAGCACGAGGTCACCGACCGCACGCGCCGCGAGGCGCACCGGTGGGCGTCGGAGGCGCTGGCCGCCCTCGAGGCACTGCCGGCGGGCCCCGTCAAGAAGGCCCTCACCCGGTTCGCCGACCGCGTCGTCGAGCGGTCCGCCTGACCGGCGACGCGCCTCCTCGGAACCGACTGCACCGCTGCACCGCACCTGATCACCACAGACACCGCACCGTCCGCACGGCCGGCACCGCCGAGCCGTACACCAGCAGAGAGAGACAACTCGTGACCACCCTTCGACTGGCCATCGTCGGAGCCGGCCCCGCCGGCATCTACGCCGCCGACATCCTGCTCAAGGCCGAGAAGGCCTTCGACGTGTCGATCGACCTGTTCGAGCAGCTGCCTGCCCCCTACGGCCTGGTCCGCTACGGCGTCGCCCCCGACCACCCGCGGATCAAGGGCATCGTCAACGCCCTGCGCGACGTGCTCGACAGCGGCGACATCCGCGTCTTCGGCAACGTCCGCTACGGCGAGGACATCACCCTCGACGACCTCAAGCAGCACTACAACGCGGTCATCTTCTCGACCGGCGCCATCAAGGACGCCGACCTCGACGTCCCCGGCATCGAGCTCGAGGGCAGCTACGGCGCCGCCGACTTCGTCAGCTGGTTCGACGGGCACCCCGACTTCCCGCGGACCTGGCCGCTCGACGCGCAGTCCGTGGCCGTGGTCGGCGTCGGCAACGTCGCCCTCGACGTCTCGCGCATCCTCGCGAAGCACGCCGACGACCTGCTGCCGACCGAGATCCCGGACAACGTCTACGCCGGGCTCAAGCAGTCGTCGATCACCGACGTGCACGTCTTCGGCCGTCGCGGACCTGCCCAGGTCAAGTTCACGCCGCTCGAGCTGCGCGAGCTCGGCGAGGTGCGCGACGTCGACATGGTCGTCCACGACGAGGACTTCGACCACGACGAGGCCTCGAAGACCGCGATCGCGACGAACAAGCAGGTCTTCGTGATCGACAAGGTGCTGAACCAGTGGCGTCAGCGCGAGGTCGGCACGGCGTCGCGTCGGCTGCACCTGCACTTCTACGCGAAGCCGCTCGAGGTCGTCGGCGACGACGAGGGCCGTGTCGCGGCGTTCCGGTACGAGCGCACCCGGCCGGACGGCCAGGGCGGCGTCGAGGGCACCGGCGAGATCCGGAAGGTCCCGGTGCAGGCGATCTACCGCGCCGTCGGCTACTTCGGCTCGCCCCTCGACGGCATCCCCTTCGACGAGCGTCGCGGCGTGATCCCGAACCACGAGGGCCAGGTCATGGACGACGACAACCAGATCATGCCCGGCGTCTACGCCACCGGCTGGATCAAGCGCGGGCCCGTCGGCCTGATCGGGCACACGAAGTCCGACGCCATGGAGACCGTCAAGCACGTCATCAACGACCAGGCGAGCTGGTGGCAGCCCGCCGACACGTCCGACGAGGCGATCCCCGCCCTGCTCGAGCAGCGCGGCGTCGAGTACACCGACCTCGAGGGCTGGCACCGCCTCGACGAGCACGAGCAGTCGCTCGGCGCGCAGCACGAGCACGAGCGCGTGCGCGTCAAGGTCGTGCCCCGCGACGAGATGGTCCGCGTCTCGCGGTCCGGCTCCGGTGCAGGCCCGGACACGGGCTCCGACTCCGACGCGGCGGTCGTCTCCGTCTGACCTGCCGTCGCCTCCTCTCGGAGGCGACCCGCGCCTCCTGCGCCCTGCCCTCGGGCGGACCGCAGGAGGCGCGTCGTCGTCTCCGGGGCGCGCTCCCGGCGCTGGCGTCACCGGCCCCGGCGCTCGTGGCTAAGCTGGTCGACATGGCAGACAGCTCTTTCGACGTGGTCAGCAAGGTCGACAAGATGGAGGCGGACAACGCCCTCCACCAGGCGCAGAAGGAGATCGAGCAGCGCTACGACTTCAAGGGCGTGGGCGCGTCGGTCGACTGGAGCGGCGAGAAGCTGCTCCTCAAGGCGTCGACGGAGGAGCGGGTCAAGGCCGTCCTCGACGTCCTGGAGTCGAAGTTCATCAAGCGCAGCATCAGCCTCAAGCACCTCGACGCGGGAGAGCCCTTCGCCAGCGGCAAGGAGTACCGCATCGAGGCCGCCCTCAAGGAGGGCATCGAGCAGGACGCGGCGAAGAAGATCGGCAAGATCATCCGCGACGAGGGCCCCAAGAGCGTCAAGAGCCAGATCCAGGGCGACGAGCTGCGCGTGCAGTCGAAGAGCCGTGACGACCTGCAGGCCACCATGGCCCTGCTCAAGAAGGCCGACCTCGACGTCGACCTCCAGTTCGTCAACTTCCGCTGACAGCCGGCCCGGCCCGGCCCGCACCCGCCGCCTCTGCCTGCCCCGGCCGCCTCTGCCCGTGGGCCGCTGCCGCCTGGTCTGGCACCGTCGGCCCGAAATTTGAGAGGGATCCGAGCGCGGGTCGCTGTTGGTGCCGTTCATCTCAGTGCGCGGAGGCGAGGAATGTCTCCCTTTGAGATGCCGAGCGTCCACATTGCCGCTTCGACCGTGGCGAGGACGCCCGGCCAGGCGAACATGACGTCCGGGTAGGGGAACTCGAGCACCGTGTAGCCGAGGACGACCATCTCGGAGATCCGTCGTCGGTCGGAGTTGTACGACGCGGCCGAGGAGTGGTGGTCGACGCTCACGCACTCGACGATGAGCCGGTCGCCGATGAGCAGATCCGGCCGGATCGACTCGGTGAGTCCCGGTTGCACGAGTGTCTTGATCCCCGCGTCCGCGAGTCGAACGCGCGCGATCGACTCCGTCCCCGACTCCGCCCGGGGGTCTGCGAGATCGACCGCGGCGCGCAGGCGAGCAGGCAGCCGTCGGCGAACCAGCTCGACGTCGACGGGGTCGACGACGTGTCCCGCTCGTTGGACCGAGTCGAGCACGGCCACCGCCTCCCACACGGGGAGGTGCAGCAGGGACTGGGCCACTGCAGGGACGGGCGAGACGACCAGCCTGTCGGCCAGCGGGTCGAGGTGGTGCGCGTCGCGGAGGACGACGACCGACTCGTCTCGTCGGGTGAGGCGGCGGCCCGCGTCGTCGGGGTGACGGAGCCGGTGGTCGTTCGAGCGGACGCTGACGAACAACGGCGCACCGTGCGGTTGCCATCCGCCGATGAGCGCCGTCGAAGACGGGCCGGCCAGCGCGCCGCCTACGCGGGCGGACCGGATGATCTCCGGCGCGAGATCCGGCGCCGCGTAGAGGCCGTGGCGGACGCGGAGCAGGTGACCAGCGCGCCACGCTCGGTCCAGCATCTCCTGCGAGGCGCCGTCCTCCAGGAGCTGACGGCGTGAAGCGAGGCCACCGTGACGAGCCAGCGGCTCGGAGAGAAGAGCGTCCATCAGCTGAGGGTGCTGAATCGGCTGCGGTCTCTCCCGCCGCGCAGAGCGTGCTGTGGACAAGACGAGGTGTCCAGGGGCCGGGGGAGGGCTCGACCGTGTCGATCAAGTCGAACATGCAAACGGAGACAGATTCGCGCTCTGGCGACGGCAGCGCGTGATGATCGACGGCAGGAGGGCGCGGATCGCTCTCAAATCACGGAAGAAGAGGCGGAAGGGCGGAAGGGAGGGAGGGGGTGGGGCGGGGTGGTCAGCGGGAGGCGCCGGAGGCTGTATATTTGTCTGGCGCCTCCGGTCGGTGATTACATGGGCCGGGCGTGCATGGCAAGTTACCCAAGCGGCCAAAGGGATCTGACTGTAAATCAGCTGGCGTAGCCTTCGGGGGTTCGAATCCCTCACTTGCCACAGTTCACCGCTCCTCCGGGAGCAGGCGACACCACGACGGACTCGAGAGATCGGGTCCGTTCGTCGTTTCTGCGGTCGATCGAGCACGACCGCCAGGAGACCTCATGGACGACACCAGCACCAGCACCGAGAACAGCACCAGCACCGGCACGAGCCCCCGGGACGTGGCCGAGCTCCTGGCCCTCGCCGTCGACGTCACCACGGCCGCAGCCCGGCTCGCGGCCGCGCGGCGTGCCGAGGGGGTCGAGGTCGCCGACACGAAGAGCAGCCTCGTGGACGTGGTCACGCACACCGACCGCGAGGTCGAGTCGTTCCTCCGTGCCCGTCTCGCCGCGCTGCGTCCCGGCGACGGCTTCCTCGGCGAGGAGGGCGACCCCGACGACTCCTCCACGGGCCTCACGTGGGTAGTCGACCCGATCGACGGCACCGTCAACTTCCTCTACGGGATCCCGCAGTGGGCGGTGAGCGTCGCCGTCGTCGAGGGCGGCCCCGATCCGCTCACCTGGTCGGCCCTCGCCGCCTGCGTCGTGAACCCGCTCTCGGGCGAGGTGTTCACGGCGAGCCGAGGAGGCGGCGCCTGGCTGGGCGAGGACCGTCTCGTCCCGTCCGCCCCCGCCTCGCTCGCGGAGTCGCTCTTCGCGACGGGGTTCTCGTACGAGGCCGGCCGGCGGGTCGAGCAGGCCGCCGTGGTCGGCCGCCTGATCGGGCAGGTGCGCGACCTTCGTCGCCTGGGAGCCGCCTCCCTCGACCTCTGCGCCGTCGCGGCCGGTCGTCTCGACGTGTACGCCGAACGTGGCCTCAAGCCGTGGGACCACGCCGCCGGCGTGCTCGTCGCGCAGGAGGCGGGCGCGGTGGTGCGCGGCGAGAACGGCCAGGCGCCGAGCGGCAGGCTCGTGGTCGCGTCGGCACCGAGCGTCGCCCGGGCGGCCGATGCTCTCCTCGAGGATGCAGGGTTCTGACCTGCGTCTCGCGAAAAGGTCTCTGATCAGGCCTTCCTGCGAGAAGTCCGGCGTCTGCACCACCGTGACACCCGAAGGCGGGTAGCCATCTGGTGAACGAGCGGCTACCCTTGACGAGTTCGTTACTTCTCCGTGACCTTCGTCCGGAGTCGTCTCGTCCTCGACCTCGAGAGCCGATGAGCCCTCTCCCGCCCGAACCCCGAGGATCCATCACCCGTGTCGAAGTCCCACCCCATCGCCGAGCCCGAAGGCGACCAGCAGTCGCGTCGTGCACCCGTCGATCAGCGGGATGACGCGACCGGAGCCCCGGTGCAGCAGGTCTTCACGACCCGCCGCGAGGCCCGTGAGGCCGAGCGTCGCGCCGCAGCTTCCGTGTCCGTCCCCGTCGCGTCCCCTGCTCCCGACGTGTCCGGTCCCGTCGCTCCCGTGCCTGCTCCCGCCGTGACCGCTCCTGTCGCGTCGACCGCCGCCGAGACCGCCCCGGCCCACGCCACGAGGGCCGAGCGCCGCGCCGCCGAGGCCGAGGCTGCTCGCCGTCGAGGCCGTCGCCCGGCCGTCGCCGAGGCTGTGTCCGCCCCTGAGACGAACCGCGCGACCGCGCGTGCCGCGCAGCGCCCCGTGGCCCCGCGAGCTGCCGCCGCCCCGCGAGCCGCTGCCGCCACGACGGCTCGGGCTGCGGCCCCCCGTCAGCGCAGCGCGTTCCGCAGCGCGGGCAAGCGCGTCACGGTCGTCGGCGCCATGGTCTTCGCCGGCGCGATGCTCGTCTCCACCTCCGTCCCCGCCAACGCCTTCTTCGTCGACACCGCCGAGCGGACCGTGGCCAAGAAGGCCACCGCGAGCCAGACCTTCGTGGCCGGCGCCGCCGCCGACGACGCCGCGTCCCGCGACGGCTACTCCGTCACCGAGATGAAGGTCGCGCCCGTCAGCGAGTACGCCTCGACGAGCTCGAGCACCTTCTCCAACGACGTGGCCGGCACCGTCCAGTGGCCCTTCGCCACCGGGGTGCCGATCAGCAGCGGCTTCGGCGCTCGTCACGTCTCGAACTGCGGTTTCTGCAGCACCTTCCACAACGGCCTGGACTTCGTGCCGGGTGCGGGCTCGCCCATCCAGGCGATCGCCGACGGCACCGTCAGCGCGGTCACCGGTCCGGGCGGCGCCTTCGGCAACCACGTCGAGATCGAGCACGTCATCGGCGGCCAGAAGGTCACGTCCACGTACTCGCACATGCAGACCGGCTCCGTCCAGGTCTCCGTCGGCGAGAAGGTCACCGTGGGGCAGCTCGTCGGCAAGGTCGGCAGCACCGGCAACAGCACCGGCGCCCACCTGCACTTCGAGATCCACCTCGGCGGCGTGCCCGTCGACCCGTACCCCTGGCTCACCGCCAACACGAACTGACCCGTCGGAGGTGCCTACGGGCCCGAGCGGGTCGGTGACCGGCCCGGTGCGGCCAGTGACCAGCCGGCGCACGAGCTGCGGGGCTCGCCCCCGACACGACGAAGCCCCCGACCTCGGTCGGGGGCTTCGTCGTGCGGGACGGCAGGGGCGCGGCGCTCAGCCCACGTCGTCGACCGAGGCGAGCCACACGGCGGCGTTGGGCGGCAGCGCCGGCCCGTCGAGCGCCATCGTCGACAGCAGCACGTCGCCGACCGGCAGCTCCACCGCCACTTCGCCCGTGTTGGCCACCACAGTGACGCCGCCGCTGCGGAAGGCCACGACGCTCGCGTCGTAGCCCTCGACCCAGGTGAGGTGGGCGGCTCCGAGCTCGTGCTCCGCGCGCAGGGCGAGGGCCGAGCGGTAGAGCTCCAGCGTCGACCCGGCGACGCCCTGCTGCTCGTCACGGGCGTAGGTCGACCAGTCCTCGGGCTGCGGAAGCCAGGAGGCGCCGGTCGCGCTGAAGCCGAAGGCCGGCGCACCCGACTCCCACGGGATGGGCACGCGGCAGCCGTCGCGCCCGTAGCGCTCGCCCTCGGTGCGGAACCACGTCGGGTCCTGGCGGCTCTCGTCGGGCAGGTCGACCGCCTCCGGCAGTCCGAGCTCCTCGCCCTGGTAGAGGTAGGCGCTGCCGGGCAGCGCGAGCATGACGGCGGAGGCCGCCCGGGCACGGGCCAGGCCGAGCTCGGGGATCGGCAGGCCCGCGCTCTTCGGGCCGATGCCGTGGCCCTGCGGGTTCTCGGCCGTGAGGGCCAGGCGGCTGGCGTGGCGCACGACGTCGTGGTTGCTCAGGACCCAGGTGCTCGGGGCGCCGACGCTCGAGAACGTCTCGATCGACTGGTCGACGACCCGGCGGATCGCCGTGGCGGACCAGCCCGTCTCGAGGTAGGCGAAGTTGAAGGCCTGCTGCATCTCGTCGGGACGCACCCACTTCGCGAGCTTCGACAGGGGCTCGACCCACGCCTCCGCGACCATGACCCGGTCGCCGGGGTACTCGGCCAGCACCTGGTGCCACTCGCGGTAGATCTCGTGCACGCCGTCCTGCGCCCAGTAGGGCGGGGTGGCGTCGGCGGTCTCGCCGCCGCCCATGCTGCCGGCGTCGGCGGGCGGCGTGTAGTCCGGCAGGCCGTCGGCCTTGATCATGCCGTGGGCGACGTCGACGCGGAACCCGTCGACGCCCCGGTCGAGCCAGAACCGCAGCACGTCGACGAAGTCGGAGCGCACGAGCGGGTTCGTCCAGTCGAGGTCGGGCTGGGAGGTGTCGAAGAGGTGCAGGTACCACTGCCCCGGTCGGCCGTCGGGCTCGACGAGGCGCGTCCAGGCCGGTCCGCCGAAGACGGACTGCCAGTTGTTCGGCGGCAGGTCGCCGTCGGGCCCCGTGCCGTCGCGGAACATGTAGCGCGCACGCTCGGCCGAGCCGGGGGCCGCGGCCACGGCGGCGCGGAACCACGCGTGCTCGGAGGACGTGTGGTTGGGCACGAGGTCGACGATCAGCCGGAGGCCGAGCTCGGTCGCCCGGGCGCGCAGGGCGTCGAAGTCGTCGAGCGTGCCGAAGAGCGGGTCGACGTCGACGTAGTCGGCGACGTCGTAGCCCGCGTCGTGCTGGGGCGACGTGTAGAACGGCGAGAGCCAGACCGCGTCGACGCCGAGGTCGGCGAGGGCGTCGAGCCGCGAGGTGATGCCGGGCAGGTCGCCGACGCCGTCGCCGTCCGCGTCGGCGAACGAGCGCGGGTACACCTGGTAGATGACGGCCGTGCGCCACCACTCGCCGCCGCGCTCGGCGCCGGACGACGGGGTCGACTCGATGTCGGGGGCGGTCGTGGTGTCGGTCTCGGCGGGGGAGTCGAGCGTGTCGCCCGTGGTCTCGTGTGAGGACATCCCGCCACGATACGGCAGCGGCAGGGCGGCTCCGCCCGGTAGCGTGGGGCTCCCACGACACGGATCGGCGGACCTCTGGACTCCTTCATCGACCTCGCGAACGGCGACTGGTCCGACGACCCCCGCCCGTTCCCCCTGGCCCTCGGCACGAACGTCTTCGGCTGGACGGTCGGTGCCCCGACGGCACTCGAGCTGCTCGACCTGTTCGTCGGCGACGGGGGCCGCGTCGTCGACACGGCCGACGTGTACTCGGCATGGCTGCCCGGCAACTCGGGCGGCGAGTCCGAGGCGATCATCGGCCGCTGGCTGGCCCGCCCGGGCAACCGCGACCGCGTGCTCGTGAGCACGAAGTGCGGCCAGCACCCGGCCGCGCCCGGCCTGTCGCGGGCGAGCATCCGCAGCGCCGTCGAGGCCTCGCTGACCCGACTCCGGACCGACCGCATCGACCTGTACTCGGCGCACTTCGACGACGACGAGACGCCGCTCCGCGAGACGGTGACCGCGCTGAGCGAGCTCGTCGACGAGGGGAAGATCCGCTTCGCCGGCGCCTCCAACTACTCCGCCGGGCGGCTGCGCCAGGCCCTGGCCATCGCCGACAGCGACGGCCTGCACCCGTTCGTCGCCGTGCAGCACCCCTACAACCTGGTGAGGAGGGGCGAGTACGAGACCGAGACCGCCCCGGTCGTCGACCACTTCGGCCTCGCCGTCCTCCCGCACTCGTCGCTCGCCAGCGGCCTCCTGACCGGCAAGTACCGGGGCAGCGACGCTCCCCGGTCGTCGCCGCGCGAGGGCCGTGCGGCGAGCTACGCGACCCCGCAGGCCCTCGGGGTCGTCGAGGTCGTGGCCGAGGTCGCGGAACGGCACGGGGTCGCGCCTGCCGCCGTCGCCGTCGCGTGGCTCGCGTCGAGGCCCGGCGTCGTGGGCGCACTGGCCAGCGCCCGCACCGTCGAGCAGCTGGACGACCTGTTGGGCTCGGCGTCGGTCGAGCTCGACGACCGCGACCTGGCGGCCCTCGACGCGGCGTCCGCACCGCCGGCCTCGTAGGAGGAGGAGGAGGCGCCTCGCTGGCGGCGTCGACTCCCGGCAGGCGCCCCGTCAGCGTCCGAGGACGACGATCGTGCGGACGCTCGGGTCCCACCGCCGACCCGCGACGAGGCTCGGGGTCGTGGCGGGCGCCGGGGCGCCGGCGCCCTCAGGGGCCTCGCGCGCCTCCTCGTCCTCGAACGCCTCGACCGCGGCGAGGGCCCGGCCGACCGCCTCGGCGTCGAGCCGGCTCGCCAGCGTGACGTGCGGCACCCAGAGACCGGGGGAGGAGTGGGTCACGTCGTCCTCGCCGCCCACGATCGCGTGCACCTCGGCCTGGAGCTCGAGCAGGGCACGCGTCGCGACGATGGAGCGCACGAGCACGTGCCCCCGGCCGTGCCCGAAGACCAGGGGCGCGCCGAGCACGACCGGCAGCGGGAGCAGGCGGTCGAGCAGCTCGGTCAGCGCCGGGTCGGCCGCGCCGTCGATGCCCCGCCGCGCCAGCAACGTCACGTGCGGGGAGTTGGAGCTGCTCGCGTGGTCGGCCTGCGAGGGCAGACCGGCGTCGGAGAGCGCAGCCCACTGGGCACGGATCCGGGCGTCGGCGGGCCCGTCGAGCAGGAGTTCGATGCTGTGCACCCGTCGATGATGGCCTCGAGGAGGAGGCGCGCGCCCGGTGTCCTCAGAGGGCTCGCGGCTCTGCTACCCTTGTCTGGTGCCGATCGGCAGTCGCCCTCCTGGGCGACTGAGCGAGGTCACGCCCCGATAGCTCAGTGGTAGAGCACTTCCATGGTAAGGAAGGGGTCGTCAGTTCAAACCTGACTCGGGGCTCCGGCTGGTCACGGTCACACCGTGCAGACAGCTTGCGGCGGGGTAGCTCAGTTGGTTAGAGCACACGGCTCATAATCGTGGTGTCGCGGGTTCGAGTCCCGCCCTCGCTACCGCAAGGCCCTGAACGTGCATCCGCACGAGCGGGGCCTTTCTCCTTCTTCGGGCTGTTCGTGTTCGGGCTGTGCCTCCTGAGGTTGTGCATCCTCGGGCTGTCCCCCTCCGGCCTCCGTTCCTGATCACCGTGCGCCGCCGGTCGCCTACGCTCGAGGGATGTCCCCGAGCATCCACAGCATCGGCACGGCCGTTCCCTCGACGATCATCGGGCAGGACCACATCCGTGACGTGTTCCGCAGCCAGCCGGGGCTCGGCCGCCTCGCACCGCGGCTGATCGGGGCCGTCTTCGACGGTGCCCAGATCGACACCCGCCACACGGTGATCGACGAGCTCGGCGCCGAGCAGCCCGGCCAGCCCGAGCAGCCCGGCCAGCCCGACGCCGCCCCTGTCTTCTTCGACCGTGCCGAGGGCCGCATCCTGCGCCCCGGCACCGGAGCCCGCAACGACGTCTACGTCGAGCGGAGCCCCGACCTCTTCGTCCGGGCAGCCGAGGAGGCGCTGGCCGGCGTCCCGGGGATGACGGCCGCCGACGTCACCCACGTCGTCACCGTCTCGTGCACCGGCTTCTTCGCGCCGGGCCCCGACTACCTCCTGGTGCGCCGGCTCGGCCTCGCGGCCTCGACCCGTCGGCTGCACATCGGGTTCATGGGCTGCTACGGCGCCTTCCCCGCTCTGCGGGCGGCCCGCGACACGTGCCTCGCGGAGCCGGACGCCGTCGTGCTCGTGGTGTGCGTCGAGCTCTGCACCCTGCACCTGCGCAGCTCGGACGACACCGACGCGATCGTCGCCTCCTCGGTCTTCGCGGACGGCGCCGCGGCGGCCGTCGTGTCGTCCCGGCCTGCGGCGGCCGGTGCGCCGGTGCTCGACCTCGACGTGCTCGAGACCGTGCTCACGCCCGTCGGCGAGGACGACATGGCGTGGAGCATCGGCGACCAGGGCTTCGACATGGTGCTGAGCAGCTACGTGCCGCACATCGTCGAGGAGCACGTCGACTCCGCGCTCGCCCCGCTGCTCGAGGCCGGCGGCGTGGCCGTCGACGAGATCGACGGCTGGGCCGTGCACCCCGGCGGCCGCAGCATCCTCGATCGCGTCGAGTCGCAGGTCGGCGTCAGCGAGGCGCAGATGGCGCCGTCGCGCCGGGTGCTGCGCGACTACGGCAACATGTCGAGCGCGACGGTCCTGTTCATCCTCCGTGAGCACCTCGAGGGCCGTGGAGGCGCGGACGACTCACCGGCACCTCCCGCCGTCCGCAGGGTGTGCGCCATGGCCTTCGGGCCCGGCCTCACCGTCGAGAGCGCCTTGCTCACCCGCCGGGTCGGCGGCTGACCGTGGTCGTCTCCGAGACGAGGAGGTCGCGGGATCCCCGCGGCCCCCTCGTCGACGTGGGGCAGCGCGACACCGGGCTCCGTGAGCTGATGGACGACCCTGCCTGCGACCTGGGCCGGCTGAGGCGCACCTACGCCGTCTTCCCGCTCGTCAACGGGCTGGTGGCCGGCTGGCGACGCGCGTACCGAGAGCGGATCCGGCCGCTCCTGTCGGCCGACCGGGCGACCACCCTGCTCGACCTCGGATCGGGCGGCGGCGACCTCGCGCGCTCGCTCGCCCGGTGGGCCCGCCGCGACGGGCTGCGCCTGGAGGTGACGGCCGTCGATCCCGACCGGCGTGCCCACGACTTCGCGAGCGCCCGTCCGGCCGACGGCGTCGTCCACCGGTGCGCGTCGAGCGGAGACCTCGTCGAGGCGGGCGCGCAGTTCGACGTCGTCGTCTCGAACCACGTGCTGCACCACCTCGACGACGCGTCCCGGGCCGACGTCCTGGCCGACAGCGGTGCGCTCGCCCGCCGGCTCGTGCTGCACAGCGACATCCGGCGGTCGCGCGCTGCCTATACCGGGTACTGGGTGGGGACACTGCCGCTCGCGCGCACCTCCTTCGTCCGGGTGGACGGGCTGCGCTCGATCCGCCGCAGCTGGACCGACGCGGAGCTGGCCCGCGAGCTGCCTGCCGGATGGAGGGCCGTCCGCCGACCGCCCTTCCGCGTCTGGGCCGTGCTCGACCTCGCCGCCGACGCCGCCGCTCCGGGCTCAGGCGAGGCCCGACGCGCAGGCGACGTCGAGCCCGGGCCGCGCTCGTGATCACCCACGACGTCGTCGTCGTCGGCGGGGGGGCGGTCGGCGTGCTGGCCGCGGCCCTGCTGTCGGCGCGCGGCCTCGACGTCGCGGTCTGGGAGCGCCGTGCCGAGGCGCCGACGCTCTCGCGTGCCATCGGGGTCCACCCGCCGTCCCTCGACGTGCTCGACCGGGTGGGCGCGGCCGAGCCGCTCGTCGCCGACGCGGTGCCCGTGCGTCGCGGGGTCGCCCGCATCGGCGGGCGCACCCTCGGCACGGTCAGCTTCGACCGGGCGCACCCCCGGTGGCCGTTCGTCGCCGCCCTGCCGCAGCACCGCACGGAGCAGCTGCTGCGCGACAGGCTGGAGTCGCTCGCGCCGGGCTCGCTCCGGCGCGGTCTCTCGCTCGACGGGCTCGAACAGGAGCCGGACCGGGTGCTGCTCCGCGGCACGGCCGACGACGGACCGGTGGAGGCGGCCGCCCGCTTCGTCCTCGCGGCCGACGGTGCCCGCAGCCCGTTGCGAGACGCCCTCGGCATCGACGCGCCCCTGCGCCGCTACCCCGACCGCTACGTGATGTGCGACGTGGACGACAGCACCGGTCTCGGCGCCGACGCGGTCGTGCACCTCGAGCGTCGGGGCGTCGTCGAGTCGTTCCCGTTGCCGGGCGGGGTGCGGCGCTTCGTGGTGCTGCTCGATCCTCACGCCGCCGACACCGGGACCGCGGCCGAGGCAGGCGCCGCGCCCGGCGCCGAGCTGGTCGCGGGCCTCGTCGCCGAGCGCACCGGCCTCGACATCGACCCCGGCACGGCGACCATGACGAGCGCCTTCGGGGTGCAGCGCCGGCTGGCGCGGCGCACCGTCGCCGGGCGGGTCGTCCTGATCGGCGACGCCGCCCACGAGATCAGCCCGATCGGCGGCCAGGGGATGAACCTCGGCTGGCTCGACGCGGACGCCGTCGCCCCCGTCCTCGCGCGGGCCCTGCGCTCGGCGGGCGGGCGCCGCCTCGACCCGGCCGTGTTCCGGGCGTACGAGGAGGCGCGTCGCCGGTCGGTCGCCCGCTCGGCCCGGCAGGCGGAGGTCAACATGGCCCTCGGCCGTCCCGTCGGGCCCGTGGTCGGCGCGCTCCGGCAGGTCGGCCTGTCGGCGGCGCTGCACCTTCCGACCCGACGGCTCCTCGCGTCGCTGTACTCGATGCGCTTCGTCTGACCCGGAGCTGCGCGCCGGGGCGGAGGGGACGTCTCGTGCCGGTCAGGCGACGAGGGCCGTGCCCGCCAGCGCGAGGGAGGCGACCAGCACGAGTGCCGCCGCGATGACCAGCCGGAACAGCCCCCGAGTCGCGCCGCCCCGACGGACGAGCCTCGCCCCGACCACGGACAGCACGAGCGCGGCGGCGGACCCGACGAGGCCCGCGCCGGTGCGGACCGGCGTCAGGGAGCCGTCGAGGAGGAGCCCCCCAGCCGTCACGACCGCCGCCGTCCCCAGGGCGGCGAACGCCACGAGCCCCGCCCGCAGGCGTCCGAGCCGGTGGGGCAGCCCGACGACGCCGGTCCGGGCGTCGTCGTCGAGGTCGGGCAGCACGTTGGTGAAGTGGATCGCGACGCCGAAGGCAGCGCCCACGACCAGGGCCCAGGCCGCCGGTGCGGCCGGAGGCGCAGCAGCGAGGGTGACCACGGCGGGCAGGGCCCCGAAGCCGACGACGAAGGGAACGGCCGACCACGCCGTGCGCTTGAGCCCCAGGTTGTAGGCCCAGCCGGAGGCGAGGAAGACGAGGTGGGCGACGCCGGCGGCCCAGCCGAGGACGAACGTGAGGCCGACGGCGAGGACGGTCACGACGGTGACGGCGGCCACCGCGGTGCTCGTCGAGACGAGTCCGAGCGCCAGGGGCTTGTCGCGCCGACCGACCTGGCGGTCGCGCGCGGCGTCGACGAGGTCGTTCGAGAGCCCGATCGAGAGCTGGCCGGCCAGCACGGCGGCACCGAGCAGCAGGGTGCGGCCGACGCCGAGGCCGACCGCCGCCCCGAGGACGACCGAGAGCACGGTCACCGCCACGGTCGGACCGGGGTGTGTGGAACGCGCCAGGGCGACGACGGTCGAGCCGTCCGATCCCGTCACGGTCGCGGCCTGGCTCGACGAGGACGCGCCCGAGCGCTGGTCCGAGGCGAAGCCCTGGAGCAGATGCGGGCTGAGTCGACGCGGGACCATCCACGGAGGTGAGATCGAGTGAGCACGCCCGGGCCGGGGGAGACCCGGACGTGCTCGTCAGCCGCTCGCAACCTTCGGTGGGACACGTGGATCAGGACCTGTCCCTGGCTGTCGATCGAGGGCTCGCGTCGAGTTACCATCCCAGACGTGGGGGAAGTGTACGACGCGAGCCCTCGCACCGGTAGAGCCATCGAGCAGACTCGGCTACTGGCCGCGACCGGTCTTCTCCTGCAGGCGGTCGATGTGCTCGCTCGCCTTGGCCTTGCTGAGGTCGGCGGGCAGCTCTTCGCCTGCCTCGCGGGCGAGCGTGTCGAGGTAGCTCTTCTGCGGGCCGGTCATCGGCTCGTCGCCGGTCACCCAGTCCTCAGGGTCCTTCGAGGCGGTGGTGGAGGGGTCGGGACGTTCGCCGCCCAGGGTCTCGCCGCTGCCTTCGTCGGCGCTGCCCGCGTCGGCGCCGGAGGCAGGTGCCCCGCCGCCCTCGGGTGCTGCGGGGTCGACGGGCGTGATGTCAGGGTCGATGTTCGAGTCGCTCATGGGGAGAACGTACGCCGCGCCCCCGACATCGGCCCCGGTTAGACTCGACGCCGTGCCTGTGAACCCCGATCTGCAAGGGCGGGTCCTCCCGCCGGCCCCCGCCTACCTCGTCGGCCGGGAGAAGGTGCGCGAGTTCGCCCGTGCCACCGGCTCGACCAGCGCCCTGTCGCTCGACCCCGAGGCCGCGCGCGCCGCCGGCCACGCCGACGTCGTCGCCCCGCCGACCTTCCCCGTCGTGGTGCAGGAGGCGACCCTCGCGCAGCTCCTCGCCGAGCCCGACGCGGGCATCGACTTCTCCCGGGTGGTGCACGGCGAGCAGCGCTTCCGCTACAGCCGCCCCGTGGTGGCGGGAGACGAGCTCACGGCCACGCTCACGGTGACCAGCGTCAAGTCCCTCGGCGGCAACTCCATGGTGACCGCCTCCTCCGACATGGTCGACCAGGCCGGGGCGCACGTCGTCACCGCCGTGTCCACCCTCGTCGTGCGGGGGGACGACGCGTGAGCGCCCTCGAGGTCGGCCAGGTCGTGGCCCACAAGACCTACCCGCTGACGCGCGACTCGCTCGTCCGCTACGCCGGCGCGTCCGGCGACTTCAACCCGATCCACTACCGCGACGACGTCGCCGAGTCCGTCGGCCTGCCGGGCGTGCTCGCCCACGGCATGCTGACCATGGGCACGGCGGTGCAGCCCGTCGTCGAGTGGCTCGACGGGTCGGGCGACGACGCCGGCGTGATCGGCTGGGTCTCCGACTACCAGGTCCGCTTCACGCGTCCGGTGGTCGTGCACCCGGCCGACGGCGCCGAGCTGTCCGTCACCGCGAAGGTCGCGGCGCTCGACGACGAGGCCGGCACGGCGCGGGTCGACCTCACCGTGACGGTCGACGAGAAGACCGTGCTGGGCAAGGCCCAGGTCGTGGTGACCCTGGCGTGACCTCCTTCTCCGAGCTGACGACGATGCGGGTCGGAGGCGAGCCCGCGCGGTTCGTCACGGCCGACGCCACGGACGAGCTGATCGACGCCGTCCGCGCGGTCTGGGCCGACGACGAGCCCTGGTTCGTCCTCGGCGGCGGCTCGAACACGGTCGCCTCCGACGAGTCGTTCGACGGCACCGTCGTCCACGTCCGCACGCGCGGCGTCGAGCGGCTCGACGACGTCGACGGCCGGGTCCGCCTGCGGGTCGCCGCGGGCGAGCCCTGGGACGACCTCGTGGCACGCACGGTCGACGAGGGCTGGTCCGGTCTCGAGGCGCTGAGCGGCATCCCCGGCTCGACGGGCGCCTCCCCGATCCAGAACATCGGCGCGTACGGACAAGAGGTGTCCTCGACGGTCGTCTCGGTCGACTTCCTCGACGCCGACACCGGGGAGTTCGTCCGCGTGCCCGCCGCCAACCTCGGCCTCGGCTACCGCACGAGCGTGTTCAAGCAGGGCCGGGCGGGCGTGGTGACCGCGGTCGAGTTCGCGCTCCGCGACGCAGGAGGCGCGAGCGAGCAGGTCTCGTACCCGCAGCTCGCCGGGGCCCTCGGCGTCGACCTCGGGGCCCGGGTCTCGGTCGCCGACGTGCGGTCGAGCGTGCTGGCCCTCCGCGCCTCCAAGGGCATGGTGCTCGACGCCGACGACCGCGACACGTGGTCGAGCGGCTCGTTCTTCACGAATCCCGTGGTGTCCCGTCAGGGGGCCTCGGAGCTGCCCTCGGACGCCCCGCGCTGGCCCATCGACCCGGAGCCCGAAGATCAGGTGGTGCCGCTCGGCGAGACTCCGGCACCGCCGCCTCCGCCGACGAGCGGGGCCGTCAAGCTCAGCGCTGCGTGGCTGATCGAGCACGCGGGCGTCGCGCGCGGCTTCCGTCTGCCGGGCTCGGGGGCCGCGATCTCGACGAAGCACACGCTGGCCCTCACCAACCGGGGCAGCGCCTCAGCCGACGACGTGGTCGAGCTCGCCCGCTTCGTGCAGCAGCGGGTGCTGGCCGAGTTCGGCGTCCTGCTCCGCCCCGAGCCGGTGCTGCTCGGCCTCGACCTCTGACCTGACGTCAGGCGCGTGTCGAGGGCAGCCAGCCCCGCTCCATCGCGAGGGTGACCGCGCGCGTGCGGTCGCCCACTCCGAGCTTCTCGAAGACGTGCTGCAGGTGGGTCTTGACGGTGGCCTCGCCGACGAAGAGGCGCAGTCCGATCTCGCGGTTCGAGCAGCCCTCGGCGACCAGCACGAGCACCTGGGTCTCGCGGGGGCTCAGGGGCGTCGGCGTCGAGCCCGAGGAGCCGTCCGCGGCAGCTCCGCCTGCGCCCTCTGATCCCGAGGCGTCCGCCTGCGACGCCGTCCGGCGAGCACGCCCCACGAGCAGCGCGGCCATCGACGGCGCGAGCGCGACCTGCCCGGCGACGACCGAGCGGAGCCCCGCGAGCAGCTCCTCCTCGGGCGCCGCCTTGAGGAGGTACCCGCTGGCCCCCGCCTCGACGGCGCCGAGGATGGCGTCGTCCGACTCGTAGGTGGTCAGCACGACGACGCGGGCGGTCGGCACGTCCCGCAGCACCGCCTCCGTCGCGGCGACGCCGTCGAGCCTCGGCATGCGCAGGTCCATGAGCACGAGGTCCGGTCGCAGCTCGGTCGCGAGCTCCACCGCCTCGACGCCGTCGGAGGCCTGGCCGACCACCTCGAAGTCGGGCGTCGCCGTGAGCATCGCGGTCAGCCCCTGCCGCATGATCGGGTGGTCGTCGACGACCAGGGTGCGCACGCTCACGACTGCTCGCCGCCGGGCAGGTGCGCCGTCACGGTCGTGCCGCCGGGCGCGCCCGCGTCGCCGGTGCCGCTCACGATCTCGAGCCGGCCGCCGGCCAGCCGCAGCCGCTCGTCGAGGCCGTCGAGCCCGAAGCCGTCGCGGGACGCAGCAGGATCGAACCCGCGGCCCTCGTCTCGCACCGAGAGGACGACGTCCCCGGCGATGCCGGCCCCGCGGGCGAGCGCGACGTGCGCCGAGCGCGACCCGCTGTGCTTGCGGACGTTGGCCAGCGCCTCCTGCGCCGCCCGGATCACCACGACCTGGTGGTCGCGCGGCAGGACGAGCCCCGGCTCGACGTCGACGCTCACGGCCACGCCGCTCTCGCGCGAGAACCGCCCGGCGAGGCGTCGCAGGGCGTCGGCGAGGTCGCCGCTGTCGAGCCCCGAGGAGGCGGTGGCCGCGACGAGCGTGCGGGCGTCGGTCAGCGCGTCCCTGGCCGACGACTCGATGAGCTCGAGCTGGGCGAGGCCGGCGGCGGCGTCCCCGGCGGCGACCGACGACCGCGCCTGCTGGCTGAGCATCACGAGCCCGGTGAGGCTCTGAGCGACCGTGTCGTGGATCTCGCGGGCGAGGCGCTCGCGCTCGGCCACGGTGCCGGCCTCGCGGTGCCGGGTCGCCAGCTCGTCCTGGGCGGCGCGCAGCTCGTCGAGCAGCCGGCCCCTCTCGACGCCGGTGTGGGCGATCGACGAGATCCAGAAGCCGAGCGCGATGCTGAAGAGCAACGAGAGCCCCTCGCTCGTGGCGGCGGTCGCGAGCGTGTCCGCCGACCAGCCGAGGCTGACGACGAAGCCGGCCGAGATCGCGAGGCACAGGGCGACGTTGGCGACGATCGCCGAGCGGGGCGTCGGGAGCACGGTCCAGAGCAGGGGCATCAGGAACGCCTGCACCACCGCGAGCTGCGGGGCGCCCGAGACGGCGAGCCCGCCGACGACCACCACCGCCGCGACCACCACGACCTCTGCCCTGCCCACGTGGTCGTCGTCCCTCCGCACCACCGGCCGAGCGAGCAGCAGCCAGGTCAGGACGAACAGCCCGGACGCGGCCAGGGCGAGCGGGCGGCTGCCGACGGCGCTGCCGCCGTCGGACTCGCCCGCGAGGGCGAGCACGACGAGCACCACGGCGGTCGCCCCGGCCCCGACGTCCCACCAGCGCATCGCGACGCGGCTCGTGCCGCGGCTCACGCCAGGCCCCGCGCCGCGGTCGGCGGTGCGGGCGCCCTCGGCTGCCGTGGCGGTCATGTCCGTCACCGTACCGTCCCGCGCAGCCGCGGTCAGGCGTCCTTCCGGCCCCAGCGGAACGTCAGTCGGGCCGCGATCGCGCCGGCCACGAGCCAGACGCCCAGCCAGAGGGCCACGCCCGGCAGGTCCCAGGTGCCGCCGACCTCGGCCGCCGCCGACGACTCGGGCAGGAACACGCTCCGCATGCCCTGGGCGAGCCACTTCAGCGGGAACGCCGAGGCGACCTGCTGCAGCCACGTCGGCAGCTGCGCGAACGGCAGGTAGACACCGGACACGAACTGCAGCACGAGCGTGATCGGCACGATGACGGCGGAGGCGCTGCGCCCGGTGCGAGGGACCCGGGACAGGCCGATCCCGATCAGCGCCGAGCCGGCGAGGCCGAGCAGCCACACCCACGCGAACGTCGCCCACGACGACGCCTCGGTCGGCAGCGGCACCCGGAACAGCACCCGGGCGACGACGAGGAGGAGCGCCACCTGCAGCAGGTTCGTCACGACCACCTGCCCCAGCTTCCCGAGGAACCAGGAGGCGACGGGCAGCGGCGTGCCCGCGAGCCGCTTGAGGGTGCCGTCCGAGCGCTCGACGGCGATGTCGATCCCGAGGGCCTGGACACCCGAGAGCAGGATGCCCGCGGCCATCATCCCCGGCAGGTAGTACGCGGCGGCGTCGACGACCGAGCCGTCGGGCCTCACCCCGAACGAGCCGGACGCGCTGAAGGCCGTCGAGAAGATCGCCAGCATCACGACGGGGAAGAGGAACGTGAAGAACACCGTGTCGCCGGCGCGGAAGTAGGTCCGCACCTCGTGGCGCACCTGGACGCCGGCGAGGGCGAGCACGCGGCGGAGGCCGGCCGTCGAGGAGGCGCCGGTCCGGTCCGAGGGACCACGGGACGAGCGCGTCGCGGTCGCGGTCCGCGGAGCCCCGGTCACGACGCCGCCGCCTCGGCGACGAGCTCGAGGTAGACGTCCTCGAGCGACGGGCGCACGACCTCGAGGTCACGCAGCTCCGCGCCCGCGCCGTGCAGGCGCGCGACAAGGCCGCCAGGGTCGGCGGTCCGCTCTTCGTGACTGCCCGCGGCGTCCGACCACCGCACCAGCGGGGTCCGGGCCGCGACGCTGCCGATCTCGTCGGGGCGTCCCTCGGCGACGACCCGCCCCTCCGTGATGACCGCGACCCGGTCGCTCAGCTGGGCGGCCTCGTCGAGGTAGTGGGTGGTGAGCAGGATGCTCGTGCCGTCGTCGGACAGCGACCGGATCAGCCCCCAGAACTGCCGCCGCGCCTCCGGGTCGAAGCCCGTCGTCGGCTCGTCGAGGAACAGCAGCTCGGGGTCGCCGACGATGCCGAGAGCGACGTCGACGCGGCGCCGTTGGCCGCCCGAGAGCGCCCGGACGCGGCTGCCCGCCTGCGCCTCGAGCCCGACGGCGGCGACGACCTCGTCCACGTCGCGCGACCGCGGGTAGAGAGCGGCCATGTGGGCGACTTGCTCGCGCACGGTCGAGGTGCCCTGCTCGGCCGAGGTCTGCAGCACGATGCCGATGCGCGCCTTCCAGTCGAGCCCGCCGTGTCGCGGGTCGGTGCCGAGCACGAGGGCCTCGCCGCCGGTGCGGTCGCGGTGCCCCTCGAGGATCTCGATCGTCGTCGACTTGCCGGCGCCGTTCGGGCCGAGCAGGCCGAGCGTCTCGCCGGCCCGGAGGTCGAACGAGACGCCGTGCAGGGCGGTGGCGTGCCCGTAGGTCTTGGTGAGGTCGCGCACTCGCACGACGGGCTGTGGGGTCATGCTCCGAGCCTCGGGGAGGAGGCGCGGGCGCGGCACCCCGGACCGGGCTACCCGCATCCCCCGACCGGTGGATGCAGCCGGGGGACCGCCTCGCCGGAAGGCGCTGGAGGCCGCGACGGCGAGCCGGTCCGGCCGACCCGGCCCGCGCCTCCTACGAGAAGAGGCGCTGGAGGCGCTGCACGCCCTCGAGCAGCTGGTCGTCGCCGAGGGCGTACGACAGGCGCAGGTAGCCGCTCGGCCCGAAGGCCTCGCCGGGCACCGTCGCGACGTCGGCCTGGTCGAGGACCACGTCGGCGAGCTCGAGGGAGGTGGTGGGCGTGACGCCGCCCCACTCGCGGCCCAGCAGGCCGCTGACGTCGGGGTAGACGTAGAACGCGCCCTCGGGGGTCGGGGCGACGACGCCGTCGATGGCGTTCAGCTCGTCGACGATGCGGCGACGACGGACGTCGAAGGCCCGTCGCATCGACTCGACCTCGTCCTGCGGGCCGGTGAGGGCCGCGAGAGCGGCGCGTTGCGAGACGTTCGACACGTTCGACGTGAGGTGCGACTGCAGGTTGGAGGCGCCGGCGATCACGTCGGCCGGGCCCACCATCCAGCCCACGCGCCAGCCGGTCATCGCGTAGGTCTTGGCGACGCCGTTGACGAGGATCGTCTGCTCGGCGAGCTCGGGCACGGCCTCGGTGATCGAGACGGCGCGCACGCCGTCGTAGACGAGGCTCTGGTAGATCTCGTCGC
Source organism: Frigoribacterium sp. PhB116 (assembly GCF_004364285.1). Taxonomy (GTDB): domain Bacteria; phylum Actinomycetota; class Actinomycetes; order Actinomycetales; family Microbacteriaceae; genus Frigoribacterium. Next base: position 1,129,005 of record NZ_SOBE01000001.1, on the reverse strand, counting down.
TGATCACCCAGGTGCCGGTCTCGAGCGCCCAGCGGCCGATGGCCTCGACCTCGGCGGGGGAGTAGACGGCGCCCGTCGGGTTGGAGGGCGAGCAGAACAGCAGCACCTTCGTGCGGGGGGTGCGAGCGGCCTCGAGCTGCTCGACGGTGACCTTGTAGCCCTGGTCGGCGCCGGCGAAGACCTCGACCGAGACGCCGCCGGCGAGCGAGATCGCCTCGGGGTAGGTGGTCCAGTACGGCGCCGGCAGCAGGACCTCGTCGCCCTCGTCGATCAGCGCCTGGAACGCCTGGTAGACCGCCTGCTTGCCGCCGTTGGTCACGACCACCTGCGTCGACCGCACCGTGGTGCCGCTGTCGCGCAGGGTCTTCTCGGCGATCGCCTCGCGCAGCTCGGGCAGGCCCGCGCCGGCCGAGTAGCGGTGGTTGCGCGGGTCGCGGGCCGCCGCGACAGCCGCCTCGACGATGTGGTCGGGCGTGGGGAAGTCGGGCTCGCCCGGGCCGTAGCTGATGATCGGCCGGCCCTCGGCCAGGAGCGACTTGGCCTTGGCGTCCACCTTGAGGGTGGCCGACTCGGCGATGGAGGCGATGCGGGACGAGAGGCGGCGTGTCGGCTGGGTCACGACGGCCACCCTATCCGGCGGTCCGCGGCCCCGACAGGGCGCTCCGGCGCGCCCCGGCTTTGCAACACCGCAGGCCCTCGCCTACACTTGACGAGGCGGTCGGACACCGCGGAGTCGGCGCGCGCCTCAGGGCGAGCACGAGTCGCAGTCCGGCCCGGGGGCTCCGGCCCCATAGGGCGGTGGCTCAATTGGTAGAGCAGCGGTCTCCAAAACCGCAGGTTGCAGGTTCGAGTCCTGTCCGCCCTGCAGCCCGGCCGGGTCGCCCCGACTGGTCCACCAGAGACCAGCGGTGCGGCCCGGATCACGGACCAGGCCCTCGGGTCGACCCTCGGAAGGTAGTACGACAGTGGCGAGAAAAGACCTCGACGTCCCCAGTGAGGACGTCGTCGACAAGGCGAAGTCGGACAGCGCAGCGCGTCGCAGCCCCTTCGCCCGCATCGCCTTGTTCATCCGCCAGGTGATCGCCGAGCTCAAGAAGGTCGTCACCCCGACCCGCAAAGAGCTGCTGAGCTACACCGGCGTCGTGCTGGTCTTCGTCGTCATCATGATGGCGCTGGTCACCGGCCTCGACTCCCTCTTCGGCCTCGTCGTCGGCTACGTCTTCGGCAACGGCCCCACCGGCAGCTGACGCTGCCCGCCGGCTGACGGGCCACCTGGTCCGCGCCGTGCCCCTCGACCCCGTGGGATCGGCGAGGGCGACCCGGTCCGCCGGCTCCCTCTCCACACGGCCCCACTCTTCAAACGGAAGTTGAAATCCAGTGCCTGACAACGAGCGCGACGACATCGATCTCGCCCCCGCCGCCGAGCAGTCCTCCGAGGTCGCCGAGACGCAGGAGGGCGACGTCGCCGACGTCGACTCTGACGGCGACCAGGGCTCGGCCGAGGAGTCCGCGATCACCGTCGTCGACGAGGGCGACGAGGGCACCACCGACACGGACGACCTCGACGGCCTGCTCGACACGCTCGCCGAGGCCAGCGACCCCGAGGCCGACGCCGTCGTCGACGACGCGCTCGACATCGACGACGCCGCCGAGGCAGAGGCCGCCGTCGAGGCGACCGACGACGAGGCCGACACCGAGGCCGAAGAGCTCGCGAACGAGGGCGACGCCGTCGGCGCGAACGCCGTCATCGCCGAGGCCGAGCAGTCCGTGCAGGACGCCGACGCGCAGGTCGCCCAGAACGACGTCGACCTCGACGTCGTCAGCGAGCAGGCCGACGCGGTCGCGACCGACGCCGAGGACGAGGCCGAGGCCGAGGTCGACCCCTACGAGGCCTTCCGCTACGACCTCCGCGGCAAGCCCGGCAAGTGGTACGTCATCCACAGCTACGCGGGCTTCGAGCGACGCGTCAAGCAGAACATCGAGAACCGCATGGTCTCCCTGACCATGGAGGACTACATCTACCAGGTCGAGGTCCCCATGGAGGACGTCGTCGAGATCAAGAACGGGCAGCGCAAGCTGGTCACCCGCGTGCGGATCCCCGGCTACGTGCTCGTCCGCATGGACCTCAACGAAGACTCCTGGTCGGTCGTCCGCCACACCCCCGGCGTCACCGGCTTCGTGGGCAACGCCCACAACCCGACTCCCCTCCGCTTCGAGGAGGCCTTCCAGATGCTGAAGAGCCTCGTCCAGGTGCAGGAGGCGGCACCCGCCGCCAAGGGCTCGGCCAAGGGCGGCAAGCAGGCCCAGCGGGTCATCCCCGCCGAGGTCGACTTCGAGATCGGCGAGACGATCACCATCAAGGAGGGCTCGTTCGCCGGTCTTCCCGGTACGATCAACGAGATCAAGCCCGAGAGCGGCAAGCTCACGGTGCTGGTCTCCCTGTTCGAGCGCGAGACTCCCGTCGAGCTCAGCTTCGACCAGGTCACCAAGCTCTAGTCCTCAGGACGACAGCCCCACAGCTCCCCTAGATCACCGGAGTCCGCACCGCGGACCACCGGGAGAGCGGACCGCGACCGCGGCCAGCTCGAAGCCCACGAGAAGGAAAAGAACATGGCACCGAAAAAGAAGGTCACGGGTCTGATCAAGCTTCAGATCAACGCCGGCGCCGCGAACCCGGCCCCGCCCATCGGCCCGGCCCTGGGTCAGCACGGCGTGAACATCATGGAGTTCTGCAAGGCGTACAACGCCGCGACCGAGTCGCAGCGCGGCAACGTCGTCCCCGTCGAGATCACCGTCTACGAGGACCGCTCGTTCACGTTCGTGCTCAAGACCCCGCCCGCCGCGGAGCTCATCAAGAAGGCCGCCGGCGTCGCCAAGGGCTCGTCGACCCCGCACACCGACAAGGTCGGCAAGCTCACGATGGACCAGGTCCGTGAGATCGCCACCACCAAGCAGGCCGACCTCAACGCCAACGACATCGACGCCGCGGCGAAGATCATCGCCGGCACCGCCCGTTCCATGGGCATCACGGTCGACGCCTAGCCACACCCCCTCGTGCAGGCGACCCGCCTGCACGCACCAGACACCAGTGGGAGAGCCGGCCAGGCTCGCTACCACGTCCCCAGTACGAAGAGGTCCAACATGGCTCAGAAGTCCAAGGCGTACCGCGCCGCCGCCGAGAAGATCGAAGCCGGCAAGTTCTACAGCACCAGCGAGGCCGTCGCCGTCGCTCGTGAGACCGGCTCCAAGAAGTTCGACTCCACCGTCGAGGTCGCGCTGAAGCTCGGCGTCGACCCCCGCAAGGCGGACCAGATGGTGCGCGGCACCGTCATCCTCCCGCACGGCACGGGCAAGACCGCCCGCGTCATCGTCTTCGCCACGGGCGCTGCGGCCGAGGCCGCCATCGCCGCCGGTGCCGACGAGGTCGGCGGCGACGAGCTCATCGAGAAGGTCGCGGGCGGCTACACGTCGTTCGACTCGGCCGTCTCGACGCCCGAGCTCATGGGCAAGGTCGGCCGCCTCGGAAAGGTCCTCGGACCCCGCGGCCTCATGCCCAACCCCAAGACGGGCACCGTGACCCCCAACGTCGCGCAGGCCGTCAACGACATCAAGGGCGGAAAGATCGAGTTCCGTGTCGACAAGCACGCCAACGTGCACTTCGTCATCGGCAAGGCCGGCTTCTCGGAAGAGCAGCTGAACACCAACCTCGATGCCGCCCTCGACGAGGTCGTCCGTCTGAAGCCGTCCTCCTCCAAGGGCCGCTACATCACCAAGGGCACGCTGTCGACGACCTTCGGTCCCGGCATCCCCCTCGACATCAACGTCTTCTAGGCCGCAGCTGCTCAGGCAGCGCACCTCGATCACCTGATCGTCACGACAGGCCGTCCCGCTCTCGAGCGGGGCGGCCTTCGTCGTCCCCGGCACACGGGCGCGGCGAGCACGAGGAGGTGCGGGTGCGGCACCATGGAGGCGTGACCGTCACCGCCCGCCCCGCCACCGCCTCCGACGCCCCTGCCCTCGCCTCCGTGGCGGCCCTCACGTTCCCCCTGGCCTGCCCGCCCGGCACCGCCCTGGCCGACATGGCTCGCTTCGTCACCACGGTGCTGAGCGAGCAGCGCTTCGACGAGTACCTCGCCGACCCGACTCGGCACGTGCTCGCCCTGCAGGACGACGCGGCCGCCCCGGGCACCCCGCTGCTCGGGGCCCCGCTCCTCGGGTACGCGATGCTCGTCACGGGCGACCCCGCCGACGCCGACGTGGCCGCCGTGGTCGAGGCGCGACCTGCCGTCGAGCTGAGCAAGCTCTACGTGGCGCCCGACGCCCACGGGCAGGGCGCGGCGCGGGTGCTCATGGAGGCGGCGCTGGCGACGGCCACGGCGACCGGCGCCTCCTCGATCTGGCTGGGCGTCAACCAGCAGAACGCCCGCGCCCAGGCCTTCTACGCCAAGCACGGGTTCGAGCGGGCCGGCACGAAGCAGTTCACGGTGGGCACGGAGACGCACGACGACTTCGTCCTCGTGCGCGCGCTCTAGGCCGCGACCCGGACCCGACGCCAGCGCGGCGACGTCACTCGTCGGCGACCCTCAGGACGAGCTTGCCCCGCGTGTGGCTCTGCTCGAGCCTGCTGTGCGCGTCGGCGGCGTCGGCGAGGTCGTAGATGTCGTCGACGTGCACGCGGAGGTCGCCGGAGTCGATCAGGCGCGAGAGGACCGCAAGGGTCGACGCGTCGGGGCAGACGGCGAACCCGGTCGAGCGGATGCCCCTCGCCTCGGCCTTCTCGGTGAAGGCGCGCCACGAGCGGAGCGGGGCGTGGACCGCGAGGCCGCCCGGGCGCAGCACGGCCAGCGACTGCTCGGCGACGTCGTCGTCGTCGACCAGCCCGATGACGACGTCGACGTCGCGAACGCTCCGGGCCAGCTCGGCCGAGCCGTAGTCGACGACCTCGTCCGCGCCGAGGTCGCGGAGCCAGCCGCTGTTGCGTTGCGACCCGGTGGCGACGACGTGCGCGCCGAAGTACGACGCGAGCTGCACGGCGAAGTGCCCGACGCCTCCTGCACCGGCCTGGACGAGCACACGCTGGCCCTCGTGCGCCTTGGCGACCTCGACGACCATGCCCCAGGCAGTGAGTGCGGCGAGCGGGACGCCCGCGGCCTCGACGTGCGAGAGGGTCGCGGGCTTCCGGGCGAGGGAGGTGGCGGGCACGCTGATGTACTCGGCGTACGTCCCGCTCGTGTGCGGGAACGCGGCCATGCCGAAGACCTCGTCGCCGGGGCGGAGCGGGTGTGCGGCGTAGGGGGCCTCGACGACGACGCCGCTGAAGTCGTGGCCGAGCACCGCGGGCCAGGCACGGACGCCTCCGCTGTCGGCGCGGCCGGCGCGGGCCTCGGCGTCGACCCGGTTCACGCCCGCGGCGTGCACCTTGACCAGCACGTCGGAGCCGACGCGGCACGGCCACGGCACGTCCGCGGCGATCAGCTCCTCGGGTCCGCCGGTCTTCTCGATCACCATGGCACGCATCGTCGTGTGCGTCATCGGGCTCCCCTGTCCGTCCGCGGCACCCGACAGGGGCGCCCGTCACCCCAGTGTCGACAGCAGATGAGTCGGTCGTGTTTCGCGGGTGTCACCGTCTGGCGAAACCTCGCTACGGTGACGGGATGAGACCGTCGACGACCACCGTGCCCGCCGTCGTGCCCGCCGCGCTCCGCCTTCTCGCGGCCCTGGCCGTCGTCGCGGCGGTCGTCGGCCAGTGGGTGCGCAGCATCGAGAGCCCCGTGTACCAGTTCGCCAACTTCTTCGGCTACTTCACGATCCAGTCGAACCTGATCGCGGCCGTGGCGTTCGTCGTCGGGGCGGTGTTCCTGCTGCGCCGCCGGGCCGCGCCCGAGTGGAGCGTCGTGCTGCGCGGCGCCGCGGCGACCTACATGGTCACGACCGGCATCGTCTACAACGTGCTGCTGACGAACGTCGCCCTCGACAACTCGTTCAACGTGCAGTGGTCGAACGACGTCCTGCACAAGTGGATCCCGTTGTTCGCGCTGCTCGACTGGGTGCTGGTGGGCGACCGGGGGCGCATCGCCTGGCGGCGGCTCGGGGTGTTCCTGGTCTACCCGCTGGTCTGGCTCGTCGTGGTGCTGCTGCGCGGGCAGTCGTTCGTGCCGTACCCGTTCCTCGACGTGGAGCGCCTCGGCGCGGGCGGGGTCGCGGTCTGGTGCCTGGTCATCGCCGTGGTCATCGCCGGGCTGAGCGCGGTCGTGATCGGGCTGAGCCGGGTGCGGGTCCTCGGGGTCGACCACGAGGCAGCGCGCCGCGGGGCTCAGCGCAGCGGATCGTAGGGCGGCGGTTCGTAGGCCCGGACGCCGGGGGCGAACGGGTCGACGGGAGCCTGGCGGGCCAGCGTGTCGAGCACGGTGTCGGCGAGGCCCACGAGGCGGTGGATCTCGTCGTCGTCGCGGTCGACCCACCGGCACTGCGGCACGGAGTCGACGGGGACGAAGTCGAGGTGCTGCTCCCACACGACCAGGGTGCGCTCGGCCCCGAGCACGTACTGCTGCCAGAACACCTGCCGCAGGTACGACCGCGGGATGCTCGTCCAGGCCTTCTTCGTGGTCTTGATCTCGCAGAGCTCGACGGTGCCGTCGTCGCGCACGGCCACGCCGTCGGGCGTGGCGAGGTGGCGCTGCTGCTCGTGGGCGTGGAACAGCTTCGAGCTCGGCGCGATGCGGTGCTCGGACAGCACCCAGCGGGCGATCTCGGGCTCGCGGGCGCGCCCGTGGTCGGTGTAGGCGTTGCCGCCGAAGCCGTTGCCGTACAGCTTGTCGAGCACGACGGCCTGCACGGCCCGCGGGCTCGAGAGGCGCGCCACGTCGGTGGCAGTGATGCCCCGGCTGCGGGCCCGCAGCCACGCGATGCGGTCGGTCGAGTCGGCGAGCACCCGGAGCTCGTGCGCCGGACGGCGCGGAGCCGGGGGAGGCGCGGCGAGGGTCTCGTCGTCGTCCCAGAGCGAGAGCATGGGCTGGACGACGGACATGCCTCCATTGTCGCTCGTGACCGGGGCAGGTCGCGACAGGGCGCCTCCTCGTGTCGGCCGCAGCGGAGGCGAGACGGAGGCGAGACGGAGGCAAGAGGGAGCCGCGGTCGGCGCCGGCCGGGCGTCAGACGGCGGCGGCGAGCTCGTCGATGGCTGCGGGGGAGAGGGCGTGGTGGATCGCGAGCATGCTCGCGCCGATCACGGCCGCCTTCTCGCCCGACCGCGACTGGACGATGCTGAGGTGCTCGGTGGCGAGCGGCATCGAGCGGGAGTAGACGACCTCCCGCACGCCGGCGATGAGGTGCTCGCCGGCCTGGGCCATCGAGCCGCCGATCGCGATCGTCGACGGGTTGATCATGTTCACGCAGGCCGTGAGTACCTCGCCGATGTCGCGTCCGGCCTGGCGGACGGCCTGGATGGCGTCGATGTCGCCGGCGCGCACCAGGTCGATCACCTCGGCGCCGCCGGCGACGTCGTGGCCCTCGCGGCGCAGGGCGGCCGCGATCGCCGGGCCGGAGGCGACGGCCTCGAGGCAGCCGACGTTGCCGCAGTGGCAGGCGATGCCGGCGCCGCGCGGCACCTGCACGTGGCCGATGTCGCCCGCGATGCCCTGGGCGCCGCGCTGCAGCCGGCCGCCCGAGATGATGCCGGAGCCGATGCCGGTGGCCACCTTGACGAACAGGAAGTGGTCGACGCCCGGCCAGGCGAAGCTCCGCTCGCCGAGGGCCATGATGTTGACGTCGTTGTCGACGAGGACCGGCACGTCGAGGTGCCCGCGCACCCAGCCGGGCACGTCGAAGCCGTCCCAGCCGGGCATGATCGGCGGGTTCACGGGCCGACCGGTGCTGAACTGCACGGGGCCGGGGAGCCCGATGCCGACGCCGATCAGGTCGCGGCGGGTGCGCCCCAGCTCGGCGAGCAGGGCGTCGGCCTCGGCGACCATCGTCGCGAGCACGCGCTCGGGACCGTCGGCGATGTCGAGCAGCGAGCGTCGCCCGATGAGGGTCTCGCCGACGAGGTCGGTGAGCACGAGGTTGAGGTGGCCGGCACCGAAGTCGGCCCCGAGCACGACCCGGGCCGACGGCACGAGGGCGACGCGGGAGGGCGGGCGACCGCCCGTCGAGACGGCGTCGGCGAAGGGCCCGACGAGCCCGAGCTCGACGAGGGCGTCGAGCCGCAGCCCGACGGTCGACCGGGCGAGGCCGGTCATCGCGGCGAGCTCGGCACGGGTGCGCGGGCGACCGTCGCGGAGCAGCTGGAAGAGCTCGCTGGCACCGGTGCTGCCGAGCGCGGACGACCGCGTCGTGTCGGACATGCTGAGCAGTAAAGCACAGGGCGAGGCGACTGCCGAGACAAGGGCGCCGATCGATGACGACTTTTGCTTGCGCTCCGACAGAAGTGGTCCTATGGTCGGTCTCGATCAGCGGTGATCGACTCCCCACGAGGGGCAGCGGCGCCGTACTCGCCCCACTCGAAGAGGAGTCCCCCTGGTGACATCACCGATCTCGGTCCAGCTCTACACGGTCAGGGACGCCATCGCGGCCGACCTGCCCGGCACCCTCCAGCGCCTCGCCGACATCGGCTACACGCAGGTCGAGCCGTGGGGCTTCGTCGAGCGCGTCGAGGAGTACGCCGAGGCGCTGCCCGCCGCCGGCCTCACCGCGCCGAGCGCCCACGCCAAGCTCGTCGGCCAGGACCTCGAGCCGATCTTCGCCGCGGCCGTCCGGCTCGGCGTCGGCACCGTCATCGACCCGCACATCCACGAGACGCGCTGGGTCACCCGCGAGGACGTCGAGGCGATCGCCGCCGAGTTCGTCGCGATCTCTGACGCCGCAGCGGCCCACGGCCTCTCGGTCGGCTACCACAACCACGAGTTCGAGCTCGAGTCCGTCATCGACGGCACGCCCGCCCTCGAGATCTTCGCCGCGGCCCTGCCGGCCGGCGTCGTGCTCGAGGTGGACACCTACTGGGTCGAGGTCGGCGGCGTCGACGCGGCCGAGCTGCTGGCCCGTCTCGGCGACCAGGTGCAGTTCCTGCACGTCAAGGACGGCCCGAAGAGCAAGGACGACTCCGAGCAGGTCGCCGTCGGCAAGGGCGTCATGCCCGTCCGCGACATCCTCCGGGCCGCCCCGCAGGCCCTCGCCGTCGTCGAGCTCGACGACACCCGCGGCGACGTGTTCACCGCCCTGACCGACAGCTACGAGTTCCTGCAGGGAGTCCGCGCATGACCGACACCGCCACGACCGCCGACACCGTCGCCGCCCGCGACGCCCGCACCGGCCCCGTCGGGGTCGGCGTGATCGGCGCCGGAGTGATCAGCGACCAGTACCTCGGCAACCTGACGAAGTTCCCCGACCTCGAGGTGCTCTTCGTCGCCGACATCGACGAGCCCCGCGCCGCGGCCCAGGCCGAGAAGTGGGGCGTGCCCGGGAGCGGCTCGGTCGACGAGCTGCTCGCCCACGACGGCGTCGAGATCGTCGTCAACCTCACGATCCCCGCCGCCCACGTCGAGGTCGCGCTCAAGGCCGTCGCGGCCGGCAAGCACGTCTGGGGCGAGAAGCCCTACGCCCTCGACCGCGAGAGCGGCGCCCGTCTGCTGCAGGCCGCGAAGGAGGCGGGGGTGCGGGTCGCCGTCGCTCCCGACACGTTCCTCGGGTCGGGCATCCAGACCGGGCTCCGCGTCGTCCGCCGCGGCGACATCGGCACGCCCCTCACCGGCCTGACGCTGTTCCAGGTGCCCGGCCCCGAGTCGTGGCACCCGAGCCCCGAGTTCCTGTTCGCCTACGGTGCGGGCCCCATGTTCGACGTCGGCCCGTACTACCTCACGACCCTCGTGCAGGTCTTCGGCCCGGTCGCGAAGGTCACCGCCACCTCCTCGAAGGCCCGCGAGACGCGCGTCATCGGCTCCGGCCCCAAGGCGGGCACCGAGTTCCCCGTCGAGGTGCCCACGCACATCAGCGCCCTGCTGCAGTTCGAGAACGGCGCGAGCGCGCAGGCCGTCTTCAGCTTCGACTCGAAGCTGGCCCGAGCCGGGTTCGTCGAGATCGCGGGCACCGAGGGCACGGCCGTGTTCCCGGACCCGAACGAGTTCGAGGGCGACACCGTCGTGCACACCGGCGGCGAGGAGCCGACCGTCGTGCCCGCGTCCGGCTCGACGTTCACCCGCGGCACCGGCGTGGCCGAGCTCGCCCAGGCGATCCGCGAGGGCCGTCGCGAGCGCGTCCCCGGCGAGCTGGCGTTCCACGTGCTCGACGTCATGGTCTCGCTGGCCGAGTCGGCCGAGCGCGGCGAGGGCGTCGTCGTCGAGTCGTCGCTCGAGCCCACGCCCGAGCTGCCCGAGGACTGGGACCCGTCGGTCCCGACGCTCGGCTGAGCCGTCGGCGGGCCGGCCTCGACGACGAGGCCGGCCCTCCACCGGGACACCGTCCCCCCTCCACTTCCCCTCCCACAGCACCACAGCACCACAGCGTCGAAGCACCACCGCACCACCGCACCACAGCCACACAGCACTTCCCCCGCTCGATGAAGAGACCTCTCGAAGATGAGAAACCAGGAGAAGACATGAACACGAAGAAGTTCCGCTGGGTCGCCGCCCTCGCCGTCGGCGTCGTCGCGGCAGGCTCGATGACCGCCTGCTCCGCCTCCGGCGGCAGCGGCGACAGCGACACGATCACCTACTGGGCCAGCAACCAGGCCCCGACGGTCGAGCGCGACGCCGAGATCCTGCAGGAGTCGATCGACCGGTACACCGAGGAGACCGGGGTGGAAGTCGACCTCGAGGTCATCCCGTGGTCCGACCTCTACAACCGCATCCTCACCGCCGTCTCGAGCGGCGAGGGCCCCGACGTGCTCAACATCGGCAACACCTGGGCGGTGTCGCTGCAGTCGAGCGGCGCGTTCGTGCCCTGGGAGGGCGAGGCCCTCGACGAGATCGGCGGCCAGGACCGCTTCGTCCAGTCGAGCTTCGCCACCGGCGGCGCCGAGGGCCAGGCCCCGACCTCCGTGCCGATCTACGGCCTGTCGTACTCGCTGTACTACAACACGGCCATGTTCGAGGCGGCCGGCATCACCACGCCGCCCGCCACGTGGGACGAGTTCGTCGAGGACGCCAAGAAGCTGACGATCGACACCGACGGGGACGGCCAGATCGACCAGTGGGGCGTCACGATGGCCGGCTCGAGCATCACGAACAACGCCCACCAGGCGTTCGTCCGCGGCCTGCAGAACGGCGGCTCGCTCTACGACGACGACGGCAACCCCGACTTCGGCAACGACGGCGTCGTGACCGGCGTCAAGGAGTGGGTCGACCTGATGGCCGTCGACAAGGTCGTCTCGCCGTCCGACGCCGAGAGCGTCAACGGCTCCGACATGGCCGCCACCTTCGCCGACGGCCAGGCCGCGATGTTCTTCGACCAGGCCCCCGGCGACAACCTGAAGTCGCGTGACTTCACCGACTACGCCGCGGCCCCCGTGCCGATGGAGACCGCCGACGCCACCGGCCTCGAGGGCACCCAGAGCCACGTCGCCGGCATCAACGTCAGCGTCTTCGAGAACTCGGGCAACAAGGAGGCGGCGATCGACTTCGTCAAGCACCTCACGAGCGACGACGAGCAGAAGTACCTCAACGAGTCGTTCGGCTCGCTGCCCGTGGTCACCACCGCGTACGACGACCCGGCGTTCCAGACGGACGTCATCAAGCTGAAGCAGACGATCCTCGCGGACCACGCCCAGCCCATGCCCCTCTACCCCTCCGAGGGACAGATGGAGACCCTGGTCGGCACCGCGATCAAGGACCTCCTCGCCACCGCGGCCCAGGGCGGCTCCGTCAGCGAGGCCGACGTCAAGTCGGCCCTCGAGGACGCGAACAGCCAGATGACCACGGGTCAGTAGCCCCGTCCCACCGTGCGGGGACCCGTCCGGTCGGCAGCGCCACCGCTGCCGGCCGGACGGGCCCCCCTGCCCCGCCCGAGAGGACCGTCATGACCGTCAACGTTCTGCCCCCCGCCACTGCCGAGGAAGAGTCGGCCCCCGATCCGCACCAGCTGGCTCCGATCGAGCCCGCGAAGCGCAAGAAGCACCGCTCGCCGCTCGCCTACTTCCTGGTCGCCCCCGCGGCCCTGGCCGAGCTCCTCGTCCACATCGTCCCCATGGTGCTGGGCATCTGGATCGCGTTCATCACGCTGAACCAGCTCAGCATCGCCAACTGGGTCAACGCGCCCTTCGTCGGCCTGCAGAACTTCGTCACGGCCCTCGACCCCAGCTCGCCGATCGCCGGCCAGCTCTACGGGGCCCTCGGCCGCACCCTGCTCTTCACCGTGATCGTCGTCGCGATCGCGTGGAGCATGGGCATGCTCGGCGCCGTGCTGCTGACCAGCTCGTTCAAGGGACGGGGCCTGCTCCGCACCCTGTTCCTCGTGCCCTACGCGCTGCCCTCGTACGTCGGCACCATCGCCTGGGCCTTCATGTTCAACCAGCGCGACGGGGCCATCAACCGGTTCCTGGTCGACGACCTCGGGATCCTGCAGGACCGGCCCTTCTGGCTCCTCGGCGGGAACTCGTTCTGGGCGATCGTCATCGTGACCGCGTGGCAGTTCTGGCCCTTCGCGTTCCTGATGCTGCTCGCGGCGCTGCAGAACATCCCCGGCGACGTCTACGAGGCCGCCAGCCTCGACGGCGCCAGCCTGTGGAAGCAGTTCACGAACATCACGCTGCCGATGGTCAAGCCGGCCAACGCCGTGCTGCTGCTCATCATGAGCCTCTGGATCTTCAACCAGTTCAACGTGCCCTACGTGCTCTTCGGCCCGGCCTCGCCCGAGCAGGCGACGCTCATCTCGCCGCTGATCTACCAGCAGAGCTTCAACAACTGGAACTTCGGCCTCGGCGGTGCCATGAGCGTCATGCTCCTGGTCGTGCTGCTGATCGCGTCGGCGTTCTACATCCGGATGGTCCTCCCGAAGGGGCAGAACGACAATGATTGAGACCCGCGGCTTCAAGATCTTCCGTTTCTTCGGGCTGGCGTTCCTGTCGCTGGTCGTGATCATCCCGCTCTACGTGGTGCTCACGACCTCGATCAAGCCGCTGGCCGACGTGCAGGGCCTCTTCACCTGGATCCCCTCGCGCGTCACCCTCGAGCCGTACGTGCAGATCTGGCAGACGGTGCCCCTGGCGTCGTACTTCAAGAACAGCCTGATCGTGACCATCTCGGCGACGATCCTGTCGGTGGCGATGGCCGTGCTGGCCGCCTACGCGCTGGCTCGCCTGCGCTTCCGGGGCCAGCGCAGCTTCAGCCTCGTGGTGCTGTCGACGCAGATGTTCCCCGGCATCCTGTTCCTCCTGCCCCTGTTCCTGATCTTCGTGCAGATCCAGCGCACGGTCGGCGTGCAGCTGACGGGCAGTTACCTCGGCCTGATCATCACCTACATGACGTTCAGCCTGCCGTTCTCGATCTGGATGCTGACGGGCTACTTCGCCTCCATCCCGAAGGAGCTCGAGGAGGCCTCGATGATCGACGGCACGGGTCGCCTCGGCGCCCTGTTCCGCGTGATCATCCCCGTCGCGAAGCCCGGCATCATCGCCGTCGCGGTCTACGCCTTCATCACGGCCTGGGGCGAGGTGCTCTTCGCCTCGGTGCTCACGAGCAAGGACACCCGCACCCTGTCGATCGGCCTGCGGGCGTACGCCTCGCAGCAGGACGTCTACTGGAACCAGCTGATGGCGGCCTCGGTCGTCGTCTCGCTGCCCGTGCTGATCGGCTTCATGCTCGTGCAGAAGCACCTCATCACCGGTCTGTCCTCCGGTGCCGTCAAGTGACGCCGACCGGCCGGGCCTGACGGGGGCGGAGCGGTGACCGACGTGGGGGAGGCGGCGCCTCCACTCGCGGACGTCGCCCCGACCCGGCGGGCCGCGGCCTCGGTCGCGCCCCTCCGGGTCGGGGTCGTGGGCGGCGGGTTCATGGGGCGGGTGCACACGGCCGCCGCCAGGGCGGCCGGCGCGCAGGTGGTCGCGGTCGCGTCCTCGAGCCCGGCCAGCGCCTCCTTCGCGGCCGCCGCCCTGGGCGTCCCGACCGCCCACGACAGCGTGCAGGACCTCCTCGACGACCCCGGCGTCGACGTCGTCCACCTCTGCACGCCGAACGCCCTGCACGCAGGGCTCGCCCTCGCCGCGTTCTCGGCCGGCAAGCACGTGGTCTGCGAGAAGCCCCTCGCGACCTCGACGGCGGAGGCCGACGAGCTCGTGCGGGCGGCCCGGGCGGCCGGCAGGACCGCCGCGGTCCCGTTCGTCTACCGGTACCACCCGATGGTGCGGGAGGCACGGGCCAGGGTGGCCTCCGGCGTCACGGGACGCGTGCTCAGCGTCCGCGGGAGCTACCTGCAGGACTGGCTGCTCGACCGCGACGACGTCGACTGGCGGGTCGAGTCGGCCTCGGGCGGCCCCTCGCGCGCCTTCGCCGACATCGGCAGCCACCTCGTCGACCTGGTCGAGTTCGTCCTCGGCGACCGCGTCGCAGCCCTCTCGGCCGTCCTCGACCGGGCCCACGCCGAGCGCGGCGGCCGCCCGGTCGACACCGAGGACGAGGCAGCGCTCGTCTTCGAGACGGCCGCCGGGGTCATCGGCACCCTCTTCGTGTCACAGGTGGCGCCGGGGCGGAAGAACCGCCTCCTCGTCGACGTCGCCGGCACGGCGGAGAGCCTGGAGTTCTCGCAGGAGGAGCCCGACCGGCTCTGGATCGGGCGTCGCGCCGCGTCCGAGGTCGTGTCGCGCGACGCGGCCCGGCTGGTGCAGGACGCGGCCCGTCTCTCGACGCTCCCGGCCGGGCACCCGATGGGCTACCACGACGCCTTCGCCGCGTTCGTCCGCGACGTGCACGACGCCGTGCGCGGCGGCCGGCCGGAGGGACTGCCGACCTTCGAGGACGGCCGCCGCGCCGTCGTCGTCACCGAGAGCGTCCTGCTCGCCGCCGCCGAGCGGCGCTGGGTGGACGTCCCCTCGTGATCGACCGCCCCGTGGACCAGGATGGAGCTGCGCCGGGCGCCGACGCACCGACGACGAGAGAGGCCGACATGGGCGAGAGCTCGCACCCCGTCACGCTGTTCACCGGCCAGTGGGCCGACCTGCCGCTCGAGGAGGTGGCGGCGCTCGCCGCGGGCTGGGGCTACGACGGCCTCGAGATCGCCGCGTCGGGCGACCACCTCGACCTCGAGCGCGCCGACGAGGACGACGCCTACCTCCGCGGCCGGCTCGACGTGCTCGAGCGGCACGGCCTCGGCGTCTGGGCCATCTCGAACCACCTCACGGGGCAGGCCGTCTGCGACGACCCGATCGACTTCCGGCACCAGGCGATCGTGCGGCCGAGCACGTGGGGCGACGGCGAGCCCGAGGGCGTCCGCCAGCGCGCGGCCGAGGACATGAAGCGGGCGGCCAGGGTCGCCCGGCGGATGGGCGTCGACACGGTCGTCGGGTTCACCGGCTCGTCGATCTGGCCGTACGTCGCGATGTTCCCGCCCGTGCCCGAGAGCGTCATCGACGCCGGCTACGAGGACTTCGCCGCCCGCTGGAACCCCATCCTCGACGTCTTCGACGGCGAGGGCGTGCGGTTCGCCCACGAGGTGCACCCGTCCGAGATCGCCTACGACCACTGGACGAGCGTCCGCGCCCTCGACGCGATCGAGCACCGCGATGCCTTCGGCTTCAACTGGGACCCGTCGCACATGCTCTGGCAGGGCGTCGACACGATCGGGTTCATCGTCGACTTCGCCGACCGGATCTACCACGTCGACTGCAAGGACACGCGCGTCCGGCCGAGCAGCGGCCGCGCCGGGGTGCTCGGCTCGCACCTGCCCTGGGGCGACCCTCGTCGCGGCTGGGACTTCGTCTCGACCGGGCACGGCGACGTCGACTGGGAGTCGGCCTTCCGCACCCTCGACGCCGTCGGCTACGCCGGGCCGATCTCGATCGAGTGGGAGGACGCCGGCATGGACCGGCTGCACGGGGCGCCCGAGGCGCTGGCCCACGTGCGCTCGCTGCTCTGGCCGCGGCCCACCGCCTCCTTCGACGCGGCCTTCTCGAACCAGTAGCCGCTCCGCCCACGAACAGGGAGAACCCCGTGCCCCGCACCCTCCAGCCCGGACAGTCGAGCCGCGTGCTCGTCGTCGACCCCGCGACCGGCGAGGTCGAGGTCGCCCTCGAGAGCTCGAGCGTCCTCGTCGAGGCGCCCAACTGGAGCCCCGACGGCCGCTGGCTCGTCGTCAACGCCGACGGGCTGTTGTGGCGGCTGCCCGCCGAGGCACGGGGGGTCGACGAGACGGCCCTGGTGCCCGTGCCGATGGGCGACGTGCCCGAGATCAACAACGACCACGTGATCGCGCCCGACCAGGGCAGCGTGTTCGTCAGCTCGCGCGACGGCCACCTGTACGAGGTCCCGTGGGACGGCGTCGCGCCCGGCGGCGAGGCACGCCGCGTCACGCACGAGCACCCTGCCGACCGGAACCACAAGAACTACCTGCACGGCGTCTCGCCCGACGGCGCGACGCTCAGCGTGATCGTCGGTGCCCTGCCCGAGGCCGCGGCCGACCCGGACGACGAGGAGGCGCGGGCCGGCTGGCAGACGAACGTCGTGCTGGTCTCGGTGGCCGACGGCGCCCCGACCTCCGTCACCGCGGACGGCCACCCCGACGACGGTGCGGAGTTCTCGCCGGACGGTCGGCACGTCTGGTTCAACTCGGAGCGGGCGTCGGGCGGCGTGGCGGGCCACGCGCAGCTGTTCCGCGCCCGGCCCGACGGCGGCGAGCTCGTGCAGGTCACCGACGACGAGCTCGTGAACTGGTTCCCGCACGTCTCACCCGACGGGGCGACCCTGCTCTGGCTCGGCTACCCGACGGGCACGCTCGGCCACCCCGAGGACCACGACGTCGTGCTCCGCACCCTGCCGCTCGGCACCGACGGGCTGCCGACGCCGGGGGAGCAGCCGCGCGACGTGCTGCGGCTGCTCGGCGGCCAGGGCACGGTCAACGTGCCGTGCTGGGCACCCGACTCGGCTCGCTTCGCCTGCGTGGACTACCCGCGCGGCTGAGCACCCACGACGTCAGACGCTGAGGGCGGGACCCGGCGCCGAGCCGGGGCCCGCCCTCGGGCTCGGACGTCAGGCCGTCGGCAGCAGCTCGGCGACCTTGCCGCCGGCGATGCGCAGGCGCCGCTCGGCGCGCCGGGCCACGGCCGAGTCGTGCGTCACGATGACGAGGGTCAGCCCGCGGTCGCGCCAGACGCCCTCGAGCAGGTCCATGATCTCGTCCCGGGTGGCCTCGTCGAGCGACCCCGTCGGCTCGTCCGCCAGCAGCACGGTCGGCTCCTTGACCAGGGCGCGCGCGATGGCGACCCTCTGCTGCTGGCCGCCGCTGAGCTCGCCCGGCAGGTGGTCGGCCCGCTCCGCGAGCCCGACCGAGGCCAGCGCCTCCTTCGCCCTCGTCCGTCGCTCGGGGCGGGGCACCGAGTCGTCCGCGAACGCCGTCTCGACGTTCTCCGCGGCCGTCAGCGTCGGGATCAGGTTGAAGCCCTGGAACACGAAGCCGACGTCGCGGGCCCGCACCGCCGCCAGCGAGCGGTCGCCCGCCGCCGAGAGGTCGGAGTCGCCGAGCCTCACCGTGCCGCTCGTCGGCCGGTCGAGCGCGCCGAGCATCTGCAGCAGGGTCGACTTGCCGCCTCCGGTCGGGCCCTGGATCGCGACCATCTGGCCCGCGGGGATCTCGAGGTCGACCCCGTCGAGGGCCGTGACGCTCTTCTTCCCCTGCGAGTAGGTCTTGGTGACGGCGGTGAGCGTGTACATGGGCGTGGTGCCTCCGGAGGCGGTGGTCGGGTCGGTGAGTCCGGCGGGTGCCGGCAGGGCGGTGGCGCGGACGTCTGTGCCGGTCGGCTCCGAGGCCGCCCCGGTCACGCGACGCTCCTCAGCGCCTCGGCCGGGCGCAGCCGCGACGCGCGCCACCCGCCCACGGCGCCGGCGAGCAGCCCGCCGACGACGGCAAGGCCGACCGCGAGGAGCACGACCGAGATCGTGACCGGGGCGTGCAGGACGACGTCCGTCGTCGCCGTGGCCAGCTGCTGGCCGAAGCCGCCGCCGCCTGCTGCGGCCGCACCTCCTGCGTCGGTTGCCGCTCCGGGCCCGCCGGCAGCCCCGCCGGGACCTGCCGCGGTGGTCGTGGCCGCAGCCGACAGGGTCGGGGCGACGAGGTTCACCACGAGCAGCCCGACGAGACCTGCCGCGACGCCGACGACGCCGCCGACGAGGCCCTGCACGAGCGACTCGCCCGCGACCTGGCGGGTGATGCGCGCGTTGCTCCAGCCGATCGCCTTGAGGGTGCCGAACTCGCGGGTGCGCCGGCTGACGCCCGCGACGGTGAAGAGGATCGCGATGAGGAACGCCGCGGCCAGCACGATGACTGAGAGCCAGGTGCCGAGCTTGCCGATCAGGTCGGAGGCGGTCGTCAGCGAGCCGGAGACGCTCGACGCGAGGTCCGACTGCGTGCTCACGGTCGCGTCGGGCAGGGCGGCCTGCAGGTCGGTCTTCAGCGCGTCGACGCCGCTGGCGCTCGCCGCGGTCACGTACACGTCGCTGATCTGGTCGGTCAGCCCGCTGAGCGCCTGCGCGGTGTCGAGGGGGACGTAGGCGTCGGAGGCGGTGGCCGCGTCGGACGACGTGGACGCGACGATCCCGACCACGGTGAAGTCGGTGCCGCCGATCGCCAGGGTGTCGCCGACCGCGAGCTCCGCGCTCGTGGCGTACGTCTGGTCGAGGACGACGACGTCGGCGCCCGCGTCGTCGGCGGTGAGCGTCCGGCCGTCGACCAGCGACGCGCTGGTCAGGGGGCCGACCGCGGCCGCGCTCGGGTCGAGGCCCGTGACCGAGAACTGGTCGACGTCGAAGGCGCTGCCGCCGGCGCCGTCCGCCCCGCCCGTGGGAGGTGCGGGCTGGCTGCCCGAGTCGGTCCCGTCCGTGCCGTCGGTGCCGGTGCCGGTACCGTCTCCGGTCGTGCCGTCGGTGCCGGCGCCTCCTGCGCCCTGGGAGAAGTCGGGCAGCGTGCCCGAGAAGCTGGAGTTCTCGAGGCTCAACGTGGCCGTCGCGGCGGACACGCCGTCGACGCCCTCGACGGTCGCCAGGGCCGACGAGGCGAAGGTCGCCGTGCCGCGGGCGGCCGAGAGGGTGCTCTGCGCGACCTCGGTGCTGCCGTCGTCGGTGGTCGTGCCGTCGCCCGAGCCGAAGGCGAACTGCTGGCCGGGCCCGCCGCCGTCGGCGCCTGGCTCGGCGGTCTGCGTGATCGTGACGTCGGTGCCGACGCCGTAGACGGACTCGAGCACGGACGACTGGGCGTTCCGCACGCCGGCCGCCACGCCGCTGACGACGATGACGAGCGCGATCGCGAGCGCCATGCCGGCCGCGATCACCACGGTCTGCTTGCGTCTGTTGCTCAGCTCTCTGAGCAGGTAGGTCAGGAACATCGGGGTCTCCTCGGTGCAGGGGGGATCCGCGGGGGATCAGGTCGGAGGCGACGCTAGGGAGGCGGTCTCGCAGCACCCGATGGGCCGTCCATGAGCTTCCTATGAGAGACGCGCAGGCAACGCATCGGAGCAGCACAGTCCGTTCATAGGAACCGGCTCGAAGCTGAGTGCGTGACCACGACGACCCCCACCCCCGCGCAGGCCCCCCGACTCACCCGGGCCGACGGCTCGCCCCTCCGAGTCCTCGTCGTCGACGACGAGAACAGCCTCACCGACCTCCTCTCGATGGCCCTCCGCTACGAGGGGTGGGACGTCAAGGCCGCCGCCGACGGGCAGGGCGCCCTCGCGCTGGCCCGCGAGTTCCAGCCCGACGCGATCGTGCTCGACTGGATGCTGCCCGACATCGACGGCATCCAGGTGCTCGGCCGCCTGCGTGCCGGGGGCGACGACACCCCGATCCTGTTCCTCACCGCGAAGGACTCCGTCGAGGACCGCGTCTCCGGGCTGACGGCGGGCGGCGACGACTACGTCACCAAGCCGTTCTCCCTCGAGGAGGTGGTGGCCAGGCTCCGCGGCCTCATCCGTCGGTCCGCGTCGGCCGTGAGCGAGGCCGGCGACAGCCGCATCGTCGTCGGCGACCTGGTGCTCGACGAGGAGAGCTACGAGGTGCACCGCGGCGACCGCGAGGTCGAGCTGACCGCCACCGAGTTCGAGCTGCTGCGCTTCCTGATGCGGAACCCGCGCAGGGTGCTCAGCAAGGCGCAGATCCTCGACCGCGTCTGGAGCTACGACTTCGGCGGCAAGTCGAGCGTCGTCGAGATCTACATCTCGTACCTCCGCAAGAAGATCGACGCGGGCGAAGAGGCGATGATCCACACCGTGCGCGGCGTGGGCTACGTCATCAAGCCCACGTCGTGAGCGCGGCCGCACCCGGAGGGTCCCGTCTCGGCGGGCTCCTCGGGCGCGTGCCCCGCGCCTCCGCCCCCCTCACGCTCCGCAACCGCCTGATCCTCAGCATCGTCGCGATCGTGGTGCTCCTGACCGTGGTCATCGGCAGCGTGAGCGTGGTCGCGCTCCGCGGCTCGCTGATGCGCCAGCTCGACGACGACCTCACGAGCGCCACCGGCCGTGCCGTGGCCGCCGCCTCCGTCGGGGGATCGTCCGGCCGCCCGAGCCTGAGCCCGGACAGCGACGCGCTCGGGGCACCGCGCCAGGCGCCGGGCACCTTCACCGCCGTGCTCGTCGGCGACGTCGTGCAGCAGGCCTTCACCGTCACCGAGGCGGGCGAGCTCGAGGATCCCCTCACCGACGAGATCACCTCTGCGCTCGCGACCGTGCCCGACGCGGGCGGCCCGGTCACCGTGTCGCTCGGCTCGGACCTCGGCGGCTACCGGGTCGAGGCGGTCCCCGTGACCCTCACGTCGCGGGGCGGCGGCACCGTGTCGTCGGGCTACCTCGTCGTGGGCCTGCCCACCGACAGCGTGACCCAGACCGTCGCCGGGATGATCGCCTCCATCGCCTTCGTCACCCTGCTCGGCCTCGTCGTCGCGATCCTCATCGCGTACGCCGTCGTGCGGCGGGCGCTCCGCCCCCTCGAGCGGCTCTCGGACACCGCGCTGCGCGTGGCCGAGCTGCCCCTCGACCGCGGCGAGGTGGCCCTCGCCGAGCGGGTGGACGAACAGGACACCGACACGCGCACCGAGGTCGGCCGGGTGGGAGCCTCGCTCAACCACATGCTCGGCCACGTCGCGGCGGCGCTGGAGGCGCGGCAGCAGAGCGAGAACAAGGTGCGGCAGTTCGTCGCCGACGCCTCGCACGAGCTGCGCACCCCCCTGGCGTCGGTGCGCGGTTACGCCGAGCTGACCCGGCGGATGGGCGCGGGCCTGCCCGACGACGTCGTGTACGCGATGGGCCGCATCGAGTCGGAGTCGCTGCGCATGACCTCGCTCGTCGAGGACCTGCTGCTCCTCGCCCGCCTCGACGAGGGCCGCGACATCGTCGTGGCCGACGTCGACCTCACCCGCGTGGTGCTCGACGCCGTCAACGACGCAGGGGTGGCCGACCCGGCCCACGACGTCGACGTCGTGCTGCCCGACGAGCCGGTCGTCGTGCCCGGGGACGCGATGCGCCTGCACCAGATCGTCGCGAACCTGCTCACCAACTCGCGGACCCACACGCCGGAGGGCACGCCCGTGCACGTCGCCCTGGGCGTCGACGAGTCGGCGCGCCGTGCCGTCGTCACGGTGTCCGACGAGGGCCCGGGCATCGACCCTGCGGTGCTGCCCGTGCTGTTCGAGCGCTTCGCCCGGGCCGACAGCTCGCGCTCGCGCAAGGCCGGCTCGACCGGCCTCGGGCTCGCCATCGTCGAGGCCGTCGCGCACGCCCACGGCGGCGACGTCTCGGTCGCCAGCAGTGCCGACGGCGCCGTCTTCACGGTGCGGCTGCCGCTCGCCGCGCCGCCCGCCTCGGCCGTCTGACGCTCGCCGTCTCGGGTCGGGACCGGCCGCGGCCACGACCCGACCGCAGGAGGCGCGACTTGCGTGGACGCGCCTCCTGCGTCTACTGTGTACCCAGCCCAAGACCGCCGGTTGTCCCTGTCTGCTCGCAGACGGAGACCGAAGGTTCTCGAGAGAGAGCGACCAGCGCAGGTGTGTGAAGTCGTTCCTCGCTTCTGCGAGATCCAGCTCCGTGCGCCAGCGCCGGAGCTTTTTCCATGCCCCGTCCTCGGACGAGACGTGAGCGAGTGCCCGGGGGCTGCCGGCACACCCACGTTTTAGGAGAGCCATGGCGAACAAGGAAGCATCGGTCGCCGAGCTCACGGAGAACTTCCGTAGCTCGACCGCCGTTCTGCTCACCGAGTACCGCGGTCTCACTGTGGCAGAGCTCAAGGAGCTCCGCACCGCCATCAGTGCAGACGCGACGTACGCCGTGGTGAAGAACACGCTCAGCAAGATCGCGGCGAACAACGCCGGCATCAGCTCGTTCGACGACGAGCTCGTCGGCCCGTCTGCGATCGCCTTCGTGCACGGAGACCCTGTCGCCGTCGCCAAGAGCATGCGTGACTTCGCCAAGGCACACCCCGCGCTGATCGTGAAGGGCGGTTACTTCGACGGTAACGCCCTGACCGCAGCCGAGGTCACCAAGCTCGCCGACCTCGAGTCGCGGGAGGTGCTGCTGGGCAAGCTGGCCGGCGCCTTCAAGGCCTCGCTGTTCGGCGCTGCTTACCTGTTCAACGCTCCGCTGTCGCAGGCCGTCCGCACGGTCGAGGCGCTGCGCGCGAAGCAGGAAGCCGACAGCTAACAGCTGTCGCAGCAACCACCACCACTTACAGAACACAACAAGGAGAACACCATGGCGAAGCTCACGCAGGACGAACTGATCGAGGCCTTCAAGGAGCTCACGCTCATCGAGCTCAGCGACTTCGTGAAGAAGTTCGAAGAGGTCTTCGAGGTCACCGCTGCTGCCCCCGTGGCCGCTGCCGGTGCCGCCGGCCCCGCCGCCCCCGCCGAGGAGGTCGAGGAGAAGGACAGCTTCGACGTCGTCCTCGAGGCTGCCGGCGACAAGAAGATCCAGGTCATCAAGGAGGTCCGCGCGCTCACGAGCCTCGGCCTCGGCGAGGCGAAGGCCGTCGTCGACGGTGCCCCCAACACCGTCATCGAGGGTGCGAACAAGGAGACGGCCGAGAAGGCCAAGGCTCAGCTCGAGGCTGCCGGCGCCACCGTCACCCTCAAGTAGTCAGGGGGGCCGCACGGCCCCTCGCGACCTCGGTCGCACAGCACTGCCTGCTCTCACGAGCACAGGAGGCGCCGCTCCCCACGGGGAGCGGCGCCTTCGTCGTTCCCGGGTGCGGTCCACGGCAGCGGGTTCGGCGGGTCCCCGTCACCCACGGCGGGTCAGCGCGGACCCGCAGTGGGCGACGCGGACCCGCCGGATGCCGCTCCGACCCGCCGCGCGCAGCCTCAGCCGCGGGCGACGACCGAGTGGCGGCGGCCGTAGAGCGCGTACACCGCGACCCCGACGCCCATCCACACGGCGAACGCGGCCCAGGTGATGCCGCCGAGCGTCACCATGAGCAGCACGCACGTCGCGAAGCCGAGCAGCGGGACGACCGGGTACAGCGGCACGCGGAACGTGCGCTCGAGCTCGGGCCGGTTGCGGCGCAGCCAGATGACCGACAGGTTGACGAGCGCGAACGCGAAGAGCGTGCCGATGCTCGTCGCGTCGGCGAGGGCCCCGAGGGGGATGAACGCCGCGGTGACCGCGACCGCGCCGCCGACGATCAGGGTGCCGGCGACGGGCGTGCGCGTCCGCGGCGAGATCCGGCCGAGGACGGACGGCACGAGCCCGTCCCGGGCCATCGACAGGAAGATGCGCGTCTGCCCGTAGAGCACGGTCAGGACGACGGAGGCGATGGCCGCGACCGCGGTCACCGCGAAGAGGAAGGCCACCCAGGGCTGGCCCGTGATGTCGGCGACGATCGTCACGAGGGTCGCCTCGCCGTCGGTGAAGTCCTGCCAGGGGCGGGCGCCGACCGCGGCCACGGCGACGAGGATGTACAGCACCGTGATGACGACGATGGAGGCGACGATCGCCCGCGGCAGGTCCCGCTTCGCGTCCCGCGCCTCCTCGCCGGCCGTGGACGCCGCGTCGAAGCCGATGTACGAGAAGAACAGGCGGGAGGCGGCGGCCGAGACCCCGGCCGCCCCCATCGGCGCGAGGGGCTCGAAGTTGCCTGCGCTGAAGGCCGTGAACGCGACGGCGACGAAGAAAACGAGCAGGCCGACCTTGGCCACGACCAGGACGGTGTTGACCCAGGCGCTCTCGCGGGCCCCGGGCACGAGCACGAGGGTGGCCAGCAGGACGAGCGCGGCGGCGGGGAGGTTCAGCAGGCCTCCCTCGGCGGGCGGGCCCGCGACGACGTCGGGCAGCGAGAGGCCGAAGACGCGCAGGGCCTCGTCGACGTACTGGCCGGCGCCCACCGCGACGGCCGCGACCGACACGGCGTACTCGAGCACGAGGCACCAGCCGCAGACCCAGGCGACGCCCTCGCCGAGGGTCGCGTAGGCGTAGCTGTAGCTCGAGCCGGAGACGGGCACGCTGCCCGCCATCTCGGCGTACGACAGTGCCGAGAGCAGGGCGGCGACGCCGGCGAGGACGAACGCGAGGAACACCGCGGGCCCGGCGAGGGGCACGGCGGTGCCCAGCACCACCAGGATGCCCGTGCCGAGCGTGGCCCCGATGCTGATGGCGGTCAGGTGCCAGACGCCGAGGGTGCGCCGGAGGCCCCGGGCGTCGGACGCCTCGGCCTCGCGCGCGAACGCCTCGAGGGGCTTGCGACGCAGCAGCTGCTCGCCGAGCCGCGGGCGAGCAGGAGCAAGGGCAGGGGCAGGGGCAGAGGCAGAGGAGGCGGGGGTCAGGTCGTCGGGCACCGCGAGAGGCTACCGCCTCGGGTCAGTCCTCGTCGACGTGCAGCCCCAGCTGTCGCACCCGGGCGATGGCCTCGCGGCGAGACGTCGCCTGCAGCTTGCGGTAGATGCTCCGGACGTGGCTCTTGACCGTGTTCACCGAGATGAACAGCTGGCTGCCGATCTGGCCGAGGGTCTGGCCGGTGGCCAGGTGGCGAACGATGACGAGCTCGCGGTCGCTCAGCGGCTCCGCGAGGGGCGCCACGTCGGGGCCCTCGGCCGAGTGCAGGCGGGCGAGCACCCCGAGGGTGGCCTGCGGCTGGTCGCGCTGCACGGCGCGGGCGACGAGGTGGTCGAGGAGGGGCTCCGGCAGGGTGCCGAAGATCCAGCCTGCGCCCGAGTGGCCGGCCTCGAGCAGGGCACGGTCGAAGGCGATGTCGGCCTGGGCGGTGTCGCCCTGGGCCAGGTGGGCGGCCGCGGCGACGGCGTGCACGTGCCCGATGGTCCGCTCCGAGTGCAGGTCGCCGAGCACCAGGCACGCCTCGAGGTCGTCGAGCGCCGCCTGCGGCTCGCCGGTCGAGAGGTGGATGAGGGCGAGCACGCGGGCGGGGCACTCGATGTGGCGGTCGCCGGGCGAGAGGGGCTGGGCCAGGCGTCGCGCCTCCTGCGCCTGTCCGAGCTGGAGCATCGTCTCGGCGCGGAGGGCCGTGGCCGACCGGCCGAGCACGACGGCGCCCGTGAATCCCTGCACGAGGCGCGAGATGCGGCCGAGGTGGTCGAGCACCTCGATCGACCGGCCCTGGGCGAGCAGCACGCTGGCCTCGGCGAACCAGCCGAGCGCCTCCCAGTCGCTGCCGCGCGCCGCCAGGTGCACGCGCGCGACGAGGTCGTCGTGTCCGCCGGGGGACTCGTCGCGCTCGAGGGCGAGGTGCAGCCGCGCGATCTGGGCGAGGGCGCCGAACGAGCTGGCGAGCAGGTCGGTGCCGTCGGCGAGCTCGGCGGCGTTCTCGAGGTGCTCGTCGGCGAGCGCGAACTCGCCGAGCAGCACGGCGACGTAGGCGAGGGCGGACAGGCACTCGACGCGCTCGGCGATGCTGAGGTGCTCCTCGCCGAGGCCCGAGGCGAGCCCCAGCGCGAACTGGGCCTGGTCGTACTCGCCGTAGTGCAGCCGGATGAGGCCGAGCTGCAGAGAGAAGGAGGCGCTGAGGCTGATGCGCGCCGTGATCGACTCGGAGAGGTCGCTCTCGATCATCGTGCGCGCGACCTCGAGGTGCTCGTGGGCGACGACGAGGTTGCCGAGGGTCCGCAGTGCAGCGCCGAGGTGCACGTGGTAGCCGGCCCGCACCTCGAGGGGCAGCCCGGGGTCGGCGTCGATGGCCTTGGCCACGCCGCGGAACCACGGGAGCGCCGCGCTGCGCGAGCGGGAGCCGACCGAGCGGTAGCTGGCGGCGAGGGCGAGCAGGATGAGCGGCCTGCCGCTCCACTCGGCCTCGGGAGCCGAGCGGACGGCCTCGCGCAGGCGGGCTCCCTGCAGGGGGGCTATCTGCGTCCAGGCCTGCTCGATGGCGTCGAGCGAGGCCCGCGCGTCGGCGGGCTGGAGCTCGACCCCGGTCGGGTCGGGTGATGCATCGTCAAGGGTGCGCACGGGTCCTACCTCTGCCGCATCGGGTAGTTCCCCGTCGGGTAGGGGAATGCGGCGTCAGGGCGTGGTCAGGAACCCTGAGCTCCTAGCATAAATGAGCGATGTTCCCGTCCGCGCGCATCGCGGCCAGATTGCCCCAGGAGTGGGGGGACGCGCCGCGGGCGTAGCCTCGCTCCATGAGCAGGATGGACTCCGTCGCCGCGGGCGGCGGCATGCGCGGTGCGGGCGGCACGGGCGGCGGCGGAGGCGGTGGCGCAGCCGGCGGGGCGGGTGGCGGCCGTCCGGGCGGAGGCGGTGGAGGCGGCGGCCGTGGCGGCCGCGTCTCGAGCGGCGACGCGGCGGCCCAGAAGGCGGCCAACGCCGCCGCGCCCAAGATCCCCGACCTGTTCCGACGGATCCGCGGCCTCTTCTCTCCCCACCGGAGGGCCCTCGTCGTCACCGTCGTGCTGGTGCTCGTCGGCGCGGCGATCAGCGTCGCGCCTCCGCTGCTGACGAAGCAGGCCTTCGACCGCGGGCTCTTCCCCGCGGGCGGCCCCGACGTCCCGGTGCTGATGGAGCTCGTCGGCCTGATGATCGGGCTGTGGGTGCTGTCGGCCGGCATCGGCGTCTGGCAGACCTGGCTCACCGCCACGGTCGGGAACAGCGTGATGGGCGCCCTCCGCATCCGGCTGTTCGGGCACCTCCAGCGCATGGAGCTCGCGTTCTTCACCCGGACGAAGACGGGCGTCATCCAGTCCCGCCTGCAGAACGACGTCGGCGGCGTCGCGAACGTGCTGAGCAACACGATCTCGAGCGTGCTCGGCAACACCGTCACGGTGATCGCCGCGTTCATCTCGATGCTCGTGCTCAGCTGGCAGATGACCGTCGTCACCGTCATCCTGCTGCCGCTGCTCGTCGTGGCGCAGCGCCGCGTCGGCCAGGTGCGCGCACGCATCGCGACCAAGACGCAGGAGTCGCTGTCGGACATGACGGCGATCACGCAGGAGGCGCTGAGCGTCAGCGGCATCCTGCTCGCGAAGAGCTTCAACCAGCAGCGCAGCGAGGTCGAGCGCTACTCGGCCGAGAACCGGACGCAGATCGGCCTGCAGGTGCGCCAGCAGATGAGCGGCCAGTGGTTCTTCGCCGTCGTCCAGATCTTCCTGTCCGTGATCCCGGCGCTGATCTACCTGGTGGCCGCGTGGCTGATCCTCCGCGACGTCCCCGTCACCGCCGGCACGATCGTCGCCTTCACCACGGTGCAGGCGCGGCTGACCTTCCCGCTGATGGGGCTCCTCCGGGTGGCGCTCGACCTGCAGACCTCGGGCGCGCTGTTCGCCCGCATCTTCGAGTACCTCGACCTGCGGCCCGCCATCACCGACGGCGGGGCCTCGGCGACGGTCGACGAGGCGCAGCTCGGCCGCGTCGAGTTCGACGACGTCGAGTTCGCGTACCCCGACGCCGAGCCGGGGCAGCGGACCCTCCGCGGCGTCTCGTTCGACATCGAGCCGGGCCAGTTCGCGGCGTTCGTCGGCCCGAGCGGCGCCGGCAAGACCACGGTGTCGTACCTGATCCCGCGGTTCTACGAGGCGACGGGCGGCAGCGTGCGCTTCGCCGGCACCGACGTCCGCGACCTGCGGCAGGAGTCGCTGGTCGAGAACATCGGCATCGTCAGCCAGGAGACCTACCTCTTCCACGCGACGATCGGCGACAACCTGCGCTACGCACGTCCGGACGCCACCGACGAGCAGCTCATCGACGCCGCCCGGCAGGCGAACATCCACGCGACGATCGCGTCGTTCCCCGACGGCTACGACACCGTGGTGGGCGAGCGCGGCTACCGCCTCTCCGGCGGCGAGAAGCAGCGCATCGCCATCGCCCGCGTGCTGCTCAAGGACCCGGCCGTGCTGGTGCTCGACGAGGCGACGAGCGCGCTCGACACCGTGTCCGAGCGGGTCGTGCAGGAGGCGCTGGACACGGCCACGAGAGGGCGGACGACGATCGCCATCGCCCACCGCCTCTCGACCGTCCGCCACGCGGACGTCGTCTTCGTCGTCGACGGCGGCCGGATCGTCGAGCGCGGCACCCACGACGAGCTCGTCGCGCTCGGCGGCGTGTACGCCGACCTCTACGGGCAGCAGGTGGCGTCGACGACGTGACCGGCGCCTCCTCGACGGGTGTCGGAGAACGCGGACGGGGTACACGCCACGTCGACAGTGTGTAACACCTCTGGCGCTGAGGCTCCGATCAGTGGTACTTCTGGGGGACGGATCAGATGAGGCTGCGTCATGTCGAGCGAGGCTCGGCCGACGCACCAGGGGAAGAGGCCACGCGTGTCCAGCTCCACCTCCACCACCACCAGCATCGACGAGGCGACCACGACGCCGACCCGGCGGCGCTCGCCGCTGCGGGCCTTGTTCGGGCGCGGCTCGCTCGACATCCAGTCGACCCTGCTCGTCATGCTGCTCGCCGTCAGCTTCCTGGCGGCGATCGTCATCGGCAGCGTCGGCTACGTCAACGGGCGGGACTCGCTCCGTGCGGCGGTGTTCGAGCAGGTCACGAGCATCCGCGAGTCGCGGGCCCGCGACGTCGAGCGCACCCTCGCGGGCGTCCAGCAGGCCGTCGTGCTCGACAGCCGCAACGACAGCGCCGCGCAGGCGTCCCTCGACTTCAACGCCGGCTTCGCCGCGCTCGACGAGCAGCCCGTCGACCCCGCGCGCCAGCAGGCGGTCACCGCGTACTACGAGGACACGTTCGTGCCCCGGCTCGACGAGGCGACCGGCTCGACGACCGACCCGTCGCTGATCGAGCCGACCTCGCCGGCCCAGACGTACCTGCAGTCGCTCTACACGGTGCCCTTCGACGACGACTTCGACGCCTCGCTCGCGCTCGACGTCGCCGACGACGGCAGCGCGTGGTCTCAGGCCCGGGCCGACCACCACGACTACTTCCGCGAGATGGTCGACCAGCTCGGCTACGAGGACGTCCTGCTGCTCGACCTCGACGGCGACGTCGTCTACTCGGCCTTCTCCGGCGTCGACCTCGGCACGAACGTCGAGGACGGCCCGTACTCGCGGACGGCGCTCGCCGACGTCTGGGCGACGGCGCTGGAGTCGAACACGGTCGACTCGTCGTTCACGACCGACTTCCAGCCGTACGCCCCGTCGCTCGGCGTCCCGACAGCGTGGATCGCCTCGCCGGTGGGCTCGGGCGCGGACGTCACCGGCGTGCTGGCCGTGCAGGTGCCGACCGACACGATCGACTCGGTCATGACGGGCGACCAGGGCTGGGCAGACCAGGGCCTCGGCCGGACGGGCGAGGCCTACCTCGCCGGGCCGGACGAGACGATGCGCTCGACCTCGCGCGAGCTGATCGAGCACCCCGACACGTTCGTCGACGACGTCGTCGACCACGGCACCCCGACCGGCGTCGCCGAGCGCCAGGTGGCGACCGGCAGCTCGGTGCTGCTGCAGCCGGTCGCGACCACCGCCGTGGACGCGGCCCTGCAGGGGCGCGCCGCCACGACGGTCAACACGGACTACCTCGGCCACGAGGTCCTGGCGGCCTACGCGCCGATCGACGTCGACGGCCTGAACTGGGTGATCGTCGCGAAGGTCGACACGTCCGAGGCGTTCGCGCCCGTCGACGTCTTCACCCGGAACCTGCTGCTCTCGACGGCGGCGATCATCGTCGTGGTGTCGCTGCTCTCGCTGCTGCTGGCGCAGGTGTTCGTCCGGCCGGTGCGGCGCCTCCAGCACGCGGTCAACCGCGTCAGCGGGGGCGAGATCGGCGTCGAGGTGCCCGTCAAGGGCCACGACGAGTTCAGCGAGCTGGGCGGCGCCTTCAACGACATGAGCCGCAGCCTCCGGGTCAAGCAGGACCTGATCGACGAGCAGCGGCGCGAGAACGACCGCCTGCTGCTGACCCTCATGCCGGAGGCGATGGCCAAGCGCTACAAGGAGGGCGAGGAGACGATCGCCGAGGACCACACCGACGTCGCGGTCGTCTACGCCGACGTCGCCGGGTTCGACGACTTCAGCCGGGGGATGCGCTCGGGCGAGCGGCTCGCCCTGCTCAACGGGTTGTGGCGGTCGTTCGACGAGGCGGCGGAGCGGCTCGGCGTCGAGAAGGTGCGGAGCAGCCAGCAGGGCTACCTCGCCAGCTGCGGGCTCACGGTGCCCCGCATCGACAACGCCCGCCGGGTGGTCGACTTCACCCTCGAGCTGCAGGGCATCATCGAGCGCTTCAACGCGACCAACTCGTCCCGCGTCGCGCTGCGTGCGGGCATCGACACCGGCCAGGTGACCAGCGGCCTGGTCGGCCGGACGAGCATGGTCTACGACATGTGGGGCGACGCCGTCACGCTGGCCCACCGGGTGCAGGACGTCTCGTCGCAGGCGGGAATCTACGCGACCGAGCGGGTCGTGCAGAAGATCGGCGACGGGGTGCCGGCAGTCGACTCGGGCACGGTCACGACCCAGTCGGGCGAGCAGCGCGTGTTCCGCCTCGAGCGGCCGGCCGCCTGATGACGTCGCTCTGGCAGCAGCCGTGGTTCTGGCCGGTGCTCGCCGTGGTGGTCGGGCTGCCGGTGCTGCTCATCGTGCTCACCGAGATCGCGAGCACCCTGCAGCGTCGCGGCAACCCCGGCGCACGAGTCGTGCGGCTGCTCCGCACCTACGTGGTGCCGACGGCCGCCGTGTCGATCTTGGTCGCCCAGGTGACGATCGCCGTCGACTCGGAGGACTTCACCTGGACGCGCGTCGCCGCGACCGCCTTCGGGTTCCTCGTGATCGTCGCCGTGCTGAACGCGGTGAACCTCGCCCTGTTCACGAACGCCGAGAAGGGCAGCTGGCGCGACCGCCTGCCGTCGATCTTCGTCGACATCGGCCGCATCGTGCTCATCGCCATCGGGCTCGCCGTGCTGTTCAGCACGGTCTGGGGCACGGACGTCGCGGGGCTGTTCACGGCGCTCGGCGTCACCTCGATCGTCCTCGGCCTCGCGCTGCAGGGCGCGATCGGCAGCGTCGTCTCCGGGCTGCTGCTGCTGTTCGAGCAGCCGTTCCGCCTCGGCGACTGGCTCGACGCCGGCGGCGTGCGCGGCCGTGTGGTGCAGGTCAACTGGCGCGCGGTGCACATCGACACGGGCAACGGCATCCAGATCACCCCGAACGCGTCGCTCGCCGGCTCGTCGTTCACCAACCTCAGCCGCGGTGACGGCAGCTACACCGTGACCGCCCCCGTGGCCTTCACCACCGACGACCCGCCCGCCGAGGTCGTCGCGCTGCTCCAGAGGGTCGCGGGCGGCCTGCCCGAGCTGTGGCCCGGCACGACGCCGGTCGCCGTCCCGCTCGGCGGCGCGGCCTACGAGGTCTCGTACGAGGTGCGCGGGCCCGCCCACGAGGGCTCGTCGCTCGCGACGCTGCGCAGCTGGCTCTGGTATGCCTCGCGCCGTGCGGGGCTCGGGCTCGACGGCGACACCACCGACGCGTTCGTGACGCCCGAGCGGATCGAGCAGGCCGTCTCGGCCGTCGCCCCGACCCTGCAGGTGACGGCGGACGACGTGCCTGCCCTCGTGCCGTCGGTGCGCCTCGAGCGGTACGCCGCCGGCGAGGTCGTGCTGCCGCTCGGCGTCGTGCCGGAGGCCCTGCGCTTCGTGCTCAGCGGCGCGGTGGCCCTCGGGGTCCCGACGCCGGGCGACGCGGTCCTGCCCGTGTCGCGCGTCGAGCGGGGCGACTTCGTGGGGCAGACGGTGCTCACGCGCCAGCCGACCACGACCCGGGCGGTCGCGGTCTCCGAGGTCGCGGTGCTCGTCGTCTCGGGCGACACACTCGACGCGCTCGTGCGGGTGAGGCCTCGCCTCGCGCGGGAGCTGGGCGAGGTCATCGACCGGCGGGGTGCCGCCGCGCGCGAGGTCGCGGAGGCGTCGGGCGAGGCCGGAGGCCCCCAGGGGCAGCTGGCGTCCTGACGGGCCGGCGCCGCGCCTCCTCGGCCCGGGCGGTCAGCTCGTGCAGCCGGCCGGTGCAGGCGGCTCGGGCCTTCGGCTCGGGCGGTCGGCCCGGGGGCCGCGCTGGGCTGTGGATGGAGGGCGAGCGTCGTTCAGTCGCGGAGGGCGAGCATCGCCCGCATGGCGTCGACGTCGCTCTGCTGCGTCATGATCATGCCGCTCGCGAAGGCGTCGACCTGGGGGTCGTCGCTGCGGGCGAGGACGGCCTGGGCCATCTCGATGCCGCCCAGGTGGTGGTCGATCATCAGGGTGAGGAACAGCCGCTCGGCGTCGACGCCGTCGGCGGCCCGCAGCTCGGCCATCTGCTCGGGCGTCGCCAGGCCGGGCATCGGCTCGCCGGGGACGTGGCTCGGCGCGGGGGAGCCGGACGCGGCGCCGCCGTGCTCGTGCCCGGAGAGCTGCCCGTCGAGCGTCGGCTGCGTCATCCAGGTCATCACCGGCTGGGAGGGAGCCTGCGGCACGCCCCACACCTCGAGCCAGGCGTACATCTGGCCGGCCTGCTGCGACTGGGTCGCGGCGATGTCGTAGGCGATGGTGCGCACGTCGTCCGAGGTCGAACGGTCGCGGATGGCGAACGACATCTCGACGGCCTGCTCGTGGTGCACCTGCATGTCGCGGGCGAACCCGGCCTCGACGCTGTTCGTGCCGGGCACGACGGGGGCCGACGAGGTGAGGCGCCCCACGGCGACGCCCGTCCCGAGCGCGAGCAGCAGCGCGACCGCGGCGGCGATCACGAGGCGCAGGCGACGACCGGAGGAGGCGCCGGCAGCGCCCGCCTCGGTCGTCACGTCGTCGAGGTCGTCGCGGTCGTGGGCCCTGCGGAGGTCGTCGGTCACGACACCTTGCCGGGGCCGTCGACGCCGCCCGTGCAGGGCGCGCCGGGCTCGGGGGCGTCCGCCGACTTCCAGTACTTGGTGACGAAGTCGGAGACGGCGTCGGCCTCGGGGTCGTCGAAGGCGAGCTGGGCGCCCCAGGCGCTGACGGCCATGGGGCTGTCCATGCCCTCGTAGGGCGAGACGACCGAGTAGGTGGAGGGCGCGAGGTCGGTGATCTGCTCGATCTGCTCGTCGGTGACCTGGGCCGGGTCGTAGGTGAACCAGATCGCGCCGTGCTCGAGGTCGTGCACGGCGTTCTCGTTCGGCACCTGCTCCGTGTACACGCCGCAGTTCATCCAGACCGCGGCGTGGTCGCCGCCGGCCGGGGGAGTCATCTCGTAGTCGACGGCCCCCGTGACGTGGTTCGCGGTCAGGTCGTCCCAGGTCTGCACGCCGGCGACGTCGATCTCGCTGCGGTCGGCCCGGGGCGTGCCGCTCGTCACGACGACGGTGACGATCAGGGCGACCGCGGCGGCGCCCGCGACGGAGGCGGTCACGATGCCGATGGTCCGGTTGCGCTTCGACCTGGCCTGCTCGCGCTTGAGCGCGGCGACCTTCTCCTGCCGGCGCGCGTCCCGCTGCTGCTTCACGCTCATCGAGCTCGGGTCGGGCGTCGCGCCCGGGTTCTTCTTGTCGCTGCTGGCCACGGATGGGGTCCTCTGGTGTCGGGGATCTCGGGGTCTGTCGGTGCCCGCCCAGTCTGCCCCGGCGGGTCGTCCCCGGCGACAGCGCGCGCCGTGCGGCGGCAGGACGTCGGGGATGTGTCACCGATTTGTCCCACACCTGTCTGGGAAGACCGTCACAGCCGACCCGACTCGCCCCGTCATCTGCCGGGGGCCGCCGGTAGAGTCGTGGGGCCGGGGCGACACGTCCCTGCCCCACCCGCCACCGCCTCCTGGTGCCGCACGACGGCCCACGAGGTGCGGAGCAACCGCGAGGGAGCGATCCCGACCGTGAAGGAGCACCCGTGAAGTACGCCGAGACCGTCCTCGACCTGGTGGGCGACACCCCCCTGGTGAAGCTCAACAAGGTCACCGAGGGCATCACGGCCACGGTGCTCGTCAAGGTCGAGTACCTCAACCCCGGCGGCTCGTCGAAAGACCGGATCGCGACTCGCATCATCGACGCGGCAGAGCGTGACGGACTCCTCCTGCCCGGCGGCACCATCGTCGAGCCGACGAGCGGCAACACCGGCGTGGGCCTCGCGCTCGTCGCCCAGCAGCGCGGCTACCGCTGCGTCTTCGTGCTGCCCGACAAGGTCGGCGACGACAAGCGGAACGTGCTCAAGGCCTACGGCGCCGAGATCGTCGTCACCCCGACCGCCGTCGAGCCGTCCAGCCCCGAGTCGTACTACAGCGTGAGCGACCGGCTCGTCCGCGAGATCCCCGGCGCCTTCAAGCCGAACCAGTACGCGAACCCCGCCGGCCCGCAGAGCCACTACGAGACGACCGGTCCGGAGATCTGGCGCGACACCGAGGGCCAGGTGACCCACTTCGTGGCCGGCGTCGGCACCGGCGGCACGATCAGCGGGACGGGCCGCTACCTGAAGGAGGTGTCCGGAGGATCGGTCCAGATCATCGGCGCCGACCCCGAGGGCAGCGTCTACAGCGGCGGCACCGGCCGCCCCTACCTCGTCGAGGGCGTCGGCGAGGACTTCTGGCCCTCCGCCTACGACCCCACCGTCGTCGACCGCATCATCGCGGCGTCCGACGCCCGGTCGTTCGAGCTGACCCGCCGTCTCGCCCGCGAGGAGGGCCTGCTGGTCGGCGGGTCGTCCGGCCTCGCCGTCGCCGCCGCGCTCGACGTGGCCCGCGACCTCGGTCCGGACGACGTCGTCGTGGTGCTGCTGCCCGACGGCGGACGCGGCTACCTCGGCAAGATCTTCAACGACGCCTGGATGCGCTCGTACGGCTTCTCCGACAGCGTCGACGGGCGCACGGTGCGCGACCTGCTCGCCTCCAAGACCGGCTCGCTGCCCGCCCTGGTGCACGCCCACCCGTCCGACACCCTGCACGACGTGATCGGCATCATGACGACCTACGGCGTCTCGCAGATGCCGGTGCTCTCGGCCGAGCCTCCCGTCGTGATCGGCGAGGTCGTCGGCGCGGTCGAGGAGAAGACGCTGCTCGAGGCGGTCTTCGCCGGGGGAGCGAGCATGGGCGACGCCCTGTCGACCGTGGTCGGCGCCCCGCTGCCCCTGATCGGCGTCAACGAGTCGGTCGAGAGCGCGCGCGCCGCGCTCGAGACCACCGACGCGCTGCTCGTCACCGACGACGGCAAGCCCGCCGGGGTCGTCACGCGGCACGACGTCCTGGCCTTCCTCTCTTCCTGACGGCCCTCCGGCCGCGCCTGGCTCCTCTCGCAGGGATCCTCGGGCCGGACTCCTCCCGCCAGATCCCCCAGACACTGAAGGGCACCTCCATGAGCACCTCCGACCACGGCTTCTCGACCAGGGCCATCCACGCCGGCCAGGAGCCCGACTCGCGCACGGGCGCCGTCGTGCCGCCGATCTACCAGTCGTCCACCTTCGTGCAGGACGGCATCGGCGGCTTCCGCGACGGCTACGAGTACGCCCGGTCGGCGAACCCCACCCGGGACTCGCTGCAGGAGCTGCTGGCCTCGCTCGAGGGCGGCACCGCGGCCTTCAGCTTCGCCTCCGGCCTCGCGGCCGAGGACGCGCTGCTGCGGTCCGTCCTCCGCCCCGGCTCGCGGGTCGTGATGGGCAACGACGTCTACGGCGGCACGCACCGGCTGGTGAACCGGGTCTGGACGCCGTGGGGCGTCACCCTCGAGACCGTCGAGATGACCGACCTCGACGCCGTCCGGGCCGCGGTGCGCCCCGGCGAGACCGACGTGCTCTGGGTCGAGACCCCGAGCAACCCGCTGATGAAGGTCAGCGACGTCACGGCGCTCGCCGAGATCGGGCACGCCGCGGGCGCGCTCGTCGTGGTCGACAACACCTTCGCGTCGCCGGCCCTGCAGCAGCCGCTGGCCCTCGGGGCCGACGTCGTCGTGCACTCGACGACGAAGTACATCGGCGGGCACTCCGACGTCGTCGGCGGCGCCGTCGTCGTGCGCGACGACGAGCTCGCAGAGAAGATCGGCTTCGTGCAGTTCGGCGCGGGCGCCGTCTCGGCCCCGATGGAGGCCTGGCTGACGGTGCGCGGCATCAAGACGCTCGCGGTGCGCGTCGAGCGGCACTCGTCGAACGCCCTCGCGATCGCGCGGGAGCTCGAGGGGCACCCCGCGATCGAGCGCGTCTTCTACCCGGGCCTCGAGTCGCACCCGGGGCACGAGCTGGCCGCCCGCCAGATGAGCGCCTTCGGCGGGATGCTCTCCGTCTCGTTGACGGCGGGGGCCGCCACGGCCCGCCGCTTCGCCGAGTCGACCGAGATCTTCCAGCTGGCGGAGTCGCTCGGCGGCGTCGAGTCGCTGATCGGCTACCCGACCGAGATGACGCACGCGTCCGTGCGCGGCACCGAGCTCGAGGTGCCCGACACCGTCGTCCGCCTGTCGGTCGGCATCGAGGACGTCGCCGACCTGCTCGCCGACGTTCGTCAGGCGCTCGACCGCGCGCAGGCCTGATCCCGAGAGGCGCCTCCCGGCGGGGCGCCTCCCGGCAGGACCCGGCGTCGGAGGCGGCACCTAGGGTGAGAGCATGACGACCGCCCCCGAGAGCACCCTGCCCGCGGGCGGCGTGCTCTCGTCGGCGTACCGGCTGGCCACGCTCGGCATGGTGGCGCTGATCG
Organism: Frigoribacterium sp. PhB116; assembly: GCF_004364285.1. GTDB lineage: Bacteria > Actinomycetota > Actinomycetes > Actinomycetales > Microbacteriaceae > Frigoribacterium. The sequence goes on along the minus strand of NZ_SOBE01000001.1, from coordinate 1,091,841 downwards.
GCATCGCGGCGTTCGAGTCGCTGGCGATCACGACGGTGATGCCGATCATCGCGCGCGACCTCGACGGCGAGGCGCTCTACTCGGTCGCCTTCGCCGCCCCGCTCGCATCGGGGGTCGTCGGCATGGTGGTGGCCGGCAACTGGGCCGACCGCAGCGGTCCCCGGGTCGTGGTCACCGCCTCCATGGTCCTCTTCGCGGTCGGCCTCGCCATCGTCGGGACCGCGCCCGACATGGTCGTGCTGCTGCTCGGCCGTCTCGTGCAGGGGCTCGGCAGCGGCGCCGTCATCGTCGGCCTGTACGTCATGGTGTCGAAGCTGTACCCGCCGGCGCTGCACCCGTCGATCTTCGCCGGGTTCGCGGCGGCCTGGGTGGTGCCCGGCCTCGTCGGCCCCGTGGTCGCCGGCACCGTCGCCGAGCTGGCCAGCTGGCACTGGGTGTTCCTCGGCGCGGTCGTCATCGCCCTGCCCGCCTTCGCGATGATCCTCCCGAGCCTCCGGCGCGTCCCGCCGACGCTGCCGGGCGTCGACGGCGACCGCGTGCCGTGGAGCATCGGGCGCATCGCGTGGTCGGTCGCCGCAGCCCTCGCCGTCATGGCCCTGAACCTCCTCTCCGAGCTGCCGCTCGCGGCCGCTGCGGCCGTGCTCGCCGCCTCCGTCGTGGTGCTCGTCGTGGCGCTCAGGCCCCTACTGCCCCGTGGCGCCCTCGTCGCGGCCGCGGGCGTGCCGGCCCTCGTGCTGCTGCGCGGTCTCGTGGGCGCGGCCTTCCTCGGCAGCGACGTCTACCTGCCGTACATGCTGTCGGCGCAGTACGGCTTCGCGCCTGCCGCCTCCGGCATCACCCTGACGCTGGGCGCCGTCGCCTGGGCCGCCGCGAGCTGGGCGCAGGGGCGGCTCGGCGACCGGGTCGCCCAGCGGACCGGCATCCGCATCGGCATCGTGCTGGTGCTCGTGGGCGTCCTCTCCGCCGGTGCGTCGGCCCTGGGGCACCTGCACCCGGCCGTCGTCATCACCGGCTGGGCCCTCGCCGGCGCGGGGATGGGCTTCATGTACCCGCGCTTCTCCGTCCTCGTGCTGCGCTGGTCGCGCGACGACGAGAAGGGCTTCAACAGCTCGGCCCTGACGATCGCCGACTCGTCGGGCTCGGCGATCGCGCTCGCCGTGACCGGGGCCGCGTTCCTCCAGCTCGGCGGTGCCGACGAGCCCGCCGCCTTCGTCGCGTGCTTCGCCGTCGCCGCGGTCGTGGCGCTCACCGCGCTGCTGGTGAGCGGTCGCGGGGCGCCGCGCGGTCGTTGAGCGCGGCTCCTCGCCCCTCGGTCGAGGGGTGCCCGTCGAAGTCTGCATAATGGTCTGCAGCGCGCGATGTGTACGGTCACATCGCCGATCAGCGATGGAGCGACGTGAAGCACGAGGTCGAGAAGGTGCGCGCGCCGAACATCCGCGACGTCGCGGCCCTCGCGGGCGTCTCGTACCAGACGGTGTCGCGGGTCCTCAACGACAGCCCGAGCATCCGCCCCGCGACGCGGCAGCGCGTGCTCGACGTCATCGACCAGATCGGCTACCGCCCGAACCAGGCCGCCCGGGCGCTGTCGACGAGCCGGTCGAAGGCGATCGGCGTCCTCACCCTGCAGAACGTCCACTTCGGGCCGCAGACCATGGTCAACGCCATCGAGGTCGAGGCGAGGGCGGCCGGGTACCGGCTCAGCATCGCCAGCACGTCGCGCGCCGACGACGACGTGCGGGCGAGCGTCGACCTGCTGAGCAACCAGGCGGTGGAGGCGATCATCGTCATCGCGCCCCAGCGCAAGTTCTTCGCCGTGCTCGACGAGCTCGAGCTGAGGGTGCCGATCGTCGCGCTCGACTCGTCGCCGCGCACCAACGCGCACAGCCTCGCCGTCGACCAGCACGCCGGTGCCCGCCTGGCGACGCGGCACCTGATCGACCTCGGCCACAAGCACATCGTCCACGTCGCAGGCCCGCAGGACTGGATCGAGGCCGACGAGCGGATGCAGGGCTTCCTCTACGAGATGGCCGAGGCCGACCTCTCGGTCGAGCCGCCGATCCTCGGCGACCTGACGGCCGACTTCGGCTACCTCGCCGGCCGCGAGCTGCTGAGGCGACGAGACTTCACCGCCGTCTTCTCGGCGAACGACCTCATGGCGGTCGGGCTGCTGCACGCGTTCCGCGAGGCCGGTGTCGACGTGCCGCGCGAGGTCAGCGTCGTCGGGTTCGACGACTCGCCGACCGCACCCCACCTCTGGCCCCCGCTCACGACCGTGCGCCAGGACTTCGCGCTGATCGGTCGGCGCGCCGTCGAGCTCGTCGTCGCCGAGCTCGACGGCAAGCCCGTCGAGGGGCGCACCCTGATCGCGCCCGAGCTCGTGATCCGGGGCTCGACCGATCGTCCGTGGTTCCTCTAGGGGGTGGCCCCGTGCTCGTGCCGGGCGGCGGCCGGGCATCCTCCCGAGGGCCCGGCGACACGCGGTGGACGGAGGCATTTGACAGGGACCCCCGCCGGGATTAGCTTTGCTCCAGTCGCGGTGTGAACGGTCACATCCCGAGTCTCACAGGCCTTCCCGAAGGGCCTGGACCGGGGCGACGAGAGAAGACGATGGTTCCCGCCGGCCCTGGCCGACGGTGACGACGACGAAGTCGATACATGGAGGTCAGCGTGCGCGCAGCACAGATCACGATGAGCGGGAGCCGCGGGGGTGCCGGCCGTGGCCGTTGACTCTCCCGTCATCCTCGAGATGCGCTCCATCACGAAGGAGTTCCCGGGCGTCAAGGCGCTCGACGACGTGTCGATGCAGGTGCGCGCCGGCGAGGTCCACGCGATCTGCGGCGAGAACGGCGCCGGCAAGTCGACGCTGATGAAGGTCCTCTCGGGGGTCTACCCCTTCGGCACCTACGCCGGCGACATCGTCTACCAGGGCGACGTGATGAAGTTCCGCGACATCAAGTCCAGCGAGTCGTCCGGCATCGTGATCATCCACCAGGAGCTCGCGCTGATCCCCGAGCTGTCGATCACCGAGAACATCTTCCTCGGCAACGAGCCGACCCGCTTCGGCGCCATCGACTGGCCTGCCGCGAAGACCCGCGCCGTCGACCTGCTCGCGCGCGTCGGCCTGAAGGACGACCCCGACACGGCGATCAAGAACCTCGGCGTCGGCAAGCAGCAGCTCGTCGAGATCGCCAAGGCGCTGAACAAGAACGTCAAGCTGCTCATCCTCGACGAGCCCACCGCGGCCCTCAACGAGGCCGACTCGCAGCACCTGCTCGACCTCATCCGCGGCCTCAAGGGCCGCGGCATCGCGTCGATCATGATCAGCCACAAGCTCAACGAGATCGAGGCCATCGCCGACTCGATCACGATCATCCGCGACGGCAAGACGATCGAGACCCTCGACGTCCAGGCCGACGGCGTCAACGAGGACCGCATCATCCGCGGCATGGTCGGGCGCAACCTCGCGAGCCGCTTCCCGGACCGCACCCCCTCGATCGGCGAGGTGTTCTTCGAGGTCAAGGACTGGTGGGTCCGTCACCCGCAGACCGCCGAGCGCTTCGTCTGCAAGGGCTCGTCGATCACCGTCCGCAAGGGCGAGATCGTCGGCCTCGCCGGGCTCATGGGCGCCGGCCGCACCGAGCTGGCCATGAGCATCTTCGGCCGATCGTACGGACAGTTCGTCTCCGGCGAGATCGTCAAGGACGGCGAGCGCATCGAGATCAAGAACGTCCGCGACGCGATCGACCACGGGCTCGCCTACGTCTCCGAGGACAGGAAGGTGCTCGGCCTCAACCTGCTCGACGACATCAAGCGCTCGACCGTGGCGGCCAAGCTCAGCAAGATCTCGCGCGCCTCCGTCGTGAACACCTACGAGGAGCACTCGATCGCCGAGGAGTACCGCAAGAGCCTCCGCGTCAAGACGCCCACCGTCGACGAGGGGGTCGCGAAGCTCTCCGGCGGCAACCAGCAGAAGGTCGTGCTGGCGAAGTGGATGTTCACCGACCCCGACCTGCTCATCCTGGACGAGCCGACCCGCGGCATCGACGTGGGCGCGAAGTTCGAGATCTACAACATCATCAACCAGCTCGCAGCCCAGGGGAAAGGCGTGATCGTCATCTCGTCCGAGCTCCCCGAGCTGCTGGGGCTCTCCGACCGGATCTACACGATCTTCGAGGGCACCGTCACCAACGAGATCGACGCGGCGGACGCCGACGCCGAGACGCTCATGCGCACCATGACGTCGAAGAAGAAGGAGCAGGCCGCATGAGCGGAATCAAGGACCTGAAGAAGGTCTTCGGCGGCAACACGTCGAACGCCCGTCAGTTCGGCATGATCGCGACCCTCGTGGTGGCCATCGTCATCTTCCAGTTCCTGACGGGCGGGCTCACCCTCGAGCCGACGAACCTCATCGCCCTGGTCAGCCAGTACTCGTACATCCTGATCCTCGCCATCGGCATGGTGATGGTCATCGTCGCCGGCCACATCGACCTCTCGGTCGGCTCGGTCGCGGCGTTCGTCGGCATCATGGTGGCGACGTCCATGACCACCTGGAACTTCCCGTGGCCCGTCGCCATCGTCTTCGGCCTCGTCGTCGGCGCGGCGATCGGTGCCTGGCAGGGCTTCTGGGTCGCCTACGTCGGCGTCCCCGCCTTCATCGTCACGCTGGCGGGCATGCTGCTCTTCCGCGGCGCCAACCAGTTCGTCGGCAACGCGACCACGCTGCCCGTTCCCGAGGCCTACACGGTCATCGGCGCCGGCTACCTGCCCGAGTTCGGGCCGAACACCGGCTACAACAACGCGACCCTGCTGCTCGGCCTGGTCCTCGCCGCCGTCGTCGTCTGGCGCGAGTTCCGCCTCCGTCGGGTGCAGCGCACCATGGGCAGCGAGATGGCCCCGCTGTGGGTCAGCTTCGTCAAGCTCGCCGTGCTCGTCGCGATCATCCTGTACGCCGCCACGCTCTTCGGCGGCGGCCGGGTCGGCACCTCGTTCCCCGTGTCGGGCATCATCCTCGGCGTGCTCGTGCTGGTCTACGGGTTCATCACGCAGAACACGATCTTCGGCCGGCACATCTACGCGGTCGGTGGCAACTCGCACGCCGCCGAGCTCTCGGGCGTCAACGCGAAGCGCATCAACTTCTTCGTGATGATGAACATGTCCGTGCTCGCCGCCCTCGCCGGCATGATCTACGTCGCCCGGGCCGGGGCCTCCGGTCCCCAGGACGGCCTGAACTGGGAGCTCGACGCCATCGCGTCGGTCTTCATCGGCGGCGCGGCCGTCGCCGGCGGCATCGGCACCGTGACCGGCTCGATCGTCGGTGGTTTCGTCATCGCCGTGCTGAACAACGGCCTGCAGCTCATGGGCGTCGGCTCGGACAAGGTGCAGATGATCAAGGGCCTCGTGCTGCTGATCGCCGTGGCCGTCGACGTCTACAACAAGAGCCAGGGCCGACCGTCCATCACGGGCTTCCTGACACGCGGCCTCCGTCGCGACAAGGACGGCATCGCCGCACCTGCCGCGTCGATCGAGACCTCGACCGCCGGCCGCCAGTCCGGCGTCGGCTCGACGACCGATGCCCCCGCCGGCGCGGTCCAGCCGAACGGCGACCTGACCGACGTGCAGCGACCCAAGTCGACCACGCCCAACTAGACCCGCACCGCCGCGTGCCCGTCCACCGACGGCCGGGCTCGCATTCCCCGGGAGCACCAGTTCCCACACCTGCAACCCCCCTACAAGAAAGTAGACACAGCATGCGCAAAATCGCGCTGGCGACCATGGCGGTCGCCGCAGCAACGACGCTGATCCTGAGCGGCTGCTCGAACTCGGCTCGCACCGACGCCGGCTCGGGCGACGCGGCCTCCGGCTTCGAGCAGGGCTCGACCATCGGCGTGGCCCTGCCCGCGAAGACCAGCGAGAACTGGGTCCTCGCCGGCGACCTGTTCACCGACGGCCTCACCGAGGCGGGCTTCAAGCCCGACGTGCAGTACGCGGCCGCCTCCGGCACCGTCGCGAACCAGCAGGAAGAGATCCAGTCGATGGTGACCAAGGGCGCGAAGGTGATCATCATCGGCGCGGCCGACGGTGCTCAGCTCGGCACCCAGGTCAAGGCCGCGCACGACGCCGGCGCCGTCGTCATCGCCTACGACCGCCTCATCCTCAACACCGAGGACGTCGACTACTACGTCGCCTACGACAACTTCAAGGTCGGCGAGCTCCAGGGCCAGGCCCTGCTCGACGGCATGAAGGCCAAGAAGGCCGAGGGCCCGTACAACATCGAGCTCTTCTCCGGCTCGTCCGACGACGCCAACTCGGCAGTCTTCTTCGACGGCGCGATGAGCGTCCTGCAGCCGGCCATCGACGACGGCTCCGTCGTCGTCGCCTCCGGCCAGACCGACATCAAGCAGACCGCGACCGACGGCTGGAAGGCCGAGAACGCCCAGCGCCGCATGGACTCGCTGCTCACCAGCACCTACAGCTCGTCCGAGCTCGACGGCGTCCTGAGCCCCAACGACACGCTGGCCCGCGCCATCATCACGTCGGTGCAGTCCGCCGGCAAGGACGTCCCGGTCGTCACCGGTCAGGACTCCGAGGTCGAGTCGGTCAAGTCGATCATGGAGGGCGTGCAGTACTCCACGATCAACAAGGACACCCGCAACCTGGTCGCGCAGGCCATCGACATGGTGACCTCGCTGTCCGAGGGCGACAAGGCCGAGACGAACGACGACGAGTCGTACGACAACGGCTCGAAGATCGTGCCCGCGTTCCTGCTGCCCCCGCAGATCGTCACCAAGGAGAACGCCGCTGAGGCGTACGCCAACGACCCCACCCTGGGTCCGCTGACGAAGTAGCACCACCCCGCACCACCCGCACCACCACGAGAGCCGATCGCCCTGCACCGGGGCGGTCGGCTCTCGCCGTTCCCGACCACTACGGTGGTGCCGTGACGGCAGGGGACGAGGAGGCGACGGTCGCGAGCCCGCACCCGGTCACGATCGAGCTGTTGCTCGCGTCGCCCCGCTCCCGCTACGTCGGCCGCCCCGCCGACGGGCCCGAGCCGCCTCCGGCCGGGCCCGAGGTTCACGACAGCATCGAGCTCCGCGCCGGCCTCGGGATCGTCGGCGACCGCTACTTCGCGAAGCCCGCGCACCGGGGCGCGTCGGTGACGCTGTTCGCGGCCGAGTCCCTCGAGACGGTCGCGCGCCTCCTCGGCCTCGACGAGCCGCTCGACGTGGTCGCGACCCGGCGCAACGTCGTCACGCGCGGCCTCGACGTCGACGCCCTGCGCGGACGCACCATCAGCCTCGACACGGGCGACGGCCCGGTCCTGCTGCGCGTGAACAGGCCGGCGAACCCGTGCGCCTGGATGGACCACGTGCTCGCTCCCGGGGCGTTCCGGGTCATGCGGGGGCTGGGCGGGATGCGCTGCGAGCCGCTGACAGACGGCGTCTTGCGGCTCGGCCCCGCGAGGGTCGAGCTCGACCCGGCCGACCCGGCCGACGCGCACCCGGCCTAGGGGCGCGAGGAGGTGGCGGTCACTGCCACCAGGACGGCGTCATGGCGGCCATGGTGTCGAGCAGCGCCTTGCGGCTGGTGCGCTTGCCCCGCAGCCAGGCCTCGATGGCCCCGACGAGGGCGTGGGCGAACCAGCCGGCGGCGATGTGGACCGACAGCCCCTCGGGCAGCGAGCCCTCGGGCAGCCGCTCGATGTGCTGCAGGGACGAGGTCTCGAAGTGGCCGGCGAGCGCCTGGTGGATCGACGCGTCCAGCGCGTCCGGCAGCGCGAGCCGGTACATGTCGCGGTAGCGGACGACGTGGTCGACGACGCGCTCGATGGCCCGGCTGGTGAACTCCGCGCCGTCGGCACCGGTCGAGGCCGCGCGGGCGGCCTGGTCGTCGAGGCGGATCTGGTCGAGCTCCGGCGTGATCACGTCGGTCAGAAGGCCGCCCGGCGACGTCGCGTGGCTGTAGAACGTCGCACGGTTGATCCCCGCGGCGCGCGTGACGTCGGCCACCGTGATGGTCGACACGGGCTGCTTCGACGCGAGCTCGACGATGGCGCCGTGCAGCGCCTTGGTCGTCTGGACGATGCGGGCGTCGACCATGGAGGCCTCCTGGATGTCGTGCCGTGGCCGCGGCGGGGGCCCCGGCTGAGCCGATCCTAGTGGTGCTCGACAGCCGTCGGCCTCGGCGACGCTGTGTCGCGAAGTCGGACTCCGTCGTGCGGCGGAGGCCGAGACTGAGGCCGAGACTGAGGCACTGTCGGCGGGGCCGAGGCGGGGCTACGATCGATGTCGACCACGCCCGTCGTCCGTGCGCAGCGTCACCCCTCCCACCCACCACCACGTCCAGGTCGCACGGTGTCGGATCGAACCGATTCGAGTGCGCCTGGCCGGCCCTGTCGTGAGGACACCCCCGTGAGCATCGTCGTCCACCCCGGTGACGCCCTGACCCGCCGCCAGAGGCTCGTCTACGTGATCGTCCTGGGCGCGCTGACCGCGCTCGGCCCGCTCACGATCGACCTCTACCTGCCGGCGTTCCCCTCGCTCGAGGACGACCTGCGCGTCACCGCGGGCCTCGTGCAGCTCACCCTCACGGCGACGACGATCGGCTTCGGTGTCGGGCAGCTGCTCGTCGGGCCCTGGAGCGACAAGGTCGGCCGCCGACTGCCCCTCATCGTGGCCACCGCCGTCCACATCGGCGCCAGCATCGGTGCCGCCGCCGCGCCCGACATCACGTGGCTCGCGGTCTTCCGCGTCCTGCAGGGCATGGGCGCCGCCGCCGGCGGCGTCGTCGCCATGGCCACCGTGCGCGACCTGTTCGGCGGCCTGCCGCTGGTGCGCATGCTGTCCCGCCTCGCGCTCGTCACCGGCCTCGCGCCCGTGCTCGCCCCGGTCGTCGGCTCGCAGCTGCTCCGGTTCACCGACTGGCGCGGCATCTTCTGGTTCCTCGTCGCCTACGGCGTGCTCATCCTGCTCGCGGCGATCTTCCTGATCGTCGAGACCCTGCCCGAGTCGGACCGACACGGCGCCGGCCACACGACCCTCCGGCAGCGCTACAAGGCGCTCTTCAGCGACCGCGTCTTCGTCGGCGTCGCGCTGATCGGCGCCATGGTCTTCTCCGGCCTCTTCACGTACCTGTCGGCCTCGTCCTTCCTCTTCCAGGACGTCTACGGCCTCGACGCCCAGCAGTACGGCTACCTCTTCGCGGTCAACTCGCTCGGCATCGTCGTCGGCGTCCAGGTCAGCTCGCGACTCGCCCGTCGGGTGCCCCCGGCCTACATCCTCGCGGGGTCGACGACCGTGCTGATCGTCAGCGCCGGCCTGATCGTGCTGCTCGACTCGCTGCACGTGGGGCTGCTCGGCATCCTCGTGCCGCTGTGGTTCTTCATCGCGGCGTGCGGCTTCACGTTCCCGCAGGTGCAGGTGCTCGGCCTCGCGAACCACGGCGCGGAGGCCGGCACGGCGGCGTCCCTGCTCGGGGCCCTCAACTTCGGCCTCGCCGGAATCATCTCGCCGGTCGTCGGGTTCCTGGGGATCGACACCGCCGTGCCGATGGGCAGCGTGATGATGGTCACCTCGGCGGTGGCGATCCTCAGCCTGTGGCTGCTGGTCCGGCCGCGCAGCGTCCCGGCGCTCGCCCACTAGGGCGGGCCGCGGAGGCGCGGAGCAGCCCCCAGGAGGCGCCGGCCGGCCCGGGCGGGCCGCGCCGCACCTCCGTCGGTACTGTCGGCGGATGGACACCTCCCCCCTCGCCCCGAAGTCGGCCACCCCGCGGGAGGCGACCGTCGCGCGTCGCGTGCAGCGCCGGTGGTGGGTCTTCAGCGCGCTCGGCGCGATCGGGGTCGTGCTGCTGATCGGCGTGGTCGTGACGGCGAGGGCGGGGCGGCTCGGCATCGACGAACGGGTCATGAACGAGCTCGTCGAGCACCGCAGCGACTTCTGGATCGCCCCGGCCCTCCTCTTCGACACGGTCGGGGCAGGGCTGATCGGCGTCTTCGTCGTGCCGATCGGCGTCGCCGTGGTCTTCCTGTTGCGGCGGCGCCCGTGGGCGGCTCTCTACTGGATCTGCGCGTGCGCCCTGAGCGCCGGCGTCGTCCAGGTGATCAAGCACACCTTCGGGCGGGCGCGGCCGACCGAGATCCTCGTGGTGAGCGACTACGGCTCGTTCCCGTCGGGCCACACCGCCAACGCGGCGACCCTCGCCGTCGTGCTCGGGGTCGTGCTCCGCCGCGTCTGGGTCTGGGCGGCCGGCGTCGTCTGGACCGTGCTGATGCTGCTCAGCCGCACCTACCTCGGGGCGCACTGGCTGACCGACACGATCGGCGGGCTGCTGATCGGCGCCGGCGTCGCGGTCGTCCTCTGGGCCCCGGTCGCCCACCGGCTGCTCGACGAGCAGGAGCGGGTCCGGGGCCGCGGCTGGGCGTGGCAGACGCGCGTCGGCACGGGTGCCTAGGCTGACCCCATGACCGACCCCCTCGACCAGGCCAGGGCGGAGGCCGCGGCGGCGGTCGCCGCCGCCGAGCAGGCGAAGCGCGACGCGGAGTCGGCGTTGGCGCGGGCCGAGCAGCTCGCGGCCGAGGCCGAGGCGGCGGCGCAGGAGGCGGGCGACGCCGAGCGGGACGCACGGGCGGCAGCGGGAGCGGCGGCAGCGCAGGACGCAGGCGCGTCCGACCCGGTCGCCGCCGCCGGTCCTGCCGAGGCGACGACCGCCTCCTCGGGTCCGCTCTCGTCCGGTGCCGTCGACGCGGTGCGCGCCGGCTACGCCCCCGAGGGCCCGGCCCTCGAGATCGGCTCGCTCGTCAACGGCGACGCGCTCGCCGACGTCCCCGTGCGGATCCCGCTCGGGATGCTGAACCGGCACGGCCTGATCGCGGGCGCGACGGGCACGGGCAAGACGAAGACGCTGCAGGTGCTCGCCGAGCAGCTGTCCGCGGCGGGCGTGCCCGTCTTCGCGGCCGACGTGAAGGGCGACCTCTCCGGCCTCGCCGCCCCGGGCGAGTCGAGCGAGAAGCTGCTCGCGCGCACCCGCGGCATCGGCCAGGACTGGACGCCCCTGGCGGCGCCGGCCGAGTTCTTCTCGCTCGGCGACGGCGGCCCTGGCGTCCCGGTGCGGGCGACGGTGAGCGGCTTCGGGCCGATCCTGCTCAGCAAGGTGCTCGGCCTGAACGACACGCAGGAGTCGAGCCTCGGCCTCGTCTTCCACTACGCCGAGCAGGCGGGGCTGCCGCTGCTCGACCTCGCCGACCTCCGCAGCGTGCTCACCTACCTGACGAGCGACGACGGCAAGGCCGAGCTCGCCGAGCTCGGCGGGCTCAGCAAGGCGACCGTCGGGGTGGTGCTGCGCGAGCTGATCACCTTCGCCGACCAGGGCGCCGACGCGTTCTTCGGCGAGCCCGAGATCGACACGGCCGTGTTCCTCCGCACCGCGGCCGACGGTCGCGGCATCGTCAGCCTGCTCGAGCTGCCCGGCGTCCACGACCGGCCGGCGTTGTTCTCGACGTTCCTGATGTGGCTCTTGGCCGACCTGTACAACGACCTCCCCGAGGTGGGCGACCTCGACCGACCTAAGCTCGTGTTCTTCTTCGACGAGGCCCACCTGCTCTTCGCGGGCGCCTCGGACGCGTTCCTCGACCAGGTGACGCGCACCGTGCGGCTGATCCGGTCGAAGGGCGTCGGCATCGTCTTCGTCACGCAGACCCCGAAGGACGTGCCCGGCGACGTGCTCGCCCAGCTCGGCTCACGGATCCAGCACCAGCTGCGGGCCTTCACGCCCGACGACGCCAAGGCGCTGCGGGCGACCGTCTCGACCTACCCCACGAGCGACTACGACCTCGGGGCCGTGCTGACCAGCCTGGGCACGGGGGAGGCGGTCGTCACCGTGATGAACGAGAAGGGCGCGCCCAGCCCGGTCGCGTGGACGCGGGTCCGGGCGCCCCAGGGCTCGATGTCGCCCCTGCCCGCCGACGAGATGGCCGCCCAGGTGGCTGCCTCGCCGCTCTGGCCGGTCTACGGCACTCCGGTCGACCGCGACTCCGCGCGCGAGATGCTGGCCCGCAAGCTCGAGGCCGCCGCGCTGCGCCGTCGCGAGCTCGACGAGGCGACCGCGCGCGACGAGGCCCTCGTGCTCGAGGCGAAGGAGGCGGCGGCCCGGGAGAAGCACGACGCCGCGGCCCTGAAGGCGGCCGAGAAGGAGCGGAAGGCCGCCCAGGCCGAGTACGAGCGACAGCAGCGAGAGTTCGAGAAGGCCGAGCGGGCCGCCGCGTCGACGAGGGCGCGTCGGGCGGGCGGCTCGACCCGCTCCTCCTCTGGTTCGTCGTCGGGGCGCGGGCGTGTGGGCGGCAGCGGCGCGGGCGGCGTGCTCGGCGACGTGCTCGGCTCGAGCGCCGGCAAGACGATCGTGCGCGAGGTCGTCAAGGGGATCTTCGGGACGCTGCGCCGGCGCTGAGCCCGGCGGGGCCCGGGGCCCACGGTCTCGGGCTCGCCCGGGGTGCTCCGCGCGACTCGGGAGGGCTCAGCCCGTGAAGGCCTGCCAGAAGAGGGCCAGCAGGCCCGTCGTGACGGCGAAGGCCAGCACGACCAGCGTGGTGCTGAGCCACCGTCGGCCCTCGTACCACGACCGGCTCTCGGGCCAGGTGCGGTAGAACTCAGGCCCCGACATCGGCCGCGAGACGGTCGTCACGGCACTGCCGAGCGCATCGGTGACGGCGGTGATCGCCTCGTCGGGCCAGTAGCCGCCCCGCATGCGGAAGAGCACCTCGCCGTCGTGGCCGAGGGCGATGAGCTGCGGCACGGTCTCGGTCGAGGCGCCGCGGTAGGTGCGCGCGACGAGGACGGTCGCGACGGCGTCTCGGGGGAGCCGTACGCTGCCGGGGAGCCAGCCGCGCTTGAAGAACTCGGTCGAGCTGACGCCGGCGTGCGAGACCCGGAAGCGCCAGTACATGAGGAGCCCCACGACGACGGCGACATCGGCGACCCACAGCACGGCCGGCCAGCGACCGGTCGGCCAGGTCAGCCACAGCAGGGCCGCGAGCACGGGCACGAGGCTGAAGACGGCGGTCAGTACGGCGGTCCGGGCGATCGTGCGCCGGGGCACGGCGATCACCTCGAAGTCGTCGCGCGCGACGCCAGTCACCATGTCAGCCCCCTCGGCCCTCGGCTGCCTCCCCCCTCAGAGAGGACGGCCGTCTCCCGACGGCCTGCCGTGGCACCGATCATAAGGGAGGCGTCCCCCGGGCCGGACCGCTCTGTCCGGTCCGCGAAAGCCCGGCGCGGCGTCCTCCCGGCGTCGGTGGCCGGTGTGTGCCCGACAGCCGCGTCAGCGGTCGCGGAGCTTCTCGAGGTCGCGCCGTTCGCGCTTCGTCGGTCGACCGGCCCCCCTGTCCCGGACCGCCACCACGGCAGTCTCCTCGCGCGGGGGAGGAGGCGGTGTCAGGTCGGTCATCGCCTCGGCGGCGACGGAGGCGCCGACCCGCTTCACGAGGCACGTGCGGACCACGAGGATCCGGTCGAACCCGGCCACGCGGACCCGGACCTCGTCGCCGGGCCGGACCGACTGCGACGCCTTGACCCGCTCGCCGTTCACCCGGACGTGCCCGGCGCGGCAGCCCGTCGTCGCCGCCGAGCGCGTCTTGTAGACACGGACCGCCCACAGCCAGCTGTCGACTTGGGCGGAGGCGGGGGAGTCCATCCGACGATGCTACGTCGGGCCGGCCGCGCGCCGCGTGCCCGCCGCCCGCCGCAGGTGCGTCCGCAGCACCTCGCGCCGTCCGCTACCATGGACGAGGTCGTGCGCCAGTGATGCTGTCGCTCGCCCTGGAGGATTCGCCTAGTGGCCTATGGCGCACGCTTGGAAAGCGTGTTGGGTGCAAGCCCTCAGGGGTTCGAATCCCCTATCCTCCGCGTCGCGATGGCCCTCCCCTTCGGGAGGGCCATCGCTCGTCCTCCTCTGGTTCGCCCTGCGGGCGACACGAGAAAGGCCCTCCCCTTCGGGAGGGTCTTTCTCGTTCTCCTTGCGGGCGACACCGGGCGGCGGGCCTAGGAGGCGGCGGTGCCGTCGAGCATCAGCGTCATGTACCGAAGGTCGAGCCAGCGGCCGAACTTGACGCCGACCTCGCGCAGCAGCCCCGCGTCCTCGAAGCCGAGCGACCGGTGCAGGCGCACCGAGCCCTCGTTGCCGGCCTCGACGAGGGCGACCATGACGTGGTGGCCGGCCTCCGCGGCCCCGGCGACCAGCGCCTCCAGCAGGCTGCGGCCGATGCCGGCCCCCTGGTGCCCCTCGCGCACGTAGACGCTGTTCTCGACCGTGTGGCGGTAGCCGTCCTTGGCGTGGAACGGGCCGAAGCTCGCGTACCCGACGACGAGGTCGCCCTCGACGGCGACGACGGCGGCCGTGCCCGGGCGGCTGTGGGCGGCGAGCCAGTCGCGGCGCCCCTGCAGGTCGGGCTCCACGTCGGTCCAGATGGCGGTCGAGCGGGCGACGGCGTCGGCGTGGATCTCGAGGACCCCCGGCAGGTCGGATTCGGCGGCAGCGCGGATGATCACGGCACGATCATAGGAGGGGCCGACCCCGGCGAGGACACCGACGTGCGAGCCGCCCGACCCTGGGAACCGTCGGAGGCGCCGGTCAGACCCGAGGGCGCCCGCGTAGGTTCTGGTCATGACTGACGACACCTACACCGCGTCCTTCCTCGGCGACGACGGCCAGGAGGCCCGCACCGAGCAGCTCGAGTCGATCGGCGGCCAGCCGCAGAAGAGCCTCGTCCGGCCCGCGGCCGACGGCGGCGACGACGTCAACTGGGAGCTCGACCCCGACGCCTCGACCGAGGGCAACGCGGTGTACCGCTCCCTCGGAGTCGCGCAGCACGACTACTCCTGAGCCGTCGAGCCGCGGTGACCGGATGACCGGGACCCACCGAGAGCTGTCGCGGGGGTAACATATCGCCACGGCGCACCCGCGCCCCTCGGCCAGACCGCGCACGACGGCGTGCGCACAGGAGGCGCTCGTGACCACACGACGTGACGGATCCCGCTCGGTGCTGCGCAAGAAGCCCGTGCAGCAGATCGAGGACGAGACCGGGGGCACCGGCCTCTTCAAGAGCCTCGGCCTGTGGCAGCTGACGGCCATCGGCGTCGGCGGCATCATCGGCGTCGGCATCTTCTCGCTGGCGGGGCTCGTCGCCCACGGCGACGACGCGAACCCGGGCGTCGGGCCGGCCGTCCTGTTCTCCTTCTTGATCGCCGGTCTCGCGAGTGCCGCGGCGGCGCTCTCGTACGCCGAGTTCGCGGGCATGATCCCGCGGGCCGGCTCCGCCTACACCTACGGCTACGTCGCCCTCGGCGAGATCATCGGCTGGTTCATCGGCTGGGACCTGCTGCTCGAGTACGTGGCCATCGTGGCCGTCGTCGCGATCGGCATCTCGGGCTACTTCGACGCGTTCCTCTCGGGGCTCGGGCTGCACCTCCCCGACGCGATCGCCTCGACGCCCGACGCGGGGCAGGGCGGCGTGGTCAACCTGCCCGCGATCGTCGTCTGCCTGGTCGTGACCTTCATCCTGAGCCGGGGATCGAAGGCGTTCGGCCGCTTCGAGATCGTCGCCGTCGGCATCAAGGTGCTGCTGGTGCTGTTCATCATCGGCATCGGCCTGTTCCACCTGAGCGCCGAGAACTTCTCGCCCTTCGTGCCCAACGGCTTCGGGCCGGTCTTCACCGGGGCCGCCACCGTCTTCTTCGCCGTCTTCGGCTACGACGCGATGAGCACCGCGGCGGAGGAGAGCGTCGACGGCAAGAAGCACATGCCGAAGGCGATCATCCTGTCGTTGATCATCGCGATGATCCTCTACGTCGCCGCCACCCTGGTGCTCACCGGCATGCAGGACTACCGCGAGATCGACCCGGCCGCCGGCTTCGCCTCGGCGTTCAGCAGCGTCGGCCTGCCGGTGGTGGCCACGATCATCTCGGTGTTCGCCGTCATCTCGATCCTCACCGTCATGCTGACGTTCCTGCTCGGCGTCACGCGGGTCTGGTTCTCGATGAGCCGCGACGGCCTGCTGCCCGGCTGGTTCGCGCGGACCGATCGCAAGGGCGTCCCGCAGCGCGTCACGTGGATCGCGGGCATCGCCTCCGCGCTGCTCGCCGGGGTGTTCCCCATCCGCGCCGTCGCCGACCTGACGAACATCGGCATCCTCGCTGCGTTCGTGGTGGTCTGCGTCGCGGTCATCGTGTTCCGCTACCGCAAGCCCGACGAGCCGCGCACGTTCCGCCTCCCGTTCATGCCCTTCGTCCCGGCCTTCGGGGTGCTGGCGAGCGGGTTCCTCATCTCGCAGTTGCACTGGGAGACCTGGCTGCGCTTCGGCATCTGGCTGGTCGTCGGCCTCGTGCTCTACTTCGGCTACGGCCGCAGGCACTCGCTGCTGAACCCGGACAGCCCGCGCCTGCCGCGCTGAGCTCCCCGGCGCCTCCGAGCCCGCCGGACGTAGGCTGGGCGACGTGTCCACCCGCATCTACATCACGTCCGCAGAAGGCCACACCGGCAAGTCGACGATCGCCCTCGGCGTCCTCGACACGCTGAGCCACGAGGTCGGCCGGGTGGGGGTGTTCCGTCCCGTGGCGCGGTCGACGCGCGAGCGCGACTACGTCCTCGAGCTGCTGCTCGCCCACGACAGCGTCGACCTCGACTACGAGGAGTGCGTCGGCGTCACCTACGACGACGTGCACCGCGATCCCGACGCGGCGCTGGCCGCCATCGTCAGCCGGTTCTCCGCCGTCGAGCGGCAGTGCGACGCCGTCGTGGTGATCGGCTCCGACTACACCGACGTCGGCAGCCCCACTGAGCTGTCGTTCAACGCCCGGGTGGCCGCCAACCTCGGCGCCCCCGTGCTGCTCGTGCTCGGCGGCCGCAGCGCCGCCGACGGCACGACTCCCCGCACCGGCGCGGACATGCGCCAGGTGGCCGAGGTCACGACGGCCGAGCTCCGCAACGAGCACGCCAGCCTGCTCGCCGTCGTCGCGAACCGGGTCGACCCCGAGCACCTCGACGACGTCGTCGAGGGCGTGGGCCAGGCGCTCGCCGGGAGCCCCTCGGGCACCGTGCCCGTCTGGGCGCTGCCGGAGGACCGCCTCCTCGTCGCGCCCACCGTCCGCGCCGTGCTCGAGGCGACCGGCTCGACGTTCCTGCGTGGCGACGAGGCCCTGCTCGACCGTGAGGTCGAGGGGGTCGTCGTCGCCGCCATGTCGATGGAGAACGTCCTGCCGCGGCTGATCGAGGGGGCCGTGGTGGTCGTGCCCGGCGACCGGTCCGACGTGCTCGTCGCGACGGTGCTCGCCCACGCGTCCGAGACGTTCCCGTCGCTCGCCGCGGTCGTGCTCAACGGCGGCTTCGCGCTCGCCCCCCAGGTCGACCGGCTGATCGAGGGCCTCGGCAGCACGCTGCCGATCGCCCGCAGCGAGCTCGGCACCTACGACGCCGCGCTGGCCATCACCCAGACCCGGGGTCGCCTCGCCGCCGACTCGCCCCGCAAGTACGACCTCGCGCTGTCGCTCTTCGAGACGCACGTCGACGGCGCCGAGCTGCTGCGCCTGCTCGAGGTGAGCCCCTCCGGCGTCGTCACGCCGCTGATGTTCGAGCACCAGCTGCTCGAGCGCGCCCGCAGCGTCAAGAAGCACATCGTGCTGCCCGAGGGCGACGACGACCGCATCCTGCGCGCCGCGTCGACGCTGCTGCAGCGCGGCGTGGCCGACCTGACGCTGCTGGGCGACGAGGGCGTCATCCGCGCACGCGGCGCCGAGCTCGGCCTCGACCTGGCCGACGCCCGCGTGCTCGACCCCTTCGACGCCAGCCTGCAGGTGCAGTTCGCCGCCGAGTACGCGAAGCTGCGGGCGCACAAGGGCATCTCCGCGAGCATGGCGATGGACACGGTCACCGACGTCTCGTACTTCGGCACGATGATGGTCAAGCTCGGCCTCGCCGACGGCATGGTCTCCGGGGCGGCGCACACGACGGCCCACACCATCCGTCCCGCGTTCGAGGTGATCAAGACGGTGCCGGGCGTCGGCGTCGTCTCGAGCGTGTTCCTCATGGCGCTCGCCGACCGGGTGCTGGTCTACGGCGACTGCGCCGTCATCCCCGACCCGACCGCCGAGCAGCTCGCCGACATCGCGATCTCGTCGGCCGAGACCGCGGTGCAGTTCGGCATCGAGCCCCGCGTGGCCATGCTCAGCTACAGCACCGGCGACAGCGGCTCGGGCGCCGACGTCGAGAAGGTCCGCGCCGCGACGGCGCTGGTGCGCGAGCGCCGCCCCGACCTGCTCGTCGAGGGACCGATCCAGTACGACGCCGCGGCCGACCCGGTCGTGGCCGCCGCCAAGATGCCCGACTCCGAGGTCGCGGGCCGCGCGACCGTGTTCATCTTCCCCGACCTGAACACCGGCAACAACACGTACAAGGCCGTGCAGCGGAGTGCGGGGGCGGTCGCGATCGGGCCCATCCTGCAGGGCCTCCGCAAGCCGATCAACGACCTCTCCCGCGGCGCGCTCGTCGGCGACATCGTCAACACGGTGGCCATCACCGCCATCCAGGCCGGCACCGAGGCGGCCGCCGCCGAGACCACCACCACCACCGAAGGGAACACCCCGTGAGCGCAGTGCTCGTCGTCAACTCCGGCTCGTCGTCGTTCAAGTACCAGCTGATCGAGCTGGACGACGAGACGACGCTCGCGTCGGGTCTGGTCGAGCGCATCGGGGAGGCGGTGGGCCAGACCCGGCACCGCAACCACCTGACGGGTGCCGAGAGCAGCAACGACTCGCAGCCGATCGCCGACCACGCGGCCGGGTTCGAGGCGATGATGGCCGCCTTCGCCGCACAAGGCCCCTCCTTCGACGAGCACCCGCCCACGGCCGTCGGCCACCGTGTCGTGCACGGGGGAGTGGACTTCGACCGGGCCACGCTCGTCACCGACGAGGTGGAGAAGGCGATCGACCGCCTCTCCGCGTTGGCGCCGCTGCACAACCCCGCGAACCTGCAGGGCATCAGGGCCGCGAAGGAGGCGTTCGCCGACGTGCCCCACGTGGCGGTGTTCGACACGGCGTTCCACCAGACGCTGGCGCCCGCTGCGTACACCTACGCGATCGACGCGGAGCTGGCCGAGAAGCACCACGTGCGCCGGTTCGGGTTCCACGGCACCTCGCACAAGTACGTGTCCGAGAAGACCGCCGAGTTCCTCGGCCGTCCGCTGGCCGAGCTCAAGATCATCGTCCTGCACCTCGGCAACGGCGCCTCCGCCGCAGCGATCGACGGCGGCCGCTCGATCGAGACGAGCATGGGCATGACGCCCCTCGAGGGGCTCGTGATGGGCACGCG
This sequence comes from Frigoribacterium sp. PhB116, assembly GCF_004364285.1. Classification (GTDB taxonomy): domain Bacteria; phylum Actinomycetota; class Actinomycetes; order Actinomycetales; family Microbacteriaceae; genus Frigoribacterium. The sequence goes on along the minus strand of NZ_SOBE01000001.1, from coordinate 1,072,491 downwards.
GTCCGGCGACATCGACCCGGCAGCCGTCTTCCACCTGCACCGCGAGGCGGGCCTCGACTTCGACGAGCTCGAGACGCTGCTCAACAAGGGCAGCGGCCTGCTCGGCCTGACGGGCAGCGGCGACATGCGCGACGTGCAGGACAGCGCCTCGCGCGGCGACGCCGTGTCCGAGTCGGCGCTGGCCGTCTACCGCCACCGCATCCGCCACTACGTCGGCGCCTACGTCGCGCAGCTCGGCGGACTCGACGCGGTCGTCTTCACCGCGGGCGTCGGCGAGAACAACGCCCTGCTGCGCCGCCGCACGCTGGCCGGGCTCGACTTCTTCGGCATCCGGATCGACGACGACCGGAACGAGCTGGCCTCGCGCGACGCTCGCCGGATCTCGCCCGAGGGAGCGTCCGTCGACGTCCTCGTCGTCCCCACGAACGAGGAGCTCGAGATCGCCCGGCAGGCCGCCGCGCTCCGCTAGGACGTGCCAGGCCGGCCGCGTGCCGGACGACAGAGGCCCCGGAGGCGCACGTCGCGCCTCCTGGGCCTCTCTCGTCGACGGCAGGGGCAGCCCCCTGCGTCGACCTCAGTACTTGATCGTGGCGAGCGCGTCCGAGACGGGAGTCTCGCCCGAGACGAGCTCGAACTGGGTCTTCACCGCGGTGCCCTCGATGATCGCGGTGGCGATCACCTCCGCCACGTCGGCGCGGGAGACCGTGCCCCGCTCGACGGTCTGGCCCACCGTGACCTGGCCGGTGCCGGGGTCGTCGGTGAGGCCGCCGGGGCGCACCACGGTCCAGTCCAGGCCGTCGCGGGCGCGCAGGTCGGCGTCGGCCTCGCTCTTCGCGCGCATGTACACCTGGTAGACGGCGTCGTCGTCCTCGGCGGGCAGCTGGGCCTTCTCGGCGTCGAAGTCGTCCGTGCCGATGGCCGAGACCATCACGTAGCGGCCGACGCCCGCCTTCTCCGCCGCGTCGGCGAGCAGGACCGCTCCGTCGCGGTCGATCGTGAGCTTGCGCTCCGCGCCGCTGCCGCCCCCGCCGCCGGCAGCGAAGACCACGGCGTCGGCACCGTCGAGGTGGCCCGCGAGGGTCTCGACGTCGGTCTGCTCCAGGTCGAGGACGAGCGCGCGAGCACCCGCCGCCTCGAGGTCGGACGTGTGGTCGGGGTTGCGGACGATGCCCACCGTGTCGTGCCCGGCGTCGGCGAGTCGGCGTTCGAGGAGCTGGGCGATCTTGCCGTGTCCTCCGGCGATGACGATTCTCATGCACCCAGGGAACACCCCGTGTCGCGCAGACCACCCAGGAGCCGCTAAACTTCTGGAGGCTCCTCACGTGGCGCCATCCAGGCCAACTCCCCCAGGGCGGAAACGCAGCAAGGGCAACCGGGCTCTGGCGGGTGCGTGAGGGGTCTCTACTTTTTAACGCGCCGCCGCCCCTGCGGCGCGTCGGCGCGGCCTCGTGCCTGGTGCGGACGGGACCAGCCGGTCACCTTCTCGAGACGGGCGCCGCTGCCCCTGCGGCGCTTCGGCGCGGCGTCCTGCCTGGTGCGGACGGGACCAGCCGGTCGCGTCCTCGAGACGGTGCGCCGCCGCCCCTGCGGCGCTTCGGCGCTGCGTCCTGCCTGGTGCGGACGGGACCAGCCGGTCAGGTCGCTGTGCTGCAGGTGACTCCCAGCAGGCCGAAATTGACCGTTCGAGTCCCCGAGACGGGCGACGACCACGGCGCGGTACCGGCCGTGCCCTGCACGCGGTAGGTCGCGGCGCTGACGCCGAGGATCTCCGCTGGCACCTGGTAGCTCTTCACCGTCACGGTGGCGACCGGCAGCGTCACGCCGTTCCGGTACACGTTCCACGACGGCGGCTCGACTCCGCCCGCGGGGAGCGGCGTCGGGACGTCCCACGACAGCACAGGGGCCCCGAGGAGACCGCCGCCGGTGCACCCGATCGTCGAGGCGCCCACGAGGGTCCCCGTGGTCGCCGTCCCGGTCGCGCGGGTCGTGTCGGCGAAGGCGGCGAGGGTGGACTCGGGGGGCACCGCAGCGAGGCTGGCCGCGAGGGCGAGCGCGACGACGGTCGACACGGCGGCGGTGCCGGCAGTGCCGGAGGTGCGGTGCCGGCCGGCCGCGTGGCGCGGCCCGTCATCGTGGCGGGCACGCACCTCCTCGGCTCGGCCTCCGTCGGCAGGTGCCGGCTCGTGGGCGGTCGCGGCGAGGTCCTCGGCGCGCGGGCGGCGGAAGCCGATCATGGCGAGCATGCCGAAGAGCGTGCCGATCACGAACACCCAGCCGGGGGCGAGCGCCTGGTCGACCCACTCGCCGAGGCGGGGCGTCGACCAGAAGACACGGTCGGCCTCCGCGACGACGATCGGGTCCGGGTCGGTCACCGGGTTCGCGTCGCCCTTGAGGACGAGGGACCGGGAGGCGCCGCCCGCGTCGTCCGTCTCGACCACGCGGTGGGTGACGCGGACGCCGTCCGCGCGGGGGACGCTCACGACGTCGCCGACGGCCACGTCGGCCGCCGGCACCGTCCGCGCCAGCGCGAGGGCACCCGTGGGGATGTCGGGGGACATCGAGCCGGACCGGAAGATGAGGGGGGTGACGCCCGCGAAGACGGCGAGGGCAGCAGCCGTCAGGCAGACCACGCCGGTGAGGGCGCCGGCCCAGAGGACGACCTCGCGCGCGAAGAAGCGCGCCCGGGCGTTGCGGCGGGCGTGGTCGACCGGCGGCCGGTCGTGCCGCGCGCGTCCGGGGGAGGACGCCATGCGTGGCTCCCCTCGTCGCGCGTCGGGCAGGTGGATCGTGAGGGGAACGGCGGAGTCGGGCACCCGACGCCGGACTCCGCCGTTCCCGTGTCCGGGCCGCGTCCGCCACGGGTGGCGGGGGCCTCGGGACGCCCGCCCTGGGAGGCGGGGGCTGGGAGGAGCTGCGGGGCAGCTACTGCTGGGTGGCGGTCACCGTCATGGTCGCCGTCACGGTCTTGCCCTGCACCGTGTTGGTCGCGTCGGCAGGGACCTCGGCGCGGACGCAGAGGTACTCGACCTGGGTGGCCGCCAGGGGCCGGGCGGCAGCCGTGGCCGGGCCTGCGCTGAGCTTCGTCGTGCTGGGCGTGACCACCGTGGCGGGGGTCGTGCCGAACGTGGCGGAGCTGCAGGTCGGGGGCGTGCCGACGTTGTAGGTGCCCGTGCCGAGGCTCGCGACGCCGAAGTTCAGCACAGGGCCGAGGACAGCCGCGTCGGCGCCGCCGGCGACCGTCGTGTACGTGTAGTTGAAGGGCAGGCTGCCGCCGTTGCGCACCGTGAGGAGCGCGTACGTCGAGTCGCCGGGCTTCGCCGCGGTCATCGTCAGGCCGGTGAGGGCCGTCGTGACGTCCTGGTCGTTCAGCTTGAGGTCGAGCGTGCCCGTGCTGAAGCTGCCGGTCGCGGTCACGGTGTCGGTGAACGCCGCGAGGGTCGCGACGGTGCCGAGCCCGAGCACGGTGCCGAGCGCGAGGACCGCCCTGACCTTGCCCGAGACGGAGAGGCGGTGGGCGCGTGAGGACGCCGTGGCTGCAGACATGCGGGTGTCTCCTGATCCTGATCCTGACCGGTCTGCCGCGAGGGTGGGTCGCGGCCGGTGCGTCACCGCTGGTGAGACGGTTCGGCACGAGCTGGTGAGGCTCGTCCGGTGGGTCGAAGATACCAAGGAGGCGCGGGTTGCGCCAGAGGTCGCACCCACCCCCGATGAGGGGTCGCGTCGCCCCCTGCCCGGCGCGGACGTCGGTGGCCCCGACTACTCTTGTCCCGTGGTCACAGCCCTGTATCGCCGTTACCGGCCAGAGAACTTCGCCGAGCTGATCGGACAGTCGCAGGTGACCGATCCGCTCCGCACGGCGCTGCGCGCCGACCGCGTCAACCACGCCTATCTGTTCAGCGGCCCCCGGGGCTGCGGCAAGACGACGTCGGCCCGCATCCTGGCGCGCTGCCTCAACTGCGCCCAGGGCCCCACCGACACGCCGTGCGGCGTCTGCGACTCGTGCGTCGAGCTCGCCCGCGACGGGGGCGGCTCGCTCGACGTCATCGAGATCGACGCCGCCAGCCACAACGGCGTCGACGACGCGCGCGACATCCGCGACCGCGCCGTGTTCGCCCCGGCGCGCGACCGGTTCAAGATCTTCATCCTCGACGAGGCCCACATGGTCACGCCGCAGGGCTTCAACGCGCTGCTGAAGGTCGTCGAAGAGCCGCCGGAGCACGTCAAGTTCATCTTCGCCACGACCGAGCCCGACAAGGTGATCGGCACGATCCGGTCGCGTACCCACCACTACCCGTTCCGGCTGGTCCCGCCCGCGCAGATGCTCGAGTACGTGCAGCAGCTCGCCGAGAGCGAGGGCGTCGCAGCCGCCCCCGGCGTCCTGCCCCTCGTGGTCCGGGCCGGCGGCGGGTCGGTGCGCGACACCCTGTCGTTGCTCGACCAGCTCATGGCCGGCAGCGAGAGCGGCGGCATCGAGTACGAGCGCGCCGTCGCCCTGCTCGGCTACACGCACGCAGCCCTCCTCGACGACGTCGTGGTCGCCCTCGGGCAGCGCGACGGCGCGGCCGCCTTCGCGGCCGTCGACCGGGTCGTCCAGACGGGCCAGGACCCGAGGCGCTTCGTCGAGGACCTGCTCGAGCGGCTCCGGGACCTCATCGTGGTCGGCGCGACCGTCGAGGGCGCCTCCGCCGTCCTGCGCGGCGTCACGCCGGAAGAGCTCGACCGGCTCGTGCAGCAGTCGCACGCGTTCGGAGCCGCCGAGCTCTCGCGCTCGGCCGACGTCGTCAACCGGGCCCTCACCGACATGACGGGCGCCACGTCGCCGCGCCTCCACCTCGAGCTGATGATCGCCCGGGTGCTCGTGCCCGAGGCCGACGAGACGACGCGGGGCGCGCTGGCCCGCGTCGAGCGGCTCGAGCGCCGCGTCGGCGTCGACGGCGCCGCAGGCGACGCCGCCCACCCCGCACGTCCCGTACAGGCGGCCGTGGCCGCGTCGGCTGCCCCGGCCCGAGGAGCAGGTGCCGCCGGTCAGCAGGCCGGCGGCCCGTCGTCCGTCTCGCAGACGGCGGCCGCCGGCCCGGCGGCGACGTCGTCGGACCCCGCCGCGGCCTCGGCGGCCTGGGGCGCCGTCGCCCCCGACATGCCGAGCACGCCCGCGGCTCCTGGCCCTGACGTGTCCCCGGCCGCCTCCGACGGTCCCGCCGCTTCCGACGGTCCGGCTGCCGCCGAGTCGGCCGCGACCGAGCCGGCGACGCCCACGGCTGCGCACTCGGCCGCCTGGACGCAGACGCCTGCGGTCGAGGGGGCCGTCCCGCCCGGTGCCGGTGCGGGTCCCGACGGCTCCGCCTCTCCTGTCGGCCCGGTGTCGCTGCAGCAGATGCGTGACGCCTGGCCCGAGATCGTCGAGGCCGTCGAGAAGGCGCGTCGCACCGCGTGGATGGTCGTCGTCACCGCGAGCGTGCAGGGCTATGCCGACGAGGTGCTGACCCTGGCGTTCCCCAGCTCGCACGACGTCGACGAGTTCAAGAAGCCCCAGGGCTCCGGCGAGGGCGTCAGCGAGTACCTCCGCCGCGCGATCCAGCAGGTGCTCGGCGTCCGGGTCAAGTACATCGCCCGAGTGGAGGGCCCGGCCGACGGCCCGACCCCGGCGGCCGCCGCCGCCGTGGCTCCGACCGAGCCGGCCACGGCGCGCGACGAGCCGGCGCCGGTCGTCCCGGACGAGAGGGCGGCCTCGTCTTCTCCTGCTCCCGAGTCGCAGGCAGCGTCGGCACCCGCCTCGGCTCCGGCACCTGCCTCGGCCTCCACCGCGGCTGCCTCGGCCCCCCGGGAGTCGCGCCCGGCATCGCGGCCTGCGCAGCCCGAGGCGCGGCCGACGTCCGGCCCCGTCACCGGCTGGGACGTCGCGACGATCCCGCAGACGCCCCCGCCCGAGCCCGACGAACCCGAGTTCATCACGGAGGAGCCGCCCGGCGGTGCCCCCACGGTCGACGCGACGCCACCGCCCTCCGACGCGGCCCCGGCCGCACCGGCGACGCCGTCGACCGCTGCCGCAGCACCTGCCTCGGCACCCTCACCGGCGCAGGGCCCGAGTGCGAGCCAGCGCCGCGCCGCCGCGGGCGACCCCCGGCGGGGCATCCCGGCCGGGTCGCGCTACGGCGAGGCCGTCGTCCGCGAGATCCTCGGCGCCCAGTTCATCGAAGAAGAGACGATCGCTCCCCGCGTCACGCCTCAGAGAAGCGAGTAGTCCGTGTACGAGGGCATCGTCCAAGAGCTGATCGACGAGTTCGGCCGCCTCCCGGGCATCGGGCCGAAGTCGGCGCAGCGGATCGCCTTCCACATCCTGCAGACCGAGACGTACGACACGACGCGGCTGTCGGAGCTGCTGGTGGACGTCCGCACCAAGGTGCGGTTCTGCGAGGTCTGCGGCAACGTCACCGAGCAGGAGCGCTGCTCCATCTGCCGCGACCCGCGGCGCTCACCGGCCACCATCTGCGTGGTCGAGGAGGCGAAGGACGTCCAGGCGATCGAACGGACCCGCGAGTTCCGCGGGCTCTACCACGTGCTCGGCGGGGCCATCAGCCCCATCGACGGCGTGGGGCCGGACGACCTGCGCATCCGGCAGCTCGTCCAGCGCCTCGCCGACGACACGGTGCAGGAGGTCATCATCGCGACCGACCCCAACCTCGAGGGCGAGGCCACGGCGACCTACCTGTCCCGGATGCTCGCGCCGTTCGGGCTGCGCGTCACGCGTCTCGCCTCCGGGCTGCCGGTCGGCGGCGACCTCGAGTACGCCGACGAGGTCACCCTCGGGCGCGCGTTCGAGGGGCGGCGGCTCGTCTCCGAGTAGACCAGTGACTCAGGGTCGAGCGGCTCAGGGTCGAGCGGCTCAGGGTCGAGCGGCTCAGGGCCGGACCGCTCCAGGGCGGGCGGCTCAGAGCCGCGCGCGACGGGCACGGACGACGCTGTAGAGGCCGAAGGCGATCAGTCCGATCGCCACGACCGACAGCACCACGACGCCAGCTGGCAGGCCCGCGAGAGCCTTGAGGGCGCCGTCCAGCCCGCTGGCCTCCTCGGGGTCGGCTGTGAGGGCCGCGACCGCGAAGAGCACGCCGACGACGGCGATCGCGACGCCCTTGGCGACGTAGCCGACGACGCCGAGCGCGACGGTCACGCGACCGGCGGTCCCCGACGGCACGACCAGGTCCTCACGGAACTCCTGCCGGAGGCCCTTGGCGACGAAGTAGACGCCGATCGCGACGACGGCCAGCCCGAGGACGACGAGCAGCACGACTCCGCCGGGCGTCGCGATGAGGCGCGAGCTGAGGCTCTGCGTCTGGTCCGAGCTGTCCGACGACCCGCCCCGGGCGAAGGTGAACGCGGTGGCGCCGACGGCGAGGTAGGCGACGCCCTTGCCGCCCTCCTTCGCCCGCTCGGCCCACGCCTCCTTGTCCGTGCCCCGCACGAGAGCCGCCTCGAGCACCTGGAACAGGCCGAGGGCCCACAGGCCCACGACGACGACCCACAGCACGGCGGCGCCGCCGGGCCGCGAGGCGAGCTGGCCGAGCGCGCCGCCCTGGTCGGCCTCGCCGCCGCCGCCCGCCGCGACGCCGAGGGCGATGCCGCCGATCAGGACGTGGAGCAGCCCGTTCACGGCGAACCCCACCCGCGCGAGGGTGCGGAGGGCACGGCTGTCCTGGAGGCGGCTGGCGGATCCGCGGGCATCCGCGACGGCGTCGGTCATGCCCCCACGCTAGAGGTCGCGAGAGCAGTCGGCCCGGCCGGCCAGGGGCGAGGAGGCGGCCGTCCACAGGGCCGTCGCGACCGGTCGTCACACGGGCCGGGCACCTCCTAGAATCATCGGACGCAGGCGCCGCCAGCCCGACCGCGCCCGCCTCCTCCTGCCACCCACCTCCTGGAGCCGCCACCGTGAGCTTGATCGTGCAGAAATTCGGCGGGTCCTCCGTCGCCGACGCCGAGAGCATCAAGCGCGTCGCGAAGCGCATCGTCGAGACGCGCAAGGCCGGGAACGACGTCGTCGTCGCGGTCAGCGCCATGGGCGACACGACCGACGAGCTGCTCGACCTCGCCGCCGAGGTGACGCCGATGCCCGGCGGCCGCGAGCTCGACATGCTCCTCACCGCGGGCGAGCGCATCAGCATGGCGCTGCTCGCCATGGCGATCCGCAGCCAGGGCGTCGAGGCCCGGTCGTACACGGGCAGCCAGGCGGGCATGATCACGGACGCCCAGCACGGCAAGGCGCGCATCGTCGACGTCACGCCGGGGCGCATCCGGGAGGCGCTGGACGCCGGGTCGGTCGCCATCGTCGCGGGGTTCCAGGGCTTCAACCGCAGCACGGGAGACATCACGACGCTCGGGCGGGGCGGCTCCGACACCACGGCCGTGGCGCTCGCCGCCGCGCTCGACGCCGACGTCTGCGAGATCTACACCGACGTCGACGGCATCTTCACGGCCGACCCCCGCGTCGTGCCCCGCGCCCGCAAGCTCGACCGCATCACGAGCGAGGAGATGCTCGAGCTCGCCGCCGCGGGCTCGAAGGTGCTCTACATCCGCGCCGTCGAGTACGCCCGACGCCACGGCGTCACCCTGCACGTCCGCTCGTCGTTCCACAACGGCGAGGGCACCTTGGTCGTCAACCCGAAAGAGGGAGAGAACGTGGAAGAGCCCATCATCAGCGGTGTCGCGGGCGACCTGAGCGAGGCGAAGGTCACCGTCGTCGGCGTCCCCGACGTCCCCGGCAAGGCCGCACAGATCTTCCGCACGGTCGCCAAGACGAGCGCGAACATCGACATGATCGTGCAGAACGTCTCGGCCGCGTCGACCAGCCGCACCGACATCTCGTTCACGCTGCCGAAGTCCGAGGGCTCGGTCGTGCTGAACGCGCTCGAGTCCGACCGGGCCGAGATCGGCTTCGAGTCGCTGCAGTACGACGACCAGATAGGCAAGCTCGCCCTCGTCGGCGCCGGCATGCGCACCAACGCCGGCGTCTCGGCGCGCCTCTTCACGGCCCTGTTCGAGGCCGGCATCAACATCGAGATGATCTCGACGAGCGAGATCCGCATCTCGGTCGTGACGCGCGCCGACACGCTCGCCGAGGCCCTCCGCGTCGTGCACACGGCCTTCGAGCTCGACGCCGACGTCGAGGCCGTCGTCTGGGGCGGCACCGGTCGCTGACCGGACCGCCCGCGACGATCCTCCCCGGTCACCATCCCCCCACCCTCACCACCCCCAGGAGCACGAGATGTCTGAAGGTCTGCGCGTCGGCGTGGTCGGAGCCACCGGCCAGGTCGGCAAGGTCATGCGGAAGCTGCTCGCCGAGCGCGAGTTCCCGATCGCCGAGATCCGCTTCTTCGCCACGGCGCGCTCGGCAGGGACGACCCTGCCGTTCCGCGGCGTCGACGTCGTCGTCGAGGACGTCGAGACGGCCGACCCGAGAGGGCTCGACATCGCGCTCTTCTCGGCCGGCGCCACCGGCAGCCGGGCGCACGCCCCCCGCTTCGCCGAGGCCGGCGTGCTCGTCATCGACAACTCGAGCGCCTGGCGGATGGACCCTGAGGTGCCTCTCGTCGTCAGCGAGGTCAACCCCCACGCGATCGACCAGGCCGTCAAGGGCATCGTCGCCAACCCGAACTGCACCACCATGGCCGCGATGCCGGTGCTCAAGGTCCTCGACGCCGAGGCGACGCTCGAGCGACTGATCGTCAGCACGTACCAGGCCGTCAGCGGCAGTGGCCTCGCGGGCGCCGACGAGCTGCTCGGCCAGGCACGTGCGGCCCTCGAGGGCGACGCCGCGGGCCTCGTCCACGACGGAGGCGCGGTGCAGATGCCTCAGCCGGCGGTCTACGTGCGCCCCATCGCCTTCGACGTCATCCCGCTCGCCGGCTCGATCGTCGACGACGGCCTCGACGAGACCGACGAGGAGAAGAAGCTCCGCAACGAGAGCCGCAAGATCCTCGAGCGTCCCGACCTGCTCGTCAGCGGCACCTGCGTGCGCGTGCCGGTCTTCACCGGGCACTCCCTGTCGATCAACGCCGAGTTCGCGACCGAGCTCACCGCCGCTCGCGCCCGTGAGCTCCTCGCGGACGCGCCGGGGGTCGTCCTCACCGACGTGCCCACGCCCCTCGAGGCCGCCGGCAAGGACCCGTCGTTCGTCGGTCGCGTCCGTCAGGACGAGGGCGTGCCCGGCAACCGCGGCATCGCCCTCTTCATCAGCAACGACAACCTCCGCAAGGGCGCGGCCCTGAACGCCGTGCAGATCGCCGAGATCGTCGCGGCGCGCCGTCTCGCGACGGCGTAGGTCCCGCCACCGAACCCGCACCTCCGTCGCTCCGAAGACCGGGCATGACCCGTCTCGTGCCCGGCCTCGTCGCCCTGCTCGCCGCTGCCGCCGCAGTCCTGACGGGCTGCGCCGGGGCCGTCACCGACGGCCCGGCCGCCTCGTCGGCGATCCCGGAGGGCGACGGCCCGGTCGTGGCCTTCTACGGCGACTCGTACACCCTCGGCACGGGGGCGTCCGATGCGTCGCACCGCTGGTCGACGATCGTCAGCGAGGAGCGCGGCTGGCGCGAGTACAACCCCAGCGTCAACGGGCTCGGCTTCGTCAACCACCGCACGTCGTTCGAGGGCGGCGACCTGCCCGGCCTCGTCATCGACGTCGACCCGGACATCGTGTTCGTCACGATGGGGCTGAACGACAATTTCTCGTACGACGCCCGCGCCGACGAGATCCGCGCCCAGATCGGCGACGACCTCGACCGCATCGCGTCCGCCCTGCCCGATGCGCGCCTCGTCGTCGTCGAGCCGTTCTGGTACACCGACGATCGACCGGCGAGCGTCGACGTCATCACGGGGTGGGTCCACGACGCGGCCGACGAGGTCGGCGCGGACTGGGTGCCGGGCGCCTCCCGGTGGCTCGAGGGGCACCCCGAGTGGATGGCCGCGGACGGTCTGCACCCGAACGACGAAGGCTACGCGGAGATGGCCCGGCGGATGGACGCCGAGCTGACGACACTCGGGCTCTGAGCCGGGGCTGCCCGTCGGCCCCCTCCGTGAGCTCGTCGTCGAGCCGGGGGCCGGTCCGTACCCAGACGCCGCGCCTAGACTGCACCTCGTGACCGAAGCATCGAAGGCAACGAAGCCCGTCGACGTCGCCCTCATCGGGGCCGGCGTCATGAGCGCCACGTTGGGCGCCATGATCAAGCAGCTCGAGCCCACCTGGACGATCCAGGTCTACGAGGCGCTCGGCGACGTCGCCCAGGAGTCGAGCAACCCCTGGAACAACGCGGGCACCGGCCACTCCGCCCTCTGCGAGCTCAACTACACGCCCGAGCGCGCCGACGGCACGATCGACACGAGCAGCGCCGTCAAGGTCAACGAGCAGTTCCAGGTCTCACGTCAGTTCTGGTCGTTCCTCGTCGCCGAGGGCGCCCTCCCCGAGCCGTCCGCCTTCATCAACTCGACGCCGCACATGAGCTTCGTCTGGGGCGAGGCCAACGTCGAGTACCTGCGCAAGCGGCACGAGGCGCTGCAGGGCCACCCGCTGTTCGCCGGCATGGAGTTCAGCACCGATGCCTCCGTCATCCGCTCGTGGGCCCCGTCCCTCATCCTGGGCCGTGCCAAGGACCAGCCGATCGCCGCGACCCGCATCGAGGCCGGCACCGACGTCGACTTCGGCAGCCTCACGCGCCTCCTGCTGACTTACCTCGAGGAGAACGAGGCGCGCATCGAGCTCGACCACCGCGTCACCGGTCTGACGAAGCTCGCCGACGGCACGTGGCGCGTCGCCATGCGCCGTCAGGTCGGCGGCACGCCCACGAGCGTCGACGCCCGGTTCGTCTTCGTCGGCGCCGGGGGAGGCGCGCTGCACCTGCTGCAGAAGTCGGGCATCGACGAGATCAAGGGCTTCGGCGGCTTCCCGGTCAGCGGCGAGTTCCTCCGGACCGACGACCCGGCCGTCGTGGCGAAGCACGCCGCCAAGGTCTACGGCAAGGCCGCCGTCGGGTCGCCCCCGATGTCGGTCCCGCACCTCGACACCCGTGTCGTGGACGGCCAGGCGAGCCTGATGTTCGGGCCCTACGCCGGCTTCAGCCCGAAGTTCCTCAAGAACGGCTCGTGGTTCGACCTCTTCGCCTCGATCCGTCCGCACAACCTGTACCCGATGATCCGGGCCGGGCTGGCGAACCTCTCGCTCGTCAAGTACCTGGTCGGCCAGCTGATGGCGAGCAGCGACAGCAAGTTCGAGTCGCTGCGGGAGTTCATGCCCGACGCCGACCCGGCCGACTGGTACCGCATCACGGCGGGCCAGCGCGTGCAGGTCATCAAGAAGGACGCGAAGAAGGGCGGCGTGCTGCAGTTCGGCACCGAGGTGGTCTCGGCGGCGGACGGCACGATCGCGGGCCTCCTCGGGGCCTCGCCGGGCGCCTCCACCGCCGTCCCGATCATGCTGTCGGTGCTCGAGCGCTGCTTCCCCGACCGGATCGCCGGGTGGACCCCGACGCTCCGCCGCATGGTGCCGACCTACGGCGACCAGCTCGCCGACGACGAGGCGCGCGCCGCCGCGACGCTCGGGGCGACCGCCGAGGCCCTGCGCATCCACGCGTAGCGGCTCGATCCGCCCCGCGGCCTGCCGAGCCGACCTGAGGAGGCGCGGACCGCTCCCGGCTTGACGTCCGATCGAACGTGTGTTCGACTCTCGTCATGAGATGGAGCGAACAGGCGACGACGGCGACCGACTCGTCGGCCCTGCCCGGGCTGGCGAAGCTGTCGAACCTGGTCGCCTCGGTCACGACGCCCGAGTTCGCGGGGGTGACGTTCCACGAGATCCTCGCGAAGAGCGCCCTGAACCGCGTGCCGGGCAGCGACTCCGCCCTGCCCTTCGGCTGGACGATCAACCCCTACCGCGGCTGCAGCCACGCCTGCGTCTACTGCTTCGCGCGGCCGACGCACGAGTACCTCGACCTCGACGGCGGCGACGACTTCGACCGGCAGATCGTCGTCAAGGTGAACGTCGCGGAGGTGCTGTCCCGAGAGCTACGTCGCCCGACGTGGCAGCGCTACCCCGTCGCGCTCGGCACGAACACCGACCCGTACCAGCGCGCCGAGGGCAAGTACCGGCTCATGCCGGGCATCATCGCGGCCCTGGCCGACTCGGGCACCCCGTTCAGCATCCTGACCAAGGGCACCCTGCTGAGGCGCGACCTGCCGCTCCTCGTCGAGGCGGCCCAGCACGTGCCGGTCGACATCGCGATGTCGATCGCGATCCACGACGACGACCTCCAGCAGTCGGTCGAGCCGGGCACGCCGACCACGGCCGCGCGTCTCGCGACCGTCCGCGCGGCGACCGACGCGGGGCTCCGCTGCTCCGTCTTCATGATGCCCGTCCTGCCGTGGCTGACCGACGACCTCGACCACCTGCACCGGGCCCTGGCAGCCGTGCGCGCCTCCGGGGCGACGAGCCTGCTGTACTCGGCCCTCCACCTCAAGCCCGGCGTCAAGGAATGGTGGTCCGCCTGGCTCGAGCGTGAGCACCCGGAGCTCGTCACGCGGTACCGCGACATGTACGCGACGAGCACCTACGCGCCCCTCGGCTACCGCAAGTGGCTCGCGGCCCGCATGCGACCCCTCCTGGCCGAGCACGGGCTCGAGCACGGCGCGGCCGACCCGGCGACGGGCTCCACCCGTTCGAGTGCGCTCGACGACGCCGCGACGGCCAGGGGCACGCTGGGCTTCGGCGCGGACGGACGGCCCCGGTCGCTCATAGCCCACGAGCTGCCGGGCGGTGCACGGTCGTCTCAGCCACGTCTCTTCTGACCGCGGCAGCGCTCGTCGTCCCTCCGTCCCCGAGGTCGGGGCACAGCCGTCCCGGTGGCTCGGCCCGTCCCGCGAGGTGACCCTAGATAACGGGGTACAGCACGAGTCCTCGTTCTGGCATGATCGTCCTGCCCGACACGTCGACCAGGAGGGGGCCGCCATGCTGCTCGGCCTCCCTGCACACCTCGTCCCGCAGACCGTGGGCCGGGCGCTGTCCCGTGCCTGCCACGTCATCGCGAGCGTCGTCCTCGCGAGTGCCGGCCTGTTGCTGATCGTGAACCAGGTCGCCGAGCCGTCGTACCTGCTCTGGCCTGCCCTCGTGGCGTTGTTGCCGATGCTCGGCATGCTCTTCGTCGTCGAGCGGTTCCGCAGCACGACCGCCGTGCTCGCGTACCTCGCCATCGGCTCGGCGTGCCTCTACTGGTACGCCGTGACCCTGTTCGCTCAGATCCCGGCGGTCCAGGCGTCGGACGCCTTCTCGCTCTCCCTGCCGAAGATCGCCCTCGTCATGGTCGGCGGCAGCGGGCTGCGTTCCCGGGGCAGCCTGCTCTGGGCCACCGCGGGCTTCGCCCTGGGAGAGCTGGTCACGCAGCTGGCGACGTGGCAGACCGGCGCGACGCCGCGTCTCGACGTCGCGGTCCTCTTCGCGTGGCTCCTCGTGTCCGTGACGGCGACGTCGTCCCTGCTCGCACGGGGACGGGTCGGCCGTGCCCAGCCGAGCCTGCACCGGGCGGCCTTCGACCAGCAGAAGCAAGCCATCCGCCACGACGTGGAACAGCAGGCGTCCGCGCTGCTGCACGACACGGTGCTGAACCACCTCGCCTCCATAACGGCCGGCGGGCCTGGTCCGCTCGACCCGGCGACCGCGGCGTCGATGGCGACCGACCTCGAGGTGCTCGTCGGCCAGGAGTGGCTCGTGGACGAGACCAGGACCCCGGCCCCGGCCTCCCCGACGACCGGGCCGGGCGACTGGACGACGTCCGAGCTGGGCCTCGCCGTCGCACGGGCGCGCGAGGGCGGGCTCGAGGTCGGCGTCACGGGAGACCTCGGCTCCGTGACGCGGCTCGCGCCCGCGGTGTGCCGCGCCCTGGGCCTCGCCGTGGCCCAGTGCCTCACCAACGTCGCCGTGCACAGCGGCACCGATCGTGCCGAGGTCGTCGTGTACGGCGACGGCGTCGACCTGACGGTGATGGTCATCGACGACGGGGTCGGTTTCGACCCCGCGGCCACGGCGCCCGACAGACTCGGCCTCAAGAACTCGGTCGAGGCCAGGACGAGGCGCGTGGGGGGCTCGGCGCAGATCTGGTCCTCGCCCGGCCGCGGCACGTCGGTCATGCTCCGCGTCCCGGTCGCGCCGGCCGAGTCGGTCGTCCCGCCTGGTTCGGCGACGGAGGCCGGCCCGATCGCCGCCGGTCCCGGCCCCGTCGACCTGGCGTCCCGCACAGCCGGCGGGGGAGCACCGTGACCCGCCGCAGCCCGCAGCAGGTCGATCCGCTCGGCGCCCTCAGCTCCCGCCCCGTCACGGCGCTCGCCGCGGTCGCGGCGGTCGTCTACGCGACGGTGTCGACCGTCCTCACGCGCGACGAGATCGTGATGCCCGCTGCTGCCGTCGGGGCCCTCGCGGCGCTCGGGGCGGCCGGGGTCGTCCTGGTGCTCGCGTCGAGTCCGCTCCGGGCACCGCTCACCCGGTGGTCGGTCGCGGGCGTGGTCGCGCTCGGTGCCCTCGCCGCCGTCCTCGCCGCCGTCGCCTCCGCGGGCCACAACTCCATGGTCCGCGACGACTGGGCCTCCCTCGCCGTCGGGCTGCTCCTCGTGGGCCTCGCACCGTACCGGCCCGCGCTCGACCTCGTGGCGGCGGGGCTGGCGTCGGCCGTGGTCCTCACGGCGATCGTGCTCGTCGAGAGGGAGGCGTTCCTCACCGACGTCCCCGTCCTGGTGTTCGTCGTGGTCGCCGTGACCCCGGTGCTGGCGCTCTCGCTCGCCGGGGCGTCGTTCTCGGCCGCCTTCACGACGCTGGTGGAGCGATGGATCGCGGGCGCCTCCTCGGCTCGTCAGGCGAGCGCGGACGAGTTCCGCTCGAGCGTCGCCCGGAGCGTGCAGCAGGACAGGGTGACCATCCTCAACCGCGACGTCGCGCCGTTCTTCGGCGAGGTCGTCGCCGCGGGCGTCGTCACGGAGGCGGATGTCGAGCGGGCCCGCCGCATCAGCGCCGACCTCCGCAGCACCATGGTCGCCGAGGCGGACCGCAGCTGGCTCGAGCAGGTGCTGGCCGACCCCGCCACCCGCGTGTCCGGGGTCGTCGTCGACGTCGGCCGGGCAGCTGGCCGGATGACGGCCGCGCACCGCACGTCGCTGCGGGCCCTGCTCGTCGCCTTCGGCGAGAGCGACGCCGTGCTGCCCGACACCGTCCGCATCGAGCTCGAGCAGGGGCTGGACGCCGAGGAGGAGCGGGTCGAGGCCCGCATCAGCGTCGCCACCGCCTCGTCCGAGTCCGCCGTCCGCCACCGTTTCGCGCCCTACCTCGCCGTCGTGCGGATCGTCTTCGACGACCTGCAGGTCGATCCCGCCCCGCCCCTCCTGACACTAAGGTTTTCTTATGACCAGCACTGAGCCGAGCGGCCGCTCGTCCCTCCGTCCGGGCTTCGGCCGGCCAGCCGCTGCCCCGTCGTGGAGCACCGTCGGGCCCGGTTCCGAGGGGCCTGCGACCCGTCGCGTCCGCCTCGCCATCCTCGACGACCACGAGGTCCTGCTCGACAGCCTGTCGAGCTGGATCAACGTCAACGCCTACGACTTCGACCTGGTCCTCACGGCGCACACCTGGCTGCAGCTCGTGCACAGCGACAACTTCCCGACCGACCTCGTATTCCTCGACTTCCAGCTGAAGGAGCCGGTCTCCATCGAGGCCCGGGTCCGCACGTGCCGCGCCGCCGGCGCCAAGGTGATCGTGCTGTCGAGCCTCGACACGCGCGAGTCGCGTGAGCGCGCGCTCGACGCGGGTGCGTCGGCGTTCCTCTCGAAGGCGCTGCCGATGCGCGAGGTGATGGACGCGGCCCGCCAGGTCATGGGCGTGGCTCGTGACGCGTCGCCTCAGCGCGACTGGCGCCCGCTGCCGGTGGGGGCCGCGAACCAGAGCCGCCCGAAGCTCAGCGCGGGCGAGTCGGAGGCGTTCCGTCTCTACGTGTCCGGCTTCAGCACCAACGAGGTCGCCGCCCAGATGAACGTGCAGTACGAGACGGCGAAGACCTACCTCCGTCGGGTCCGCGAAAAGTACGCGAAGGCCAACAGGCCCGCGAGCAAGAAGTCCGAGCTGATCCGTCGCGCGGCGGAGGACGGCTACCTGCAGTAGTGGCGAAGCTGTACTTCCGCTACGGCGCGATGAACAGCGGCAAGAGCACGGCGTTGCTCCAGGCCGCGTACAACTACGAGGAACGCGGTCAGCGCGTCCTGCTGGCCAAGCCGCGGGTCGACACCAAGGGCGACGACGCGATCGTCTCCCGGCTGGGCGTCACCCGGCCCGTGGACGTGACGTTCGCTCCCGACGACGACGTGCGGGAGGTGTTCTGCCGTTCGCGGGAGCGCGTCCGGGCTGAGACGGGGACCGACCTGTCGTGCCTGCTCGTCGACGAGGTGCAGTTCCTCACTCCGGTCCAGGTGGACGACCTGTTGCGCATCGCAGTGCTCGAGGGCGTCCCCGTCCTCGCGTACGGCATCAGGACCGACTTCCGGACGATCGCGTTCCCGGGCAGTCGCCGACTCCTGGAGGTGGCGCACTCGCTCGAGGAGCTCAAGACCATCTGTCGGTGCGGCCGCAAGGCGGTCTTCAACGCGCGCAAGGTCGGCGACCGCTTCGTCTTCGACGGTGACCAGGTCGCCATCGACGGCCGAGAGGTCACGTACGAGTCGCTCTGCGGCGCCTGCTACCTCGCCGAGAGCGACGGCCGCCTCGCCTGACCCCTCAGGGCGTCTCCAAGCACGTGATCCCGCGCGCCCTCGGTGAGTCGGCGGGTTCCCGTAGCCCGCAGCGGGTCCGCGCCCACCCGCCGACGGCGACGCCGACCCGCCGGCTGCGACTGTGGCCCGCCGTCGGCGACACCGACCCGCCGGCTGCGACGCCGCCCCGCAAGCGGCGACGCTGAGCCGCCGGCGGCCATCGTGACCCGTGGTCGGCGAGCGTGGCCCCGAGCTCTGCTCGGTGGTGCGTCGACGCCCGCGGGAGCACGATCGCGGGGCGTGATCTCAGCCGAGGGCGGGTCAACCGGGTCGAGGACGGGTCCGTGTGGACCCGCCCTCGACCCGAATGACCCTCCCTCGAGCAGGGGCGGGGCGGGTGGGGACCGCGCCACCAGCAAGCACACGAGAAAAGGCCAGACCCGAAGGGTCTGGCCTTTTCTCTTCTCGTCGGGGTAGCGGGATTCGAACCCACGACCTCCTCGTCCCGAACGAGGCGCGCTACCAAGCTGCGCCACACCCCGAGGTGTCGCTCGGCCCACGGGCCGAGTGGAGCAACCTGACAAGGATAGCGGATCTTTCGACCTGCTCGCACCACCCGGCCGAGTGAGCTCGGTCAGGCCGTCAGCGTCACCACGACGGCCTCAGGCCGGCAGTCGAAGCGGACGGGCGCGTAGATCGAGGTGCCGAGCCCGGCCGAGATCTCGAGGTGTGCCGTCTTCCTGGCATGGCTCCATGTGCTGAGGCCGCTGACCTTGCTCCGTGGCACGTCGCAGTTCGTCACGAGCGCCCCGTAGCCGGGCACCCGCACCTGGCCGCCGTGCGTGTGGCCCCCGAAGATGACGTCGGCCCCGTTGTTGACGAACGAGTTGAGCACGCGCTGATACGGCGCGTGGGTGACCCCGATGCTGATGGGGTCAGGCCCGCGACGGTCGTCGTGCCAGCGGACGTTCTCGCGCAGGTCGTCCAGTGCCCCGGGGAGGCGGTCGAGGCGGTCCCAGCCCCGGTGGGCGTCGTTCACGCCGAACAGCTCGAGGCGCGACCCCCGGATCTCCATCGCCCGGGCTGCGTTGTTGAGGTCGAGCCAGCCGAGGTCGGCGAAGAACGACTCCATCCGGCCGATGTCGAGCGGTGTCGGCGTCCGGGTGATGCCGCTGGGCCCGCCGAAGTACGCGAACGGGTTCTTGGCGACAGGCCCGTAGTAGTCGTTGGACCCGTTGACGAAGACGCCGGCCACCCCCCGGAACGGCTCCAGGGTGTGTTCGAGCGCCGCGTGAGCGTCGACGTGCCCGATGTTGTCGCCCGTGTTGAGGATGAGGTCGGGCTCGTAGACGGAGAGCCCGCGGACCCACTCCTGCTTCTCGGTCTGCCAGGGAGCCAGGTGCAGATCGCTCAGGTGCAGGATCGTCAGCGGACGGGACCCTGCCTCGAGCACGGGCAGCACCTCGTGCCGCACCGTGAACCGGTTGCGCTCGACGAGGCTGCCCCAGGCGAGGGCACCCAGGCCGACGGCCGCGCCCGCCAGTGCGGTCGCGGCCGTCGCCCTGCCGAGGGGGAGCGGCGTCACTTGCAGTTGCCCGGGTCGGCGCCCTGGGCGTTGCCGTACAGCGTCAGGCCCACGGCCGAGTCCTTCGCGACGGTGGTCGCCGCCGCAGGATCGGTAGCCGCCACACGACACTGGTTCTTGCCGTCGCCTGCGGTGAAGGCCGTGACGGACACCTTGTCGCCTGCGAAGCCCGCCCGTGTCAGGGCCTTCGTCGCGTTCCCGATCGATTGGCCGGTCACGTCCGGGATCTGGGCCGCTCCCGAGCCGTCGCTGGTGTAGACCTGCACCGTCTCGCCCTTGGGGATGACCGCGCCGGGGCCGGGATACGTCCCGACGACCTGACCGGCGGGCAGAGCCGACGCCTGGGTGCCGCCGTCCGCGTAGACCAGCGACAGGCCCTTCAGTATCGTCTTGGCAGCCTCGACACTGCTCCCCGTCACGTTGGGGACGGACACGCCAGAGCCTCGGAGGACCGAGGAGTTCGGACGCGGGAAGGGCGTGCCCGGGTAGACCGTGTTGTTGATGGTCTGCACGGCCTTGAACAGAGAGGTGCGGGTGTTCGCGTAGGTCCCGCCCATGATCGGGGAGCCCACCTGGCGGAGGCTCACCTTGGCGCCGTCGGCGTTGCCCTGCCAGACCGCCGTCGCGAGCTTCGTGGTGGCCCCGATGATCCAGATCTGGTCCTTCGCGTCGGTCGTGCCCGTCTTGCCGATCTCGGGGAAGCCGTCGGCCGGGAGCCCGCCTCGTCCGGTGCCGTTCGTCCAGAGACCGGACATCGCCTGCGCGGCGGCAGCTGCCACCTCGGGCCCGACAGCCTGGTTGCAGTCCTGCGGCTGGCCGCCGAGGGCGTTGCCCTCGTCGTCCACGATGTTGTCCACGACGATCGGGGCGCAGTACTTGCCGCCTGCGGCGATCGCAGCATAGGCAGTCGCCATTGTCAGGGGCGCGATCTCGTCCGCGGTGCCGAGGATCGACGACGAGTAGGCGCTGAGCTCGCCGCCGTCGGCGCGGTGCACGCCGAGCTTCTGGGCGACGCCGCGGATGTCGTTGAGGTCGAGCTTCGACGCCATGGCCGCGTAGGCGGTGTTGACCGACTGGGCGGTGGCTGTCGTGACCGACATGAGACCGGGTCGCTCGCCGGCGTCGTTCTTGGGGGCCCAGCCGCCCTGCCGCTGCCCGTCGGCGGTCAGGTAGAAGGTGCGCGGCGACGCGTTCACCGACTCGGTGATCCCGTGGCCCTGCTCGATCCAGTCGATCAGGGTGAAGGGCTTGTAGGTCGAGCCGGGCTGGAACCCGCTCGAACCGCCGTAGTCACGGTCGGTGCTGTAGTTGACGGAGGTCTGGGTGCGGTCGCCCGCGTCGACCTCGGAGAAGGTGGTGTTCTGCGCCATGACGATCACGCGGCCGGTGCCGGCCTCCACGCTGTTCACCACGCTGCCGAGCTTGAGGCGCGTCTCCGTCGCCGGGGCCCACTTGTCGAGCTCGATCTTCGCGTTCGAGGTCATGTCGAGGTTCAGCGTCGTGTAAACGTTGAGCCCGCCGGTGTTCCACGTCGCGAGACGCTCTTCGGCGGACGCGCCCAGGACGGCCAGGTTCTTGATGTTCTTCTTCACGAAGTCGCAGAAGTACTGGGCGCCCGTGGCCGTCACGGCTGCGCAGCCCTGTGTCGGCGCCGTGAGGACGACGTAGCTGGCGACGTCGGTCGCCAGCGACACCTCCTCGGTCTCCTTGTCGATGAAGCCCTCGGCGTACATCGACTTCAAGATCACGTCGCGACGCGCCTTGTTGCCCTCGTACTTCTCAGGGGTCGACAGGTTCCGCGTGTCCGGGTATTGGACGATCGCGATGAGGCTCGCGGCCTCTTGGGTCGAGAGGTCGCTGGCGTTCTTGTTGTAGTAGTGCTGCGCGGCGGCCTGCACGCCGTAGGTCTGGTCGCCGAAGTAGGCGATGTTGAGGTACGCGAGGAGGATCTCGTCCTTCGTGTACTTCTTCTCGAGGCCGATCGCGAACTTCATCTCCTCGAGCTTGCGATCGATGGTGGTCTTGATCGCGTCCTTGTAGGCCGCTTCTTTCTCGTCGGGGTCGGCGATGAGCTGCGACTGCGCGATCCGGATGTTGCGGACCAGCTGCATAGTCAGGGTCGAGCCGCCGCCGCTCGCTCCGAGCTCGCCGCCGCCCAGCGACCCGACGCCCGCACGCACGAGGGAGGTGACGTCGACGCCGCCGTGCTCGTAGAAGCGTCGGTCCTCACCGGCCACGACAGCGTCCTTCAGGGTCTGCGAGACCTGGTCCCACTTGAGCTCGACGCGGTTCTCGCTGTAGAGCGTCGCGAAGGGGACGTCCTGCCCGCCCTGCTTGGCGTAGAGCGTGTTCCGCTGCTGGAGCTTGCCGATCTCGATGTACTCGGGGATCGACTCGAAGACCCCGATCGTGCTGGAGGCAGTCATGCCGGCGACCGCGATGGCGGGGGTCACCCCGATGGTCACCAGGAGGCCGGCCAGGACGCTGAAGCCGACGAACCCGAAGAGCGCCCCGATGACGGACGTGGGCTTCGATTTTTGGGCAGACATAAGATCAGGGTAAGTGACACCGCTGACATCCGAGCTGACAGGAACCACAAATGGTCCTTTGGGAGTACATGACCACGCCGCTCATGGTGCACAACAGCACCGCGATCCTGAACAACTGGGGGAGCGACGGCTGGGAACTGGTCCAGGTGACCCAGGGCCCTGAGGGCGGCCCCGTCGCCTGGCTGAAGCGCCAGAAGCAGGAGGCGTAGTGGCCCGCGTCGACGACCGCCTCGCGGAGCTGGGCCTCGCCCTCCCCACGGTGGCGGCCCCCGCGGGCGTCTACGTGCCGGCCGTCCGGGTCGGGACGTCGGTGTACACGGCGGGGCAGCTGCCCTTCGTCGACGGCGCGCTGCCCGCGGTCGGCAAGGTGGGCGACGGTCCGGGGCTCGTCGCCCCCGCGCTCGCCCGCGAGCTCGCCGCGACCTGCGTCCTCAACGCACTCGCCGCCGCCGCCTCCGTGCTCGGCTCGCTCGACGACGTGGTGCGGGTCGTGAAGGTCACCGGGTTCGTCTCGTCCGACCCGGCGTTCTCCGGTCAGCCGGGCGTGCTCAACGGGGCGTCCGAGCTGCTGGGCGAGATCTTCGGCGAGGTCGGCGTCCACGCGCGGAGCGCCGTCGGCGTCGCCGTCCTGCCCCTCGACTCCCCGGTCGAGGTGGAGCTCCTGCTCGAGGTCGTGCCGACCGCCTGATCGACGCCGGGCCCGAGGCCCCGGGACGAGCGCGGGGCCGGCGTCGCGTCTCGGGGCCTCGTCCGTCAGCGCATCTCCGCCGAGATCACCGTCATGACGGCCGAGTCGGCCAGGGTGGTCGTGTCGCCGACCTCGCGTCCCTCGGCGACGTCGCGGAGGAGGCGCCGCATGATCTTGCCGGAGCGCGTCTTGGGCAGCTCGTCCACGAGCACGATCGAGCGGGGCCGGGCTATCGCGCCGATCTGCTGCGCGACGTGCGCCTTCAGGGCGACCGCCGCCTCCTCGGGGGTGAGGCTCTTCTTCTTCTTGTTGCGCAGCACGACGAAGGCCACGACGGCCTGGCCGGTGGTCTCGTCCGCCGCGCCCACGACGGCCGACTCGGCGACGATGGGGTGCGAGACGAGCGCCGACTCGATCTCCGCCGTCGAGAGCCTGTGGCCGGACACGTTCATGACGTCGTCCACGCGGCCGAGCAGCCAGATGTCGCCGTCCTCGTCGAGGCGTGCGCCGTCGCCGGCGAAGTAGCGGTCGCCGAAGCGGCTCCAGTACGTCTCCGCGTAGCGCTCAGGGTCGCCCCAGATGCCCCGGAGCATCGACGGCCAGGGCTCGGCGACGACGAGCAGGCCGCTCTCCCCGTCGGCCACGGAGGTGCCGTGGTCGTCGACGACGTCCACCGTGATCCCCGGCAGCGGCGTCTGCGCCGCACCCGGCTTGGTCGACGTGAGCCCGGGCAGGGGGGAGATCATGATCGCCCCCGTCTCCGTCTGCCACCAGGTGTCGACGATCGGCGTCCTGCCCGCGCCGATGACCTCCTGGTACCAGAGCCACGCCTCCGGGTTGATCGGCTCCCCCACCGACCCGAGCAGGCGCAGGGACGACAGGTCACGTGCCTGGGGGATCTCGCGGCCGGCCTTCATGAAGCCGCGGATCGCGGTGGGGGCCGTGTAGAAGAGCGAGACGCCGTACTTCTCGACGATGTCCCACCACCGGCCCGGCGCGGGGGAGTCGGGCGTGCCCTCGTAGAGCACCTGGGTGGCGCCGTTCGCGAGCGGCCCGTAGACGACGTAGCTGTGGCCCGTGATCCAGCCCACGTCCGCGGTGCACCACCACACGTCGGTCTCCGGACGGAGGTCGAAGACCGTCGCGTGGGTGGTCGCGACCTGCGTCAGGTAGCCGCCGGAGGTGTGGAGGATGCCCTTGGGCTTTCCGGTGGTCCCGCTCGTGTACAGGATGAACAGGGGGTGCTCCGCCTCGAAGGACTCGGGCTCGTGATGGTCGGAGACGCCCTCGAGTGCCTCGTGCCACCACCGGTCACGCCCGTCGACCCACCCGACGTCGTTCCCGCCGCGGCGGACGACGAGCACGTCCCGGACGCTGGACTCGCCCCCGACGGCGAGCGCGGCGTCGACGGCGGGCTTGAGGGGGGCCACGGAGCCCTTCCGCCACCCGCCGTCCGCGGTGATGACGAGCACGGCCTGCGCGTCGTCGATGCGGGCTCGGAGGCTCTCGGCGCTGAAGCCGCCGAAGACCACGCTGTGGACCGCGCCGAGCCGGGCCACGGCGAGCATGGCGACCACCGCCTCCGGGACCTGGGGCAGGTAGATGACGACGCGGTCGCCGGCCGCGACGCCCATCGAGGCGAGGACGTTCGCGGCCCTGCTCACCTCGGAGGTGAGCTCGGCGTAGGTGACCGACCTGCTGTCGCCCGGCTCGCCCTCCCAGTGGAGCGCGACGCGGTCGCCGTGCCCGGCCTCGACGTGCCGGTCGAGGCAGTTGTACGCGACGTTGAGGCGACCGTCGGCGAACCAGCGGGCCACGGGCGCTCCCGACCAGTCGAGGGTCTCCGTCGGCTCGACGTCCCAGGACAGTCGCCGACGCGCCTGGTCGCCCCAGAAGAGCAGCCGGTCGGCGGCGGCCGACTCGACGAGCT
The DNA here is from genome assembly GCF_004364285.1 of Frigoribacterium sp. PhB116. Classification (GTDB taxonomy): domain Bacteria; phylum Actinomycetota; class Actinomycetes; order Actinomycetales; family Microbacteriaceae; genus Frigoribacterium. The sequence goes on along the minus strand of NZ_SOBE01000001.1, from coordinate 1,047,985 downwards.
CAGCTCCGGCCACGGCCCGCGCGGCGAAGTCGGGCGACGGGGGGAAGGCGGCCGCGGACGGGGACTGCAGCACCTCCTCGTCCGTGGCGGGGCTGGTGGGGGAGTCCTGGCGGTCGACCATCGTCGTCCTCTCGCGTCGTTGCGGATGCGGGCGCCTCGCGCCCCGAGCGAGACTACTCCGGGCCGCGCCGCCGCCCGGGCCAGGGGCCTGGCCGGAGAGCGAAGCGCCCGGACCGGACACGGGCGCGATGCTGGCACCCGTCCGCCTCCGTGGGGTACAGTGGACTCGTCCGGATTCAACCCCGGTGTGCAGCGCGAGCGATTCCCCCCGATCCAGCGCTGCCGTGGCGGCACCAGTTCCCCCCAACTGGTGCCGCCCCTCTTTTTTCCCGGTGGATCGTCCGACGATCACCCGGGTGATTCCTCCCCAGCGCGTGCCGCCTGGTCTTCTTCCCCAGGATGCACAGCCCTGTCTGTCTTGATCGTGCCGGGCAGCTAGCGTCCGGACATGACCGGAGCGCCTCCCGCCCCCACCCCGGGCCTCACCCCCGACCACCCGTTCGTCGCCCTCGCCTCGGAGCCCGGGCGCTTCGTCGCGGCGGCCCCGCCGGGTGCCGCCGCGAGATGGGGTACACAAGTCGCGAACGGGGTACACAGCCCTCGGGTCGACAGGTCGTGGCTGGGAGCGCTCGCTCCCCTCCTGGACGACCCCGGCGTGACGGACGTCTTCGTCACGGGCGGGGCGGGCACGTGGGTCGACCGGGGAGGCGGCGCACGCCCCGAGCCGCGCGTCCACCTCTCCGAGGCGGCCGTGCGCGACCTCGCCGTGCGGCTCGTCGCCCGGGGAGGGCGCCACGTCGACGAAGCGAGCCCGTGCGTCGACGTACGGCTCCCGGGCGGCGTGCGCGTGCACGTCGTCCTGCCGCCGATCTCGACATCCGGCACGGCGTTGTCCATCCGCTTCCCCCGGGCCGTGCCCCCGACGCTCGACGACCTGAGCCGGGCCGGCTTCTTCGCCGACGCCGACGAGGGCGTCGTCCGGTCGTGCGTGGACCGACGAGCCAACGTGCTCGTGACGGGCGCGGGAGGCACCGGCAAGACCACGTTCCTGGCGGCCATGCTGTCGGCGGCGTCGCCGGGCGACCGCATCGTCACCGTCGAGGACGTGGCCGAGCTCCGCGTCGTCCATCCCCACGTGGTCTCGCTCGAGGCCCGCCAGCCGAACCTCGAGGGGGTGGGTGGCGTCGACCTCGCGCGGCTGCTGCGGGAAGCGCTCCGCATGCGTCCCGACCGCCTCGTCGTGGGGGAGGTCCGTGGAGTCGAGGTCCGCGACCTCCTGTCGGCGCTGAACACCGGACACGACGGCGGGGCCGGGACCCTGCACGCGAACGGCCTCGCAGACGTCCCCGCACGTCTCGAGGCGCTCGGGGCGGTCGCCGGTCTCGCGCCGACGGCCCTGGCACGCCAGGCCGTCAGCGCTCTCGACGCCGTCTTCCACCTCGACCGGGCAGGCGGACGGAGGCGGCTGGCCGTCATCGGCAGCCTCGGCACGTCGGCGTCGGGCGAGCTCACGGCCCGGGAGGGCCTCGTCGGCGCCGACGCCGGCGGCCGACGGGGCCGGTGACCGGGCGGGGGCGTCGTCGACCTCCGCCCACCCCCGCGGCGACCGTCGTCGATCGACTCGCCGTCCTCCTCTCGGCCGGCGTCACGCCAGCGTCCGCCTGGAGGCACGTGGGCGAGGCCGAGCCTGACGGGCCCGTCCGTGCCGTGGCGTCCCACGTCGGCCGTTGCGCGGACGAGGGCATCCTCGTGTCGGCGTCCCTGCGGCAGGCCCTCGAGCACCGGCCCTTCGGCACGGCCCGGGACGGGGAGCGGCACGCGGTCGAGTGGGCCCAGGTCGCCTGCGCCTGGCACGTGGCCGAGCGGAGCGGGGCTCCGCTGGCCGAGTGCCTGGGCAGCTTCGTGGCCGCCCTCCGCCAGGCCGACGCCGCTCGACGCGAGGTGGAGGTGGCGCTGAGCGGCCCGCGCTCGACCGGGCGGATCGTCCTCGCCCTCCCCCCGGTGGGTCTCCTCTTCTCCCTGGGGCTCGACTTCGACACCGCCTCGGTGCTCTTCGGCAGCCCGGTGGGCTGGGGCTGTCTCGTGACGGGAGGGGCTCTCGTCCTCGCCGCCCGTGCCTGGAACGGTCGGCTGGTGCGCTCGGCCGTCCCGAGCGCCTCCGTGCCGGGCCTCCGCCTCGAGCTCCTCGCCGTGGCCGTCTCGGGGGGCGGGTCCTGGCAGGGCGGGCTCGACCTCGTCGACGAGGCCTGTCGGGACAGCCCGGCAGCCGGCGCCGAGGACGACGGGGGCGGAGAGACGGTCCTGGAGCTCTCGCGGCGAGCGGGAGCCCCGGCGGGCGCGCTGCTGCGCGCGGCGGCCGCGGAGCGCCGTCTCGACGCGACGACGGCGGCGCGCTCAGCGGCGTCCAGGCTGGGATCGACCCTGATGCTGCCCCTGGGTGCCTGCGTGCTGCCGGCGTTCCTCGTGGTGGGGGTCGTCCCGCTCGTCGTCGCGCTCCTCTCCTCCACAGCCGACGTCCTCTGACCGTCCGTGCCCAGGAGGCGCGGCGCGGTCGGCGGCAGCATGCCCCGTCGTCGGAGACTCGCTCCCGACCACGACACGTGGTCGCCACCGACGAGAGAGAGCAGCACATGAGCACGAGCCCCACGACCACGACCACCGCCGACGACCGTACCTTCCCGCGCGTTCCCGTCCCCGTACCCGTACCCGTCCACGCTGCCGGGCGGGCCGACCGCGCCTCCCGGACCAGGAGGCGGTGGCTGTCGGAGGACGGGGCCGCCACGGCGGAGTACGCGATCGTGATCATGGCCGCCGTGGGCTTCGCGGGGCTCCTGGTCGTGATCATGCGGTCGGACGAGGTGCGCGGGGTCCTGAGCGACCTCGTGCGCTCGGCCTTGTCGGTCGGCTGAGACACGGTGAGCAGGGTCCTCCGCGACACCGGGAGCGTCACGGCCGAGTTCGCGGTCGTCCTTCCCGCCGTCCTCGCGGTCGTCGCGCTGGCCGTCGGGGCGGTCGGGGCCTCAGCACAGTCCGTCCGGCTGGCCGACGCCGCCGCGGTGGCCGCCCGGCAGACGGCGAGGGGAGACGTCGACTCCGTCTCGGCGACGCTGGCCGCGCTGGCGCCGGGTGCCGAGAGCAGCGCGTCCATCGAGGGCACGATCGTCTGCCTCACGGTGGCCAGGGCAGTCTCCCTCGGGCCCCTGTCCGGCGTCGTCACCCTGCGGGCCCGCAGCTGCGCGCCGGCCGCCGGCGGATGAGGCGGCGAGAAGAGACGAGGGGGAGAGAGGGGACGGCCGTGGCCGGCCGGACCGATGACGACGACGCGGGCAGCGCCTCCGTCTTCTCGGTCTCGGCCGTCGTCGTGGTCGCGGTCCTGGCCGCGGCGGCCCTCGCGGGGACGCAGGCGCTCGCTGAGCGCAGCAGGGTGGCGGGCGCCGCGGACGCCTCCGCCCTGGCCGCCGCGGACGCCGCCGCCGGGCTGGTCACGGGCGGCGGCGGGCCGTGTTCCGTGGCAGCGTCGCTGGCTCGGGCGAACACGGTCGAGCTCTCCTCCTGCGACGTCGACGGGCTCGTCGTGACGGTCGTCGTGACAGGGTCGGCGCCCCTGCTCGGGGTCGCCGTGCGCGCCTCGGCGACGGCGGGACCGCCGCCCTCCGCAGGGCGCCGGACGGGCCCCGGGCCGTGAGCCGGTGCGCCGGAGGGTGTGTGTATGGTGTGCCTGTCGGCAGCGCACGATCCGTCGGTCCCGTGTCAGGGACGGCGGGAGGACCGCCCGCCTCCGACCACTTGACCGGTCCTCGAGATCGGGTACAGACGTTCCCCGAAGCAAGGAGTCCCGTGCCAGGCACGAAGAAACTGGTCATCGTCGAGTCGCCCGCGAAGGCCAAGACGATCGGGCAGTACCTCGGCAGCGGCTACGAGGTGCTCGCCTCCGTCGGGCACATCCGTGACCTCGTCGAGCCCAAGAACCTGCCCCCCGAGCTCAAGAAGGGGTCGCTCGGCAAGTTCAGCGTCGACGTCGAGAACGGCTTCGAGCCCTACTACGTCGTCTCCGACGCGAAGAAGAAGACGGTCTCCGAGCTCAAGCGTGCGCTCAAGGGCGCGGACGAGCTCTACCTCGCGACTGATGAGGACCGCGAGGGCGAGGCCATCGCGTGGCACCTGCTGCAGGAGCTGAAGCCGAAGGTCCCCGTCAAGAGGATGGTCTTCCACGAGATCACGAAGGACGCGATCCAGAAGGCCCAGGAGAACACCCGCGAGCTCGACACGGCTCTCGTGGACGCCCAGGAGACCCGCCGCATCCTCGACCGCCTCTACGGCTACGAGGTCTCGCCGGTCCTCTGGCGCAAGGTGGGTCCGGGCCTCTCGGCCGGTCGCGTGCAGTCGGCGGCGACCCGCCTCGTCGTCGACCGCGAGCGCGAGCGGCTCGCGTTCGTCTCCGCCTCCTACTGGGACCTCACCGCCACCTTCGAGCCTGCCGCCGACGCGCTGCCCTTCTCCTCCCGCCTCGTGCGGGTCGACGGCACCAGGGTCGCGAGCGGTCGGGACTTCGACGACCGCGGCCAGCCCAAGGGGCAGGCCGTCGCGCTCGACGAGGCCTCGGCCGGGGCGCTCTCCCGTGCGCTCCAGGCGTCGGACGTCGACATCGTCGTCTCGTCGGTCGAGTCGAAGCCCTACACGCGCCGTCCCGCCGCCCCGTTCACGACGTCGACCCTGCAGCAGGAGGCCGCCCGCAAGCTGCGGTTCTCCGCCCGCCAGACGATGAGCGTCGCCCAGTCGCTGTACGAGAACGGGCACATCACCTACATGCGCACCGACTCGCCGTCGCTCTCGCAGCAGGCGACGAACGCCGCCCGGTCCCAGGCCGCCTCCCTGTACGGTGCCGACACGGTGCCCGAGAAGCGCCGCGTCTACACGGGCAAGAGCAAGAACGCCCAGGAGGCGCACGAGGCGATCCGCCCCTCCGGCGACACGTTCCGCACGCCGAGCGACATGCAGTCGACCCTGAGGGGCAACGACTGGAAGCTCTACGACCTCATCTGGAAGCGCACCGTCGCCTCGCAGATGGCCGACGCCAAGGGCTCGACGGCCTCCGTCGTCGTGACGGCGACGACGCAGACCGCCGTCGCGGGCGTGTCCGCCGAGGGGGCCGCCCGCACGGCGGCCGAGTTCGTCGCCACCGGCACCGTCATCACCTTCCGCGGCTTCCTGAACGCGTACGAGGAGGGTCGCGACGAAGACCGACACGGCGCGGCCGACAGCGCCGAGGCCAAGCTCCCGCCGCTGACGGAGGGCCAGCAGCTCACCCTCGACGAGATCGAGGCGAAGGGGCACGACACGAGCGCGCCGCCGCGCTACACCGAGGCGAGCCTCGTCAAGACGCTCGAAGAGCTGGGGATCGGGCGGCCGTCGACGTACGCCGCCATCATGTCGACCATCGTCGACCGCGGCTACGTCACGCCCCGGGGCACGGCCCTCGTGCCGAACTGGATCGCGTTCTCCGTCGTCCGGCTGCTCGAGGAGTACTTCGGCGACCTGGTCCAGTACGACTTCACGGCCAGCATGGAGGACGACCTCGACCTCATCGCCGGCGGCGACGCCGACCGGGTCGACTGGCTCAACGGCTTCTACTTCGGCAACGACACGCACCGCGGGCTCCGCAAGGTGATCGACAACCTGGGTGAGATCGACGCGAGGGACATCAACTCCATCCCGCTCGGCGAAGGGCTCACCCTGCGCATCGGGCGCTACGGCCCCTACCTCGAGGCTCCGGGCGACGACCCCGAGACCCCCCGCCGGGTCAACGTCCCCGAGGACATGGCTCCGGACGAGCTGACGCCGGCCCGCGCCCGTGAGCTCATCGACGCTCCCGTCATCGGCGACCGCGTCGTCGGCGTCAACCCCGAGTCCGGCAAGGAGGTGCTCGCGAAGGACGGCCGTTTCGGTCCGTACGTGACCGAGCGCACCCCGGAGGAGATCGCTGCGGACCCCGCCACCGGCGAGGTCGTCGAGGCGGCGACCGCCACCGCCTCACCTGCCGCCACGGACGGCACCGCGACGAAGAAGGCGCCCGCCAAGAAAGCCCCGGCGAAGAAGGCCGCCCCCAAGGAGCGGACGGCGTCCCTGTTCAAGAGCATGAGCGTCGACACCATCGACCTCGAGACCGCTCTCGCGCTGCTCGACCTGCCGCGGACGGTCGGAGTCGACCCGGAGACGGGCGACGAGATCCAGGCCCAGAACGGCCGCTACGGTCCGTACCTCAAGAAGGGCACGGACACCCGGTCGCTCACCAGCGAGGACCAGATCTTCGAGATCGACCTGCCCGGCGCCCTCGAGCTCTACGCCCAGCCCAAGTACGGGGCGAAGCGGGCCAGCAGCGCCCTCGCCGAGTTCGAGGCCGACCCGGTCAGCGGCAAGCCGATCAAGATCAAGGACGGCCGCTTCGGGGCCTACGTGACGGACGGCGAGACGAACGCCACCATCCCCCGCGGGGAGACCGTCGAGGAGGTCGACTTCGAGCGCGCGATCCAGCTGCTCGCCGACAAGCGCGCCAAGGGCCCGGCCAAGAAGCCGTCTGCGAAGAAGCCCGCTGCCAAGAAGCCGGCTGCGAAGAAGCCCGCGGCCGCGAAGAAGCCCGCCGCCGCGAAGCCGGCTGCTGCCGGGGCCGCTGCCGCGAAGCCGGCGGCCGTCAAGAAGCCGGCTGCCGCGAGGAAGCCCGCCGCCGCGAAGGCCGCTGCCACGGCGGCGGCCACGGACGGCGACGCGCCGGAGGCCTCGTAGTGGCCGGTCTGTTCATCACCCTCGAGGGCGGCGACGGATCGGGCAAGACCACGCAGGCGGCCCTCCTCGAGGCGTGGCTCGGTGAGCAGGGTCGCCGTGTCGTCCGCACCCGGGAGCCCGGAGGCACCGACCTGGGCCTCGAGCTCCGGCAGATCGTCCTGCACCGCCGGGGACACATCGCGGCCCGGGCTGAGGCCCTGCTCTACGCGGCCGACCGAGCCCACCACGTCGAGACCCTCGTGCGCCCGGCCCTCGACCGCGACGAGGTCGTCCTGCAGGACAGGTACGTCGACTCGTCCGTCGCCTACCAGGGCGCGGGCCGCGTGCTGGGCGGAGACGAGGTGCGCGAGCTGTCCGTCTGGGCGACCGGCGGACTGACGCCTGACCTCACCGTGCTGCTCGACCTCGACCCGCAGGTCGGCAGGTCGCGCCTCGACGCTGCCGAGAAGTCCTGGGACCGGCTCGAGTCGGAGGCCGCGGCGTTCCACGGCCGGGTCCGGGACTCGTACCTCGCGATCGCCCGTGCCGAGCCCGCCCGGTTCCTCGTGGTCGACGCGACGCTGCCGGTCGCCGAGGTCGCGGCGGCCGTGCGGGCGAGGGTCGCCGACCTCCTCACCGAGCAGTGAGCAGCGAGCGATGAGCGGCTGGGACGGCCTGACCGGCCAGGCCGACGCCGTCGAGCTCCTCGAGGCGGCTGCCTCCGCCGATCCGTCCCGCTCGGCGATGACGCACTCGTGGTTGATCACCGGCCCGCCCGGTTCCGGCCGTTCGAACCTCGCCTACGCCTTCGCGACCGCGTTGCTGTCCCGGGGCCACGACGACGAGGCGACGAGCCGCCAGGTCGACGCCCGGTCGCATCCCGACCTGGCCGTGCTCAGCACGGAGCGGATCATCATCACCATCGACGAGGTGCGGTCGCTGGTCGCGTCGTCCCAGTTCTCTCCCTCGGTCGGCCGCTACCGCGTCGTCGTCATCGAGGACGCCGACCGGATGACCGAGCGCACCAGCAACCTGCTGCTGAAGGCCCTCGAGGAGCCGCCGCCCCGCACTGTGTGGATCCTCTGCGCCCCGAGCGAGGCCGACCTCATCCCGACGATCCGGTCCCGCGTCCGCAGCATCCGCCTCCGGACGCCGACCGTGGCCGACGTGGCCGCCCTGCTCGAGCGTCGCGACGGCATCGACCACGAGACGGCCGTCACGGCGGCCCGTGAGGCGCAGAGCCACATCGGCATGGCGCTCCGTCTCGCGACGGACGAGGAGGCGCGCGAGCGCCGCCGACGGACGCTCGAGACCGCGCTGGCCATCCGCAGCGTGTCCGACGCGGTGAACGCGGCGACCACGATGCTCGCCGTCGCCGGGGACGACGCCAAGGCCATCACCGAGCAGCGTGACGCCCAAGAACGCGCGAGCGCCCTCCGGTCGCTCGGCGTCGAGCCGGGCGGGACCGTGCCCCCGGCCCTCCGCAGCCAGCTCCGCGCGCTGGAGGACGACCAGAAACGTCGGGCGACCCGGAGCCTCCGCGACGGCATCGACCGCATCCTCGTCGACCTGCTCTCGCTGTACCGCGACGTCCTCCTGCTGCACCTCGGGGTGGCGGAGGAGCCCATCAACCAGGCGGTCCGTGGCCGGCTCGACGAGGCGACCGCGGCCTCGACGCCGGCGAGCACTCTCGCAGTCATGGACGCGATCGCCGTCGCACGTCGACGGATCGAGTCGAACGTGGCCCCGGCGCTGGCGCTCGAGGCCATGCTGGTGGCCGTCAGCCGACACGCGGTCAGGTGAGGCAAGATGGCGGCATGACCGACCCGACTGCCGCCCCGGGCCTGCGTGAGCGCAAGCGCCTGGCCACCCGACGGGCCATCCAGCTCTCCGTCCTCGACCTGATCGGCGAGGAGGGACTCGAGGCCGTCACCGTCGACATGATCAGCCGCCGCGCCGACGTGTCGCCCCGCACGTTCTTCAACTACTTCACGTCGAAAGAAGAGGCCGTCGTCGGCGACCTGCCCGACCTGCCCGAGGGCGAGTCCCTCGACCGGTTCCTCGGGGCGCACGACGAGCCGATCATCGACGGCCTCATCCGCCTCCTCGACGAGGCCGTCGTGACCGCGACGTTCGACCGCGACCTGGTGCAGCGTCGACGCATGGTGCTGCGCAGCCACCCCGACCTGCTCGCCCGCCGGATCGCCTCCACCCGCGTGCTCGAGGAGCGCCTCACGGGCATCGTCGCCCGTCGTCTGGCCACGGCCCCCGGCCGTGCCGACGACGCCACTGAGGAGTCCGACCTCAGCAGCGCCCACCTCCTCACCCTCGTGGCCATCGCCGCCCTCCGCCACGCCTGGGGCGAGTGGATCGACGACGACGACGCCGACCACGCGACCGACCACCGCTACGGCCTGCGCGCGCGCATGGAGGCGTCGTTCGCCGAGCTCGGCCGAGTCGTGACGCGACAGGTCTGAGAATCCGCTACAGTTGGTGATCGTGCCGCGAGGCACGGGTTCTCGATCTGATCGAGATCCGCCGCTTTAGCTCAGTCGGCAGAGCGTCTCACTCGTAATGAGAAGGTCTGGGGTTCGATTCCCCAAAGCGGCTCCCACGAAGGCCCGGTCCGTCAGGATCGGGCCTTCTGCCGTCCTGAGCGTCCCCGGAGACCCCTCCTCCGCAGCCCCGCCGACCAGCGGCCCCGCCGACCAGCCTGACTGGTAGACAGGTCGCATGAGCATCCGATGGGGAATCCTCGGCGCCGGCGGCATCGCCGACACCTTCGTGAACGACCTGGCCGCCGCAGGCATCGCCGTCGCGGCCGTCGGGTCGCGTGACGCCGACAAGGCGAGGCGCTTCGCCGACGACCACGGCATCACGACCGCGCACGGCAGCTACGACGACCTCGTGGCGGATCCGGAGGTCGAGGCGGTGTACGTCGCGACGCCGCACGTGTTCCACGAACAGAACGCCCTCCTCGCGATCCGGGCGGGCAAGCACGTCCTCGTCGAGAAGCCGTTCACCGTCAGCGCCGACGAGGCGGGGCGCGTGCTGGCCGCTGCTCGTGAGGGCGGCGTCGTGGCCCTCGAGGCGATGTGGACCCGGTACCTGCCGCAGCAGGCGCGCCTCCGTGAGGTGGTCCGCAGCGGCGCTATCGGCGAGCCGCGCCTCCTCACGGCCGCCCACATGCAGTCGTTGCCGACCGACCCGCAGCACCGTCTCAACGACCCGGCCCTCGGCGGCGGCGCCCTGCTCGACCTCGGCGTCTACCCGGTCTCGTTCGCCCACGACCTGCTCGGGCCGGTCGCGGCCGTCGCGGCCACGGCCGTGCTCAGCGACCAGGGCGTCGACAGGCGCACCGGGATCACTCTGCGCCACGCGAACGGAGCGACGTCGAACCTGTTCTGCGCGCTCGACACCGCGGGCCGCAACGACGCCGTCCTGCACGGCAGCGCGGGCCGCATCGAGATCGACCACACCTTCTACGCTCCCGGCGGCTTCACCGTCCTCGACGCGGACGGCGAGGTCCTCGAGCGGTTCGACTCCGACGAGGGCGACCTCCGCGGGATGCACCACCAGGCGCTCGAGCTGGCCCGCCTGGCCGATGCCGGCGAGCTCGAGAGCCCGGCGCTCACCTCCGACGGGATCGTCGCCGTGATGGCCACCATGGACGAGGTCCGCCGCCAGGTCGGCGTGCAGTACCCCGAGCGCTGAGCCTGCCCACTGGATGGGCCCGCTGAGTCGGCCCGCTGAGGTCCGGAGCCGGGGAGGCGCGGACGCGGCCCCCGGAGGAGGCACGCGTTTCGTAGGATGTCCTCGATGAGCGAGCAGGACGCGACCCCCGACGACCGCCCCTCCGACGACGGCGCCCCCGAGGTACGCGCGGAGGCGACCGAGACGCGGGCCGAGGGCACGGACGTGACCGCAGGGCGAGGCCGGACGCGAGACGTGCGCGCGTCTGCCGCGCGCCTCCTGCGGGAGCACCCCCGCACCGCTCTCGTGACCGCCGGCGTCCTCGCGTTCGCCCTGCTCGGCGGCGGTGCGGTCGCCGCCGGAGCCGCGACCGCCCCCGATGCCCCCGTCGCGTCGAGTGCCCTGTCCGGAGCGGACGGCGACGGCAGCGCCGAACCGGCCGACGTCGTCACCGTCACGCCCGGCCCCACCGAGGCGCCCGACCCCCAGCGGGTCGCGCCTGCGGTCGTGCCCCCCGCGACCAAGCTGCGCACCTGCTCGGTCGCCGCTGCCGCCTCCGACCCGCGTCTCGCCCAGTTCGAGGGATCGGTCGTCAACGCCACGACGGGCGAGATCCTGTTCGACCGGAACGGGTCGACCCCGGCCCGGACCGGCAGCGTGCTCAAGACGCTGACGAGCGCCGTCGCCCTCGCGGTCCTGGGCGGCGACCACCGTCTGACGACCACGGTCACGGGCGACCCGGGCAGCGGGACGATCGCCCTCGTGGGCGGCGGTGACGCGACCCTCAGCGCGACGGGCCGCAGCGTGTACTCCGGCGCGCCGACGCTCAGCGACCTCGCGGGGCAGGTCGCCGCCTCCCTCGGCGGTCAGCCGGTCTCGCAGATCACGCTCGACGCCACCTGGTGGAGCCAGGCCGACAAGTGGGACCCGTCGTGGAAGCGCACCGAGCAGACCATCGGCTACCACAGCGAGGTCACCGCGTTGATGGTCGACGGCGACCGGGCCGACCCCTCCGCGGTCACGAGCCCCCGCAGCACCGACCCGGTCGGCCGGGCCGGCGAGGCCTTCCGGTCCGCGCTCGTCGCCGCGGGCGTCTCGGGGGCGGCGTCGGCGTCGATCTCGCAGGGCACGGCGAGCAGCGCGACGGTGCTGGGCTCGGTGCAGTCGCAGCCGGTCTCGACCCTCATCGGCCAGATGCTGCCGAACTCGGACAACACGCTGGCCGAGATGCTCGCGCGGGCCTCGTCGCGGGAGTCGGGTGCGGACGGGTCCGCCGCCTCCTTGACGGCCCTGTACCGGTCGGCGCTGAGCGGCACCTACGGGCTGGACGCGTCCGTCGTGACGATCGTCGACGGCTCGGGGCTCAGTGAGGACAACGCGGTGCCGTCGACCTTCGTGGCCCGTCTGATGATCCAGGTGCGTGACCGCGCCCACGGTCTCGGGGCCGTCTACGACGCCCTGCCGATCTCGGGCCAGACCGGGACGCTCGCGTCGCGCTTCACCGGCTCGAACGCCGCCGCGCGCGGTGCCGTCCACGCCAAGACCGGCTGGATCGACACCGCGTACACGCTCGCTGGCTCGATCGACTCGGCCGACGGGACGCCGCTGACCTTCGCCTTCTACGCCATCGGCCCGGTGCAGGACAACGCCCGCAGTGCCCTCGACACCCTCACGGCGTCGGTGTGGCGCTGCGGGAACTCGCTCGCGAACAGCTGACCGGGACAGCCCGGCACAGGCACAGCACCAGCACCAGCACCAGCACCAACACCGGCACCAGCACAGCACCAGGCCACAGAGGGAGGATGGGAGCATGACCACCGCGCTCTTCGTCATCGACGTCCAGAACGACTTCACCGAGGGAGGCGCCCTCGCCGTCACCGGGGGCGCAGGCGTCGCCGCCCGGGTGACGGAGCGCCTCCGGGGCGAGCGGGCCCGCTGGGACGTCGTCGTCGCCAGCCGCGACTGGCACGACGACCAGGGCGACAACGGCGGCCACTTCTCGGCCGAGCCGGACTACGTGGACACCTGGCCGCCGCACTGCGTCCGCGGCACGGCGGGCGCCGAGTACCACCCCGAGCTCGACGTCTCGCTCGTCGACGAGCACGTGCGGAAGGGGACGGGCAGCCCGGCCTACTCGATCTTCGAGGCCGCCACCGAGCACGGAGAGTCGCTCGTCGAGCTCGTGGCCCGGCACGGCGTCACCGACGTCGACGTCGTGGGCCTGGCCACCGACCACTGCGTCCGCGCCTCCGCGCTCGACGCGGCGAAGGCCGGGCTCCGCGTCCGGGTCCTCACCGACCTCGTCGCCGGAGTCGCAGAGGGGCCGAGCGTGGCCGCCCTCGACGAGCTGCGCGCGGCCGGCGTCGAGACGGTGAGCTCGTGAGCGCCGCCGACGAGGCCCGCGTCCTCGCCGCCGTGCCCACCGGCCTCCACGTCGACGGGGCCTGGGCCCCGGCGACCGCGGGCCGCACCTTCGACGTACGCGACCCGTCGACCGGCGACGTGATCGCGACGGTCGCCGACGGCGACGCGACCGACGGGCTCCGCGCCCTCGACGCCGCCGTCGCCGCGCAGGCGGCCTGGGCGGCGACGCCTCCCCGCACCCGCTCCGACGTCCTGCGGCGGGCCTTCGACCTGCTGCGCGAGCGCGCCGACGACCTCGCGCTGCTCATGACGCTCGAGATGGGCAAGCCGCTCGCCGAGTCGCGCGGCGAGGTGGCGTACGGCTCGGAGTTCGTCCGCTGGGCCAGCGAGGAGGCGGTGCGCGTCTCGGGCCGCTACGGCACGAACCCGGAGGGGACCGGCCGGACCGTGGTGCTGAAGCGCCCCGTGGGCCCGTGCCTGCTGATCACCCCCTGGAACTTCCCCCTCGCGATGGCGACGCGCAAGATCGCGCCCGCCCTCGCGGCCGGCTGCACCGTGGTCGTGAAGCCCGCCGACCTCACGCCGCTCACGACGCTCGCCCTCGTCGGGATCCTCGCCGAGGCCGGGGTGCCCCGCGGCGTGGTGAACGTGGTGACGACGACCTCGGCCGGCGACGTCTGCGAGCCCCTCATCCGTGACCCGCGCCTCCGCAAGCTCAGCTTCACGGGGTCGACGCCGGTCGGCTCGACCCTGCTCGCCCAGGCGTCCGAGCGCGTGCTCCGCACGTCGATGGAGCTCGGCGGCAACGCGCCGTTCCTCGTCTTCGACGACTCGGACCTCGACGCGGCCGTCGAGGGCGCCCTGCTGGCCAAGTTCCGCAACGTCGGACAGGCCTGCACCGCCGCCAACCGGTTCCTCGTGCACGAGGCGGTCGCGGACGAGTTCGTCCGCCGCGTGACCGAGCGCGTCGCGGCGATGACGCTCGGCCGCGGCACCGACGACGGGGTCGACGTCGGCCCCCTGATCGACGACCGAGCCGTCGAGAAGGCCGAGCGCCTCGTCGGGGACGCCGTCGCCCGCGGCGCCGTCGTGCGGACCGGCGGCGCGCGCGTCGACGGCCCGGGCACGTTCTACGAGGCGACCGTCCTCGACGGGGTGCGGCCGGGCAGCGAGCTGCTCACGACGGAGATCTTCGGCCCCGTGCTGGCCGTCTCGACCTTCGCCGACGAGGAGGAGGCGGTGCGGCTGGCGAACGACACCGAGTTCGGTCTCGTGGCCTACGCGTTCACCCGTGACCTCGCCCGCGGGCAGCGACTGGCCGAGACGCTCGAGACCGGGATGCTCGGCCTCAACGTCGGCGTCGTCTCGAATGCCTCCGCCCCGTTCGGCGGCGTCAAGGCGTCCGGCCTCGGCCGCGAGGGCGGCCTGGAGGGCATCCAGGAGTACCTCGAGACCGTGTACCTGATGACCCCCGACCCCTTCGCCGCATGAGCGCCCCGGCCCCGCAGCAGTCCGAGCGAGCCACGGAGTCGCAGCAGTCCCGCCTCCGGGTCGGCATCGTCGGCTACGGCCTCGCCGGCCGGGTGTTCCACGCGCCGCTCGTGGCCGCCGACGACTCGTACGACCTCGTCGCCGTCGTCACGCGCGACTCGGACCGCGCCGACCAGGCCAGGACGTCCCACCCCGGGGTCGAGATCGTCCCGCGCGCGGGCGACCTGCACGCGCTCGGCCTCGACCTGGTGGTCGTCGCGACGCCGAACGCGACGCACGCCGACGTGGCCGCGGACGCCCTGCGGGCCGGGTCCGCGGTCGTCGTCGACAAGCCCGTCGCGACCACCGCCTCCTCGGCTCGTCAGCTGATCGAGCTCGCCGAGTCGCTCGGCCGGTCGCTGACGGTGTACCAGAACCGTCGCTGGGACGGCGACTACCTCACGGCCTCGCGCCTGGTGCGGGACGGCGCACTCGGCGACGTCCACACCTTCGAATCGCGCTTCGAGCCGTGGAAGACCGCGAACCGCGCGGGCTGGAAGTCGGAGGCGACGGCTGCCGAGGGCGGCGGGATCCTGTTCGACCTCGGTCCGCACCTCGTCGACCAGGCCCTGCACCTCTTCGGCCCGGTCGTCGACGTGCACGCGGAGATCGCGCGGCGACGCCCGACGGGAGCCGCCGACGACGACGTGTTCGTGTCCCTCCGGCACCAGGGCGGTGTCCGGTCGCGGCTCTGGATGAGCCACGTCGCGGCGCAGCCCGGCCCGCGCCTCCGGGTGCTCGGCACGGCCGGTGCGTACGTCGTCGACGGGCTCGACCCGCAGGAGGCGCAGCTCGCGTCGGGCACGTCGCCCCGTGACCCCGGGTACGGTCGCGTCCCCGACGAGCGACACGGCCTCGTCGGGATCGGAGCGGAGGCCCGGCCCGAGCCCACCGACCGGGGCCGGTACCCGCTGTTCTACGAGCAGCTCGCCCGTGCCCTCCGCGGGGCCGGGCCGCTGCCGGTCGACCCGCGCGACGCCCTCGCGGCGCTCGAGGTCATCGAGGCGGCACGGGAGTCGGCCGGCGCGGCCTGACATGCGGCGCGGCCTGACACCGGGCACCGCGGCATCGACCCGCGGCCGGTCCGTGGTGGGTCAGATCCGTGTGTCCCAGTCGACGCGGGCGAGCACCTCGGCGACGTCGACGTCGGCCAGGCTGGCGGGCGACCAGCGCGGCGACCTGTCCTTGTCGACGACCCGGGCGCGGATCCCCTCGACGAGGTCGGGGGAGTCGGCCAGAGCGGTGACGAGCCCCAGCTCCTGGCCGAGCACGGCCTCGAGGTCGGGCAGGCCGCGTG
This sequence comes from Frigoribacterium sp. PhB116, assembly GCF_004364285.1. GTDB lineage: Bacteria > Actinomycetota > Actinomycetes > Actinomycetales > Microbacteriaceae > Frigoribacterium. Next base: position 1,032,282 of record NZ_SOBE01000001.1, on the reverse strand, counting down.
CCCGGCGCTGGGCGGCCAGGGTGAGCGCGACGGAGGTGGGCGAGGCGGCCTCGAGGTCGTCCGCCGCCCTGCCGGCCGCATCGACCCCGTCCCGCGCGAGCCCGCGCAGTCGGCCGAGCACGCGGACCGCGTCGTCGCCCCTGTACGCGTCGTCGATCCAGCTGCGCTCGGCGGCGAGCGGTGGCGGGGGAGGCTCGATCGCCAGGGCCCGGACCGCGTCGGGGCCACCGGTGGCGAGCGCGTCGAGCACGAGTTCGCTGCCGGCCTCGCCCTCCTCGGCGACGAGGACGTCGGCGAACCCCGTGAGCAGCGCGTCGGAGGCGGTCATCGCGGCCCCGGTCAGCGCCAGGTGGGTGCCCAGCTCGCCGGGAGCCCTCGAGAGCAGGTAGCTGCCGCCCGCGTCGGGCGTCAGGCCGATCAGCGTCTCCGGCATGCCGACGCGGCTGCGCGGCGTCACGACCCGCAGGGACACGTGGCCGCCGAGCCCGACGCCGGCGCCCATGGCGATGCCGTCGAGGTACGAGACGACCGGACGGTCCCACCGGGCCAGCCGCAGCGCGCCCCGGTACTCCCGACGCCACATCGCCACGCTGCGGGCAGGGTCCGCCGTCGCGTCGCGGTGGATCGCGGTGATGTCGCCGCCGGCACAGAAGCCCCGGGGGCCGGCTCCGCGCAGCAGCAGGGCCTCGACCGCGTCGTCGTCCTGCCAGGCGTCGAGGGCGCGCTCGACCATCCCGAGCATGCCCTCGGTCACCGCGTTGATCTTGCCGGGCCGGTTCAGCGTGACGACCCCCACGCCCCGGTCGACGTGGAACAGGACCTCGGGCTCGCGGGCGTCGTCGCTCATCGGGCCAGGCTAGGCGACCCGGCCTCCCGGCGGGCCCACGGTGCCACGGCTCCGCGACCCCTCCCGACCCACGACCCCGCGCCCAACGACCCCACGCCTACGACTCCGCAGGCAGGGATCAGACGAGCAGCTGGTGCTTCGCGAGGTCCTTGTACAACGGCGTGCTCTCGACCAGCTCGGAGTGCGTGCCGACGCCGACGACCCGTCCGTCGTCGACGACGACGATCTGGTCGCTGTCCACGACCGTCGAGAGCCGGTGCGCGATCACGATCAGGGTGCGCCCCTCGGCGACGGCGTCGATGGCCTCGCGGAGGCGCTGCTCGTTGAGCCCGTCGAGGCTCGACGTCGACTCGTCGAGCAGCAGCAGCGGAGGAGCCGAGAGCAGCGTGCGCGCGATCGCGAGGCGCTGGCGCTCGCCGCCCGAGAGCAGCACGCCGTCCTCGCCGACCTGGGCGTCGAGGCCGAGCTCGCCGCGCTCGAGCACGGCGGTGAGGTTGACCGCCTCGAGCACCCGGCGGCAGTCGTCGTCGGTGGCCTCGGGCGAGCCGAGGGTGAGGTTGTCGCGCAGGGTGCCCGCCAGGACCGCGGCGTCCTGTTCGACGTAGCCGATCTGCGCGCGCAGGTCGACGCGGTCGAGCGCGCGGACGTCCATGCCGCCCAGACGGACGACGCCGGAGGTGGGGTCGTAGAAGCGCTCGATGAGGGCGAGGATGGTGCTCTTGCCGGCTCCGGACGGGCCGACCAGGGCGGTGCGCTTGCCCACGGGAGCCGAGAACGAGACGCCGCGGAGCACGGTGAGGTCGTCGTCCGAGGCCGCGCGCGCCTCCTTCGCGGCTGCCGTGCCGTCGACGGCCGGGGGAGAGTCGGGGTAGCGGAAGTGCACGTCGTCGAAGCGGATCGCGGCGTCGGTCTCGACCCTGGCGTCGCTGCCGAGGCCCGCGGCGACGACGTCGTCGCCCTCCGTCTCGCGCGGCAGGTCGAGGATCTCCTGGATGCGGCCGAGCGCCCCGAGCGCCTGGTTGACGCTGAGGACGGCGCCCATGGCCTGGCCGAGCGGCATGATCATCAGGAAAAGGAACAGGATGAACGACACGAGCGAGGCGATGTCGATCGTGCCGTTCGCGACGCGGAAGCCGCCGACGCCCAGCACGACGAGGAACGACGCCTGCAGCGCGACGGAGGCGATGGGCACGACGAGCGCCGAGATGCGCGCGACCTCGAGGCCCCGCCGGTAGGCGCCCTCGGCGTCGGCCTGGACGCCGGTGATCTCCCGTTCCGTCGCGCCGCTCGCGCGGATCGTCCGCACCGAGCTGATCGACCGCTCGACGGCGGCGGTCAGGTCGCCGACCTTCTCCTGTGCGCGCCGGCTGGCGACGCGGATGCGGCCCGAGAGCAGCACGACGACCGTCACCGAGACGGCGACCACGAGCACGGTGAGGCCGAGCAGGACGGGGTCGATCAGGAACATGCCGACGAGGGCGCCGACGAAGGTCAGGGAGCCGCCGATCGCCTCGACGAGGCCCTGGGTGAGCACGGCCCGCAGCAGGGTCGTGTCGCTGCCGACTCGCGACACGAGGTCGCCCGTGCGTCGACGGTCGAACTCGCTGACCGGGAGGTGCAGCAGGCTCGCCACGAGCCGACGGCGGCTCGAGAGCACGACGCCCTCGCCGGTGCGCTGCAGCAGGTAGTGCTGGAACCCGCTCAGCAGGCCGGCGACGACGACCAGGGCGACGAGCGCCCAGACGAGCCGGCCGAGCGTCTCGCCCTGCTGCACGAGCGTGATGACCTGGCTGACGAGGAGGGGCTGGCCGAGCGAGGCGGCGGCGCCCAGCACGCTGAGCACGATGATGACGACCATCACCTTCTTGTGCTCGAAGAGGTACGGCAGCAGCTGGCGGAACGTCGCGCGGGGCCCGTCCGCCTCTCGGCGGCCCGTCCGACCTGCCCGTCCCCGTCGAGCGGGTGCGGGGGCAGGTGCGGGGGACGACGCGGATCGAGTGCTCGGGTCGGAGCGGCTCGTGTCGGAGCTCATGGTGCCTCTCGGGGAAGGTCGCGGCGGATCGCCGGGACCACGGTACTTCGTCCCGTCCCGAGGCACCTGCGCCTCCGCTGGGACGGCGCGCGGTCGCGGCGGCCTGCGCCGGGACCGCTGCCGCTCAGCCCGCGGCGTCGTACTCCACGTGCTTCGTCTCGCGGCTGAGCAGCAGCGCGACGAGCGTGAGCACGGCCATCGACGAGAGGTACAGGCCGACGAGCCAGGTGCTGCCGCCGGCTGCCTGCCAGAGGGCGACCGCGATGAACGGGGCGACGGCCGCGCCGAGGATGCTGGCGACGTTGTAGCTGATGGCCGAGCCGGTGTAGCGCACGCTCGTCGGGAACAGCTCGGGCAGCACCGCGCCCATCGGGCCGAAGGTGAGCCCCATCAGCGTGAACCCGACGATCAGCAGACCCTGGGCCCCGACCGCGCCGGCGGAGAAGAAGGGTGCGAACAAGAACCCGAACACGAGGATCGCGCTCGTCACGACGATGAGCAGGGCACGTCGGCCGAACCGCTCGGCCAGCGGGCCCGACACCAGGGTGAAGATGCCGAAGAAGACACAGCCGAAGATGAGCATCAGCAGGAACTGCGTGCGGTCGATCCCGAGCCCCGGGGCCTCGCCCGACGCCTCCGCGGTGCCGTACGTCAGCGTGAACGTCGTCATCAGGTAGAAGAGCGTGTACGTCGCCAGCATGATGAACGTGCCGAGGACCAGCGGGCGCCAGCTCGTCGTGAAGACGCGGGCGAGCGGCAGCTTCGCGACGTTGCCCGAGTCGACCACGGCCTGGAACGCCGGGGTCTCGATGAGCTTGAAGCGCACGTAGAGACCGATGATCACGAGCAGCGCGCTCGCGAGGAACGGCACGCGCCAGCCCCAGCTGAGGAACTGCTCGTCGGTCAGGTTCGCGTTGAGGACGATGAACACGAGGTTGGCGATGATGAAGCCGATCGGGGCGCCCAGCTGAGGGAACGTCCCCCAGATCGCCCGTCGGCCGGCGGGGGCGTTCTCGGTCGCGAGCAGCGCGGCGCCGCTCCACTCCCCGCCGAGCCCCAGGCCCTGGCAGAAGCGCAGCACGACCAAGCACGCAGGCCCGGCGACGGCCCAGCCGGGCGTCGTCCCGGCGGGGATGCAGCCGATCAGCACGGTCGCGACGCCCATGGTCAGCAGCGAGGCGACGAGGGTGCCCTTGCGGCCGATGCGGTCGCCGAAGTGGCCGAACACGATCGAGCCGACGGGGCGCGCGATGAACGCGACCCCGAAGACCGCGAACGAGGCGAGCCTCGCGACGGCCGGGTCGTCGTTCGCGAAGAAGATCGTGGGGAACACGAGCACGGCGGCGGTCGCGTAGACGTAGAAGTCGTAGAACTCGATGGAGGTGCCCACGAGGCTCGCGAGGACCACGCGCGAGCGCTTGTTGACGGGTGGGGAGGCGGGCGTCGACGGTGCGACGGCGTTGCGGGACATGGGGACTCCGGGGCAGCAGGAGGGGGACGAGGGGAGGCGGCCTCGACGACGTCCGGTGCCAGATGGGCTCGACGGGGTCGGAGGCGGTGAAGTGGCCCCGGGTGGTGGACGGGGCGCGCGGTGCCGTGGTGCGGAGGTGCAGGGGCCGCTCGTGACAGCCGTCGTCCATCCTACGTGCCGCCGGTGCCGTCGGTGCCGCCTGCCGCCCCGGCGCCGCCCGAGGTGCTGCCGCGGTGCGTCAGGCGTCGCCGTGCAGCTGCCCGGGCAGCTCGTGGCCCATGCGGTCGCGCTTGGTGTCGAGGTAGCCCTCGTTGAAGGCCCCCACGCCGACGACGAGGGGCACGGACTCGAGCACCTCGATGCCGTGCTGCACGAGCTGGCGGCGCTTCTCGGGGTTGTTGCTGAGCAGCCGGACCGATGTGACGCCGAGGTCGCGCAGCATGTCGGCCGCGGCGCCGTACTGACGGGAGTCGGCGGGCAGGCCGAGCGCCAGGTTGGCGTCGAGGGTGTCGAGGCCGTCCTCCTGCAGCCGGTAGGCGCGCAGCTTGTTGATGAGCCCGATGCCTCGGCCCTCGTGGCCGCGCAGGTAGACGACGACGCCGCCGTGGTCGCGGATGGTGTCGAGGGCGGCGTCGAGCTGGGGGCCGCACTCGCACTTGAGCGAGCCGAAGGCCTCACCCGTCAGGCACTCGGAGTGGACCCGCACGAGCGCACCGTCGGAGGGGGCGGCGCCGTCGGGCTCGGAGGCGACGATCGCGATGTGGTCGGCACCGGTCTGGACGTCGGTGTACGCGCGCATCCGGAACGTGCCGTGCGAGGTGGGGACGGTGGTCTCGACCTCGAAGGTCACGTGCGAGACGCGGGGGGAGTCGGGGGAGTGGGCGTCGGTCATGGGGTGCTCCGGGTGTCGTCGCGGGCCACGACCAGCAGGTCGGTGCCGAGCAGGGTGACGTCGGCGACGCGGAGGCGTCGCTGGTCGTCGATCGTGGCGACGCCGAGGTCGTCGAGCGCGGTGAGCGCGCCGCCGATCAGCGTCGGGGCGAGGTAGACGAGGTAGTCGTCGACGAGGCCGTCGCGGACGAAGGCGCTGGCCACGGTCGGGCCGCCCTCGACGAGCACGCTGCGGACTCCGAGCCGCCAGAGGGCGTCGAGCGCGGCCTCGGGGTCGTGGCCCCCGAGCTGCACGAGCTCTCGAGGGTGGCTCCGGAGGCGGGCCCCGGCAGGGACGGGGCGGTCGCCCACGACCACCGGCACGGGCTGGTCGGCGAGCAGCTCGCCGCCGTCGCCCCGCGCCGTGAGGCTGGGGTCGTCGGCCAGCACGGTGCCGGTGCCCACGAGGATCGCGTCGTGGTCGGCACGCACCTCGTGCACGTGCTGCCGCGCGGCGGCGCCGGTGATCCAGCGGCTCGTGCCGTCCGCGGCCGCGGCGCGACCGTCGAGGCTCGAGGCCCACTTCACGGTGACGAACGGCCGGTGGCGGCGAGCCGGGACCAGCCAGCGGCGCACCAGCTCCGTCGCCTCGTCGACGAGGAGTCCTCGCTCGACCGCGACGCCTGCCTCGAGGAGGCGGGCGCCGCCTCCCGAGGACTGCTCGCCCGGGTCGTCGACCGCGTACACGACGCGCGCCACGCCCGCGGCGATCAGGGCGGTGCTGCACGGCCCGGTGCGGCCGGTGTGGTCGCAGGGCTCGAGGGTGACGACCGCGGTCAGGCCGGTGGCGTCGCCCTCGCCGAGCTGCGCCAGGGCGTCGATCTCGGCGTGCGGGGTGCCCGCGCCGCGGTGCCAGCCCTCGGCGGCCGTGCTGCCGTCGGGCCGGAGGAGGACGCAGCCCACCTGCGGGTTGTCGCCCCTGGCCGGGCCCCTGGCCGCCAGCTCGAGCGCGCGACGCATGGCCGTCTCGAGGACGACGGCGTCGGGGGCGAGGTGGTCGGTCACGAGTCCTCCGGGAGGCGCGGGGCGCCCTGCGTCTGCCGGGCACTGTCGTCAACGTCCTCGGCGCGCCGCCATTCCCGCGGGGGCTCGCCGGCTCCGCTCGTCAGGTCGGGCCAGCCCTGCTTCGGGAAGCGCTCGTCATCGGGGCGCAGCCGCGCCTTCCAGCAGAGGGGACGTCCGCCGTCGCGGCCGGGGTGCATCCCCGGGCCGACGCCCGTGTAGGTGAAGCCGCAGCGTCGAGCGACCGCCGCGGAGGCGTCGTTCCCGACGTAGCCCTCCCAGTGCAGCTGGTCGAGGCCGGCCTCGCCGAGCGCCCAGTCCGCGACGAGCCGGACCGCGGCGGTCATCAGGCCGCGTCCTCGTGCGGCCGGCGTGGTCCAGAAGCCGATGTCGCGGGTGCCGAGCCGGACGCTCACGACCCCGAGCAGCAGCGACGAGCCCGGGCCGCGCAGACCCCAGGTCGCCTCGCGTCCCGTCGCCCAGCCGTGGTCGACGATGCGGTCGAGGAAGAACTGCGCGTCCGACCGCCCGTAGGGCGCCGGCACGGTCGTGAAGCGCTGCAGCACCGGGTCCTGGCACGCCTCGACGATCGCCTCGACGTCTGCCGGGCCCGGCACCTCGAGACGGACGGCCGGCGACTCGAGCACGAACGGCTGCACGGTCAGGCCCTGCGGACGAACCCGATGCGGTCGTACACGGTGTCGAGCGTCGCCTGGGCGATGGCGTCGGCGCGCTCGGCGTTGCCGGCGAGCACGCGGTCGAGCTCGGCCGGGTCGTCGAGCAGCTCGAGCGTCCGGGCGCGGATCGGGGTGAAGGTCTCGACGACGACCTCGGCCACGTCCTTCTTCAGGTCGCCGTAGCCGCGCCCCTCGTACTGCTGCTCGAGCGCGCCGACGCTCGTGCCGGAGAACGCGGACAGGATCGTCAGGAGGTTGGACACGCCGGCCTTGGCCCCGCGGTCGAAACGGATCTCGCGCTCCGTGTCGGTGACGGCCGACTTGATCTTCTTCGCCGTGCGGGACGGCTCGTCCAGCATCCAGACGATGCCGGAGTCGGTCGCGGCCGACTTGCTCATCTTCGACTCGGGCGTCTGCAGGTCGTAGATGCGCGCGGTCTCCTTGAGGATGGCCGCCTCGGGCACGACGAAGGTCTGGCCGTACCGGGAGTTGAAGCGCCCCGCCAGGTCGCGGGTGAGCTCGACGTGCTGGCGCTGGTCGTCGCCGACCGGCACGGACTCGGCCTGGTAGAGCAGGATGTCGGCCGCCATGAGCGTCGGGTAGGCGAAGAGGCCGAGGGTGGCCGCGTCGGCGCCCTGCTTGGCCGACTTGTCCTTGAACTGGGTCATCCGGCTGGCCTCGCCGAAGCCCGTCAGCGTGTTCAGCACCCAGGCCAGCTGCGCGTGCGCGGGTACGTGCGACTGGATGAAGAGCGTCGACTTCTCGGGGTCGATGCCCGCGGCGATGTACTGGGCGGCGGTGCGGCGGGTCTGCTCGCGGAGCGTCGCAGGATCTTGCGGGACGGTGATGGCGTGCATGTCGACCACGCAGAACAGGGCGTCGTGGCTGGACTGCAGCTCACGCCACTGCAGCAGCGCGCCGACGTAGTTGCCGACGTGCAGGGAGTCGGAGGTCGGCTGCATGCCGGAGAAGAGGCGGGGCCGGGCGGCGGCCGGGGCGGTGGTGCTGGTCATGGCGTCCTAGGGGGAGAGAGCCGGGGAGGGAGCCCGGCGTCGGCGGTGCGGGGTCAGATGTCGTAGTCGACGACGACGGGCGCGTGGTCGGACCAGCGCTTGTCGTAGGAGGCGGCCCGGTCGACGACGAGGCCGGAGGCACGCTCCGCGAGGGCGGGCGTCGCCACGTGGTAGTCGATGCGCCAGCCGGTGTCGTTGTCGAAGGCCTGGCCGCGCCACGACCACCACGAGTAGGGCCCCTCGACCTCGCCGGCCAGGCGGCGGCCGACGTCGACCCAGCCGAGGCCCGTGCCGCCCTCGCCGTCGGCGGTCTCGACGGGCTCGCCCTCGGGCCCGAAGAACCGGTCGAAGTAGGCACGCTCGCGCGGCAGGAAGCCGGCGCGCTTGACGTTGCCCTTCCAGTTCTTGATGTCGAGCTCGCGGTGCCCGACGTTGAGGTCGCCCGTGACGACGGTGAGCTCGGAGTGCGCGGCGAGCTGGGGCAGGCGCTCGCTCATCGCGTCGAGGAACTTCCACTTCTCGTCCTGCTTCTCGGTGCCGACCTCGCCCGAGTGCACGTAGGTGCTCACGACCGTGACGATCGTGCCGTCGACGTCGTAGTCGGCCTCGATCCAGCGGCCTGCGCTGTCGAAGTCGTCGGGGCCGAGCTCGACCCGGTGGATGCGGGCGGCGCCCCGGGAGGCGATCGCCACGCCCGCGCGGCCCTTGGCCGTGGCCGGGTGGTGCAGCACGTTCCACTCGGGGCCGAGCAGGCCCTCGAGGTCGTCGGTCGAGGCCCGCACCTCTTGCAGGGTGAGGACGTCGACGTCACGGTCGGCCAGCCACTCGCCCATGCCCTTGCGGTACGCGGCACGGATGCCGTTGACGTTGACCGAGGCGAGACGCAGACGAGAACCCATGCCAGAGAGACTAGCGGCGGCCGCCGACGCCCGAGCCGCCCCCGGCCTCGCCGTCGTCGCCCCCGGGGTCGCGGCCGGCCGGGCCGCGGCCCGGGCTCCGGAGGCCCCGCGGCAGCCGCGAGGCGAGGGCGCGGAGCCGCTCGCCCGCGCGCGCCCTGCGCGAGCCGAGCTGCGCCTCCTCGGCCAGCCGCGCCTCCTCGAGCAGCCGCAGCCGCTCGGCCTCGGCGTGCGGGTCCGCGAGCACGCCGATGTCGTCCATGCCGACCGCGATCCAGCCCGCCGCGAGCAGCAGCACCTGGCAGAGCAGGTTGATGACGAGCAGCAGCCCGACGATCGCGGCGAACGACGCGAGCAGCGGGTTCGAGCCGGCGGCGCGCAGCAGCGTGCCGCCGACGAAGGTGATGAGCACGAACCCGGCGCCGCCGATCGCCGAGCCCGCGAGGAGGCGGCGGGCCGGGATGTGCAGACCGGCCAGCACCCGGAACAGCACGGCGAGCACGGCCGTGTCGAAGACGAAGACGAGCACCAGGCCGACGAGCCGGAGCAGCGCCGCCGACGCGTCGGAGTCGGGGGAGAGCCCGACGAGGCGCAGCCCCCAGGTCACGGCCGTGGTGCTCAGCAGCGAGATCGACGCCGACACCAGCACCGTCGCGCCGAAGACCAGCGCGAGCACGAGGTCGCGGGCGATCAGCCGGAGGAGCGGCGTCGCGGGCTGCGGCGCCCGGAACACGGTGCGAACGGAGTCGCGCATGCTGCCGAAGAGCCGGATCGACGAGAAGAGCAGCCCGACGAGGGCCACGGTGCCCGTCCAGCCGAAGACGGACGCGTTCATGAGGGCGCCCGGCTCGACGACGCCGGCGCCCGTGTCGTCCTTGATGACGCCCGGCACGGCGGACTGGATGAAGGCGATCAGCTCGTCGCGCACGACGTCGTTCCCGGCGACGACGAACCCCGCGACGCTGAAGCCGACCCAGAGAGCGGAGAAGAGGGCGAAGAGCGCCTGGTACGTGAGGCCCGCCGCCAGCAGCGGGCCCTTCTGCACGACGTGCCGGCCGATGACCCGCACGGCCCTCGACGACGCGAGGCGCGACCCGGCGGCGACGGCACCCGAGGCGGCCCGGCGGGTCGCGGCGGGCCTGTCGGCGGCGACGTCCCGGGAGGCGTCGGCCTGCTCGGTGTCGTCGGGGCGGCGGCGCATGCACCCAGGGTACGGGCGCGTGCACGGGTCGCCCGCCACCGCTCGCGTACGATGTCGCTGACCCCGCGGCGCCGCCGATCAGCGTGCCCGCCGCAGACACCGCGAGCACGAAGAGGTACACAGTGGCACTACAGGGCGTTGGCGTCGGACGTGGAGTGGCCGTCGGCCCCGTCCTGAGGATGCCCGAGCCGCTTCCCGAGCCCGGCACCGAGGGGCGCACCGCGGACGCCGCCGCCGAGTCGGCCGCCGTGGCGACGGCGCTCGCCGCCGTCGCCTCCGACCTGACCGCACGGGGCGAGAAGGCCGGAGGCGAGGCCAAGGACGTCCTGGACGCCCAGGCCCTCATGGCCCAGGACCCGACCCTCGTCGAGGACGTCGACCAGCGCATCGCCGACGGCTCCACGGGCGAGCGCGCGGTCTTCGAGGCCTTCGCCGCCTTCCAGGAGATGCTCGTCGGCATGGGCGGCTACATGGCCGAGCGCGCGACCGACCTGGGCGACGTCGCCCAGCGCGTCATCGCTTCCCTTCGGGGCGTCGCCGCCCCCGGCGTGCCCGAGAGCGACACCCCCTTCGTGCTGGTCGCCCCCGACCTGGCACCGGCCGACACGGCCCTGCTCGACCTCGAGAAGGTCCTCGCGTTGATCACGCGCGACGGCGGCCCGACGTCGCACACCGCGATCCTCGCCCGCTCGAAGTCCATCCCCGCCATCGTCGGCGTCACCGGCGCCCTCGACCTCGCTGACGGCACCGTCGTCGTCGCCGACGCCGCGACGGGCGTCGTCACCGTCGACCCGTCCGCCGACGAGGTCGCCGACGCCGAGCAGCGCATCGCGGACCGCGCCGCCGCGGCTGCCGCGCCCCTGACCGACGGCGCGCTCGCCGACGGCCACGCCGTGCCGCTGCTCGCCAACCTCGGCTCGCCCGACGAGGCCGCGGGCGCCGTTGCGCTCGGCGCCGAGGGCGTCGGCCTGTTCCGCACCGAGTTCCTGTTCCTCGGCAACAGCACCGCCCCGACCGTCGAGAGCCAGACCGCGAGCTACACGGCGCTGCTCGAGGCGTTCCCCGGCCGCAAGGTCGTCGTGCGCGCTCTCGACGCCGGGGCGGACAAGCCCCTCAGCTTCCTCAACGACGCCCACGAGGAGAACCCCGCACTCGGCCTCCGCGGCCTCCGTGCGCTCCGCGTCAAGGAGCAGATCCTCCGCGACCAGCTGAGCGCCCTCGCCGCGGCGCAGGCCGCCACCACGGCCGACCTCTGGGTCATGGCGCCCATGGTCAGCGACGCGGAGGAGACGGAGTACTTCGTGGCCCTCGGGCGTGAGCTCGGGCTCAAGACCGTCGGCGTGATGGCCGAGGTGCCCTCGCTCGCCGTGCTGGCCGACCAGATCTTCTCCTCGGCCGACTTCGTCAGCGTCGGCACCAACGACCTGACGCAGTACACCCTCGCCGCCGACCGCATGCTCGGCTCGGTCGCCAGCTACCAGGACCCCTGGCACCCTGCGGTCCTGCGCCTCGTCAAGGCCCTCGGCGACGCCGGTGCGGCCGCGGGCAAGCCCGTCGGCATCTGCGGCGAGGCCGCGGCCGACCCGCTGCTCGCCGTCGTGCTCGTCGGCCTCGGCGCGACCACGTTGTCGATGACGCCCGCGGCCCTCGCCGACGTCCGCCTCGAGCTGGGCAACCACACGCTCGAGCAGGCGCGCGCCCTGGCGACCGCGGCGATCGCGGCGACCACCGCCTCCGGCGCCCGTCAGGCGGCCGAGGCCGTCACCGCCGGCTGACCCCCGGCCTGCCCTCACGACGCGAGCCCGCCGCCTCCTCTCGGAGCGGCGGGCTCGCGTCGTGTCCGGGGCAGGAGCGCTCGGGTCAGGCGACGACGGCCTGCAGGTGCTCGGCGACGATCGCGTCGACGACGCTCGCGACGGCCGCCTCGACGGCCGGGACGACCTCGGGGGAGGCGACGCGCGCCTCCTCGAGTCCCCGCTCAGGGTCGACGGACTCGACCGCGTCCACCGCGGGGAGCACGCCGGCGGCGACGGCCTCGGCGTGCAGCCGGAGGAGCGTCGCGACCCGGTGCGGCGCGATGACGTCGAGCACGACGGCGTCCCGCACGCGCAGCGCGAGCTGGCCGAGCGAGAGCTCGGGCGCGTCGGACTCGTCGGTCGGCGTGGCCTCCGGCGAGGACGCCACGGGGGAGGCCGCGGTCTGCTGTGCGACGCTCGCGAGCACCCCGGGCCAGCCCCAGCGGCCGTCGAGCGAGAAGAGCGAGGCGGGGAGGGCCGCGGCGGGCGGGGTGGACGACGGCGCCGTCGTCGACCCTTCCGCAGCGGAGCTCGCAGTCGCGGCGTCGCCCGGCAGCCACTCGGGCCGGTATTTGTCCGCGCGAGGGAAGCGGGCGAGGTCGGCGGCGTAGTCCGCGTCGGTCGGGACGACCTCGTCGCCGATGGCCTCGAACGGCGACGCGGCGTCGTCGAACACGCGGCGTTCTCCGTTGAAGCGCGCGGTGAACGAGCCGTCGGACGACAGGGTCAGCACCAGCGAGAACCAGGTGCCGCGCTCCGGATCGGCCATGGCCTCGCGGAGCCGCGTGCCCAGCGCCTCGACGTCAGGCGTGGGGAGGTCCTGCTTCGTACTGCCGGCCGCGTCGAGGGCGTCGAGCCAGGTCCGGCTGACCTCGCCGACCTGGAGGAGGAACAGCGTCGCCTCCGCCCAGTCGACGTCGACCAGCGACTCGGCGACTCGGGCCGCGATCTGGTTCTGCAGGTCCTGCTGTCGGGCGACGTCCATGTCGGAGCCTCTCGGTCGTGATCGGGGATCGGGAGCGGTGTTGACGTCGCGGGCGTCGCGGACGGCACTCACAGACTATTCGCACGGCCCGCCTCCCGCCCTCTTCCGGGGAGCGAGGTCGCGGACCGGTCACCGTCCAGGGGGCGGGAGCAGACTTGTCGTCGTGGGCACCCCTATCCGACACCCGTTGATCGACGCCGTGAGCGCGCGCGTCGTCCGGGTCGACAGCCGGTCCCGCGTCGTGCGGCTGAGCGCGCCGCTCGCCGACCTCCTGGCCCGCCGCCGGGGTCGTCGCCGGATCGTGATCGTGACGGGGGAGTCCTCCCGACTGACCGTGGGCACGCGGGCCGCTCTCGTGCACGCCGGCGCCGCCTGGGCCGTGCGTGACGAGCACGGCGACCTCCGCGACGGGCTGACGGGCTCCCCGTACGCCGACCTCGACTCCGCGGGCTGGCCGCCGAGCCCCCCGGACGACCTGAGCCGGCAGGAGGTCGCCCCCGAGCCGATCGTCGTCCAGGAGGCGGTCGACACCATCGCGCAGCTCTCCGTCGACCTCACGGTGCTGCACCGCCCCGACCACGACACGACCCTGGGCGGGGCCGTCGAGGTGCTCTCCCGGGCCGTGGCCGGTGCGACGCCCGACAGATGGGGCGAGACCGAGCCGCTGCGGCGGCCCTGGGATCGTTGGGTGCTCACGCAGAGCGCACGTCACGCCGCACCCGCGCTGGTCCGGGTGGTCGTCGAGGGCCCCGGCCTGTCCGGCACCCTCACGGCCCGCGTGACCGAGAACGGCATCGAGGAGACGACCGCCCTCACGATCACGGTGCCCGCCGTCACTCCCGCAGGCGGGGGCGAGACCGACCCCGTCGACGCGGCGGTCGGCCGCCTCACGGAGGCGCTCTCCGAGATCGCCCGCACCTCCGTCCCGACCTTCGCCCTCGTGGTTGCTCGGGAGGGTGAGCCCGACCGCAGCGTCCGGGCGGTCACGTACCCACCGCCCAACCCCGTCGTGCTGCTGATCGGCGCGCCGTCGGTCCAGCGGCTGGGCCTGACGGTCTCGACGATCCCCGTGCCCAGGCCGGTGACGGTCGTCGGTCGCCCGCGCCTCCCGGCCTACGTCGTGCCCCTCGGCGACGCGGCCACCTCCGGCTGGGACGCCCTGCACGACACCCTCGACGCCGTCGGGCCGGAACGCCTGGCCGAGATGGTCTCTCCTCCGCTGCTCGAGGCCTGGGAGGACGATCTCGACGAGCACGACCTCCTGCACGAGCACCGGCGTGCCGACACCGACGCGTCCGCGTCCGACACCGACGAGGAGGCGCCCCCCGGTGCCCCGTGACATCACGATCCTGAGTCCGCACGTCGTCGACGCCCTCGACCTCGCGACCGCCGCCAGGGCGGTCGACGACTCCCTGGGCGTCCGCGAGATCGACGGCGGAGCGGCCCTCCAGGTCTTCGGGGGAGGGGGCGACGCCGTGCTCACCGTGTTCAGCTCGGACGAGGTCACGGTCGCGGGCGAGATCGAGCGGCTCCTGCCGGACCCGCCGGCCGTCCGCCTCCCCGTGCACTGGGTCGACGCCGTCGCGCCCCACGGCCCCGAGGGCGAGCGGGGAGTCTCGGTCGCCCTCCGGCTCGCGCTCGGCCTCGAGGCGACCTGCATCGTCGAGGACGACTGACGACTGACGGGACGGCGAAGGGCCCGGCTCCACCGAGGTGGTGCCGGGCCCTCCTGCGTCTCGCCGGGTCAGCTCGCCGGGTCAGCTCACGGGGGCGACGCTGCCGCGCAGCACTGCGTTCTTGACCTCCGCGATGGCCTTGGTCACCTGGATGCCGCGGGGGCAGGCCTCGGTGCAGTTGAAGGTCGTGCGGCAGCGCCACACGCCCTCCTTGTCGTTGAGGATGTCCAGGCGGACCTGGGCGCCCTCGTCACGCGAGTCGAAGATGAAGCGGTGGGCGTTGACGATGGCGGCCGGGCCGAAGTACTGGCCGTCGGTCCAGAATACGGGGCAGCTGGACGTGCACGCGGCGCACAGGATGCACTTGGTCGTGTCGTCGAAGCGCTCGCGCTGCGTGGCGCTCTGGATGCGCTCCTTCTCGGGCTTCGAGGAGGCCATCAGGAACGGCTGGATCTCTCGGTACGACTGGAAGAACGGCTCCATGTCGACGACGAGGTCCTTCTCGAGGGGCAGCCCCTTGATGGCCTCGACGTAGATCGGCTGCGAGAGGTCGAGGTCCTTGATCAGGGTCTTGCAGGCGAGCCGGTTGCGGCCGTTGATGCGCATCGCGTCCGAGCCGCAGACACCGTGGGCGCACGAGCGGCGGAACGTCAGCGAGCCGTCCTGCTCCCACTTGATCTGGTGCAGGGCGTCGAGCACGCGGTCGGTGGGCAGCACCTGCACGTCGAAGTCCTGCCAGCGCGGCTCGTCGTCGACCTCGGGGTCGAACCGGCGGATGATCAGCGTCGCCGTGAAGGTGGGGACGGCGTCGGAGGCGGTGGGGGCGTTCTCGAGGACTGCGGAGCTCATGCTCAGTACTTCCGTTCCATCGGCTGGTAGTTCGTGATCACGACGGGCTTCGTGTCGAGTCGGATGTGGTCGCCGGCGAGCGACGAGTGCGGGTCGCCCGTCAGGTAGGCCATCGTGTGGACCAGCCAGTTCTCGTCGTCGCGCGTCGGGTAGTCCTCGCGGAAGTGGCCGCCGCGGCTCTCCTGGCGCGAGCGCGCCGAGTACACGACGACCTCGGCCAGGTCGAGCAGGAACCCGAGCTCGATGGCCTCGAGCAGGTCCGTGTTGAAGCGCTTGCCCTTGTCCTGGACAGAGATGTTCTTGAACCGGTCGCGCAGGTCGGCGATCACGTGGGTCACCTCGTCGAGGGTCTCCTCGGTGCGGAACACCTGGGCGTTGCGGTCCATGCTGTCCTGCAGCTCCTTGCGGAGCGTCGCGATGCGCTCCGTGCCGGTGGCGTTGCGGACGTCGGCGACGAGCCCGCGCACGAAGCCGGCGGGGTCCTCGGGCAGCGGCACGAACTCGGCGGTCCTGGCGAACTCGACGGCGTTGTTGCCGGCGCGCTTGCCGAAGACGTTGATGTCGAGCAGCGAGTTGGTGCCGAGCCGGTTCGAGCCGTGCACGCTGACGCACGCGCACTCGCCGGCGGCGTAGAGCCCGGGCACCACCGTGGTGTTGTCGCTCAGCACCTCGGCGTGGACGTTCGTGGGGATGCCGCCCATGGCGTAGTGGGCGGTCGGCAGCACCGGCACCGGCTCCGTGTACGGCTCGACGCCGAGGTAGGTGCGGGCGAACTCGGTGATGTCGGGCAGCTTGGCGTCGATGACGGCAGGGTCGAGGTGCGTGATGTCGAGATAGACGTATTCCTTGTGGGGTCCGCCGCCGCGCCCCTCGCGGATCTCGGTCGCCATGCAGCGGGCCACGATGTCGCGGGGCGCCAGGTCCTTGATGGTGGGGGCGTAGCGCTCCATGAAGCGTTCGCCCTCGCTGTTCCGCAGGATGGCTCCCTCGCCGCGCGCGGCCTCGGAGAGGAGGATGCCGAGCCCCGCGAGGCCGGTCGGGTGGAACTGGAAGAACTCCATGTCCTCGAGGGGCAGGCCCTTGCGCCAGATGATGCCGACCCCGTCGCCCGTGAGGGTGTGCGCGTTCGACGTCGTCTTGTAGATCTTGCCGAAACCGCCCGTGGCGAAGACCACGGACTTGCCCTGGAACACGTGCAGCTCGCCGGTCGCGAGCTCGAGCGCCACGACGCCGGCCGGACGGGCCACGCCGTCGACCTCGCCCATGATCAGGTCGAGCACGTAGAACTCGTTGTAGAAGTCGATGCCGAGCTTGACGCAGTTCTGGTACAGCGTCTGGAGGATCATGTGCCCGGTGCGGTCGGCGGCGTAGCAGGCCCGACGGACCGGGGCCTTGCCGTGCTCGGCCGTGTGGCCGCCGAAGCGGCGCTGGTCGATCTTGCCCTCGGGGGTGCGGTTGAAGGGCAGCCCCATGTTCTCGAGGTCCAGGACGGCGTCGATCGCCTCCTTCGCCAGGATCTCGGCGGCGTCCTGGTCGACGAGGTAGTCGCCGCCCTTGACCGTGTCGAAGGTGTGCCACTCCCAGTTGTCGTCCTCGACGTTGGCCAGCGCGGCGGCCATGCCGCCCTGGGCCGCGCCCGTGTGCGACCGGGTCGGGTAGAGCTTCGAGATGACGGCCGTGCGGGCGTTCGGCCCGGCCTCGATCGCGGCACGCATCCCCGCGCCCCCGGCGCCGACGATCACGACGTCGTGCTGGTGGTAGTGGATGCCGTCGACGACGGAGTCCTGGTCGGACGAGGCGGGAGCGGAGGGAGTGGTCACAGTTCTTTCCGGGGGACGGTGGTGCCGGCGGCGGGACAGGTCGGGGAGGCGGTGGTCGTCACGCCGAGGAGGTCAGGCCGAGCAGATGGACGGGAGCATGTCGGCCGGCGCGTTGGCCGGGCACGGGTCGAACGTCCAGACCACGAGGGTGCCGAGGAGGAGCAGGACGGCCGCCGAGACGACGAGCGTCCCCAGCAGCACACGGCGCACGGCGGGACGGCCGACGTAGTCGTTGACGATGGTGCGCATGCCGTTCGAGCCGTGGATCAGGGCGAGCCACAGGAGCAACGTGTCGTAGACCTGCCAGAAGGGGTTGGCCCACTTGCCCGCGACGAAGCCCCAGTCGATCGCCTTGACCCCGCCCTCGCCCGCGAGCAGGTTGACGAAGAGGTGGCCGAAGATCAGCACGACCAGCACGGCGCCGCTGACGCGCATGTAGATCCAGCCCCACTTCTCCCAGTTGGTGCTGCGGCGGGCGGTGCGCGCGCTGCGCGGGGCCTCGACGGTCTCAGTGGTCATCGCGTTACTCCGAGAAGACGTTCATCAGGTGGCGGGGGGCGAAGCCGGCGAACAGCACCACGGCGACGCCGATCACGATCCAGAAGAGGAGTCGCTGGTGCTTGGTGGCCGGGGCCCAGAAGTCGATGAGGATGATGCGCAGGCCGTTGAGGGCGTGGAAGAGGATGGCGGCCACGAGGCCGGTCTCGCCGAGGCCCATGATCGGGTTCTTGTACGTGCCGATGACCGCGTCGTACGCCTCAGGGCTGATCCGCACGAGGGCCGTGTCGAGGATGTGCACGAGGAGGAAGAAGTAGATGCTCACGCCGGTGATGCGGTGCAGCACCCACGACCACATGCCCTCACGGCCTCGGTACAGCGTGCCGGCGAAACGGCCGCCCTTGCGAGGCTCGGGCACGCGCGACGACGAGCCGCCCGACCTGCCTGCCGGTGACGCCAGTGTTCCCGTCGACTGCTCAGCCATGAGCGGCCCTCCTCGCGGACGAGGCGGTCGGCTGCGATCCGGGGGAGGACAGCCGCGTCCGCCGTGTGCGTTCATAGAACTGTCCCAGCATACGAGCGGGGCACGTGGTCCCGCCGCTTAGGCGGGCCTAAGAACGATCGATCTACTTCGATGTCGAGAGAAGGTCGACCCCCGCGGCCCCGTGGGCGACCGCGGCACGCCGGACGCCGTCACGTGCGGCCTCGTAGTGGTCCAGCAGGTCGTCGCCCACGCTCTCCCACGTGCGGCCCACGACGGCTCGTCGGCCGGCCTCGCCGAAGCGGGCCCTGAGCGCCCCGTCCGCCACGAGGCTGCCGACCGACCGCCTGAGCGAGTGGTCGTGGCGGGGATCGAACAGGTACCCGTCGACGCCGTGGCGCACGAGGTCGAGGGGGCCGCCGGCCGCGGGCGCGACCACCGGGACGCCCGCGGCGTGCGCCTCCTGCACCGTCTGTCCGAACGTCTCCGTCGTGCCCGTGTGGACGAAGACGTCGAGGGCGGCGTAGGCGTCGGCGAGCTCGTCCCCGTGCAGCGGGCCGGTGAAGAGCGGGTCGAGGTGCCGCAGCCGACGGCGGAGGGAGGGCAGCGAGGGCCCGCCCCCGACGACGACGAGACGGACGCCGTCCTGGCGGCGCAGGGCCGCGAGGCGCTCGACCTGCTTCTCGGCCGCGAGCCTGCCCACGTAGCCGACGAGCACGTCGTCCGGGCCCGCGCCGGCCCGGGAACGGAGCAGCGACGCGCCCGCGCCCCCACGGCGGTTCGGGTGGTACCGACGGGCGTCGACGCCGCGGCCCCACGTCGCCAGGCGCTGCACCCCGGCCCGCTCGAGATCCCGCAGGGAGGCGGTCGACGGCACGAGCGTGACGGTCGCCTGGTCGTGGATGCGGCGCACCAGCCGCCACGCCACGGCCTCGGTGACCGTGCCGAGCCCACTCGCCGCCGCGTAGCGGGCGACGTCCGTCTGGAAGACCGCGACGCTCGGCAGGCCGAGCCTGGCCGCCGCCGAGATCGCCTGGGCGCCGAGCAGGAACGGCGAGGCGACGTGCACGACGTCCGGGGCGAACGCCGCGATCGCCCCGGCGACCTGGGGGCCGGGCAGCCCGACGGGGAACTGGCGGTACGCGACCGACGGGACGCGGTGGACGCGGGCGCCCGCGTAGGAATCGTGCCCGCGGCCCGCCGGGGCGATGACGAGAGCCTCGTGGCCACACCGCTCCAGGTGGTCGAGCACCCGCAGCACGCTGGTGGTCACGCCGTTCACGGTGGGCAGGAAACTCTCGGTCACGATGGCGACCCGCATGGGCACTCCTCGACTCGGCGTGCCACCAGGCTGCCGCGCGGTCGTGGCCGGTCGGAGCCGGTGCCGTGACGGGCGGGTGTCGGGGTGGTGAACGAGTGCCCCGTGGCTCGCAGCGCGGCATCGCTAAGGTGGCCGACATGACCCCCCAGGACGCCGCCGACCGCTTCTACAGCATCATCCCCGCCGGGGGCATCGGCTCCCGCCTGTGGCCACTCAGCCGTGCGGACGCGCCGAAGTTCCTGCACGACCTCACCGGCAGCGGGTCGACCCTGCTCCGCGGCACCTGGGACCGCCTCGCGCCCCTCGCGGGCGAGCAGCGGATCATGGTCGTCACCGGTCGTGCCCACCGAGCCGCCGTCGAGGCGCAGCTCCCCGCCCTCGCGGACCACAACGTCGTCCTCGAGAGCGAGCCGAAGGACTCGACGGCCGCCATCGGCCTCGCCGCGGCCATCCTGCGTCGGCGCGAGCCGGACGTGATCATCGGCTCGTTCGCGGCCGACCACGTGATCGCCGACGTCCGGGGCTTCGGACGCGCCGTGCGCGAGGCCATCGCCCTCGCCGACGCGGGCTGGATCGCGACGATCGGCATCACCCCGACCGAGCCCGCGATCGGCTTCGGCTACATCCACGTGGGGGAGGGCCTCGACGTCGAGGGCGCCCCGAGCGCCCGCAGGGTCGAGTCGTTCGTCGAGAAGCCCGATCTCCCCACCGCCGAGGGCTACGTCGCCGGGGGCGACCACCTCTGGAACGGGGGCATGTTCATCTCGCGTGCCGACCGCCTCCTCGAGCAGCTCGGCGAGACGCGGCCCGAGCTGCTGGCGGGCCTCGAGGAGCTCGCCGAGGCGTGGGACACGTCGAGGCGCGGCGCCGTCGTCGACGCCGTCTGGCCGGGCCTCGAGAAGATCGCGATCGACTACACGGTGGCCGAGCCCGCCGCGGCCGCCGGGCGCCTCGCCGTCGTGCCCGGCGACTTCGACTGGGACGACGTCGGCGACTTCGCGTCGATCGCCAAGCTGCACTCGGGCGGTCGCAAGAGCGACCTCGCCATCCTCGGCGAGAACGCCCGCGTGCTGTCCGACGCCTCGAGCGGCATCGTCGTGGGTCACAGCGGCCGGCTCATCTCGCTGATCGGCGTGAACGACATCATCGTGGTCGACACCCCGGACGCGCTGCTCGTCACGACGACGGCCAACGCGCAGCGGGTGAAGAGCGTCGTCGACGCCCTCAAGCTCAGCGGCCGCAGCGACGTCCTCTGAGCCGGGCGGTGTTTCGGCGCCGTTACGTCCCGGTCGCGCTTGTGTAACGCCTCCGCATCACTCCGTCCGGACGGTCGGGACCGGCCGTCGCAGTAGGTAACCTGTCGCCATACGTGCCCGGCTTCTGGTGCCGGGCTGCATCTTGGAGGACAACTTGACTACAACTGCGCGTAGGGCCGTCTTCAGCGGCCTCGCACTGGCCAGCAGCGTCGCCATCCTGGCCGGCTGTGCCTCGGCCCCCGAGGGCGACGGCGACGCGGCCGGCGGCTCGGGCAGCAGCGACTTCGTGCCCTGCATGGTCTCCGACGCGGGCGGGTTCGACGACAAGTCGTTCAACCAGCTCGGCTACGAGGGCCTCACCGAGGCGGCTGAGGCCGAGGGCGCCGAGGCCAACACGGTCGAGTCGGCCGACGAGACGGTCTACGACGCGAACTTGTCGAACCTCGCCGACCAGGGCTGCAACCTGATCGTGACGGTGGGCTTCGCGCTCGCCGACGCGACCAAGACCGCCGCCGAGACGAACCCGAACATCGACTACGCCACCATCGACGACGCGTCCATCACGGCCGACAACGTCAAGCCCATCACCTTCAACACGTCCGAGGCGGCGTTCCTCGCGGGCTACGCGGCGGCGAGCTACTCGAAGACGGGCACTGTCGGCACCTTCGGCGGCATGCAGTTCCCGACCGTCACCATCTTCATGGACGGCTTCGTCGACGGCGTCGAGTACTACAACGAGCAGAAGAGCGGCGACGTCGAGGTCGTCGGCTGGGACGTCGCGTCGCAGACCGGCACCTTCACGGGCGGCTTCGAGGCCGGGACTACGGCCAAGCAGAGCGCGCAGACGCTGATCGACCAGGGAGCCGACGTGATCCTGCCGGTCGGCGGCCCGATCTACCAGAGCGCCGCCGAGGCGATCCGCGACTCCGGCTCGGAGATCGTCCTCGTCGGCGCCGACTCCGACACCTACGAGACGGACAGCGCCAACAGCGACCTGTTCCTCACCTCGGTGCTCAAGGGCATCAAGCAGGCGACGGACGACGTCACCACGCAGGCCTCCTCGGGCGACTTCTCGAACGAGCCCTACGTCGGCACGCTCGAGAACGACGGCGTCGGCATCGCTCCGTTCCACGACTACGAGGACAAGGTCGACGCCGGCCTCTCGGACGAGCTGGACACCATCAAGGCGGGCATCATCGACGGCTCCATCACCGTCGAGTCGCCCTCCTCGCTGACGAACTGACACCAGTCCGCAGCACGTCAGGCATCGATTAGCATGGCCTGATCGAGGGCCCGGGCAGGACGGTCTCCACCGTTCGTCCCGGGCCCTTCCCACGCCTACACCGAGGTAGATTGACGAGATGAAGCTCGAGCTCAAGGGCATCACCAAGCGATTCGGCGCACTGACCGCCAACGACCACATCAGCCTCACCGTCGAGCCAGGAGAGATCCACGCTCTCCTGGGCGAGAACGGTGCCGGCAAGTCGACCCTGATGAACGTCCTCTACGGCCTGTACCAGGCCGACGAGGGCGAGATCCTGCTGGACGACGTCGTCCAACAGTTCGCAGGCCCCGGCGACGCCATGGCTGCCGGCATCGGCATGGTGCACCAGCACTTCATGCTCGTGCCCGTCTTCACCGTCGCCGAGAACGTCATGCTCGGCCACGAGGAGACGAAGGGCGGCGGTCGCCTCGACCTGGCCGCCGCGCGCGCCAAGGTGCGGGACATCTCCCGTCGCTTCGGCTTCGACATCGATCCTGACGCCGTCGTCGAGGAGCTCCCGGTCGGCGTCCAGCAGCGCGTCGAGATCGTCAAGGCGCTGTCGCGCGACGCGAAGGTGCTCGTCTTCGACGAGCCCACCGCCGTGCTGACCCCGCAGGAGACGGACGAGCTGATGGGCATCATGCGCCAGCTCCGCGACGCGGGCACCGGCATCGTGTTCATCACCCACAAGCTGCGCGAGGTGCGCGAGGTCGCGTCGCGGATCACGGTCATCCGCCTCGGCAAGGTCGTCGGCGAGGCCGAGCCCACCGCCAGCAACGCCGAGCTCGCCTCCCTCATGGTCGGCCGTGCCGTCGAGCTCACGGTCCAGAAGGGCCCGGCCGATCCCGGCGAGGCCGCCCTCGTCGTCGAGTCGCTCCGGGTGGTCGACCCGATCGGCCAGGTCGTCGTCGACGACGTCTCGTTCGAGGTGCGTCGCGGCGAGGTCCTCGCGATCGCGGGCGTCCAGGGCAACGGCCAGACCGAGCTGACGGAGGCGATCCTCGGGCTGCAGCCCCGGGTCCAGGGCCGCGTCTCCCTCGACGGTCGCGACATCACCGGCCACAGCGTCCGTCGCGTGCTCGACGCGGGCGTCGGCTTCGTCCCGGAGGACCGCAACGAGGACGGCCTCGTCGGCGAGTTCACGGTCGCCGAGAACCTCATGCTCGACCGGTCGCAGTCCGGCCCCTTCGTGCGGCGCGGGTCGCTGCGGCTCGCCGAGCTCGCCGCGTTCGCCGTCGAGAAGGTCCGCGAGTTCGACATCCGCACCCAGGGCATCTCCACGCCGGCCGGCCGCCTCTCCGGCGGCAACCAGCAGAAGGTCGTCCTCGCCCGCGAGCTGAGCCGTGACCTGCGGCTCTTCGTCGCGGCTCAGCCGACGCGCGGCATCGACGTGGGGTCGATCGAGTTCGTCCACAAGCGCATCGTCGCGACGCGCGACTCGGGAGTGCCCGTCATCGTCGTCTCCACCGAGCTCGACGAGGTCGTCGCGTTGGCCGACCGCATCGCGGTCATGTACCGCGGCACGATCATCGGCATCGTCCCGGCCGACACCCCGCGCGACGTGCTCGGGCTCATGATGGCCGGCGAGGCCCCCCAGGCGAAGGAGACCGCGGCGTGAGCGACGCGACCACCACGACCACCCCGGCGCCCCAGGGCGCACCGACGGGCGGCGGCCAGGAGGCAGGCGACTCGCGCGGCTCGCGCCTGCTGCGCGAGATCACCACCGGCAACGCGGCGATCTCCGTGCTCGCCGTCGTGCTGGCCCTCGTCGTCTCGGGCCTCCTTATCGGCTTCACCGATCCCGACGTCCAGTCGACGACCGGCTACTTCTTCTCCCGCCCCTCCGATTTCTTCCAGGCCTTCTGGGCGTCGGTCGGCGGCTCTTACTCGTCCCTGTTCCAGGGAGCCGTCTACAACTTCCGGGTCGACGGCTTCGCGGCGGGCATCAGGCCCCTGACCGAGACGCTCAACTACTCGGTGCCGCTGATCGCCGCCGGTCTCGGCGTGGCGCTCGCGTTCCGCGTGGGCCTCTTCAACATCGGCGCGCGCGGCCAGATGCTCATCGCGGCCGGCGCGGCGGGCTGGGTCGGCTTCTCGTTCGACCTGCCCCTCGCCGTGCACCTGCCGCTGGCCCTGCTCGCGGGGATCGCGGGCGGTGCGGTCTGGGGCGGCATCGTCGGTCTCCTCAAGGCCCGCACCGGCGCCCACGAGGTGATCCTCACGATCATGCTCAACTACGTCGCCTTCTACCTGATCGCGTACGCCCTGCGCACCCCCGGTCTGCTGCAGGCACCGGGCAGCCCGAACCCCAAGTCGCCGGCCACGCTCCCGAGCGCGATCCTCCCCGACCTGTTCGGCGCGCGGTACAACCTCAACTGGGGCTTCCTGCTGGTCATCGTGATCACGGCCGTCGTCTGGTGGCTCATCAACCGGTCGACACTGGGCTTCCGCTTCCGAGCGGTCGGCGAGAACCCCCACGCCGCGCGCACCGCCGGCATGAACGTCAAGAACATCTACCTCTACGCGATGCTCATCTCTGGTGCCCTCGCCGGCGTGGCCGGGTCGACCCAGGTGCTCGGCACGCTCACCACCGGCTTCACGTCGGGCATCGACGCGGGCATCGGCTTCGACGCCATCACCGTCGCGCTCCTCGGCCGATCACGCCCCTGGGGCGTCTTCGGCGCGGGCATCCTCTTCGGCGCCCTCAAGGCCGGCGGCTACTCCATGCAGGCGGCGAACGGCGTCCCCATCGACATCGTCCTCGTCGTCCAGTCCCTGATCGTGCTGTTCGTGGCGGCCCCGCCGCTCGTCCGCAGCATCTTCCGTCTGCCCGCGCCGGGAGCCCCTCGGGCTCCCCGCGGCTCGAAGAAGGAGGCGGTGGTCACCAAGTGAGCACCCTCACCCCCGACACGGCGGTCCCCGCCGCGCCGACCCCCGGCCTCAGCCGCACCGCCACGCGCAGCTACAAGGCGCCGATCGCCTTCGCGGTCTTCACCGTCGTCGCGGTCGTCCTGTTCGTCGTGAACCCGCGGGAGGGGTCGAGCACGTTCCGCCTCGCCACCTCGACCGACTTCTTCGCGCTGCCCGACGCCGTGCTGCCCTCGGCGGCCACGGGCGTCGCGCTCACGGTCGTGCTCGCGGTCGTGACCGCGCTGGCGTTCCTGCTCGCACGGCGTGCGCAGCGCGTGCCGATCTGGCTCGTCGCCGTCTTCGGCGTGCTCTTCCTCGTCGCCTTCCTGACCTGGACGAGCGCCGACGCCACGATCCCCGTCCCCGGCCTCCTCCTCGGGGCCCTCGCGCTCAGCACGCCGCTGATCTTCGGCGCCCTCGGCGGCGTCATCAGCGAGCGGGTCGGCGTCGTGAACGTCGCCATCGAGGGCCAGCTGCTGGCGGGCGCCTTCGTCTCGGCCGTCGTCGCGTCCGCGACCGGGTCCGCGTACGTGGGCCTCGCCTCCGCCATGGTGGCAGGCGTGCTCGTGTCGATGGTCCTGGCCGTCTTCAGCATCCGCTACATCGTCGACCAGGTGATCGTGGGCGTCGTGCTCAACGTGCTCGTCACGGGGCTCACCAGCTTCCTGTACTCGCAGGTCCTCACGAAGTCGGACGCCCTCAACCAGGGCGTCCGGTTCCCGCAGCTGCCGATCCCGGGGCTCAGCCAGATCCCGATCGTCGGGCCGGTGTTCTTCCGGCAGACGATCATCGTGTACCTGATGTACATCGCCATCGCCGTGGTGTTCTACGGGCTGTTCCGCACCCGCTGGGGCCTCCGCCTCCGAGCCGTCGGCGAGCACCCGCAGGCTGCGGACACCGTGGGCATCAAGGTCAACGCGACCCGCTTCTGGAACGTCTCGCTCGCGGGCGCCATCGCCGGTCTCGGCGGGGCCTACTTCACGCTCGGCTCGCTCGGCAACTTCCAGAAGGAGATGACGGCGGGCGCCGGCTTCATCGCGCTCGCGGCGGTCATCTTCGGCCGGTGGGACCCGATCAGGGCGACGCTCGCCGCGCTGCTGTTCGGCTTCGCCTCGAACCTGCAGAACGTGCTCGGCGCCATCGGGTCACCCGTCCCGAGCGAGTTCATGCTCATGCTGCCGTACGTCGTCACGATCTTCGCCGTCGCCGGCCTCGTCGGCCAGTCCCGGGGCCCGGCCGCGTCCGGCAAGCCCTACGTGAAGTCGTGAGCGTCGCCGAGACGACCGACTGGGAGGCGCTCCGTCAGGCCGCCCGGGAGGCGATGGCCAAGGCGTACGTGCCGTACTCGGGGTTCCCGGTGGGGGCCGCCGCGCTCACCGCCGACGGCCGTCTCGTCACCGGCTGCAACATCGAGAACGCCTCGTACGGCATCACCCTCTGCGCCGAGTGCTCGCTCGTCACCGACCTCGTCATGGGAGGCGGCGGCCAGCTCGTCGCGTTCGCCTGCGTCGACGGCAACGGCGGCGTGCTGATGCCCTGCGGCCGGTGCCGCCAGCTGCTGTACGAGCACTCCCACGAGACGATGGTGCTCGACACCGTCTCCGGCCTCAAGACCATCGACGAGGTGATCCCGGACGCGTTCGGGCCCCGTCAACTCGAGCAGTACCGCGACTCGCAGTCGTAGCTAGGAGCACCACCATGACCACCAGCGACACCTCGTCCACCGCATCCTCGGCGGCCGTCGAGCCCTTCGACACCGTCGACCTCATCCGGGTGAAGCGCCGCGGCGACGCCCTCGAGACCCCTCAGCTCGACTGGCTGATCGACGCGTACACGCGCGGGTACGTCGCCGACGAGCAGATGGCCGCGCTCACGATGGCGATCTTCCTCAACGGCATGGAACGCCGCGAGATCCGCGACATGACGCTGGCGATGATCCGCAGCGGCGAGACCATGGACTTCACGGGCCTCGGCAAGACGACGGTCGACAAGCACTCGACCGGGGGAGTGGGCGACAAGATCACCCTCCCCCTCGCGCCCCTGGTCGCCTCCTTCGGGGTCGCCGTCCCCCAGCTCTCGGGCCGTGGCCTCGGGCACACGGGCGGCACTCTCGACAAGCTCGAGTCGATCCCCGGCTGGCAGGCGTCGATCTCGAACGAGCGCATGCGCGAGATCATGGCCGACTCGGGCGCGGTCGTCTGCGCCGCCGGCTCGGGCCTCGCCCCCGCCGACGGCAAGCTCTACGCGCTCCGCGACATCACCGGGACGGTCGAGGCGATCCCGCTGATCGCGTCGTCGATCATGAGCAAGAAGATCGCGGAGGGCACGGCCGCGCTCGTGCTCGACGTGAAGTTCGGCTCGGGCGCCTTCATCCAGGACATCGAGCAGTCGCGCCTGCTGGCGCAGACCATGGTCGACCTCGGCAAGGACGCGGGCGTCGCGACGACCGCCCTGCTCACCGACATGAACGTCCCCCTCGGCCTCACGATCGGCAACGCGCTCGAGGTGCGCGAGTCGGTGGAGACCCTCGCCGGAGGCGGTCCGTCCGACATCCGGGAGCTCACGGTCGCGCTCGCCCGCGAGATGCTCACGCTGGCGGGTCAGCCCGACGCCGACGTCGAGGCTGCCCTCGACGACGGCCGGGCGATGGACGCCTGGAAGACCATGATCCGGGCCCAGGGCGGCGACCCCGACGCGGCTCTGCCCACCGCCCGCGAGACGCACGTGGTCACCGCGACGCGCAGCGGCTTCGTCACCGACCAGCAGGCGCTGCCCTTCGGCATCGGTGCCTGGCGCCTCGGTGCCGGCCGGGCGCGCAAGCAGGACCCGGTGCAGGCCGCTGCCGGCATCGAGCTGCACGCCAAGCTCGGCGACGCCGTCGTCGAGGGGCAGCCGCTCTTCACCCTGCACGCCGACGAGCCCGCCCGCTTCGAGCGTGCGCTCGAGGCCGTCGAGGGCGCTTGGACCATCGGCGACGAGCGCGTCGAGCGCGGCCCCCTGGTCGCCGGACGCGTCTCCTGACCGACGGGCGGCGACCCCCAGCAGCGTGACGGTCGGCGGCGGTAGCCTTGTCCCATGAGCGCACCGGACAAGGACTACCGCCTGCCTGACGGCGGACCCCGCATCGCCCCCCTGCCGAAGGTGTCGTTGCACGACCACCTCGACGGCGGGCTGCGGCCCCAGACCATCGTCGAGCTGGCCGACGAGATCGGCTACGAGCTGCCCGTCACGGGCGGGGCCGACGAGCTGGGGCGCTGGTTCGTCGACAGCGCCGACTCGGGCAACCTGCCTGACTACCTGAAGACCTTCGACGTCACGACCGCGGTCATGCAGACCGAGGCCGGCCTCGAGCGGGTCGCCCGCGAGTTCGTGCTCGACCTGGCTGCCGACGGCGTCGTCCACGGCGAGGTCCGCTGGGCTCCCGAGCAGCACCTGCAGGGCGGGCTGAGCCTCGACCAGACCGTCGAGGCGGTCCAGCGCGGCATCGAGCAGGCGATCGACCAGCTCGACGGCGAGGGCCACGTCATCTCCGTCGGCCAGCTGGTCACGGCGATGCGGCACGCCGACCGCGGCCTCGAGATCGCGCAGCTCGCGATCAAGCACCGCGAGGCAGGCGTGATCGGGTTCGACATCGCCGGGGCCGAGGCGGGCTTCCCCGCGTCGAACCAGCGGCCGGCCTTCGACCTGTTGGCCCGCGAGTTCATGCCCGTCACCGTGCACGCCGGCGAGGCCGACGGCCTCGAGAGCATCCGCAGCGCGCTCCTCGACGGCCGGGCCCTCCGACTGGGGCACGGCGTCCGCCTCGCCGAGGACATCCGGGTCGTCGCGTCCGCGGGCGACCAGACGACCGTCGAGCTCGGCCCGATCGCCGCCTGGGTCCGCGACCGTGAGATCGCGCTCGAGCTCTCGCCGCAGTCGAACCTCCAGACCGGCGCCATCGCCGCCTGGGGCCGCGACCTCGACGACCACCCCTTCGACCTGCTCTACCAGCTCGGCTACTGCGTCACGGTCAACACCGACAACCGTCTGATGAGCGACACGAGCCTGACGAAGGAGCTGGCGCTGCTCGCCCAGGCGTTCGACTACGGCCTGTCCGACCTCGAGACGTTCCAGCTCAACGCCGCGGCGTCGAGCTTCCTGCCCCTCGAGGACCGCGAGGCGCTGGCCGACCGCATCACGGCGGGCTTCGGGGAGGTCTGACCGTGGCGCTCCCGTCCCTGCCGGACTCGGCCGTCGTCATCGCCGCCGACGCCCCCGACTGGCGTGCCGCCGTCCTTAGAGCGGGCGACGCGCTCGTCGCCTCGGGCTCCACGCGCGACGGCTACGGCGACGAGATGGTCCGCATGATCGAGGAGCACGGCCCGTACGTCGTCATCGCGCCCGGCCTCGTGCTGGCGCACGCCCGCCCCGACGAGAGCGTCCTGCAGGACGGCCTCGCGGTGGTGACCCTCGCCGAGCCGGTGCCTTTCGGCCACCCGCACAACGACCCCGTGAGCGTCGTCCTCGGCCTCGCGGTGGAGTCCGTCGGCGGCCACCTCGAGTCCATCGCCGACCTGGCGAACGTCTTCAACGACTCCACGGTGATCCCGGCGCTGGCGGCCGCCGCGAGCGCCGACGAGGTCCGTCGGCTGATGGGGATGACCGCATGAAGATCGTGACCATCTGCGGTGCCGGCATCGGCAGCAGCGGGATCCTCAAGGTCAACGCCGAGCGCGTCCTGGCGCGGCTCGACATCGAGGCCGACGTGGTCGCGGCCGACGTCGCCTCCATCGGCACCGTCGCGGACGACGCGCAGGTGATCCTCACGTCGCAGGAGTTCGTCGAGGCGATCGGGGCGACCTTCGCGGACGTCATCGTCATCCAGAACCACTTCGACCAGGCCGAGCTCACCGAGAAGCTGCAGCGCTCGCTCGGCTGATCAGGGGCGCCCACCTGGGCACGGGACGAGGAGGGGCCAGGACGCACGACGTGCGACCTGGCCCTTCCTGCGGTCGGCAGGCCTGCCGACCGGCGACCTCGGCTAGCTCAGCAGCTCGCGCATCCCCGCGTCGAGGTCGGCGACGGCCTCCTCGGCCGCGACGCGGCGGCCGCGGGCGTCGCCCTCGGTGCTCGACGCATCGATGTAGACCTTGAGCTTGGGCTCGGTGCCGCTGGGGCGCACGATGACCCGTGACCCGTCGGTGAACCACCAGCGCAGCACGTCGCCGGCGGGGAACCCGCCGAAGCCGTCGCGGAAGTCGTCGACACGATCGACGCGGTGCGAGCCCACGGTCGCGGGAGGCGCCTCCCGCAGGCGGCTCGTCAGCCGGCCGATCTCGGCGAGGTCGTCGACCCGCAGCGAGATCTGCGACGACGCGTACGCCCCGAAGCGCTCGTCGAAGGCGACCAGGTGCTCGGCGACGGTCGAGTCGGCGGCGGTGAGCTCGGTCGCCAGCGCGAGGAAGTCGACGGCCGCGGAGATGCCGTCCTTGTCGCGGACCTTCTCGGGGTCGACGAGGTAGCCGAGGGCCTCCTCGTAGCCGTACAGCAGCCCGCCTACGCGGGAGACCCACTTGAAGCCGGTGAGGGTGTCGACGTAGTCCAGGTCGTAGCGGCGAGCGACCTCCCGAAGGGCCGGCGACGAGACGATGCTCGCGGCGAGGGTGCCGTCGACGTCGTCCCGCCGGGCGCGCTCGGCGGCCCGCCAGCCGAGCAGCGCGCCGACCTCGTTGCCCGAGAGGCGGCGCCAGCCGTCGGCCGTCGGCACGGCGACGGCGAGCCGGTCGGCGTCGGGGTCGTTGGCGATCACCAGGTCGGCCGAGACGCGGTCGGCGGTGGCGAAGGCGAGGTCGAGCGCGCCCGGCTCCTCGGGGTTGGGGAACGCCACGGTCGGGAAGTCGGGGTCCGGCGCGGACTGCTCGGCGACGGGGATCGGCTCGACGAAGCCCGCCTGGGCGAAGACCCGACGGGCGACCTCCCACCCGACGCCGTGCATCGCCGTGTAGACGACGCGGGGCTGCGTGCCGGAGGCGGCGGTGCCGGCGAGCGCGGCCGTGCGGCGGACGTACTCGCCGACGAGGTCGTCGCCGGCCTCGGACCAGTCGTCCGACCGGGGCAGCTCGCTCACGGGGCGGGTGGCCGCGTCGTCGATGTGGGCCGCGATCTCGGCGTCGACCGGCGCGACGATCTGCGACCCCGCGTCGACCCCGCCGAGGTAGACCTTGTAGCCGTTGTCCCGTGCGGGGTTGTGGCTCGCGGTCACCATGACCCCGGCGCTGACGTCGAGGTGGCGAACGGCGAAGGCCAGCACGGGCGTGGGCAGGGCGCGGGGGAGGATCGTCGTGCGGACGCCGGCCGCGGCCATGATCTCGGCCGTGTCCCGGGCGAAGACGGCACTGTTCTTGCGCCCGTCGTAGCCGATCACGATCGAGGGAGCGCTCTCGCGACCGGTGAGGAACGCCGCGAACCCGGCCGCGGCCTGGGCGACGAGCACGCGGTTCATCCGTGCTGAGCCGGCTCCGAGGGCACCACGGAGCCCGGCGGTGCCGAAGGCGAGACGCGAGTCGAAGCGGTCGTGCAGGTCGGCCAGGGCGGCGGCGTCGCCGGACTCGACCGCCGCGAGGACGGCACCGAGCTCGTCGCGCGTCTCGGCGTCGGGGTCCTGGTCACGCCACGAGCGGGCGGCGGCGACCAGCGCCGCCTGGTCGCCCCGTGCCGCGTGGTCGGTCACAGGGCCGCCACGATGCGAGCCAGCAGCTGGCTGATGGCGGCCTCGGCGTCCTTGCCTGCCTGCAGCACCTCCTGGTGGCTCAGCGGCGTCTTCTGGATGCCGGCGGCGAGGTTCGTGATGAGCGACATGCCGAGCACCTCCATGCCGGCCTCGCGGGCGGCGATGGCCTCGAGAGCGGTCGACATGCCCACGATGTGGCCGCCCATGGCCTTCGCCATCTGGACCTCGGCGGGCGTCTCGTAGTGCGGCCCGCGGAACTGCGTGTAGACGCCCTCGTCGAGGGTCGGGTCGATGCCCTTGGCGAGCTCGCGCAGACGCGCCGAGTAGAGGTCGGTGAGGTCGATGAACGTGGCGCCCTCGAGGGGGCTGTCGGCCGTGAGGTTGATGTGGTCGCTGATCAGGACGGGGCTGCCGGGCGTCCACGTCTCCTTGATGCCGCCGGCGCCGTTCGTGAGGATCATCGTGCGGGCGCCCGTGGCGGCGGCGGTGCGGACGCTGTGCACGACGCGGCGGACGCCGTGGCCCTCGTAGTAGTGCGTGCGGGCACCGATGACGAGGGCGTTCTTCCCGCTCGGCAGCGCGATGCTGCGGATCGAGCCCGTGTGGCCGACGACCGCCGACGCGCTGAAGCCCGTGATCTCGGTCGCCGGGATCTCGGCGGTGGTCTCGCCGATCAGGTCGGCGGCCTTCGCCCAGCCGCTGCCCAGGGTGAGGGCGACGTCGTGGTGGGCTACGCCGGTCGCCTCGGCGATCTGGGCGGCGGCGGTGCGGGCGACCTCGAAGGGGTCGGCGGCACCGTCGAGGGGGTGCGTGGGTGTCTCGGACATGCCGTCCACTCTAGGTCCCGTGCCCCGGTTCGCTCGGCTCCGACGTGCACGCCCGGCTGGGCGACCTGCGCGCGCGGGCTAGTCGATGCTGAGGAGGACGTGGCCCGACGAGACCGTCTCGCCCACGGCGGCCGAGATGCCCGAGACGACCCCGTCGCGGTGGGCCGCGACCGGCTGCTCCATCTTCATGGCCTCGAGCACGAGCACGAGGTCGCCCTTGACGACCTGCTGGCCCTCCTCGACCGCGAGCTTGACGACGGTCGCCTGCATGGGCGACTTCACCTCGGCACCCGTGGCGGTGACCACGGCGCCGCGACCTGAGCCGCGGCGGCGGGGTGCAGCCGCAGGAGGCGCGGTGCGCGCACCGAGACCGGCGGGCAGCGAGACCTCGACGCGCTTGCCGCCCACCTCGACCACGACGGTGGTGCGCTGGTCGTCGGGGCGAGGAGCCTCGGCCTCGCCGCTCCACGCGGGGATGTCGTTGACGAAGTCGGTCTCGATCCAGCGGGTGTAGATCGAGAACGGCTCGTCGCCGGCGGGCGCGAAGGCAGGGTCGCGCACGATCGCGCGGTGGAACGGCAGCACGGTCGGCAGGCCCGCCACCTCGAACTCGTCGAGGGCGCGGCGGGAGCGCTCGAGCGCGTCCTCGCGGGAGGAGCCGGTGACGATCAGCTTGGCGAGCAGCGAGTCGAACGAGCCGCTGATCTCGTCGCCGGCCTGGACGCCGCTGTCGACGCGGACGCCGGGGCCGCCCGGCGCCTTGAAGACGTGCACGGGGCCGGGGGCGGGCATGAAGCCGCGGCCCGCGTCCTCGCCGTTGATGCGGAACTCGAACGAGTGGCCGCGGGGCTCGGGGTCGCCGTACTCGAGAACGCCGCCCTCGGCCAGGCGGAACTGCTCGCGGACGAGGTCGATGCCGGTGACCTCCTCCGAGACGGGGTGCTCGACCTGGAGGCGGGTGTTGACCTCGAGGAACGACACCGTGCCGTCCTTGCCGATCAGGAACTCGCAGGTGCCCGCGCCGACGTAGCCGACCTCGCGGAGGATCGCCTTGGACGACTCGTAGAGCGCGGTGGTCTGCGCCTCCGTCAGGAACGGGGCGGGCGCCTCCTCGACGAGCTTCTGGTGACGGCGCTGCAGCGAGCAGTCGCGCGTCGACACGACGACGACGTTGCCGTGCGCGTCGGCGAGGCACTGCGTCTCGACGTGGCGGGGCTGGTCGAGGTACTTCTCGACGAAGCACTCGCCGCGGCCGAAGGCGGCGACGGCCTCGCGGACGGCCGAGTCGAACATCTCGGGCACCTCGTCGCGGGTGCGGGCCACCTTGAGGCCGCGGCCGCCGCCGCCGAAGGCCGCCTTGATGGCGACGGGCAGGCCGTGCTGGTCGACGAAGTCGAGGACCTCGTCGGCGCCCGAGACGGGGTTCAGGGTGCCGGGTGCGAGCGGCGCACCGACGCGCTCGGCGATGTGCCGGGCGCTGACCTTGTCGCCGAGCTGCTCGATCGCCTCGGGGGAGGGGCCGATCCAGACGAGCCCCGCGGCGGTCACGGCGCGGGCGAAGTCGGCGTTCTCGGCGAGGAACCCGTAGCCGGGGTGCACGGCGTCGGCCCCCGAACGGCGGGCGACCGAGAGGATCTTGTCGATGACGAGGTAGGTCTCGGCGCTCGTAGTGCCGCCGAGCGCGTAGGCCTCGTCGGCGAGGCGGGCATGCTGCGCGTCCCTGTCCTGGTCGGCGTAGACGGCGACGCTGCCGATACCGCTGTCGCGCGCTGCGCGGACGACCCGGACCGCGATCTCTCCACGGTTGGCGATGAGGACCTTGCTGATGGACGGCATAGTTCCCCACCCTATTGCGCCGCCCGCAGCCTCCTTTGGCTGACGTGCACGAAAACACGCACGAGGCGCGTGAGGATTGCTACAAAGCGCCGGAGGTCGGCGTCGTCCACAGCTCGGGCCACGACACCCCGAAGCCGCGCACCAGCGAGCGCAGCACCGGCACCGACAGGCCGACGACGGCGCTCGGGGTGCCCTCGATGTGGGTGATGAACGCGGAAGCGCGGCCGTCGATGGTGAAGGCGCCCGCGACCTCGAGCGGCTCGCCGGTCTCGACGTAGGCGGCGAGCTCTTCCGGCTCCAGGTCGTCGGCGAAGACCAGGTCGGCGCTGGCGACGGCGCCCGCTCCGCCCGACGGGAACGAGGCGTCGGCGCGGGGCGAGCCGCCGCGGTGGTCGATCAGCCAGTGCCCCGACCAGAGGGTGCCCCGGCCGACCTCGGCCATGCGTCGCCAGCGATCGAGGGCGAGGGCCGGCTCGTGCGGCTTGCCGTGCACCTCGCCGTCGAACTCGAACGCGCTGTCGCCGCCGAGGACGAGGCCGTCGAGCGGTCGCCCGTCGACGGTCACGTCGAGGACGGCCTCCGCCTTCGCCCTGGCCAGGAGCGAGACGGTCTCGGAGGCGGTGAGGACTCGGCCCGCCGCCTCCTCGGCCCGCGCGACCGCCGCCTCCTCGTCGACGCCCGGGCTGATCAGCACCGGCTCGACGCCCGCGGCCCGCAGCAGCGCGAGGCGTGCGGGGGAGGTGCTGGCCAAGTAGAGGGGAACGGTCATGTCCGCCAGCCTGGCAGACTCGGAGCATGGGAGACATGCTGGGCCGCGAGGTCGAACTGGACGTGACCGGGATCGCACACGGGGGCATCTCGGTGGCGCGCCTCGACGGGCGGGTCGTGTTCGTCTCGGACACGCTGCCGGGCGAGAAGGTGCTCGCGCGCGTGACCGACGACCGCAAGAAGTCGTTCTGGCGGGCGGAGACCGTCTCGGTCGTCGAGGCCAGCCCGCACCGACGCGAGCACGTCTGGTCGGCGGCGGCCGTCGACCGCGCTCCCGAGGACCGGGCGGGCGGCGCCGAGTTCGGGCACATCGAGCTGGGCCACCAGCGCGAGCTCAAGTCACAGGTGGTCCGCGACGCCCTCACGAGGACGGGCGGGCTGCCCGACGAGCAGGCGACCGTCAGGGTCGAGGCCCTGCCGGGCGACGACGAGCGCGGAGGGACCGGCTGGCGCACCCGGGTGCGCCTGCACCTCGACGCCGAGGGGCGCCCCGGGCAGTACGCCGCCCGGTCGCACCGCGTCGTGCGGGTCGCCGACCTGCCCCTCGCGACCCCCGAGGTCGCCGAGGCCGCACCGCTCGCGGACGCGTTCCCCGGCGAGGAGCACGTCGACGTGCTGGCGCCGAGCACGGGAGGCGCCCGCCTGATCATCGGCGGCCAGGCGCCCAGCACGGTCACCGAGGTGGTCGGCGACCGCACGTTCCAGCTCGACGACGGCGGCTTCTGGCAGGTGCACCGCCACGCCGCCGCGACGCTGACCGCCGCCGTCCAGCAGATGGTCGACGCCGAGCGCTTCGAGCCCGGCGCGGCCAACCTCGACCTCTACGGCGGCGTGGGGCTCCTCGCGGCCGCCGTGGGCGACGCGTTCGGCAGCCGCGTTCGCATCACCAGCGTCGAGAGCGACGAGCGCGCGACCGAGCACGCGTCCGAGAACCTGGCCGACTGGCTCGGCGCCTCGGCCGTCACCGGCCGGGTCGACCGGTGGGTGCGCCAGGCCGCCGCCCAGGCGACCTCGGCCGAGCGCGACCGCTTCCGCTCCGCCACGGTCGTCCTCGACCCGCCGCGCTCGGGGGCCGGTCGACCCGTGGTCGACGGCATCGCGGAGCTCGCCCCGGCGCAGGTCGTCTACGTCGCTTGCGACCCCGTCGCCCTCGCCCGTGACCTCGCGCTGTTCCGCGACCACGGGTACGACGTCGACGCGATCCGGGCCTTCGACCTGTTCCCCAGCACGCACCACGTCGAGACGGTGGTCCGGCTGCTCCGTCGGTGACGCCCCGTCACGTTACGATGACGACGTTGACGACCCGGGATTCAGGGACCGGGTCGCACACGAACGAAGGACCATCGTGACCGACACCTCCACGGACGCTCCGGCGTCGACGACCCCCGCCCCCGTCCGCGTCGCCATCGTGGACGACCACGAGTCGGTGCGGCTCGGCATCCAGGCGGCCTGCCAGGCCGAGGGCTTCGACGTCGTGCTGACCGCGGCCGGCGTGCAGGAGCTGGTGGAGTCGCTGGCGGGACGCGAGGTCGACGTCGTCGTCCTCGACCTCTGGCTCGGCGACGGCTCGACGGTCACCGAGAACGTGAAGCGCGTCCAGGCGACCGGCTCCGCCGTGCTCGTGCACAGCATCGCCGACCGGGTGGCGAGCGTCCGCGAGGCGCTCGCGGCGGGCGCCGCCGGCGTCATCCCCAAGTCCTCCGCCACGAAGACGGTGATGGCCGCCGTCGCGACGGTCGCCCGGGGAGACGTGCTCAACAACCTCGAGTGGGCCAGCGCGATCGACGCCGACCGCGACTTCGCCAAGGCCCAGCTCGGCCGGCGTGAGCGCGAGATCCTGCACCTCTACGCCTCGGGCCTGCCCCTCAAGCTGGCCGCCCAGCAGCTCGGCATCGGCTACTCGACCGCTCGGGAGTACCTCGACCGCATCCGCGTCAAGTACGTCGAGGTGGGGCGTCCGGCGCCCACGAAGGTCGACCTGCTCCGCCGCGCCGTCGAGGACGGCATCCTGCCGGGACTCGACGCGGACGGCGATGGCCGCTGAGCCCCTCCCGGCGCTGACGCCGCCGACGACGCGCTCGGCGCGGAACCCGATCAGCCGTGCCCTGTTCGACAAGGTGCTCGGCCGGGTCATCGCCCTCGCCGGGCTCATCTTCGGGCTGCAGGCGCTGCCGACGACGATGGCCCAGATCGAGGTCATGCAGGTGGCGTGGGCCTGGCTCATCGGGCTGGGGATGCTCGGCGCCGTCGTGGCCGTCGGCGTCGCGAGCGTCGTCGTGCGCGGGGTCGAGACGACCTGTGCGATCCTCGCGGTGTCCTACCTCGTGGCGATCGTCACGTGGCCCCTGGCCGTCGTCGACCCCGACCAGGTCCTCGTCGGCGTGCCGTGGCTCTGGTACCTCTGCACCGTCGCCACCGCGGCGGCGGCCTACGCCTTCTCCGCGTGGATCGCGATCGGCTACTCGGTCGTGGTCCCGCTCGTCTACGGCGCGATCCGGCTGACCCCGTCGGGAGGCGGCGAGTCGCTGACGCGCGCCGCCCTCGACTCGACCTACGCGATCCTGCTCGGCGGTGCCGTGCTCGTGCTCGTGCTCATCCTGCGCCAGGCGAGCGCGGCCGTCGACGCCGCCCAGGCCACGGCGGTCGCCCGGTACTCGGGGGCGATCCGCGAGCACGCGACCGAGCTCGAGCGCGTGCAGGTCGACGCCATCGTGCACGACAGCGTGCTGACCACCTTCATCCAGGCCGCTCGGGCGTACACGCCGGCGGAGCAGGTACTCGCCACGACCATGGCCCGCAACGCGATGGCCCACCTCACCTCGGCCGCCGCGACGACGCCCTTCGACGAGTCGACGACGACCCTCGGCGTCCTCCGCCGGCGCCTGTCCGACGCGGTGGACGCGACCGGCGTCGCCGTCGAGCTGCGCGTCGACGACACGGACGACCGGGTGCTGCCGACCACCGCCGTGGAGGCCATCGTCAGCGCCGCGGCCCAGGCGCTCGTCAACAGCTCTCAACACGCGGGCCCCGGCCCCGTCCGGCGGTGGGTCGCCCTCGAGCGCACCGGCGACGCCGGCGTGCTCGTCGAGGTCGGCGACGACGGGGCGGGCTTCGACCCGGGTGCCGTGCCCGTGGAGCGCCTCGGGGTCCGGGTGTCCATCATCGAACGCGTCGCCAACGCGGGCGGCAGGGCCTGCATCGATTCCCGGCCAGGTGCGGGCACGGTCGTCCGCGTGATGTGGCCCGCGGGCCTCGTCGTCGGTCCGTCGAGGGGAGACGCGTCGTGAGGATCACCGTCCCCCGCTGGCTCATCGTCTCGCTGGCGGCGGTCTTCTCCGGCTACCACCTGGTGCTCGGGGCGGTCTCGCTCGGGCAGGTCGCCGACCCCGTCCCCGTCGTCGCCTGCATGCTCGCGTACGCGGTCGTCACGGCCGTCGTGCTCTGGCCCAGCCGCCAGCCGGTGCTGCCCGTGTGGGCGGCGGCCTTCGCCCTGGCCGTGAGCATCGTGGTGCCGCTCGTCGTGACGAGGGTCCTCGACCCCGAGGCCGAGAACGGCTACGCGACCTGGTACGTCGCCGCCGTGGGCACGCTCATGGTGATCGTCTCGACGCGTCGTCGCCAGGGCTTCGCGTGGCTCGGCGTGGGCTTCATGGCCGTGCAGGGGGTCGCGTGGGCCGGGGTGTCCCAGATCGCCGACCTCGGCATCGTCGGCAGCGTCAGCTGGGTCGCCTTCTCGCACGCCATCTCGTCCACGCTGACCCGGGCCGGTCGCGAGACGCGGGAGTTCATCCTGGCCGAGCACGAGGCCGCGGACTGGCAGGCAGCCCAGGAGGCGCACGTCAACGAGCGTCAGTACCGCCTCCTGCAGACGGGCCGCACCGCCCGGCCCATGCTGCAGGCGATCGTGTCCCAGTCGGGCGACCTGTCGCCCGAGCAGCGACAGGAGAGCCTCCATCTCGAGGGCGCCATCCGGGACGAGATCCGCGGGAGGCGCCTCCTCGACGACCAGGTCCGTCGCGAGGTCATGGCGGCGCGACGCCGGGGGGCCGAGGTCAGCCTGCTCGACGAGGGCGGCATCGACGACGTCCCCGACGACGAGCTGCGGCGCATCCACGAGGCCCTCGCCGCGGCGCTGCACGGCTCGCGCGCGGACAAGCTGATCATCCGGACGGTCGCGGGTGGCGACCACGCCGTCAGCGTCGTCGGCCTCGGATCGCCGGACCTCAGCTCGAGCGCTCTCGGGCGGGGGGTCTCCGCCGAGGCCGACGAGGACGACGACGACGACGAGGTCCTCCTCTGGCTGCAGATACCGCGCCGGGCCGGGGACTCGGCCGACCAGGGACGCGTCGACGACCTCGACGACCTCGAGGACCAAGACGAGGACCGCCGCGTCGTCCGCTAGGGACGAGGGCCGACCACAGGGGCGTGGTCGCCGCGACGACGAGGGCCGGTGGCGGGGGACCGGGCCGGAACGGGTAACGGGCCCGACGACGGGAAAGAGGGCCAGACACCCGTCTGGCCCTCATGGGAGATATCCCGGTCCAGAGCGACAACCCGAATGTCGCCCTGATCCGCCCCCGACCGAGAACTCGCTTACCCTAGTCAGCTCCCGATCGGTGGTGCGACTCAAGGAGAGGCACCTAGCAAGAACGAGTATGTCGCCCCCCGCCACGAGCGCAAAGTCGTCATTTAGGGGGACAGCTCGGGGGTGAGTGACCCGTCTACCCCCGTTCGGGTGCCGTATCCGTGGGCATCGGGACGCGCCGGTCCCGATGGCGGGGTACGAGGTCGGGGTACGCGCGCGGGTGCGGCCGGGCTCAGGCCGAGAAGCTGCGCCAGCGACCGGGGCCGCGGTCGACGGGGCGCCGGAGACGAGCCGCCCGGGAGGACCAGCCGGAGGGCGACGCGGAGAGGTCCCGAGGGGCCTCCCTCGCCGACTCGGCCGCCTCCGCCTCGAGGGCCGTCAGGACAGCCGTGACGGCGGCGAGCTCCTCCGGCTTCGGCGAGCCTCCGACGACGCGCAGGAGCGGCGCCCCGGCCTCCTGCGCGTCGGTCGTGTCGTCGGCGGCGTGGCGGCCGCTCACAGGGGGATGTTCCCGTGCTTCTTGGGCGGCAGGTCGGCACGCTTCGTGCGGAGGGCGCGGAGCGCCTTGACGACGGCGACGCGGGTCGCCGCCGGCTCGATCACACCGTCGAGCTCGCCGCGCTCGGCGGCCAGGAAGGGGCTGGCGACGTTGTAGGTGTACTCGCTGGCGAGCCTCGCCCGGACCGCGGCGACGTCCTCGCCGGCGGCCTCCGCGGCCTTGATCTCGTTGCGGTACAGGATGTTGACCGCGCCCTGGCCGCCCATGACGGCGATCTCGGCGGTCGGCCAGGCCAGGTTGATGTCGGCGCCCAGCTGCTTGGACCCCATCACGATGTAGGCGCCGCCGTAGGCCTTGCGGGTGATGACGGTCACGAGGGGCACGGTCGCCTCGGCGTAGGCGTAGAGCAGCTTCGCGCCGCGGCGGATGACGCCCGTCCACTCCTGGTCGGTGCCCGGCAGGTACCCCGGCACGTCGACCAGGGTCAGGATGGGGATGCCGAACGCGTCGCAGAAGCGCACGAACCGACTCGCCTTCTCTCCCGCCTCGATGTTCAGGGTGCCGGCCATGGCCGACGGCTGGTTGGCGACGACGCCCACCGAGCGGCCCTCGACCCGGCCGAACCCGATGACGATGTTCGGCGCGAACAGCGGCTGCACCTCGAGGAACTCCCCGTCGTCGACGACGTGCTCGATGACGGTCATCACGTCGTAGGGCTGGTTGGGGCTGTCCGGGATCAGCGTGTTGAGCTGGCGGTCGTCGTCCGTCGTCTCGAGCTCGACGGCCGTGTCGAAGACGTGCGGCTCGGACAGGTTGTTGTCGGGCAGGTACGAGAGCAGCGACCGCGCGTAGTCGAGCGCGTCGTCCTCGTCGCTCGCGAGGTAGTGCGAGACGCCGCTGACCTTGTTGTGGGTGAGGGCGCCGCCGAGCTCCTCGAAGCCGACGTCCTCGCCGGTGACGGTCTTGATGACGTCCGGGCCCGTCACGAACATGTGGCTCGTCTTGTCGACCATGATGACGAAGTCGGTGAGCGCGGGGGAGTACACCGCGCCTCCCGCCGCCGGGCCCATGATGAGCGAGATCTGCGGGACGACGCCGGAGGCGCGGGTGTTCAGCCGGAAGATCTCGCCGTACTTGCCGAGCGCGACCACCCCCTCCTGGATCCGGGCCCCGCCGGAGTCGAGGATGCCGATGATCGGCACGCCCGTCTTGAGGGCGAGCTCCATGACCTTGATGATCTTCTCGCCGGCGACCTCGCCGAGCGAGCCGCCGAAGATGGTGAAGTCCTGCGAGTAGACGGCGACCTGGCGGCCGTGCACCGTGCCCGTCCCCGTGACGACCGCGTCGCCGTAGGGGCGCTTCGACTCCATGCCGAAGGCGTGGGTGCGGTGGCGCACGAACTCGTCGAGCTCGACGAACGAGCCCGGGTCGAGGAGGCCGTCGATGCGCTCACGGGCAGTCATCTTGCCCTTGGCGTGCTGCTTCGCGATCGCGGCCTCGCCGCTGGCCGTCACGGCCTCGTGGTAGCGGGCCTTGAGGTCGGCGAGCTTGCCCGCCGTCGTGCGGAGATCGGGCTGCGAGGCGTCGTCGCGGGGCGCGGAGTCGGAAGTCACACCGGTCACTCTACCGAGGGCGTCCGCGGCCGCCGTTGGAGGTTCCCTCGCGTGCGAAGTGCCTCGGATGGTGGAAGTCGTCAACGCCTAGGCTGGCGGCGTGACCGACCCCACGAGCGCCTCCTTCCCCCTGAGCTCGGCCCGCAGCCCGCGACTCGTGCACGTGGCCGAGACCGGGTCGACGAACGCCGACCTGCTCGCCGACGCGACGGCCCCGCACCTGGCGGTCCTCGCCACGACGTCCCAGACGGCCGGGCGCGGGCGTCTCGGCCGCACCTGGACCGCGCCTCCGGGCCGCACGCTCGCCGTGAGCGTCCTCGTCGAACGCCGCGGGCTGCCCGTCGAGTCCCTGGGCTGGGTGCCCCTCGCCGCGGGCGTCGCGATGCGCGCCTCCCTCGCGGCCGTCGTCCGGACGGGCGAGGTCGGCCTGAAGTGGCCCAACGACGTCCAGGTGGACGGCCTCAAGGTGTGCGGGATCCTCGCCCAGGCGCGCGACGACGCGTCGGCCGTGGTGGTCGGCGCAGGCGTCAACCTCTCGCTGACCCGGGACGAGCTGCCGACGACGGTGTCCACCTCGTTGTCGCTGCACGGGGCCGAGGGGACGACGCAGGCGCTGGCCGACCAGGTCCTGTCGGCGTGGCTCGCCGACGTCGTCGCGCTCGTCGACGCGCTCGTGTCCGCGGGGGGCGACGCCGAGGCGAGCGGGCTGCGTGCCCGTGTGCTCGCCGACTGCACCACGCTCGGCCGCCCGGTGCGCGTCGAGCTGCCCTCGGGCGAGGTCCTGACCGGCACGGCGTCGTCGATCGACCACGAGGGTCGTCTCGTCGTCGAGCCGCCGACCGGGGGCGCCGTCGCCGTGTCCTCCGGCGACGTCACCCACCTGCGGTATGAATGACCCCGTGAGCACGGCCGAGCAGCAGCCCCGGGAAGAGGTCGTCGCGCGCCTGCACCCGCACTCCCGGGTGCTGTTCTGGCCGTCGGTGGCCCTCGTCGCGGTGTGCGCGGCGGGCGGCTACTTCGGCAGCTGGTTCGAGCTCGAGTGGCAGAACTGGATCGTCCGCGGGGCCGCGGTGCTGCTGGCGCTGCTGCTCTGGCTCGTCCCCCTGCTGGTCTGGCTCGGTCGCCGCTACGTCATCACCACGCGGCGCATCGTCCTGCGGCGGGGTTTCTTCGTGCGGTCGCGGCAAGAGCTGCTGCACAGCCGCGGCTACGACCTCACGGTGCGGAAGAACGCCGTGCAGAGCCTGTTCCGCAGCGGGGACGTGCTCGTGAACACGGGGCTCGACCGCCCCGTCGTGCTCTGGGACGTCCCGGGGGCCGACCTGGTCCAGGCGACCCTGCACGACCTCATGGAGGCGGACGCGACCCTCGTCGCCCAGCGCCGCCGACTCGACCAGTCGACCCCGGGTCAGCACGGCGCGACCGACGCCTGGCCGCCTGCGCGAGGCTGAGGCTCTGCGGCTCGTGCTGAGCGCCGATTTTCCGCCCGGGGTCGGGAGCAGCCAAGATGTCCCCATGCGAATCTCTGTCATCGGCTGTGGTTACCTCGGAGCGGTCCACGCCGCGTGCATGGCCGAGCTC
This sequence comes from Frigoribacterium sp. PhB116, assembly GCF_004364285.1. Classification (GTDB taxonomy): domain Bacteria; phylum Actinomycetota; class Actinomycetes; order Actinomycetales; family Microbacteriaceae; genus Frigoribacterium. The sequence goes on along the minus strand of NZ_SOBE01000001.1, from coordinate 988,939 downwards.
GGCCACGACGTCGTCGGCGTCGACGTCGACGAGCGCAAGGTCGCCGAGCTCTCGGCCGGCCGCGCCCCCTTCTTCGAGCCCGGCCTGCCCGAGGTGCTCGAGCGCGCCACGGCCAGCGGACGGCTCCGCTTCACCACCGACATGTCGGAGGCGGCGGGTGCCCAGGTGCACTTCGTCGCCGTGGGCACGCCCCAGACCGCAGGCAGCCACGCGGCGGACATGACCTACGTGGACGCGGCCGTGACTGCACTGCTGCCGCACCTCGCGGACGGCGACCTCGTCGTGGGGAAGTCGACCGTCCCGGTCGGCACCGCGGCTCGTCTCGCGGAGCGGGTGCGCGCCTCCTCGTCCGGCGCCGACCTCGCCTGGAACCCGGAGTTCCTCAGGGAGGGCTTCGCCGTGAAGGACACGGTCTCGCCCGACCGTTTCGTCTACGGCGTCCCGGCCGGCGCCGGGGGGGAGCGCGCCACGGCGCTGCTCGACGAGGTCTACGCGACGGCGCTCGCGACGGGCACGCCACGACTCGTCATGGACTACGCGACCGCGGAGCTCGTCAAGGTGTCGGCGAACGCGTTCCTCGCGACCAAGATCTCGTTCATCAACGCCATGGCCGAGATCGCGGAGGCGACGGGGGCGGACGTCACCCAGCTGGCCGACGCCATCGGACACGATGCCCGCATCGGCCGCAAGTTCCTGAACGCGGGCCTCGGCTTCGGAGGCGGCTGCCTCCCGAAGGACATCCGCGCGTTCCAGGCACGGGCTGACGAGCTCGGCCTCGAGTCCCTGGCGTTCCTCGCCGACGTCGACGCGGTCAACCTGCGTCGCCGCGCCAAGGTCGTCGACCTGACCGTCGAGCTCGTGGGGGAGGTCGAGGGCGCGCGCGTCGCCGTCCTCGGCGTCGCGTTCAAGCCCGACAGCGACGACGTCCGCGACTCGCCCGCGCTCGACGTGGCCCGCGCGCTTCACGACCGCGGCGCCTCCGTCCGCGTGCACGACCCCGAGGCCAACGAGACCGCCCGCCGCGTCGCGCCCGAGCTCGACTACGTGGCCGACGTCGACTCGGCCCTGCGTGACGCCGACGTCGTGCTCGTCCTCACGGAGTGGAAGCAGTTCCGCCAGCTCGACCCGGCGCACGTCGCGGAGCTCGTCGCGGAGCTCCGGATCGTGGACGCCCGTGCCGTCCTCGACCTCGGCGCGTGGCGCGCGGCCGGCTTCGAGGCGCGGGGGCTCGGTCGTCCCTGACCGGGACGCCGATAGCATCCTGGTCATGGCACCCACGAAGCAGACCGCCGTCCTCGCCGTGGCGGCGGGTCTCGTCCTCGTCCTGAGCGGCTGCACGGGGTCGGGCGGGCCGACCGCGAGCCCGACGCCGACCAGCTCCGCGAGCGTCACGGGCAGCCCGTCGCCGTCGTCCTCGCCGTCCCCCGGCGAGACGGAGCCGGCCGACGAGCCGTCGAGCGCGGCCCCCGTGCCCACGGCCGGTGCGGACGCGTGGACCGACCAGACCGCCTACGACGCCTGCGTCGAGGCCGCCGGCGCCGAGCTCGAGGCCGGCTACACGTGGGGGGACCGCTCGACGCAGACGCTCGTGGCGGCCGACGGCGGGGTCTCGATCGACGTCACCGGCATCTTCACGGGCGGCGACGTGGGCGTGGCCAACGTCACGTTCCGCTGCCTTCTGACCGGCGACCGGTCGTCGCCGCAGGTGACCGGTGAGATCGTCAGCTGACCGACGCCCACCACCAGGAGACGACATGACCTACCGCATCGGCGTCATCGGAGGCGGCCAGCTCGCCCGCATGATGGTCCCGCCCGCCGTCCACCTCGGCATCGAGATCTCGGTGCTGGCCGAGGCCGAGGGCAGTTCCGCCCGACTCGCCGCGACGCAGGTCGGCGACTACCACGACGCGGAGACGGTGCTGCGGTTCGCGAAGGACGTCCACGCCGTGACCTTCGACCACGAGCACGTCCCCCAGGACGTGCTGCGGGCTCTGGTCGACGCCGGCGTCGAGGTCCACCCGAGCCCCGAGGCGCTCTTCGTGGCCCAGGACAAGATCGTCATGCGCGAGCGCCTCACGGCGCTCGGGCTGCCGGTCCCCGCGTGGGCGACCGTCCGTGGTCGCGACGACCTGGCCGCGTTCCTCGCCGAGCACGGCGGGCGCGCGGTGGTGAAGACGCCGCGCGGCGGCTACGACGGCAAGGGCGTCCGGGTCGTGCGCTCGGCGGACGGGGCGGACGACTGGTTCGCGGCGCTCGGCGCGGCCGGCGCCTCCGACGCCCTGCTCGTGGAGGAGCTCGTCGAGTTCCGGCGGGAGCTCGCGCAGCTGGTCGCTCGTCGGCCCTCCGGTGAGATCGCCGCGTGGCCCCTCGTCGAGACGGTGCAGCGCGACGGAGTGTGTGCCGAGGTCACGGCGCCGGCCCCCGACGCCGACGACGCCCTGTCCGACGAGGCCCGACGGATCGCGACCGTCGTCGCCGAGCAGGTCGGCGTCACGGGCGTGCTGGCGGTCGAGCTCTTCGAGACGACCGACGGCCGCCTCCTGGTCAACGAGCTCGCGATGCGGCCCCACAACACCGGGCACTGGAGCATCGACGGCGCCGTCACGAGCCAGTTCGAGCAGCACCTCCGGGCCGTGCTCGACCTGCCCCTCGGCGACACGAGCCCGCACCGTGCCTGGAGCGTCATGGTCAACGTGCTCGGCGGCCCCGCCCAGGGCACGATGGCCGACCGGCTCCCGGCCCTGATGGCCGACCAGCCGGGGGCGAAGGTGCACGACTACGGCAAGGACCCTCGCCCCGGCCGCAAGGTCGGGCACGTCACGACGACCGGGCCGGACCTCGAGGACGCCCGGGGGAGGGCGCGCGCCGCTGTCCGTTTCTTCGAGGACTGACGGCTATCCTCTCCTTCGTGCCCGACCAGACGACCGACCCCGAGACCGCCCCGACGCCCGAGCGAGCGCCCACGGTGGCCATCGTCATGGGCTCGGACAGCGACTGGCCGACGATGCAGAGCGCCGCCGCGATCCTCACCGAGTTCGGCATCGCCCACGAGGTCGAGGTCGTCTCCGCCCACCGGACGCCGGAGAAGATGATCCGCTTCGGCCAGCAGGCCGCCGGTCGCGGCATCCGCGTGGTGATCGCGGGCGCAGGAGGCGCGGCCCACCTCCCGGGGATGCTCGCGTCGGTCACGACCCTCCCGGTCATCGGCGTGCCCGTGGCCCTCGCGAAGCTCGACGGCCTCGACTCCCTCCTCTCGATCGTCCAGATGCCGGCGGGCATCCCGGTGGCCACCGTGTCGATCGGCGGGGCCGCCAACGCCGGCCTGCTCGCCGCCCGCATCCTCGGCTCCGGCGACCCCGACCTGTCGGCGCGGCTCGCCGACTACGCGACGAGCCTGGGCGAGCTCGTCGAGGAGAAGAACGCCGCCCTGCAGCGATCGCTGTGAGCGCCGCCTCCCTGCCGGTCCGGCACCCCGACGTCTCGTCGTCCTCGTTCATGACGCGGAGGGCGTGGACGCTGGTGCTCCTCAACGTCCTGATCCCCGGCTCGGCCCAGGTGCTCGCGGGCAGCCGGAGGCTCGGTCGCTGGGGCCTGGCGTCCACCCTCGTGTCGTGGGCCGTGGTCGTGGTCACCGTGGCCCTCGCCCTGTTCTGGAGCACCCCTCTCCTCGAGGTCGCGACGAACGTCGTCGCCCTGACCGTCGTCCAGGTGTTCCTCGTGTACTACGCGGTGCTCTGGGTCGTCCTGACGCTCGACACGCTCAGGCTCGTGAGGATCATCCGTACGGCGCCCACGGCGCGCGGGTTCATCGCCGGCGTCATGGCGCTGCTGCTCGTCGCGACGGTGGGGCCGGTCGCCTGGGGTGCCTACCTGACGAGCGTCCAGCACGGCCTGCTGAACTCGCTCTTCACCTCGCAGGCCGCCGCGGCCGATCCCGTGAACGGGCGGTACAACATCCTGCTGCTCGGCGGGGACGCCGGAGCCGACCGCACCGGGCTCCGGCCCGACAGCATCTCCGTGGCGAGCATCGACGCCGAGACGGGGGCGACGACGATCGTGGGCATCCCCCGGAACCTCTACAACGCTCCGTTCTCCGAGGGGTCGCCGCTCTGGGGCGAGTTCCCCGACGGCTACAGCTGCGGGGACGAGTGCCTGATCAGCTACCTCTACACCTACGGCGAGGAGCACCCGGAGCTCTACCCCGACGCCGAGTCGAAGGGCAGCAACCCCGGCATCGAGGCCATGCGAGACGCCGTCCAGGGCGTCACGGGCCTGACGCTCCAGTACTACGTGCTGATCGACATGCAGGGCTTCGTCGACCTGATCGACGCCCTCGGCGGGATCTCGGTGGACAACACCGAGGGGCGCCTGCCCATCAACGGCGGCGTCGACGCCGCCGGCAACCCGATCAACGTCGACGGGTGGATCGAGCCGGGGGAGCAGGTGCTCGACGGTTACCACGCCCTCTGGTACGCGCGTGCCCGCCACGGCTCGGACGACTACCACCGGATGGCGCGACAGCGCGAGGTGCAGCAGGCGCTGCTGTCGCAGTTCCAGCCGGCCACCGTGCTGTCCAAGTTCCAGTCGGTCGCGTCGGCGGGGGTGCAGACCGTCGACACGGACATCCCGCAGGCCGCTCTCGGCGCGTTCGGCCAGCTGGCACTGAAGGCCAAGGAGCAGCAGATCAGCGATCTCGAGATCGTCCCGCCGACCTACTCGAACGTCTACCCTGACTACGACGTCATCCGCGCCGACGTGGCGACGGCGACGGCCCCGGCGGCCCCGGCCGGCTAGTCCTGCCAGCCGGCCGGGCCGATCGGTGCCGGGCCGGGTCAGAGGTCGGCGTGCAGCTGCCAGACCTTGTCGGCCGAGTCGCGCCAGCTGAACGCGCGGGCGCGGTCGAGGCCGGCGATGCCCAGGCGGGACGCCAGCTCGAGGTCGGTCACGACCTGGAACATCGCCTGCGCGAGTCGCTCGGGATAGCCCTCGGCGTCCTCGCGTGGGACGACGACGGCGCCGTCGGCGGCCACCTCGACGAGCGCCGGAGCGTCGGAGACGATGGTGGGGGTGCCGAGGCTCAGCGCCTCGACCACGGGCAACCCGAAGCCCTCGGCGAGGCTGGGGAAGACGAAGGCGGACGCGCGCTGCAGGAGGACGGCGAGCTGGGCGTCCGAGACGAAGCCGAGGGTGCGGACGCGGTCGGGCGAGAGGCCGACCTCCCCGACCACGTCGGCCACACGGACGTCGCCCCAGCCCTCCGGGCCCACGACGAGGAGCGGGACGTCGGGAGCGTCGGGGTGCGCCATCGCGCGGATGAGCGGCGCGAGCCCCTTGCGGGGCTCGATCGTCCCCACGCTGAGCACGTAGGCGTCGGGCAGGTCGAGCCCGTCCGCTACGGCGTCGGCGTCGGCCGGCACGCGGAGGTCGTCGCTGACGGCCCCGCCGACGACGCGCACGCGATCACCGAAGGGGAAGAGGTCGAGCAGCTCGCTCGCGACGGCGTGCGTGGGCACCACAACGGCGTCGGCGTGCCGGAACGCCCGCTTCGTCATGGCCTTGTGCCAGCGCACCCCGCGGGGGGTGAGGGTCTCCGGGTGGGTCCACGGGACCGTGTCGTGGATGGTCACGACCGTCTGGTTGCCGGGGGCGAGGCCGCGGTCGTGCCGCCCCAGCGGAGCCAGCAGGCTGGTGGCGTGGACCATTCCCCGGCCGGGGAGCCCGGCGACGCCGGCCTGCCACGCCAGCGAGAGCTCACGACGTCCCAGCGGGGACTTCGCCAGGCCGCTCAGGCCGGGGACGAGGTCGGTCAGGCGGTCGTACTCGTCCTGGGGGTGCGCCGCGACGACCCCCTGGACGTCGCAGCCCCGAGGGGCGGTGGCGACCAACGCCCGCGACAGCTCGCTCGTGTAGCGACCGATGCCACCGGGGACCGGCGCCAGGATCTGGTCCATGACGACCCGGAGGGTCGTCATCGTCCGGTGGTGGCGACGTCGGAGAGCACGCCCTGGGCGGAGGCCTCGGCCAGCGCCTCCTGCCACGGGCGCATAGGGCTGAGCCCGGCCGCTGCCCACGCGTCGTGGCCGAGCACGCTGAACGCGGGTCGCGCCGCCGGCCGGACGAAGGCCGAGCTGTCCGTCGGCAGGACGCGCTCCGGGTCGAGTCCCGCGAGCCGGAAGGTCTCCTGAGCGAAGCCCTGCCAGCTCGTCGAGCCCGAGTTCGTGCCGTGGTAGATGCCAGCAGGGGCGTCGGAGTCGACGAGGGCGACGATCTGGCGGGCCAGGTCCATCGTCCAGGTGGGCTGCCCGACCTGGTCGGAGACCACCGAGAGGGTGTCCCGGGTCGCCGCGAAGCCGAGCATGGTCTTCGGGAAGTTCGCCCCGTGGCGGCCGTAGAGCCAGGCCGTCCGCACGACGTACGTGCCCTCCGGGTGGGCCGCGAGGGCCGCCTCCTCGCCGACGGCCTTGGTGCGGCCGTAGGCGTTCAGCGGATCGCGGGGCTCGTCCTCGGCGTAGGGCTCCATGGCGTCGCCCGCGAACACGTAGTCGGTCGAGACCGTGACGAAGGTCGCCCCGACGGAGGCGGCTGCCTCGGCGAGCAGGCCGACGGCGGTCCCGTTGACCGCCAGGGCCGCCTCCTCGTCGGTCTCGGCGGCGTCGACTGCCGTGTAGGCGGCGGCGTTGATCACGACGTCGTGGCCCTGGACGGCTGCGAACACGGCGTCGCGGTCGGTCACGTCGAGGTCCGCACGGCCGAACAGGGTCACGTCACGGCCGAAGAGGGCCTCGACCAGGTCGGACCCGAGCATGCCCCGGGCGCCGGTAACGAGGTACGTGGCAGGGGAGACGGGGCTCATGCGAGTGCCGCGCGCTCCTTGAGGGGCTCCCACCACTGGCGGTTGTCGCGGTACCACTGCACCACCTCGGCGAGTCCCTCGGCGAAGGGCACCTGGGGCTCGTAGCCGAGCTCGGAGCGGATCTTCGAGATGTCGACCGAGTAGCGGAGGTCATGGCCGAGGCGGTCCTGCACGCGGTCGACGTACGACCAGTCCTTGCCGGTGGCCTCGAGCAGCATCTCGGTCAGTTCTTTGTTGGTGAGCTCGGTGCCGCCGCCGATGTTGTAGATCTCGCCGGGGCGGCCGCCGACGAGGACCATCGCGATGCCGCGGGTGTGGTCGTCGACGTGCAGCCAGTCGCGGATGTTGTTCCCCTCGCCGTAGAGGGGGACGTGCACGTCGTCGATGAGGTTGGTGACGAAGAGCGGGATGACCTTCTCGGGGAAGTGGTACGGGCCGTAGTTGTTGCTGCAGCGCGTGATCGAGATGTTCAGGCCGTGCGTGCGGTGGTAGCTGCGGGCGAGCAGGTCGCTGCCGGCCTTCGACGCGGAGTAGGGGGAGTTCGGCTCGAGCGGGCGGTCCTCGGCCCAGGAGCCCTCGACGATGGAGCCGTAGACCTCGTCGGTCGAGACGTGCACGAACCGCTTCAGGTCGTTGCGCAGCGCGGCGTCGAGCAGCTGCTGCGTGCCGAGCACGTTGGTCTCGATGAAGATCGACGCGTCGCGGACCGAGCGGTCGACGTGCGACTCCGCCGCGAAGTGGACGACGGCGTCGACCTCGGGGAAGAGGGTGTCGAGCAGGGCGCCGTCGCGGATGTCGCCCTGGACGAAGCGGAACCGGGGCGACTCGGCGACCGAGATGAGGTTCTCGAGGTTGCCGGAGTACGTCAGGGCGTCCAGCACGACGACCTCGGCTCCCTCCAGGCCCGGGTAGGCGTCTTCGAGGGTGCGGCGGACGAAGTTGGAGCCGATGAAGCCGGCTCCGCCGGTGACGAGGATTTTCACGAGAGTTCCTTGGTGGTAGGTCGCGGACGTGTCGGTCGATCCTAGACGACAGGCCGCGAGGGGCGAGCCGGGACGGTCGCGTCAGGGCCCGCCCTCCTTGCTGCCCGACGGTCGCCCGGCTCCGTGTTTGTCCCCCGGAGACGGGTGGGAAGGCCCCTAGACGGCAGGTCGGGGTACATGCGACGGTAGCTGGATGCACGAGATCGGCAGCCGAGAGGCCCCCGCGGCCCCTGCCGCGCAGCTCCCGCGTCGACGCCTCCTGGGGCTGCTCGGCGCGGCGTCCGCGGTGGCGGTCGTCGAGGCGCTGGCCTCGCCCTCGCGGGCGTCGGCCGCCGTCCTGCTGGGCGAGACGACGAAGGGCGTGGACTCCGTCGAGGAGGCGCTGGCCGAGGCCGCGCAGTCGGCGTGGGGCGGCTACTCGAACGGCCGCGTCCCCGCATCGGCCCTGACGCCGGTGCTCGCCTCGGTCGCCGGTTCGGGGTACCTGCGCCAGGACGCCGCCGCGCGGTACTTCGACATGAGCCTCGCCTTCGCGAGCGCCGTCGGGCGCCCCCTGGCGATCACCGAGGGCTACCGCGACTTCGCCCGCCAGCAGGACTACTGGAACAGGTACCAGGCTGGCACCGGCAACCTCGCGGCCTACCCGGGCACCTCGAACCACGGCTGGGGCATCTCCGCCGACTTCGGCGCGAGCGTGGACGTCGCCGGCAGCACGGCCAAGAGGTGGATGGACGCCAACGCGCCCTCGTACGGCTGGCAGCCCACGGGCAACGGGTTCTCGAGGCCTGAGGCGTGGCACTTCGACTACACGGGCGCCTGGACGGGCCCGCTGACGGTGGCCCGCGACCTCGAGGTCGTCCTCGTCCGGTGCACGGGCAGCCTGCCCGGCGTCGGCGCGGGCTTCATCGCCACGCTCGGCATCCGGACCATGCGCCACATGTCCTCCACGGGCATGGTCAACGTCATGCGGGCCCTCGACGTGCCGTACTACGAGCTGTCGTCCACGGCCTTCCTCGATGCCATGGACGCGCTCGCCGTCCCGCGGTCCGCGCTCGTGGGCAACGCCGACTACTGGCTACGGTGACCGCCGTCGTCGTCGTCGTCGTCGTCGCGCGCATCGTCCTCCTTCGCCCTCCGCCCCTCCTCCGCGTCCTCTCGTCCCTCCCCAGAACAGAAGGTCCCCTCTCGTGATGATCGTCCGCTGCTCGGAAGCCCTCGACCGCGTCGGCACCGGGTTCACCTGCCTCGTCGACGTCCGGACCCTCCGGCACCTCACCTCCTCGGGCCAGGTGTCCTCGATGCAGGCGCTGGGCGTGCCCACGAAGACGCTGAACCGCGCCGCGTTCGTGGACATGCTGCGTGCGCTGTCCATCCCCACCACCGCCGTCAAGCCGTCTTCCGATTACTCCGGCCGCTGAACGGCGTCCTCCGGCGACGCGCCCGGAGTTGGTAGTGTCCTCTGGTGCAGATCCGCGAACTGAAGATCCCTGACAGCTACGAGATCACGCCGAAGCAGTTCGGCGATGATCGCGGCGTGTTCCTCGAGTGGTACCGCTTCGACGCCCTCGCCGACGTCGTGGGCCACTCGATCGACCTCCGCCAGGCGAACACGTCCGTGTCGAAGCGCGGCGTCGTCCGCGGCATCCACTTCGCCGACGTCCCGCGCGGGCAGGCCAAGTACGTGACCGCGACGCACGGGGCCGTGCTCGACTACGTCGTCGACATCCGCGTCGGCTCGCCGACCTACGGCCAGTGGGACTCGGTCCTGCTCGACGACGTCGACCGCCGCGCCATCTACCTCGCCGAGGGCCTCGGCCACGCCTTCGTCGCACTGACCGACGACGCGACGGTCAGCTACCTGGTCACCGACACGTTCAAGGCCGAGCGGGAGCACGGCATCGACCCGCTCGACGCCGAGATCGGGCTCGTCTTCCCGCCCGAGGCAGGCGAGGCACTGCTGTCTCCCAAGGACACCTCGGCCCCGAGCCTGGCCGAGGCGGCCTCGGCCGGTCTCCTGCCCACCTGGGACGACATGCGGTCGTTCTACGCGTCCCTCGACTCGAAGGAGAGCTGAGCATGAAGGGCATCATCCTCGCCGGCGGTTCCGGCACCCGTCTCTGGCCCATCACCAAGGGCATCTCCAAGCAGCTCATGCCCATCTACGACAAGCCGATGGTCTACTATCCCCTGTCGACCCTGATGATGGCGGGCATCCGCGAGGTCCTGGTCATCACCACCCCTGAGTACAACGACCAGTTCCGTGCGCTGCTCGGCGACGGCGCGCAGCTCGGCATGACGATCGAGTACGCGGTCCAGCCCTCGCCCGACGGCCTCGCCCAGGCGTTCGTCATCGGCGAGGACTTCATCGGCGACGACAGCGTCGCCCTGGTGCTCGGCGACAACATCTTCCACGGGGTGGGCCTCGGCACCAGCCTCACGAAGAACGCCGACGTCGACGGCGCGACGATCTTCGCGTACCACGTGTCCGACCCGAAGGCCTACGGCGTCGTCGAGTTCGACGACGACTTCAAGGCGGTCTCCATCGAGGAGAAGCCCCTCGCCCCCAAGAGCAACTACGCCGTGCCCGGGCTGTACTTCTACGACAACGCCGTCGTCGAGATCGCCAAGACGATCGAGCCGAGTGCCCGGGGCGAGCTCGAGATCTCGACTGTGAACGAGCGCTACCTCGAGGCAGGCGACCTGCAGGTGCAGGTGCTCGACCGCGGCACGGCCTGGCTCGACACCGGCACCTTCGAGTCCATGATGCAGGCGTCCGAGTACGTCCGCGTCATCGAGGACCGTCAGGGCCACAAGATCGGCTGCATCGAGGAGATCGCCTGGCGCAACGGCTGGATCGACGACGAGGACCTGGCGTCGCTCGCCGCCCCGCTGGCCAAGAGCGGCTACGGCGTCTACCTCCAGAAGCTCCTCACCAGCTAGGGCGCCCGCGTGGATGCCTGGGCGCGCCGCGCGGCCGGTCGTCTCCGACGACGGGCCGCTCGGCTGCTCGTCATGCCCGGGCCCGTGTCGGCTCCGCCGGCACCGGAACGACACGTCGCCCTGCCGCTCGACCGGTCGGCGCCGACGCGGCTCCGTGCCGACCTCGACGACGACGTGGTCGACCTGGTCATCACGATCGACGTCGACGACGTCGTCCTGCGCCCTTCCTCCCTCGAGCCGCTGGCCGACCTCGCGCGGTCGACGGGGTGGCACCTCGTCGTGGTGGTCTACGAGGCCGAGGAGGCGGTCGGCAAGGACCACGCCCCTCCGGTCGTGCCCCCGGGCCTGCCCCTGCTGGAGACCCGGGTCGCGCGCGGCTGGTCGACGGCCATCGGCTGGGCGCTGCCGCACCTCCGAGGACGACGCACCGTCGTGCTCGACGCGACCGTCCAGACCAGCGCGGAGCACCTCCGGTCCCTGGCTGACGCGCTGACGGACGGGCCCGACGGCGTCGTCGTGGCGCAGGCCGTGCTGCGCACGCCCCAGGGCCCGGTCGCGACCGCCGGCGCCGTGCCCTTGTCGCCCCTCTCGGCTCCCGCGTCCCTGCTCGCGGGCTTCCCGCCCGAGGACGCGGAGCGACTCGGCGTCGTCGACGTGTGGGCTGCGGACGCCCCGGTCTTCGCCGTGCGGACGGCCGGCCTCGTGCCCCCGCCCGCCACCGTCGACCTCCCCCTCGCGGTGGTGGGTCTCACGCGTGCCGTCGTCGAGGCCGTCGGCCCTGCTGCTCGCGTCGTCAGCGTCCCCTCCGGCCGGTCCTACCAACGGCGTCCTCCGCTGCGGAGCCTGGACGCCGGTGCCCAGGACCTCCTCCTCACCTGGCGGGACGTGCGAGACGACCGGGCTGCGGAAGCCCTGGCAGCCCTGGGACTCGAGCTGCACGAAGGCCCCCCGCTCGTGCAGATCTCGGCCGACGGCCGGGCGCCGAGCCGGATCTCGTCACCCCGCATCACGCCGACGGCAGGCCGGGGACCCGGACCGAGGTGGGCCGTGCACGAACGACCGCCGCGGCTCCGCTGGTCGATCAAGACGGCGGCGTGGCCCGATGCCCGGGGCGACGACTGGGGCGACACCCACTTCGCCACGGATCTCGCGGCCGCCCTCGTCGCTCTCGGCCAGGACGCGGTGATCGACGCCCGCCTCTCGCACGTGCGACCCGCCAGCGAGCACCTCGACGAGGTGTCCCTGGTGCTCCGCGGCCTCGACCGCACGCCTCTCAGCCCTTACGCCGTCAACGTGTCGTGGGTGATCAGCCACCCTGACCTGGTCTCCGGGACGGAGCTCGCCGGCTACGACCTCCGCTACGCTGCGAGCACGAGCTGGGCGGCTCGGGCCACCACCACGGCCGGCGTGTCCGTACGCCCCCTCCTGCAGGCCACCGATCCTGCCCGCTTCCGTCCGCGCGAGAAGGACGCGTCCCTGGTGAGCGACGTCCTGTTCGTCGGCAAGACCAGGGGAGTGGCCCGGCCTGTGGTGTCGGACGCCATCGCGGCAGGACTCGAGCTCTCGCTCTGGGGCGAGGGCTGGGCGGGCGCAGCCCCGCCGGGAGCCGTCCGGGGCGAGTACCTGCCGAACGAGCTGCTCCCGGTCGCCTACAGCAACGCCAGGGTCGTGCTCAGCGACCACTGGGCGGACATGGCCCGTGAGGGGTTCGTCTCGAACCGCGTCTTCGACGCGCTCGCCACGGGAGCCGTCGTGGTGACCGACCGGGTGGCAGGGCTCGACGAGGCACTGGGCGGGCTGGTGCTCACCTACGACGGCGTCGACGACCTCCGGCGGGTGGTCGACTCGGTCGGCCCGATCGACGCGGCCGACCGAGAGAGCCGAGCTGCCTCGGTCGCCCGTGAGCACTCCTTCACGGCGAGGGCGCAGGTGCTCCTCGACGACGTCGTCCGCGCTGCCCGTGAGAGTCCGGCGCGCTGAGGTCGTCGGGAGACCAGCGGGGGCCGCGGGTGAGCAGCACCGCGACGGCCGCGAGGAACACCACGCCCGCGAGGACCGACACGGCGAAGAGGACCCGCGCGACGTCGAGCACGACCTGCGGGCCGACCGGCGTCACGAGGTCGAGCGCGGACAGGCACGCCACGAAGACGCCCGCCGTCCAGGCCACGACCAGGACGACGCCCGCCCTGCCCCCGCGCGTCAGACCCCAGGCCATCAGAGGGGCGAGCACGGCGAGGAGCGGCAGCGAGTACCGCGTGTTCGGCGCGCCGCCGCCGGCCACGAAGGCGAGCTGCATGCCGATCGTGAGCCCGGTCACCGCGAGGAGCATCAGCGCGACGAGCAGGTCGGGCCGGCTCGGCCGGAGCCGACGTCGCACGACCAGCACGAGGGCGCCGACGAGGGCGACGGCCAGGGGGCCGAGCAGCGCCGCCCACGGCCACGGCACGCTCCGGTCGACGTCGTAGCGGTACAGCGAGAAGAGACCGGTCCAGAACGTGGGCGCCTGGACGACCTCGACCACGGTGTGGGTGTTCCGGCCCAGGTTAGCGGCGGCCCACTCGGGGTGGCCTCCTGTGACGGACCCGGTCAGCGCGAGGTTCCGCGCGTAGAACCACCCGACGGCCGCGAGGGGGACGGCGATCGCGGCGACGGCCGTCGCGACCCGCGCGAGCACGTCGCGCCGCAGCCTCGACCTCCGGCGGGCGACCAGGACGCCGCCGAGCACGGCGGCGAGGAACACGACGAAGGACGCCCGGCTGGCGAGCCCGCCGGTGCAGACGAGGACCGCCACCACGGCCGACACGGGTGTGACGCCTTCGCGGACGAACCTGGCCGACATGCCGACGGCCAGCGCCGCGAAGACCACGGTCAGCAGGTCGTTGTAGATGGAGCCCGCCACCAGGACGAGCATGCCGGTCATCGAGGTCACGACGGCGGCGACCGCCGCGATCGCACGGTCGCGGCGGAAGATCTGACGGGCCGCCCACCACACGGCGAGGACGGTCGCGCCCGCGAGGAGCGCGTTGGCGGCCCGGCCGGCCAGGACGGCCGTGTAGAGGTGGCCGCTGTCGGCGAGCGTGCCGACGAGGGGCGCGAGGAGCGCGTAGAACAGCGGCGGGTGCTGCGCGACCCACTGCACCGGCGGCACGGGGCCCCACGGCTGGACGAGCCGCACGCCGTCCTCGAAGACGGGCAGCGCCCCGTGCCAGAGCTGGAGGGCGTAGTCGAGGTGCGCGGTCTCGTCGGCCGTGGCGAGCAGCGGCGTCGTGAAGGCCCGGACGACGGAGACCGTCACGGTGAACAGCACGGCGGCCACGAGGACGACCAGGTCGGGACGCCGCCGACGCGGCGACCACCTGACGGCGGGTTCGCGTCGGGCAGTCTCGGGCGCCGCCTCCGGGCGCGTGTCGGTCTCGCTCATCAGCGGGCCGTCCTCTCGTCGTCGTGCACGTCGAGCGCGGCTCGTCGCCGACGCCCGATCAGGCTCGTCGCCCCGAACGCAGCGACATCCACGACGCTGAGCAGGACCCGTGAGGCGAGGGCCATGCTGACGGCCGCCTCGAGGTCGAGGGCCGAGCCCGCGGCCAGGACGGTCGTCAGGACGGCCTCCCGGCCGCCGAGCCCAGCGGGGAGGAAGAAGATGGCGAAGCCGACGAGCCAGGCGAGGGCGTAGGCGCCGGTCGCGAGCACGACCTGGCCGGGGGAGGTCTCGACCAGGGCGGAGCCGAGGACCGCGACGTGCAGGCCGAAGAGCAGCCAGGCGACGACCGCGAGGAGGAACGCCCGCACCACGGCCCCGAGGGGGATCGCGACCTCGGCGAGGTCACGCCGCAGCAGCTTCGATGCCGTCCGCAGGGCGAACCGGAGGACCGCCGGGTGCAGCGCGACCAGGACGACCGGGATGAACAGGACGACGAACCAGTACTGCTGCAGCGCGCTGGACAGGACGAAGGGGAGGGTCGCCGCGGCTGTGCAGACACCAGCCGCGCAGCTCACGAGGAGCGTCAGCAGCCCCACGGTCACGGAACGCGAGGCGGGCACGCCGTGGCGTCGGCCGAGATCGGCCTGGGCCACGATCGGCCAGATCGAGCCCGGCACGTACTTGCCGATCTGTGAGACGAAGAAGAGCCGCTGACCGGCCGCCAGGGGGAGGCGGTGGCCGGCGCCCGCGAGGAGGGCCCGCCAGGAGAGGAACGTCGCGTAGGTGGCGAGGGCGCCCAGCAGCAGCGCGCCGAACACGGTGCCGGCGTCCTGGCGGCCGAAGGAGGCGACGATCTCGCCTGCCCTGGGGGCGAGGAACACGACGCAGAGCGCGAGCGCGACCACGACGAGCGCTGTGCGGAGCACGCGTCCTCTGCTCCGGCGGGCGCGTGCGCCGGGGGGCACGGGGTCGTTCATGGTCACCTAGAGTCTCTGGGGGATCGGCTGCGGGCAGGCCCCTGGCCTGTCGAGGAGGAAGAGGGAGCATCGTGCACGTCGTGTCGTTCGGAACCTATCAAGCGGAGAACCACCCGAGGGTCGCGGTCCTCTCCGAGGGCCTCCGACAGAGGGGCCACACGACCACCGAGGCGAACGAGCCCCTCGGGCTCTCGACCGCCGAGCGCGTGGACCTGCTCCGCTCGCGCACCGGGGGCCTCCGCCTCCTGCTGAGGCTCGCCCGGTCGTGGACGAGGCTCGCGGTGTCGGCACGACGCGAGGCGCGTCGGCGTCGCCCCGACGTCGTGCTCGTCGGGTACATGGGGCACTTCGACGTGTGGCTCGCGCGGCTGCTCTTCCCGAGGACCCCCGTGGTGCTCGACCACCTGATCTTCGCCGCGTCCACGGCACAGGACCGGGGTGCCAGCGGCTCGCTGCTCGGCCGTGCCCTGCGGCTGCTCGACGCGGGTGCCGTCGCCGTCGCGGACGTGGTGCTCGTCGACACCGACGAGCACGCACGGCTCGTGCCCCGTCGGTCCGCGCACAAGACCGTCGTGGTCGGGGTGGGCGCGCCGGACGCCTGGGCGGAGGCCCGCCCGGCCGCCTCGACCGCGCGGACGGCGTCGACCCGGCTCTCTGTCGTCTTCTTCGGGCTCTTCACGCCGCTGCAGGGTGCCGAGACCATCGGCCGCGCGGTCGCCCTGCTGCGGGACGACCCCGTGGACGTGACGCTCGTCGGCTCCGGACAGGACCTCGACGCGGCACGGGCCGCCGCGGAGGGGTCGCCCTCGGCCACGTGGACGTCGTGGGTCGACTCGCGCGAGCTGCCCGCCCTCGTGGCGCGGCACGACGTCGGTCTCGGCATCTTCGGCACGACGGCCAAGGCCGGCAAGGTCGTGCCGAACAAGGTCTTCCAGTGCGCGGCCGCCGGCACGGCCGTCGTGACGAGCGACACCGCACCCCAGCGCCGGGCGCTCGGCGACGATGCCGTGTTCGTGCCCGCAGGCGACCCGCACGCGCTCGCGGACGAGCTGCGGCGGCTCGCCGGCGACCCCGAGCGACTCGCCGACCTGCGGCTCCGCGCCGCGGCGCGGGCGGACCGCTCGTTCACGCCCGAGGCCGTGGTCGAGCCGCTGGAGGCGGTCCTCATGGCTGGCGGCTCGTCTCGACGGGGCGTGCAGGAGGCACTGCGGCGTCGTCGGTCGTGAGCTCCGGGCGGTCGCGGACCCGCGCCGTCAGCACGGCGACGGCGACGAGGCCTGCGAGCGTCGCCAGCGCGAGCACGACGAACTCCGGCCTCCCCACGGGCAGCGAACCTGCGAGCTCGCGCAGACCCTGCTCGGTGACGGCGAGGTCGAAGCCCTCGAAGAACCCGCGGTAGGCCACCGAGAGGCCGTAGAGGGCGAGCAGGGGGGCGCCCACGGCGACGGCGACGGCCGCACGGCGACGTGGTGCGCCCGGCGCGAGCAGCGCTGTCGCCGCGATCGCGGAGAGGGCGACCAGGGCGACGAGCGAGGGGTAGAAGTAGCGCCCCTGCGTGCCGTAGACGCCTTGTGTCTCGTCGTAGGTGTTCCAGCCGTTGGCGAGCATCACCACGGCGATGACCACGGGGAGCACGGTCAGGAGCAGCGCGGCACGGCGCGTGCCGCGGGCACGGTAGGCGAACACGCCGACCAGCAGCAGCGCGCCGACCGTCAGGACGTCGCTGACGACGGGGCTGACCGGGTACTGGGCCCGGCCGAACTGGCCCCAGAAGGACGACGTCACCCCGTCCCAGAACGTGTTGAAGAAGAGCCCGGCGTTCGGGCCCTCGCCGGCGGGCCACGGCGCCGGGGGGCGTTCGTCCGCGAGCCCGTTGGGCTGGAGGGTGCCGTAGCGGACGAGGTTGCCGATCCACCACCAGGCGCCGAGGGCGGCGGTGACGGCGCCGGTGCCGAGGGTCTGCAGGAGGCGGGTGCGGAGGGGGACGGTGCTGGCGCCTCCGAGGAGGACGGCGAGGGCGACGAAGGGGACGGCGGGGAAGGCGGTGCCCTTGACGGCGAGCATGAGGCCGAGGGCGGCGCCGAGGAGGAGGGTGGTGCGCCAGGTGCGGTCGCCGGTGAGGACGCGGGTGGTGAGCCAGACGACCACGCCGCCGAGCAGGATCACGGGGGCGTCGTTGGTGACGGAGGCGCCGATCTGGGCGAGCTGGGGGACGGCGAAGAGGGCGGTGGCGGCGACGAGGGCGGTGCGGGGGGAGCGGGTGAGGCGTCGGACGGTGGCCCAGGTGAGGAGGGGGAGCGGGGCGACGAGGACGACGTCGAGGAGGCGGAGGGCGAGGACTCCGGCGTCCCAGCGGTGCTGGGTGAAGTCGACGGCGTCGAGGACGGCGCCCGCGAGGAGGTAGTAGGTCGGCGGGTGCTGCGTCATCTGGTTGACGAAGTCGTGGTACCCCGGCGCCTGCTCCTGCAGGGCCCCGAAGGTCGGCCGTTCCGCCGGCGGGATCGTGAAGTTCGTCACCTGGGCGGCCTGGGCCGCCGCGATGTTCAGGGCCTCACCGGGAGGGGGCCAGCCCTCGTCGAGCGCGACCCGGACGCTGGCGTCCCAGTGGGTGAACTCGTCCGGTGCCTGGAACATCGGGGTCATGACGGCCCACAGGGTCAGCAACAGGCCGAAGGCAGCGGTGACCACCGCGACGGACACCGCCTCCCGGCGCCGCACGGGCGGAGGCGTCGACGAGGTCTCAGGCACGGGGTTCCTTCCCGACGGGGGAGAGCGTCCGCCACGTGCCGACGACGGCCGCGAGGGCCGTCACGGCGAGCAGGACGACGAGGACGGTGAAGACGCCGCCGCCGGCAGGGGTCGTCACGAGCAGGTTCGAGACGCCGGGGCCGGTGATCTCGAGGTCCGTCCCCTCGAAGAACCCGCGGTACGCGACGGAGAAGCCGTAGACGCCGATGACGGGGGAGGCGACGAGGACCACACGGGCGAGCCGCCTCCTCGTCACGGGGGAGTCGATCGCGGTCAGGGCGCCGAGGGCGGCGAGGGCCACCAGCGCGACGAGCGCTCCGAAGAAGTAGCGGCCCTGCGCGCCGGAGATCTCCTGGGTGCGCTCGTACGAGGACCAGTTGTTCTGGAGCAGCACGAGGAGGGTGAGGAGGGGGAAGGACGCGAGCACCCAGGCGATGCGCCGACGAGGGCCGGGACGGAACGCGGACCACACCACGAACAGGAGGCACGAGACCGTCAGCAGGTCGGTGAGGATCGGCGTCATGGCGAACTCGAGGCGGCCGAACTGGCCCCAGAACGACGCTGAGAGGCGGTTCCACTCGGTGTTCACGAACGCGCCCGCGTTCGGGCCCTCGCCTTCCGGCCACGGGACGGGGGTGAACGACCTCGGGAGCCCGTTGGGCTGGAGGGTGCCGTAGCGGACGAGGTTGCCGATCCACCACCAGGCGCCGAGGGCGGCGGTGACGGCGCCGGTGCCGAGGGTCTGCAGGAGGCGGGTGCGGAGGGGGACGGTGCTGGCGCCTCCGAGGAGGACGGCGAGGGCGACGAAGGGGACGGCGGGGAAGGCGGTGCCCTTGACGGCGAGCATGAGGCCGAGGGCGGCGCCGAGGAGGAGGGTGGTGCGCCAGGTGCGGTCGCCGGTGAGGACGCGGGTGGTGAGCCAGACGACCACGCCGCCGAGCAGGATCACGGGGGCGTCGTTGGTGACGGAGGCGCCGATCTGGGCGAGCTGGGGGACGGCGAAGAGGGCGGTGGCGGCGACGAGGGCGGTGCGGGGGGAGCGGGTGAGGCGTCGGACGGTGGCCCAGGTGAGGAGGGGGAGCGGGGCGACGAGGACGACGTCGAGGAGGCGGAGGGCGAGGACTCCGGCGTCCCAGCGGTGCTGGGTGAAGTCGACGGCGTCGAGGACGGCGCCCGCGAGGAGGTAGTAGGTCGGCGGGTGCTGCGTCATCTGGTTGACGTCGGTCGTCGTCCCGGGGTGCGCCGCCTCGAGGTCGGCCCAGCTCGACCGGTCTTCCGTGGGCACGGTGGTGATCGAGTCCTGCGCGGCGAGCGAGGCGGCACGGAACAGGGCCTCGCCCGGGGCAGGCCAGCCGTCGCCCTCGGCGACGCGGACCGCGGCGTCGAAGTGGACGACCTCGTCGGGCGCCTGGAACATCGGCGTGAGCAGGGCCCAGAGCGTGAGGGCCACAGTGAAGGCCGCGGTGACGCAGGAGAGGATCGCCCACTCCGACCGGGTGACCTGAGGTACGGAGATTGTCTCAGTCGCCATAACGCTGGAGCTTCAGGAGGTCGAGCTGTTCCTCGGCCAGGGTCCTGTTCAGCCTCGTCAGATCGGCGACCACCCCGATCACGACGGAGAGCAACGCGGTGATGACGAGCAGGACGCCGAGGAGCAGCGACTGCAGGTGGTCCCCGCCCGGGTCGACCTGCAGCAGCACCAGGTAGCGGACGAAGGGCACCAGTCCGACGGCGAGGAGGACCGCGCTGATCCACGCGAAGAGCGCCATCGGCCGGTACATCAGGTACACGCGGACGATGGCGGAGCCGGACATGAACATGTGCTGCCAGATGTTGCTGAACAGCCGCGACTCGCGGGTCTTCGGGTTGGTCGTGATGGGGATGCTGGTGAGGGCGAGCCGCTTGTAGCCCGCCTGCACGATGGTCTCCATGCAGTAGCTGAAGCGCGTGACGATGTTGAGGCGGATCAGCGAGTACTTCGAGTAGGCGCGGAAGCCGCTGGCGGCGTCGGGCAGGTCGAGACCGGCGGCGCGGCTCGCCACCCAGCTGCCGAGGCCCTGCATCGTGCGCTTGAACTTCGAGAAGTGCTCGATGGTGCGGGTCTGTCGGTCGCCGATGACGATGTCGGCCCTGCCCTCGAGGATGGGCTGGACGAGCTCGGTGATCTGCGACTGGGGGTACTGGTTGTCCCCGTCGGTGTTGACGACGATGTCCGCACCGTGCAGCAGCGCGTAGTCGACCCCGTCACGGAACGAGCGCGCGAGGCCCATGTTGCTCGTGTGGCGGACGACGTGCTCGACCCCGTGGGCCCGTGCGACCTCGACGGTGCGGTCCGTCGACCCGTCGTCGATGACGAGGACGTGGATCTCGTCGATCCCGGGGATGGAGGTGGGGATGCTCTCGAGGACGGACGGGAGTGTCTCCTCCTCGTTGAGGCAGGGGATCTGGATGAACAGCTTCACGGGTGGGTTCCTCGGGTGGGGCGTCAGGCGGTGATCAGTCAACCAACCCTAGGCGACATTCGTCGTCCGACGGTGCCGGCTTGCCTCATCGACCGAGCGGTGTGAGCGCTCAGGACCGTCCCAGGCGTTGCCGCAGGACCCTGGCGCGATCGCCGGCCTGGTCGGCCAGCCGCACGACCTTCCTCGCCTTGAACGCCCTCACCTGCTCCTCGCGCTGGTTGGCGAGCAGCTCGAGGTCGAGGGCGCGCGCCTGCGTGTGCTGGACGGCGTTCTCGAGCAGGGCCTTGTTCTCGGTGAGCGACCCGACCTCGGCGGCGAGGCGCTCGATCTCGGCGTCACGCTCGACTAGGCCTCGCCCGAGGTGCACGAGGTCGGCGGCCTCGGCTGCCGGGACGGGCGCGCCCATGTCGCTGAGAGCGTCGATCCCGTGGCCCGCGAGGTACTGCACCAGGACGTCGTCGGCGGTGAAGTGGCCGCCAGCGGCCTCCTCGGCCGTCACGTGACGGAGGGCGTAGTAGCCCTTCAGCGTCCCTGCGCGGAGCCGACGGTAGTCGCGCATCCCGTGGTGGTTCGGGCTCGGCTGCGCGTCGGGGTTCGACTCGTAGGCCAGGCCGGCGATCTCGACGCGGTGGGCGTACTGGCGCCAGGAACGCCAGGGGAAGTGCAGGACCTCGAGGGCGAGTTCCTCCGCCGGCGCGTCGCCGGCGGCCATGGTGACCAGGTGGTTGCCCTGCACGACCGCGACCTCGGGGTCTCCGACGTGGATCGAGTTCCCGGTGGGGTGCGACAGGAGCCCGACCTCGCGCAGCTCCGCGTCGGTGCGCTCGTCGCGCCAGACGAGCTGGCCGAGGTCGACGCCGTGATCCGCGAGCGGGCCCACCATGTTCACGACGGGCACGACGAAGGCACGGACGGCCGGGTCGAGGCGCGTGAAGACCTCGCGGAGCGAGAGCTGCCGGTCTTTCGCGACGAGGAACTCGTCGGCGTCCGCGTTGACGACCCAGTCGGCGCCGTGGACCGTGTGGGCGTCCCGAGCCATCCGGGTGACGGTCGCGCTCTGCTGCTTGCGGTGCACCGGGTCGTGACGGAGGTCGACGACCACGGGGGACTCGGCGGCGAACTGCTCGAGGATCTCCCGCGTCCCGTCCACCGAGCCGTTGTCGGTGACGACGAGGACGTCCATGCCCTGCGCGACGTGGTAGGCCAACCACGTGGGCAGGACGTCCGCTTCGTCGCGGACCATGAGTGTGACTGCCAGTGTCATCTGGAGGGTCGACTTTCTTCGAGTGGGTCGGACGGCCCGGGGCGCGGGCGGCGGCGAGGGCCGGCGTGGGCACGGACCGACAGCGCGGTCCGGAGCACCGCGCGCAGCGGCCAAAGGTACCAGCCGGGGTACTTGCCGGCGAGGAAGCGGTAGGCGCTGCGGTGGTGCGCGAGTCGCATGGCGTCGGACGAGTCCACGGTCGAGTGGGCGCCCACGTGCACGACCCGTGCGGCCGGGTCGTAGACGTTGACGAAGCCGCGTCGACCGATGCGCCAGCCCAGGTCGACGTCCTCGAAGTACATGAAGTAGCGCTCGTCGAAGCCGCCGAGCTCGTGGAAGAGCTCAGCCCGCACCAGCAGGCAGGCGCCGGAGAGCCAGCCGACGTCGCGGAGGCCGGCCGGGCGGTCGTCGGCGTGGTACAGGCGGGTCCACGGGTTGCGCGGCCAGACGTTCGCGAAGAGGGCGTGCCCGAGACCGGTGCGGAGGGACGGGACGCGGCGGGCGGACGGGTACAGGCTGCCGTCCGTCTCGACGATCGCGGGCCCCACGGCGCCGACGTCGTCTCGCGACGTCGCGGTGCTCAGCAGACGATCGACCGATCCCGGCGAGAGGACGACGTCGGGGTTCGAGACGAGGATCCAGTCGACGTCGCCCCGCAGCTCCTGCACCGCCCGATTGACTGCGGCGCCGTAGCCGGCGTTCCGCCCGGTGGAGACGAAACGGGCTCCGTGCCGCTCGGTGGTCGCCCGCAGCCCCTCGGCGTCGAGGGAGCCGTTGTCGGCCACGACGACGGGGGCCGGCTGCTCGGAGGCCTGGTGCGCTGACTGGAGGAACTCGGCGAGGTAGCGTCCGGAGTTGTAGCTCACCGTGACGACGGCGACCTTCGGGGCCCCGGTCACGAGGTCCACACGGCGACGTGCGCGGAGGCGCACGTGTCCCAGGTGAAGCGTGCCGACCGGGCCACGGCGTCGTCGGCCAGCCGGGCCCTGAGGTCAGGGTCGTGCAGCAGGGCACCGAGGTCGCGCTCGAGGGCGCCCGCCTCCGGCTCGGTGTAGGCGACGGCGTCGCCGCCGATCTCCGGGAGTGCCAGCCGGCGGGTGGTCAGCACCGCGGCGCCGCAGGACATGCCCTCGAGCACCGGCAGGCCGAAGCCCTCTCCCGTGCTGGGGTAGACGACGACCGAGCTGCCGCCGAGGAACGCGGCGAGCTCGGACAGGTCGAGGTAGCCCAGGTACCGCATGGGCTCGCCGGGCCGGTCGCCGGCCGCGGTGAGGAGTCGCCGCGCCTCGTCGTCCCAGCCCAGGCCCCCGGCGACGAGGAGGGGCGGCGTCGCCGGGTCGGCCGCGACCAGTGCGCGGTGGGCCGCGATCAGGGCCGGGACGGACTTGCGGGGCTCGACGGTGCCGAGGAAGGCGATCCACCCGGACGTGACGTCGAGCGAGTGCGCCTGGGCGAACCGGGCCACCTCCTCGTCTGCAGGCGGGCGGAAGAGCGCGCGGTCGACGCCGAGGCGGGCCACGACGTTCGGTCGGGCGGAGCGCACGAAGCGGTCGACCTCGGAGGCGGTGGCGCCGCTCGGCGTCACCGTCGCGCGGGCGAATCGGCGGGCCGCGGTCGTCCACGCGCGGAAGAAGAGCCGCTTGAGGGTGCCGTGCGCGGCCGGGTCGCTGAAGAACGTGGCGTCGTGGATCGTCACGACCGACCTCGACGCCAGGACGAGGGGGAACGTGTAGTGCGGGCTGTGCACGACGGAGGCACGCGAGCGCATGCCGAGCAGGGGCAGGCCGACCTGCTCCCAGACCAGCCGGACAGGCCGGACGCGCACGACCGCCGGCGCGGCACGGTAGCGGTGACCGGGCGCCTGCCCCCGGAGCCAGTCGAGGTCCTCGCGCTTGGCGACGACGTCGACGTGCCGGCCGGCGGCGTCGAGCCCGCCGAGCAGGCCCCCGACGTAGCGCGCGACGCCGCCCTTGTTCGGAGGGAGGGACGTCGCGTCGACGAGGACGGGCAGGTGCACCACCGTCAGGCGGAGAGCTCGCGCCCGGCGGTCTCGACTCGCGTCATGCCGGCGTGGCGGTCGTCGTCGACCATGACGAAGCGGGCCGCCTCCCGAAGGATCGCGATGTGCTCGCCCGTCTTCTTTGCGAGGAAGCAGTGCACGAAGTAGGGGCCGCCGCCGAACTGCAGGTCGTTCAGCCGGTACTCGACCGTCGTCGTGCCGTGCAGGGGGGAGTGGACCAGGCCGATCTTGCGGCTGTCGGTGCCGTAGACGAGGTGCCCGTGCTGGTTCTCGATCTTGAAACCCGAGTTCCACTCCTCCAGGGGAGTCGTGTGCGACAGGGTCATCCGGATGACCAGGTCGTCGCCAGGTCGCAGCTCCTCGCCGGGAGCGCGCCCGGGAGAGGCGATCTCGACCTTGTCGACCGTGCCGGGGGTGGCGTCCTCGTCCGGGTTCGCGGCCTCGGCCTCGGCGACCCGGCGGCCCTCGAGGATCTCGCGGAAGTTCTTGACCGCGTGACGGGCCGAGCCCTGGAACATGACCTCGCCGTGGTGCAGGACCACTGCGCTGTCGCACAGTTCTTGCACCTGCCCGAGGGAGTGGCTGACCAGGA
The DNA here is from genome assembly GCF_004364285.1 of Frigoribacterium sp. PhB116. GTDB lineage: Bacteria > Actinomycetota > Actinomycetes > Actinomycetales > Microbacteriaceae > Frigoribacterium. The sequence goes on along the minus strand of NZ_SOBE01000001.1, from coordinate 964,679 downwards.
CGATCGTCCGGCCCTGCTGCTGGAACTCGCGGATCTTGTCGAGGCACTTCTTCTGGAACTGCTCGTCGCCGACGGCCAGCACCTCGTCGACGAGGAGCACGTCCGGGTCGGTGTGGATGGCCACCGCGAACGCGAGCCGCACGTACATGCCCGAGGAGTAGAACTTCACCTGCGTGTCGATGAAGTCGCCGATGCCGCTGAAGAGCAGGATGTCGTCGAACCTTGCCTCCGCCTCCTCCTGGGAGATGCCGAGGATGGCCGCGTTCAGGAAGACGTTCTCGCGACCGGTGAGGTCGGGGTGGAACCCGGCGCCGAGCTCGATCAGCGCCGCGAGCCTGCCGCGTCGCGAGACCTCGCCGGTCGTCGGCTCGAGGATGCCGCCGATCACCTTGAGAAGCGTCGACTTGCCCGAGCCGTTGGGGCCGAGCAGACCGATCGTCGTGCCTGCCGGGATGTCGAGCGAGACGTCCTTGAGGGCCCAGAAGTCCTCGCTGTGGCGTCGGCCGGCGCGTCCCAGGGTGACGATGCGCTCCTTGAGGGAGTTGTCACGACGGATGACGAACCGCTTCGACACGTTCTGCACGCTGACGACCGTGGGGGCGTCCGCGAAGTCGACGTCGTCGACGGCCAGGATGTTGTCGGTGGTCATGACTGGTGCCTTTCGGTGCGCACAGGTCAGATCTCCTGTGCGAAGTTGCCCTGCAGGCGTGCGAAGACCCGCTGGCAGAAGAACAGGGCGACGAGGCCCACGAGGATGGCGATGCCCATGCGCATGAGGAGGTGGTCGGGGTACTGGTCCGGTCCGCCTGCCGTCCAGAACGCACGGTGGAACCCGAGGATGCCGAGCGTGATCGGGTTGTTCGTGTAGAGGGGGAGGACCCACTCCCACGGACCGTCGGTCGCGCGGGAGAAGACCATCTGCCAGGAGTAGACGATCGGCGAGGCCCACATGAGGAGCATCATCAGCACCTCGACCAGGTAGGCCATGTCGCGCAGGTAGACGTTGAGCGCCGAGAGCAGGATGCCGAGCGCCGTGCCCCAGACCAGGATGATCAGGGTCGCGGGGAAGAAGTACAGGATGCCGGTGGTCGCCGGGAACGACTGGAAGGCCAGCGTCGCGAGCAGCAGGATGACCAGCTGGATCGCGAAGTTGAACAGCGCCCCGCCGACCGCCGACAGCGGATAGATCTCGCGCGGCACGTAGACCTTCTTGAGGAGGCCCGCGTTCGCCACGACGGAGCCCGTCGCGCCGGACACTATCTCACTGAAGAGGCCGTAGAGGGTCAGGCCCGCGAAGATGTAGATCGCGAACTCGGGGATGGCCCTGGCCGACCCGAGGATCTGGCCGAGGATCAGCCAGTAGATGCCCAGCTGGACGAGCGGGCGGATCAGCGTCCAGGCGAAGCCGAGGGCCGAGTCCTTGTACCGCGACTTGAGGTCGCGGCGGATCAGCAGGTCGAGCAGCTGGCGCTGTGCGAACACCTCGCGGACCGAGCCCCACGTGCCGCCCACGGGCCGGCCCGCCGGGACCATCGGTTCTTCGCGCAGTCGCGCGAACCGCTCGCTGACGGTGGTGCTCATGGTGTACCTCGTTCAATCGGGAAACAGGGAACTATACCTCGCGGCCCCTGAGGGGCCGACGAGGTCTGCGGACTAGCGGCCGTTCTTGCTGTCGCGCATCGTCCGCACGCGGTTCTCGACCTTGCCGCGGAGCTCGCCCACGCCTCCTGCGGTCAGGTAGTGACGGGCGAGCTGCACGTCGCGACGGACGCCGTGACGGCTGTTCGCGATCTCGTTGAAGCGCTGCTCCCTCGTCTTCTCGATCGGGGGCACGACGACGGAGCCGCCGCCGAGGCGCTGCGCCTCGGCGGCGCTGTCGGCGCGGTCGGGAGCCACGTGAGGGTCGTGGCAGAAGGCGATGAGCGGGGCGAGCGCCTTCTCCCAGGTGAAGTCCTGGGCCACGCGGGCCACGTTGGCCTTCGCCGCGGCGATGGCGTCGTCGTCGAAGAGCATCGACTCCAGGGCGTCGGCCAGGCCCTCGACGTCACGCTCGGTGACCGCGACCCCGAGGCCCTCGGCGGCCACCAGGTCGCCGAAGCTGTCGCCCCGCGTCGTCACGATGGGGAGGTTCGCCCACATGTAGTCGAGGATGCGCGTGCGGAACGAGAACGTCGTCTCGATGTGGTCGAAGTGCGTGCTGACGCCCGCGTCGGCCTCGAGCAGGTAGTTCTGGCGGTCGTCGAGCGCGACCCAGTTCTCGTTGAAGAACACGTTCTTGCCCGTGAGGCCGAGCTGTTCGGAGATCTCGCGGGTCTTGGAGACGATGGCCATCTCGGGCACGTCCGGGTTGGGGTGCGCGACGCCCAGGAAGAACAGCCGGACGTTCGGGCGCCGCTCGGCCAGCAGGCCGATCGCCCGCACGAGCGTCGGGGTGTCGAACCAGTTGTAGATGCCGCCGCCCCAGATGACGACCTTGTCGTCGTCGCCGATGCCGGGGACGATGCCGCGGATGGCCTTCCGGGTGTGCTGCGGGGGCGTGCTGTCCATGCCGAACGGGGCGATCGAGATCAGGTCCTGCAGGTTTTCGTCGGCCGCGTAGGTGTCCGGGTTGATGCGCCCGACGGCTGCCAGCTGTCCCATCCAGAACAGGCGCTGGCGCTCGGAGGCGCAGAGGAAGTAGTCGCCGCGCTGCAGCTGCTCGTTGACGACCTCGGTCGTGACGAGCACCTGGTTGCGCCAGGCGGCGTCGCCCATCTCACGGCCCTGCTCGAGCTGCTCGAGGTGCATCGGGTCGTACAGGTCGACGACCATGATCTTGTTCGAGCGCTGCAGCGTCAGGAAGTGACGCAGGGCGAAGCCCTGGAAGAAGATCACGTCAGCCCACTCTTCGTGGACCTTCATGCCGCGCTCGTCCTGCAGGCGCACACGCTCGACCTCGAAGCGGTCGGAGCTGCGGTTCGCGACGTTCCAGGTGACGAGACGGACGTCGTTGTGCTCGCTCAGCGCCTCCGCGATCTTCCAGGCGCGCATGCCCGGGCCGGCCATCTTCTCGCCGATCGCGTCACCGGTGATGATGAGGACGCGCTTGCGCATCATCGGGCGGTTGACCCCGAACGCGTCCTGGATCTTCGTGAAGCCGTCGAGGAAGTAGTCGTCGCCGAACAGCGGGTGGAAGATGTTTCCGAAGAGGCGGAAGACCTCTTTGTCGGTCTTGACGCGGCGCGACTGGATCTCGTCCCGGCGCTTCTTGAGCTTCGGCAGGTCGGCCACGAACTGGTCGAGCGCGAAGAGCCCCGCCACCGTGTCCTTGTGGACGGGCGTCGTCTCGTCGAACTCGTCGGCGGCGCCGTCGAAGCGGCGGAGGTCGAACGACTCCGAGTCGAGCTTGCCCTTGGCGACGGCGCGACGCGCGAGCAGCGCGAAGGCGGCCGGGAGGATGGTGCCGAGGCTGTCGTCCGACAGGTTCTTGTAGAGCATGTGCAGGGCGTTGCGCTCGAGCAGGTACATCTCGCGGTGCTCGCCGAAGCTCTTCATCGAGCCGTGGTGCTTGTGGTACACGATCGAGTCCGGTGCGAAGCGCACGCGGTAGCCGTACAGGTTGAGGCGCCAGCCCAGGTCGACGTCGTCGTAGAACATGAACATGTCCTCGTCGAAGCCGCCGATGTCGAGGAACAGGGCGCGGCGCACGAAGAGCGCGGAGCCCGTGCCGAAGAGGAGGTCGCGTTGCTCGTCGAAGCGGCCGTCGTCCTGCTCGTTGGTGTGGTTCTTGTAGCCCATGCCGAACCAGGAGAGACCCGACTCGACGAAGTCGATGGCCCCGCCGTCCCAGTCGAGGACCTTGCTGGCGACGGCTCCGATGCGCGGGCTGGCCGAGAACGCCGCGAGGCCCTCGCGGATCCAGTCGCGGTGCGGCTTGGCGTCGTTGTTCAGGAACGCGACGAACTCGCCGGTCGCGGTGCGGGCGCCGAGGTTGCTGCCGCCCGTGAAGCCGAGGTTCTCGGCGGAGACCACGAGCTCGACGTTGGCCTGGTCGCCCAGGGCGGCGCGGAGGCGGGCCTCGCTGTCGTCGCCAGACCCGTTCTCGACGACGACGATCTGCAGCTGTGCGGCCGGCCAGTCGACCTCGTTCAGCCGTGCCACGCACTCGAGCGTGTCGTCGGTGCCACGGAAGTTGATGATGACGACCGATACGGTCCCGGCGGTGGTGACGGTCAAGGCTATCGCTCCAAGGGGTTCGGCTGACTCGGCGGCCCGGAGGCCGCCCTGAGTATAACCACCGGTGCTCCCGGCTCCGGGGACGTGCCAGACTGGCGACCGTGCGTGCATCCGTGGTCGTCGTCGACTGGAAGCGGCCGGATCTGACGTGTCGCTGCCTCCGCAGCCTGCTCGAGCAGGGCCCCGAGGGCGAGTTCGAGATCGTCCTGGTGATGAACGAGGCCGACGCCCCGTCGGTCGCGTCGCTGCGAGCCGAGTTCCCCTCCGTCGTCGTCCTGCCCCAGGCGACGAACACCGGGTTCGCCACCGCCGTCGACATCGGCGTCGCCGCCTCCCGGGGCTCGGTCGTCGTGCTGCTGAACAACGACGCGGTCGCGCTGCCCGGGTTCGTCGAGTCCCTCGTCTCGGTGCTCGAGTCGGCGCCCGCCGAGGTCGCGGCGACCGTCCCGACCGTGCTGCTCGAGGGCACCTTCGCGCCTGCCGACGGCGACGACGGCGACGAGGCGCTCGTCGGGCTGGCCGGCGAACGCTGGATCCGACGCGACGACGACCAGGGGGTCAGGCTCGTCAACGGCACGGGCGTCGAGATGACGCCCGACGGCAACGGCCACGACCGGCACTGGCTCACCCCCGTCGACGAGCTGCCCGAGGAGCTGGACGCCCCCTTCGGCTTCTCCGGTGGCGCGGCGGCCATCAGGAGGACGTCCCTCGACGCGGTCGGCGGCTTCGACCCCTCCCTCTTCATGTACTACGAGGACCTCGACGTGTCGTGGCGCCTGCGGCTCGCCGGCTTCGAGATGCTGTCCGTCCCGGACGCCGTGGTCCTGCACCGGCACGCCGGGAGCTCCAGCAGCAGCGGCGACCTCGTCCGGTTCCAGAGCATGCGCAACAGGCTGGCCGTCGTGCTGCGCAACGGCTCCTGGCCGGTGGTCGCGCGAGTGGCCCTCCGGACTCTCGTCCGCGCGGGCAAGGACGCCCTGGGGGCAGGGGGACGTCAGCTCTCGACCCGACAGTGGGCGCGCCTCCTGCGGCAGCTGCCGGCCCTCACGTGGAACGCCGTCCGGCTCCGCCGACGCGACGCGGTCGGCCGGGCCGCCAGGGCCAGGGTCGAGGCGCTCCTCCGTCGCTGACGGTGGCCCCCCTTCGGGGGCGACCCCTCTGCTCGCGGCTCGACGTCGGGTAGTTTCAGAGGAACGGGGAGTAACACGCGCCATTGACCAGGCGCGGATCCGGCAGCGGCGGTCGCCGCGCCGGTCCTCCCTCTCACGCCCCAGGGAGGCGCACACCATGAAGAGACTGACCGCCGCGCTCGCGGCCGTGGCCGTCGTGGCCGCAGGGCTCGTGGGCATCGACGCGACGACGCCCACGCCCGCCCAGGCGCTGTCCGGGGGCGAGTTCGACCCCGGCTACGTCATCTCGGACGCCGTATTCTTCAACGGCGGCGCGATGTCGGAGGCGCAGGTCCAGTCGTTCCTGACGGCCCAGGTGGGGGGCTGCACGAACGGCGCCTGTCTCGACGTCCTGCGCGTCGACACCCAGACCAGGGCCGCCGACGCGATGTGCGGCCGCTACGCCGGTGCGGGCCAGGAGAGCGTCGCGCGAATCATCGCGAAGGTGGGGGCCGCGTGCGGCATCAACCCGCAGGTGATCCTCGTGACCCTGCAGAAGGAGCAGAGCCTCGTCAACGGGAGCACGGCGAAGGGGCCGTCCGCCGCTCGGCTCGAGCGCGCCATGGGCTACGCGTGTCCCGACAACGTCGGCGGCGTCTGCGACCCGACCTACGCGGGCGTGTACAACCAGATCTACCGCGCGGCGTGGCAGTTCAAGCGCTACGCGAACCCGGCGGGCACGTCGAACTTCTTCACGCGCTACGCGCCCGGCGCGAACCGCGGGATCCAGTACAACCCGAACGCGGCCTGTGGCTCGAAGACGGTCTACGTGCACAATCAGGCCACCGCGAACCTCTACTACTACACGCCGTACACGCCCAACGCGGCGGCGCTCGGCAACCTGTACGGCACGGGCGACGGCTGCTCGGCCTACGGCAACCGCAACTTCTGGGTCTACTTCAACTCGTGGTTCGGGTCGCCAACAGGCGACACGCGTCCCGTGGGCAGCCTCGACGTGCTCACGGCCGGCGTCGAGTCGGTCAGGGTGCGCGGCTGGGCCCTCGACCCCCGGACGAGCGACTCCATCCAGGTGCGCGTCTACGTCGGCTCGGTCGGCACCCCGCTGAACGCGGACCAGAACCGTCCCGACATCGCCGCGGCGTACCCGGGCAAGGGCGCGGCACACGGCTTCGACTACACGATCAAGGCCGCGGCCGGCCGGCAGGAGGTCTGCGTCTTCGCCGTCGCCCCCGTGGAGAAGATCAGCGGCCTCGGCTGCCGCACGGTGACGATCGCCTCCGCCTCGCCCGTGGGCTCGCTCGACTCCGCCGTCGCGGTGCCCGGCGGCGTCGCGGTGCGCGGCTGGACCCTCGACCCCGAGACCAGCGCCCCCATCCCCGCCCACGTCTACGCGGGCTCGCGCGGCACCGCGCTCGTCGCCGACCGCGACCGTCCGGACGTGGCGCGCGCGTGGCCCGGCCTCGGCGCGGCGCACGGGTTCTCGGCCACGGTCAAGTCGCCCACCGGAACCCAGCAGGTCTGCGCGTACGGGATCAACACGGGTCGCGGCTCGAACACCCAGATCGGCTGCTCGTCGGTCCGCGTGCCCACCGACGCGCCCCAGGGGTCCCTGGACGCCGTGACGACCACCTCCGACAGCATCTCGGTGCGCGGCTGGGCGCTCGACGGCGACACGACGAGCGCGGTCGCCACGCACGTCTACGTCGACGGGCGCGCCAGGGCGATCGTGGCCGACCAGTCACGTGCCGACATCGGCCGGATCTTCCCCGGCTACGGGGCCGGTCACGGGTACTCGGCGACCTTCCCCGCCGCCCCGGGCGAGCACCGGGTCTGCGCGTACGGCATCAACACCGGCGGCAGCGGCAGCAACGCGCTTCTGGGGTGCCGCACGGTGACCGTGACGAACGCGGCGCCCGTCGGCTCGCTGGACGCCCTCTCGGGCGTCGCGGGCGGCATCTCGGTCCGGGGCTGGGCCTGGGATCCCGACACCTCCGCGCAGATCCCGGTGCACGTTCGGGTCGGGTCGCGGGCCACCGCGGTCCCGACGGGCTCGAGCCGAACCGACGTCGCGGCTCGCTGGCCCGGGGCGGGCGCGACGAGGGGGTTCGAGGCCGTCGTCCCTGCTTCGAGCGGCGAACAGACTGCCTGCGTCTACGCGATCGACTCGACAGGCGGGGCCAACCCGCTGCTCGGCTGCCGGACGGTCCGGGTCCCCTGAGCCGCCCCCGGGGTGCGCGGACCCGCCCCGGGCGGGTCCGCGCACCAGGGCGCGGCGGGGCCGAGACAGGCGCTGCATGCGCCAGACTCAGCTGGTGATGAGCGAGGCGGGTACGGTTCCGAGGGTGCGACGGACGATCGGACGGTGGTGGGCACCGGCGCTCCTGGTGCTCATGGCGGTGGTGTCGGTCGCCGTGCACGTGCCCGAGAACACCGCGATCTCGCCCATCGACGAGTACGTCTACGCCGACTACATCCAGCAGATGCCGGAGCGGCCGGTCGTCGCGCAGGGCGACCTCACGGGTCCTGAGGCCCGCGAGGCGCTCATCTGCCTCGGCAACCGCGGCATCCAGCCGCCGGCCGAGCCCTCGTGCGAGGACGCCGCCACGGCGCCGTCGTCGGAGTTCGTGATGGGGGGCAAGACCTCCGCCGACATCTACACTCCGTTCTACTTCGTCACCACCTGGGCCGTCGCGCAGCCGCTCGTCGCCCTCGGCGTCGGCCTCCTCGACGCCGCGTCGCTCGTGGGGGCCCTCTGGCTCTCCCTCGCGCTCGTGCTGCTCTGGCTCGCGCTCAGGTCGCTCCGGGTTCCCGACGCCGTCACGGTCGGCATCGGGGCGCTCCTCGTCGCGAGTCCCTCGGCTTACTGGTCCACGACCTACGTCAGCACCGACGCCCCGTCCCTCGCCGTGGGGGCCGCGCTCCTCTGGCTCGTGCTCCGCGTCGTCCGGGGGCAGGGCGGGCTGACGGCCGTCGTCCTCGTGTCCGTGGTCGGGGTCCTCTTCAAGGTGCAGAACATCGCCGCCGTGGCGTTCGCCGCGCTCGCGCTCCTGATCTGGGCGGTGGGCGAGGCGTCGTCGGGAGACCGCGTGGGCCGGGCTCGACGAGTCCTCCGATCGCTCGTCTCTCGTCCGGTGGTCGCCGGCGTGGTGGCCGTGGTCGGCTCTGTCGTCGCCCAGGGCGCCTGGCTGGTCGTCAGGTCGGCCATCGCCGTCGGTCCGTCCGCCGATCAGGGCACGGCTCTGCCCCTGACGGCCAAGGGGGTCCTCTCCGAGAGCCTCAAGTTCCTCAGCGGGACGGGACTCGACCCGACGGGCGGCATGAACGGGATCGCCATCTCGACCGCCGGGGTGCTCGTCTCGTGGCTGTCGGTCGCGGGCGTGATCGCCATGGTGGTCCTCGCCGGCCGCCGCTCCGCCGAGAGCGTGGTCGCCTGGTCCGCCCTCGTCGTGTCGCTCGTGATCGGCCCCGTCCTCGTCCTGGGCGTCTCCGCCGTCACCCACTACTACTTCTCGCTCCCGACCCGGTACGGGATCTCGCTCCTCCCCGCGTTCCTCGCCTGCGCCGCGATGCTCGTGAGCCGGCGGCGCTCGGCGGGACTCGTTCTCGCGTCCGGCGGCGGGCTCCTCTGGCTCCTGTCGCTGGTCTCCTCGTGACGACGGCGCGGTCCCTCGCGTCGTCAGCGGTCTTCTCCACCGGCGGAATCGTCCTGCAGGGCGTCTCGCGCCTCGTGTACACCGTCCTCATCGGGCGGTTCTTCGGGACGGACGCGCTCGGACACGCCTCCGCGCTGCTGTCGTTGTCGATCTTCGCGGCCCTGCTCTGGCCCACGGCCGCAGGGAACACCGCCTCGCGGTTCCTGGCGCTGGGACTCCGGCGACGGGTCTCCGACCGGACGCTGCTCCGCGCGCTCGACACGACGATGGCCGTGTCGTCGCTGGTGCTCGGGGCCGTCGCCGTGCCGGTCGCGAGAGCGCTCGGCAACACGTGGGGCGTGTCCTTCCTCGCCGGCCTCCTCGTCGTCGGCTACGGCGTCTACGCTTTCGCGCGCGGGGCCCAGCTGGGCTACGGGCGCTCGCGCCGGGTCGCACTGTGGGACGGCATCTCGGCGTCGGTCTCCCTGGGGGCGCTCGTCGCCGTGTGCGTCGGCGGACTCGGCGGGGTCGTCCTCGTGCCGTTGACCCTCGGCTACGCCGTCTTCGCCGTGGCCTGCTGGCCACGAGGGGGCGACAGGCCGGTGCCGTCCGAGGCGGACCCGGCCGGCGGAGCGCTGGCGGTCGGCGACGCGCTGGGCTTCGCCCGTTGGAACGTGCTCGCCGGCCTCACGACGAACGGCCTGCTCCAGCTCGCCATGATCGCGGCGCAGGTGGTGGCGCCGGGCGAGCGGGCGGGCGCGTACGCCGCGGCGTTCACGCTGGCGACCCCGGCGTCCATGCTGGGCCAGGCCGTGAGCCAGATCGTCATTCCGGCCTTCGCCCACGAGGGGTCGCGGACCCCGCTGCGCGAGCGCGGGCCGCTGCTGGCCACCCTCGCCTTCACCGCGGTCGCCGCGGTCGTGTTCGGCTCCGCGGCCGCCCTCGCACCGTGGTACCTGCCGCTGTTCTACCCGGCCGAGGCTGACGAGGCGATCCCGTACCTGCGCCTCCTGCTGGTCGGGGTGTTCGTCTTCACGGTGGCGCTGCTGCCCGCGGCCATGCTGCTGGCGTCCGGGCGGTCGCGGGCGGTCGCGCTCACCAGCGCGACCGGCTTCGTCGTCGGGCTCGTCGTGATCGTGGCCGCGGTCCCGACGGCCGGCGTCACGGCCGGCAGCGTGGGGTTCCTGGCGGGGTCGTGCACCTCGCTGGCCGCGCTGGTGGCGCTGGCGGTCGGCCGCCGCGCCCGCTGACCGGCGGTCAGAGCAGCCGGCGGCCGGAGCAGTCGTCGGTCAGAGCAGCCGGCGGGCGACGGCCCAGTACGCGCGCATCGCCAGCTGCAGCACGCCGGCGCCCGGCGGAAGCGGGAACACCTGCTGGTCGAGCGTCGCCGTCAGCAGGGGAGCGAGCTCGCGGTCGCCCACGACGCGCGCGGCCTGGACGTCGGCACGGCGGCGTCGGATCCAGCCCGCGTTGTCGCGGACCCAGGCGTCCGCCCTGCGCTTCTCGACCGACCAGCCCTGCGCCCGGGCCACGACGCCCATGACGAGGCCCAGCGCGGTCACCGGCAGCCACGTCAGCACCCGCAGGCGCGGACCGTAGGCCGTCCGCAGGAACACCTGGCGGTTCTTCTCGAGCAGGAACATCTTGAGGGCGTTGCGGCTGAACTCGTAGTGGTGCACGACGACGGCCGTGGGCACGTAGACCACCTCGAGGCCGGCCTGCCACGTGCGCCAGCTCAGGTCGACGTCCTCGTGGTAGGCGAAGTACTCGTCGGCGAAGCCGCCGAGCCTGTTCCACAGGTCGAGGGCCAGGACCAGGCCGGCGCCCGAGGCGCTGGCGACCCGCGCCTCCGTCGCGTGCTCGGAGGCCCGCTCGCCCAGCCCGCCGGCCCAGCTGAGGCCGACGACGTGCACGGGGTTGCCCGCGGAGTTCATCGTGTCGGGGTCGGAGGCGAGGCGGATGCTGCCGCTCGCGATGCCCACCTCGGGCCGGGCGGCGACGCGCACGAGCTCACGGAGCGCGTCAGGGGCGACGACGGCGTCCGAGTTGACGAGGCCGAGGTACTGCCCTGTCGCGTGGCGGGCTCCGGCGTTGACGCCGCCCGCGAAGCCCAGGTTCTCGTCCGGCGTCACGACGAGGAGGCGCGGGTCGGCGGGCAGGGCGGAGACGGCGTCGCTGGTACAGCCGTTGTCTACCAGGACGACGTCGACGTCGACGTCGACGGACGCGAGCACGGCGGCCACGGCCTCGCCGAGGAGGGGCTCGTCGCCGAAGGCCAGCGTGACGACCGTGACGCGGGGGAGGGCGGTCACGCGTCGTGCCCCGTGGGGCCGCCGGGCGCGGTGTCGTCCTGTCCGGGATCACGGGGCGCGTGCCGGACGCCGGACGGCTCGTGGCGCTCGAGCCGCTCGTCGAGCAGCGCGACGCTCTCGGCGAGCAGCCGCGTCTTCTCCTCCAGGCTCGTGAGCTCGGTGCCCTGCTGCACGGTGACGAGGAACAGGAGGAGCAGCGCCAGGAAGAAGCCGAGGTTGAGCGGCACCTCGATGCCGACGGCGCGGGCCGTCGAGATGAGCAGGTCAGGGAACACCGCGACGACGAGCGCCAGGATGCCGGCGATCGTCCACCACAGGGCGTGCCGCTCGCGCACGCGGCGGCGACGCAGCATCTCGGTGACGACCGCGAGCACGGCGAGCGCGCTGAGGATGCCGAAGACGTAGGTGGTCGTGCTCACGGTCGGTCGTTCCTGTCGTCGGCGAGGGCGAGCGGCGGGCGCCAGAGGGCGAGGACGAGAGCGAGGCAGGCCCGGCCGAGGTAGACTCCGGCCTTGACCGGGTCGTGGGACGGCGTGCCCCCGGCGCGGACCCGCATCGAGACCGGCACCTGCGTGATGCGGCAGCCGGCCCGCGCGGCGAGCACGAGCGACTCCACTGTGTCGCCGAGGTACTCGGCGGGGTAGTGGCGAGCGAAGATCTCGAGCGCCCGGGGGCCGGTGGCGCGGAAGCCGGAGGTGGTGTCCGTGAGGCGGGTGCCGGCGATGCGGCTGACGACGGCGGCCAGGACCACCATCGCCCACCGTCGCGGCCCCTTCGCCTCGTAGTCGCCCTCCCCGGCGAAGCGCGCGCCGATGACGACGTCGTGGGTCTCGAGGGCGGCCAGCAGCGAGGCGACACCCGCGGGGTCGTGCTGCCCGTCGGAGTCGACCTGAACGACCGTCGTGTAGCCCTCGGCGACCGCGAACTTGAACCCGGCGCGCATGGCCCCGCCCACTCCGAGGTTGAAGGGCAGCTCGAGCACGCGCGCGCCGGCCGCGCGGGCGACCTGCGTGGTGCGGTCGCGAGAGCCGTCGTCCACGACGAGGACGTCGGCGTCGGCCACCTCGCGGAGCACCTCGCGGACCACATCGCCGACAGCGGCCTCTTCGTTGAAGGCGGGCATGACGATCAGCGTCGTCCCCTGCAATCCCATGGGGGACAGCGTACAGCCGGAGGAACGCGACCCCTGCCCGCTATCCTGAGCCCCGCCCGTCCGTCAGAAAGGCCCGCATGTCCTCCACCCCCGCGAGCGAGGGACGCACCCTCGTCGTCGTCCCGACCTACGACGAAGTCGAGAACCTGCCGGTCGTCGCGGCCCGGCTGTTCACGGCCGTGCCCGAGGCCCACCTCCTGGTCGTCGACGACGGGAGCCCCGACGGCACCGGCGAGCTCGCCGAGCGGATGAGCGCCGACGACGAGCGCGTGCACGTGCTGCACCGCTCCGGCAAGCTCGGGCTCGGCTCCGCCTACGTCGAGGGGTTCACCTGGGGGCTCGGCCGCGGCTACTCGGTCATCGTCGAGATGGACGCCGACGGGTCGCACCCGCCCGAGCGCCTGCCCGAGATGGTGGCCCGCGTGTCGAGCGGCGCCCCGGACGCCCCTGCCCTGGCCATCGGCTCCCGCTGGGTGCCCGGCGGCTCCGTCGTCGACTGGCCGCTGCGCCGGCAGGTGTTGAGCCGCGGCGGCAACGCCTACGCGCGCATCGTCCTCGGCCTGTCGATCAAGGACGTCACGGCGGGCTTCCGCGCCTACACGAGGGAGGCGCTGGCCGGCATGGACCTGACCACGGTCGACTCGAAGGGGTACTGCTTCCAGGTCGACATGACGCTCCGCGTCCTCGACGGGGGGGCGCGGGTCGTGGAGGTGCCCATCGAGTTCCGGGAGCGCACCCTCGGCACCTCCAAGATGAGCGGCTCGATCGTCGTCGAGGCGATGGCCCGTGTCACCCGATGGGGCCTCGAGCGCCGACTGGGACGACTGTTCCGCCGCTAGCCGCCCGCCTCTCCTGCACCTCGCGGACACCCCCTTTCGGGAGACAGACAGGCCCGCGGGCCGGAGGTACCTTGTACCCCATGATCAGGTGGGGACGAGCAGGGGCGCGCGTGGCGCGCGGAGCACGAGCGACGACCGGACGAGGGCCTGCGGCACGGACGCGCACGACCGGGGCGGTAGTGCTCTGCGCCGTGGCCGTGGCGATCACCTCGGCGATCGTGCCGGGCCCGGCACGGGCCGGATCCCCCGCCCCCGTCGGCGGGTCCTCGTCCGCGCAGACGGTCGCGGCGGACGCCGCCGCGGCCGCCGAGGTCGAGGCGCCGGACTTCGCCTCCGAGTCCTACTCCGACCCGTGGGACTACTCCAACTCGTCGGACCAGAACACGGACGCGACCCGGGCGACGAACGTCGGGGTGTCGGGCGGCCGGCTCCGGCTCGACGTGGTCGGCGGCGACTGGTTCACGCCCGTGACGACGGTCGCGGGGTCGTTGGCCTTCGGTCGTGACGGGGCCGCGAAGCCCATCGACCCGGCGCGCTACAAGCGGCTGTCGATCAAGATGGACCAGCCGACGAGCGGCGGGGTCGCCGCGGTCGTCTGGTTCACCTGCCGGGAGCAGACCACCTCCTGCATGGGCGGCACGCACTTCGCCACGCGACCCGGCGACAACGTCTACGACCTCGCGCTGACCGGGGCGTCGACGATCGGTGCCGGCGTGCCGTGGAGCTCCGGGCGGATCGTGAACCTCCGGATCGTCCCGGTGACCTCGTCCGCCGTCACGTCCCGCGTGCGGGTGAGCGTCGACTGGCTGCGCGTCTACGCGCCGGGCACGGCGCACGGCGCCTGGCCTCCCGGCACCTGGTCCGGCTTCAGCGTCAGCGCCCTGCCGCGTCCGGTCGTCGACAGCCCGAACCCCAACGAGGGGCTGGACATCGCGACCGCCCTCAACAAGCGCCCGTGGGACTTCACGTCGGCCGCCAACGGCACGGGCGTCGAGCTGTACAACGCTCGTCTCGGCGGCTACGGGGCGCAGGGCCTGACGGCCACCAACGCCGGTCCGATCCGTAACGACCCCGAGGTCGTCCTGCCGGTCTCGCGCTTCACGGCCAGCCGGTTCCACCACCTGTCGTACTCGCTGAGCTACGACGGCGCGTTCTCGCTCGCCGACGCACCGGGCGGGGGCAAGCTGGCACGCCTCATCTGGATCGCGACCGGCGCAGGCAACTACCAGATCAGCGACGACCTCGTCACCTACTCGGGCGCGAACGCGCTGCCCGCCGAGATCGACCTGGCCGCCGGCGACCCGCTCGACCCCCAGTCCGGCTCGCCGCGCCTCGGCTGGGCGGGACGGACCGTCGACCACCTCCGCTTCGACCCCAACGAGGACCCGGGCGCCGCGACCTGGCACCTGAAGTACCTCCACCTCCGCGAGGACCCGAAGGCGACCGGCAGCACCGTCGTGAAGTTCCACGACGATGCCTGGCAGGCCGGCACCACGGCGGAGGTGCGAGTCGGGCGCGGTGCGCCCGGCACCGCCTACGAGACGATCGCCCGGGGGGTCCCGGTGGCCCAGGGGAGCAACAGCGTCCGCTTCGAGCTCGGGGCGCGCCCGGCCGGCTCCTACCGCGTCCAGGTGATCCTGACGCACGCCGACGGCGGGGCGGCGCTGTCGTTCTCGCGGACACCGATCACGATGACGCCGGGGGCGGCGCCCGCGCCGGCACCGTCGACCTCGCCCGAGGGGCGGCTCGACAGCCTCGCGCGCACGCCGGGCGGGGTCCGCGTGACCGGCTGGGCGAGGGACGCCGACACGAGCTCGCCGCTCGAGGTGCACCTCTACGACCGCACCACGGGCGCCTTCCTCGGGTCGACGCGGGCCGACCGTCCGCGTCCCGACGTGCAGGCGGCGCGCCCCGGCGCACCCCTGGCGACGGGCTATGACGCGACCTTCGCGATCAGCTCGACGACGCCCGGCGGGCGGGACGTCTGCGCCTACGGCATCAACGTGGGAGCCGGCGCGAACACCCTGCTCGCCTGCCGCTCGATCGTCGTCGACGGCCGCCCGGTCGGCTCGCTCGACGGGGCGACCCGCTCGGGGACGACCGTGGCGGTCAGGGGCTGGACGCTCGACCCCGACACGGCGGCCTCGACGAGCGTGCACGTCTACGTGGACGGCCGCCTGGCCGCCCGGCTGCCGGCCGGCGGGGCCCGTGCGGACATCGGCCGCGCCTGGCCCGGCTGGGGCACGGTGCACGGCTTCTCGGGCACAGTGACGGCCCCGGCCGGCAGCACCCTCTGCGTCTACGGCATCGACTCCACGGGCAAGGGCAATACGACGCTGGCCTGCCGAGCCGTCTGACGACCGGCAGGAGGCGCGCGGTCGACCCGGCGCCTCCTGCGGGCCGGCCGTGCCCTGCCTGCCGGCCGGCCGTGCCCTACCGCCCGGCCGGGCGGGGCAGCCGGGACCGCCACGAGCGCTTGCGAGCGGCGATGGTGGCGATGGCGACGAAGAGCATCAACGTGCCCTCGGACAGCACGAAGCTCTCGGCGAGGGCGGTGACCCCGATCAGCACCAGCACGAGAGCGGGCCAGACGTACGCGACGATCGGGTGGCCGGAGGCGGTCGCCCAGCTCCGCACGAGCGCGAGGGCTCCTGAGACGACGAGCAGCAGCACGCCCACGAGGCCGAGCTGCAGCCAGATGTCGAAGAAGGCGTTGAGGGCCGTTGCGTAGGGGCGGCCGTCCGGCGCCAGGACGGTCGAGAAGGGGAAGATCTCGGCCGGCCACTGGCCCACGAAGCCCCACCCGGTGATGTCGTGCACGCTGGCGAGGCTCCGGACGCGCGCCCAGAGCAACGACCGTGCGCTCAGGTCGGAGGCGCCGTCGACGCTCGCGAGCAGCGAGTCGCGGAGGGCCCAGGAGACCGCGCCGCCGACGACGACCACGACGGCCAGCACGCTCTGCAGCAGGGGACGCCGGTGCTCGGGCGCCTTGCGCAGGGCGCGGAGGGCGAGGCCGGCCACGACGAGGACCACGACCGCCAGCGCAGCCACGGGCGAGCGCGCGAACAGCAGGGTCACGGCGGCGAGCACGGCGGACGCGGCGGCGTGCGACCGGGGGACCGACCGGGTCAGGAACTCGACCACGAAGGTGACGAGGGCGAGCGCCGCCAGGAAGCCGAGGTAGTTGCGCGTGCCGGCGAGGCCCTGGATCGGCCCGCCGAGCGCCAGGTCGCCGCGGATCCCGAGGAACCGGATCGGCTGGTCGATCAGCAGCCCGGCGAACACCTCGAGCGACATGGAGGTGACGAGGACGATGCGCAGCGCGTCGCCGACGGCCCGCACCACCTGGACCAGGTCCCGCCCCAGCGCCAGGTAGAGGCCGAGGGCCCCGAACCCCGCGGCGTAGGCGACGCCTCCCACCGTGACCCAGGTGTACTCGCTCCAGAGCACGCTGATCGCCATGAAGCCGAAGAGCGCGATGAGCGACACCGGCAGGATGCCGTGCCACTCGACGTGGTGCCGGCCGCCGAACAGCGACAGCGCCGCGAGCACGAGCAGCGTCGCGAGCACGGCGACCGCGCCCGGCCAGCCCATCACCGAGCGGATGGCCTGCGTCGAGAACGCGAAGAGCACGATCGCCACCGAGAGCGCCTGGGAGAAGTGGCCGCCGGCGGAGAAGCCGACCCAGGCCGAGAGGTACCGCCGCAGGGGGTCGCGACGTCGCGGGCCGAGCCCGTCGATCACCGGTCGCGGTCCGTCCAGCCGTAGGCGTCCCGTCGCGTCACCACGACGACGACCACGAAGATCGCCCAGCCCCACTCGACGATCAGCCGCGACTCCGTGAGGCCGTGCACGAGGAGGAGGGTCAGCAGCAGCACGGGCAGCAGGTCGAGCGCGGACCACGCCGCCTCGCGTCCCACGCCGAGGACGCGGCGGTCCGTCGCCCAGGACCACGCCCGGAGCAGCACGCCGACGACGACGAGCAGGAAGAGCACGAGGCCGACCCAGCCGAGCTGGAACCAGACGTCGAGGTACGCGTCGTGCGCCTGCAGGTACACGACGCCGTTGCGCTCGGCGAGGTCGATGAACGGCTCCGAGATGGGGATCCAGTAGCTGACCCAGCCCCAGCCGACGACGGGGTGCTGCACGCCGAGGTCGAGCACGGCGGACCAGATGTCGGTGCGGCCGGTGAGGTCGCCGCTCCGGCCGGCGAGGGCGAGCAGGGGCTGGCGCGCCAGCAGGAGGAGCCCCGCCGCGAGTACGGCCAGGACCGCGGCGGCGCCGTAGACCCGCCCGCGCCTCTCGACGGGCGTCGCCCGCAGCCTCGTCACGAGGAGCAGCACCAGGGCGACGGCGACGGCGCAGACGAGCGTGGTGGCCGATCGCGTGAGCAGGAGCGCGACGACGGCCGCGGCGATGCCGACCCGGCCGGCGTTCTTCGTCACCTGGCTGGCGGAGAGCTGCACTGCCGTCACCACCAGGGCGAGGAGGGCGAACACGGCGAGGATGTTGCTGTTGCCCTGCAGCCCCTGGATGCGGCCGCCTGTGAACAACTCGGCCCGCGACCAGAAGAAGGCGTCGGGGACGCCGCCCGAGCAGTCGAGGTAGACGGGGCACACGGGCCGGCGCACGAACACGCCGACGACGAGCTCGAAGAGCAGCGAGGCCCCGACGTGCAGCCGCAGCGCGCGGCCCAGGGCGACGACGATCGACGGCCAGGGCAGCGTCGAGGTGACGGCGACGGCCCCGAGGGTCGTCGCCAGCGTCGCGACGATGCCGATGGCGGAGGCGGCGGGGTACTGCGACCACGCCAGCGAGACGACGGCGAAGGCCAACCAGAGCACGAGGAGGCGCGGCAGCGTCCGCACCCGCGGCGGGTGCCGCACGACGACGACCGCCGCGGCGATCACCATGACGCCGCAGACCACGCCCCAGCCCCAGAAGCTGGTCGCGTTGCGCAGCACGTCGCCGCCCAGGAGGACGAGGAAGACGAGCGTGGCGAAGAGCGTGCGGGCACGCTCGGGAGGCGCCGGCGCGGCACGGCGAGCGGGGAGCGTCGTCGTCATGCGGACCAGGCTAGACGACGGCGCCCCCGTGCCGTGCCGGTGCTCAGACGAACGCGGCCTGGCCGGTGATGCTCCGGCCGACGATGAGCGTGTTCATCTCGCGGGTGCCCTCGTAGCTGTAGAGGGCCTCGGCGTCGGCGAAGTGGCGCGCGACGTCGTAGTCGAGCACGATCCCGTTGCCGCCCAGCACCTCCCGGGCGTGCGCCACCGTCTCGCGCATCCTGGCGGTCGTGTAGGCCTTGGCGAGCGAGGCGTGCTCGTCGCGCTGCTTCCCGTCGTCGAGCATCTGCGACACGCGGACGACCATCCCGAGGGAGGCGGTGATGTTGCCGATGCACTTGACCAGCAGGTCCTGGACGAGCTGGTGCGCGGCGATCGGCTTGCCGAACTGGACGCGCTCGCCGGCGTAGGCCAGGGCCGCCTCGTAGGCACCGATCGAGTTGCCGACCGCGGCCCAGGCGACCTCGGCCCGCGTGAGCCGCAGCACGGAGGCGGTGTCGCGGAAGGAGTTCGCCTGCTGGAGGCGCAGGCTCTCGGGCACCCGGACGCCGTCGAGCACGATGTCGGCGTTCTGCACGATGCGGAGGCTCTGCTTGTCCTCGATCTTGGTCGCCGTGTAGCCGGGGGTCGAGGTCGGCACGATGAAGCCCTTGACCTGGCCGTCCTCGGCGCTCTTGGCCCAGATGATCGTGAGGTCGCTGAAGGTCGCGTTGCCGATCCAGCGCTTCGAGCCGTTCAGCACCCAGTCGTCGCCGTCCCGGGTCGCGACCGTGCGGAGGCCCTGCGCCGAGTCGGAGCCCGAGAGCGGCTCGGTGAGGCCGAAGGCCCCCACGAGCTCGCCGCTCGCCATCCTCGGCAGCCACTCGGCCCGCTGCTCGGGGGACCCCCCGACGCTGATCGACCCCATCGCCAGGCCGTTCTGGACGCCGACGAAGGTCGCGACCGACGCGTCGACCCTGGCCAGCTCGAGCGCGACCCAGCCGCGGAACACGGCCGAGTTCTCGAACGGACGAGTCTCCTCCCAGGGGAGGGCGAAGATGCCGAGGTCGGCCAGCCCCTCGACGATCCTCGTCGGGAACTCCGCCCGGGCCCAGTGGTCGTTGACGATCGGCTTCACCTCCGTCTCGAGGTAGTGCCGCAGGTCGGCCAGCACCGACTTCTCGCGGTCGGTGAGCAGGTCTTCGTACCCGTAGAAGTCGCTGGCGAGCGAGGTGAACGAGGTGAGGGTCGATGTGGACATCAGGTGGCTCCGTTGCTCCGTGTCGTGGTGGTGACGACGACGCCCGCGCGCCGCCGTCCCGGGTGAGACGCGGCGAGCTTAGGCAGGCAGCTCGGCAGCGGCAAAGAGCTTGGTAGTTTTGGCCAAGGCCTCCCGGCCGGCGTGCTCGGCCCTTTGTAGAGGGGACCCAAGCGCGGCCGCACGGTCGCCGCGCACGCCGCCCGACGGGCACGACCCACGACACGCTCGGAGAACCATGTTCCTCGCCATCACGAACACCCCGCGCGACTACGCGTGGGGCTCCCGCACCGCGATCTCCGAGCTGCTCGGGCGCCGCCCGTCCGGCAGGCCGGAGGCGGAGCTGTGGCTGGGGGCGCACCCGGGCTCGCCGAGCATCGTGGTGAATCCGGCCGTCGTGGACGGCGCGGACACCCTGGCCGACTGGTTCGCTGCCGAGCCGGCCCGGGCGCTCGGCCGGGACCGCACCGAGCTGCCGTTCCTGCTGAAGGTGCTCGCCGCCGACCAGCCGCTGTCGATCCAGGCGCACCCGACGCCCGAGCAGGCCGAGGAGGGCTTCGCCCGCGAGGAGGCGGCGGGCGTCCCCCTGGACGCACCGCACCGCAAGTACAAGGACCGGTTCCCGAAGCCCGAGGTCATCGTCGCCCTCAGCGAGCGCTTCGACGCGCTCTGCGGCTTCCGCGACCCGGCCGAGACCCTCTCCGACATCGACGTGATCGACGCGGGCACCGGTCGTCTCTCGGCGCTCCGCGGCAGCGTCGCGGCGTCGCTCGAGTCGACGCTGGCCTGGCTCTTCGACGGCTCGGACGAGTCGCGACGGGTCGTCGGGGCGGTGGCCGAGCTGGCGAGGGCGGTCGCCGACCCGAGCCCGAGCACCGCGACCGTCGTCGAGCTCGACCGCCTCTATCCGGGCGATCCCGGCGTCGTCGTGTCGCTGCTGCTCAACCGGGTCTCGCTCCGGGCCGGCGAGGCGCTGTTCCTGCCGGCGGGCAACGTCCACGCCTACCTCGGCGGGCTCGGCATCGAGCTGATGGCGCCGTCCGACAACGTGCTGCGCGGCGGCCTCACCCCCAAGCACGTCGACGTGCCCGAGCTGCTGCGGGTGCTCGAGTTCTCCCCGTTGCCCGTCCCGTGGCTCCGCCCCGTCGAGGTGGCCCGCGGGGTCGAGCGCTTCGCCCCCGAGGGCACCGGCTTCGCGCTGCTGCGGGTCGCCGCAGGAGGCGCGGGTGCGGTCGTCGAGATCGGCGGGCCGAGCATCCTGCTCGTCACCGACGGCGAGGTCGACGTCAAGGGACAGGACGGCACCATCCACCTCGCCCGGGGCGAGTCCGCCTTCGTGACCCCCGACGAGGTCCGCCTCGCGGTCAGCGGCGGCGGCCTGCTGTGGGTGGCGACGCCCGCCTGACCCGCGCCGCAGGGGCGGCTGTGCTGCGGACCGGGGGGCGCCTCCTCGCCTCGCTAGGCTGACTCCATGTCATGGTTGGTCACCGGCGGTGCCGGGTACATCGGGTCCCACGTCGTCCGCGAGCTCACGGGGGCGGGCATGGACGCCGTCGTCCTCGACGACCTCTCGTCCGGCCTCGAGGCGTTCGTGCCGAGCGACGTGCCGTTCGTCCGTGCCAGCATCCTCGACCGTGACGCGGTGGCCGCAGCACTCGCGGACCACGGCGTCACCGGGGTCGTCCACGTGGCGGGCTACAAGTACGCCGGCGTCTCGGTGCAGCGCCCGCTGCACACCTACGAGCAGAACGTGACCGGCACGCAGGTGCTGCTCGGCGCCATGGCCGACGCCGGGGTCGACCGGGTCGTCTTCTCGTCCAGCGCCGCGGTCTACGGCACCCCGCCGACGGACGTGGTCACCGAGGACACACCCAAGGCCCCCGCCTCGCCCTACGGCGAGAGCAAGCTGATCGGCGAGTGGCTGCTCCGCGACCAGGCGACCGCCGTCGGCCTCCGGCACACGAGCCTCCGCTACTTCAACGTCGTCGGCTCGGGCTCGCCGGAGTTGTGGGACGCCAGCCCGCACAACCTGTTCCCGCTCGTCTTCGACGCGCTCGTCGCGGGGCGCGCGCCTCGCATCAACGGCGACGACTACGACACCCCCGACGGCACCTGCGTCCGCGACTACGTGCACGTCGCCGACCTCGCCGTCTCGCACGTCGCCGCGGCGCGTCGTCTCGACGCGGGCGAGCCCGTCGAGGCCGCCTACAACCTGGGCTCCGGAGGAGGGGTGTCGGTCGCCGAGATCATGGACGCCATGCGCGAGGGCACCGGGATCGACTTCGCGCCGGAGGTCGGCCCGCGTCGCCCCGGCGACCCCGACCGCATCGTCGCCGACGGAGCCCTGGCGGCCCGCGACCTCGACTGGGTGATGCGCCACACGCTGCTCGAGATGGTGACCAGCGCCTGGGACGCGGCGCCGCGTCCCTGACCGGACGACCGCCTCCTCGGCGGCCGTGTCGGCGCTCGCCGGGTCCCGGTCCGACACGCCGGAGCCCGGTTGACCCTCGATGAGGGGTGCAGGGTTTATGGGGTCCGACTTGACGTGGCCGAACTACACCGGTGTAATTGGCACATCGCGGCCGTCCAGGGAGCGAGCGACACGAGGGGAGATGTGCCATGGCGATCGACGAGAGCCGTGACGACCGAGACCTCGTCGCACCGGTCCGAGCGGGTGTGCCCGACGACTGGCACGTCGACCCGGTGCTGCTGGGCGTCCCCGGCGTCCGTCGGTCCGGCGACGAGGACGAGGCCCAGCTGTCCTGGCAGGTCGACTCGCTCTGCGCCCAGACCGACCCCGAGGCGTTCTTCCCCGAGAAGGGCGGCTCGACCCGCGACGCGAAGAAGATCTGCGCCTCGTGCGACGTGCGCGCCCAGTGCCTCGAGTACGCGCTGCAGAACGACGAGCGCTTCGGCATCTGGGGCGGCCTGTCCGAGCGCGAGCGCCGCAAGCTCCGCAAGCGGGCCTGACCCGCAGCCCCGACGCCCCCACGGCGCCCGCCCCCTCGGGGGACGGGCGCCGTCGTCGGTCCAGGGCTCGGGCGGCCAGCGCCCGGCGCGGTCCGGCGGACGTCGTCATCGGGTCCTCACAGGTAGGGAGGGACCGGCGCGGCGCGGCGGAGGGGCGGGGCACCCGACCTAGGCTGCTCAGGTCATGCAGCCGAGAGTCACAGCGATCCTCGTCGCCCCTGGTGGAGCGACCTACCTCGACCGAACCCTCGACGCGCTGTCGCGGCAGACCCGCCCGCCGGAGTCCCTCGTCGTGGTCGACGCGGGGGGCAAGGACAGCGAGGCCGGGCGCCTCTCGCTCAGCGGGGCGGCACAGCTGACCAGCGTGCCCGCCGCCACGACCTTCGTCCAGGCGCTCGCGCAGGGCGTGCGCGTCTCGGGGCCGGGCGACTCTCCCCGCGACGGGGCCGTCGACCCGGACGAGTGGCTGTGGTTCCTGGGGCACGACAACGTGCCCGGACCCGAGGCGCTGGACCGCCTCCTGTCCCAGGTCGAGGTGTCGCCCTCGGTCGCGGTCGCCGGGCCGAAGCTGATGCGGCTCGACGACCCGACCGTCATCGCCGAGTTCGGCGAGACGATGACCCGCTACGGCGCGTCGATGCCGCTCGTCGAGAGCCAGCTCGACCAGGGGCAGCACGACCACCACGAGGACGTCCTGGGCGTGGCGGCCGCGGGCATGCTCGTCCGCCGCAGCGTGTGGACGGCCCTCGGCGGCTTCGACCCCGGCCTCCCGCACGTCGACGCGGCCCTCGACCTCTCCGTCCGCGCCCGCCTCGCGGGGCACCGCGTCGTGCTCGTGCCCGACGCGCGGGTGTCCAGCGCCGGTCAGCCGGAGGACTTCGGGCAGGCCCCCGGGGGGCACGCCCGCGCCGCCCGCCTCCACCGCGCCGCCCAGCTGCACCGCCGGCTCGTCTACTCGCCCCCGGCCGCGCTGCCGCTGCACTGGCTCTCGCTCGTGCCCCTCGCCTTCGTCCGGTCCGTCTGGCACCTGCTCACCAAGAACCCCGGGGCGGTCCCGGGGGAGTTCGCCACCGCCCTGACGGCCGCGTTCGGCGGTTCTCGGGTGCTGCCCGCGCGGAGGGCGCTCGCACGCACACGGACGACCAGCTGGTCGTCCGTGGAGCCGCTGCGCGCCTCCTTCAACCTGATCCGCGAGAGGCGCGTCAGCGACCGTGACGCCCTCGTGGCGCACGGCGAGGACGCGTCGGACCCCCGGGCGAGCTTCATCGGGTCGGGCGGCCTCTGGGTCGTGCTGGTCGCCGCCGTCGTGGGCGTCGTGGCGTTCCTCGAGTTCCTGCCGCAGCCGGCCCTGACCGGCGGGGGCCTCCTGCCGCTCAGCACCTCGGTCGCCGAGCTCTGGGACAACGTCGGGTGGGGGCGCCACGAGATCGGCACCGGGTTCGTCGGCCCGAGCGACCCGTTCACCGCGGTGCTCGCCGTCCTGGGCTCGATCACGTTCTGGTCGCCCTCCACCGCCGTGCTCGTGCTCTGGCTCGTCGCGCTGCCGGCCTCGGCCCTCGGCGCGTGGTTCGCCGCCCGTCGGGTCACGAGCCGGGCGTGGACGCCCGCCGTCGTCGCCGCGGTCTACGCGCTCTCGTCCCCCCTCCTGTCCGGCCTGCAGTCGGGCCACATCGGCGCGGTCGTGGCGCACGTCGCGCTGCCGTTCCTGATCTGGGCGCTCATCGGGTCGGCCCGGTCCTGGGCCGCCGGGGCGACCGCCTCCCTGCTCTTCGCGCTCGTCGCGGCGTCCGCCCCGTCCTTGTGGCCCGCCCTCGTCGTCATCTGGCTCGGCTCCCTCGCGACCCGGCCCCGGGGCATCCACCGGATGCTCGCCGTCCCGCTGCCCGCCGTGGTGCTCTTCGTGCCGCTCGCCGTCGCGCAGATCTCGCGTGGCACCTGGTGGGGGCTCGTCGCCGACCCGGGCGTCCCCGCACGGATCGATCCCGCGTCCCCGTGGCAGCTGCTCGTCGCCTCGCCCGAGACCGGCCTGAACGGCTGGACGACCCTGCTCGCGGGGCTCGGCGTGAGCGGCTCGACCGCGGCCGTCGTCGTCGCGGCGGCCTTCGTCCCGCTGGCCCTCCTCGCCGTCGCCGCGCCCTTCGTCGGCCAGGCGCGGCGTGCCGTGCCTGCCCTGTCGCTCGCCCTGCTCGGGTTCGTCACGGCGGTCGCCGCGACCCACGTCTCGATCTCGGGCGTCGGCAGCGAGACGACCTCGGTCTGGGCCGGGAGCGGGCTGAGCCTGTACCTGCTGGGCCTCGTCGGCGCCGCCGCGGTCACCCTCGACCGGCTGCCGCGCGTGGCGCCCACGGCGGGCGTCGTCGTCGCCGCGGTGACCGTGGCGTCCGTGTTCCCGCTCGTCGTCGCCGCCTACCTCGGCACCGGCGACGTCCGCCCCAGCTCGGGCCGCATCCTGTCGGCGTACGTCACGGCCGAGGCCGAGGCGTCGCCCGAGGTGGGCACCCTGGTGCTCACGCCGCAGCCGGACGGGTCCCTCGCCGTGTCGCTCGAGCACGGCCAGGGCGCGACCCTCGACGACCAGTCGACCCTCGACGCGACGGCGCAGCGCCTGACGTCGACCAACGAGGACCTCACGGTGCTCGCGGGCAACCTCGTGAGCATCAGCGGCTTCGACCCGGCCGACGACCTCGACCAGCTCGGGGTCGGCTTCGTCCTCCTCGGCGAGGCCGCCGACGGCGACGACGAGGCGCAGGCCCTCGAGCGCCGGGCGAGCGAGGCGCTCGACGGGACCGCGGCGTTCCAGCCGGTCGGCGAGACCACGAACGGCCTGCTCTGGCGCTGGGTCGACGCCTCGGGCGCCGCTCCGGACCGCGACGACGCCGGGCCGCTCCGCCCCGTCGTCCTGATCAGCTGGGCCCTCGTGTTCGGCTCCGCGCTGCTGCTGGCCGTGCCGACGACGCCGCGCCGCCGACGCTCCCGGGCCGGCGTGCCCGAGTCGGAGCAGCCTGCCACCACCTTCGACGAGGAGAGAGATGACTGAGCGACGGATCATCGCGCGCACCCGACGCGTCGGACTCGGCGCGGCCGGCCTCGCCGTCGCGGCCGTGGTCGTCGGCGCCGCGGGCGTCCTGCCGCTGCCGACGCTGCAGACCGCGCCCGCCGGGCAGCTGGTCGCCCCGGTGGCGGTCGACCAGCAGCGCGTCTGCGCGGGAGGGCTGCTCCAGCTCTCGGACGACGAGGGCCAGCAGGCCACGACCGCCAGCTCGGTCGGTCGGGCGCAGGTCGCGTCCGCCTCCAGCTCGGGCGACGACGACAGCACCGCCCTCGCCGGGGCGGACGGGAGCGACTCCGACCCGGTGCTGTGGACGACGCCCGTGGAGGGAGACGACGTCCCGCTCGTCGCGGCCGCCCAGAGCCAGTCCGTCTCCGAGGGCGAGCTCGTGGGCTTCGCAGCCGCCCCGTGCACCGAGCCGACGAGCTCGACCTGGCTCGTCGGGGGCTCGACCGAGACCGGCCGCGTGTCGCTCGTCGTGCTCGTCAACCCGACGGACGTCAACGCGACCGTCGACCTCGGCATCGCCGCCGAGAACGGCCGCGTGCAGGGCCCCGGGATCGACGGCATCGTCGTCGCCCCCCGCAGCCAGAAGGTCGTCCCGCTCTCCGGCTTCGCGACGGGCCTCGTCTCGCCCGTCGTCCACGTCCAGAGCCGGGGCGGCCGCATCGTCTCCTCGATGCAGCAGAGCGTCGTGCGCACCCTCGACCCGGGCGGTGTCGACATCGTCAGCGGTGCGGCCTCGCCCGCCCGCCAGGTGGTCGTCCCCGGGATCGTGGTCCGCGACTCCGCGGCGCTCGAGGGCGCGCTCACCGAGCCGTCCTCGGCCGACCTGCAGAGCGTCGTCCGGGTCTACGTCCCCGGCGACGAGGCGGCGCAGGTCTCGATCACGCTCGCCACGGCCGACGGCACGGGCGCGACGTTCCAGACGCGGGTCGAGGCCGGGCGCGTCACCGACGTGCCGGTCGACGGCCTCGCGGACGGCACCTGGACCGCCACCCTGGTGTCGCAGGTGCCCGTCGTGGCCGGTGCCCGCACCTCCACGATCTCGCCCGAGGGCGCGGTCGACCTCGCCTGGGCCGCCGCGGCCCCGGCGCTGCGCGGCGAGACGCTCGTGCAGGTGCCTCAGGGCGAGGGCCCGACGCTGTCGATCGCGAACCCCGGCACGGAGGCGGCCACGGCGGTCGTCGAGATCGGCGACGCGGAGCAGCAGGTGACGGTCCCGGCGGACAGCACCGTCGACGTGGCGGTGTCCGGCGGCGACGTCCTGACCCTGCGCGACGCCGACGGGCTGCGGGCCGCGGTGAGCTGGTCGGCGGCCGGAGCCGTCGCGTCGTGGCCCGTCACCTCGGCCTTCCCGGCGTCGACCCCGGTGGTCGTCTACCCGTAGGTCAGCGGTCGCGCCAGCGGTCGGGGGAGAGGTCCCACGGGTCCTTGCCGAGGAGGTCGCCCACGGCCTGCAGCACCCAGCCCTCGACGAGGACGCGGTGCTGCCACTCGTCGTCCACCTGCCGGTGCGACTCGGGCACGTGCGACAGGCGCTCGATGGGCAGCCGGTAGACGACCACGCTGCGGGCGGCCCGGTCGACGCGCCAGCGCTCGACGCGGGACGGGTCGGGGGCGGCAGGTAGGCCGGCGACCTCGAAGGTCACGTCGGCGAGGTCGTCGGGCCACAGCTCGCGCAGGTGGTCCGCGGTCTCGGCGACGAGGTCGTCGAAGAGCTCGACCCTCGTGCGCAGGAACGGCAGGTGCGGGCCGGCGGCGGAGGAGCGGAGGCCACGGCCGTGTCTGTCCCGACGACGCGAGCGGTCGGTGACGCGGACTCGACGTGGCCTCGGCATCTCGCCATCGTAGTCCGGCGGTATCGTGGCGGTCCATGGAGCCACGACCCTGCAGCAAGGTCACCTGCCACGACGAGGCGGTGTCGACCCTCACCTACGTGTACGCGGACTCCATGGTCGTCGTCGGCCCCCTGAGCGACCGGGTGGAGCCGCACGGGTACGACCTGTGCGCCCGACACGCGTCGTCCCTCTCCGTCCCCCAGGGATGGCAGGTGCTGCGCCGGGTAGTTTTGGGCCATGACCACTGAAGACACCGTCGACCTCTCCGCCTTCGTCAAGACCTACGACGTGCGCGGGCTGGTCGGGAGCCAGCTCACCGACGACGTCGTCGAGGCGTTCGGGGCCGCCTTCGCGGACGAGGTGGGCGCGGCGGGGAGCGAGCTCGTGGTCGGCCACGACATGCGCGACTCCTCGCCCTCGTTCGCGGCGGCCTTCGCCCGCGGCGCCCTGGCCCGGGGCGCGGACGTCGTCGCCCTCGGGCTCTGCTCGACCGACGAGTCCTACTTCGCCTCGGGCTCGCTCGACGCACCGGCGGCGATGTTCACCGCGAGCCACAACCCCGCGACCTACAACGGCATCAAGATGAGCCGGGCAGGCGCCCAGGGGATCAGCCTCGACACGGGCCTGTCCTCGATCCGCGACCGGGCCGCCGCCTACCTCGCCGACGGCGTCTCGTCCGTCGAGGCGCCCGGGTCGCTCCGCGAGCACGACGCGCTGCCGGGCTACGCGGCCCACCTGCGCGGGCTCGTCGACCTGGCCGGCGTCCGGCCCCTGAAGGTGGTCGTCGACGCGGGCAACGGGATGGGCGGCCTGACCGTCCCCGCGGTCCTCGGCGCTGCCGCCGGGCTCCCGGCCCTCCCCCTCGAGATCGTCCCGCTGTACTTCGAGCTCGACGGCACGTTCCCGAACCACGAGGCGAACCCGCTCGAGCCGGCCAACCTCGTCGACCTCCAGGCCGCGGTCGTCGCCCACGGCGCAGACCTGGGACTCGCCTTCGACGGCGACGCCGACCGATGCTTCGTCGTCGACGAGAAGGGCGACGCGGTCACCCCATCCGCCGTCGCGGCGATCGTCGCGGTGCGCGAGATCGCCCGGGTCCGGGCGGCCGAGCCGGACGCCTCCATCTCGGTCATCCACAACCTGATCACCTCGCGCGCCGTGCCCGAGGCGATCGTCGCCTCCGGGGCGGTGCCCGTCCGCACCAGGGTCGGGCACTCGCTCATCAAGGACGAGATGCGAACGACCGGGGCGATCTTCGGCGGCGAGCACTCCGCGCACTACTACTTCCGCGACTTCTGGGGCGCCGACAACGGCATGCTCGCCGCCATGCACGTGCTGGCCGAGCTGGGTCACCAGGACGAGCCCTTGTCGACGCTGACCGACCGCTACACGCCGTACTCGGCCAGCGGCGAGATCAACTCGACCGTCACCGACGTGCCCGCCGCCTACACCCGCGTCGTCGAGGCGTTCACCGGCCGGGGCGACTTCGACGAGCTCGACGGCCTCACCGTGTCGGGGTCGTCGGCGGACGGCGGCTTCTGGTGGTTCAACGTCCGCCCCTCGAACACCGAGCCGCTGCTCCGCCTGAACGCCGAGGCGGCGACGCGCTCGGGCATGGAGGCGGTGCGCGACGAGGTCCTGGCGCTGATCCGGGCATCGTGACGACCGACCCGAGCACCGCGTCGCCGGGATCTCCCGGCTACAGCGGCTCCAAGCAGCAGATCGTCACGCGCCTCCGCCGAGCCGAGGGCCAGGTCCGCGGCATCCAGCGGATGGTCGAGGACGACGTCTACTGCATCGACGTCCTCACGCAGGTGAGCGCGGCCACGAAGGCGCTCGAGACGGTGGCCCTCCAGCTGCTCGAGGACCACCTCGCGCACTGCGTCGCCGAGGCGGCTCGAGAGGGCGGGGCGGTGGCCGACGCGAAGATCGCGGAGGCGTCGGCCGCGATCGCCCGCCTCGTGCGTTCCTGAGCCGGGCGACGTCCCGACTCGTCGACCCGTTCCTGGGCGACACACGGGGCAGGGTGGGCGAGAATGGTCCCATGCCCACTGACACGACCACGCTGCCCTACAAGGTCGCCGACCTGTCCCTCGCCGAGGCCGGTCGACACCAGCTCCGGCTCGCCGAGAACGAGATGCCCGGCCTCATGGCCCTCCGCGAGGAGTTCGGACCGACGCAGCCGCTCGCCGGCGCCCGCATCGCCGGTTCGCTGCACATGACCGTGCAGACCGCCGTGCTGATCGAGACCCTCACCGCCCTTGGCGCGCAGGTCCGCTGGGCCAGCTGCAACATCTTCTCCACGCAGGACGAGGCGGCGGCCGCGATCGTCGTCGGCCCGACCGGCACCCCCGAGCAGCCGGCGGGCGTGCCCGTCTTCGCCTGGAAGGGCGAGACGCTCGACGAGTACTGGTGGTGCACCTCCCAGATCTTCGACTGGTCGGCCGAGGCTGCCGAGGCAGGTGCCTCGTTCGCCGGCCCGAACATGATCCTCGACGACGGCGGCGACGCCACGATGCTCGTGCACAAGGGCCGCGAGTACGAGCTCGCCGGCGCCGTGCCCGACGACGCCCCCGGCGACAGCCACGAGTGGCGGGTGATCCTCGAGGTCCTGCGCGGCTCGCTGGCCGAGTCGACGGACCGCTGGACGACCATCGGCGCCGAGCTGCAGGGCGTCACGGAAGAGACCACGACGGGCGTGCACCGCCTGTACGAGCTCGCCCGTGCCGGCGAGCTGCTCTTCCCCGCCATCAACGTGAACGACTCCGTCACGAAGTCGAAGTTCGACAACAAGTACGGCATCCGCCACTCGCTGCCCGACGGGCTGATGCGGGCGACCGACGTGCTCATCGGCGGCAAGGTCGCCTTCGTCGCCGGCTACGGCGACGTCGGCAAGGGCGCTGCGGAGGCGCTGCGCGGCCAGGGTGCCCGCGTCATCGTCAGCGAGGTGGACCCGATCAACGCCCTCCAGGCCGCGATGGACGGCTACCAGGTCGCCCGTCTGGAGTCCGTCGTCGAGACCGTCGACATCCTCGTCACGGGCACCGGCAACCTCGACGTCGTGACCGTCGACCACCTCCTCGCGCTCAAGCACCTCGCGATCGTGGCGAACGTCGGCCACTTCGACAACGAGATCGACATGGCCGGGCTCGAGTCGCTCGCCGGCGCCGAGCGCGTCGAGATCAAGCCCCAGGTGCACGAGTGGCGCCTCCCCACGGGGCGCAGCGTGCTCGTGCTCAGCGAGGGCCGCCTGATGAACCTCGGCAACGCGACCGGCCACCCCTCGTTCGTGATGAGCAACTCCTTCACGAACCAGGTCCTCGCGCAGATCGAGCTCTGGGCTCACCGCGAGAACTACGAGACCGAGGTCTACGTGCTGCCCAAGCACCTCGACGAGAAGGTGGCGCGGCTGCACCTCGACGCGCTCGGCGTCGAGCTGACCACCCTCACCGACGCGCAGGCGAAGTACATCGGCGTCAGCGTCGACGGGCCCTACAAGGTCGACCACTACCGCTACTGAGGCAGGTGCGCGAACGCCCCCGAGCCGTCGTCGAGACGGGGCGGGGGCGTTCGTGCGTCCGGGGCCGGTCGTGCGCGCAGGGCCGTCCGTGCCCCGGGGCGGGCGGTACGCGCGGGGACGTGCGTGCCGGGGCAGGTCGTGGGCTCAGCGCCGCGGGAACCCGTGCACCGTCCCCGTGAGGGCCGGCTCGAGCCGGTCGAGCAATGCTGCCTCGCGCCCCAGGGCGACGCCCTCGCGCTCTCGCCGGAGGGCGGACACGGCGGCGAGCAGCGACTCCGGGTCCGTCGCGGGCAGGGGCGTGACGAACGGCGAGAGCTCGTCGGCGAGGGACTCGGCGATGCGCCGACGGCTGTCGGGACGGAGCGCCGGGGCCTGTTGCAGGAACGACGACACACGACGGGCCAGGGGATCGGGGAGGCGCGCCACGTCGGCCACGCCGGCCCAGCCGACGAGGTGCGGCGGCACCTGGACCACGACCCGCCCCATGCGGGGCGCCCGTTCGTTGCGGCTGTAGGTGCCGGCCATCAGGTCGCCGAGACGGCGCGACGACCGGTTGAGGAGGGCGACCACCACGGCCAGTCCGCCTGTCGTCATCACGATCTCGAGCATGCCGACGAGCGACCGGGTGAGCGCGTGCCGGAGGCCGATGGCGCCTCCGTCGGTCCGGACGATCCTCGCGCCCGTCGCCAGCTTGCCGAGCGACCGCCCGTGCGACGCCGTCTCGACCACGGTCGGCAGGCCGATCAGGCAGACGACGATCGACGCGACCATGAGGGCCTGCGCCGTCGCGTCGTCCACGGCGCCGCGGTCGTTGAGCGAGACGACGAGCAGCACCAGGCCGACGAGCACGACGACGTACGTGAGGTAGTCGATCAGCGCACCGGCGACGCGGAGGACGAAGCCGGTGGGGCGGCGGTCGAGGCCGACCGCCTCGCCGGTGACGAGCTGGTCGTCGGCACTGTCGAAGAAGTCGACCTGGTCGGCACGCAGGGTCGGCGCCGACCGCGGGGAACGCCCCGCGCGCGTGCGTCGCGGCCTCGGCCGGGGCGTCGGCGGCTGGTGCGTCGTCGGGTCGGACATGCCTAGTATCTAAGCAGAATGGATCTCGACGCCTACGCCGCCGCCCACGGTCACGAGTGGACCGAACTCGAGGCCCTGGCGCGCCGTCGGCGCCTCACCGGCCCGGAGGCCGACGAGCTGATCCGGCTGTACCAGTCGGGGGCTGCCGAGCTGTCGGCGCTGCAGACGGCCGCGGGCCCGTCCGTCGTCGCCGACAGGCTGTCGCTGACCCTGTCGCGCGCGCGGCTCCGGTTCACGGGCGCCGGCCGGAACCTCGCCTCGCAGGTGCCGACCTTCTTCGTGGCCCAGCTGCCTGCCGCCCTCTGGCGGGTTCGCTGGCTGTCGATCGCGGTGCTGCTCGTCACGGTCGTCGTGGCGACGTCGTTCGCGGTCTGGGCGGCCGGGTCACCCGCGGTGCTCGCGTCGTTCGGCTCGGAGGAGTTCCGTCGCCAGTTCGCGACCGAGGACTTCGTGAACTACTACTCGGAGAGCGCGCCCTCGTCGTTCACCGGTCAGGTCTGGACGAACAACGCGTTCATCGCCGCCCAGTGCGTCGCGTTCGGGATCACCGGCGTCTGGGTGCCCTACGTCGTGCTGAACAACGCCATGAACGTGGGCATCTCGGCGGGCCTGATGGCCGAGCAGGGGCGCCTCGAGTACTTCTTCCTGTACATCCTCCCGCACGGCCAGCTCGAGCTGTACAGCATCTTCGTCGCCGGCGGTGCGGGGCTGATGATCTTCTGGTCGTGGGTCGCCCCCGGCGCCCGCACCCGGGGGCAGGCGCTCGCCCAGGACGGCCGCGCGCTCGTCACCGTCGCCGTGGGGCTCATGCTGGCCCTGCTCGTGTCGGGTGTGATCGAGGGGTTCGTCACTCGCCAGGACTGGCCGTGGCCCATCAAGATCGGCATCGGCACGGTCGCCCTGGCCGGGTTCCTCGCGTACCAGTGGGTTCTCGGCGGGCGCGCGCACCGCGCCGGCCAGACCGGCGACCTCGACGAGTTCGAGGCCGGGGCGACGGAGCTCGTCGCCGGCTGACGGCGAGTGGAGGCTGCTGTGCCGGCTGACGGCGAGTGGAGGCCGCTGTGCCGGCTGACGGCGAGCGGAGGCCGCTGTGCCGGCTGACGGCGAGCGGAGTCTGCTGTGCCGGCTGACGGCGAGCGGGGGCCGCTGTGCCGGCTGACGGCGAGCGGGGGCCGCTGTGCCGGCTGACGGCGAGCGGAGGCCGCTGTGCCGGCTGAGCGCGACGACCCGGGCCCGGGGCCCGGGGCCCGGCCAGGTCGCCAGGACTCAGGAACTCGGGCGCACCGGGTCTTGAGTCGTGCACGATCCAGGACCCTGCCTCCCCCCGTCGCGCGGATCAGGACCGACGTTGCTGAACGAGGAGGGGCGGCGCGGGTCAGAGGCGGCCGGCGGCCTTGCAGGCGAGGTACCGGTCGGCCAGCGCCGGCGGCAGGTCGGCGGGCGAGCCCGACACGACGTCGGCCCCCACCTGGCCCAGGGCGGCGGCGACGCGGGCGACGTCGAGCCGGGCACGCTCCGCGGCGGCGGCGCGGTAGACCTCGTCGCGGTTCGTCCTCGTGACGGCTGCGGCGGCGAGGTCGGGATCGGTGACCGACGCCACGACGACCAGGTGCCGCCGGCTCAGCTGCGGCACGGCGGCGAGCAGGCTGCGCGCCGAGCCGGGGGAGTCGACGGGCGTGACGAGCACGACGAGCGAGCGCTGGGTGGTCACGGAGCGCACGAGGGCAGGCACGGTCGACCAGTCGGTCTCGACGAGCTCGGGCTCGATCGGGGCCATCGTCTCGACCATGGTCGACAGCAGGGCGGCTCCGGTCGCGCCCTGCACGCGTCCCCGCACGCGTCGGTCGACGACGACGAGGTCGACGTGGTCGCCGGCGCGGGACGCGAGCGCGCCGAGCAGCAGGGCGGACTCGAACGCGGTGTCGAGCCGCGGCTCGTCGTCGATGCGCGCAGCCGAGGTGCGGCCGCTGTCGACCACGATCACCACGCGTCGGTCGCGCTCGGGGCGCCACGTGCGGACGACCAGGTCGCTGCGGCGCGCCGTCGCCCGCCAGTCGATCGAGCGGACGTCGTCGCCGCGGACGTACTCGCGCAGGCTGTCGAACTCGGTGCCCTGGCCCCGGATCATGACGCTCGTGCGCCCGTCCAGCTCGCGGAGGCGGGCGAGACGGGAGGGCAGGTGGCGACGGGACGAGAAGCGGGGGAGCACGCGGACGGTGCCGGGGACGGCGTGCCCGGCCTGGCGACCCGCGAGGCGGAGCGGTCCGATCGACCGGACCGTCACCTCCTCGGCTCGCCGTTCGCCCCGGCGGAACGGGGTGAGCGTCGTGGTGGCGCGCCAGGCGCGACCGGGCCGGACGACGAGCGCACGGCGCGTGACAGCGGCGCCGGCCGACGGCTGCCAGGCGTCGCGGACGACGCCGCGCAGCGTGCGGCGGCCTTCGTTGACGACGACCAGCTCGGCCGAGGTCGCCTCGCCGAGGCGCACGGGGCCGGGCAGCTCGCGACGGATCCGCAGGAGGCGCGGCGAGGCGGCCAGCGCGACGTCCAGCGCCCCGAGGGCGAGCACGAGCACGAGCCAGCCCACGAGCGCCCAGGCGCTCCCCGTCGCCACGATCGGCACGACGCCGAGCGCGACGAGCGCGACGAACCATCCGGTGACGGCCATGATCAGATCGGGACCCGCACCTGCTGCAGCACCGAGCGCAGCACGGCGTCGGCGTCGACGCCCTCGAGCTCGGCCTCCGGTCGCAGCTGCAGGCGGTGGCGCAGCACGGGCAGGGCCATGGCCTGCACGTGGTCGGGCGTGATGCGGTCGAACCCGGTCAGCCAGGCCCAGGCCTTGCTCGCCGACAGCAGGGCGGTCGAGCCGCGGGGGCTGACGCCGATCTTGACGGACGCGCTCTCGCGGGTGGCACGGGCCAGGTCGACGACGTACGCGAGCACGTCGGGCGAGGCGCCGACCAGGCCGACCTCGGCCTGCGCCTGCGCGAGCTCGGCCGGCCCGAGCACGGGCGTCACGCCCGCGGCGCGCAGGTCGCGCGGCGAGAAGCCGGCGGCGTGGCGCGTGAGCACCTCGA
Organism: Frigoribacterium sp. PhB116; assembly: GCF_004364285.1. Classification (GTDB taxonomy): domain Bacteria; phylum Actinomycetota; class Actinomycetes; order Actinomycetales; family Microbacteriaceae; genus Frigoribacterium. The sequence goes on along the minus strand of NZ_SOBE01000001.1, from coordinate 929,555 downwards.
CCTCGGCGTCGCGGGGCGGCAGGTCGAGAGTCAGCTTCATGAGGAACCGGTCGAGCTGCGCCTCGGGCAGCGTGTAGGTGCCCTCGTACTCGACCGGGTTCATCGTCGCGGCGACGAGGAACGGCTGGGGGAGCGGACGCGAGACGCCGTCGACCGACACCTGCCGCTCCTCCATGGCCTCGAGCAGCGCCGACTGCGTCTTGGGGGGCGTCCGGTTGATCTCGTCGGCCAGCAGGATGTTGGTGAAGACGGGACCGGGCCGGAACTCGAACTCGCCGGCCTTGGCGTCGTAGACGAGCGAGCCGGTGATGTCGCCGGGCATCAGGTCGGGGGTGAACTGCACTCGGTTCGTCTCGAGCGAGGTGGCGTGGCTGAGGGCGCGGACGAGCAGCGTCTTGGCGACGCCGGGGACGCCCTCGAGCAGGGCGTGGCCCTGGGCGAGCAGGGTGACGATCAGGCCGGTGACGGCGCCGTCCTGGGCGACGACGGCCTTGCCGACCTCGGTGCGCACGCGGGCGAAGGTCTGCTGGAGTTCGGTGGTCATGCGGCGGTTCTCCCGGTGGTGGTCGCAGGGCGAGGGGCGGTGGAGGCGGTCAGGAGCGAGGTCGGCCCGGGGCAGTCCGGCCCGGGCCAGTCCGGCGAGGGGCCGGCCGGCAGACGAGGAGGCGCGGCGCCGGTCACGAGGGAGCCGCCGCCCTGGCCGTCGCCCGCTCGAGGTCGAGCAGGCTGTCGCTCAGGCGCACGAGCTCGGCGTCGTCGGCAGGGTCGGCGTCGACGAGCACGTGCCGGAGCCCACGGGGATCGGCCCCGACCAGGCCGGCGACCCGGTCGATCACCTCGTCCACCGACGACGTGGACGAGAGGCCCGTCAGACGGGCGAGGCGGCCGAGCGACCCGATGCGCAGCTGGTCGAGGGCGTGCCGTCGCTGGCCGGAGCGCTCGTAGAGCCTCGCCCGCCCCTCAGTCGTCTCGGACGCGCGGACGACGACGGGCATGCGCTCGACCACGAGGGGTCCGAGCCGGCGACCCCGCCAGACCATCGCGGCGACCGCGGTCGCGGTGAGCAGGAGCAGCACGGGCGTGACCCAGCTCGGCGTGAGCGTCGCGAGGGTGCCGGCGCCCTCGGGCACGTCGTCGACGCCGGGGAGGTACCAGACGAGCTGGTCGGACTGCCCGAGGACGGCGAGGGCGTAGGCGGCGTCGTCCGCGCCCGCCGTGGCGATCGTGCCGTTCGTGAAGGCGGTCGTCGTGCCGACGACCGTGACGCGGCGGTCGCCGTCGTCGAGCACGACGAGCCCGGAGCCGTCCGTGTCGGGATCGCGGACGCAGGTCGTCACGTCGACGCCCGCACCGGGGTCGACGCCCGCGGCTGAGTACGCGAGGCCGGCGGCGTGGACTCGCTCGACCTGCGACAGCTCGGGCACGTCGCAGCCCAGGTCACGGACCCCGTCGGCGACCTCGGCGACCGCGGAGACGCCGGGAGCGACCGCGTCCAGCGCCGCGGCACCCGGGGCGAGGAGGACGAGCGAGCTCGCGGCGTCGCCGAGCTCGCTCCACTGGTCGGCGACGAGGTACGAGCCCGCGTCGTCGACGACCACGGTGGTGTCCGGACGCGCGGCGGCCTGTCGTGCCTGGTCGAGCGACGACACGACACGGACGGACACGCCCTGGTTGCGGAGGACCTCGACGAGCGCCTTGGTCCCGGACGGCGCGGGGTTCTCGGGGCCGAGCGCCCGGCCGCCCGTCGCGCCCGACCCGCTGAGGAACACCGCCGCGACGGCGCCGAGCAGCGCGAGGACGGCCAGCGCGACCCAGGGCCGCGCCCGACGCGCGGAGGCACGCACCGTCGGCGTCGTCGCCGTCACGAGGCGGCCACGGGGGCGAGTCGCTCGAGCTCGAGGTCGAGCGCGCTGATCTCGCGCCAGGCGGTCTCGGAGCCGGGCCGGTCGAGGTAGCGCACGCCGTCGAAGCTGTCGGCGGCCGACGCCAGGCGGTCGGCGAGGCCGGGGAACACCTGCCCCGCCCGGGCGCCGACCGCGCGGGCGGTCGTGCCGGGCGTCGTCGAGAGGACGTCGCGCTCGACGAGGCCGCGCGCCAGCGCACGGAACGACTCGGTGACGGCGAGCACGAGGTCGCCTGCGGCCGCCGCCTCGGCCGCGGCCCGGCGGAGGCGGTCCGCGTCCCGGTCGTCGCCCTCGCCGAAGAGCTCGGGTCCGCGCGTCGAGCGCCGGTTCAGCCGGGGGACCCCGTAGACGGCGAGCACCACCACGAGGACGACGACCACGACGACGAGCAGGACCACGAGGGCCACGGCGGGCGCCCCCTCGACCCCGCCGAAGCGGATGCCGTTCAGCCAGTTCCAGAAGGCGTCGGCGGCACGGTCGAGCCAGGTGGGCTGCGCCGCGACGTAGTCGCGACCCGTCAGCTCGCGCAGCAGCAGCCGGCGCGCCTCGTCGGGGTCGGGGTCGAGAGGGGCGGCGGCCAGCACGGTCGTCGTCGGCGTCACTGCAGAGGTGCCCCGCCCTGGCCGTCGGGGCCGTGCTGCCGGCCCTGCTGCTGCGGGTGGTGGGCGGGGAACTGCTGCCCGGGCTGCTGCTGCGCAGGGGAGCGCCACGGGTCGGGCAGGTCGACCTGGCCGCGGCCGCGGGCCTCGACGTGGCGCACCAGCTCGAGGTCGAGCCCCTCGGTCCGCATCCGACGGTCGACGTAGACGAGGCCGACGGAGGCGGCCTGGACGACGGAGCCGATGGCCGTCACGACGGCGCTGACCGCGATGGTGAGGACGTACGCGACGGCCGCGACCGCGATCGCGCTGCCGTCCATGTCGCCGGTGGGCGAGATGAGGCTGCCGAACACGCCGAACAGCAGCGAGAACGGCGCCGTGACGACCTGCGTCGCGATCTGGATCATCACGAAGACGAGCGCGACGACGCCGAAGGTGCGCCAGAACGAGCTGCGGACGAGCGACCACGACCGCGCGACGGCCGCACGCAGGGGCATCCGCTCGAGCATGAGGGCGCTCGGCACGAGGCTCAGCTTGATGGTGAGCCAGACGCCGAGCACCAGCAGGCCGAGGCCGAGGAGCACGCCCACCCCGATGCCGACGCCGATGCTCGGACCCGTGCCGACGACGACGCCGATCGCCACGACGCCGACCACGAGGCCGGCGGCGACCAGGTACGCGAGCGTGAGCAGGGCCGACCAGCCCGTCAGCGCGCCGAGCCGCCCGCGGGCCAGGGTCCAGAGGCCGCCCAGCCGGAGGCGCTCGCCGAGCAGCTGACGAGAGGTCTCGAGCACGAAGAGCCCCTGCAGCAGGGCGCTGACGACCACCGTGAGCAGCACGGGGACGAGCGTCGCGAGCACGACCGTGGCGACGGCCCCCGCCGCCACCGTGTCGCGGTCCTCGGGAAGGGCCGACTCGACGCGGGAGAACGCGAAGAAGGCGCTGCCCCCGGCGGCGCCCACGGTCACGACGAGCAGCACGACCTGCGCGAGCAGGGCGGTGCCGAAGGTGGTGCGCGGGTTGCGCCGGAACACCTGGAACGACGCGGAGAGGATCTCGCCGAAGGTGAAGGGACGGAGCGGCAGCAGACCCGGACGAGGAGGCGGCGTCCACGCGCCGGGACCGCCCTGCGGCTGCGGCGCGGCCTGCTGTCCGGACGCGGGCGGCTGCTGTCCGTAGGCGGGCGGCTGCTGCCCGTAGGCCGGCGGCTGCTGCCCCGCGTCGGCGGCCGGAGCCGACGGAGGAGCGGGAGGCGCGGACGGGACCCGCTCGCCCCAGCGGGGTGCGTCCTGCGCCCCGGGGGCCGCCCAGTCGTTCGGATCGGTCATGGCTTCCCCCGGTGGTCCGCGCTCGAGGTCGTCCTCGCTCGTGGGCCCATGTTTCCACAGGCGCGGCGGGCGTGCCAGCCGACCTGCGCCTCCTTCGCCGCCGATCCGCGCCTCCTGCACTAATCTGGGTCGACGTGCCGCGACCCGAGCGGCCCAGCCGAAGACGGAGACCATGACCCCGCGCATCCTGGTGGTGGACGACGACCCCGCGCTCGCCGAGATGATCGGCATCGTGCTCCGGGCCGACGAGTTCGAGCCGCACTTCTGCGCCGACGGCGACGGGGCGCTCGCCGCGTTCCGCGACGCCTCGCCCGACCTGGTGCTGCTCGACCTGATGCTGCCGGGCAAGGACGGCCTCGAGGTGTGCCGGGCGATCCGGGCCGAGAGCGGCGTGCCGATCATCATGCTCACGGCGAAGGGCGACACGGTCGACGTGGTCCGGGGGCTCGAGAGCGGGGCCGACGACTACGTCGTCAAGCCCTTCAACCCGAAAGAACTCGTGGCGCGGATCAGGACGCGCCTGCGTCCCCCGACCGAGCCCACCAACGACGTGCTCACCGTCGGCGACCTGCGACTGGACGTGGCGGCTCACGAGGTGCGTCGCGGCGACGCCGTCATCGCCCTGACTCCCCTCGAGTTCGAGCTGTTGCTGGCCCTCGCGTCCAAGCCGCAGCAGGTCTTCACCCGCGAGATGCTCCTGGAGCAGGTCTGGGGCTACCACTACAAGGCCGACACGCGACTGGTCAACGTCCACGTGCAGCGGCTGCGGGCGAAGGTCGAGCACGACCCGGACGCGCCGCGCATCGTCACGACCGTCCGCGGCGTCGGCTACCGCGCCGGCGGCGGGGCCTAGCAGCCCGTCGTGGCCGGGCAGGGCGAGGGCACGGGCGCGGGCTGGCGGGGCTCCGTCGTCGGTGCGCTCGGCCCCGGTGCCTGGTGGCGACGCCGGGGCGCCTGGCGGGACGTCGGCCCCCACCTCCTCTCGGCGTGGCGCCGGTCGCTCGAGTTCCGCACGGTCGCCCTCACCGTCGTGCTCGCCGGGGTCGGCGCCTCGATCATCGCCACGTCCATCTCGGTCAGCATCAGCGCGAACCTGTACGACCAGCGCCGGGACCAGGTGCAGTCCGAGTCCCAGCGTGCGACGATCCTCGCCCAGTCGATCTTCGACTCGGCGACGGCCACGGAGGACGCCGACCAGGTCGAGCTCGACTCCCTGCAGAACGAGGCCCAGAGCACCATCCTCGGCTCGACGTCGAGCCCGGGCGGCACGAGCATCGCGATCCTGAGGACGCCGGGGCAGTCCACCGCACAGACCGTGCAGGACATCGCGAGCCCCGACTTCCCCGGCGCCGAGCTGACGCCGGAGCTCCGCGAGCGCGTGGCCTCCGACACCGGCGCGCTCTCGATGCAGCCCGTGGCCCTGCCCCGGGCCGACGGGGGGTCCGTGCCCGGCATCGTCGTCGGCAGCACCCTCCAGGTCCCGACGGCGGGCCAGTACGAGCTCTACCTCGTCTACGACCTGAGCGACGCCGCGACGACGCTGGCGCTGATGCAGCGCACCCTCGCGCTCGGCTCGCTCGCGCTCGTCGTCCTGATCGGCGTCATCACCTACGTCGTCGCCCGGACGGTCGTCCGCCCCGTGCGCGTCGCGGCCGAGACGAGCCAGGCCATCGCCGCGGGCGACCTCGACCAGCGCATCCCCGAGAAGGGCCAGGACGTCATCGCCACCCTGGGGCGCTCGTTCAACGGCATGGCGGACGGGATGCAACGGCAGATCTCGCAGCTGGCCGAGCTGTCGCGGGTGCAGCAGCGGTTCGTCAGCGACGTGTCGCACGAGCTGCGCACCCCGCTCACGACGATCCGCCTCGCCGGCGACGTGCTCTACGACCAGCGCGGCTCGTTCACCCCGTCCACGGCGCGCACGGCCGAGCTGCTGCACACGCAGGTCGACCGCTTCGAGCTGCTGCTGGCCGACCTGCTCGAGATCTCGCGCTTCGACGCGGGCGCGGTCGAGCTCGACGTCGAGAGCACCACCGTCGCCACGCTCGTCGAGGACGGCGTGGCCGAGTTCGAGCCGCTGGCCGCCGAGGCCGGCAGCGTGGTCGTCATCGACGCGCGGGGCGGGTACCTCGAGGCCGAGGTCGATCCGCGGCGGCTGCGCCGCATCCTGCGCAACCTGCTCGGCAACGCGATCGAGCACGGCGAGGGCGGGCCGATCGAGGTCGAGGTCGACAGCGACGCCGAGTCCGTCGCCGTCGCCGTGCGCGACCACGGGGTCGGGATGCGCCAGGGCGACGTCGAGCGGGTGTTCGACCGCTTCTGGCGGGCAGACCCGTCCCGTCGCCGGACGATCGGCGGCACGGGCCTCGGGCTCGCCATCAGCCTGGAGGACGCCGTCCTGCACGGCGGGCGCCTCGAGGTGTGGTCGAGGCTGGGCGAGGGCAGCCGCTTCGTCGTGACGCTGCCGCGCGTGGCGGGCGCGGCCACCACCTCCTCGCCCCTGGCCGTGGTGCCGCGCGACGCGGACGACCTTGCCGGCCACGACTCGGAGCCCTGGGCGGGCGCGTTCCCCGAGGCGACGGCGACCCGACCGGCCCCGGACGGCCACGAGGAGGTGCGCCGTGCGAGGCCGTGACCGCCTGCGCGCCCTCGTGGCCGGCGTCGTCCTCGTGGCGACGGTGCTCGCGGGCTGCGCCTCCATCCCCGACAGCGGCCCGGTGCAGGAGGGCGACCCCATCACGGCCGACGTCCCCAGCGACGTCGTGTACACGCCGAAGGGCCCGGTGGCCGACAGCTCGCAGGAGCGCATCCTCCGGGACTTCATCTCGGCGGGCACGGGGCCGCAGGACAACTACGCGGTCGCGCGCGAGTACCTCTCGGCCGGCTTCGCCGACGCCTGGGACGCGCGCGCGAGCGTCACCGTCCGGCCGGGCGGCGGCGCCACGACGCGCGTCGGCGAGGACGAGCTCGAGTACGCGTTCACGGCGACGGCCACCCTCGACGGCGGCGGCCACTACGTCCCCGCCACCACCTCCGTGCCCACCAGCCTCGGCTACTCGTTCGTGCAGGAGGACGGCCAGTGGCGGATCAGCGACGCCCCGGACGGCACGGTGCTGAACCCCGCCACATTCCAGTCGATCTTCCGGGCGCACGCGGTCTACTTCTACGACCCCTCGTTCCGGTACCTCGTGCCCGACCAGCGGTGGTTCCTCGCCCGGTCGTCGACGAGCACGCGCATCGCCTCGGCGCTCCTTGACGGGCCGTCGACCTGGCTGCAGGGCGCGGTGGTCTCCGCGTTCCCCGAGGGCACGCAGCTCTCGCTGACCGCGATCACCGTCGACGACGGCACCGCCAGGGTCGACCTCACGAGCGACGCCCTCTCGGCCTCGGACACCGCCCGCGCGCGCATGCAGGCCCAGCTGCTGGCGAGCTTCTCGACGCTCTCGACCATCACAGCGGTCGACCTCAGCGTCGAGTCGACCGTCCTCGACGTGCCCGACCTGGGCGGGGCGGCGCCCCTTCGCGACCCCACGGTCGACGCGCGGCCCCTGGTGGTCGCCGACGGGGTGCTCGGGTTCGCCTCCCGGTCGTCGGTCAGCCCCCTGCCCGGGCTCGGCCCCGTCGTCGGCGCCCTGGCCCCGACCTCGGCCGAGGCGTCGGCGGACCTGTCCGTTGTCGTCGTCGGGACGGACCGCGGCGCCCTGCGCGTGGGAGCGGACGGGTCGAGCCTGCTCGTCGACGGACGCGCAGGGCTGGCCCCGCCGACCCTTGACGACGCCGGCTGGGTCTGGTCGGTGCCGGTCGACGACGCCCGGGCCGTCACGGCCACCGGTGCGGACGGGGTGCCCCACGCCGTCACGTCCACGCTGCCCGCCGGGTCGGCCGTCGTGGCGTTCCGGGTGTCGCGGGACGGGGCCAGGGCGCTCGTGCTGCTCGACGACCAGGGCGAGTCCCGCCTCCTCGTCGTCGCCCTGCTGCGTGACTCCCGCGGCGTGCCGACGGCGCTCGGCCCCCCGGTCGAGCTGGCGGCGCCGACGGGCCGCCCCGTCGACGCGACGTGGGCCGACCAGCTGACTGTCGCCTCCCTGACCGACACGGGAGAGGGCTCGCTCGTCTCGCTCGCCGAGGTGGGCGGGGCGTCGGCGGGGTCAGGGCAGCCGTCGGGGAGCGCCACGACCATCGTCGGCGGGAACGGGTCGTCGAGCCTGCGCGTGCTGACCGCGGAGGGCTCGGTGCTCGAGCCCCGGGGGAGCAGCTGGCAGGACACGGGCGTCGTGGCGGACCTGCTCGCGACCCAGCGCTGAGCGGTCGGCCGGGGGCGTCGTCCCTCCCCGGGGCAGGTCGTGGCGACGCCGTCCCCGTCCGCGGCCGGTCCGGCAGGGGACGGCCTCGCGACGCGGCCAGGCTGGGGAGGTGCCGCTCGTCCTCCGTCCCGCCATCGCCGTGGCCCTCCGGGGTGCCCTGGCCGCGGTGTCGCCCGTCAGCTGCGCCGGCTGCGGCGCCCCCGACCTCGAGGTCTGCGACAGCTGCCGCCTCCTCCTGCGCCCCCGGCCCGTCGAGGCGGTGCACGCCGGCCTCCGCGTCGTCACGGCGCTCCGGTACGAGTTCGAGGTCCGCGAGGCCGTCCTGGCGTACAAGCAACGCGGCCGGCTGAGGCTCGCGGCCGAGCTCGGCCCGGCCCTGCGTGCGGCGGTGGAGGTCGCCCTGCCCGCAGGCTCCCCTCCGACGGCGCTGGTCGCCGTGCCGCCGTCCCCGTCGGGGCGGCGGCGCCGGGGGTGGGACCCGGTGACGACCCTCGCACGGACCGCGAGGGTGTCCGCGTCCCCGGGCGTCCTCGTCGTCCGGCCCGGTCGTTCGTCGTCCCAGAAGCGCCTGGACCGCGAACAGCGCGCCCGTGCCCGTCGGGGCAGCCTGCGCTGCCGCGTCGACCTGACGGGGCACCGGGTGGTCGTCCTCGACGACGTCCTCACGACGGGGAGCACCGTGCAGGAGGCGCGGAGGGCACTCGAGGACGCGGGCGCCGAGGTGGTCGCCGCGGTCTGCCTCGCGTCGACGCCGCTCGCCTCGCACGCCGCGTCGTGACGCCTCCAGGCCGGGCTCGCGGCCGCCCCAGGGCGACGCGCGGGTGGACGGGAGGTGACAGGGAGGCGTCGACCTGGCTACGGTGGGGCAAAGGCGTGAAAGGACATCCGCCTGGCTGACAGGCGGCACGTCGATAGCCATAGGAGGTCGTCATGGAAATTTCCGTCACGGGTCGAAACGTCGGCATCACCGATCGTTTCCGCGACTACGCCACTGACAAGGCCGACAAGGTGGCGCAGCTCGCCACCAAGGCTCTGGCGCTCGAGATCAAGGTCTCGCGCCACAACGAGAAGGCGAGCGGACAGGCCGGCGACGACCGCGTCGAGCTCACCCTCATCGGCCCGGGCCCGCTCGTGCGGGCCGAGTCGACGGGAGGCGACAAGTACGTCGCCTTCGACCTCGCTGTCGCGCGGCTGCTCGAGCGGATACGCCGGGCGAAGGACCGCAAGAAGGTGCACCGGGGCCAGCACAGGCCCACGTCGCTGCAGGAGGCCTCGAGCGCCGACTTCAGCACCCTCGGGGTGGTCCCGGCCGCCGCCGAGACCCTCGACGCGGTCCGCACGGGCAGCGTCCCGACCGTGCAGGGCGAGGTGGCCGAAGAAGAGGACGAGGTCTACACGCCCGTCGTCATCCGCAAGAAGGTCTTCGCGTCGACGCCGATGACCGTCGACGACGCCCTGTACTACATGGAGCTCGTGGGCCACGACTTCTACCTCTTCATCGACTCCGAGACCGATCGCCCGAGCGTCGTCTACCGCCGCAAGGGGTGGGACTACGGCGTCATCGGCCTCGACCAGAGCGCCCCAGAGCTGCAGGAGGCGGCGACGGCCCTGAAGGCGGGCTTCGCCGGCTGACGCGGCCGACGCCCCACCGCGGCGTCGACCCAGGCGGCCACGCCTCGGGGGAGGAGGGGAGGACCACGCCGGTCCTCCCTCCTCCTCCCAGGGCGGTGGCCGCTAGTCTTGTCACCATTCCGTGACCGTCCCGCGAGGGGACGGACACGTCCAGAACCAGGGAGCATCCGTTGGCCAACGTCCTAGAGAAGGTCCTCCGCGTCGGTGAAGGGCGCACACTCCGCAGGCTCAAGGCGTACGCCTCGGCCGTCAACGAGCTCGAGGACGACTTCACGACGCTCACGGACGACGAGCTCAAGAACGAGACCGTCGAGCTGCGCGAGCGCTACGCGGGCGGCGAGTCGCTCGACGACCTCCTGCCCGAGGCCTTCGCCGCCGTCCGGGAGGCCGCGAAGCGGACCCTCGGCATGCGCCACTTCGACGTCCAGCTGATGGGCGGCGCGGCGCTCCACCTCGGCAACATCGCCGAGATGAAGACCGGTGAGGGCAAGACGCTGGTCGCCACGACCGCCGCCTACCTCAACGCGATCGCCTCGCGCGGCGTGCACGTCATCACCGTCAACGACTTCCTCGCGAGCTACCAGTCCGAGCTGATGGGCCGTGTCTTCCGTGCCCTCGGCATGACGACCGGCTGCATCCTCGCCGGACAGACGCCGGCCGAGCGCCGCGAGCAGTACGCGGCCGACATCACCTACGGCACGAACAACGAGTTCGGCTTCGACTACCTGCGCGACAACATGGCGTGGCAGTCGCAGGACATGGTCCAGCGCGGCCACTTCTTCGCCGTGGTCGACGAGGTCGACTCGATCCTCATCGACGAGGCGAGGACGCCCCTCATCATCTCGGGTCCCGCCTCGGGCGAGGCCAACCGCTGGTTCGCCGAGTTCGCGACGATCTCGAAGCGCCTCGTCGCCGGCACCGACTACGAGGTCGACGAGAAGAAGCGCACCGTCGGCGTGCTCGAGCCCGGCATCGAGAAGGTCGAGGACTACCTCGGCATCGACAACCTCTACGAGTCGGCCAACACCCCTCTCATCTCGTTCCTCAACAACTCCATCAAGGCGAGCGCGCTCTTCAAGCGCGACAAGGACTACGTCGTGATCAACGGCGAGGTGCTCATCGTCGACGAGCACACCGGCCGCATCCTCAGCGGCCGCCGCTACAACGAGGGCATCCACCAGGCCATCGAGGCCAAGGAGGGGGTGGAGGTCAAGGCGGAGAACCAGACGCTCGCGACCGTCACCCTGCAGAACTACTTCCGGCTCTACAAGAAGCTCTCGGGCATGACGGGAACGGCCGAGACCGAGGCCGCCGAGTTCATGAGCACCTACAAGCTCGGCGTCGTCCCCATCCCCACGAACAAGTCGATGCAGCGCATCGACCAGACCGACCTCGTCTACAAGAACGAGACCGCCAAGTTCGAGCAGGTCGCCGAGGACATCGTGGAGCGCCACGAGAAGGGCCAGCCCGTGCTGGTCGGCACCACGAGCGTCGAGAAGAGCGAGTACCTGTCCCGCCTCCTCGCGAAGCGCGGCGTCAAGCACGAGGTGCTGAACGCCAAGAACCACGCCAGGGAGGCGGCGATCGTCGCCCAGGCCGGTCGCTTCGGCTCGGTCACGGTCGCGACGAACATGGCCGGTCGAGGCACCGACATCATGCTGGGCGGCAACGCCGAGTTCCTCGCCGTCGCGGAGATGAACACGAAGGGCCTCAGCCCCTCCGACACGCCGGACGAGTACGAGGCCGCCTGGGACGACGTCTTCGCGGCCAAGAAGGCCGAGGTCGCCACCGAGGCCGAGAAGGTGGTCGAGGCCGGCGGTCTCTACGTGCTCGGCACGGAGCGCCACGAGTCGCGACGCATCGACAACCAGCTGCGCGGACGCAGCGGCCGACAGGGCGACCCGGGCGAGAGCCGGTTCTACCTGTCGCTCACGGACGACCTGATGCGCCTGTTCAACTCGGGCGCCGCCGAGTCGCTGATGGGCCGCGGCAACGTGCCGGACGACCTCGCGATCGAGAACAAGATCGTCGGGCGTGCCATCCGGTCCGCCCAGTCGCAGGTCGAGTCGCGCAACGCCGAGATCCGCAAGAACGTCCTCAAGTACGACGACGTCCTCAACCGTCAGCGTGAGGCCATCTACGGCGACCGTCGACACATCCTCGAGGGCGACGACCTGCAGGACCGCTCGCAGCGGTTCCTCGAGGACGTCGTCAACGAGGTCATCGACCAGCACACGGGGGAGGGCAGCCCCGACGACTGGGACCTCGACGCGCTCTGGACCGAGCTGCGGACCCTGTGGCCCATCTCGATCACCATCGACGAGGTCATCACCGAGGCAGGCTCCAAGGGCAAGGCGACGCGCGACTTCCTCGGCCAGGAGATCCTCTCCGACGCCAAGGTCGCCTACGGAGCCCGCGAGGAAGCTCTGGGCGAGCCCGCGATGCGCGAGCTCGAGCGCCGCGTCGTGCTGTCGGTCATCGACCGGCGCTGGCGCGACCACCTGTACGAGATGGACTACCTCAAGGACGGCATCGGCCTGCGGGCCATGGCCCAGCGCGACCCGCTGGTCGAGTACCAGCGCGAGGGCTACGCGCTCTTCCAGAGCATGATGGGCCAGATCCGCGAGGAGTCGGTCGGGTTCCTGTTCAACCTCGAGGTCGAGGTCCAGTCCCAGGTCGGCGCCGCGGAGACCCCCGTCATCGCCGCCAAGGGCCTCGACGGCGAGAAGCAGCAGCCGAAGCTCGAGTACTCCGCTCCGAACATCGCGGGCGAGGTCGAGGTCCGCGATCAGCGCGGGCGCCTCGAGCAGGCCGCGACGGCCAAGGCGCAGAAGGCCCAGGACGACGCCGAGCGCGGCGACGATCCCGAGGTCGCGGCCGCGCAGGCGACGACCACGTCCAAACCGGCTGCCCGCGGGGCCTTCGGCCAGGCGCAGGGCGGCGAGGCGGCCGGTTCGCCCGTCAATCGTGCGGAGCGTCGCGCGGCGGGCAAGAAGAACGCCTGACGACGCCGGCACGTCCCTGCCGACACGACCCTGACGGGGCCGCTCACCTCCGGTGGGCGGCCCCGTCGCCGTCTGCGCGTCGGCGGGGTGCCGTGGTGCCGGTCGGAGGCTGTGCTCGTCAGAGGCTGTGCTCGTCAGAGGCTGTGCTGGTTAGAGGATGTGCAGCGCGCTCGCCTGCCAGCGCCCGCAGACGATCTCCAGCCGGATCGCGACGGCCCGCGCGCGACCCCGACCGTGCACGACCACGACCGTCTCGGCGACACCCGGAACGGGACGGGCGACCGTCACCGTGCCGATCCGGAGGACGGGCCGGATGGGTCGGTCGGCGAGCACGGAGCGCGCCCGGGTGGACAGCTGGACCCGGGCGCGAAGCACGGCGTGGACCTCGGCCGTGACCCAGCGGGTCAGCTGTTGGAGGTCACGAGCGCCGGCGAGCACCTCGAGCACCGAGCGGGCGAGGCCCTCGGCGGCCAGTCCCGGGTCGAGCTCCGGCTCGGGCGGAGCCGTCTGCTCCGGGGGGAGCGATTCTGGGGGGAGCGATTCTGGGGGGAGCGGCTCCGCGGGGAGCGGCTCGACGAGGAACAGCTCGGCAGGACGGTGAGGCCCGTCCGTCCGTCGTTCGGGCTCGTCCAGCCCACGTGGCTCGTCGGGCTCGGGCGACAGGAGGGCGAGAGGGGGAGTCATGGGGCTCGGACTTTCGTCGGTGGTGTGGCGTTCAACATATGACATGTGCAGACGGGTCTATCCCGACCTGCCGCGGCTGTGGACAAGTCGTGGACGCGGGACGGGCGCGCGGCCCACGGCCGACGGCCGACGGCCGACGGTCGGCGGAGGTCGACCTAGACTGGGCGGGTGTCGACGCTCAGTGATCTCGTTCTCGCCCAGGGCCGCTCCAGCGAGGCCGACGTCGAGTGGCTGCACCTGCTGGTCGGCGACTGGCAGCTCCTCGCCGACCTCGCCTTCGCCGACATGGTGCTGTGGGTCCCCACGGACACCGACAGCTACGTCGCCGTCGCGCACGCGCGGCCCTCGAGCTCGGCCACGCTCTTCTACCGCGACTTCGTCGGCCAGGAGGTGCGCCCCGAGTGGCGCTCCCAGATCCAGCAGGCCTTCGAGACGACGCGCATCGTCGACTCGGCGGCGCCCGACTGGTACGAGGAGACCCCCACCCGCGTCCGGGCCGTGCCCGTCCTCCGTCGCCTCGGCGCGAGCCGTCCCGACGTGACGGAGGCGCCCATCGCGGTGATCACGCGACACACGAACCTGAGCGAGGCGCGTACGCCGAGCCGTCAGGAGCTCACCTTCAACCAGTGCAGCAACGACCTGTTCGCGATGATCGCCGCGGGGGACTTCCCCGATCTCGGGGCCCCGACCGGCCCTCGACGGGGCGCCCCCCGCGCCTCCGACGGCCTGCTCCGCCTCGACGTCGACGGCATGGTCACCTTCGCGAGCCCGAACGGCCTGTCGGCGTTCAACCGGATGGGCTTCGCCGGCGAGCTCGAGGGCGAGTCGCTGGCCGAGGTGACGACCGGGCTGCTGCAGGGCAAGCTCGTCATCGACGAGTCGCTCCCGCTCGTCGTCACGGGGCGGGCGCCGTGGCGCACCGACATCGAGGCGCGAGGCGTGACGGTCTCGTTGCGTGCCATCCCGCTGCGCGATAAGGGCGAGCGCGTGGGCGCCGTCGTGCTCTGCCGCGACGTCACCGAGCTGCGTCACCAGGAGCGCGAGCTCATCACGAAGGACGCGACGATCCGCGAGATCCACCACCGCGTCAAGAACAACCTGCAGACCGTCGCGTCGCTGCTGCGGATCCAGGCCCGACGGACGCACACGGACGTGGCCCGCGAGGCCCTGACCCAGGCCATGCGCCGTGTGGCCTCCATCGCCGTCGTGCACGACACCCTGTCCGAGGGGCTCAGCCAGAACGTGGACTTCGACACGGTCTTCGACCGGGTCCTCATGTTGATCACCGAGGTGGCGTCGAGCCACGCCACCACCGTGCGACCCACCAGGACCGGCAGCTTCGGCGCGCTCCCGAGCGAGTACGCGACCCCCTTGGCGCTGGCGCTCACCGAGCTCGTGACCAACGCCGTCGAGCACGGCCTCGACGGTCGCGACGGGGTCGTCGAGATCTCGGCCGAACGGGACGACGAGCAGCTGACGGTGAAGGTGCGCGACGACGGCGTCGGCCTGCCCGAGGGCAAGGTCGGCTCCGGACTGGGCACGCAGATCGTCCGGACGCTCATCCAGGGCGAGCTCGGCGGCACCATCGACTGGCACACGCTCGTCGGGAACGGCACCGAGGTCACCATCGAGATCCCGTTCCGGTGGCTGACCCGGTCCTGACGGCTGAGGCCTGACGCGCTGGGCGTGACGGCTCGCGGGCCCGGACACGACGAGGCCGGCTCCCCGTGGGGGAGCCGGCCTCGTCGTCGTCCTGCCGTCGCCTAGCTGGCGCGGCGGGCGCGGGCGGCGCGGCGCTTCAGCGCTCGGCGCTCGTCCTCGCTGAGCCCGCCCCAGACGCCGGAGTCCTGACTGGTCTCCAGGGCGTACTGCAGGCAGGTCTCCGTGACCGTGCAGCGACCGCAGACGGTCTTGGCCTTGTCGATCTGGTCCACAGCGGGGCCCGTGTTGCCGACCGGGAAGAACAGCTCCGGGTCAGCGGTCAGGCAGGCGGCTTTGTCACGCCAATCCATCGATGGGTACTCCTTTGGGTGCTGGACCGGGCACGTCGAAGCGCCGGGTTCCGGTGGGGGGAAGAAAGCCGAGAGACTTCGATTCATTGGGAGGCGCGCACCACGACGTACGCGTCACTTCGACCTCGAATATGGTCGCATACTGGAACCGCCAGATCAAGGATTCTCAGGAGGGATCGAGCGTGACCGAGCAGTCCGGAGACACCCCTCCCGAGAGGACAGGTCGTTCTGCGACACCGTCACGTCCCGCCCTCTTCTGGCTGCTCGTCCTGCTGCTCGCGGCCGAGGCTGCGCTGCTCGCCGTGGCGACGGCGTACCTCCTGATCGAGATCCTCACGGTGCAGCCGGACTCCTACGCGGCCGCCGCGGCGATCCTGCTGCTCACTCTCATCGCCACGGTCTGGCTCGGCGCCATCGTCGTCGGCGCGCTCCGGGGCCGAGGCTGGATCCGGGGAGCCGCGATCGTGTGGCAGGTGCTGCAGATCGCCGTCGGCGTCGGCAGCCTGCAGGGGACCTTCGCCAACCCCTCCGTGGGGCTCTGGCTCATCGTGCCCGCCGTGCTCGTCGTGGTGCTGCTGCTCGTCCCCAGCGTCGTCGCCGTGACCTCCGCACGTGACGACGCCCCGCCTCGCACCTACTGAAGGGGCGCGGCGGGGCGAGGCGTCGTCGGGGAGGCTCAGTCGAGGCCGAGCTTCTTCCGCAGCGACGCCACGTGGCCCGTCGCCTTCACGTTGTACAACGGGAGCTGCACCACGCCCTGCTCGTCGAGCACGAACGTCGACCGGATCGTGCCGGTGACGACGCGGCCGTAGTTGTTCTTCTCGCCCCAGGCGCCGTACTCCTGGTGCACCGTCAGCTCCGGGTCGGACAGCAGGGGGAAGTTCAGGCCCTGCTCGTCCTTGAACCGGCGGAGCGCCTCCGGAGCGTCCTTCGACACGCCCAGCACCTGGTAGCCCGAGCCCGCCAACGAGTTGATGTTGTCGCGGAAGTCGCACGCCTGCGTCGTGCAGCCCGGCGTCGACGCCGCCGGGTAGAAGTACACGATCACCTTGCGACCCGCGAAGTCCGACAGGGAGACGGGCGCACCCGACTCGTCGTCGAGGGTGAACGAAGGCGCCGCGGCGCCCTTCTCGAGCTTCGTGGACATGGTGCTCCGATCTGGCGGCGCGCAGGGGCGCCGGTGGTTCTCAGGGGGTCGATTCTCATGCTAGAGTCATTCCTCGTTGCGCCACGCCGCGCAGCACGCACCTCTAGCTCAATTGGCAGAGCAACTGACTCTTAATCAGTGGGTTCTCGGTTCAAGTCCGAGGGGGTGCACGAACAAAAAATGGGTCCCCCGTGTTCGAAGCTTCGCTTCTTCGCGGGGGATTTTTTGCATGCCTTTCGTCGCCTCCGGCGACGTGCGGCTCGGGTCGGGCGGTGCCGAGACTCGTGCCGCCAGGTGCTGGTGCGTCGGGGCTCGGGGCGGCGCTTCGCTGGCCCCCCTTCGGCGCCAGGTGAGTCGGGCGGCGCTTCCCTGGCCCCCCTTCGGCGACAGGTGAGTCGGGCGGCGCTTCGCTGGCCGCCTTCGGCGAGAGATGGGTCGGGGGCCGGGGAGGGAAGGGCGGGGCGGGCCTAGGGTGGCGGGATGGCGACTGTTGTGGTGGTGCGGCACGGGCGGACGACGGCGAACGCGACGGGGGTGCTCGCGGGGCGCACTCCCGGGGTGCTGCTCGACGAGGTCGGACGGCAGCAGGCCGCCGCGACCGGGGCGCGGCTCGCCGTGGTGCCCTTCGCCCGGGTCGTGACCTCGCCGCTCGAGCGGTGCCGTGAGACGACCGAGGCCATCGTGGCGCAGCAGTCCGCCGACGCCGCCTTCAGCGTGCTGGTCGACGCCGCGATCACCGAGTGCGACTACGGGGACTGGCAGGGCCGGCCCCTCTCGGAGCTGGCGAGCGAGGACCTCTGGCAGACGGTCCAGCGCCAGCCCTCGGCCGTGACCTTCCCGGGCGGCGAGACGATGTCGGGCATGCAGCACCGCGCCGTGAGCGCGATCCGCGCCCACGACGCCGCGGTCGAGCAGGAGCACGGGCCGGGAGCCGTCTGGCTCGCGGTCAGCCACGGAGACGTAATCAAGTCGGTCCTCGCCGATGCGCTCGGCGTGCACCTGGACCTGTTCCAGCGCATCTCGGTCGGACCTGCCTCGGTGTCGATCCTCCGCTACGGCGCGCACCGCACCGACGTCCTCGCCACCAACACCGACGGAGGCGACCTCAGCTGGCTGCGAGGCTCGGCGCCGAGCGCCGACGCCGCAGTCGGGGGAGGCGCGGGCACCGTCTGAGAGCCGGCCCCGGACACCCGTCCGCACCGCTCGTAGGATGGAGTCATGCCCACCATCGTCCACGGGTTCGACTGGCCCGACCGCGTCGTCGTCGGCACCGTCGGGCTTCCCGGAGCCCGCACCTTCTACCTCCAGGCCCGCGACGGCCGACGTGTCGTCAGCGTCGCCCTCGAGAAGGAGCAGTCCGCCGTCCTCGCCCACAAGATCGACGAGATCCTCGACGAGGTGCGCCGCGTCGAGGGCAACCCCGCCAGCGTGCCCGAGACGACGCCCGACGAGCTCGTCGACCACGCGCCCCTGGACCAGCCGGTCGAGGCCGAGTTCCGCGTCGGCGCCCTGAGCCTCGGCTGGGACCCGTCCACCGCCCAGGTCGTCGTCGAGGCCTACCCCCTCGCCGATCCCGGCGACGACGACCTCGACGTCGACCTCGATGCGGACGACGCCGTCGAGCCCGTCGAGATGATGACCCTGCGGCTCCCCGTCGGCACCGCCAGGGCCTTCGCCGCCCGCACCCTCGAGGTCGTGGGCGCCGGTCGTCCGCTCTGCCCCCTCTGCGGCGCGCCCATGGATCCCGAGGGCCACGTCTGCGCCGTCCCCGGCGACTCCTGGTGACGACCGGGCCCGACCTGGTGACGGGGGAGCTGACGCTCACGGGCCGGGTGACCACCGCCTCCAACGCGACGTTCGTCGGCGAGGTCGAGGGCGTGGTCGTCGTCTACAAGCCGGTCGCGGGCGAGCGACCCCTGTGGGACTTCCCGGACGGCGACCTCGCCTCCCGGGAGGTCGCCTCCTGGCACGTGTCCGAGGCGCTCGGCTGGGACGTCGTCCCGCGCACCTGGCTCCGTGACGGCCCGCTCGGCCCCGGCATGGTGCAGCTCTGGTGCGACGTCGATCCCGAGCAGGACGCCGTCGACCTGCTGCCCTCGGCCGACGTGCCCGAGGACGGCTGGCGCACGGTGCTCGAGGGCCTCGACGAGGACGACGAGCCGGTGGCGCTCGTGCACGAGGACTCTGCCGCCCTCCGCCGGATGGCCGTCTTCGACGTCGTCGTGAACAACGCGGACCGCAAGGGCGCCCACGTCCTGGCGATGCCGGACGGCCGACGACACGGAGTCGACCACGGCCTGACCCTGCACGTCGAGCACAAGCTCCGCACCGTCCTCTGGGGCTGGGCCGGCGAGCCCCTGACGAGCGACGAGCTCGACGGCGTGGCCCGGGTCGAGCGGCAGCTCGGCGGCGAGCTGGGGGCCGTCCTCGGCGGGCTGGTCACCGAGGCCGAGCTCGCAGCCCTCCAGGCACGGTGCGCCCGCCTCCGGTCGACGGGCGCCTTCCCCGAGCCCGAGGGCCAAGCGCCCGCCGTCCCCTGGCCCCTCTTCTGACCTCGGCTGCCCGAGCGCCGCGGTCTAGTCCTGTCCGCGGTCGTCGCGGGGCAGCTGCGACGACGCGTCGCGACCAGTGACCGGGTAGGGGCCCGTCATGCCCTCGCGCAGCCGTGCCGCCGCGAGGATGCGGTCGCGCTGGAGGTGCCAGCCGAGGATCAGCAGCGGGATGATGACGACGAGCGACATGACGGTGAACGAGCCGATCGGCCAGTCGATCGCCATCAGCACGACGACCGCCAGCAGGAAGGCCAGCGTGAGGTAGCTCGTCACGGGCGCGCCGGGCAGGCGGAACGACGGCTCCTCGGCCTTGCCCTGCTTGGCCCACTGCCGCAGTCGCATCTGGCAGAGGATGATCGTGCCCCACGCGGTCAGGATGCCGAGCGAGGCGATGTTGAGGACGATCTCGAACGCGGTGTTCGCGCCGACGACCGCGTTCAGCACGACGCCCAACAGGGTGATGCTCGCGGTGAGCAGGATGCCGCCGAAGGGCACGCCGCCCTTCGACATCTTCGTCGTGAACTTCGGTGCCGAGCCGTTCATGCCCATCGAGTGCAGCACGCGGCCGGTCGAGTAGAGGCCGGCGTTCAGGCTCGAGAGCGCGGCGGTGACGACCACGAAGTTCATGATCGAGCCGGCCACCTCGCCCACCTCGGGGCTGCCGATGCTGCCGAAGAAGGTGACGAACGGGCTCTGGCCGGCCTCGTACGACGTGTACGGCAGCAGCAGCGACAGCAGCACCAGGCTGCCGACGTAGAACACCGCGATGCGGATGATGACGGTGTTGATCGCCCGGGGGACGACCTTCTCGGGGTGCTGCGTCTCGCCGGAGGCGGTGCCGACGAGCTCGATCGCGGCGTAGGCGAACACGACGCCCTGGATGACGATGACCGCGGGCAGGAGGCCGTTCGGCAGGATCCCGCTCGCCGCGATCACCGACCAGCCCGTGTCGATCGACTCGCCCCCGCTCGTCACGGGGAACGACGCCGCGAGCCACACGACGCCCACGACGAGGAACACCACGAGCGCCGCGACCTTGATGATCGCGAACCAGAACTCCATCTCGCCGAACACCTTGACGGCCAGCAGGTTGACCGAGAGCACGACGGCCAGCGCCACGAGGGCGAGCAGCCAGTCGGGCGCCGACGTGAAGGCGCTCCAGTAGTGCAGGTAGAGGGCGACGGCGGTGACGTCGACGATGGCGGTCATCGCCCAGTTCAGGAAGTACATCCAGCCGGCGGCGTACGCGGCCTTCTCGCCGAAGAACTCGCGGGCGTACGAGACGAACGACCCCGAGGAGGGGCGGTGCAGCACGAGCTCGCCGAGGGCGCGGAGGATGAAGAAGGCGAAGACGCCGCAGATCGCGAAGACGATCGCCAGCGCGGGGCCCGCCGAGGCGAGCCGGCCGCCGGCGCCGAGGAACAGTCCTGTCCCGATCGCACCGCCGATGGCGATCATCTGCAGCTGGCGCGGCTTCAGCCCCTGGTGGAACCCCTCCTGCTCGTGCGAGAAATCCTGGGGAACGTGGTCGGGGGCGGCGGCGCGGCCACCCTCGTTCGAGGGGCTCGTCATGGGACGACCGTAGACCCCTCGGTGCACGATGTGCACCTTCCCTCGCCGCAGCGCGCGGGACCAGGAGGCGCGGCCCGGTGCGTGCAGGCTCTGTAACGATGGGGTCTCGATCGAGATCCCCGCAGGCACGGGCGACACGCCGTCGCGGGGGACGCGCACGGTCCCCCGGGAGGGGGTCGGCGACTTGGTCGTCACGTGTCGTCCACGCTACCGTCGTGTCGACCCGGTCACCCGGGTCCGTCATCATCAGGACGCGCTGCCGCCGGCCCCCACGACCACCGGGCCGCGACGACGTACGGTCTGGTGGCGCCGGCGCCGGTCCCGTGACCGGCCCAGCGGGGTACGGGTTCGCGAGGCAGACCAGGCACGACGCCGGTCACGCGCCGCTTGAGCCGGTCCGTCCCGCACGTGCCGTCGACCCGTCCGCCCGACCTGGACGCCGCCGACGGCTCCGGCCCGAGCGGCCGGACGCCCCTCTCGGCGTGCGCATGGAGAGCCCGTGACCACCACCCCCGCAGTGCGAGCCCGGAACCTGTACAAGGTGTTCGGCCGCCGCCCCAAGGACGCCGTGACCCGCCTGGAGGCGGGCGCCACCCGAGCCGAGGCCGCGTCCCTCGGCACGGCCGCCGTCATCGACGCCTCCTTCGACGTGCAGCCCGGCGAGATCTTCGTCGTGATGGGCCTGTCCGGCTCCGGCAAGTCGACGCTCATCCGGATGCTCAACGGCCTGCTCGAGCCCACCTCCGGCTCGGTCGAGGTGTCGGGGTCCGCCATCTCCGACGTGCCCGCCGCGCGCCTCCGCGAGGTGCGGCGTCAGAACGTGTCGATGGTGTTCCAGCACTTCGCACTGCTGCCGCACCGCACCGTGCTCGACAACGTCGCCTACGGCCTCGAGGTCCAGGGCGTCCCCAAGGCCGACCGTCTCGCCAAGGCGAGGGAGATGACCGAGGTCGTCGGCCTCGGAAGCTGGGAGGACAAGCTGCCCTCCGAGCTGTCGGGTGGCATGCAGCAGCGCGTCGGTCTGGCCCGCGCCCTCGCCGCCGAGACCGACATCCTGCTGATGGACGAGGCGTTCAGCGCCCTCGACCCGCTGATCCGCCGCGAGATGCAGGAGCAGCTGCTCGAGCTGCAGGCGACGCTCGGCAAGACCATCGTCTTCATCACGCACGACCTCAACGAGGCGATGTTCCTCGGCGACCGGATCGCCGTCATGCGCGACGGCCGCATCGTCCAGATCGGCACGCCGGAGGACATCCTCACCGACCCGGCGAACGACTACGTCGCCCAGTTCGTGCAGGACGTCGACCGCGCCAGGGTGCTCACCGCGTCGAGCGTGATGGAGCCGGCCCGCGCCGTCGTCCAGCTGACCGCCGGCCCGCGCGGCGCGCTCCGCACCCTCCGCGACCTGCAGACCGCGGCGCTGTTCGTGCTCGGCCGCGACCGGAAGCTGCTCGGCTGGGTGCGCGACGGCCACGTGATGCGCCAGGTCAAGGCCGCCGACGCCGACCTCGCCTCGATCGTCAACGCGGAGTTCGCGAAGGTGGGC
The DNA here is from genome assembly GCF_004364285.1 of Frigoribacterium sp. PhB116. GTDB lineage: Bacteria > Actinomycetota > Actinomycetes > Actinomycetales > Microbacteriaceae > Frigoribacterium. Next base: position 907,270 of record NZ_SOBE01000001.1, on the reverse strand, counting down.
CCCGACGCCGCCCTGGTCGACCTCTTCGAGCTCGCCGTCGAGAGCCCCCTGCCCATCGCCGTGGTCGACGACCGCGACCGCCTGATCGGCGTCATCCCGCGCGTCACGCTGCTGGCCGCCCTCGGCGGGGTCGACACCTCGACGTCGCCGATCCCGGTGCTCGAGCCCGTGACCCGCTACTCCGAGAGCGAGCTCGACGAGACCCTCGCGGCGCCTGCCGGCGTCCCGACCGCGACCACCGAGGGAGCCCTCCGATGAACGAGTACCTGCGCATCCCCTTCGGCGACGCCGTCGCCGTCGTCGTCGACTGGGTCACCACCCACCTCGGCGGCTTCTTCTCCGTGATCCGCGCGATCGTGACCTTCTTCTACGAGTGGGTCGAGTACTTCCTCAGCGCGCCTCCCTTCTGGGCGGTCGTCGTCGTGATCGCTGCCCTGGCCTTCGTCGCGAAGGGCTGGAAATTCGGCCTCGGCACGGCGGCCGGGCTGCTGTTCATCGGCACCCTCGGCCAGTGGGAGAACGCGATGTCGACCCTGGCCCTGGTGCTCGTCGCCGGCGCGGTGGCCATCGTGCTGAGCATCCCGCTCGGCGTGCTCGCGGCCAAGTCGAACCTGGCGTCGCAGATCATCCGGCCCGTCCTCGACTTCATGCAGACGACGCCGGCGTTCGTCTACCTGATCCCCGCCCTGCTGCTGTTCCGGATCGGCGTCGTCCCCGGCATCGTCGCGACCGTCGTGTTCGCGATGGCCCCCGGCGTCCGTCTGACCGAGCTCGGCATCCGGGGCGTCGACAAGGAGGTGGTGGAGGCGGGCCACGCGTTCGGCTCGTCGCCGTGGCGCATCCTCCGCCAGATCCAGCTGCCGCTCGCGAAGCCGAGCATCATGGCCGGCGTCAACCAGGTCATCATGCTCTCGCTCTCGATGGTGGTCATCGCCGGCATGGTCGGCGCGGGCGGGCTCGGCGGCGACATCGTCGCGAGCCTCAACCGCATCGACATCGCCCTCGGCGCCGAGGCCGGCATCTCGGTCGTCGTGCTCGCGATCATCCTCGACCGGATGACGGCGGCCCTGGGTGCCGATCGCCGCGCACGGCGACGTCCGCTCCGCAGCGGCACGGGCCGGGATGACGCTCCCGCCCCGTCGCCGAGCACCCAGGAGGCGCGCACCGCCGACAGCGAGCAGCCCGTCCCCGTCGGGGCCGGCGCGTGAGCCCGCAGCCCGTCACCAGCACCAGCACCCGCACCAGCACCTCGAACACACCGATCGTCCCCGGAAGGACACCCATGAAGAAGCGCACCATCGCCGCCTCCGTCGCCCTCGGCACCACCGCCGTCCTCGGCCTCGCCGCCTGCTCGCCTCCCGGCAGCTCGTCGTCGGCCGAGACGCTCGACAACGGCGACAAGAGCGTCGTCGAGCTGGCCGTCTTCAACGGCTGGGACGAGGGCATCGCCGCGTCGTGGCTCTGGAAGTCGGTGCTCGAGGACGAGGGCTACACGGTCAACCTGCAGATGGCCGACGTCGCTCCCGTCTACTCGGGCCTCACCACCGACGACTACGACGTCGTGCTCGACACCTGGCTGCCGACCACCCACGCGGACTACGTCGAGCAGTACGGCGACGACCTGACCGACCTCGGCGCGTGGAACGACGACGCCAAGCTCGCCGTCGCGGTCAACGCCGACGCCCCGATCGACTCGCTCGAGGAGCTGAACGCGAACGCCGACCTCTTCGGCGGCTCGATCGTCGGCATCGAGCCCGGCGCCGGCCTGACGACGGCCGTGCAGGACGCGACCATCCCCGACTACGGCATCGACGCCCTCGAGCTGCAGACCTCGTCCACGGCCGCCATGCTCACCGAGCTGAAGAGCGCCACCGAGGCCGGCGAGAACATCGCCGTGACCCTGTGGAGCCCGCACTGGGCGTACGACGCGTTCCCGATCAAGGACCTCGCCGACCCGAAGGGCACGCTCGGCGACGCCGAGGGCATCCACTCGTTCGGCGGCAAGAGCTTCACGGCGAACTTCCCGCAGCTGGCCGAGTGGCTCGAGGGCTTCGAGATGGACACCGAGACCCTCTCGTCGCTCGAGAACGCCATGTTCAACAGCGGTGTCGACGGCAGCGACTACACCGAGGTCGTCGACGAGTGGATCGCCGAGAACCAGGACTACGTGGACGGCCTCACCAGCTGACCCGAACCTCCTCGTCCCGCGCCCTGCGGGCACGATCTCGCCCCGTCCGGCTCTGCCGGGCGGGGCGTCGTCGTACCCCGGTTCCGGGCGTCCGCACAGGCGGACCACCGGGGACGCACGGCTGGACCCCAGGAGAGAACAGGGGAGGCGCGGGTACCGTCGGTCACGCACGTCCCCCACGAAAGGCACCACCCCGTGACCACGATCGCCGTCGAGCCCCTCCGCCGTAGCGCGCAGCTCAGCACCCGGATCGTCTCCGGCGGGCTGGTCCAGGTCTCGACCCCCGACCGCGTCCTCGGCCACGTCAGGGACGAGGGCGGCGTGCACGTGGCGCTGAAGGGCCCGAACCCCGCCTGGGCCGAGGAGGTCGGCCGCTACGCCACGCTCGGCATGGCGCTCGAGGCGCTGCGCCTCCGCAAGCGCTCCGTCTGACGCTGCCTCCCGCGCCCCGTCAGTCGCCCACGCCGGCGAAGAACGACGTGAGCTCGCGGTCGATCCGTGACCGCGCCTCCTCGTCGCTGATCGACGGCTCGCCGTCGCCCGGCTGGGCACCGTAGCTGCCGAACTGCGCGTGGGCGAGGCCCGGGATCTCGACGACCGTCGCGTCGTCGGGCAGCATGTCGCGGTAGCGCTCGATGTCGTCCGGCGTGCTCAGGCCGTCCTGGCCGCCCCCGAGGCTGAGGACGGGCAGGTCGTCCCGGCCCGACAGGTCGGTCGTCGCGCAGTACGAGCCGAAGAGCACCAGCCCGTCGACCGCCGGGTCGTCGGCAGCGTACTGGCAGGCCCGCACCCCGCCGAGGGAGTGACCGCCCACGGCCCAGTTCGTGACCTCGGGCGCGAGGTCGGTGAAGTGCGAGAGCGGACGCGGGTCGAGGATGCCGAAGCCGAGCACGGGGCGCTCGACGACGACGGTGACGCCCGTGGCGACGAGGCCGGCGAGCACCTGCTCGTAGGCCTGCGGGTCGACGCGGGCGCCTGCGACGAAGACGAGTCCCTGGTCGAGCGCCGTGGTCCGGGCCGGGCGCAGCACGACGACGTCGGGCTGGTCGGCGACGTCGACCCGAGGGTCGTCCGCGACGGCGGCCAGTGAGGAGGCGGTGGCCGACATCGGCGTCTTCGCCCGAACGAAGAAGCCGGTCGCCACGAGGACGACCACGGCGAACAGGACGAGCGCGACGCCCTTCAGCACGCGACGCGTGCGGCTGCGGGGGGCCGCGCGGCGCCGGCGTCCGGGAGGTGACGAGGGCGTGGCGTCGCCGTGACGGGAACCTGTGGATCGACTCACGGTCCCAGTCTGACGGCACCGAGGTCGGCCGGGCGTCCTCCCGGTGCGACAGGGTGGACGGATGCCCTGGATCCAACTGCTCATCTCGGTGGCCGCTGCCGTCGTGCTCACCTTCGTCGTCTCGGCGGTCGTCGGCCTCGTCGTGGGGCTCGTCGCCAAGAAGAAGGAGTGGGCGAAGGCGCTCGTCGAGCGCATGCGCCGCCCGTTCCGCTGGACGCTGCTGGTCGTCCTCCTCACGATCGCCCTCCGCACCTCCTTGCCGGCCCTGCTGGGCTCGCCGTACGCCGGCGAGGAGGTCGTCGCCCAGCTCTTCCGCTGTGCGGTGATCGTGGTCGTGGCCTGGTTCGTCGGCGCGTTGGCCCTGTTCTTCGAGGACCTCGGGCTCGCGCGGTACCGGATCGACACCGCCGACAACCGGATCGCGCGACGGGTGCGCACCCAGGTGCTGATCCTCCGTCGCCTCACGATGGTGGTCGTGGTGGTCATCGCGGCGGGCGCGATCCTGCTCGGCTTCCCCGGGGTCGAGGCGGTCGGCGCCAGCGTGCTGGCGAGCGCCGGGCTCGTCTCGGTCGTGGCGGGGCTCGCCGCGCAGTCGACCCTCGCGAACGTGTTCGCGGGGATCCAGCTCGCCTTCAGCGACGCGATCCGCATCGACGACGTCGTGGTGGTCGAGGGCCAGTGGGGCCTGATCGAGGAGATCACGCTGTCGTACGTGGTCGTCCACATCTGGGACGACCGCCGTCTCGTGCTGCCGTCGACCTACTTCACCACCACGCCGTTCGAGAACTGGACCCGCCGCAACAGCGAGCTGCTCGGCGCCGTCGAGCTCGACCTCGACTGGCGCGTCGACCCCGGGGCGATGCGCGACGAGCTCGACCGCATCCTCGAGCGCACCGACCTCTGGGACCGCCGGACGAAGGTGCTCCAGGTGACCGACGCGACCGGCGGCTGGGTGCGCGTCCGGGTGCTCGTCACCGCCAAGGACGCCGGCACCCTCTTCGACCTGCGCTGCCTCGTGCGCGAGGACCTCGTCTCGTGGCTGCACCGCGTCTCGCCCCAGGCAGTGCCGCGCACCCGCGTGCAGACGGTCGAGGTAGAGCCCGAGCCGACGACGCGCCGTCCGTCCCGGTCGACCTCCGAGTCGGGCGGCCTGTTCTCGGGCGAGAATGCCGGGTCGGAGCGCACGCAGCTCTTCACCCAGGCGATCCCTGTCCAGCGCGACGCCGACCCCGAGCCGCGGCCCTACGCCGCGACGATGGGCGCCGAGGACGAGCGCGACCCGCGCGTCGACCGCTCGTTCGACGGCCGACCGACGGGTCGCCCCGACCGCTGAGCCCGGTCTCGACGCACGAAGGAGGCGCGCCCCCGGTCGGGGACGCGCCTCCTTCGTGCCTGCGCCGGCAGGTCAGCCGGCCGGGGGCGGAACGGTCAGTCGTTCTCGTTCGCGGCCTCGACCACGTTGCCGACCGCGATGGCCGTTGTGGCCGCCCAGGCCACGGCGGTGAGCAGCAGCCGCCAGTCGCGGGGGCCGGAGCTGAGGCTCTTGAGCAGGCTGACGCCCGAGAAGAGCGAGCTGATGATCGCTCCGTTGAAAAGGAATTTGCGCACGGTTCTCTCCTGGTGATCGGTGCCTCCACCGTACTCGTCAGGCCGCGGAGCGCACCGGGGCGGATCGGTGCAGTGCGTGCACCGCGTGGGGTCGTAGGGTGAGCTGCCCGGCTCGCCCGGTCCGGGCTCGTCGGCCGGAGGAGACCTGGTGCGCACTGCCGTGCTCGGAGCAGCGTTGCTCGTCGTCGGGCTAGTCGCCCTGCTCGCCGGGGTGCTCACGCTCGACGAGCTGGGCACGCTCGTCGAGCGCGTGGCGCCGGTGCTGGGCTTCGTCGTCGCGCTGACGATCGTGTCGGAGCTCGCGGCCGAGGCAGGCCTCTTCTCGTGGCTGGCCGGGTTCGCCGCCCGGGCGGCGCGCGGCCGGGTCGTCGTCCTCTGGGCCTTCGTCGTCGTGCTCGCGCTCGCGTGCACGATCTTCCTCTCGCTCGACACGACGGCCGTGCTGCTCACCCCCGTGGTGGTGCTCGTCGCCCGGCGCGTCGGGCTGCCGCCGATGCCGTTCGCCCTCACGACGGTGTGGCTCGCGAACTGCGGCTCGATGCTGCTGCCGGTGTCGAACCTGACCAACCTGCTGGCCCTCGACGCCCTCGGGTCGCCGTCGCCCGCCTCCTTCGCTGCGCTCGTGGCGCCGGCGGCCGTGGTCGCCGCCGTCGTGCCGGTCGTCGCGGTCGGCCTGCGCTACCGCCGCGAGCTGAGCGGGCGCTTCGAGGCTCCTGCGCGGGAGGAGGCCGGCGACCGCGTGCTCTTCGTCGTGGCCGCCGTCGCCGTGGCGCTGCTCGTGCCGGCGCTCGTCAGCGGGATAGAGGTGTGGATCCCGGCAGCCTTCGCCGCGCTCGTCCTCGTCGTCGTCACCGCCGTGCGGCGGCCGTCGACGCTGCGGCTCGGCCTCGTCCCCTGGGGCACGATCGTCTTCGCCAGCGGCCTGTTCGTCGTCGTCGAGGCGGCGCACTCGCTCGGGCTCGCCGACGCGCTCGCCGTGCTCGTCGGCTCCGGCGACGGGCTGCCCGACCTGCTGCGCCTCGCCGCCGGCAGCGCGGCCGCCGCCAACGTCGCGAACAACCTGCCTGCCTACCTCGCCCTCGAGCCCGTCGCCGGCTCGCCGCTGCGGCTCGTCGCCGTGCTCGTCGGCGTCAACGTCGGCTGCCTCGTGGCGCCCTGGGCCTCGCTCGCGACGCTGCTCTGGCACGGGCGGCTGACCTCGATGGGCGTCGAGGTGAGGTGGCGCGGCGTCGTGCTCGGCGGGCTCGGGGTCGCGGTCGTCGCCGTGCCGCTCGCCGTCGTCGCCACGGTGCTGGTCGGGGCGTAGGCCGCCGAGGCTCCGCCCGCGGACGCGGTGTCTGCGGACGCGGCGCCCGAGGACGCGGTGCCGGCGGCCAGAGCTGCTCGTGCGTGCCTCAGCGTGCGCCGCAGCATGTCCGTGAGCGCCGCCTCGTCCGTCGCCCGGCCGCGGGCGTGCACCTCGGCGACGACCGACCCGGACCAGCCCGACCGTGCCAGGTGCCCGAGCACCTCGGCGACCGGCTGGTCGCCCGTGCCCGGCACCAGGTGCTGGTCGACGAGGCCGCCCGGCCGCGTCGAGACGACCCCGTCGCAGAGGTGCACGTGACGGAGGCGCGGGCCGAGGGCCAGCGCGAGGTCGAGCGCGTCCCGCCCGGCGACGGCGGCGTGCGAGAAGTCGAGCACGGCCGCGTCGACGGCGAGGGCCGAGGGGTCGTGCCCGGGGGAGTAGACGTCGGCGACGACGGGCCCCAGCCGCCACGGGAACATGTTCTCGACCGCGAGCTCGACGCCCGTCGCGGCAGCCAGCTCCCGGACCAGGTCGAGGAACCGCGCGGCGTGCCGACGTTGCCAGCGGAACGGCGGGTGGACGACCACGGTGGCCGCACCGAGGTCGGCGGCCAGCTCGGCCGAGCGCCGCAGCTTCTCGCCCTGGTCGCGGCCGAGCGCGAAGTGCGCGAGCGGCAGCACCGGTGCGTGCACCGAGAGCACGGGCAGCCCCCAACGGGCCGAGGAGGCGCGCAACAGCCGGGCGTCCCGGCTCGCCCGGTCGGCGGTCACCATCACCTCCACCCCGTCGAAGCCGGTGGTCCTCGCGAGGCGGAACGCCTCGTCGACGGGGAGCGGGGAGACGCAGGACGTGCTCGTTCCGACCGTGATCACGCGGCCAGGCTACGACCGGGCCCGCGGCGGGGGAGCCGAGCAGGGGTGAACGTCGGGCGAACGGCCGGGGAACGTCCCCGGGGCCGGGCGACCGCCTCCTGGGTCGGCTCAAGGGTCCGGGCCAGCCGCCGGCTACAGCCAGTCGCGCTTGCGGAACTGCCACCAGAGCACGCCGCCCACGCCGACGATGAGCACGCACGAGGTGACGAAGCCCCCGACCGTGCTGAAGCCGGGGTAGGGCACGTTCTGGCCGTAGAAGCCGGTGATGGCGGTGGGCACCGCGATGATCGCCGCCCAGCTCGTCACCTTCTTCATGATCCCGTTCATCCGGTTCGACTGCAGGTTGAGGTTGGTGTCGAGGATGGTCGAGACGAGGTCGCGGAGCGAGTCGTTCTGCTCGGCGACCCGGACCACGTGGTCGTAGACGTCCTGGTAGTAGGGCTGCATCACCGGGTCGAGGTCGTGCAGGTCGCGGCGCAGCAGCGTGTTGAGCACCTCGCGCATCGGAGAGGCGACGCGCCGCAGCCGCACCAGGCTCTTGCGCAGCGCGAACGAGCGCTTCTGCACGTCGAGGGTGCGCGGCGCCGGGTCGAACAGGTCGTCGGCGATGCCCTCGATCTCGTCGTCCAGCGCGTCGACGGCCTCGAAGTGGCGGTCGACGACGACGTCGAGGACGCCCCACAGCAAGAAGGAGACGCCGTGAGCCGCGAGGTCGGGGCTCTGGTCGAACGCCTTCTCGAGCCGGGAGACGTCGAAGTCGGCGTGGTGGATGGTCACGAGCGCCTTGGCGGTCAGGAACGCCTTGACCTCGCTCGTCGTCAGCTCGCCCGACGCCGCGTCGAACGAGACATCGTAGAGCGCCGTGAAGAGGTGGTTCTCGTAGCGGTCGACCTTCGGCCGCTGGCCGTCCTGCAGGGCGTCCTCGACGGCGAGCTCGTGCAGCCCCAGCTCGTCCTCGAGGTCGTCGAAGTCCGCCGCGGTCGGGTCGGTGAGGTCGACCCACACCGTGCAGCCCTCGGTCTCGAGGTGGTCGCTGACGTCGGCGAGGGGGAACCCCTGCGCCACGAGCCGCCCGCTCCGGTACGCCCGGGTCTGCGTCGGGGTGCGGGTCGTGGTCGGGGCCTCGGTCATGGGGGCATGCTATCCACGTGACCTCGCACGTGAAGCAGCGCGCCGACGCCCCCGACGACTTCTTCGAGGCCGAGGCGGCCGGCCTCGCGTGGCTCGCCGAGGCCACACCCGGCGGGGGCTCGAGGATCGTGTCCGTCGAGTCGGTCTCGCCGGGCCGCATCGCGCTCGGGGCCGTGCACGAGACCTGCCCGACGCCGGAGGCGGCACGGCGGTTCGGCGCGGCGCTCGCCGCCACCCACGCGGCCGGCGCGGACGCCTTCGGGGCGCCTCCTGCCGGCTGGCACGGCCCCGTCTTCATCGGCCGACGGCAGCAGGAGTGCACGCCCCGCGACAGCTGGGGCGCGTTCTACGCCGCCCAGCGCGTGCTGCCGTTCGCCCGGACGGCCGTCGAGGCCGGGTCGCTGACGCGCGACGAGCTCGACCTCGTCGAGAGCGCCTGCGACCTCGTCGCCGCGGGAGCGCTCGACGACGACCAGGCGCCGGCCCGCCTGCACGGCGACCTCTGGAGCGGCAACGTCCTGGTCGACGCGGACGGCGTCGTCCTGATCGACCCGGCCGCTCACGGCGGCCATCCCGAGACCGACCTGGCGATGCTGCAGCTGTTCGGCCTCCCCTTCCTCGAGGAGGCGCTGGCCGGCTACCAGGACGCCTCGCCCCTCCGGGACGGCTGGCGCGACCGCGTGCCGCTCCACCAGCTGCACCCGCTCGCGGTGCACGCGGCGGGCCACGGCCGCAGCTACGGCCGGGCGCTCGCCGAGGCGGCCGGACAGGTGCTCCGGCTCGTCTGAGCCGGCCGCGCGGGGGAGGGACGCCCGGGAGCAGGGCGCCCGGGGGAGGGGCGCCCGGGGGACAGGCCTCGCCGGGGGCCCGGACGGGCGCGCTGATAATCTGGCCGTCCCCCGTCTCCCGGGGGTCGAACGGAGCTGATCACCCCCATGTCTGACACCGCAGAGCGCTACGGCTTCGTCGTCGTCTCCAACCGCCTCCCCGTCGACCGCGTCGTCGCCGAGGACGGCTCCGCGTCCTGGCAGCACTCGCCGGGGGGCCTCGTGACCGCCCTCGAGCCCGTCATGAAGGCGAACGACGGGGCCTGGGTCGGCTGGGCCGGCCAGCCCGAGCTCGAGTTCGAGCCGTTCGTCGACGAGGGCATCCACATCGTGCCCGTGCCCCTGAGCGCCGAGGAGGTGCAGCGCTACTACGAGGGCTTCAGCAACGACACGCTCTGGCCGCTCTACCACGACGTCATCGCCGCCCCTACGTACCACCGGCTCTGGTGGGAGGCGTACGTGCAGGTGAACCAGCGGTTCGCCGACCGCGCCGCCGAGATCACCGAGGAGGGCGGCACGATCTGGGTGCAGGACTACCAGCTGCAGCTCGTCCCGAAGATGCTGCGCGAGGCGCGTCCCGACGTGACGATCGGCTTCTTCAACCACATCCCGTTCCCGCCGCTCGGCATCTTCTCGCAGCTGCCCTGGCGCCGCCAGATCCTCGAGGGGCTGCTCGGCGCCGACGTCATCGGGTTCCAGCGCGGCGACGACGCCTCGAACTTCTCCCGCGCGGTGCGCCACCTGCTCGGCTACGGGACGACCCGCCCCTACGTCGAGGTGCCGGTCGACGACGACGTGGTCACGGGGTCCTCGCACGTGTCCCGCCGCGGCACGAAGGTGCGCCGGGTGCTGGCCAAGCACTTCCCGATCTCGATCGACGCCGCCAGCTACGAAGAACTCGCCGCGCGACCCGACATCCAGGCCCGGGCGGCCGAGATCCGCGCCGGCCTCGGCAACCCGAAGACGGTCATGCTCGGCGTCGACCGGCTCGACTACACCAAGGGCATCCGCCACCGGATGAAGGCGTTCGGCGAGCTGCTCGCCGACGGCCGCCTGAGCGTCGAGGACGCGACGCTCGTGCAGGTCGCGAGCCCCAGCCGCGAGCGGGTCGAGACGTACAAGACCCTCCGCGACGAGATCGAGCTGACCGTCGGCCGCATCAACGGCGACTACGCGACGATGAGCCACACGGCCATCAGCTACCACCACCACGGCTACCCGCGTGAGGAGATGGTGGCGCTCTACCTCGCCGCCGACATCATGCTCGTCACCGCCCTCCGCGACGGGATGAACCTCGTCGCGAAGGAGTACGTGGCGGTGCGCCGCGACAACGACGGCGTGCTCGTGCTCAGCGAGTTCGCCGGCGCCGCCGACGAGCTCAAGACCGCGCTGCTGATCAACCCGCACGACATCGGCGGCTTGAAGAACACCATCATGCGGGCGATCGAGATGCCGAAGCGCGACCGGACGACGCGGATGCGCGCCCTCCGTCGGCGCGTGCTCGAGCACGACGTGGCCAGCTGGTCCGCGTCGTTCCTGCAGGCGCTCGAGAACGTGCGCCCCGGCCAGCAGATCACGGCACCCGCCGAGGAGGACGCCTCGTGACCACGACCCCCCTGACCACGGACGACGAGTCGCGAGCCCTCTCGGACGCGCTCGGCCGTCTCGCGACGACCCCGCGCCTCCTCGTCGCCCTCGACTTCGACGGCACCCTCGCGCCCGAGGTCGACCAGCCGATGGCGGCCCGCCCGCTGCCCGAGTCGAAGGAGGCGATCCGTCGCCTGCTCGAGATGGAGGGCACCTCCGTCGCCCTCGTCTCCGGCCGCGACCTCGCGTCGCTCGACCGCATCAGCGAGATGCCCGAGCAGGTCCTGCTCGTCGGGTCGCACGGGATCGAGGTGCGGATCGGGGGAGAGGTGACCTCCCTGACCGAGGACGAGCTCGCCCGTCGCGCCGTCATCTCCGAGGCGCTGCACACGGCGGCCGACGGTCGCGAGGGCGTCTTCGTCGAGGAGAAGCCGGCGGGCCTCGCCCTGCACACGCGTCTCGCCGACGAGGCGACGACGACGGAGGTGCGCGAGGCCGTCCGGCAGCGCCTCGCCGACGAGCCCGGCGTGCACGGCCGCGAGGGCAAGAACGTGCGCGAGTACGCCGTCCGCCCGACGGGCAAGGACGACGGGGTGGCGCGGCTGCGCGAGGCGGTGGGCGCCACCGGCGTCCTCTTCGCCGGCGACGACGTCACCGACGAGGACGCCCTGCGGTCGCTCGGCGACGGCGACCTCGGCATCCGGGTGGGGCCGGGCGAGACCGCCGCGAGCCACCGCGTCGCCGACCCGGCGGCGATCGGACGGCTGCTGGGCGAGCTCGCCGACCTCCGCGAGCACCTGGGGCATGCCTGATCGCGCATGCGTCCCCCGGGTGAGCCGGCCTCGGGCAGTCCTCCCAGGTGACCGCAAGGTAAGCTGATCTCTCCGCCCGACTCCTCGTCGCCGATCAGCCCGAACGACCGACGAACTCGCCAGCCGACGGAGGTGCACCAAGATGATCGCTGCTCTCGCGGCTTTCGCGGCCGCCTCGATCGTCGTCGCCGCACTGGGTCGCCGGCTCGGGCCGTCGCTGTTCCTGTGGGCCTCGGCCGTCCCGTTCGCCGCCATGGTGATGACCGCGCTCCAGGGCCCCCAGGTCCTCTCGCAGGGGCAGGTCGTCGAGTCGGTCCCGTGGATCCCGCAGCTCGGCATCACGCTGACACTTCGCCTCGACGTGCTGTCGTGGGTGCTCGCCCTGGTCGTCACCGGCGTGGGCGGTCTCGTGCTCGTGTACTGCTCCCGCTACTTCAAGCCGGGGGAGAAGAGCCTCGCGCGCTTCGCCGCCGTGCTCGTCGCCTTCGCCGGGGCGATGTACGGCCTCGTCACCAGCGACGACGTCTTCGTGCTGTTCGTCTTCTGGGAGGCGACGAGCGTCTTCTCGTACCTGCTGATCGGCCACTACACGAACAAGCAGGCGAGCCGCGGGGCCGCGCTCCAGGCGCTCATCGTCACCACGGCGGGCGGGCTGGCCATGCTGGTCGGGCTCGTGGTCCTCAGCGTGCAGGGGGGCACCTCCTCGATCGAGGCCCTCGTCGCGTCGCCGCCGAGCGGCACGGCCGTCACCGTCGCGGTGATCCTCGTGCTCGTCGGCGCGCTGTCGAAGTCGGCCCTCGTGCCGTTCCACTTCTGGCTGCCCGCGGCCATGGCCGCCCCCACCCCGGTGAGCGCGTACCTGCACGCCGCGGCCATGGTCAAGGCGGGCATCTACCTCGTCGCCCGCTTCGCGCCGGGCTACCACGACTCGCCCGGCTGGCAGGAGGTCGTCGTCACCGTGGGCGTCGTGACGATGCTGCTCGGCGGCTACCGTGCCCTCCGCCAGCACGACCTGAAGCTCGTCCTCGCCTACGGCACGGTCAGCCAGCTCGGCTTCCTCACGATCATCGCGGGCTACGGCACCCGGGACGCGGGGCTCGCGGCGCTCGCGCTGCTCGTCGCGCACGCCCTGTTCAAGGCGACGCTGTTCCTCGTCGTCGGCATCGTCGACCACCGCACCGGCACGCGTGACCTCCGCAAGCTGAGCGGCCTGGGCCGGCAGGCTCCCGTCCTCGTCGTCATCACCGTCATCGCGCTCGCGTCGATGGCGGGCGTGCCCCCGACGTTCGGCTTCGTCGCGAAGGAGGCGGTGCTCTCCGCCCTGCTCGCCGACGCCGAGCACGGCAGCGCCTGGGGCGTGATCGCGCTCGTCGGCGTCGTCGTGGGCTCCGTCCTCACCACGGCCTACAGCCTGCGGTTCCTCTGGGGGGCGTTCGCCCGCAAGCGCGACGTCGCCCCGGTCGATTTCGTCCGCGAGCACATCGACTTCCTCGCCGCGCCGGCCGTGCTCGCCGCGCTCAGCCTCGCGCTGGGCTTCGTCGCGGCCCCGGTCGACCGCGTCGTGGCGCGCTACGCGGACACGCTGCCGCACGTCGAGGGCGAGCACGGCCCGTACCACCTCGCCCTCTGGCACGGCTTCGAGCCCGCCCTCGGCCTCACCGTCCTCTCGCTCGTGCTCGGCGCCGTGATGTTCTGGCAGCGCGAGCGGGTCTCCTCGGTGCAGAAGGCGGTCTCGTTCCTGCCCCGCGCCTCCGACGGCTACGTCCGGATCATGACCGGCATCGACAAGACGGCGTCGCGCACGACGGCGGCGACCCAGCGGGGCTCGCTGCCGTTCTACCTCGGCACGATCCTCGTCGTGTTCGTCGTGTCGAGCATCGTCACCCTGTCGTCGAACCGCAGCTGGCCCGACGCGGCCGTCATCTGGGACTACCCGGCGCAGCTGGCCGTGGGCGGACTCATGATCGTCGGCGCCGTGGCCGCGGCGCGGTCGAACAAGCGCTTCCAGGCCGTCGTGCTCGTCGGTGTGACCGGCTACGGCATGGCTGCGCTGTTCGCCCTGCACGGCGCCCCCGACCTCGCGCTCACCCAGGCCTTGATCGAGACGATCACGCTCATCGCCTTCGTGCTCGTGCTGCGGCGACTGCCGGCGCGCCTCGGCGACCGCAACGGCCGCTCGCACCGGGCGCTGCGCGCCGTCATCGGCGTCGCGGTCGGCTGCGTCATGGCGACCATCGCCGTCGTCGCCCTCGGCGCCCGCAGCGGCGGCACGATCTCGAGCGCGTTCCCCGAGCTCGCCGTCGTCGGCGGCCACGGCAAGAACGTCGTCAACGTCACCCTGGTCGACATCCGCGGCTGGGACACGATGGGCGAGATCAGCGTGCTGATCGCGGCCGCGACCGGCGTCGCGAGCCTCGTGTTCCTCACCTCGCGCACCGACATGCTGCCGCGACCCGCGCGCCGCACCCGAGCCCAGCGCTTCCTCGCCCGGGTGCGCCCGGCCCTCGAGCCCGCGCCCGTCGTCCCCGGCGCCGAGGCCGGCGGCAGCCAGGCCGACCGCGCCGACGCCTCGTCGAGCACGGCGGTCGGCTCCGAGGTCGAGGGCGACCGGCGCGCTTGGCTGCTCGCCGGCCGCAAGCTGGCGCCGCAGAACCGCTCGATCCTGCTCGAGGTCGTCGTCCGGCTGCTCTTCCACGCCATCGTCGTCGTCTCGATCTACCTGCTCTTCGCCGGTCACAACCTGCCGGGCGGCGGCTTCGCCGGCGGCCTGGTCGCGGGCATGGCCTTCGTGGCGCGCTACCTCGCGGGCGGGCGCTTCGAGCTCGGCGCCGCGGCGCCCCTCGACGCCGGCAAGGTGCTGGGCAGCGGTCTGCTGATCATCGTCACCACCGCCGTCGTGCCCCTCTTCTTCGGCGTCGACGCCCTGACCTCGACCTGGTTCGAGGGCGAGGTGCCGCTGCTCGGCCACGTCGAGTTCGTCACGTCGACGTTCTTCGACATCGGCGTCTACCTCGTCGTGGTGGGCCTCGTGCTCGACGTGCTCCGCAGCCTGGGGGCCGAGGTCGACCGGCAAGAGGAAGAGGACGACCGCGGCGACGCGTCGGTCACGGCCACCACCAAGGCGGAGGGCCCCGCATGAGCGCGTCGCTGATCCTGATCGTCGTGATGGCGGCGCTCTACGCGTGCGGCATCTACCTCATGCTCGAGCGCAGCATGACCCGTGTGCTGCTCGGCTTCCTGCTCGTGGGCAACGCGACGAACATCCTCATCCTCACGATGTCCGGCCGCAGCGGCGAGGCGCCGATCGCCGACGGCCAGGTGCGCGAGTCCAGCTTCGCCGACCCGCTGCCGCAGGCGCTCATCCTCACGGCCATCGTCATCACCTTCGGCGTCTCGGCCTTCCTGCTGGCCCTCATCTACCGCTCCTGGCGGCTCGCGCAGGAGGACGACGTGGCCGACGACCTCGAAGACCTGGAGATCGGCATCCGCGGGGTGCCCGCCGAGGACGAGACGCAGGGCGACGGCGACGACGAGAGCGACGGCGACACGGAGTTCGGCACGGACGCCGAGGCCGCCGTGCCGAAGTCGTCCTTCGACGACGACGACCCCTGGGACCACGCCCCGAGCGAGACCATCCCGGTGGCCGACCCGGAGCACGCTCCCGACCACGACCCGGCCCACCCCGAACGAGACCGCGACCGCGGCACCTACCGTGACGACCCGAGAGGAGGCCGACCGTGAACCTCGACTTCCTCGTCCCGCTGGTCGTGCTCGTGCCTCTCATCGGTGCGGGCGCCGCGCTGGTCGCGACCCGGCGGCCCCGGCTCCAGGCCGTCCTCACGATCGCCGCGCTGGCGGTCGTCGTGGCCATCAGCGCCGTCCTCCTCGTCGTCGTCGACCGTGACGGCGCGATCGCGGTCCAGGTGGGCGGGTGGGAGGCGCCCTTCGGCATCCTCCTCGTGGTCGACCGCCTCGCGGCGCTGATGCTCACGATCTCGTCGATCGTGCTGCTGGCGGTCTTCGTGTTCTCCGTCGGGCAGGGCTCGGCGGACGGCGACGGCGACGCCCCCGTCTCGATCTACAACCCCACGTACCTCATCCTCGCCGCCGGCGTCTTCGACGCGTTCGCGGCGGGTGACCTCTTCAACCTCTACGTCGGTTTCGAGATGCTGCTCATCGCGAGCTACGTGCTGATCACCCTCGGCGGCACCGAGCAGCGCATCCGGGCAGGCGTCACCTACATCGTGGTGAGCCTGCTGTCGAGCGTGCTTTTCCTGGCGTCGATCGCGATGATCTACGGCGCCCTCGGCACGGTCAACATCGCGGACATCGCGCAGAAGATGGACACCATCCCGCCGGACGTCCAGACGATCATCCACGTGATGCTGCTGACGGCCTTCGGCATCAAGGCGGCGATCTTCCCGCTGTCGTTCTGGCTGCCCGACTCGTACCCGACCGCGCCGGCCCCGGTCACGGCGGTGTTCGCGGGCCTGCTGACGAAGGTCGGCGTGTACGCCATCATCCGGACCGAGACGGTGCTCTTCGTCGAGAGCAACGTCAACGTCTACCTGCTGATCATCTCGTTGCTGACGATGGTGATCGGGATCCTGGGCGCGGTGGCGCAGGCGGACATCAAGCGCCTCCTGTCGTTCACCCTGGTCAGCCACATCGGCTACATGATCTTCGGGATCGCGCTCGGCACCGTCGAGGGCCTCGCCGCGACGATCTACTACGTGGTGCACCACATCACGGTGCAGACCACGCTCTTCCTGGCGGCGGGGCTGATCGAGCGGCGAGGCGGGACGGCCTCGGTGCTCCGGCTCGGCGGGCTGCTCAAGGCGGCGCCCGTGGTGGCGGTCCTCTTCTTCATCCCGGCCCTCAACCTCGGCGGCATCCCCCCGTTCTCCGGCTTCATCGGCAAGGTGGCGCTCTTCGACGCCGGCGCGCGCCTCGACGACCCGCTCGTCTACGTGCTGATCGGTGCCGGTGCGGTCACGTCGCTGCTCACGCTCTACGCCCTGATGCGGGCCTGGAACCTGGCCTTCTGGCGTCCCGGCAGCGACGTCGAGGACCACGAGTCGCCCCTCACCGAGCGTCTCGAGGAGGCGCCCGGCCGCACCGCCGTCCAGGCGAAGCGCGCCAACCCGCGCACCATGATCGGTGCGACCGTCGGCATGGTCGGCGTCTCGCTCGTGCTGACGGTCTTCGCGGGCCCGCTCTACGGTGTCGCCGAGCGCGCGGCGGGCAAGGTCTACGGCTCGAACTCGTACGTGCAGCTCGTCTTCCCCTCGGGTGAGGGCGACACCGCCGACAACGAGGGGAGCGCACCGTGACCGCCCGGCCCTCGGCCCACGAGGTCGGACGCAGCCTGCTCCGTCAGCTGCCCCTCCTCGTCGGCCTCGTCGTCCTCTGGATGTTCCTCTGGAACCAGCTGACCGTGCTCTCGTTCGTCACGGGTGTCCTCGTGGCCTTGCTCGTCACGCGGGTCTTCTTCCTGCCGCCGGTCGAGCTGAGCGGGCGGTTCAACCTCGGCTGGGCTCTCGTGTTCCTCGGCCGCTTCGTCTTCGACCTCGTCGTCGCGTCGGTCGAGGTTGCCTGGACGGCCGTCCGGCCCCGAGGCGTGACGAGCAACGCGATCGTCGCCGTCCAGCTGCACACCCGGTCGGACTTCATCATGACGCTCGTCGCCGAGGCCGTGTCGCTGGTGCCCGGTTCGCTCGTCGTCGAGGCCGACCGTGAGCGGTCGATCCTCTACATGCACGCCCTCGCGGTCGAGGACGCGGACGGAGTGGAGGAGGTGCGGAAGAGGGTGCTCGGCTTCGAGAAGCGCATCGCTCGTGCGCTCGGCAGCGCCGACGACCTCCGCCGCATCGCCGACGGGATGCCCGCCACCGAGGACGCCCCGACCGACCGGTCCGGCGCCGAGCTGCCCGTGAACGAGAAGAACAAGGGGGTCGCCTCGTGACGATCGTCTCCTGGGTCGTCGGCGTGCTCTTCGCGTTCGCCGCGCTCGCGTCGGTGCTCCGCATCGTGCGGGGGCCGTCCATCCTCGACCGCATGATCGCGAGCGACATGCTGCTCACGACCCTCATCTGCGTGCTCGCCGCCGACATGGTGCTCGGGAACCACACCCGCACCCTGCCGGTCATCATCGTGCTCGCCCTGACGGCCGTCTTCGGCTCGATCACGGTGGCGCGCTACGTGTCGAGGCAGGACCCGTCATGAGCGACCAGTTCTACACGATCTCGAGCGCCGTCCTGCTGGTCGCCGGTGCGGCGCTGTCCGCCGCCGCCGGCGTCGGCCTCCTGCGGTTCCCCGACGCCCTCACCCGCATGCACGCCGCCACGAAGCCGCAGATCTTCGGGCTGATCCTGATGCTGTCGGCGATCGCCCTCGACCAGCACAACCTCGGGACCATCGCCTCCCTGGTGGTCGTCCTGGTCTTCCAGATGCTCACGGCGCCGATCTCGGCGCACATGATCGGCCGGGCCGGCTACCGCAACGGCGACCTCCGCCGCGACATGCTCGTCGTCGACGAGCTCGACGAGGCGGTCGCCCGGGCAGGGGAGGAACTCGTGGCCGACGGCCAGTCGCTCTCCGACGTCGACCCGTCGACCCTGCCGGTGGGGTCGGCCGACGCGTTGGCCGTCGAGCTCGACCGGGCCGACGGGCTCGACGACTCCGAGGGCGACGACGACGCCCACGACGACGAGGCCCGGGAGCGCGAGCACGACGCCCCGCTGCACGTCAAGGGCGGGCACCACCACGCCCCCGATCCCGGCCTCGGCTGAGGGGCACGCCAGCTGGCCCTAAACTCGACCCATGCCCGTGAATGACAGCCAGCCGTCGGACGCAGAAGCCCGAGGCCCCATCGACGCAGCACCCATCGACGCAGCGCCCGTCGACGCAGCGCCCGTCGACGCAGCGCCCATCGACATCAAGCCCCGCAGCCGCGTCGTCACCGACGGGGTCGAGGCCACCACCTCGCGCGGCATGCTCCGCGCCGTCGGCATGGGCGACGAGGACTGGGAGAAGCCGCAGATCGGCATCGCCAGCAGCTGGAACGAGATCACCCCCTGCAACCTGTCGCTCGACCGGCTCGCCCAGGGCGCGAAAGAGGGAGTGCACGGCGGCGGCGGCTACCCGCTGCAGTTCGGCACCGTCTCCGTCTCCGACGGCATCTCGATGGGCCACGAGGGCATGCACTTCTCCCTCGTCTCGCGCGAGGTCATCGCCGACAGCGTCGAGGTCGTCATGAACGCCGAGCGCCTCGACGGCTCGGTGCTGCTCGCCGGCTGCGACAAGTCGCTGCCCGGCATGCTCATGGCCGCCGCGCGCCTCGACCTCGCCAGCGTGTTCCTCTACGCGGGCAGCGTCGCCCCCGGCTGGGTCAAGCTCAGCGACGGCACCGAGAAGAACGTCACGATCATCGACTCGTTCGAGGCCGTCGGCGCGCACAAGGCCGGCACCATCAGCGACGACGACCTGAAGGCCATCGAGTGCGCCATCGTGCCCGGCGAGGGCGCCTGCGGCGGCATGTACACCGCCAACACGATGGCGAGCGTCGCCGAGGCGCTCGGCATGAGCCTGCCCGGCTCGGCGTCGCCGCCCTCGGCCGACCGTCGTCGCGACTACTTCGCCCACCGCTCGGGCGAAGCCGTGGTGAACCTGCTGCGCCTCGGCATCACCACCCGCGACATCCTGACGAAGGAGGCGTTCGAGAACGCCATCGCCGTGGCCATGGCGTTCGGCGGGTCGACCAACGTCGTGCTGCACCTGCTGGCGATCGCCTACGAGGCCGAGGTCGACCTCACCATCGACGACTTCAACCGCATCGGCGACACGATCCCGCACATCGGCGACCTCAAGCCCTTCGGCAAGTACGTGATGAACGACGTCGACCGCATGGGCGGCGTCCCCGTCGTCATGAAGGCCCTGCTCGACGCGGGCCTGCTGCACGGCGACTGCCTCACCGTCACCGGCAAGACCGTGCGGGAGAACCTCGAGGCGATCAAGCCGAAGCCGCTCGACGGCGAGGTCCTGCGCACCCTCGACGACCCGATCCACCCGACCGGCGGGCTCACCGTGCTGAGCGGCTCGTTCGCCCCCGAGGGGGCCGTCGTCAAGACCGCGGGCTTCGACGCCTCGGTCTTCGAGGGCCCGGCCAAGGTCTTCGAGCGCGAGCGCGGCGCGATGGACGCCCTGACCGCCGGGCGGATCGAGGCCGGCGACGTCGTCGTCATCCGCTACGAGGGCCCTAAGGGCGGCCCGGGGATGCGCGAGATGCTCGCCATCACGGCGGCCATCAAGGGCGCTGGGCTCGGCAAGGATGTACTACTCTTGACGGACGGACGATTCTCGGGCGGCACAACCGGCCTCTGCATCGGCCACATAGCACCCGAAGCGGTGGACTCCGGTCCCATCGCCTTCGTGCGTGATGGCGACCTCATCCGTGTCGACATCGCCGCTCGCTCGATCGACCTACTCGTCGACGCCGCTGAGCTCGAGGCCCGCCGAGAAGGCTGGGCTCCCCTCCCTCCGCGCTACACCCGCGGTGTCCTCGCCAAGTACGCACGCCAGGTCCGCTCCGCGGCCGAGGGCGCAGTCACGTACTGACCTCGTCCCGATCGGCGCGGCACCGCAGCCCGAGCCGGCATCCGGACGGGGCGTCCGGCTCGCCGCTCCGCACAGCGCACCGCCGTCGACCGGCACCGTCGTCACCGCTCCACCACCACCACGAAGAGGGAATCGGCACTGATGCCCAACGACACGACACCTCAGCCCGGCGCCCCCGTGCGCCCCGGCGCCCGGCCGGCCCCCGCTGCCGGCCCCACGAGCTCCGCGACGACCACGCAGCCGGTCGTCCTCACGGGCTCCGGCGCGATCCTCAAGTCGCTCGAGCACCTCGGGGTCACCGACGTCTTCGGCCTCCCCGGCGGCGCGATCATCCCCTTCTACGACGAGCTGATGGCGTCGACCGCCATCCGCCACATCCTCGTGCGCCACGAACAGGGCGCCGGCCACGCGGCCGAGGGCTACGCCGCGGCATCGGGACGGGTCGGCGTGGCGATCGCCACCTCCGGTCCGGGGGCCACCAACCTCGTCACCGCCATCGCGGACGCCTACATGGACAGCATGCCGCTGCTCGCCATCACGGGACAGGTCTTCTCGACCCTGATGGGCACCGACGCGTTCCAGGAGGCCGACATCGTCGGCATCACGATGCCGATCACCAAGCACTCGTTCCTCGTGACGAAGCCCGAGGACATCCCCGCGACGCTCGCCGCCGCGTACCAGATCGCGAGCACCGGCCGGCCCGGCCCCGT
This sequence comes from Frigoribacterium sp. PhB116, assembly GCF_004364285.1. Classification (GTDB taxonomy): domain Bacteria; phylum Actinomycetota; class Actinomycetes; order Actinomycetales; family Microbacteriaceae; genus Frigoribacterium. The sequence continues at coordinate 886,346 of NZ_SOBE01000001.1, read as the reverse complement.
GCTCGTCGACATCACCAAGGACGCCCAGCAGAACTCGGCGCCCTTCGTCTGGCCGCCCGTCGTCGACCTGCCCGGCTACCGGCCGGTCACGAAGGCGCACGGCAAGCAGATCGCCGCGGCGGCCCAGATGATCGCCGAGGCGAAGCAGCCCGTGTTCTACGTCGGCGGCGGAGTGATCCGTGCCGGGGCGTCCGCCGAGCTCAGGACGCTGGTCGAGCTGACCGGCGCCCCCGTCGTCACGACGCTGATGGCTCGCGGCGCGTTCCCCGACACCCACGCCCAGCACTTGGGCATGCCGGGCATGCACGGCACCGTCCCGGCCGTCCTCGGCCTGCAGGAGAGCGATCTCATCATCGCGCTCGGCGCCCGCTTCGACGACCGCGTCACCGGCAAGGCCGATCTCTTCGCCCCCGGCGCCAAGGTGATCCACGTCGACATCGACCCGGCTGAGATCTCGAAGATCCGCCTCGCGGACGTCCCCATCGTGGGCGACGCGAAGGTCGTCATCCCCGACCTCGCTGCGGCCTTCGCCGAGATCCCCGCCGCCGACCGCGCCGACACCTCCGCCTGGTGGCAGGAGCTCGAGGGGTTGCGCGAGCAGTTCCCGCTCGGCTACACCCAGCCCGACGACGGCCTCCTCTCGCCTCAGGCCGTGATCCAGCGGATCGGGCAGCTGTCCGGTCCCGAGGCGATCTACGCCTCCGGCGTGGGCCAGCACCAGATGTGGGCCGCGCAGTTCATCGAGTACGAGCGTCCCCACGCCTGGCTGAACTCGGGAGGCGCGGGCACGATGGGCTACTCGGTGCCGGCCGCGATGGGCGCCAAGGTGGCCCAGCCGGACCGCGTCGTGTGGGCCATCGACGGCGACGGGTGCTTCCAGATGACGAACCAGGAGCTCGCCACCTGCGTCATCAACGACATCCCGATCAAGGTCGCGATCATCAACAACTCGTCGCTCGGCATGGTCCGTCAGTGGCAGACCCTCTTCTACGAGGGGCGCCACTCGTTCACCGATCTGAACACGGGCCACGAGACCCGGATGGTGCCCGACTTCGTCAAGCTCGCCGACGCGTACGGAGCCCTCGGCATCCGCGTCACGCGGGAGGACGAGATCGACGCCGCCATCCAGCTCGCACTCGAGACGAACGACCGCCCGGTCGTGATCGACTTCGTCGTCAGCCGCGACGCCATGGTCTGGCCGATGGTGCCCCAGGGCGTCTCCAACTCCGAGATCCAGCACGCCCGGGCCCTCGCCCCCGAGTGGGACGACGAGGCCCCCGGCACCAGCGCCTCCGACACGACCCGTGACGGCGACATGACAGGAGAGCACGCATGAGCCACGTCCTGAGCCTCCTCGTCGAGGACAAGCCCGGTCTGCTGACCCGGGTCGCCGGGCTCTTCGCCCGCCGCGGCTTCAACATCGAGAGCCTCGCAGTGGGCAAGAGCGAGGTCGAGGGCCTCAGCCGCATCACCGTCGTCGTCGACGTCGAGGAGCTGCCGCTCGAGCAGGTGACGAAGCAGCTCAACAAGCTGATCAACGTCATCAAGATCGTCGAGCTCGACTACTCGCAGTCGGTGCAGCGCGAGCACATGCTGATCAAGGTCCGGGTCGACGCCACCACCCGGTCGCAGGTGCTCGAGGCCGTCACGCTCTTCCGCGCGTCCGTGGTCGACGTCTCGACCGACTCGCTCGTGATCGAGGTCACCGGCGACACCGGCAAGACCACGGCGCTGCTGCGCGTGCTCGAGCCCTACGGCATCCGCGAGATCTCGCAGTCCGGCCTGCTGGCCATCGGCCGCGGCTCGAAGGCGATCACCGACCGGGTCCCCAAGGCCCAGTGACCGGCGCGGGCTCGTCCCCGCCGCCTCCCTGCTCCACCCCACCGCCCCACACAAGGAGAACCACCACCGTGACTGAGATCGTGTACGACACCGACGCAGACCTGTCGATCATCCAGGGCAAGAAGGTCGCCGTCATCGGCTACGGCTCGCAGGGCCACGCCCACGCGCTCAACCTGCGCGACTCGGGCGTCGAGGTCGTCATCGGCCTCAAGGAGGGCTCGAAGAGCCGCGCCAAGGCCGAGGAGGCCGGCTTCACGGTCCACACCCCCGCCGAGGCCTCGGCCTGGGGCGACGTGATCGTCGTCCTCGCGCCCGACCAGGTGCAGCGCCACGTCTACGCGGACGACATCGCCCCGAACCTCACCGAGGGCAAGGCGCTCGTCTTCGGCCACGGCTTCAACATCCGCTTCGGCTACATCGAGGCCCCCGACAACGTCGACGTGCTGCTCGTCGCCCCCAAGGGCCCCGGACACACCGTCCGCCGCGAGTTCGAGGCCGGCCGTGGCGTCCCCGTCATCGTGGCGGTCGAGAACGACGCATCCGGCTCGGCCTGGGACCTCGCCTGGTCGTACTCGAAGGGCATCGGCGGTCTCCGTGCCGGCGGCATCAAGACGACCTTCACCGAAGAGACCGAGACCGACCTCTTCGGCGAGCAGGCCGTGCTCTGCGGCGGCACCTCGCAGCTGATCCAGTACGGCTTCGAGACCCTCACCGAGGCCGGCTACCAGCCGCAGATCGCCTACTTCGAGGTGCTGCACGAGCTCAAGCTGATCGTCGACCTCATCTGGGAGGGCGGCCTCGCCAAGCAGCGCTGGAGCGTCTCCGACACCGCCGAGTACGGCGACTACGTCTCGGGCCCCCGGGTCATCACGCCCGACGTGAAGGAGAACATGAAGGCCGTCCTGGCCGACATCCAGTCGGGCGCCTTCGCGAAGCGCTTCATCGACGACCAGGACGCCGGCGCGCCCGAGTTCGCCGAGCTGCGCAAGAAGGGCGAGGAGCACCCCATCGAGGCCACCGGCCAGGAGCTCCGCGCACTCTTCGCCTGGAAGCAGACCGACACGGACTACGTCGACGGCAGCGCTGCGCGCTAGCCACCCCCTCTCCACCTGAGCACCACCCGCAGGGGCCCCTCTCCACTAGGAGCGGGGCCCCTCGGCCGTCCGGGGTTCACGGGCTGTCGTGGCATGATCTAGGGCATGGCAGCGAGCAAGAAGGCAGTGCACTTCGGTGCGGGGAACATCGGTCGGGGCTTCGTGGCGCAGTTCCTGCACGCGAGCGGCTACGAGGTCGTGTTCGCGGACGTCAACGACGAGCTGATCGGCCTGCTGCAGCAGCAGTCGTCGTTCGAGGTGCACGAGGTCGGCGAGCAGAGCCGCACCACCGTGGTCGACGGCTACCGGGCGATCAACAGCCGCACCGACGAGGAGGCGCTGGTCGCCGAGATCGCGACCGCCGACGTCGTCACGACGGCCGTGGGCGCCCGCATCCTCCCGTTCGTCGCCCCGGTGATCGCCCGCGGGCTCGCCGCCCGTGAGGCCTCCCTGGCGCCGCTCGCCGTGATCGCGTGCGAGAACGCGATCAACGCCACCGACTCCCTGGCTGAGGCCGTCCGCCAGGCCGACCCGGCCGAGAACGCCGTCTTCGCCAACTGCGCGATCGACCGCATCGTCCCCGAGCAGGCCGGCGGCTCGCTCGACGTGACCATCGAGTCGTTCTTCGAGTGGGTCGTCGAGAGCACGCCCTTCGGCGCCGACCGGCCCGACATCGCGGGCGTCACCTGGGTCGACGACCTCGAGCCGTTCATCGAGCGGAAGCTGTTCACGGTCAACACCGCCCACGCGGCCGCCGCCTACCACGGCTTCTCGCGCGGCCTCGAGAGCATCCGCGAGGCGCTGGCCGACGAGGCCGTGCTGGCCGAGGTCCGCGGCGCGCTGCGCGAGACCACCGAGCTGCTCGTCGCCAAGCACGACCTCGACCTCGACGAGCAGCAGGCCTACGTCGAGAAGAACCTGGTGCGCATCTCGAACCCGCACCTGCCCGACACGACCGAGCGGGTCGGCCGTGGCCCGCTGCGCAAGCTCAGCCGCCACGAGCGTTTCGTCGGCCCGGCCGCGCAGCTCGCCGAGCGCGGGCTGGGACACGACGCGCTCGTCCGTGCGGTCCGTGCGGCGCTCGACTTCGACGTGCCGGACGACTCCGAGAGCGTCGAGCTGCAGGCGCTGCTCACCTCGGGTCTCCCCGACGAGGAGCTGACGGTCACGCTGACCGGCGTCGAGCAGGGCCACCCGCTGTTCCCGGCGCTGCTGGAGGCGATCTCGTCGAAGACGACGGCATGACCGACCCGTTCCCGGCGCGCCCCGAGCCACACGAGATCGACGAGCACGACGAGCACGACGAGATCGACGAGCACGACGACGCCCTCAGCTGGGGAGACGAGCGTGACGCCAGCCACGTCGAGGGCCCCGCGCCCGTCTCGCAGGCCGGCCCCGAGGCCGACGACGAGCTCCCCGCGGGGATGAGCAGCGCCTCCCTGGTGGGCCACGGGGTCTTCGGCGGCGTCGCGCTGTTGTCCTGCGTCGGCTGGCTCGTCTCGAGGGACCAGTTCCTGCTCTCGTTCGGCGGCACGGCCGTCGACCGTGTGCAGACGGCGCTGTGGCTGCTCGGCGTCGCGCTGGCGATCGTCGCGCCCGCGGTGTGGTTCGTGACCACGATCCTGCTCGTGCCGCAGTCGCGGTCGTCGCGCCGCCTCCTCGTGTTCGCCGTCGGGGCGGTCGCCCTGGCGCCGTGGCCGCTGGTGATCGGAGGAGGCGCGTGACCGCCCGCGAGACCGGCCCGGCCACGCAGCCGGCCGGCCCCGCCGCCGCCTCACGCCGTCGTGGCTCCCGCGTCGGCGTCGTCGTGGTCGCCGCCCTGGCCGCCTCGTTCTTCGCCTACGACCTGTACGAGGCGATCACCAACCTCGTGCTCGTGCCGCAGGACGTCCGCTACCAGAACAACGAGTTCTTCGACGAGGTCGGGGTCGACGGCCTAGCCGCCTCGCCGCCGTGGGCCGCGCTCGTGGCCAACGTGCTGCTGCCGGTCGTCGCGTGGGTCGCGGCGCTCCTCGTGGCGCGCCGGCGGCCGCTCTGGCAGGTCGTGCTCGCGTTCGTCGCGGCGCTGGCGCTCGTCGGCTCGGTGTCGCTCACGATCACGGCGTACGTGCTCAGCATCTGATCCGAGCCGCCGGGCCGTGCGCCCCGACGGCGGACGCGGGGCGGGGCGTCATGTGCGCGTCATGCGCCGCCCGAGTCGATAGAGTGCACAGCAGCCGCGCCCACGGCGCGTCGCGGCGTTCACCCCAGACCCCTCTCGTTAGGACATCGTCTCCGTGGCCAAGCCCGTCGTGCTGATCGCAGAAGAACTCTCACCCGCCACCGTCGAGGCCCTCGGCCCCGACTTCGACGTCCGGTCGGTGGACGGCACCGACCGTCCCGCGCTGCTCTCGGCCCTCGCGGGGGCCGACGCGGTGCTCGTCCGCTCGGCGACGCAGCTGGACGCCGAGGCCGTCGCGGCGGCTCCCGGCCTCAAGGTGATCGCCCGTGCGGGCGTCGGGCTCGACAACGTCGACATCAAGGCGGCCACGACCGCCGGCGTCATGGTCGTGAACGCGCCGACCTCCAACATCATCTCGGCGGCCGAGCTCACCGTCGGACACATCCTCAGCCTCGCGCGGCACATCCCGGCGGCGCACTCCGCCCTGGCCCAGGGCCAGTGGAAGCGCTCGAAGTACACGGGCGTCGAGCTGTTCGAGAAGACCGTGGGCATCGTGGGCCTCGGACGCATCGGAGCGCTGATCACGGCCCGCCTGCAGGCCTTCGGCGTGAACGTGGTCGCCTACGACCCGTACGTCACCCCGGCCCGCGCCCAGCAGCTCGGCGTCACGCTGCTCTCGCTCGACGAGCTGCTCGCCACCGCCGACTTCGTCACCATCCACATGCCGAAGACGGCCGAGACGACCGGCATGATCGGCCTCGAGCAGATGAAGGCGATGAAGCCGACGGCCTTCGTCGTCAACGTGGCCCGTGGCGGCCTGATCGACGAGGACGACCTCTACACGGCGCTCACCACGGGCGAGATCGCCGGCGCGGGCCTCGACGTCTTCGTGTCGGAGCCCCCGGTCGACCAGAAGCTGCTCGGCCTCGAGAACGTCGTCGTGACCCCGCACCTCGGCGCGTCGACGGACGAGGCGCAGGAGAAGGCGGGCGTCTCGGTCGCGCGCTCGGTGCGACTCGCCCTCGGCGGCGAGCTGGTGCCCGACGCCGTGAACGTCGCCGGCGGGGTCATCGACCCCTACGTGCGCCCCGGCATCCCGCTGCTCGAGAAGATCGGCCAGGTCTTCGCCGCCCTCGCCGACTCGCCCCTCACCAGCGTCGACGTCGAGGTCCGCGGCGACCTCGTCGACCACGACGTCAGCGTCCTCAAGCTCGCTGCGCTCAAGGGCATCTTCACGAACATCGTCAGCGAGTCGGTCAGCTACGTGAACGCGCCGCTGCTGGCGGAGCAGCGCGGCATCACCGTGCGGCTGCTCACGGACCCCACGAGCGAGGAGTACCGCAACGTCCTCACCGTCCGCGGCTCGCTCGCCGACGGCGGCCAGATCTCGGTCTCGGGCACACTGACGGGCACGAAGCAGGTCGAGAAGATCGTCGAGATCAACGGCTACGACGTCGAGGTCCCGATCGCGGCCCACCACCTCGTCATGGTCTACGGCGACCGCCCGGGCATCGTCGCCGTCTACGGCAAGGAGTTCGGCGACGCCGGCATCAACATCGCCGGCATGCAGATCGCCCGCCGCAGCGCCGGGGGCCAGGCTCTCAGCGTGCTCACGATCGACAGCCCCGCGCCCGACGACCTGCTCGAGAAGGTGCGCACGGCGATCGACGCCGAGCTGCTGCGCGAGATCGACGTCACGCTGTAGCGCTGCCCTCCCTCGCGCCTCGCGCGACACGACGACGCCCCGGTGTCGGTCCTCTGACCGGCGCCGGGGCGTCGTGGTGCGTGCGGGCGTGCGGCTGTGCGTGCGGGGGAGAGGCCGCGCCTAGAGCTCGATCGACTCGTGGGCCGCGAGCTGCACGGCGTCGCCGCCCACCGACTGCGCGCTCGCCTTCATGCGGTCGAAGTGCATCGCCAGGCCGGGGCCGGAGAGGGTCTGCTCGTGCGTCGGGAAGGCCAGCTTCGGCTTCACCGCCGCCACGTAGTCGATGACCTCGGACACCTTGAGCCACGGGGCGCCGACCGGCGTCGCCAGGGTCTCGACGGGCACGTCCGGCACGGTGAACTGGTCGCCCGGGTAGAACAGCGATCCGTCGACCAGGACGCCGACGTTGTCGATCACGGGGATGCTCTCGTGGATCACCGCGTGCCGCGTCCCGTGGAACGACAGGGTGAAGGGCCCGGCCTCGACCATGTCGCCGTCGGTGACGACGTGGACCTCGAACCCGTCGGCCGCGTCCGCGACGCCCTGCGGTCCGTACAGGACCGCGCCGGGGTTCGTCTCCCGCAGGTGGCCGAGCTGGTCGGGCGTCCAGTGGTCGGCGTGCTCGTGGGTCACGACGACGGCGTCGACGTCGTGCAGGTCGACCAGGGGAGCGGTGAACGAGCCGGGGTCGATGACGAGCTTGCGCCCGTCCTTCTCGACGACGAGGCAGGCGTGTTCGAGTTTCGTGAGGCGCATGAGGCCGACTGTACGCCCGCCGCAGGCCGCGGCGACCCCTCGTCGGGGACCGGTGCCCCGCCTCCTGCACGCCCGCGGACCGCCCGCGACACGCGGGGCGGCCTCGATTTGTGACCGGCTCGACAGCTGTGGCATACTCGACGAGTTGCAAATACGGCCCCATCGTATAGCGGCCTAGTACGTCGCCCTCTCACGGCGGTAACACGGGTTCGAATCCCGTTGGGGTCACCACCACGAAACCGCCCGGCTCTCAGCCGGGCGGTTTCGTCGTTCTGGGGAAGGATCGGCCCCTCAGGGCCCGCCCCGGCCCAGCCCCCACGAGGACGGCCCCGACGACGTCGGGGTGACGTCGCCGGGGCCGTCCCGCCGTGAGGCAGGTCGAGCACCGCCAGGGCGGTCTAGCCCTTCGTGGCGCCGGCCAGCAGGCCGCGGACGAAGAACCGCTGCAGGGCGAAGAACACGATCAGCGGCACGATGATCGAGATGAAGGCGCCGGCCGTGAGCAGCTCCCACGACTGGCCGTACGAGCCGGACAGGTCCTGCAGCGCCTTCGTGATGGGCAGCCCCTGCCCCGAGGTGAACACCGTCGCCACGAGCAGGTCGTTCCACACCCACAAGAACTGGAAGATGCCGAAGGAGGCGATGGCCGGCATGGACAGCGGCAGCACGATGCGGAAGAAGACCTGGCCGTGTCCGGCGCCGTCCATGCGGGCCGCCTCGATCACCTCCGCCGGGATCTCGGAGATGAAGTTGTGCAGCATGAAGATCGCCAGGGGGAGCGCGAAGATCGTGTGCGCGATCCACACCTTGGCGAACGAGCCGTCGAGCCCGTTCACCCCGAGGCCGGGGAGGATGTACAGGCCCCCGACCCGGAGACCGTCGGAGAAGAGCCGGAGCAGCGGCACGAGGGCCATCTGGATCGGCACGATCTGCAGCGCGAAGACGAGCACGAACATCGTGTTGCGGCCCTTGAAGTCGATCCACGCGAACGCGTAGGCCGCGAGGCTGGCGATCGTGATCGGGATGAGGGCCGCGGGCAGCGTGATGACGAGGGAGTTGAAGAAGGCCTTGCCGAGGGTGAGGCTGTCGCCCGAGTTGAACGCGTTGACGTAGTTGTCGAGCGTGAACCCGGGATTGGCGAAGACGGTCCACCAGCCGGTCGTCTTGATGTCGTTCGCGGGGCGGAACGACGAGATGAAGAGACCGGCCGTCGGCAGCGTCCAGATCGCGGCGATGATGAGCGCGGCGATCGTGGCGCCGCGGCTCGTCGTGCCCTTCTTCAGCTTGCCGCTCGAGCTCTCGACGGCGGCGAGGCCGCGCTTGAGCTGCCGCTCGGTGCCCGAGCCGACGGCGACCCCGACGGGGGTGGGGGTGGCGGTCATCGGATCTCCCTCTGCTTCTGGATCTGGCGGGCGTTGTAGACGACGATCGGCAGGACGAGCACGAACAGGATCACGGCCAGCGCCGAGCTGTACCCGGTGCGGCTGCCGAGCTGGAACTGGCGCACCATCTCGAAGGCGAGGATGGTCGTGTCGTTCCGGCCGCCGGTCATCGCCGAGACGATGTCGTAGACCTTGAGCGAGGCGATCGAGATGGTCGTGAGCACCACGATGATCGTGGTGCGGATGCCGGGGACCGTGATGTGACGGAAGGCCTGGAAGCCGTTCGTCCCGTCGAGCGAGGCCGCTTCGAGCTGCTCCGCCGGGACGCCCTTGATGGCCGCGGACAGCACGGTCATCGCGAAGCCCGCCTGGGTCCAGATCAGCACGATCACGAGCAGGAGGGTGTTCCACGGCTCGAGGCCCAGCCAGTCGACGGGCTGGCCGCCGAAGCCGACGAGGATGCCGTTCAGCAGGCCGATCTGGTCGCCCTGGCGGATGTCGTAGAAGAACTTGAAGATGATCGACGCGCCCACGAACGAGATGGCCATCGGCATGAAGACGAGCAGCTTCAGGAACTTCTCGCCGCGGCTCTTGTCGATGAAGACCGCGTAGGCGAGGCCGATGGCGGTCGCGGTGATCGGCGCGAGCAGCACCCAGATCAGCGTGTTGCCGAAGGCGGTGAGGCCGTCGGGGCTCGTGAAGACCCAGACGAAGTTGTCGAGGCCCGCGAAGCCCGAGCCGTCGTTCTTCATGAAGGCCTGGCCCGCGGTGGTGATGGTGGGGTAGATCAGGCCGATCAGCAGGAAGAACACCGCCGGGGTCATGAAGGCGATGAGCTGGAGCGAGTAGCCGGCCCCGCGCTTCGAGCGGTAGTCGAGCAGGAACAGCCCGCCGCCGAGGACGGCGGCGATCGCCGCGACCCAGATGACCGACTGGTAGAGGCCGAAGGCGAGCAGCACCACCACGGGGACGACGACGCAGACGGCGAGGCGGAGGATCGTGTACTGCAGGCCGCGGCGGGGCGCGAACTCGACGAAGACGAGCACCACGCCGACCAGCGCGGCGAAGGCGAGCAGGATCAGAGGGATCTGGGCCAGGGGCGGGATGCCCGCCAACCACTGGAAGAAACTGGACATCGCTGTCCCTTTCACGTTCGGGTACGGGGGGCGCTCGGGCGCAGGCGGGAGGAGGCGGCTGTGCGCGACGGGGACGCGTGAGGGGCCGCCGCCGCACGGCGACGGCCCCTCACGGCGGGGTTGCTGGCTAGCTGGTGTAGCCGGCCTGGATCTCCTCGAGCACCGAGTCGGTGTCCGTGCCGTCGATCCAGTCGACCATGCCCTTCCAGAAGCTGTCGGAGCCGACCGACTTGGGCATCAGGTCGGAGCCGTCGAAGCGGAACGTGGTGTCCGTGCCCTGGAGGATCTCGACGGCGCCCTTCAGCAGGTCGCTGCCGGCGTTCTCCGGGTCGAGGCCCTTGTTCGCGGAGATGACGCCTCCGAGCGAGACGCGGCTGTTCGCCCAGTCGGCGCTGGCGAGGTACGCCTGCACCTTGGCGGTGTCGTCGTCGTTCGAGAACGCGGCGACGAACTCACCGCCGCCGGTGACGGCTGCCGGGTCGTCCTCCTTCATCGGCGGGGTGAGGAAGGCCCACACGTCGCCGTCCTCGGCGACCGTGGCGGGGGTGCCCTCGGCGTTGTTCGCCGCGGTGAGGAAGCCCTCGAAGAACGAGGCCTGGTGCGTCAGCGCGCAGCTGCCGTTCGCCACGTTGGTCGCGACGTCGCCGAAAGCGGTCGAGTTGATCGACTTCACGTCGCCGTAGCCGGCGTTGACCATCGCCGGGTCCTGCAGGATCGTGCCGACGGAGTCGAACGCGTCCTTGATCTCGGGGTCGGTGAACTTCGTGTCGCCGGAGACCCACGAGTCGTAGGCGTCGGGGCCGGCCTCGCGGAGCACGAGGTCCTCGACCCAGTCGGTGCCGGGCCAGCCCGAGGCCTCGCCCGAGTTGAAGCCCGCGCACCAGGGAGCGGTGCCGGTCTTCTCCTGGATGGTCTTCGAGACCTCGACGAGCTCGTCGTAGGTCTTGGGGATCTCGACGCCCCACTCCGCGAACTTCGCGGGGGAGTACCAGACGTAGCCCTTGACGCTGGCCATCAGCGGAGCACCGTACTGCGTGCCGTCGACCTGGCCGTACTTCTGCCAGTCCTCGGACCAGCCTTCCTTGACGTTGGCGAGCGCGTCGGCCGGGAGCTCCTGCACCTTGCCCGACGACGTCACGGTGTCGGCGAGGAGACCTGGCTGCGGGAAGATCGCGAGGTCGGGGGTGTCGCCGCCCTGGACCTTGATGCCGATCTGCTTCTCGAACTCCTTGTCGCCCGTGTACTTGATCTCGATGTCGTTCTGCTTCTCCCAGTCGGCCCACGACTCCTCGAGCAGGGTCGCCTCGTCGCCGTTGATGGTGCCGTAGACGTTGACGACGCCGTCGGCCGTGCCGACCGATCCGCCGGCGTCGCCGCCCGCGTTGGGGTCGTTGGGGTCGGCGCTTCCGGAGCAGCCGACCAGCAGGAAGCTGGATGCCGCCAGGATGGCCAGGGGCCCGGTGAACCTGCGGTGCAGGGATGCTCGCATGGTGATCTCCTCGTCGAGTTGCGATGCACGTGCCCCGCCCGTGCTGCCGAGCCGGGACACTGCCGCGCGCGTCGTCGTCGACGCGCGTCGACGATGAGTGTCACACACGCGCAGGAGGCGCGCAACAACCCGTGCTAGCGGCGCGTCGCAGCGGGACGAGCGGCAGGACGGACGGCGCCGTGGGAGTCGAGGGGCGGGGGCGCGGAACTGCCCCGGACGACGAGCTGCGGGGCCACGAGGAGGTGCGGCGCGTCGAGCCGGCATCCCTCCAGCCGGTCGACGAGGTGGTCGACGGCGGCCGCCGCGAGCTCGACACCGGGCGGCGAGACGGTCGTGAGCGGCGGCGAGGTCATGTCCGCGGCGAGGTCGCCGATGCTGAGGGCCACCACCGAGGCGTCTCGGGGGATCGAGCAGCCGGCGAACGCGGCCGCCTGCACGAAGCCGGCCAACGCCGTCTCGTTGAACGCGACCACCGCGGTGGGACGTGCCGGCGAGGCGACGAACGCGTCGAAGGCCGCGCGGCCGCCCGTGACCGAGACGGGGGCGTGGTGCACCTCGAGCACGAGGCCCGCTCGCCGCGCGGCGTCGTCCAGTGCGCGGGAGGCCCTCGCGAGGGGGCCCGAGCCGCGCTCGTGCGAGCCGACCGACTGGCTGAGGAAGAACGCCCGCTCGTGGCCGAGGTCGACGAGGTGCTGCACGGCCAGGCGCCCCAGCGCGTCGTAGTCGGCGTCCACGAACCAGAGGCCGGCCACGTCGTCGGGGCGGCCGATGTTCGTGAAAGGGACCCGCGCCTCCGTCAGGACGGGCACGCGGTCGTCCTCCGGCGTCAGCTCCATCAGGACGACGCCGTCGACCAGGCCCTCGCTCACGAGGCTCTCCAGGCCCTCGACGTCGTCGATCGGGGTCGACCAGAGCAGGAGGTGGTAGCCGCGTTCCCGCGCCCGGTCCGTGGCTGCCGCGACGTACTCGAACTCGGACGACGTCACGCCGCGCCTGCCGTACGGGTAGTGCAGGGCCAGGATGCCGCCCCGCGACCCCGCCAGGCCGCGCGCGAAGGCGTTCGGCGTGTAGTTGAGCTCGGCCATGGCCGCCTCGACGCGACGGCGGGTGGCGTCCGAGATCGTCCGACGGCCGCTGAGGGCGTACGAGACGGTGCTCGACGAGACGCCGGCCAGGCGCGCCACGTCGTCACGGGTCGCTGGTGCCATGCTCGTCCACCTCGTCGTCGGTCGTGCGCACAGCATACGAGCGCAGGCCCGGATGAGCGACGAGCGTCGGGTGGGAGGGAGCCGCTACGCAGGCCACACCGATCGCCGTGCCTGTCTGTCCAGACCCGAGCGGCCCGCTCCGGCCGCGGGCGGCCTACGCAGGCCACACCGGTCGCCGTGCCTGTCTGTCCAGACCCGAGCGGCCCGCTCCGGCCGCGGGCGGCCTACGCAGGCCACACCGGTCGGAACTGCACCGAGATGCGCGGGCCGACCGCCTTGCGGGTCTTCGCGATCGCGTGCTCGTGCGTGCGCTGGCTGCTGCCGCCCATCACCAGCAGGTCGCCGTGGCCGAGGGGGAAGCGCTGCACCTTGCCCGTGCGACGTGACCGGATCGCGAGGGTGCGCGGCGCGCCGAGGGACAGGATGCCCACCATCGTGTCGCGGTCGATCGTGCGGCCGACGCGGTCGCCGTGCCAGGCGATGCTGTCGTCGCCCGTGCGGTAGAAGCAGAGCCCGGCGCGGCGGAACAGCTGCGCGTCGGGCGCCCCGCGCCGGCTGGAATACCACTGGTTCAGCTCGTCGCGCGCCGTGCCGAGCACGGGGTCGGGCAGCACGTCGCGCTCGCCGTAGGACGACACCAGCCGTGGCACCTCGACCACCCGGTCGTACATCGTCCGCGTGTCGGCCTGCCAGGGGACCTCGGCGACGAGGCGCTCGAACATCGCGTCGCTGCCCGTCGCCCAGCCGGGCACGAGGTCGAGCCACGCGCCGTCGTCGAGGGGCAGGTGCTGCACGGCCCCGTCGAGGTCGCGCAGGCCGGTGCCCCGCCTCGTGACGGGGCCCGCGCCCGTCTCGGCGTCGTCGTCGAGGCCGTCCAGCAGGGAGGATGTGAAGGTCGTGCTCATGCCCCTCAGCCTAGCTGATCGTTCGAACACGCGTTCGAACAGGGTCGTCGTCACCACCGGGGCGCGACGACCTCGGACGCCTCCGGTCCGGTGAGCTCGTGCGCCACGCCGTCGACGTCGACGTCGACCAGCGCTCCGCCCCAGAACGACACCTGCAGCCTGCCCTGGTAGACCCACAGCCGCTCGCCCGACGACCGGTCGAAGGCGACGACCGTCGACCGGCCGCCCGAGCTGCCGTAGGCGAACGCGTAGCCGACGGTGCGTCCGGTCGCGGCCGGCACCGCACCGCCCGGCAGCTCGACGACCGACCTCGCGGCCCCGTCCGTCCCGTCGAGGACGCGCAGGGCGAGCGATCCGTCGTCCCCGTCGGGCGCCGCGGCGAAGAGGTCGTCGTCGGTCTGGCCGGCGAGGCCGTCGACGCTGACCGCTCCCCGGCGGTCGTGGCTCCAGCGGGTCTCGCCCGTGTCCCAGTCGACGCAGCTGACGCGGTCGTCCGCGACGTCGGTCACGACGAGGCACGTGCGTGCCGCGCTCGGCGCCCCCTGCACGTCGGGGGAGGTCGTCCACCGGGTGCGCCCGTCGAGGTCGACGGCCGTGAAGCCCCCCGACCGACCCGACGGCGACACGATGAGGTCGTCGTGCACGAGCGGCCCGACCAGCGTGTCGAGCCTCGTGCCCCAGTCGCGCTCGCGGCCCGTCCGCGGGTCGACGGCCACCGTGCCGCCCGGCGTCGAGACGAGGGCGCGGTCCGGGAGGGCGAGGACGACGCCCGTCGTCGTGCCGGCGCCCCGCCACGTCACGTGCCCGAGGTCGTCCGCGTCGCGGACCTCGTACCGGTAGGCGCCGCCCGCGGACGGCTGGCGTCCCGTGAGGACGACCTGGCCCTCCGACTGGAACTGGTCGCTGTCCGTCGTCGTCCACGGCGCGGAGCCGTCGACGACCCGACCCGTCGCGGGGTCCAGCGCCACGAGCTTCGAGAGGGCGCCGCCCGAGGTGCGCAGCAGGAGGCGGTCGGGGTCGCCCGCCGGGCCGATCGCCGAGGCCGACAGCACCTCGGCTCCGTCGAGGTCGCCCAGGTCGGCGAAGTCGTCCCGGGCGTCGTGCACCCAGGCCATCCGGCCGTCCCGCGTGTCGAGCAGCCCGACCCGCGACCCGACCTGCCGGGTGTCGCTGCCGCAGCCCGCGTCGTTGGCGAAGCCGTAGGTCCAGGCCGGTGCGGCGCGGACGAGCACGAGACCGTCGTCGCCGACCGGCGCCGAGGGGAACCGCAGGCAGAGGGCCGGCGCGCCGGGGGCGAGGGCCCCGGCGAGGTCGGCGGTCCAGCCGGAGGCGGTCGGCGCCTCCCGCAGGTCGACGGTCGACGTGCCCTGCCAGGGCGACAGGCCGCCGTACACCGGCTGGCCGGGGACGAGGGCGGCGGTGACGGCCACGGCGGCCACCACCAGGGCGAGGTAGCCGAGGGCGAGACGACGGCCGGGCGCGAGGCGGCGCCACCAGCGCGGGCCGGGCGACGGCGGACGACCCGACGGGCTCCCGGACGGGGGCAGGACCTGCTGCCCGCCCTCCGCCTCCTCGGCAGCCGTCGTCCGTGCCCCGGTCGTCGGCTTCTCCCAGACCACCGCAGCCCTCGGCCTCGAGGGCTGCCACGGGGCGCCCGGCACCGTCACGAGGTGCTCCCGACGCGGGTGCGGTCGACGAGGCGGGAGGCGGCGGCGGAGTCGTCCACGACGACGAGGGCGCCGCCCCAGAACGAGACGCGCCCGGTCGACGTCGACGTCCAGAGCCGACGTCCGCTCGACGCGTCGTACGCGCTGACCGCGTCGGGGCTGGTGCCGGAGTCGTCGGTCTCGACGTAGACGACGGTGCGCGAGGCGGCGACCACCTCGTCGGACGGGCCGAGCGGCAGGGCGACACGGCGCGAGCCGTCCGACACGTCGAGGGCGGCCAGCTCGGGGCCGTCGTCGCGCTGCACCACGACCCAGACGTCGTCCCGCGACTGCCCCGGCACGGGCACGACCCGGGCAGGGCCGCCGAGGTCGCGGCTCCAGAGCACCCGCCCGTCTCCCCGGTCGAGGCAGGTGACGGAGGAGGCGTCGGGCGACAGGGCGAGGACGCACCGGTCCGTCACGTCGAGGGCGCCTGCGTCGACGGGGGTCGTCCACCGCCGGTCGCCGAGCGGGTCGACGGCCGACACGGTCGGACGGGACCGTCCCGCTCGCTCGACCACGTAGAGGGATCCGTCGACGGCCGGGCCGACGGCGGCCGTCTCGAGGGTCGTGCCCCGGCCCCTGCCCCGTTCGAGCGGACGCGCCGCGCCGGTCCGGCCGTCGACGAACGAGCTGCGGCCGTCCGCCTCGACGACGACGCCCGACTCCAGCAGCAGGGGAGTGGTGCCCACGTCGGCTCGGCCCTGCCAGACGGGCTCGGTGAGGTCGCCCGCGTCGACGAGGGAGAAGCGCCTCGACGCGTCGTCGGTGCCGCCGACGGCCCGGAGCTGCAGGCGCCCGACGGCGGCGACGCTCACGGCGGGCAGGTCGCGGCGCCCGCGCGCCACCTCCTGCGAGTCGCCTCCGTCGAGGTCGAGCGCGACCTGCGCGGCGCCGCCTGAGGTCTGGACCTGGACCAGCACGCGGCCGGCGGCCGGGACGACCTGCGTCGCCGGGATGGCCAGGGCGTCCGCGTCGGGCACGTCCGCCGCGAGGTCGTGCACCCAGCGGACACGGCCCGTCCCGGCCTCGACGAGCGCCACTCGGCTCGTGTTCCCCGACACGGCGGCGCGGCGACAGCCGGTCGAGGACGCGGCGTCGTCGGTCTCGAGGTCGACCGAGGTGCCCACGGCGACGAGGCCGTCGACGGCGACGGAGGGCCAGACGTGCACGCAGCTCGGGGGCACGTCGGGCGCCAGGAGGCCGGCGAGGTCGAGGGTCCACGCGGCATCCGTCGGCAGGCGCCGCAGCTCGTCCGCGACGGGCGTGCCGGACGCCGGGCCGTCGCCGTAGCGGGGGACGACCGCGACCCCGACGACGAGCACGGCCGTGGTCGCGAGGGCGAGGGCGAGGTAGGCGGAGCGCAGGCGGGACGACGAGGAGGCGGTCGTCCGGCGCCGACGTCGGGGCGCCTCCTCGTGCGGCACGACAGGGGGGAGGCGGGAGCCGGACGGCAGGGAGGCGGGCTGCGCCGCGCCGGCCTCCGGCGCGTCGGCACGGCGGCCCGCGCCGGGACGGGCCGGCAGCCAGGGGGCGTCGTCTCGCACCATGCTCGGTCGACCTCCTCGTCGGGCGGGTCCGCCGCCGCACGACGGAGGACCTGGTACCAGTCAGGACCCGCGAGGTGCCGCGCGCCCACCTCGTGTTCGGAGACCTCGGCCGCGGCGCTCGCCGAGGGGAATGCCGGGCGCCCGCGGCCGCGTTGCACCCGGCAGCGCGTCGAGCAGGGGCCGGGAGGCGCTGGCGTAGACTTCGACGATCATTCCGACCGAGACACCCGAGGAGAGGGGCGTGCCCGTGGGCAGGACGCTTGCCGAGAAAGTGTGGGACGACCACGTCGTCGTCAATGGCGAGGACGGCGCCCCCGACCTTCTCTACATCGACCTCCACCTCCTCCACGAGGTCACGAGCCCGCAGGCCTTCGACGGGCTCCGGCAGGCAGGGCGGCCGATGCGGCGCACCGACCTGACGATCGCCACCGAGGACCACAACACCCCGACCCTCGCGATCGACAAGCCGATCGCCGACCTCACCAGCCGCACGCAGATCGAGACGCTCCGCCGCAACACGGCCGAGTTCGGCGTCCGCCTGCACCCGCTCGGCGACGCCGAGCAGGGCATCGTCCACGTCGTGGGGCCGCAGCTCGGCCTCACCATGCCGGGCATCACGGTCGTCTGCGGCGACTCGCACACCTCGACGCACGGCGCGTTCGGCGCGATGGCCTTCGGCATCGGCACGAGCGAGGTCGAGCACGTCATGGCGACGCAGACCCTGCCGCTCAAGCCGTTCAAGACCATGGCCGTCACCGTCGAGGGCACGCTGCGCCCCGGCGTGACGGCGAAGGACGTCATCCTGGCGGTCATCGCGCAGATCGGCACCGGCGGCGGCCAGGGCTACGTGCTCGAGTACCGCGGCAGCGCGATCCGTGCCCTCTCGATGGAGGGGCGCATGACGATCTGCAACATGTCGATCGAGGCCGGCGCCCGTGCCGGGATGGTCGCCCCCGACCAGATCACCTTCGACTACCTCGAGGGCCGCGACCACGCCCCGACCGGCGCCGACTGGGACGAGGCGGTCGCCTACTGGAAGACCCTCCCGACCGACGACGACGCCGTGTTCGACGCCGAGGTGTTCCTCGACGCCGACTCGCTCGAGCCGTTCGTCACCTGGGGCACGAACCCCGGCCAGGGCGTCTCGCTGAGCGACTCCGTGCCCGACCCCTCGACCGTCGTCGACCCCAACGAGCGCGCCGCCGCCGAGCGCGCCCTCGAGTACATGGCCCTCGAGGCCGGCACGCCGATGAAGCAGATCCCCGTCGACGCCGTGTTCATGGGCTCGTGCACCAACAGCCGCATCGAAGATCTGAGGGCCTTCGCGTCGATCGTGCAGGGCAAGACCAAGGCCGAGGGCGTCCGCGTGATGGTCGTGCCGGGCTCGGCCCGCGTGCGGCTCGAGGCCGAGGCCGAGGGCCTCGACAAGGTCTTCACCGACTTCGGCGCCGAGTGGCGCTTCGCCGGCTGCTCGATGTGCCTCGGCATGAACCCCGACCAGCTCGCCCCGGGCGAGCGCTGCGCGTCGACCTCGAACCGCAACTTCGAGGGCCGCCAGGGCAAGGGCGGGCGCACCCACCTCGTGTCGCCGCTGGTCGCCGCCGCGACCGCCGTCCGCGGCACCCTGTCGTCCCCGTGGGACCTGTCGGCCGACGAGGCGGGCGCCGTCGGCGCGGCGTCGTCGACCCCGATCCACGACCAGGTCGCCGCCGAGCTGACCGGCCAGACCGCAGGAGGCGCGTCCTAGTGCAGAAGTTCACCGTCGTCACCGGCGTGGCCGCGCCCCTGAAGCGCTCGAACGTCGACACCGACCAGATCATCCCGGCCGAGTTCCTCAAGCGGGTCACCAAGACCGGCTTCGAGGACGCGCTCTTCTTCTCGGCGCGCCAGGACCCGGACTTCGTGCTCAACCGCCCGGAGTACCAGGGCGCACGAGTGCTCGTGGCCGGCCCCGACTTCGGCACCGGCTCGAGCCGCGAGCACGCCGTCTGGGCGCTCCGCGACTTCGGCTTCGACGTCGTGCTGAGCTCGCGCTTCGGCGACATCTTCCGGGGCAACTCGGGCAAGCAGGGCCTGCTGAGCGCCGTCGTGGCCGAGGACGACATCGAGCGGATCTGGGCGGTCGTCGAGGCGAGCCCCGGCATCGAGATCACGGTCGACCTCGCCGCGCAGACCGCCACGGTCGGTGACCTCACGGTCTCGTTCGAGGTCGATGCCTACACTAAGTGGCGCCTCCTCGAGGGTCTCGACGACATCGGACTGACCCTCCGCGACGAAGCCGCGATCACAGAATTCGAAACCCGCCGCGCCGCCTGGCGCCCGAAGACATTGCCGGTGAAGTAAGTGAACTCTCTCGTCCAAGACGCAGCAGCTGCAGGGGCCCGTGTCGGCCTGAAGTCCGATGAGATCGTCATCCGCGGCGGCAAGCCGCTGATCGGTCGCATCGAGGTGCGCGGGGCGAAGAACCTCGCCACGAAGGCGATGGTCGCCGCGTTGCTCGGCGACACCCCGAGCATCCTGCGCGACGTCCCGGACATCAGCGACGTCAACGTCGTCCGCGGCCTGCTGTCGGTGCACGGCGTCCGCATCACCGACCCGGCCCGCGGCGAGATGATCCTCGACCCGGCCAACGTCGAGTCGGCGCACTTCGCCGAGATCGACGCGCACGCGGGCTCGAGCCGCATCCCGATCCTGTTCTGCGGCCCGTTGCTGCACCGGCTGGGCGAAGCGTTCATCCCCGACCTCGGCGGCTGCCGCATCGGCGACCGTCCCATCGACTTCCACCTCGACGCGCTCCGTGCCTTCGGCGCGGTGGTCGACAAGTCGTACAACGGCATCCACCTCACCGCGCCCGACGGGCTCAAGGGCGCGAACATCGAGCTGCCCTACCCGAGCGTCGGCGCGACCGAGCAGGTCCTGCTCACGGCCGTGCTCGCCGACGGCGTCACCGAGCTCCGCAACGCGGCGATCGAGCCCGAGATCATGGACCTCATCGCCATCCTGCAGAAGATGGGCGCCATCGTCTCGGTCGAGCCGAACCGCGTCATCTTCATCGAGGGCGTGAAGACGCTCCGCGGCTACACGCACCGGGCCATCAACGACCGCAACGAGGCCGCCAGCTGGGCGAGCGCCGCGCTGGCGACCAAGGGCGACATCTTCGTCGAGGGCGCCGACCAGAAAGACCTGATGACGTTCCTCAACGTCTTCCGCAAGGTCGGCGGCGACTTCGACGTCCACGAGGACGGCATCCGCTTCTTCCACCCCGGCGGCGAGCTCAAGCCCGTCGTCGTCGAGACCGACGTGCACCCCGGCTTCATGACCGACTGGCAGCAGCCGCTCATCGTCGCGCTCACCCAGGCGCAGGGCACCTCGATCGTGCACGAGACGGTCTACGAGAACCGCTTCCAGTTCACCGAGGCGCTGAACGACATGGGCGCCGACATCACGGTCCACAAGGAGGGCCTGCCCGGCCACGACCGTCGCGTCGCCCGTCGCGAGTTCGAGCAGGCGGCCGTCATCAACGGCCCGACCGCGCTGCACGGCGCCGACATCCGCGTCCCCGACCTGCGCGGCGGCTTCAGCCACCTCATCGCCGCGCTGACGGCCGAGGGCGAGTCGAAGATCAGCAACGTCGGCATCATCAGCCGCGGCTACGAGCACTTCATCGCGAAGCTGCGCAAGCTGGGCGCCGACTTCGACTTCCAGGGCTGATCGCGACGTGAGCGACGCCTCCTCGCCGACCCCGCCGGCCGGCGGGGTCGACGCGCCCCTCGTCCAGACGCCTCGCCAGGTCGGCCGCTTCGGCCGCGGCAAGGAGAAGAGCGCTGTGTTCCGGGGCGTCGCCGCCGTCGGCGCGCCGCTCTTCGACCGGCTCGCCCGCATCGAGGTGCGCGGCGCCGAGAAGCTCCCGGCCGAGGGGGCCTTCGTGCTCGCGCCGAACCACTACACGAACATCGACCCCGTCGTCGTGGCGCGGCTGATGTGGACCCTCGGACGCGTGCCGCGGTTCCTGGCCAAGGCGTCGCTCTTCCGCGTGCCCGTGTTCGGCTCGCTGATGCGCGCCATGGGCCACGTGCCCGTCGAGCGCGGCGGCCGGACGCACGACAGCGACCCCCTGCAGGCCGGGCGTGCCCTGGCGACCAGCGGCGGGGGAGTGATCATCTACCCCGAGGGCACGCTCACGCGCGATCCCGACCTGTGGCCCATGAAGGGCAAGAGCGGTGCCGTCCGGCTCGCCCTCCAGGCGGGGGTGCCGCTCATCCCGATGGCCCACTGGGGCAGCCAGCACGTGATGGGCCGCTACTCGGCGAAGATCAGCCTGTTCCCGCGGAAGCGCATCGTGGCCGCGATCGGCGACCCCGTCGACCTGTCGCCGTGGCGGGGCCGCCACCTCGACCAGGCCGCCTACACCGAGGCCACGGCCCTCGTCATGCAGCGCATCACCGAGCTGCTGGCCAGCCTCCGCGACGAGGAAGCGCCCGCCGAGCCGTGGGACCCGCACACGAAGCACCAGAAGGAGACCGGACGCTTTGAGCAGCCGTGACGAGAGCAGCCGTGACGACAGCAACCGCGACGTGACCGGCGACGGCGGTCGAGGCGCCGGGACGAGGGAGGACGCCATCGGGGCCCTCGGGGAGGGCGCCGTCACCACGGAGGCGATCTCGGTCGTGATGCGCAGCGCCGTGCCCCGCACGGTGGCCGTCCTGGGCTCCGGCAGCTGGGGCACCACGTTCGCCAAGGTCCTCGCCGAGGGCGGGGCCGACGTCACCCTCTGGGCCCGACGTCCCGAGGTCGCGCGTGAGATCACCGAGAGCAAGCGCAACAGCGACTACCTCCCGGGCATCAACCTGCCCCGCACCCTCGTGGCGACGCCGGACGTGGCCGCGGCGCTCCGCGGCGCCGAGCAGGTCTACCTCTCGGTGCCCAGCCAGACCCTCCGCGACAACCTCGCCGCGGTGCGCGAGCTCGTCCCGCGCGGCGTCCCGGTGGTCAGCCTCATGAAGGGCGTCGAGAAGGCGACCGGCCTGCGCATGAGCCAGGTCATCGAGCAGGAACTCGGCATCGACCCCGACCTGATCGCCGTCGCGTCCGGCCCGAACCTCGCCCTCGAGATCGCGAAGCGCCAGCCGACCGCCGCCGTGGTCTCGTCGCAGAGCCTCGAGACCGCGACGCTCGTCGCCGCCACCGCGACCAACCCGTACTTCCGCTCGTTCGTGAACACCGACGTGATCGGCACCGAGTTCGGCGGGGTCCTCAAGAACCTCATCGCGGTCGCCATCGGCATCGTCGACGGGGTCGGCTACGGCGAGAACACGAAGGCGTCGATCATCACCCGCGGCTTGGCCGAGATGACCTCGTTCGCCGTCTCGTTCGGGGCCAAGGCCGAGACGCTCGCGGGGCTCGCGGGCCTCGGCGACCTCATCGCGACGTGCGAGTCGCCGCTCTCGCGGAACAACACGGCCGGCCGCCTCCTCGGCCAGGGCTACGCCTTCGGCGACGTCGTCCGGCAGATGAACCAGACGGCCGAGGGGCTGAGCTCCGTCGCGCCGATCCTCGAGCTGGCTCGCTCGCGAGGGGTCGACATGCCCATCGTGCAGCAGGTCGCCGAGGTGCTCGCCGGTACGCTCGACCCGCGGAACATCGCGCCGCACCTGACCGAGACCGACGAGCCCCAGGGCGAGTAGCGGCAGGAGGCGCGGCGTCCGTCACGGACGCGACCCGCGCCTCCTGCCTGCTCACGCGGGCTGGCGGCGCCGAACCACCCGAAGGGCCCCTCGATGACCACCACCACTCCCGCCACGACCGGAGCCCCTGCGACCGGAGTCCCGGCGAGCGTCGAGAAGCAGACCGTCGTCGTCTTGTTCGGCGGCCGATCGAGCGAGCACTCGATCAGCTGCGCCACGGCCGGGGGCGTGCTCGCCGCGATCGACCGCGACCGCTTCGAGGTGGTGCCCGTCGGCATCACCCGGGAGGGCGCCTTCACGCTGCAGCCCGACGACGCGGCCCTCTTCGCCCTCGACGCCGAGTCGCTGCCGGAGGTGCGCGACAACGGCACCCGGGTGCGCTGGCCCGAGACCGCCGCGAGCCGGGGGCTGAGCGTCGTCGAGCCCGACGGCGGGGTCCACCTGCTGGGCGACGTCGACGTCGTGTTCCCCATCCTGCACGGCCGGTTCGGCGAGGACGGCACCGTGCAGGGCCTGCTCGAGCTGGTCGGGCTGCCCTACGTCGGCGCGGGCCTGCTCGCGTCGGCCGTCGGCATGGACAAGCACTTCACGAAGACCGTGCTGCAGCAGGCCGGCATCGCCGTCGCGCCGTGGCGCACGGTGCGACGGACCGAGTGGACGAACGCCCCGGAGGCGGTGGCCGCCGAGGTCGCCTCGCTCGGCTTCCCCCTCTTCGTCAAGCCCGCCCGCGCCGGCTCGAGCGTCGGCGTCTCGCGGGTCGACCGCCCGGACCAGCTGGCCGCCGCCATGCAGGTCGGCCTCGCCGAGGACCACAAGGTGCTCGTCGAGGCGGGCGTCGTCGGTCGGGAGATCGAGTGCGCGGTGCTCGGCGGTCGCGACGGCGGGGCCCCGCGCACCTCGGTCGCCGGCGAGATCGTGCTCAGCGACGAGACCTTCTACGACTTCGAGTCGAAGTACCTGGGCGGGGCGGGCGCCGACCTGCTGTGCCCGGCGCCCCTGTCGGACGACGAGCTGGCCGAGATGCAGCGGCTCGCCGCCCTCGCCTTCGAGTCGATCGACGGCACCGGGCTCGCCCGCGTCGACTTCTTCCTCACCGACGAGGGCTGGGTCGTCAACGAGGTCAACACGATGCCCGGCTTCACGCCGATCTCGATGTTCCCGGCCTGCTGGCTCGCGAGCGGCCTGAGCTACCCCGAGCTCATCACCGAGCTCGTCGAGCTGGGGCTCGCGACCGACCGCTGAGCGGGCCGTTCGTCGCCCGCGCCGGAGCGCCCTGCGGCGTACGCCGTACCGGGTCCCCGCACTGCACCGGGTTTCGTACACTGCACCGCGTCTAGACCCGGTGCAGTGTACGAAAGCCGGTGCAGTAGTGGCTGCTCGCCGGGGCGACGGACCAGCGGCCGGATGGCGAGCGAGGCGGCTGGGCCGTGGGCCGGCTCAGGGAGCGGGCGTCTCCGACGGCACGTCGGTCGACGGCACGTCGGTCGAGTTGTCGGCCGGGTCGCCGACGCTCGGCAGGTCCTCGACGCCGACGCAGCCGCGGCCGTCCTCGGGCAGGTAGCCGACGGCGTCGGCGAGGTCGAAGAGGGCCGTGCTGCCGACCTCGGCGCTCACGACGACCTGCACGGCGGGCGTGCGCCCGTAGGTCGTGAACGTGAAGGTGTCGCCGTCCTCCGGGCCGTCGTCCGACAGCCAGTCGACGCCCTGGATGGGGTTGCACGGCAGATCGGAGACCGCGGGGGACTCGACGCCGCAGCGCAGCAGCACCGTCGAGGGCGTGCCCCAGGCTCCCGTCCCCTGCGCGTCGGTCTCCCGCCGCTGCTGAGGGTCGGAGTCCGGCCCGACAGTCTCGGGCAGGTGCACGACGACGTCGGCGCAGGCAGGGTCGTTCGCGCCGTCGGCCGACTGCATCGGCACGGCGGCCGTGCATCCCGACAAGATCGACGCGGCGACGACGCCGAGCGCGACGACGAGGGAGGGGCGCAGGAGGCGGCGGGACGGAGCGGACATCCCGGCCAGGCTACCGTCGACCCCATGGAACGATCCTCCAGGTCTCTCGACGCTGCCGACACCGCCGACGCTGCAGACACCGCCGCCGCTGCCGACAACGCCGACACCGTCGAGGCCGTCGGCGAGCTGGCCACCCTCGCGCGCATCCTGCCCCGCCTGCCCCGCGGTCTCGACACGCAGCTCGGCCCGGGCGACGACGCCGCCGTCGTCGCCGCGCTCGACGGCCGCTTCGTCGTGACGACCGACCTCATGGTGCACGGTCCCGACTTCCGGCGTGCCTGGTCGACGCCGCACGACCTCGGCTGGAAGGCCGCGGCCTCGAACCTCTCCGACGTGGCGGCCATGGGCGCCCGGCCCACCGCCCTCGTGGTCGCGCTGGCCGTCCCCGGAGACACTCCCGTGGCCGACCTGGAGGGCCTGGCCGACGGCCTCCGTGACGCCTGTGCGGCCATGGCGCCCGGCTGCGGCGTCGTCGGCGGCGACCTCTCCGTCTCCGCGGTCTTCACCGTGGCGGTCACGGCGTTCGGCGACCTCGGCGGGCACGACCCGGTCCGGCGCGACGGTGCCCGCGTCGGCGACGTGGTCGCCGTGTCCGGTCCGCTCGGCCGGGCCGCCCGAGGACTCGATCTGCTCTTCCGCCTCGGCGTCGACCACGACGGCGTCCCCGACGCCGCCCTCGCCCGTGAGGTGCGCGACCGCGACGCCGACGTCGGGTGGCAGCTGGCGCCCACCCCGCCGATCGCCGACGGGCCTGCCGCTGCCCTCGCGGGGGCGACGGCGATGCTCGACCTGTCCGACGGCCTCGCGCTCGACGCCTCCCGGCTGGCCCGCGCCTCCGGCATCGTGCTCGACCTCGAGTCCGCGGCCCTGGGAGCCGACCCGCACGCCGCCCTGGCCGGGGGAGAGGACCACTCCCTGCTCGCGACGTTCCCGGCCGACGCGGACCTGCCCGGCGGCTTCCGCCGGCTCGGCACGGTGCGGGACCTCGCAGGAGGCGCCCCCCGCGTCGCCGTCGACGGCCGCGACCTCGGCGAGCCCGGCGGCTGGGATCCCTACCGCCTCTGGACCGGCCAGCAGGGCTGACCTGCTCCCGCCGCTGCTCGGGCGTCCGGCCTCAGGCGTCAGGCATCAGGCGTCGCGCGTCGCGAACCAGACCGTCGTGTCGCCGTACGACTTGCGGGCGTCGAGCGTGAGCCCGTCGGGCCAGCCGGGCTCCCCGTCACGGGAGGCGCGCTCGACGACGACCAGCGCCTCCTCGGCCAGCGACGGGAGCAGCGCCGCGAGGTCGGCCGCGAGCTCGGCCGCCGACAGCTCGTAGGGCGGGTCGAAGAAGACCAGGTCGACGAGGGCGGCGCCGCCGCTCAGGTACGACCGGACCGGCTGGGCGACGACGTCGACCCGGGGTGCCTTCCCGGCGGGTGCCCGGCCCACGACGGCGTCGACGTTCTTCCGCAGTGCCTTCGCGGCGGCCGGCGCCTTCTCGACGAGCACGACCGAGGCGGCCCCCCGCGACGCGGCCTCGAGCCCGAGCCCACCGGTGCCGGCGTAGAGGTCGAGCACGCGGCGCCCGGTGATCTCGTCGCGCGCGTCGAGCGACGAGAACAGCGCCTCGCGCACCCGGTCGCTCGTGGGTCGTGTGCCCGTCTTCGGCACGGCCAGGGTCAGGTTGTCGGCGAAGCCGGAGATGATGCGGGACACGACCCCATCCTGGTCCATCGCCGCAGCCGTTCGAGCAAGTCGACAACGCGGCCCCGAGGAGGCGCGCGACCGGTCGTGGGACCCGCACAAGCGAGTTGTCGGCCGGCACCCCTGCGGGCACGATCGCCCCCATGACCAGCGTCGATCGTACTGTCAGGCCCTCGTTCACCAAGTCGCTCTTCGCGGGGCGGATCGCGTCCGAGCTGGCGTTCCCGTACCCGCACATGACCACGGCCGAGGCCGCCAGGGTCGAGACGGTCTCGGCGTCGGCCCGCGAGGTGCTGGCCGACTACGACCCGCTGCGGGCCGAGCGCGAGGGCTGGATCGGTGACGACACGGTGCGGGCCCTCGGCGAGCGGGGTCTGATGGGCCTGTTCGTCTCCGAGGAGTACGGCGGGCTGGGGCTGAGCCAGAGCGCCTACTGCCGCGTCTACGAGGAGTTCGGCCGGGTCGACGGCACCCTCGCCACCGTGATGGGCGTGCACCAGTCGATCGGCACGAAGCCGCTGCACCTCTTCGGCACGGACGACCAGAAGGCCCGCTGGCTGCCCGACCTGGCGAGCGGACGGAAGCTCGCGGCCTTCGTCCTCACCGAGCCGAACGTGGGCAGCGACGCCTACGCCCTCGAGACCCGCGCCGAGCGGCAGGCCGACGGCAGCTGGCTGCTGAACGGTGAGAAGCGCTGGATCGGCAACGGCGACAAGGACGTCCTCACGGTCTTCGCGCAGAGCGACCTCGGGCACGTGGCCCTGATCGTCGAGAAGGGCATGGACGGGCTCAGCACCGGCCCCCGCTTCGAGACCCACGGCCTCAAGGCCAACCACCTCCAGCGCGTGCACTTCAAGGACGTGCGGGTGCCCGCCGAGAACCTGCTCGGCGAGCCGGGCGACGGCTTCCGCATCGCGGTGAACACGCTGAACAACGGCCGCATGTCGATGGGCACGGCCATCGCGGGCGGCATGAAGCGGTTCCTCGAGCTGAGCCTCACGCACACGGAGGCGCGTCACCAGTTCGGCAGGCCGCTCGCCGACTTCGAGATGGTCGGCGACAAGCTCGCGTGGATGACGCAGCAGATCTACGGCGTCGAGTCGATGTCGTACCTCACCACCGGGCTCGTCGACCGCGGCGACACCGACTTCGCGCTCGAGTCGGCCATGACGAAGGTCACCGCCAGCGACACCGGCTGGTACGCCCTCAACCGCGCGGTGCAGCTGCACGGCGGCGAGGCGTACATGGAGGGGCACCCGCTGTCGAAGGCCCTGCGCGACTTCCGCATCTTCCCGATCTTCGAGGGCGCGAACGACGTCCTCCGCGCTTTCGTCGCCCTCAACGGGCTCAAGGCCCTCAGCGAGGAGCTGCCCGACGTGGCCTCCCTCAGCATCGGCGACCCCGGCCGGGCGATGGGCGTGCTGGCGCCGTACGTGGCAGGTCGCGTGCAGCGTCGGATCAGGCCCGAGCGGCCGGTGGGCGTGCACCCGCAGCTCGCGCGCGCCGCGGCCCAGGTGGGCGAGCAGGTCTCCCAGCTGCGCGAGCGGGCCGAGGGCGCCCTCCGCAAGCACGGCAAGCGGGTGCAGGAGGCCCAGCTCGTACAGAAACGCCTCGCCGACGCGGCGTCCGGCATCTACGCGCAGACGGCCGTGCTGTCGCGGGCCTCGGTCGCCCTCGAGGAGGCGCGGGCCGACGCCGACGCCGAGCGTCACCTGGCGATCGGGTTCTGCAAGCAGTCCGCACGGCAGGTCGCGCGGCAGCTGCGGGCGCTCGAGGTGAACGACGACCGGCACGTGACCGCGCTCGCGGCGTCGACCCGCGCCTCCGGCGGGTACTCGTTCCGGCTCTGAGGCGCGGGGCCGGCTCCGCGGACGACCCGGCCCTGTCGGGGGCGCGCAGTAGCGTGGGGACGTGCCCGCGCCCCTGCCCGACCCGTCGCCGCTCGACGCCGCGCTCTCGAGCGCCCTCGGCGGCCGCACGGCCCAGGCGATGCAGAAGGCGTTCGGGCTGCGGACCGTCGGCGACCTGCTGTCGCACTACCCGCGGCGCTACGCCCGGCGCGGCGAGCTGACGGCGCTCGACTCGCTGCCGCTCGGCGAGTCCGTGACGATCGTGGCCGAGGTCCTCGACGTGCGCGAGCGCACCATGCGGGCCCGGCGGGGGTCGATCCTCGAGGTGCGCATCGGCGACGGCGAGGGAATCCTCACCCTGACGTTCTTCAACCAGGCCTGGCGCTCGCGCGACCTCGTGCCCGGAGCGCGCGGCATCTTCGCGGGCAAGGTGGGCGACTACCGCGGCCTCCGGCAGCTGGCGCACCCGGACTACGAGCTGTTCGACGCGTCGCACGAGGCGGTGGCCGGGGTCGGCGACGCCGAGGCGCAGGCCTTCGCCCGGCAGCCGATCCCGATCTACCCGGCCAGCGCCTCCGTGGCGTCCTGGCAGGTGCAGAAGTCGGTCGAGGTGGTGCTCGACACGCTGCCGCCGCTCGACGACCCCGTGCCGGCCGCGGTCCGGGCCGAGCTCGAGCTCGTGCCGCTCCGCGAGGCGCTCGAGCTGGTGCACCGGCCCGAGAAGGACAGGGACCACCTGAGGGGCCGCGACGCCCTGCGGTTCCAGGAGGCGTTCGTGCTGCAGAGCGCGCTCCTCCAGCAGCGGGCCCTGCTGCGCACGACGAAGGCGACGGCGCGCTCGGCACGGCCGGGCGGCCTGCTCGAGCGCCTCGACGCGGCGCTGCCGTTCGAGCGCACCTCCGACCAGGTGCTCGTCGGCTCCGAGATCGACCGCGACCTCGCGGCCGACGTCCCGATGAACCGCCTGGTGCAGGGCGAGGTCGGCTCGGGCAAGACCCTCGTGGCCCTGCGCGCGATGCTGGCGGTCGCCGAGAGCGGCGGCCAGTCGGCGCTGCTCGCCCCGACGGAGGTGCTGGCCGGCCAGCACCTCCGCTCGATCGTCCGGTCGCTCGGCCCCGACCTCGCCGCCGAGCTGCGCCCCGTGCTGCTCACCGGTCAGATGAGCACCGCCGAGCGCCGCAAGGCCACCCATGCCGTGGTGAGCGGGCAGTCCCGGATCGTCGTCGGCACCCACGCGCTGATCAGCGACGCCGTCGAGTTCTGGGACCTCGGCCTCGTCGTCGTCGACGAGCAGCACCGGTTCGGCGTCGAGCAGCGCGAGGCGCTCCGCCGCAAGGGCGCGGCACCGCCCCACGTGCTCGTGCTCACGGCGACGCCGATCCCGCGCACCGTCGCGATGACGGTCTTCGGCGACCTCGACGTGTCGACGATCACCGAGCTGCCGGCCGGCCGACAGCCGATCGAGTCGTTCGTCGTGCCCCTCGCCGACCGCCCCGGCTGGGCCGACCGCATCTGGCAGCGCTCCGCAGAGGAGATCGCGAAGGGGCGCCAGGTCTTCGTCGTCTGCCCGGCCATCGACGCCGCGACGGTCGAGCAGGGCGAGCCGGCCGCCGGGGCCGGGGGGCCGGAGGCAGGCAGCGCTAGCTCCGCCGCGACCGACGGGACCGCAGGAGGCGCGCCTCCTTCCCCCGAGCGCGCCAGCGTCGAGGCCGTCACGGCCCTCGCCCGCTCGCTGCCCGTGCTCGCGGGCGCCCGGGTCGAGCCGCTGCACGGCCGCATGTCGGCCGACGAGAAGGACGACGTCATGCAGCGCTTCGCCCGCGGCGAGATCGACCTGCTGGTGGCGACCACCGTGATCGAGGTCGGCGTCGACGTCCCCAACGCCTCGACGATGGTGGTGCTCGACGCCGACCGGTTCGGCATCTCGCAGCTGCACCAGCTGCGCGGCAGGGTCGGCCGGGGCGGTCACCCCGGCCTCTGCCTCCTGGTGACGCACGCGCCCGTCGACTCCACGGCACGCGAGCGCGTCGACGCCGTCGCCGCCACCCTCGACGGGTTCGAGCTCGCGCAGGTCGACCTCGAGCTGCGGCGCGAGGGCGACGTCCTCAGCAGCCTCCAGTCGGGCGGCCGGTCGTCACTGCGCCTGCTGCGGGTGACGACCGACGGCGACCTGATCGGCATCGCCCGCGAGCACGCCGCCGAGCTGCTCGACGCCGATCCGTCGCTGGGGGAGCACCCCGCGCTCGCGGCGGCCATCGCGCGCCGGCTCGACGACTCGAGCCGCGACTTCATGGCGGCGGGCTGAGGGTCTCTCCGGAGCCACCGGCTAGGGTGACGGGATGAGCAGGATCGCCGTCGTCCCGGGGTCGTTCGACCCGGTCACCCTCGGCCACGTCGACGTCATCGCGAGGGCTGCGGGCATCTTCGACGAGGTCCACGTCCTGGTCGTGCACAACCCCGACAAGACGGCCCTCCTTCCTCTCCCGAAGCGGGTGTCGCTGCTCGAGCGGTCCCTCCGCGACGCGGGTCTGCCGAGCAGCGTCTCGGTGCACAGCTGGAGCGTCGGGCTGCTGGTCGACTACTGCACCGAGGTCGGCGCGTCCGTCCTCGTCAAGGGCATCCGCTCCCAGGTCGACGTGGCCTACGAGACGCCGATGGCCATCATGAACCGCAGCCTGGCCGGCGTCGAGACGGTCTTCCTGCTGCCCGACCCGGCCCACGCCCACGTCTCGAGCTCGCTCGTGCGCCAGGTCGCGTCGCTCGGCGGCGACGTGCGGCCCTACGTCCCGACGGCCGTCGCCGACTACCTCGCGACGAGCTGATCGACCCGGCCCACCTGGCACACCGACCCACCTCAGCCGCACCGCACTCCGAACACGACACGACGCACCACGGACCGATCCAGATCACGCCCGGCACCCGAGAGACGACGACGATGACGACGACCACGACCAGCACCCCCGGCAGCGATGCTCGACGCGACCGCCGCAGGCCCGAGGTCGCGGTCGCGGGCCCGCCGATGTCGCTCGACGAGGTCCAGCAGAAGGCGCGCGGCGTCCTCGAGGCCGTGGCCACGGTGATCGACGGCAAGGACGGGGCCATCAGCACGGCCCTCACCGTCCTGCTGGCGGAGGGGCACCTCCTGATCGAGGACGTGCCGGGGGTCGGCAAGACGCAGCTCGCACGCGCTCTCGCGAAGGCTGTCGACGCGACCGTCACCCGCATCCAGTTCACGCCCGACCTGCTGCCGAGCGACATCACGGGCGTCTCGGTCTACGACCGGGAGCGGGGCGGCTTCCAGTTCGTCCCCGGCCCCGTGTTCGCGAACGTCGTGATCGGCGACGAGATCAACCGGGCCTCGCCCAAGACCCAGTCGGCCCTGCTCGAGAGCCTGGAGGAGCGGCAGGTCACCGTCGACGGCATCACGCACCCGCTGCCGCAGCCGTTCCTCGTCGTCGCGACGCAGAACCCCGTCGAGATGGAGGGCACCTACGCGCTGCCCGAGGCTCAGCGCGACCGGTTCATGGCCCGCATCTCGCTCGGCTACCCCGACGCCGAGAGCGAGCTGCGGATGCTCCGCCAGCGCGAGCGGACGAGCCCCCTCGACGTGCTGCAGCCCCTCATCTCGCTCGACGACCTGACCCGCATGATCGCCGCGGTCCGTGGCGTCTACGCCGCCGAGGCGGTCGAGCGGTACGCGGTCCGGATCGTGCAGGCGACCCGGGTGCACCCCGACGTGCGGCTCGGGGCGAGCCCCCGTGCGACGCTCCAGCTGATGCGAGCCGCGAAGTCGTGGGCGGCCCTCAACGGCCGCTCGTTCGTGGTGCCCGACGACGTCGACGCCCTGAGCGGGCCCGTCCTCGGCCACCGCATCATCCTCGCCGGCCGTGCGGGGGCGGGGGCCGTCACGGCGGCGTACGACCTCGTCGCCGACGTGGTCGAGGCCACCGACGTGCCGCTCGGCGACCCCGCCGACGCGCGCTGACCGTGGCTCTCGGGCAGGCGCCGCGCCCCACGGCGCGGGGAGCGGGCGTGGTCGCCGCCGGCGGCGTCGTCGTCGTGTCGGGCGTGCTGCTCGACTCGACGCCCCTCGTCTTCGCGGGGCTCGTGCTCGTGCTCCTGGTCGTCGTCGTGCTCGTCTCCCTCGTCGTCCGCCGCCCCGACCTCGACGTGGCCCGGCGCTTCAGCCCCGGCCGCGGCGTCGCCGGGTGGTCGGTCGTCGAGACGCTCTCCCTCACGCCCCGGGGCAGGAGCCAGGTCGTGGTGCTGCGCGAGGGCCTGCCGTGGAGGGGCGGTCCGTCAGCCGAGTCCGCGACCGTCGCGCTCGAGCCGGGTCGCGCCTCCACCGCCGTGTTCCGCCACGTCGACCTCGTCCGGGGCCGGCACCGGGTGGGCCCGCTGACCGTCGACCTCGTCGAGTCGTTCGGCGTCGGACGGCGCCGGACGACCGTCCCCGGCACGCACGAGCTCGTCGTCGTGCCCGAGGTGCTCGATCTCGGGCTCGCGCGCGAGTCGCGGGCCCTCGGCGACGGGGCCCGCCGCCAGCGCGGGCAGAGCCTCACGGGCGCCGAGGACGACCCCGTGACCCGCGAGTACCGTCGCGGCGACCCGATGCGCCGCGTGCACTGGAAGGCCTCCGCGCGGCACGACGACCTGATGGTCCGCCAGGAGGAACAGCACGGCCTGCCGCACGTGCGCCTCGTCCTGCCGACCTCGCTCGGGTCGTGGGACGACGCGACGACGGGGCCGGGAGGCGCGGGCCGGCACAGCGACGCGTTCGAGTGGGCGCTGTCGGTCGTCGCCACGCTCGCGGTCGAGTGGGGCCACGCGGGGTCCGTCGCCCTCCTGACGACGCCGGACGGCGACCTCGTCGCCCGGCACGACCCCGAGACGACGACCGCGTTCCTCGACGCGCTCGCCGACGTCGTCCTCGACGACCCGGCCGGGCCGCCCGCACCGCCCGCCGCGGCTCGGGAGCCGGTCGTCGCCGTCGTGTCCAGCCTCCGGCGCCGCGACCTCGACGTCCTGCTCCGGTCACGCGCGGTCGGCGCGTCCGCCGTCGCCGTCGTGGTCTCCCCGACCCTCGGCTTCACCCACACGGGGCGGCCGGCCACGGGCGACGCCCGCGACGCGCCGCTCGGCCCCGACGAGGTCGCGGCCGCGCTGCGGAGCTCCCGGTGGCGGGTCGTCGAGGCAGGGGCGGGCGACGCCGTCGCGGACGTCGTCCGAGGGGCAGGTCTGCTCGATGGTTGACGGCACGCGCAACGGAGGCACGGCGACCGGCGGCCGTGCCGGCTCTCCGGCACCCCGGACGTCGAGTCCGCGCCCGCCCGACCGGGTCTCGTCGGCTCGTGGACGCCCGACCTCCCCGCCGACGGGCTGGCTCACCAGCCTGCTCGTCTGGCTCACCCTCGCGGCGTCGCTGGCGAGCCTTTCCTCGCTGTTCCAGGGGGCAGGCTGGTGGTTCACGGGCGCCGGGGTCGCCGCGGTCGTGCTGGGCGCCTCCCTCGGAGCCAGGGCACTCGGGGCCGGGCCGGTGCTCGGTTGGGTCGCCGGGCTCGTCTCGGGCGTCCTCGTCACGTCGGCGCTGGTCTCCGGCGGCACCGCCGTCCTCGGCGTCGTGCCGACGGCCGCGACCCTGCAGCGCCTCCGCGACCTCGGCGACCAGGCGACGACGACGATCGTCGAGGGCACCGCGCCCGTCGAGGTGCAGGACGGCCTCCTCGCCGTCGTCGTGGCCGCCGTGCTCGGCGTGGCCGTGGTGAGCGACCTCGTGTCGACCGTGGGCCGGATGCCCGGCCTCACGGGCGCCTTCCCCGCCGTCGTCCTCGCCGTGCCCTCGTTCGTCCCCGGCACGGCCGTCCGCTGGCCCTGGGTCGTCATCGCCGTGCTCTGCTGGATCGCACTCCTGGCCGTCTCGACCGGGCGGCGCCCCACCCGGGCGACGGCCGTCGGGGGAGTCGCGGCCGTCGGCGTCGCCGCCCTGCTCACGGCGGTGGTGCCCTTCGGCGGCGTCGCCCCGCTGACCGGCGTCGGCACCGGCACCGGGCTCGCGACCGGGGTCAACCCCGTGGTCGACCTGGGCGACGACCTCCGTCGCGGCGCCCCGTTGACGGTCCTCACCTACCGCTCGTCGGACG
The DNA here is from genome assembly GCF_004364285.1 of Frigoribacterium sp. PhB116. Taxonomy (GTDB): domain Bacteria; phylum Actinomycetota; class Actinomycetes; order Actinomycetales; family Microbacteriaceae; genus Frigoribacterium. The sequence goes on along the minus strand of NZ_SOBE01000001.1, from coordinate 852,042 downwards.
CCGACGGCACCTACCTGAAGCTGGTCGACCTCGTCGACTTCAGCGGCCGCACCTGGAGCCCCGCCGACGCCGAGATCGACCCCGCCGACGGCCTCGAGGCGATCCCGGACGCGCCGGGCATCGCCGACGGCACCTCGCGTCGCGTCGTCAGCACGGAGGTGCAGATCGGTGCGCTCCGCAGCCCCTACCTGCCGGTGCCCGTGCCGCCGCAGACCATCACGGGCCTCGACGACGGCTGGTCGTTCGTCGACCAGTCGGGCGTGACGGTGCGCAGCACCAGCGAGAGCACCCAGGGCCTCGAGTACACCGTCGAGAGCCGCCCCGTCGACCCGAGCCCTGAGCAGGTCGTCGCCGCGCTGAGCGACCAGGGCACCGACATGTCGACGTACCTCTCGGTCGACGGCGTGCCCCAGACCGTCACCGACCTCGCGGCCGAGGTCACGGCCGACGCCGCGAACCCCTTCGACGCCGCGGTCGCCCTGCAGGACTGGTTCCGCGACGGCGACTTCACCTACTCGGAGGACACCCCGGTCGACGAGGGCTACGACGGCAACGGCCTCGACGCCGTCGAGCGGTTCCTCGAGGTGAAGAGCGGGTACTGCGTGCACTTCGCCTCCGCCATGGCGGTCATGGCGCGAACGCTGGGCATCCCGTCGCGGATGGCCGTGGGATTCCTGCCGGGCACGCCCACGGGCTTCGGCGACGAGACCGCCCGGGCCGTCAGCAGCGACGACCTGCACACCTGGCCCGAGCTGTACTTCGAGGGCCTCGGCTGGGTGCCCTTCGAGCCGACCGTCGGGCTCGGCACGCCGCAGTCGTACCTGCAGGAGACTGGCGTCGAGCCGACGGCCGCGCCCAGCGCGCCCGACGAGGCGACCCCCGAGCCCTCGGCAGACGAGCCCTCCGCCGTGCCGAGCGCGGCCGGCCCGACGCCCGGCGCGGAGGAGACGCAGGGCGCGTCCGCTCAGTCGGGTGCCTCGAGCCCTGTCGCCGTGGCCGGCGGCGCCCTGGGCCTCGCCGTCCTCGCCGCCCTGCTCGTCGTTCCCTCCGGCATGCGCCTGGCCCGTCGTCGACGACGGCTCACGGCGAGTCCGCCCGACCGGGCGCTCGGCGCGTGGCGGGAGGTGCTCGACACCGCCCTCGACCTCGGCGTGGCGCCGCCGGCCGGCGCGACGCCCTCCACGGCCGCAGCCGCGCTCGACGGCGTCCTCCGCTCGGCGACCCGTCCCGACGAGGAGGCGCGGCGCGCCCTGGCCTCGCTGGCGGCGGCGCTCGAGGCGGAGCGGTTCGGCGGCGACCCCGCGGGGGCCGTTGTCGCGGACGACGCTCGACGGGTGCTGCGGGCCCTCCGCGCCTCCTCGCCTCCCGGCCGCCGCGTGGCGGCGACCCTGGCCCCGCGCTCGCTCGTGAGGCCGTCGGAGGCGAGATCGGGCGTGGGCGCGTAGAGTCTTCCCTCGTGCCTCACTACACCAAGACCCCCTGGACGCTGTCGGTCTACGACCTCCTGCACCGAGCGGGCGAGATGCGCGAGCACTCGATCGAGGTCGTCGTCCCCGAGCGACTGGGCGAGGGCCAGGTCGCCGTGCAGGCGGGCGCCGTGCTCGATCTCGACGTGCGGCTCGAGGGCCTGCACGACGGCATCCTCGTGTCCGCGACCGTCAGCGGCACCGCGACCGGCGAGTGCAGCCGCTGCCTCAAGCCCATCGCCGAGCCTGTCGAAGTCGATATCGCCGAGCTTTTCGCGTACGATGTCGACGAAGCTTTTGACTACCAGGTTCACGAAGACCACGTCGATCTTGAACCTGTCGTCAGAGACGCAGTGGTCCTGTCACTGCCCTTCCAGCCGGTCTGTCGTCCGGACTGCCCTGGACTCGACCCGGTGACGGGCGAACGAGTCGAGGACATCCCCGACTACCAGCCCCGTGAAGGCGTCGATCCCCGGTGGTCGGCCCTCGCAGGGTTCCAGGCTGAACAGGCACCGGTCCTCCAAGAACCAGTTGGCAGGGCAGTCACCGACAACGAGTCGAAGCCCGACACGTCTGCCTGAGACCACCCGCGTCACCCACCCACGTCAGACCCAGGCCCCCGCGGGGGCCGCAACAGAGAAGAGAACCTCATGGCCGTTCCCAAGAGGAAGCAGTCACGCTCGAACACCCACGCACGTCGGTCGCAGTGGAAGGCCACTCCCGTCCAGCTGGTGAAGACCATCGAGAACGGCAAGGTCACCTACAGCCTCCCGCACCGTGCCAAGGTCGTCGAGGACAGCGCCGGCACCGCCCTGTACATGGAGTACAAGGGCCGCAAGGTCGCCGACGTCTGAACCCGTCTCCCGTGACCACGTCACCCGTGACACCGTCACACCCCGATCAGCCCGTGTCGAGCCTCCGTGCCGACCGGGCTGATCTGTTGGTGCAGCTGGGCATCGAGGTGCGCCCCGACCTGATCGAGCTCGCCCTCACCCACCGGTCGTACGCCTACGAGCACGGCGGCATCGCCAACAACGAGCGGCTCGAGTTCCTCGGCGACTCGATCCTCGGGCAGGCCGTCACGGTCATGCTCTTCACCGAGAACCCCGACCTCGACGAGGGCGAGCTGGCCAAGCGCCGCGCGAGCCTCGTGAGCACGGTCGCCCTCGCCGAGATCGCCCGCAACATCGGGCTCGGCGCACACCTGCGCCTCGGCCGCGGCGAAGAGCTGACCGGCGGGCGCGACAAGCCGTCCATCCTCGCTGACACGGTCGAGGCCATCATCGGCGCGACCTACCTCGACGCCGGCGGAGAGGTCGCGACCGCCTTCGTGCTGCGCCTGGTGGCGCCGCTCCTCGTCGACCCCGCGCGCTTCGGCGCCGCGATGGACCCGAAGACGAGCCTGCAAGAACTCAGCGCCGCCCGCGGCCGGGGGATGCCGTCGTACCACGTGACCGACAGCGGGCCCGATCACGACAAGCGGTTCCACGCCGCCGTGCGGCTCGGCGACTCGCCGGACGACGTCGCCCACGGCACCGGCAGCAGCAAGAAGCAGGCCGAGATGGCCGCGGCGCTCGAGGCCTGGACACGGCTCTCGAGCACCGACCGCTAGCCCGTGCCCGAGCTCCCCGAGGTCGAGGTCGTCCGTGCGGGCCTCGCGCCCGTCGTGGCCGGCTCCGTCGTCACGGGCGTCACCGTGCTCGACGAGCGCTCGCTCAAGCGGCACCGGGGCCCGTCCGTCGACTTCGTCGACCGCCTCGTCGGCGGCACCCTCGACTCGGCCGTCCGCCGCGGCAAGTTCCTCTGGTTCCCGTTCGAGCCAGCTGAGCGGCACGACCATCCCCTCGCCCTCGTCGCCCACCTCGGCATGAGCGGCCAGGTGCTGCTCCGCAGCTCCGACCACCCGGCCGACCGGTTGATGCGCATCCGGCTCGACGTCGACAGCCCGAGCCTCGGTCGCGTGCGGCTCGCGTTCGTCGACCAGCGGATCTTCGGGTCGATGGCCCTCGACGAGACCGTCCCCACGCCCGACGGCCGTCCGGCCGGCTACGCGGGGACGCACCTGCTCGGGTCGCCGGAGGCGGCAGCCGAGGGCGAGGCAGGAGCCGCCGCCGCAGCTGCCCCCTCGGCCTCGGCCCCCGCCGCTCCCGCGTGGGCGCTGCGGGTCCCGCAGCAGGTCGCGCACATCGCCCGCGACCCCCTCGACCCGGCCTTCGACGAGTCCGCCGTCGTGACCCGCCTCCTGGCCCGCCGCACGGGGGTCAAGCGCGCGCTGCTCGACCAGGGCCTGCTCAGCGGCGTCGGCAACATCTACGCCGACGAGAGCCTCTGGGCGGCACGCGTGCACCCCGAGCAGCCGACGGAGGCGCTCTCGCGGGCCAGGGCGCGCCTCCTGCTGTCCGAGGTCCGGGCCGTGCTGCTCAAGGCCCTCGGGGAGGGCGGCACGAGCTTCGACGCGCAGTACGTGAACGTGAACGGGCAGTCCGGGTACTTCAGCCACAGCCTCGCCGCCTACGGGCAACAGGGGCGGCCGTGCCCGCGCTGCGGCACCGCGATCGTGCGCGAGGCGTTCATGAACCGGTCGAGCCACCTCTGTCCGCGCTGCCAGCGGGTCCGCACGGCCTGAGCCTCCCGCCCTCGCGGACACCGCGCGGCAGCCGCGCCGGCGTGCGCCGCCCTGCCCGCGCCTCCCGGGGCCGGGGCCCGCGCTCGCCTATCCTCGGAGGGACGCCGCAGATCGTGTCGACACGTCACCTGGAGCAGGGGAGGAGGGGCGCGTGCACCTGAAGAGCCTCACCCTCAAGGGCTTCAAGTCGTTCGCCTCGCCCACGACGTTCGCGTTCGAGCCCGGTGTCACCTGCGTCGTCGGCCCCAACGGCTCGGGCAAGAGCAACGTCGTCGACGCGCTCGCCTGGGTGATGGGCGAGCAGGGCGTCAAGTCGCTGCGCGGCGGCACCATGGCCGACGTCATCTTCGCCGGCACGTCGACGAGGGGCCCGCTCGGCCGGGCACAGGTGGTGCTGACCATCGACAACGCCGACGGCGCTCTGCCGATCGACTACGCCGAGGTCACGATCAGCCGCACGCTCTTCCGCAACGGGGGCAGCGAGTACGCGATCAACGGCGAGGGCTGCCGGCTGCTCGACGTGCAAGAACTGCTGAGCGACTCCGGCCTCGGCCGCGAGATGCACGTGATCGTCGGCCAGGGGCAGCTCGACGCCGTGCTGCGGGCCACGCCGGAGGAGCGGCGCGGCTTCGTGGAGGAGGCGGCGGGCATCCTCAAGCACCGGCGCCGCAAGGAGAAGACGCTCCGCAAGCTCGACGCGATGCAGGCGAACCTGACGCGGCTGAGCGACCTCGCCGGCGAGATCCGACGCCAGCTCAAGCCCCTGGGCCGCCAGGCCGAGGTCGCGCGCGAGGCCCAGACGATCGCCGCGGTCGTCCGCGACGCGAAGGCGCGCCTCCTCGCCGACGAGGTCGTGGCGCTGCGCGCCGTGGTCGCCCGCCAGTCGAGCAGCGAGGCCGAGCGCCGCAGCGAGCGGAACGTGCTGCAGGAGCAGCTCGACCAGGCGAAGGCGCGTGAGCAGCGGCTCGAGCAGCAGATGGTCGGCGACGCCGTCGACGAGGCGCGCCGGGTCGCCTTCGGCCTCGAGTCGGTCGAGGAGCGGCTCCGCGGCACGTCGAGCCTCGCGCGGCAGCGCCTCCAGCTGCTCGCCGAGCAGTCCGACCAGCCCGAGCTGCCCAGCACCGTGAGCGCCGGCATGGTCGCCGACGCGCGTGACGAGGCCGAGAGGCTCCAGGGAGGCGTGGCCGAGGCGGAGCAGGCCCTCGCCGAGGCGCGGGCCGCCACGGTCGCCGCCCGGGCCGTGCTCGAGGCGCTCGACGACGAGATCGCCGCCCAGAGCGCCCTGATCTCCCGCCACGACCTCCTCCTCGGCCAGCTCCGCGGCGCCCTCGAGGTCGCGCAGTCGCGGCTGGCGGCCGTCCGTGGCGAGGTCCTCCGCCAGGGCGCGGCGCGGGAGGCGGCGGTCGCGCGCCGGGACGCGGGCCGGGCCGAGCTCGCCCAGCTCGAGGAGGAACTCGCGGGCGCGTCTGCGGGTCCCGACGACACGGACGAGGACACGAGCGACGCGGACGACACGGCCGGCGGGGTCGGCGAGGGGGCCGACGGGGCAGGCGGCGACGCCGTCGACCACGAGGCCGTCCGCGCCGAGGCCGAGCGTGCCTCCGCCGAGCTGCAGTCCGAGGTCGACGCCCTTCGCGGTCGCCTGCACGCGGCCGAGCGCGAGCGTGACGCGCTGGCCGCCCGACGCTCCGCGCTGACGATGGCCCTCGACCGTGCGGACGGCACGACGGCCCTCGTCGCCGCCGGCCGCCCGGGCGTGCGCGGCGCCGTCGCCGAGCACGTGCAGGTGCGGCCCGGCTACGAGGCCGCCGTCGCCGCGGCGCTCGGCAGCGTGGTCGATTCCGTCCTCGTCGACGACCTCGACGCGGCCTTCGCCGCCGTCGCGCACGCGACCGACGCCGAGCTGGGGCGCGTCGAGGTCGTCGTGGCGGCGCCCGAGCGGGTCCTGCCCGCGCTCGCCGTCGACCTGCCCTCGGGAGCCGTGGCCGCCTCCTCCGTCGTCGACGCGCCTCCGGGCGTCCTGGGCCTCCTCGCGAGCACCGTCGTCGCCGACGACCTGACGACGGCCCGGGCCGCCTGGGCCGCGCTCTCGGCGCACCCCCTGCCGGTCACCGTCATCACGCGCTCGGGCGAGGTACTCACCGACTTCGTCCTCCGCGGCGGCTCGGGCGCCGAGCGCTCGCGCCTCGAGCTGGTCGCCGAGCGCGACGCCGCCGCCGAGCGCCTCGGCGAGGTCGAGGCCGCGGCGAGCCGGCTCTCCGCCCTGCACACGACCGCCGAGGAGGCGCTGGCCTCGTCCCGGGCACAGGCCGCGGAGGCCGCCCGCCTGGCCCGCGAGCAGGCCGCGGAGGAGGCTCGGGCGGCCGCGGAAGCCGCCCGGGCGGCCCGCGAGCAGCAGGCGGCGGCCGCGGCCGTCGAGCAGCAGCTGGCACGCCTGCGGGCCCAGGTCGACGCGGCCGAGGCCGAGGAGGCACGCCTCGGCGAGTCCCTGGCGGCCGCCGAGCAGGGAGCCGTCGCGGCCCAGGCCGCGGTCGACGCGGCACGGGCCGAGCACGACGAGCAAGCCTCGCGTCCGCGTCCGATCCTCGACGCCGCGGCCCGCGACGGGGTGCTCGCCGAGGTCGAGCAGGCGAGGGCCGCGGAGATCGAGCGCCGGGTGCAGCTCGAGACCGTCCGCGAGCGGGTCCGTGCCGAGGCCGCCCGCGCCGTCGACCTGAAGCGTCAGCTCGACGAGCAGCGGGCCGCCGCCGACGAGCACGCCCGGCGCACCGTCGTCCGGCAGCGCGAGATGCGGCGTACCTCCGCAGTGCTCGCGGGGCTGCCCTCGGTGCTCGACGCCGTCGGTCGGTCGCTGGCCGAGGCCCGGCAGGAGCTCGCCGCGCAGGAGGCGGCACGCACGCAGCAGAACGACGAGCTCGCGGCGCTGCGACGAGACGAGCGAGCCCTCCGGGAGCGACTGCACGGCGTGACCGAGGACGTGCACGGCCTCGAGATGGAGATCTACGAGAAGAAGCTGCACCTCGGGCAGCTGCTCGAGCGCGCTGCGTCCGAGCTCGGGCTCGACGACGAGGTGCTCGTGGCCGAGTACGGCCCCGACGTGCTCGTGCCCGAGGACGTCACGTCGGGGAACGACTCCGGGGCGTTCGACGGCGACGCGGCGGCGGGTACGCCCTTCGACCGCGCCGAGCAGACCGCCCGGCTCGAGGCCGCGAGCCGCAAGCTCGCCCAGCTCGGCCGGGTCAACCCGCTCGCGCTCGAGGAGTTCTCTGCCCTCGAGCAGCGCCACGCGTTCCTCACCGAGCAGCTCGCCGACCTCACGCGGACGCGGCGCGACCTGCTCGCGATCATCGACGAGATCGACGAGAAGATGCAGACCGTCTTCGCGAGCGCGTTCGCGGACACGCAGGCCGCGTTCGACCGGGTGTTCCCGGTGCTGTTCCCCGGCGGCAGCGGGTCCTTGCTGCTCACCGACCCCGACGACCTCCTGGCCACCGGCATCGAGGTCACGGTGCGACCGGCCGGCAAGAAGATCGAGCGCCTGTCGCTGCTGTCGGGCGGGGAGCGCTCGCTCGCTGCCGTGGCGCTCCTCATCGCCATCTTCAAGGCCCGGCCGAGCCCGTTCTACATCATGGACGAGGTGGAGGCGGCACTCGACGACGCGAACCTCGGCCGCCTCCTCGCCATCTTCGAGGACCTGCGCGAGACCAGCCAGCTCATCGTCATCACGCACCAGAAGCGCACGATGGAGATCGCGGACGCGCTCTACGGCGTCACGATGCGCCAGGACGGCGTGAGCGCCGTCGTCGGCCAGCGGGTCGTCACCGACCGCACGCCGGACCAGCGGACCGCGGCCGCGACGGGCTCCGTGGCCTAGACGGCGTGCGCCGGCCTCGACGGGCTCCGCGGCCTAGACGGTGCGGTCGTTGATCGAGACGACCTTCCAGGCCGACCCGTCCCACTCGACCGTGTTGGCGGCGGCGTTCTCGATGTGCGGCACCTCGGCGCCCATGATCGCGGCCAGGGTGAAGCGGATGATCGTGCCGTGGCAGACGACGACGATGTGCGCGTCGGGGCCGTCGAGGGGCAGGCGGGTGTCGCGGATCATCTCGAGCGCGCCGAGGCCGCGCGCTGCGACCGACTCACGCGGCTCGATGTCGGGGAACGACTCGTTCGGCTCGTCCGGGATGGGGGAGTCGGGCACCCAGCCCTCGCGCGACGCGTAGTCGCGCTCGATCAGCTCGTCGTAGGCGTCGCCGAGCTCGATGCCGAGCTCGCTCGCGATGATCTGAGCCGTCTCGCGTGCGCGCATCAGCGGCGACGACACGATCGCCGACCACTCGGCGCCGGCCAGCACGCGCGCGGCCTCGAGGGCCTGCCCGCGGCCGGTGTCGTTCAGCGGGACGTCCGACGACCCCTGCAGCTTGTCCTGGCTGTTCCAGTCGGTCTGTCCGTGTCGGATGAGCTCGAGTCGCATGTGCCTGTGTTTCCGTCCTGGTGTCGCGGTCGTGGTGGTGCGGTGTCGCGGTCGTGTGGTGTGGCTGTGCTGCAGCTCAGCCGAGGAGGCGGTGCGCGCGTCCCGGGGACGCGCGCACCGCCTCCCGCGCCCTAGCGCTCGTCGGCCTCGGCCTCTGCGGTCGTCGCCGGCAGCGTGTCCGGGATGCCGTCGCGCTTCGTCTTGCGGAGGCTGAGGACCGTCGCGACGGCGATGGTCAGCAGGATGAAGCCGAGCGAGAACCAGATCGGGATCTCGGGGATCCACTCGATCGGCTGGCCGCCGTTGATGAACGGCACCTCGTTGACGTGCAGGGCGTGGAACACGAGCTTGACGCCGATGAAGGCGAGGATGACCGCGAGGCCCTGGGCCAGGTAGACGAGGCGCTCGAGCAGGCCCGAGATCAGGAAGTACAGCTGGCGGAGGCCGAGCAGCGAGAAGGCGTTGGCGGTGAAGACGATGTACGCCTCCTGCGTCAGGCCGAAGATCGCGGGGATCGAGTCGAGCGCGAACAGCACGTCGGTGAGGCCGATGGCGAGCATCACCAGGAACAGCGGCGTGAAGAGGCGCTTGCCGTTCACCTTGGTCGTCAGGCGGTCCTCGTCGTAGTCGTCCGACGTCGGGACGATGCGGCGCAGCGTGCGGATGAGCTTGCTGTCCGCCTGGTCGCCCTCGTCGTGGCCGCCGCGGACCTGGCTGTAGGCGAGCCAGAAGAGCAGGGCGCCGAAGAGGTAGAAGACCCACGAGAAGTTGTCGATGATCGCGACGCCCGCGGCGATGAAGAGGCCGCGCGAGATCAGGGCGATCGCGATGCCGACGAGCAGCACCTTCTGCTGGTAGATCCGCGGCACGGCGAAGCTCGTCATGATGATCAGGAAGACGAAGAGGTTGTCGACCGAGAGGGCCTTCTCGGTGATCCAGCCGGCGAAGTACTCGCCGCCGTAGGTCCAGTTCGAGAAGACGCCGACGCCGACGCCGAACAGGATCGCGATGCCGATGTAGACGATCGACCAGAAGGCCGATTCGCGGATGGTGGGCTCGTGCGGGGTCCTGACGTGGCTGTAGAAGTCGAAGATCAACAGCCCGAGGATGCCGGCGATGGTGATCGCCCAGGTGAGGAAGTGGACGTCCATGGTGTACCTCCAGTACGCGACGGGTACTGAAGGTCTCTTCCGCCCAGGCGACCGTCCAGCGCTGCTGGTGGGTCGAGGACCGGCGCACCGGGTCGAGATCGGTCTCTTCCGTATTGACGATGGCACCGCGAGGGAGTACTCCCCTTCAACCCGCTGAGCTTACATCCACTGCAACGGTCCGGGCGGTCGTCGGCCCGAGAACGAGTCTGCGAGGCCCGTGTGGTCCGTGCGGCTCGTTAGGCTGTGGCCCATGGCTTCCCCCTGGTCCCTCTCCGGTGCCCTCCGCGGCATGTTCGCGAAGAAGACGATCGACGACACCACCTGGGACGAGCTCGAGGAGGCGCTGATCGGCGCCGACTTCGGTCCCGACGTCACCGAGCAGGTCGTCGACGACCTCCGCGAGAAGGTGCAGCGCTACGCGACGACCGACCCGGCCGACCTCAAGCGCATGCTGCGCGAGACCCTGGAGGAGCGGCTGTCAGTGCTCGACTCGACGCTCAAGCTCAGCGCGCGTCCCGCCGTCGTGCTCATGGTCGGGGTCAACGGCGTCGGCAAGACGACCACGATCGGCAAGTTCGCCAAGTTCCTGCGCAACTTCGACCGGTCCGTGGTCGTGGGCGCGGCCGACACCTTCCGGGCCGCCGCGGTCGAGCAGGTGGCGACCTGGGCCGAGCGCGCGGGCGCGCAGATCGTCCGGCCGCAGCAGCCGGGCCAGGACCCGGCCTCCGTGGCCTTCCAGACGGTCGAGTACGCGATGCGCGAGGGCATCGAGATCGTCCTGATCGACACCGCCGGCCGCCTGCAGACCAAGTCCGGCCTGATGGACGAGCTCGGCAAGATCAAGCGCGTCGTCGAGAAGCAGACCGAGATCGCCGAGGTGCTGCTCGTGCTCGACGCGACGACCGGCCAGAACGGCCTGGCCCAGGCTCAGGCCTTCATCGAGCACGCTGGCGTCACGGGCCTCGTCCTCACGAAGCTCGACGGCTCCGCCCGCGGTGGGTTCGTCCTCGCCGTGCAGGAGCAGACCGGCATCCCGATCAAGCTCGTCGGCCAGGGCGAGGGCATCGCTGACCTCACGGGCTTCACGCCGCACGTCTTCGTCCAGAACCTGATCGGCTAGTCCGCAGGGCACCGGTCTCGCGGTCCGTTAAGCTGAGGCCACCATGGCCACATTCGGAACCCTCTCTGACCGCCTCGCGGACACGTTCAAGAACCTCCGCAACAAGGGCAAGCTCACGCCCGCCGACGTCGACGGCACCGTCCGGGAGATCCGGCGCGCCCTGCTCGACGCCGACGTCGCGTTCGAGGTAGTCAAGGCGTTCACCACCAAGATCCGCGACCGCGCCCTGGGCGACGAGGTGAACAAGGCCCTCAACCCGGCCCAGCAGGTCGTCCAGATCGTCAACGAGGAGCTCATCGAGATCCTCGGCGGCCAGCAGCGCCGCCTCGAGTTCGCCAAGAACCCGCCGACCGTCATCATGCTCGCCGGCCTCCAGGGCGCGGGCAAGACGACCCTCGCCGGCAAGCTCGCCAAGTGGCTCGCGAAGGACGGCCACACGCCGCTCCTCGTGGCCTGTGACCTGCAGCGCCCCAACGCCGTGCAGCAGCTCCAGGTCGTGGGCGAGCAAGCGGGGGCCGCCGTGTTCGCCCCCGAGCCGGGCAACGGCGTCGGCGACCCGGTGAAGGTCGCCAAGCAGGCCATCAAGTTCGCCCGCGACAAGGTCTACGACACGGTCATCGTCGACACCGCCGGCCGTCTCGGCGTCGACGCCGAGCTGATGAAGCAGGCCGCGAACATCCGCAAGGCGATCGATCCCGACGAGGTGCTCTTCGTCATCGACGCCATGATCGGACAGGACGCGGTCGCGACGGCCAAGGCCTTCCAGGCAGGCGTCGACTTCACGGGCGTCGTGCTCTCGAAGCTCGACGGCGACGCGCGGGGCGGTGCGGCGCTGAGCGTCGCCTCGGTCACGGGCCGGCCGATCATGTTCGCCTCGACGGGCGAGACGCTCGACGCGTTCGAGCCGTTCCACCCGGACCGCATGGCGAGCCGCATCCTCGACCTCGGAGACATCCTCTCCCTGATCGAGCAGGCCCAGGGCGCCTTCGACGAGGAAGAGGCCCGAGCCGTCGCGGAGAAGATCGCGACCGACAACTTCACCCTCGACGACTTCCTGAAGCAGATGCAGCAGCTGCGCAAGATGGGGTCGATCAAGGGCATGCTCGGCATGCTCCCCGGGGCGAAGGGCATGCGCGAGCAGCTCGAGAACTTCGACGAGCGTGAGATCGTGCGCACCGAGGCGATCATCCAGTCGATGACCCCTCAGGAGAGGGCGCTGCCGAAGCTCCTGAACGGCTCCCGCCGGCTGCGCATCGCGCGGGGCTCCGGCATGACCGTCACCGACGTGAACCAGCTCGTGCAGCGCTTCGAGCAGGCCTCGAAGATGATGAAGACCGTGGCGAAGGGCGGCGTGCCGCAGGTGCCCGGCATGGGCCCGATCCCCGGTGCGTCGTACGGCGGCAAGAAGCAGCAGCCGAAGAAGAAGGGCTCCAAGGCCGGCAACCCGGCCAAGCGTGCCGCGCAGAACGCTGCCCTCGCCTCCGGCGGGTCGGCAGGTGCCTCGGGCGGATCGGCGGGCGGCTCGGGCTTCGGCCTCGGCGGCGGCGCCGGTGCCGGCAAGGCGCCCACCGAGGAAGAGCTGGCGTCGCTGCAGAAGATGCTCGGTCGCGGCTAGCGGCCTGTCAGGGGCGCAGGCCCTCGAGAGCGCAGGAGGCGCGGGTCGGCCGACCCGCGCCTCCTCTCGCTCACGAGGCGGGCGCGATCCCCTCGCGGAGCTCGCGCACGAGCGACGAGACGACGGGTCGCAGGTCGCCCCCGTGCTGTGCGGAGACGGTGAGCTGGCGCTGGTAGCTCGCGCCGCGCTCGATGATCGTGTCCACCCCGCGGAGCTGGTCGAGGCAGCCGAGGCGGTCGGCGACGGGCTCGAGGTCGACGAGCAGGTCGCGGAGGTCGTCGGTCACCAGGCGCTCGTCGCCGGCAGCGTCGAGGATGACGATGGCGTCCATCCCGTAGCGGGCTGCCCGCCACTTGTTCTCGCGGACGAACCACGGCTGCATCTGGGCGGGTTCGTGTCCCTCGTCGAGCTTCGCGGACATGTCGTCGACGAGGCACTGCACCAGCGCCGCCATGGCGCCGACCTCCTCGAAGGTGGAGATGCCGTCGAAGACGCGCGTCTCGAGGGTGCCCCACTTCGGCGACGGACGGATGTCCCAGCGCAGCTCGCTGTGGTCGTCGATGACGCCGGTGTGGGTCATGTCGGCGACCATCTCCTCGTAGTTCGCCCAGGCGCCGAACTGCGGGGGGAGGCCGGCGGTGGGCAGCTGCTGGAACATGAGGGCGCGGTTCGAGGCGTAGCCCGTCTCCTCGCCCACCCAGAACGGGCTCGACGCCGTGAGCGCCTGGAAGTGGGGCAGCCACGTGAGCAGGCCGTTGAGGATCGGCAGCACCTTGTCGCGGGAGTCGATGCCGACGTGCACGTGGACGCCCCAGATCATCATCTGGCGGCCCCACCACCGGGTCCGGTCGATGAGCGTCGCGTACCGCTCCTTGTCGGGGGTGACGTCCTGGTCGGCGTACCGGCTGAACGGATGCGTGCCCGCGCACATCAGGTCGGCGCCCAGCAGGTCGGCGCTCGCCTGGACGTGGTCGATGGTCGAGCGGAGGTCGTCGACGGCGTCGGAGACCCGGCGGTGCACGCCCGTCACGACCTCGACGGTGTTGGTGAGCAGCTCTCCCGTGAGGCGCTCGGGCCCGTCGTCGTTGAGGTGGGCGAGGTCGGCCAGCACGGCCGGGGCGTACGGCGCGAGCTCGCCGCTGCCCTGGTCGACGAGGGCCAGCTCCCACTCGACGCCGAGGGTCGACGGCTCGGAGCTCGTGAAGTCGATGCGCATGGTGCCTGCTCTCTCGCCGGGGGTGCGGGTCCTCGGCTGCACCATCCTGGCAGCCGCACGTGATCGGGGTCCGCCGACACGATCTCGAGGGATTGGCAGATCGGCAGTCCGGTCTGCAACAATGGTGGGTCGAGTCTTCGGTCGTCCGACCCTCTAATCAGGTGACCGCAAGACCTCATAGAGCTTTCGAGCCGAGTGTGCCCCCACGCTCACGGCTAGCAACTCGCCCACATCACATCACACAGGAGAATTGTGGCTGTCAAGATCCGTCTCAAGCGCATGGGCAAGATCCGTGCTCCGTACTACCGCATCGTCGTCGCCGACTCGCGCACCAAGCGCGACGGTCGCGTCATCGAGGAGATCGGCAAGTACCACCCCACCGAGGAGCCCTCGTTCATCGAGGTCGACTCCGAGCGTGCGCAGTACTGGCTCGGCGTGGGCGCCCAGCCCTCCGAGCAGGTCGCCGCCATCCTCAAGCTCACGGGCGACTGGGGCCGCTTCAAGGGCGACGCCGACGCCGTCAGCACCGTCAAGACCAAGGCTCCGAAGGAGTCCTTCGTCGCCGACGAGAAGAAGAAGCCCGTGCTCGTCCCCAAGTCGGAGAAGCCCGCCAAGGCCGAGCCCGCCGAGGCCCCGGCCGAGGCTGCTGACGACGCCGAGACCACCGAGGCGTAGTCAGTGCTCGCACCTGCACTCGAACACCTCGTCCGGGGGATCGTCGATCACCCGGACGAGGTGCAGGTCGTCGAGTCGTCGTCGCCCCGCGGCGACGTGCTCGAGGTGCACGTCCACCCCGACGACCTCGGGCGTGTGATCGGCCGTTCCGGCCGGACCGCCAAGGCCCTCCGCACGCTCGTGACGGCGATCGCCGACGGCAAGCGCGTCCGGGTCGACGTCGTCGACAGCGATTCCTGAGCCGTGGCTCCCACTGACAAGACCCAGCTCCGCGTGGGGCGGCTCACCAAGGCCCACGGCCTGAAGGGCGCGCTCAAGCTCGAGCTGTTCACCGACACCCCCGAGCAGCGCTTCACGCCCGGCGCGTCGTTCACCCTGCAGGTCCCCGAGACCAGCGAGTGGAGCGGCAAGACCTTGACCCTGGGCGAGCTCCGGTGGTACAACGGCCACCCCGTGGGCTTCTTCGAGGGCGTCGACGACCGCACCGCGGCCGAGTCCCTCGTCAAGGCCATCCTCTGGGTCGACCAAGATCTCGACGAGCTCCCCGACGAGGACGACGCCTGGTACCACCACCAGCTGGTCGGCCTCCGGGTCGAGCGCGACGGCGTCGTCGTCGGCACGGTGGCCCGCGTCGACCACCTGCCCGCACAGGATCTGCTGGCCGTCGAGACGGAGCACGGCGAGGTCCTCGTGCCCTTCGTCAATGCACTCGTGCCCTCGGTCGACATCGAGGCGGGCGTCGTCACCGTGACGCCGCCTCCCGGGCTCTTCGAGGAGCTCGCAGACGACACGGCCGACGCCGACACGGCCGAGGCCGACACGGCCGACGGTGGCACGACTGAGGCCGACACGGCCGACGGTGGCACGACTGACGGTGGCACCGAGGCCGAGGCCGAGGCCGAGCCGGCGTCGAGCGAGGCCGACGACGCAGCGCGTCCCGCCGACGAGAACTGACGGCGGCGCGGTGCGCATCGACATCGTGTCGATCTTCCCGGAGTTCTTCTCCGTGCTCGACATCTCGCTCCTCGGCAAGGCCCGGCAGCAGGGCCTCCTCGACGTCGCGGTGCACGACCTCCGCGACTTCACCCACGACCGGCACCGCACCGTCGACGACACCCCGTACGGCGGCGGCGCCGGCATGGTGATGAAGCCCGAGCCGTGGGGCGAGGCGCTCGACCTCGTGCTCGGCGACGACGCCGACCCGGCGACGACGACGGTCATCGTCCCGTCGCCGGCGGGCACGCCCTTCACCCAGGCGCTGGCGCGCGAGCTCGCCGCCGTGCCGCACCTCGTCTTCACCTGCGGGCGCTACGAGGGCATCGACCAGAGGGTCGTCGAGCACGCGGCGAGTCGGGCGACCGTGCGTGAGATCAGCCTCGGGGACTACGTCCTCAACGGGGGAGAAGTGGCCGTGACCGCGATGATCGAGGCCGTCGGCCGTCTCGTCCCCGGAGTCGTCGGCAACCCCGAGAGCCTCACGGAGGAGAGCCACGAGGGCGGCCTGCTCGAGTACCCCAGCTACACGAAGCCCGCCTCGTGGCGCGGGCTCGACGTGCCCCCGGTGCTCATGGGCGGCAACCACGGAGCGATCGCCTCGTGGCGCCGCGAGCAGCAGCTCGAGCGCACGCGGCGCGTCCGGCCCGACCTGCTCGGCTGAGCCCCACCTCCTGCTGCTGCGGGTGCTGCTGCTCTCGGATGTGAGAGTGATCCGGCACCGAGCACCGAGCACCGAGCACCGAGCACCGAGTTCCGAGCACCGAGCACCGAGCTCCGAGCTCCGAGTTCCGAGCACCGAGCTCCGAGCCCCCAGCCCCGTCCCGTCCCAGCCCGTCAGCCGATCTCTCTCGCTCCGTGATGCGAGCCCGGTCCGTCCGTCCGCAAATGCCGACCGGCTGGCCTGCAATACATGGATATCCGGGTAGCAGAGGGCGTTTCGGGCCCGTTCTGTCGGGTTCTGCGGTGTCCAGCGGTGTTCGGTCCGCGCCTCCCGTGCCCGCCACTGGATCACTTTCGGATCCGAGAGCGCTCGGGCGCGCCGTGACCATCGAGCCCAGGAGGCGCGGTCGAGCTGGCCTGGATCTCTCTCGCTCTGCAGACGGGAGGGGCAGCGCCGGCAGGCGGGGCGCGGCGCGGTGATCCGGCGCAGCAGGGCAGGCGAGGTGCGAGGTCCAGGCGCAGCGCACGGCGCGCACGTGGAGCCGCCCTTCGCAGCCAGTTCTCCGCCGGCCGCCCGTACCCTCGAGGCATGGCGATCCGTCGAGTCCTGTACCGCCTCCTCTGGCCTGCCGTCTTCGTGCTGCCCCTCTGGGTGCTCTTCGGGCGCGCTTTCTTCGGCGTCCCCCTGGGGCTGCAGGTGCTCGGCCAGCTCGTGCTGGTGCCCCTGCTCTTCGTCGGGCAGGCGATGGCCGCCGGCGTCGTCACCGCCCGTCGCAGTGTCCGCCACGACCGGGCGGTCTCGTGGATCGACGCCGGCCTGCTCGCCCTCACGTGGGCGGCCCAGCTCGCCCTCGGCTTCTTCCTCGTCGACGGCTCGGCCGCCTCCTCGGCGTCGTCGGCCTTCACCCGTGTGGTGCCCGGCGGCGACCTCGACCTCTCGAGCGCGCTGTTCGGGCTGTCGGCCGTCGTGACCGTCGCCGGGGGCCTCGGCCTGCTCGCGGCGGCCGTGTGGCAGTTCCTGGCGGAGGCGCGGCGTCGGGTGGCAGCGTCGCTGGCCGATCTCGACAGGGTCGCCACGGCTGCCAGGGTCGACGCCCGCGCCGGGGGAGTCGCCGCGGGCGACCCCGCCCGTGTCATCCGCATCTCGCCGCGGGAGTAGCGCCCGGTCCGATCGCCCGGTCCCGCCGCCGGTCGCTCTGCCGGCCCGCCGGTCCGGCCGTCGCGGTGGCGACGGGGTGCGCGGCTGTGGCATGATTGACGCTTGTGCCTGGGCACGACTCTGCCTCAGGGGAGTCTGCCTCTCCAGAGCACGTCTTCTTCATCACCAGATGGTGGGCAACCCACCACGAACGGCAGTCGACCTGTGGCGGCTGCAGAGAGCGAACGACTATGCACATCCTCGACGCGGTTGACTCCGCCAACCTCCGCTCGGACGTCCCCGACTTCCGCGCCGGCGACACCGTCAAGGTGCACGTGAACATCATCGAGGGCACGCGCTCGCGCGTCCAGGTCTTCCAGGGCGTCGTCATCGGCAAGCAGAACGAGGGCATCCGCGAGACCTTCACGGTCCGCAAGGTCAGCTTCCAGGTCGGCGTCGAGCGCACCTTCCCGGTCCACTCGCCGGTCATCGACCACATCGAGGTCGTCAGCCGTGGTGCCGTCCGTCGCGCCAAGCTGTACTACCTCCGCGAGCTCCGCGGCAAGAAGGCCAAGATCAAGGAGAAGCGCGACAACTGACCCCGTCGCACGATCTTCTCCGAGCTCCCCGCCCTGTACGATGGCGGGGAGCTCGGGCGGTTAAATTGTCGAATGCATCCCTGCGGCGCCGTCTGCGCCGCCCCCGTCGTGACGACGACCGCAAGCGCGGCGTCGGCACGTTCCTGCGCGACGTGGTGGTCATCTTCCTCGCCGCGCTCCTCATCTCGTTCCTGATCAAGACGTTCCTGATCCGGTCGTTCTACATCCCCAGCGGGTCGATGGAGGACACGCTGCAGATCAACGACCGCATCATCGTCAACGAGCTCGTCCCCGACCTCGTCGACGTGAAGCGCGGCGACATCGTGGTCTTCACCGATCCCGGCGGCTGGCTCGAGGGCACGGCCCCCGTCGCGCCCGCGTCGGGCGGTCCCGTCTCCGACGGTCTCTCGTGGTTCCTCACCCAGGTGGGCCTCGGCGCACAGGACAGCAACGACCACCTGATCAAGCGGGTCATCGGGCTGCCGGGCGACACCGTCGAGTGCTGCAACGACTACGGCCAGCTGTCGGTCAACGGCGTCCCCGTCGTGGAGCCCTACGTCAAGTTCCCCCCCGGCGAGACGCGCGTGTCCGGCGACGACTTCTCCGTCACGGTGCCCGAGGGGTCCCTCTGGGTGATGGGCGACAACCGCTACAACTCGAAAGACTCCCGGTACAACCGCGAGACGCCGAGCCAGGGCTTCGTGCCGATGTCCGACGTCGTGGGCCGGGCGTTCGTGATCAGCTGGCCGTCCACGCGGTGGACGTGGCTCGGCGACTACCCCGACGTCTTCCGCGGCACCGAGCGCGACGGCGAGTGATGGCCGTCGTCGATCCCACCCTCGACGTCGAGCGCGAGCTGCACGCCCGTGGCGCCACCTGGGTGATCGGCTGCGACGAGGTCGGCCGCGGCGCCATCGCGGGCCCCGTAGCCGTCGGCCTCAGCGCCGTCCACGCCGAGTGCGGCGAGATGCCCCTCGGCCTGCGCGACAGCAAGCTGCTCAGCGAGAAGCGCCGCGAGGCGCTCTACCCCGTCGCCACCAGCTGGGTGCAGGCGCACGCGGTCGGACTGGCCGAGGCGCACGAGGTCGACCGGATCGGCATCGTGGCCGCCCTCGGCCTCGCCGGTCGGCGTGCCCTGACCGCCCTGCACGAGGCGGGGGTGGGCATCATGAGCTCGGTCGTCGTCCTCGACGGGAACCACGACTACCTGTCCCCGGCGCTGACGACGGTGCCCCGCATCACGACCCGGGTCAAGGCCGACCGTGACTGCGCCTCCGTCGCCGCCGCCTCCGTCATCGCCAAGGTCCACCGCGACCGCATGATGATCGAGGCCGACGAGGTTCATCCCGGCTACGGCTGGGCAGGCAACAAGGGCTACGGCTCGGGGGCCCACTACGCGGCCCTCGGCGAGCTCGGGCCGTCGCCCCTGCACCGCCTCACCTGGCTGCACTGAGACTCGACCGGCTGCGGTGACGAGTCCACGGCGTGCTGCCCGTCCGCAGCCGCGTAGGATGGCTTCTCGATGGACGAGGACGAGTTCGAAGACTACGACCGTGAGGTCGAGCTCGCGTTGTACCGCGAGTACCGGGACGTGGTGTCGCAGTTCCGCTACGTCGTCGAGACGGAGCGGCGCTTCTACCTGGCCAACGAGGTCGATCTCGTGCGCCGCGACACCGAGCACGACTTCTACTTCGAGCTGACGATGACCGACGTCTGGGTGTGGGACGTCTACCGCTCCGACCGCTTCGTGAAGTCGGTCCGCGTGCTCACGTTCAAGGACGTGAACGTCGAGGAGCTGACGGCGCGCGACCTCGAGCTGCCCAAGGAACTCGCACTCGACGAGTAGCTCGTCCCTCCCCAGCTGATCGGTGCTGGGGACCCGTCCCCAGCACTCTGTCCCGGAGCAGCGACCTCGACCCCGCCTCCGGCACAGTCCGTGCAGGAGGTCGAGATGGCGAAGAAGGACGAGACGGGCCGGCACGGCGAGGTGCTCGCGGCCCGGTGGCTCGAGGACCACGGGCTGAAGGTGGTCGAGCTGAACTGGCGGTGCCGCGAGGGCGAGATCGACGTCGTCGCGCTCGACGGCGACGAGGTCGTGGTCGTGGAGGTGAAGACGCGGCGCGGCATCGGCTGGGGCCATCCTCTCGAGGCGGTGACGCCCGTGAAGCTGGCCCGGCTGAGGCGCCTGGCCGGGGCGTGGCTCGAGGCGCACCCCGGCACGGGCAGGCGGGTGCGCATCGACGTCGTCGGCGTCGTCCTCGGCCGCACCCCGGCCGACGACGAGATCTCGCACGTGCGGGGAGCCGGCGCGTGAGCGTCGGCCGTACGAGGGCCGTGTCCCTGCTCGGGCTCGAGGGTGCGCTGGTCGAGGTCGAGGCGGACATCGGCCCCGGCCTGCCGGCCTTCGTCATCATCGGGCTCCCCGACGCCTCGCTCGGCGAGGCTCGTGACCGTGTGCGAGCGGCGGCCACCAACGCCGGGTGCGCCCTCCCGGCGCGCAAGCTGACGGTAAACCTGTCGCCGGCGTCGCTGCCGAAGCACGGCTCGTCGTTCGACCTGGCCATCGCGATGGCGGCACTCGCGGCCTCGGGTCTCGTCTCGGCGCAGTCGGTGGAGGAGGCGGTCCACCTCGGCGAGCTCGGGCTCGACGGTCGTGTCCGACCGGTCGACGGCGTGCTCCCCGCCGTCCTCGCCGCTCGGCGGGCGGGCGTCCGCACCGTCGTCGTGCCCGTGGACGCGGTCGACGAGGCGTCGCTCGTTCCTGGCATCACCGTGGTCGGGGTCGCGAGCCTGCGCGAGGCGGCCATCCGGCACGGCGCCGACCTCGTCCCCGAGCCCGTCGACGCGATCCGCAGGGCCCGGCTCGACGACCCGGGGCGCGCGGACGTCGACCTCGGCGACGTCATCGGCAACTCGGACGCCGTGGAGGCGTTGGTCGTCGCCGCGGCCGGCGGTCACCACCTGCTCATGGTGGGCCCGCCGGGGGCAGGCAAGAGCATGCTCGCTGCACGCCTGCCGGGCCTCCTGCCCGACCTCGACGTCGACGAGGCGCTCGAGGTCAGCTCCGTCCGCTCGTTGTCCGGCAGGCCGGTCGACGGCGAGCTCGAGCGACGCCCGCCCTTCGAGGATCCCCACCACACGTCGAGCGCCGCGGCCATGGTCGGCGGCGGCAGCAGCGTGATCCGCCCGGGCGCCGTGACCCGTGCGAGCCGCGGCGTGCTCTTCCTCGACGAGGCCCCCGAGTTCTCGCAGTCCGTCCTCGACTGCCTCCGCCAGCCCCTCGAGTCCGGGCAGGTGGTGATCCACCGATCCCGTGCCGTCGCTCGGTTCCCGGCCCGGTTCCAGCTGGTGGCCGCCGCGAACCCGTGCCCGTGCGGACAGCACGGCACCCGGGACGGCGACTGCGTCTGCACGCCGATCCAGCGGCGGCGCTACCACGCGAAGCTCTCGGGTCCGCTCGTCGACAGGATCGACATCCAGCTGCAGGTCGCCCGCATCAGCTCGGCGCAGTTCCGCCTCGCCGAGACGGCCGAGGTCGTCACGACGGCGGTGGCGCGGGCGCGGGTCGAGGAGGCGCGGCGTCGGTCTGCCGCTCGGCTCGCCGACACCCCGTGGCGGCTCACCGCCGAGGTCTCGGGCACCTGGCTGCGGTCCCCGGGCCGCCGCCTCCCGCTGTCCGCGACCCGACCGATCGACCGCGCCCTCGAGTCGGGCGCCCTCACCATGCGGGGCTACGACCGCGTGCTGAAGGTCGCGTGGACGCTCGCCGACCTCGACGGGGCAGACGTGCCGGGCCACGGGCACGTCGCTCGGGCGCTCGGCCTGCGGAGGTCGCTGTGAACGCGCTGCTCTCGGCCAGCACGGCCGATCTCGTCGACCTCGCCGCCGGGGTGCGGGCCGACGAGCCGTCCCGGTGCGATCCCGTCGACGCCTTCGGGCTCGCGGCCTGGAGCGGCGTCGCGTCCGACGGCGACGCCGCGGCGGGTGCCTGCCGCAGGGCCCTGGGCCCCGCCGTGTCGCTCCGGCTGGTGCTCGAGTCGCTCGCGGCGCGGCGCTCGGAGCTCGACCCCGGGGTCCTCGGGGCCCGGATGGTCGACGCCGGGTTCCCCGACGTCGATCGCCTCGAGCTGCACCGGGCGCTGAGCCGGTGGGCGCCACGCGTCGAGGCCGCGATGGTCCGAGGCTGGTTTCGGTCCGCGACGGCCCTGGGTGTCCGTGTCGTGGTGCCGGGCGACGCCTCGTGGCCGTCGGCTCTCGACGATCTCGGCGACCACGCGCCCGCAGCCCTCTGGCTGCGCGGCGGCGGGCAGCTGCCCGAGACGCGGACCGGCGTGGCCCTCGTCGGAGCGAGGGCGGCGACGTCCTACGGCGAGCAGGTCGCCGCCGACCTGTCGAGCGGGCTCTCCGACCGCGGGCTCGTCGTGGTCTCGGGCGGCGCGTACGGCGTCGACGGCATGGCGCACCGAGCCGCCGTCGCGTCGGGCGCCGGCACGGTCGCCGTGATGGCGGGCGGGGTGGACCGCTTCTACCCGACCGGGCACGACGACCTGCTCCGCGCCGTCCTGCGCGACGGCCTCATGGTCTCCGAGTCGCCGTGCGGCACCATGCCCCACCGGTTCCGGTTCCTCAGCCGCAACAGGCTGATCGCCGCCCTCAGCGCCGCGGTCGTCGTCGTCGAGGCCGGTCGGCGCTCGGGATCGCTCAACACGGCCGGACACGCGACCGCGCTGGGGCGTCCCGTCGGGGCCGTGCCGGGGCCGGTCACGTCGCCGCTCTCGGCCGGCTGCCACGCGCTGCTCCGCTCCGGCCTCGCGACGTGCGTCACGGGGCTGCCCGACGTCGTCGAGCTCGTGGGCGGCGAGGACGACCTCGTCGAGCAGGCCTGGCAGGCCGAGCAGCCCGTCGACATCGGCCGCGTGCAGGACGCCCTCAGCACTCGGGTCGAGCGCAGCACGGACGAGGTCGCCGCCGCCTCCGGCCTCTCGGTGGCGACGGTGCGGACCCTCCTCGCCGAGATGGAGGCCGGCGAGCTGGTCGAGAGGCGGCCCGCCGGGTGGCGCCGTCGTCCCGCCCCGCGACGTGGGTAGCCTGGCCCGGTGCGAGCGACGACGGACAGCGTGCTCGGGGCGCAGGAGGCGACCGGGGCCTCCCGCGACGGCTGGGTCAGCCCGTGACGCGCCTCCTCGGCGACGTCGAGCGGTTCCTCGCCCACCTCCGTGACGGGCGGGGGCTCAGCGAGCACACGGTCCGGGCCTACGCGTCCGACCTCGACGCCCTCGACGCCCACGCCGCCGAGCGGGCCGGCCGGCCGCCGGTCACCGCCGACCTCGACCTCGAGCTGCTGCGCGACTGGCTCTGGCGCTCGACGGAGTCGGGGCTCGCCCGGACGACCCTCGCGCGACGAGCCTCGAGCGCGCGGGCGTTCACACGCTGGCTGGAGGAGACGGACCGCACCGCCTCCGACGTGGGCGTGCGGCTCCGCGCCCCGAAGGCCGAGAGCCACCTGCCGCGCGTCCTCACGTCGCCTCAGATCGACGGCGTGCTGCGGTCGCTGGCCGTCCGCGCCGACACGGCCGACCCCGGGGCCCGACGCGACCTCGCCGTCGTCGAGTTGCTCTACGGGTCAGGCCTGCGCGTGTCCGAGCTGGTGGGCACCGACGTCGGCGACCTCGACCTCGAGCGGCGCACCGTGCTCGTGACGGGCAAGGGCGCCAAGCAGCGGGTCGTGCCCTTCGGGGTGCCGGCGGCGGAGGCGCTCGACCGCTGGCTCACGCTCGGGAGGCCGACGCTCGCCGAGGCGGCCCCCGTCGAACCGTCGGGAGCCGACGACGCGCGTCGAGCGGCGTTCCTCGGCGCGAGCGGGGCGCGGCTCGGCACCCGCGCCGTGCACCGGCTCGTCGCGGGGCTGCTCGCCGACCTGCCGGGCGGCGGCCCGGCGGGGCCGCACGCGCTGCGGCACACCGCAGCGACCCACCTGCTCGACGGCGGTGCCGACCTCCGGGCCGTGCAGGAGCTGCTCGGGCACGCGAGCCTGGGAACCACGCAGATCTACACCCACGTGTCGACCGAGCGGCTCCGCGAGAGCTACCGGACGGCCCACCCGCGGGCCTGACCCGCCGACTCGTCGTCCACCCCGACCCGTCGGTCCACCCCCGTCCACACGGCCGATCGCCCGCAGGGTAGACCGCCCGCACGGTCGGCGCGGTCACCCGGGTCGACGTGTCGGCAGCAGCACCGACGGCCGTCCGAGCCCGAGCATCATGAGCGGCGACACGTACTCACCGTCGATCCGCGCTCCGAGGTGGACGCACTCGACGTCCGGGCAGTGCCCCGCCTGGACCGTCCCGACGACCTGCCCGCGCACGACGGTCTCGCCCGCGGCCAGCTCGCTGACGACGGGCTCCAGGCTGCTGAGCAGGCCGTCGGCGTGGCGCAGCGACAGCACGGGACGATCGACGACCACGCCCGCGAAGTGCACGACGCCGTCGTCCGGTGCCGTCACGGCCGAGCCGATCGGCGTGCCGACGTCGATGCCCCGGTGCCCCGGCGACCAGCGGTGCTCGGGCGCGGTGAAGGCCCGGACGACAGGGTGCGGCGGGGCCGCCGGCCACGACCACGGCACGGCTGGCGCCGACGACGTCCCGGCCGTCGTCCCGGTCGACGTGGCGCTCGCCGTGACGTCGGTGCCCGAGACGTGCACGAGCAACAGTGCCGGCAGCGCGACCAGCAGGCCGAGGAGGCGGCGGAGGCGGGGGAGGGGGCGGCGCGGCCGGGTGCGACCCCGGCGACAGGCGGTGTCCATCGTGAGACTCTGCCGAGCGTGCACCGATCCCGCACCGGGCGTACTGTTCACGCGTGCACGAACACCTGTGCACGACGGATGTGGGGGAGCGAGGACACGAGCCCGCTCCCCGAGCAGTGGAACGGAGACCCAGTGTCGAACGCGGCGCGATCACCAGAGACGACGAAGAGCCTGAACAGACGGGTGACGGCTCTCGCGGTCGCCGCGGCCGTCGGCGGCTTCCTCTTCGGCTTCGACTCGTCAGTCATCAACGGAGCAGTCCAGAGCATCACCGACGAGTTCGGGCTCACCGAGTTCGCCTCGGGCTTCGCCGTGGCCTCGGCCCTGATCGGCTGTGCGATCGGCGCGTACGTCGCCGGCCGTCTCGCCGACAAGATGGGCCGCATCAAGGTCATGCTCATCGGCGCGGCCCTGTTCCTCATCAGCTCGATCGGTGCCGCGTTCGCCTTCGCGGTCTGGGACCTCGTCCTGTGGCGCGTCATCGGCGGCCTCGGCATCGGCATCGCCTCCGTGATCGCTCCGGCGTACATCTCGGAGGTCTCGCCGAAGGCGATCCGGGGCCGGCTCGCGTCGTTCCAGCAGCTCGCCATCACCCTCGGCATCTTCGTCGCCCTGCTCTCGGACCAGCTCTTCGCGGTCACCGCGGGAGGCGCCTCCGAGCCGTCGCTCTTCGGCCTCGCCGCGTGGCGCTGGATGTTCCTCGTCGGCATCGTCCCCTCCGTCGTCTACGGCTTCCTCGCCTGGCGACTGCCCGAGTCGCCGCGCTACCTGGCCGGTGAGGGGCGGGAGGACGAGGCGAAGGACGTGCTGAAGAGCATCGTGCCCGCCGAGACCGTGGACACGAGCCTGAAGGAGATCACGGACTCCATCGCCACCGAGGCCGCCCTCGACAAGAAGTCGAGCATCCGCGGCACGAGGTTCGGCCTGCAGCCGATCGTCTGGGTCGGCATCATCCTCGCCGTGCTGCAGCAGTTCGTCGGCATCAACGTGATCTTCTACTACTCGACGACCCTGTGGCAGGCGGTCGGCTTCCAGGAGAGCGACTCCTTCACGATCTCGACCATCACGGCCGTGGTCAACGTCGTCGTCACGTTCGTGGCGATCGGCCTGGTCGACAAGGTCGGTCGTCGCCCGCTGCTGCTGGCCGGCTCGATCGGGATGTTCGTCAGCCTCGCCGTCACGGCGATCTCGTTCAGCCAGTCGGTCGTCGACTCCAGCGGCGACCCCCAGCTGCCCGGTGCCTGGGGCCCGGTCGCTCTCGTCGCGGCCAACCTCTTCGTCGTGTCGTTCGGCGCCACGTGGGGTCCGCTCATGTGGGTCCTGCTCGGCGAGATGTTCCCGAACAGCATCCGTGCGACGGCGCTCGGCGTCGGCAGCATGGCCAACTGGATCGCCAACTTCATCGTCACGGTGTCGTTCCCGTCGCTCGCCGCCGTCAGCCTCACGCTGTCGTACGGCATCTTCGCGGCCTTCGCCCTCATCTCGTTCTTCTTCGTGCTCGCGAAGATCCCCGAGACCAAGGGCCGCAGCCTCGAGGAGATGGGCGTGTCCGCGGTCGAGTCGAGCTCCGGCAAGCCCGCCAGGGGCGCTCGCGCCTGATCTCCGGCTGCTCGGACGAACGCCCTGCCCGGCTCCGGGCGGGGCGTTCTGCACGAGCGGCTCGACGCGTCGCATCGCTCCTCCGGGGCGCGCCTCGTCGGTGGTACCATGAGCACGCAGCCTGCTCAGCAGGCTGACTTCGCGTGCCCGTGCGTCTCGACGCACCTCGCCCTCGCAGCCCAGTTGCCCCACAGCTCGGCCGCCCGTGGCGTGACACCGGCCTCCGCATCCACTCGGTCCGATCGTGCTCCGGCACGGGCGGCGGATGCGCGCCCGGGCACCAGGCAGCGGCGGCCGTCCGGCCGCCCAGACAACCGACAACAGGCTCGCGTCCGCGCGTGCCGCAGAACTAGGAGAACGACCATGGCCGTCGTCACCATCCGCCAGCTGCTCGACAGCGGCGTCCACTTCGGACACCAGACCCGCCGCTGGAACCCGAAGGTGAAGCGATTCATCCTCGCCGAGCGCTCCGGCATCCACATCATCGACCTGCAGCAGTCGCTCGGCTACATCGACCAGGCGTACGACTTCGTCAAGGAGACGGTCGCCCACGGCGGCACCGTCCTCTTCGTCGGCACCAAGAAGCAGGCCCAGGGCTCCATCGCCGAGCAGGCGAACCGCGTCGGCCAGCCCTTCGTGAACCAGCGCTGGCTCGGTGGTCTCCTGACCAACTTCCAGACGGTCTCGAAGCGCCTCGCCCGCATGAAGGAGCTCGAGGACATCGACTTCGACGACACGACGCAGGGCTTCACCAAGAAGGAGCTCCTGATCAAGAAGCGCGAGCTCGACAAGCTGCACAAGACGCTCGGCGGCATCCGCAACCTCACCAAGACGCCGTCCGCCCTCTGGGTCGTCGACACCAAGAAGGAGCACCTCGCGATCGACGAGGCCAAGAAGCTGGGCATCCCGGTCATCGGCATCCTCGACACGAACTGCGACCCCGACGAGATCACCTTCCCGATCCCCGGCAACGACGACGCCATCCGCTCCGTCGGCCTGCTGACCCGCATCGTCGCCGACGCCGCCGCCGAGGGCCTGGTGCAGCGTCACCAGAAGCCGGAAGACGCTGACGCTCCCGTCGAGCCCCTCGCCGAGTGGGAGGCCGAGCTGCTCGCACAGGGCGAGGCGAAGGCCGCCGAGTCGGCTCCCGCCGAGTCCGCGCCCGCCGCCGAGACGCCCGTCGAGGCCGTTCCCGTCGAGGAGAACGACGCCGACGCCCAGGTCGCCGCGAAGCCCCTGGGCGAGCCGGTCGTCGAGCCCGTCGCCGAGCCCCGCGACGAGACCGCTGCGGAGCCGGCCGACGCCGACGCCGCCGCGGACGCGAAGTAGAACCCCCCACCTCCCCCTTCCGACTCCACGAAAGGAAGTCAGACAATGGCGAATTTCTCCGCCGCTGACGTGAAGACCCTCCGTGACCGCCTCGGCGCGGGCATGATGGACAGCAAGAACGCGCTCGTCGAGGCCGATGGCGACATCGAGAAGGCCGTCGAGATCCTGCGCGTCAAGGGACTGAAGGGCGTCGCCAAGCGCGAGGGCCGTCAGACCACCGCGGGCCTCGTCGCCGCCAAGGCGTCGGGCGGCTACGCCACCCTGATCGAGCTCGCCAGCGAGACCGACTTCGTCGCGAAGAACGAGAAGTTCATCGCGCTGGCCGACTCCGTGCTCGAGGCCGTCGCGGCCTCCGGCGCGAAGGACGCCGCCGAGGGCAACGCCGCCGCGATCGGCGGCCAGACCGTCGAGGCCTTCGTCAACGACGAGGCTGCGCTCATGGGCGAGAAGGTCGAACTCCGCACGGTCGCCCGTATCGAGGGCGCCGAGTTCGCGATCTACCTGCACAAGACCTCGAAGGACCTGCCCCCGCAGGTCGGCGTGGTCGTGGGCTACACCGGCTCCGACGCCGAGACCGCTCGCTCGATCGCCCAGCACGTGGCCTTCGCCGCTCCGACGTACCTGTCGCGCGACGAGGTCCCCGCCGAGGACGTCGCCAAGGAGCGCGCCATCGTCGAGGAGACCGCGAAGAACGAGGGCAAGCCCGAGGCCGCCCTGCCGAAGATCATCGAGGGTCGCCTGACCGGCTTCTTCAAGGAGATCGCCCTGCTCGACCAGGCCTACGCGAAGGACAGCAAGCTGTCGGTCGCGAAGGTCGTCGAGCAGGCCGGCATCGAGATCCAGGGCTTCGCCCGGATCAAGGTCGGCGCCTAGCCAGCCACGGGACGGGGTCCGGGACGCACGCGTCCCGGACCCCGTTCGTGCGCCCGCCGCCGTCCCGGCCCGTCGAGGTCGAGGAGGTGCGCGCCGGGCACCAGACGATCGGGCACCTGCGCCGCGACTCGCTACCCTGGCTACGGCCACGACACGAGGGAGACCCCACATGACGACAGACACCACCACACGACGACGCGTCCTCCTCAAGCTCTCGGGCGAGGCCTTCGGGGGCGGGCAGCTCGGCGTCAACCCCGACGTCGTCGGAGCCATCGCCCGCGAGATCGCCGAGGCCGCGAAGGACGTCGAGATCGCCATCGTCGTGGGCGGCGGCAACTTCTTCCGCGGCGCCGAGCTGAGCCAGCGCGGCATGGACCGGGCCCGGGCCGACTACATGGGCATGCTGGGCACCGTCATGAACGCCCTCGCCCTGCAGGACTTCCTCGAGCAGGCCGGCGCCGCCACGCGCGTGCAGAGCGCCATCGAGATGACCCAGGTCGCCGAGCCGTACATCCCGCGCCGCGCGGAGCGCCACCTCGAGAAGGGCCGCGTCGTCATCTTCGGCGCGGGCGCGGGGCTGCCCTACTTCTCGACCGACACCGTCTCGGCGCAGCGCGCGCTCGAGATCGGGGCCGCCGAGGTGCTGGTCGCGAAGAACGGCGTCGACGGCGTCTACTCGGCGGACCCCCGGCACGACCCGTCCGCCGTCAAGCTCGACCGCCTCACCTACCAGGAGGCGCTGGTCCAGGGCCTCAAGGTGGTCGACTCGACCGCGTTCAGCCTCTGCATGGACAACGGCATGCCGATGCACGTCTTCGGGATGGAGGGCGAGGGCAACATCGCCCGCGCCATCCGGGGCGAGCGCATCGGGACCCTCGTCAGCAACTGACGACTAAGCTCGACGACGAACCAAGGGAGCATCGTGACGATCACTGACGTACTGACCGAGACACGCGAGAAGATGGACCGGGCACTGGAGTCGGCCAAGACGGACTTCGGGCAGGTGCGGACCGGGCGGATCAACCCCAGCCTGTTCCAGAAGATCCCGGTCGACTACTACGGGACGCCCACGCCGCTGGCGCAGCTCGCGTCGCTGCAGGTGCCCGAGGCGCGCACCATGATCGTGACGCCGTACGACAAGTCGGCCCTGAAGGAGATCGAGAGGGCCATCGCGACCTTCCCGAACCTCGGTGCCAGCCCGACCAACGACGGGACGCTCGTCCGCGTGACGATCCCCGAGCTGACGCAGGACCGCCGCAAGGAGTTCGTCAAGATCGTCCGAGGCAAGGGCGAGGACGCCAAGGTCCAGATCCGCAACGTCCGACGCAAGTCGAAGGAGTCGCTCGACGCGCTCAAGACCGAGGTCGGCGACGACGAGGTCGCACGGGGCGAGAAGGAGCTCGAGGCGGTCACGAAGGGCTACATCGACCAGATCGACGACGCCCTGAAGAAGAAGGAAGCGGAGCTGCTCGAGGTCTAGATGAGCGACGCTCCCGACGGCGCACGTCCCGACGAGTCGGTGCCGACACCCAAGACCACCCTCGGCAGCCGTCGCGCCGACTTCGACGCCAGGGCGCAGGCCGCACGGCACGACCTCGAGAACCAGATCCGCAGTCGCCGTGCCCAGCTCGGTGCCCGCAACGAGAAGCTGACGGCCCGGACGGGACGCAACCTCCCCGCAGCCATCGCGGTCGGCGTCGGGCTCGGCGCGGCGGTCCTGCTGAGCCTGATCTTCGAGCCGGCGTTCTTCATGATCGTCGCCGGCGCCCTGATCGGGTCGCTGTGCTTCGAGCTGACGAGTGCCCTCCGCTTCGCCGGGCGCGACGTGCCCCGGCTGCCGAGCGTGCTGGTGGGCCTGGCCATGGTCCCGCTCTCCTTCGTCTTCGGGGTGCAGGGCCAGTGGCTCGGCCTCGTCGGCGGGGTCCTCGTCGTGTCGCTCTGGCGCGTGGCCGAGCTGGTGCGTCCCTCGCACCGCAAGCCCGCCTCCGTCGTCTGGCGTGACATCGGCGCCGGCGCGTTCGTGCAGATCTACTGCTCGTTCCTCGGCAGCTTCATGCTCGTCCTCGCGGCCGAGCCGAACGGGGCGAACTGGACGCTGGCGACGCTCATCATCGTGATCGCCGTCGACACCGGCGCGTACGCGACCGGTCTCAACTTCGGCAAGCACCCGATGGCGCCGCGCATCAGCCCCAAGAAGACCTGGGAGGGCTTCGCCGGGTCCGTGGCCGCGAGCCTGATCGCAGCCGTGCTCACCTCGTGGCTGATGCTCGACGAGCCCTGGTGGTTCGGCTTCGTGCTCGGCGGGGTGATCATCGTCACGGCGACGATCGGCGACCTCTCCGAGTCGCTGATCAAACGCGACCTCGGCATCAAGGACATCAGCACCTGGCTGCCCGGCCACGGAGGGTTCCTCGACCGCCTCGACAGCACGTTGCCGTCCGCGGCGGCTGCCTACGCGCTGTACCTGCTGGTCACCTGACCCGGCCGAGGGTCCCACCGTGGGCCTGCGAGGTCGATGCGGCATGATGGACAGCGTGAGCTCAACTTTCCCCACGGTGCCCAAGGGCCAGCGCGGCTACGACGTGTCCGAGGTCGAGGCGTTCCTCGCCGAGGCGCGAGCCGCCTACACGGGCGGTGCCGAGGCGGCGTCGCCGGTCGACTCGGCTCGCATCCGCCGGACCGCGTTCGCGATGCGGAAGGGCGGCTACTCCCCGGCGCACGTGGACCAGGCGCTCGAGCGCCTGGAGGACGCCTTCGCGAGCCGCGAGCGTGACCGGGCAGTGACCACCGCGGGCGACGAGGGCTGGTACGGCGAGGCGCGCAGCGCGGCCGAGGAGATCGTGGCCAGGCTCGACCGCCCGGTGGGTCACCGGTTCGACCGCGTCAGCGTGCTGACCGTCGGCTACCACCCGAAGGACGTGGACCGTCTGGCGCGGCGACTGCAGGGCTACTTCACCGACGGCAAGGCCCTCAGCATCGACGACGTCCGGGGATCAGTCTTCCGCGCCCGGCGCGGGGGGTACCGCGAGGCCCAGGTGGACGTGCTCCTCGATGCCGTGGTCGACGTCATGCTCGCCGTCCGCTGACGGAGGTACCGCGGGGCTCGGCGACCTGGCCGTCCACGACGCGCCAGGGAGGGCCCTGGCCGATCCGTGACGGATCCGTTACCCTGGACGGACTCATGGGCAGGCACTCAGCGAACGCGACCACGGGCCACTCTCTCTCCGAGCAGCGGCTGGTCGTCAGTCGACCCCGCACGATCGAGAGGCGTCGCGTCCCCGCCTCGCTCGTCGCGCCTCCTGCGTCACGGCCGGCCCCTGCGCCTCGTGCCTCGGTCGGACGCCGCTATGCGCTGCCGCTGGTCGGCTTCGCCGCGACCTTCGCCTTCCTCTCCGCCTCTCTCGTGAACCCGCTGTCGGGTGCCGAGGCGGCGACGACGAGTGTGGGAGGGGCCGCCGCGTTGGTGGCACCGGGCCAGTCGTTCGTCGTGGGCGCCGGCGTCGTCCTGGCTGCTGACCGTGACCAGTACGGCGTCACCCTGCCGCCGCCCCCGCCGCCGCCCGCACCGGTGGTCGAAGAGGCCTCGGCTGACGAGCCTGCGGCCGATGCCGCCTCCGGCACCGCCAAGAAGGCACCGTCGTCCAGCGCGGCGCCCGTGGCGGGCGTCCCCGACCCGGGCACGGCGAAGGCCATCGCCGCCGAGATGGTGGCCGCACGCGGCTGGGGCACCGGCGAGTACGACTGCCTGGTCTCGTTGTGGAACAAGGAGTCGGGCTGGAACATCAACGCCCACAACAAGTCCAGCGGGGCGCACGGCATCCCGCAGGCCCTGCCGGGCAGCAAGATGGCCTCGGCCGGTGCCGACTGGCAGACCAACCCTGCCACGCAGATCACCTGGGGCCTCGGCTACATCCAGGGTCGCTACGCGACGCCGTGCGGTGCGTGGGGCCACTCGAAGTCCGTCGGCTGGTACTGAGCCAGGACCGCTGAGTCCAGGCCGCTGGCCGTCCGGCTACGCTGGAGGGCATGCCCCGCAGCAACCGACCGCGTCGTCCGCGCGACCGAGCGGAGCGGAACCGTACAGAAGAAGTCCGCGACGAGCGCGATCTCGCACGCTCCCTCTTCGGGGGACCACGGACCGAGACGCGACGCGGGCGTGAGTTCGTCGTCCAGTCGGTGTCGGCCTCCTCGGCGGTCAAGGACTACACCTGCCCCGGCTGTGCCCTGACGGTCTCCCCGGGCACGCCCCACCTCGTCGTCTGGCGTGCCGACGGGCTCTTCGGCGAGCAGGACGACCTCGCCTCGCGCCGACACTGGCACACCCACTGCTGGAGGATCTCGTGACCCTGCCCTCTGCCTCTGCCTCTGCCTCTCCCGTGGACGTCCGCGGCGGCGTCGAGCTCCCGGCCCGCCGCTCCGACGTCGAGCTCCGCACGGCGGACGGGCTCACGCTGGTGGGCGAGCTCGCACTGCCGCTCGACCGCGACCCGGTCGCCACCCTGGTCACGCTGCACCCCCTCCCGACGGCCGGCGGGTTCATGGACTCGCACGTGATCCGGAAGGCCGCGGCCCGGCTGCCGGCGCTGGCCGACGTCGCCGTCCTCCGCTTCAACTTCCGCGGCGTCTCGTCGCCCCGGGGGCGTTCCGAGGGGGCGTTCGGCGAGGGCGAGGCCGAGGCAGCCGACCTGACGGCGGCCGTCGCCCTCGTCCGGGGCGCCGGCCTGCCCACGCCGTGGCTGCTCGGCTGGTCGTTCGGCACCGAGGTCGCGCTCAAGCACGGCCGCGGCGTCGACGTCGCGGGGCTCCTCCTGCTCTCCCCGCCCCTGCACCGCACGACGGACGCCGAGCTCGCGGCCTGGAACGACTCCGAGGTGCCGATCGTCGCCGTCGTCCCCGAGCACGACGACTACCTGCAGCCCGAGGAGGCGCGGGCACGGTTCGCCGCCGTGCCCCGCGCCGAGGTCGTCGCGGTCGAGGGCGGCAAGCACCTCTGGGTGGGCGAGAAGCAGACGTCGAGGGTGCTCGACGAGATCGTGCGGCGCGTGGCGCCCGGTGCGCTCCCGCTGCCGACCACGTGGCCTCCCTCGGAGGGCCAGCAGGCCGCCTCCTAGGGGAGCCCCGCCTGCGGCTCGTCTGCGGCGGGTCCTGCCCTCAGCGGGCGTCCTGCCGGGGCACGACGACCTGCCGGATGATCAGGAGGATCGAGGCGGCGACCGGGATGGCGATCAGCGCCCCGAGCACGCCCAGCAGGGTGCCGCCGGTGAGCGCGGCGATGACGACGACGACCCCCGGGACCTTGACCGCACGGCGCATGATGCGAGGGCTGAGGACGTAGGCCTCGACCTGCATGTAGACGAGGTACCAGATGGCGGCGGTGACCCAGGTCGCGGGGGAGTCCGGCAGCAGCACGATCTGCGCGAGCACGATGACGGCCGACCCGCTGATGGTGCCGACGAGCGGGATGATCGAGCCGAGGAACGCGATGAAGGCGAAGACCGCCGGCTGCTGCGCCCCGATGGAGCTGAGGAACACGAAGCTGAGGACGCCGTTGATGGCGGCGAGCGTGAACTGGCCGATCACGTACCGGCCCACCGACTGGCTGATCTGCTCGGCGATGTCGGCGAACCGCACGCGCTTGGACGCAGGGACGAGCTGGTAGATGCCGGCCTTGAAGGTGTTGATCGACGAGGTGAAGTAGAGCACGAGGATGACCACGACGACCGTGGCGAAGACCCCGTTGCCGATGGCCACGCCGACGGCCAGCACGCCGCCGCCGATGGTGACGACGTTGTCGGGGTTCGTGAGGAAGTCCAGGACCGAGTCGAGTGCCTGCTGGACGTCGAAGAAGTTCTGGGGCACGAGTGCCTGGAGGTTGTCGACGAACTCCTGCGTGGTGACGCTCTGCAGGTACGTGACGAGGTTCGTGATCAGGGCGGTGGCCTGGCTGACGATGACGGGCACGATCGCGAAGACCACCCCGACGAAGGCGCCGATCGCGACCGTGAAGACGATGACGATGGCGAGCCAGCGCGGCACCGAGCGGTTCTCCAGCCACGACACGACGGGGTCGAGGCCCAGGGCGATGAAGATCGCGGCCCCCACGTAGGTGAGGATCGTCGACAGCTCGCTGAGGGCACCCCCGATGACGAGGGCGGCGATGACGCCGAGGCCCGCCAGCAGCCCGAGGCGGAACGGATCGTGGATCTTCACGCGGGCGGCTCCTGTCGACGACCGGTGCGCCGTTCAGCTCGACGCCACCGACTGCCTACTCTGACGCACCCTGTGCCTGCGGGGCCAACACGGCGCGCAGGTTCTCGAGGTACCCCGCGACGGCGTCGCGTTCCTCCCGGATCTCGGCGAGCCGGCGCTCGGCGTCGTCCGTGAGCTCGGCGGACCGGCGCTCGGCGTCGTCGACCAGGCTCGCGGCGCGCTGCTCTGCGTTCGTGAGGACGTCGTGGGCCGTGGCGTCGGCCTCGGACCGGACCGTGCGGGCGTGCTCCTGCGACGTGCGCTCCAGCTCGTCCGCCTCGCGTCGCGTCTCGACGGCGCGCTGCCGCGCCTCCTCGAGCTGGCCCGCGGCGTCGTCGAGGTAGCCCTGCGTCTCGGCCACCGCGGCGTGGTGCCGCTGCACCAGCTCGCGCTCGGCCTCGTCGCGTCGGGTGCGCAGCTCGACCTCCGCGTCGCTGCGGCGCTCCTCGAGCTCCCGGGCGAGCTCGGCGACGGCGGTCTCGCGGTCGGCGACGAGCCTCGCCTGCTGGGTCGCGGCCTCGGCTGCGAGGCGCACGCGCTGCGCCTCCTCGTCGTCGACGAGCTGCGCCTGGCTCTCGGCCACCTCGGCGTCGAGGTCGGCCCTCGCGTTGACCGTCTCGGCCTCGACGACAGCCCGTGCCTCGGCCGCCTCGCGCTCGAGCCGGTCCCGTTGCTGCTGCACCTCGCGCTCGAGGCGCTCGTGGGTGGCGGCGACCTCGGCGGAGAGGGCGTCGCGAGCAGTCGTGAGCTCGTGCTCGAGGTCGGCCCGGGCGGACTCGACCTCCCTCCGCACCGCGAGGCGCGCCTCCTCGACCTCGCGCTCCAGGGCGGCGCGCGTCTGCGCGACGTCCGCGTCGAGCTCTGCCCTGGTGACCGCGACGTGCTCCGCGAGCTCCGCACGGCCGGTGTCGACGTCGTCGTCGAGCTCGGCGCGGACAGCCTCGACCTCACGGGCGAGGTCGTCCCGTCGGGTGGCGACCTCGAGCTCGAGATCGGCGCGGGTGGTCTCGTCGAGGCGCGCCAGCTCGGCACGGACCGTCTCGGACTCGCGGGCGAGGTCGGCCCGCACGCGCTCGTCCTCGGCGACGAACTCGGCTCGTGCGAGCTCGGTGTCCCGTGCCAGCGCCGTGGCGCCGTCCCGGGCGTCGGCGACCTCGCGCTCGACCTGGGCCCGCAGCTCGGCGACCTCGCGCTCGGCCGTCGCGTGCAGGGCGGCGACCTCGTGCCGTGCCGTGCTGACGTTCTCGGCCGACTCGGTGGCTGCGGCGCCCCGCATGGCGGAGGAGTCGCGCTGGGCCTCCTGCAGCAGCGAACGCGCCTCGCCGCGCGCCCTGGCCACCATGCGGTCGGCCTCGCCGGTGCTCTCGGCGACCTGGGCGGCGGCTCGGCCCCGGGCGTCCTCGAGGAGGGCATCGGCGCGCTCCCGGGCGTCGGAGAGCACCCGGCGTGCCTCGCTCGTCGACGAGGTGCGGAGTTCCTCGGAGTCGATGTCGGCCTTGCTGACGAGGGCGGTCGCCTGCTCCTCCGCGAGCCGGAGGGTCTGCTCGAGCTTGCTGCCCAGGCCGGCGTAGGTGGGCGTCCCGGCCTCCTCGAGCTCCGTCTGCAGGTCGTCGAGGCGCGTCTGCAGATGCTTGACGGACCCCGCCATCTCGGCACGGTCGGCGTTGGCCTTGATCAGCTCGCGACGGAGGTCGCTCAGGGCCGCATCGACGTCGTCCTTGCGGTAGCCGCGCAGCTCGGTCCCGAATTCCGTGTCGTCAGCAGCCACTGTGTCTCCCTCGCGTCCGTGGCGGGCACTGCTCACGTGCCCGGCGCGACGATTTTAGCGGCCGGAGGAGGGCGTGACGGTCCGCGACGAAGGCCGAGGTGCGGCACTCAGGCTGGTCGGATACGCTGAGCCGTCTTAAATACCCGCCGCCGTGCCCGGCCTCCCGGCCAGGCCCGCGCGAGCTCCGTCGGCGTCTGCCGCGGCGCTCCCACCCGACCGGGATGGCGGCACGGAGGGAGAAAACAACGTGCGTTTCATCATCGCTGTCGTCGTCGTCGTGCTCGCGGCGCTGATGGTGGCCCTCGGGTTCGCCCAGCGCACGGTGTTCGCGCCTCCGTCGAGCGTCTCGTCCTCGGTGTCGACCAGCTCCTCCGAGGCGACCGTCACCGTCGTCCCCGCCAGCGCCCTGCACGGGCGCGAGGGGCGTCAGGCAGTCTCGATCGACGGAGCCGACACGGCGTTCGCGGCCACCGGCCGCACCTCCGACGTGCTCGGCTGGGTCGGCGACGCCGACTACAACCTCGTCGAGTGGGACGCGGACGCGGGCGAGCTGACGACCCGCACGGTCGCCGGCGACGAGACGGCGGTGCCCGACCCGGCCGACTCCGACCTCTGGTACGACCAGTACAGCGGCAGCCCCCTGACCTTCTCCCTGGACGCGCCAGACGACGTGTCGCTCGTCGTCGTCTCGGACGGGACCGCGCCGGCCCCTGCGGACCTCGCGGTCACCTGGCCGCTCTCCCAGGCGACCCCCACCGCCGGTCCGTTGATCGTGGGCGGCCTCCTGACGCTGCTGATCGGCGTGCTCCTCTACATCTGGGCGATCGTGCACCACCGCCGGACCCGCGGCCCCCGCCGCACCTCCAGCGACGGCTCGCGCCCGAAGCTCTCCCGGCCGTCCCGCCGCCGCGCGCTCAAGGCGGGGACCCCCGAGTCGATCGACGCCTCGGCGTCGTCCGGCGCGCGTCGCGGCCGGACGCGCCGATCGGTCGCCGTCGTGCCCGTCCTCCTCGTCGGCTCGCTGGCCCTCGCCGGCTGCTCCGCCGACTACTGGCCGGCCCCCGCCGAGGGCGCGGGCGCGAGCTCGTCCGCGACGGCGACCCCGACGGCCACCCCGACCGACGGCGCCGACGCCGAGGACGACGCCCCGAGCGTGCAGCCCCCGGTCGTCACGGTCGCCCAGGCCGAGCGGATCGTCGAGCGCATCGCGGCGGTCGCGGCGCAGGCGGACGGCGCGCTCGACGCCGCGCTGGCCGAGACGCGGTTCACCGGTCCCGCGCTCCAGCAGCGCCAGGCCGACTACGTCATCCGGGCGAAGGACGCCGCGGCCGCCGGCCCCCTGGCCATCCCCGCCGGCGACGTGACCCTCACGCTGCCCCAGCAGTCCGACACGTGGCCGCGCACCCTCTTCACGGTCGTCCAGGACGCCGACGCGACGAAGGCGCCCGTCGCCCTGACGCTGCTCCAGGAGACGGCTCGCGACCCGTACAAGGTCGAGTACGCCCAGTCGCTGGAGGCGCAGGCCACCCTGCCGACGGTCGCGCCCGCCACCATCGGGGCCGCGAGGCTCGCACCGGACGTCAAGCTCCTCACCCTGCGGCCGGACCAGCTCGCCGAGGCCTACGGCGACATCCTCCGCAACGGCGACGAGAGCCAGTGGGCACCGCAGTTCCAGGGCGAGGGCGACACGCTGCGGGACAAGATCGGCAAGGCCTACAAGGACGCGAAGCGGACGGCCCTGCCGACCACCGCCTCCATCGAGTTCTCGTCGACCCCCGTCGAGGACGACGCGGTGGCCTTCGCGACGAACGACGCCGGGGCGCTCGTCTCGGTGGCGCTGAACGAGGTCGAGACGGTCAAGCCGACCGCCGAGGGCGCGAGCGTCGAGCCGCAGGGCGTCGTCAAGTCCCTGCTCGGCCTCGACACGTCCAAGAAGGGCATCGAGGCGACCTACGGTGTCCAGTTGTTGTTCCAGGTGCCTCCCGTGGGCAGCGACGACAAGATCGTCCTGCTCGGCTTCAGCCAGGCACTCATCCAAGCGAAGGAGCTGCCGTGACCGGCCTTCCCCCCGTCCCCGCCGGCCTCCGAGGGGCGGTCGACCTGTCGTCCCTCGTCAACCGGCCCGCACCGTCCGCCGCTGGCGCTCCTGCGCAGCCGACGGCACCCGGCCAGCCTGCCGGCGCCCCGGGCGCCGCCGTCGCGGTCCCCGCGCTCGTCGTCGACGCGACCGACGCGACCTTCTCCCAGGTGCTCGAGCTGAGCAACACGGTCCCCGTGATCGTCGACCTCTGGGCCGAGTGGTGCGGGCCGTGCAAGCAGCTCTCGCCCGTCCTCGACAAGCTCGTGGCCGAGTACGCGGGCCGCCTGCTGCTCGTCAAGGTCGACGTCGACGCGAACCCCCAGCTGACCGAGGCGTTCCAGGCGCAGTCGATCCCCGCGGTGGCTGCCGTCATCGGTGGTCGGCCCGTGCAGCTGTTCGTGGGCGCGCTGCCCGAGGCTCAGGTGCGCGACGTGTTCGAGCAGGTGCTCCAGCTGGCCGCCCAGAACGGCGTCACCGGGACGGCCGTGGTCGACGGTGCCGCGGCCTCCGAGGACGGCCAGACGCCCGAGCCCGAGCCCCTGCCGCCGCACCACCAGGACGCCTACGACGCGATCGACCGGGGCGACTACGACGCGGCGATCACCGCCTACCGCACGGCCATCGCCCAGGACCCGCGCGACCAGCTGGCCGTCGCGGGCCTCGCCCAGGTGTCGCTGATCGCCCGCCTGCAGGGCGTGACGATCGCCGACGTCCGTGGCGCGGCCGCCGCGGCGCCGACCGACGTCGACGCCCAGCTGGCCGTGGCCGACCTCGACGTCAGCGGCGGCCACGTCGACGACGCCTTCGACCGCGTGCTGACGGTCTTCCCGTCGCTCGACGCGGCCGGCAAGGACGCAGCCCGCACCCGCCTCCTCGACTACTTCGAGATCGTGGGGCTGGACGACCCCCGCGTCGCCGCCGCCCGGCGTCGGTTGACGATGCTGCTGTACTGATCCGCAGCGTGCACGAAGGGCCCCGACGACCAGGTCGTCGGGGCCCTTCGCGCACGTCGCCCCGGGGGAGGAGCGACGCGGCCGCTCAGCGGCGGAGCTTCAGCCAGACGACACCGAGCGGCGGCAGCTGGACGTCCGCGGAGGCGGGACGCCCGGCCCACGGGCTGTCGACCGCCGTGACGGCGCCGAAGTTGCCGACGCCCGAGCCGCCGTAGATCGTCGCGTCGGTGTTCAGCACCTCGTCCCACGTGCCGGCCTCCGGCAGGCCGAAGCGCATGCGCTGCGGCTGGCCGGAGAAGTTCGCCAGCACGGCGAGCGAGTCGCCCGAGCCCGACTTGCGGAGGAACGCGACCACGCTCTGCTCGCCGGCACCGCCGTCGATCCACTCGAAGCCCTCGGTGTCGAAGTCATGGGCCCAGAGTGCGCTCTCGGACTTGTACACCTGGTTCAGTCGGCTGACGAGGTCGAAGACCTGCTGGTGCTGCGGTCGGTCGAGCACCGACCAGTCGAGGCCGAGCTCCTGGCTCCACTCCGTCGGCTGGCCGAACTCGGATCCCATGAAGAGCAGCTGCTTGCCAGGGTGCCCCCACATGTAGGCGAGGTACGCGCGGAGGTTCGCGCGCTTCTGCCAGTCGTCGCCGGGCATCTTCTCGAAGAGCGAGCCCTTGCCGTACACGACCTCGTCGTGGCTGATCGGCAGCATGAAGTTCTCGCTCCACGCGTAGTGGAACGAGAAGGTGATCTCGCCGTGGTGGTACGAGCGGTACAGCGGGTCCTTCTCGACGTAGTCGAGGGTGTCGTGCATCCAGCCCATGTTCCACTTGAGGCCGAAGCCGAGGCCGCCCTCGCTGGTGGGTCGCGAGACGCCGGGCCAGCTGGTCGACTCCTCGGCGATCATCACGATGCCGGGGTGTCGGCGGTAGGCCGTGGCGTTGGTCTCCTGCAGGAACGAGATCGCCTCGGTGGCCTCGCGGCCCCCGTGCTCGTTCGGCAGCCACTGGCCGTCGTCGCGGCTGTAGTCGAGGTAGAGCATCGAGGCCACGGCGTCGACGCGGAGGCCGTCGACGTGGAACTCCTCGAACCAGTACAGCGCGTTCGCGACCAGGAAGTTCCGCACCTGCGAGTCGCCGAAGTTGAAGACGTAGGTGCCCCAGTCGGGCTGCTCGCCACGACGCGGGTCGGAGTGCTCGTAGACGCTGCGGCCGTCGAAGCGGCCGAGCGCCCACTCGTCCTTCGGGAAGTGGCCGGGAACCCAGTCGACGATCACGCCGATGCCGGCCTGGTGCAGCCGGTCGATCAGGTAGCGCAGGTCGTCGGGGGAGCCCCAGGTGCTCTGCGGCGCGTAGTAGCCCGTGACCTGGTAGCCCCACGAGCCGCCGAACGGGTGCTGGGCGAGCGGCATGAACTCGACGTGCGTGAAGCCGAGCGCGGTGACGTAGTCGACGAGCGGGTCGGCCAGCTCGCGGAACCCGAGGCCGGGCTTCCACGAGCCGACGTGCAGCTCGTAGACGCTCATCGGGCCGGCGTGCTGGTCGCTCGCCGCACGGCGCTCGAGCCAGGCGTCGTCGCCCCAGTCGTGACCGGCCTCGGTGATGACGGAGGCGGTGGCCGGGGGGACCTCGGCGCGTCGGGCCATCGGGTCGGCCCGCTCGACCCACTCGCCGTCGGGCGTGAGGATCTGGTACTTGTACGAGCCCTGGTCGACGCCGGGGACGAACAGCTCCCACACGCCGTTGTCGTCCAGGCGGCGCATCGCGTGACGGTCGCCCCACCAGCCGTTCAGGTCGCCGACGACGCGGACCGCCTGCGCGTGCGGGGCCCAGACGGCGAAGGAGGTGCCGCGGACGCCCTCGTGCTCGCGCACGTGGCTGCCCAGCACGGTCCAGAGCTGCTCGTGACGGCCCTCGCCGAAGAGGTAGAGGTCGAGGTCGCCGACGGTGGGGGAGAACCGGTACGGGTCGTCGGCGACCCAGGGGGCGCCTCCGTCGTACTCGGCGGTCACCTGGTAGCCGCCGAGCGGCGCCGGGGCGACGCCCTGCCACAGCCCGTGCGCGTGGTGCTCGAGGACGACGGCCTCGCCGGAGGCGCCCGTCACGCTGACGGAGCCGGCGAGCGGACGGACGACGCGCACGACCGTGACCCCGTCGACGGTGTGCTCGCCGAGGACGGCGTGCGGGTGGGCGTGGCGGCCCTCGGCCGCGGCCAGCACCTCGGCGTCGTCGAGCACGGGGAGCTGCGGGGCCGACGCCGTGGGCTCGCGGCGCACGTCGGGAGGAGTCGGGTCCTCGTGCATGAGCGTGCGCTCATCGGCTGGCTCGGCCGGCTCGGCCGGGCTCGCCGGTCCGAGGTCGAGGACGGGGCGCTCCTCGGTCGGGACCGGGGCGGGCACGGGCGAGGCCAGGAGCGGCTCGTCGGCCTCCGCCGGGTCGGACGGCTCGTCGGGGTCGTCGGCGGTGGACGGCTCGTCGGGCTCGGCGCTCGTGGACAGCTCGTCGGGCTCGTGGCTCTTGGACAGCTCGTCGGGCTCGTGGTTCGTTGCCGGCTCCTCCGCGGGGAGCGGGGGCTCGGCCGTGACGGGCGGGTCGTTCTCGTCGGCCACCGAGGTGACCGGCTCGGCGGCGACGGGCTCGGCAGCGGCGTGCTCGGGTGCGACCGGCTCGGCGACGACGGGCTCTGCGGCTGCAGGCTCGGGCTGGACGGGCTCGCGGCGGTCGTCGTCTCGGGAGGAGCCGTGGCGGGAGAAGATGCTCATGGTGGGTCGCCTTCCTACGGCGCTCGGGTGAGGTCGACGGACAGCACGTGCACGGGCTCGACGAAGGCGTCGAGGCGCACGTAGTTGTCGTCGCCCCAGGTCCACGACTGGCCGGTGATGAGGTCGCGGACCGTGTACGTGCCGCCGGGCACGAGCCCGAACTTCGTCACGTCGAGGTGCACGGTGGTCTCGCGGGCCGAGTGGGGGTCGACGTTGGCGACGACGATGATCGCGTCGGCGCGGCCGCTGCGCGTGTGCGCCCGCGACAGGTACTTCGAGTAGACGAGGACGGCGTCGTCGTCGCTCGAGTGCAGGTCGAGGTTGCGGAGCTGGCGGAGGGCCGGGTGCGAGCTGCGGATGCGGTTGAGCTGGGTCAGGTAGGGGGCGAGGGTCGCGCCCTCCGCCTCCGCGCCGGCCCAGTCGCGCGGCTTGTACTCGTACTTCTCGTTGTCGATGTTCTCTTCCGAGCCCGGGCGGGCGACGTCCTCGAAGAGCTCGTAGCCCGAGTAGACGCCCCAGGTCGGTGACGCCGTCGCGGCGATCGCGGCCCGCACCTTGTACGCCGGGCGACCGCCGTACTGCAGGTAGGGGGTGAGGATGTCGTGGGTGTTGACGAACAGGTTCGGGCGCAGCCAGGCGCTCGTCTCCTTCGACAGCTCGTCGAGGTACTCCTCGAGCTCCCACTTCTCGTTGCGCCAGGTGAAGTACGTGTACGACTGGTGGAAGCCGACGCGGGCGAGCGCCTGCATCATGGCCGGCTTGGTGAAGGCCTCGGAGAGGAACACCACCTCGGGGTTCGTCTGCCGCACCTCGTGCAGCAGCCACTCCCAGAAGCGGACCGGCTTCGTGTGCGGGTTGTCGACGCGGAAGATCGTGACGCCGAGCTCGATCCAGTGCCGCACGATGCGCAGCACCTCGCGGCTGACGCCCTCGTAGTCGTTGTCGAAGTTCAGGGGGTAGATGTCCTGGTACTTCTTCGGCGGGTTCTCGGCGTAGGCGATCGTGCCGTCGGGCAGCGTCGTGAACCACTCGGGGTGCTCGGTGACCCACGGGTGGTCGGGCGAGCACTGCAGAGCCAGGTCGAGCGCCAGCTCGAGGCCCGTGTTCTTGGCGGTGTCGACGAACCAGCGGAAGTCGGCGAGCGTGCCGAGGTCGGGGTGCACCGCGTCGTGGCCGCCGTCGGGCGAGCCGATCGCGTAGGGCGAGCCCGGGTCGTTCGGCCCGGCGGTGAGCGTGTTGTTCGGCCCCTTGCGGAACGTCGTGCCGATGGGGTGCACGGGCGGGATGTAGAGCACGTCGAAGCCCATCCGCGAGATGGCGGGGAGGCGGCGGGCGGCGGTGCGGAACGTCCCGCTCTTCCACGTGCCGTCGGGCAGCTTCTTGGCGCCCTCGCTGCGGGGGAAGAACTCGTACCAGCTGCCGACCGCGGCGCGGCTGCGCTCGACGCGCAGCTCCTCGGGGGCGCTGCGCGTGACCAGGCTGGCCATCGGCTTCGCGGCGAAGACGGCGGCGAGGCGCGCGTCGGTCGCGACGCGGAGTCGCGAGCCGGGCGAGAGCGCCTCGTTGGCGAGGGCCTTCGCGGCGTCCCGCACGAGGGTCGTGTCGGGGTAGCCGGGGGCGGCGGCGGCGAGGAGGCGGCTGCCGAGCGCGAAGGTGACCTCGACGTCCAGCTCGGCCGGGACCTTGATCTCGGCGGTGTGCAGCCAGGTCGCCCAGTCGTCGGTGTACGCCTCGACCTGCCAGGTCCAGTCGCCCTCCGTCTCGAGCTGCACCTCCGTCGTCCAGCGGTCGGTGCCGGGCAGGCCCGCGACGAGCGGGTGCCGGGACTCGGACCCGGAGGGGTCGGTCAGGACCAGGTCGGCGCCGACGACGTCGTGCCCCTCGCGGAAGACGGTCGCGCCGAAGGGCACGACCTCTCCGGCGAAGGCCTTCGTCGGGAAGTCCCGGTCGGGGGTGGTCGGGGAGAGCGCCGTGACGGGGATCCGCCCGACTCTGGGTTCGTATGCTGTCGCCACGGGGGCGACGCTACCCGGTCTGGAGGCCCCGCGTACCGCCTCCCTCGGGGACGGCGGGGGCGGCCGGGTGGAGTGCGACGCCCAGCCGGCGACGAACCCCCTGGCCCCTCAACTGGGTGGATGCGATCGCATCGAATTGTCTTGTCCGCCATCAGGGGGACCAGTACAGTCGGATCTGTCGACGCGGCCTGCCCGCCCGGGGTGCGATCCGCCCCGAGAGCCCGGCGCCCTCGACACGCTCGTCAGCACGACGGGCACCGTCCTGCCGTCACCCCGGTCGATCGCCGTGGGTGCCGTCACGGGACGCTGCTGCAGCGCGCCCGGACCCGGCCCGAACCGGTCCGGTCGCCGGCAGCGGCCCCCGCTCGCCCTGATCGCCGTGCCCCGCGGACTCAGCCGGCGAGCAGGCGGACGACGAGCACCGCGACCACGACGATCGCGAGGTTGAGCGCGATCGTCAGCCGGAACGACGATTGGAACGACCGCTTGCGGTTCTTGTGCCGCAGCCGCCGCTGCGCCACGATCGCGCCCGGCCAGCCTCCAGCGAGGCCGAGCGTCAGCAGC
Organism: Frigoribacterium sp. PhB116; assembly: GCF_004364285.1. Classification (GTDB taxonomy): domain Bacteria; phylum Actinomycetota; class Actinomycetes; order Actinomycetales; family Microbacteriaceae; genus Frigoribacterium. The sequence continues at coordinate 807,322 of NZ_SOBE01000001.1, read as the reverse complement.
GTGCGCTCGGGCACCCGACGGGCCCCTCGCCGGGCGGCCCGCTTGTCGAGCGCGTAGACGAGGACGGTCACGCCGTTGAGCGCGAGCAGCGCCGCGGCGACGGCCACGACGGCCCAGAGGGTCGTGGGGTCCGTCATGCTGGCCGGGTCGGTCACGGTGGCCAGGTCAGTCGCGGGCGATCGGCAACAGCCGCGCCCCGGTGGCGCGCACCAGGTCGTCGGGGGCGATCTCGAGGTCGAGCCCGCGCCTCCCGGCGCTGACGAAGACGCTGTCGAATGAGGCGGCGCTCGCGTCGACGACGGTCGCCAGCGTCGTGCGCTGCCCCACCGGGCTGATGCCGCCCACGACGTAGCCGGTCCGCCGCTCGGCCACGGCAGGGTCGGCGAGCCGGGCCTTCTTCGCGCCGACCGCGGCGGCGAGTGCCTTGAGGTCGAGCCGCCGGGCGACCGGCACGACCGCCACGACGAGCTCGTCGTCGGCAGAGGCCACGAGCGTCTTGAACACGCGGTCCTCCGACAGGCCCAGCTCGGCCGCCGCCTCCTCGCCGAAGTTCGTCGCGGTGTCGTGGTGCTCGTAGGCGTGCGCCGTGAACGGGACGCCCGCCGCGGTCAGGGCGACCGTCGCCGGGGTGCCGGCGCCCGACGGCGCGCGGTGGCTGCTGCCGCGGCTGCCGCTGCTGCGGCCTTCGCTCATGGCACGGCCCGGAAGATCACGACCGTGGGGCCCGACACCAGCACCTCGTCGCCCGGCTCGAGGGGGTTCAGCTCGGCGGAGTCGTCGCTCGACCAGAGCGGCTCCCAGCCGGCGACGCCCTCGGCGGGGGCGAGCCGCACGGACGCCGACGACTCGGCTCCGTGCACCAGCACGAGCACCGTGTTCGGGGCCTCGTGCTCGGGTGTCGACCGGGCCACGTACTGCAGGGTGCGGACGTCCGGGTCCTCCCACTCGTCCTGCCGCATCTCGGCGCCGGACGCGTCGGCCCAGGTGATGTCGTTGGCGCTGAGGGTGCAGGCGCCCTCGAGGCCGAAGCGGATCGGACGCAGCGCGGGGTTCTCCCGGCGGATCCGCGCGAGCGCGGCCACGTCGTCGTGGATTCCCTGCTGCCAGGGCTGCGTCGCCCAGTCGACCCAGGTCAGCTCGCTGTCCGTGCAGTAGCCGTTGTTGTTGCCGCGCTGGGTGCGGCCGCGCTCGTCACCGGCCGTCAGCATGGGCACTCCCGCCGAGACGAAGAGGGTCCCCAGCAGGTTCCGCATCGAGCGGCGTCGCGCGTCGCTGATCCACGGGTTGTCGCTGTGGCCCTCGACGCCGTGGTTGAACGAGCGGTTGTCGTCGGTGCCGTCGCGGTTCTGCTCGCCGTTGCTCAGGTTGTGCTTGGCGTCGTGCGAGACGAGGTCGAGCAGGGTGAAGCCGTCGTGAGCGGTGACGAAGTTGAGCCCGGCGAGCGGCCCGCGGTCGTGCGCGAAGACGTTGCTCGACCCGCTCAGCTTCGAGGCGAAGCTGCCGACGCCGGTCGGGGGAGTGCCCTGCGCCCTGGCGGTCGAGACGTCGGTCAGCCAGAAGTCGCGGGCCCGGTTGCGGAACCGGTCGTTCCACTCGATCCACCCGTCGGGGAACGCGCCGGTCTGCCATCCGCCGGCGCCGACGTCCCACGGCTCGGCGACCATCTTGACGCCCGCCAGGGCCGGGTCGGAGACGATGTCGTGCAGCAGCCGGTGCTCGGGGTCGAAGACGTGGCCCGCGTCGCGGCCGAGCGTCGCGGCGAGGTCGAAGCGGAAGCCGTCGATCTGCATCTCGTTCGCCCAGTAGCGCAGCGAGTCCAGCACGAGGCGGTGCGCGGCAGGGTGGCTCGTGTCGAGCGAGTTGCCGCAGCCGGTGACGTCGACGGGGCGGCCCTCGGAGTCGTGCCGGTAGTAGGCGGTCGAGTCGAGGCCGCGGAGGCTCGTGACGGGCCCGCCGTCCTCGCCCTCTTCTGCGGTGTGGTTGTAGACGACGTCGAGCCAGACCTCGATGCCCGCCTCGTGCAGCAGACGGACCATGCCCTTGAACTCGCGCACGACAGCGGAGGCGCCCGCCAGCTGGGCGTCGCGGCTCGCATAGGCGGCGTGCGGCGCGAAGTAGGACAGCGTGTTGTAGCCCCAGTAGTTCTCGAGGCCCTGCGCGACGAGGCGCTGCTCGTCGACGTGCTGGTGCACCGGCAGCAGCTGGAGGGCGGTGACGCCGAGGCCCTTCAGGTAGGCGATGGTCGTGTCGGCGGCGAGCCCGGCGTAGGTGCCGCGCAGCTCGTCGGGGACGAACGGCGCGAGCCGGGTCAGGCCGCGGACGTGGGCCTCGTAGACGACCACCCGGTCGAGCGGGGTGCGCGGCTTCTCGATGCCGCCCCAGTCGAACGACTCGTCGATCACGGTGGTGCGGTGCTCGCCGCGGCCTGTCCGGCCGAGGCCGCGGGCATAGGGGTCGAGCAGGGCGGGCGGTTCGACGCCGTCGGCACGGGCCGTGTCGCCCGCCGTCCCGTCGGCGTGGTCGGCCCCGTCGACGCGGAGCCAGTAGCGCCGGCCCGGCGTCAGCGCCGCGTCGGTCGCGCTCCACACGTCGTGCTCGTCGCAGGTCAGGGGGACGACCCGGTCGTGCGGCGCGTCGTCGATCACGACCTCGAGGCGCTCGGCGGACGACGAGAAGACGCGGAGCGTCGGCCCGTCCGGCCCCTGGCGCACTCCGAGGTCGGCGAGGGGGTCGATGTCGGGCACGGGACCTACAGTAGATGAGGGCCGACACGGGCCCGCGACGAGGGTCGGCACGGCCCTCGCGCCGACCGAACGACCGACCGACAGGAGGCGCCCCCATCGTCGTCTACCTCGACCACGCGGCGACGACGCCGATGCACCCCGCGGCGATCGCCGCGTACGCCGCGGCCCTCGGCACGGTCGGCAACCCCTCGTCGATCCACTCCGCCGGCCAGGGCGCCAAGCGCGTGCTGGAGGAGGCACGCGAGCGCGTCGCCGCCTCCCTCGGCTGCGAGCCGATCGAGGTCGTCTTCACCTCCGGCGGCACCGAGTCCGTGAACCTCGGGGTCAAGGGCCTCTGGTGGGCGAGGCAGGCCGACCGGCCGCGCCCGCGCCTCCTCGTGCCCGCCGGCGAGCACCACGCCACCGTCGACGCGGTCGAGTGGCTCGAGCGGCACGACGGCGCCGTCGTCACCTGGCTCCCGCTCGACGAGCACGGCCGGCTCGAGGTCGACGCGCTCGCGGCAGCCCTCGACGAGCACGACGACGTCGCCCTGGTCAGCCTGCTCTGGGCCAACAACGAGGTCGGCACGCTGCAGCCCGTCGACGAGGTCGTGGCGCTCGCCGCCGCCCACGGCGTCCCCGTGCACTGCGACGCGGTGGCCGCGTACGGCCAGGTGCCGATCGACTTCCGCTCGAGCGGCCTCGCCGCCCTGAGCGTGTCCGCGCACAAGATCGGCGGTCCGATCGGCATCGGCGCCCTCGTGCTCGCCCGCACGGCGACCGTCGAGCCGCTGATCCACGGGGGCGGCCAGCAGCGCCAGGTGCGCTCGGGCACCCAGGACGGCCCGGCCGCGGTCGCCTTCGCCGTCGCCGCCGAGCAGCCGCACCACGCGTACGAGCCGCTGCGCGACCGCCTGGTCGCGGGGGTGCAGGCCGCCGTCCCGTCGGCGGTGCTGCGCGGCGATCCGGTCGACCGCCTCCCCGGCAACGCGCACTTCACGTTCCCCGGCTGCGAGGGCGACTCGCTGCTGTTCCTCCTCGACGCGGCCGGCGTCGCGGTGTCGACGGGGTCCGCCTGCCAGGCGGGCATCCCCGAGGCGTCGCACGTCCTGCTCGCGATGGGCCTCACCGACGAGGAGGCGCGGGGCGCGCTCCGCATGACGGTCGGGCACACGAGCACGGAGGCCGACGTCGACGCGCTGCTCGCCGCGCTGCCGGGCGCGGTCGCCCGCGCGACCAGGGCCGGCTACGCCGCGCACGCGCCCGCGACCTTCGCCCGCTAGCGCGCGCGCCCGCGCCCGCGCCCGAACGATGTGACGCGTCGAGGGGGTGCGCCGCCCGAGCACTCCTCCGTGGCGTCACATCGATGTGCTGCCGTGGGTCGCGCACAGGAGACGGGGCAGAGCGTTCGCCCACAGGGCGGTCGACGTGCCGTCGACGGCGACGCGCACGAGGTGGATCCTCGCGTCATGCGACGCCGTCCCCTTCCGCCCGAGCTCGTGAGGCGCCCGTTCTCGACGTCCGCCGCCCGCCGTGCAGGCGTCTCCGCCGATCGACTGCAGGCGCGAGACCTGTCGTCGCCGCATCGCGGCGTGCGGACGACCGCGGACACGCAACCGTCGCTCCTCGTGGAACGGTGCCTCGAACTCCTCCCCGTCCTCCGGGACGACGAGTCGTTCGCGCACGTGACGGCTCTGGCGCTCTGGGACGTCCCCCTCCCGCATCGACTCGCCACGGAGCCACTGCATGTCGCCTGCGTCGAGTCCCGGCAGAGCCGTCGTCCCGGAGTCCGCGGGCACCGGTTCCCGAGCGACGCGCCGCGTCTGCTCGGCGACCTGCCCGTGGCCTCGCCCGTGGCGGCGATGATCCAGGCGGCTCGCGAGCTGTCCCTCGACGAGCTCGTCGAGGTCGGCGACTCACTCGCAGGGACCTGGTCGCAGCACCCGGTGGCGAGGGGGATCCCCGTGGCAGAGCTGTCGGCTGCCGCAGCCGACGCCCGCGGTCGCCCGGGAATCGGCCGTCTCCGGGATGCCCTGCAGCTCGTGAGGCCCCGGGTCGACTCGCGCCGGGAGACCATGCTGAGGCTGCTCGTCATCAGGGCGGGCCTGCCGGAGCCGGACGTCAACCTGAAGAAGTTCGGCGCTGACGGCTCGTACGTCGGCAAGCCGGACCTGAGCTACGAGGGGGCGAAGCTCGCCCTCGAGTTCCAGGGAGACCACCACCGCCTCGACCGCGAGACGTGGCGGCGGGATCTCCGCAGGCGAGAGCGCTTCGAGGACGCCGGCTGGCGGGTGGTCCTGGTGAGCGACGACGATCTGGTCGGCAGAGCCGCCGTGGAGCTCATCTCCCGGGTCCGCGCGCACCTCCGCCGATCTGGATGACGCTTTCGAGGGATGAGCGGAGTCCTGATGCCTCCGACGCGTCACATGGTCGCGAACAGGAGGGAGGGCAGCAGACTGGGGCGATGCAGATCTACTCGGCGTCGAACGCCGTCCGTGCCCGCCAGGTCGCCGGCGACGTCGTCGCCGTCGGGCTCGTCGTGGTGTTCGTGGCGCTCGGGCTCGCCGTCGCCGCCTTCGTCGGCGGCCTCGCCGAGCTGGGGCGCCAGATCGAGGAGGCGGGGGCCGGCTTCCAGGGGACGATGGACGACGCCTCGCGCGTCCTGGGCGGCATCCCGCTGCTGGGCGGCGCCGCGTCGGCGCCGTTCGACGGGGCGGCCGGAGCCGGCCAGACGCTCGTCGACGCGGGCCGCCAGCAGCAGGACGACGTGGGGCGCGCCGCGCTCGTGGCCGGGCTGCTGGTCGGCGGGCTGCCGAGCACCGTGGTGCTGTGGGTCTGGCTGCGCGGGCGCGTCGCGTTCGTGCGTCGCGCCTCCTCGGTGCGGGGGCTGCTCGCCCTGCCCGGGGGAGAGGACCTGCTCGCCCTGCGTGCCCTCACCGGACGCGACGCCCGCGCGGCGCTCGCCGTCTCGCCCGACCCCGTCGCGTCATGGCGGGCGGGCGACCCGGTCGTGGTCCGCCGCCTCGCCGACGTGGCGCTCCGCGAGGCCGGCGTCGCGCGACCCCGGTAAGCTCGACCACCATGATCGCACTGGACTTCTCTGAGCAGATTGCCGCCCTCCGGGCCACGTTCGAGGACATCCGGGCCGTGATCGGGCAAGACCGTCTCGTCGCCGAGATCGCCCAGCTCAGCGAGCAGGCGTCGGCGCCCGACCTCTGGGACGACACGGAGAACGCGCAGAAGATCACGAGCGCGCTCAGCCACCGCCAGGCCGAGCTCGAGAAGCTCGAGACCACCGAGCAGCGCCTCGACGACCTCGGCGTCCTGGTCGAGATGGCCAACGACGGCGACGACCAGGAGTCCGCCGACGAGGCACAGGTCGAGCTCAAGGCCCTGCAGAAGATGATGGACACGCTCGAGGTGCAGACGCTCCTCGACGGCGAGTACGACCCGCGGCCCGCGGTCATCACCATCCGTGCGGGGGCCGGCGGCGTCGACGCGGCCGACTTCGCCGAGATGCTGCTCCGCATGTACCTGCGCTACGCCGAGAAGCACGGCATGGCGGCCACGGTGATGGACACGAGCTACGCCGAGGAGGCCGGCATCAAGAGCGCGACCTTCGAGATCGACGCGCCCTACGCCTTCGGCACCCTCAGCGTCGAGGCCGGCACGCACCGCCTCGTCCGGATGAGCCCCTTCGGCGCCGCAGGCAAGCGCCAGACGAGCTTCGCCGCGGTCGAGGTCATCCCGCTGATGGAGGAGACGGAGGCGGTCGAGATCCCCGAGAACGACATCCGCGTCGACGTCTTCCGGTCGTCGGGCCCCGGCGGCCAGAGCGTCAACACGACCGACTCGGCCGTCCGCCTCACCCACATCCCGACTGGCACCGTCGTCTCGATGCAGAACGAGAAGAGCCAGATCCAGAACCGGGCCGCGGCGATGCGCGTGCTGCAGTCGCGCCTCCTCCTGTTGCAGAAGGAGGCGGAGAACGCGAAGAAGAAAGAGCTCGCCGGCAACATCACGGCCAGCTGGGGCGACCAGATCCGCAGCTACGTCCTCGCGCCGTACCAGATGGTGAAAGACCTGAGGAGCGAGCACGAGGTCAACAACCCGTCGAACGTGTTCGACGGCGACCTCGACGGCTTCATCTCGGCGGGCATCCGCTGGCGCAAGCGCGACGACGACTGAGCCAGGCGCGAACGAGGCGCGGGGGAGTCATGGAGGAGGCGCGGTGCGCGACAGCACCGCGCCTCCTCCGCGCTCTCCCAGCGCTTCCATAGGCCCGTTCGAGGGGCGAGTCGCGACCGCGATCGGAACAGCCCGCGCTTAGGGTGATCCCCGTCATGATCCGTTTTGATGAAGTCACCAAGGTGTATTCCGGCAACCCCCGGCCGGCACTGAACTCGGTCACCCTCGAGATCCTCAAGGGCGAGTTCGTGTTCCTCGTCGGCGCCTCCGGCTCCGGCAAGTCCAGCTTCCTGCGCCTCGTGCTCAAGGAGGAGAAGCCCTCCAAGGGCCAGATCCACGTGCTCGGGCAGAAGCTCGGCGTGCTCTCGAGCCGCAAGGTCCCGTACTTCCGCCGCAACCTCGGGGTGGTCTTCCAGGACTTCCGCCTGCTGCCGCAGAAGAGCGTGTTCGACAACGTCGCCTTCAGCCTGCAGGTGATCGGCAAGAGCAAGGGCTTCATCCAGGAGGCGGTCCCCGACGTCCTGAAGATGGTCGGCCTGGTGGGAAAGCAGCAGCGCCTGCCGCACGAGCTCTCCGGCGGCGAGCAGCAGCGCGTGGCCATCGCCCGCGCCATCGTCAACAAGCCCTCGATCCTGTTGGCCGACGAGCCGACGGGAAACCTCGACCCCTCGACCAGCGCCGGCATCATGACGCTGCTCGAGCGGATCAACGCCGGCGGCACCACCGTGATCATGGCGACGCACGACGCCGGCATCGTCGACCAGATGCAGCGCCGCGTGATCGAGCTGTCGGCGGGCAACATCCTCCGCGACGAGCGCCACGGCGGTTACCAGACGCAGGCGGTGCCCATCCAGGCCATCGGTGTCGAAGACCTCAGCCTGAGGGGAGCGGACGAATGAGACTCGGACTCGTCCTCAGCGAGGTCGGCAGCGGCCTCCGGCGCAACGTCTCGATGGTCGTCGCGGTCGTGCTCGTCACGTTCATCTCGCTGACCTTCGTCGGCACCGCGGCCCTGCTCCAGCTGCAGATCAACCAGATGAAGGGCTACTGGTACGACAAGGCCCAGGTGGCCGTCTACCTCTGCACCGAGACCGACACGACCGGCAACTGCACGGGCGCCAAGGCCACGCAGGACCAGATCGACGGCGTCGAGGCCCAGCTCAGCAGCCAGGTGCTCGCGCCGTTCGTCGACCGGTCGTACTTCGAGACCCAGGACGAGGCCTACGACCGCTTCACGACCCAGTTCGCGGACAGCCCCGCGACCGAGTTCGTCCAGCCCTCGTACCTCAACGAGACGTTCTGGGTGAACCTCAAGGACCCGACGCAGTCGGACGTCCTCACCGAGAGCCTCTCGAGCCTCGCCGGCGTGCAGAGCGTCGTCGACCAACGGGGCTACCTCGACCCGATCTTCTCGGTGCTCAACGCCGCGAGCTACACGGCCATCGGCATCGCGGTGCTGATGCTCATCGCGGCGGTGCTGCTGATCGCCACCACCATCCGCCTCAGCGCCTTCAGCCGACGGCGAGAGCTCGGCATCATGCGGCTGGTGGGCGCGTCGAACAGGTTCATCCAGACCCCGTTCATCCTCGAGGGCGTGATCGCCGCGTTGGTGGGCTCGGTGCTGGCGGGCGGCGCCCTGATCGCGATCGTCAACTTCTTCGTCAAGGGCTACCTCGTGACGACCTTCGCGTCGACCCCGTTCATCGGGCTGCGCGAGACGGCGATCGTCGTGCCGGTGGTGGTCGTGATCGGCATCGCCCTGGCGGCGCTGTCGGCGAACGTCGCCATCAGGCGCTACCTCAAGGTCTAGCGACGCCGAGGGCCGTGACACCCCGACGAGCGGGTCCATGAAGGAGGCGCGGTGCAGGTCAGCCTGCACCGCGCCTCCTTCGTCGTCGGGCTGTGTAGACTGACAGGCTGCCTGATCGCGGGCAGACCACCACACGAACGACCGGAGGCACAGCGTGGCGAAAGAACGCGGCGAGAAGGTCGTGGCCACCAACCGTCGGGCGCGCCACGATTACCTGATCGAGGACACCTACGAGGCGGGCATCGTGCTGAGCGGCACCGAGGTCAAGTCGCTGCGGCAGGGGCGTGCGTCGCTCGTCGACGGCTACGCCTTCGTCGACGCCGGCGAGGCCTGGCTCGACGCGGTGCACATCCCCGAGTACACCGAGGGCACCTGGAACAACCACGCGCCCCGGCGCAAGCGCAAACTGCTGCTGCACAAGCAGCAGATCGTCAAGATCGGGCAGAAGACGAAGGAGGGCGGCTTCACGGTCATCCCCCTCAAGATCTACTTCAGCGACGGCCGGGCGAAGGTCGAGATCGCGGTCGCCAAGGGCAAGCGCGAGTACGACAAGCGGCAGACCCTGCGCGAGCGCACGGCGACCCGTGAGGCGCAGTCGGCGATGTCGGCCCGGAAGCACCTGGGCGAGTAGAACCGTCCCGCCCGGCGGAGTAGACTCGTCCACAGCGACAACGGTTCTTCATAGATCAACAGAGTGTGACAACGGCCCCCTCACGGGGATGATCGGTTTCGACATCGCCTGTGTGCGAACGAGAAGCGGGCCGAGGATCCAGGGTTATCTCGTAAACGATCTCTGGAAAACAATAAGTGCCAATAACAAGCGCACTGACTTCGCTCTCGCTGCGTAAGCAGTAGAGCCACATGGAGTCCGTCAGTCTGGTGACCGCCTTCTAACCAGAGCCTGACGTCATCTAGAGGGCTTGCTGCGTGACTACGCCTGAGGGTCACGCGGGACTTTCACTCGGGCTGGGCTCGTCGACCTAGAAGCCAGTAGCGAAGGTCGGGGCCGAGCAGAACGTCTCATCTGGCTACGCCCGTAGAATGCGTGCAATCTCAGCGATGGACGGGGGTTCAATTCCCCCCATCTCCACCACCAGGTCGTTGTCACACTTTGTTCCGTCGTCGCGACGTCGAAGGCCCCCTCCCATCTCGGGAGGGGGCCTTCGTCGTTCCGTGGGCGCACGGCCCGCTGCACACCGCAAGGCAGCCCGCAGGAGGCGCGGTGCCAGAACACGAGGAAGGCCCCGACCGTGCGGTCAGGGGCCTTCTCCGTGTGCGTGGTGCGGTGCTACTCCGAGTCGGTGACCGACAAGGGGGCGAGGCGCGCACGGCGACGAGCCGCGAACGCGAGGCCGGCGCCGGCGAGGGTCAGGGCAGCGCCCAGGCCGATCGCGAGGCCCTGGTCGTCCGAGCCGGTGTAGGCGAGGCCGCCCGGGGAACGGACGGGGGTGACGGCAGCGGCGACCGCGGTGGCGGCGACGACGCTGAAGTCGACCGAGTTCGAATCGCCGGAGATGCCGGTCAGGACGCCGTCGGCGTCGACCGTGAACGCGAAGGCGACGACGGTGAAGCTGCCGGCCTCGACGTTGCGGAGGGTGGTGGTCCAGTTGCCTGCCGCGTCGACGACGATGCTCTCGTCGGCGATGGCCTCGTCGAAGGCAGCGGACGACTCAGGCGTCTGGCCCTTGGGGAAGACCACGTAGGCGATGTTGTCGCCCGGCGTGCCGGTGCCCGAGATGACGACGTCGGAACCGACGATGACCTGGTCGGGGATCGGCGAGGTGATGACCGGAGGGGCGAGCACGGTCGGGGTGACCGGGACGGCCGCGACGGCGGGCAGGGTGAAGGCACGCGTCACGGTGTTGTCGAAGCCGCTGCCGCCGACGAAGCCGCTGACCGTGACGGTCTGCGCGACGGGGGCGGTGTCGGAGTAGGTGACGACGATCGACCAGGTCGAGCCGCTGCCGAGGTTCTGACGGCCGAGCTCACCGGTCGGGCCGTTCACGACGACCGTGGAGCCGACGGGCGCCGTGCCCGAGAACGTCACGGTGCGGCTCGCGGTCGTGGAGCCCGCGACGGGGCTGTCGAGTGCGACCACCTTGGCGGGGGCCGGCGCGACGACGGGCGCCGGGATCGAGAACGCACGGGTCACGGGGGTGATGCCGCTGCCGCCGAGGGTGCCGTTCACGGTGACCGACTGGGCCGCCGCCGACGTGTCGGCGTAGGTGTACGTGATCGCGTACGACGTGGCGTTGCCGAGGTTCTGGCGTCCGAGCTCGCCCGAGGCGTTGCTCACGACGACCGTCGAGCCCTCGGACGCGGTGCCCGAGAAGGTGACGGTGCGCGTGTCGAGCACCTGGGCCTCCGTCGGGGTCGCGACGGTGAGGAACTTCGAGATGGGGAGGCGGAAGGCCACCGTCTTGGCGTCCGAGAAGCCGCTGCCGCCGGCGATGCCGTCGACGAAGACGCTCTGTCGCGAGGACACGGTCTCCGCGTAGGCAGGCAGGTCGACGGTGAAGGCACCGGTGGTGCGGTCGGTCGTCGCCGAGCCGAGGAGGGTGGTGCGCGTCGTGTCGCTGAAGACACGGATCGACGAGCCGGCGACGGCCGAGCCCACGATGTCCACGTCACGGGAGGTCGTGGTCGCCCCCTCCGCAGGGCTCGTGACGACGAGGTCGCCGACAGCGGCGGAGGCGGCGGTGGAGGTGAGGAGGACCCCACCGAGGGCGAGCGAGAGCGCAGCCGGAACGGCTAGCGCGCGACGCCAAGAGAACTTGGTGATCACGTACCTGGTGCTTTCTGTAGGAGATGGAGCGACAGTGCTCATCGCCCTAGCCCAGCGCCGGGGGACATGCGTGGGGCACCCAGACGAGGCCCCTGTGACGAGCCTAAGGAGATCCGCCCACCATTTCCGGGTCCGTCGGGTGGTCGCCGGATGGTCTCGGCCCTCGAACGGGTGACGAGCCGGGTGGTCCAGATGGGGGACACGGGACAGGCGCGGCGAGTTCGCCGTGCCCGTCCTGTCGCGGCTCGGTCAGCGACGCTGGTGTCGACCGCCGCCCGTCCGGAGGCGCGCGACCGAGACCGCACCGATGCCGGCCACGAGGAGCATCGCCGCGACGCTCGCGAGCCAAGCGCTCTCGGCACCCGTGAACGCGAGACCGGCGCGACCGGCCGTCGTGCCGCCGCCGCCGCCGTTCCCGACGCCGGGTGCCGTGCCTGCTCCCGGACCGGGCGCGACCGGCGTGACGGTGACCGGCCCGACGGGGCCCGTCCCCGGGTCGACGGGCGGCGTCGAGGGATCGGTCGGCGACGTCGGCACCGCTCCGGCCTCGACCGCGACGACGTCGGCCGCCGAGGTGACGAGCGTCCCGTCGGGGGCGCTGCCGGTGGCGCGGGCCGTCGTCCGCACGGTGCCGTCGCCTGCTGCGGCGGCGAGCACGTCGCGGTCCGTCACCGTCCGCGTGGCGGTGAAGGTGACCGACTCGCCCGGTGCGAGGTCCGCTGACTCGGGGGCGAGACCCTGGGCGTCGGGGTCCGCGACCGAGACGCCGGTGAGGCTCAGCGTGCCGTCGTTCCGGACCACGTAGCGGTACGTGACGACCTCGCCTGCGTCGGCCACGCCGTTGCCGTTGGTGTCGGTGAGCACGGCCGTCACCTCGATCGACAGGCCGGCGGTGCCGGGGGCGACCGGCGTCGGGATCGCGAGGGCGACCTCGGGTGACGTCACCGCGCCTCCTTCCGGGTCGGTGGCCGTGGCGACCGCCGCGGCGCCCAGGTCGGTGCCGGCGTCCACGTCGGCCTGCGTGACCACGTAGCTGCCGGTCACGGTGACGGATGCTCCCGGTGCCAGCGACGCGGGCGGCGCCGTCGTGACGGGGGTGCGCGGCGCCGTCACGCCCAGGCCGGTCAGCGTCGCCGTGCCCGTGTTGGTCGAGGTGTACGTGTAGGTGATCGTCTCGCCTGCGTCGGCCGCGCCGTTGCCGTCGGTGTCGGTGAGCACGGCCGTGAGCTCGAGGTCGAGGCCGCCCACGGCAGCGAGCAGCGGCGTGCTGCCCGAGGCCGCGGGGCTGTCGATCGTGGTGCCCTCCGGAGTCGTGCCCGTCGCCGTGGCGGTGACCACGAGAGGGTCGCCCGCGTCGACGTCGGCCTGCGTGACGGTGCGGGGAGCGGACGTGAAGCGGACGGTGCCGTCGGGGGCGGCGGTCCCGTCGCCGACGCGCTCGGGCCGCAGCACGCCCGGGCCGGCGATGACGATGTCGGTCAGGCTCGTGTTGCCCGCGTTGGTCACGACGTACTCGTACGAGATCGTCTCGCCCGGGTCGGCCAGGCCGTTCCCGTTCGTGTCGTCGAGCACGGGCACGACGTCGACCGCCAGCGCGTCGTCGGCCGCGGCGGTGAGGGTCTGCACCGAGGCGGGCGCGGTGGTGAGCGGCCCGTCGACCCCCGTGGCGGAGGCGGTGGCCGTCTCCGTGACGGGGGCCGGGCTGTCGACGTCGGCCTGGGTGATCGTCGTCGTGGCCGTGTAGGTCACGGAGGCGCCCGGGGCGAGGGACGCCGGGTCGCCGCTCAGGACCACGACTCCGGTGCCGCGCGTCGGGGCGAGGGCGACGCCGGTGAGGGTGCTCGTGCCCGTGTTGGTGACCGTGTACTGGTAGGTGACGACGTCGCCGAGACCGGCCAGGCCGTCGCCGTCCGCGTCGGTGCTGAGGGCCTGCTCGACGCCGAGCTCGAGCAGGTCCGAGGCCGTCAGGAGGGGCGTCGCGACGACCGAGGGGCCGCTGGCGGCCGTCAGCCCCGAGGGCGACGAGCCCGTGGCAGAAGCGGTGTTGACGAGCGGGCCGCCCGCGTCGACGTCGGCCTGGGTCACCGGGCGGTCGGACGTGAAGGTGCGGGTGCCGCCCACCACCAGGGCGACCCCGGTGGTGTCGACGGCCGGGGCGGATCCCGTGTCGACGGCGAGGCCGCCGAGGGGCGTCTCGCCCGTGTTGGTCACCGTGAAGCGGTAGCGGATCGTGTCGCCCGGGCCGGCGACGCCGTCGCCGTCCGCGTCGATCAGCTCGGCGGTCTGGGTCAGGCCCACGGCGGGCTGCAGCTGGTCGAGCGGCGCGGTGGCCGTCGACGGGTCGCTGACGATCGGCGCCCCGTTGCCGGCGTCGACCGCGCGGGCGGTCGCCGTGTTCGTGAAGGTCGCGGTCTGCGCGTCGGCGGTGGTCACCGTGTGCCCGCCCGTGCAGACGGTCGTGGCTCCCGGCTGGCCGACAGGGGCGAGGGTCGTGGTCGGGCAGCTGAGGCCGTCCGCGAGGGCGTCGGCGATCGACAGGGCGTTGAGCCTGACGACGGAGGTGTTGCTGACGGTGAACGAGTAGTCGATGCGGTCGCCGACGGCGTATCCCTCGGTCGGCGTCGAGCTCGAGACGGACTTGACGACGTTGAGCGCGCCGAGCTCCTGCACCGACGAGACGGAGAGGTTGCGGATCAGGTGCACGTCGGTCGCGCCGCCCGTCGAGCCGAGGAAGCCGAGCTTGTAGGTGTCGGGGGCGGCGTCGGTCATCTGGTGCTCGAGCACGCGCAGGTAGCCGCGGCCGTCGTGGAAGTCGATGTCGACGGTGACGAGGGGGAGCGCGTCCGGGCTCAGGGTCACGCGGACGGAGTCGCGGCTGGTGTCGTCGGCGCCGGTGCCGCGCAGCGAGCCCGGCAACGTCGAGGCGAACCGGTCGCCGCCGGTGTTCGCACCCACCGTGCCGGCCAGCCAGCAGTAGCCGGTGGTGCCGCTGCCGGGGCCGCGGAGCGACACGGCGTTCGGCACGAAGCCGGGGCCGACCTCGGGCGGGGTACAGGTCGCGTCGCGCAGTTCGGTGGGGTTCGCGAAGTTGCCGTAGGCGTCGAGGCCGATGCCGACGTAGCCGCCGACGACGCCGGGGTCGCCGTTGCGGTTGCCGTAGCCGAGCGAGCCGCCGTCGGCGCCCGTCATGGTGAGCTGCTCGCCGCCGTCGGTGAGGAAGAAGCCGATCCCGTCGCCTCCGTCGCCGCCGTCGGGGCCGTACTGCCACTGGTCGAACTCGACGACGAGGCCGCCGTTGCCGGGGATGGCCTGGTTGTAGACGACGCCGCCGCGACGGAAGCCGCTCTCGGCGTTCAGCTGCAGGAAGCCGGGGGTGCCGACCGCGGGCGACCCGCTCAGGTCGGAGCACTGCGACAGGTTGCTGCTGCCGGCCGGGGCCGCCGCGGTGGCCCCGGTGAGGCAGGCGTCGTTGAGGCCGCGCCAGGCCGGGTCGGCGATCGAGCTGCCGGTGAAGGACTCGGTCAGGAGGGGCGTGCCGGCGGCGTGGGCCGGCCCGGCGACGAGGAGGGCGGGGGAGACGGCGGCCGCGGCGACCGCGAACGCGACGAGCGTCCGAGTGAGCCGGCCACGGGGTGTCGTGACGCTGCGCATGGGGATCCTGATCCGTGAGGGCCGGCCCAGGTGACAGGTCGGCGTCGACTTGAGTGATCTTCACACGGATCAGGGAGGCACGACAGGGGCGAGGACCGCCGAACGGGCGCACGCTCGCAAACGGGCCAGGCATCCCCGGTGAGAGCCGTGCAGTCTCTGCAGGTGTATGACGGAACCTCCATGACGAACGCGCCCGACACCTCCTCCGTGCCCACCTCCTCCTCGTCGTCGGGGTACGACGAGCGTCAGAAGTGGCAGGCGTTCTGGGTCTGCGTAGGCGTCGCGGCGCTGACGATCCTCGACCTGTCGAAGGTCAACGTGGGCCTGCCGAGCATCGAGGCGTCGCTCGGTGCCGGACCGACGGCGCTGCAGCTCATCGTCGCGGGCTACGCCCTCGCCTTCGGCCTGTCGCTCGTGCCGTCGGGCCGCCTCGGCGACCTCAAGTCGCGGCGCCTGATGTTCGTCATCGGCCTCAGCTCGTTCACCGTGGCCAGCGTGCTCTGCGCGATCGCTCCCACCGTCGAGCTCCTCGTCGCCGCGCGCATCCTGCAGGGCGTCGCGGCGGGGATCCAGATGCCGCAGGTGCTCGGCCTGATCCAGCAGCTGTTCCAGGGACGCGAGCGCGGCCGTGCCTTCGGCCTGTTCGGGGCGGTCATCGGCGTCTCGACCGCGTTCGGCCCCACGATCGGCGGCCTGTTGATCGCGGTGGGCGGCGCCCAGGACGGCTGGCGCCTCCTGTTCTGGATGAACGTGCCGCTCGGCATCGTCGCCATCGTCTTCGCCCTCAAGCTGCTGCCCCGCACCTCGACCGCCCCGAGCGGGCACAACGAGCTCGACCTCATGGGGATCGTGCTGCTCGGGCTGACGATCCTCACCCTGATGCTGCCGTTCGTGCTGACGACCGGCCAGGGCGACGACCCGCTGCGCTGGCTGTTCCTGATCGGGTTCGCGGGGTTCGGTGCCCTCTTCGTCTGGTGGGAGCAGCGCTACAAGGCCCACGGCAAGTCGCCGGTGGTGCACTTCTCGCTGTTCTCGCTCGCGTCGTACCGCAACGGCACCCTCATCGCGACCGTGTACTTCTGCGCGCTGCCCGCGACGTTCCTGCTCACGACGCTCTTCCTGCAGCAGGGGCTCGGCCTCGAGCCCGTCTACGCCGGCATGGTGACCATCCCGTTCGCGCTGACCAGCGCGGTCGCCGCGTTCTACGGCGGACGCATCGTCGAGAAGTACGGCCGGAGCCTCGTCGTGCTCGGCCTCGTGCTCGTGGGGGTCGGCTTCGTCGTCCTCCTGCTGGCCGCGACGCTCACCCCGCCCGAGTACACGCCGTGGGCGATGGCGGGCGGCATGCTCGTCGCCGGCACCGGCGGAGGCTTCGTCATCTCGCCGAACCAGACCCTGACCCTGGCGGAGGTGCCGGTCGAGATGGGCGGGGTCGCCGGCTCCATGGGCCAGGTCGGCCAGCGCGCCGGCACCGCCATCGGCACGGCCGCGGCGGTCTCGACCTTCTACTCGGTCATCGCCGGACGCAGCGAGGGCTCGACCCTCGACATCTACCACGAGGCGTACCGCAGCGGGTTCCTGGTGACCATCGCCCTGGTGGCGGGAGCGCTCGTGCTGGCGCTGCTCGACCTGCGGGCGCGCAAGCAGGGGCGGGTGGGCGAGGCGGCCGACGCCTCCTAGCAGCTGCTGCCGCTCAGGCGGCGGGCGACTGCGCGGCCGCGGCGTCGAGCCAAGCGGTGATGTCGACGGCGAGCGTGCGGGGCAGGTCGACGGCGGCAGGGTCGACGCGCGTGACCGTGCTGGTGTGGGCGGCGACGAGGGAGGCGGCGGTGACGACGGACATGGGGGGCTCCTCTGCGAGACGGTCTGGTTGGCGGGGCCGCCGCGGCCCGTCGAGGTGACGACGGACCGCGGGGCTCCTGGCTCGCTCACCCGCCCTTCGGCGGGACCCCTCCGGGGTGTGGCGACTGCCTGCGGCCAGTCAAGCCGACCGGGTGTTTCGTCAGCATCAACCAGAGGGACCGGTTCCCGGCCGGGGCCTACACCGAGCGGATGACCCTCGGTGCCGCGTCGGGGGAGGCGGCGACGACCGCGAGGACGTCGTCGTGCAGCAGGCCGTTCGTCGCGAGGGCACTACCGTGCCACGGGCCGGGCCCGCCGTCGGCGCTCGTGAACCGGCCTCCCGCCTCCTCGACGATCGGGATCAGCGCCGCCATGTCGTAGGGCTCGAGGCCGAGCTCGCCCGCGACGTCGAGCGCACCCTCGGCGACGAGCAGGTACGACCAGAACTCGCCGTAAGCACGGGTGCGCCAGACCTGCTCGGTGAGCGTCAGCAGCCGCTCGAGCCGGCCTGCCTCTCGCCAGTACTCGAGGCCGTTGTAGCTCAGCGACGCGTCGGCGAGCTCGCGCACGCCCGAGACGCGCAGGGGGGTCGTGCCGTGCTCGGACGAGAACGCTCCGCCGCCCGTGCTCGCCCACCAGCGACGCCCGAGTGCGGGGGCGCTGACGACGCCGAGGACGGGGACTCCGTCGACGACGAGCGAGATGAGCGTCGCCCAGACGGGGACGCCCCTGAGGAAGTTGGCGGTGCCGTCGATCGGGTCGACGATCCACTGGCGGCGGGGGACCGCTCGGGCGTGGCCGGCAGCATCGGTGCCGGTGCCGGTGCCGGTGTCGTCCGTCGCAGCGGCGTCCTCGTGGGCGCTGTCGACCCCGGCTGCGTCGTCTCCGTACTCCTCGCCGTAGAAGGAGTCGTCGGGGCGCTCGGACTCGATCCCGGCCCGGATGGCCCGCTCGACGGCCTGGTCGGCGTCGGTGACGTGCGTGCGGTCGGGCTTGAGCGACACGTGCAGGTCGGCGGAGCGGTAGCGCTCCGTGCTGATCGCGTCGGCCGCGTCGGCGAGCGTGAGCGCGAGCCTAAGGTCGGCGGCCCAGCGGGTCCCGCCGTCGGCGGCGTCGGCAGCGGCGTCGGACGAGGAGGCGCGGGTCGGGTCGGTCACGCTGCCAGCGTACCGAGCGCACTCGGCCGACACCGCGCCTCCTCGTCTCCGCACTGCGTACCGGTCACATCTCGGGGGTGGGGATCGCAGAGCGAGAGCGATCCTGCTCCCAGTGCCCCGCTTCTCGCGAGAAACGCTTCGGCGACGGCGGATCACTCTCAAATTTGAGAAAGCAGCTGGCAAATGCCGACCAGAGGGCCTCGCATTCTGCTGCAGAACAGGGAAATCCGGTTGTTGCAGGGTGCGCGGTCGGCATTTGCGGGCCCGGGTACGGGTCCGGATGCGAATGACCGCGGCGGCGGCGGCGGCCGGCCGGC
Organism: Frigoribacterium sp. PhB116; assembly: GCF_004364285.1. GTDB lineage: Bacteria > Actinomycetota > Actinomycetes > Actinomycetales > Microbacteriaceae > Frigoribacterium. The sequence continues at coordinate 788,849 of NZ_SOBE01000001.1, read as the reverse complement.
TAGCGCGGCGGCTGCTCGTCCGAACGTGCGTCCTCGTCGCGGGCGGCCTGCTCGCGGCCGCTGACGCCGCCCTTCGAGGCGAGCAGCGTCTGCAGCGAGGCGAGCCGCTCCCGCCCGACGTCGCCGAGCTCGCCGGCCTCGACGCGGTCGACGATCTCCCAGTCGTGCGCCTCGGCCAGCGGGATCCCGTCGCGCGAGGGCTTCTCGGAGGGGCGGGCGTGCCGGGCGAACGACCGCAGGATGTTCTCGGGGTCGACGTGCCCGAGCCCGAACGAGCGGACGCCCGGGGTGTCCACGATCCAGCCGCCGCTCGGCACCTTGAACGAGACGGTCGACGACGACGTGTGCCGACCGCGTCCGGTCACCGCGTTGACGACGCCGACCTCGCGCTGCGACCCCGTGAGGGCGTTGACGAGGGTCGACTTGCCGACGCCCGAGTGCCCCACGGTCACGGTGACGTGCCCGTCGAGCAGCTCGCGCAGCTCGTCGAGCACCGGCGAGGGCGACCCGTCGGGCAGGGGGTCGAACGACGTGGAGGTGGTGGTCACGATCCGCAGGTCGAGGCACGAGAAGTGGGCCGCGAACGGCGCGGGGTCGGCGAGGTCGGTCTTCGTGATGCAGAGGATCGGCTCGACGCCCGCGTCGAAGGCGGCGACCATGTAGCGGTCGACGAGACGGGGGCGCGGCTCGGGGTCCGCCGCGGCGACGACGATGAGCATCTGGTCGGCGTTGGCCACGATGACGCGTTCGACGGCGTCGCTGTCGTCGGCGCTGCGGCGCAGCAGCGTCGTCCGCTCTTGCACCTTGACGATGCGGGCGAGCGACCCCTCCGCCCCGCTCGTGTCGCCGACGACGCCGACCCGGTCGCCCGTGACGACGCTCTTCTTGCCGAGCTCGCGGGCGCGGGCGGTCGTGATCTCGCGCTCGTCGGGGGTGCCGGCGTCCATCAGCACGCCGTAGCGGCCGCGGTCGACCGTCCAGACCACGCCCTCCTCGGCGTCCGCGTACGCGGGCCGCTGCTTGGTGCGCGGCCGGTTGGCCTTCGGGTTCGGCCGCTGTCGCACCGAGCTCTCGTCGTACTGGCCCCAGGCCTCGTCCTCGACGGCGTCGTCGCCGTCGTTCCACCAGCTCACCGGGGGCCTACAGGAACCCGAGCAGGTCGATGTCGGCCGGTCGCTCGACGACGCGGCGGCCGAGCAGGTCGTCCCACAGGTCGACGAACTGGGGCAGCGTCTTCGAGACGACCCGGACGTCGTCGAGCTCGACGCCGTCGACCGCGAGGCCGATGATCGCCGCGGCGTGGGCCATGCGGTGGTCGCCGTAGGTGCGCCACTGGCCGGCGTGCAGGGGCGAGGGCTCGACGTGGAGGCCGTCGTCGAGCTCGGTGACGAGGCCGCCGAGAGCCGAGATCTCGCTCGCGAGGGCGGCGAGGCGGTCGGTCTCGTGCCCGCGCAGGTGACCGATGCCCGTGATGGTGCTCGGACCGGAGGCGAGGGCGGCCAGGGCGACGAGGGCCGGGGCGAGCTCGCCGCCGCGGGACAGGTCGACGTCGACGCCGGGCAGCGAGCCGCCGCCGATCAGGCCGTCGCCGCCGTCCACGGTCAGCACGCCGTCGACCAGCGACACGGTCGCGCCCCAGAGCGGCAGCAGCTCGATCAGGTCGGCCCCGACCTGCGTCGTCTCGGCCGGCCAGTGCGCGATCGAGACGGTGCCGCCGGCCACGAGGGCCGCGACGAGGAACGGCGCGGCGTTCGAGAGGTCGGGCTCGATGGTCAGCTCACGTCCGGCGATCGCGGTGGGGGGCACCTCCCACACGCCGGGCTCGGGGGTCGCGACGGCCACGCCCCGCTGCGCGAGCGCGTCGATCGTCATCTCGATGTGCGGCGTGCTCGGCAGCACGTCTCCCGTGTGGCGGAGCGTCAGCCCGCGTGAGAAGCGCGGGGCGGACAGCAGCAGGCCGGACACGAACTGGCTGGAGGCGGACGCGTCGATCTCGACCTCGCCTCCCTCGACCTCGCCCGTGCCGTAGAGGCTGAAGGGGAGCGAGCCGCGGCCGTCGTCCGACACGTCGACGCCCAGGGCGCGCAGCGAGTCGAGGGTCGCGCGCATCGGGCGGCGCCGGGCCGCCTCGTCGCCGTCGAAGGTGACCGGGCCGAGGGCGAGCGCCGCGACGGGGGGCAGGAACCGCATGACGGTGCCGGCCAGGCCGCAGTCGACGGTCGCGCCGCCCGTGAGCTCGCCGGGCGTGACGACGAGGTCCGGGCCGAAGGGCTCGCCCGACTCGAGCTCGTCGATCGTCGTGCCGAGCGCGCGGAGCGCCGCGATCATCAAGGAGGTGTCGCGCGAGTGCAGGGGAGCCCGCAGCGTCGAGGGGGAGTCGGCCAGTGCCGAGAGCACCAGCTCGCGGTTCGTCAGCGACTTCGACCCGGGCAGCGACAGGGAGGCGCGGAGCGGCCCGGCGGCGCGGGGCGCGACCCAGCGCCCGTCGTCGACCGTCGGGGGAACGCCGCCGTCGTCGTAGGGGGAGAACTCGGGCCCGGAATACCTGTACACCTGCATCGGTTCACCAGGGTAATGCAGCGACGACCTGGAGGACACGTGCCCACAGCACTTGCACCGAGGCGGATCACCGTGGCCGAACTAGAATCGGCCGTGATGATCACCCCCGAGGGCGACGAGCCCACACCCGCGACCAGCGCGACCGCACCCGACCCCGTCGAGGCCGGCGGCGGCGTCGCCGAGGCGACCGTCGAGGCCGTGGCGGCCGTCGAGGCGTCGGACGAGGGCGAGCCCGACCTGCGCGCACTGTTCGAGGAACAGGCCCTGCCGTTCATGGACCAGCTCTACGCCGCGGCGATGCGGATGACGCGCAACCCGGCCGACGCCTCCGACCTCGTCCAGGAGACGTTCGTCAAGGCCTTCGCGGCGTTCCGGCAGTTCCAGCAGGGCACGAACCTCAAGGCCTGGCTGTACCGGATCCAGACGAACACGTTCATCAACACGTACCGCAAGAAGCAGCGCGATCCCTACCAGGGCACGATCGACGAGCTCGAGGACTGGCAGATGGGCGGCGCCGAGTCGGCGACCCGCACCTCCGGCTCCACCCGCTCGGCCGAGGCCGAGGCCATCGACCACCTGCCGGACAGCGCCGTCAAGGACGCGCTCCAGAAGGTCCCGGAGGACTTCCGCATGGCGGTCTACTTCGCGGACGTCGAGGGCTTCTCGTACCAAGAGATCGCCGACATCATGAAGACGCCCGTGGGCACGGTGATGAGCCGTCTGCACCGCGGCCGCCGACTCCTCCGGGGACTACTCGCCGACTACGCCCGTGACCGTGGGATCGCGGTGCCGGCCGGCACGACATCGAAGGGCAGCACCAAATGACCGACTGCGGTTGCGACAAGGCGAAGGCCGAGCTCGAGGAGTTCCTGCACGACGAGCTCTGCCGTGAGGACGCCGCCGACATCCGGGAGCACATGGCCACGTGCGCCGACTGCTCGGGTGAGCACAAGGTGGGCATCGTGCTGACGGAGGCGGTGCAGCGCGCCTGCAAGGAGACGGCTCCCGAAGACCTGCGCTCGACCGTGCTCGCGCGCATCCGCGACCTGCAGGCCTCGCACTAGGCCCTGGGGGGCTGGCCGGTCAGGCCAGCGTCGCGTCCTCGCGACGTGCCGCGTGCGCCACGACGTCGTCCCAGAGCAGCTCGAGGGAGGGGTCGCCTGCGTCGCCCGTCCGCTGGACGACCTTCGAGACGGCCGGCACGCAGAGGCGGAAGTCCGGCTCGCCGACCACCAGCACGAGCGGGTCGCTGCCGGTGCCGGAGCAGAGCCGCCCGCCGTACTCGCGGCGCACCGTCTCGAAGAAGTAGCAGGCGGCGCCGAGCGAGACCGCGTCGGGCACCCCGTCTGCGTCCACGTCGCCCCGGTGACGGGCGAGCACGGTGTCGAGCGCACGGACGGAGCCCGGGCTGAAGTCGAGCGAGGCCGCGTCGTCGCGGTGCCCGCCCTTCGCGACCGACTTGACGAAGCGGGCTGCCTCGTCGGCGACGTGCTGCTCGGGCGTCGAGTTCCGTGTGAAGAGACCCATGACGATCGACCCTATCGTCCGACGTCACAGGTCGTCGACCTGCGCTAGCGTCGTCGCATGACCGCCACGGTGGAGATCCTCGCCAGCCCGACGTCCGACGACCTCGACGACCTGGTGGCCCTCGTCGGGCTGCTCGGCCACTCGCTCGACGCCGAGGTGCTCTCGGCTCGCCTGTCCCACCTCACCGCGGCCGCGGGGCACGAGACCTGGGTCGTCCGGGGCGACGACGGCCGCGTGGTCGCCGTGGCCGGCGCGCACGTGCGATGGGCCTACAACGCCGACGCCCCGACCGCGCAGCTGCTGCTGCTGGTCGTCGGGGAGGCGGCCCGCCGGGACGGCACCGGCTCGCACCTCCTGCAGCACTTCGAGGAGTGGTCGCGCGGCCACGGAGCCCGCACGCTCGAGGCCGTCTCGGCCGCAGCCACCGACTCCGCCCACCGCTTCTACCGCAAGCGTGGCTACCACGAGGCCGGCGTGCGCTACTCGAAGCTCGTCTGACCCCTCGAATCGCCGCACGGCCGACGACGACGGCCGCCCTCCTGCGGGGAGGGCGGCCGTCGTCTTCGGTGCGGGGCGTGGACGCTAGAGCGTGAGCGCCGCCGCGATCAGCTCGGCCTGCTGGGCCGCGCTCGCCTTGGTCGAGCCCGCGGCGGGCGAGGCCGACGCAGGTCGCGAAGCGACTGTGATCCGGCGGTCGAGGTGCTTCTGCAGCTCGAGGACGACGAACGGCCAGGCGCCCTGGTTCTCCGGCTCCTCTTGGGCCCAGACGATCTCGGCCGAGGGGTAGCGCGACAGCACCTCGCGGATGCGGTCGAGCGGCAGCGGGTAGAGCTGCTCGAGGCGGACGAGCGCGATGTCGTCCTGCACGCCGCGCTTGTCGAGCTCGGCGGTGAGGTCGTAGTGGATCTTGCCGGAGTGCAGCACGATCCGCTTCGTCGCCGACGGGTCCTGGACGCGGGTGCAGTCGAGCACCGGCTCGAACCGGCCGCTCGTGAACGCGTCGACGCCGCTCGTCGCGCCGCGGAGTCGCAGCATCGCCTTCGGCGTGAAGACGACCAGCGGGCGGCGGGGGCGTGCGTACGCCTGGCGGCGCAGCAGGTGGAAGTAGGAGGCGGGGGTCGAGGGGCGCGCGATGGTCATGTTGTCCTCCGCGCACATCTGGAGGAACCGCTCCATCCGGGCCGACGAGTGGTCGGGCCCCTGCCCCTCGTAGCCGTGCGGCAGCAGCAGGACGACGCTCGAGCGCTGGCCCCACTTCTGCTCGGCGCTCGAGATGAACTCGTCGATGATCGTCTGCGCGCCGTTGCTGAAGTCGCCGAACTGCGCCTCCCACATCACGAGCGCGTCGGCCCGCTCGACCGAGTAGCCGTACTCGAAGCCCATCGCCGCGTACTCGCTGAGCAGCGAGTCGTAGATCCAGAGGTTCGCCTGGTCGTCGGTGATGTTCTGCAGGGGCAGCCACTCCTGGCCGTTCTCCCGGTCGTGCAGCACCGAGTGGCGCTGCACGAAGGTGCCGCGCCGGCTGTCCTGTCCTGCGAGGCGCACCGGGGTGCCCTCGGTCAGGACCGAGCCCATCGCCAGGAGCTCGGCGAAGGCCCAGTCGATGCCGCCGTTCCGGCTCATGTCGACGCGCTTCTTGAGCAGCTGCGAGAGCTTCGGGTGCACCGAGAAGCCCTCGGGCGGGTTGTCGTGCGCGTCGCCGATCGCGTGGATCAGGTCGAGGTCGACGCCCGTGCTCTCGGGCTCGCCCGAGGCGTCGTCCCGCTGCGACCGGGGGCGCTCGAGGTCGTCGACGTCGCCGTTGTCGTCCGTGATGACGGGCATCGATCCGGTCTGGGCCGCGTGCGTCTCCTGGAAGGCGCGTTCGAGGCGGTCCTGGAAGTCGCGGTGCGCGCCGTCGTACTCCTCCTGCGTGATGTCGCCGCGGCCGACGAGGGCCTCGGTGTAGAGGGTGCGGACGCTGCGCTTGGCCTCGATGAGGTTGTACATCAGCGGCTGCGTCATCGAGGGGTCGTCGCCCTCGTTGTGGCCGCGGCGGCGGTAGCAGATCAGGTCGACGACGACGTCGCGCTTGAACTGCTGGCGGTACGAGAACGCGAGCTCGGCGACCCGGGCCACGGCCTCGGGGTCGTCGCCGTTGACGTGGAACACCGGCGCCTGGATCGTCTTCGCCACGTCGGTCGAGTAGATCGACGAGCGCGACTCGGACGGCGGGGTCGTGAAGCCGACCTGGTTGTTGATCACCACGTGGATGGTCCCGCCGACGCGGTAGCCGCGCAGCATCGACATCTGCAGGGTCTCGACCACGACGCCCTGGCCGGCCATCGCCGCGTCGCCGTGGATGAGGATGGGGAGCGTGCCGAAGACGCCCTTCGGGCCTCGGTCCTGCTTGGCGCGGACGATGCCCTCGAGCACGCCGTCGCCGGCCTCGAGGTGCGACGGGTTGGCGGCGATGTAGACGGGGATCGTCTCGCCCGTGGCGCTCGTGAACTCGCCCTCGGTGCCCAGGTGGTACTTGACGTCGCCCGAGCCCTGGACCGTCTTCGGGTCCTGGGTGCCCTCGAACTCGCGGAAGATCTGCCCGTAGGTCTTGCCGGCGATGTTGGTGAGCACGTTGAGGCGGCCACGGTGGGCCATCCCGATCGCCACCTCCTCGAGCTCCTCGCGGGCCGCCTGCTGGATGACGGTGTCGAGCAGGGCGATGGCGGACTCGCCGCCCTCGAGGCTGAAGCGCTTCTGGCCGACGTACTTCGTCTGCAGGAACGTCTCGAACGCCTCTGCCTCGTTGAGCTTCGCGAGGATGCGCATCTGCTCGTCGTGCGACGGCTTCACGTAGGGCACCTCGACGTGCTGCTGCACCCAGGCGCGCTGCGCGGGGTCCTGGATGTGCATGTACTCGACGCCGATGGTGCGGCAGTACGAGTCGCGGAGGATGCCGAGGATGTCGCGCAGCAGGGCTGAGGTGTGCCCGCCGAGGCCGCCGGTGACGAACTCGCGGTCGAGGTCCCAGAAGGTGAGGCCGTGGCTCTCGATGGCGAGGTCGGGGTGGCTGCGCTGGCGGTACTGCAGCGGGTCGATGTCGGCCATGAGGTGGCCGCGGACCCGGTAGCTGTTGATGAGCTCTTGCACCCGAGCCGTCTTGCCCACGCGCTCGGCGAGGTTGACGTTGATGTCGGGGTTCCAGTGGATGGGCTCGTACGGGATGCGGAGGGCCGCGAAGATCTGCTCGTAGAAGCCGCGCTGGCCGATCAGCAGCTCGTTGACCTTCTTGAGGAACTCGCCCGAGCCGGCGCCCTGGATGACGCGGTGGTCGTAGGTGCTCGTGAGCGTGACCGTCTTGCCGATGCCGAGCTCGACGAGCGTCTTCGACGACGTGCCCTGGAACTCGGCGGGGTAGTCGAGCGCGCCGGCGCCGATGATCGAGCCCGCGCCCTTCATCAGGCGGGGCACGCTGTGCACCGTGCCGATGCCGCCCGGGTTCGTCAACGAGATCGTGTTGCCCTGGAAGTCGGCCGCGGTCAGCTTGTTGTCGCGGGCACGGCGGACGACGTCCTCGTAGGCCGACAGGAAGTCGGCGAAGGTCATCTCGTCGGCCTTCTTGATGCCGGGGACCAGCAGGGCCCTCGTGCCGTCGGGCTTCGGGATGTCGATCGCGAGCCCGAGGTTGATGCGCGCCGGCGTGACGACCGAGGGCTTGCCGTCGACCTCGTCGTAGAAGACGTTCTGGCTCGGGAACTCCTTGAGGGCCTGGACGAGCGCCCAGCCGATGAGGTGCGTGAACGAGACCTTGCCGCCGCGGGCGCGCTTGAGGTGGTTGTTGATCACGATGCGGTTGTCGATCATCAGCTTCGCGGCGACGGTGCGGACGCTGGTGGCGGTCGGGACGCTCAGGCTCGCGTCCATGTTCGTGGCGAGCGACTTGGCCATGCCGCGGAGGGGAGCGACCTTCGCCTCGGGCTCCGGTGCGGGCTCGGCGCTGCTGCGGGCCTTCTCGGGGGCCTTGGCGGGCGACTCGGCCGGGATCGGCTTCTCCGACGGCTCGACCGAGGTGGTCTTGGCGGCCTTCTTGCCCGCGGGGGCGGCCGGGGCAGGTGCGGGCGCGGCGGGCTCGTTCTCACCGGGGGCGCCGGTCACCTCGTCGGGCACCTGCGCCTCGCCGCCGGACGCCTGGTCGGCTGCGGGGGCCTGGTCGGCCGCGGGGGCCTCTGCGGAAGCAGGGGCCTCGGCCGGCGTCGCGGCCTCGGAGCCGCCCGAGGGCGTGTAGGCCTCGAGGACGGGCCACCACGACTCGTCGACCGCGGACTTGTCGACCACCCACTTCTCGTAGAGCTCGTCGACCAGCCACTCGTTGGCCCCGAAGGCACCCTCGTCGGTCGTTCCCGTCACGTGGCTCGTCACAGCCGATCGCCCACTCTCCGTTGATCGTTCGATGTCACGGCGGGCAGCGGCGCCCGCCGGGGACCAGCTTAACAACGTCCGCCTGGCCGCGTCCCGACGACCCGCAGGGATTACCGTTGACCCATGAGGTTCTACGAGACGACGCCGACCCACGACCTGACGTACTCCGACGTGTTCCTGGTGCCCAGCCGCTCGTCGGTGACGAGCAGGCTCGACGTCTCGCTGGCGCCGGGAGACGGCACGGGCGCCACCGTCCCGATCGTCTCGGCGAACATGAACTCCGTCACCGGCCCCCGCCTCGCGGCCACCCTCGCCCGGCGCGGCGGCCTCGGGGTCCTGCCGCAGGACATGCCGCTCCAGGAGCTGGACGCGGCCATCCGCTGGGTCAAGTCGCAGCCCGTCGAGTGGGACACCCCCTGGTCGCTCGACCCGGGGGAGACCGTCGCCACGGCCCTCACCCGCGTGCCCGCCGTCGAGGGGCACGGCATCGTGCTCCACGACGCCGACGGCGGGTTCCTCGGCTGCATCGCCGCCTCCCGGCTGGCCACCGCACCGCGCGACGCCGTGCTGGGCGACCTGCTGCACGGCGCGCTCACCTCGCTCGACGCGGACGACGTCGACTCGCCCCGGGCCGCCTTCGACCGCATGGTCGCCGCCGAGATCGACTTCGCGCCCGTGCTGCGACACGGGCAGGTCGTCGGCACGGTGAGCCGCAAGAGCGCGCTCCGGTCGACGATCTACCAGCCGGCACTCGACCGCGACGGCCGCCTCCGGGTCGCCGCTGCCGTCGGCATCAACGGCGACGTCGAGCAGAAGGCCCGCGCGCTCGCCGCCGCCGGCGTCGACGTGCTCGTGCTCGACACCGCGCACGGCGACCAGGACGGCATGGTCGCCGCGGTGAAGCAGGTGGCGGCCGCGGGGCTCGGCCTGCCGATCGTCGCCGGCAACGTCGTCACCGAGGAGGCGGTGCGCCACCTCGTGGGCGCGGGCGCGGACGTGATCAAGGTCGGCGTCGGCCCCGGGGCGATGTGCACCACCCGGATGATGACCGCCGTGGGCCGCCCCCAGTTCTCCGCCGTGCTCGAGACGGCGGCGACCGCCCGGTCGCTCGGCGCGCACGTCTGGGCCGACGGAGGCGTCCGCTACCCGCGCGACGTCGCCCTCGCCCTCGCCGCCGGCGCGTCGTCGGTGATGATCGGCTCCTGGTTCGCCGGCACGGTGGAGGCGCCCGGCGAGCTGGCGACCGACGAGCGCGGCCTCTACAAGGAGAGCTGGGGCATGGCGTCGACGAAGGCCGTCCAGGGCCGATTCGGCCGGCTCGACCCCTTCGAGCTCGCCCGCAAGACGCTCTTCGCCGAGGGCATCTCGTCGTCGCGGATCTACCTCGACCCGCTGCGGCCGGGCGTCGAGGACCTGCTCGACATGATCACCTCCGGCGTGCGCAGCTCGTTCACCTACGCGGGTGCGCGCACCCTGCCCGAGTTCGCCGAGCGGGCGCTCGTGGGCATCCAGTCGGCGGCGGGCTACGAGGAGGGCAAGGCGCTCCCCGTCAGCTGGTGACGAGGCTCCTCGCCTGCTGACGAGCAGATGGGGCCGACCGGTGACGGACGGGGCGTGCAGCGGCTAAGATTCCCTCTCTATGGATGACCCTCCGTCTCAGCCCGCTGCACCCTCACACCATCCCGTGACTCAGGGCGGTGCTCCGTCGTCGTGAACGAGTGGATCCTGCTCGCGATCGGCATCGCCCTCACGATCGGCACCGGCCTCTTCGTCGCCAGCGAGTTCTCGTTGGTCAACCTCGACCGCTCCGACCTCGAAGCCCGTCAGGCCAAGGGCGAGAAGGGGCTCGCGCCGACCATCGGTGCCCTCCGCATCACGTCGACCCACCTCTCCAGCGCCCAGCTCGGCATCACGCTGACGACGCTGTTGACCGGCTACACGATGGAGCCGGCGATCTCCCGGCTGCTCGCGCCGCCCCTCCTCGGGGTCGGCCTGCCCGAGCCCGTGGTCACGGTCGCGGGGCCGGTCGTCGCGATCGTCGTCGCGACCCTGCTCTCGATGATCGTCGGCGAGCTCGTGCCCAAGAACTTCGCGCTGGCTCTGCCGCTGCGGACGGCGAAGCTCGTCATCCCGTTCCAGGTCGGATTCACGACGGTGTTCCGTCCCGCCGTCGCCCTGCTCAACAACACGGCTAACGCGATCCTGCGGGGTGTCGGGATCGAGCCCAAGGAGGAGCTGTCCGGCGCGCGCACCGCCGAGGAGCTCTCGTCGCTCGTGCGCCGCTCGGCCTTCGAGGGCAGCCTCGACCTCGACACGGCGACCCTGCTGGCGCGCACCCTGGCGTTCAGCGACCACACGGCCTCCGACGTCATGACGCCGCGGCCGCGCCTCTCGACCGTCACGCGCACCGACTCGGCCGAGACCGTGCTGCAGCTGGCCCGGCGCACCGGCCTGTCGCGGTTCCCGGTGACCGACGACGGCATCGACGACGTGGTCGGCCTCGTCCACGTCAAGCAGGCCGTGTCCGTGCCGCGGGAGAAGCGGGCCGACGTGCCCGTCTCGGCGCTGCTCACCGACGCCGTGCGCGTCCCCGAGACCATGACGCTCGACAACCTGCTCGGCGAGGTCCGCGGCCGCGGCTACCAGATGGCCGTCGTCGTCGACGAGTACGGCGGCACGGCAGGCGTCGTCACCCTGGAGGACCTCATCGAGGAGCTCGTCGGCGAGGTGTCGGACGAGCACGACCGCAGCCGCGTCGACGTCGTCCGCTCGCGCAACTGGCTGACGTTCCCCGGGCTGCTGCGCCCCGACGAGCTGCTCGAGCGCGCGTCGGTCTCGGTGCCGGAGGACGGCCCCTGGGAGACCGTCGGCGGCTGGGTGATGAGCGAGCTCGGACGCCTGCCCGTCGTCGGCGACGTCGTCCAGTCCGAGGCGGGCACGTTCCGCGTCGAGCGGCTCGACGGACGGCGCATCGACCGGATCAGGTTCACGCCGACGCCCGAGGACGAGGTCGTCGAGCAGCCCGAGCGCGGTGGCCGCGCCGAGCGTGCGAGCCGGGCCGAGCGCGCCGGCAGGTCGGACGCGCCGGCGTCGATGCGCGGCGTCGACGCCCGTCAGAAGGAGTCGGCCCGATGAGCGACTGGTGGGGCATCGTCTGGCTCGTGCTGCTGCTGATGGGCAACGCGTTCTTCGTGGCGGCGGAGTTCGCCGTCATCTCGGCGCGCCGGTCGCAGATCGAGCCCAAGGCCGAGGCCGGCAGCAGGGCGGCCAAGACCACCCTCTGGGCCATGGAGCACGCGACGATGATGCTGGCGACGACCCAGCTCGGCATCACGATCTGCTCGCTGCTCATCCTGAACGTCTCCGAGCCCTCCATCCACCACCTCCTCGAGGGCCCGCTCGGCCTGACCGGGCTCAGCGAGCAGCTGGTGAGCGTCGTCGGTTTCGTCATCACGTTGCTGCTGGTGTCGTTCCTGCACGTCGTGCTCGGCGAGATGGTGCCGAAGAACATCTCGTTCTCGCTGCCGGACAAGGCGGCGCTGCTGCTGGCGCCGCCGCTCGTGGCCGTGGCGCGCCTCCTGCACGTCGTCGTGGTGTCGCTCAACTGGTCGGCGAACGCCGTCCTGCGGGCGTTCCGCGTCGAGCCGAAGGACGAGGCCGCCAGCGCGTACACCGTCGACGAGGTGGCCACGATCGTGGCGCAGTCGCAGCGTGAGGGGACCCTCCGCGACGGCAGCGGCACGCTCCAGGCCGCGTTCGAGTTCACCGAGAAGACGGTCGACGACGTGGCCGTGCCGATGTCGGGCCTCGTCACCCTGCCCGAGGACGCCACCCCGGGCGACGTCGAGCGGGCCGTCGCGCAGAACGGCTTCTCGCGGTACGTGCTGGTCGACGACGCCGGCGACCCGACGGGGTACCTGCACCTCAAGGACGTCATCGACCTCGACGAGGACGAGTTCGGCGACCCGGTGCCGCCGAAGCGCATCCGCCAGCTGATCTCGATCTACCAGGGCACCGACCTCGAGGACGCCCTCGCGACGATGCGCCGGAGCGGCGTGCACGTCGCCCGGTCGTTCGACGAGCGGGGCGACACCCAGGGCGTCCTGTTCCTCGAGGACATCCTGGAGGAGCTGATCGGCGAGGTGCAGGACGCGACCAGGCGGTCGTAGGTCGGACCGGACGACGACGGCCGCGCCGCCCCTCGGGGTCGGCGCGGCCGTCGTCGTGTGGGCCGGTCGGGCCCCTCAGGCCCTAGGAGGTGCGGAACGGCGCCCGGAGGTACTGCTCGGGCCAGTAGTCGAGCTCGACGCCCAGCTCGGCCGCGGCGCGCAGCGGGAAGTGCGGGTCGCGGAGGAACTCGCGGGCCATCAGCACGACGTCCGCCCGGCCCTCGGCCACGACGGCCTGCGCCTGCCGGGCCGACACGATGAGGCCGACGGCCCCGGTCTCGACCTCGGCCGTCTCGCGCACGTGCTGCGCGAACGGCACCTGGTAGCCGAGGCCCACCGGGATCGTCACCCCGGCGACGAGCCCGCCGGTCGAGATGTCGAACAGGTCGGCGCCGGCGTCGCGCGACCAGGCGGCGACGGTGGCCGTCTCGTGCTCGTCCCAGCCGCCCTCGGCCCAGTCCGTGGCGGAGAAGCGGACGAGCAGCGGCAGGTCGTCGCCGACCTCGGCCCGCACGGCGCGGACGACGTCGACGAGGAGGCGCGCCCGGTTCTCGAGGGAGCCCCCGTACTCGTCGGTGCGCTCGTTGCTGAGCGGCGAGAGGAACTGGTGCAGCAGGTAGCCGTGGGCGGCGTGCAGCTCGATCAGCCCGAAGCCGGCCTCGACCGAGCGGCGGGCGGCGGCGCGGAACGCCTCCACGAGCCCGACGATCTCGTCGCGGGTCAGCTCGCGCGGCGCGGCGTAGCCCTCGAAGGCGACCGCGGACGGCGCGACGGTCGGCCAGCCGCCCTCGGCCTCGGGGACGGAGCCCTGGGTCTCGCTCCAGGGGCGGAACGTGGACGCCTTGCGCCCGGCGTGAGCGAGCTGGATGCCGGGGACCGAGCCCTGCGAGCGGACGAACGCGGTGATCGGCTTGAGTGCCTCGACCTGCTCGTCGTTCCAGATGCCCAGGTCCTGCGGCGAGATGCGGCCGTCGGGCGTGACCGACGCGGCTTCCGAGATGACGGCGCCCGCGCCTCCTCGGGCCAGCGAGCCGAGGTGCACGAGGTGCCAGTCGGTGGCGACGCCGTCCTGCTCCTCGGCCGAGTACTGGCACATGGGCGCGACCCAGAGCCGGTTGCGGAACGTCTGGCCGCGCAGCGTGACGGCGTCGAAGAGGCCGAGGGGGGAGCCGCCCTGCGTCGAGGCGGGAGAGGTGTCGGAGGTGGGGGAGGGTGCAGCGTCCGTCTGGGTCACGAGAGCGGTCATCGCCTTTCGGTGGGGAGGCCCGCGAGCCCCTCGACGAACAGTCGGAGCGGCTCGGGGCCGGTGAACAGGTGCCCGGTGATGCCGAGGGCCTGGGCGGCCTCGACGTTGTCGGGCCTGTTGTCGATGAACACCGTGTCGGCTGCGGTTGTTCCGAGCTCGGCGAGCACGTGCCGGAAGATCGAGGCCGACGGCTTCAGGTCGTCGAGCTCGGCGCTGACGAACACCTGCTCGAACAGGTCGCCGAGGGGCGAGTGGCGGAACGGCGAGGCGAAGTCCTGGCCGGCGTTCGAGAGGATCGCGAGGCGCGTTCCGCCGTCGGCGAGGTCGGCGATCACGTCGAGGGTGCCGGGCTCGGGCACGAACCACGACGGGAAGTCGGCGGCCCACAGCTCGTGGACGCGGGTGCGCGACCAGTCGGCGCCGGTGTCGGCCTCGACGGCGCGCCAGTATGCGGTGGCCGTGAGGCGGCCGTGGTCGAGGGCGTGCCGGTGGGCACCGTAGCTGGGCCAGAGAGCGGCGGGCTCGACACCGGCGAGTTCCTCGATGCGCCGACGCGAGGCGTCGTCGGGGAACCGGGAGATCACCTCGCCGTAGTCGAAGACGACGGTGCGGCCGGGGATCGAGATGCTCATCCTCCCACCGTATCGGCGGCCCCAGGCGTCTCGGCTCGGCCGGGGCTCTGGACGCCGGCGCCGCGAGCCCGACTAGCGTCGGGGCGTGACCACCGACCCGCACACCGCCTCCCGCCCTGCCGCCTGGACCGCCGCCGACGCCGCTGCCTGGATCGCCGTCCCCGCGGTCGACGACGACAAGTACAGCCGCGGCGTGCTCGGCGTCGTGACCGGCTCGACCGCGTACCCGGGGGCCGCCGTCCTCGGCGTGGAGGCGGCGCTGCACACCGGCGTCGGCATGCTCCGTTACCTCGGCCCGGCGCGCGCCTCGGACTTCGTGCTGCACCGACGGCCGGAGGCCGTGACGAGCCCCGGTCGGGTGCAGGCGTGGCTGCTCGGCTCGGGGGTGGACCCCGACCACCTCGACGACGTGACCGCGGAGGGCTTCGAGACGGCCGCCTCCTCGGGGCTGCCCCTCGTGCTCGACGCGGGTGCGTTGTCGCTGCGCGAGCGGGCGACGGGGCCGGTCGTGCTGACGCCGCACTTCCGCGAGCTGGCGCGGGCGTCCGGGCGGTCCGTCGACGACGTGGCGGCCGACCCGGGAGAGGCCGCGGCACGGGCGGCGGGGGAGTGGGGCTGCACCGTCCTGGTGAAGGGCCACCGCACGCACGTCGCCTCGCCCGGCGGCACCCGGCTCATGGCGGAGAGCGCACCGACCTGGCTCGCGACGGCCGGTGCGGGCGACGCGCTCGGCGGCGTGCTGGGCGCGCTCGTCGCCACCCACTCGGACGAGGCACTCGCCCAGGAGGACGCCCTCGCCCGTCTCGCGGCCACCGCCGCGGTCGTGCACGGCCTGGCCGCCGAGCGCGCGAGCGCCGGAGGCCCGCTCACGGTCCTCGGCCTCGTGGACGCGCTCCCGGCGACGATCGCCGCGCTGCTGCGCTGATCGAGATGACGTTCCGGGGCAGTCCGCCTCGGCGAGATGCCCCGGCGGCGTCACGTCGGCCGGTCGTCTAGGAGGCGGGGGTCGCCGACACGAGGAACTCGACCGTCCCCGAGTCCTCGACCTGGACGAAGCCGAAGCTCGGCGCCTCGACGCCGTAGTCGCTGAAGGTCACCGGCACCGATCCGCTGATCTGCACCCCGTCGCCCGAGAGCGCGGCCTGCAGCGAGACGGTGACGCTCTGGGTGACGCCGTGCATCGTGAGGTCGCCCGTCGCCTCGACGGTCTCGACGTCGCCGTCGGCGGGGACGCCGGCGTCGATGGGCTGGGTCAGCACGAAGGTCGCCGTGGGGTAGGTCGAGGCCTCCATGGCGTCGTCGCGGAAGTAGCCGTCGCGGTTGCCGCTGTCCGTGGCGATGCTCGCGACGTCGACGTCGATCGTGGCCGCCGTGACCGAGTCGCCCTCGACCGTGACGGTGCCGGTGACCTGGTCGGTCGTGCCGACGACGGTGACGTCGGTGCCGTTCAGCACCTCGTCCACGCGGTAGCCCGCGGTGCTGCCGTCGCCCACGGTCCAGGCGCCGCTGAGGTCGCTCGTGTCGATGGTCGTCGCGCCGGGCGTCACCGAGACGGTGGGGGCGGCCTCGGGCTCGCCGACGATCACGTCGCGGTAGAAAGCGGGGCCGGCGACCGCGGCGGTGACGCCGAGGCCCACCACCACGACCGCTGCGACTCCGAGGACGATTCCGGTCTTCTTCTGCATGGTGTGTCTCCTGGGGTCGGCTCGGGTGCTGCTCGGGCTGGTCGGCACGGAGGAGGCGCCTGCCCAGGATGATGACGCGTCACCCTAGGACGGCGCTGGGAAGGTGCAGGCACGGCAACCGCCCCTCGACCAGGGTGAACGCGAGCATCGTTCATCTCGATTCGGTAACGACGCCTCCCCGCTCTGGCGCGCGCCTCCTCACGGCTATATGTTCCGAGAGCCAACAAATAGCCGACGCACCCTCGTCGGCCTCGAGCACTACAGCGAAGTACAGCTCGATCTGGACCGGTTCGACGACGAACCACGGCCACGACGCTCCCCACGCACCCGGAGGGAGCCGCGACCCGTCGCCCGGGCAGATCCCATCGGAAGGATCCGCACCATGACCACAGCACGCACGCTCTCCGTGGCGGCCCTGACGCTCGGCCTCGTGGCCGGCCTCGCGGCTTGCGCACCCGCCGGCTCCTCGGGCGGCTCCTCCGGCGGCGGGGACGACGCCGCCGGCACCGACTGCAACGTCGGCATCAGCATGCCGACGCGCAGCCTCGAGCGCTGGATCAACGACGGCGAGGGCCTCAAGGAGAAGCTCGAGGGCGACGACTGCACCGTCGACCTGCAGTACGCCGACAACAAGACCGACCAGCAGATCAGCCAGATCCAGAACCAGGTCGCGGGAGGCGCGAAGATCCTCGTCGTCGCCGCGATCGACGGGCAGACCCTCGGCCCCGTGCTCGAGGACGCCGCCTCGCAGGACGTCACCGTCATCGCCTACGACCGCCTCATCAACGGGACGGAGGCGGTCGACTACTACGCGACGTTCGACAACTACAAGGTCGGCCAGCTCCAGGGACAGTACATCGAGGACCAGCTCGGCCTCGCCGACGGCGAGAAGGGCCCGTTCACGATGGAGCCCTTCGCGGGCAGCCCGGACGACAACAACGCCGGCTTCTTCTTCGCCGGCGCGTGGGACGTCCTGCAGCCCTACGTCGAGAGCGGCGTGCTGACCGTGCCGAGCGGCAAGGCACCGGCCGACGACGACGGCTGGAAGGCCATCGGCATCCTCGGCTGGGGCTCGGACGACGCCCAGGCCGAGATGGACAACCGCCTCCAGTCGTTCTACACGGGCGGCGACAAGGTCGACGTCGTGCTCTCGCCGAACGACAGCCTCGCGCTCGGCATCGAGGCCAGCCTCGACGCGGCCGGCTACCAGGCGGGCACGGACTGGCCGATCATCACGGGCCAGGACGCCGACGTCGCGAACGTCAAGGCGATCCTCGCCGACCAGCAGTCGATGACGGTCTGGAAGGACACGCGTGAGCTCGGCACCCAGGTGCAGGCGATGATCGCCTCGATCGTCGCGGGCGAGGACCCCGAGACGAACGACACCGAGACGTACGACAACGGCGTCAAGGTCGTGCCGGCGTACCTGCTCGACCCGGTGGTCGTCACGAAGGACGACGTGCAGTCCGTCCTCGTCGACTCCGGCTTCGTCGACGCCGACGACGTGGGTCTCTGACCCCACCACCCGGCAGCCGGCGGCGGTCCCCACGGGCCGCCGCCGGCTCCCTCACCCCTGAACGGAACGAGGACCACATGGACGACGTCATCCTCCAGATGACCGACATCGTCAAGGAGTTCAGCGGCGTCCGCGCGCTCGACGGAGTCTCCGTCAGCGTGCGGCGCGGCGAGGTGCACGCGATCTGCGGCGAGAACGGCGCGGGCAAGTCGACGCTGATGAAGGTGCTCTCGGGCGTCTGGCCGCACGGCAGCTTCGGCGGCGTGATCGAGCTCGACGGCCGGCCCGTCCGCTACTCGTCGATCAACGACAGCGAGCGCGACGGAGTGGTGATCATCCACCAGGAGCTCGCGCTCAGCCCGTTCCTCTCGATCGCCGAGAACATCTTCCTCGGCAACGAGGTGCAGCGCGGCGGCGTCATCGACTGGAACCGCACCAACCTGGAGGCGGCGGCCCTGCTGCAGAGGGTCGGCCTCGCCGAGAGCCCCGTCACCAAGGTGCTCGAGCTCGGCGTCGGCAAGCAGCAGCTCGTCGAGATCGCGAAGGCGCTCTCGAAGGAGGTGAAGCTGCTGATCCTGGACGAGCCCACGGCCGCGCTGAACGACGACGACTCGGCGCACCTGCTGGGCCTGATCGACCAGCTGCGCGACCAGGGCATCACGGCGATCATCATCAGCCACAAGCTCGGCGAGATCCGGGCGATCGCCGACACGGTCACGGTCATCCGGGACGGGAAGACGATCGAGGCGTTCGCGGTCGAGGACACCCCGGAGATCGAGACGCGCATCATCCGCGCCATGGTCGGCCGTCCGCTCGACAGCCAGTTCCCGCCGCGGGTGCCCGACATCGGAGCCGAGAAGCTGCGCGTCGAGAACTGGACCGTGCACCACCCGGTCGACGCCGACCGCGTGGTCGTCGACGACGCCTCCTTCACCGTGCGGGCCGGCGAGATCGTGGGCTTCGCGGGCCTGATGGGGGCAGGGCGCACCGAGCTCGCGATGAGCCTCTTCGGGCGCTCGTACGGCAGCGACATCTCGGGCCGTGTCTACAAGGACGGCGTCGAGATCCAGACCCGCACGGTCGGCGAGGCGATCAAGAACGGCATCGCCTACGTCACCGAGGACAGGAAGCGCTACGGCCTGAACCTGATCGGCAGCATCACGGTCAACGTGTCGGCGGCCGCGCTCGGCAAGCTCGCCCGGCTCGGCGTCATCGACCGCAACCGCGAGTACGCCGTGGCGGACGACTACCGCCGGCAGATGAACATCAAGACCCCGTCGGTCTCGTCGGTCGTGGGCAACCTCTCCGGCGGCAACCAGCAGAAGGTCGTCCTCAGCAAGTGGATCTACTCGGGCCCCGACGTGCTGATCCTCGACGAGCCCACCCGGGGCATCGACGTCGGGGCGAAGTACGAGATCTACGGGATCATCGCCGAGATGGCGGCCCAGGGGAAGGCGGTCGTCGTCATCTCGAGCGAGCTGCCCGAGCTGATCGGCCTCTCGGACCGCATCTACACCATCGCGGAGGGGCGGCTCACGGCCGAGCTCTCGCGCGCCGACGCCAGCCAGGAAGAGCTGATGCGCCACATGACCGCGACCAGGAACCTAGGAGCAGAAGCCTCGTGACCACCACCGCACCTCCTCGTCCGTCCGCACCGCCTCCTGCGTCCGGGCCGATGCCGGGCTCCAAGCGCCGCCTGCGCATCGACATGCGGCAGTACGGCATCCTCGCCGCCCTGCTCGTCATCGTGCTGTTGTTCCAGGTGCTGACCGAGGGGCGACTGCTCTACCCCGGCAACGTCAGCAACCTGATCCAGCAGAACGCCTACGTGCTGATCCTCGCGATCGGCATGGTGATCGTGATCATCGCCGGGCACATCGACCTCTCGGTCGGCTCGGTCGTCGCGACGGTGGGCGCGGTCGCGGCGCTGGCCATGAACGACTGGGGGCTGCCCTGGGGCGTCGCCGTCGCGCTGTCGCTGCTCGTCGGCGCGCTGATCGGGGCGTGGCAGGGCTTCTGGATCGCCTTCGTCGGCATCCCGGCGTTCATCGTCACCCTCGCGGGCATGCTCGTGTTCCGCGGCGTGGCCCTCGTGCTGCTCACGGGCGGCACCATCAGCGGGCTGCCGAGGGCGTTCAACTCGATCGGCTCGGGCACGCTGCCGACGACCGGCCAGCCCGACCTGTTCACGCTGGGCATCGGCCTGCTCGCCTCGGCGGGCCTCGTCGCCCAGCAGCTGCGGGCCAGGGCGAACCTGCGGCGCCTCGAGCTGCCCCGCGAGCGGGCGGTCTCGTTCGTGCTCAAGATCGCCATCGCCGTCGCCGCGATCATGTACCTCTGCTACCTGCTGGCTTACAACCGGGGGACGCCGATCATCCTGATCATCCTCGCGACGCTCGTGCTGCTCTACTCGTTCCTGCTGACGCGCACCGTCTTCGGCCGTCACGTGTACGCGATGGGCGGCAACCTCTACGCGGCGATGATGTCGGGCGTGAAGACGAAGTGGGTCACCTTCGGCATCTTCGTCAACATGGGCCTGCTCGCCGGGCTCGCCGGCGTCGTGAGCACCGCCCGCGCCGGCAGCGCCGTCGCGTCGGCGGGGCAGAGCTTCGAGCTCGACGCGATCGCGGCCGTCTTCATCGGCGGTGCCGCGGTCCAGGGAGGCATCGGCACCGTCGTCGGGGCCGTGATCGGGGGTCTCGTGATGGGCGTGCTCAACCAAGGTCTGTCGATCCTCTCGGTGGACGCCGCGTGGCAGCAGGTCATCAAGGGGCTCGTGCTGCTGCTCGCCGTCGCGTTCGACGTGTACAGCAAGCGCCGGCGCCGCTGAGGGCGGACGCGGGGCGCCGGCGGTCCCCAGGAGGGGCGCCGGCGCCTCAGCCCGAGACGCGGGCGAGGAACTCCCTCGCCCGCTCGGTGCGCGGCGACCCGAAGAGCTGGGCCGGCGGCCCCTGCTCGGCGATGCGGCCGGCGTCGAGGAACACCACCCGATCCGCGACGTCGCGGGCGAAGGCCATCTCGTGGGTCGCCATCAGGATGGTGGTCCCCACCTCCTTGAGTGTGCGGACGAGGTCGAGCACCTCGCCCACGAGCTCGGGGTCGAGGGCGCTCGTCACCTCGTCGAGCAGCAGCACGGCGGGCCTCGGGGCGAGGGCCCGCGCGATCGCGACGCGCTGCTGCTGGCCGCCCGACAGGCGGTCGGGGTAGGCGCGGGCCTTGTCGCCGAGCCCGACACGCTCGAGCAGCTCGAGGGCCCGCGCCTCGGCCTCGGCCCGGGGGCGCCGCAGCACGTGTCGGCTGGCCAGCGAGACGTTGTCGAGGACCGTGAGGTGCGGGAACAGGTTGTAGTGCTGGAACACGACGCCGATGCGCGCCCGGACCGCGTCGACCCGGACCCGGGGATCGGTGATGTCCTCGCCGCCGAGCACGATGCGCCCGTCGTCGACCTGCTCGAGCAGGTTCACCGTGCGCAGCAGCGTCGACTTGCCCGAGCCGCTCGCGCCGATCAGGGCGACGACCTCGTCGCGCGCCACGTCGAGGTCGATGCCGTCGAGCACGGTCGTGCCGCCGAACGACTTCCGCACGCCCTCGAGGCGCAGGACGACCTCGGCGGACTGCGCCGCGCCTCCTGCGGTCAGGTCGGCCTGGCCGTGGCCCTTGCTCTGGTCCTGCTCGTTCACACGACGCTCCCGGCCTGTTCGCGCCGACGGAGGCGCGCCGACAGCCAGTCGGTCAGCCAGACCGTCGGCAGGGCCAGCAGCACGAAGAGCAGCCCGGCGAGCACGTAGGGCGTGAAGTTCGCGGCCGTCGCGGTCTCGATCTGGGCGGCGCGCACGGCGTCGACCGCGCCGAGCACCGAGATCAGCCCGACGTCCTTCTGCATCGAGACGACGTCGTTCATCAGGGCCGGCGTGACCTTGCGGATGGCCTGGGGAAAGACGACGAGCCGCAGCGTCGCGGCGTGGCTGAGGCCGAGCGAGCGGGCGGCCAGCCGTTGGGACGGGTGCACGGCGTCGAGCCCGGCGCGGATGACCTCGCTGACGTAGGCCGAGTAGGTGAGCACGAGCGCGACCGTGCCCCAGACCTCGGCGGGCAGCCTGGGGATGCCGAGGCCGAGCCCCGGCACGCCGAAGCCGACGAGGTAGAGCACGATGATCAGCGGCAGCCCGCGGAACAGGTCCGTGTAGCCGCGCACGAGGGCTCGCACCGGGAAGAAGACGGGGCCGCGCAGCGTGCGGAGGGCCGAGAGCAGCGTCGCGAGCACGGCGACGCCGACCAGCGCCACGACGAGCACCCGCACGTTCAGCCAGAGGCCCTCGAGCACTCGCGGCCAGGCCGCGACGAGGGTGGGACCGTCGAAGAAGCTGAAACGCACCCTGTCCCAGCCGGGCGTGCTCGTGACGGCCCACCAGGCCAGGGCCGCGAAGGCGATCGTGCTGACGGCGGCGATCGCGATCGAGCGCCCCGACTGGCGGCGCCGGAAGGCGCGACGGCCGAGCTCGAGGTCGCTGACGGGGTGGGCGTCGACCGCGAGCGCTGAGCGGGCTACGAGAGCTCCGGCACGTCGTAGTCGGCCAGCCACTCCTGCTGCAGCTGGTCGAGGGTGCCGTCGGCGCGCAGGGCGTCGACCGCGTCGGTGACGTCGCCGGTGAGCGCGCTGCCGAGCGGGAGCACGATGCCGAGTTCGTCGCTCGCGCCGTCCTCGGCGGCGAGCTGGCCGAGCACGACGCCGCCCTCGACGAAGTAGGTGGCGGTCGGCACGTCGAGCACGATCGCGTCGACCTGGCCGGCCTCGAGCGCCGCCTTGGCGTCGTCGTTCGAGTTGTAGGCCTGCACGCCGCCCTCGGGGTCGATGACCTTCTCGGCCGCGGTGAAGCTGGTCGTGCCGCTCTGGGCGCCGATGGCGAGGCCCTGCAGGTCGGCGACGCTCGTCGCGCCCTCGGCCGCGCTGCCGGGCAGGGTGACGACTGCCTGGCGCGTCTCGTAGTACGGCGACGAGAAGTCGACGGCCTTCGCGCGCTGCTCGGTGATCGAGAACTGCTGCAGGTTCAGGTCGAACGTCTTGGGGCCGGGCGCGATCGCCTCGTCGAAGGTGGAGCGCACCCAGACGACGTCGTCCTCCGCGTAGCCGAGCTGGTCGGCCACGGCGTAGGCGAGCGCGGCCTCGAAGCCCTCGCCGGTCGTCGGGTCGTCGTCCTCGACCCAGGGGCTGTAGGCCGGCTCGCCGGTCGCGACGGTCAGCTTGCCCTCGGTGACGAGGCCGTCGCCGGACCCGCCCGAGCCGGACGTGGGGGCGCAGGCCGACAAGGAGGCGACGACGGCGGCGACGGAGACGGCGGCGGCCGCGAGACGGAGACGGGTGCGGGGCATGAGGGGCAGGATATCCGTCCGCGGTCCCGCGCGGCGGCACCGAGGCCTCGTGTGACGCCGGACGGCTAGCCTTGCCCGCATGACCGTCGCCGCGCCTCCTCGTGCACCCGGCGCGGACGGCGCCTCCCGCCGCCTGCCTGCGCGCGTCGCGGCTCACCCCGCCGTGCTGTGGTCGGCCTTCGTGCTCGTCCACCTCGTCGTCGGCCACGCGGCGCTCACCGGGCCGAACCAGCCGATGGGCGACGTGTGGAGCGTCTACCGTACCTGGATGCAGCAGGGCGTGGGAGGCGGCGACTGGGTGGGCGTGGACCGCCCGTGGGTCTACCCGCTGCTCGCCGCCGTGCCGATGCTGCTCGCCCGCGTCGGCGGCGACGCCCACTACGGGCAGGCGTGGCTGACGATCGTGCTGCTGCTGGACGCGGGGGCGTTCGCGGTGCTGACCGGGGGGCTGCGTCGCGGGACTCGCGCGCACGGCCACGTCGGGGCGGCCTGGTGGTGGCTGCTGTTCCTGCTCGCGCTCGGGCCGATCGCCGTCGGGCGCATCGACGCGGTCACCGTGCCGTTCGCGATCGTCGGGCTGTTGCTGCTCTCGTCCCGGCCGCTGGCCGCGTCCGTGCTGCTGACGGTCGCCGCGTGGATCAAGGTGTGGCCGGCGGCCCTCGTCGTCGCGGCCGTCGTCGCCCTGCGGGGTCGTGCCCGGCGCGACGTCGTCGTGGGCGCCGTCGCGACGACCGTCACCGTCGTCGCGATCTCGCTCGTGCTCGGCAGCGGGGCCACCGTGCTCGGCTTCGTGGGGGAGCAGGCCGGCCGCGGGCTGCAGGTGGAGTCGCCCACCGCCACCGCGTGGCTCTGGCGGGCCGCCGCCGGGATGCCGGGGGCCTTCGTCTACTACGACCACCAGATCCTCACCTACCAGGTGGAGGGCGACGGGGTGGGCACCGCGGCCCGCCTCACGACCGTGCTGATGGCGCTCGTCGTGCTGCTCGTGCTGCTGCTGGGGCTGCGGGCCGTGAGGCGCGGCGCGTCGGCGGCGCACCTCCTCGCGCCCCTGTCGCTGGCCTTCGTCACGGCCCTCATCGTCACGAACAAGGTCGGCTCGCCGCAGTTCGTCTCCTGGCTCGCGCCGCCGGTGGTGCTCTGGCTCGTGCTCTCCCGCCGCGGGGGGCCGTCGGCCGCTGTGCCCGCCGCGCTGGCCGTGGGGATCGCCGCGCTGACGCAGGTGATCTACCCGTGGGAGTACCAGGCCCTGCTCGGCGTCGAACCCTGGATGCTCGTGCTGATCACGGTGCGGAACCTCGGCGAGGTGGTGCTGTTGGTCGTCGCACTGGTGCAGCTGTGGCGGGCCGGGTCCCGTCGGCCGGCGGCGCGGGCCGAGAGCTCAGCTCAGGCAGCCAGGACGCCGCAGAACCCGACAGATCGACGCGGGGGCGCGTCGCAGCACCCGGATATCCACGTATAGGTGGCTCTCCGGTCGGCATTTCCCGACCGGCGGTACCGTCCGAGGTGTCCACGGGACCGCAGCTGCCGCGGAGCGGGACAGATCTGCTCGCGCGAGGCCCGCAGACTGAGCCGGACCGGCCTCGGACGTGCACATCTGTCTCAGGTCACGGGGGAAGGGCGCAGGGTGCCGTCCCGGCCGCGACGGTGCGAGGATGACCGCATGATCGTCGCCTTCTCCGTCTCTCCCAGCGGCGGCCCGTCCGCCGGATCGCTCGACCCCCAGGCGCACGGCGACTCGGTGCACGAGGCGGTGGCCGCGGCGGTCGCGGTGGTACGCGCGTCCGGGCTGCCGAACCGCACCTCCTCGATGTTCACCGAGATCGAGGGGGAGTGGGACGAGGTCATGGACGTCGTCAAGCGAGCGACGGAGGCGGTGGGCCGGTACGGCACGCGTGTCTCGCTGGTGCTGAAGGCCGACATCCGCCCCGGCCGCACGGGCGAGCTCGACGGCAAGGTCGAGCGGCTCGAGCGGGCGCTGGGCGAGCAGGGCTGAGCCCTCGCTCTTCGTGCCTGCCAGGCGGTAAGATCGCCGCGGAGCTGTCGAATCGATTCGAACGACAGGCTCCCGACGGACGGGCCTCGTGCCCGTCGCGCACCAGCCAGCTCGACGGAGAGTCCCTGGATCCCAGCCCGCCCCTCCGACCTCGAAGGCAGCCGCCCGTGATCGTCCTCACCACTCGCCGCAAGACCCTCGCCCTGATCGCCCTCGCGCTCGGCGGGTTCGGCATCGGCTCGACCGAGTTCGTCGCCATGGGCCTGCTGCCGAACATCGCGCAAGATCTACTGCCCGGCCTCTACGCGCAGTCGTCGGACCAGGGCATCGCCCAGGCGGGCTGGCTCGTCAGCGCCTACGCGCTCGGCGTCGTCGTCGGGGCCCCGACGATCGCGGCGATGTCGTCGCACCTGCCGAAGAAGAAGCTGCTGATGGGGCTCCTGGCCCTGTTCGTCGTGGGCACGGTGCTGTCGGCGGTGCTGCCGACGTTCGGCTGGGTGCTCGGGGCGCGGTTCTTCGCCGGCCTGCCGCACGGCGCCTACTTCGGCATCGCCTCCATCGTGGCGGCCACCATCATGGGCCCCGGCAACCGGGGCAAGGGCGTCGCCCTCGTGCTCAGCGGGCTGACGATCGCGAACGTGATCGGCGTCCCGTCCATCACCGCGCTCGGACAGGCGCAGGGCTGGCGCGCCGCCTACCTCGCCGTCGCCGCGATCTTCGCGCTCACCTTCGTCGCCGTCTGGCTCGCCGTGCCGCGGATGGAGGGCGACTCGTCCGCCTCGATGCGCCGCGAGCTCAGCGCGTTCGGGAAGCCGCAGGTGTGGCTCGTGATGGGCATCGGCGCCATCGGCTTCGGCGGCTTCTTCGCCGTCTACAGCTACATCGCCAACGCGGTGACCGAGGGCACGGGGGTCGACGAGGGCGTCGTGCCGTGGGTGCTCGTCGGGGTCGGCGTGGGCATGACGATCGGCAACGTGATCGGCGGCTGGGCCAGCGACAAGAACCTCAAGGCCGCGCTGACGGTCGGGTTCATCGGGCTGATCACCGCACTCGTGGCGTACGCGTTGCTCGTCGACGGCATCGTGGGCATCTTCGTGACCACGTTCTTCCTCGGGCTCGTCAGTTCGATGATCGGGCCGTCGGTCCAGTCGCGCCTGATGGAGGTCGCCGGCGAGAGCCAGGTGATCGGCGCCGCCCTGAACCACTCGTCGATGAACCTCGGCAACAGCGCGGGTGCCTACCTCGGCGGTGCCGTCATCGCCGCGGGCTTCGGCTTCGCCGCCCCCGGCTGGGTCGGCGTGGCCCTCGCGCTCGTGGGCGTCGTGCTCACCGTGATCAGCTTCCGGCTGCAGAAGTCGGGCGACGCCCGCCAGGCCGCGCTCTGCGCCGCCGCCAGCGAGGCAGACCACAAGGAGGACACCGACACGGGGTCCGTGTTCGTGGTGCAGGGGCGCTAGCAGCACCGCTCGAGCGGGTTGTACGCGACAAGGGACGAGATGCCCGGGGGCCCCCGGTGATCTCGTCCCTTCCCGCGTACCTCGCGAGCGGCGGCACCGGCGGGCAACGCCCGGCCGCGGCCGCCGCCGAGCAGGGCTAGAAGCTCGTCTGCGCCGGCATGTCGGTCTGCAGCAGGATGCCGTCCGTGATGGCGCGCTTCCGCAGGGCCACCTTGGTGCCGACGTCGTAGCCGGCCACGCGATACTTCTCGCGGATGCGCTTGAGATAGCTCTTCGCCGTCTCCTCGCTGATGCCGAGCTGGTAGGCGACGGCCTTGACGGGCTCGCCACCGCCGTAGAGGGCCATGACGCGGCGCTCCTGCGCACTGAGCTTCGGCACCCCGCCGATCTCGGCGGCGTTGAGCGCGAGGTCGAGCTCGGCCGAGATGTACGACTCGCCCTTGGCGGCGGCCCGGATCGCCTCGACGATCATCTCGGCGTCCTCGCTCTTGACGAGGTAGCCGAGGGCCCCGGCGGCGAGGGCCTCGCGGACGACGTTGGGCTCGGAGTAGGTGCTCATCAGCACCGTCTTCACGCCGGTCGTCTTGAGGGTGTTGATCTTGAGCGAGATCGGGATGTTGTCCTTGAGGTCGAGGTCGAGCAGCACGACGTCGACGGGGAACTCGGGGTGGGTGAGCAGCTCGGGCCAGGACGCGACGGCGGCGACCATCGAGATGTCGCTGGCTGCGCCCCGGATCCACTCGCTCAGGGCGCCGAGGAGCATCTTGTGGTCGTCGACCAGGGCCAGACGGATGCGGTCGTCGGGTGTCGTCACGGGGCGGTCCTTCTTTCTGAGGAGGTGGTGTCCATGCTAGACGGACGGATCGAGGTGCAGACAGCCCTGTCGCGGGCGGTCACGACTCGGCGGGGTTGTCGACGATGCAGTGGATGCGCAGGCGGAGGCTCGACTCGTGGGTCGAGGCCGAGTACTCGCCCACGCGCTCGAGGGCGCTCCACGTCGCGGGGGTGACCCGGTTGCGCCGGATGCCGGTCGTCGAGAGGACGATCGGGACCTCGACGCTGCGGCCGGCCAGCGAGGCGATGGACTGGGTGACGGCGGCCACGGGGCCGAGGGTCAGCGTGATCGCCGCGCTCGGCGCCCTCGTCTTCGAGTCGCCGAGGAGGAGCCACACGGCCTGCAGGAGTCCGTCGCGCTGCGGCGGCGCCAGCAGCCCGGCGAGCGACGACGGGTCGACGAGCGTCACCGAGCGCCCGAGGTACTCGGACTCGGTGACGGCGTGGTGCAGCCAGGTCTCGCGGCGGCCCTCGATGAGGTGCAGCCGCAGCTCGGTCGCGAGCGACGCGGCCTGCGAGGCCACCTTGGGCGCGAGGGGGAGCGGCACGTCGCCGCCCGCGACGCCGTCGAGCAGCTTCTCGGCGGCGAGGTCGAGGCGGGCGAGCTCGTCGCTGGCGAGCATCCCCACCGCGAAGCGGGGCTGCGAGACGTTGCTCTGGACCAGCACGCGGTCGAGCTCGACCTGCACCATCCGTCGGAACCGCTGCACCACCGAGACGGCGACGGCGCCCGGCAGCACGGCGAGCGCGACGATCGAGATCTGCTGGGGCACGGAGTCGGCGGTGAGGGGGTCGACGCCACGACCATGGCGACGAAGCCGACGAGGAGGACGGCGACGGCGACGACGATCTCGCGGGCCGGTCTCAGCGTCACGACGGGCAGCAGGCCGAACCCGACCGCGACGCTGGCCGTCGCGTAGGCGCCCACGTCGTGCAGCGGCCAGATCGCGACGAAGTCGAGGGCGACGACGACGACCATGATGCCGCCGATGACGGCGAAGACCCCGCCGGTGAGGCGCTCGCCCCGGATCGTGACGAGGGCCGCCGTGCCGACGAAGGCGGCGATGTAGAGCAGCCAGGCCACGAGCGCCGGCGCGACCATGGGGTAGTCGCTCAGGTGGCTGAGGAAGAAGACCAGGCCGTACACGGCCTGCACCGCGGCGACCACGGCGGCGCCGAGTCCCAGGTAGCCGGTGCCGAGGGTCGCGCCGGCGGCACGGGCCTGGCGCAGGGACCGCGCCCCCGTCGAGCCGATCGGCAGGCCGCGGGCGGCCCGGCGGCCGCGCTGCACCCCGAGGGTGTTCTCGTCGATGCTCATCGGGGCGCCTCCAGGACGACGGTGGTGCCGGAGCCCGGCGACGAGAAGAGCCGGGCGCTGCCGCCCACCTCGCGCAGGCGGCCGACGACGGACTCCTTGAAGCCGAGGCGCTCCTCGCTCACGCCGTTCAGCTCGAAGCCGACTCCGGCGTCGGTCACCATCGCGCGGACCATGGAGTCGTCGTGGATGATCGTCACGTGCGCCTCGGTGACTCCGGCGTGGCGCCGCACGTTCTCGAGGCACTCGGCGAGGGCGAGCAGGAACGCGTCGAGCACGTGCGTCGGCAGCAGCACCTGGCCGGTGCCGTGCCAGCTCACCTCGAGGCCCATGCGCCCGAAGCGCTGCTTGACCGACTCGAGGGTCTGCCCGAGGGGCGACTCCTCGACGGTCTCGAGGGTGTACTCGCCCGACGCCTGCGGCTGGGGCGTCCCGCCGAGGCGGAGGTGACGGAGGAGGCGCGCGTCCTCGGCCGCCTGGTCCTGCAGCGCCTGGGGGGTGACGCCCACCCCGGAGTGGGCGAGGAGCGTGAGGGTCGCGAGGACGGTGTCGTGCAGGAGGCGAGCGCCCTGCCGGCGCTGCGCCTCCGTCTCGCTCGCCTGGCGCTCGGCACGGTGCGCGTTGCCGATGCTGTAGATGCGACGGGCGGCGAGGGGGACGGCACGGCCGAGCCAGACGCCGACCACGAAGACGAGGACCCAGCCGAGCACGACGGCCGCGACGGGGAAGGTGAGGACGGAGCCCGTGGCGAGCGAGACGCACGCGACGGAGACGGCGAACGCGACGACGGCGGTGACGACGCGGATGCGGCTCGTGGACAGGACGAAGGCGAACGACGCGTTGGCGCCTCCTGCGAGGGGGATGACCGCCGTCGCGACGGCAGCGTCGGCCGGCGCCCCGAACGGGAGCAGGGCCACGACCGTGGCGGCGAGGCCGGCGGCCATGCCGCCGAGCACGGCCCAGCGCGAGCCCGACCGGCCGACGACGACCAGGGCCGCGACGAGAGCGGCCACGAGCACGGCCACGAGGGCGAGGTGAGCCGGCTCGGTCACTCCCGGGAACGCCAGGGCCACGAGCGACACCCCGGCGCAGGCGATGCCCAGGGTGCGCGTGGTGGAGCTCAGGAGTCGATCGCGTTCCTGGGCGAATATGTCCATGGTGATCCAACGGGTACGACGACGTGGTGCGTGTCTGTCGGGTGACAGCGACCCCTCATGTTTCCACATGTGCAGGCCCTGTGAGGCGCACGGGCGTGCGCGACGCGCCGAGGACACGTGGATCACTCGTGTCGCGGGCAGACGCGGAACGGGGGACGTGTCGGCCGTTCGGGGGACCGGCCAGGGGACGCCTCGCCCGGGCGGGGAGCCGGGTCAGCTGGCCAGCAGGCGCCGGAGGTGGTGGCCGACCGCGTCGTCCTCGATGAGGAAGCCGTCGTGCCCGTACTCGCTGGTGATCACGACGGCCTCGCCGTCGTCGAGGCTGTTCGGCAGGCGCCGGGCGATCGCCTGCTGGTCGCGGGCGGGGAAGAGCCGGTCGCTGTCGACCCCGAGCACGAGCGTGCGCGCCGTGACCCGTGCGAGCGCCTCCTCGACGCCGCCTCGGTCTCGGCCGACGTCGTGGGAGTTCATCGCCCCCAGCAGGGCGACGTAGCTGCCGGCGTCGAAGCGGCGCGTGAACTTCGCACCGTGGAAGTCGAGCCAGCTCTCGACCTGGAACCGGCCGGGGCCGCCCAGGGGAGAGATGTCGCTCTGCCAGGCGCGCCCGAACCGGGCCGCGAGCTCCTCCGGCGATCGGTAGTTGAGCAGGGCCATGCGGCGTGCGAGGGCCAGGCCGCGCCAGGGCCCCTCGCCGTCGACGGCGTCGTAGAAGTCGCCGCCCGCGAAGGCCGAGTCCATCCGGATCGCCTCGGTCTGCACCGTGTTGAGGGCGATCTGGTCGGCGCTCGCGAGGGGCGGTGCCGCCAGCACCGCGAGCCGCTCGACCCGGTCGGGGTGCGTCACGCCCCACTCGAGGGCGTGCATGCCGCCCATCGAGCCGCCGATGACGGCGGCCCACCGCTCGATGCCGAGCTCGTCCGAGAAGGCCGCCTGGGCGGCGACCTGGTCGCGGATCGTCAGGTGCGGGAACCGCGAGCCCCACTCGACGGCGTCGGGGCCGAACGACGAGGGGCCGGTGCTGCCCTGGCAGCCGCCGAGCATGTTGGGCGCGACGACGAACCAGCGGTCGGTGTCGACGGCGAGCCCGGGGCCCACGACGCCGCCCCACCAGCCGGCCGTGCGGTGGCCGGGGCCGGCCTGCCCCAGGACGTGGCTGTCCCCGGTGAGCGCGTGCAGCAGGAGCACGGCGTTGTCGCGGGCGGGGGAGAGCTCGCCCCAGGTCTCGTAGGCGATGCGGACGCGGTCGAGCGCCGTGCCGCTCTCGAGGTCGAGCCGGTCGAGTGCGACGAACGACCGGTAGCCCGGGTCGTCGCCGTCACGCCAGGCCCCTGTCACGGGCGGGCGAGCCAGCATCGCGAGCCGGGTGCGCTCGCTCACGACGCTCGACGGGACGGTGTCCTCGGGGGTGCTCTGCCAGTCCATGTGCTGCCATCCTGCTCGACCCGAGGAGGCGTGGGCCGTTTGTTACGTCCGCCGCGCCTCCCCGGTGCGACCTCAGGAGGTGCGCAGCGCCTCCTGGGTGACGGCGCGGGCTGCTGCGAAGCCGGCCTCGAGGTCGGCCTTCAGGTCGTCGACGTTCTCGAGGCCGACCGAGAGCCGGACGAGCCCGGGGGTCACGCCCGTCGTGAGCTGCTGCTCGGGGGTCAGCTGCGAGTGCGTCGTCGAGGCGGGGTGGATGACGAGGCTCCGCACGTCGCCGATGTTCGCGAGGTGGCTGAAGAGGCGCAGCCCGTCGACGAGGGCCCGGCCGGCGTCCACGCCGCCCTTGAGCTCGAACGACAGCACGGCGCCGACGCCGCGCGGCGCGTACTTGTTGGCGGCGGCGTACCAGGGGCTGGTCGGCAGCCCGGCGTACCAGACCGCGGCGACGTCGTCCCGGGCGTCGAGCCACTCGGCGATCTCCTGGGCGTTCTGCACGTGGCGCTCGATGCGGAGGCTCAGCGTCTCGATGCCCTGGATCAGCGAGAAGGCGCTGTCGGCGCTGTTCGAGGCGCCCAGGTCGCGGAGCAGCTGGACACGGGCCTTGATCACGTAGGCGAGGGCGTCGCCCACCGCCTGCGTGTAGACGGCGCCGTGGTACGACGGGTCGGGCTGGGTGAGCCCGGGGAACCGCTCGGCGTTGGCGCTCCACGGGAACCGCCCGCCGTCGACGATGAAGCCGCCGATCACGGTGCCGTGCCCGCCGAGGAACTTCGTGGCCGAGTGCACGACGATGTCGGCCCCGTGCTCGATCGGGCGGATCAGGTAGGGGGTCGCGATCGTGTTGTCGACGATCAGGGGCACGCCCTCGGCGTGGGCGATGTCGGCGACCTTCTCGATGTCGAGCACGTTGATCTTCGGGTTGCCGATCGTCTCGGCGAAGAAGAGCTTCGTGTTCGGGCGGACGGCGCGGCGCCACTCGTCGGCGTCGTCCTGGTCCTCGACGAAGGTGGTCTCGATGCCGAGCTTGGCGAGCGTGTAGCGGAACAGGTTGTACGTGCCGCCGTAGATCGACGACGACGAGACGATGTGGTCGCCTGCCTCGGCGAGGTTGAGCACGGCGAAGGTCGACGCGGCCTGGCCGGACGCGACGAGCAGCGCGCCGACGCCGCCCTCGAGCGCGGCGATGCGCTGCTCGACCACGTCGTGGGTCGGGTTCATGATGCGCGAGTAGATGTTGCCGTTCTCGGCGAGGGCGAAGAGGTCCTGCGCGTGCTGCGAGTCGCGGAACACGTACGAGGTCGTCTTGTAGATCGGCGTCGCCCTGGCGTGGGTCGTCGGGTCGGGTCGTGCCCCGGCGTGGATCTGCTGGGTCTCGAACTTCCAGTCGGGCGTCTCTGCGCTCATGGTGTGCTCCTCGTCCGGGTCGGGGGTGGTGCGGCTGCGGGCCACGGTACGGAGGCGCGGGGCGGGTGTCCACGGGCTCGGACTCGCGGCGTAACGGGCGACGTCGGTCCGCCGCGCTAGCGTGGGCGACGGCCGCAGGCGGGACGCGGCGGTCACCACGGACGAGAACGAACGAACGACGAGGACGGCACATGGCGAAGCGGGCACTGGTCACGGGAGCGAGCTCGGGCATCGGCGCGGCGACGGTCCGGCTGTTCCGGGCACGGGGCTGGGACGTGCTCGCGGTCGCCCGACGCGAGGACCGCCTCCGGGCGCTCGCCGACGAGACGGGGGCGACCTGGTTCCGGGCCGACGTCACGAGCGACGACGACGTCGCGGCCCTGCGCGCGCACGTCGACGAGACCGGCCCGCTGCACGTGCTGGTCAACAACGCCGGCGGCGCCTTCGGCCTCGACTCGGTCGAGCACGGCTCGGTCGACGACTGGCGGCGCATGTTCGAGGTCAACGTGCTCGGCACGAAGCGCGCCGTGTCGGCGCTGCTGCCGGCGCTGCGGCGAGGCGCCGAGGAGGCGGGCGGCGCGGACGTCGTGACGGTCACCTCCATCGCGGGCCACGTCGCGTACGAGGGCGGCGGCGGGTACAACGCGTCGAAGTTCGCCGAGCACGCGCTCGTCGCGGTGCTCCGCCTCGAGCTCGCGGGGGAGCCGATACGGGTGGTGGAGATCGCGCCGGGGATGGTGCACACGGAGGAGTTCTCGCTGGTCCGTTTCGGCGGCGACCAGGCGCGGGCCGACGCCGTCTACTCGGCGGTGGAGGCGCCGCTCGTCGCCGAGGACGTCGCGGAGTCGATCGTGCACTCGGTCGAGCTGCCGGCACACGTGAACCTCGACCTCGTGACGATCAAGCCGGTCGCCCAGGCCGCACCGTACAAGATCGCGAAGGGTCCGTTGCGGGTCAGCCGCGACTGAGGTCGGTGCCGGTGCCGGTCTCGGCGCCGGTGCCGCTGCCGCTGCCGCTGCCGGCGTCGTCCTCGCGACCGGCCGTGCGCAGCAGGTCGGCCAGGTCGCCCTCGACGAGTCCGCGGATGCGCTCGTCCCGCCCGTCGTCGTAGCCCGGCGCGGGCGACGCCGCCCAGCCGAGCCGGTCGACCACGGTGCTGCCGACGTCGTCCCAGGCGCGCGACCTGGCCGCCTCGACGACGCCGCTGACGAACGCGTCGTCGTCGCGCCTCCTCGTCAGCTCGGCGGCGAGCGCCTTGGCGGTCGCCTCGCGGAGCTTCAGCGCCCCGGCGTCGTCGGTGCGGTAGTCGAACTGGTGCCGCGACTGGCCGTAGGCGCGGCCGGTCTGGCGGCGCAGGCGCCGCACGCGGGCGGCCCCGGCGAGCTGCTGCTCGGCCAGGCGGTCCATGTCGTCACGGACCGCCTGGGTCGCGACGTCCGCGTCGAAGGGCAGCGCCTCCTGCAGGGCGCGGCGGATGACGTGGTTCGTCGCCGAGACGACCAGGGCCGAGCGGACGATCAGGAGGCCCTCGTCGACGGAGCGCTCGAGGGCGGTCCGCTCGGCGCGGCGGCGCTGGCCGGGGCCGTGGGGCACGGGTGACCTCCTGGGGCTGGATCGGGACGCCACCAGGCTAACGACGTCGGGTCGACCTCGGCCGACGCTCGGTCCCCGCGTCCGGCCGTCGGCGCCACTTCCCGGTCGTGGGGCGACGCGCCCGGTCGACGAGGTGACACGTCCCCATTTCGGGTGGTTGTCGAGCACACCCTGAGGGGCTGACCGGGGCACGCCCTGCCTGAGCGGCGCCTCAGCGTCCGGGGGACACGCCGTCGGCAGAAGTGCCGACCCTCGATCGGGGGTCCGGGAGCCGCGAGCGTCAGCGTCCGGGCCGATATCGACCGCAGGCGGCGGCGCCGCAGAGGCTGCAGTCGCTGCCGCGCCGGTAGTGCTCGTGTGCCGCCTCGTCGTGGCCGCATCTGCACACCGGCTGGCATCGGGGGGTCTCGTCGGCCATGTGCGACACCTGTCGTTCAAGTTGGGCTGAGCAGGGCTTCATCGCCACCTGCCTGGCCCCGTCGGTCGGGATCGACGACGCCTGCGGCAGATCGTAGTCGGACGACGGCCGGGGGCGCCGGGGCGCGCCACCCGGACGGGGGGACACCGCGGGTCGGCGAGGACGGCGCGGAGGACCGCCCCCGGAGGGTGACCGGGGGGCGGCGGAGGCCGGGTGCCCCCCATCAGGGGGCAGGCGCCGTGAGGGACGCCAGACCTATGGTTCTCACGACCCCCGGCGGGGCCCGACCCGAATCGGCCCCGCCGCACGACGGACGACCCGACCCGAATCGGCCGTCCGCCCGGGGGCCCGCCTACCCGAGGCGCGGCCTCCGTCCCGAGTGATCCCTCGTCGCCGCGCGGATCGCGTCGGTCCGTGGCGCCTCCCCGCGCCGCGGTCCGGCGCGCCCCGACGCGTCCGCCTACCCCAGAGGACCCGACCCTTGCGCTCCACGCCGCACGTCCCCGCAGTCCCCTCCCTCCCCGCCGTCCCCCGCATCTCGATCGTCGTCCCCGCCCGCAACGAGGCCCGCAACCTCGAGGCCGTCCTCCCGACCCTCCCGGCCGTGCACGAGGTGATCCTCGTCGACGGCAACTCGGTCGACGACACCGTCGCGACGGCCCGCCGTGTCATGCCCGACATCGTCGTGCTGACCGAGACCCGCCGGGGCAAGGGCGCGGCCCTCGCCCGGGGCTTCGAGGCCGCCACGGGCGACGTCGTCGTGATGTTCGACGCGGACGGCTCCGCCGACGCCGCGGAGATCCCTCGTTTCGTCGACGCCCTGCTCGCCGGCGCGGACGTCGCCAAGGGCAGCCGGTTCGTCCCCGGCGGCGGGAGCGACGACATCACGGGAGTCCGCCGCCTCGGCAACTGGTTCCTCAACACCGTGACGAACGTCCTGCTCGGCACCCGGTACACCGACCTCTGCTACGGCTACAACGCCTTCTGGGCCCATGTCGTGCCGGTGCTCGACCTCGTGCCGAGCAGTGCGCCCGCGCCGACCGGCGGCCGCATGCTCTGGGGTGACGGCTTCGAGATCGAGACGATCATCAACTGCCGCGTCGCCACCGCCGGCCTGCGGGTCGCCGAGGTCCCGAGCGTCGAGCTGCCCCGCATCCACGGCGAGAGCAACCTCGACGCCGTGAGCGACGGGCTCCGCGTCCTGCGCACGATCCTCGCCGAGCGGGGGCGCGGGCGTGCCGTCCGCCTCCCGGCACTCGCTCCCGCACCCGTCACCGCCGCGGCCCTGACCCCCGCGGCCGCGACCGTCGTCGACGCCGTGGGCGCCACCGCCCCCTCCTCCGCCAGGATCGTCGCGTGAACGGCTGGACGCAGCGCGTCAGCGTCGTCGTGTGCGCCTACACGACGCGCCGCTGGGACGACCTCCAGGCGTCGATCGAGTCCGTGCGGGCACAGCCCGAGGCGGACGAGGTCGTCCTCGTGATCGACCACGCGCCCGAGCTCCTCGCCCTCGCCCTGGCCCGCTGGGACGACGTCGTGATCGTGGAGAACGCCCAGCGGCGCGGCCTCTCCGGGGCCCGCAACGCCGGCGTCCTCGAGGCCTCGGGCGACGTCGTCGCGTTCCTCGACGACGACGCCGTCGCGGAGCCCGACTGGGTCCGCCTGCTGGTCGAGCCCTTCGTCGACCTCGACGTCGTGGGCGTCGGCGGCCGTGCCGAGCCGGTCTGGCCCGTGGGAGGCCGTCGTTTCTACAGCGACGAGCTGCTCTGGGTGGTGGGCTGCAGCTACGCCGGCCTGCCCGAGGGGGACGCCGACGTCCGCAACGTGCTCGGCTGCACGATGGCGTTCCGCCGCTGGGACCTGGTCCAGGCGGGCGGCTTCGACCTCGACACCGGTCGCGTCGGGCGCATCCCGCTCGGCTGCGAGGAGACGCAGCTCTGCATCCGCCTCCGCCAGGACGACCCCGACGCGCGCATCGTGCTCCGACCCGCAGCGCTCGTGCAGCACCGGGTGACGCCCGACCGCGTGACGTGGTCGTACCTCCTGCGCCGCGGCTTCTTCGAGGGCGTGTCGAAGGCCGCCCTCGCCCGGGAGCTCGGCCGGGAGGACTCGCTGTCGACTGAGTCGCACTACCTCTCGCGCACCCTGCCGGGCGCCGTGCTGCGCGAGCTCGGCCTCGCGGGCCGCGGCGGGCTGCGTCGTGCGGCCGCGATCGTCGCCTGCGTGGCGGCCACCGTGGCCGGCTGGGCCCTCGGCACGGTCGCGGGCGCACGCCTGGGAGGCGCGGGCTCGATCGCCGAGACGGCCGACCTCCTCGAGCGGGCCGGCCGGTGAGCCCGGCGCCCCTCGTCGGCGCGGCCCCGGCGGGCGTCGCTCCTCGTCTTGCCCAGGAGGCGCCTCCCCGGCCGTCCGTCGGACGTCGCGTCACGCGCGACTCCCTCTGGATCCTCAGCGGCTACGCCGTCACCTCCGGCGCCGGCTTCGTCTTCTGGATCGTCGCGGCCCGCACCGTCTCGCCCGAGCGCCTCGGCGTCGACACGGCCGTCTACTCGGCCGTGACGGCGGCCGCGGCCATCGCGTCGAGTGGGGTCGGCAACGCGCTGCTCGTCACGATCTCGAGCGACGGGCGGCACGGGGCCTCGGCCCTGCGGCTGGGGCTGGCGATCGCGGCCCTCGTGGCGCTGCTCGCCGGCCTCGGTGCAGGGCTCGGGGTCGCGGCCCTGGTCGACCCGGGCGCTTCGCCGGTCGCGACCGTCGTGGCCGTGGCTCTGGCGGTCGTCGTCTGGACCGCCTTCGTCCTCAAGGACCCGGTGCTCACGGCCCTCGGCGCGGCCAAGTGGCTGCTCGTCATGAACGGCCCGGTCAACGTCGCGAAGCTCGCGGTGCTGCCGGTCGTCGTGGTGGCCCTCGGCACGCTCGGCTCGCCCATCGTGGTGGCGGCGCTGCTGCCCGCGACCGTCGCGGTCGCGATCGCGTGGGGCGTGCTCGTCCCGCGCCGCCTGGGCGTCGTGGTCGGCGACCGGGAGCCCCTCGCGCTCAACGAGCCCGAGCGCCGGTCGTTCCGTGCCTTCGTCCTGCGCGACGGCACGGCCAACGGCCTGTACATGGGGGGCGCGCTCCTCCTGCCCTTCGTGGTCACGACCTTCGCGGGGGCCTCGGAGGGGGCGCTCTTCGCCCTCTGCTTCCAGATCGGCCTCGTGCTCGATCTCGTCGTCGTCAGCGTGGGCACGTCGCTCATCGCCCACGCGTCGAGCGAGCAGGGCCTCGTCGGCGCCGTCGCGTTCCGCACCTGGCTCGTCGTGCTCGGCGTCGTCGCGGTCGCGGCCACCTGCCTCGTCGTGGCCTCGCCCCTGCTGCTCTCGCTGCTCGGGCCGTTCTACGCGACCCCCGAGGGGTCGCTCGTCCTCGCCCTGCTGGCCGGCGCCTCCGTCGTCCGCACGGCCTACGAGGTATGGGGCTCGCAGCAGCGTGCTCGACGCCGGACGACCCCCGTCCTCATCTGCAGCGTGGCGTCCACCGCCGTGCTCGTCCCCGGGGCCGTCCTGGCCGCCGGTGCCGGGGGCGCCGTCGGCGTCGCCGTCCTCGTCCTCGGCGTCACCCTCGGCCTCGCGGTCGTCGGCGTCGTCGGCCTGGCGCGTTCGCGCCGTGTCCTGGAGGTGGCCTCGTGACCCACGGCCTGCTCACCCGTCCGATGTCCAGCCCCGTCGGGCCCGCCTGGAGCGGCGCCGTCTGGGTCGGCGAGCTGGACGCGGCGGAGGTGGCGTACACGCCCCTCGACCGCTTCCGCCTCGCCGACCACGAGGGCTACGCCACGGCGCGGTTCCTCCTCCGCCGTCGGCACACCGTGCTCGGCTTCGTCGAGGCGCCCGTCGTCGGCGGCACGGTCGACGTGGCGGTGCTCCGGGAGGGGCTCCGCGCGCTTCCCCGGGTCGAGGACGTCGCCGAGCCCACGCGGCTGTCGCGTGTCACGGTGGTCATCTGCACCCGGGACCGCCCCGACGACCTCCGGTCGGCCTTGACGAGCGTGCTCGCGCTCGACCACCCGTCCTTCGACGTCGTGGTGGTCGACAACGCGTCGCGCACCGACGACACGCGCCGCCTCGTCGAGACCGAGTTCGACGACGCCAGGGTCACACTCGTCTCCGAGCCGCGACCCGGCATCTCGAACGCCCGGAACGCGGCCCTCCGCCACGTCACCGGCGACCTGGTCGCCTTCACCGACGACGACGTGGTCGTCGACCGGTGGTGGCTGCGGCGTCTCGAGGCCGGGTTCGCCCTCGCCCCCGACGTCGCCCTCGTCTCCGGCCTCGTGCCGAGCGGCGAGCTGCGGACGCCCGTGCAGCGTTACTTCGACGACCGGGTCTCGTGGGCCGGCAACGTCCGCACGGCCGTCTACCGCCTCGCCGAGCAGCCGCGCGACCTGCCGATGTTCCCCTTCTCGGTCGGCGAGTTCGGCACCGGCGCGAACTTCGCGCTCACCCGGGCCGCTGCCCGCGAGCTCGGCGGCTTCGACCGCGCCCTCGGCGTCGGCACGCCGACGAACGGGGGAGAGGACCTCGACGTCTTCGCCCGCACCCTCTTCGCCGGGTACGCGCTCGTCGTGGAGCCGTCCGCGCTCGTCTGGCACCGTCACCGGTCGGACGTGGCCGCCCTGCGCAAGCAGTCGGTCGGCTACGGCACCGGTCTCGGGGCCTGGCTGACGAAGGTCGCCGCCGACGGCCCCATGCGGCGGAAGGCGGCGACCCGGGCCCCGCGGGCGCTGGTGCGCCTGCTCTCCAAGGGCGGAGGCGGCCTCGCCCAGCCCGACATGGCGGTGTCCGCCGGCGAGACAGCCACGCCCGAGGCCGTCGCCCGGGCCCGCGCCGAGGCGGTCGCGGCCGCCGAGCTCGCCCGCGAGGTGTCGCGGATCGGCTGGCTCGAGCTCGCCAGCGTGCTGCGCGGACCCGGCCTGTACCGCCGCGAGCTGCGGGCGGTCGCACGCCGCGAGGCCGATGAGGCGGCGGCCGACGACCACGACGGCGGTCCGGCTGCCGAGGCGCGCGGCCCCCGCACCACGGCCGCGAGTTCTGCTCCGGCCACGGCCACGGCCACGGCAACGGTCCGCTCCGAGGCCGACGTGCGCCGTCTCGCCGCTCGTGCCGCCGTGCTCTCCGGGGCGGCCGCCCTCGTCGCCGCGCCCGGGCAGCTGCCGTCCTGGCTCCAGCTGCCCCTCGTCGCGGCAGCCGTGCTGATCGGCCCGGGAGCGGTCCTCGCCTCGTGGCTGCGCCTTCGTCGCTCGGCCGCGGCCGTCGTCGTGCCCGTCACCGGGCTCTCCCTGATCGTCCTGCTCACGACGGCGGCCGCGACGGCCGGGCTGTGGTCGCCACGGCTCGTGCTCGCCGGCCTAGGGGTCGCGCTCGTCGTCGCGGGCGCCCTCCGCCTCGCGCGGCTGAGGGCCGGCAGCGGTCGGCGGGTCGCGCGGGTCGTCGGCGGGACCGCCTCGTGACCGACCTGCTCGATCGTCCCGCAGCGCTGGGCGCCCGACGGGACGAGGAGGCGCGGCGCACCGTCCCGGGGCGCGTCGCCCGCGCCGCTCGCGTCGCCCGCACCTCCGCGCCGGTCCGTGCGCACCTCACGCCCGCCCGCCTCCTGATGGCCGTCGCCGCGGCCCTCTGCCTCGGGTCCCTCCCCGCGATCCCCGACTCACGGCACACCACCCTCGGTCTCCTGGTCAGCACGGTGCCCGGGGTCCCGGCGTCGATCGCCCTGTCGGCCGTGGCTGCGGTCCTCGCCCTGCGGGGCCGACGTGCCTCCGACCGGGTGCTGGCGCTCGCCGTGTCGCTCGCCTGCCTGAGGCTGCCCACCGCGCTCGGCACCGCCGAGCCGATCTACGGCTGGACGTACAAGCACCTGGGGGTGATCGACTACCTCCAGCAGCACGGGTCGGTCGCCACCGGGGTCGACATCTACGGCGGCTGGCCGGGGGCCTTCAGTGCCGTCGCCTGGTTCTGCACGGTCACGGGGACCACGCCGATCGCTCTGGCCCAGTGGTTCGCCGTCCTCGTCCAGGCCTTCGCCGTCCTCGCCGTGTTCTCGCTCGCCCGGGGCCTCGGGCAGACCCACCGCCAGGCCTTCGTGGCCGCGTTCCTCGCCCAGGCGCTGGGCTGGGTGGGGCAGGACTACCTGTCGCCGCAGGCCGTCGGCTGGGTCCTCGCGCTCGGCGTGCTCGTCCTGCTCG
The DNA here is from genome assembly GCF_004364285.1 of Frigoribacterium sp. PhB116. Taxonomy (GTDB): domain Bacteria; phylum Actinomycetota; class Actinomycetes; order Actinomycetales; family Microbacteriaceae; genus Frigoribacterium. The sequence continues at coordinate 747,937 of NZ_SOBE01000001.1, read as the reverse complement.
TGCACAGCCGTCGTCGCCCGGCGCTCGGGCTGCTCGCCGTCGTGCCCTTCGCAGCCGTCGTCGTGACCCACCAGCTCACGCCGTACTGGCTCGTCCTCGCCGCGCTCGCCCTCGGCGCGCTCGGCGTCGTCCGCCCGAGATGGCTCGGCCTCGCGTTCGGGCTCGCCGCCGGGGGCTGGCTGCTGCTGCACACGGCCGACCTCGGCTCGTCGGCGCTGTTCTCCGGGGCCGACCCGCTGGCCAACGCCCGGACGCCGCAGACCGGGGCGGGCAGCACCGGCCAGACCGTCACCTCCCTCGCTGCACGCGGCACCGCGGTCGCGCTGTGGGCGCTCGCCGGGGGCGTCGCGGGCCACGGGCTGCTGGCCGGGCGCCTCCGCCGAGGAGCGTCCCGCGTCGTCGACCGTCGGCTCGACCCGCGAGCCGTGGCGCGACGCCAGCACGTGCTCGTCGCGGCGGTGCTCGCCTTCGCGCCCTTCGGCCTGCTCGCCGGCCAGAGCTACGGGGGAGAGGCCCTCTTCCGGGTGTACCTCTACTCGCTGCCCGGCTGCGTCGTGCTCGTCGCGCCGCTGGTGACGCGCCTCCTCGTCCCGCGTGCGCCCGGCGCTCCCTGCGCCGTGGTCCCGCTCGTCGCCGCCGTGCTGGTGGTCGCCGCCGCCCTCGGCAGCGCCCAGGCCTACTACGGCGGCTGGTTCGCCAACGTCGTGCAGCCGCGCGCCGTCGAGGTCGGCAGCGAGCTGCTGCGGACCATGCCCGTCCCGTCCCGCCTCCTCAGCCCCGTCCCCGTGGGCCCCGGCCGCATGGTCGGCGACTACGTCGCCCAGGCCGCGGCCGACCCGCTCTACGACGCGAGCATGACGACCTGGGAGGGCTGGCTCGGCGAGCCGTTCGACGACCCCGCCGTCGAGCGCGAGCTCACGAGCGACCTCGTGTTCGAGGGGGAGCCCACCTACCTCCTCCTGACCCAGCAGATGCGCGACTACGGCGACCTGTACGGCCTCTACCCCGAGGGCGCCCTCGACCGGTTCGCCGACCAGCTCGACAGCGACGCCCGCTGGACGAGCGTCGTCGACGACGGCGGCGTCCAGCTCTGGGTGCTCGAGGGCACCACCCCCGCCGCCCCCGACCGACAGGACCGATCGTGACCGTCACGCAGCCCCGCCCCCACGACGTCCCGGAGGCTCCCCGCCAGCTCAGGATGCCGCCCCTCGACCGCCTCGCCGCCTCCTGGCACGTGCTCAGCCGGCTCGGCCCGCTCGAGCTGCCGACCCGCGACGCGCTCGTGGCGGCGCTCCGACGCGTCGCCTCCGTCGGGCCGGACGCGCGCGTCGGGCTGCTCCCCGGCCGGCCCGGCCACTGGACCTGGGACGCGACCCGGCTCGACGCGGCCGTCCAGCGCATGGTCGTCGTCGACGAGACCGGCGAGCTCGGCCGGCTCGACGCGTCCGCGGCGCTCTCGGCGCTCGCCGACCGGGTCGACCGCTCGCTGCCGGTGCAGTTCGTGCTCTCCGGCCAGCACCTCCTCGCCGTCTACGACCACGCCGTGGTCGACGCCCGCTTCACCGCGGCCCTGCCCGGCGCGCTCATCGACCTCGCCGCGGGCTCGGCCATGCCCGAGTGGATCACCGCGGTCGGGGCGCGACGTCCGCTCGTGTCGGCCCTCGTCGCGACCTTCGTGCGCCACCCGCGTCGTGTGCTCGGTCTCGTCGCCAGCCGGGGCACCAGCCGCGGAGGCGCTCTGACGCCCGCGTCCCGGGCCGAGGCGCGGCACGACGCCCACGTCGACGCGGCCCGCTCCGCTCCGTCTCCGTCCGCGGGCGGCCCGGCCCCGCACCGCGTGGTGGTCGTCCGTGCGGAGGGCACCGTCGAGGCGTACCGGGTGCTCCGCCGCCGCCTCCGCGAGGTCGACCCGGCCCCGTCGTTCGCCGCCGCGGTGCTCGTGATGCTCCGCCGTGCCCTGCTCGACGAGGGGGTCGACCTCGACCCGCTGAGCGACGTCGTCTACGACGTGCGGCAGTGGCTCGACGGAGACGACCAGGTGCCCGGCAACTTCGTCACCGCCCTGCCGATCGGCGGCGGCCTGGACGCCCTCGCCGTGGAGCGGGCCCTGCGGGCGACCGTGTCGTCGGGACGGCCGCTCGCCGCCCTCGCGATCGGTGCCGCACGCGAGACGCTGAGGCCGCGCCGATCCGCCCCGCCGACGGCGTCCGGCGGACCAGGTCCCTCCGCGGCCCGTCCCGGCAGCGTCCCCGCGCGCGTCTCGCTCAGCTCGGTCGGCGTCGTCCGCTCGATCCAGCGCCTGCCGTGGGTCCGCGACGGCCGCCCCGCCGAGGCGGCGTACGCCGTCGACCCGGTCGGCCCCGGCGCGGTCAGCGTGCAGCTGCTCATCGTCGACGGGGTGGTGCAGGTGACCGTCGCGCTCGGGGCGGGCGCCCCGTCGCCGGAGGTCGTCGAGCGGGCCGCGCGGCGGGTGCTGACCGAGCCGGTCGCGCTGCTCGACGCCCTGGGAGTCGGCACGGCGGACCAGGCGTCGTGAGTCGCCACGCTGGCCGCGGGGACGACGGCCCGGTCGGCCGCCGAGTCGCCCGGCGCGCCGGCCGCCTCGCGGCGCGCCCTGCCGTGGTCGCGGGCGTCGTCGCCGCCGGCTCGGGCGTGCTCGCCCTCGTCCTGGTGGGCGCCTCCGTCGTCGTGCCGGTGGTGCGCGCCGCGACCGGCATCGAGGCCCCGCTCGGCGACGCGACCTGGACCGAGGACTTCGACGGCCCCGCGGGCACGCCGCCGGACGCGGCGTCGTGGACGGCGCAGACCGGTGCGGGCGGCTGGGGCAACGACGAGCTGCAGACGTACACGGCCGACGCGGCCGTGCTGGACGGCGACGGGCACCTCGTGATCACCGCGACCGTCGGCGCCGACGGCTCGGCCACCTCCGGTCGGATCACGACGCAGACGAAGCGGTCGTTCGGGGCCGGCACGGTCGCGGCACGCGTCCGGCTGCCCGACGGCACCGGCCTGCTGCCTGCCTTCTGGCTGCTCGGCGACTCGGTCGACACCGTCGGCTGGCCGGCCGCCGGCGAGGTCGACGTCGTCGAGACCCCGTTCTCGACCGGCACCTCGACGCACCTGCTGCACGGCGGCACGCTCACGGCGCCGACCACCGACGCGCAGGCAGGGGGAGACGCGGTCCACGACGTCCCCCTGTCCGACGACTTCCACGTCTTCGCGGTGACGCGCACCGTCGACGCCGTCACCTGGACGATCGACGACGAAGAGGTGCAGCGCGTCGACCGCGCGTCCGCGCCGGACGGGCTGCGGTGGGTGTTCACGCAGCCGTTCCATGTGCTGTTCTCCCTCGCCGTCGGCGGCCGCTGGCCGGGTTCGCCCGACGAGACGACGCCCGCTGAGAGCCGCATGGTCGTGGACTGGGTGCGCGCGGCGGAGGGGTAGCTAGCGTGGCGTCATGACCGCCTCCCCGCTGGACGCCTCCCCGGTGTCGGCTGCCGCGCCTCCTCTGCTCCGTCGCCCCTTCGTGCGTCAGCACTGGGGCGGCCTGGCGTTCGCGCACTGGCGGGTGGAGCCCGAGCGGGTCGCGCCCCTGCTGCCGCCCGGCACCCGGCCCGACGTGCACGACGGGTCTACGTGGGTCGGGCTCATCCCGTTCCGCCTCTCGGGCAGCGCGTTCGGGCCGTTGCCCGCAGTCCCGTGGGCGGGCTCGTTCCTCGAGACGAACGTGCGGCTGTACTCGGTCGACGACCTCGGCCGCCGCGGCGTCGTGTTCCGCACCCTCGAGGCGCAGAAGCTGCTGCCGGTGCTCGGCGCGCAGGCCGGTCTCGGCCTGCCGTACCGCTGGGCGTCGATGTCGAGACGAGAACGAGGAGGCGTCGTCGAGTACACCTCCCGCCGCCACGGCCCCGGAGCGCGGCCGTCCAGCCGCCTCGCCGTCCGCCCGCTCGCCGACGAGGTGGTCGGCGACCCCCTCGCGGACTTCCTCACCGGCCGGTGGGGCATGCACGTGGCCCGCGGCGGACGCACCCGCTACTGGCCGAACGAGCACGCGTCGTGGACGCTGCGCCGCGCCGAGCTGGTCGACCTCGACGACGAGCTCGTCGCTGACTCGGGCCTGCCCGGGGTCACTGACCGCGCACCCGACTCGCTGCTCTGGTCGGACGGCGTCGACACGGTGTTCGCGCCTCCCGGCGGCCGGTGGGAGCAGCCCGACCGCTGACGGGGCCTGGACGCCGGCCCGTGGTGCACCTGCGCCGACGGTGGCTGGCCGTGGGCGACGCGTCGTGGTCAGCCGGCGTTGTTGTCGGGGTGCAGCGCCTCGAGATCGATGTCGTGGTCGATGATCGCCTGGACGGCTTCGGGGCTCGCGTCGAGAGCCGCCGAGAGGTCTGCGACGGGGACGTGGGCATCGACGGCGTGCTCCAGGGCGAAGACGGCGGCCGCGGCCGCGTCGTGGATGCCCTCGGCAGGGCTGGCGAGGAACGCCTGGACTTCGTCACGAGCGGTGTCGGCGAGGGACCCTTGCTCGTCGGTGAGTGCTGCCGAGGTGAGGTCGGACGTGGGCAGCGGAGAAGAAGGGTCGCTCATGACGCTGATCCTAGAGCTCGCCGTTCCTGGGACGACTCCGCACGGAGCGGAGCGGCTCGTCCGCCCGCCACCTCAGGGCCCTGAGTCGGCCCGCTCCTCGCCCGCCTGCCGACGAGGTCCAGGGGCCGACCGGCAGGGACGTCTCGTCCCGCGACGGGCGTCGCCGACTGCGCCACGGCCCGGTACGGTTGCGGGATGGTCTCCTCACCCGACGCCCCGTCCGACCTCGACCCCTCGTCGGCCGGAGCGGCCCCCGTCGTGGTGGAGGACGACGTGGCGGGAGATCCTGACGCCGCTGCGCCTGCCGCAGCCGCCGCCTCCTCTGCTCCCGGTCCCGCACCGTCGGGCGAGCGCGAGGTCCTCGGCTGGCTCGAGTTCGGCGAGGCCGCCCGGCACCTCGCCCGCGACGTCGTGGCCGCCGATTTCACGCCCGACGTGATCGTCGCCGTGGCGCGCGGCGGGCTCGTGCTCGCCGGCGCCATCTCGTACGCCCTCGACACGAAGATGTGCGGGTCGATCAACGTGGAGTTCTACACGGGCGTCGACGAGCGCCTGCCCGAGCCCGTGCTGCTGCCCCCGACGCTCGACGCCCCGGCGCTGGCGGGCAAGCGCGTGCTCGTCGTCGACGACGTCTCCGACTCGGGCCGCACGCTCGCCCTCGTCCGCGACCTGCTCGCGGAGGTCGCCTCCGAGGTGCGCACGGTGTGCCTCTACAGCAAGCCCCAGACGATCCTCGAGCCCGACTTCACCTGGAAGCGCACCTCCCAGTGGATCACCTTCCCCTGGAGCGCCCTGCCTCCCGTCACCCGCGACGCCGGACAGGGCGACGCCTCGTGAGCATCCACCTGGTGGGGGGCGGCTGGGCGCCCGACGAGCCCGGGCTCTACGACCTCTTCGTCGCCGAGGCGGCGGTCCGCGGCCGCGCGGTCGGGCGCGACGTCCCGCGGGTCGGCGTGCTGATCGTCGTCGCCGACGACTCGCCCTCGGAGGAGTGGCGCACCGGGTTCCCCGCCCTCATCGCGTCCGGCGGCCGCTGCGAGGCCGTCACGACCGTGGTCGAGGCAGGCGACGTCTTCGACACCCGGGTGCTCAGCGACGTCGACGGCCTCGTCGTCGGCGGCGGGCTGACGCCGGCCTACCTCGAGGCGGTGGCTCCGCTGGTCGACCAGGTGCGCCTCCTCGTCAGCGACGGCCTGCCGTACGTCGGGTTCTCGGCCGGTGCCGCGATCGCGGCCGACCGGGCCCTGCTCGGCGGCTGGCTGATCGGCGACGTCCCCGTCTGCCCCCAGGACGCCGCGGAGGACCTCGACGAGGTCGAGCTCGGCGAGGGCCTCGGCCTCGTCGACCTCGCCGTCGACGTGCACGCCGCCCAGTGGGGCACGCTCACGCGCCTGGTCGCCGCGACCGAGGCGGGCATGGTCCGAGGAGGCGTCGCGATCGACGAGCACACCGCCCTCGTCGTCGGGGAGGGCGCGTTGACCGTGCTCGGCCGCGGCAGCGTCTGGCGAGTGGAGCCGCAGGTCGACGAGCAGGGCGACGTCGTCGGCGTGTCCGTCGGCTCGCTGGGCGCGGAGTGATCGCGCGCCCGCTCGCCGACCTGGTGCACCCGAGCTGGGCTGAGGCGCTCGCGCCCGTCGCGCCGCTCATCGCCGACATGGGCGAGTACCTCCGCGCCGAGGTGCGCGCCGGTCGCGGCTACCTGCCCGCGGGCGAGGCCGTGCTCCGTGTCTTCACGACGCCGCTCGACGAGGTGAAGGTGCTCGTCGTCGGCCAGGACCCCTACCCGACGCCCGGCCACCCGATCGGGCTCTCGTTCGCCACCGCGCCTGACGTCCGGCCCGTGCCGCGCAGCCTCGCGAACATCTACCGTGAGCTGCACGACGACCTCGGCCACCCGCCCGTCGCGCACGGCGACCTCACCTCGTGGCAGCGCAACGGGGTCATGCTGCTCAACCGCGTGCTGACGGTGCGCCCCGGCGAGGCCGGCTCGCACCGCGGCAAGGGCTGGGAGCCCGTCACCCAGCGCGCCGTCGAGGTGCTCGCCGCGCGCGGCGGGCCGCTCGCGGGCCTGCTCTGGGGTCGCGACGCGGCGTCGCTGGTGCCGATGCTCGGCGACGTCCCGACGGTGCAGTCGGCGCACCCGAGCCCGCTGTCGGCGTCGCGCGGGTTCTTCGGGTCGCGGCCGTTCAGCCGCGTCGACGAGCTGCTCGTGCAGCAGGGCGGCACGCCCGTCGACTGGCGCCTGCCCGATCTGCCCTGAGCTCGCTGGTCTGCCCGCGCCTCCTCGGTGCCGGACCCGCGCCTCCTTCGCGGTTCAGGAGATCGCGGGCGGCGCCTCCTGCATCGTGCACAGGTCAGGACTCGCGTTCCCCCCGCCGCGCGATCCAGGACCGATGTTCCTGAATGAGGAGGCGGCAGAGCGCGGCAGAACGAGGCGGCGGCGTGCCAGAGTGGGGACGTGCTCGAGGAGGAATACCAGCAGAGGCGGCAGCTGCCCCGTCGGCTCCGCCCTGCGCCGGCCCCCGAGCCCGAGTTCTCGTTCGAGATCAGGCCGCTCGAGCCCGCCGACCTGCCGTACGTCCGCGAGATCCACTCCCACTACGTCGCGAACTCGAGCGTGACCTTCGACGAGAAGGCGACGACCCTGGCCGAGTGGCGCCGCAAGGCGGCCGTCGGGCAGAAGCTCGGCATGCCGTTCCTCGTGGCGGTCAGCCCGGCCGGCGAGGTGCTCGGCTACGCCCACGCGACGCCGTGGGGCGGCAAGGCCGCCTACCGGTACACGGTCGAGACGTCGATCTTCCTCCGGGCGGCGGCGACCGGCCGGGGGCTCGGCCGGGCCCTGCTGGAGGCGCTGGTCGAGGCCTGCAGGGAGGCCGGCATCCGCGAGATGATCGCGGTCATCGCCGACGCCAAGGCCGACGCCTCGATCGCCCTGCACGCGCGGCTCGGCTTCGTCGAGGTGGGCCGGATGGGCCGGGTCGGGTTCAAGTTCGGCCGCTGGCTCGGCACGGTCACGATGCAGAAGTCGCTGAAGAAGCGGCGTCGTCGTGACTCCGCTCCGCGCGCCTGAGGGCCGCGTGCCCTGCGCCTAGGCTCGGGGGCGTGTTCGAACTCCACCACCTGAGCGCCCAGGAGCAGTGGGACTGGCTCCGCCGCGGCGAGGTCACGCCCCGCGAGCTGACCGACCACTACCTGGCGCGGATCGACCGGCTCGACTCAGGCGCCGACGGCGTCGGCGCGTTCGTCGCGGTCGGGGCTGACGCCGCGCGCGGCCGGGCCGACGCCCTCGGGCGCGCCGGCCGCAGCACCGCCCCACTGTGGGGCCTGCCCCTGGCCGACAAGGACCTCACCGACCGTGCGGGCCTGCCGACCGGTCTCGGCTCGCGGCTCTCCCGCGGGCGCGTCGCCGAGCAGGACTCGGAGATCTCCGCGGTGCTGGGCGAGGCCGGCGCGGTCAGCCTCGGCAAGACGGCGACGCCCGAGTTCGGCCTCACGGGCTACACCGAGCCGGTGGTCGGTCCCGTCACGCGCAACCCCTGGCGTCGCGACCTCGGCGCCGGCGGCTCGAGCGGGGGAGCGGCGGCCGCGGTCGCCGCCGGCCTGCTGCCGTTCGCCCCCGGCTCGGACGGCGGCGGCTCGATCCGCATCCCCGCCGCCGTGACCGGGCTCGTCGGCCTCAAGCCCTCGCGCGGCCGGGTGCCGGCCCAGTCGGGCATCACGAGCCTCGGCGGCCTCGCCGTCGGCGGCCCGATCGCCCGCACCGTCGCCGACGCCGCGATGCTGCTCGACGCCATGGTCTCGCCCGACGGACGGGCACCGCGCGACCACTTCGCCCTGCGGGCGCCCGGCTCGCCCGACGGGGCGTGGCTCGGCACCGCCGTCCGCGGCGAGGGGCGGTTCCAGCTCGGGGTGCTGACGGCCAGCCCGTGGGACGACGCGTACGACGTCCGGGTCGACCCGCGCCTCCTCGGGGTGCTGCGCGACACCGCCGACCAGCTCGATGTGCTGGGTCACGGTGTGGAGGACGCGACGCTGCCCGGCTCGGACCCGGGGGCCCCGAACTACCCGGCCCTGTTCCGCACGATCTGGCAGGCCGGAGCGGCGGGCATCCCGGCCGAGACCGACGCCGACTTCGCGCTGCTCGAGCCGATGACGGCGTGGCTCGTCCGCCGGGGCCGCGAGCTCGGCGCCCGCGAGCTGGGCGCCGCCCTCGCCGGCCTCAGCGCCTTCGAGCAGAGCGTCGTCGCGGCCTTCGACCGCTTCGACGCCGTGCTGACGCCGTCGCTCGCCCTGTTGCCGCCGGCTCTCGGCTGGCACGACGCCGACGACCCCGAGCGGGCCTTCGAGCAGCAGTGTCTCGTGTCGCCGTTCACCTCGTTCGTGAACGTGGCGGGCCTGCCGGCGATCACGCTGCCGGTGGCCGAGGTCGACGGGCTGCCCGCGGGGGTCCAGCTGATCGGCCGACCGGGCCGCGAGGACGTGCTGCTCGCGATCGGCGCGCAGCTCGAGCGCCGGCTGCGCTGGCAGCGGCGGCACCCCGACTGCTGGTGAGGCGCGCGGTCAGGACCCGTCGAGGGTCGGCACGGACGCGATGAGCCGCTTCGTGTAGTCGTGCTGCGGCCGCCCGAGCACGTCGGCGGTGGCGCCCTGCTCGACGATGCGGCCGCCTTGCAGCACGGCCACCCGGTCGCTGAGGTGCTGCACGAGCCCCACGTCGTGCGAGACGATCAGCAGCGACAGCCCGAGGTCGTGGCGCAGCTCGGCCAACAGGCCGAGGATCTGCGCGCGCACGGTCACGTCGAGCGCGCTCATCGGCTCGTCGCCGACCAGCAGGTCGGGGCCGTGCACGACGGCACGGGCCAGGGCGACCCGCTGTCGCTGGCCGCCGCTCAGCTCGTGCGGCCAGAGGTCGACGCCCTGGGGGTCGAGTCCGACACGGTCGAGCACGTCGGCGACCCTGCGCTCGTGGTCGCCCGGCACGTGCAGCAGGCGCAGCGGCTCGGCCACGACGTCGCCGATCCGCATGCGGGGGTCGAGCGAGCTGTACGGGTCCTGCAGCACGACGCCCGTGCGGCGGCGCAGCCAGCGGAGGCGCGACGCGCGGTCGGGACGCACCTCCCGCCCGTCGAACGTCACGGTGCCGGCGGTCGGCCGGTCGAGCGCGAGCAGGAGGCGCACCAGGGTCGACTTGCCCGAGCCGGACTCGCCGATGAGGGCGACGCTCTCGCCCCGCCCGACGTCGAGGTCGGCCTCGACGAGGGCGTGCCGCACGGGCCCGGGCTGGAGCGGCGATCGGCGGGGCAGCGTGAAGGTGCGCGAGAGCCCGCGGCCGCTGAGCAGCGGCCCGGTGCCTCCGTCGACGTGCTGCGTGTCCGAGTCGGTCACGGTGCCCTCCAGGTCGTCGCCCGCGTGGCCTCGACGAGGCCGCGCGTCACGGGGTGGGCAGGCGAGCCGAGGAGGCGGGCGACCGGCCCGCTCTCGACCACGCGTCCCCGGGACAGCACCGCCGCCTCCTCGGCCACCTGGGCCAGCACCGCGAGGTCGTGGGTCACGAACAGGAGCGAGGCCCCGCGTTCGTCGACCAGCCGGCGGAACAGCGCGAGCACCTCGGCCTGGGTCGTCACGTCGAGCGCGGTCGTGGGCTCGTCGGCGAGCAGCACGGCGGGGCGGGCGATCAGCGCCGTCGCGATGACGGCGCGTTGCCGCTGGCCGCCCGACAGCTGGTGCGGCCAGGAGTCGGCGACCGACTCGTCGAGCCCGACCTCGGCCAGGGCCTCGACGGCCCGGCGGCGCGCGTCGGCCCGCGAGACGCGGCCGTGCAGGCGCAGCGGCTCGGCCACCTGACGCCCGATGGTCATGACGGGGTCGAGGGCCGTGCGCGGGTCCTGGAACACGGCGGCGATCGTCGCTCCCCGCAGCGGGGCGAGCTGCCGGTCGGAGAGGCCGACGAGCTCGCGGCCGTCGAGGCGGATGCTGCCCGTCACGACGGCCTGCGGCGGCAGCAGGCCGAGCACGGCGAGCGTCGTCATCGACTTGCCCGAGCCGGACTCGCCGATCAGGCCGAGGCGGGCGCCGTCGGCGAGGTGCAGCGAGACGCCGTCGACGACGCGGCGCCCGTCGATCGTCACGGTCAGGTCGTCGACGTCGAGGCTCACGAGGTCACTCCGGGGGAGGCGGCGGGGGAGTCGGCAGCGGCAGGCGCGGCCGTGGGGGCGGCCGGGGCGCCGGGGTCCACGGACAGGCCGGCACGTCGCCCGCCTCCGCGGAGGCGCGGGTCGGCGGCGTCGCGCACCGCGTCGCCCAGCAGGTTCAGCGCCAGCACGGTCAGCGTGATCGCGAGCCCGGGCCAGACGATCGTCCACGGGTGCACGCCGAGGAACTTCTGCAGGTCCGCGAGGAGGCGCCCCCACGAGGCCGTCTCGGCCGACGCACCGTAGCCGAGGAAAGACAGCCCCGCCTCCGCGAGGATCGACGTCGCCATCGCGAGCGACAGCTGCACGACGAACACCGGGGCGATGTTCGGCAGCACGTGCCGCAGCAGCACCGTCGCGGTCCCGGCGCCCGACGCGCGGGCGGCGGTGACGTAGTCCTCCCGGGCGACCCGGCGGATCTCGCTGCGGGAGACGCGGGCGATCGTCACCCCGTAGCCGAGGCCGGCGGCGACCACGACGACCCCGAGCGACCCGCCGAACGCCGCGGCGAGGGCCATCGCGACCAGGATGGTGGGGAACGCGACGAGCACGTCGATCAGCACGGCGACCGACTCGCGCACGAGGCGGGTGGTCAGCGAGCCGAGGGCGGCCAGGCCGAGCCCGACGACGAGCGCGAGGAGGCCGGCCGAGACGGCGACGACCACGGTGGTGCCGCTCGCGGCCATCACGTAGCTGGCGATGTCGCGGCCGACGGCGTCGGTGCCGAACAGGTGCGTTCCCGACGGGGGCAGCCAGGCCGAGTAGGGATCGGTGCGGAACGGGTCGGCCGGGGTCCAGAAGGGGCTGACCGCCGCGGCGAGGGCGACGAGGGCCAGCCAGGCGACGGCTGCCGCGCCCTGGGGTCGGCGCAGCAGGGCGCGCACGAACGAGCCGCGCCTCATCGCTCGACCTCGCGCAGCCGGGGGTCGAGCCGACGGTGCGCGACGTCGACGAGCAGCCCGACGAACAGGACGATCGCGGTGAGCGTCATCAGCTCGCCCTGGACCTTGGTGAGGTCGCGGCGGCCGACGTCGGTGACGAGCATCCGTCCGAGACCGGGCAGCGTGAAGAGCTGCTCGACGACGACGGCGCCCACCACGAGACCGACGACCTGCAGGCCGAGCACGCTGACGACGCTGAGCATCACGTTCGGCAGGCCGTGCCGGAGCAGCGCGCGGTCGAGCGTCATGCCCTTGGCCGCGGCGGCGCGGACGTAGTCCCGGTCGAGCGCGCCGATCGCGGCCGACCGGGTGAAGCGCAGCAGCACCGCACCCTCGATGATGCCGATCGTGAGGGCAGGCAGCACGAGCGAGCGGAGCGCTCGCCCGGGGTCCTGCCAGCCGTCGAGGGGCCAGCCCTGGGTGGGCAGCCAGCCGAGCGTCACCGCGAAGAGGGCGATGAGGAGCATGCCGAGCCAGACGGCCGGCACCGCGGCGAGCAGCTGTGAGCCGAGGCCGACGACGAGGCCGACGGGACGGCGGTGCCGGGCCGCGGCCCAGACACCCGCGGGCACTCCGATCAGCAGGCCGAAGACGAGCGACAGACCCGCGAGGGGCAGGGTGACGCCGAGCTTCTCGGCGATCTCGCCGGCGACGGGGCTGCCGGTCACGAGCGACTCCCCGAGGTCGAGCCGCAGCAGCCCGCCCGCCCAGTCGAGGTACTGCGCGACGATCGGCCTGTCGAGGCCGAGCTGCTCGCGCAACGCCGCGACCTGGGCGGGCGAGCCCGTCGTGCCCGCGATCGCCTGCGCCACGTCGCCGGGCAGGAGGCGGAGCGCCGCGAAGATCAGCACGCTCGCGACCACGAGCCCCAGGGCGAAGAGGGCCGTGCGTCCGAGCAGGAAGCGGGTCACTCCGAGACGGCCAGCGCGGACAGGTCGAGGCGGGTGCTGGTGGACGACGTCGGGAAGCCCGTCACGCCGTCGCGCACGGCCGTCAGCGTCGTGGCGGTGTACAGCCACTCGGCCGGGGCGTCCTCCGAGACGATCCGGGCGGCCTCGGCGAGCTTCGAGGCGGCGACCTCGGGGTCGGTCGCGGCCAGCGACTCGGCGTACAGCTGCTGGACGGGAGCCGAGTCGTAGCCCCAGTAGTAGGTCGGGTCGGCCCAGTTCGAGAAGTCGTGGGTCTCGGCGTGGTTCACCATGCTCAGCTGGAAGTCGCGCGTGCCGCCGTCGGCGGGCGGCGCGAGCACGTCGTCGAGCCAGGTCGTGAAGTCGACCTGCTGCACCGTCAGCGTGACGCCGACGTCGGCGAGCTGGGTGGTGAGCACGTCGCCGATCGCGGCGGGGTAGAAGTTCGCGTACTCGAGCGTGAGGTCGAGGTCGTCGGCGTGGCCCGCCTCCGCCAGCAGCTGCTTCGCCTGGTCGGGGTCGTAGGCGTCGACGTCCGTCAGGTCCTCGAAGCCGGGATCGAGCTCGGGGATCGGTCCGCCCTGGTCGACGGCCGAGCCGCCGACGGCCGCGATCAGGGCGTCGTTGTCGACGGCCATCCGGATCGCCTGGCGCACCCGCGGGTCGGTGAAGGGGGCGACCGCGTTGTTGAAGGCGAGGGTGTACTTGTCGGTCGTCTGGCCCTTCTCGACCGTGATGCCGTCGACGCCGTCGAACTGGGAGGCGAGGGTCGCGTCGACCGCCGTCTGCACGTCCAGGTCGCCCGAGAGCGTCGCGTTGATCGCGGCCGAGCCGTCCGTCACGTAGCGGAACACGACCCCGGCGACGCCGGCCGCCTCGCCCCAGTAGTCGGCGTTCCGCTCGAGGCGGAGGTTGTCGCCCTGGGTCCACGAGCCGAGCGTGAAGGGCCCGGTCCCGTTGGCGGTGGTCGAGAGGTCGTTGGTGGCCGCCTGCTCGAGGACGAGCCCGGCACGGCCGGTCAGCGCGAACAGCAGAGCCGAGTCGGGCTGCGACAGCGTGAGCACGACGGTGTCGTCGTCGGGGGAGCTGATGTCGGCGACCGAGGCGAGGTCGGCGTGGCCCGCCAGCGACTCGTCGTCGGCGACCTGCTGCAGCGACCACACGACGTCGGCTGCCGTCATCGGGGCGCCGTCGTGGAACGTCACGCCGTCCTGCAGCGTGAACGTGTAGGTCAGGCCGTCCGCGCTGATCGTGTGCTCGCTGGCCAGCACGTCGACGATCTCGTTGTCCTGCGTGCGGCCGACGAGGCCCTGGTAGACGTTGTCGATCAGCACCTGGTCGAGGGCGATGCCCGAGGTGGTCCGGACGTCGAGGTCGGAGGGCTCGAGCACGAGGCCCACGGTGACCGTCGCGTCGGATCCGCCGCGCGGGGCGTCGGAGCCGCCCGCGGTGCACCCGGCGAGCAGGGCGAGGGAGGCGGCGGCGGCGACCACGGGGACGAGGAGGCGGGAGGGGCGCATGGCGGTGGAGGTGCCTTTCGGGAGCGGTTCGGGTCGGCGTGCACCGTCGCTCGTGGCGACCTGCACGCTCCGGTCGAAGGAGGACCGTCGTCGCTTGTGGACGTCGGGCCACGGCTGGCACGTCGTCGCTGCCGGACTGACGCGCCGCCCCTCGCCCCCAGGTCGCTGCCGGACCCGTGGACGTCAGAGAATCTACTACACGGGGGTCGGCCCGGCACCGGGCCGCGCGTGCGCCCGAACGGGCGGCGCCTGTGCACCTGCCGCGAGCGCCGGCCGCCGAGTGGCGGATGAGGCAAGGCTCACCTACATTGGGCGGGACATGTTCCTCGACTTCGCCGACCCGCCCCTCCCGTACGACGCGATCCGCGTGCTCTTCGCGGGCGACGCCTCCTCGGTCCCCACGCTCCGTGCCATGCTCGCGGCCCTGCCGATCTGCGCCCGGGGCCAGGTGTTCGTCGAGGTCGACACCGCGGCCCAGATCGAGGAGCTGCCGTCGCCGGGCCGCGTCACGGTCACTTGGCTCGCCCGCGACCGCCGCTCGGGCGCGGCCGGCAGCGGACTCGCCTGCGCGTCCGGCGAGGCGGTCGAGCGGGCCGTGCGCGCGTGGCTCGCCGAGATGTACGTCGACGCGGACGCGCTGGCCGAGGCCGAGCACCTCATCTGGGTCGGGGGCCCCGAGGGCTTCGCGTGGGACCTGCGTCGCGACCTGCACGACATGGTCTCGCACCACCAGAGCGTGTCCACCGACCGGGGCGCGACCGCGGTCTGAGCGCGCGCCTCCTCGGCTCGTGGTCGACACCTGTCTTTCGACGTCGAGACGGGTCCCGTCGACTTAGGTAAGGCATGCCTTAGGCTCGACCCGTGACGATCACGACAGAGGCCCCGCCCGAGGCCCGCCCGAAGCCCGCCCACCGCCCGTACCGGGTGCGCGTCGCGGCCCTGCAGGCCCTGAGCCCGCACTTCGTCCGCGTGACCTTCGCCGGCGACGACCTCGCCGACTTCGGCGTCGACGGCCTCGACCAGCGGATCAAGCTGGTGCTGCCCCTCGAGGCCACCGGCTACGACACGTTCCCCACCGACGACTGGTGGCCCTCCTGGCGGGCGCTCCCGGGGCACGAGCAGAACGCCTTCCGCACCTACACGGCACGCGCCGTCCGGCCGCAGCTCCGCGAGGTCGACGTCGACTTCGTCAGCCACGGCGACCAGGGTGCCGCGGCGTCCTGGCTGGCCCGTACCCGCGTCGGCGACGAGGCGATGCTGATCGGGCCCGACGCGACGAGCGGGGTCACAGGCAGCGGCGTCGAATGGGCGCCCGGCCGTGCCTCCACCGTGATGATCGCCGGCGACGAGACCGCCGTGCCCGCCATCTCGTCCATCGTCGAGTCGTTGCCGGCCGACGCTCGGGGCTGCGTGTTCCTCGAGGTGCCGACCTCGGACGACGTGCTGCCGCTGGTGGCGCCGGCCGGCGTGACCGTGCACTGGCTGCCGCGGGCCGGCAGCGGGGCACCGGCCGCCGACGCCCCCGACGCCGCTTACGGTGCTCCGCTGCAGACCGCCGTCCGGGCTTGGACGGCCCGCTACGTGACCGCCTGGCACCGCGGCTTCGACCTGGAGGAGGTCGACATCGAGCACGACGTCCTCTGGGACGTCCCGCAGGGCGAGGCGCAGCACGGCGCCGCCCTGCAGGGAGAGCTCTACGCCTGGCTGGCAGGCGAGGCGGGCGCGATCAAGGCGCTGCGACGGTTCCTCGTGAGCGAGGTCGGCGTCGACCGCCGCCAGGTCGCCTTCATGGGCTACTGGCGGCTGGGCCGCGCCGAGATGTGACCCGGGGCGGCGTGGATGCCCGCCTCGGGCCGCGCCGCTCAGACCTGGGGGTCGACCCCGACGATCTCGCTCGTCCGGTCCCAGAGCGCCTCGGCCAGCAGGTCGTCCTGCGCGTGCCGGTGCAGGCGGCCGTGCGGCTTCAGCTGGTCGAAGTAGGTGCCGTTCTCGACGCTGACCGAGCTCGGGCCCGACAGCTGGATCAGCGGGACGGCGCCCGCGTGCGCCGAGATGCCGTAGTTGCCGTTCGAGAGCACGTTCGCCATCCGCCACATCGGCGACGACGAGCCGAACGACGTCTTGACGATGCCGGGGTGGAACGAGAACGCCTCGAGGCCGGTGCGCCGGGCGAGCTCGCGGACGAACAGGATCGTCTCGATCTTGCTCGTGCCGTACTGGCGCCAGCCGCCGAGCCAGGGCCGCTTCGCCCAGTTCAGGTCGTCGAGCCGGACGCTGCCGAACAGGTTGGCCACGCTGGCCGTCGAGACGACCCGGCCCGAGCTCTCGAGCAGGCGGGGCAGCAGGAGGCGCGTCAGCAGGAACGGCGCCAGGTGGTTCGACTGCAGGATGCGCTCGTGCCCGTCGTGGCTGAGGCCTCGCTCGCTGACGAGGCCGCCCGCGTTGTTGGCCAGCACGTCGATGCGCGGGTACGCGTCGAGAAGCTCGTCCGCGAGGCGGCGCACGTCGTCGAGCCGGTCGTAGTCGGACAGGAACGCCCGGCCGCCGACCTGGTCGGCGACGGCGCGGGTGCGCTCGGCGTTGCGGCCGACCACGGCCACCTGGGCGCCTCCCGCCGCGAGCTCGATCGCTGCCTCCCGGCCGATGCCGCTGCTGGCTCCGGTGATGATCACGGTGCGGGTCATCGATAGCCGCCTTCCTCGAGGCCTGCCTCGATCTCGAACCTGTTCGTCAGCGGGTCGCTGCCGGCCAGGAAGTACAGGAACGGCATCAGCATGCCGTACTTCTGCCACTGCCTCACGTGGACGGCCTCGTGCTGCAGCACGCGGGGGCCGTCGTTGTCGCGGGTCAGGTAGACCCGACCGACGCAGGTGCCGCCCCGCTTGAACGCCCACCGGGGGAGGCCCCGGCAGACGATCAGGTCGCCGACGACGCGCACCCGGCCGACGCTCAGCGGCACGCCGATCGCGAGCCCGACGGCGGTCGCCCACGCGCAGCCGAGGCGCGAGACCGGCGAGTCGAGGAGGGGGTTTCTCACGGACGCCCGTAGGCGTCGAGCAGGCGCAGCCAGATCTCGCTCACCGTCGGGTACGCCGGGACGGCGTGCCACAGGCGGTCGATCGGCACCTCGCCGACCACGGCGATCGTGGCGGCCTGGAGCAGCTCGGCGACGTCGGGCCCGACGAACGTCGCGCCGACGATGACCTTGCGGCTCTCGTCCACGACGATCCGGGCGTGCCCCTCGTAGTCGTCCGAGTGCAGGGCCGACCCGGCCACGCCGGCGAGGTCGTAGTCGACGACCTTCACGTCGATGCCCCGCTTCTCGGCGGCGTCCGCGGTGAGGCCGACGCTCGCGACCTCGGGGTCGGTGAACGTCACCTGGGGCACGGCGGCGTCGTCCGCGGTCGCGACGTGGGCACCCCACGGCTCGGTCTGCAGCTCACGGCCGAGGGCTCGGGCGGCGATGACCTCGCCGGCGGCCCGGGCCTGGTACTTGCCCTGGTGCGTGAGCAGCGCGCGGTGGTTCACGTCGCCGACGCCGTAGAGCCAGTCGGTGCCGTGCACGAGCAGCGTGTCGTCGACCTGCAGCCAGTCGCCGGGCTCGATGCCGACGTTCTCGAGGCCGAGGTCGGAGGTGCGCGGCACACGGCCCGTCGCGACGAGGATCTCGTCGGCGATCACGACGCTGCCGTCGTCGAGGGTGACCTCGACCGTGTCGTGCTCGGTGCGCAGCACGGAGGCAGGGGACGAGCCGACGCGCACGTCGACGCCGCGCTCCTTCAGCGTCTTGCCGACCAGCTCGCCGGCGAAGGGCTCCTGGCCGCCCAGCAGGCCACTGCGGGCGATGACCGTCACGGTCGAGCCGAGGCCCTGGTAGGCGGTGGCCATCTCGAGGGCGACGACGCCGCCTCCGACGATGACGAGGCTCTGGGGCACGGTCTGCGCGCTGGTCGCCTCGCGGCTCGTCCACGGACGCGCCTCGGCCAGGCCGGGGACGTCGGGCAGCAGGGCGGTGGAGCCGGTGGCCGCGACCACGGCGTGACGGGCGGTGTGCACGGTCCCGTCGACCGTCACCTCCTTCACGCCGGTGATGGTCGCGTGGCCGCGGAGCAAGGCGATGCCCGCGCCCTCGACCCAGTCGGCCTGCCCCGAGTCGTCCCAGCCGCTCGTGAACGAGTCGCGGCGACGCAACACCGCCGCGACGTCGACGTCGCCGGTCACGGCCTGGGCGGCCCCGCCCACGGACTTCGCGGCCCGGATCACCGAGATGGAGCGCAGCAGCGCCTTCGACGGCATGCAGGCCCAGTACGAGCACTCGCCGCCGATCAGCTCGGCCTCGACGAGGGCCACCTCCAGCCCGCTGCGGGTGGCGTAGTCCGCCACGTTCTCGCCGACCGCGCCGGCTCCGATCACGATGAGGTCATAAGTCGTCATGGCTCAGACGGTAGTCCCGGTGGCCTGTCGAGTGCCGGGGGAGCGCACCGCAGCCGCATGAACGACGGCTGTACGGATTCTGAGTACTGGGTGACCGGGGAGGACGTCGCGGGCCCCAGGGCGTACGGTGCTGGAAAAGGCGCAGACAGCGCCGTTAGCGAGGAGGTCACCATGGGACTCGACGACAAGATCAAGAACGCCGCTCAGGACATCGCCGGCAAGGCGAAGGAGGCCATCGGAGACCGCAAGGGCGACGACAGCCTCAAGGCCGAAGGTCAGAAGGACCAGGCCGGCGCGTCCGCCAAGAAGGTCGGCGAAGACGTCAAGGACGTCTTCAAGTAGGTCGATCCGCCTCGTTCTCGAGCCCGTCTCCCCCCAGGGGGAGGCGGGCTCCTGCGTGTGCCCGGGGCCCGCAACGTCCGGGCCCGTCGTCGTCCGTGCCGAGGAGGGCGACCCGAGGAGGCGTCAGTCGCCCTCGTACTCCGCGGTCGTCCTCGAGAGGAACGCCTCCATGCCTCGACGCGCGTCTCCGGACTGCATGAGCCGCACGAGCTCCGGCTGCAGCCGCGCCTCCGCGGCGGCGTCGCCCTCGCGCACCGCGAGCCGGGCGTTCGCCAGCGTCGCCTGCACGGCCAGCGGGGCCTGGGCGGCGATGCGGCGCGCGAGCTCGAGGCCGCGGGTGCGGGCCTCGCCCTCGGGGACGACCTCCTGCACGAGCCCGATGCGCCGCGCCTCCTCGGCGTCGAACAGGTCGCCGGTGAGCATCCAGCGCATCGCGTCGCCCCAGCCGACCCGGCGGGGGAGCCGGATCGTGGCCCCGCCGAACGGCAGGATCGCGCGGCTCACCTCGACCTGCCCGAAGCGGGTGCCGACCTCGGCCACGACGACGTCGCTCGCGAGGGCGAGCTCGACCCCGAGCGTGAGGCAGGTGCCCTGCACGGCGGCGACGACGGGCTTCGTGAGCTGTCGCCCCTCGACCTGCCAGGGGTGCAGCCCGCCCTCGGGGACGAGGTCGAGCCCGTCCTCGCCGACGGCGGGCGCGACGTCGCCGAGGTCGAGGCCCGCCGTGAAGTGCTCGCCCTGGCCGACGAGCAGGCCGACCCGCAGGTCGGGATCGCGGTCGAGCAGGCCGTAGGCGAGCGAGAGCTCGCGGAGCATCCGGAGGTCGGCCGCGTTCCGCTTCTCGGGGCGGTCGAGGCCGATGACGAGCACGTGTCCGTCGCGCTCGACGGAGACGCGGGGCCGGTGGTCGCTCATCGCGCCGTCGTCAGCCGCGCCGTCGTTCATCGGGCCGTCGTTCACCGGGCCAGCGCCCCGACGACGCGGAGGATCGTGCCCATGTCGTCGGCCGCGGCGGCCGCGTCGACGGGGGCGAACGAGCACAGGCCTGCCCCGACGAGGGTGAAGCGCTCCTTGAGCGCGGTGATCGTCGCGATCAGGACGGCCGGGTCGAGGCCGAAGGGGACCGGCTCGAGCAGCCCGTCGAGGGTGCCGGGGTCGAGCACGTCGAGGTCGACGTGCACATACACCTCGGTGGCACCGGTCGCGGCGACCGCCTCGACCACCTCCTCCGGGGTGAGGTCGAGCGACGACACGGTGCGCACGCGGCGGCTCTCGACCCAGGTGTCCTCGGCGTCGTCGTAGGTGCGGCTGCCCGCGAGGACGACCCGCCCCGGCTCCAGACGCCTCGCGCCGGGGCCGGCCTCGAGGGCGCCGAGCTCGTCCGTGCCGTCGCCGGTGAGGGCCCGGAGGACCATCCCGCTGAAGGCACCGCTCTCGCTGGTGCGCGGGCTGTGCAGGTCGGGGTGGGCGTCGAACCAGACGACGGCGGTGTCGGGGCCGAGGGCGTGCTGCACAGCGGCGTACTCGACGCCGCAGTCGCCGCCCACGACGAGGGCGGGCGAGGCGTCGGCCTCGAGCTCGCGGCGGAGCGACGCGGCCACGGCCACGACCGACGAGAACCTGTGCACGCGGGTGCCGAGCGAGTCGCCCGCGCCGACCGGCACCTCGACCAGGGCGGTCGACTTCGCGGGCAGGTCGCCGAGCACGGCGTACGCGCCCTCGGCGAGCCGCATCGCCCTCGACGACGGAGAACCCTGCCACTGGGGGACCACGACGAACCTCATGCGCGTGAGTCTGGCACAGCGCGGTCCGCCGAGCGCCGGGTCGCGCTCATCCCCAGGGCCTGCTCACCCGGGCCACGACCCGCTCGAGCGGACCGCGGCCGACGAACCGGCGCCAGAGGACGGCCCAGGCGATCGTGAGGACGACGGCCGCGACCAACCAGCCGAGGGGCAGGCCGTACCGTCCGCCGTCGAGGCGGTAGAGGGTGAAGAGGGGAGCCGTCAGCACGAGGTGCGCCGAGTAGATGGTGAGCGGCTGGCTGCCGACGGCCGCGACCGGCGACAGGCCGATGGCGAGTGCGCGCCCTGCCGCCCAGGCCGGTCGGGTGGCGAGCAGCAGCAGGCCGACGACGGCCAGCGCCGTGCCGCCCGAGCCGACGATCTCCGCCGGCGCTCCCTCGTGCGCGGCCGGGTCGAGGGCCGGCCACGAGGAGGCGCCCGGCAGCCACCGGGACCCGTAGCCGACGACCGCCGCGACGGTCCCCCCGACGGACAGGACGACGGCCGTGCGCAGCCGCCGGAGGTCGCTCCGGGCGGCGACGAGCCCGACGAGCAGGAACGGCAGCCAGACGAGCGCCGGGTAGGAGCCGACGAGCAGGGCATCCTGGGCGAGGCCCACGAGCCCGCCCGCGAGCGGGCTGCCGAGGTTCGTCACGGGCACCTGGTCGGCGAGCCACGGCGCGACGACGGTCACGACCGCGGCCAGCCCGAGCAACACCGGTCGCGGTGCGAAGAGGACGACGGCGAGCAGCGCGAACATCACGCCGTAGTACGGCAGGATCACGAGCACGTACTCGTTCCAGGCCTGCAGCACGAGGCCGAGCAGCACGAGCACGGCGGCCCGGATCAGCACGGAGCCGACGACTCGAGCACGTCCTCCCGGGGCGACGGGACGCGCACCGCCCGACGACAACCCCAGCGAGATGCCGGCGAGGGTGGCGAACAGGATCGCCGATCGGCCGTCGAAGACACGTTCGTCGAGCTCGGCCCTCGGCCACATGTGCGCGGCGAACATGCCGAGCACCGCCAGCCCCCGCGCGACGTCCACGGCGACGACGCGCGACGTCCCGCCGCCCGGCCGGTGCACGGCGGGAGGCGGGGCGAGGGAGCCGGAGGCGGTGGTCACGCGTCGAGGGCGCCCAGCTTCAGGGCGGCGAGGCGAGCGTCGACCTCGGTCTGCTGGTCGAGGTCCTCGAGGCCCTCGAACTGCGCGTCGAGGCTGGACGCGGCGAGCTCCTGCTGGCCGAGCACCTTGGCCTCCTCGCGTCGGACCTTGTCCTCGAAGCGGCCGATCTCGCTCGTGGGGTCGAGGACGTCCATGCTGCCGAGGGCGTCGGCGACCTGTGACTGGGCCGCCGCGGTCTTCGAGCGGGCGATCAGCTCGTTGCGCTTCGAGTCGAGCTGGTCGAGCTTCGACCGCATCCCGGTGAGCCCCGCCTTCAGCTTGTCGACGACGACTGTCTGGGAGGCGATCGTCGGTTCGGCGTCCTTCGCCTCCTTCTCGGACGAGATCTGCTTGCCGAGGGCGACCTTGGCGAGCGCGTCGAACTTGTCGGCGTCGGCGGCGTTGCCGGAGGTGCGGAGCTGGTCCGCCTTGTTGCTGGCGGCGAGGGCCTTCCGCTCCCAGTCGGCGGCCGCCGCGACGTCCTCCGCGTGGTCCTGCTCGAGCAGGCGCAGGTTGCCGATCGTCTGCGCCACGGCGGACTCGGCCTCGGCGATGCTGTTCGTGTAGTCGCGCACCATCTGGTCGAGCATCAGGGCAGGGTCCTCCGCCTGGTCGAGCAGGGCGTTGATGTTGGCCCGGGTCAGCTGCGCGATCCGGCCGAAGATGGACTGCTTCGCCATGGTGGTGTCCTCTCGTGGGTGGTGCGTCGATCCCGCCGGGCGGCGCCCGCCGGGGAGTCTGGTCGTGGTCGTGGTCGTGGTCGTGGTCGTGCTGGTGGTCGTGTCCGCGCGGGGCAGAGGTCGGGTCTCGGTCAGAACCGTCCGCCGCCGGAGCGACGTCCGCCGCCGCCGCCTCCTCCGAAGCCCCCGCCTCCTCCGAAGCCGCCGCCCCCGCCGCTGCGGCCGCCGAAGCCGCCCAGACCCCCGAGGCCGCCGCTGCCGAAGCCTCCGCCTCGCCCGCCGCCGCCCCCGCCGAGCAGTCCGCCGAGGACGATGCCCGTCACGATCCCGCTCAGGTCGGCCCCGCCGCCGCGTCCGCCGCCCCCGCCGAACGGCACGCCCTGCTGGTACGACGAGACCTCGGCCTGTGCCTCCGACGCGGCCGTGCCGGCCAGCTGCACCGCGAGGTGCGCCTCGCCGAGGGCGCGGTCGCGGTCGGAGGTCGCGAGCGAGACGGAGGTCGCGAGGTGCCGCTCGGCCTCGGACAACCGGGTGCGGGGCTGAGGGCCGACCGCGCCACGCCGGGTCTCGATGAAGTCGCGGGCGGCGCTGATCTGGCTCCGCGCCGTGAGGAGCGCCTGGTCGAGCGCGGCCTGGGCCCTGCGGTCCTTCTCGGCGGCGTCGCGCAGCGCCACGAGGGCAGCGTCGATGCGCACGTTGGCGGCATCGAGGCCCGAGAGCACGGCGAGCGGGTCGTCGGTCTGCGTCTCGCCGAGCGCGACGGCCGCACGGGCCGCGGCCACCGAGCCCACCACGTCGACGCCCTCAGGGACACGGTCGGCGGGCAGGCCCTCCGCAGCCGCGATGTCGCGACGCAGGTCGGCCGAGAGCGCGGCGATCGTCGTGCCCGCGGTGCGCAGGGACTCCGCCGCCTTGTCGACCGAGCCGACGAGCTGGTCGACCTGGCCGAGCGACTGGCGCGCGGCACGAACGGCCCCCACGGCCTCGCCCGTGTCGCCTCGGTCGATCGCCGCGGTGGCCGTCGCGGCCGACTCCTCGGCGAACTCGAGGAGCCGGTCGGCCTGGTCGGGCGCGTCGGCGACCGTGGCCACGGCCCGGGCCGAGTACGTCTGCTGCAGCTGCGTCACGAGCGACCGGGCCCGCTGCACCGTCTCACGTCGGCTCGCGACCTCGCCCGGCAGGGCGGCGGCGTCGCGCGGCGCACGTTCTTCGTCGGCGCGGAGGGCGTCGAAGGCCGCCGACTGCTCGTCGAGCGACCGGCCCGCCCCGTCGCAGAGCTGGACGATGCGCTCGGTCCACTCGCGACGCTGCTCGGGCGAGTCGGGCACGGAGTCGTCCAGCCGCTGCTGCAGCTCGAACGCTTCCCGGGCCTGTTCCCTCGCTCCGGTCAGCGCGGCGGCGAACGGCGCGACGGCGTCGTCGCCGAACTGCGCCGCGGCGAAGCCGACCTCCTGCGCGCCGGCGGTCAGCTCGTCGTCGAGGGCGACGAGCAGGGCGGCCGCGCGCCGGTCGAGCTGAGCCTGCGCCTCCTCGGCCGACCGGAAGGCCCGGCGGCGGGCACGGGAGCGGACCACGGCGAACACGACGGCCCCGGCCGCGGCCAGGACGACGAGCGCGACGAGCACCCAGAGCAGCCAGGAGAGATCGGGGCCTGCGGCGTCCTGCCGGATGCCGTCCGCGAGGGCCACGGCCGCCCCTGCCCAGTCCGAGTCCCGCAGCTCGGGCTCGAGGACGTCCGACTGGAGGGACTCCTGCTGGCCGGTGGTGATCGTCGAGCTCGAGGAGACGGAGAGGTCGTAGACCCGGTCGTCGACCGCGACGCTGAGGAGGACGTCGTCCGTGCCGAGCTGGTTGCGCTCCGCGGTGGCGACGCCCCAGGCCGCACTGTCGGCGGGGGACTCGAAGGAGTCGACGTAGACGACGAAGAGGTCGATGCCGGCATCCGCCGAGAGCTGGTCGAGGCTGTCGGTGACCTGCGAGACCTCGGCCGTCGAGAGGACGCCCGCGTCGTCGAGCACGTAGGCGCCGTCGAGGTCGACGGGCGACGACGCCGCGGCCGGCGTCGCGCCGAGGCCGATCGCCCCCACGGCGAGCAGTGCGGCCACGCCGGCGGTGACGGCCCCGCGCACCCCTCGTCGGTCTCGTCGACCCTTCGCGCTGACGGTCACGGTTCTCCCCTCGTCCCGGTGGCTGGAGTCTAGCCACGGGCCCGCTGACGGGGGCCGGGCGGGGTGCTCAGGGTGAGGGAGGGCATCCGTGCCCGACCTGGGGAGGGAGCTCGGCGGAACGGGAGCTCAGCCGACGAAGAGCAGGACGATCGAGGCGACGGCGCAGAGGGCTCCGACGCCGATCAGGATCCACCCCACCGTTCGTAGGGCCTTGCCGTCCTCGTGCGGCGGGTCGAGCCGGGGCCGGGTGGGCCGCCACGGGTCGTAGTGCACCGCCAGCTCCGTCTCGACCGGGGTGTCGACGGGGTGGTCGTCGAACTCCGTCTCGTGCAGCTCGCCCGAGGAGTCCATCCACCTCGCGGTGGCCGCGTGCGCCCAGTCGGGCGCGGGGATGACGACGGCGACCGTCTCTTCCCACCGACGAGAGCGCGAGCGCATGACGGTGCCGGCAAGCAGGAAAGGCGTGCCCACGATGAACCCGAACCAGCCGAAGAGCTCCACGACGGGGGAGATCACGGTGAGGGCGTCGGACACCCCTCGATCGTACTGTGGCCGGGCCGCGTGGTCCTGCCGCCCTAGACTCGTCCCGCCCCGACGACCCCGGAGACCTGCCGACCGTGACCCGCCCCGCCGCCCTCGAGCGCGTGCCCGCCCCGCTGCTCGCCGTCGCGGCCATCGTGTCGGTCCAGTTCGGCGCCGCCCTGGCCCGCACCCACTTCGACGCCCTCGGCCCGCTCGGCGCGGCGGCGCTCCGCCTGGGCTTCGGCGCCCTCGTCCTGCTGCTCGTGTTCCGGCCGCGCGTCGGCGGCTGGCCGCGCCGCACCTGGCTCGGCGTCGTCCTGCTCGGCGCTGCCCTCGCCGGGATGAACCTGCTCATCTACCTGGCCATCGACGTGGTGCCCCTCGGCGTCGCGGTGACGCTCGAGTTCCTCGGCCCGCTCACCGTCGCCCTCGTGCAGACCCGCCGGTTCGTCGACGCGGCCTGGGCCGTCCTCGCGCTGGCGGGGGTCGTCGTGCTCGGCCTCGACTCGAGCGGGGCCACCCCTCTGCTCGGCGTCCTGTTGGCACTCGGGGCGGGCGCTTTCTGGGCCGGCTACATCGTCGCCAACGCCAGCCTCGGCCGGGGCGACGACTCGCTCGGCGGCCTCGCCGTCGCGATGACGGTCGCCGCGGTGATCGTGGTGCCGCTGGGGGTCGGGGACGCGGCCTCGGCCGTCTCGGCCGACCCGAGCCTCCTGCTCGTGTTCCTCATCGTCGCGGTGCTCACGAGCGCCTTGCCGTACTCGCTCGAGATGGTGGCCCTGCGGCGGCTGCCGACGCGGGTGTTCGGCGTCCTGTCGAGCCTGGGCCCCGCGACGGCCGCGCTCGCGGGCCTCGTCGTGCTCGGCCAGGCCCTGGGGGCGCGCGAGCTCGTGGCCCTCGCCCTCGTGACGGCCGCGAGCGTCGGCGTCACGGCCACCGCGCGCCGGCCCCGTCGCGACGGGCCGCTCGTGGAGCCGCCGCCCACCTGACGTCGTACCCCTGCGACACCCGTTCCGCCGACGGGTGGTGAGCGGGCGGTCCTGGAGTGGCGAGGAGGGGTCGTTGCCGGCTGTACCCCGTTCACGGGGCTTCGCGGCGGCGTCGCGGGGTACTCTCCGGAGACCGGCCTGACCCGAGGCCGTCTGACCTGAGGAGGACATCATGGGTGCTGTTCTTGAGAGGACGTCTCGAGCGGAGGTCGTGCCCCTGGGCGACGGCTTCCACCGGGTGTCCACCCCCACCGCCGGCGTGATCGGCTTCGTGCACGAGACCGAGGGGCGCTTCGAGGTCCTCCGTGGTCGCGTTCGCTCGGCGACCCGTGCCGAGGGCGCGTACCGGACGCTCGACGTCGCCGTCATCGCGCTGACGTACAGCTGAGCCGCGACGAGGAGTCGACCGCCGGCAACGGAGCCGGGGGCCGACCGCCCACCAGCACGACGAAGGCCCCGCATCAGCGGGGCCTTCGTCGTTGCCGGCCGGTCGGCCGAGGTGGTGCGTGTGCCCCCAGAAGGATTCGAACCTTCGCCCCTGCCTCCGGAGGGCAGTGCTCTATCCCCTGAGCTATGGGGGCCAGGGACGTCGACAAGGCTAGCAGCGATTGCACGCGGTCACGGACGTGGTCGACGGACGCGGCGACCGGACGGGAGCAGGCTGGTCCTGTGACTCCTCCCGACTCCGCGCCCGGCGCCTCCTCGTCCTCGTCCTCGTCCTCGTTCCGCGACCGAGTGAGAGGGGCGGCGTCGCCGAGCCCCGACGTCCGCGAACTCGATGTCTCGTCGACGCCTGCCGACCCGGTCTCGCTGTTCCTCGAGTGGCTCGACGCCGCCGTCGCCGCCGGTGTCGTCCAGCCGCACGCGTTCACGTTGTCGACGGCCTCGACGGCTTCGGGGCCCACCGCCCGCACGCTCCTGCTCAAGGACGTCGACGACGCCTTCTGGTTCACCTCGTCGGCGCTGAGCCCGAAGGGCCGACAGATCGCCGAGGACGAGCGCGTCGCGCTCACCTTCTTCTGGGCGGCGCAGGGGCAGCAGGTCCGCGTCACCGGCTCGGCGGTCGCCGGCCCGCGGGACGTGGCGGAGCAGGACTTCCGCCACCGGCACCCCGACTCGCGTGCCGTCGCCGTCGCCGTGCCGCAGAGCACGGAGGTGGACGACGTGCGGGCGGCCGACGAGGCGCTCGACCGTGCCCGCGCCGAGGTGGAGGCCGACGACGACCTCGTGCCCGACGACTGGACCGCGTACCGAGTCCTTCCGGTGTCGGTCGAGTTCTGGCAGGCCATGACGGGCCGCGACCAGGTGCGCGTGCGGTACGACAGGGTCGGCGACGACTGGCGCCGCGCCTCCCTCTGGCCCTGAGGCAGCGACCGGTTCTGCTGTCGGGCCGACGCCGGAGCCGTAACGCCGCGACACACAGCTGGCCAGGGCCGCGGCCGCCGACGAGCATGGAGCCATGACCTCCTCCCTCGTCCGCCCCGGGTCCGCTGCCGTCGTCGCCGCGCGCCCGATGCTGGCCGTGGTCGAGGTGACGGCGCACCGGCCCCACGCTCCGCGGTACCACGCGTACGTCCAGACGCTGAACGAGCGGATCGTCGAGGACGCGATCGCGCTCGGCTGGGACGCCCGGCGTCTCGCAGCGGGCGACCTCGGCGCCGCCGAGCTCCTCCGCGTCACCGACGGTGCCTCCGCGATCGTGATCGCCGGAGGAGAGGACCTCGATCCGGTCACCTGGGGCGGACGCCGCGGCTACGAGGGCGAGGGCCGTCACGACGAGGAGGCGGACGCCGGCCAGATCGCCCTCGTGCGTCGTGCACTCGTGCGGTCCACCCCCCTGCTCGGCATCTGCCGCGGGCACCAGGTGATCGACGTGGCGCTCGGCGGCACGCTCGTGCCGCACCTCGACGACGCCGACGGCGCCCACCGGGGCTCCGGAGCGGTCGAGAGCCTCATGGTCGACCACGACGTCGAGCTCGCCCCTGGCAGCCGCGTCGCGGCGGCGTTCGGCAGCACCACGGCCCGTGTCCGCAGCGCGCACCACCAGGCCGTCGACCGTGTCGGCGAGGGCCTGGAAGTCGTCGCCCGCACCGCCGACGGCGGGGTCGAGGCCGTGGAGCACCAGACCGCGCCGATCACGGGCGTGCAGTGGCACCCGGAAGACCGCGGCGCCGACCGGACGCAGCTGCCGCTCCTCCTGTCCCTGCTGGCGGCCCAGGCCGCCGAGGTGTTCCGCGCCGCCTGACCGCCGCGTCCCGCGCACCGTCCCGACGACCGCGGCTCGGCCGGTGGTCGACCGATCCGCCGGTCGCCCCGCGCCCAGCCGGTAAGATCGACGACCGTGACTCCCGCCGAACTCTCCACGTCCCTGCTCGCCGTCGTCGACGGGGTGCTCCAGCGTCGAGGCGTTCCCGCCGACGTCGTCGTGACGCCCGCCGACGTCGTGCTCGAGCGGCCCCGCAACCGCGACCACGGCGACTGGACCACCAACGTGGCGATGAAGTTCGCCAAGCGGGTCGGCGCCTCGCCGCGCGACCTCGCGACCGAGATCGCGGCCGAGCTGGCCGAGGTCGACGGCGTGTCCGACGTCGACGTCGCCGGCCCCGGCTTCGTCAACGTGCGGCTCGACGCGGCCGCCGCGGGCCTGCTCGCGCGGACGATCGTCGAGCAGGGCGCCGAGTTCGGCCGCGGCACCTACTACGACGGCGTCACCATCGACCTCGAGTTCGTCTCGGCGAACCCGACCGGGCCGATCCACATGGGCGGCGTCCGCTGGGCGGCCGTGGGCGACAGCCTCGCCCGCGTCTTCGAGGCGCAGGGCGCGCTCGTCACCCGCGAGTACTACTTCAACGACCACGGCGGGCAGATCGACCGCTTCGCGCGCAGCTTGGTCGCCCGGGCGCTCGGCGAGCCGACCCCGGAGGACGGCTACGGCGGTCAGTACATCTCCGACATCGCCGACCGCGTGCTCGCGGCGACCGACGTCGACGTGCTCGCGCTGCCGCGCGACGAGGCACAGGAGGCCTTCCGGGCCGCCGGGGTCGACTTCATGTTCGCCGACATCAAGCAGTCGCTGCACGACTTCGGCGTCGACTTCGACGTCTACTTCCACGAGAACGAGCTGCATGAGTCGAAGGCCGTCGAGCGCGCCGTCTCCCGTCTCCGCGAGCTCGGGCACATCTACGAGGCCGAGGGCGCCACCTGGCTGCGCACCAGCGAGTTCGGCGACGACCGCGACCGGGTCGTCATCAAGACGGACGGCGAGGCGGCGTACATCGCGGGCGACCTCGCCTACTACCTCGACAAGCGCGAGCGCGGCTTCGAGCGCAACCTGATCATGCTCGGCGCGGATCACCACGGCTACGTCGGCCGCATGATGGCGATGTGCGCCGCGTTCGGCGACGAGCCGGGCGTCGCCCTCGAGATCCTCATCGGCCAGATGGTCAACCTGCTCCGCGACGGCGAGCCGATGCGCATGTCGAAGCGCGCCGGGACGGTCGTCACGATGGAGGACCTCGTCGACGCCGTCGGCATCGACGCCGGCCGCTACTCGCTGGTGCGCAGCCCGGTGAACAGCTCGATCGACATCGACCTGGACCTCTGGACGCGGCGCACCAACGACAACCCCGTCTTCTACGTCCAGTACGCGCATGCCCGCACGCGGTCCGTGGCGCGCAACGCCGAGGCCGCCGGCGTGACGCGCGACGCGTTCGACGCCTCCCTGCTCGTCCACGAGACCGAGAGCGCCCTCCTCGGCGCCCTGGCCGAGCTGCCGCGCGTCGTCGTCCAGGCCGCCGAGCTCCGCGAGCCGCACCGGGTGGCTCGCTACGTCGAAGAACTGGCAGGCTCGTACCACCGCTGGTACGACAGCTGCCGGGTGACTCCGCTCGGCGACGAGGAGGTGACCGACCTGCACCGCACGCGCCTCTGGCTCAACGACGCGGCCGGGCAGGTCATCCGCAACGGCCTCGGCCTCCTGGGAGTCTCCGCTCCCGATCGGATGTGACGAGGGCATGAGCGACGTCGACGACTTCTTCGCCGAGCGGGCCGTCCCGCGCCGCCGTGCCCGGGGCGCCGCCGCCGGTCTGTTCGTGCTGGTCGGCGTCCTGGTGGTGCTCGCGATCCTCGCGGTCGTCGCCGACGTCGTGACCCGCGGCCTGGTCGAGCAGCGCGCCGCAGCCGAGATCTCGACCGCGACCGGCCTCGACGACGTGGCCGTCGACGTCCACGGCACCTCCGTGCTCTGGCAGATCGTGCACGGCTCGCTCGACGACGTGACGCTCTCCTCGGGCTCGGCGGGCGACCCCGTCTCGTTCCGGTTCGACGTCAGCGACGTCCCCACCGATCTCGAGGGCACCTCCGGCGCGGTCACGGGCACGCTCTCGGCCGACTCCGCGACGGTGAGCTCGCTCGAGGGCGTCTCGTCCGCCGGCGCGACCGTGACGCTCGGCGACGGCGAGATGACCTACGCCCGCAGCTTCGACGTGCCCCTGCTCGGGCCGGTGCCCGTCGACGTGACGGCCACGCCCGCGATCGCCGACGACGGCCGTGCCCTCGACTTCACCCCGACGCGGGCGTCGCTGCCCGACACCTCCCTGTCGCTCGACCTGACGCCGTTCCTCGGCGACTTCGCCCAGCGCGTCTGCGTTGCCGAGCAGCTGCCCCCGGGCGTGGTGCTCACGTCGGTCGACGTCGAGCCGGGCCGGGCGCAGCTCGGCCTCCGGTCGGACGGGCTGCCCCTCACCTCCTCCGGCCTGGCCGCGAAGGGCAGCTGCAGCTGATGCCGGGGCGCCGGCAGCCGCAGGGCTCCGTCACCGACGGCCGCTGTCGCTAGGCTCGTCGTCGTCCCGCCCCTCCCGATCCCCACCGAGGTCCCCGTGTCGCCCAACCCCCTCGCTCCCGACTGGCTGCTCGAGCCCGACGACGTCGACGCGCTCGACCGCTCGGTCTGGTCGCACGGCGCCCGCCGTGGCGACGACGGCGTCGTCGCCGTCGCCGGCGTCCGGGCCACCGAGCTCGTCGCCCGTCACGGCAGTCCTCTCTACGTCGTCGACGAGGACGACTTCAGAGGGCGCGCCCGCGGCGCGAAGGAGGCGTTCGACCGAGAGCTCGGACGCGTCGGCACCAGCGCGGTCGTGTACTACGCCGCCAAGGCCTTCCTGTCCGTCGAGGTCGCCCGCTGGGTCGCCGAGGCGGGCCTGCGCGTCGACATCTGCACCGGCGGCGAGTTCGCCGTCGCCGCGGCGGCCGGGGTCGAGCCCTCGCGCATGGCGTTCCACGGCAACAACAAGTCGCTGGCCGAGATCGACCGCACCGTCGCGGCGGGCATCGGCAACATCGTCGTCGACAACGCGGAGGAGGTGGTGCGGGTGGCCGAGGCCGCGGCCCGTCACGGCGTCGTCCAGTCCGTCCGCGTCCGCGTCAACAGCGGCGTGCACGCGTCGACCCACGACTACCTCGCGACGGCCCGCGAGGACCAGAAGTTCGGCATCACCCTCGCCGACGCACCCGCCGTGGTGGCGGACATCCGCAGCCGGCCGTCGCTGCGGCTCCTCGGCCTGCACTCCCATATCGGCTCCCAGATCTTCGGCTCGGACGGCTTCGGCGAGGCCGCGCGGCGGCTCCTGGCCCTCCACGCCGAGCTGCTCGTCGACGGTCCGGTCCCCGAGCTCAACCTCGGCGGCGGCTTCGGCATCGCCTACACGTCGGTCGACGACGCGCGGCCCCTCGACGAGCTCGCCGCCGCGCTGGCCGACATCGTCGCGGCCGAGTGCGCGCGGCTCGGCATCCCGCTGCCCGTGGTCGCCGTCGAGCCCGGCCGGGTGATCGCCGGGCCGTCCGGCACGACCCTCTACACGGTGGGCACGGTCAAGGACGTCGCGGTCACGGTCGACGAGCAGACCGGCGAGACCGCCGTCCGTCGCTACGTCAGCGTCGACGGCGGGATGAGCGACAACGCCCGGCCGGCCCTCTACGAGGCCGACTACTCCGCACGCGTGGTGAGCCGCGCCTCCTCGGCGGCCCCTGCCCTCGTCCGGGTCGCGGGCAAGCACTGCGAGAGCGGCGACCTCGTCGTGCTGGCCGAGTACCTGCCCGCCGACGTCGTGCCGGGCGACCTGCTCGGCGTACCCGCGACGGGCGCGTACTGCTGGAGCCTCGCGAGCAACTACAACCACGTCGGGCGGCCCCCGGTCGTCGCGGTGCGTGACGGGGCCTCGCGGGTCATCGTCCGCGGTGAGACCGAGGCCGACCTGCTCGCCCGCGACGCCGGCCTCGACTGAGCCTCGCGGCGCACGTCTCCCGACCACCCCTGCCCCTCAGCTCACGGCGCCCCGACCGGGTCGCCTCCACAGAACGGAACACCATGGACGAATACCGCGACGTGAGGGTCGCCCTGCTGGGCGCCGGATCGGTCGGGTCGCAGGTGGCCCGCCTGCTCCTCGAGCACGCCGACGAGCTGGCGGGTCGCGCCGGCGCCGGCCTGCAGCTGGTCGGCATCGGGGTCCGCGACGTCGACGCGCCCCGCGACGTCGACCTGCCGCGCGAGCTGTTCACCACCGACCTCGAGTCGCTGATCCTCGGGGCCGACATCGTCGTCGAGCTCATGGGCGGGCTCGAGCCGGCCCGCCACCACGTGCTGCAGGCGCTGCTGTCGGGCGCCGACGTCGTCACGGGCAACAAGGCGCTGCTCGCGCACCACGGCCCCGAGCTCTTCGCGGCGGCCGAGCAGGTCGGCGCCCAGCTCTACTACGAGGCGGCCGTCGCCGGCGCCATCCCCATCATCCGACCGCTCCGCGACAGCCTCGCCGGCGACCGGATCCGCCGGATCATGGGCATCGTCAACGGCACGACCAACTTCATCCTCGACCGGATGGACACCGACGGCGACACGCTCGAGGACGCCCTGGCGACCGCGACGGCCCTCGGCTACGCCGAGGCCGACCCGACGGCCGACATCGAGGGCTTCGACGCCGCGCAGAAGGCGGCCATCCTCGCGAGCCTCGCCTTCCACACGACGGTGCCGCTCTCGGCCGTGCACCGCGAGGGCATCACGTCCGTGACGCACGAGCAGGTGCAGGCTGCGCGCAAGGCCGGCTACGTGGTCAAGATCCTGGCGATCTGCGAGCGGCTCACCGACTCGGACGGCGTGGACGGCGTGAGCGCACGCGTCTACCCGGCGCTCGTCCCGCTCGACCACCCGCTGGCCGCCGTCCACGGGGCGAAGAACGCGGTGTTCGTCGAGGCCGAGGCCGCCGGCGACCTCATGTTCTACGGCGCCGGCGCCGGGGGAGTTGAGACCGCCTCGGCGGTGCTCGGCGACCTCGTGTCCGCCGCGCGCCGACACGTCATCGGCGGCCCCGGCGTCGCCGAGTCGACCCAGGCCGACCTGGCCGTGCTGCCCATCGGCCACGTCGTCACCCGATACCAGATCACCCTCGACGTCGCGGACCAGCCCGGCGTCCTCGCCGAGGTCGCGACGGTGCTCAGCCAGCACGGCGTCAGCGTGCACAGCGTCGAGCAGACCGGCGGGCTCGAGCCCGGCGCGTCACGTGACGAGGAGGCGCCCCCCGCGACCGCTACCCTGATCATCGGCACCCACCGTGCCCGCGAGTCCGACCTCGCCGCCACGGTCGTCGCCCTCCGCAACACCGCGGTCGTGAACTCCGTCACGAGCGTCCTGAGAGTCGAAGGAGCCTGATGGCCCACCAGTGGCAGGGTGTCCTGCGCGAGTACGCCGACCGTCTCGACGTGACGGAGGCGACCCCGGTCGTCACCCTCGGCGAGGGCGGCACGCCCCTCATCCCGGCGCCGGCGCTGTCCGCGCGCACCGGGGCGAAGGTGTTCGTCAAGTACGAGGGCATGAACCCGACCGGCTCCTTCAAGGACCGCGGGATGACGATGGCCATCTCGAAGGCGGTCGAGCACGGCGCCAAGGCCGTCATCTGCGCGTCGACCGGCAACACGTCGGCGTCGGCCGCCGCCTACGCCGCGCACGCCGGCATCACCGCCGCGGTGCTCGTGCCCGAGGGCAAGATCGCCATGGGCAAGCTGAGCCAGGCCGTCGCCCACGACGGTCAGCTGATCCAGATCCAGGGCAACTTCGACGACTGCCTCGACATCGCGCGCGACCTGGCCGAGAACTACCCGGTGCACCTCGTGAACTCGGTCAACAACGACCGCATCGAGGGCCAGAAGACGGCCGCGTTCGAGGTCGTCGACGTGCTCGGCGACGCCCCCGACTTCCACTTCCTCCCCGTGGGCAACGCCGGCAACTACACGGCCTACACCCGCGGCTACCGCGAGGACGTCGAGGCCGGTCGGTCCACCCGCCTGCCGCGGGTGTTCGGCTTCCAGGCCTCCGGCTCGGCGCCGATCGTGGCCGGCGAGGTCGTGAAGCACCCCGAGACCATCGCGAGCGCGATCCGGATCGGCAACCCCGCCTCCTGGCAGCTGGCCCTCGAGGCCCGCGACCTCACGAACGGCTGGTTCGGAGCGATCACGGACGAGGCGATCCTCGCCGCCCAGAAGATCCTGGCGGCCGAGGTCGGCGTCTTCGTCGAGCCGGCCTCGGCGATCAGCGTGGCGGGCCTGCTCGAGCGCTCCGACGCGGGCGTCGTCCCGGCGGGCGCGACGGTCGTCCTCACGGTCACCGGCCACGGCCTCAAGGACCCGCAGTGGGCCCTCCGTCGCGCCGACGGCTCCGAGGTCACGCCGACGGTCGTCGAGAGCGACACCTCGCGCGTCGCCGAGGTGCTCGGGCTCGTCCCGGCCTCTGCGTGACCGAGGCGTGCTGATGACCCGAGCGGGCGACGTGCGGTCGGTGCTGGTCCGGGTGCCGGCGACCTCGGCGAACCTCGGCCCCGGCTTCGACACGCTCGGGCTCGCCGTCTCGCTCTACGACGAGCTCGTGGTCACCACGACCACGGGCTCGGGCGTCGAGGTGCACGTCGAGGGCGTCGGGGCAGGCGAGGTCCCCACCGACGAGGGCAACCTCGTCGTGCAGGCGATCGCCGCGGCCTACGCATCCGTCGGCCAGCCGCTGCCGGGTCTCCGGCTCGAGGCCCGCAACGTGATCCCGCACGGGCGCGGCCTCGGCTCGTCGGCCGCCGCCATCGTCTCCGGCGTCGTCGCGGCCAAGGGCCTGCTGGAGGGGGTGGTCGAGTTCTCCTCCGCCGACCTGCTGCGGGTGGCCACCGAGATGGAAGGACACCCCGACAACGTCGCCCCGGCGCTCTTCGGCGGGCTGACCATCGCGTGGATGACCTCGTCGGGCCCCGCCCACAAGCGCCTGCTCGTGCACCGGGGCGTGTCTCCCGTCGTGTTCGTGCCGGAGTCGACCCTCTCGACGAAGCTCGCACGCAGCCTCCAGCCCGCGTCGGTGCCGCACGAGGACGCGACGTTCAACGTGTCCCGCTCCGCGCTGCTCGTGGCGGCGCTGATCCAGAGCCCCGAGCTGCTGCTCGCCGCCACGGAGGACAGGCTCCACCAGAGCTACCGGGCGAGCGCCATGCCCGAGACCGACGCGCTGATCACCATGCTGCGGGACGCCGGCCTGGCCGCGGTCGTGTCCGGCGCGGGGCCGTCGCTGCTGGTGCTCGGGAGCGACCCCGCGCAGCGCCTCTTCGCAGCGGATCTCGTGGCCGAGCACTCCCTGTCCGACTGGCGCGCCGTCATGCTCGCCGTCGACCTGCGGGGTGCTACAGTGAAGCCGCACCCGGTAGAGAATCAAGATCCCCTGGGCTTCTAGCAGCACCTCCTCGGTTCTCGAGTAGGCGTGTCGAGTCCCCAGGCTCCCTGATCCCCCCGGGCCGCACATCCCGTAGTGCACATCTCGCAGCGTCCGTCCGCCTGTCTGGCGTACGTGCGCCGCACCTCCGTGAGCTCCTCTGCGCATCCCGCGCAGCGCGCATCCGCGCAGGGCCTGCCGACAGGGCAGACCCCAGGCCACGAGGTGTGACCAGCTCAGCCTCGCGGCTCTCGCGGGGGAGCGGAAGGAACCCAACACCAGTGTCAGACGTCGACATCCCCAACTCTGCGGACACCACCGCCGAACTCAGCGCCATGCGCCTCCCGCAGCTCCAGGCCCTCGCCTCCTCGCTCGGCATCAGCGGTCTCTCCAAGCTCCGCAAGGGCGACCTCGTCGCCGCCATCGCCGCCGTGCAGGCGCAGTCGGCCGGGGGCGCCGCTGCCCCGGCCGAGGCCGCCGTGCCCGTCGTCGAGCAGCCCGTGCTCGACGTGCCCGTCGAGGCAGTCGCCGACGCGCCCGTCGAGGGCGTCACCGGCACCGAGCAGGCCGACGCTGCCCAGGTCCCCACCGCCGACGAGGCGCCCGTCGCCCCGACCCGTGCCCGTCGCGGCTCGCGTCGCGCCACCTCCGCGGCCGGCGCTCCCGCCCAGCGCGGCGCCGGCGACCACGTCAACGGCGGAGAGTCGGGCGTCGAGCCCGTCCTCCAGGCCCCCGCCGCGACCCCGGTCGAGGCTCCCGTCGCGCAGGCCGAGCAGGCTCCCGCGGCAGAGGTCGCCCAGGAGGCGCCCGTCGCCGCCGAGCGTCCCTCGCGCAGCCGCCGTGGCTCGCGCCGCGCCTCCGACGCGACCGTCGCCGAGGCTCAGGCCGCGGCGCAGGGCGAGCAGCCCTCCGACGCCACCACCGACCTCGACACGTCCGGCGACGCCGCCGAGCGCGCCCAGGGCGACCAGGGTGTGGACGACCAGGGCCAGGGCGACCGGGCGCAGGGCGACCAGGCGCAGGGCGACCAGGGCCAGGGCGACCAGTCCGGCCAGCAGGGCGGCGGCCGTCGCAGCCGCAGCCGCGGCCGCGGAGACCGCAAGAACGGCCAGTCCGGCCAGCAGGCCGCGGCCGGCGAGCAGCAGCAGGACCGTCAGCAGCAGGGCGGCCAGAAGGCCGACCAGCAGCAGGGCGACCGCCAGCAGCAGGGCGACCGCCAGCAGCAGGATCGCCAGCAGCAGGGCGGCCAGAAGGTCGACCAGCAGCAGGGCGACCGCCAGCAGCAGGACCGTCAGCAGGGCACCGGCCCGCAGCAGCAGGACGAGAACGGCCGTCAGGGCCGTGGCCGTCAGCGTGACCGCAAGCGCGGACGCGGCGTCCAGACCGACGAGTTCGAGCCTGAGATCTCCGAGGACGACGTCCTCATCCCCGTCGCCGGCATCCTCGACGTGCTCGAGAACTACGCCTTCGTCCGCACCACGGGCTACCTGCCCGGCGCGAGCGACGTCTACGTGTCGCTCGGCCAGGTCAAGAAGTACCACCTCCGCAAGGGCGACGCCGTCGTCGGCGCGATCCGCCAGCCGCGCGAGGGCGACCAGGGCCAGGGGCGCCAGAAGTACAACGCGATCGTCCGGATCGACTCGATCAACGGCCAGCCCGTCGAGGAGGCCGCCAAGCGCGTCGAGTTCGGCAAGCTCACGCCTCTCTACCCCCAGGAGCGACTGCGCCTCGAGACCGAGCAGCAGAAGCTCTCGACCCGCATCATCGACCTCGTGTCGCCCATCGGCAAGGGCCAGCGCGGCCTGATCGTCTCGCCGCCCAAGGCCGGCAAGACGCTCGTGCTGCAGGCGATCGCCAACGCCATCGCGGTGAACAACCCCGAGGTGCACCTCATGGTCGTCCTGGTGGACGAGCGTCCCGAAGAGGTCACCGACATGCAGCGCACGGTCAAGGGCGAGGTCATCGCCTCGACGTTCGACCGCCCCGCCGAGGACCACACGACGGTCGCCGAGCTCGCGATCGAGCGGGCGAAGCGCCTCGTCGAGCTGGGCCACGACGTCGTCGTGCTGCTCGACTCCATCACCCGTCTCGGCCGCGCCTACAACCTGTCCGCCCCGGCCTCCGGCCGCGTGCTGTCGGGCGGCGTCGACTCGTCGGCCCTCTACCCGCCGAAGCGCTTCTTCGGCGCCGCGCGCAACATCGAGAACGGCGGCTCGCTGACCATCCTGGCGACCGCGCTGGTCGAGACCGGCTCGAAGATGGACGAGGTGATCTTCGAGGAGTTCAAGGGCACCGGCAACATGGAGCTCCGCCTCTCGCGCCACCTCGCCGACAAGCGCATCTTCCCGGCCGTCGACGTCAACGCCTCCGGCACCCGTCGCGAAGAGATGCTGCTCAGCCCCGACGAGGTCAAGATCACGTGGCGCCTGCGCCGCGCCCTCGCCGGGCTCGAGCAGCAGAAGGCGCTCGAGATCGTCCTCGGCAACCTCAAGGAGACGCAGTCGAACGTGGAGTTCCTCGTGCAGATCCAGAAGTCGATGCCCGCGAACGGCCACGACGCCGGCCACAAAGACCACTGATGTTCGAGTCGGTGTCCGTGCTCCTCGCGGAGCACGACGACCTCCAGACGCAGCTCAGCGACCCCGCGGTGCACGCGGACGCCGCTCGCGCCAAGAAGATCAACCGCCGCTACGCCGAGCTCAGCCGCATCGTGGCTGCCCACTCGGCGTGGCAGCAGGCGGGCGACGACCTCGAGGCCGCACGGGAGCTCGCGAAGGAGGACGAGGCGTTCGCCGACGAGGTGCCCGCGCTCGAGCAGGGCCTCGACGAGTCCCAGGAGAAGCTGCGGCGCCTCCTGATCCCTCGTGACCCCGACGACGGCCGTGACGTGATCATGGAGATCAAGGGGGGCGAGGGAGGCGCGGAGAGCGCCCTGTTCGCCGCCGACCTCCTGCGCATGTACCTGCACTACGCCGAGGGCATGGGCTGGAAGTCCGAGATGATCCAGAGCGACGACAGCGACCTCGGCGGCTACAAGAACGTCCAGGTGGCCATCAAGTCGAACGCCACCGATCCGTCGCAGGGCGTCTGGGCCCATCTGAAGTACGAAGGAGGCGTGCACCGCGTCCAGCGCGTGCCCGCCACGGAGTCCCAGGGGCGCATCCACACCTCCACGACCGGGGTCCTCGTGTTCCCCGAGGTCGACGAGCCGGAGGAGGTCGACATCAACCAGAACGACCTCAAGATCGACGTCTACCGGTCGTCCGGCCCCGGGGGCCAGTCGGTCAACACGACCGACTCGGCCGTCCGCATCACCCACCTGCCCACGGGCATCGTGGTGGCGATGCAGAACGAGAAGAGCCAGCTGCAGAACCGCGAGGCCGGCATGCGCGTCCTGCGCGCGCGCATCCTCGCGCGCCAGCAGGAGGAGCAGGCGGCGATCGCGTCGGACGCCCGCAAGAGCCAGATCCGGGGCATGGACAGGTCGGAGCGCATCCGCACCTACAACTTCCCGGAGAACCGCATCGCCGACCACCGCACCGGCTACAAGGCGTACAACCTCGACGCCGTGATGGACGGGGCCCTGCAGCCCGTCGTCGAGTCGTGCATCCAGGCCGACGAGGAGGCCCGGCTCGCCGAGATCGGCGACGCCGCGTCGTGACCGACGCCGTCGCCGACCTCGGGCACGCCCGCACGGTCGACTCCGCCCTCGCGGCGGGGTCGGCCGTGCTCTCGTCGTCCGGGGTGCCGACACCGGACGTCGACGCGGAGCTGCTGCTCGCCCACGTGCTCGACCTCGGTCGGGGTGTGCTCCGCGCCCGGGTCGTCACCCGGTCCGCCCTGACGGCCGACGCCGCCGGCGCGTTCGCGCGCGCGATCGCCCGGCGCGCCGCCCGTGAGCCTCTCCAGCACATCACGGGCACCGCTCCGTTCCGGTCGATGCAGCTGCACGTCGGACCGGGCGTCTTCGTGCCCCGGCCCGAGACCGAGGGGGTGGCGCAGCTGGCCGTCGACGCCCTGCGCGCCGCGGCCGAGCCCGCCCCGATCGCGGTCGACCTCGGCACAGGCAGCGGCGCCATCGCCCTGGCCATGGCCACGGAGGTGCCCCGAGCGTCCGTCGTCGCGGTCGAGCTCTCGGCCGAGGCCGCCGTCTGGACCCGTCGCAACATCGCCGCGGTCGGCGCCGAGAACGCCCGCCTCGTCGAGGGCGACCTCGCGGACGCCCTGCCCGAGCTCGACGGCACCGTGTCCGTGGTCGCCTCGAACCCGCCGTACATCCCCGTCGGGATGGTGCCGCGCGATCCCGAGGTGCGTCTGCACGACCCCGCGCTCGCCCTCTACGGGGGAGCCGACGGCCTCGACGTCGTGCGCGACCTGTCGGCGACGGCCCTCCGCCTCCTGCGCGTCGGTGGTGTGCTCGTCATCGAGCACGGCGAGGCACAGGGAGGCGCCATCCGGGACCTGCTGGACGCCGACGGCTGGCGGTCCACGGTCACCCACCTCGACCTCACCGGTCGCGACCGTGCGACGACGGCGGTGCGCTGACGCCCTCTCCAGGTCGTCCGCACTATCATCGTCAGGTCATGGCCTCCCTCTACGACCTCTCCGTCGACTCCGAGCTCCTCGCCGGCATGCGCCGAGCACGCGGCGCCATCGGCCGGGGCGAGCTCGTCGTCCTGCCCACCGACACGGTCTACGGCGTCGCCGCCGACGCGTTCGACGCCGGTGCCGTGCAGAAGCTCCTCGACGCCAAGGGGCGGGGCCGCCAGTCGCCGCCTCCCGTCCTCATCAAGGGGCAAGAGACGCTCGCCGCGCTCACCTCGACGGTCCCCGAGGTCGTCAGGCCGCTGCTCGACGAGTTCTGGCCGGGGCCGCTCACCGTGATCTTCCGCGCGCAGGCGTCCCTCAGCTGGGACCTCGGCGACACCCGGGGCACCGTCGCCCTGCGCGTGCCGAGCCACCCGCTCACCCTCGAGCTGCTCGAGGAGACGGGGCCGCTCGCCGTCTCGAGCGCCAACCTCACCGGCCAGGCGGCGGCCGAGACCGCCCAGGCGGCCCTCGACATGCTGGGCGACTCGGTGTCGGTGTACCTCGACGCCGGGCCCGTGGGCAGCGACTGGGAACGACGGCCCGGCGCCAACACGGGCTCGACGATCGTCGACGCGACGGGTGCGTCCGACGGCGTCGTCCGCATCGTCCGGCACGGCGTCCTGCCCGACTCCGAGATCAGACGCGTCGTCGGGGCCGACGCCCTCGCGTGAGGTACTACCTGCTCGCGATGGTCATCGCGGCAGTCGTCAGCTTCGTGCTGTCCGTCGTCGTGTGGCGCCTCGGCCTCCGGTTCAAGCTCTACCCGACGATCCGCGAGCGAGACGTCCACCAGACGCCGACGCCTCGGCTCGGGGGAGTGGCGATGTGGGCGGGAGTCGTGGTCGCCCTCCTCGCGGCGTGGTTCGTCTTCCCCCTCATCTCCGGCGTCGACTACTTCCGCCTCGTGTTCGCGGACCCCGGCCCGCCGCTGGCGATCCTGGGCGCGGCGACGATCATCGTCGTGATCGGCGTGGTCGACGACCTCTACGACCTCGACTGGATGACCAAGCTCGCCGGCCAGATCATCGCGGCGGGCGTCCTCGCGTGGCAGGGCGTCCAGCTGGTGTCGCTCCCGATCGGCGGCAGCCTCGCCATCGGTTCTCCCTACATGTCGCTGATCCTGACGATCCTGGCCATCGTCCTGGTGATGAACGCGGTCAACTTCATCGACGGCCTCGACGGGCTGGTCGCCGGGGTGACGATCATCGCGAACAGCGTGTTCTTCATCTACAGCTTCGTCATCTCGATCACCATCGGCCAGACCGAGTACTTCAACCTGGCTGCGCTGCTCACGGCCGTCCTCATCGGTGCCTGCCTCGGCTTCCTCCCCCTCAACTGGCATCCGGCACGCCTCTTCATGGGCGACGCGGGCGCCCTGCTCACCGGGCTCGTGATGGCGACCAGCGCCATCTCCGTGACGGGCCAGATCGACCCGGCCACGATCTCACGGTCCGCGCTGCTGCCCGCCTTCATCCCGATCCTGCTGCCGTTCGCCGTCCTGGTGGTGCCCCTCCTCGACTTCGGCCTCGCCGTCCTTCGTCGCGTGAGCGCAGGCAAGTCGCCGTTCACTGCCGATCGCAAGCACCTGCACCACCGCCTCCTCGACATGGGCCACTCGCACTTCCAGGCCGTGCTGATCTTCTACTCGTGGACCCTCGTGGTCTCCGTCGGCTGCCTGATGTTCCTCTTCGTCAAGCCCGCCTGGCTCGTCGGGCTCTTCCTCGGCGTCGGCCTCGTGGTCTGCGCTGCCCTGACCCTCGCTCCGCTCAGCCGCAGGAAGCGCGTCGAGGTCGCCGTCCAGAGCACCCGCACCGCCGACCTCGCGGCGAGCGAGTCGGGACGCTTCGACCCGCTCGACGAGGCCGCCGGAGTCCTCGACCCGTCCGACACCGACACGGCGCAGAACGCCGTGGTGCCCGAACTGACACCCCCGGAGGAACGCCCATGAACGCCCGATCGATCTTCACCAAGATCCTCACCTACACGGGCTTCCTGGCCCTCGCGATCGCCGTGGTGGGAGGCGGTCTCGGGTACGCCCTCGCCGGGACGGACGGGCTCTGGAGCGCGCTCGTCGGGGTGGCCCTCGCCGTCGTCTTCGCCGGCATCACCGCGGCGAGCATGCTCATCGCGATCCGGTTCCGCCTGGCGGCCTTCTTCGGCATCGTGATGGGCGCGTGGCTGCTCAAGCTCGTCATCTTCGTCGTGCTGCTGGTCCTCGTGAAGGACCAGCCCTTCGTGAACGACGTCGTGCTCTTCCTGGCCCTCGTCGTGTCGATCATCGGCACCCTGGCCATCGACGCCCTGGTGGTCGTCCGCGGTCGACTCGGCAACGTCAGCGACGCGGTCCTGCCTCCCGCGCCGCAGGACTGACGGGTCCACGGACCACCACGACGAGGCCCTCCCGGGCCCGTGTGCGGCGGCGGCCGGGTCATGTTCCTTGCAGGGCATGAAAAGACCGCCGCCGATTCGTGCCAGCGCCGAATACCTTGATAGAGTCATGACCGTTCCCCGGCCGCGATTCTCTGCGGGTTCGGATGACAACCCCACCAATCGTCGCGACACTTCAGGGTGCTCGCCCCGACACAGGAGATAGCGCTGATAGCGAACGCTGTGAACCTGCTCTCCGCTGCCGAGACCGGCCACGGAGACGGGGGATTCCACGCCCCGACTCTTGACGAGTTCTTCCCGTCCGCGATCTTCTTCGAAGGCACCCCCTTCGAGCTGAACCGCATCATGCTGGTCCGCCTCTTCGCGATCGCCGTCATGCTGCTGCTCTTCTGGCTCGCCCTCCGCAAGGGGCGCCTCGTGCCGTCCCGCGGCCAGAGCATCGCCGAGCTCGGCCTCGACTTCGTCCGCGTGCAGATCGTCGAAGAGATCTTGGGCGAGAAGCTCGGCCGAAAGTACCTGCCGCTGCTGGCCGCGATGTTCTTCGGCATCTTCGCGATGAACATCACGGGCATCGTGCCCGGGCTGAACATCGCAGGCACCTCGGTCGTCGCCATGCCGCTGCTCCTCGGCGTCGTCGCGTACGTCATGTTCATCTACGCGGGCTTCCGCGAGGTGGGCGGGGCGACCTTCTTCCGGAACGCGCTGTTCCCGGCCGGTGTGCCGTGGTACATGTACATCCTGTTGACGCCCATCGAGTTCATCAACATCTTCATCGTCCGGCCCATCTCGTTGGCCTTGCGACTGCTGCTGAACATGATGGTCGGCCACCTCCTCCTCGTGCTCTGCTTCGCCGCGACGCACTTCTTCTTCTTCAGCATGAGCGGTGGGTTCATGGCGTTCGGCGCCCTGACCCTCATCGGCGGATTCGTGATGACCATCGTCGAGATGGCCGTCGCCGTGCTGCAGGCCTACGTCTTCACGCTCCTCGCCTCGGTCTACATCCAACAGGCCGCGTCGAACGAACACTGAGCGTCGAACGAACACTAAGAACGACGGGGCCCGTCGCCTGACGAGCCCCGCCCAACCGGAAGGAAACACAAGTGGACACCACCACGATCCTCGCTGAGATCAACGGCAACATCGCGACCGTCGGCTACGGCCTCGCAGCGATCGGCCCCGGCATCGGCATCGGCATCGTCGCGGGCAAGACCGTCGAGGCCATGGCACGTCAGCCCGAGCTGGCCGGCCGCCTCCAGGTCACGATGTTCCTCGGCATCGCGTTCACCGAGCTGCTGGGCTTCATCGGCCTCGCCGCCGGCTTCATCTTCTCCTGATCAGTTAGGACGACATACCGATGATCGAGACGATCCTCGCGGCCGAGGGCGGTGCTCCCGAAGGGGCTGCCGTCTTCTTCCCCGCCGGTTACGACATCCTCTGGTCTCTCGTCGTCTTCGTGGTCATCGCCGCGTTCTTCGGGATCTTCGCGATCCCGAAGTTCCGCAAGATCCTCGACGAGCGT
The DNA here is from genome assembly GCF_004364285.1 of Frigoribacterium sp. PhB116. Lineage (GTDB taxonomy): Bacteria > Actinomycetota > Actinomycetes > Actinomycetales > Microbacteriaceae > Frigoribacterium. The sequence continues at coordinate 703,482 of NZ_SOBE01000001.1, read as the reverse complement.
GCCGAGCGCATCGAAGGCGGCATCGCCCACGCCGAGGCCGCACAGGCCGAGGCGGCGAAGGCCCTCGACGAGTACAAGAAGCAGCTTGCCGACGCCCGTGCCGAGGCGGCTCGCATCCGTGAGGCCGCTCGTGCCGAGGGCGCCGAGATCCTTGCCGACCTCAAGCAGCAGGCACAGGCTGAGGCCGATCGCGTCACCGCGAACGCCCACGTCCAGATCGAGGCCGAGCGCGCGGCTGCTGTCGCGTCGCTCCGCGCCGAGGTCGGCTCGCTGGCCATCGACCTCGCGTCGGGCGTCATCGGCGAGTCCCTGGCGGACGACGCCAAGGCATCCGCTGTCGTCGACCGGTTCCTGGCCGACCTCGAGGCCGACCAGAACACGAAGGCGGGCCGCTGACGATGGGCTCCATGTCCCGTGAGGCGCTCGGGTCGGCGAGGTCCACCCTCGCCGACCTCGGCGGTGCCGCAGACCTGACCACGGGCGAGCAGGTGCTCGACGCCGGTCGCGTCATCGGCGGCAACGTCCAGCTCCAGGCCTACTTCGCCGACCCCGCCGTCGACGCGGCCACCAAGAAGCAGCTCGTCGACCGCGTGTTCGGTGCCTTCACCGAGCCGGCGCGTGCGCTGGTGCTGTCCGTGGTGGGTCGCCGCTGGTCCTCGAAGCGCGATCTCCTCGCGGGCATGGAAGAGATCGGCATCCGTGTCGTCGCCTCCACGATCCCCGACGGCAGCACGATCGCGAACGAGCTCTTCGCGTTCGACGCAGCCGTCCGTTCCGACTCCTCCCTCGAGCTCGCCATCGGCACCAAGCTGAGCGATCCCGAGGCGAAGGCAGGCCTCGTGCAGCGCCTCCTCGGGGGACGCGCGAGCGAGCAGACGATCACGATCGTCGGCCACCTCGTCCGTCAGCCCCGCGGCCGTCGGATCGGGGAGCTCCTCCGCACGGCAGCCGAGATCGTGTCCGACCAGTCGGACCAGCTCGTCGCCACGGTCACGACCGCGCGCGTCCTCGACGACGCCCACGCGGCCCGCCTCGAACAGGGTCTGTCCCGACAGTTCGGGCGTAGCCTCCGCATCAACCAGGTCGTCGACCCCGCCGTGATCGGCGGGCTCCGCGTCCAGGTCGGCGACGAGGTCATCGACGGGACCGTCGCCACCAAGCTCAGCGCGCTCCGCCTCCAGCTCGCCGGCTAGGCACGCACCCCACACAGACTCGAGGCCTCCTGAAGCCTCGCTACGAATAGGAATCACAATGGCAGACATCAAGATCAGCCCCGATGAGATTCGCGATGCGCTGAAGGACTTCGTGTCGTCGTACGACCCGTCCAAGGCCTCGACGACCGAGGTCGGCTACGTCACGGACGCCGCTGACGGCATCGCGCACGTCCAGGGTCTCCCCGGCGTCATGGCCAACGAGCTCATCCGCTTCGCGGACGGCACGCAGGGCCTGGCCCAGAACCTCGACGAGGACGAGATCGGCACGATCGTGCTCGGCGAGTTCTCCGGCATCGAGGAGGGCATGGAGGTGACCCGCACCGGCGAGGTCCTCTCGGTCCCCGTCGGCGACGGCTTCCTCGGCCGCGTGGTCGACCCCCTGGGGGCGCCCATCGACGGTCTCGGCGAGATCGCGAACGAGGGGCGTCGCGCCCTCGAGCTCCAGGCCCCCGGCGTCATGCAGCGCAAGTCGGTGCACGAGCCCATGCAGACCGGCATCAAGGCCATCGACGCCATGATCCCGGTCGGCCGTGGCCAGCGTCAGCTGATCATCGGCGACCGCCAGACCGGCAAGACGGCCATCGCGATCGACACGATCATCAACCAGAAGGCCAACTGGGAGTCGGGCGACGTCAACAAGCAGGTCCGCTGCATCTACGTCGCCATCGGCCAGAAGGGCTCGACGATCGCGTCCGTGAAGGGCGCCCTCGAAGAGTCCGGCGCCATGGAGTACACGACGATCGTCGCCGCTCCGGCGTCCGACCCCGCGGGCTTCAAGTACCTCGCCCCCTACACCGGCTCGGCCATCGGCCAGCACTGGATGTACGGCGGCAAGCACGTCCTCATCATCTTCGACGACCTCTCGAAGCAGGCCGAGGCCTACCGTGCCGTGTCGCTCCTCCTGCGTCGCCCGCCGGGCCGCGAGGCGTACCCCGGCGACGTCTTCTACCTGCACTCGCGTCTGCTCGAGCGCTGCGCGAAGCTCTCGGACGAGCTGGGCGCCGGCTCGATGACCGGTCTCCCGATCATCGAGACCAAGGCCAACGACGTCTCGGCGTACATCCCGACCAACGTGATCTCCATCACCGACGGCCAGATCTTCCTGCAGTCCGACCTGTTCAACGCCAACCAGCGTCCCGCTGTCGACGTCGGCATCTCGGTCTCGCGAGTGGGCGGCGACGCGCAGCTGAAGTCGATCAAGAAGGTCTCCGGCACGCTCAAGCTCGAGCTGGCGCAGTACCGCTCGCTCGAGGCCTTCGCGATGTTCGCGTCCGACCTCGACGCGGCGAGCCGTCGTCAGCTGGCTCGTGGCGCGCGCCTCACCGAGTTGCTCAAGCAGCCGCAGTACTCGCCCTACCCCGTCGAGGACCAGGTCGTCTCGATCTGGGCCGGCACGAACGGCAAGCTCGACGAGGTCCCCGTGCCCGACGTGCTGCGCTTCGAGCGCGAGCTGCTCGACTACCTCGGTCGCAACACCTCGGTGCTGTCGGACCTCCGTGAGAAGAACGTCCTGTCGGACGACATCGTCTCGGCGCTCGACGCCGGCGTGGACGCCTTCAAGCAGGAGTTCCAGACGGGGGAGGGCAAGCCCCTCGCCTCGGTCGGCACCGAGCAGTTCGAGGCCACCGACGCGGCCGACGTCAACCAGGAGAAGATCGTCAAGGCCAAGCGCTGACGCGCTCGACCGACGATCACGACTGACGAGACAACAGGAGAGTCATGGGAGCCCAGCTAAGGGTCTACCGCCAGAGGATCCGGTCCGCGCAGACCACCAAGAAGGTCACGCGCGCGATGGAGCTCATCTCGGCCTCGCGCATCCAGAAGGCGCAGGCCAGGATGAAGGCCTCCGGGCCGTACTCACGTGCGATCACGCGTGCGGTCTCGGCCGTGGCGACGTTCTCGGACGTCGACCACATCCTCACCACCGAGCCCGCGACCGTGGAGCGTGCAGCGGTCGTCGTGTTCACGTCCGACCGCGGCCTGAACGGCGCCTTCAGCTCGAACACGCTGAAGGAGGCCGAGCAGCTCGCGACCCTGCTGCGCGGACAGGGCAAGGACGTCGTGTTCTACCTCGTCGGTCGCAAGGCGCAGAACTACTTCGCGTTCCGCAAGCGCGACTCGGAGCAGATCTGGACGGGCAACACCGACCAGCCCGAGTTCGCGACTGCGAAGGAGATCGGCGACGCTGTCGTGGCGAAGTTCCTCACGGACGCGTCCGAGGGCGGCGTGGACGAGATCCACATCGTCTACAACCGCTTCGTGAACATGGTCAGCCAGGTTCCCGAGGTCGTCCGTCTCCTTCCCCTCGAGGTCGTCGAGGGCGTCGAGGCGCCCGCCGACGACGAGATCCTGCCGCTGTACGACTTCGAGCCCGACGCCACCGAGGTGCTCGACTCGCTGCTGCCGGTCTACATCGAGAGCCGCATCTTCAACGCGATGCTGCAGTCGGCGGCGTCCGAGCACGCTGCTCGCCAGAAGGCCATGAAGGCCGCCAGCGACAACGCGGACACCCTCATCCGGGACTTCACCCGTCTGGCGAACAACGCTCGCCAGGCCGAGATCACGCAGCAGATCTCCGAGATCGTGGGCGGCGCAGACGCCCTCAGCTCGGCCAAGTAGATCTGCCCCCCAGCATCACCATCCGAAGAGAGAGAAGCCATGACTGACACCGCAACCGCGCCGGTCGCGACCGAGTCGGCTCCCGGCGTCGGGCGAGTCGCCCGGGTCACGGGCCCCGTCGTCGACATCGAGTTCCCGCACGACGCCATCCCGGGCGTGTACAACGCGCTCCACACGACGATCACCATCGGCGACACGACGAGCGAGCTGACCCTCGAGGTCGCACAGCACCTCGGCGACGACCTGGTCCGTGCCATCGCCCTCAAGCCGACGGACGGCCTCGTCCGCGGCCAGGAGGTCACCGACACCGGTGCTCCGATCTCGGTGCCCGTCGGAGACGTCACCAAGGGCAAGGTCTTCAGCGTCACCGGCGAGATCCTCAACCTCGAGGGCAACGAGCAGGTGGAGATCACCGAGCGCTGGCCGATCCACCGCAAGCCCCCGGCCTTCGATCAGCTCGAGTCGAAGACGCAGCTCTTCGAGACCGGCATCAAGTCGATCGACCTCCTCACGCCGTACGTGCAGGGCGGCAAGATCGGCCTCTTCGGGGGTGCGGGCGTCGGCAAGACCGTCCTCATCCAGGAGATGATCCAGCGCGTCGCGCAAGATCACGGTGGCGTGTCCGTGTTCGCCGGCGTGGGCGAGCGCACCCGTGAGGGCAACGACCTCATCGCCGAGATGGACGAGGCCGGGGTGTTCGACAAGACCGCCCTCGTGTTCGGCCAGATGGACGAGCCGCCGGGGACGCGCCTCCGTGTCGCCCTGTCGGCGCTGACGATGGCGGAGTACTTCCGTGACGTGCAGAAGCAGGACGTCCTGCTCTTCATCGACAACATCTTCCGCTTCACGCAGGCCGGTTCCGAGGTCTCGACGCTGCTCGGCCGCATGCCGTCCGCGGTGGGCTACCAGCCGAACCTCGCCGACGAGATGGGCGTGCTCCAGGAGCGCATCACCTCGACGCGTGGTCACTCGATCACCTCGCTGCAGGCGATCTACGTGCCTGCCGACGACTACACCGACCCGGCCCCCGCCACGACGTTCGCGCACCTCGACGCCACGACGGAGCTGTCGCGTGAGATCGCCTCGCAGGGCCTCTACCCGGCGATCGACCCGCTGACCTCGACCAGCCGCATCCTCGACCCCCGGTACCTGGGCGAGGCGCACTACAACACGGCGATCCGCGTCAAGGCGATCCTTCAGAAGAACAAGGAACTGCAGGAGATCATCGCCATCCTCGGTGTCGACGAGCTCTCCGAGGAGGACAAGATCACGGTCGCTCGCGCGCGCCGGATCCAGCAGTTCCTCTCGCAGAACACCTACATGGCGAAGAAGTTCACCGGCGTCGAGGGCTCCACGGTCCCCCTCAAGGAGACCATCGAGTCCTTCACCGCGATCGCGGACGGCGAGTTCGACCACGTCGCCACGCAGGCCTTCTTCAACGTCGGGTCCATCTCCGACGTCGAAGAGAAGTGGGCTCAGATCCAGAAGGAGAACGGCTGATCGTGGCTGCTCTCACCGTGAGCGTCGTCTCGGCCGACCACGAGGTGTGGTCGGGCGAGGCGTCGTCCATCGTCGCCCGTACCGCTGAGGGTGAGATCGGGATCCTGCCGGGTCACGAGCCTCTCCTGGCGATCCTGGCCACGGGCAAGGTCCGCGTCCGCCTGACCGACGGCTCGACCGTCGAGGCGACGGCGGACGACGGGTTCCTCTCCGTCGAGAACGACACGGTCACGGTCGTCGCGCGCAACGCGCAGCTGGCCTGACCTTCGTTCCGACCCTGCCTGATCCACCGTGCTGTTCCTGCTGCCCCCGTCCGAGACCAAACTGGACGGGGGCAGCGGCATGTCCGGGCTCGACCTCGCGTCCCTGTCGTTCCCGCAGCTGAGCGAGGTCCGTCGTGACGTGACGGACCGCCTCCTGGCTCTCTCGTCCGATCGAGAAGCGATGATGTCCGGCCTGAAGCTCGGACCGCGTCTCGCCGACGAGGTCGAGCGCAACAGAAGGGTCGAGTCCTCGCCGACGATGCCGGCCCTGGCGCGGTACACCGGGGTCCTGTTCGATCCTGTCGGGGTCGACGAGCTGGACGAGACGGGCTGGCGGTGGGCTCACCAGCACGTGGCCGTCCACTCTGCGTTGTTCGGGCTGGTCCGGGCGGGGGACCCGATCCCGGCGTACCGGCTGTCCCACGACTCCCGTCTGCCTGTGGCGTCGCTCCGATCCACCTGGTCCGACTCGGTAGCGTCCGTCCTGGCCGACGTCGTCGAGTCAGGGGAGTTCGTCGTCGACCTCCGTTCCGAGGGCTATGTCGCGCTCGGGCCTGCTCCGTGCCCCGGGTCGGTCTTCGTCCGTGTCGTGTCCGACGCGTCCGGTCGACGTCGAGCCCTCAACCACTTCAACAAGAAGTCGAAGGGGCTGCTCGTCGGTCGCCTCCTCCAGGACCGCCCCGAGCTCGCCGGGCTGGACGACCTCCTCGCGTGGGCCCGGAGGGCCGGCATCGTCCTCGAGCCGTCGGCCGAGGGTGAGCTCGTCCTGGTGTCCGAATCGCTGCTCGGGGACCCCGGTCAGACGACCGGCACGGGCCCGATCCGGTAGACGATGCCCTCGTGGCGCAGCAGCCACTGTTTGGTCGGCACGCCCCGGCCGACCGTGTAGCCGGTGACGCCGCCCGTCCGGCCGAGGACCCGGTGGCACGGGACGAGCAACGGCAGGGGGTTCGACGCGACGGCGCCGCCGACGGCCCGCCCGGCCTGCGGGCTCCCCACAGCACCGCCGAGGCGCCCGTAGGTCGTCGTCAGCCCCCACGGGACCGAGACGAGCGCCGACCAGACGGACAGCTGGAAGGCGGTGCCGATCGGCCTGACAGGGAGGTCGAACTGACGACGTCGGCCGTCGAAGTAGTCGTGCACCTGCCGTCGGGCGGCCTCGAGCAGGTCGTCCGAGTGCTCGACGAGCCCGTCGTGGGGCAGGCCTCGTCCGTCGTCGACGAGGACGCGTTCCACGGCGTCCCGTCGACTGTGGATCTCGATCCGACCGACGGGGGAGTGGAGCCGCACGAAGCGCACGTCGCCCGGGTCGTCGTGCAGCCCCGGCGCCAGCGGAGGGACGAGGGTGAGGTCGGGCATGGGGGCACGCTACGGAGGTGCTCCCGCGAGGTCGTGCTCGGCTGCGGCACTTGTGGAGAGGGTGAGGCCGGCGGATCCTGGGGAGGGACCTCGCCAGGAGGCGCGACGCGCGGAGGTGGGGAGCGATCGACCGGTAGCGTGGTCGCGAGGCGTGACGCGCCTCCTCGACCACCCCCTCGTGAGGACACCGTGACACGATCCGATCCACACGACGGCGAGGAACTCGACGACACCGTCCTCGTCGTCCGTGGGGCCGCGACGTCACCGGTCCCTGACGACGACACGGTCGTGCGTCCCCGCGCCAGGACCCACGACGAGCGCCGCAGCGCACCGCCCGTGCCCCCGGCCCCGCCCGCGCAGCCCGCCCGTCGGGTGCACGCGCTCCGCGTGGGCGGCGAGAGCCATCGGCTCGAGGGCCCCGTCGTCGTCGGTCGACGACCGGCTGCCCCGCGTGTCCCGACCGGTGCCCCGATGGTCCTCGTCGTCGTGCCCTCGCCGACCGGCGAGGTCTCGGGCAGCCACGTCCGCGTCGAGCAGGTGGGCGCGACCGTCGTCGTCACCGACCTGCGCTCGACGAACGGCACGGTCGTGACGATGCCCGGACGCCTTCCCGTGACTCTCCGGCAGGGCGAGTCGTCCGTGGCGCTGGCAGGGACCATAGTGGACGTCGGCGACGGCAACCTCCTCGAGATCCTCCCGCCTCCCCGACCCTCAGCCCACGAAGGACCTCGCCCGTGACAGAGCTCGGCCGCCCCACGACCGCCCACCCCCTCGCCGCCGACGCGCCCGGCCTGTCGATCGACTGGGCGGGCGTGACCGACGTCGGCCTCCGCCGCGCGCACAACGAGGACAGCTACGTCGCCGAGGCGCCGGTCTTCGTCGTCGCGGACGGCATGGGCGGGCACAGCGCCGGCGACGTCGCCAGCGACGCGGTGGTGCGGCGGATCGCCGAGGCGGCGGTCCGGGACAGCCTCAGCACGGACGAGCTCGAGGATGCGCTGCGGCGTGCGACGGCGGACATCGCCGTGGCCGCGGCCGAGACCGAGCTCGGGGTCGGCACGACCGCCACCGGCGTGTTCCTCTCCGGCGAGGACGGCGAGGCCGAGTTCACGGTCTTCAACGTGGGGGACTCGCGGGTGTACCTCGTCGCCGACGGCGCCCTGCAGCAGATCACCGTCGACCACTCCGTGGTCCAGGAGATGGTCGACGCGGGCCTCCTCCGTGCAGAGGACGCCGAGTCCCACCCCGACAGCAACGTGATCACGAGGGCCGTCGGCTTCGACGTCGACCAGCGTCCCGACTACTGGCGGATCCCCGCTCGCGCCGGCCTGCGCCTCCTCGTCTGCTCGGACGGGCTGACCAAGGAGCTGTCCGGCCCCGACATCGAGCGTGTGCTCGCCGAGCAGCCGGAGTCGCACGCCGCGGCGTCGGCGCTCGTCCGTGCGGCCGTCGAGGCCGGCGGCCGCGACAACGTCACGGCCGTCGTGGTCGACGTCCGGGGTACAGCGACCGAGCTGCCCGAGGCCTAGCCGCGGCCGTCGTCCACAGGCGTCGAGGCGTTCTTCCTCCCCCGAAGTGGGGGCCCGTCGGTCGTCCCCCGTCCGAGCCGGACGGGGCACGGCCCCCGAGGGCCCGACCTACAATGGCGAGGGCCGGCAGCGTGTCGGCGCGTCCTGCGCGGGCGCACGCCGGAGACAGCCGAGGAGGGTGACGTGGCACGACGACTGCCGTCCCCGCCGCCGGTGCTGCCCGGTTTCTCGCATGTCCACGTGCTCGGCTCCGGCGGCTTCGCCGACGTCTTCCTCTACGAGCAGAACATGCCGAGGCGTCAGGTCGCCGTCAAGGTCATGCTGACCGAGGTCGTGAACGACCAGGTCCGCCAGATGTTCCAGGCCGAGGCCAACCTCATGGCCCAGCTGAGCGCGCACCCCTCGATCCTCACCGTGTACCAGGCGAGCGTGTCGGCCGACGGCCGCCCGTACCTCGTCATGGAGCTCTGCTCGTCGTCGCTCAGCGAGCGCTACCGCCGCGACCGCATCCCGGTCGCGGACGTGCTGCGGATCGGCGTCAAGATCGGCAGCGCCGTCGAGACGGCTCACCGTCAGGGCGTGCTTCACCGCGACGTCAAGCCCTCGAACATCCTCATGACGGCCTACGGCCACCCCGTCCTGTCCGACTTCGGCATCGCCGCCTCGCTGAGCGAGAGCGAGCCGCAGGAGGCGGTGGGCATGTCGATCCCCTGGTCGGCGCCCGAGGTCCTCCTCGACGAGACGAACGGCACGATCGAGTCCGAGGTCTGGTCGCTGGGCGCGACCGTGTACTCGCTGCTCGCCGGCCGCAGCCCCTTCGAGATCCTCGGCAGCGACAAGAACGGCGCCTCCGACCTGATCGGGCGGATCGACAAGGCGAAGTTGGCGCCGACCGGCCGCACCGACGTCCCCGCGAGCCTCGAGCGCATCCTCGCCCGGGCGATGTCGAGGCGACCGGAGCAGCGGCAGGCGAGCGTCCTCGAGCTGCTGCGCGAGCTGCAGCAGGTCGAGTCCGAGCTCGGCGTGGGGCAGACCCCGATCGAGGTCGCGGTCGACGACTGGGCCCTCGCGACGGTGGCCGACCTCGAGGACAGGACGCGCCTCCGCGGTGCCGCCCCGGTGCAGTCGACCCGACGTCGTCGCCGACGCCGTCGCGTGACGGAGGCGCAGGCGGCGGCCGTCCACGGCTCGGGACTCGGGCACAGCAGGGCGGTGCCGCGCAGCACGGGGACCCGACCAGCGCCCCGCAGCCGTCGTGCCCTCGTGCTCGTCTGGTCGCTCGTCGCCGCGGCCGTCGTCGCCATCGGCCTGGGCGCGACGGCCACGCTCGTCCTCGTGCGGGCCACGTCGACCGAGATCCCGCGCGTCTCCGAGATCTCGGCCACGACCGAGGGCTCGTCCGTCGTCTTCACCTGGAGCGACCCGGGCCTCCGCTCGGGCGACGCCTACATCATCTCGACGGGCTCGGACACGAGCCAGCAGACGTCCAACCGCTTCGTGGCCAGCGCCTCCGACACGGGCGAGCAGCTCTGCATCACGGTGAGCGTCAACCGGGCTGGCCAGAGCGGCGAGCCGAGCGGCGAGCAGTGTGCCGTGGCCGGGGGCGGCGAGTGACGCGCCTCGGCGCCTGGGCCCGGTCACGTCGGTCCGCCGTGGCGACCGGCGTGAGCGTGGTCGCCGTCACGGCGCTCGTCGTCACCGTGGCCGTGGCCAGCACGGGCTACGAGGCCCAGCGCCTCGATCTCGACGACGGCACCGTCTGGGTCGCGAACGGCTCGCGCACGGCGCTGGGCCGGGCGAACACCGATGTCGCCGAGCTGAACGCGGCCGTCAGGAGCACCGGAGGCGACCTGTCCGTCGCGCAGTCGTCCGACGCCGTCCTCATGGTCGACCGGAGCAGCGCGACCGTCGGCATCGTCGACCCGGCGACCTCCACCATCGGCGAGAGCGTGCCCCTGCCGCCCGACTCGCCCGACGTCCTCCTGTCCGGCGACCGGGCCGTGGTCGTGTCGGGCGGCACGGGCGAGCTGTGGAGCCTGCCCGTCTCCGACCTGGCGACGTTCAGCGCGGAGGACGACGCCGACCTCAGCCTCGGCGAGGACGCCGTCACGAGCGTCGCCCCGGACGGCACGGTCACCGTCTTCTCGGCCGCCAGCGGCGACGTGTCGCGCGTGGGCCCCGGCGACGCCTTCGACGTCGACTCGACCCGGTCGACGTCCCTGACGGGCCCCGGCGAGCACCAGGTCACGAGCGTGGGCACGCACTGGGCCGTGCTCGACGTCGAGGCCGGGCGTCTCGTCGTGGACGGCGACGAGGTCGACCTCTCGAGCTCCGCCGCGGGCGGGCTCGCGCTCCAGCAGGCCTCCGACGAGGGCGACGGCGTCCTGGTGGCGACGAGCACGTCGCTGCTGCGGGTCCCGTTCGACGGGGGCGAGCCGAGCGAGGTCGTCACCGACCAGACGGGGCTGCCCGCACGGCCGGCTGTCGTCGGGACGTGCACGTACGCGGCCTGGTCGGGCGGCACCGCCTGGAGCGACTGCTCGCGGGCTCGGGGCGGCGTGATGCAGCTCGACGGCGTGCCGGGGGCGGCCGCACTGGTCTTCGACGTCAACGGTCGTCGGACCGTGCTCAGCGACCCCGTCGGGGGCAGCAGCTGGGCCGTGCAGAGCCGCGGCCAGCTGATCGACAACTGGGACGAGCTCCTCGACCGCGACGACGAGCAGCAAGAAGAAGAGAACGACACCACCGACGAGCCGCCTGAGCTCGATCCCGACCAGAAGCCCCCGGTGGCGATCGACGACGACCTCGGCGCGCGCCCGGGTCGGGCCAGCACCCTCTCCGTCCTGCTGAACGACTACGACCCCAACGGCGACCCCCTCGTCGTCGACCAGGTGTCCGACCTCGACCCGGCGACGGGCCGCCTCGACGTCGTGAACGACCGCCAGCAGGTGCTGCTCACCCTCACGGACGAGGCGACCGGGTCGTTCAGCTTCGACTACACGATCAGCGACGGGCGCGGGGGGACCGCGACGGCGACCGTGACCGTCACCGTGCGAGCGCCCGGCGAGAACAGCCCCCCGGCACAGGTGCGGCGGACCTCGGCCGACGTGTCGTCGTCGGGGCGCGTGACGACCTCCGTGCTAGGCGACTGGGTCGATCCCGACGGCGACGCGTTCTACCTGACCAGTGCCGCCGGCGGCGAGGGCGTCTCGTACAAGCCGTCGGGCGACGTCGTCTACCAGGACGCGGGCGCCGGCGCCACGACGCTCGACGTCGGGCTCGTCGTCTCGGACGGCCAGGTCGAGGGCCGAGGGAGCATGACGATCCGCGTCGCGGGGTCGTCGCCGCTCACCGCCGACTCCTTCTCGGTGCAGGCCTACGCGGGCCAGCAGATCACGGTGCGTCCCCTCCCGTACGCGAGCGGGGGCTCCGGCTCCATCCGGCTCAACAGCGTGCCGGCGAAGAACGGCTCGACCGTCACGCCGAGCTACGAGGCAGGCACGTTCCGGTTCGTCAGCGACGAGGTCCGCACCCACAACCTGGAGTACGCCGTCACCGACGGCGACCAGACCGCGACCGGCACCATCAGGGTCGACGTCCAGTCGCCGCCCGATCCGTCGAGCCCGCCCGTCACGACGCCGAAGACGGTCTTCGTCGAGACCCTCAGCAGCCAGACCCTCGACGTGGTGGCGACGGACCACGACCCTGCCGGCAACGTGCTGATGGTGACGTCCACCTCCGAGGTCCCGCTGTCGTCCGGCGTCCGCGTCGAGACGCTCGACCAGCGGTACCTGCGCCTGACCCTGGCCGCGCCCCTCGACGAGGGACCGGTCACCTTCACCTACACGGTCACCAACGGCCTGGCCTCGGCCGAGGGCACGGTCACCGTCATCGAGACGCCGCGGCGTTCGCAGACGCAGCCGCCCGTCGCGACCGACGACCAGGTCACCGTGCGCGTCGGCGACGCCATCGACATCGACGTGCTGGCCAACGACGAACAGCCCGACGGCGACGAGATCACGCTGGTGCCCGACCTCGTCCAGGACGTCCCGACGGACGGCGGGCTGCTCTTCGCGTCCGGCTCGATCCTGCGGTACCTCGCCCCGACGACGCCCGGGAACGTGACCGCCGTCTACGCGGTGGAGGGACGCGACGGTCAACGCGACACCGCGCAGGTCACCATCGCGGTGCGCGAGGCCGACGTGGCGACGAACAACCCGCCCGTGCCCCAGACCGTGACGGCCCGGGTCGTCGCGGGCGAGTCCGTCCGCGTGACCGTGCCCCTCGACGGCGTCGACCCCGACGGGGACAGCGTCTCGCTGCTCGGCGTCGGCACGAACCCGGAGAAGGGCAGCGTGACGAGCGTCGGGACGGACTCGATCGAGTACCAGGCCAACGGCACGAGCGCGGGCACCGACACCTTCACCTACACCGTCGTCGACGGCCTGGGCGCGCGCGCCAGCGGCAAGGTACGGATCGGCATCTCGGCACGGGCCGACGGCTCGCGCAACCCGATCGCCGTGGCCGACGACGTGACCATGCGGCCCGGCGGCACGATCACCGTGCGCGTGCTCGACAACGACTCGGACCCCGACGGCGGGGCGCTGTCCGTCACCGGCGTCGAGGCCAACGACGCGGACACGACCGCGGAGGTCGTCGACGGGACGATGATCGCCGTGCGGCCGCCCGCGGCCGAGGGGCAGTACGGACTCGTCTACACCGTCGAGAACGAGCAGGGCGGCTCGAGCTCGAGCTTCGTGACGGTGAACGTCGACGCCGACGCGCCGCTGAACCACCCCGTCGTCGACGACACGGTGCTCGACCTCAGCGACATCGCGGGGCGGCAGTCGGTCGACGTCAACGTCCTGACCAACGTCTTCTTCGCCGACGGCCCGGTCTCCTCGCTCGGGCTCGACCTCGAGCCCGGCTACGACACGACCTCGCAGATCACGCCGGACCGCCGCGTGCGGGTCACGATCACCGACTCCAGCCAGATCATCCCGTTCTCGGTGTCGCACCCCGACGACCCTGCCGTCCGCACCTACGCGTTCGTCCGAGTCCCGGGCTTCGACGACGCGCTGCCGCAGCTCGACAAGACCGCACGTCCCCTCACCGTCGTCAGCGGCGACCGGCTGACGATCGACCTCACCCGGTACGTCATCGCCGCCGGCGGCAAGAGCATCCGCCTGACCGGGGACGACTCGGTCATGGCGACGCACGCCGACGGCTCCGACCTCGTCGTCGGCCCGACCACCCTGGCCTACACGTCGGAGGAGCTCTACTTCGGCACCGCGTCAGTCTCGTTCGAGGTGACCGACGGCTCGTCCGCGGACGACCCCTCGGGCCGCACGGCGACGTTGGTCCTGCCCATCACGGTGACCCCGCGGGAGAACCAGCCGCCGACCTTCACCGGCACCTCCGTCGACCTCGAGCCGGGGCAGTCGCGGACCCTCGACCTGCAGCGCCTCACCTCGTACCCGTACCCGGACGACCTCTCGGAGCTCCGCTGGAGCGCCGACGCCCAGGCGGTGCCCGGCTTCGCGGTCAGCGTCTCCGGTCGGGACATCACGATCACGGCCGACTCGGGGACGCCCAAGGGCACCACACGCGCGCTGCCCGTGTCGGTGGCGGACGCCGTCACGACGGGTCAGGCCGGGGCGATCCGCCTGGCCGTCGTCGGTTCGAGCAGGCCCCTGGCGCAGCCCGCGGCCGACACGCAGGCGGTGCGCCGTGGCACCTCGGCCTCGATCGACGTGCTCGCGAACGACCAGGCGACCAACCCGTTCCCGGGCCAGCCGCTGCGCGTCGTCGACATCCGAGGGCTCGGCGGAGGCGGGCTGCCGGCAGGCGTCAGCGTCACGCCGAGCGCCGACAACCGCACCCTCGCCGTCACCGTCGGGCAGGGCGCCCAGCCCGGCGACACCAACCTCCAGTACCGCGTGGCCGACGTCACGGACGACCCCGACCGGTACGTGTGGGGCAACGTGACCATCTCCGTGCAGGACGTCCCGGACGCTCCGGCGGCTCCCGTCCGCACCGGCACCTTCACGGGCGGCCAGCTGACCCTGAGCTACGCCGCACCCCAGGCGAACAACTCGCCCCTGACGCGCTTCCGCCTGACGGGCACGGGCAGCGCGGGCGGTTCGTACTCGAAGGACTGCGGACTCACCACGGTCTGCACGCTGACCGACCTCGACCCCGAGCAGACGTTCCGCTTCACGGTCGTCGCCACGAACGGCCTCGGCGACTCGGCTCCCAGCGCGGCCAGCCCCTCGTACAGCGCCGACTTCGTCCCGGCCGCGCCGACCGGAGTCACGGTGACGCCGTCGTCCACGACGCCGAACGAGCTCGTCGTCCGGTGGAACCCCGTGCCCAAGCCAGAGCGGGGAACCCCCGTGCTGGGTGCCGGCGGCTACGTGGTCGAGGTCACCGGTCCGGCGGACGCCCCTGGGGCGATCGCCTCGTCGACCACGACAGCCTCATTCGCAGGCACACCGGGCGCTGCGTACGACGTGCGCGTCTACGCGAAGAACCGGGCACAGGTCTCGAGCGAGGCGGACTGGGCACGGAGCGGAGTCGCGAGGGGAACGGCCGTGGGGACGCCCGGATCTTTCGCTGTCACGGCGACGTCGACGGCCAACGACGCGACCGTTCGCTGGACTGCGCCCGTCGCGGCCGGGGGCGCAACGATGACCTTCTCCGTCTACCGCCAGAGCGGCAGTGCAGCCCCTGCACAAGGGTGCACGGCGTCGGGGCAGCGCATCGTCGAGAACACCTCGGCGACGGTCGTCGACGACTCGCCGCCAGAGGGGTCCTATACCTACACGGTCGTCGCCTCGAACGGGTTGTTCTGCTCCTCGGCGATCGCTGCCAGCGAGAGCGTCACGCCCCCGGGCAAAGCCACCGGCACCGTCCGAGTCGTCTCGACCGGCGATTCCGGACTCTTCAAGCTGGCCGTCGATCAGGTCAACGCCTCGGGTGCGGTCGACAAGTACCAGTACCGAGTCGCGGGTGGCGCATGGGCAGACGTCCCCACGGGCGGGGATCGGACGATCGCCAACGACGCCGCGAACGGCTCGATCGTCACCGTGGCTTTCCGAGGATGTCGTTCCGGCGCGACGCGTGTCGAGTGCGGCCCGGCCTCGGATGCGGTTTCGGCCGTCCCGCTGACGACGCGGGCACCCAGCGCGATCTGCAACGTCGGTCAGCCACTCGACGTGGTCGATCCCCGGAACGCGTCAGAGGCGGTCCTCACCTCGATGTCGGTCCAGTTCCGACTCGTCACCCTCGACGTCGGGGGCATCCCCTTGGCCAGGGAGTGGGCGTCGGCAGGGCCGGATGATGATGTTCCGTACACCCGGACGTCCGTCGTCCCGTCGAACGCCGACGCTGTCCGCGTGGTCAGCAGGGTAGACGCGAACGGGGCGACCTACGACGATCCCAAGTACCTGGAGACCGCGTGTTCTGCAGGATGATGGCCACTCACACCACCACGAGAGAGACGAACACCGCATGAGCATGACCCCCGAGCAGGCGACCTGGTTCTCCGAGATCTTCGGTCGCCTCGTCGCGAACGTCGACCAGGTCCTCCTGGGCAAGACGTTCGTCGTGCGACTGTCGTTCACGGCGCTGCTCAGCGAGGGGCACCTCCTGCTCGAGGACTTCCCCGGCACGGGCAAGACGTCGCTCGCCCGCGCCATCGCCCAGAGCGTGCAGGGCACGAGCAACCGCGTCCAGTTCACGCCCGACCTGCTGCCCGGCGACATCACCGGGGTGAGCATCTACGACCAGAAGGCGGGGGAGTTCGAGTTCCACCGAGGGCCGATCTTCTCCAACATCGTCCTCGCCGACGAGATCAACCGGGCCAGCCCGAAGACCCAGTCGGCCCTGCTCGAGGTCATGGAGGAGAGCCGGGTCACGGTCGACGGCGTCAGCCACGACGTCGGCAGCCCCTTCATGGTGATCGCCACCCAGAACCCCGTCGAGCAGGCCGGCACGTACCGGCTGCCCGAAGCCCAGCTCGACCGGTTCATCATGAAGACGTCGATCGGGTACCCCGACCACGCGGCGACCGTTCGGATCCTCGAGGGCTCCGCGACACGGGTCCACGAGGGCAGCCTCAGCCCCATCGTCCAGGCCGGCGTCGTCACCGAGATGGCGCAGCTCGCCCGGACCGTGCACGTCGAGTCGACCATCAGCGACTACGTCGCCCGCCTCGTCGAGGCGACGCGGACCGCCGAGGAGGTGCGGCTCGGCGTCAGCGTGCGAGGCGCCCTCGCCCTCGTCCGCACCGCCAAGACCTACGCCGCCTCCCAGGGGCGCCACTACGTCGTGCCGGACGACGTCAAGGCCCTCGCGGAGCCCGTGCTCGCCCACCGGCTGGTGCTCGACCCCGAGGCGGAGTTCGACGGCGTGACGCCGTCGAGCATCGTCAGCCAGCTGCTGATCGAGACGCCGCCGCCCTCCGAGCGGATCGCCGTGTGAGCGACGCCGGACCAGGCAGCACCGACAGCCGCGCACGTCGGGACCGCGACGCGTCCCGCGGCCGGACGCACACCCGCGGCGGCCGCACGCAGTCGCGGACGGGCTTCGACGGCGGGTTCGCGACGGGGACCCGGGGGCTCACGAACGCGCGCACCCGCATCGTGGGCGACCGCTCCGGACCCGTGGCCGACGCGCTCGTCCTCGCCGTGCGCCTCCTCCGCTCTGCCAGGGCGTGGCTGACCCGGGCGTTCCGGGCGGTCTCGGGCGTCGTGACGCCCGTCGGCTGGGCCGTGCTCGTCGTGGTGCCCGTCGGCTTCGTCGTCGGCTACCTGCTCGGCTGGGTCGAGCTCGTCGTGGTCGCCTGGGCCGCGCTCGTCGTGCTCGTCGTCGCCGGCCTGAGCCTGATCGGCCGCAACGCGTTCCGCGTGGCGCTCGACATCCCGCACGAGCGCGTCACGGTCGGGGAGCCCGCCTCGGGCAGCGTCGTCGTCGAGAACCCGACCCGCCGCCGCATCCTCGGCGTCTCGGTCGAGATCCCGGTGGGGGCCGGTCTCGCCGAGATCAGCCTGCCCGGCCTCCGTGGGGGCGACAGCGTCACCGAGACCTTCTCGGTCCCCACCCAGCGGCGCGGCGTCATCCGGGTCGGTCCCGTCCGCACCGTCCGCGGCGACGCCGTCGGGCTGGTGCGGCGCGAGCTCGACTGGACGGGGGTCACGGAGATGTTCGTCCACCCCCGCACCATCGGCATCCCGAGCACGAGCACGGGCCTCATCCGCGACCTCGAGGGCAACCCGACCCGCGACCTCTCGCCGAGCGACATCTCGTTCCACGCGCTCCGCGAGTACCAGCCGGGCGACGAGCGGCGCAACATCCACTGGAAGTCGACGGCGAAGACCGGCACCTACATGGTCCGACAGTTCGAGGAGAGCCGGCGGAGCCACATCGTCATCGCGCTCAGCCTGGCCACCGCCGACTTCGCCTCGGACGACGAGTTCGAGCTGGCCGTGAGCGTCGCGGGCTCGCTCGGGGCGCGGGCCGTGCGCGACGCCCGCGAGGTGAGCGTCGTCGTCAGCGAGCGCACGCCCGAGTTCGCCAAGCGCAAGACCCTCGAGATCCGGTCGCTGAGCACGCTGACCCGCACGCGCCTCCTCGACGACCTCGCGGTGGTGGAGCACGCGGAGTCGGCCCTCGGCATCGTCGACGTCGCCCGTGTGGCCGGCGACCGCGTCGCAGGCGTCTCCGTCGCGTTCCTCGTCGTCGGCAGCACCGCCACCCTGACCCAGCTGCGCTCGGCCGGCCTGCACTTCCCGGTCGGCGTCGAGGCGGTCGCCATCGTCTGCGATCCCGAGGCCGTGCCCGGGATGACGCGGATCAGCGACCTGACCGTCCTCACCATCGGCTACCTCGAGGACCTGCAGAAGTCGCTCGCCCGGGCGGCCGCCACATGACCGGCGCCCAGGCTCCCGCCGCGTCCCGGCCGGGCGATCTCCGGACGCGCGTCCGCCGACCCCGGCTGCGCGCCTCCTTCGTCCTGCTCGCGAGCGGGCTGCACGTCGTGGCCCTCTTGGCGGCCGCGGCGGTCTTCTGGCCCGTCTACCGGAGCGCCGAGTTCGTCGTGCTGGCGCTGGTCACGGTGGCGGTGGGCAGCGTGGTCGCTGTCGCGGGGGCGGTGCTGCGGCTCTCGAGCTTCGGGGTGCTGGTGCTCACCGTCGCGGCGTACCTGCTGCTCGGCGTGCCGCTCGCCGTCCCGTCGCAGGCCCTGTGGGGCGTGGTGCCGACGCTCGGCGGCCTGGGCCAGCTCGTCACGGGCACCGCTCTCGCCTGGAAGCAGCTCGTCACGATCACCCTGCCGGTCGGCAGCTACGAGTCCCTGCTCGTGCCCGTGTTCGTCCTCCTGCTGCTGGCGTCCGTCGTGGGGCTGACGACGGCCCTGCGGTCGCGCCGGGCCGAGCTCGCGGCCCTCGGCCCCGTCGTCGTCTGGCTGGCCGGCATCGTCCTCGGCCCCGCACAGGCCTTCTTCCCGGTGGTCTCGGGGCTCACGGTGCTCGCCGTCTCGGTGGCCTGGGTGGTCTGGTGGCGCCTCCGTCGTCGCCGGCTCGCCGTCGAGGCCCTCGGGGGAGGCTCGGCGGGCGCACGGGCGCACGGACACGGCTCCGTCGCCGGGAGGGCCGTCGCCGGGACGGTGGTCACCCTCGTCGTCGCCGGAGCCGCCGCCGCGGGCGCCGTGGCCGTCGTCCCTCCCGCCGCGGAGCGCACCGTCGCGCGGACCGTCGTCGTCCAGCCCTTCGACCCCCGCGACGTGGTCAGCCCGCTGACGAGGTTCCGCGTCTACGAGCAGGACCCGACGGTCGACGAGACGCTCTTCGAGGTCGAGGGGCTCGCGACCGGCCAGCTGCTGCGCCTCGCGACGCTCGACACGTACGACGGCGTCGCGTACACCGTCGGCAGCGACGAGGTGACGAGCGAGTCCGGCTCCTTCGACCGGGTCCCCTCGGTGTTCGACCAGTCGGGGGTGTCCGGGCGACAGACCACCCTCGCCGTCACCGTCGACGGGTACAGCGGGGTCTGGCTGCCGACGGTCGGCAAGTTCGAGTCGATCGACTTCGGCGGCGCGACGGCGACCGACCGGCGCGACGCCTTCTTCTACAACGACACGAGCGGCACCGCCGCCGTCGTCGGCGGGCTCGAGGAGGGCGACCGCTACCGGCTGGAGGCGGTGCTGCCCGACCAGCCCGCCGAGGGCGAGCTGGAGGGCCTCACGCCCGGCTCGGCCCGGGTCCCCTCGCCCCGTGCCGTCCCCGACGAGCTGACCGACGCCGTGCAGGAGGCGGCGGAGGGCGTGCAGGGACCGGGCGCCCGCCTGCAGGCCGTGCTCGACCTGCTCGCCGAGGACGGCTACATCAGCCACGGTGTCGGAGCCGACGAGCCGATCAGCCTGTCGGGCCACGGCTCGGCGCGCATCGCCCAGCTCTTCACGGACCCGGTCATGGTCGGCGACGCCGAGCAGTACGCGACGGCCGCGGCCCTGATGGCCGACGAGCTCGGTTTCCCCTCGCGAGTGGTCATGGGCTTCGTCCCGGACGCCGACGAGCTCGCCGACGCGACCGGCCCGGTGCCGGTGCGCGGGGGAGACGTCACCGCGTGGATCGAGGTGGACACGGCCCAGGCGGGCTGGGTCGCGCTCGATCCCGTCCCGGCCGAGCGCCCCATCCCCGAGGACGTCGTGCAGGACCCGAGCGAGGTCTCGCGCCCAGAGTCGGTCGTCCAGCCGCCGCCGCAGGAGCCTCAGGTGCGCGACGACCAGACGCCGCCGCAGTCCGAGCAGGAGGACCCCGACACGGCGCCCGCCTGGCTGGCGGTGCTGCTCGTCGTCGTCCGGGTGATCGGTTGGACGGCGCTCGTCGCCGGGGTGGTCGCGGCGCCGTTCCTGGCCGTGGTGGCGGTCAAGCTGCGCCGTCGCCGTGCCCGACGTCGTGCTCCCGACGCCGCGTCGCGGATCACGGGCGGGTGGCGCGAGTTCGAGGACGCCGTCGTGGACCACGGCATCGAGACCCCGCGGTCGGGGACGCGGAGCGAGGTCGCCCAGGCGGTCGGCGGGGCCCGGCCGGCCGTGCTGGCCCGCGTCGCGGACCGGGCCGTCTTCGCCCCGACGCCGCCGCCGGCCGAGGACGCCGACCGCGTCTGGGCGGCCGTGGCCGAGATGCGCCGGTCGCTCGACGCCGACCTGACGCGGTGGCAGCGCGCCAAGGCCGCGGTCTCGCTCCGCTCGCTCCGTGGATACCATGGCGGGACACGTCCCGAGCGTTAGAGGTCCCGATGCACTGCCCCACCTGCGACAGCCCGCTGCCCGTCGGCGCCATGTTCTGCGGAGTGTGCGGCCGCGCCGTCACGAGCGCCGACGTCGCTGCGGCGGCCGCACGTCGCGACGAGGGCGCGGAAGCCGGCTCAGGCGCGGGCGCGCAGGCCGAGCCGCCGGCGTGGCAGCTCCGCCAGCCGCCGCGGCCCACGACGTCGGGCGACGCACCCTGGTGGGTCCGAGACCGCCGCGTCGAGCAGGAGCCGGTCGACCAGGCACCCGTCGGGGCCGCACGCGACGAGGCTGCCCCCGACCGTGATCCTGGGGACGAGGGCGCAGGGGGCGAGCGTCGCGCGGCCGAGGCCGGAGCGGAGGAGGCGCCTCCCGCGTGGATCGTCCCGGCCCGGTCGGTCGAGACCACGGGCGCTGACGCGACCCTCGTCGACCGCGAGGCGGAGGCCCGCGCACGACAGGACGATCCGTCGTCCGCCGAGCCCTCGACCGAGTCGCCGTCGGAGGTCGAGGAGCCGGCGGCACCGGCACCGGCATCGGCTCCTCTGCCTGCGGACTCCGTGGCGCCGGCGGCCGCTCCGGCGCCCGCGCCCGCACCTCTGCGTGCGCCCACTCCGCACGCCGACAACGGCCCGCGACCGACGTCGGCCCCCCTGTGGACGGCGTCGTTCTCGCGGCTGCCCGCCGAGGACGACGTCCCGGCCCCGCACGACGAGACGCCCCCCGCGGCCCGCCCGGCGGACGACGCCGCCCGTCCCGAGGGCGGCGGAGCCGTCGACTCCTCGGCCGCGGCCGACGGGGACGACTCGGGTGACGGACACGACAGCTCCGCCCCGGGAACGACCGAGACCCAGACGGCGCCGGACGAGACGCCGGGACCGGCCGACCCCGCGGGGCCCGTCCCCGGAGCCGACGACGGCGAGGACGCCGCCGAGCCCGAGCTCTCGTCCGAGGTGGCACCCCACCCCGGTCCCGACGCATCCGAGCCCGGGCAGTCGTCCGAGCCAGGGCGGCCGTCTGCGGCCGACCCCGTGGCCCCGGTGCCCCTCCGTGAACCGGCTCCCGCTCCCGACGGCGTGGCCGGCGACACGGCTCCGGTGACCCCGCTGCCTCGGGCCGTCCCCGGCGCTTCCCCGGCGGTCGCGCCGGTGCCGGACGGCGACCCTGTCCCGCTGGTCGAGCCCGGTCAGCAGAAGGTCGTCGAGCACTGCACGCACTGCGGCGCCCTGCTCGACGAGGACGACATCTTCTGCCCCGAGTGCGGGGCCGTCGTGCAGTCGGTTGCGCTGTCCTTCACCGGACCGGTCGCCCCGCTGCCGCCCGAGTGGCGTCCGAGCGCTGCGGCAGCGTCACCGGCACCGGCACCGGCACCCGCACCCGCACCCGATCCCGAGAACGTCGTCGACGCGGGCGGCGAGGCGACTCCGGTCGTCGACGAGCACCGTGCCGAGCTGCCGCCCGAGCGACAGGCCGACCGCCCGACCGCTCCGTCGTCCGAGCCGCCGGTCAAGCCCGGGGCGGTCCCCGGCCGCTGGGCAGGGGCGCCCGGAGGAGACGGCGCGACTGGTCTCCCCGACCTGCCTCCCATGCCGACGGCTGCGCCGGCGTCGGCCTTGTCGGGTCTCCTCGCCGGTGACGCCCGCTCCCGACTGGTCACGGACGAGGACGTCGACGAGACCCGTCTCGTGAGGAGGGGCCCCGTCGGCACGGAGTACCTCTTCCAGTTCAGCACGGGCGAGAGCGTCACCGTCGACGGTTCGGGCCTGCTCGGACGGGCGCCGTCGCCCCAGCCGGGGGAGCGCTTCGACCACCTCGTCCGCATCGCCGACCCGGGCAAGTCCGTCTCGAAGACCCACCTCGAGTTCGGTCAGGAGCTCGGGGCCCTGTGGGTGAGCGACCGGTGGTCGGGCAACGGCACCGTCGTGCGGCCCCACGAGCAGCCCGCGCGACGTGTCGAGCCGGGAACGCGCGTGCGCGTGGCCCGCGGCACGAGGGTCGAGATCGGCGAGCAGTTCTTCATCGTGAGCTGATCACGTGAGCTGATCCCTCCCCAGGCCGCTCTCCGAGCCGAGGTCCGACCTCGGGTCGGGGACAGCCGCCACGGTGCCGGGTCGTCGTGGTGGGCTGACCTCGTGACCGTCCCCGACACCGCGACCACCTCCTCCTCGCCCGGCGTGGTCGTGGTGCCCTCTCCGTCGCCCGAGCCGTCGCGTCGGGTCCTCTCCGTCGCCGCCGCCCTGGTCGCCGGCCTGACGGTCGGGGGTGCGGGAGCGGCCCGTGGCGACCTCGACCTCCTCGCCGTCCTCCTGGCCGGGGCGTCGGTGGCCTCGGCGCAGGGCCTCGCGGGCCTCGTCGGACGGCAGGCGGCCCGCGCCGCCCGAGACCGGTGGTTCGCGGCCCTCGACGAGACCGAGGCGATCTGCGACGCCCGGCTCGACTCACGTCGTCGCTCCCTGCAGCACGTCTGGCCGACCTCGGCCGACCTCGTGGAACGGCTCCGTCGAGGTGAGGTCCCACCGGTCGTGGGCGTGCGCTCGCTCGTGGTGCTCGGCAGCGGCCGGGTCGACAGCGGGATCGTCCTCGTGGGCGACACCGGCACCGCCGTCGTGCGTCACGCCCGCACCGAGGTGCTCCGACGGCGCGTCGCCGAGCTGTCCGACGGTCCGCTCTGCGTCGACGCCGCCGGCGGGGTGCACGTGCGGGGCCCGGAGCTGCTGGCCCGGTCCCTCGCGGGCGGCTACCGCGCCCAGCTGCGGCACCGGGGCGCTCCTGACGGCCTCGTGACCTGGCAGCCGACGGTGGCCGACGAACACGGCGGGGGAGAGAGCCGGGCTGCCGAGGCCGAGGCAGGGCAGGGCGGAGGAGGCGGTGGCTCCGGCCCGTCCGCCGCCTGCGTCGTCGAGATCTCGCGCCACGGTGCCGTGGCCGTCGTCCGACGCGACGGCACGGCCTGCTCGGTGCCGGTCGCTCCGGCGTGGACGTCGGTGCTCGACGCCCCCGACGCCCCCGACGCCGCCGGTGCCCCCGACGCCCCCGACGGACGTCGCCGTCAGCGGGTCACGCCTGAGCAGCCGTGAGCGCCCCGCTGAGTCGGAGCGAGCCGACGGGGACGCCCCCGCCGAGCACCTTCTCGAGGGTCGCGGCGGTGACGCGGTCGGCGGCAGCCTGCTCCACGACGCCCTGCTCCACGAGGAGGTGCAGGGCGACGAGGGTGCCGGCGCGGACGTTCCCGTCGAGCACCTTGACCGCGACCCCGACGCCGCCGGTGGTCCCCATCACCATGACGCCCTCGGCCCCGAGCTTGGCGAACACGCCGAGCTCGTCGATCGTGACCGTGTTGTCCCGTCCCGGGCCGTCGACGGCCCACGCGTCGGCGAGCACCGAGCGGACGAGGTGCGCCGCGTCGGGGTCTCGGTCGTCTCGGACGTCGCCCGCCGACCCGGCCACCCGGCCGACGGCCCGGGCGAGGCCGGTGACCGTCGTGGCGAACACGGGAGCGCCGCAGCCGTCGGTCCCGGCGTGGTCGACGACCTCGCCGGTGAACTCGGCGACGGTCTCTCGCACTGCCGCCTGGAGGGGGTGGTCGATCGCGGTGTAGGTGGCCGTGTCCCAGCCCTGCTGGTCGCAGGCGAGGAGGAAGGCGGCGTGCTTGCCCGAGCAGTTCATGGCCGCGCGACGGGGCTCGTCGAGCAGGCGGGCGCTGCGGCGGTCGCCGGGCCAGTCGGCGGGGCAGAGCAGGTCGTGCTCGTCGTGGTCGCCGCGGGCGAGCATCGCCTCGACGACCTCGAGGTGGGCGGGGGTGCCCGCGTGGCTGGCGGTCGAGAGCACCGCCTGCGGCCCCTGGAGGTCGACGCCGGCGCGCAGCACGGTGAGAGCCTGCAGCGGCTTGAGGCAGGATCGGGGGTAGATCGAAGCCCCGACGTCGCCGACCGAGCGGAGCACGGCCCCGTCCGGCCCGACGACGACCGCGGCGCCGAGGTGGCGGCTCTCCTCGAGGCCCGAACGGACGAGGACGGCGAGCTCGACGCTCCCGTCGGCGGTGAGGGGACGGCGCGGGTCGCCGGCGGAGGCGCTCAGGTGGGTCATGATGGGGAGTGTATCGACGCCCCGCCGAGGAGGATCCCGTGCTCGACCACCACTACGCCGTCGACCTCGCCTGGACGGGAGACCGGGGAGCCGGCACGACGTCGTACCGCAGCTACGGTCGCGACGCCACCGTCTCCGCCGCCGGCAAGCTCCACGACATCCAGGGGTCTGCCGACCGCACGTTCCACGGCGACGCCGATCGCTGGAACCCGGAGGAGCTGCTCCTCGCCGCCCTGGCCGAGTGCCACCTCCTCAGCTACCTGCACGTCGCCGCGTCCGCGGGCGTGGTCGTGGTCGCCTACCGGGACTCGGCCGAGGGCTCCATGGCGCAGACCGCCGACGGGGGAGGCCGCTTCACCTCGGCCACCCTGCGGCCCGTCGTCACCGTGGCGGACGCGTCGATGGTCGAGCTCGCGGGCACGCTGCACGCCGAGGCCGCCCGCAAGTGCTTCATCGCCGCGTCGGTCGCGTTCCCCGTCGGCCACGAGCCCACGACCCTGGTGGCCGCCGCCTCCTGATCCGGGTCGACGTGCCTCGGCCGTTCAGCGGGCCCTGCGGCAGCGTGGGGCAGAATGACCTGACCCGGCGCCTCGCGACCCGGGCGGCTCCGTGCCGTCCCGGCTCCGCGCCGTCCCCGCCCCTCGATCGAGAGACTCCCATGCGCCGCTCCCTCTCCCTGCTCGCCGTCCCCGTCCTCGTGCTGGGCCTCGCCTCCTGTGCCTCCGAGGCCAGCACCGGCGACACCGCGACCTCCGCCCCGTCCTCGTCGTCGAGCGCTCCCTCCGACGTGCCCACCCGTGCCAGCGGCGAGGCGCAGGAGCCGCAGGCCGGCTTCCCGACGGTCGAGCTCGACTCCGACGGCCGCCCGACCGTCACCCTGCCGGGCACGGAGGCGCCGACCGAGCTCCAGGTCGAGACGCTGATCAAGGGCGACGGCCCCGTCGTCGAGGACGGCGCCCAGGTCACCGTCCAGTACCAGGGCTCGCTCTGGAAGGACGGCACGGTCTTCGACGAGAGCTGGAAGCGCGGCGAGCCGACCACGTTCGGCACCGGCCAGGTCATCCCTGGCTTCGCAGCGGGCATCGTCGGCCAGACCGTCGGCTCGCAGACCGTCGTCGTCATCCCGCCGGCCGAGGGCTACGGCGAGGCGGGCGCTCCGCAGGCCGGCATCGCGGGCGACGACACGCTCGTCTTCGTGATCGACATCCTGGCCGCGAACTGACCGTGACCGTCATCGGTCGCCGCGCGCGCCTCCTCGGCCTGGTCGGGGTGCCGCTCCTCGCGGTCGCCCTGGTCGGCTGCACGGACGACGCGGCGCCCGTGCCGTCGGCCAGCACGCCCGGCGCGAGCCCTGCCGCGACCGCCTGCCTCGGCGGCGGCGCCGAGGCGGACTCGGTCGAGGTGTCGGGCGAGGTGGGGCAGAAGCCGACCATCGCGCTCTCCGGCCCCCTGGGCGCGGCGACGAGCCAGCGGGCCGTGGTCTCGCAGGGCACCGGGCCGGAGACGAAGTCGGGCGACGTCGTGCAGGTGGCCGTGACGGTCTTCGACGCCACGACCGGCGCCGAGCTGAGCTCGGCCGGCTACGAGCGCGGCAGCGGCGAGCAGCTCACCATCAGCGCCGACTACTACGTGCCCGGGCTGGAAGCCGCGCTGCTCTGCAACCAGGCCGGCTCGCGATCGGTGACGGTCGCCAGCGCGGCAGACATGCAGCCGGCCCAGACGGGCACCGCGCCGCCGAACGCGGCGGCCGTGATCGTGGTCGACACGTTCTCGATCGTGCCGACGCGCGCGACCGGCGTCGACCAGCCCGCTCAGCCGGGCTTCCCCGAGGTGAGCCTCGCCGACGACGGCCGTCCGACCGTGACGATCCCCGACTCCGACCCGCCGGCCGAGCTGCAGGTCGAGGTGCTCAAGAAGGGCGACGGCGAGGTCGTCCCCGACCCCGCGAACGTGACGGTCCAGTACCAGGGCGTCAACTGGCGCGACGGGAAGGTCTTCGACGAGAGCTGGGGCGAGGGCACCCCGACCCCGTTCTCGACCGCGCAGGTCGTCCCGGGCTTCGCCGCGGCGATGATCGGCCAGACCGTCGGCTCGCAGGTGCTCGTCGTCGTCCCGCCCGCCGAGGGCTACGGCGACGGCGGACAGCCGAGCGCGGGCATCGAGGGCGGCGACACGCTCGTCTTCGTCATCGACGTCCTCGCCGTGGCCTGAGCGGTACCTCCGCACCGGGCCGGGCGCGCCCCTAGGCTGACCGCATGCGTCGCGTCATCCTCCTCGGCTCCACCGGCTCCATCGGCGTGCAGGCGCTCGACGTGGTCGCCGCCCACCCCGACCTGTTCACCGTCGTCGGGCTGTCGGCCGGCTCGAACGCCGCCCTGCTGGCCGAGCAGGCAGCCCGCTTCGGCGTCGAGCACACCGCGCTCGGCACCGACGAGTCGGTGGCGCTCGTCCGCGACGTCGAGGCCGACGTCGTCGTCAACGGCATCACGGGCAGCGTGGGCCTCGCGCCGACGCTCGCCGTGCTCGACTCCGGCGCCACGCTGGCTCTGGCCAACAAGGAGAGCCTGATCGTCGGCGGCGACCTCGTGCGCGAGCGCGCGGCACCGGGGCAGATCGTGCCGGTCGACTCCGAGCACTCCGCCATCGCGCAGGCGCTCCGCTCCGGCGACCGCGGCGAGGTCCGTCGCCTCGTGCTCACCGCCTCCGGCGGGCCCTTCCGCGGCCGGACGCGCGCCTCCCTCGCCGACGTCACCCCCGCCGAGGCCCTCGCGCACCCCACGTGGGACATGGGCCGCGTCGTCACGACGAACTCGTCGACGCTCGTCAACAAGGGGCTCGAGGTGATCGAGGCGCACCTGCTCTTCGACGTCGACTACGACCACATCGACGTGACGGTCCACCCGCAGTCGATCGTGCACTCGATGGTCGAGTTCGTCGACGGCTCCACGATCGCCCAGGCGTCGCCGCCCGACATGCGACTGCCGATCTCGCTCGGGATGGCCTGGCCCGACCGCGTGCCGGGCGTGGGCGTGCCCCTCGACTGGACCACCGCCTCCACCTGGACCTTCGAGCCGCTCGACGACGAGGCGTTCCCGTCCGTGCTGCTGGCGAAGCAGGTCGGCCGGGCGGGCGCCACCTGGCCCGCCGTGTTCAACGCGGCGAACGAGCAGGCCGTCCACGCGTTCCACGACGGCAGGGTCGGCTACCTGGGCATCCTCGACACCGTGCGCGAGGTCGTCGACCGGCACACAGCGGGGCCGAGCACCCTCGAAGGCGTGCTCGAGGCCGAGCGCTGGGCCCGCGAGGCTGCCGACGCGCTGCTCGCCCGCCGCTAGCGGCCACCGTCCCGCCGTCAGTTCGTCGGGCACACGGCCGGGCCGAGGAGGCGCGGACCCCGACCCCTCACAGCGTCGCCATGGCCGGTGCGGGGCCGGCTCCCCGTCTCGGACGGCTACCCTTGCCCGGTGGAAACCGTCCTGCTCTACCTGCTCGGCATCGTCGTGATCGTCATCGGGCTCGCCGTCTCGATCGCGCTGCACGAGATCGGGCACCTCGTGCCGGCCAAGAAGTTCGGCGTCAAGGTCGGGCAGTACATGATCGGCTTCGGGCCGACGGTCTTCTCCCGCCGCCGGGGCGAGACCGAGTACGGCGTCAAGGCGCTGCCGCTCGGCGGCTACATCTCGATGTCGGGCATGTACCCCCCGGCGCGGGAGGGCCAGAGGGGCCGGACGGCGAGCACGGGCTTCTTCCAGACCCTCGTCCAGGACGCGCGCACCGCCAGCGCCGACACGATCGACCAGGGCGACGAGCACCGCACCTTCTACCGGCTGCCCGTCTACAAGCGGATCATCATCATGCTCGGCGGGCCGACGATGAACCTGCTCATCGCGATCGTGCTCTTCACGATCTTGCTCTGCGGCTTCGGCACGGCGCAGTCGAGCACCACCGTCGGCCTCGTCAACCAGTGCGTGCTGCCCGCCGGCTCGACCGAGACCGAGTGCCCGGCCGACGCCACGGCGGCGCCCGCCTTCGCGGCCGGCATGGAGAACGGCGACCGCATCGTGTCGATCGACGGCGTGGCGATGACGGACGGCGACCAGGTGACGAGCGCGTTCCGCGCGGCTCCCGACCAGACCCTCAGCGTCGTGGTCGAGCGAGACGGGAGCGAGCAGACGCTCGAGGTCACCCCGGCGCTCTCCGCACGCCAGGTGATCGACTCGGCGGGCGTGCCCGTCGTGGGCGACGACGGCGCCCCGGTCACCCAGGAGGTCGGCTTCGTCGGCATCGGCTTCGCGACGGTGACGGTGCAGCAGCCGGTCACGGCCGTGCTGCCGACCGTCGGCACGAACATCGGGCACGTCGCGAACGTCATCGTGCACCTGCCGCAGCGCATGGTCGCCGTCGCCCAGGCCGCGTTCGGCGGGGGAGAGCGCGACGCGAACGGCCCCGTGAGCGTCGTCGGGGTCGGCCGGATGGCGGGCGAGGTGGTCAGCCTCGACACCGTGCCGTTCATCGACCGGGCCGCGTTCCTCGTGAGCCTGCTCGCCAGCCTCAACGTCGCCCTGTTCGTCTTCAACCTCGTGCCGCTGATGCCCCTCGACGGCGGCCACGTCGCGGGCGCGCTGATCGAGGCGATCCGTCGTGGCTTCGCCAAGCTCTTCCGCCGCCCCGACCCGGGGCCCGTCGACACGGCGAAGGTCATCCCGCTCACGTTCGCGGTCGTGATCGTCCTCGGCGGCATGGGGCTGCTGCTCGCCTACGCCGACATCGTGAACCCGATCTCGCTGATCCGCTGACCCGCTCGGCAGCCGGCCCGCGGACGTCCTGACCTGCTGGCCCGCTGGGCGTCCTCGCCTCCGACATCGCGCGCCCAGCGCACGGGTCTACGATCGACGACGTGCCTGCAGTCAATCTCGGAATGCCGAAGGTCCCCGAAACCCTTGCCCCGCGACGCAAGTCGCGGCAGATCAAGGTCGGCAAGGTCCTCGTCGGAGGCGACGCTCCCGTCAGCGTCCAGTCGATGACCACCACGCCCACCACGAACATCAATGCGACGCTTCAGCAGATCGCCGAGCTCACCGCCTCGGGCTGCGACATCGTGCGCGTCGCCGTGCCCACTCGCGACGACGCGGAGACGCTGCCGATCATCGCGAAGAAGAGCCAGATCCCGGTGATCGCCGACATCCACTTCCAGCCGAACTACGTGTTCCAGGCGATCGACGCCGGCTGCGCCGCGGTGCGCGTCAACCCCGGCAACATCCGCAAGTTCGACGACCAGGTCGGCAAGATCGCCGCCGCCGCCAAGGCCGCGGGCGTCTCGATCCGCATCGGCGTGAACGCCGGGTCGCTCGAGCCCAGCATCCTGCAGAAGTACGGCAAGGCGACGCCCGAGGCGCTCGTCGAGTCCGCGGTGTGGGAGGCGTCCCTCTTCGAGGAGCACGACTTCCACGACTTCAAGATCTCGGTCAAGCACAACGACCCGGTCATCATGGTCAAGGCCTACCGGCAGCTCGCGGAGCGTGGCGACTGGCCCCTGCACCTCGGCGTGACCGAGGCCGGCCCCGAGTTCCAGGGCACCATCAAGTCGGCCACGGCCTTCGGCATCCTGCTCGGCGAGGGCATCGGCGACACCATCCGCGTGAGCCTCAGCGCGCCTCCTGCGCAGGAGGTCAAGGTCGGCCTGCAGATCCTCCAGTCGCTGAACCTGCGCGAGCGCAAGCTCGAGATCGTCAGCTGCCCCAGCTGCGGTCGTGCGCAGGTCGACGTGTACAAGCTCGCGAACGACGTCACCGACGGCCTCGAGGGCATGACGGTCCCGCTCCGCGTGGCGGTCATGGGCTGCGTCGTGAACGGCCCGGGCGAGGCCCGCGAGGCCGACCTCGGCGTCGCGTCGGGCAACGGCAAGGGCCAGATCTTCGTCAAGGGCGAGGTCATCAAGACCGTGCCCGAGTCCGAGATCGTCCAGACGCTGATCGACGAGGCCAACCGCCTCGCGGCCGAGATGCCCCCGGGCGAGGTCGGCTCGCCCCAAGTCCTCACGGTCTGAGGCTGATCGCGGGTCGGTCACCGACCCGACCGCCCCGAGGAGGCGCGGTGCAGGCTCCGGCCGCACCGCGCCTCCTCCGCGTCGCAGCCTGCCTGCCGCCGGTGACGTGTCCGGCCGACGCTGGTGCCCCCGCCTCCCGGCCTCCCGATCAGTGTTCGTGCATGCTCGCGGAGCAGGTGTGTCGCCGTGTGACGCGCCGATTGTGACCCGGCCCGCCCCGCCGGTCACGATGGAGGGACGCACGGTCGTGGTGCCGGCAGCAGCAGCCGGCGACGTGCGTCGCACCGTCTGAGAGGAACGTCATGTCCGAGGCAACACCCCTGATCGAGGCCCCGAAGAAGAAGCGCGGACGGCTGATCGCGATCGTCGTGGCGGTCGTCGTCGTCCTCGCCGCCGTGGGCGTCGGCATCGCCGTCGCGAACCGGGGCGGCGACGCCGTGCGCATCGGGGTCGTCGGCGCGAGCGACCCGTACTGGGCCACCTTCACGCAGGCCGCCGCCGACGAGGGCATCGACGTCGAGATCGTCGACTTCGCCAACTACGAGCAGCCGAACCCGGCGCTGACCGAGGACGAGCTCGACCTCAACCAGTTCCAGCACATCGTCTACCTGGCCCAGTACGACGTGTCGGCCGACGCCGACCTCGTGCCGATCGGCTCGACGGCGATCTACCCGCTGCCCCTGTACTCGCAGGAGCACACCTCGCTCGACCAGTTCAGCAAGGGCGACACCGTCGCCGTGCCCGACGACGCGAGCAACCTCGCCCGCTCGCTCCTCGTGCTGCAGTCGAACGGCCTGATCGAGCTCAAGGACGGCGGCGACATCTTCTCCGGCCTCGACGACATCGACACCGAGGCGTCGACGGTCACGGTCTCGCCCGTCGCGGCCGACCTCGCCGCGACGTCGCTGCCCGACTTCGACGGCGCGATCATCAACAACGAGTACGCCACCAAGGCGGGGCTCTCGCCCGACACGATCATCGCCCAGGACGACGCCTCCGACCCGGCGTCGCTGCCCTACGTCAACGTCTTCGCCGCTCGTGAGGGCGACGCGGACAACGAGACGTACCAGAAGCTCGTCCAGATCTACCAGGACACGAAGGCCGTCACCGACGGCGTCGTCGAGAACTCGGGCGGCACGGCCCTCACCACGAAGGTGCCCGTCGCCGACCTGCGCGAGTCGCTCGAGCAGACGAAGGAGCTCGTGGAGCAGAACGGCTGACGCCGCCTGCCCCCGCCCGGGCCCGACCCGCTCGCCACGACGGCGCGCTGGTCGGGCCCTTCCGACCGTGACGAGGAGACCATGCCCGCCATCACCCTGACCGACGTCGTCAAGACCTACCCGCCCCGCGAGAAGGGCGCCGCACCGCTGACGGCCGTCGACGGCGTCAGCCTCGAGATCGCCGACGGCGAGATCTTCGGGATCATCGGCTACTCCGGCGCCGGCAAGAGCACGCTGGTGCGCCTGATCAACGCGCTCGAGCCGACGACGAGCGGCCGGATCGAGATCGACGGCCGTCCCGTGACCGGGCTGCGCGAGCGCGAGCTCCGCGGGGTGCGCGCCGGCATCGGCATGATCTTCCAGCAGTTCAACCTGTTCTCGTCGAAGACGGTCTGGGGCAACGTCGAGTTCCCGCTCAAGGCGGCCGGGGTGCCGAAGGCCGACCACCAGCGGCGGATCAGCGAGCTGCTGCACTTCGTCGGGCTGGCCGACAAGGCGCACGCCCGCCCCGACCAGCTGTCGGGCGGCCAGAAGCAGCGCGTCGGGATCGCCCGCGCACTCGCGACGTCGCCGGGCGTGCTGCTCGCCGACGAGGCGACGAGCGCGCTCGACCCCGAGACCACGCAGGAGGTGCTGGCCCTGCTCCGGCGGGTCAACGCCGAGCTGGGCATCACCATCGTCGTCATCACGCACGAGATGGACGTCATCAAGTCGATCGCCGACCGCGTCGCCGTGATGGACCGTGGTCGGGTCGTCGAGATCGGACGCACCTTCGAGGTCTTCTCGGCCCCGCGCGAGGCGTCCACACGGCGCTTCGTCTCCACCGTCGTCGCCGGCTCGCCGGAGGGCGACGACCTCGCAGCGCTCCGCCGTCGCCACGAGGGCCGCCTCGTGACCGTGCGCGTCTCCGAGGGCGGCGTCGACCAGCAGCAGGTCTTCGGCGTGCTCGCCCGCCACGGCGTCCGCTTCGAGATCGTCTTCGGCGGCATCGACGAGATCGGTGGGCGCACCTTCGGCACCCTGACCCTGGCCCTCACGGGCGCCGACGGCGACGTCTCGGCGGCCGTCGCCGAGCTCGGGGCCGCGGCGACCGAGCTCCCGGCCTCGCCCACGACCGAGGCCGCGCCCGTCCGGCCGGCCCACGACGCGGAGGCTCGCTGACCATGGACTCCCTGATCGACCTGCAGCCCCAGCTCTGGAAGGCGGCCTACGAGACCGTCTACATCGTCGCCCTGACCCTGCTCTTCGGCGGGCTCGGCGGGCTCCTGCTCGGGCTCGCCCTCTACCTCACGCGCGAGGGCGCCCTCTTCGCGAACCGCGTCGTCTTCGGCGTCCTCAACGTGGTCGTCAACGTGTTCCGGCCGATCCCGTTCATCATCTTCCTCGCGGCCGCGCAGCCCCTCGCCCGGGCCGTCGTGGGCACGGGCGTCGGCAACACGGCCATCATCTTCACGTTGTCGCTCGCGGCCTCGTTCGCGATCTCGCGGATCGTCGAGCAGAACCTGCTCACCGTGCAGCCGGGCGTCGTCGAGGCGGCCAGGGCCGCGGGTGCAGGGCCGTTCCGGATCATCGGGAGCATCGTGCTGCCGGAGGCGCTCGGCCCGTTGATCCTCGGCTACACGTTCATCTTCGTCGCGCTCGTCGACATGTCGGCGGTCGCGGGTTACGTCGGCGGCGGGGGACTCGGCGCGTTCGCCCTGCTCTACGGCTACCGGCAGTTCGACCCCGTGGTCACGTGGGGCGCGGTGCTGCTCATCATCGTGCTGGTGCAGCTCGTCCAGTTCCTGGGCAACCACCTCGCGAGGAGGGCGCTCCGGCGGTGACGTCGGACGCCTCGGTTACAGTGGGCCGGGTGACCGACACCTCGACGACGCCCCCGCCTCCCGCCGCGGTCGGCACCCCGATCAGCCCCGCCGACCTCGAGCGTGCCGCCGGTGTCGTCGATGCCGTGTCGCACGCGTTCTCGCGCAAGGTGGTGGGCCAGACCGGCCTCCGCGACACCCTGCTGATCGCGCTGATCACGGGCGGGCACGTGTTGCTCGAGAGCGTCCCCGGGCTGGCCAAGACGACCGCGGCGGCGACGCTCGCGCAGTCCGTCGAGGCGAGCTTCACCCGCATCCAGTGCACGCCCGACCTGCTGCCGAGCGACATCACCGGCACCCAGATCTACGACGCGCAGAAGTCTACCTTCGTGACGCAGCTCGGCCCCGTGCACTCGAACTTCGTGCTGCTCGACGAGATCAACCGCTCGAGCGCGAAGACCCAGAGCGCGATGCTCGAGGCGATGCAAGAGAGGCAGACGAGCATCGGCGGCACCGTCTACCCGCTGCCCCGGCCCTTCCTCGTGCTGGCCACGCAGAACCCGATCGAGCAAGAGGGCACGTACCAGCTGCCCGAGGCGCAGCTCGACCGGTTCCTCCTGAAAGAGGTGCTCGACTACCCGTCGCCCGCCGAGGAGGCCGAGGTCATCCGGCGCATCGAGGCCGGCGTCTACGACGAGCAGCAGGTCGACGCGCCGACCGGCGTCTCGCTCGAGGACGTCGTGTGGCTGCAAGAACTGGCCAAGCGCGTGTACGTCGACGCGTCGATCGTCAACTACATCGTCCAGCTGATCTACGTGACGCGGCACCCGCAGCAGTACATCCCCGGCAGCCTCGCCGACTACGTCCAGTTCGGCGCGAGCCCGCGTGCCAGCATCGCGTTCATGCAAGCCGCGCGTGCCCTGGCCCTGCTGCACGGCCGAGACTACGTCATCCCGGAAGACGTGAAGCACCTGCGGCACGGCGTGCTGCGGCACCGCGTCATCCTCGGCTACGAGGCCACGGCGGACGACGTGGCCCCCGAGACGATCATCGATGCCGTCTTCGCCTCCGTGCAGACTCCCTGACGACCGTGGCGAGCCTCCTCCTCCGGGTGCGCACGAAGATGTCCCTGTTCGCGCACCGCCGCACCCTCGACCTGCTCGAGGGCGGCTGGGCGTCGGTCCACCACGGCCGCAGCCACGACTTCGACGACCTGAGGGCCTACGTGCCGGGCGACGAGGTGAAGGACATCGACTGGAAGGCGACCGCCCGTCACGGCGAACCGCTGGTGAAGCGCTACGTCGCCAGCAGGAGGCGGTCGCTGGTCCTCGTCGTCGACACCGGTCGCAACATGGCCGCGACGGCCGCCAGCGGCGAGACCAAGAAAGAGATAGCGATCATGGCGGCCGGCGCCCTGGGCTACATCGCGTCGCGCCACGGCGACGTCGTCTCGCTCGTCGCGGGCGACGAGGGCGGCACCGTCGCCCTCCCCGCCGGGGCGACCGAGGCGCACCTCGAGCGCCTCCTCCGCCAGGTCGACCGTCGTGTCTCGCTCGACGCACCCCGCAGCGACCTGCGGGGCGTCCTCGACTGGGTCGCCCGCGGCGTCCGCCGCCGGTCGATCCTCGTCGTGGTGACCGACGACGTCGTCGTCGACGCCGAGCTGGTGAGGCTCCTCCGACGGCTTCGCGCCCAGCACGAGATCGTCTGGGTCACGGTCGGCGACGCCGACCTCATGACGCGGTCCGGCCACGCCGGGGACGTCTACGACGTGCAGGAGGTCACGGCCCTCCCGGCGTACCTGCGCGAGAACGCGGCCCTGCGACGCGCCTTCGACGAGTCGTCCGAGCGGCGTACGGACGACGCCGGCCGGCAGCTGCAGGCACTGGGCATCAGCAGCGAGAGGCTGTCGAGCCAGGCGGGCGTCGTGCCCGGGCTCTTCACGCTGATGGAGAAGCACCGCCGTGCTTGACGACAGGGGCTTCTTCGGGCCGTACCAGTACCCGCTCTGGGTCCTCTGGCTGGTGCTCGGGCTCGTCCTCCTGGGCCTCGTGGCGGCGTGGATCGTCTTCGTGCTGCGCTTCTCGGCGCGGCGGCTGCCCCCGTCGGCCCGCCGGGCGGCAGCAGCCGCGGTCGTCGACCTGCCGTCGGTCCGGCTCCGATACCTCGGCCTGATCGACGAGGTGCAGGCCGCCTCCCGCGACGGCCGTCTCGGCGAGCGGGCGGTGCACAGCCGGCTCAGCCTCCTCCTCCGGTTCTTCGTCCACGAGACGGCGGGCGCCGACACGCACGTGATGACCCTCGCCGACCTGCGCGAGGCCGACCTGCCCCGCGTGGCCGACGCGGTCGAGC
Organism: Frigoribacterium sp. PhB116; assembly: GCF_004364285.1. GTDB lineage: Bacteria > Actinomycetota > Actinomycetes > Actinomycetales > Microbacteriaceae > Frigoribacterium. Next base: position 667,200 of record NZ_SOBE01000001.1, on the reverse strand, counting down.
AGTGGTACCCGCCGGCCTTCGCGCAGCAGCACTCCGGCGACCCCGACCGTGCCGCCGAGACCGCGCGCGAGGTGGTGCGCTCGTGGTCCTGATCTGGTGGTGGGCCCTGCTCGCAGCCCTCGTCGTCGCCGGGCTCGGCGCCTGGCTCTGGCTCGTGCTGCGACGCCGCGAGCGCGCACGACTGCGCCGCGCCGGCACCCCCGTCGCCCACAGCGAGCGCCTGACCGAGCTCCCCGTGTACCGCCGGCTCGTCGCCCGCTACCGCGCGGCGCTCGTGGGCGCCCTCGTCCTCGTCGTCGCCCTCACCGGCCTCGGCGCCCTGCTGATCGCCCGGCCGGGCACGGTCCAGGTCGTCGAGCCGCCGTCCTACAAGCGCGACATCGTGCTCTGCCTCGACGTCTCGGGGTCGATGACCGAGGTCGACTCCCAGATCGTGTCGACCTTCGCCGAGCTCGCGTCGGGCCTCGACGGCGAGCGGATCGGGCTGACCCTCTTCGACAGCTCGTCCGTGCAGGCGTTCCCCCTGACCGACGACTACGACTTCGTCGCCGAGCAGCTGAGCCAGTACCGCGACTCCTTCGACAGCGCGGGCGAGGACGGCACGCGGTACTGGACGGGCACCGACCTCGGGCAGGGCGCCTCCCTGATCGGCGACGGCCTCGCCGCCTGCGCCCTCAGCTTCGACGGGGGCAGCGAGAGCACCCGGCCGAAGTCGATCGTGCTGGCGACCGACAACTACGTGAACGGCGCGGCCCTGCTGACGCTCGACGAGGCGGGGCAGCTCGCGACCGACCGCGGCATCCGGGTCTACGCGCTGAACCCCGCGGACTACTCCGACGACGCCGTGGCGGACGAGGTCGCCGGCGAGCTGCGCACCGTCGTCGAGTCGACCGGCGGTGCCTACTACGCGCTCGACGGCGCGACCACCGTGGCCGAGATCGTGCAGCAGATCGACGACCAGGAGGCGGGCCTCTTCACCGGGACACGTCGCCTCGTCACGACCGACGCCCCGCAGGTCGCCGTCATCGTCGCGCTCCTGCTCGCCGCGGCCTCGTTCGTCCTGCTCTGGCGGGTGCGGCTGTGACCGCGGCGACGGCGGCGCTGCCCGCCGCGATCGTGCTGCAGCCCGTTCTCCCGTGGTGGCTGCTCGCCGTCCTCGGCGTCGCGCTGCTGGGCTTCGTCGGGTGGCGGGTCGTCGCCGAGCGGGGCGACCGCCGCCTCCTGCGCAGCTGGGTCCGCCGTCTCGTGGTGGCGCTGCTGCTGCTCGTCGTCGCCGTGCGCCCGGGCGTGCCCGGCGGCAGCGCGCAGGCGTCGACGGCGGCGCTCAACGTGTTCTTCGTCGTCGACACCACCTCCAGCATCGCGGCGGAGGACTGGGACGGCGACCGCCCGCGGCTCGAGGGCGTCCGGAGCGACGTCGACGCGATCGCGAGCGAGCTGGCCGGCGCCCGCTTCTCGCTCATCTCGTTCGACAGCACCGCCGTGCTCCGCACCCCGCTCACCGACGACGCGGCGGCCGTCGTGACCGCGGCCTCCGTCATGAACCAGGAGATCACCTACTACTCCAGCGGCAGCAGCATCACCGAGGCCTCCGACCTCCTGGCCGAGCGACTGCAGGAGGCGCGCGAGGCCGACCCCGAGAGGGCGAACGTCGTCTACTACCTGGGCGACGGAGAGCAGACGGCCGACGAGGCGCCCGGCTCGTTCGCGGCGGCTGCAGCCGACGTCGACGGGGGAGCGGTGCTCGGCTACGGCACCGCCGCGGGCGGGCGCATGAAGGTCTTCGACGGGTACGGCGACGCCTACAGCAGCACCGAGTACATCAAGGACAGGACGCAGCCGGGCGAGCCGGACGCCCTCTCGGTGATCGACGAGGACGCCCTCCGCACGATCGCCTCCCAGCTGGGCGTCGACTACGTGCACCGGGAGGTCGACACGGGCGTCGGGGCCGTCGTCGCCGACGCGCGCGACGGGTCTGTCGCCTCGGACGAGGGCCGTGCCGAGGCCGTCGTCGACCTGTACTGGATCGCCGCCGTCCCGCTGTTCCTGCTCGCCCTGGTCGAGGTGGCCGTCGTCGCCCGAGCCCTCGCCGAGATCCGCGTCCGGCCCCGGGCCGACCGTGCACCCGGAAGGACGTCGTCGTGACCGACACCCTCGCCCCGCCGCCCGTCGACGACCGCGACCGGGCGACCGCCGCGGAGCCGAGCCTCGACCAGTACCGTCGCCGGCTCCGACGCCGGATGTTCCTCTGGTCGGCCCCGGTCGTGCTGGTCGTGCTGCTCGTGGCGCTCAAGCTGCTCAGCCTCCCGCTCTTCGCGGGCCTGACGCAGCACGCCTACGACGCCCGGGCCTACGAGCGTGCCGCCTCCCTCACCGCGCCCCTCGGCGTCGCCAACGTGGTCGAGCCGTGGGTGCACCACTTCGACCGCGGCACGGCGTGGGCGAGGGTCGGGGTGCTCGACGTCGCGCGGCAGGAGTTCGTCACCGCGCTCGACCTCGCGCCCGAGGGCGACGAGACGATCTCGTGCGTCATCCGCACCGACCTCGTGCTCGTCATCGAGGCCCAGGGCGACGCCGCGCTGCTCGAGCTGCGCTACGCCGACGCCGAGCAGCTCTACGAGCTGGGGCAATCGACGATCGCCGAGGCTCCCGAGGGCTGCTTCCAGCCCCCGGACGACCCGAAGCAGCCCGACACGTCGCAGCCCCTCGACGACGCGCAGGGCAGGCTGGGCGACAAGCAGCAGCAGGCCGAGGGCGGCGACCAGGGCGACCCCTCGGGAGGCGACGGCTCGGATCCCGGGCAGGGCGGCGGCGAGGACGAGGGCGACGCCGGGGCGGGCGGCACCGACCCGCTCGACCAGCTGCAGCAGCAGGGCGACGAGAGCCAGCAGGAGCGCCAGCAGGACACCGACCGCGAGCGGTACTACGAGCAGGCGCCGGGGGAGTACGACGGCAAGCCCTGGTGAGCGTGACCGGGACGAGCCTCGGGGCACGGGGCCGCGTCCCCTCCGGGCACGCCCCTATGCTGGGCGGGTGTCCACGCGCCTCTCCCAGCTCTTCGTCCGCACCCTCCGTGAAGATCCCTCCGACGCGGAGGTGACCAGCCACCGCCTCCTCGTGCGGGCCGGCTACATCCGCCGCCAGGCGCCCGGCGTGTTCGCCTGGCTGCCCCTGGGCCTCCGGGTCAAGGCCAGGATCGAGGCCGTCGTCCGCGAGGAGATGACCGCCGCGGGCGCGCAGGAGGTGCACTTCCCGGCCCTGCTGCCGCGCGAGCCCTACGAGGCGACCGGCCGCTGGACCGAGTACGGCGAGGGGATGTTCCGCCTCAAGGACCGCAAGGACGCCGACTACCTGCTCGCCCCCACGCACGAGGAGGCCTTCACGCTCCTGGTGAAGGACCTGTACTCGTCGTACAAGGACCTGCCGCTGACGCTGTTCCAGATCCAGGACAAGTACCGCGACGAGGCACGGCCCCGTGCCGGCCTGCTGCGCGGTCGCGAGTTCACGATGAAGGACGCCTACTCGTTCGACGCCAGCGACGCCGGGCTCGAGGCCAGCTACCAGCTGCAGCGCGACGCCTACGAGCGCATCTTCACGCGTCTCGGCCTCGAGTACGTCATCGTCCAGGCCGACGCCGGCGCGATGGGCGGCTCGCGCTCCGAGGAGTTCCTCCACCCCACCGAGGTCGGCGAGGACACCTTCGTCCGCTCGGCCGGCGGCTACGCCGCGAACGTCGAGGCGTTCACCACGACGGTGCCCGAGGTCAGGCAGATCGAGGGTCAGCCGGCCCCGGTGATGCTCGACAAGGCCGTGACGCCGACCATCGCGTCGCTCGTCGACCAGCTGAACGCGTCGCACCCCCGCCAGGACGGCCGGGACTGGGCTGCTGCCGACATCCTGAAGAACGTCGTCGTCGCGCTCACGCACCTCGACGGGACGCGCGAGCTCGTCGTCGTGGGCCTGCCCGGCGATCGCGACGTCGACATGAAGCGCCTCGAGGTCGCCTTCGCGCCCGCCGAGGTCGACGCGGCGGGTGACGCCGACTTCGCCCGGACCCCCGGTCTCGTCAAGGGCTACATCGGGCCCGGCGGCGCGGGCTGGGGAGCCGCGATCCGCTACGTCGTCGACCCCCGGGTCGTCGAGGGCAGCTCGTGGGTGACCGGAGCGAACATCGACGGCGTCCACGTCGCCGGGCTCGTCGCCGGTCGGGACTTCGAGCACGACGGCGTCGTCGAGGCGGCGCAGGTCCACGAGGGCGACCCGGCCCCCGACGGCTCCGGTCCGATCGAGACGGCCCGCGGCATGGAGATCGGCCACGTGTTCCAGCTCGGCCGCAAGTACGCCGAGGCCCTCGGCCTCAAGGTGCTGGACGAGAACGGCAAGCAGGTCACCGTGACGATGGGCTCGTACGGCATCGGCGTGACGCGCATCCTCGCGGTGATCGCCGAGGCGAACAACGACGCCAAGGGCCTCGTCTGGCCCGCCAACGTCGCGCCGTTCGACGTGCACGTCGTCGCGACCGGCAAGGACCCGGTCGTCTTCGAGGTGGCCGAGGCGCTCACCGCCGAGCTCGAGGCGCACCGCCTCGACGTTCTCTACGACGACCGCCCCAAGGTCTCGCCCGGGGTCAAGTTCGGCGACGCCGAGCTGCTCGGCGTCCCGCAGATCGTCGTCGTCGGGCGCTCCGCCGGCGAGGGGATCGTCGAGCTCTGGGACCGCCGTACGGGCGAGCGCACGCCCGTCCCGGTGGCCGAGGCAGTCGCGGCCCTCTCGGCTCCGCGCGCCTCCTGACGTCGTCGGCCCGCGCCTCCTCGCGTCCCCACGGACGCAGGAGGCGCGGGCCGCGTCCGGTCCTCCGCCCCCGTCGCACTCGGGTACCGTAGGGGGATGCTGTGCGCGCCACCGTGTGCGCAGCCTGAAGATCTGAACAGTGGAGGCCCTCAGTGGACATCGACCTGAGCGTGCTGCGTCTCATGGAACGCGAGCGCGAGATCCCCTTCGAGGAACTCGTGGGCATCATCGAGCAGGCCATCCTCACGGCCTACCTCAAGCACACCGACCAGCCGGAGAGCCGCGTCCCTGCGGCCCGGGTCGAGCTCGACCGCAAGACCGGGCACGTGTCCGTCTTCGCCATCGAGCGCGACGAGGAAGGCGAGGTCGTCGGCGAGTCCGTCGACAGCCCCAGCGACTTCGGCCGCATCGCCGCCTTCGCGGCCAAGCAGGTGATCAACCAGCGCCTGCGCGACATCGGCGACGACAAGGTCCTCGGCCAGTTCAAGGGGCGCGAGGGCGACATCGTCGCCGGCGTCATCCAGCAGGGGCCGAACCCCCGCATGGTGCACGTCGACCTCGGCACCGTCGAGGCGATCCTGCCTCCCGAGGAGCAGGTGCCCGGCGAGAAGTACGACCACGGCACGCGCATCCGCGTCTACGTGACCGGCGTCAGCAAGGGCACGAAGGGGCCGCAGATCACCGTCTCGCGGACGCACCCCTCGCTCGTCCGCAAGCTCTTCGCGCTCGAGGTCCCCGAGATCGCCAGCGGCGTCGTCGAGATCGTGTCCCTGGCCCGCGAGGCCGGGCACCGCACCAAGATCGCGGTGCGCGCGACCGAGCCCGGCGTCAACGCGAAGGGCGCGTGCATCGGCGAGATGGGCGCCCGGGTGCGGGCCGTGCAGACCGAGCTCGGCGACGAGAAGATCGACATCGTCGACTACTCGAGCGACCTGCCCGTCTTCGTCGCCAGCGCGCTGTCGCCGGCCAAGGTGTCGTCGTCCTTCGTCATCGACCAGGCGACGAAGGCCGTCCGGGCCCTGGTGCCCGACTACCAGCTGTCGCTCGCCATCGGCAAGGAGGGGCAGAACGCCCGTCTCGCCGCGAAGCTCACGGGCGCGCGCATCGACATCCAGCCCGATTCGATCCTCGAGGACGACTGACCGGCCGGGACGCCGGGGATGAGCGGCGCACCACGCCGTTCGCCCCCGGCGTCTCCCGTCCGCCGACCCGAGGGGGTAGAGTGGTACCCGTAAGAACGTGCATCGGTACTCGAGCGCGCGCTCCACGGTCCTCACTCGTGAGGGTCGTCGCCCGTGACGGACGCCTGGTGGTCGACGAGACCGCCACGCTGCCCGGGCGGGGCGCGTGGTTGACGCCTTCGATGGACGCGTTCGAGTCGGCAGTGAAACGCAGGGCCTTCCGCCGTGCGCTCCGCCTCGACTCCGAGCCCGACACCGAGCAGCTCCGCGACCACCTGATGCGGCTGCAGACCGATGTGCACACCCCGAGTTCCACCACGACCACTGGCCACGACAGAACAGGCTGACAGGCACATGGACAACTAATGAGCGGCTCGAAATGAGACCCGTCCAGAACTGACGGCTCCCTCCTGACCGGGAAGGGGCCCGAGACAGGAGAACTGTGGCTAAACCACGCGTACACGAGATCGCCAGCGAGCTGGGGATCGACAGCAAGACAGCACTAGAGAAGCTCAAGGAGATGGGCGAGTTCGTCAAGGGACCGTCCTCCAGCGTCGAGCCCCCCGTGGCCCGCAAGCTGCGCCAGGCGTTCGCCGGCGCCGCTGCCGCGCCCAAGGCCGGCGCCGCACCTGCCGCCAGCCCGAAGGCGTCGGCTCCCGCCGCCTCCTCCGCACCGAAGCCCGGCGGGCCCCGTCCTGCCGCACCCAAGCCTCCCGTCGCCGAGCAGCCCACCGCTCCCGTCGAGGCCCCGGCCGCCGCTGACGACACGGAGGCGGCACCTGCCCCCGTCGCGCCGCTCACCGTCGCCGAGCGCCAGGCCAAGGCCGAGGCCGAGCGTGCCGCGGCCGCGGCCGCCAAGGAGTCGGGCACGGCTCCCGCCGAGTCCGACGCTCCCGCAGAGGCCGGCGCGTCCGCGCCGAAGCCCGGCGGTCCCCGTCCCGGTGCCCCCCGTCCCGGCAACAACCCCTTCGCCAGCAACCAGGGCATGGGCCGCCCGAGCGCGCCCCGTCCCGGCGGCTCCGGCGCCGCGACCAGCATGCCCCGCCCCGGCGGAGCAGCAGGGCCGCGGCCGATGGCTCCCCGTCCCGGTGCTCCTCGTCCGGGCGCTCCGCGTCCCGGCGTCGGCGCCAGCCCCCGCCCCAACGGCTTCGGCCAGCGCCCCGCGGGTGCCGGTGGTCGTCCCGGCGGTGCCGGCGGCGGCTTCCAGCGTCCCGGCGGCGGTGCTCCCGGCGCAGCCGGCGGCTTCCGTCCCGGCTTCGGCGCTCCCCGCCCTGCGGGCGGCGGCGGTGGCGGCCGTGGTCGCGGCCCCGGCGGCGGCACGGCCGGCGCGTTCGGTCGCGGCGGCGGCAAGAGCAAGGCGCGCAAGTCGAAGCGGACCAAGAGGGCCGAGTTCGAGATGCGCTCCGCGCCGTCGCTGGGCGGCGTCAGCGTCCCCCGCGGCGACGGCAGCACGATCGTCCGTCTGCGTCGCGGCGCGTCCATCAGCGACTTCGCCGACAAGATCGACGCCAGCCCCGGCAACCTGGTGACCGTCCTCTTCCACCTGGGAGAGATGGCGACCGCCACGGAGTCGCTCGACGACGCGACGTTCCAGGTGCTCGGCGAAGAGCTCGGCTACCGCATCCTCGTCGTCTCTCCCGAGGACGAGGACAAGGAGCTGCTCGAGGGCTTCGACATCGACCTCGAGCAGGAGCTCGAGGACGAGGACGAGGACGTGCTGCAGGTCCGTCCGCCCGTCGTCACGGTCATGGGCCACGTCGACCACGGAAAGACCCGACTGCTCGACGCGATCCGCAACGCCAACGTCGTCGCCGGCGAGGCCGGCGGCATCACGCAGCACATCGGTGCTTACCAGGTCTGGGCGCCCCACGAGGGCGTCGAGCGAGCCATCACCTTCATCGACACCCCGGGCCACGAGGCGTTCACCGCCATGCGTGCCCGTGGTGCGCAGGTCACCGACATCGCGATCCTCGTGGTCGCGGCGGACGACGGCATCATGCCGCAGACGGTCGAGGCGCTGAACCACGCCCAGGCTGCCAACGTGCCGATCGTCGTCGCGGTCAACAAGATCGACAAGGAGGGCGCGAACCCGGCCAAGGTGCGTCAGCAGCTGACCGAGTACGGCCTCGTCGCCGAGGAGTACGGCGGAGACGTGATGTTCGTCGACGTGTCCGCACGCGACAACAAGAACATCGACGCGCTGCTCGAGGCCGTCCTCCTCACGGCCGACGCCGGTCTCGACCTGCGGGCGAACCCGGACAAGGACGCTCGTGGAGTGGCCATCGAGGCACGCCTCGACAAGGGCCGCGGCGCCGTCGCGACCGTGCTCATCCAGTCGGGCACCCTGCGGGTGGGCGACGCGATCGTGGCGGGAACGGCCTACGGCCGTGTCCGCGCGATGATGGACGAGAACGGCGAGACCGTCGACGAGGCCTTCCCGAGCCGTCCCGTGCTCGTGCAGGGACTCTCGAGCGTGCCCCGTGCCGGCGACACGTTCCTCGTCACCGAGGAGGACCGCACGGCCCGTCAGATCGCCGAGAAGCGCGAGGCCGTCGAGCGCAACGCGTCGCTGGCCAAGGCCCGCAAGCGCATCTCGCTCGAGGACTTCACCCGTGCTCTCGAAGAGGGCAAGGTCGAGGCGCTCAACATCATCATCAAGGGCGACGTGTCGGGTGCCGTCGAGGCGCTCGAGGAGTCGTTGCTCAAGATCGAGGTGGACGACAGCGTGCAGCTGCGCATCATCCACCGCGGCGTGGGCGCCGTCACCGAGAGCGACGTCAACCTGGCGACCGTCGACAACGCGGTCATCATCGGGTTCAACGTCCGACCGGACACGAAGGCCCGCGAGCGTGCTGCCCGAGAGGGCGTCGACGTGCGCTTCTACTCGGTCATCTACGCCGCGCTCGAGGACATCGAGAACTCGCTCACGGGCATGCTCAAGCCCGAGTTCGAGGAGAAGCAGTCCGGTGTCGCCGAGATCCGCGAGATCTTCCGCTCGTCGAAGGTCGGCAACATCGCCGGTGTCATCGTGCGGTCGGGAACGATCACGCGGAACGCCCGGGCCCGTGTCATCCGCGAAGGCGTGGTGGTCGGCGACAACCTCGCCATCGACTCGCTGCGTCGCTTCAAGGACGACGTCACCGAGGTGCGGACGGACTTCGAGGCCGGAATCGGTCTGGGCAAGTTCAACGACATCCAGATCGGCGACGAGATCGAGACCATCGAGATGGTCGAGAAGCCGCGGGGCTGACGCCCGGCGACGCATCGTCAGAGGCCCCGCCACGACCACGGTCGGGGCGGGGCCTCACCCCTCTCGCCTGCGGGCGAACAGCAGAAGGAGCAACGAATGGTCGACGCACAGCGCGCCCGCAAGATGGCCGACCGCATCCACGAGATCGTGGCGCGGCGGCTGGAGCGCGGCATCAAGGACCCGCGCCTCGGGTTCGTCACCATCACCGACGTCAAGGTGACCGGTGACCTGCAGCACGCGTCCGTGTTCTACACGGTCTACGGCACCGACGAGGAGCGCGCCGACACCGGCGCCGCCCTCAAGTCCGCCACGGGCATGCTGCGCAGCGAGGTCGGCAAGAACATCACGGCACGGCTCACCCCGAGCCTCGAGTTCATCCTCGACGCCCTGCCCGAGAACGCGGCGTCCATCGACCGCCTCCTGCAGGAGGCGCGTCAGCGCGACCAGGACAGCCAGACCGTCGCCGCCACGGCCGAGTACGCCGGAGACTCCGATCCCTACGTCAAGCCCCGCGACGAGGACGACTACGACGACGAGGACGACGACCTCGACGATGACGACACCGACGAGGTCGCTCCGGTCGTCGACGAGGCCGACGTCGAGTCGGGCGCCGTCGACGACGGCACGGTGGAGCCGGACGGCTCCACGCGCTGACCCAGCTCGGCTGCCGGGCGCCTAGCTCGGCAGCGACCAGCCCTCGTCGACCGATCCCGTGACCAGCCCGTCACGGAGGAGGCCGGCGAGGGCTCTGTCGCGCTGTTCGGCGTCGGGCCACACGCGGTCGACCTCGTCGCTCGTGACCGGCACGTCACTGGCCCGCAGCTCGGCCATGACCAGGCCGCGTACCTGTCGGTCCGAGCCGGCGAAGGCGGCCTGACGGCGGAGGGGAGGCCCCGCGTGCTCGGGGCGCCCGCCCAGCACCCACGCGCACTGCACGACCAGCGGGCACTCGTCGCAGCGCGGCGACCGCGCCGTGCAGACGAGCGCGCCGAGCTCCATCACCGCGGCGCTGGCGACCCGGGCCTCGGCGACGTCGGTCGGCAGCTGCGACTCCATCGCCGGCAGGTCGCGGCGGGCGTTCGGCGCCCAGGGCTCTGCGAGGCCCTCGACCGCACGGGCGAGCACCCGGCGCACGTTCGTGTCGACGACCGGGTGCCGGTGACCGTAGGCGAACACCGCCACCGCGCGTGCGGTGTAGTCGCCCACGCCCGGCAGAGCCAGCAGCTCCGGCACGGTCTCGGGCACGACGCCGCCGTGCCGCTCGGTGATGACGACGGAGGCGGCGTGCAGGGCGAGCGCCCGGCGCGGGTACCCGAGGCGGTCCCACGCGCGCACCGCCTCCGAGGCGGGGGAGGCGGCGAGGTCCGAGGGCGTCGGCCAGCGCTCCAGCCACTGCTCCAGGCGGGGGACGACCCGCACGACCGGTGTCTGCTGCAGCATGACCTCGCTGACGAGGGTGCCCCAGGCGGTGAAGCCGGGCCGACGCCAGGGCAGGTCGCGCCCGTGCTCGCGGAACCACGACGAGACGGCGGGGGCGATGGTCACCGGACGATCCTACGGGCGCTCGGACCGCTGTCGGCCGCCCGGCCTAGGGTGACCGCATGACGACTCGTTGGGCCCCCGCCAAGAAGGACACGCTGCGCGCTCTCGCGACCGAGATCCTGCACAACTACTCGAGGGGCCGGGCGTTCGTCGCCGTCGACGGCCCCGCGGGTGCCGGTCAGTCGGCCTTCGCCGACGACCTCGCGGCTGCCCTGGTCGAGGCGGGCCACGCGGCCTTCCGAGCGTCGGTCTCCGACTTCGGCAGGCCCCGGGGCGAGGGAGGCGCGGTCGCCGACGGCGAGCCCGCCCCGGTCGACGGGGCGCTCCTGCGCCGGGTCCTCGTGGAGCCGTTCCGGCTGGGCGGCAGCACCGCATGGGTGCCGGCGGCGTTCGACAGCGCCTCGCAGCGCGAGGTCGAGCCGCGTTGGGTGACGGGCCCCGACGACGCCCTGCTCGTCGTCGACGGCGAGGCGCTCGGGCGCCCCGAGCTCGCCGGGCTCTGGAACTACACGGTCTGGGTCACCCCGGGCGGCGGTCGCGGCGGCCTGCGGGCCGTCGCCACGGCGGTCGTCGACGTCGCCGACCCCGAGCACCCGCGCCGCGTGTTCGACGACGCGTGCTGAGCGTCGGCCCGGGCACGGTGCGGTAGCGTCGTCGCGTGAACAGCGGCATCCTCCTCGTCGACAAGCCGCAGGGCATCACCAGCCACGACGTGGTCGCCCGCGTCCGCAAGGCCGCCGGCACCCGCAAGGTCGGCCACGCGGGCACGCTCGATCCCCTCGCCACCGGCCTGCTCGTGCTCGGCCTCAACTCGTCGACCAGGCTCCTCACGTTCCTCGTCGGGCTGGACAAGACGTACGAGGCGACGATCCGGCTGGGCGTCTCCACCGCCTCCGACGACTCCGAGGGCGAGGTCACCTCCACCTCCGACGCGTCGGGTGTGGCCGACGCCGCGGTGGACGCCGGCATCGCCGACCTCACCGGGCCGATCAGCCAGGTGCCGACCACGGTCAGCGCCATCAAGGTGGGCGGTCGACGTGCCTACGACCTGGCCCGTGAGGGCGTCGAGGTCGAGCTCAAGGCGCGTGACGTGGTGGTCTCCGAGTTCGTCGTGCTCGACCGCCGTGACGCCGTCGCCGACGGCGTGGCCGTCCGCGACCTCGACGTCCGGGTCAGCTGCTCGTCGGGCACCTACGTGCGGGCCCTGGCTCGCGACCTCGGCGGCGCGCTGGGCGTGGGCGGGCACCTCACCGCGCTGCGGCGCACGCGGGTCGGATCCTTCGACGTGGCCGACGCCGCGGTGCTCGAGGGCATCGAGGTCGCGCCGGCCCTCCTCGCTCCCTCGGCGGTCGCCTCCTCGTTGTTTGCCGTCTGGTCGATGACGGCCGACGAGGCGACCGACCTCGGCCACGGCAAGCGGCCCGTCGCGGGGCTGGCCGACACCGAGGGCCCCGTGGCCGCGGTGACCGCCTCGGGCGACCTCGCCGGGCTGGTCTCGGTGCGCGGCGGCCGTGCCGTGCCCATCGTCAACTTCCCGACCGACGAGGTGCGCGCGTGATCGAGTGGTTCACCTGGGCCCAGGTGATCGTGGCCTGCGTCGCCGGGCTGGTCTGCCTGGTGGCCGGCTTCTCGGGCAAGCTGCCGAACGACATCACGGTCGGCGCCACGGCGCTCGTGCTGCTGCTGCTGCTCGTGCAGCTGGTGGTCGCGATCGTCGCGCCGTTCGCGGGCAACCCGCCGACGGGCAACGTCGTCGAGTTCTACATCTACCTCGTCTCGGCGATCCTGCTGCCGCCGCTCGCCGTCGTCTGGGCGCTCGTCGACCGCACCCGGTGGAGCAACCTCGTGCTCGCGGCGGCCGTCTTCGCGGTCGCGGTCATGGTCTACCGCATGCTGCAGATCTGGACCGTCCAGGTCGCGTGACGAGCGCCTCCTGCGTCCTGGCGCCGGTGCACAGGCGCGCGCCATATCCTTGTCGGTGATGGTCACTCAGAAGTCTTCTCGTGCGGTCGGCGTCGGCCGGGTCCTCATCGCGGTGTACGCGGTGCTCGCCCTGGCGGCGACCGGCCGGTCCGTGTTCCAGATCCTCGAGCAGTTCGACGAGGCGCCGCTCGCGTACACGCTGAGCGCCCTCGCCGCCGTGGTCTACATCGTCGCCACCGTGTCGTTGATCCGCCGCGGACGCACCTCGTACGCCGTCGCCTGGGCGACCATCTCGTTCGAGCTCGCCGGGGTGCTGATCGTCGGCCTGGTGACCGTGCTCGACCCGGAGCTGTTCCCCGACGACACCGTGTGGTCGTGGTTCGGGCGCGGCTACGGCTTCGTCCCCCTCGTCCTGCCCGTGCTGGGCATCCTCTGGCTGCTCCGCTCCCGGCCCGCCGTCGCCGCCGAGGCGGACGCCGCCGACCGGACGGAGTAGCTCCCGTGCAGTTCTGGGACGCCCTCGCCGACGTGCCCGCCGATGTCGGCCCGACCGCGGTGACGATCGGCAAGTTCGACGGCGTGCACGTGGGGCACCGCGCCGTGATCGACCTGCTCGAGCAGGTGGCGGCCGAGCGCGGCCTCACCTCGGCCGTGGTCACCTTCGACCGGCACCCCCTCGCCGTGCTGCGGCCGGGCTCGGTGCCGCGGTCGCTCGTCAGCAACCGCCAGAAGCGCGAGCTGCTCGGGGCCGCCGGGGTGGCGGCGACCCTCATGCTCACCTTCGACGACGAGCTCCGCAGCCTCACGCCCGCGCAGTTCGTCGACCGGATCCTCGTCGGCGCCCTGCACGCCCGCGTCGTCTTCGTCGGCGACGACTTCCGCTTCGGCGTCCGGGGCAGCGGCGACGTCGACACGCTGCGCGAGCTCGGCGCCGAGCGCGGGCTCGAGGTCGTGTCGATCGACGACGTGCGTCTCGGGGGCGGGCGCCGCGCCTCCTCGACCTGGATCCGGGAGCTGCTCGAGGCCGGCGACGTCGCGCGCGCCGGCGAACTGCTCGGCCGGGAGCCGGCCGTCCGCGGGATCGTCGTGCACGGCGAGCAGCGCGGTCGCGAGCTCGGTTTCCCGACCGCCAACCTCGCGCCCGACAGCGAGGGCTACGTCCCGGCCGACGGCGTCTACGCGGCCCGCGTGCTGGTCGGCGACACGACCTATCCCGCCGCCGTCTCGGTGGGGCACAACCCGACCTTCGAGGGCGTGCCCGAGAAGCAGGTCGAGGCACACCTGCTCGACGTCTCGATGGACCTCTACGGCCAGGAGCTGACGGTGATGTTCGTCGACTGGGTCCGCGGCAACGTGGCCTTCGAGGGCATCGACGCGCTGATCGAGCACATCCGGGCCGACGTCGTCCGCACGCGCGAGGTCCTCGGCCTGTCCTGAGACCGGCGGCGTACCGTCGTCGACATGCCTGCTGAGAACGACCCGACGACGAACGCGCCCACCGGAACGCCCGAGGCGCCCGTCGAGACCGACGTCACGCGCGACACGGACGAGGCGGTCTCGCGCCGCCGCGTGCTCGTCACCGGGGCCACCGGCTACATCGGAGGCCGCCTCACCCCGCGCCTGGTCGAGGCCGGAGCCGACGTGCGCGTCCTCGTCCGCTCGCCCGAGAAGCTCGTCGACGTGCCGTGGGCCGACGACGTCGAGGTCGTCCAGGGCGACCTGACCGACCCCGAGTCCGTCCGCGTCGCGCTCGACGGCGTCGAGGTGGCGTACTACCTCGCCCACGCCATGGGCAGCAAGGGCGACTTCGAGAGGGCCGAGGCCGAGGCCGCCCACGTGTTCGCGGACGCCGCCCGCGACGCCGGGGTCGCCCGCATCGTCTACCTCGGGGGCCTGCACCCCGACGGGGAGCTGTCGAAGCACCTCCGGAGCCGCCGCGACGTGGGCGACGTGCTCCTGGCGAGCGGCGTGCCCACCGTCGCCCTCCAGGCCGGGGTCGTGATCGGGTCGGGCTCCGCGTCCTTCGAGATGATCCGCCACCTCACCGACGTGCTGCCCTACATGCCCGCGCCGAAGTGGGTCCGCAACCACATCCAGCCGATCGCCGTCCGCGACGTGCTGCACTACCTGATCGGCTCGGCCGACGTGCCCGCCGACGTCAACCGCACGTTCGACATCGGCGGGCCCGACGTGCTCCGGTACGGCCAGATGATGAACGGGTACGCGCTGGAGGCGGGCCTCGCGCAGCGCCCGATCGCCTCACTGCCCGTCTTCACGCCCTGGCTCGCCTCGCAGTGGGTGAACCTCGTCACGCCGATCCCGCGCGCCCTCGCGATCCCGATCATCGCCTCCCTGCAGTACGACTGCGTAGTGAGCGAGAGCGACATCGACGACGTCGTGCCGCCGCCCGCCGAGGGGCTCCTGCGCTACCGGGCCGCCGTGCGGCTTGCGCTGCAGCGCGAGAAGGACGGCGAGGTCGAGACGAGCTGGCAGGACTCGTCGGTCGCCGGCGCCCCCAGCGACCTCCTGCCGAGCGACCCCGACTGGTCGGGGCACACGGTGTACACCGACGACCGCGAGACCGACTCGACCGCGTCGCCGGAGGCGCTCTGGCGCGTCGTCGAGGGCATCGGCGGCGAGAACGGCTGGTACTCGTTCCCGCTCGCCTGGGCCGCGCGCGGCTGGATGGACCGGCTCGTCGGGGGAGTGGGGCTCCGTCGCGGGCGGCGCAGCGCCACGTCCCTCCGGGTCGGCGACGCGCTCGACTGGTGGCGCGTCGAGACGCTCGAGCGAGGCCGGCTGCTGCGGCTGCGCGCCGAGATGAAGGCGCCGGGCGGGGCATGGCTCGAGATGCGCGTCACCCCGCGCGAGGGAGGTGGCTCGCACTACCGCCAGCGCGCCGTGTTCTTCCCGCACGGGCTCGGCGGCCGGCTGTACTGGTTCGCCATCCTGCCGTTCCACGGGGTGATCTTCAGCGGCATGCTGCGCCGGATCACGGCGACGGCCGCACGGGACGCGTCGGGCCTGGGCTCGGGTTCGGAGAGCGCTGCCGGTGCCGGTGCCGACGTGGCGTCCGACGTGGCGTCCGAGGTCGCCGCGGCCCGGTCGTGACCCTCGCGGCCGTCCTTGCGGCGACGCCGACCCCGCTCTATCCCGCGGAGGCCGGTGCGGATTCGCCGGTGCCCCTCTGGCTCGGCGTGGCCTTCGGGGTGCTCGTGGTCGTGGTCTCGTTCGTCGTGCTGCTGCCGAGCGTCCGGCACGCGCTCGACCGGATCGCCGCTCGGCGGCCGCGGCGCTTCCGCCGCTGAGACGGCCGCCCGGGTCGTGCGCAGGCCGCGAGCGGTACGCTTCCCCGAGACGACACGCCGGGGGCCGTCCGGCCCCTCGGCACATCGACACCACCCGGAGGTACCCATGGCGCACGGCGAGAGACTGGTCTTCGTCGGAGACAGCACGACGGCAGGCGGCGACTGGTCGGCCTGGTTCCCGGACGACGACGTCGTCGCCCTGGGCCGTGACGGCGACACCACGGCGAGCCTGACGGAGCGCCTCGACGAGGTCGTCGCGGCACGTCCCGACTCCGTCGTGTTGCTGATCGGCAACGAGGACTTCACGGCCCGACGCACCGTGGAGCAGGTCGTCCGCGGCGTCGAGTCGCTCATGGTGACGATGCGTCGCGAGCTGCCGGGCACGCGCCTGCTGCTGCAGTCGATCCTGCCGCGCACCGCCGACCAGGCGCCGCGCATCCAGGACGCCAACCGCCACCTCCGCCAGTTCTCGTCGACGGTCCGGGCCCAGTGGCTCGACCTGTGGCCGGCACTGGCCGACGAGTCGGGCGAGGCGCTCCGCCCTGAGTTCACCACCGACGGCGTGCACCTGAGCGACGAGGGCTACCGTGCCTGGGTCGCCGAGCTCCTGCCCGGGCTGGAGCGCCTCCGCGGCGAGCCGCCGATGAGCCGGCCCCTCACGGTGCTGCACGTCCCTTACGACATCGACTGAGGTCCGCCGTTCAGCCCCGACGCCCCCTCGACGAACCGTCGTCCCGGGGGCGTCGCCGCGTCCAGGGTGCGCCACGACGCCCGTCGCTAGGCTCTCCCGGGCACGATCGTGCCCGACATCGACGAGAGGCGGCTCCGTGCCCACGCCCCAGGCCCCCGATTTCCTCCGCCCGGCCCTCGCGCCCGGCCTGCTCGGCGCCGTCGTGCTCACGGTGGGGGCCTTCCTGCTCGACTCCGGCACGTTCACCGTCGTGCGCTACGTGGTCGCCATCCTCGCCCTGATCATGGCGGTCTTCGCCTGGCGCGGGCGGGCCTGGTGGGCGGTCGCGCTGCTCGGCGCGATCGCGGTCCTCTGGAACCCGGTCGTCGTCGTGCCCCTCAGCGGTCAGCCCTGGGCCGCGATGCAGTTCGCGGCAGCGGTCGTCTTCATCGTCGCGGGCGTCCGCACCAAGGTGCCGAACGCCGAGGCGGGCCGCGGCGCCGGAGGCGGTCGTCCCGCCCCCGGACGGTGTCGCTGACCGCCCTGCACGCCGCATCCTCCGCCACCCGCCAGCACCCCTGCACGCGGCCCGCTCCGCGGACCGCTAAATTGGGTGTCGACGTGCACGAGCCTGCCCGAGGCGAGCACAGGGAGTTGAGCCTAGATGGTCACCGAGATCACCGGAACGACGGAGAGTCCGCTCCTGACGCCCCGTCCCCGAGCCGGTGGTCTGGACCGCGACGACGTCGTGGTCCGCAAGGGCCAGTTCACGCTCCTCAACGGCCACCTCACCCCGCAGCAGTCGATGATCGAGGACCTGCTCTTCATCCGTCGGGTGCTCGACGAGGCCGAGGTCCCCTTCCTGCTGGTGCGGGGCAACGACGTCCGTCCCGTCATCGCCGTCGACACGGTCCACCGCGACGCCTTCGCCGAGGCGATGACCGCAGCGGCCGCGACCGAGCCCTTCTACGCCAAGCCCCCCAAGGGCCAGGCCGTGCTCGTGTCCGAGGGCGGCCTGCTCGACGAGGACGAGCGCATCTTCCGCCTCTACCGTCCGCGCGTCGAGCCCATCGGGCGCCTGCGCTACGGCGCCGGCACCGCGGTCCAGGTCGAGTTCTGGATCCCCACGGACGACCAGATCCTCGTCCCGGTCGAGAACGCGCTCATGCGCACCGACCTGCCGCGCTCCGAGGCCGTCGAGGAGACCGTCGAGCGCTACGGCATGCAGTGGCCCACGCTCGCCCACATGTTCGACGACCACGCCACCGACATCACCTTCGACGTCGACATCGTCTTCTCGTGGGTCGACGGCAACTCCGTCGAGTACCAGCGCGCCCGAGCAGCCCGCGCGAACGGCCACGTGGTGGGCGAGGGCGACGACGCCCCCGCGCGGTTCCGTCAGATCGACGAGCTCAAGTACGCGCTCCGCTCGGTCTACATGTTCGCGCCGTGGGTGCGGAACATCTACATCGCGACCGACTCGCCCGTGCCCGAGTGGCTCGGCGACCACCCCCGGGTCCGCGTCGTCCGCAGCGAGGAGTTCTTCTCCGACCTCTCCTGGCTGCCGACCCACAACTCGCAGGCCGTCGAGTCGCAGCTGCACCACATCGAGGGGCTCAGCGAGCACTTCCTCTACTCGAACGACGACATGTTCTTCGGCCGTCCCGTCGCGCCGTCGATGTTCTTCTCGCCCGGCTCGGTGTCGAAGTTCATCGAGGCCGACACCCGCATCGGCCTCGGGCTGAACAACCCCGAGCGCAGCGGCTTCGAGAACGCCGCCCGGGTCAACCGTCGCCTCCTGCAGCAGCGCTTCGGGCGGGTCACGACGCGTCACCTCGAGCACACCGCCGCGCCGCTCCGCCGCAGCGTGCTGTTCGAGATGGAGCACGAGTTCCACGACGACTTCGCCGCCACGGGTGCCAGCCCGTTCCGCGCGAAGGAGAACATCTCGGTCACCAACTCGCTGTACCACTACTACACGCTGATGACCGGCCGGGCGATCGTGCAGGAGAACGCCAAGGTGAGCTACGTCGACACCACGATGGTCTCCGGTCTCGCGTCGCTGTCCGAGGTGCTGAAGAAGCGCTCGTTCGACTTCTTCTGCCTGAACGACGGCAGCTTCCCCGAGGTGACCGACGAGGAGCGCACCGACACGGTGACCGACTTCCTCGAGCGCTACTTCCCGTTCGCGGCGCCGTGGGAGCAGGCCGAGATGGACCGGGTCGCGCGCGAGGCCGCCGAGCAGGAGCGACGCACGCTGCGTGCCGGCGGCCCGCAGGGCAGCATCGAGTCCTAGGAGGCGGGGGCCGCGCCGGCAGGACCGCCGACGTCGTCCCGGTGCCGGCCGCCTCCCCGGAGCTCGCCCGCCGCGGTGAACCGGGCGCCGGGCTCGTCCGAGAGCCCGGCGTCGATCCTGCCGCGCATCTCGTCGCTGATCGGCGGGAGCGCGTCCCGGGCGAACCACCGCGCCTCCGTGTTCTCTCCGTCGGCCGGGGCGGGCTCGCCCGAGACCCAGCGCAGGGCGAAGGTGTGGTCGAGGTAGCTCGCCTGGTCGCCGTTCGGGTAGGTGACGACCCCGGTGACGCCGACGCCCGCGAGACGGACGGGCTCGGCCGTCACGTCCGCCTCCTCGAGCACCTCGCGGGCGGCCGCGTCGGCAGGGTGCTCGCCCGGATCGACGATCCCGGTGACCGGCGTCCACGCCCCGGTGTCCGAGCGGCGGACCATGAGCACGTCGTCGCCCTTCGTCACGACGGCGGTGACGCCTGAGAGCCAGAGCGGCGCGGTGCCGACGGCCTCGCGGAGGGACAGGACGAAGTCGGGGGTGGCCATGCCGAGAGCCTAGCGAGGCGCCCGGCGGCCTCCCCGGGCGGCCGCCCTAGGCTGGCCCGGTGCACGAGGACCAGGTGAGGCGGGGCCGCGACGTGCGCGGCATCCGCGACATGGCAGGGGAGGCCCTGCTGCTCGGCGCGGGCGGACGCGCCATCCTGCTCCAGCTCGCGTGCCCGGGCGTCGGCCACGGCGTCGCCGAGCACAGCGACTTCGTCGACCGGCCGCTGCAGCGCCTGCACGGCACGATGACCTACCTCTACGCGATCGTCTACGGCAGCGAGGAGGAGTCGGCGGCGGTGCGCCGTCTCGTCGACCGGGCGCACGCACCGGTCCGGAGCGACGCCTCCTCGTCCGTGGCCTACGACGCGCACGACCCGCAGCTGCAGCTCTGGGTCGCCGCGACGCTCTACGACTCGGCGATCGACCTGTACGAGCGCGTCTACGGCCCCGTCGCGGCGTCCGAGGCGGTCTACCGCGACTACGAGCGGGTGGGGACCGCGCTGCAGCTGCCCCCGGGGGCCTGGCCCGCCGACCGGGCGACCTTCCGCGCCTGGTGGGACGCGCGTCTCGACGAGCTCGTCGTCGACGACGTCACGCGCGACGTGGCGCACCAGCTGCTGCACCCGCGGGCCGTGCCCCTCGCGCTGCGGCTCGCCATGCCCCTCGCCCGGCTCGTGACCACCGGGCTGCTGCCGGATCGCCTGCGCGAGGCCTTCAGGCTCCCGTGGGGGCCCGTCCGGGCCCGCGCGTTCGGCGCGGTGCTGCTGCTCTGCCGTCTCGTCGTGCCGCGGCTGCCGGCTCGCCTGCGGCACGTGCTCCGCGACCACTACCTGCGCCGGCTGCGCGCGTACCTCGCCCGCGGCTGAGCCGGACGAGACGGCCACGGAGCCGTCCGGCGGGACCAGCACCCAGGGGCCGCCCCGTCGGTCGACGTACCCCGACGAGTGTCGTCCGGGGTACGTCTCGTGGTAGACAAGTCACGCCCTCCCGCTGTCGGCCCCGAGCCGTGCCGCCCCGTGACGTCGCCGTCCGGTCGGGTGCACGCCGACGTGCACCCGGGCGAGCAGGAGGCGCGGATCGTTCGTCGAGGAGGACAACGCCCCCATGCCCCACCCGATCACCCCCGCCCCGGGACGACGTCAGGGTCGTTCCCCGTCGCCTTCCGGCTCCCGCCCGCACGGCCGTCGCGTCGCCGCAGCCCTCACCGCCCTCGCGGTCGCCGTCGGCGGAGGCGCCCTCACGGGCCTCGCCGCCGTGCCGGCCCAGGCCGCTCCCGCCCCCGGCGTCGGCGTCTCGGCCCCCGACACGGGCCTGTCGGCGCTCGTGAACCCCTTCGTCGGCACCGAGAGCGAGGGCAACGCGTTCCCCGGCGCGACGGCGCCGTTCGGCATGGTGCAGCTGAGCCCCGACAACACGGCCTCGTACGCGTCGACGTCGTACAGCAAGGACGCGGGCGAGGTCTGGGGCTTCAGCCACCAGCACGTCAACAGCGCCGGCTGCCCGGCCGCGGGGGAGGTGCTGGTCACCCCGAGCGCCGGCGGCGCCCCCGTCACCGAGCGGACGGCGATCGCCCTGAAGGACCAGGCGACCACCGAGCAGGCCTCGGCCGGGTACTACACGGCGCTCCTGGCCGACGACGTCGAGGTCGAGCTCACCGCGTCGACACGCGTCGGCGAGCACCGCTACACCTTCCCCGAGGGCGCCACGGGCTCCGTCTCGGTCAACGTGGGCCAGACCCTCCGTGACGCCGGCGCCAGCAGCGTCACGTGGCTCGACGACCGCACCGTCGAGGGCTGGGTCGACAACGGCGGCTTCTGCGGCGGCACCGACGACTCCGTCCGGTACTTCTTCAGCGCCGAGTTCGACCGTCCCGCCGCGATGCACGGCACATGGGGGACGGACGGCAGCTTCGTGCCCGCGTCCGAGGCGAGCGCCGTCGACGTCGGCCTGAACGGCGCGGCCGCGACGTTCGACACGACGACCGACCGGACGGTCGAGCTCAGCGTGGGCGTCTCGTTCGTCGACCTCGACGGAGCCCGGGGCAACCGCGTCGCCGAGACCACCGTCGACGGCGAGCGTCTCGGCTTCGACTCCGTGCGCGCCTCGACGGCCGCGGCGTGGGACGACGCGCTCGGCCGCTTCGACGTGACGACCGAGACCGACGAGCAGCTGCGGGTCTTCTACACGCAGCTCTACAAGAGCCTCCTGTCGCCGACGATCGGCAGCGACGTCGACGGCCGCTACCTCGGGATGGACCTGCAGCAGCACGTCGCCGACGGATGGACCTACTACCAGCGCTTCTCCCTCTGGGACACGTACCGCACGCAGGCGACCCTGCACGCGCTGTTCGAGCACGACCGGGCGGAGGACGTGGTGCGGTCGATGCACCGCGCGAGGATCGAGGGCGGCTGGCTGCCCCGGTGGTCGCTCGGCGCGCTCGAGACGAACATCATGGCCGGCGACCCGGTGTCGCCCTGGCTGGCGGAGAACTTCGCCCTGGGCACGGTGCCGGACGACATCCACGACGAGCTCTGGGGCTTCCTGACCGAGAACGCGACCACCGCGCCTCCGGCGGGCGTCGCCTCCGTGGGCCGCCAGAGCGCCGAGTTCTACCTCGCGAACGGGCACGTGCCCTGGTACGCCGAGAACGGCGGCGGGCTCGGCGGGCAGTTCGAGGAGTACCGCCACGGCGGCTCGGCGACGATGGAGTTCGCCCTCGCGGACGCGGCGATCGGCGCGGCGGCGCAGCGACTCGGCAAGGACGACGAGGCGGCACCGTTCCTCGAGCGGGGCCGCAACTGGCGCACCCTGTGGAACCCCGACGTCGAGCTGACGGGCGGCTTCACCGGCATCGTCAACGCTGTCGGACCCGACGGCACGTTCAACTCCGCGCCCGAGCTCGCCGAGGTGCAGCAGTCCGGCTTCCACGAGGGCACGCCCTGGCACTACCAGTGGATGGCCCCGCAGGACGTCCCCGGCCTCGTCGACGCCATGGGCGGTCGTGAGTCGTTCCTGGAGCGCCTCGACCAGTACGTCGACCTGCCGGCCCTGCGCGCCGCGCCGGGCGTCTCGCCGGCGAGCTGGGCCGAGGGCGGCAGCGACTACTACTCGAGCATCGGCTACAACCCCGGCAACGAGCCCATGTTGATCGACCCCTGGCTCTACGACTTCGTCGGCGAGCCCGCGAAGGTCAACGACGTGCTGGCCGCCAACCTCAACCGGTTCCCGGACACGCCTGGCGGAGGCGTCGGCAACGACGACCTCGGCACCCTCTCGTCCTGGTACGTGCTGGCCTCGCTCGGCATGATGCCGGTCGAGCCCGGCTCGGGCATCATGGCCGTCAACGCGCCGCGGGTGCTGTCGGCGACGATCACGCTCGACGACGGCGCGCAGGTCTCGGTGTCCGCGCCCGCCGCCTCCGGCGATTCCCCCCGCTACGTCCGCGGCCTCAGCGTCGACGGCGTGCCGCACACGCGCACCTGGTTCGACGCGACCGACCTGCAGGACGGCGCCGAGCTGATCTTCGACCTCGCCTCGTCGCCCGAGGGCCTCACCTGGGGCACCGGCCCGGACGACGCCGTCCCGAGCGTGTCGGCCTCCGACCAGGCCGAGCTCGCCCTCGCTCCGGTCGGCGTGCAGCCGGTGCCGGCCGAGGTGGGCAGCACCGTCGAGCTGCGGCTCGCCCGTGCGTCGTTGACCCCGGTGACGCCGGCCTTCCCCGAGTCTTCGGGCGTCACGCCGACGCCGGCCGTGCTCTCGACCGAGACCACCGCGATGGAGGCGCAGGTCGAGTGGGACGACGGCGTCGCCGCCCCGGCCACGGTCGTCCCCGACGGCGACACCTGGCTCGTGACGACGACCCGGGCCTTCGACGTGGCCGGCGACCGCACGGCGACGGTGACGGTCTCGAGCGCGGCGGACCTGCCGGCGTTCGCACCCGTGCCCTTCGCCCCGGCCTCGATCGCCGTGCCCGTGTCGGTCGGGGCTGCCCCGGTGGTGCCCGGCGACCCGCCGGGCGGCGGGGGAGACGGCGTCGGCCAGGGAGCAGGCACCTCGCCCGGGTCCTCGGGCGACGGGACCGCCTCCGACGGCTCGTCGTCGACCCTCGCCGACCGCGGAGCCCTCGCATTCACGGGAGCCGGCCCCCTCGGGGCGCTCGTGGCGGCGGCGCTGACGGCGCTCCTCCTCGGTGCCCTGCTCGTGCGTCGGTCGTGGCGTGCCCGGCGGCTCACCACGCGCTGACCGGCCCTGTCGACTGACGGTGACGACGCTGCCCCCGGGAGCCCGGGGGCGGCGTCGTCGTCAGGCGGCCGTGCGGGCCGCGCGTCCTCAGAGGGTGTCGATCGGACCCGTCAGCGCGAGGTCGCGCACGATCGGCACGGGCGCCGTGTCGGTGCGGCGGTGCCGAGGCGCGGCGGCCTCGATCCGCACGCCGGCGACGGCGAGGCGCTCGGCCGTGGACTCAGCGGAGACCGGCTCGCCCACGGTGTCGTAGGTGCCCATCGGCACGACCGAGTGCACGACCGTGTCGCGGTACAGGTGCACGAGGTTGAACGACTGCGCGCCGTCGCGGCCGCGGGTGCCGCCGAGACGCGAGTTGAGGTCCTGCGTGTAGCAGGTGGCGGAGGCGACGCTCACGGGGACGCCCGCGAACATCGCGGTGGTCGAGTAGTGCAGGTGGCCGGCGATGATGGTGCGGACGTCGCTGCCCTCGATCACCTCGGCGAGTGAGGCCTGGTCGCGCAGCTCGACGAGCACGCTCAGATCTTGCACGGACGGGACGGGCGGGTGGTGCATGGCGATGACCGTGCCGTCGGGGGCGGGCGTGCTGAGCTCCTCGGCGAGCCAGTCGAGCTGGGCGCCGCTGAGCTCGCCGTGGTGGTGACCGGGGACGCTCGTGTCGAGCGTGATGACGCGGAGCCCGTTCACGTCGTAGACGAGGTCGACGGGCCGGTCGGAGGGGAGCTGCCCGAAGAGCTGCTCGCGGAACGCCCCGCGCTCGTCGTGGTTGCCCATGGCCCAGATGAGCTGAGCGCCGAGCCGTTCGGCCGCCGGCTCGAGCAGTGCCCGGAGCTTGCGGTACGCCTCCGGCTCGCCCTTGTCGGTGAGGTCGCCCGTCAGCACGATCGCCTCGGGGCGGACGCCCGAGGCCTCGATCTCGCGGATGATCTGGCCGAGGCGGGCCTCGCTGTCGACGGCCCCGTAGAGGGGCCTGTCGCCTCCGACGAGGTGCGTGTCGCTCAGGTGCAGGACGAAGTGCTCTGGCCGGGGGTGCTCGGCCGTCCGGAGATCCATGAGTGCTCTCATTCGATGTCACCGACGGGGGCCTCGGGATCGGGACCCTCGTTGTGTGTTCGACACCAGTCCATCATCCGGTAGCTCCGTGTGGGGTGAACGGACCTGCGTGTTCCGGTGAACGGTGGGCGAACTCAGGGCCGGACCCGAGGCCGGGGGCGCAGGAGGCGCCTCCTCGGCTCTCGGGTCCGGCCCGGTGAGCGGATGGTGCGGTCGGTCAGGGCTTGAGGACGACCTTGATGCAGCCGTCCTCCTTCTTCTTGAAGATCTCGTACATCTCGGGCGCCCGGTCGAGGGGCACCGGGTGCGTCGTGAGGTCCTCGGTGCCGAGCGGGTCGGACGGGTCCTCGACGAGGGGCATGAGGGTGTCCATCCACTGGTGCACGTTGCACTGGCCCATGCGGATGGTGATCTGCTTGTCGAAGAGCGTGAGGAACGGCGTCGGGTCGGCGGTGCCGCCGTACACGCCGCTGAGCGAGACGGTGCCGCCGCGGCGGACGACCTCGAAAGCGAGGTGCATCGCGCTGAGGCTGTCGACGCCCGCCTTCTGCATCAGTGCCTGGCCGACCTTGTCGGGCAGCGCCGCCGCGAACTTCTGCACCATGCTCACGCCGCCGTGGTCGTGGGCCTCCATGCCGACCGCGTCCACGACCGAGTCGGGCCCCCGGTCGTCGGTCATGCCCTTGATGACGTCGGCCACGTCTTTCGTGAGGTCGAGGACCTCGACGCCGTGGCGCTCCGCCATCGCGCGGCGCTCGGGCACCGGGTCGACGCCGATGACGCGGAAGCCCTTGTGCACGCCGATGCGCGAGGCGAACTGGCCGACCGGGCCGAGGCCCAGCACGACGACGGTGCCGCCGTCGGGCACGTTCGCGTACTCCACGCCCTGCCAGGCGGTGGGGAGGATGTCGCTGAGGAAGAGGTAGCGCTCGTCGGGGAGGTCGTGGCCGACCTTGACGAGGTTGGCGTCGGCGAGCTTGATGCGCAGCTGCTCGGCCTGGCCGCCGGGGACCTGCCCGTAGAGCTTGGTGTAGCCGTAGAGGGTGGCGCCGGAGCCGTACTCGGTGACCTGGGTGGTCTCGCACTGCGAGAAGAGGCCGCGCTGGCACATGAAGCACTCGCGGCAGGCGATGACGAAGGGGACGACGACGCGGTCGCCGACCTGGATGCGCGAGACGGCGGAGCCGACCGCGGTCACGACGCCCATGGTCTCGTGGCCGAGCACGTCGCCTTTGTCGAGGTAGGGGTCGAAGACGTCGTACAGGTGCAGGTCGCTGCCGCAGATCGCGGCGGACGTGACCTTGATGATCGCGTCGGCGGGATCGACGATGGTGGGGTCGGGCACCTCGGTGACGGCGACGTCGGCGATGGACTGGTAGGTGAGAGCCTTCATCCGTCCCGTCTACGCCGGGGGACCGGGAGCGCCCTGGACCGGGAGGGTACAAGGCGGGGGGACACGACGACGGCGGCCGCCCCCGTGAGGGGGCGACCGCCGTCGGACGGTCCCGCGCGTGCGCGGGACCGGGTGCTACGCGTCGACCGCGACCTGGCTCGCGACGATGTTGACGACCTTGCGGCCGCCCTTGTTGCCGAACTCGACCGCGCCGGGGGCGAGGGCGAACAGGGTGTCGTCACCGCCACGACCGACGTTGGCGCCGGGGTGGAAGTGGGTGCCGCGCTGGCGGACGATGATCTCGCCGGCGAGGACGACCTGGCCGCCGAAGCGCTTCACGCCGAGGCGCTGTGCGTTCGAGTCGCGGCCGTTACGAGTGGACGATGCGCCCTTTTTGTGTGCCATGTGGTGTCAGCTCCTGGGATGTCTTCGGCGTCGCGGTGCTACTTGGTGGTGATCGAGGTGATCTTGACGCGGGTCAGGTCGGCACGGAAGCCCATGCGACGCTTGTAGCCGGTCTTGTTCTTGTAGTTCTGGATGACGATCTTCGGGCCGCGGAGGTCGTTCAGGACCTCGCCCTCGACGGTGACCTTCGCGAGGTCGTCGCCGGTGAGGATCGTGTCGCCGTCGACGTGCAGGACGGGGACGAACGAGACGGTGTCGGATGCCGAGGCCTTGAGGCGGTCGACGGTCAGGATCGTCCCGACCTCGACCTTCTCCTGACGGCCGCCGGCGCGCACGATTGCGAATGCCATGGGAACTCCTGGGAAGATTGGGGTGTGACGTCCGGATCGCCGGACGACGTCGCGCTGCCGCTCGGGCAACTTGGATAGTCTTTCACAGATGTCACGACCGATCAAACTTCGACGCCCGCCGCAGTTCACGGCCGAGATCGTCGACGACGCCCGGGGGCGCCTCGTCGACCTGCTGGCCGACCTGCACGCCCTTACGACCGAGCACGGCGACGACATCGAGGTCTGGGGCTCCGCCGTCACGGCGGCGGGCTGGGAGATCGCGAGCCTGGGGCAGTGGCTGGCTCTCGAGGGGGAGGCGGTCCTGCTGCTGGGCGGCGCCTCCTACCCGGAGATCGCCGAGCACCAGGGCACCAGCGCGTCGGCGGTCCACGGCCGGGTCGGCCGGTCGCTGACGCTCGGCCCGTACGCCCAGGCCGCGGGGCCGGACGGCGCCACGACGCGGGTCACCGCGGAGGGGCTGGCGCACGCCCGTGCCGAGTACGTCGCCGAGGCCGGGGTCGACCCTGCCTCGGCCGACGACGGGCCGCAGGCCCCCGCGGGCAGCTCGTCGGGTGACTCGCTCGCGGAGCGGCTGCCCGAGGTGCTCCGCGCCGGGGCCCTGCGCACCACCGGGATCGTCGAGGCGCTCCCGGGCTACCGCCGCTCGAGCGTGCTCTCGACCCTCTCGGTCCTGGCGCGGCAGGGCGTCATCGTGCGGACCGGCCACGGCGTCTACGCCCTGCCGCCCGCCGAGGGCGGGACGGCAGCGGCGCAGACGCCGTAGACCTGCGGGGTCCTCTCGGTCAGCTCCCCGGGACTAGCCCGAGGGCTGCCTGCTCGGCGTCGTCGAGCATGCGCGACCGGATCAGGAACCGGCGCCCCTCGGGCGACTCGACCGAGAAGCCGGCGCCCCGGCCCGCGACGACGTCGATCGTGAGGTGCGTCCACTTCCAGTACTCGAACTGGCTGCGCGACATGTAGACCTCGATCGGGTCGAGACCGTCGACGTGCAGGTCGCCGAGGTGGACGTCGACCGCGCCGACCCGGAAGAAGCCCACCGGATAGCACATCGGCGACGAGCCGTCGCAGCAGCCGCCCGACTGGTGGAACATCAGGGGGCCGTGCTCGGCCGTGAGGTCGACGAGGAATGCCGCCGCCTCCGCGGAGACGTCGACCCGGGAGGGCAGGGCGACCGCTTCGGGGGCCGGGGCAGGATCGGCCGGGACGACCCGAACCTCCTTCGCTGCGGTCTCCATCAGAAGAAGCCCATCGGGCCGTCCGCGTAGCTGACGAGCAGGTTCTTCGTCTGCTGGTAGTGGTCGAGCATCATCTTGTGGTTCTCGCGCCCTATGCCGGACTGCTTGTAGCCGCCGAACGCCGCTCCCGCGGGGTACTGGTGGTAGGTGTTCGACCAGACGCGGCCGGCCTGGATGTCGCGGCCGGCCCGGTAGAGCTGGGCGCCGTTGCGGCTCCACACGCCGGCGCCGAGGCCGTAGAGGGTGTCGTTGGCGATCTTGATCGCGTCGTCGTAGTCGGAGAAGCTCGTGAGGCTGAGGACCGGGCCGAAGATCTCCTCCTGGAAGATGCGCATCGAGTTCCTGCCCTCGAAGATCGTCGGGTTCACGTAGTAGCCGTCGGTGAGGTCGCCGCCGAGATCGGCGCGGTCGCCGCCGAGCAGCAGCGTCGCCCCCTCCTGCTTGCCGATGTCCATGTAGCTGAGGATCTTCTCGAGCTGGTCGTTCGAGGCCTGAGCGCCGATCATGGTGTCGAGCGAGAGGGGGTCGCCCTGCTTCACCTTCTTCACCCGCTCGATGCCGTCGGCCGTGAACTGGTCGTAGATCGACTGCTGCACGAGCGCCCGGGACGGGCAGGTGCAGACCTCGCCCGAGTTGAGGTTGAAGAACGAGAAGCCCTCGAGCGCCTTGTCGTAGAAGTCGTCCTGCTCGTCGGCGACGTCGGCGAAGAAGACGTTGGGGCTCTTGCCGCCGAGCTCGAGGGTGACGGGGATGAGGTTCTCGCTGGCCATCTGCATGATGAGCCGGCCGGTGGTCGTCTCGCCGGTGAAGGCGATCTTGCGGATGTTCGGGTGGCTGGCCAGGGGAGCGCCGGCCTCGACGCCGAAGCCGTTGACGATGTTCAGGACGCCGGCGGGCAGCAGGTCCTTGATCAGGTCCATGAAGACGTGGATCGACGCGGGCGTCTGCTCGGCCGGCTTCAGCACGACGCAGTTGCCCGCGGCGAGGGCAGGGGCGAGCTTCCACACCGCCATCAGCAGGGGGAAGTTCCAGGGGATGATCTGGCCCACCACGCCGAGCGGCTCGTGGAAGTGGTACGCGACGGTGTCGCCGTCGATCTCGCCGGTCGAGCCCTCCTGGGCGCGGATGGCGCCGGCGAAGTACCGGAAGTGGTCGATCGCCAGCGGCACGTCGGCGGCCAGCGACTCGCGGATCGGCTTGCCGTTGTCCCAGGTCTCGGCGACGGCCAGCATCTCGAGGTTCGCCTCCATCCGGTCGGCGATCTTGTTGAGGATGATCGAGCGCTCGGTGATGGTGGTGCGCTTCCAGGAGTCGAAGGCCCGCCACGCCGCCTCGACGGCGCGGTCGACGTCCTGCGCGTTGCCCCGGGCGACCTCGGTGAAGGGCTTGCCGTTCACGGGGCTGGGGTTCTCGAAGTACTTCCCGCTCGCCGGGGCGACGTACTCGCCCCCGATGAAGTGGTCGTATCGGGCCTCGAACTGCACGGCGGCGCCCGGCTGGCCGGGCTGCGCGTAGGTGCTCGGGGGAGTGGTGACGGTCATGGCTGTCCCTTTCGACGACGGTGTCGGAGGCCACGGATCGCGCGGCCCGTGGGGTCAGGGTAGGTCGGCCGACGTTGCGTCCCGTTGCGCGTCTCGATCCGCTGCGGTACCCCCGACGGCGCCCGCGACGAGACCCGCCCGGCGGGGCGACCGGGGCGGCAGCAGCCGCAGCAGCTCGCGGCGGGCCGGCTCGTCGTCGGCGCCCTGGGCGGTGGCCACCCACTGCAGCAGCACGTCGACCGAGCCGGAGGTGCGCAGGGACTCCCCGAGGTGTCGCGCGAGCTCGGCGCGGAGGCTCTCGACGCCCGGGGCCGACGAGCCCGGCAGGAGCGGGCCCGTCGCGGCGCGCAGGGCGGCGCGGTGCGCGCCGCGGTCGAGCAGGTGCACGACCTCGTCGGCGTCCGTGGCCAGTCCCGTCGGCAGCCGGTACGGCCGCGACGTCGGCACGAGCGAGGGGGCGACCGCCTCGAGCACGTGGCGGAGCCGGACGAGCTCGGGCCGCAGGGTGCCGACCGCGCCGCGCTCGCCCCAGATCGCGTCGGCCAGCGCCTCGGCCGACCACCCCTCCGGCCGAGCGGCGAGCAGGAGGAGGAGCTCGGAGTGCCGGGCGCTCAGCGTCGTGGCGGTCCAGCCGGCGTGGAGCACCGCCTCGTCACGGCCGAGCACGTCGAGCCGCGGGGGTGCCGGCGTCGCCGGACCGGTCTGGTGGGCCCGAGGCCGTCGGGCGGGGCGGGAGCCGGTCCTGGGGCTGGAGGCGGCGCCGGGGGCCGCGCCTGCGCCGGTGCCGACGCGGCGTGGGGACCGCGTCCTCGAGAGGGCGAGCTCCGCCTCCATCGCGGCGACCGTCGCGCGCAGCAGCGGCAGCGTCTGCTCGCCGGCGGCACGGTCGTCGCCGGTGATGTCGACCACGCCGATGAGGCGTCCGTCGGCGGGGTCGTGCACGGGGACGGCGGTGCAGCTCCACTCCTGGACGAGGTGGGAGAAGTGCTCGGGCCCCCTGACCTGCACGCCGCGGTCGAGCTCGAGGGCGGTGCCGGGCGCGGAGGTGCCGACCCTCGACTCGGCCCAGCCGGCCCCGGCGACGAAGAGCATCGACTCGGCCCGGCGCCGTGCCTCGCGGTCGCCCTCGACCCAGAGCAGGCGACCGCGTTCGTCGCCGACGGCCACCAGCAGGCCGCTGCCCTCGACGTCGTCGATCAGGAGGCGCTGGACGACCGGCAGCAGCAGCGCGAGCGGGTGCTCGCGGCGCCACGAGGCCAGGTCGTCGTCGGGCAGCTCGAGCAGGGGGAGCGCGTCGGGGTCGACACGGTGGTCGGCGGCCCGCTTCCAGGACGCCGCGAGCAGGAGCCGGCGCGCGGCCCCGCGGGACGCACGAGCGGTCGGCGGGTCGGGTCGGGCCGCTGCCATGTCGCCCCTCGTCATCGAGCGGAGGCGTCGGCAGGGCAGTCGGGCCCGGCATCGTCGCCGTGGTGTCGGCAGCCTACGTCGCGGCTGCTCGCGGCGGAAGTGCCGCGGGGGTGCCCCGCAGGGCAGGGTCAGCGAGCGCAGTCGATGCAGAGGCGGGCGGTGGGCCGGGCCTCGAGCCGCGCCTCGCCGATCCGCGCGGCGCAGCGCTCGCAGCGGCCGAAGGTGCCGTCGGCCACCCGGCCGAGCGCCGCCTCGGCGTCGGCGGCGCGCTCGAGGGCTGAACGACGGACCGCGTCGAGCTGCGACCGTTCGTAGGCGATGGTCGAGCCCTCGGGGTCGTGTTCGTCGTCGACGTTCGCTCCCTCGCGGGCCTCGGCCACCGCCTCCATGTCGCGCAGGAGTCGCTCGGCCAGCGCGAGCGCCTCGTCACGGGTCCGGCGTAGCTGCCCGGTCGGGTCGGTCACGCGACGAGCGGCGGCACCCGCTCGCCCTCGGGAGGCGCGGCCGGCGGAGTGCCGTCGCCGAACGGCCGCCCGCCGAGCTCCTCACGGCCGTGCTCGGTCAGCCAGCCCGACGGGTCGGGGCCGGCCGGGACGATCCCCGTCGGGTTGATGTCGCTGTGCACCACGTAGTAGTGCGCCTTGATCTGGGCGAAGTCGATCGTGTCGCCGAAGCCGGGCGTCTGGAACAGGTCGCGGGCGTAGGCCCAGAGCACCGGCATCTCTGCCAGCTTCGAGCGGTTGCACTTGAAGTGGCCGTGGTAGACGGCGTCGAAGCGGGCGAGGGTGGTGAAGAGGCGGATGTCCGCCTCGGTGATGGTGTCACCCACGAGGAAGCGCTGCCCCGCGAGGCGCTCGGACAGCCAGTCGAGGCGCTCGAAGAGCGTGCGGTACGCCCGCTCGTAGCTCTTCTGCGAGCCGGCGAACCCGGCGCGGTACACGCCGTTGTTCACGTCGCGGAACACGACGGCGTTCACCTCGTCGATCTCGGCGCGCAGGTGCTCGGGGTAGAGCTCGGGCGCACCCTCGCGGTGGTGCTCGGTCCACTCGGTGGCGAAGTCGAGGGTGATCTGCGGGAAGTCGTTGGTGACCACCTTGCCGGTCGGCACGTCGACGATCGCGGGCACGGTGATGCCGCGGGCGTAGTCGGGGGTGCGGGCGAGGAACGCCTCCTGCAGGCGCTCGATGCCGAGCACGGGGTCGCGGCCGTCCGGGTCGAGGTCGAAGGTCCAGCTGCGGGCGTCGTGGGTCGGCCCGGGCAGGCCGAGCGAGATCGCTCCCTCGAGGCCGAGGAGGCGGCGCGAGATGACGGTGCGGTTGGCCCAGGGGCAGGCGCGGGCGGCGACGAGCCGGTAGCGGCCGGCCTCGACGGGCCAGCCGTCGACGGCGTCGCGCGTGATCCTGTCCTCGATGTAGTTCGTGTCGCGGGTGTACTCCTGGCCGGGCTCGACGTACGTGCCCTTCGCCTGCTGCTCGTCGCTCATGCTCGCCACCCTACGCAGACGCGTCCGAGAGCCTCACGCGGACGCGTCCGAGAGGTCGGGCAGCTCGTGCCCCTCCGGTGCCGCTCCGGCCGCGCCCGCCGCCGCACGACCTGCCTGCCAGTCGCGCCACATCGCCTTGAGGTCCCAGGCGGCCTCGGCCTCGAGCGAGATGCCGCGCTCGCCGGTGCGCCTGGTCCGCCCCTGGATCAGCAGCAGCTTCGTGCCGAACAGCAGCGGCCCCGACCTCGCCTGCGCCTCCTCGAAGAACGTCGCGTCGGCGCAGCCCGTGCCGTCGTCGACGCTGATGAACACGACCCGTTTGCCGCTGCGCATCGGCGGCGTCTGGGTGGCGATCCGGATTCCCGCGACGAGCACGGTGGTGCCGTTCCAGTGGTCGCGCAGATCGGCTGCCCGGACGACGCCGAGGTCGTCGAGCATCGGGCGGTAGCTCTCGATCACGTGCTCGCTGACCTCCATCGACAGGATGTCGAGCTCGTCGCCCACCCTCTCGCGCAGGCTCACGTCGGGGGTGCCGGTGGGCACCTCCGCCGAGTCGTCGACCGAGAAGTCGAGCTGGTTCTGCACGTCGGAGGCGCGTGGCCGTGCGGTGCGCTGCGTCAGCGACCGCACACGGGCGAGCACGTCGCCCCTCGTCCGCCCGGGGCCGGCAAGGGAATCGAGCGCGCCGACCTGCGCCAGCCGCTCGATCAGCCGCCGCGACGGCGTGGCCCGCTGCCAGAAGTCGGTGATCGACTCGTAGGGCCGGCCCACGACGACGCGGGCGAGCTCGGAGTCGCTGATGCCGTGCACGTCGGACAACGACAGCCGGATGCCGAGGTCGCCGGGGCGGCTGGGCGCGATCGGCGTCGCCGGGGCACGCACCCGCTCGACCCTGTAGACGTCGGTCGACGCGTTGACGTCGAGCGGCAGCACGGGCACGCCCATGCGTCGCGCCTCGGTCAGCAGCAGCCGCTTCGGGTACATCCCGGGGTCGTGCGTCAGCACCCCGGCGAGGAACTCCGCCGGGTAGTGGGTCTTGAGCCAGGCGGTCTGGTAGGTGGGCAGCGCGAACGCGGCGCCGTGCGCCTTGCAGAAGCCGAAGGAGCCGAACCCCTTGAGCACCGCCCAGATCTTGTCGACCTGGGCGTCGGTGAACCGCCTCCTGCCGTCGTCGTCGACGTTCCCGGTCGTGCGGCGTCGGAACTCGACCTCGAGGGCGTCGTCCTGGCCCTTGCCCATGTGCCGGCGGATCTCGTCGGCCTCGGCGAGCGAGACCTCCATCGTGGCCTCGAGGATGCGCAGCACGTGCTCGTGGTAGATCACCACGCCGTAGCTGTCGTCGAGGAACGGCGCGAAGCTCGGGTGCAGGTAGTCGGGCCGCTGGAACCCGTGCTTCGTGTCGAGGAACGGCGCGACCATGTTGCCCTTCATCGGGCCGGGGCGGAACAGCGAGATGTCGGCGATCAGGTCGCTGTAGCGGTCGGGCTGCATCTTGCCGATCAGCTCGCGCTGCCCGGGGCTCTCGATCTGGAACATGCCGAGGGTGTGGGTGGTGCGGATCGCCTCGAAGGTGGGCTCGTCGTCGTGCGGGATCTCGTCGAGCTCGACCCGCCCCTGCCGGTTCACGTAGGGGACGTCGACGGCGAGCCCGCCGGCCAGGGCGGCGCGGGCGCCGTTCACCCGCTCGATCTCGTCGAGCGCGTAGGCCATCGAGCTCTGCATCCGGACCCCGAGCACGTCGAGCTTCAGCAGGCCCGCGTCGTTCATGTCGTGCTTGTCGAACTGGCTCATCGGCAGCCCGATGCCGCTCGGCTGCACCGGGGTCGTGCTGAGCAGGTCGGAGTCGCCGAGGATCACCCCGCACGGGTGCATCGAGATGTGCCGGGGCAGTCGGTCGAGCCGCTCGGTCAGGTCGACGAGCAGGTCGATCTGGCCGTTCTGCCGGGCGAGGTCGGCGATGGCCCGCAGCTCGGGCTTCTCGGCCATGGCGGTGCGGAGGTCGCGGGCGTTCGAGCGCCACACGTTGTTCGCGACGAGGTCGATCTGGTCGTCGTCGAGCCCGAGGGCCTGGCCGGCGTCGCGCACCGCCCCCCGGCCGCGGTAGGTCGACTGCATGGACATGAGGGTGACCCGGTTGCTGCCGTAGCGGTCGAAGATCGCCCGGTAGATCTCGTGCCGCCTGGCCGACTCGACGTCGATGTCGATGTCGGGCAGCGTCTCGCGCTTGTTGCCGAGGAACCGCTCGAACAGCAGGTCGTGCTCGATCGGGTCGACGTTCGAGATGCGCAGGAGGTAGGTGACCAAGCTGCCGGCGCCCGACCCCCGCGCGGCGTTCCGCACCCGCATGTCGCGCATCAGGGCCGAGACGTCGGCGACGGTGAGGAAGTAGCTCGCGAAGCCGAAGCCCGTGATGATCCCCAGCTCGTAGCGCATCCGTTCGTCGACGGTGCGACGGAGGGCCTGGTCGGCGTGGCCGAAGCGCTCGGTGACGCCCGCCTCGGCCCGACGGAACAGCACCTGGTCGGGATCGCCGTCGACGCCGATGGCGCTGAGCTCGGGCGTCTTCGGTCGGCGCCAGCGCAGGTCGGCGTCGGGGTCGAGGCGGCAGCGGTCGGCGAGCCGCTCGGTCTCGGCGAGCATCTCCTCTGCCGCCCGGCGGGGGCACGAGGAGGCGTCGGCGACGAGGGTCGCCAGCGCGCGCATCTCGTCGCCCCGCTTGAGCGACGCCTGGGCGTTCGGCTGCGGGGTGAACGCCCCCAGCGGGGCCAGGTGCCCCGCCGAGTCGAGCACGTCGGCCGTGACCGCGCCGTCGGGGTCGAGGTAGCGCACCGCGTTGGTCAGCACGGCGGGCACCCCGACGTGCTCGGCCAGCTCGAGCATGCGCGCCGCGTGCCGCACGCTGCGGCTCTCGCCCGGCTCGGTGAGGTGACAGACGACCTCGACGGCCACGCCGCCGGGCAGCTCGCGCGCCCAGGCGGCCAGCGACGCCGCAGCGGCAGTGTGCCTGCCCTCCGCCACCAGCCGCCCCACGTCGGAGTCGGGCCCGAGCAGCACCGTCGCGTCGGCGCCCTCGTCGCTGCGGAGGAACGCCCGCAGCCGTGACCGCGGGATCGTCGCGACGCTGTTCGCGCTGCCGCTCACCCGCCTCGTCGCCCTGCCGTGCGCGGCGCTGATCAACCGGCAGAGAGCGGCCCAGCCCGCACCCGGACGCCCCCCGCCCGCCCCGTGCGCGAGCACCACGATCCGGTCGACCGAGGAGGCGCCCGCCCTGCCCCCGGGACCGGCACCGGCCGCAGCGCCACCCTGGCCCTCGTCGTCGGCCGTGTCGTCGACGCAGCCGAGCTCGACGCCCACGATCGGGTCGATGCCCGCCGCCCGGCAGGCGCCGATGTGCCGGATCGCCCCGTAGAGGCCGTCGCGGTCGGTGATCGCCAGCGCGTCCGCGCCGTGGGCGGCGGCGTGCTCGACGAGCTGCGCCGGCGGCGTCGTGCCGTAGTGCGCGCTGAACGACGATGCCACGTGGAGGTGGGTGAAACGCATCGTGCTGCCTCTGTGCTTCTCTCGTCGGACCTCCCGGCCGAGGTCGGTTCGAACGTGTGTTCGACGAGTGTACGTCGCACTGGCGGGGTACGACGACCCTGCCGGCGCCCCAGGCGGCGACCGCGCCCTGCTGTCATCATCGTCAGATGCCAGACCGACGAGCCGCCGCCCAGGACTCCGCCAGGACCGCCTCCCGGTGGACGCGGACCCTGCTGGCCCAGCCGCGCCTCCTCATGGCCGCGAAGGGGGCGCTCGCCGCGGCTCTCGCCTACTGGATCGCGCCCCACGTGCCCGGCGTGGCCGCCGAGTACCCCTACTACGCTCCGCTCGGGGCCGTGCTGGCGCTCTGGCCGACCGTGAAGACGTCGCTCAAGCAGGGGCTGCAGACGATCCTCGGCCTCGTGATCGGGGTGCTGCTCGCGACGACGGTGTTCGCCCTGCAGGAGGGGCAGCCGGGCGTGCTGGCCGTGGCGCTCGTCGTCGGCCTCGGCACGCTCATCGCGGGGATCCGCTGGTTGGGCGCCGGCCGCGACTGGGTGCTGACCGCCGGGCTCTTCGTGCTGCTGCTCGGCGGAGCGAACGCAGGGGACTACTCCACCGGCTACGTCGTGCAGATCGGCGTCGGCGTCGCCGTGGGCGTCCTCGTCAACCTCCTCCTGGTGCCGCCCCTCTACACCGGCCGTGCCGAGCAGCGGCTCCGGCTCGTGCAGGCGTCGCTCGCCGACCGCGCCGACGACGTCGCCACCGTGTTCGAGGCGGACTGGCCGATCGAGGACGACGACTGGGAGCGACGCGTCGCGGTCCTGCCGAGCACCCTGCGGCACGTCCGCGACGCCGTCCAGTACGCCGACGAGTCGCGCCGCCTCAACCCGCGGTGGCTGCTGCGACGACGCGACCTCGGCACCGAGTACGCCGACCTCGTCGTCTTCGAGCGGGTGGGGTTCCACCTGCAGGACCTCGCCGAGGTCTCCGGCATCCTCGGCCGCCGGATCGGCCGACAGATCGGCATCGTCGACGACCTCGCCCCCCTCGTCGCCCGTGCCGTCCGCAGCGTCGGAGAGGTGATCAGGAGGCGCGGCGGCGACGACCGGGACGCCTTCGTCACCGCCCGCCGCGACGTCGAGGCGCTCTGGCGGGCCATCGACACGCACCGCGAGCTGCCGACGGTCGCCACGAGCGGCGGCGTCTCGGTCGCCGTCTCGCTCGGACGGATCGTCGCCGCGCTCGACCCCGACGACTCGACGGCTCCCCGCCCCGACGACGAGGCGGTCGGCGACCTCGACGGAGACGGCGACGTCGATGCCGACGACGTCGCTGCCGAGGTCGGCGGCACCACGAGCACCGGCCCCGTCGACGACCCCACGGCGCCCCGCGACACCGCGCCGCGTGACAGCGAACGACGCCAGGAGGCGCAGGGCCCGGCCGCCGACGGCGAGGCGGAGGACGCTGCCCGCGAACGCTGACGGCGTCGGACGCCCGGGCGCAGTACGGTGGGGGAGGCATCGTCGCCGAACGCCCCGCCGCGCCCTGCGCCGGTCTCGCGGATGCGCCCACGGCGTGCCGCGACTCCGCCCCGGCCCGGCAGCCCGTACCCCTCACACACCGAGCGGCGACCCGTCGCCGCCTTCACGGAAGCCGTACCTGTGACAGACACCACCACCCTCATCATCCTCGGAGCCTCGGGAGACCTGACCGAGCGCCTCCTCCTCCCCGGTCTCGCGAGCCTGCTCAAGAGCGACCGCGGGGTCGACGTGCAGCTGATCGGCACCGGCCGCAGCGAGCGCAGCCCCGAAGAATGGGACGACGTCGTCACGACCGCCTTCAACGGCGACGCGGGCAGCGACCTCGCGAAGAAGACGCTGGCGTCCAGCCAGTACATCCAGGGCGACCCGACCACGGTCGAGCACCTGAAGGCCCTCTTCGAGGCGTCTGAGGGCACGCCCGTCATGTACTTCGCGCTGCCCCCGGCCATCAGCACCAAGGTGATCCAGGCGCTCGCCGAGATCGACCTGCCCGACGGCCTCCGCCTCGCGCTCGAGAAGCCCTTCGGCTCCGACGAGGCGAGTGCCCGAGAGCTCAACGCCGAGCTGCTCAAGATCGTGCCGGAGGAGCGCATCCACCGCACCGACCACTTCCTCGGTCGCGCCACGGTGCTCAACATGATCGGCCTGCGCTTCGCCAACCGCCTCTTCGAGCCGGTCTGGAACAGCGAGAACATCGAGAAGGTCGAGATCTTCTACGACGAGGTCCTCGGCCTCGAGGGCCGCGCGCAGTACTACGACAAGGCCGGCGCGCTGATCGACATGATCCAGAGCCACCTGCTGCAGGTGCTCGCCGTCATCGCGATGGACGCCCCGTCGAGCATCGACTCGGTCGAGCTGCGCAGCGAGATCGCCCGCGTGCTCCGCGCGACGTGGGTCAAGGGCGCCGACCCGATCGCCTCGAGCCGCCGCGCGCAGTACGCGGCCGGCACCATCGACGGCAAGGACGTGCCCGCCTACGCCGACGAGGACGGCGTCGACAACGCGCGCCAGACCGAGACCCTGGCCGAGGTCGAGTTCGAGGTCAAGACCCGTCGCTGGGCGGGCGTCCCGTTCATCCTCCGCTCGGGCAAGGGCATGACGAAGATCCGCAAGGAGGTGCTGATCACCTTCAAGCCGGTGCCCGCGCTCCCGGAGGGCCTCAACGGCTCGTCGACGCCCGACACGCTCCGCATCGAGATCAGCCCCGAGACGATGGAGCTCGGCGTCACGACCAACGGCTCGGGCAACCCCTTCGACCTCGAGAAGTCGACGATGTCGGTCACCCTGGGCAAGCCCGAGCTCACCCCCTACGGCGAGGTCCTCAGCGGCATCTTCCACGACGACCCGACGCTGTCGATCCGCGGTGACGTCGCCGAGCGCTGCTGGGCGATCGTCGCTCCGGTGATCGAAGCCTGGAAGGCCGGCGACGTGCCGCTCGACACCTACGCGGCCGGCTCGACCGGCCCGTCGGACTGGCCCGCCTGAGCCTCGACGCTCCTGCAGTCGACGGCCGCCCCGCTCACCGAGCGGGGCGGCCGTCGCCGTCGTCAGACGTCCTGCGACACCGGCCCGCCGTCGGCGTCCCGTGCTCGGCCGATCGCATCGGCGGCCCGGACGAGGGCGAGGTGCGACAGCGCCTGCGGGGTGTTGCCGAGGTGGTGCCCGGTGGCGACCTCGATCTCTTCCGAGAGCATGCCCACGTCGTTGGACCAGCCGACGAGCCGGTCCATCAGAGCGGTCGCCTCGGCGAGGCGCCCTGAGCGCGCCCACTGCTCGACGAGCCAGAACGAGCAGGTGAGGAACGGGTTCTCCGCGCCCTCGAGCCCGTCGACGCCGGACTCCGTGCGGTAGCGCAGCAGCAGCCCGTCGCTCATGAGGTCGTGCTCGATCGCGGCGACGGTGCCGAGCATGCGCGGGTCGTCGGGCGCGACGAAGCCCACCTGGGCGAGCTGCAGCAGCGAGGCGTCGACCTCGGAGGATCCGTAGTGCTGGGTGTAGGTGCCGCGCTCGGCGTCCCAGCCCTTCTCCTCGATCTCGCGTCGCACCTCCTCGCGGAGGCTGCGCCAGCGCTCGACGGGGCCGTCGAGGCCGTGCTGCTCGATGCCTGCGACGGCACGGTCGAGCGCCGCCCAGATCATCACTCGCGAGTGGGTGAAGTGCCGGGGCTCGCCGCGGATCTCCCAGATGCCGTTGTCGGGCCGGGTCCAGTTGTCCTCGATGAACTGCATCAGCACGCGCTGCAGGGGCCAGGAGGCGGCGCTCTCGGTGACCCCGAGCTCGCGAGCCTCGTGCAGGGCGACCATGACCTCGCCGAAGATGTCGCCCTGGTACTGCTGGTAGGCGGCGTTGCCGAGTCGCACCGGCGAGGCGCCCTCCCAGCCCGGCAGGTGCGGCAGCTCGCTCTCGGTGAGGGTGCGCTCGCCAGCGAGCCCGTACATGATCTGGACGTCGGCCGGGTCGCCGGCGATGGCGCGGAGCAGCCACTGACGCCACTTCTGGGCCTCGTCGGCGTATCCGTGGAGCATGAGGGCCTGGAGGGTCATGGAGGCGTCGCGCAGCCAGACGTAGCGGTAGTCCCAGTTGCGGGCGCCTCCTCGCTGCTCGGGCAGGCTCGTCGTCGCCGCGGCCACGATGCCGCCCGTGTCCTCGTTCGTGAGGGCGCGGAGCAGCAGCAACGACCGCCGCACCTCGGCGGCGTAGGCAGTGGGCTCCTCCGAGCGCGACGCCCAGTCCCGCCACCAGGAGACGGTCTTGTCGAGGGCCGCCTGGACGTCGACCCCGGCGGGAGGCTCGCGGTGCGAGGGGTACCAGGTGAACGTCATGTCGACCGTCTCGCCGGCGGCGACGTCGAACTCGGCCTGGTGGGCGTGGTCGACCGCGGTGAGGCGGGGGCCGCGGACGACGACCGCGTCCGGACCGGCGACGGCGAGCAGCGCGACGTCGTCGCCGTCGGGCACCTGGCGCACCCAGGGGAGGGCGGCGGCGTAGTCGAACCTGATGCGGAGGTCGACGTGCATCGCGACGGTGCCCTCGACGCCCCTGATGCGCCGCACGACGTCGGCGCGACGGTCGCCGACCGGCATCAGGTCGGTCACCTCGACGATGCCGGTCGGCGTCGTCCAGCGCGTGACGAGGACGAAGGTGTCCTCGACCCACGACCGGGTGGACGTCGAGGCGGCGTCGACCGGGGCGACGAGCCAGCGCCCGTGGTCGGGGTCGCCGAGCAGGGCGCCGAAGACGGACGCCGAGTCGAAGCGGGGCAGGCAGAGCCAGTCTATGCTGCCGTCGGTGCCCACGAGGCAGCCGGTGTGCAGATCGCCGATGAGCGCGTAGTTCTCTATGGCCAGGGGCATGGGCACATCCTGCCAGCGGCTGCTCTGATCCAACCCGGCTCGGCTCAGCGTTGCAGCGTCGGGTCGGGCCAGAGGGTCTCGACCTGCGGCTTGCTGCGGCGGGTGCGCGCCCACACGAAGAAGCCGACCAGGGTGAAGGCGCCGTAGAAGACGTACATGAGGCCCGAGGCGTAGTAGCCGGCACTGAAGAGCAGGGGCGTGCCGACGAGGTCGACGGCGACCCAGATCAGCCAGAACTCGACCCAGCCCTTGGCCATGCCCCAGGTGGCGAGCAGCGAGCCCGTGAAGATCCAGGCGTCCGCCCACACGGGCTCGTACGAGCCCAGGGCGCTGAAGACGGGGGTGAGGACGGCGGTGCCGCCGAACAGGGCCACGACGAGCACGACCCGGTTCTTCGCGCCGGCCCAGCGGGGCTCGACAGGTGCGCTCGCGCCTCCGTCGCGGGAGCGGCTCCAGCGGTACCAGCCCCAGATCGACACCGCGATGAACATCACCTGACGCCCTGCCTGGCCGAGGAGGTTCACCGGGTTCGGGGTGTCGAAGACGGCCCCGAGGAACACGGTGAACAGCAGGGCGTTGCCCACGATGCCGACCGGCCAGGCCCACACCTTGCGGCGCATGCCGCCGAGGGCGCTCAGCAGGCCGAAGACGTTGCCGATCACCTCGCGCCACAGGATCGTCTGGTCGCCCAGCACGAGCTGCGCGTCGAACAGCCAGCGGATCAGGGTCATCGTGTCCTCCTCGTCGGTGACGACGCCGGGCGTCGTCGGATCGGGGAGGCGCAACCGCAGGCGCGATCGACGCTCGCTTCTCTCATCCAGACTTTACTGTCGGCTCCAGAATTGCCCTCGCAGGGCTGTCACTGGATCAGCCTCTCGGTGTCGAGAGGGTCGCGGGCTGTCACCGCCGGTACGGAATCACACCGTCCCCGAAGCACTCGTGAGAACGAGTCTTGCACCCCGGGCATTCCCGAGGGTCGCGGGCGTCTCGCGACGTCACGCGAACAGCTGCTGCTCGACCCGGTCGTCGAACACGCCGAGGAGCAGCCACGAGCCGTCGGCGCCGTCGCAGGCGAGGTCGAAGGTGCCGTCGACCCGGTGCGCCCCGTCGGTCAGCGGCAGCGCGTCGACCCGCCAGACCGGCAGCTCGAGCAGCGCCTCCCCGGCGCCACGGGGCGCCCTGGCCGCCGATCGCCACCACTCGCGTCGGGTGACCCACCGCTCCGGCGGGCTCACCACGCCGTACACGACCCCCCGCCAGACGAACCGCAACGGCGCCCCGCCCTCGGTCGTCTCGACCGGCACCGCTTCGTCGACCTTCATGCCGCCTCCTCGTTCGAACGTGTGTTCGACCTCGAGTGTAGGTCGGGCCCCCGACATCGGCCAGGGGCCTCCGTCACCAGGGCAGCAGGCTCTCCTGCACGTGACGCGCGACGCCCCCCGGCACCCCGGCCTCGTCGGCGAAGCCGCGCCAGCCGGCGACCGCGTCGTGCACCTCCGCCACGATGTCCGACGCGCCGGGCACGAGGTGTCGGTCGGCCAGGCGCATCACGTCCGCCTCGGCGGGGTCGCGCCACACGCCGTCGACCCCCATCAGGTGCTGGTACGTGAACCTGCCCGTCGGGTTGTGCGCGAACGTCACGTCGTACGCGGGCGCCAGCTCCCACGGCGACGTCGCCGACCGGAGCAGGAACGACGTGTTCTTCGTGTGGTCGTCGTTGTTCGCCGCCAGCACGTTGAACACCATGCGCCGGAACGCCTGCGGCAGCGCCTCCCGCCCGACGACGCGGGTCGCCACGTCGAACAGCTGTCCGTAGTCGTGCACCTGTCGCTGGCGGAAGTCGAGGTGCGCCGTGCCGCAGAGGGTCACCGTGTGCGCCTTGCCCGACGGCAGCCGGTCGAAGCGCCGGGTCATGAAGTGGGCCCTGTCGCCCTCCTCGAGCAGCCGGCACTCGGCCATGTCGATGCCGGCGGCCCCTGCCATCGCCGAGTACGCCAGCTCCACCCTGCCCGACGAGTCGCCCTGCCCGAGCTCCGAGTCGGCGCCCATGCCGTCGAGCTTCAGCAGCCAGTGCTCGAACCCCTCGGGAGCCGGCAGCTGGCCGGACCGGACCTCGCCGGTCTCGCGGTCCCACGCGACCACGGCCTTGGCCCGGGCCCCTCCCGCCGACGTCCCCACCTGGATCAGGGAGCGGACCGCCGACTCGTTCTCCCGGTCGTCCGAGAACTCGGCGTCGAGGACGCTCCGCGCACCCGCGACCAGGTCGCTCAGCTCGACCGCGCTCGCGGTCCGGTGACGCGGCCCCCGGGACGGCCGGAACTCGAGGGCGCCCATCGCCCGGTCCGCCATGTAGGCCAGCCGGTCGAGCGGCGTCGCCGCCCCGCGCCCGACGCCCTGCCTCGCCAGCCACGCGTCGATCACGGCGTTCCCGAAGTCGTCGGGCAGAGCGTCCGCCAGCAACGCGGGGAGGCGGTGGAACGTCGTCTCCGGCAGCTGCGGGAACACGTGCCGGCGCCGACGGACCGGCATGGTCAGCGGGGCGAGCTCGACGCCCCGCGCCGCCCACTCGGGGTAGTACTCGAACACGTACGCACCGAGCGCGGGGTCGAGGGCGACCGCGCCGACCCGCTCGCCCCAGGCCGTGACCTCGACCGCCTGGACCGGCACCCAGCTCACGACCCGCTGCTCCCGCGCGGTGCCCGTGGCCGGTACACGCGACGACGCGGGGCCGGGTCGGCCGATCGGAGGACGTCGATGGGACTCACGGCGCTCGCCGGGGCCAGGGCGTCGAGGGCGTCCTCGGCGCCGAGGGCCCGCAGCACGCGCACCAGGGTCGAGAGGGTGCTCCCGCGGCCGTTCTCGAGCGACTGGAGGGTGCTGGTCGAGAGGTCGGCCCGGCGTGCCAACGAGATCTGGT
This sequence comes from Frigoribacterium sp. PhB116, assembly GCF_004364285.1. Lineage (GTDB taxonomy): Bacteria > Actinomycetota > Actinomycetes > Actinomycetales > Microbacteriaceae > Frigoribacterium. The sequence continues at coordinate 623,261 of NZ_SOBE01000001.1, read as the reverse complement.
CGAGCCCGGCATCGAGTCGCGACGCCCGCACCTGGCTGCCGATCCGGGCCTCCCACTCGTCCGTGGACCGCGCGGGGGGATCGGGGAAGGGCTGATCCATCATGGTCCTCCTGTACGTGGATTTCCGATCATAAGAGCCACATCGCATCCTGACAACCGGATTTCCCGTCATAGCGGGACCGCAACTTCTCGCGACGGCTCAGGGCGTCCGGGCGGTGACGACCCCTGCCTCCGTCAGCTGGTCCCAGAGGCCGGCGCCGTCCGGCGCGGACACCCAGGCGACATCGGTGCCCTGGGCGTGCTCCGACCGGGACCGCCCTCCGGCCAGCACGGCCTCGCTCGGCGACAGCTCGCGGATGGCCACCGCGGCCACGTTCTCGGGGTGGTCGTGCAGGAACCGGCCGTAGAGCTCCTCGTCGTGCTGCCCGTCGTCGCCGACGAGCAGCCACCGTACCTGGGGGAACTCCTCCGCCAGCCGGTCGAGCGAGCCCTGCTTGTGGAGTCGACCGCTCCGGAAGAAGCGGTCGTGCGTGGGACCCCAGTCCGTGAGCAGCAGGGGGCCGCGGGGATAGAGGTTCCGCGAGAGGAACCGCGAGAGCGTGGGGGCGACGTTCCAGGCGCCCGTCGACAGGTAGACGACCGGGCAGCCTCCCGACGACGCGTGCAGCCGTTCGTACAGGACGGCCATGCCGGGCACCGGCCGCCGAGCGTGCTCGTTGAGGACGAAGGTGTTCCACGCCGCGAGCAGGGGCCTCGGGAGGGAGGTCACCATGACCGTGTCGTCGATGTCCGAGACGATGCCGAAGCGCGCGTCGGGGTCGATCACCGCGACCGGCGCCTCCACCGGGAGGGAGCCCTCGGTCGTGATCGTCACGACGTGCCAGCCCGGCGCCAGGTCGGACTCGAGCCGCACGTCGAGGACGCCGCCGCGATCCGTGGTCACCGTCTGCGTCCGTCCGCCGATGGTCACCTCGACGACCGCGTGCTCGACGGGCACGCTCGTGAAGCTGCGCCAGCCGCGGACGTTCGCGCGGTCGGCGCCGTCGAGGGTGCCGGTCCGCGTGAGCAGCACGCGCGACAGGACACGGACCCACCCGCTCGAGCCGTAGCCCGTGTACGGCACGATCGTCGGACGCAGGCCGCGCTTGCGGGCCCGCTTCTCGCGGAACCGGTGCACGGAGTTCTCGATGCGCGCCGCCCGGTGCAGGAGGGGCTCGACAGCGGCCGGGGCCGGCTTTCGGATGTCGGGCATCCGGTCATCCTCGCACGGTCGACCGACCGTGCGCCCTCACGGCCTCACACGGGCAGCAGCAAGGAGGGGGAGTCGTTCGCGACCGAGCCGACGTCGGGGGAGACCTCGTGCACCACGAGCCGAGCGGCGATCTCGTCGGACAGCCCCGCGACGCCCTGCAGCAGGTCGTCGTCGCCCTCGGCCTCCGGGTCGAGCCAGTCGTCCATGACGTCGGCGCCGACGAGCACGGGCATCCGGTCGTGGACGGCCGCGAGCGGACCCGAGGAGGCGCGGGTCAGCACGGTCGTGGACAGCAGCCACCGGGACGGCGACCCCACCTCCGCGCCCGGGTCGCGCCACCACTCGTAGAGCGCCGCGAACAGGACGACCTCGTCGTCGGGGAGCCGCACCGCGACGGGACGCTTGCCCCCGTCGGGCAGCGCCTGCCACTCGTACCAGCCCGTCGCCGGCACGAGGGCCCGCCGTGAGGCCAGGGCCCCGCGGAACATCGGCTTCTCGGCGGCCGTCTCGGACCGTGCGTTGAACACCGGGGGGCCGACCGGACCGTCGGAGCCGGCCGGGACGAGGCCCCACCGAGCGGCGGCGAGGCGGCGCACGGGAGGCCCGCCCGCGTCGTCCCCGCGGGGCGCAGCGTCGATCAGCACCGTCACCGGGCGGGTCGGAGCGATGTTCCAGGAAGGGTCTGGGAGACTGTCGCCCGAGACGTCGACGTCGAACAAGGGCACCAGGTCGCTCGAGGCACGCGCCATCACGAATCGTCCGCACATGCGCACCATTCTCCCGGCTGCGACCGACATCGGTCGACGAGGTCGCCCTGACGCCCCCTCAGGACCCTGACCCGCCGGTCACGGACCGCACCGCACGCACCACGTCGCTCCGGCGACGCCGCACGAAGGAGAACCCCTTGCTCGTCACCGACGTCCACGACGCACTGCCCGGGGGTTCGTCGCTGCTCAGGAACGAGCCCGTGCAGGCTCGCAGCTCCGCACGGCTCACCGGCCTCCTCGACGCCGCCGCCGCGATCATCGACGAGATCGGCTATGAGCGCCTGACGACGGCGATGGTCGCCGAGCGGGCCGGCGCCTCCATCGGCACGGTCTACCGGTACTTCCCCGACCGCATCGCGGTCGTCGACGCCCTCGCGCTGCGCTGCGTGCAGCGCTTGACGAACCGGGTGGCCGACACCCTCGACGCAGACGGCGCTGCCGACTGGCGCGGCGCCGTCGACATCGTGATCGACTCCAAGGTCGAGCTCTACCGGAACGAGCCCGGCTTCCGGGCCATCCGCTTCAGCGACGCTCCCGACGCGGGCTCGCCGCAGGCCACCTCCTCGCTCAGCCCTTTCGCCGAGGCCGTGCTCGGGATGTTCGAGCAGCGCTTCGGCGTCGTCCGCGACGCCGACTCCGAGCTCGCCGTGCAGGTCGTGGTCGAGATCGGCGTCTCGCTCCTCGCGCGGGCGTTCCTCGCCGGCGGCGACGGCGACGCGCGCTTCGTGGACGAGTGCCGTCGTGTGTCGAAGTCCTACCTCGAGGCGCACCTCACCCTCGCCTGACGCGTCGGCGGGCCCCGGACGGTCCGTTCTGCGAAGAGGACGAGGCGGGGACGGCCCTCATCCGTCGTCGTGTGGTTCAGTGTCGGGACTGGCAAGTGTCGATTCGTGCTGCCCACGAGGAATGAGCCACCCATGATCGAGTTCACCTCGGTGACCAAGCAGTATCCCGACGGCACCCTGGCCGTCGACGACTTCAGCCTCGTCATCCCGTCCCGTCAGACGACGGTCTTCGTCGGGTCGAGCGGCTGCGGCAAGACCACCATCCTCAGGATGATCAACCGGATGGTCGACCCGACCAGCGGGTCGATCGAGATCGACGGAGACGAGATCGGCGGCCTCGAGCCCGTGGGCCTCCGCCGCAGCATCGGCTACGTGATGCAGAACTCGGGGCTGCTGCCGCACCGCCGGGTCGTCGACAACATCGCGACCGTCCCGGTGCTCAAGGGCGTCTCCAAGAAGGAGGCGCGGAGCCGGGCCCTGGACCTGATGGACACGGTCGGCCTCGACCGCTCGCTCGCTGACCGCTGGCCGAGCCAGCTCAGCGGAGGCCAGCAGCAGCGTGTCGGCGTCGCCCGCGGCCTCGCGGTCGACCCGAACATCCTCCTGATGGACGAGCCCTTCGGCGCCGTCGATCCGCTCGTCCGGGCCGACCTGCAGCGTGAGCTCGTCCGGCTGCAGCGCGACCTCGACAAGACGGTCGTGTTCGTCACGCACGACATCGACGAGGCCTTCCTGCTGGGCGACCAGGTCGTCATCCTCGAGAAGGGCGGCAAGATCGCCCAGAAGGGCTCGCCCGCCGAGATCCTCTCCGACCCGTCCAGCGACTTCGTGGCCGACTTCGTCGGCTCGAACCGGGGCAAGCGGGCCCTGCACATCGAGCAGACCGCCACCGGCCAGGTCGTCGTCGACGACGAGGGCCGCACGACCGGCGTGCTGACCGCACCCGGCACCGTGCCGCGCGCGAGACCGGCCAGCCCGAGCGAGGCCGGTGCCGTCTCGGCGCCGGGTGCCCCGGCGCAGGGTGGGCACGCGTCGTGAACTGGATCTGGTCGAACGCCGACTACATCTGGGACAAGACGCTGGTGCACCTCGCCCTCAGCGTGCCTCCGGTCGTCCTCGCCTTCGTCATCTCGCTGCCGATCGGCTGGCTGGCGAACCGCTACCGCGTGTCCCGCGGCATCCTCACGGTCGCCGGCCTGTTCTACGCGATCCCGTCGCTGCCCCTCTTCGTCGCCCTGCCCGCCCTCGTCGGCACGTCGCTCCGCAGCCCCGTCAACATCGTGATCGGGCTGACGCTCTACGGGGTCGCGCTGATGGTCCGCTCGGTCGCCGACGCCCTGGGCGCCGTCGAGGTCGACGTGCGCCAGTCGGCGACGGCCGTGGGCTACTCGAGCTGGCAGCGCTTCTGGCGCGTCGAGTTCCCCCTCGCCGGCCCCGTCATGCTCGCCGGCCTCCGGGTCGTGGTCGTCAGCACGGTCAGCCTCGCCACCGTGGGCGGCGTGCTGGGCGTGAACGGCCTCGGGCTGCTCTTCATCGACGGCTTCCAGCGGGACATCCCCGAGGAGATCCTCGCGGGCATCGTGATCACCATCGTCATGGCGCTCGTGCTCGACGGGATGCTCGTCCTCCTCGGCCGCGCGCTGATGCCGTGGAGCCGTCCCGGCACGCCGCGCCGCGCCTCCTCGAGGCGCTCGTCCGCCCGCTCGTCCGAGACCGGCGCCTCCTCGCCCCAGTCGTCTCGCCGAGAGGCGGTGCGCTCGTGAACTTCTTCGCAGAGGCCTTCGCGTTCATCGGCGACGGCAGCAGCTGGGGCGGCCCGAACGGCATCCCCACCCGCCTCGGCGAGCACCTCTGGTACTCGGTCGTGGCGGTCGCCCTGGCGTCGATCGTCGCGATCCCCGTCGGCTTCGCCATCGGCCACACCGGTCGGGGGCGTGCGATCGCCGTCGCCGTGTCGGGGGGAGCCCGGGCGCTGCCCACCTTCGGCGTCATCACGCTCATCGCCGGCTGGGTCGGCATCGGCCTCACGGCCCCGATGATCTCGTTCGTCATCCTCGCGATCCCGTCGGTGCTCGCCGGTGCCTACGCGGGGTTCGAGGCCGTCGACCGCTCCACCGTCGACGCCGCCCGTGCCGTCGGCATGACCGAGTGGCAGATCGTCACGCGCGTCGAGGTTCCCCTCGGGCTGCCCCTGCTGATCGGCGGGATCCGCTCGGCCGTGCTCCAGGTCGTCGCGACCGCGACGCTCGCGACCATCGTCGGCTCCGGCGGCCTCGGCAGCTACATCATCACCGGTCTGCGCGCCAACGACTACGGCACGATGCTGGCCGGCTCGATCCTCGTGATCGCCCTCGCCGTGGCCCTCGAGGTCGTCTTCTCCGTCGTGCAGCGACTCGTCGTCCCGGCCGGCGTCACCGCCGGGCGCCCCACCGACTCCCGCGCGCGCGTCGCCCGACGCGCCCCGGGCACCGCAACACCCCTCCAGGAAGGAACACAGTGAACAACACAGCGAAGAAAGGCCGGCTCACCCTTCTCGGCGCAGTCGCGATCGGGGCCGTGGTGGCCCTGGCAGGGTGCTCGTCGAGCGACCCTCTCAGCAGCGGCTCCGACGACACGGCGTCGTCCTCCGACGCCCTCGTGATCGGTTCGCAGCAGTACTACTCGAACAAGATCGTCGCCGAGCTCTACGCCCAGGCGCTCGAGGACGGCGGCTACACGGTCGACCGTCAGTACGACATCGGCCAGCGCGAGGTGTACCTGCCCGAGCTCGAGGGCGGCAGCATCGACGTGTTCCCCGAGTACTCCGGCAACCTGCTCCAGTTCTACGACGCCGAGACGACGGCCAAGACGCCCGAGGAGGTGGAGTCCGCCCTCGCCGACGCGCTGCCCGACGGCCTCACCAGCCTCACCGCCGCCGAGGCGACGGACCAGGACAGCTACAACGTGACGAAGGAGTTCTCCGAGGAGAACGGCATCACGAGCCTGGCCGACCTCAAGGACTACTCCGGCTCGATCGCCCTCGGCGCCCCGCCCGAGAACGTCGACCGTCCCTACGGCCCTCCCGGCCTGAAGAGCATCTACGGCGTCGACGTCACCTCGACCCCGATCGACGACGGAGGCGGCCCGCTGACGGCCAAGGCGCTGTCGGACGGCAGCGTCCAGATCGCCGACCTCTACTCGGCCAGCCCGCTGATCGTCGAGAACGACTTCGTCACCCTCGACGACCCCGAGAACATGATCCTGCCGCAGAACGTGGTGCCGATCGTCTCGGACAAGGTCGACCAGGGCGCCCAGGACATCATCGACGCGGTGGACGCGGCGCTGACCTCGGCCGACCTGCAGGAGATGAACTCGAAGAGCCAGACCGACAAGGAGTCCGAGGGCACCATCGCCAAGGACTTCCTCGAGAGCAAGGGGCTCGTCGGCTGACCAGCGGCGAGCAGAGGAGGGGCCGGCACGCACGTGCCGGCCCCTCCGTCGTCAGACGGCGTCGTCGTCCGGATGGGTCATGTGCTTCTCCTCGCGCCGGTGCACGAGCCGCTTGACGAGCAGCACGACCACGGCGAACGCGACCACGATGCCGACGAAGACGTAGCCGGCGCCGTGCAGCCGGTCGGCGAGCTCCCGGTAGCTGCCGGCGGCGGCCGCGCCCACCGACACGTACGCCGTCGCCCAGAGGAGGCAGGCCGGCGTCGTCCAGGCGAGGAACGTCCGGTAGCGCATCGGGCTGGTGCCCACGGTCAGCGGGATGAGCGAGTGCAGCACGGGCAGGAAACGCGACACGAAGACGGCGATGCCGCCGCGCCGGGCGAGGTAGTTCTCGGCCCTGGCCCAGTTGTGCTCGCCGAGGCGCCGGCCGAGACGGCTGCGCCGGATCGCCGGGCCGAAGTGCCGCCCGAGCGCGAAGCCGATGCTCTCGCCGGTGAGGGCGCCGAGCACGAGGGCGACGACGAGCGAGGCGAACTCGACCGGGCCGACCACCGCGGTCGCGGAGACCACGGCCACGGTGTCCCCGGGCACGAGCAGCCCGAGCAGCACGCTCGTCTCCAGGATCATCGCGAGCCCGGCGAGCAGGGTCCGGAGGAGCGGGTCGACCGACTGCACGAGGTCGAGGAGTCCTGTCAGCACGTCGTCCACCCGGCCGATCCTATGCACCGCCGGTCGGGAGCCCCCTGGTCCCGCAGGTCGTGAGCCCCCTGGTCTCGCAGGCCGGTCAGGACCTCGCCGGGAGCGGGCGACGCAGGGCGTCGAGGCGGGCCTGCCACGTGGCGAGCCTCCCAGGCTGCTCCGCCGGGGAGGGGCCGTCGACCCACCCGGAGACGATGCGGACGCCGTGCAGCGCGCTGAGCGACCAGATCTCGGCGCCGTCGAGCTCCGCCGGCGTCGTCCGGTCGTGCAGCACGTCGACGCCGAGCACGGCCGCGAGGGTGAGCACGGTGCGCGAGGTCACCCCGGGCAGGCGGGGCAGATCGTCGGCCGGCGTGCAGAGGGAGTCGCCGCGCCACCAGACGAGCGAGCTCCACGCGCCCTCGACCACGTGGCCCTCGGGGGAGAGGATCACCGCCTCCTCCGCTCCGCGAGAAGCGGCCTCCGCCCGGACGTCCCCGAGAGCGGCGAGATCGGGGCCCTTGACGAGGGGTGACGTGCGGGGGTCGCGGGCCGCGGTCGCCACCCGGACCGATCTCGTGCGGTCGGGAGCGGTCCGCAGTCGAGCCCGCAGTTCGGGTGCCCCGGCGGCGGCGCGGACCAGCTCGACGCGGGGGAACCAGGCGCCGTCCCGCGGCAGGCGGTCGACCACCGCGCCCCAGAAGGCCTCGACGTCGTCGTCGGCGACCAGGCCCGTGGCCGTCACGGACGACGTGAAACGGTCCCGGTGCACGTCGAGGGCGCGGACGGCGCCGTCGAGCACGAGCCACGAGTCGGCGACGAGCACGTCGGGGGTCGACGCCGTGGGCTGCTCAGCCGTCGACGCCTTCGACGCCGTCGAGGCTGACGGTCCCGTCGACTCCGCGGGCGACGACGCGAGCTCGCCCCCGCGCCACAGGAGGGTCTCGCCGGGGCTCATACACTCAGGGTATGCGCCTCCCGGTCCACCGTCGTCCGCTCTCGTGGCGCGACCCGGAGGCCGTCGTGCTCGCCCTCGCCCGCAGCGGGGACGTCGTGTGGACCGACGCGGGTCCCGGCGCCTCGTCAGGGCGCTCGGTCGTCGCCTGGGGCCCGGCGCTGACGGCGACGGGCCCCGACGACCTGGCCGTCGCGTGGACCGAGCTCCGGGCCGTCCTCGCCGATCCCCGAGGCGACGCCGATCCGCTCGGACCCGCCGGCTGGCTCGGCTACGGCGTCGGGACCTGGCTCCTCGACCGGGACGCGACCGTCGGCGTGGGCCGGGGCGCGCCTCCCTCGGTCACGGCCGGGCTCCCGCTCGACCCCGACGCCCCCGCCGACCTCGCGCTGCTGCTGACCGACCGCGCGCTGGTCTTCGACCACGGCGACAGGACGGTGGAGGCGGCGGTCCTGGGCGACGACCGCTGGCTGTCGGCCGTCGCAGCGGCCTGGTGCGACGTTCCCGAGGGCGACCCCGGGCACCCGGCCGAGGCGACGGCACCGTCGCGCCCCGCCGTGCGTCAGCACGACGACGACGCCTACCTCGCGCTCGTCGAGCGCTGCCAGCAGGCCATCACGGCGGGAGACGCCTACGTGCTCTGCCTCACGACGACGACCACGGTCGGGGGCGACGTGGACGACCTGGCCGTGTACCGGAGGCTGCGCCGGTCCTCTCCGGCCCCGCACGCCTCCTTCGTGCGGATCGGCCCGACGTCGGTGCTCGGGGCGTCGCCCGAGTCGTTCCTCCGGGTCGACGCGGCAGGCGTGGTCTCGTCGTCCCCGATCAAGGGGACCCGGCCGCGGTCGGCGGACGCGGTGCTCGACGCCCGCGCCGCCGCCGAGCTCGGCGCCGACGAGAAGGAGCTCGCCGAGAACCTGATGATCGTCGACCTCGTGCGCAACGACCTCACCCGCGTCGCGGCGCCCGGCACCGTCGCGGTGGCCGAGCTGTTCGCCGTGCGGTCCTACCGCCACGTGCACCAGCTCGTGAGCACGGTGACGGCCGTCCTGGCCCCGGGACGCACCGCCCTCGACGTCGTGGAGACGGCATTCCCCGCCGGCTCGATGACCGGCGCGCCGAAGCGCCGGGCCGTGCAGCTGCTCGCTGCCTGGGAGGGGCGGCCGCGCGGCGTCTACTCGGGCGTCGTGGGGCACCTCGGCCTGGACGGCTCCGCCTCGCTCGCCATGGCCATCCGGTCGATCGTCGTCGAGCGGGCGACGTCGCGACGGCCCGGCCGCGCGAGCGTCGGCGCCGGGGGAGGCGTCACTGCGTCGTCGGTGCCGTCCGTCGAGCTCGAGGAGGTGCGGCTGAAGTCTGCCGCCCTGCTGCGCGCCCTCGACGCGGTCGCGGAGGGCGCCTCCTCGGCTCCCGCCGTGCCGGCGCCGCCCGTGCCCTGACGAGACGGTCGGCCCGCTACCCTGGACGACGGACCGCCCCGCGCGTGTGCCCTCGGGGCGCCCCCGGGCCGTCCGCCTCCCCACCGCAGCGATTGAGAGTCCCGTGGCCCACGAGCACGACACGACACCGTCCGCCGACCAGGCGTCCACCACCCCGGCGTCCGAGACCCCGGCCCCCGCCGAGGGCGAGACGGAGCGCGCCTACGACCCCGCCCGCCTGCAGCACAAGTGGCAGGCGATCTGGGAGGAGGCGAAGCCCTTCGCCGTCGACCCGGACGACGTGCGGCCGCGCAAGTACATCCTCGACATGTTCCCGTACCCGTCGGGCGACCTGCACATGGGGCACGCCGAGCAGTACGCGCTCGGCGACATGGTCACGCGCTACTGGCGCCAGCAGGGCTTCAACGTGCTGCACCCGATCGGCTGGGACAGCTTCGGCCTGCCCGCCGAGAACGCGGCGATCAAGCGCGGGGTCGACCCCCGCGAGTGGACCTACGCGAACATCGAGCAGCAGAAGCAGAGCATGAAGCTCTACGCGCCGTCGTTCGACTGGGACCGCGTGCTGCACACGAGCGACCCCGAGTACTACAAGTGGAACCAGTGGCTGTTCCTTCAGATGTACGACAAGGGCCTCGCGTACCGCAAGGACAGCTGGGTGAACTGGGACCCGGTCGACCAGACCGTGCTCGCGAACGAGCAGGTCCTCGCCGACGGCACGTCCGACCGCTCGGGCGCCGTCGTCGTCAAGAAGAAGCTGACGCAGTGGTACTTCAAGATCACCGACTACGCCGACCGCCTGCTCGACGACCTCAACCAGCTCGAGGGCCACTGGCCGACCAAGGTGCTGAACATGCAGCGCAACTGGATCGGCCGCTCGATAGGTGCCGACGTGCACTTCGAGATCGAGGGCAGGGAGGAGCGGGTCACGGTCTTCACGACCCGTCCCGACACGCTCTGGGGCGCCACCTTCATGGTCGTCGCGCCCGACTCCGACCTCGCGGCCGAGCTCGTCGCCGACGCGACCGACGACGTCAAGGAGACCTTCGCCTCCTACCTGGTCGAGGTGCAGAAGGCGACCGAGATCGAGCGCCAGTCGAGCGAGCGTCCGAAGACCGGCGTGCCCCTCGGGCGCGTCGCGGTGAACCCGGTCACGGGCGACCCGATGCCCGTCTGGGCCGCGGACTACGTGCTCGCCGACTACGGCCACGGCGCCGTGATGGCCGTGCCCGCGCACGACCAGCGCGACCTCGACTTCGCCCGCAAGTACGACCTGCCGGTCCGCGTCGTCGTCGACACCAACGCGCCTGTCACGGGCGTCATCCCCAAGCTGCAGCTGGACGAGGACGGCCAGGCGATCCTGCCCGACGACCTGCCCGACCTCGACCCCGCGTCGACCGGCGTCGCCCTGACCGGCGAGGGCCGGTTGATGAACTCGGGGCCGCTCACCGGCCTGAGCAAGTCGAACGCGATCAAGCGCGTGATCGAGCTGCTCGAGCAGTCGGGTTCCGGCAAGGCCGCGAAGACCTACCGCCTCCGCGACTGGCTGATCTCGCGCCAGCGCTTCTGGGGCACGCCGATCCCGATCGTGCACGGCGCCGACGGCGTCGAGGTGCCCGTGCCCGTCGACCAGCTGCCCGTGCTGCTGCCCTCGACCGAGGGCCTCGACCTCAAGCCCAAGGGCAGCTCGCCCCTGGGCGCCGCGACCGACTGGGTGAACGTGCCCGACCCGCGCGACGGCTCGCCGGCGCGCCGCGACGCCGACACGATGGACACCTTCGTCGACAGCTCGTGGTACTTCCTCCGGTTCCTCGACCCGACCGACTCCGAGCGGGCGTTCGACCCGGCCCAGGCGAGCAAGTGGGCCCCCGTCGACCAGTACGTGGGCGGCGTCGAGCACGCGATCCTGCACCTGCTCTACGCGCGCTTCATCACCAAGGTGCTCTTCGACCTCGGCCACGTCGACTTCACCGAGCCGTTCAGCGCCCTGCTGAACCAGGGCATGGTGCTGCAGGACGGCGCCAAGATGAGCAAGAGCAAGGGCAACGTCGTCAGCCTGTCCGACGAGATCGCGAAGCACGGCGTCGACGCGATCCGCCTGACGATGGCCTTCGCCGGCCCGCCCGAGGACGACATCGACTGGGCCGACGTCTCGCCGGCCGGGTCCGCGAAGTTCCTCGCCCGGGCGTTCCGGCTGGCGACCGACGTCGACAGCCCGCGCGACGTGGTGTGGGCCGAGGGCGACCAGGCGCTGCGCCGGGTCACCCACCGGTTCCTCGCCGAGGCCCCCGGGCTCAGCGAGGCGTTCAAGTACAACGTCGTCGTCGCCCGCCTGATGGAGCTCGTCAACGCCGTCCGCAAGACGATCGACAGCGGCGCCGGCGCCGCCGACCCCGCGGTCCGCGAGGCGACGGAGACGGTGGCCCTCGGGCTCTCGCTCTTCGCGCCCTACACGGCGTCGGAGATGTGGGAGCTGCTCGGCTACGACGGCGTGGGCGTCGCCCACTTCGGCTGGCGCCGGGCCGACCCGACCCTGCTCGTCGAGACCAGCGTCACGGCCGTCGTGCAGGTGAACGGCAAGGTCCGCGACCGTCTCGAGGTCTCGCCCAAGATCGGGTCCGACGAGCTCGAGGCCCTGGCGCGCGACTCCGCCGCGGTGCAGCGCGCGGTCGGCGACAAGCAGATCGTGAACGTCGTCGTGCGGGCGCCGCGCCTCGTCGCCATCGCGGTGAAGTAGCCCACTCGCTCCTCCCCGCCGCCGACCGGCCGTCCTGGTTCCCCAGGGCGGCCGTCGTCGTCTGCGGGTGCCCCGCCGCTCCTCCTACGGTCGGGGGATGGTCGTCGACTTCCGCTCCGCGCCCGATCCGGCGGCCCCCCGCGGGCCGCGCTGGCGCCTCGGCGTCGGGGCCGTGGTCGTGCTCGTGCTGGCGGTGCTCGCGGTCACCGTCGCGATCTCGGCGGCGGCGACCCGAGGAGGCGCGGGCGAGACCGCGATCACGTCACGGCCGACGCCCGCCGACGGGTCGCCCGGGGCTGCCGACTCGTCGGGGGCACCCGGGGCAGCCGGCTCGCCCGTCTTCGTGCACGTGCACGGCAGGGTCGCGCTGCCGGGTCTCTACGAGCTCGCGTCGGGGGCACGCGTCGTCGACGTCGTCGCGGCCGCGGGGGGCTTCGCCGACGATGCCGAGCAGGGCGCGGTCAACCTGGCCCGGCCCCTCGTCGACGGCGAGCAGCTGTACGTGCCGGCGATGGGGGAGGCGGCCGCGGCAGGGCCCGGCGGCGGGGCCGGCGCGGGGGCGGGGTCGGGGGCGGGTGCCGGCTCCGCGCTGGACGGCGGCGCGTCCGGGCCGGGGGCAGCTCTCGTCGACCTCAACTCGGCCGACGCCGCCGCGCTCGAGACGCTCCCCGGGATAGGGCCCGCGACGTCGGCGGCGATCCTCGAGTGGCGGAGGCAGAACGGCGCGTTCCGGTCGGTGGACGACTTGCTGGGGGTCAGCGGCATCGGGGAGAAGACCCTCGCCAAGCTCAGCCCCCTGGTCACCGTGTGAGGGCGCCGACTCAGGTCGACGTCCGCTGGGCCGCGCCGGCGGGCTCGTCGTGGGCCGTGCTCGTCGCGGTCCTGCCGAGGCCCGACCTGCACGTCACGGTGAGCGTCCTGCTCCTCCTCGTCGGGGCCGCGGCCCTGCTCGTCGCCGTCGGGGCCGGACGACGGGCTCGACGAGAGTGGTTCTCGGCGTCTGCGTCGCCGTCGCCGTCGGCTTCAGGTCGGCAGCGCGCCTCGGGGTCGCCGGGGTCTCGCGTCGTCCCCGCCGCGGCGTTGGTCGCGCTCGTGGCGCTCGTCGCGGGGCTCGTGCTGGCGGGTGCGGCCGCACGGCAGCACGTGCGCTACCCGGAGGAGCTCGTCGCCCTGTCGGGCCACTCCGCCGAGCTGCACGGCACGGCGACGGGCCGTGTGGCGGCGGGCACACGAGCCGTGCAGGTGACGGTGCGCGAGGTCGTCGTGGCCGACGAGGTCGTGTGGCGCGGGCGGGCGTCGTTCCTCCTCCTCGGGCCGAGGGTCGCGGAGGGGGTGGCCGTCGAGGTGGGGCAGGAGGTGTCCGCCCGCGTCTCGGTCCTCCCGGTCGAGCCGGGCGACGACGTCGCCTTCGTCGCGGCCGTGCGAGGCCAGGTCGTCCCCGGGGCGCCGCCGTCCGGGGCGGCGGGCCTCGCCGACTCGGTGCGCTCCGACTTCCGCGGCGTGACCGCGGAGCTGCCGGGCGACGGCGGCAGCCTCCTGCCCGGGCTCGCCGTCGGCGCGACGTCCGCCGTCGACGACGAGCTCGACGAGGCCATGAAGGCGTCCTCGCTGTCGCACCTGACCGCCGTGTCCGGGTCGAACTGCGCCGTCCTCGTGGCCCTCGTCATGCTCGTGGGCGGGGCCCTGGGAGTACCGCGGCTGGCGCGCCTCCTCCTCGCGGCGGTCCTGCTCCTCGCGTTCCTCGTGCTCGTCACCCCCGAGCCCAGCATCGTCCGCGCCTCGGTCATGGCCCTGGTCGTGCTCGTCCACCTCGCGGCGGGTCGGCCCGTGTCGGGACTGCCCGTCGTCTCGTTGGCGGTCTCGGGCCTGCTCCTCGTCGACCCCTGGCTGGCCCGCGACCTCGGCTTCGCCCTGTCGGTGCTCGCCACGGCGGGTCTCGTGGTGCTCGCGGCGCCCCTCGCCGACGCGTTCGCCTGGTTCCTGCCGCGCCCGGTGGCGGCCGTGCTGGCCGTGCCCGTCGCCGCGCAGCTCGCGTGCCAGCCGGTGCTGCTGCTCCTCGACCCCCGGGTGGCCGTGCACGGCGTCGTCGCGAACGTGCTGGCCGAGCCCGCGGCGCCCCTGGCGACCGTGGGCGGCCTCGTCGTGTGCGCCACCGCCTCTTGGGCTCCGGGCCCGGCCGAGCTCGTCGCACGGGCCGCGTGGGTGCCGGCCACGTGGATCGGCGCGGTCGCCCGCTCCGTGGCGTCCTGGCCGCTCGCCCGGGTGGACTGGCCCGGCGGGCCGACGGGAGTCGTGCTCCTGGCTGCTCTGACCGTCCTCGTCGCCGGGGCGGTGCTCGCCCGGCCGGGCGGGCGGCTGCGGCGGGTCGTCGTCGTCCTGCTCACGGGCGCGCTCGTGGTGGGCGCCGGTGCGGTCGTGGGCGTCCGCACGGGGGAGCGCAGCGCCGTCCCTGCCGACTGGACGATCGCCCAGTGCGACGTCGGGCAGGGCGATGCTGTCCTCGTCCGGAGCGAGGGCCAGGTGGCCCTCGTCGACGTCGGCGACGACGAGGCCGCGCTCGGCGGCTGCCTCCGCCGGTTCGGGGTCGACCGGATCGACCTCCTCGTGCTCACGCACTTCGACGCGGACCACGTCGGAGCCGTCGACGTGGTCACGGGACGAGTCGGCCGTGCCCTGGTCGGGCCGACCGCGAGCCCCGACGACGAGCGTGTCGTCGACGACCTGGCCGGCGGCGGTGCGGAGGTCGTCGAGGTCGCGGTCGGCGTGGGGGGAGTCCTCGGCGAGCTCGGCTGGTCCGTGCTCTGGCCGGTCCGGGCGGACGCGGCGGGCAACGACGCGAGCGTCGTCACCCTGTGGCGGCCGCTGCCCGGCTGTCGGACGGGCTGCCTGTCGCTCCTCGACCTCGGCGACCTCGCCGAGGCGCCGCAGCGTCGCCTCCTCTCGTCGTCGGGCGGGACCCTCTCGGGCGTCGACGTCGTGAAGGTGTCCCACCACGGATCCGCCGACCAGCACGCGGGTCTCTACGCGGCCGCCCGGGCCTCGGTCGGGCTCGTCGGGGTCGGTGCCGACAACAGCTACGGGCACCCGCGACGAGAGGCTCTCGACATGGTCGAGGAGGCGGGCGCCGAGGTCACGAGGACCGATCTCGACGGCGACGCCGCGGTCGTCGTCGACGACTCGGGCGGCGTGCGGCTCTGGCGCCGACACGCCGTCGCGGGCCACGCGCCGTCCGCCGACCCGTCGGCCGCGGGGGCCGCGGGGTCCTGGGCGCCGGCGGCGTCGGGGGAGGCCGTTACGCTGGGAGCCGGGCGCCCGAGGCGTCCTCGACCGAGGAGGACCGTGGCCGCGAGAACCACCGGCAAGACGACGAAGAAGGCGAGCGTCGCCGTCGACCAGGTCCCCTGGCACGCGATCCGCCCCGCGCCGGTCGTCCTCGTCAGCGGGCCCGAGCAGTTCCTCGCCGAGCGTGCCGTGCGGCAGCTCCGCGACCAGCTCGTCGCCGAGGACCCGAGCCTCGAGGTCCACGACCTCGAGGCCGACCACTACCAGCCCGGCGAGCTCATCACGCTCGCGAGCCCGTCCCTGTTCGCCGAGCCGCGCCTCCTGCGCGTGGTGTCGGTCGAGAAGTGCACCGACGCGTTCCTCACCGAGACGCTCCGGTACCTCGAGTCGCCGGCCGACGACACCTACCTCGTGCTGCGGCACGGCGGGGGAGTGCGCGGCAAGAAGCTGCTCGACACGATCCGTGCGGGCGTGGGCGGCGGCGTCGAGGTCGTCTGTGCCGAGCTCAAGAAGGACACGGAGAAGCACGACTTCGCCGCGGGCGAGTTCCGGTCGGCACGTCGACGTGTGTCGAGCGGCGCACTCCGCGCGCTCGTGACGGCGTTCTCCGACGACCTCGCCGAGCTCGCCAGCGCCTGCCAGCAGCTGATCTCCGACGCGGCGGACGAGATCACGGAGGCGACGGTCGAGAAGTACTACGCCGGCAGGGTCGAGACGAACGCCTTCAAGGTCGCGGACGCGGCCATCGCGGGGCGCCAGGGCGAGGCGCTCGTGCTCCTGCGGCACGCCCTCTCGTCGGGTGCCGACCCGGTCCCCGTCGTGGCGGCCTTCGCGATGAAGATCCGCACCATGGCGAAGGTGCAGGGCGTCTACGGCCCGTCCGGCCAGCTCGCGTCTCGCCTCGGCATGGCGCCGTGGCAGGTCGAGCGGGCCCAGCGCGACGTGCGTGGCTGGAGCGAGGACGGCCTGGGCCGGTGCATCGAGCTGCTCGCCGAGACGGACGCCGCGGTCAAGGGCGCGCAGCGCGACGCGATCTACGCGCTCGAGCGGATGGTCACGACCGTGGCGACGCGGGGTGCCGTCGGGCGCTGACCGACTGCCCGGCTCGCGGGTCTGTCATCCTGACGTCCTCGTGGAACGCGAAGGGCCCCGTCTCGGTCGAGACGGGGCCCTTCGCAGCGAGCGCGATGCGCTCAGGGGGTCAGGCTCAGAGAGCGCCGACCTGCTTCGCGATCGACGACTTGCGGTTCGCGGCCTGGTTCTTGTGGATGACGCCCTTGCTGGCGGCCTTGTCGAGCTTCTTCGAGGCGAGGGCCAGCGACGCGGTCGCCTTGTCCTTGTCGCCGGCGACGATGGCCTCGCGCGCGGCGCGGACAGCGGTCTTCAGCTCGCTCTTGACGGCCTTGTTGCGGTCCTGGGCCTTCTTGTTGGTGCCGATGCGCTTGATCTGCGACTTGATGTTCGCCACGTTCGCTACTTCCTGTTTCGTGTGTCGTATGACTGGGCTGTCGGCACCAGGATGCGGCGCCGTGCCCGGGGGACGGTTCTGTGAGGTGGTGCTGCGAGCCGACCGGGAGGAGACGCGCTCTCCCCGGACTGCCGCCGGTGGTGCCACCGGAGCGGCTCTCGGCTGCGTTCGCGATCCGTCACGTCAGACGTTCCGCGCAAGCCAACAGGCAACGTTACCAGCACGTCGCCCGACTCTCAATGATAGGGCGTCCCCGAGGGGCGGTGGTGACCCAGCGGGAGGGCGTGTCGCCCGTAGTACGGTGC
This sequence comes from Frigoribacterium sp. PhB116, assembly GCF_004364285.1. Taxonomy (GTDB): domain Bacteria; phylum Actinomycetota; class Actinomycetes; order Actinomycetales; family Microbacteriaceae; genus Frigoribacterium. The sequence goes on along the minus strand of NZ_SOBE01000001.1, from coordinate 606,167 downwards.
CGTCATGCCGTCGCTCGCCCCGCACATCGCATCCGTCCCCGCCTCCGGGATCCGCAGGGTCTTCGAGCTCGCCGCCGGCCTGGACGACGTCGCGATGCTGGTCATCGGCGAGCCCGACGTGCCCGTTCCCCACCACGTCGGCGACGCGGCCCGCCGTGCCTGGTCGGAGGACCGCACCGGCTACACGCCGAACGGCGGCATCGCGCCCCTCCGCGAGGCCCTCGTGGCGAAGCTGGCGCGCGAGAACGACCTGCACGTCGACGTGGAGCAGGTCTGGGTCACGGTCGGGGCCACCCAGGCGCTCCACCAGGCCATGGGGCTCGTCCTCTCGTCGGGCGACGAGGTGCTCGTGCCCGACCCCGGCTACACGACGTTCTCGATGAACGCGCACATGCTCGACGCCGTCCCCGTGCCGTACGCGCTCTCGCCCGGCCACGGCTTCCTGCCCGACCTCGACCAGCTGGAGGCGGCCGTCACGGACCGCACGCGAGCCGTCGTCGTCAACTCGCCGTCCAACCCCCTCGGGGTGGTCTGGCCGCGGGAGGTGCTGCAGGGGCTGCTCGACCTGGCCGCCCGACACGACCTCTGGGTGATCAGCGACGAGGTCTACGAGTACTTCACCTACGGGACGCCGCACGTGAGCATCGCCTCCCTCGACGCCGACGACCGCGTCTTCAGCGCGTTCTCGCTGAGCAAGACCTACGCCATGACCGGCGTGCGCGTCGGCTACCTGGTGACGCCGCGTGGCCTCGCCCCGACGATGCGGACGGTCCAGGAGGCGATGATCAGCTGCGTCGCCGAGCCCGACCAGCACGCCGCCCTCGCCGCCGTCACCGGCGACCACGGGCCGGTGTCCGAGGCCCGGGAGCACTATCGCCAGAACCTCGAGCTCGCCACGGCGCTGCTCGCGGAGCGCGGCATCGCCCACCTCGACCCGCAGGGCGCCTTCTACCTCTGGATCGACGTGAGCCACGCGTCGCAGGGCGACGTCGCCGGCTGGGCCGAGCGCTTCCTGCTCGAGCGGCGGGTCGCCGTCGCGCCGGGCAGCGCCTTCGGCCGGTCCGGCGAGGGCTGGATCCGCATCTGCCTGGCCGCGGCTCCCGAAGTGATCGAGCGCGGGCTCCGGGCCCTCCCCGCACCCGGCGCCTGACGGGGACGCCCCCGCCTCGATCCGGGGGTCTGCCCCCTTCAGGCGGGCTGCGTCTCCTTCGTAGGCTCGAGACATGACGAACACCGCACCGACCACCCCGCCCGTCGCCGCGCACACCGCGGCCCCTGCCGCTCCTGCCGCCCCCGCGGCGGCCGGCGGACTGCACTCGCCGCTGAGCCTCACGAGCCTCGTGCTCGGGATCGCGTCGGTGGCGCTGAGCTTCACCTTCGTCGTGCCGATCGTCGGCGTCGTCCTCGGCGTCCTGGGTCGCCGACGCGAGCCCGCGGGCCGCACGATGGCGCTGATCGGCATCATCTCGTCGGGGGTGATGCTGCTCGGCAGCGTCGTCCTCCTCGTCGTCGGGCTCCTGGCCGCGGTCCCGATCGGCCTGCTCGGCCTGTTCCAGTACTTCGGCTGACGCCTGCTCGTCAGCTGACGCCTGCCCGTCGGTTGACGCCTGCCCGTCCGCTGCCGCCCGCTCGGTGGGGCCGCGCCTCGTGTCGGCAACTCCTGACGGGTGTGCCGGGAGCCCCCGGCAGCGCAGTCACGGCGATGGTGCAGTGCACACCGCAGGAGTTGTCGACACGGTTCCCGAGCGCGACGTGGGAGAATCGAGGCGACAACCGCCCGCCACCCCCTGAGGACCGTGTGAGCCCCCTAGCAACCCGTGCACTCGAGCCGGCGAAGACCGCGCCCGAGCACATCCGCAACTTCTGCATCATCGCGCACATCGACCACGGCAAGTCGACGCTCGCCGATCGCATGCTGGGCATCACCGGCGTCGTCGAAGACCGGGCGATGCGCGCCCAGTACCTCGACCGCATGGACATCGAGCGCGAGCGCGGCATCACGATCAAGAGCCAGGCCGTGCGCATGCCCTGGGAGCGCGACGGCCAGACCTTCGCCCTCAACATGATCGACACGCCCGGCCACGTCGACTTCAGCTACGAGGTCAGCCGGTCGCTCGCGGCGTGCGAGGGCGCGATCCTCCTCGTCGATGCAGCGCAGGGCATCGAGGCCCAGACGCTGGCGAACCTCTACCTGGCGCTCGAGAACGACCTCGAGATCATCCCGGTCCTCAACAAGATCGACCTGCCGGCGGCCGACCCGGAGAAGTACGCGGCCGAGCTCGCGAGCCTGATCGGGGGCGACCCCGCCGACGTCCTGCGCGTCAGCGGCAAGACGGGCATCGGCGTCACTGAGCTGCTCGACCGCGTCGTCGACCGCATCCCGTCGCCCACAGGCGACTTCGACGCCTCGCCGCGCGCGATGATCTTCGACTCCGTCTACGACAGCTACCGCGGCGTCGTCACCTACATCCGCATGATCGACGGCACCCTGCACCCGCGCGAGAAGGTGCAGATGATGTCGACGAAGTCGACGCACGAGATCCTCGAGATCGGCGTCTCGTCCCCCGAGCCGACGCCGAGCCAGGGCCTCTCGGTCGGCGAGGTCGGCTACCTGATCACCGGTGTGAAAGACGTGCGGCTCTCGAAGGTCGGCGACACCGTCACGACCTCGGCCAAGCCCGCGACGGAGGCGCTGGCCGGCTACGTCGAGCCCCTCCCGATGGTCTACTCGGGCCTGTACCCGATCGACGGCAGCGACTACCCCGACCTGCGCGAGGCCCTCGACAAGCTCAAGCTGTCCGACGCCGCCCTCGTCTACGAGCCCGAGACCAGCGTCGCGCTCGGCTTCGGGTTCCGCTGCGGGTTCCTCGGGCTGCTGCACCTCGAGATCATCACCGAGCGCCTCGAGCGCGAGTTCGGCCTCGACCTCATCACCACGGCGCCGAGCGTCGTCTACGAGGTCACCACCGACGACAAGCAGACGGTGACCGTCACCAACCCGAGCGAGTTCCCCGGCGGCAAGATCGCCAGCGTGAGCGAGCCGATGGTCAAGGCGGCGATCCTCGCCCCGAAGGACTACGTCGGCGTCATCATGGAGCTCTGCCAGCAGCGCCGCGGCGCCCTGCTCGGCATGGAGTACCTCGGAGAGGACCGGGTCGAGATCCGCTACGCGATGCCCCTCGGCGAGATCGTCTTCGACTTCTTCGACAGCCTCAAGTCGAAGACGGCCGGCTACGCGAGCCTCGACTACGAGCCCACCGGCGACCAGGAGGCCGACCTGGTCAAGGTCGACATCCTTCTCCAGGGCGAGCAGGTCGACGCGTTCAGCGCGATCGTCCACCGCGACAAGGCGTACGCGTACGGGGTCCTCATGACCGGTCGCCTCCGCGAGCTCATCCCTCGACAGCAGTTCGAGGTCCCCATCCAGGCCGCGATCGGCGCCCGCATCATCGCGCGCGAGAGCATCCGCGCCATGCGCAAGGACGTCCTCGCGAAGTGCTACGGCGGCGACATCAGCCGCAAGCGCAAGCTGCTCGAGAAGCAGAAGGAGGGCAAGAAGCGCATGAAGACCATCGGTCGCGTCGAAGTGCCCCAGGAGGCGTTCATCGCCGCTCTGAGCGGCGACACCGAGGCGAAGAAAGAGAAGAAGTAGCCGATGCGCCGCTCGACCCACGCCGAGACCCACACGACCTACGGTGAGGTCGGGGCGACGCAGGCGCCCGACCTGATGCAGTACCCGCCGAAGGGCTTCCGCCCCGCCGAGTACCGCACCAGGGTCGGCCACGGCGACGCTCGCTTCGAGGCGGCGTGGATCGCCACGATGACCTGGAAGATCCAGGAGCGCAGCGGCATCGAGGTCCACGTCGACTCGGTGCCGCCCGTCGAGGAGGGCGGCTACCACCCCGTCACCTTCGACGACGACGGCGTCCCCGTCGACCCGGCGCACTGGGAGCAGGGCCGCGACGAGTCCCGCTTCGCGCCGGACGGCACGCCGTTCCTCACCGCGGGCACGACGGCGACCCTGTCGATCTCGGCCTACGGCCGCAGCGTGCAGGCGCCCGTCCGGGTCGTCTACGTCGTCGACGAGCCGCGGCGCAAGGGCTTCGCCTACGGCACGCTCGACGGCCACCCGGAGAGCGGCGAGGAGAGCTGGGTCGTCGACCAGACCGACGACGCCTCCGTCTGGCTGTCGATCCGTTCGTTCTCCCGCCCGAGCACCTGGCGCTGGAAGCTCGTCGAGCCCTTCATGCGCCGCCAGCAGGCGATGTACACGCGTCGCTACCTGCGCGCCCTCAGCCTGAGCGAGCCCGACGTCCCGGCCGAGGCCGACGTCGACCTCGAGGCCGCCGCCGAGGCCGCTCACGACGACGAGATCCGCGAGCCCGGCTCGCGCCGGTCGGGCGACTGACGGTGCCCGGAGCCCTTCCCCTCGGCGACCCTGCCCCCGTCGACGGCTCACTGCCGGCCTCGGTGGTCGAGGGCGTCGCCGACCGCAACTTCGGCGTGTACCTGCACGTGCCCTTCTGCCGGGTGCGCTGTGGCTACTGCGACTTCAACACCTACACGGGCGACGAGCTGCGCGGGGCCCGGCGTGACGACTACGCGCAGGAGGCGGTGGACGAGGTGCGCCTCGCCGGTCGCGTCCTCGAGGGTGCCGGGCTGCCTCCTCGTCCGGTCTCGACCGTCTTCTTCGGCGGCGGCACGCCCACGATGCTGCCGCACTCCGACCTCGCCGCGATGCTCTCGTCGGTCGTCGATACCTGGGGCCTGGTCGACGGCGCCGAGGTGACGACGGAGGCGAACCCGGACTCGGTCGACGCCGCGTACCTCGAGGCGCTGGCGGCCGCCGGCTTCACGCGCGTCAGCTTCGGCATGCAGTCCGCGGTGCCGAGCGTGCTCGCGACCCTCGAGCGGACGCACGACCCCGAGCGCGTGCCCCTCGTCGTGCGCTGGGCGCGCGACGCCGGGCTCGACGTCAGCCTCGACCTCATCTACGGCACGCCCGGCGAGACGCTCGACGACTGGTCCCGGTCGCTCGACGTCGCCCTCGAGCAGGAGCCCGACCACCTGTCCGCGTACTCGCTCATCGTCGAGGACGGCACGAAGCTCGCCCGGCAGATCCGCCGTGGCGAGGTGGCCCAGCCCGACGACGACACCGCGGCCGACATGTACGAGCTCGCCGACGACCGGCTCGCCGCCGCGGGCTACGGCTGGTACGAGGTGAGCAACTGGGCGCGCGACGAGCAGCACCGCTCGCGCCACAACCTGTCGTACTGGCAAGGCCACGACTGGTGGGGCGTCGGCCCGGGCGCCCACAGCCACGTCGGCGGGGTCCGCTGGTGGAACGTGAAGCACCCGGCTGCCTACGGCCAGCGCATGGCCGCGGGGGAGTCGCCCGGCGCCGGCCGCGAGACCCTCGACGCCGAGACGCGCCGGGTCGAGCGGGTGCTGCTCGCCGTCCGGATGCGCGAGGGCCTGCCCACCTCCGACCTCGATCCCGAGGGCCGCGCGGCCGTGGCGGGGTTGATCGCGGACGGCTGGGTCGAGGGGCGCGAGGCGCTGGGCGGTCGGGTCGTGCTCACGCGCACGGGGCGGCTCATGGCCGACGCCGTGGTCCGCCGGCTGCTCCCGGTCTGAGGGCCGACTCGACCCGAGTCGACGCTGGACGCGGCCGGGACGACGCGAGGCGCGCCTCCCGAGCGGGAGACGCGCCTCGACGAGCGTGCCGGCGGGCTACGCCTTGATGAACTCGATGCTCAGCGGGTACTTGTAGTACTCGCCGCGGTTGGCGGCGAGGGCCGCGATGATCCCGAAGACGATCACGACGATCGCCGCGGCGAGCGTGATCAGCACGCCGATGCCGAGGAACGACGTGGCGCCTCCGATGACGTACGCGATGACCATCGTGATCTGGAAGTTCAGTGCGACGCGGCTGTGCTCGCGGACGAACGGGCCGCGGTCCTTGAGCACGAGGTAGCCGACCAGGGGCGCGACGAAGCTGAGCAGGATGCCGCCCACGTGGATCAGCGTGGCCCAGAGCTTCTCGTCCTCGGGGCGCAGGGGCTGCGGCGGCTGCGGGGCGCCGTAGCCGGGCTGCTGGCCGTAGCCGGGCTGCTGCGGGCCGGGCTGACCCGGCTGCTGCCCGTAGCCGGGCTGGCCCTGACCCGGCTGGCCCTGGCCGGGCTGCTGGCCCCAGCCGGAGCCCTGCGGGTCGTGCGGCTGGGAGGGAGGGGTGTCGGTCATCTGCTCACCTGTTCGTCGTCGTGGGCCCGACCGGGTCGAGGCGAACGGGCGCATCGCGGGTGGTCGGTGCTGGCCGCCCGGCCGGACGAGGTCGTCCGCCGGGCGTCACGGCGAGCATAGGGCAGGAGGTGCGGGTCGAGTAGGCCTCGCGGGCCGCGTGACGTAGGATTGGCAGTCTGGCAGGACGAGTGCCAGCGAGCTCGGGTCGTCGTCGTGACGTGCCCCGCCGCCGGCCGTGCGAGAGGGAGGTGCGTCGTGGTCTCGGAACGTGGTCTCGAGGTGCTGCGCGTCATCGTGCACGACTACGTCGCCTCCCGCGAGCCCGTGGGCTCGAAGTCGATCGTCGAGCGTCACCACTTCGGCGTCTCGGCCGCCACGATCCGCAACGACATGGCGCTCCTCGAAGAAGAAGAGCTGATCGCGGCGCCGCACACCTCGTCGGGTCGGGTGCCGACCGACAAGGGCTACCGTCTCTTCGTCAACCACCTCGCCGACCTGCGTCCGCTGAGCAGCGCGCAGCGGCAGGCGATCGAGACGTTCCTCGGCGACTCTGCCGACCTCGACGAGGTCCTCGGCCGCACGGTCCGCCTCCTGTCCCAGCTGACGAACCAGGTCGCGCTGGTGCAGTACCCCTCGTTCTCGCGGGCGCGCGTGCGGCACGTCGAGCTGGTCAGCCTGGCCGAGCGGCGCGTCATGACCGTGCTCATCACCGACACGGGGCAGGTCGAGCAGCGGCTCGTCGAGCTGCCCGTCGTCGTCGACGACGAGTTCCTCGCTGAGCTCCGCGGGGCGCTCAACGCGGCGGTGGGCGGCACCGAGCTGAGCGCGGCCGCCGCGCTGCTCGGCGACCTGCACGACCGCTTCCGCCCTGAGCAGGCCGTCGTGGTCGGCGTCGTCGTCGCCAGCCTGGTCGAGCAGCTCGCCGCCGGGCGTCAGGAACGCCTCGTGATGGCCGGCGCGGCCAACCTCGTGCGCACGGGCGACGACTTCAGCGGCGACCTCTACCCCGTCCTCGAGGCGATCGAGCAGCAGGTGGCCCTGCTGCGCCTCTTCGGCGAGATGCAGCTCGACGCGGTCGACGTCGCCGCGAGCATCGGGCGGGAGAACGCCTCCTTCGGCCTCTCCCAGGCGTCCGTGCTCGCGAGCGGGTACACCTCGACGGGCAGCGAGGTCGCGCGCCTCGGCGTGCTCGGCCCGATGCGCATGGACTACTCGACCAACATGGCCGCCGTGCGTGCGGTGGCCCGCTACCTGTCGTCGCTGCTCTCCGAGCGCTGACGAGCCGCACCTCCCCGGCCCTGCGCGACCGCGCCGCGCCCCCTGACCAGCCCCCACGAGACCACCCCCAGACACCAGAGGCAGACGAGAACAAGTGGCAGATCATTACGACGTGCTCGGAGTCGACCGGTCGGCGACGCCGGACGAGATCAAGAAGGCGTACCGCAGGCTCGCGCGCGAGCTGCACCCCGACGTCAACCCGAGCCCCGAGGCGTCCGAGCGCTTCAAGGACGTCACGCACGCCTACGACGTGCTGAGCGACCCGCAGCAGCGCGAGCGCTACGACCTCGGCCCGCAGGCCGGGTTCGGCGGCGGAGGCGGGGGCGCGGCCGGCTTCGGCGACATCTTCGACGCGTTCTTCGGAGGCGGAGGAGGCGGGGGCCAGCGACAGGGCCCGCGATCGCGTCGCGAGCGCGGCCAGGACGCCCTGCTGCGCCTCGAGGTCGACCTCGAGGAGATCGTCTTCGGCACGACCCGCGACATCGAGGTCGACACGGCCGTGCTCTGCGAGACCTGCAACGGGTCGTGCTGCGCGCCCGGCACCTCGCCCCAGACCTGCGACATCTGCCACGGCTCCGGCCAGATCCAGAGGACCGTCCGGTCGCTGCTCGGCAACGTCATGACGTCGAGCCCCTGCGGCACCTGCCGCGGCTACGGCACCGTCATCCCGAACCCGTGCCCCACCTGCCAGGGCCAGGGCCGGGTGCGCGCACGCCGCACGATCCCGATCGACATCCCCGCGGGCGTCGACACGGGCATCCGGCTGCAGCTGCCGAGCCAGGGCGAGGTCGGCCAGGCCGGCGGCCCGAACGGAGACCTCTACCTCGAGGTCAAGGTGCGCCACCACGACATCTACAGCCGCGACGGCGACGACCTGCTCGCGACCCTCGAGGTGCAGATGGCCGACGCCATCCTGGGCACCGAGACGACCCTGCACGCGCTCGACGGAGAGGTCGAGATCGAGCTGAAGGCCGGCACCCAGAGCGCCGACGTCATCACGATCCGCGACCGGGGCATCACGAAGCTCCGCGGCACAGGTCGAGGCGACCTCAAGATCGGCGTACAGGTGGTGACGCCCACCAAGCTCAGCCACAAGGAGCGGGAGCTCATCGAGAAGTTCGCGGCCGGACGCCGCTCGGCGGCGCCCGAGCTCTCGCAGTTCCAGCAGGGCCTGTTCGGCAAGCTCCGCGACCGGTTCCTGCACTTCTGATCGTGGCCCACTTCTACCTGGTCGACGACCTGACGAACGCGTCCGTCGGGAGCACCGTCGTGGTCGAGGGGCAGGAGGCGCGGCACGCGGTCACGGTCAGCCGGGTCCGTGTCGGCGAGTCGCTCGCGCTCGGCGACGGGCGGGGCACGTCGGTGCGCGGCGAGGTCGTCGAGGCGACGGATTCGCGGCTGACGGTGGTCGCCGCCGAGGTGACGCGGGTCGAGCGACCGGGGACCCGGCTCGTGCTCGTCCAGGCGCTGGCCAAGGGCGACCGCGACGAGCTCGCCGTCCAGGCCGCGACCGAGCTGGGCGTCGACGAGGTCGTGCCGTGGTCCGCCGCCCGCAGCGTCTCGCGCTGGGAGGGCGCCAAGGTGGCCAAGGGCACCGCTCGGTGGCGCTCCATCACGCGGGAGGCGACGAAGCAGGCGATCCGGCCCTGGGCTCCCGTGGTCTCCGAGCTGTCGTCGACGAAGCAGGTCGCGGTGCGCGCCGCGGACGCCACGACGCTCGTTCTCGTGCTCGAGCCGAGCGCCGAGCGGGCACTCTCCGACATCGTCGTCGAGGGCGGGGGAGGCGCGCCGTCGTCGGTCCTGGTGGTTGTCGGCCCCGAGGGCGGCATCTCGCCCTCGGAGCTCGAGCTGCTCGCGAGCGCGGGGGCGGTACCGGTGCGGCTCGGCGACGCCGTGCTGCGCACGTCGACGGCGGGGCCCGCCGCCCTCGCGGTCCTGAGCGTGCGGCTCGGGCGCTGGTAGGCGCCGGGCCGTCGGTGGCGGCCGTGGGGTCGTGCCGGCGGTGAGGGCCGTGCCGCTGGTGGGGGCCGTGTCGGCGGCCGCGACTACCATGGGACGCATGTCCGAGCCAGAGCCAGCACCGACCGAGGCGTCGGTCTTCAGCCGCATCATCTCGCGCGAGATCCCCGCCGACGTGGTCTTCGAGGACGACTCGGTGATCGCCTTCCGCGACATCGCGCCCCAGGCGCCGTTCCACGTGCTCGTCGTGCCCAAGACCGCGCGTCACCGCGACGTCGTCGAGCTCGCGGCCGCCGACCCGTCGCTGCTCGCCCAGATCGTGGCGACGGCCTCGGCGCTCGCCTCCGACCCGGCCCTCCTCGGCGACGAGGTCGTGGCTGCCTCGGGCGGCACGGGCGAGTTCCGACTGATCTTCAACACCGGCGCCTCCGCCGGCCAGACCGTGTTCCACGTGCACGCCCATGTGCTCGCAGGCCCCCTCGAGGAAGGCTCCCTTGCCCACTAGCGAGACCCGCTCCACCGACCCTCAGCCCGCAGGCGAGGGCACCACGCGTGTCGACCTCACCGTCGACGGCGTCGCCATGGTCCAGCTGCTCGGTCCCCAGGACCGCCTGCTGCGCACCGTCGAGAAGCAGTACCCCGACGTGCGCGTGCTCGTCCGGGGCAACGAGGTCGCCCTCGAGGGGCCGACCGCGTCCGTGAGCCGGGCCCGGGTGCTCGTCGACGAGCTCGTCGGGCTCGTCCGCGGGGGCCACGACCTCGCGCCGGCCGAGGTCGAGACGTCCGCGAAGCTGCTCGACTCGGGCGCGGCGGCCCCGTCCGACGTGTTCGGCCAGCCCATCGTCTCGAGCCGCGGCAAGGCCGTGCGCGCGAAGACGCTCGGGCAGAAGCAGTACGTCGACGCCATCGACCAGCACACCATCACGTTCGGCATCGGCCCCGCAGGCACGGGCAAGACCTACCTGGCGATGGCGAAGGCCGTCCAGGCCCTGCAGCGCCGCGAGGTGCAGCGCATCATCCTCACGCGCCCCGCGGTCGAGGCGGGGGAGCGGCTCGGCTTCCTGCCCGGCACGCTGACCGACAAGATCGACCCGTACCTGCGCCCGCTCTACGACGCCCTGAACGAGATGATGGACCCGGAGATCGTGCCGAAGCTCCTGGCGGCCGGCACCGTCGAGGTGGCGCCCCTGGCGTACATGCGCGGCCGGACGCTGAACGACGCGTTCGTGGTGCTCGACGAGGCGCAGAACACGACGCCCGAGCAGATGAAGATGTTCCTCACGCGCCTCGGGTTCGGCTCGCGGATGGTCGTCACCGGCGACGTCACGCAGGTCGACCTGCCCACCGGGGCCAGCGGCCTCCAGCTCGTCACCCGTGTCCTCGACGACATCGACGACATCCACTTCGCCCGGCTGACCAGCGACGACGTGGTCCGCCACACCCTCGTCGGGCGGATCGTCGACGCCTACACGACCTACGACGCCGAGCGGCAGGCCCAGCGGGCCGAGCGGCAGGAGGCGGCCGACTCGGCCGCCTCGGCGGGTGTCTCCGGCGACGGCGCGAACCGGGCCGAGCGCCGGTCGTCCGCCAGCCGCGACCGGCTCCCGAAGAGAGGCACCCGATGAGCATCGAGGTCAACAACGAGTCCGGCCTCGAGGTCGACGAAGCGGCGATCCAGCGCCTGGCGACCTTCGCGCTCGACCAGATGCACGTGCACCCCGAGGCCGAGCTCGCGATCGTCTTCGTGGACGAGGCGGCGATGGAGCAGCTGCACGTCCAGTGGATGGACGAGCCGGGTCCCACCGACGTGCTCAGCTTCCCGATGGACGAGCTCCGTCCCGGCACCGAGGACGAGCCCACGCCGGCCGGCCTGCTCGGCGACATCGTGGTCTGCCCCCAGGTCGCGGTCGCCCAGGCGGTCACGGCGGGCCACAGCCCCCTCGACGAGATGTTGCTGCTGACCTGCCACGGCGTGCTGCACCTCCTCGGCTTCGACCACGCCGAGCCCGACGACGAACGCGAGATGTTCGGTCTCCAGCGCGAGATCCTCGCCGCGTTCGCCGGCGCAGACGAGAGACGGTGACGCCGTGATGGTCACCGTGTTCGTCATCGTGGCCGTCGTGCTCGTCGTCCTCGGGGGGCTGCTCGCGGCCGTCGACGCCGCGCTGGGGGTGCTGAGTCGGGGCGACCTGCTCGAGGAAGCCGAGTCCTCGCCCCGCAGCAGCGCCTCGTTGTCCGCGGTCGCCGCCGACGTCGGAGCCCACGTCAACGCGGTCAACTTCACGCGGGTGGTCGCCGAGACGTCCGCTGCGGTCCTGGTCTCGCTGTCGTTCGCGTTCACGGTCGAGCACTGGTGGCTCGCCCTCCTGTTGTCGGCGCTGATCATGACCCTCGTGTCGTTCGTGCTCGTCGGCTCCAGCCCGCGCAGCGTGGGCCGGGCGCACGCCCGAGGCCTCGTCGTCGCGACCGCGGGCCTCGTCCGGGGACTCCGTGTCGTGCTCGGACCGCTCGCCGACGCCCTCGTCGCCATCGGCAACAGGGTCACGCCGGGCCGGCCCCGCAGTGCGTCGTTCTCGTCCGAGGAGCAGCTCCTCAGCATGGTCGACGAGGCCACCGAGCTCGACGTCCTCGAGGAAGACGACCGTGAGCTGATCCACTCGATCTTCGAGTTCAGCGACACGGTGGTCCGCGAGGTCATGGTGCCCCGCACCGACATGGTCACCATCGAGTCGACGGCCTCCGTCCGCTCGGCGATGAGCCTCTTCCTGGGGCGCGGTGTCTCGAGGGTGCCGGTGGTCGGCCGCGACAGCGACGACGTGGTCGGCGTCGTCTACCTCCGCGACCTCGCCCGGCGCCTGCACGAGCACGCCGGCGCCGACGACGCCGCGGTGGCCGACCTCGCACGCCCCGCGGTCTTCGTGCCCGAGTCGAAGAAGGCCGACGACGCGCTCCGGCAGATGCAGCTCGACAAGAACCACCTCGCGATGGTCGTCGACGAGTACGGCGGCATCGCCGGCCTCGTCACCCTCGAGGACCTCATCGAAGAGCTGGTCGGCGACATCAGCGACGAGTACGACCGCACCGTCGCCGAGCACCGCGAGATCTCTCCGGGGGTCTACCGCGTCAGCGCACGGCTGGCCGTCGACGAGCTCGGCGACCTCTTCGGCATCGAGCTCGACGACGACGACGTCGACTCCGTCGGCGGCCTCCTCACGAAGCAGCTCGGGCGCCTGCCCGAGAAGGGCTCGACCGTCACCGTCTCCGGTCTCGTGCTCACGGCCGACCGCACAGAGGGGCGACGTCGCGACCTGCAGACGGTCCTCGTCGAGCGCGACCCAGCCCTGGTCTCCGCCCAGGCGGCCTTCACCGACCCCGATCCCGTCCCCTCCCCGAGAGAAGCACCATGACGACCACCGGCGACGACTCCGTCCTGCCTCCCATGCCGACCGCCGGCCCCGACCACCGTGCGGGCTTCGTCTCGTTCGTGGGGCGGCCGAACGTCGGCAAGTCGACCCTGACCAACGCGCTCGTCGGCGAGAAGGTGGCCATCACCTCCTCGAAGCCCCAGACGACCCGGCGGGCCATCCGCGGGATCGTGCACCACCCCGCGGGCCAGCTCGTGCTCGTGGACACCCCGGGCATGCACCGGCCCCGCACCCTGCTCGGCGAGCGCCTCAACGACGTGGTGCAGACGACCCTGGGCGACGTCGACGTGATCGGGCTCTGCATCCCGGCCGACGAGAAGATCGGGCCGGGCGACAAGTTCATCAACGAACAGCTCGACGCGTTCCCACGGGCCAAGAAGGTCGCGATCGTCACGAAGACGGACACGACCTCGCGGCCGGCCGTGGCGGAACAGCTGCTCGCGGTGAGCCGGCTCCGCGACTGGGAGGCGATCATCCCGCTCTCCGCCCTCGGCGACGTGCAGCTCGACGTGCTCGCCGACGAGCTCATCAAGCTCATGCCGCTCTCGCCCGCGCTCTACCCGGCGGACGCCGTGACCGAGGAGGTCCTCGAGGACAGGGTCTCCGAGTACATCCGGGAGGCGGCTCTCGAGGGCGTGCAGGACGAACTCCCGCACTCCCTCGCGGTCACCATCGACGACATGGTCCAGCGCGACGACAAGGACATCCTCGAGATCTACGCGAACCTCTTCGTCGAGCGCGACAGCCAGAAGGCCATCGTCATCGGCAAGGGCGGCGCGAGGCTGCGCGAGGTCGGTGCGCGCGCACGGGCGCAGATCGAGCCGCTCGTCGGCCATCAGGTGTTCCTGTCGATCCGGGTCAAGGTCGCGAAGGACTGGCAGCGCGACCCGAAGCTGCTCGGCCGCCTGGGCTTCTGACCCCAGGGGCGCGTCTGTCCCTCCACAGGATGATCCGGGTCGGCCGGTGGTCGTCGGGACGTCCGCGGCTGACCCGCAGGGCCCCTTCGCGCCCTACGCTCGTCGGATGAGCTTCCGCCGCCTCGCGCCCTACCAGGTCGTCGTCGACGTCTCGGCGGCCCTCCTGCTCGGGTTCGTCTCGCTGCTGTTCCTCGAGGGCGACCTCGCGGGCGGCCTGGTCGTGCTCGGAATGGTCGTCGCCGCGGCGATCCGGCGCCTGTCCCCGTCGCTGGCGTTGACGATCGCCTGGGCCGTCGCCCTCGGCGAGATGGTCTCGCTGTCGACGCCGGGCGTCAGCAACCTCGCCATCTGCGCCGTGCTGTACTCGGTCGCCGCCTACGGCAGCGAACGAGCCAAGTGGGCTGGTCTCGGGTCGGTGGCCCTCGGCGCGATCTCGGGCACCTTCTACGTCTCGTTCGTGCAGACGTCGCTGTTCGGCATCGACTACAACGTCTACGGCGTCACCGACGTGGTCCGCATCTTCCTGCAGCTCGGCATCACGTTCCTCGGCTTCCTCGGTCTCCTCGGGCTGCCGTGGGCAGCGGGTCTGCTGACCCGGGCGAGGTCGACCGCGCGGGTGAGCCGCGAGGCGCAGCTCACGGCCGAGCGCGAGACGGCACGGGCCGAGGGCGACGCCGCCCGGGCCGAGCGCGAGGCGGCGCGGGCCGAGCGCGACATCGCCGTCGAGCAGGAGCGCAACCGGATCGCCCGGGACATGCACGACGTCGTCGCCCACTCGCTCGCCGTCGTGATCGCCCAGGCCGACGGCGCCCGCTACGCCGCGAGGGTCGATCCCACGAGCGTCGACGAGGCGCTCCAGACCATCGCGGGGACTGCCCGCGAGGCTCTCGGGGACGTCCGTGTGCTGCTGGGGCAGCTGCGGCACAGCCAGGGCGAGGCACCGCAGCCCGCGCTGGGCGACCTCGACCGCCTCCTCGACCAGATGCGAGGCTCTGGTCTGCAGATCGACCACCGCGTGCACGGCGAGCCCCAGCAGCTCGGCACCAACCGACAGCTCGCCGTGTTCCGCATCGCCCAGGAGTCGCTGACCAACGCGCTCCGGCACGGGGCGCGGGACGCTCCGGTCGAGCTGCTGTTCGACTGGCGCTACGACGCCCTCCACCTGGTGGTGTCCAACGTCGTGCGGCCGGTCACCGAGCCCGTCGACACGCGGGCGACGGGCGAGGTGCGCCGCGGCGGCCACGGTCTCGACGGCATGCGCGAGCGCGCCACGCTGGCCGGCGGGTCGCTCACGACCCAGGACGCCGACGGCCGGTTCGTCGTCCACGCCATCGTACCGACGCTGGCGCTTACCCAAGAAGTAGGGATGATCCGATGACCACCACGATCCGCGTCGCCCTGGTCGACGACCAGGCGCTCTTCCGGGCCGGCATCAAGATGCTCGTCGGCTCCCAGCCCGACCTCGAGTTCGTCGGCGAGGCCAGCGACGGCACGGAGGGGGTGGCGATGGTCGCCGAGGCACGTCCGGACGTCGTCCTCATGGACATCCGGATGCCCGTGATGGACGGGATCGCCGCGACGAGCGCCGTCCTGGCCCAGGCCGAGGCGGCCGCTCGACGCCCGCCCCGCATCATCGTGCTCACGACCTTCGACCTGGACGAGGCGGCGACCCGGGCGATCCGGGGCGGCGCCAGCGGCTTCGTCCTCAAGGACGCGGACCCCGAGTTCCTGCTCGCCGCGATCCGCACCGTCCACGCGGGCACCGCCGTGATCGCGGCGTCGGCCACACGGGAGCTCTTCGAGCACTTCGACGGCCGCTCCTCCCGGGCGGCGTCGATCCCTGCCGCCTTCGGCACCCTGACCAGTCGCGAGCGGGACATCTTCGACCTCGCGGCCCGAGGGCTCAGCAACTCGGAGATCGCCGGGCGCGAGTTCCTCAGCGAGGCCACGGTCAAGACGCACATCAGCCGGGTGCTGTCGAAGCTGTCGCTGCGCGACCGCGTCCAGCTCGTCGTGTACGCGTACGAGCACGGGATCACCGAGTAGCGGCAGCGGACGCGGCTCGTCCGTCACGGACCGGGCTCGGGTGCTAGATTCGCCTCGTGCTGTTCGGTCTGCTCCTCCTTAGCTGCCGCGACGAGTCCTGACCCAGGCCCCCCTCGTCGCGGAGTTCGTCGTCGGCCGACACCATCCACGCGCTGAGGCCCCGTCGTCGGGGCAGAGAAGACCTGAGTCATGAAGAACGCACAGATCCCGTCGGGGATGCCGATCCACAAGTACCGCCCGTTCCACGAGCAGATCGCCGTCGACCTGCCCGACCGGACGTGGCCCTCCCGTCGCATCACCGAGGCTCCGCGCTGGTGCGCCGTCGACCTCCGAGACGGCAACCAGGCCCTCATCGACCCGATGAGCCCCGAGCGCAAGCGCATCATGTTCGACCTGCTCGTCGGCATGGGCTACAAGGAGATCGAGGTCGGCTTCCCGAGCGCCTCGCAGACCGACTTCGACTTCGTCCGCAGCCTGATCGAGACAGGCGCCATCCCGGACGACGTCACGATCCAGGTGCTGACCCAGGCACGTGAGCACCTGATCGCCCGCACGTACGAGGCCATCGCCGGTGCGAAGCAGGCCATCGTGCACCTCTACAACTCGACGAGCGTCCTGCAGCGGGACGTCGTCTTCCGCACCGACCGGCAGGGCATCGTCGACATCGCCCTCGAGGGCGTCCGGCTCTGCCGCGCGGCTGAGGCGACCATCCCCGAGACGGCCGTGTTCTACGAGTACTCGCCCGAGAGCTACACCGGCACAGAGCTCGACTTCGCCCTCGACATCTGCAACCAGGTCATCGAGGCCTTCGACGCGACCCCCGAGCGCCCCGTCATCGTCAACCTGCCGGCCACGGTCGAGATGGCGACCCCGAACGTGTACGCCGACTCGATCGAGTGGATGCACCGCAACCTCGCGCGCCGCGACAGCGTCATCCTGTCGCTCCACCCGCACAACGACCGCGGCACGGGCATCGCCGCCGCCGAGCTGGGCTACCTGGCCGGCGCCGACCGCATCGAGGGCTGCCTCTTCGGCAACGGCGAGCGCACCGGGAACGTCGACCTCGTCGCGCTCGGCATCAACCTCTTCACGCAGGGCATCGACCCCCAGATCGACTTCAGCGACCTCGACAAGGTCAAGCGCACCGCCGAGCACTGCAACCAGCTGCCGGTGCCGGAGCGCAGCCCATGGGCGGGCGACCTCGTCTACACGGCCTTCAGCGGCTCCCACCAGGACGCCATCAAGAAGGGCTTCGAGGCGATGGCCGCCGAGGCGGAGGCGACGGGGACGAGCGTCGACGACCTCGTCTGGGCTGTGCCCTACCTGCCGGTCGACCCGAAGGACCTGGGCCGGAGCTACGAGGCCGTCATCCGCGTCAACTCCCAGTCCGGCAAGGGCGGCGTCGCCTACCTGCTCAAGGCCGACCACGCGATCGACCTGCCGCGCAAGCTGCAGATCGAGTTCAGCGGGGTCGTCCAGGCGCGCACCGACGCCGAGGGCGGCGAGATGTCGAGCGCCCACATCTGGACGATCTTCCAGGACGAGTACCTGCCCGCTCCGATCGACGACGACAAGTGGGGCCGGTTCGAGCTGACGCGCACGGGGACGTCCAGCGACATGGGCGGCGTGACGTCGCTCGACGTCGACCTGCGCGTCGGCGACACGGTCGAGTCGACCTCCGGCCGGGGCAAGGGCCCGATCGACGCCTTCATCCAGGTCCTCGCCGACCACGGGGTGCGGGTCGAGCTCTACGACTACGTCGAGCACACCCTCAGCGCCGGCGGTGACGCCCAGGCCGCGGCGTACGTCGAGCTCGACGTCGACGGGACGCGCCTCTGGGGCGTGGGCATCGACGCCGACATCTCGACGGCGTCGCTCAAGGCCATCGTCTCCGCGGTGAACCGAGCCGTCCGCCGGACGACGACGGTGCGCGAGCTCGCCACCGCCTAGCCGCTCCGCGGCCGCGGGCACGGGCCGCCGCTCGGCCCGGCTGCAGCTGGCCGCTTGCTCCGTCGGCAGGCCGTCGATCGTGTCGGCAACTCCTGACGCGTGCCCGGTCACGCGTGCGGGCGGCGCTGGCGCGCGGCAGCGCCGACGCACCGGTCAGGAGTTGCCGACACGGAGCGCGCCGGTGCGACGGCCGGCGCCGACACCGAGCGCGCCGGTGCGGCGGTCGGCGCCGGCGCCGGCGCCGCAGCGCATGCCGGGCGACGTCAGCGCGGTCGACGCCAGCGCGGCAGCCGGCTCAGAGCACGCTGCTCGGGCAGGGTCCAGCCGAAGCGCACGGCCAGCAGCCGGATCACCAGGGTGACCGACGTGCCGATGATCGCGGAGAGCGCCACCGGTGCCCCGACCGAGACGAGCACGACGAGCACGACGGTACCGGCGGCGGCGGCCACGGCGTAGAGCGACCCGACGTGCATCATCGCGATGGTCAGGTTCATCAACAGGTCTCGCAGCACCGAGCCCCCGACAGCGGAGATCACCCCCACGAACACGGCGGGGATCTCGGGCAGCCCGAGCGCCAGCGCCTTCGTCGAGCCGATCGCGCCGAACAGGCCGATGGTGAGGGCGTCCAGGGCGGTGATCAGCCCCGCGAGCCGGTGGAACAGGCGCTGCAGCGCCATCCCGACGAGGGCGGCGGCCACGGCCACGAGCAGGTACCAGTTGCTCGACATGGCACGGGGCACCTGCCCGAGCAGCACGTCGCGCAGGATGCCGCCGCCGAGCCCGGTGGCGATGCCGATGATCGCGACCCCGAGCAGGTCGAGGCGTCTGTCCTTGAACTCGGAGGCGAACATGGCGCCCTGCAGGCTGCCGACCCCGACGGCGAGGAGGTCGGCCCACAGGGGGATGGCGAAGGCCGTGGCGTGCATCCTGCACTTGTACCACGCGTGGGATCATGGCCGAGTGCCCGTGTACCGAGATGAATGCGTCGTGCTGCGCACCCACAAGCTGGGTGAGGCGGACCGCATCCTCACCATGCTCAGCCGCCAGCACGGCAAGATCCGGGCCGTGGCCAAGGGGGTCCGGCGCACCGGGTCGAAGTTCGGCTCGCGTCTCGAGCCGATGATGGTGGCGGACGTGCAGCTCTACGAGGGCCGGTCGCTCGACGTGGTGACCCAGGCCGAGTCGCTGGGCTCCTACGGTGCCCTGATCGCCGCCGACTACGCGAGCTACACGGCCGGGAGCGTCATGGTCGAGACGGCCGACAAGCTGACCGACGCCGAGGCCGGCCTGCAGCAGTACCTCCTCCTCGTCGGCGCCCTGCGGTCGCTGAGTCGGCGGGAGCACGCCCCCCAGCTCACCCTCGACTCCTACCTGCTCCGCGCGCTCAGCATCGCCGGCTGGTCGCCGAGCTTCGGCGACTGCGCCGTGTCGGGCGCCCCGGGGCCGCACTCGGCGTTCGTGGTGCAGCTCGGGGGAGTGGTGGCCGACGAGCACGCGCCTCCGGGGGCTCCGCGACTCGCGCCTCCTGCGCTCGAGCTGCTCTCGGCGCTGTTGACCGGCGACTGGGAGGCGGCCGACGCGACCCCGGACGCGACCCGCAACCAGGCGAGCGGCGTCGTCGCCGCCTACACCCAGTGGCACCTCGAGCGCGGCCTCCGCTCGCTCCAGCACATCGACCGAGAGCCCGGCCGGGCACTGCCCGCCGCCGCGAGGGAAGGCACCCCGTGAAGAAGACCCACCGCGACTCCGTCGACTGGCGCCCCGTCGACTGGACGGGCCTGTACCCGCCCGAGCTGCCCCGGGGCGCCGTCCCCGAGCACGTCGCCATCGTCATGGACGGCAACGGGCGATGGGCGAACGCGCGGGGCCTGTCCCGTGTCGAGGGCCACAAGCAGGGCGAGGCCTCGCTGCTCGACGTCGTCGCGGGCGCCATCCAGCTCGGCGTGAAGCACCTGAGCGTCTACGCCTTCTCGACCGAGAACTGGAAGCGCTCGCCCGACGAGGTGAAGTTCCTGATGGGCTTCAACCGCGACGTCCTGCACCGGAGGCGCGACCAGCTGAACGCGTGGGGCGTGCGCGTCCGGTGGGCGGGCCGCAAGCCGCGGCTCTGGGGCTCCGTCATCAAGGAGCTGCAGTACGCCGAGGAGCTCACCCGGGGCAACGACGTGCTGACCCTCACGATGTGCGTCAACTACGGCGGCCGCACCGAGATCGCCGACGCCGTGCGTGCCATCGCCGAGGACGTGGCGGCGGGCCGCGTCAAGCCGTCGGGGGTCACCGAGAAGCTCATCCAGCGCCACCTGTACGCGCCCGAGCTGCCCGACGTCGACCTCTTCGTCCGCAGCTCGGGCGAGCAGCGGACGAGCAACTTCCTGTTGTGGCAGTCGGCCTACGCCGAGATGGTGTTCCTCGACCGGCTCTGGCCGGACTTCTCGAGGACCGACCTCTGGGAGGCGGTGGTCACGTACGCCAGGCGCTCTCGCCGCTTCGGCGGGGCTGTCGACGCGCCGACGACGGCGGCCAGCGGCACCAGCACCGGCGCCGACACGACCGGCAGCGCCTAGAACTGGATGTTCGCGCCGAGGAAGATCCTCTCGGCGGGCCAGAGGAACTGCAGGGTGAGGGGCCCGTCGGCGGGCCGGTGGAACCAGGCGTTGGCGAACACGGCCGACTCGCCCGGCAGCAGGTACCAGGTCGCCGCGTCCGCCGGGAAGGCCGACTCGAGCGACGCCGAGTAGCCGGCGTCCGTCAGCAGGTCCTGGCCGGCGAACACGTCCTGCTGGGCGAGGTCGTTGCCGTAGGCGGAGTAGTCGGCGCTGAGGTCGGTGAGGTCGAGCCGACGTTGCGAGTTGTTCGCCAGCACGTAGGCGGTGGCCTCGACGGTGGTGCCGGCGGGGTAGGGGTCGCTGCCGTCGGGCCGCGCGTAGATGGAGGGCGCCGTGGTCGTCAGCGTGCCGACGCTGTAGACGTAGATCGTGAGGTCCTTGTAGTTGACCTGGTTGAGGAGCGTGCCGCCCGGTGCCAGCTCGTCGGGCGAGGCGCCGCCCGTCCCTCCGCCGGTGCCCGGCGCACCCGTGACCTGGGGCTGGGGCGCCTGGGTGGCCGTGCCGCCCAGGCCCGAGCCGCCGTCGACGCCGGCCTGGCCGACCGGCTGGAGGGTCGTGAGGTCGGGGAAGCAGGCGGTGAGGCCCACCAGCAGGACGGCGGCGAGGCCGACGGCGGTCAGTCGTCTCTTCACGGAGCGGGCACCCTTCGTCTCGTCCGGTCAGCCTAGCTCGGGCCTGTGACAGCGCCCTGCGGCCCGACCGCCTCGAGGCCGTGCCGGTCCGGCAGCACCGCGGCCACCGCCTCCGTGAGGACGCGGATGCTGGGAACCCGCCGGGCCCCGCGGCGGTGCGCGACCGCGATCACCCGCGAGACGGACGGGGGCAGGGTGACGACCCGCACCTCCTCGGGGAGCGCCGCCGACTGCAGCGACAGGCCCGGCAGCAGCGCGATCCCGAGGCCCGCCGCGACGAGGCCGAGCACGGCGAGCGCGTTGTCGGTCTCGAGGACGATCTCGGGCGCGAAGTCCGCGGCCGCGCAGGTGGTGAGGAGGTGGCCGCGGCAGCGCGGGCAGCCCCCGATCCAGCGCTCGGCGTGCAGCGTGCCGAAGTCGTCGCCCTCGACGAACGGGTGGGGGCGGGGCAGCACGAGCACGGTCCGGTCGGCGAACAGCGCGGTCTCGCGGAGCGACTCGGGCACGCTCTCGCGATCGGTGGCGGCCCGGCCCGCATGGCGGAACACCACCGCGGCGTCGACGGCTCCGTCGCGCAGCAGCGTCAGCGCCTCGGGGGGCTCCGCCTCGACGTAGTCGACCTGCAGTCCGGGGTGGCTGGTGCGCAGCCGCGACAGCACGTCGGGCACGAGTGTCGAGGAGGCGCTGGGGAAGCCCGCGAGCCGCACCCGTCCCGAGGTCGCGCCGCCGAGGTGGTCGAGCTCCTGGCGAGCGGCGTCGAGGGCGGCCTGCACGTGGACGGCGTGCTCGGCCAGGCGCCGCCCGGCCTCGGTGAGCTCGACCCCGCGGCCCGCCCGCAGCAGCAGCGGGTGGCCCACCCGGGCCTCGGCCCGCCGTAGGTGCTGGCTGAGCGCCGGCTGGCTGTAGCCCAGCTGGGCGGCGGCCGCGGTCACCGTGCCTGTGTCGGCGACGGCGCGCACGATGCGGAGGGTCAACAGATCGAGGTCGTCGGTCATGCTCGAACCATAACGCGACGTTATGTGTGGTGTCGTCATCCTGGTCTTGTCGTCCTGCGGCGCACGGCCCAGTCTGGGGCGATGCCCGACACGACCAGCATCCTCACCGTCCCGGAGGCGGCCTCGCGCTTCGCGAGCGGCACCGGGTACCTCGCCGCCTGCACCATGGGGCTGCCCCTGGCCGAGACGCTCGCGGCCCAGCGAGACGACCTCGCCCGCTGGGCCACCGGGTCGCGCTCGCCCGTCGGCTACGGGGACGTCGTCGAGCAGGCCAGGGCCTCGTACGCGCGGCTGGTGGGCGTGCCCGTCACGAGCGTCGCCGTCGGCTCGCAGACCTCGGCCATGGTCTCCGTGGTCGCCGCGGCCGCGCCCGACGGCGCCGAGGTCGTCTGCGTCGACGGCGACTTCAGCTCGGTCGTCTACCCGTTCCTGCAGCAGGCGCACCGGGGCGTGACGGTGCGCAGCGTCCCGGTCGACGAGCTGGCGGAGGCGGTCGGGCCCTCGACGTGGTGCGTGGCGTGGTCGGCCGTCCAGTCGGCCACCGGCGTCGTGGCCGACGACGCGAGGATCCGCGCCGCGGCCGCGGTCCACGGCGCCCTCACCGTCTGCGACGTGACGCAGGCGGCGGGTGTCCTGCCGGTCGACGCCTCCGCGTGGGACGTCTCGGTCGGACACGCCTACAAGTGGCTCTGCTGCCCCCGGGGCGCGGCCTTCATGACGCTGTCCGAGCGTGCCCTGGCGGAGCTGCGGCCCGTGCAGGCCGGCTGGTACGCGGGCGACTCGGTCTGGTCGTCCTGCTACGGGCCCGCGATGCAGCTCGCCCACGACGCCCGCGCCTTCGACGTCTCGCCGGCCTGGCCGGCCTGGCCGGGCGCCGCGGCGGCCCTCGCCACGTTCGCCCGCCTCGACCCTGCCGAGACCTGGGCACACGCCAGCGGGCTCGGCGACGAGCTCTGCCGACGCCTCGACCTGCCCGAGCAGCACCAGGCGATCGTCACGTGGGCCGACGTCGACGGCCGGGCCGCCACCGCGATGGGGGAGGCGGGCCTCACCGTCTCCGCCCGGGCCGGTCGCGTGCGGGTCGCCTTCCACCTCTGGAACACGGCCGAGGACGTGGAGGCGGTCGTCGCCTCCCTGGGACGCTGACCCGGATGGTCGAGGCGTCGGGGCGTCGGGGCGTCGAGGCGTCGGGGCTCGTCCGGACGCCGGGCCGGGGCGGGCCGAGCCGCCCGCGCGGCTAGAGTTGCCGGGTACCTCGACCGCCGGGCCCCGAGCCCGGACCGATCCTCTGGAGCACACCCCGTGGCAGCACCCAACCGTCTCGATTCCGTCATCGCCCTGGCCAAGCGCCGCGGGTTCGTCTTCCAGTCGGGCGAGATCTACGGCGGGTCCCGGTCGGCCTGGGACTACGGGCCCCTCGGCGTCGCGCTCAAGGAGAACATCAAGCGCCAGTGGTGGCAGACCATGGTGCAGGGCCGCGACGACGTCGTCGGGCTCGACTCGGCCGTCATCCTGCCGCGCCAGGTGTGGGAGGCCTCGGGGCACGTCGAGGTGTTCAGCGACCCCCTGGTCGAGTCGCTGCACACCCACAAGCGCTACCGGGCCGACCACCTCCTCGAGGCGTACGAGGCCAAGCACGGTCACCCGCCCGAGAACGGCCTCGCCGACGTGCGCGACCCCGAGACCGGGCAGCCCGGATCGTGGACCGAGCCGCAGAACTTCTCCGGCCTCCTCAAGACGTTCCTCGGGCCGGTCGACAACGAGCAGGGCATGGCGTACCTCCGGCCCGAGACGGCCCAGGGCATCTTCACCAACTTCGACAACATCCTGCAGTCTTCTCGCATCAAGCCGCCCTTCGGGATCGGCCAGATCGGCAAGAGCTTCCGCAACGAGATCACCCCCGGCAACTTCATCTTCCGCACGCGCGAGTTCGAGCAGATGGAGATGGAGTTCTTCGTGGAGCCCGGCAGCGACGAAGAGTGGCACCAGTACTGGATCGACGCCCGCTTCCAGTGGTACGTCGACCTCGGCATCGACCCCGAGAACCTCCGCCTGTACGAGCACGCTCCCGAGAAGCTCTCGCACTACTCGAAGCGCACCGTCGACATCGAGTACCGTTTCCGGTTCGCCGGCGGCGAGTTCGGCGAGCTCGAGGGCGTCGCGAACCGCACCGACTACGACCTCAAGACGCACGCCGCCGCCTCCGGCAAGGACCTGTCGTACTTCGATCAGGCCAAGAACGAGCGCTGGACGCCGTACGTCATCGAGCCCGCCGCCGGCCTCACCCGGTCGCTCATGGCGTTCCTCGTCGACGCGTACACCGAGGACGAGGCGCCCAACGCGAAGGGCGGCGTCGACAAGCGCACCGTGCTGAAGCTCGACCGCCGCCTGGCGCCGATCAAGGTCGCCGTCCTGCCGCTGAGCCGCAACGAGCAGCTCTCGCCGATGGCGCGCGGCCTCGCCGCGGACCTCCGCAAGTACTGGAACATCGACTTCGACGACGCCGGGGCGATCGGCCGTCGCTACCGTCGCCAGGACGAGATCGGCACGCCCTTCTGCGTCACGGTCGACTTCGACTCGCTCGAGGACGACGCGGTGACGGTCCGCGAGCGCGACACGATGGAGCAGCAGCGCATGCCCCTGTCGGCGCTGCGCGGGTACCTCGCGGAGCAGCTGCTCGGCGCCTAGCGCCCCGCGGGCCTGCCGGGCGCCGCCGGGCCGCCGGCCCTCCGCGCCTGCGGTGCCCGCCGCGCCTGTCCGGGCCACCGGCCGCGGGCGACTCTCGGGGGCCGGGCCGGGTCGGGTCGCCGGTCGGCAACTCCTGCACGGTGCCCCGTCGCAGTTGCACGCAGCGGGGTCGCGTGCGACTGCCTGCACTCGTCGCAGGAGTTGCCGACGCCGGCTGCTCCGCGTCGCCCTCGACTCGTACTCGCGGCCTGCTCGCGACCTGCACGTCCCGCGGCTCGCACGACCCGGGGCCTGTACGGCCCGGGGCCGGCACGACCGCTGTTCGCCGGCCCGGGCCCGGGCTGCCGGATGCGCCGCCCGCGGTCGGCAACTCCTGATCGGGGACGCCCGACGGGCTGCGATGCGCAGATCGGTGCACCGTGCGTCGCGTTCTTCAGGAGTTGCCGACGTGCACAGGGCGGCCCTGGCACCGGGCGCCTGCACGCGGCGGTGGAGGCGCGTCCTCCCCGTGGCGGTGGAGGTGCGTCCTCCCCGCCGTCGAGCGGTGGTCGTCTCGTCCACACGCTGGCCCTCGAGCCCACCGCTACGAGCACATGGGCGTAGATCCTCGGGAGATGACGACGATCGGAGAACTGGTGGCTGCGGCCGGCGGGCTGCTGCACAAGCGCGACCTCGTCGGATACGGCGCCACCGACAGGCACCTCACGGCGGCGGTCCGGGCTCGCGACGTCCGGCGTCCGAGGCGCGGGTGGTACTCGACCTGGCCGCCCACCGACCCGAGGTTCGTCGCCGTCGCGGTCGGGGGGAGGCTGACCGGGGCAGCCGCGCTCGCCCTCCTGGGCGCGTGGGCGTGGGATCGCCGTCCCCCCGACGTCGTCGTCTCCGTGTCCCGCACCGCCTCGCGCCTGAGGCGCCGCCACGGCGTGCGCGTCGTGTGGGACGGAGCAGACGTGGTCGATCGGGGCGGCACCGCGACCGTGGACGCCCGCGACGCCCTGGCCCGCGCCGTGGTCGAGACGCCCACCTTCGAGGACGCGGTCGTCCTCGCCGACTGGGCCCGGTCCGTCGAGCTGATCACCGAGGCGGACGACCGGGCTGTCCTCGGGCGGCATCGACCGGACGCGTCGGGGCTGGCCGACTGGAGCGACGAGGGTGCACAGAGCATCCTCGAGAGCGCGGCGGGCACTCGCCTCCGCCTGGCGGGCCGCGTCGTCGAGCGGCAGGTCGTCGTGGGGCCGCGAGGCGAGGCGGTGGACCACGTCGTCGACGGGACGGCGTCGCTCGAGACGGACGGTCGCGAGCACCACGCCGACCACTTCGAGCGCGATCGCCGAAAGGACCTCCTGACGATCGCGGCCGGATTCGTGCCGTGCAGGGTCAGCTACCGGCAGGTCCGCGAGGAGTGGGCGGCGGTGCAGGAGGCGGTGGACAGGCTCGTGGGGCTCGCCGGCGGCCCGCCGCCCTCCGCGCGCCCCGAGGCGCGGCTGCCCCGCGTGCTGCGCGCGAGGGGCCGGCGCCGCTGGAGGCTGGGGCGTGACCCGGGAATGCCTCGGACCCGCACCGACTTTGCCCTGTCGTGACCGACACGACCACCGCCTCCTCGCCCCTCGCCAGTTCCCCGATCAAGGTCGACGTCTGGAGCGACATCGCCTGCCCGTGGTGCTACATCGGCAAGCGGAAGTTCGAGGACGCGGCGGCGCGCTTCGACGGCGAGGTCGAGGTCGAGTACCACTCGTTCGAGCTGTCGCCCGACACCCCGGTCGACTTCGAGGGCGACGAGGTCGACTTCCTCGTGGAGCACAAGGGCATGCCGGCCGACCAGGTGCGCGGCATGCTCGACCAGGTCACCGGCATCGCCGCCGAGGTCGGGCTCGCCTACGACTTCGGGTCGCTGCACCACACGAACACGGTGAAGGCGCACCAGCTCCAGCACTTCGCGAAGGCGCGCGGCCTGCAGCTCGAGATGACCGAGCGGCTGCTGGCCGCCTACTTCGTCGAGGGCCGTCACGTGGGCCGCGTCGCGGACCTCGGCGACCTGGCCGCCGAGGTAGGCCTCGACCGGGACGAGGTCGTCGCGGCCCTCGAGTCCGACCAGCACCTCGCCGACGTGCGCGACGACCAGCAGCAGGCGCAGGCGTTCGGCATCACGGGCGTGCCCTTCTTCGTGCTCGAGGGCAAGTACGGGATATCGGGTGCCCAGGCGCCCGAGGGGTTCCTCGGCGCCCTGCAGCAGGTGCAGTCCGAGCTGGCCACGGCGAGCGGCGCCGCGTCCGCGCCGGGCACGGCCGCGACCGGGACGGACGCCGTCCGATGAGCCCGTTCGCCATGCTCGGCGACGCGGACGCCCTCGCCTGTGAGGGCGACTCGTGCCTGCTGCCGGCCGCTGTCGCCCCCGTCGGTGCCCTGACCCCGTGCGCGTCACCGGCCGACGTCCGGACCGAGGCGGACCCGGCCCCGGAGGCGGCGGTCAGTCGCTGATGTCCGCCACGGTCGCGGAGTATGCCTCGATGAGCTCGTCGGCCTCGACGAACGCGCTCAGGCCGTGCCCGCCGGCGCCCATGGCCACTCGACGCCCGACGATCCGCTCGTCGGCCACGACGGGCCATGCGGTCGAGCTGCCGACGGGAGTGATGGTGCCGCGCTCGAAGCCCGTCGCGTCGAGGGCGACCTCGGCGGCAGGCATCGAGAGCTTGTTCACCCCGACGACGGTCCGCAGCTTGCGCCACGAGATCTGTCGGTCGCCGGGGACGAGTGCGAAGAGGAACGTCCCGTCGTGCCGCTTCACCACGAGGCTCTTCACGACCGAGGACGGGTCGACCCCCAGCAGGGCCGCCGCCGCCTCGAGGCTGTCCGCCGCCGGGCGCGCGACGATCTCGACGGCGAGGCCGCGTTCCGCCGCGTCAGCGAGGAGCCGCTGCGTGCCTCGCCCCTGCACGTCGCTCGGCCCTGTGACTTGCTCCACAGGCGAACCCTCGGAGGCTGTCGGGGCAGGATCGCTCATGGGAGAATCGTACCGATGACCACCACCACCCTGCCTTCCCCCGGCCTCTCGATCGGACCGATCGACGTGGCCTCGCCCGTCGTGCTCGCGCCGATGGCCGGGATCACCAACACGGCTTACCGTCGCCTGTGCCGCGAGCACGGCGCCGGCCTGTACGTCAGTGAGATGATCACGAGCCGCGCCCTCGTCGAGCGCACCCCCGAGTCGATGCGGCTGATCACGCACCACGAGAGCGAGACGCCCCGCAGCATCCAGCTCTACGGCGTCGAGCCGAACACCGTCGCCGAGGCGGTCACCATGCTGGTCGCTGAGGACCGCGCGGACCACATCGACCTCAACTTCGGCTGCCCCGTGGCGAAGGTGACGCGGCGCGGCGGGGGAGCGGCCCTCCCCTGGAAGATCGGGCTCTTCCGCGAGATCGTCGAGCGAGCAGTGAAGGCCGCCGGCGACGTCCCCCTGACCGTGAAGATGCGCAAGGGCATCGACGACGAGCACCTGACGTACCTCGAGGCGGGCCGGGCGGCCGAGGGCGCGGGGGTCGCGAGCGTCGCTCTGCACGCCCGCACGGCCTCCGAGTACTACTCGGGCCAGGCCGACTGGTCGGCGATCGCGAAGCTGAAGCAGACGGTCACGAGCGTGCCCGTGCTCGGCAACGGCGACATCTGGTCCGCGGCCGACGCTCTCCGCATGGTCGACGAGACGGGCTGCGACGGTGTCGTCGTCGGCCGGGGCTGCCTCGGGCGCCCGTGGCTGTTCGGAGATCTCGCGGCCGCGTTCCGCGGCGAGGAGCAGAAGGCCGAGCCGGCCCTCGGCGAGGTGGCCGCGGCGTTCCGACGGCACGCCGAGCTCCTGGTCGAGTTCTACGACGGCGACGAGCCGCACGCCTGCCGCGACATCCGCAAGCACGTCGCCTGGTACTTCAAGGGCTACCCCGTGGGCGGCGACACGCGAGCCGCCCTGGCGGCCGTCGAGTCGCTGCAGCAGATGGACGACCTGCTGGCGACCCTCGACGCCGCTCAGCCGTATCCCGGCGACGCGGCCGAGGGGCCGCGAGGTCGCGCCGGCAGCCCGAAGCGGCCGTCGCTGCCCGACCGCTGGCTCGAGAGCCGAGAGCTCGACGAGGCGTTCCGCGGCGAGCTCGTCGCGGCCGAGCTGCACCACAGCGGGGGCTGAGGCGTGCCCTCCTCGACGTCCGTCCGCCCCACCCCCTCGATCGCGACCGCACCCGCCACGGCGGCCGCACCCGCACCCGCACCCGTCAGCCTGAGAGGCCCCCGGTGACCACTGCCTCCCTGCACGGCGTCGGCGTCGACTACGCCCCCGCCGACTCCGAGCGCTGGCTGCCCGAGCAGCACTCGAACCGCCGGAGCGACTTCGCCCGCGACCGAGCACGCCTGCTGCACTCGAGCGCGCTCAGGCGCCTCGCTGCCAAGACGCAGGTGCTGAGCCCGACTACCGGGCTCGACTTCGCCCGCAACCGCCTGACGCACTCGCTCGAGGTGGCGCAGGTGGGCCGCGAGCTCGCGACGAGCCTGGGCCTCGACCCCGACGTCGTGGACACCGCGTGCCTGGCCCACGACCTGGGCCACCCGCCCTTCGGGCACAACGGCGAGCGAGCGCTGAACGAGTGGTCCTCGGGCATCGGCGGCTTCGAGGGCAACGCGCAGACCCTCCGTCTGCTCACCCGCATCGAGCCGAAGGTCATCGACGCGACGGGCCGCAGCTTCGGCCTCAACCTCACCCGCGCCAGCCTCGACGCGAGCTGCAAGTACCCGTGGCCGGCAGCGCAGGGCGTCCCCGACCCGGGCGGACGCATGAAGTTCGGCTTCTACGACGACGACACGGCCGCCTTCGACTGGCTGCGGGCCGGTGCGCCGAGGCGTCGCCGCTGCATCGAGGCCCAGGTGATGGACCTCTCCGACGACATCGCCTACTCGGTGCACGATTTCGAGGACGCCGTCGTGAACGGCTACGTCGACGTGTCGAGCCTGGGCTCGCCCGACGGCCACGAGGCCCTGGTCACGGCCATGCACGCGTGGGTCGGCGGCGAGCTCAGCCGCGACGAGCTCGAGGAGGCCTTCGACCGCCTCCGCCGCCAGCCCTTCTGGCTCCGTTCCTACGACGGCGGCCGTCTCGACCAGGCCCGACTGAAGAACCTGACCAGCCAGTTGATCGGCCGCTTCGCCGGCTCGGCCACGCAGTCCACGCGAGAGTCGTACGCCGAGCAGTCCCTCATCCGGTTCAGCGCGAGCATGGTCATCTCTCCCGACGTGATCGGCGAGATCGCCGTGCTCAAGGGCATCACGGCGGCCTTCGTGATGACGCAGGGCCACCGCCAGCCGATCTACGAGCGTCAGCGCGAGGTGCTCACGACCCTGTCCGACGCCCTCTGGGCGACGGGCGACTCCGAGCTCGACCCCGGCTTCCGTGCCGACTGGGCCGTCGCCGACGACGATGCCGGCAGGAGGCGCGTGGTCGTCGACCAGGTCGCCTCCCTGACCGACCAGAGCGCCGTCAGTTGGCACGACCGCCTCGTCGGGGCGCGATGAGCGGCCCCGTGACCTCCGTCGCCACCCGGCCCGAGCACCCAGGAGGGACCGTCCCGTGCCCGGCCTGATCAAGCGCGACGACATCGACGAGGTGCGCTCCCGCACGAACATCGCCGACGTCGTCGGCGACCACGTCACGCTCAAGGGCGCCGGCGTCGGCTCGCTGAAGGGCCTCTGCCCGTTCCACGACGAGCGCAGCCCGAGCTTCCACGTCCGCCCCCAGGTCGGCCGGTACCACTGCTTCGGCTGCGGTGAGGACGGCGACGTCTACAGCTTCGTCATGAAGACCGACCACACGACGTTCCAGGAGGCGGTCGAGCGGCTGGCGAGCCGGATCGGCTTCACCCTGCGCTACGAGGACGGCGGCAAGGCGAGCGACCACGGCGGCCGGGCGCGTCTCATCGCCGCGAACGAGGCCGCGCGGGAGTTCTTCGCCCAGCACCTCACCGCCGCGGACGCGGACCCGGCCCGTCGGTTCCTCGGCGAGCGCGGTTTCGACCCTGCGGCGGCCGAGCGCTTCGGCGTGGGGTTCGCGCCCAAGTCGTTCGACGCCCTCCGCTCGCACCTCAAGGGCGCGGGCTTCGCCGACGAGGAGCTCGTCACGGCCGGGCTGCTGAGCCAGGGCGACCGCAGCCCCTACGACCGGTTCCGGGGCCGTCTCGTGTGGCCGATCCGCGACGTCACCGGGTCGACCATCGGCTTCGGGGCCAGGCGCCTCCTCGACGACGACAAGGGCCCGAAGTACCTGAACACTCCCGAGACGCCGATCTACCACAAGTCGCAGGTGCTCTACGGGCTCGACCTCGCCCGCCGCGACATCGCGAAGGGCAAGCAGGTCGTCATCGTCGAGGGCTACACCGACGTCATGGCGTGCCACCTCGCAGGCGTGACGACCGCCGTCGCGACCTGCGGCACCTCCTTCGGCGTGGACCACATCAAGCTGCTGCGGCCGATGCTGGGCGAGAGCGCTGGACACGACCTCTCGGCGCTCGGCCAGGTCGTCTTCACCTTCGACCCCGACGAGGCCGGCCAGAAGGCCGCGTCCCGGGCCTTCGCCGAGGAGCAGCGGTTCCAGACGCAGACGTTCGTGGCCCTCCCGCCCGAGGGCCTGGACCCCTGCGACCTGCGGCTCGCGAGGGGCGACGACGCCGTCCGGCGCATGATCGACACCCGTCGACCGATGTTCGAGTTCATGATCCAGCGCAGCGTCGTGGGGTTCGACCTCGAGACGGTCGAGGGCCGTGCCAGCGCGGTGCGAGCAGCTGCCCCGGCCGTCGCGTCCATCCGCGACAACTCGATCCGCCTCGGCTACGCGCGGTTCCTCGCGAAGGCGGTCGGAGAGGACACGGAGAGCGTCGTCGAGGTCGTGACGTCCGTGATGCGCCAGGCGCAGGCCGTCGCGGCGGCACCCCGTGCGCTGCCGGCCAACGCCTCCGAGGGGCGTCAGTCCATCACGAGCCTGCCGCCCCTGCCCGAGGAGCCCGCAGGCCCCAGCCTCATGACGCTGCCCGGCGACCTGACGACCCGCACCGAGCGCGACGCGGTCATGGCCATGCTGCAGCACCCCGACGCCGTGGGCTTCGAGCTGATGAGGCGAGCGGTCCAGGCGCGACTCGAGACCACCTCCCTGGCGGTCGTGCGCGACGCCATCGGCGCGAGCCTCGACAAGTTCGGCGACGCCTCCTGGCTCGACGTCGTGCTCGACCAGACGCCCGCGCCGTTCGACGCCCTGGCGAAGGAGCTGGCGGTCGCGCCGATCCCGGAGCGCCAGGACAGGGAGATCACGACCTACTGCCGCGGCATCGTCGTCTCGATCGTCGAACGCGACCTGATCAGGGAGAAGTCGGAGCTGATGGGCCGGTCGTTCCGCACGGACGTCAAGACCGACCCCGACAAGTGGCGCGAGATCCAGGTGCAGCTCGCCGCCCTCGAGGTCGAGCGGAGAGCGCTCACCGCCGAGCAGTGAGGCGACCGGACCACGTGGCAAACTTCGTTGCGAGTTTGTAAACGATCGCCTACCGGTTGCAGCCGAGAGCTGACTGTGTGTTACCAATAGCTACCCCCCGTGCACTGTCGCACCCACAGCTGCGGCCTCGGGGTCCCTGCACACAGAGAAAGAGGCAACCGGAATGACATCCGACTCCAGGCTCAACCGCCGCGTCCTCGCCGTCATGGGAGGAGCAGCCGCCACGGCTCTCGTCCTGGCCGGCTGCGCGTCCGGCGGCGACGCGGCCGACGACGCGCTCAACGGCATCAGCGTCGGCACCACCGACGTCATCACCTCCCTCGACCCGGCCGGGTCGTACGACAACGGCTCGTTCGCGGTGCAGAACCAGGTCTTCGGGTTCCTCATGAACTCGCCCTACGGCAGCCCGGACGTCGAGCCCGACCTCGCCGAGTCGGCCGAGTTCACCGACCCGACCACCTACACGGTCACCCTCAAGGACGGCCTGACGTTCGCCAACGGCAACGCGCTGACCTCGAGCGACGTGAAGTTCACCTTCGACCGCCAGCTGGCCATCGCGGACGACAACGGCCCTTCGTCGCTGCTCGGCAACCTCGCCAGCACCGAGGCCCCCGACGACAAGACCGTGGTCTTCACGCTCAAGGGCGCCGACCAGACCTGGCCCCAGATCCTCTCGAGCCCCGCCGGGCCCGTCGTCGACGAGGACGTCTTCTCGGCGACCAGCCTGACCACGCCGGACGACATCGTCTCGGGCAACGCCTTCTCCGGCCAGTACACGATCACGGACTACTCCGAGAACGAGTCGATCCAGTACGCGGCCAACGAGTCCTACGACGGCGTGCTCGGCGCGGCGAAGACGGACTCGATCACGGCCACGTACTACACGGAGGAGACCGACCTCAAGCTCGCCGTGCAGGAGGGCGACGTCGACGTCGCGAACCGCAGCCTGAGCCCGACCGACCTCGCCGACCTGGCCAAGGACGACTCGCTGACCGTGCACAACGGCCCCGGCGGCGAGATCCGCTACATGGTCTTCAACTTCGACACGATGCCCTACGGCGCGACCCAGCCCGACGCCGACGCGGCGAAGTCCCTGGCCGTGCGTCAGGCCGTCGCGAGCGTCGTCGACCGCGAGGCCCTCGCCAAGGAGGTCTACAACGACACGTACACGCCGCTCTACTCGGTCGTGCCCGACGGCCTGACCGGCGCCACCAAGCCGCTGGAGTCGCTCTACGGCGACGGCCAGGGCGGCCCGGACGCCGACGCCGCGACCGCGGCGCTGTCGGCGGCCGGCGTGGACGTGCCCGTCCAGCTCGACCTGCAGTACAGCCCCGACCACTACGGCGCGTCGAGCGACGAGGAGTACGCCCTCATCAAGACGCAGCTCGAGGCGTCCGGCCTGTTCACGGTGAACCTGCAGTCGACACTGTGGGACACCTACTCCACCGAGCGCCGCCAGGACGCCTACCCCGTCTACCAGCTCGGCTGGTTCCCCGACTTCT
The DNA here is from genome assembly GCF_004364285.1 of Frigoribacterium sp. PhB116. GTDB lineage: Bacteria > Actinomycetota > Actinomycetes > Actinomycetales > Microbacteriaceae > Frigoribacterium. Next base: position 572,410 of record NZ_SOBE01000001.1, on the reverse strand, counting down.
CGGACGCCGACAACTACCTGTCGCCGTTCTTCGTGAAGGACAACTTCGTCGGCAACCACTACGACTCGGCGGCCGTCCAGGCCCTCCTGTCGCAGGAGATCGCCGAGGAGGACGAGACGGCCCGCACCGCGCTCATCGGGGACATCCAGGACGCCGTCGCGGCCGACCTGCCGACGCTGCCGCTCCTCCAGGGCACGCAGGTCGTCGTCTCGGCCAGCGACGTCCAGGGCGTCGACGACACGCTCGACCCGTCGTTCAAGTTCCGCTACGGAGCGCTCAGCCGCTAGTCGGCAGGACGACCGCCACACGGCACGACGACGAGGGGTGCTCCGCCCACGGGCGGGGCACCCCTCGCGTCCGCCCCCGTTCCACCCAGAGAGGCACATCGACGTGACAGTGCTCACCGGCGACCAGATCGCCCCCGAGCGGCCCGCCCCCGCGGCCCCCCGACGACGCCGTGCAGGCGGCGGAGGCGGTGGTCTCGGACGCTACCTGGTGGTCAGGGCCGTCCTGATCATCCCCACCGTCTTCATCCTCGTCACGCTGGTGTTCTTCCTGATGCGCGTGGTCGGCAACCCGATCACCGCCTCGGTAGGCGACCGCTTGACGGAGGCGCAGCTCGCCGAGCGGCTCGCCGCGGCCGGCTACGACCGGCCGATCATCGTCCAGTACGTCGAGTACCTCGGCCAGATCGTGCGCCTCGACTTCGGCACGACCGCCACGGACAACCGCCAGATCAGCGACATCATCGTCACGTACGGCGCCGCGACCCTCGAGCTCGTGATCTACGCGCTCATCGTCGCGCTCGTGATCGGCATCCCGCTCGGCATGCTCGCGGCCTACCTCCGCGACCGCTGGCCCGACGCCGTGCTGCGCATCCTCGCGATCTTCGCCTACGCCACGCCCGTCTTCTTCGCGGGCCTGCTGCTCAAGCTCACCTTCTCGGTCTGGCTCGGCTGGCTCCCGCTGAGCGGGCGCGCCGACACCCGGATCGCGATCGCGCTCGGTCGGATCGAGAACCCGACCGGCATCTACATCCTCGACGCGCTGCGGCTCGGCAACTCGACCATCACGCTGAACGTCCTCAGCCACGCGGTGCTGCCCGCCCTCACGCTGGGCCTGCTCACGGCGGGCATCTTCCTCCGCCTGGTGCGGACGAACGTCATCGGCACGCTCGGCTCCGAGTACGTGGACGCCGCGCGCTCGCGTGGCGTCTCCGAGCTGCGTCTCGTGCGGAAGCACGCGCTCAAGCCGGCGCTCATCCCCATCATCACGGTGATGGGCCTGCAGATCGCGATGCTGCTCGGCGGCTCGGTGCTCACCGAGACGACCTTCGGCTGGCGCGGCCTCGGCTTCCAGCTGCAGCAGTACCTCTCGGCGCGAGACTTCGTCGCCGTGCAGGGCATCGTCGCCGTGCTCGCCGTCATCGTCGCCGTCACGAACTTCCTGGTCGACGTCATCGCGGCCCTCATCGACCCGAGAGTGAGGTACTGACCGTGTCGTCCACCACCTCCGGCGTCCTGTCCGACCGGCACGAGCCCCTCTGGAAGCGCCTCCCGATCGTCGCCCACGTGCGCCGCTCGGTCGGCCTGCAGCGCGGCATGCTCGTCGCCGGGATCGTCATCTGCGTCGCGTTCATCGTGCTCGCCGTCTTCGCCCCGCTCATCGCGCCCTACGGCTACGGCCAGCTCAGCGACGACGCGGGCACGTTCGCCCGTCAGGCCGCGCCCTCGGCCCAGCATCTCTGGGGCACCACGGTCGGCGGGTACGACGTCTTCAGCCGCGTGGTCTGGGGCACCCGGACCGCGATCTCCGTCGTCGTCGTCGCGGTCGTGCTCTCGATCGTCCTCGGCGTCGTCCTCGGCCTCGTTTCCGGCTACCTCGGCGGCTGGGTCGACCGCGTCCTCGTCGTCGTGGCCGACGCCGTCTACGCGTTCCCGTCGCTGCTGCTCGCGATCGTCGTCTCGATCGTCATCAGCGGCGGCCAGTCGAGCCTCTGGGGCGGCATCCTCTCGGCGGGCATCTCGATCACCGTCGTGTTCGTGCCCCAGTACTTCCGCGTCGTCCGCGCCGAGGCCGTCCGGCTCAAGTCCGAGGCCTTCGTCGAGTCCGCCAAGGTCGTCGGCAGCAGCACGCCGCGCATCATGTTCAAGCACGTGCTCCGCAACGCGACCCGCAGCCTGCCGCTCATCCTCACGCTGAACGCGTCGGAGGCGATCCTCACCCTGGCCGCGCTCGGCTTCCTGGGCTTCGGCATCGGCCCGACGTCGGCCGCCGAGTGGGGCTACGACCTGAACCGCGCGCTCAGCGACACGGCGAGCGGCATCTGGTGGACGGGCGTGTTCCCCGGCGCGGCCATCGTCCTGATGGTGCTCGGCATCACCCTCGTGGGCGAGAGCCTGAACGACCTGGCCGACCCGCGCCTCCGGACGCGTCGTCGGGCCGGTCGCGGCAAGAAGGCAGGGCGCAGCGGCGCCGGCAGCACCACGACCACGACGGCCGCAGCGCCGGTCGAGCCGCAGGAGGCGACAGCATGACCACCGGACCGCTCGACCAGGGCGCACAGGCCGCCCAGCCCGTCCGCTACGCCGCCCACGACGTCGCCCGCGACGAGCGCGACGTGGCCGTCGGCATCACCGACCTCCGTGTGACGTTCGCGACCGACGGCGGCGACGTCGCGGCGGTCCGCGGCGTCACCCTCGACGTGCGCGCGGGCGAGGTGCTCGCCATCGTCGGCGAGTCCGGCAGCGGCAAGTCCGTGACGGCCAAGACGATCCTGCGGCTCCTGCCCGAGACGGCGGTCGCGTCCGGTGCCGTCGTGCTCTCGGGGAAGAACGTGCTCGAGATCGGCCGCGGCGCCGTGCGCGAGATGCGCGGCACCGAGGTCGCGATGGTCTTCCAGGAGCCGTCGACCGCCCTCAACCCCGTCTACACGGTGGGCTGGCAGATCGCCGAGGGCATCCGTGCCCACGGCAAGGTCGGCCGGAAGGAGGCGCGGGCGAGGGCCGTCGACATCCTGCGGAAGGTGGGCATCCCCGACCCCGAGACCCGCGTCGACTACTACCCGCACCAGTTCTCGGGCGGCCAGAAGCAACGCGTGGTCATCGCCATGGCCCTCGTGCTGAACCCGTCGGTCATCGTCGCCGACGAGCCGACCACGGCGCTCGACGTGACGGTGCAGGCCGAGATCCTCGACCTGCTGCGCCGCTGTCGCGACGAGTTCGGCACCGCCATCGTGCTGATCACCCACAACATGGGCGTGGTGGCCGACCTGGCCGACCGGGTGGCCGTGATGTACCAGGGCGAGGTCGTCGAGCAGGCGACCTCGGAGGCGCTGTTCGCGTCGCCGCAGGACGACTACACGAAGCGCCTCCTCGGCAGCGTCCCCGTGCTCGAGCCGCGCGGCGCGCAGGTGCAGGCCGGCGAGGCCGACCGCGACGTCGTCGTGCGCGCCACGGGCCTCGAGATCGAGTACCCGGGCCGCCTCGGCCGCGGCGGGTTCCGGGCCGTCAAGGGCGTCGACTTCTCGATCGCGAAGGGCGAGGTGCTCGGCCTCGTCGGCGAGAGCGGCTCGGGCAAGACCACCATCGGCCGTGCCATCGCCGGCCTGACCAAGGTGACCGGCGGCTCCCTCGAGGTGCTCGGCGTCGAGATGAACGGCGTGCACGAGCGCGACTTCAAGCCGCTGCGGGCCGACATCGGGTTCGTCTTCCAGGACCCGGCGTCGAGCTTCAACCCGCTGCTGACCATCGCCGAGTGCGTGGCCGAGCCCCTCATCGTGCACGGCCGCGCCGGCGACGCGCGCGCCGCGCGCCCACGCGTCGACGAGCTGATGGAGGCGGTGCAGCTGCCCAAGGCGTTCGGGGACCGCTACCCGCACGAGCTCAGCGGCGGCCAGCGGCAGCGCGCCAGCCTCGCCCGGTCGCTGGCCCTGGAGCCGAGCCTCCTCATCGCCGACGAACCCACGAGCGCCCTCGACGTGTCGGTGCAGGCACGCGTGCTCGAGCTCTTCCGCGAGCTGCAGGCCGACCTCGGCTTCGCGGCGCTCTTCATCAGCCACGACCTCGCGGTCGTGAACATGCTCGCCGACCGCATCGGCGTCCTGTACCACGGCGACCTCGTCGAGAGCGGGCCGAACGACCAGGTGCTCGGCGCCCCGGAGCACCCGTACACCCAGCGGCTGCTCGCCTCCCTGCCGGTGCCCGACCCGGCCGAGCAGGCGGCGCGTCGTCGCCGTCTCGCCGAGCTCGACGCGCGCGCGGCGTCGGGCGAGGTAGCGTGACGCGGGTGAGCCCCGAACTCGACCTGGACCGCCCCGTCACGACGGACGATCTCTCGCTGACCTACCCGGCGCGTGCGGGCCACCCAGCGCTGCGGGCGGTCGACGGGGTCACCCTCGACATCCGGGTCGGCGAGATCATCGCCGTGCTGGGGGAGAGCGGCTCCGGCAAGTCGACCCTGGCGCTGGCCGTCGCAGGCCTCGTCGGCAAAGGCCGCCCGCCGGAGGGCCGTCCGCAGATCAGCGGGGGAGCGGCGAGCGTCTTCGGCCTCGAGCTGACCCGGGCGAGCGCTCGACGTCGCGGCCGGCTGTCGTCGGTCGTCGGCTACCTCGCGCAGGACGACGGCGAGGCCCTCAGCCCCGACCTGACTGTCGGCGAGGCCATCGCCGAGCCGATCTACCTGCGTGACCGGCACTTCGACCGCCGCGAGGCGGGGCGTCTCGTGACGGCGCTGGTCGACGCGGTGCACCTCCCGCTCGGGACGATGCTCAAGCAGACCTGGGAGCTCAGCTCGGGTCAGCGGCAGCGCGTGGCCCTGGCGCGGTCCCTGGTGCTCGAGCCGCGCCTCCTCGTGGCCGACGAGCCAGCGCGGGGCGTCGACGTGCTCGTGCGGCAGGCCGTGCTCGACGTCATCAAGAACCTGCACGCCGACCGCCAGTTCTCGGCGATGGTCGTCACGTCGAGCGTGTCCGAGGCGCGGGCGATCACCGACCGCGTCGCCGTCATGCGCGGCGGCCGCCTCGTCGGCCTCGGTCAGATCGACACGGTCCTCCGCGACGGGGTCGACCCCTACGTCAAGGTGCTGTCGACCACGACGCCGATCGACGTCATCAGCCCCGAGGAACGCGAGCGCGGCGACCGACGGCGCGACGAGCGACGACCGTGACCGCGGGAGGCGCGCGCGGCCACCGAGCAGCGGCCACCGCGGCCGTCGACCTGCCACCGGAGCGCCGCCCTCGTCCCGGCGCCGTGAGCGTCGGCCCGCGCGGCTCGGCGGTCTTCGAGGACGCCGTGCACGAGGCGGGCGGTGAGCTCGTCCCGCTCGGCCCGGACACCCGTGGCCTCATCTGGCTCTCGTACCGCGACGTCGCCGGCCTCGAGGCTGCCCTCGCGGAGCACCCGGGCATCGAGTGGGTGCAGCTGCCCTGGGCCGGGGTGGACGCGTTCTCCGGGGTGCTCGAGGCACATCGCGACCGGGCGCTGCCGCTCTGGACGAGCGCGAAGGGCGCCTACGCCGAGCCGGTCGCCGAGCACGCGCTCGTGCTGCTCCTGTCGCTGTTGCGCGTCGTGCCCTCGCGGGTGCTGGCGTCGACGTGGCAGACCGAGCAGCGGGGCATCTCGCTCTACGGCCGGCACGTCGTGATCGTCGGTGCCGGGGGCATCGCGCGCGAGCTGGTGCGCCTGCTGGCGCCCTTCGAGGTGCGGGTGACGATCGTGCGCCGCACGGCGGACCCGGTCGAGGGCGTCGCGCGGACCGTGGGGGTCGACCTGCTCGACGAGGTGCTGCCCACCGCCGACGTCGTCGTGGTGGCGGCAGCCGCGACCCCGGGCACGGCCCGGCTCTTCGACGCTCGCCGGCTGGCCCTCCTCCCGTCCCGTGCCGTGTTCGTCAACGTCGCCCGGGGGAGCCTCGTCGACACCGACGCCCTCGTCGCCGCCGTCCGCGCCGACCGGCTCTGGGGCGTCGGCCTGGACGTCACCGACCCGGAGCCGCTGCCGGACGGCCACCCGCTCTGGCGCGACCCTCGGGTCGTCGTCACGCCGCACCAGGCGGACACCCCGGAGATGACCGCGCCGCTGCTCGCCGGTCGCATCCGCCACAACGTCAGGGCCCTGGCGGGCGAGGGGCACTTCGTCGGCGTCGTCGACCCTGTCGTCGGCTACTGAGCCGGCGGGTCGGTCGAGCCGCTCGGGCCCGACCGTCGAGGAGGCGCGCGACGCGCCCGGCGGTCACCTCGTGTTCAGAGACCGCCGCGACATGCGCTAGTGTTGTGTCCGCTGTCAGGGACTCCGGTCCAGGTCAGCTGCCATTCCTCGATAGCTCAATTGGCAGAGCAGCCGGCTGTTAACCGGCAGGTTGTTGGTTCGAGTCCAACTCGGGGAGCGAAGGCCCAGCGGCTCCACCCGCTGGGCCTTTTCTCTTTCGTGGGTGCTCGGTCAGTGTGGGTGTTCGGTGAGGGCGGGTGCTCGGTCAGTGTCAGTGCTCGGTCAGTCGTCGAGGTGGTCGACGCCCGGCAGCCAGGTCTGGCCCGGCACGCCCCAGCCCGCCTTCTTGACGCTCTTGGCCGCGGCCTTGTGCAGGGGGTGCTCCAGGCGGTCGGCGTAGAGGACGCCGTCGAGGTGGTCGTACTCGTGCTGGAAGATGCGGGCGAGCCAGCCGTGCGCCTCGATCTCGTACTCGTCGCCGTCGAGGTCCGTCGCGCGGAGCAGCACGCTCTCTGCCCGGCGCAGCGGGAACCGCTCGCCCGGGATCGAGAGGCACCCCTCCGACTCGTCGTCGTCGTCGAGGGGCTCGATGCCGAGCGGGCTCTGCCAGAGCGTCGGGTTGATCGCGACGCCGCGCCAGGGCTCGCCGTCGTCGTCCACCCACGAGTACACGAAGAGACGGAGTCCGACCCCGACCTGCGGGCCCGCGAGGCCCACTCCGGGTGCGGCGTCCATCGTCTCGAACATGTCGGCGACGAGCGTGCGCAGGTCGTCGTCGACGACCTCCACCTCGGCGGCTCGGGCGTGGAGGACGGGTTCTCCCGTGATGGTGATGGGTCGTACGGCCATTCGCCCAGACTATCCAGCGCGCTGCCGCTACCGTGTCACCGTGAGCGCTGACCTCGGGGACCTGACCGCCCAGGTGTCGTTGACCCCGTACCAGGCGCTGGGCATCCCCATCGCCCTCGTCGGCGCGGTCTTCCTCTCGATCGGCGCGCAGCTGCAGAGCCGCGGTGTCGAGAAGGTCGAGCGGCGCCTCGGGGCGGCGCAGAGCGGCATGAGCGTGCGCCAGGTGGTCGCGCTGGTCGGCAGGCCGTCCTGGGTGGCCGGCACGCTCCTCCTGGGCCTGGCCGTGGTCTTCCAGCTGACCAGCCTGAACATCGCACCTCTGCTCGTCGTCCAGCCGCTCGGCGCCGTGGCCCTCGTGGTCACCGCCGTCGTCAACGCCCGCGTGACCAAGCAGCGGCTGAGCGCGAAGGTGAAGCGGTCCATCGCGCTCTGCGTGGGCGGCATCGGGCTCTTCGCGACCGTCGCCGCGTTCGCCGCGACCGAGTCGCCGATCACCACCCGACAGCTGGTCACGGTGCTCGTCCTGCTGCTGGTCGTGGGGGCTGTGCTGGCTGCCGCCTTCGTCGTGCTGCGGCACCGCCGCAACGTCTTGTTCTACGTGATCGGCGCCGGGGTCCTGTACGGGTTCGTCGCGACCCTCGCCAAGGTCGTGCTCAACAGGATCACGTCGGGCACGTTCGACTGGCTCGAGGTCGTCTGCATCGTCATGCTCGTCGCGGCCGCGGTGCTCGGCGGCTACTTCGTCCAGAACGCGTACTCGTCGGGGTCGCCCGACCTCGTCATCGCGGGCCTGACCGTCGTCGACCCGATCATCGCGGTCACCATCGGGATCGTCGTGCTCGGCGAGGCGGCCACGGCGCCGCCGATCGCCGCCGTGCTCTTCCTGGTGGCGGGGGCCGTCGCCGTCGCCGGCGTCTTCCAGCTCGCCAAGCACCAGCCGCAGAAGAAGAGGGTCAGCTGAGCTACCGTGGTCGACGCGGGTCGCCGGGCGTCCGGTTCTCCGGCCCGCCGTCCCGCCTCCTCCTGCACCCGGGCCCGACCATCCCTCACGACAAGGACTGACCACGTGACCGACGCCCACGGACCGACCGATCCGAGCGACACCGCAGCCTGGGCCGACGCGCCGAGGTTGACCGTGCTGATCGCCGCCGACACGTTCCCGCCCGACGTCAACGGCGCCGCGAACTTCGCCGAGCGGCTCGCCGTCGGCATGGCGGCCCGGGGCCACGACGTGCACGTCCTCGCCCCCGCCGCCAGCCGCAAGCACGGCACGTTCCTGGAGCAGCACGCGGGCGTGACCCTGACGGTCCACCGGCTCTACTCGACCCGGTGGCCCCTGCACGACTGGCTGCGGTTCGCGACGCCGTGGCGCGCCGAGGCCAACGCCGAGCGCGTCATCCGCCAGATCCAGCCCGACGTCGTCCACATCCAGTCGCACATCGTGATCGGCCGCGCGGTGGTCCGGGTCGCGAACCGCCTCGGCATCCGGGCCGTGGCGACCAACCACTTCATGCCCGAGAACCTGCTCGAGCACACGGGGCTGCCGCACGCGCTGCGGGCCACGGCGGTGAAGATGGCCTGGGCCGACGCGAGCCGCACCTACCACCGCGTCGAGTCGATGACGACGCCGACCGACAAGGCGGCCCGGTTCCTCGAGAAGGCGATCGACGTCGAGGGCGTGCTCGCGGTCTCGTGCGGCATCGAGGCGTCGAACTACACGGCCCGCGACGACCGGCCCGAGGGCAACCGCATCGTCTTCGTCGGACGCGTCACCGCCGAGAAGCAGATCGACGTGCTGCTGCGCGCCATGACGCTGATCGACCCGACGCTCGAGAGCACGCTCACGATCGTCGGCGGCGGCGACCTCATGCGTCACCTGCAGCAGCTCAGCGTCGACCTGGGCCTCGCCGGGCGCGTCACGTTCGCCGGCTACCTCTCCGACGCCGAGCTGCGCCGCACCCTCACCGACGCCACCGTGTTCGCGATGCCGTCGATCGCCGAGCTGCAGAGCATCGCGAGCCTCGAGGCGATGGCGTCAGGTCTGCCGATCGTGGTCGCGGACGCGATGGCCCTGCCGCACCTGGTCGACGACGGCGGCAACGGCTGGTTGTTCCGCCCCGGCGACAGCGCCGACCTGGCCGACAAGCTGACGCGGGTGCTCACGTCCCCCGACGACGAGTACCTCACGATGCGGCGAGCCAGCCTCCGGATGATCGAGGGGCACGACATCGAGCGCACGCTCAACGTCTTCGAGGGCCTGTATCGTGGGCAGCCGGTGGCTCCCACCACCGACGTCGTCTCGTCCTGACCACACCCGCGGGTGCCGGTCGGGCCGGCGACACGGGGCGGTAGCTCAGCCGGTTAGAGCAGTCGACTCATAATCGATCGGTCACGGGTTCAAGTCCCGTCCGCCCTACTCCCGCGCCGGCGCCGGAGCCGCGCCTCCCAGCCCTCCCGCTCGTCCGTCTGGCACCATGGCGGGATGTTCTTCAGCAAGAGCGCAGGCCCCGACCAGGGGGACGACTCCCTCGCGTCCGTCGGCGCCGAGCCGCGGATGGGCGTCGGGGCGCAGGTGTACGTGCTCGACTCCGACGAGGATCCGACGTCGCCGTGGCCCTTCGGCCCCACGGGCGTCGTCATGCGCGCAGGTGGCTCAGCGTGGCAGGGCGTGTCCGCGATCGGCGGCTCGGCCCGGACGTGGTGGGTCGAGTTCGACTCGCCGCAGCTCGACCGTGACGGTGACGGCCCGGTGCAGAGCGCCCAGGTCGCCGAGCGGTTCCTCCGCCTCGCGCCGCCGATCGCACCTCGCTGACACGGCCGGGAATAGTCCCGCCCGACAGGTCGTTCACCCATCTACATGCAGACGCATGAACTAGATCTGAGGTGAGACCATGCAGTTCGGAGTCTTCTCCGTCGGCGACATCACGGCCGACCCGACCACCGGCCGGGTGCCGACCGAGCACGAGCGCATCAAGGCGATGGTGACCATCGCCCAGAAGGTCGAGGAGGTGGGCCTCGACGTCTTCGCGGCCGGCGAGCACCACAACCCGCCCTTCGTGAACTCGAGCCCGACGACGCTGCTCGCCACGATCGCGGCGACGACCGAGCGCATCCAGCTGAGCACGGCGACGACGCTCATCACGACGAACGACCCGGTGAAGATCGCCGAGGACTTCGCGATGCTGCAGCACCTCGCCGACGGCCGGGTCGACCTGACCCTCGGCCGCGGCAACACGGGCCCGGTCTACCCCTGGTTCGGCAAGGACATCCGCCAGGGGATCAACCTGGCCATCGAGAACTACGCTCTGCTGCGCCGCCTCTGGACCGAGGACGTCGTCGACTGGAAGGGCCACTTCCGCACGCCGCTGCAGGGCTTCACCGCGACGCCCCGCCCGCTCGACGGCGTCGCCCCGTTCGTCTGGCACGGCTCGATCCGCAGCCCGGAGATCGCCGAGCAGGCCGCGTACTACGGCGACGGGTTCTTCGCCAACCACATCTTCTGGCCTGCCTCGCACACGAAGCAGATGGTCGACCTCTACCGCAGCCGCTTCGAGCACCACGGCCACGGCCGCGCCGACCAGGCGATCGTCGGGCTCGGCGGGCAGGTCTTCATGGCCAAGAACTCGCAGGACGCGAAGCGCGCCTTCCGCCCGTACTTCGACGAGGCCCCCGTCTACGGCCGCGGTCCGAGCATGGAGGACTTCACGAGCCAGACGCCGCTCACCGTCGGCAGCCCGCAGGAGGTCATCGACCGCACGCTCGGCTTCCGCGAGTACGTCGGCGACTACCAGCGTCAGCTGTTCCTCATCGACCACGCGGGCCTGCCCCTGCAGACCGTCCTCGAGCAGCTCGACATCCTCGGCGAGGAGGTCGTGCCCGTGCTCCGCCGCGAGTTCGCGTCCCGTCGTGCTGCGGGCGTCCCCGACGCGCCGACGCACGCCTCCCTCGTGGCCGCGGCCGCCGCCTCCGCCGCGACCTCGTCCGTCACGTCCTCGGTCACGGCCGACGCCGCGTCCGTCCCGAGCCTGTAGGAGGCGCCCCGTGAGCACCAGGAAGATCATCGTCCTCTCGGCAGGGCTCGGCCAGCCCTCCTCCACCCGGCTCCTCGCCGACCGTCTCGCCGAGGCGAGCGCCCGGGCCCTGCTCGACCAGGGTTCGCCCGCCGAGTTCCGGGTCGTCGAACTCCGTGACCACGCCCACGACGTCACCGACGCGATGCTGACGGGGTTCCCGTCCGAGGCGCTGGCGGACGTGCTGGCGGCCGTCGGCGCCGCGGACGGGGTCGTCGCCGTCACGCCGGTCTTCACGGGCTCCTACAGCGGCCTCTTCAAGTCGTTCTTCGACGTGCTCGACAACACGGCCCTGACCGGCACGCCCGTGCTGATCGGCGCGACGGCGGGCACGGCGCGGCACTCGCTCGTCCTCGACCACGAGCTGCGCCCGCTCTTCTCCTACCTGCGTGCCGTCGTCGTGCCCACCGGCGTCTTCGCCGCGGCGGAGGACTGGGGCGCCGGCGACTCGACGACCACGGGCCTGCCCGAGCGCGTGACGCGCGCGGCGGACGAGTTCGCCGCGCTGGTCTCCCTGCGGCACACCGAGCGTCGCGACCCGTTCGTCGACGTGGTCTCGTTCGAGGAGCAGCTGGGCCGCCTGGGCGTCCCGGACGACGTCTGACCCGCCCACCGGGCCGATCAGCCCCGGACCTCGCCGTGCCGCAGGGCGCGCGGCCCCGGACGGGTCGATGATGGTCACGCCCGACGCGGCGACCCGCGCGCACCCCGAGGAGGACGCATGACCGACACCCGCAGCCCCGCCGACGAGCTCGCCCGGTTCCACGAGGCCAGGCGCGCCCGCGCCGTGAGCCCGCGCGGCCCCCTGGCGCTCGTCAACACGCAGTGGGTCGACTCCGCCCAGCCCGTCTGGGGCGTCGCGGGCACCTGGGCCCCGGCGCCCGACGGCCTCGCGGGGCTCCTCGTCACCGCGACGGCCGCCGACGGCGTCCAGGTGGACGGCGAGGTCGTGGACGGCACCGTGCTCGTCGTGGGCGACGACGCGGTGACGCCGAGCGCCGTGAGGTTCTCCGACACCCTCTCCGGGACCGTCATCGCGAACGACGAGAGCACGAGCTGGGGGCTGCGCGTCTGGGACGCGGACTCCGAGGGCATCCGTCGGTTCGGGTCGATCGACTCGTTCGAGCACGAGCCTGCCTGGGTGGTGACGGCCGACTTCGTGCCGACCGAGGCAGGCACGGAGGTGGACATCCGGCACCAGGCGGACCTCGACCTGAGCCGCCCGAAGCCCCTGCCCGGGCTCATCCGGTTCTCGCTCGGCGGCGTCGACCACGAGCTGGCCGCGTTCCCGAGCGGCTCCGGCGAACGCCTCCAGCTCGTCTTCGGCGACGCGACGAACGGCGAGAGCACCTACTCGGTCGGCCGCTTCCTCTTCCCGACCCCCGGCGACGACGGTACGATCGTGCTCGACTTCAACCAGGCAGTTCTGCCGCCCTGCGCGTTCTCGTACGCCTTCAACTGCCCGATCCCGCCCCCGCAGAACCGACTGACAGTGCCGATCGAGGCCGGCGAGAAGAACGTGCTCGACCGCGACGGCGCCCTGCTGCACTGACGGCGTGGCCGGTCCCGACGGAGCGAGCGGCGAGGCTCCGGGGCCGTGGGCGCGTCCTGTCGCCCGGGGGTGGGATGATCGACGGATGTTCGTGCTCGCCCGTCGCCTCGCCGACGGCGACGTCGAGCTGACGACGTGGCGGCGTCCCGCCCCCGACCAGGTACTGGCCCCGGCCGACGTCGAGGTCGTCGGCGACGCCGACCTGGCCGAGGCCGTCCGGAGGCGCGAGTCGCGCCCCGAGGGCACGGCAGGGCCCCGCTGGGTCTGGGACGACACCCCCCGGTGGTACCCGCGCCTCCTCGAGGCGGGCGTCCGCGTGGCGCGCTGCGTCGACCTGCGGCTCTGCCACGCGCTGCTGCGGTCGGCCGTCGCGACGGCCGGGTCGGAGCTGCACGGGGCGCCCCGCGGCCCGTGGGACGTCCCGCAGGGCGTGGACGGTCCCCGCGACGGGCTCTTCGACGTGCTGCCCGAGTCGCTGCCCGATCCGGCAGGGGAGTTCCTCCGTCAGCGGGCGGCGATCGAGACGAGCCCCGAGCGGGCACGACTCGAGCTGCTGACGACCGCCGAGTCGACGGGCGCGCTGATCGCCGTCGAGATGCGGCACCACGGCGTGCCGTGGTCGGCCCGCGTACACGACCGCGTCCTCAGCGAGGCTCTCGGGCCACGGCCGGCCGCGGGGGAACGACCGGCGCTGATGCGCACCGACCTCGACGAGGTGCGGAGCCGGCTCGACGCCCCCGACCTCAACCCCGACTCGCCCGCCGAGCTGGTGCGCGCGCTCAACTCGGCCGGCGTCCACGTCGCCTCGACGACCAAGTGGGAGCTCGAGCGTCACGACCACCCCGCCGTCGAGCCCCTGCTGCGGTACAAGAAGCGACAGCGGCTGCTCGTCGCCAACGGCTGGGCCTGGCTCGACGCCTGGGTGCGTGACGGGCGATTCCGGCCCGACTACGTGCCGGCCGGCAGCGTCACCGGTCGCTGGGCGACGAGCGGGGGAGGCGCCCTGCAGCTGCCGAGGGCCGTCCGGGCTGCCGTCGTGGCCGACCCGGGCTGGAAGCTCGTCGTCGCCGACGCCTCGCAGCTCGAGCCGCGCATACTGACCGGCCTCTCGGGCGACCGCGCGATGGCGGCGGCGGGCCAGGGCGACCTCTACGAGGGCATCGTGGCGAGCGGCGCGGTGGCGAGCAGGGCCGAGGCCAAGGTCGCGATGCTCGGGGCGATGTACGGCGCGACCCAGGGTGAGAGCGGGCGTCTCGTACCGCGGCTGGCACGCCGGTTCCCGCAGGCGATGGCCCTCGTCGAGACCGCCGCCCGGACCGGCGAGCAGGGGGGAGTGGTCCGCACCCTCCTCGGGCGGACCTCGCCGTCGCCGGCCGACACCGCCGCCGACGAGCTGCCGCCCGAGATGCCCCGTGCCGAGGTCGGGCGCGACGCCCGGTCGTGGGGGCGCTTCACCCGCAACTTCGTCGTACAGGGCACGGCGGCCGAGTGGGCGCTGTGCTGGCTGGGGGCGTTCCGCCAGGCGCTGCACGACCGCTTCGGCGAACGCGGCGACGACGCCCCGCACCTCACGTTCTTCCTGCACGACGAGGTCGTCGTGCACGCGCCGGCGGACACGGCCGACGAGGTCGCGGTCCTCGTCGTCGAGGCGGCTGCGGCCGCGGGCCGGATGCTGTTCGGCGACGCCCCGGTGCGGTTCCCGCTGACCGTGGCCGTCGTCGACGACTACTCGCAGGCCAAGTAGGAGGCGCGGGCGGGTCCGAGGGCGCGCCCGCCGCCTCCTCGTCGGGGGTCACGCACCGCCCCGCGGGGCAGGCCCGATCGATTGCCAGCCGTTGCACGGTTGTGACGCTCAGGGAGCACGTGTCATGATCGACCCAGCGGGCCGAGGTCCGCACACAACCGAACATGCACGAGAGCACGCACACGGTCCACGTGTCCACAGGTCGATGGGGAAGTCGCACCTAACGGATGGAGGAATCGTGGCTGCTGCAACGGCTAGGGGAGTGCTCTTCGTGCACTCGTCCCCTCGTGCACTGTGCCCGCATGTCGAGTGGGCGGTCGGTCGTGCCCTCGGGCACGCCGTGAACTTCGCCTGGGTGGCGCAGCCGGTCCTCTCCGGCGCCCAGAGGACCGAGTTCTCCTGGCAGGGCGACGAAGGTGCCGGCGCGCGCATCGCCTCGGCGCTGCGCGGCTGGGAGCACCTCCGGTACGAGGTCACGGAAGATCCGGGCGTCGAGAACGACGGCGGGCGCTGGATGCACACGCCCGACCTCGGGGTGTTCTTCGCGCAGACCGACACGGCGGGCAACACCGTCGTGCCCGAGGACCGGATCCGCTACGCCATGGACATCGCGGGCTCGAACGCGCTCGAGCTGCACCGCGAGCTGCGGCTCGCGCTCGGCCAGGCCTGGGACGACGAACTGGAGCCGTTCCGCTACAGCGGCGAGGGCAACCCCGTCGTCTGGCTGCACAAGGTCGGCTGACCTCGGTCGCCGGCCTCGGTCGCTGACCTCGGTCGTCGACGCCCGTCGGCTGACCTCCACGCACCCGCGCGACGCGACGAAGGCCGGTGACCCCGTGGGGACACCGGCCTTCGTCGCGCCCGTCGCGGAGGCGCGGGCAGGGAGGATCAGACCGAGCGGAACGCGACGACCGCGTTGTGCCCGCCGAAGCCGAACGAGTTGCTGACCGCGACGATCTCGCCGTCGGGCAGCCGGCGCGGCTCGCCGACCACGACGTCGAGGTCGATCTCGTCGTCCATCTGCGTGACGTTGATCGTCGGGGGAGCGATGCGCTCGTGCAGCGCCTTCACCGTGAAGAGGGCCTCGATGGCTCCGGCACCGCCGAGCAGGTGCCCGGTCGACGCCTTGGTCGCCGAGACGATCAGCTTCGAGGTGTGGTCGCCGAAGACCCGCTTGATCGCGTGGTACTCGGCGATGTCGCCGACCGGCGTGCTGGTCGCGTGCGCGTTCACGTGCACGACCTGGTCGCGCTCGACGCCGGCGTTCTCGAGCGTCGCGATGACCGCCCGGGCGGCACCGGTGCCCTCGGGGTCAGGGGCGGTGATGTGGTACGAGTCGCTCGTGACCGCTCCGCCGATCAGCTCGGCGTAGATGCGGGCGCCGCGGGCCAGCGCGTGCTCCTCGGTCTCGAGGACGAGCGCCGCGCCTCCTTCGCCGAGGACGAAGCCGTCCCGGGTGACGTCGTACGGACGGGAAGCGGTGGCCGGGTCGTCGTTCCGCTTCGAGAGCGCCTGCATGGCCGCGAACGAGGCGAGGGGCATCGGGTGGATGGCCGCCTCGGAGCCGCCGGCGACGGCGATGTCGGCGAGGCCGGACTGGAGGTGGTCGTAGGCCATGGCGATCGACTCGGTGCTGGAGGCGCATGCCGAGACGACCGTGCGGGCGCCGGCGCGCGCGCCGAGGCTCATCGAGATCGCGGCGGCGGGCCCGTTGGGCATCAGCATCGGCACGGTCATCGGCAGCACGCGCCGCGGGCCCTTCTCGCGGAGGGTGTCCCACGCGTCGAGCAGGGTCCACACGCCGCCGATGCCGGTGGCCCAGTCGACGATGAAGCGCTCGGGGACGACCTCGGGCGAGCCGGCGTCGGCCCAGGCCTCGCGCGCGGCGGTGAGGGCGAACTGGCTGGACGGGTCGAGGCGCTTGGTCTCGCGGCGGTCCAGCACGTCGGCCGACGGCACCTTGGCCTGGCCGGCGATGGTGACGGGCAGCTCGTACTTGGCGACCCACTCCTGCTCGAGGGTCGTGATGCCGGACTCGCCCGTGAGGAGCGCGTTCCAGCTGTCGACGGCGGTGCCGCCGAGGGGGGAGGTGCCACCGAGGCCGGTGACGACGATCTTCTTGGTCATGACGATTCTCCTGGAGAGACGGTGCGTCCCTCGGCAGGCGCGGAGCCCACGAGGGGGGACGGAGAGGCCCGGTCGCCCCGAGGGGAGACCGGGCCGTCGACGTCTAGTCCTGTGCCTTGGTGATGAAGGTGACGGCGTCGCCGACGGTCTTGAGGTTCTTGACCTCTTCGTCGGGGATCTTCACGTCGAACTTCTCCTCGGCGTTGACCACGATGGTCATCATCGAGATGGAGTCGATGTCCAGGTCGTCGGTGAACGACTTGTCCATCTCGACGGTGTCGGTCGCGATGCCCGTCTCGTCGTTGACGAGCTCGGCCAGGCCGGCGAGGACTTCTTCGGTGGACAGTGCCATGGTGTGTTCTCCTTGAGGGGGTGTCGTGGTGACCGGGGTAAAGCCTATACAGGGCGGCGGCGGCGCGCCGTCGCGGCGCGCTACGGGAGGACGACCACCTGGGCGCCGAACACGAGCCCCGCGCCGAAGCCGATCTGCAGCGACAGGCCGCCGCTGAGCTCGGGGTGCTCCTCGAGGAGGCGGTGGGTCGCGAGCGGGATGCTGGCGGCGGACGTGTTGCCGGTGGTCGCGATGTCGCGGGCGATGACGACCGTGTCCGGCAGGCCGAGCTGCTTGGCGAACTCGTCGACGATGCGCATGTTGGCCTGGTGAGGCACGAACGCGGCGAGCTGGTCGCTCGTGACGCCGGCCTGCTCGAGGGCCTGCTTCGCGACCTTGACCATCTCCCACACGGCCCAGCGGAAGACGGTCTGGCCCTCCTGGCGGAGGGTGGGCCAGGCGACCTCGCCGGCCCCGGCGCGGTACTCCTGCATCGTGTTCGTCATGCGGATGGCGTCCCACTTCGAGCCGTCGCTGCCCCAGACGGTGGGGGCGATGCCGGGGGTGTCGCTCGCGCCGACGACCGCCGCGCCCGCCCCGTCGCCGAGGAGGAACGAGATGGTGCGGTCGGTCGGGTCGATGAAGTCGCTGAGCTTCTCGGCCCCGACGACGAGCACGTACTCGGCGAGACCGGACTTCACGAACGAGTCGGCCTGCGCGATGCCGTAGGCGTAGCCGGCGCAGGCGGCCGAGATGTCGTAGGCGGCGGCCGGGTTCGCACCGATCTTCTCGGCGAGCAGCGAGGCGACCGAGGGGGTAGCGACGCCGCCGCTGATGGTCGAGACGAGCACGACGCCGATCTGGTCGGCACGGATGCCGGCCTTGGCGATCGCCTCGTTCGCGGCGGCCTCGGCGAGGTCGACGACGTGCACCTCGGACGACGCCCGCACGCGCGTCACGACGCCGGTGCGCTGCTGGATCCACTCGTCGCTCGAGTCGATCGGCTCGACGATGTCGGCGTTCGGCACGACCTGGTCGCCCCGGGCGGCGCCGATGGAGAGGATGCGCGTGTACTCGGCGCCGTGCTGCTGCTTGAGCTGGGGGGTGGTCATTCTGCTCCCTCGAGGAGGTCGACGGCGGCCTGCAGGTCGTCGGGGGTCTTCACCGCGACGGAGGGGACTCCGCGCAGCGCGCGCTTGGCGAGGCCGGTCAGGGCGCCCGCAGGGGCGAGCTCGACGATGCCGGTGACGCCGGCGTCGGCGAACGAGGTCATGACGGCGTCCCACCGGACAGGCGAGGACACCTGGCCGACGAGCAGCTCGACGAAGCGGTTGCCGGAGTCGACGGCGCTGCCGTCGTGGTTCGTCCAGAGCCGCAGGGTCGGGTCCGAGGCGGTGACGGAGGAGGCGGCGGTGCGGAGGCGCTCGACGGCCGGCTCCATGAAGCGCGTGTGGAACGCCCCGGCGACCTGCAGCGGCACGACCCGGCTCTTGGCGGGCGGCTCGGCGGCGAGGGCGGCGAGGGCACTCAGCTCGCCCGCGACGACGATCTGTCCGCCGCCGTTGTGGTTGGCTGCGGTGAGCCCGAGGGCCTCGAGGCGGGCGGCGAACTCGGCCTCGTCCCCGCCGAGGACGGCGCTCATGCCGGTCTCGACCGACGAGGCTGCCTCGGCCATCGCGC
Organism: Frigoribacterium sp. PhB116; assembly: GCF_004364285.1. Lineage (GTDB taxonomy): Bacteria > Actinomycetota > Actinomycetes > Actinomycetales > Microbacteriaceae > Frigoribacterium. Next base: position 553,851 of record NZ_SOBE01000001.1, on the reverse strand, counting down.
GGCCGCGCTCGGCGACCAGGCGCACGGCGTCGTCGTCGGTGAGCACGCCGGCCACGGCCGCCGCGGTGAACTCGCCGACCGAGTGGCCGGCGACGCCGCCTACGCGGCTGCGGTCGACGCGGGAGAAGAGGGCGCGAGCCGTGAGCAGGCCGGCGGCGACGATGAGGGGCTGGGCCACGGCGGTGTCGCGGATGGTGTCGGCGTCGGACGTCGTGCCGTGGGCGACGAGGTCGACGCCGGCCGACTCGGAAAGCTGCTCGAGGAGGCGGCGCTGGGCGTCGTCCTCCAGCCAGGGCTCGAGGAATCCGGGGGACTGGGAGCCCTGTCCGGGCGCTACGACGACGATCACTCGACCATCATGCCAACGACGTGTCCCGTCCGTGTGGAGCAACTCGACCAAAGATCGCTGGGGACACTGTGGATCACCACAGCCGCGACCCACAGCCGCGACCGCAGCGGTCAGCGTCGCCGGGGCGTCTGCCCGTCCGTGTCGGCGATCGACCCGAGGATGAGCGCCGACTGCAGCACGATGGCCTCCCGTGAGCCGGTGGCGTCCCAGCCGATCACGTCCGAGACGCGCTTGAGGCGGTAGCGGACCGTGTTGGGGTGCACGAACAGCTCGCGTGCCGTGGCCTCGAGCGACCGCCCGTTGTCGAGGTAGCACCACAGGGTCGTGAGCAGCTCGGTCGAGTGCGTCTTCAGCGGCTTGTAGATGCGGTTGACGAGGGTCGAGCGGGCGAGGGGGTCGCCGGCGAGGGCGCGCTCGGGGAGCAGGTCGTCGGCGAGCACCGGACGAGGCGCGTTCCGCCACGACCGGGCGACGGCGAACCCGGCGAGGGCGGCCTTGGCGCTCTGCGCGGCCTCGACGAGGCTCGGCACCTCGTGGCCGAGCACGAGGTGGCCGTCGCCGAAGCCGGGCTCGAGGGCCGACGCGATGTCGGTGAACGGGGGCTGCGACGTCGAGACGCCGTTCTCGTCGGTCTCCTGCTCGGCTCGGCCGATCACGAGCACCAGCCGGCTGCCCTGCACGCCGATCAGGACGTCGGCGTCGAGGTGGCGCGCCGTGCGGCGGAGCTGGTCGACGTCGAGCATGCGGGGGGCCGTGCCGACCAGCACGGACACCTCGCCGTGGCCGTGCCAGCCGAGCGCGGCGATGCGGCTCGGCAGCTCGTCGTCGTACTCGCCCCGCAGGATCGAGTCGACCACGAGGGCCTCGAGCCGGGCGTCCCAGAGGCCGCGCGCCTCGGCGGCCCGGGCGTAGACGTCGGCCGAGGCGAACGCGATCTCCCTCGAGTACAGGAGGATCGCCTCCCGCAGGCTGTCGTCGCCGTCCTTGACGCGTTCTTCGACCACCTCGACCGTGACCCGGATGAGCTGGAGGGTCTGTTGGAGGCTGATGGAGCGGAGCAGCTCTCGAGGGGCCGCGCCGAACACGTCGGCGGCGATCCACGGCGTCGACCGGGGATCGTCGAACCAGCTGATGAAGGAGGTGATGCCCGCCTGGGCGACGAGCCCCACCGCCGAACGGCGGCCGGGCGGCATGTCGCCGTACCAGGGGAGCGTCTCCTCCAGCCGCTTGATGGTCGCCGTCGACAACTCCCCGGACACCGTCCGCAGCCACGCGAGCGTTCGCTCCTTCGTGGCCGCGGACGGCTCCATCGGCGAGGCCGGGACCCGCTCGGCGCTCACGCGGTCGTCAGCTCTCCCCGCCGGCGGTGCCGCTGGTGCCGGCCGTCACGTCGTGCAGCTGGTAGCGGTCGATCGCCTGCTGGACGACGCTGCGGTCGACGTCGCCGCGACGCGCGAGCGCCTGCAGCGTGCGGACCACCATGGAGGGGCCGTCGATCTTGAAGAACCGACGAGCAGCCGCGCGGGTGTCCGAGAAGCCGAAGCCGTCGGCGCCGAGCGTCAGGTAGTCGCCGGGCACGTACTCGCGGATCTGGTCGGGCACGGCCGCCATGAAGTCGGACGTCGCGATGACCGGGCCCTCGGAGCCCTGGAGCTTCTCGGTCACGTAGGGCGTGCGGGGCTCGGCGCTCGGGTTGAGGAAGTTGTGCTCCTCGGCCTCGAGACCGTCGCGGCGCAGCTCGTTCCACGAGGTGACGCTCCACACGTCGGCGGCCACGTTCCAGTCGTCGGCGAGCAGCTGCTGGGCCTCGAGGGCCCAGCGCACGCCGACGCCCGAGGCGAGCAGCTGGGCGCGGGGCCCCAGGTTCTCGGCGGACTTCAACTTGTAGATGCCGCGCACGACGCCGTCGACGTCGAGGTCGTCCGGCTCGATGGGCTGCTGCATCGGCTCGTTGTAGACGGTGATGTAGAACATGACGTTCGGGTCGTCGTGCGACGGGGTGCCGTCGTCGTTCTTCCCGTACATGCGGTCCATGCCCGCCTTGACGATGTGCCCGAGCTCGTAGCCGTACGCCGGGTCGTACGAGACGACGGCGGGGTTGGTCGAGGCGAGCAGCAGCGAGTGGCCGTCCGCGTGCTGCAGGCCCTCGCCGGTCAGCGTCGTGCGGCCCGCCGTGGCGCCGATGATGAACCCGCGGGCCATCTGGTCGCCCGCTGCCCACATGGCGTCGCCGGTCCGCTGGAAGCCGAACATCGAGTAGAAGACGTAGACCGGGATGAGCGGCTCGCCCTGCGTCGAGTACGACGTGCCCACGGCGGTGAAGGCCGCGAAGGCGCCGGCCTCGTTGATGCCGACGTGCAGGAGCTGGCCCTGCGGGCTCTCCTTGTAGGCCAGCAGCAGCTCCCGGTCGACGGACGTGTAGTGCTGCCCGTTGGGGTTGTAGATCTTCGACGTCGGGAAGTACGCGTCCATGCCGAAGGTGCGGGCCTCGTCCGGGATGATCGGGACGATGCGGTGGCCGAAGTCGGGGGAGCGCAGCAGGTCCTTGAGCAGGCGGGCGAAGGCCATCGTGGTGGCCACCTCCTGCTTGCCCGAGCCCTTGCGGACGACGTCGTAGGACTTCGCCTCGGGAACCGCGATCTCGGTGTACTTGCTGCGGCGCTCGGGCACGTAGCCGCCGAGGGCGCGTCGGCGCTCGTGCAGGTACTGGATCGCCTCGTCGCCGTCGCCCGGGTGGTAGTACGGCGGCAGGTACGGGTCCTCGTCGAGCTGCGCGTCGCTGATCGGGATGCGCATCTCGTCGCGGAACTGCTTGAGGTTGTCGAGCGTGAGCTTCTTCATCTGGTGGGTCGCGTTGCGACCCTCGAAGGCCGGGCCGAGGCCGTAGCCCTTGACGGTCTTCGCGAGGATGACGGTGGGCTGGCCCTTGTGCTCGCTGGCGGCCTTGAAGGCCGCGTAGACCTTCTTGTAGTCGTGGCCGCCGCGCTTGAGGTTCCAGACCTGGTCGTCGGTGAAGTCCTTCACGAGCTCGAGGGCGCGGGGGTCGCGGCCGAAGAAGTTCTCGCGGACGTACGCGCCGCTCTCGGCCTTGTAGGTCTGGAAGTCGCCGTCGGGCGTCGTGTTCATCAGGTTGAGCAGCGCGCCCTCGGTGTCGCGGGCGAGCAGGTCGTCCCACTCGCGGCCCCAGACGACCTTGATGACGTTCCAGCCGGCACCGCGGAAGAAGCTCTCGAGCTCCTGGATGATCTTGCCGTTGCCGCGCACCGGGCCGTCCAGGCGCTGCAGGTTGCAGTTGATGACGAAGTTGAGGTTGTCGAGGCCCTCGTTGGCCGCCACCTGGAGCTGGCCGCGGCTCTCGACCTCGTCCATCTCGCCGTCGCCCAGGAACGCCCAGACCTGCTGGTCGGAGGCATCCTTGATGCCGCGGTTGGTGAGGTACTTGGCGACCTGCGCCTGGTAGATCGCGTTGATCGGTCCGAGGCCCATCGACACGGTCGGGAACTGCCAGAACTGCGGCATGAGCCGGGGGTGCGGGTACGAGCTGAGGCCGCCGGTGTGGTGCGACTTCTCCTGGCGGAAGCCGTCGAGCTGGTCGGTGCCGAGGCGGCCCTCGAGGAACGCGCGGGCGTACATGCCGGGGGAGGCGTGGCCCTGGAAGAAGACCTGGTCGCCGCCGCCCGCGTGGTCCTGGCCGCGGAAGAAGTGGTTGTAGCCGACCTCGTAGAGTGCGGCCGACGAGGCGTAGGTCGAGATGTGGCCGCCGACCGAGACACCGGGGCGCTGGGCGCGGTGCACCGTGACGGCCGCGTTCCAGCGGACCCAGCGGCGATAACGGCGCTCGAGCTCTTCGTCGCCGGGGAACTCGGGCTCGTCCTCGGGGGCGATGGTGTTCACGTAGTCGGTCTTCGGGACCATCGGCACGCCGAGGTGCAGCTCGCTCGAGCGAGACAGCAGGCTCTTCATGATCTGACGTGCGCGTTCGTGGCCCTGCGCCGCGACGAGGGAGTCGAGGGACTCCCTCCACTCGGCGGTCTCCTCGGGATCCTGGTCGGTCGTGTCGACCGTGTACGGATCCTGATCGTTTACCGTCACCCTTGACCTCTATCACTCGTGTGTGGTGGACAACAGCCGCCGCCCCACGGGGGCGCACGGCGGCCAGCTCGACGCGGCTCGGGTCCCGGGTCGTCGTCGCGCACTGACCTGGCGAGTCTAGTTGGCTCCGCCGACGGAGGCTCGGCACGCCCTGGGAGAACGTCCTCGCGCGCGGCCGTCAGAGGCGTAACATCGCTCCTCGTGTTGACGTCGGTCGCCCGGACCGGCGCGGAAGGAACGTGCTCATGGCGCTGGAGAACGACATCCAGGCTCCCGACTTCGATCTGCCGAACCAGTTCGGCGAGCACGTGCGACTGGCGGACTACCGCGGCGTGCGCCCCGTCGCCCTCGTCTTCTTCCCGCTGGCCTTCTCCAGCACCTGCACCGCCGAGCTCTGCACGCTCCGCGACAACCTGGCGATGTTCCAGGACGCCCGCGTCGAGCTGATCGGCATCTCCGTCGACTCGAAGGCGACCCTGCGGGCCTTCGCCGAGGAGGAGGGCTACGACTTCACCCTCCTGGCCGACTTCTGGCCGCACGGCGAGGTCTCGAAGGAGTACGGCGTGTTCCTCGAGCACAAGGGCTTCGCCACCCGCGCTACGTTCCTCATCGACGTCGACGGCGTCATCCGCGAGCACTTCCTCACCGAGCCCGGCCAGGCACGCTCGCTGGCCGACTACCGCGCCGCGCTCGACCAGCTCACGTCCGTCCCGGCCTGACTCGCCGTCAGGGCCAGCCCGCAGGAGGCGCCGGTCGCGTCTGCTTCGCGATAACCTGTCTCCTGCTCGCCCGGCCCGCCCGGCGCGAGGGCCTTTAGCTCAGTTGGTAGAGCGCCACGTTTACACCGTGGATGTCATCGGTTCGAGCCCGGTAGGGCCCACCCCGCGAGTCGTGATCCACGTGTCGAGCCGTCGTGTCCTCGGACGTCGTGGTCGGCCGACCCCGAATCGATCGTCAGCGGCGCGCGAGCTGCTCAGGCCCCTGCGCCGTGTCGGCTCGCGGTGGACGGCGGCGCACGGCACGGCGACGTACGGAAAGTGAGTGCGGCCGCTCGGTCGCGTGGCGGAACAGGCGCAGGAAGGCGCGGGGTACAGCGACATCCCCATCTTTGGGGACACCCGACCCCTTACCGTCCTGGCGACCCGTCGGTACCGTCACGTCATCGGCACCGTGCCGACCCTCGCGAATCCCTACCCGACCGGCACCACCGGGGGCTCCCGAGGCGCGACCCGAGAGACCTCCCGACATGTCCCGAACGATCAGCCGCGCCCGCTGGACGCGCCGTGCCCGCTGGGCAGCCCTGCCCGTCGCCGTGATCGCCTCCGGCGCGATCATCTCGACCGCCTCGTACTCGGCGTTCTCCGCCACCACGTCGAACCCGACCAGCAACTGGTCGACCGGCACCGTCCAGCTCACGGACGACGACTCCGACGTCGCCCTGTTCTCAGCTTCCGGCCTGAAGCCCGGCGACACGGGCAGCAAGTGCATCACGGTCACGTCGAAGGGCACCCTGCCGTCGGCGGTCAGGCTCTACGGCACGTCGGCGACGACGACGAACTCGCTCTCGTCCTACCTCGACCTGCGGATCGTGCAGGGCACCGGCGGGTCGAGCGCCTCGTGCGACGGGTTCACGCCCGCGACCCAGGACGCCCAGGTCTGGTCGGGCACCCTCGCGGACTTCGCGAGCCAACGCACCGGCTACGCGACCGGCGCGCCGACCTGGTCGCCGTCGGGCACCGCCCCCGAGTCGCGCTCCTTCCAGTTCACCTACACGTTGAGCTCGGCCACTCCGAACACCGGGCAGGACTCGCGTGCCGCCCTCGCCTTCACCTGGGAGGCCCAGACCCGCTGACCGCGGTCGACCCCGGTCGACCACTCGGAGCGGGAGTCCTGTCATGACCCCGACCACCACGCCGCAGCCCGGCCGCACGGCCTTCTCCTTCTGGGGTGCCCTCTGCGTCGCGACGTGTGCGCGGGTGGCCCTCACGACGATCGCCTGCCTCCTCCTCTGGGCAGCCGTGCCGGCCCTCTGGGGCTGGTCGCCGACCACCGTCGTCTCGGGGTCGATGGCGCCGACGATCGTCGCGGGCGACGTCGTCGTGGCGATGCCCCTGGACGCCGACGAGCTCGTCCCCGGTCAGGTCCTGCTCGTGGACGACCCTGACCGCCCCGGCGAGCTGCGGCTGCACCGGCTGGTCGAGAGCACCGCCGACGGGCTCCGGCTGCAGGGCGACGCCAACACGACGGCCGACTCGAGCCCGGTGCCGGTCGAGGACGTCCACGGCGTGGGCGTCCTGCTCGTGCCCGGGGTCGGCTCCCCGATGCTCTGGCACGGCGGCGACCGTGTGGCCGGCGGCCTGCTGGCGTCGCTGGTCGTGCTGGCGCTGATCGCCCTGACCCGGCTCGAGCCGAGGGGCGACGAGGAGGTGGTCGACCCGCTCGGTCTGTCCCGTCACCGTGCGCGTGCCCCCGTGACGACCATGACGTGGGCGGCCAGGGCGTCCGGGACGGTGCTCGCCGTGGTCGGCGGCGTAGCCGTGCTGCTGCTGGTCGTGGGCTCGAGCCACTCCGCGTTCGCCGGCACGACCTCGACGGCGAGCAGCCTCGCCACGTCACGGTTCACCTGCCTCGATCGACCTGTCGCCGCGCAGACGCACTTCGCCTACCAGTACAACGACGGTGCCGGCACGTCGCTGCGGGACAGCAGCGGCAACGGGCGCGCGGGCACGCTCACCCAGGGGGCGATGATCCAGAGCGGGAGCTGCGCGTCGGGCCCGAGCCCGTGGCTGTCGCTCGACGGGGTGACCGGGCAGGTCACGACGCCCGAGCGGCTGAGGGCGCCCCAGGTCTTCTCGATCGAGACGTGGTTCCGGACGACGACGACAGCCGGGGGGAAGCTCGTCGGCTTCGGCAACAGCCAGGCGGGGGCGTCGACCCAGTACGACCGGCACCTCTACCTCACGAACCGGGGCACGCTCGTCTTCGGCGTGTACAGCGGCCAGCAGTACACGATGTCGAGCACCGCCTCCTACGCCGACGGGGCGTGGCACCTCGCCACCGTCACCTTCGACGGGTCGGGCATGGTCCTCTACGTGGACGGGGCGCAGGTCGCGTCCTCGCCGCAGAACGCGGCCGAGGACTTCCTGGGCTGGTGGCGGATCGGCTACGACACGGTGGGGGGAGTGTGGCCGGAGGCGCCGTCCAGTCCGCACTACCGAGGCGATCTCGAGAACACCGCGGTCTACGACGTCGCCCTGACGGCGGCCGACGTGGCTGCCCGCCACGCCGCCGGGCGCTGAGCAGGCCCACCGCCTCGGGGGAGGGGCCGGGACGTCCGTGACGGCCCGGCGCACCCCCGCGACGACGACGGCCCTAGCGGCGGGCGGCGCTGCGTCGGCCGGAGACGGCGACCCAGATCGCGAGGACGACGATCGCGCCGATGATCGAGCCGATGATGCCGGCGGGCTGGAAGAAGCCGTCGGTCGGGTCGTGCTGGAACAGCAGGAAGCCGAGGAACCCGCCGACGAACGAGCCGATGACGCCGAGGAGGATCGTCATGGCGATCGAGAGGCTCTGACGCCCGGGGACGACCGCTCGGGCGATGAACCCTGCGATGAGGCCGATGACGAGCAGGCTGATGATGAGTCCGATCATGGTGTTCTCCTTCCGGGAGAGGTGCGCGACGGGCGCCGTCGGTGCCGTGGAGTCGCGCAGCTCAGCAGACCACCCCTGGAGGTGTGGCGGCACACCCCTCGGGGTGGGATGGTGTCGTCATGCCCCTCGCCCCGACCCGCTCGATCACCGTCGCCCTCGTCGACGACTACGACGTCGTGCTCGCCGGCCTCGCCCACATGTTCGACCAGTACCGCGACCGGGTCGTCGTCGCCGAGATCGACGCGACGACGGCGCTGTCCGACGAGGTCGACGTCGTCCTCTACGACTCCTTCGCCCAGCCCGAGTCCGACCACCACGAGCTCGCCGAGCTCGTCGCGAACCCCGCGGCCGGCAAGGTGGTCGTCTACACCTGGAACTTCCACCCGGAGCTGGTGGAGGCGGCCCTCGCGCAGGGCGTGCACGGGTACCTCTCGAAGACCCTCACTGCGCGCGAGCTCGTGGAGGCGCTCGAGGCGGTGCACCGAGGCGAGCAGGTCGTCAGCGACGTCCGGGGCCGTGCGCCGAGCGCCCCCGGCCTCGACTGGCCCGGCCGCCGCGAGGGCATCACCGACCGCGAGTCGGAGATCCTGGCGCTGATCACGCAGGGCAAGAGCAACGCCGAGGTCGCCGCCCTGACCTACCTCAGCCCGAACACGGTCAAGTCGTACATCCGGTCGGTCTACCGGCGCATCGGTGCGACCAGCCGCACGCAGGCCGTGCTCTGGGGCGTGCAGAACGGCTTCCGCCCCGACCACCACCGGATCGACCACTGGCTCGGCGGTCCCTGAGGCCCTCGGCCACCGCCTCCGGCGGGCACGGTGCGCCTCCTCGGCGCCTGCCGCCCGGCGTGTTCTGCTGGGCGCATGCCTGACGCGAGCGAGCTGACCACATACCTGCCCTGGGCGGTCGCCGCCGTCCTCCTCATCGTGCTGATCGTGCTAGTGGTGCTGCTGCGTCGACGGGCGACGGCGGCGCAGGAGGCGCTGCGGACCCGCGAGGAGGCGCACCGGAGGGCGCTCGACGAGGCCACGGCCGAGCGCGAGCGCGCCGCCCGCGACGCCGCCGAGGCCCACGCCCGCGAGCTGGAGCAGGTCGAGGCGCGGCGCGTCGACGCCGAGACGTCCGCCCAGCAGAGCCGCGCCCTGGTCGCGGCCGGGGCGAAGTGGGAGGAGACCTCCCGCCGCATGGTGCTCGACGCGGTCACCGACCTCGGCCTCGACGGCGCCCTCGTGACGAACCTCGTCTTCGTCCCCGTCGACGCGACGCGGACCCGGCGTTTCGTCGCGCAGGTCGACCACGTCCTCCTGCTGCCGACGGTCGCCCTCGTGATCGAGAACAAGGGGTGGAAGGGCGTCGTGCTCGACGGCGTGCACCCGCGGGACGCCGGCTCGTCGTTCGCGACGCTCCTCGGCGACCTCGAGCTGGAGCCGCCCTTCGCGGTCCAGGTCAAGCGCGACTCGCTCACCTCGCTCGAGCTGCGCACGCACGACCAGGGCCACGCCCCGCGCAAGCAGGTCCGGCGCCAGGCGCAGCGCATCTCCGACCTCGTCCGTGCCGAGACCCACCGCAAGCCGTGGTTCGACACCGCGGTGCTGTACTCGCACCCCGACGCCGACGTCCACGCCGACCCCCGGGCCGACGACGAGGGCGTGAGCACCGTGGTCATCGCCAGCCAGGCCCAGCTCCGCGCCCACCTCGAGGAGCTCGTCCGACGCCGTCGGCCCGGCCCCGACAGCCCCCGCATCGACGAGCTCTCCGCCCTCTTCGCCGGTCTCGGGGCCGAGGTGACCTCCTTCGGCAAGCCGCTCGACCGCGCGACGGCGGCGGGCCTAGCTGGCCCGGCAGGCCAGCCCGAGAACGCAGAGTCCTCGCCGACGCAGACGTAGCGCTCCTCGGTCGTCGCGCCTCCTCTGACGCCGGCCTGCCGCGTCGGGCCTACTGGACCGACGCGGTCAGCCGTGCCACGTTGTCGAGCACCTGCAGGCCCGCGGGACGGGACAGCCAGCCCTCGAGGGTGATCTCGCGCGACTTGCGGCGGTAGTCGTCCTCGATGAGGCGGACCTCGTCGACGAACGACTTGCCGTGCACCATCAGCGACACCTCGAAGTTGAGGCTGAACGAGCGCATGTCCATGTTGCTCGAGCCGATCACCGCGACGGTGTCGTCCACGGTGAAGTGCTTCGAGTGCAGCACGATCGGGCGCTCGTAGAGGAAGATGCGGACACCGGCCCGCAACAGCGTCTCGTAGTACGAGCGCTGGGCGTGGTAGACCATGAACTGGTCGGCCACCTCGCACGCGAAGAGCTGGACCTCGACGCCGCGCTCGGCAGCCGTCGTGATCGCGTAGAGCATCGAGTCGTCGGGCACGAAGTAGGGGCTCGCGATGATCAGCCTCTCCTGCGCGCCGTAGACGAGTGCGTTGAACAGGCGCAGGTTGTTCTCGCCGTCGAAGCCCGGGCCGCTCGGCACGACCTGGCACTCGAGGCTGTCGGGCCCCTGCCGCTGCTCGATCAGGGGCTCGGCCTCGGCATCGGTGGGCAGCTCGTCGGTCTCGCTGTACCAGTCGGTGATGAAGAGGGCGTTGAGGCCGACGGCGGCGGGGCCCTCGAGCCGCACCATGAGGTCCTTCCACTGCAGCCCGCGCTTGATGTTGCCGCGCTTGTTGTAGCTGGGGTCCGTCATGTTCTGCGAACCCGTGAAGGCGACGTCGCCGTCGATCACGACGATCTTGCGGTGGTTCCGCAGGTCGGGTCGGCGCCACGCGCCCTGGAACGGGCGGAAGGGCAGCATCTCCTCGAACCGGATGCCCGAGTCGCGCAGCCACTGCCGGGTGACCCGGCCCTGAGGGTTCCGCATCGTCGCCCAGTGGTCGTAGAGCACCCGGACGGCGACGCCTCGCGCGTGCGCGCGCTCCAGCGCCTCGAAGAAGAGGAAGGTCGACTCGTCACGGGTGAGGATGTAGAACTCGACGTGCACGTACCGCTCGGCCTCGTCGACGGCGGCGGCCATGGCCGCGATCGACTCGGCGTAGTCGGGCAGCAGGGTCGCCGTGTTGCCGGGCAGCAGGGGCATGGCGCCGAGCGTGCGGTTGAGGGTCACGACCGTGCCGAACCACGGCGGGCGCGGGTCCGTCACAGCGTGGACGTCGTCGATGCCCTTGGTCGCGTCGAGGATGCGGTCGTTGATCTCGCGCTGCTTGTCGCGGCGGTCCTGGGGCAGCTTGGAGCTGCCGAGCAGGCCGAAGAGCACGCTGCCGGGGATCGGCGACACGAAGATCGCCAGCAGCCAGGCCATCGCGGAGCTGGGGCGCCGGTTGCGGGGCACGGCCACCACGGCCACGATCCGGATGAGGATGTCGACGACCAAGATCACCGTCGGGAAGTGCTTGAAGATCCTGCGCCACGTCATGCGTCGATCTTGTCAGCCCGGGGGCCGGCTCGTCGCTGCCGTTCGCCCGCAGGACATGTGCATTGCACTATTGCCCGCAGAGTGCAATCATCTCCGGTGGGCACCCGCCCTCCGGCGACGTCGCCGCACCGCGCACCGACGACCGAGAGGAGGCACCCCGTGAGCACCGAGACCGTCCCGTCCGTCAGCAAGGCCGCGATCCGCCGCCTGCGGACCCGCTCCGAACTCGTGGGCGTGGCCCGCCGGCTCACCGCCGAGCACGGACTGGCTGGCTTCACCCTCGAGCAGCTCTGCGACGAGGTCGGCATCTCCCGGCGCACGTTCTTCAACCACTTCGCGTCCAAGGACGACGTGGTCGTCGGCGTGGGGCTGGACGACGACGAGGACGAGGCGCTCGAGGGCTACGCGTCCTCGCGGCGCGACCCGCGCCTCCCCGTCTTCTCGACGACGCTCGACGACCTCGCGGCGCTCGTAGTCCAGCGTGTCGAGCACGTCGGCCTCACCCGCGAGCGGGCCGCCGAGTTCAAGGCGGCACTCGACCGCGAGCCACGGCTGCTGCAGGCGATGCTGACGCAGGGCGACGAGCAGCAGCGTCGCGTCGCGGCCGCCGTGGCGTCGCACGAGGGCGTCCCCGCCGACGACCCGCGCATCGGCGTCGTCGTGGCGGTCGCCGGCTCGCTGGTGCAGCGCGCCATGACCCGCTTCTTCTTCGACGAGGGCCCGCCGGGCCTCCGCTTCGACCACGTCCTCCGTGACCAGCTCGCCCTCGCCCGCGCGCTGTTCTCCGCCGCACCGCCCCTCGACCAGGAAGCACGCTGACACGACCATGACCACCACCACCGCGAAGACGGCCGACGCGCCGTTCCTCCTCACCCAGAGGCGGATCTGGATCATCTTCGGCGCCCTCATCTCGGGCATGCTGCTCTCGAGCCTCGACCAGACCATCGTCTCGACCGCCATGCCGACGATCGTCGGCGAGCTGGGCGGCGTCGAGCACCAGGCCTGGATCACCACGGCCTACCTGCTCGCGACCACGATCGTGATGCCGATCTACGGCAAGTTCGGCGACGTGCTCGGTCGACGGAACCTCTTCCTGGCGGCCATCGCGATCTTCACGCTCGCGAGCATCGGCTGCGCGTTCGCCACGGACTTCTGGGCGTTCGTCGTCTTCAGGGCGATACAGGGCCTCGGCGGCGGCGGCCTGATGATCCTCTCGCAGGCGATCATCGCCGACATCGTGCCTGCCTCGGAGCGAGGCAAGTACCTCGGCCCGCTCGGCGCCGTCTTCGGCCTGTCGGCCATCGGTGGCCCCCTGCTCGGCGGCTTCTTCGTCGACCACCTCACCTGGCAGTGGGCGTTCTACATCAACGTGCCCGTGGGCATCGCCGCGTTCGCCATCGCCTGGATGGCGCTGACCCTGCCGAGCAAGAAGGCCACGAAGCGCGTCGACTGGCTGGGCGTCGTCCTGCTCTCGGCCGCCACGACCTGCCTCATCTTCTTCACGGAGTTCGGCGGCCAGGCCGACCACGGCTGGGGTGCGCCCGAGACGTGGCTGTGGGGTGCGGGCGTGCTCGTCGCCGTCAGCGCGTTCGTGCTCGTCGAGTCGCGCGCCGAGGACCCGATCATCCCGTTGTCCTTCTTCCGCAACCGCGTGTTCGTCCTGGCGACGGCCGTCGGCTTCGTGCTCGGCATCGGCATGTTCTCGGCGATCGCGTTCGTCCCGACGTTCCTGCAGATGTCGTCGGGCGCCTCCGCGGCCGTGTCCGGGCTGTTGCTGCTGCCGATGATGGCCGGCCTGATCGGCACCTCGATCCTCTCGGGCAACCTGATCACCAAGACGGGGCGCTACCGCGTCTTCCCCATCGTCGGCACGCTGCTGACGGGCGTGGCGATGGCCCTCTTCACGACCCTCACGGCCGACACGCCCCTCTGGCTGATCTGCGTCTTCCTGCTGGTCTTCGGCGCCGGGCTCGGCCTCATCATGCAGGTCGTGGTGCTGGTCGTGCAGAACTCCGTGGACGCCGCGAACGTCGGCACGGCGACGAGCACGAACAACTACTTCCGCGAGGTGGGTGCCGCCCTGGGCGTCGCCATCTTCGGCGCCCTATTCACGAGCCGTCTCACGGAGAACCTCACGAGCGTCTTCACCGGTGCCGGAGCGTCGAGCGGCGACGCCGCCCAGGCCACGGCGACGCTCGACCCCGCGGCCCTGAACGAGCTGCCCGAGGCGATCCGCCGCCAGGTCGTCGAGGGCTACGCCGACGCCCTGGCGCCCGTGTTCGCCTATCTCATCCCGTTCATCGCGGTCGCCTTCGTGCTGGCGCTCTTCCTGCCCCAGATCGCCCTCAGCGACGTCGCTGGCATGGTCGCCCGCGGCGAGGCGGTCTCGGGCGACGAGGCGGAACAGCTCGAGAAGGAGGCGCGCGGCCGGTCCACGGGCGCGGTCGCGGAGGCGGCCACCGCGGCGGCGGTCGCGGCGGGAGCGCCGTCGACGGCGGTCGGCGACGGCCCCCGGGGGAGCGTCGCCGGCGGGACCGCGGACGGCGGTGACCACGAGGTCACGGACGCCGGGGGAGCCGACCGCGACGGAGACCGCCGTCCCTGAGCTCTGAGCAGCGGGAGGGCGTCCGGTCGGGGAGGCGCCCTCCTGGTGGGCTCACGCCAGGAGATGTCCCGGTCGCACCGGCGAGTCCGCCGGGCGTGGGCCCCGGGCGGACGTACGATCCGAGCATGAGTGAGAGCACTGGCACGACGGAGTGGGACGTCGACGTGCTCCCCGTCGAGGCGCCGCCCTCGCCGCGGGGGGCCCGCACCGCCGTCCCGGCTCCTCCCGCAGTCGACCCCACCGCGTCGCACGCACCCGCGACGCACGAGCAGGAGCACCGCCCCGTGACACCCGTCCTCGCACCCGAGGCCCCCGCAGCACCGTCCGATGTCCTCGTCACCCGCCGCGATCCGCGTCCGGCCTCGGTGCCTTCGCACCGCGCCGACACGACCGACGGCGTCGTGCCCACCGACCCGACGGAGCCGCGACCGGCCAGCGTCGCCCGCCACTCGGTCGAGACCTCGGCCATCACCCTGCCCGTCTTCGCCCCGGACGTCGATCCCTCGCTGCCGCAGCCGCCCGATCGACTCACCCTCGACGACGACGTCCTCGTGCGGATGGTCGAGCGTCGTCTCGACGACACGGCGACCGTCGACCTGATGGCGGTCGTGCAGGCTCAGCTCCAGGCGCGCCGCGTCGAGGCCGCCCGCTTCGCCTCCTGGGCTCGCGAGATGGACCGCGTCGGCACCGACGAGGCCGCGGACGCCCTCGAGCGGACCCGGCTCCGCTTCACCGGCGTCATCGACGTCGTGCTGCCGATCGACCTCGACGAGGTCCACGCCGACGACGCCGTCGACGATAAGCCCGAGGCGACGCCCTACACGACCACCGACGTGCAGTCGTCGGGCCCGGCTGCGACCCCCTCGGAGGCCTCGGGCGCACCGAGCGGCCTGTCCGCGCCCGCACCTGCTCCGACTCCCGCCCCTGCGCCGACCCTCGCGCCTGCGGCCCTCGCCGAGCCGGCCCTCCAGATCGACGAGGCCCACGAGGTCGAGCGGTCCGCCGGTCAGGCGCCACGCATCCCGATCGTCGCCGGTCTCGTCGTCGCGGGACTCGTCGTCCTCGCTGCCGTGGTGCTCGCCCTGGTCGTCCCCGAGCTGCTCGCCTCCGCCGTGCTCGCCACGGTGGCCGTCCCCGTCGCGGGCGGCCTCGGTGCGGCCGCCGCGCTGATCGCCGTGGTGCACGGTCCGGCCGACGCCCTGCGCGTCGCCGCCCGCGGGCCCGTCGCCGTCGTCGCCGGCATCGTCGTGTCCGCCGCGCTCGGCTACGGCGTCCTGGTGACGGTGCCGGCGTCGCTGGCCTGGCAGGGCTGGCTCGTCCGCCTCGTCGGCTTCACGGGCATGACGCCCGGCATCGCCGCCGTCGCCGCGCTGCTCGTGGCCGCGGCCGCCGCCTTCGTGGTCGCCGTGCTCGCGACGGGTCTCCGGTCGAGCTCCCGCCGCTAGGCTGAGGCGGTGTCCACACTCGCCTCCGTCAACGCCGTCGTCGAACGCCTCTGGCCCCTCTCGGGCGCCGAGCCGTGGGACTCCCCGGGCGTCGTCGTCGGCGATCCCGATCAGCCCGTGACCCATGTCCGCCTCGCGGTCGACCCTGTGCTCGAGGCCGTCGACGAGGCCGTCGACATCGGTGCGGACCTGTTGCTCGTCCACCACCCGCTCCTGTTCCGCGGCGCGACCACCATGGCCGAGGACACGACGAAGGGCGCGGTCGTCTCCCGCCTCGTGCGGGCCGGCTGCGCGCTGATCGCCGCCCACACGAACGCCGACGTCGTCGAGACCGGCACCTCGCGTGCCCTCGCCCACCAGCTCGGCCTCGTCGACCAGCGACCGATCACCGAGGGCGCGACGAGCTCGACCGGCCTCGGCGTCACGGGCCGCCTGCCGCGCCCCATGAGCCTGGTGTCGTTCGCCCGTCAGCTGGGCGAGCTCCTGCCGCCGACCGCCGCGGGCGTCCGCGTGGCCGGTGACGCCGAGCGCGTCGTCGAGACGGTCGCCCTCTGCGCCGGCGCCGGCGACTCGCTGCTCGACCACCCCGTGGTCCGGGCGGCCGACGTCTACCTGACGAGCGACCTGCGCCACCACCCCGCGAGCGACGCCCGCGACCTGATGCTCCTCGGCCGGGGCCCGGCGCTCGTCGACGTCTCGCACTGGGCGAGCGAGTGGCTCTGGCTCGACACGGCCGCCGCACAGCTGCGGGAGGCCCTCCACGACGTCGAGGTCACCCTGAGCGACCTGCGCACCGACCCCTGGGACTTCACGGTCGTGCAGTAGCCGACCCGACCCTGCCTCGCCCCCGGCCCTGTCGGGCCCGCCACATGAACGCCGCACCACGAACGCCGCACCACCACCGCCGCACCACGACCACGAAGCAGGCACCATGGCCCTCCAAGCAAGCCCCGCCGACCAGGCGCTCCTCCTCGACCTCCAGGCGCTCGACACGTCGATCCAGCAGCTCGCCCACCGCGCGGCGAACCTGCCCGAGATCGCCGTGCTGGCCACGATCGACGGCGACGCTTCCCGCCTCCGCAGCCGCCTCTCGTCGGAGCAGGGCGCCTGGGAGGACGCGCAGACCGAGCTGACGCGCATCGAGTCCGACGTGGCCGTCGTCGTGGCCCGTGCCGAGCGCGACCGCACACGGCTGGCGTCGTCCTCGTCCGTCAAGGACGTCGCGGCGCTGGAGGGCGAGCTCGTCGCCCTGGCCCGTCGTCAGAGCGACCTGGAGGACGCGCAGCTCGAGGTCATGGACCGGGTCGAGTCGCTCGGTGCCGTCGCCGCGCTGACGAAGTCCGAGCTCGACCAGATCGAGACCCGTCGTGCCGAGGCGGCCGACGGCCGTGATGCCGGCCTCGGCAGGCTCGAGGTGGAGCGGCGCGAGGTCGAGGCCGACCGAGCCGCCATCGCCGAGAAGGTCCCCGCCGAGCTGCTCGCCCTGTACGAGCGCCAGCGGGCCCGCTACGGCGTCGGCGCGTCGCTGCTCCGCGGCGGGGTCTCCAGCGCGAGCGGAGTGACGCTCACCGGCAGCGACCTCGCGGCCGTGCGGTCCGCCTCCGCGTACGACGTCGTCCTCTGCCCCGACAGCGACGCGATCCTCGTGCGCACGGGCGAGTCGGGCATCTGACCGTCCCGTCGTGACGGGCGGGTGACGCCCGCTAGCATGGTCCACGCGGATGGGTCGGCAAGACGGTCGCGTCACCGCGGGGTCCGCCCCGCGGTGCCGAGGAACGTCCGGGCTCCACAGAGCAGGGCGGTGGGCAACACCCACCCGGGGCGACCCGCGAGACAGTGCAACAGAGAGAAGACCGCCACGGTCGTCGCCGAGAGGCGGCGCCGGGGTAAGGGTGAAACGGCGGTGTAAGAGACCACCAGCGGTTCGGGTGACCGACCGGCTATGTAAACCTCGCCCGGAGCAAGGTCAGACAGAGGACGTCGAGGCTGCTCGCCGAGTCCTCGGGTAGACCGCTAGAGGGCTGCGGCAACGCAGTCCCGAGAGAGATGGCCGTCCATGGTGCTCACGCACCGGGACAGAACCCGGCGTATCAGCCGGCCCATCCGCCTCAGCCGTGCACGCGGCTGACACACGACGAGAGGGACCCTGGTCCAGGAGGCGCGCCTCCCGAGCCAGGGTCCCTCTCGTCGTGTCGGCCGCGGGTCCGCCGCGCCGCCTCAGGCAGTCGGGCGGGAGCCCGCGGCGAGAGCAGCTGCGCCCATGATGCCCGCGTTGTTGCGCAGCACCGCCGGCACGATCTCGGCGCGGAGGTCGAGCAGCGGCAGGAACTCCTCGTGGTGCTTCGAGACGCCGCCGCCGACGATGATGCGCCGGGGGTAGAGCAGCGCCTCGAGGTGCGAGTAGTACTTCTGCAGGCGCTTGGCCCAGTGCTTCCAGCTGAGGTCGTCGCGCTCCTTGGCGGCGTACGAGGCCTTCGTCTCGTAGTCCTTGCCGCCGATCTCGAGGTGGCCGAGCTCGGCGTTGACGATGAGGACGCCGTCGTTGATCAGGGCGGTGCCGATGCCGGTGCCGAGCGTCGTCATGATCACGAGACCGGGCACGTCCTTCGCGGCGCCGTAGCGGGTCTCGGCGTAGCCGGCGGCGTCTGCGTCGTTGACGAAGTGGATCGACCTCCCGAGGGTGGTCTCGAACAGCTTCTCGGCCTCGAAGCCGATCCACTTCTTCGACACGTTCGCGGCCGAGAGGGTCTTGCCGTCCATGATGGCGGCCGGGAAGCAGACGCCCACCGGGATCGCGTCGTCGTCGAGTCCGAGCTCGTCGACGATCTGCTTCACCACCGCCACGATGGCGTCGGGTTCGCCTCCCTCGGGGGTCGGCTTCTTGATGCGGTCGGTGAGGAGCTCGCCCGACTCGACGTCGACGATCGCCCCCTTGATGCCGGTGCCGCCGATGTCGATGCCGACTGCCTTCTGTGCCACGGGTCGTCCTTCTTCCTGGTGCTCGTCGTCAACTGAGGGTGAGGACGTCGGCACCGCGTTCGGTGACGACGAGGGTGTGCTCGAACTGGGCCGTGAGCGACTTGTCGCGGGTGGTGACGGTCCAGCCGTCGGCCCAGATGTCCGCCTCGACGCCACCGAGGGTGAGCATGGGCTCGATGGTGAAGACCATCCCCGGCACCATGACGTCGTCGAACTGGGGGGCGTCGTAGTGGGGGATGACGAGGCCGGAGTGGAACGCGCGGCCGACGCCGTGGCCTGTGTAGTCGCGTACGACCCCGTAGCCGAAACGCGCGGCGTACGACTCGATCGCCCGGCCGATCACGTTGACCTCGCGACCGGGGGCCACCGCCTTGATGCCGCGGCGCAGGGCCTCGCGGGTGCGGTCGACGAGGTCGACGGTCTCCGGGGCCGCGTCGCCGACCACCACGGTGCGGTTGAGATCGCCGTGCAGCCCGTCCTTGAAGGCGGTGATGTCGATGTTGACCAGGTCGCCCTCGACGAGCACGGTGTCGTCGGGGATGCCGTGGCAGATGACCTCGTTCACCGACGTGCAGACCGACTTCGGGAACCCACGGTAGCCGAGCGTCGACGGGTAAGCGTCGTGGGCCACGAGGAAGTCGTGGGCGACCCGGTCGAGCTCGTCCGTCGTCACGCCGGGGCGGATCGCGGCCTCGACGGCGTCGATCGCCTGCGAGGCGATCCGGCCGCTCGCGCGGATCAGCTCGATCGTCGGGGCGTCGTACACGTCGCCGCCGGTGTAGGGAGCGGGGCCCGCCTTGCCGACGTACTCGGGTCGGGTGATGGACGAGGGGACCGGCCGGAGTGGTGAGACCCGGCCAGGGGTCAGTGATCCGTCGAGGTCCCGGGGCATGCCGTCCAGCTTAGGGGGAGGGCGGCTCCGCGGGATGCGCCGTGCACGGACGTGTCGAAGGCGTCGTCGCTGGCGTCGTCGCTGGCGGAGGCGCTGGCGGACGCGCTGGCCGCTGCCCGAAGAGGGGGCGCGACGGATCTCGACGGCCGGTTAGCGTTCATCGACTGCTCCTCCGACGGCAGTCGTCGTCCCCCGAATCCAGGAGAACCGTGTTCCCGCGCCGTGCCCGCCTCGCCCCCGCCGTCACCCTCGCCGCCGCCGCGCTCGCGCTCGCGCTGGCCGTCCCCGCCGTGGTCGTGTCGCCAGCTGTCGCAGCCGCGCCGACCCCCCGAGGTGCCCTGGACGTGGTCGAGGTGCACGGCGACGTCGTCTCGGTCGACGGCTGGGCCTGGGCAGGCGTCGCCGGGCCGACCGAGGTGCACTTCTACGACCAGGCCCGCGGCAACGCCTGGGTGGGCAAGGTGAGGACCTCGACCGAGCGCCCCGACGTCGCGCGCGTCGTGCCCGGAGCGCCTGTCTACGCCGGCTACGGGGGCGACTTCAGGCTGCCCGACGGGGCCCACCGCATCTGCGCGTACGCGATCGGCGGTTCCAATCCGCTGATCGGCTGCCGCGACGCCTCGACCAGGAAGATCACCCTCCGGGACGTCACCGTCGGGGCTCTCGACGCCGTCTCCCGCGACCGCGACGGAATCCGGGTCCGAGGCTGGGTCTGGGCCCCCCAGGACGAGGACGGCCTCGGCGACGTCACCATCACGGACGAGACCGGAGGGAAGATCGTCGAGCTCGCGACGGTCTCCGACGGCGTGCGCCGCCCCGACGTCAACCGGGCGTTCCCCGGTGCCTACATGACCACCGGCTACGACATCTCGCTCTACGACGGGATCCCGCAGGGCGACCGCAGGATCTGCGCCTCCGCCGCGTCGGGCGGCGCCCGTGCCGTCGTGCTCGGCTGCCGCACGGTGACGGGCGTCGGCGATCCGCTGGGCGCCTACGACGGGCTCGTCTCGTACCAGTCCGGTCAGCTGATCGCCAACGGCTGGGCTTTCGAGTGGTCGGGCCAGCCGACGAGCGTGCACCTCTACGACAACGGCCGGTTCCTCGCCTCCGTGCCTCCCACGCTGACCAGGGCAAACGTCATCGCGGCCTACCCGGGGTCCCCGGACGCCAACGCCTGGTTCGCCCGCCTCTCGGTGCCCGCGGGCTCGCACACCGTCTGCGCCTACGCGATCAACGCGCCCGCGGGCAACAACCCGACGCTCGGCTGCCGGACCGTCACGGTCCGCTAGGCCGGGTCTCGTCGTCGACGCCCCCCCGGGGACGGTCAGGCCGTCGGGCGGTAGCCTCGGCCCATGACGACTGAGTTCTGGTTCAACACCCGCACGCACGAGGTCGAGGAGGGCAAGGTCTCGCCCGCGGTCGACCGCGCCGGGCCCTACGCGACGCGCGAGGAGGCTGCAGCCGCGATCAGGACGATCCAGGAGCGCAACGCCCGCCTCGACGCCGAGGACGCGGCCGACGACTGACGGATCCTGCGCGGGCGTGACCGTGGCCGACGGGTGCGTCCACTAGCCTCGACGCAGAGCAGAAAGGCTGTCGATGGACAAGCAGAGGGACTTCGTCCTCCGGACGATCGAAGAACGCGGCATCAAGTTCATCAGGCTCTGGTTCACGGACGTGATCGGCACCCTGAAGAGCGTGGCCATCGCCCCGGCCGAGGTCGAGGGCGCGTTCGCCGAGGGCATCGGCTTCGACGGCTCCGCGATCGAGGGGCTCACCCGCTCGTACGAGGCCGACGTGCTCGCGCAGCCCGACCCGACCACCTTCCAGATACTGCCGTGGCGGGGCGAGATCGACCCGACCGCGCGCATGTTCTGCGACATCACGACGCCCGACGGGCAGCCGGCCGTCGCCGACCCGCGGAACGTCCTCAAGCGCACGCTCGCGCGCGCAGGCGAACGCGGCTTCACGTTCTACACGCACCCCGAGGTCGAGTTCTACCTGCTGAAGGACGCGCAGGGCGGGCCGGACGGCCCCCAGCCCGTCGACTCCGCCGGCTACTTCGACAACGTGCCCGGCGGGACGGCCCACGACTTCCGCCGCCGCTCGGTCCGCATGCTCGAAGACCTCGGGATCTCCGTCGAGTTCAGCCACCACGAGGCGGGCCCCGGGCAGAACGAGATCGACCTTCGCTACGCCGACGCCCTGACGACCGCGGACAACATCATGACGTTCCGCACCGTCATCAAGGAGGTGGCGATCGAGCAGGGCGTGTACGCCACGTTCATGCCCAAGCCCTTCAGCCAGCACCCCGGCTCCGGGATGCACACGCACATGTCGCTCTTCGAGGGCGACGGCAACGCGTTCTACGAGGCCGGTGCCGAGTACCAGCTCTCCCGCATCGGTCGGCAGTTCATCGCGGGCCTCCTGCGCCACGCGCCCGAGATCACGGCGGTGACGAACCAGTTCGTGAACAGCTACAAGCGCCTGTGGGGCGGCGACGAGGCGCCCAGCTTCGTGACCTGGGGGCACAACAACCGCTCGGCGCTGGTGCGTGTGCCGCTGTACAAGCCGAACAAGGGCAACTCGAGCCGCGTCGAGTACCGCGCGATCGACTCCGCCGCGAACCCGTACCTCGCGTTCTCGCTCATGCTCGCCGCCGGCCTCAAGGGCATCGAGGAGGGCTACGAGCTCCCCGCCGAGGCCGAGGACAACGTCTGGGGCATGAGCGACGCCGAGCGTCGTGCGCTCGGCTACAAGCAGCTGCCCGCCAGCCTCGACCATGCCCTCTCGATCATGGAGGACAGCGAGCTGGTCGCCGAGACGCTCGGCGAGCAGGTCTTCAACTACGTGCTGCTGAACAAGCGGCAGGAGTGGAAGTCCTACCGCGCGCAGGTGACGCCGTTCGAGCTGCGCTCCAACCTCGAGATCCTCTAGCGGGCCGGCTCCACCATGCCCCGAGCCGCGACGGCCCTGTCCGACCTGGCGCGGCTCGGGTTCGCCGAGCTCGGCACCGCGCGCGAGCGGCTGGACCGCCTCGTCGAGGCGACCCCGTCGCTCGCGTCGGCCGTCGCCTCCTTCGCTCGCAGTCCCGATCCCGACCAGGCCCTGCTGCACCTCGAGCGTCTGCTCGAGCGCTCGCCCGACGGCGTCGCCGCGCTGCTCGAGGCCGGTGCGGGGGAGCGCCTGCTGCGCCTGCTCGGGTCGTCGTCCGGCCTCGCCGAGTTCCTGGTGCGCCGACCGGCCGAGCTCGGGCTGCTCCTGCAGCCCGCGCCCGTTCCCCGCAGTCGCGACGCCTACGTGGACGACCTCCAGTCGCGCGTAGCCGGGCTGGTCGACGAGGAGGCGCGGTTAGCCCTCCGCGTCGGCTACCGCCGTCACCTCGTGCAGATCGCCGGCTGGGACCTCGACCGGCCCGACCCGGTCGAGGCGCTCCCCGTGGTCGCCGCGGCCCTCGCCGACCTGGCCGGTGCCGCTCTGCACGCCGCCCTCGACGTGGCCCGGCGCGAGGTGCCGTTCCCCGCGGACGACGTGTCGCGCACGCGGCTCGCGGTGATCGGCATGGGCAAGGCGGGGGCACGCGAGCTGAACTACCTCAGCGACGTCGACGTCGTGTGGGTCGCCGAGGGCGCCGACGGCCTCGAGAACGGGCGCGCGGTCGAGATCGGCACCCGGCTCGCGGTGCACACCGTGCGGGCGATCACGGACCTCGCGCTCGAGCCCGAGCTCTGGGAGGTCGACTCCAACCTGCGGCCGGAAGGGAAGGACGGCGCCCTGGTCCGCACCCTCGAGTCGCACGTCGCCTACTACGAGCGCTGGGCGAAGGGATGGGAGTTCCAGGCGCTGCTCAAGGCGCGTCCGCTCGCGGGGGACGTCGACCTCGGCGACCGGTACGCGGAGCGCATCGCGCCGTTCGTGTGGTCCGCCGCCCAGCGCGAGGCCTTCGTCGAGTCGGTGCAGGCCATGCGCGAGCGCGTCACCGACCTCCTCCCCGCCGACGAGGTCGACCGGCAGCTGAAGCTGGGGCCCGGCGGGCTCCGCGACGTCGAGTTCACGATCCAGCTGCTGCAGCTCGTCCACGGCCAGGCGGACGACGGCGTGCGGCAGCGGTCGACGCTGGAGGCGCTGGCCGCCCTCGCGAGACGGGGCTACGTGGGGCGCGCCGAGGCCGCCGAGTTCGATCGCGACTACCGGGTGCTGCGCGTCCTCGAGCACCGCGTGCAGCTGGCGCACCTGCGGCGGACCCACCTGATGCCGACTGACGAGAACGCGCTCCGGGTGCTCGCGCGCTCCTCCGGGCTGAGCTCGTCGGGCACGGGTCTCGTGGAGGCGTGGCGCGCTGTGAAGCGGCGCGTCCGCACCCTGCACGAGCGCCTCTTCTACCGGCCCCTGCTCTCGGCGGTCGCGGCCCGTCCCGAGGAGGACCTCGCGCTCAGCAGCGACCAGGCCGCCGCCCGGCTGGCCGCGATCGGCTTCTCCGACCCGCGCGGTGCACTCGGGCACATCGCCGCCCTGACCGGGGGAGTCTCCCGGCGGGCGAGCATCCAGCGGCACCTGTTGCCCGCGATGCTGCAGTGGTTCGCCGACGGCACCGACCCCGACCTCGGACTGCTCGCCTTCCGCAGGCTCAGCGACGGGCTCGGCGAGTCGTACTGGTTCCTCCGCATGCTGCGCGACTCGTCGGGGGCTGCCCACCGGCTCACGACCGTCCTCTCGTCGTCGACGTTCGTCGCCGACCTGCTCGACCGGTCCCCGGAGGCGGCCGCCTGGTTCGAGTCCGACGCCGAGCTCAGACCACGGACGCTCGCCAGCCTGCTCGACGAGACGAGCGCCACCGTGGCGCGGCACGAGTCGAAGGAGGGGGCGGCCGGCGTGCTGCGGCAGGCCCGTCGCCGCGAGGTCCTCCGGCTGGCCATCTCGGGGATCCTGGGCCTCGTCACGATCGACCAGCTGGCTCAGGGGCTCACGGACGTCACGACCGCGACGATCACGGGCGCCCTCGCCCTGGCCCGTCGGGACGTGCCCGACATCGAGATGGCCGTCGTCGCCATGGGTCGCTACGGCGGACGCGAACTCGGGTTCGGGTCGGACGCCGACGTGCTCTTCGTCCACCGGGGGGCCGAGGGCGACGACACCTCGCAGCGCCGGGCCGCCGGCGTGGTGGCCGAGATGGGTCGTCTCACCTCGGACGCCCTCGTGCCGCTCGACCTCGACACGGGCCTGCGTCCCGAGGGCGGGAACGGACCGGTGACCAGGTCCCTCGCCTCCTACCGGGCGTACTACGCCAGGTGGTCGCTCACCTGGGAGGCCCAGTCGTTGCTGCGCGCCCGCGTGGTGGCGGGCGACGCCGGCCTGGGGGCCGAGTTCACCGCGCTGGCGGACGAGGTCCGCTACCCGGCGTCCCTCTCGGACCAGGAGGTGCGCGAGGTCAAGCGCATCAAGGCCCGCGTCGAGGCGGAGCGCCTCCCCAAGGGCGCCGAGCCGTCCCGTCACCTCAAGCTCGGCCGCGGCTCCCTGAGCGACGTGGAGTGGTTCGTGCAGTTGTTGCAGCTCCGGCACGCGCACGACGTCCCCGGTCTCCGCACGACCTCGACCCTGACCGCCCTCGAGGCGGCGGCCGCCGCCGGGCTCGTCGACGTCGAGGACGCGGCCAAGCTGCACGACGCCTGGCTGATGGCGTCCCGTGCCCGTTCCGCCGTCGTCCTCTGGACCTCGCGCACCTCGGACGTCCTGCCGACCGACCGTCGCCAGCTCGAGGGCGTCGCCCGCCTGATGGAGTACCCGCCGGGGTCGGCCACACGCCTCGAGGAGGACTACCTCGCGGTGACCCGTCGCGCGCGTGCGGTGTTCGAGCGGGGCTTCTACGGCCTGGACGAGGCGCCGGAGCCTACCGCCTGACCTCGCCCGGCGCGACCGGCGTCGCGGTCACGAGGTGCGACACGCCCGGGATGCACTCACCCGGGGGGTGACGCCCGAATTGGTCACGGGTGATTTTGTCGTACCCCGAAAAGGGGGTGCGTACCCCGGTCGAGATGTCTGCCGTGTTTCGGACGCATGACCGCCCAGCACGCACGGCCCCAGAGCGCCATGGGCTTTCCTCACCTCCCGCACCGCGGGCCGAGTCGAGGCGGGGTGGTCAGAACGGCCCTCTGACCTGGCTTTTCGCTCGCGGCCTCCGTGCGCTCAGGAGGGCAGGAAAGGGTCGTGTCCGGTGAGTGCCGCTGCGCCTCTGACAGGCACTCGGCCCTGTCGGCATTTCGTGCGACACCGATGGGAGGACAAGGGCGTACCCCGCCCGGCCGGGCCGAGTCCCCGAACGGGTGGTCGGTTGTGAGTCCCCTCCGAACCGCCGCAAGATTGCACCGACCCGACAGACCCCTTTCCTCGAAGACGCGGAATCATCCTTTTCCCATCCCCCTGAGGCGGCCCTCGTGTTGACTTTCATCCTCCAGATCCGATCGATGGCAGGCGGCCACGCCGAGCTGTACCTGTTCGCGGTCTACTCGGCATTCATCTGGATCCTGTGGATCATCAAGGTGCTGCTCTCGAGGCGGTACCGTCCCTTCACGGGGGAGTTCTCCGGCTCCACGAGCGTCGTCGTCCCCGTGGTCGACGAGCCCCTCGACCTCTTCCGCGACGTCATCGGCCGCATGGTCGAGCAGCAGCCGGGCGAGATCATCGTGGTCATCAACGGCAAGCCCAACCCGGAGCTGGCCGCCGTCTGCGACGAGTACGCCCCCCTCGTCCGCTGGGTGCACACCCCCATCCCCGGCAAGCGCAACGCCGTCATGATCGGCACCGAGCTCAGCCGCGGCGACATCACCGTGCTCGTCGACTCCGACACGGTGTGGACGCCGGGGACGCTCTCCGAGCTCGTCCGTCCCTTCGCCCACGAGAACGTCGGCGGCGTGACCACGCGTCAGCGCATCCTGGAGCCCGAGCGCAGCTGGATCACCCGTTGGGCCGACTGGCTCGAGAACTCGCGTGCGCTCTACTCGATGCCCGCGCAGAGCGTCCTGGGGCAGATCGGCTGCCTCCCCGGCCGGACGATCGCGTTCCGCCGCGAGATCCTCGTGCGGGTGATGGACCGGTTCATGACGGAGAAGTTCATGGGCGTCTTCCTCGAGGTCAGCGACGACCGCACCCTGACGAACCTCACGCTCAAGGAGGGCTACCGCACCGTCTACCAGCACACGAGCCTGGTCTACACGGACGCCCCGCTCGAGGTGAAGAAGCTGTTCAAGCAGCAGCTCCGCTGGGCCCGCGGCAGCCAGTACAACACGTTCCGGATGATGCCGTGGATGCTCGGGCACGCTCCGATGCTGGCGTTCTTCTTCGCGATGGACATCATCCTGCCCTTCCTCCTGATGGGCGTCATCGGCGGCTGGATCTACCGGGGCATCACCGGCCAGGGCGTCAACCTGTACCGCGGCATCCTTGCCGAGTACGGGGTCTCCACCGGGCTGGTCAGCATCGTGGTCCTGATGGTGCTGTCGTCCGTGCTCAGCATGGCCATCCGACAGATGCGGCACCTGGCCGAGAAGCCGTCGGACTTCCTCCGCCTGCCGGTCTTCATCATCGTGTCGACCTTCTTCCTCATGCCGATCCGCGTCATCGGGTTCTTCCGCATGGGGCACGCCAGCGGCTGGGGGACCCGTGCCGGCGCCTACGCCGGCGGAGCCGCGGACGACGCGGCCCAGCAGATGGCCCACCAGGCCACCGGCGACGACTCGCTGCAGGTCCTGGAGCGCGAGTTCGACGACGTGACCGATCCCGGCGTCGACGCCCTCTTCGACTTCGGCGGTTCCTCGGCCCCGGCCGGTCCCACGTCGGACGCGACCACCGTCCGACGCGACGACACGGGCGTGGTCCTGGTGCGCAGCCACCGCGCCGAGACGGCCGTCGAGACCGCGCCGTCGCCCCAGGACGACGCCGTGACGACCTCGTCGGCGACCGCCTTCGCCGCGGCCACGGCCCCCGTGGCCGCCGCCGCGCCTCCTCGTCGTCGCCTCAACCCCAAAGCCGGCTTCCCGTACCTGATCGGTGCCGTCATCATCGCCCTGGAGGTGTGGTTCATTGTCTGAGTCCCCGCAGACCTTCGTCGCCCCGCTGCACGTGCAGTCGGGAGCCTGGTGGGCCTCGTCCCACGGGAACGCCCGCCGCACGGCCCTCGGCGCGACCGCGACCGTCGTCCTGTTGGCCATGATCTCGTGGCTCATCTGGATCTCGCCGACGGACAACCCCGTCCGCACCGCCGTGCAGGAGGCGGTCGGCACGTCCCCTGCCCAGGTCACCACCCTCAAGGAGGACCGCTCGGCCCTCCTCGACCAGCTCGTCGCCGCCAAGCGGCAGCTCGCCGCGAGCAAGACCGAGCTGGCGGACGTGCAGCAGCAGGCCTGGACGTCCGAGGGGCAGCTCACCGACGCACAGGCTCGCCTCGCGTCGGCGCAGGACGCCCTCCGTGACGCCCAGGCCGCGACCGGCGGCGGCTCGTCGTCCGGCGGCGGCGACGGCAGCGGAGGCTCCGGGGCCGTGGCCACGGGGCCCAAGGGCGGCACCGGCTCCGGCAGCGGCAACGGCTCAGGCGTCTCCGGCTCGGGCAGCGGCAACGGCAGCGGCAACGGCTCAGGCGGGGGCGCGACGACCGGCCCCGTGCCGATCACCGCTCCGTCCCTCGCGGACATCGTCTCGCCCGAGTCCCGCTACTTCGGCCTCTACACGACCCAGTCGCCCTTCAGCTGGTCCGAGTTCGACGACGTGAGCACGAAGATCGGCGCGCAGCCGAACATGTCGGGCTACTTCCAGGGCTTCGACCAGGAATTCAACGCCACGGCGGTGAACCGTTCGTGGGCCAAGGGCGACCTCCCGTTCCTCACCTGGGAGTCCCGACCGATCGCCGCCGGCAACGAGGCGGTCGTCGACCCGGACTACGAGCTGAGCAAGATCATCGAGGGCGACTTCGACGCGTACCTCACGCGCTGGGCCGACGCACTCGTGGCCAACGGCCTGCCGATGGCCATCCGTCTCGACCACGAGATGAACGGCAACTGGTACCCGTGGGCCGAGGGCGTGAACGGGAACGAGAAGACCGAGTACGTGCAGATGTGGCAGCACGTGCACGACCTCTTCGAGGCACGGGGCGCGAACGAGCTCGTCGCCTGGGTCTGGGCCCCCACGCGGGTCGAGGGCGTGCCCACCAAGAACAGGGGCGTCGAGTACACGGCGAGCCTCTACCCCGGCGACGACTACGTCGACTGGGTGGGCATGACCGGCTACCTCCGGAACAGCCCGGAGACGCCCCAGACCGGCGACTTCCAGGGCACCTTCGGCAAGACGCTGGCGCAGCTGCGGCAGATCACGACGAAGCCGATCATCCTCGCCGAGATGGGCGCGGCCGAGCTCGGCACGACGAAGGACGCCCAGAAGCCGAAGTGGATCGACTCGCTCTTCAGCGAGCTCGCCAAGCCGGAGAACGACGACATCCTCGGGTTCTCCTGGTTCAACCTCACGGCCACGACCGTGTCCAGCGGCTCCTACCTCACGAACGACTGGCGGATCGTCTCCCGGCAGGATTCCCTCGACGCCTTCCGGCGCGGCATCGCCCGCACCGACACCGACTTCGCCCTGAGGACGCTGCCGTGACCACGGCCGACGACTCGCGGCTCTCGTCCCTCCCCACCCCCTCCGCCCCACTGACTGCAGCACCCCAGATCGCGAGGAGCGCATCATGAGCAAGAACACCAGCCCGGCCGACGGCGCCGGCACCGACCCCCAGTCCGTCGACGCCGCGGTGACGTCGGCCTCGACGAAGCCCCGCATCAGCGTCATCGGCACCGGCTACCTCGGGGCGACCCACGCCGCCGCGATGGCCGAGATGGGCTTCGACGTCATCGGCGTCGACACGGACCCCTCGAAGGTCGAGGCGCTCAGCCAGGGCCGAGTCCCCTTCTTCGAGCCGGGACTGCCCGAGCTGATCCTCCGCCACGTCGAGTCCGGTCGACTGCTCTTCACGACGGACATCGCCGAGGCCGTCGCCCTCTCCGACGTGCACTTCATCTGCGTCGGCACGCCGCAGCGCCGGGGGAGCCACGCCGCCAACCTGAGCTACGTCGAGGAGGCCACCCGCAAGGTCGCCGAGTCGCTCAGCCACGACGGCCTGATCGTCGGCAAGTCGACCGTGCCGGTCGGCACCGCGGCCCGCCTCCGGGAGATCGTGGCCGGCGTGCTGCCTCCCGGGGTGTCGGCCGACGTCGTGTGGAACCCGGAGTTCCTCCGCGAGGGCCACGCCGTCGAGGACACCCTGCGTCCCGACCGCATCGTCTTCGGCGGCACCGACGTCCGCAGCGAGGCGATCCTCCGCGAGGTCTACGCCGAGCCGATCTCGACGGGCACGCCCGTCATCTCGTGCGACCTGCCGACGGCCGAGCTGGTCAAGGTCAGCGCGAACGCGTTCCTGGCGACGAAGATCTCGTTCATCAACGCGATCAGCGAGCTCTGCGAGGCCGCCGGGGCGAACGTCTCGACGCTCGCGGACGCCCTCGGCTTCGACGACCGGATCGGCCGCAAGTTCCTCAACGCGGGCCTGGGCTTCGGGGGCGGCTGCCTGCCGAAGGACATCCGCGCGCTGATGTTCCGGGCCAACGAGCTGGGAGCGCACCGTGCGGTCGGCCTCATGCAGCAGGTCGACGAGATCAACATGGCCCAGCGCCAGCGGGTCATCGACCAGGCCATCGACGCCTGCGGCGGGTCGGTCCTGAACCGGCGCATCGCCGTCCTCGGCGCCGCGTTCAAGCCGCACACGGACGACGTCCGCGACTCGCCGGCCCTGAACGTGGCGGCGGCGCTGCACCTGCGCGGCGCCCAGGTGCTGGTCGTGGACCCGGAGGCGACCCAGACGGCCCAGCGCAGCTTCCCGACCCTGTCGTTCGCCGACAGCATCGAGGAGGCGGTCTCGGACGCCGACGCCGTGCTGCTGTTGACGGAGTGGCCCGAGTTCGTCAGCGCGGAGCCCTCGGCCCTCGCCGAGCTCGCGGCCAACCCCGTCGTGATCGACGCCCGCAACGTGCTCGACGCCGAGGTCTGGTCGAGCGGCGGCTGGGAGGTGCGACCCCTCGGCGGTCGTCGGACCCCGGCTCAGCGCCGCGTCCTCACCGGGAGCAGCATCCCCGCCTGACGCCGACCGGCGACGGGAGAAGGCCCGCACCCCGAGGGGGTGCGGGCCTTCTCGCGTCCGACGGCCACGACGACGGACGGGGCGCGACCGAGTTGGTCGCGCCCCGTCCGGTGTCGCCTAGACGCCGAAGTAGAGCTCGAACTCGAAGGGGTGCGGGCGCTGCGCCATCGGCAGGATCTCCTTCTCGCGCTTGTACGCGATCCACGTCTCGATGAGGTCCTCGGTGAAGACGTTGCCCTTGGTGAGGAACGCGTGGTCGGCCTCGAGCGCGTCGAGGGCGCCGTCGAGCGACGCGGGCACCTGGGGGATGCCCTTCGCCTCCTCGGGGGGCAGCTCGTAGAGGTCCTTGTCGACGGGCTCGTGCGGCTCGATCCGGTTCTGGATGCCGTCGAGGCCCGCCATCAGCTGCGCGGCGAACGCGAGGTAGGGGTTGGACGCGGCGTCGGGGACGCGGAACTCGATGCGCTTGGCCTTGGGGTTCGTGCCCGTGATCGGGATGCGGATGGCCGCCGAGCGGTTGCCCGCCGAGTAGACCAGGTTGACGGGGGCCTCGAAGCCCGGGATCAGCCGGTGGTACGAGTTGATCGAGGGGTTCGTGAAGGCGAGGACGGCGGGTGCGTGCTTCAGCAGGCCGCCGATGTACCAGCGAGCGAGGTCGGAGAGCCCGCCGTAGCCGTTCTCGTCGTAGAACAGCGGCTTGCCGTCGCTCCAGAGCGACTGGTGGGTGTGCATGCCCGAGCCGTTGTCGCCGAAGAGCGGCTTGGGCATGAAGGTCGCGACCTTGCCCCACTGCTCGGCGGTGTTCTTGACGATGTACTTGAACTTCAGGATGTCGTCGGCCGCGTGGACCATGGTGTCGAACTTGTAGTTGATCTCCTGCTGGCCGCCGGTGCCCACCTCGTGGTGGGCGCGCTCGAGCTCGAGGCCCGAGTCGATCAGCTTGAGGCTGATGTCGTCGCGGAGGTCGGCCGTCTTGTCGACCGGGCTGACCGGGAAGTAGCCGCCCTTGTAGGCGGTCTTGTTGGCGAGGTTGCCGCCCTCCTCGACACGGCCCGTGTTCCAGGCGCCCTCCTCGCTGTCGACGCTGTAGAAGCTGGCGTTCTGCTTCACCTCGTAGCGGACGTCGTCGAAGATGTAGAACTCGGCCTCGGGGGCGAAGAACGCCGTGTCGGCGATGCCGGTGGAGGCGAGGTACTTCTCGGCCTTCTTGGCCACCTGGCGGGGGTCGCGGCTGTAGAGCTCGCCGTTGCGCGGGTTGAAGATGTCGAACACGAGCACCAGGGTGCGCTCGGCGCGGAAGGGGTCGACGTAGCCCGTGGTGACGTCGGGGATGAGCTGCATGTCCGACTCGTGGATCGACGCGAAGCCGCGGATGGAGGACCCGTCGAAGAGCTGGCCGACGGAGAAGAACTCCTCGTCGACGGTGGACGCGGGGATGTTGAAGTGCTGCTGGACGCCGGGCAGGTCCGTGAACCGGATGTCGAGGAACTTGACGTCGGTGTCCGTGATGAACTTC
The DNA here is from genome assembly GCF_004364285.1 of Frigoribacterium sp. PhB116. GTDB lineage: Bacteria > Actinomycetota > Actinomycetes > Actinomycetales > Microbacteriaceae > Frigoribacterium. The sequence goes on along the minus strand of NZ_SOBE01000001.1, from coordinate 521,738 downwards.
AGCACCTCGGAAGAATCGGTGAACATCTAGGTGTCTCTCCAATGGGCTCAGATCGGTCAGACTGCCGGACGCAGCCTTCGACGACGTTATGGCGGGGCCGTTTCGTCGCGGTGTCCCCATTGTTTCAGAGATGTTACGGGTGCCGCGTCGGTAGGCTCGGAGGCATGCACGACGACCGCTCCCGCCCTCCGTCCGACCCCGTCGACGGCGGTGCGGCGCCCCGGCAGGACTGGCCGGGCCAGCGCCTCGGCCTGCCCCGCACGGGCCCGCGCTCGATCGCACGTCTGGGTCGCCGGATCGCCGGGGTGACGATCGACTGGGCGCTCGCCTACGTCGTCGCGTTCGCCTTCTTCGACGGCCAGGGGCTCGCCATCACGGTCGTCTTCAGCGTCGTCCAGATCCTCTTCTTGGTCACCCTCGGCGGCACCGTCGGCCACCTGGTCCTCGGCATGCGCCTCGTCCCGATGGCCGGTGGCCGGACCGGTCTCTGGCGCCCGGTCGTCCGGACCCTGCTGCTCGCGGTCGTCATCCCCGCGGTGGTCTGGGACCAAGACCAGAGGGGCCTGCACGACCGCGTAGCAGGGACGGTCCTCGTCCGCGTCTGATCGACGCTCCACAGACGGAGGCGCCCGTCCCCTCGAGGGGGACGGGCGCCTCCGTCCGTCGCCGGTCCGTTCAGCGGGTCGCGTCGACCGTCAGCGCGGTCGTCCGGCCCGCACTTTGAACGGGTCGACGCCCTTGGGGATCGGCAGGCCGTTCTTGCCGAGCGACTGGAGGCGGTTGCTCACGGCGAGCACCTCGTTCCGGTTCAGCGACGACTTGATCTTGTTCATGCGGCCGGCGATCTTGTGCAGCGGCACGGACTCGGCGTCGGGGCCGACGTGCAGCACCGTGATGGGGACGTTGGGCAGGATGCGTGCGACCTTGCGGCGCTCCTCGTCGACGAGCTTCTTGGTCTGCGCGACCGAGCCCTCGCCGATCAGCACGACGCCGCCCTTGCCGACGGCTCGGTAGACGGCGGCCTGCGAGCGGCCCTGGACCGCGACGGGCATCTCGGCGGCGCGCCACGAGCGACGGAGGCCGCTCTTCATGACGGCGCCCACGGCGCCGGGCTGCCCCTCGATCTGCGAGTAGGCGGCCCTCTCGGCCTTGCGTCCGAGGACGATCAGCAGCAGCAGGATGCCGAGCATCAGGCCGACCACGATGTACAGCACGAGCGCCAGGACGTTGCCTGCCGAGAGGAAGAGACCCGCGAGGACTCCGGCCGCGACCGGCAGCAGCAGCGCCAGCAGCATCAGCGGCAGCGCCGACTTGTCGACGCGGCGGGTCATCTTGAACACCTGCCACATCTGCGAGAAGCGGCCCGGTTCCTTGGGCGGCTTCGGGGACGTGTTCTCCGGTGACGTGCGTCGTGCCATGCAGACCAGGATACGGGGTCGCGAGCCGCCGTGGGTCCTCCCCGGGGGGCTCGCCGTAGTCGGTCGTCCCCGGCCGGGACGAGGAGGCGCGCGTCGGCCCCTCGGAGACCAGCACGATGGCCCCATGGTCACCTCCTCACTCGGCCCCTACGAGCTCGCGTCCGGGTCGTCCTGGCCCCCCGGTCCGGGCGGCGCCGTCGGGGGCACCGCGCCCGACGGCAGCCGGGTGCTGCTGCGTCGCTCGTCGCCGGCCCTCGTCGCGGCGGCGAGCTCGTCGCCGCACCCGCACCTCCTCCGCCCGGTCGACCTGATGGTCGACGACGAGGGCGCCCTCGTGGTCGTCTCGGACGAGCCGGGCGGGGAACGACTCGACAGGTGGGCTCGGCGCCGCGGCACGATGTCGGCCGGAGAGGCCGTCACGGTCCTGCTCCCCGTGCTCTCCGCGGTCGCCCACCTGGCCCGGCGGGGGACGGCGCTGGGCAGCGTCGGCCTCGAGGACGTCGTGCTCGACGACCGGGGCGCCCCGGTCCTCGTCGGCGGCAGGACCGCACAGCCCGGTGCGGCGCCGCTCGTGGCGGCGGCCGAGGGGGCTCAGGCCCTCGTCGAGGCCGTGGCAGATGAGCTGTCTCCTCGCGACCGGGCCCGGTTGCGGGGCCCGGAAGGTGCCGACACCTGCCTGGACGAGCTCGTCGAGCGGGTCCACGACCTGGCTCCTCCCGTCGCGTTGCCGACCGTCGTGCCGAGCACGGGCGTCGAGGAGGCGGCGGTCGCCTGGCGACCACCGCTGGGAGACCCGCCGAGATCCGGCTGGACCAGCGTCCTGCCCGAGTCCGCGCTCCTCGACGGCGTCGCGGACTGGTGGGAGGCGGTCGCGGCCGTGCCGATCGTCGACCGACTGCGGGCGGTCAGGCCACGCGCCTGGGTCCTGGCCGGCCTCGTGGCAGTGTCTCTCGTGGTGGGGGCAGCCGTCGTGCCGCGGGGCGGCGACTCCGGCCTCGGGCGCTCCGACTCGGCTCCGCCCGCGGTGACGTCCCCTGCCGATCGGCCGTCCGGCCCAGCCGTCTCGGCGCCCGGCCCGGTCACCGCCGTCCCCGTCCCGGACAGCGCCCCTGACGAGCCGGTGAGCACGGAGGAGGCGGCGGTACGGGGCGACGACCCGCTCGCGGCGGCCGCGGTGCTGCTCCGAGCCCGGGTCGCGTGCGTCCGCGAACCGTCGACGTCGTGCCTCGCGGCCGTCGACCAGGAAGGGTCGCCCGTGGCGGCGGGAGACTCCCGGATCATGGCCGACCTCGCGTCGGCGGGCGACCTGGTGCTGCCCACGGTCGTCGAGTCGGAGGTGCAACGGCTGGGGGAGACCGTCCTCCTCGCCTGCCGCACTGCCGACGACGAACCGGCCTCGGTCCTCGTGGTGAGGACCGAGGCCGGCTGGCGTCTCAGAGAGGTGCTACGTCGCTGACGTGCGCGATCACCGTGGCGCGCTCAGATGCCCAGCACCCCGGCGAAGTCGCCCGCCTCGAGGCGGGTCTTGACCGCCACGAGGAACCGGGCGGCGTCCGCACCGTCGACGATGCGGTGGTCGTACGACAGGGCCAGGTAGACCATCGACCGAACCGCGATCGCGTCGGCGCCGTCGACCTGGACGACGACGGGACGCTTGACGACGACGCCGGTGCCAAGGATGGCGACCTGGGGGAGGAACACCACGGGAGTGTCGAACAGCGCGCCCCGCGAGCCCGTGTTCGTCACCGTGAAGGTGCCGCCGGCCAGCTCGTCGGGCTTCAGCTTGTTGTCGCGCGTGCGCTGCGCCAGGTCCGCGATCTGGGCGGCGATGCCGGCCAGGTCGAGGTCGGACGCGTCCTTGATGACGGGCGTGAGCAGACCGCGCTCCGTGTCGACGGCCATGCTGACGTTCTCGTGGTCCGGGTAGACGATCGAGTCGCCGTCGACGGTGGCGTTCAGCTTCGGGTGCGCCTTGAGCGCCTCGGCGGCCGCGAGCGTGAAGAACGGCAGGAAGGACAGCTTGTTGCCGGTCTTCTCGAGGAACGCCGCCTTGTTCGCGTCACGGAACGTGGCGACGGCCGTGACGTCGACCTCGACCACGCTCGTGAGCTGGGCCATCGCCTGCATCGACTGGACGGCGCGCTCCGCGACGACTTTGCGCAGACGCGTCATGGGCACGGTCGTGCCGCGCAGCGGCGAGACCTCGACGGGTGCCGACGCCGTGGCCGACGTCGTGGACGCCGAGCTGGCGGCCTCGACGGCAGCGAGGACGTCCTCCTTGCGGATGCGACCGCCGACACCGCTCCCGGTGAGGGTCGAGATGTCGATGCCCTTCTCGTTAGCGAGCTTCCGGACCAGTGGTGTGACGTAGCCGGTCGGAGCCGACGACGAGTCGGCCGAGGCCGCCGGCGCAGCAGCTGCCGGTGCGGCGGCTGCGGGGGCAGCAGCTGCAGGAGCGGCCGCCGCCGGAGCGGGAGCTGCCGCTGCGGGGGGCGCTGCCGCCGCGGGGGCCGCCGCGGCAGCCGGGGCGGCGGCGGGGACGACCGGGGCCTGGTCGGCAGGCTGCTCGGTCGCCGGAGCCGGGTCGACGTCGTCGGCCGGTGCGGGGGCTTCGGCGTCCGACTCCTCGCCGGGTGCCGGTGCCGCCGACGACGCGACGACGGCGTCGTCCGCCTCGTCCTGGCCGCCCTCGGCCGGGCTCTCGGCCTGCGGGGCCTCGGCGGTCTCCTCGGCAGGAGCGTCGTCGGAGGAGTCGTCGCCCTGGCCGCTGCCGTCGCCGATGCGGACCAGAGCGGTCCCGACCTCGACGGTCTCGTCCTCGGGCACGAGGATCTCCTCGATGACACCGGCGACGGGGGAGGGGATCTCCGTGTCGACCTTGTCGGTCGAGACCTCGAGCAGGGGCTCGTCGACCTCGACCCGGTCGCCGACGTTCTTCAGCCAGCGGGTGACCGTGCCCTCGGTGACACTCTCTCCGAGTGCCGGGAGGTTGACGGATTCGCTCATGCGGGGGACTCCTTCGAAGACATCGTGTGTCTGTGTGATCGGGTGGTGCGGAAGTGTGCGGGTGGTGCGGATGTGACGGGGCTGCGACTACATCGCGTGGAGCGGCTTGCCGGCCAGGGCCAGCATCGCCTCTCCGAGAGCCTCGTTCTGGGTCGGGTGGGCGTGCACCAGGGGCGCGACGTCCTCCGGGTAGGCCTCCCAGTTGACGGCCAGCTGGGCCTCGCCGATGAGCTCACCGACACGGGCGCCGATCATGTGGACCCCGACGACCGGACCGTCGACGACGCGGACGACCTTGACGGAGCCGCTGGTGCCGATGATGTGGCTCTTGCCGTTGCCGGCGAGGTTGTAGTCGTAGCTCGTCACCTTGTCGGCACCGTGCTTCTCGACCGCCTTGGCCTCCGTCAGGCCCACGGACGCCACCTCGGGGTCGGAGTAGGTGACCTTGGGGATGTTGGTGTCCTCGATGACCTGCGGCGCCAGGCCCGCGATCTCCTCGGCGACGAAGATGCCCTGCTGGAAGCTGCGGTGCGCGAGCTGCAGGCCGGGGACGATGTCCCCGATCGCGAACACGCCGGGGACGCTGGTGTGCAGTCGCTCGTCGGTGATGACGAACCCGCGGTCGACGGTGACGCCCACCTCCTCGAAGCCGAGTCCCTGGGTCGAGGGACCGCGCCCCACGGCCACCAGGAGCAGGTCGGCCTCGATCGTCTTGCCGTCCTCGAGGGTCACGACGACGCCGTCGTCGCTCTGCGTCACGCTCTTGAACCGGACGCCCAGCGAGAAGCCGATGCCGCGCTTGCGGAACGCGCGCTCGAACTGCTTCGAGATGGACTCCTCCTCGTTGGGGACGAGGTGGGGGAGGGCCTCGACGATCGTGACGTCGGAGCCGAAGGACTTCCAGACGCTCGCGAACTCGACGCCGATCACGCCGCCGCCGAGGATGGCGACACGGGCCGGCACGTGGTCGAGGGCCAGGGCGGCCTCGCTCGTGATGACCTTGCCGCCGATCTCGAGGCCCGGGAGGCTGCGCGAGTACGAGCCGGTCGCCAGGACGACGTTCTTGGCCGTCAGCGTGGTCTCGCCCACCTGGACGGTGGTGGGCGAGGTCAGACGACCTTCGCCCTCGACGACGGTGATGCCGCGGGCCTTCACGAGGCCCTGGAGGCCCTTGTACTTGCTGGCGACGACGCCCTCGCGGTAAGCCGTCACGGCCGGGACGTCGATGCCGTGGAAGTCGGTCGACACCCCGTACTTCGCGGACTCACGCGAGACGTCGGCGACCTCGGCGGAGTGCAGCAGCGCCTTGGTCGGGATGCAGCCCCGGTGGAGGCAGGTGCCGCCGAGCTTGTCCTTCTCGACCAGCGCGACGCTCAGCCCCAGCTCGGTGGCCCGCAGGGCTGCGGCGTAGCCGCCGCTGCCGCCGCCGAGCACCACCAGGTCAAAATTCTGTTCCGACACCCAGCAACTCCCTCGTGCGTTCGGAGGTTCCCGAGGCGGGGGAGGCGCCGTCGTGGTGACGTCGGCGTCGCGTCCGCGTCCACCTCGGTGAGGAGGAGGCGGCGTCGCCCGGGGACCGATCTCGGCGGGTCGCTCCCGCCTCCTCGACCCTACTACGCGGCCGAAAAGTCGCGGGCCAGCTCTAGCAGCGTTCTCACGGAAACGCCCGTGGAGCCCTTGCCGGTGTAGCCCCAGCCCCCGCCCTTGTTGTTCGACGGCCCGGCGATGTCGAGGTGCGCCCAGGGCAGCGGCGTTCCCGTACCCTGCTTCTCTCCCACGAACTCGTTCAGGAACACGCCCGCGAGCAACATGCCGGCGGCGGTGTTCCCCGGGGTGGCGTTGACGAGGTCGGCGACGTCGGACTTGAGCCGGCTGCGCAGCTCGCCGGGGAGCGGCATGCGCCACGCCGCCTCGCCGGCGCGGTCGGCGAGCTCGACCACGCGGCTCGCGAGGTCGTCGTTGCCCATGACCCCGACGGTGCGGGTGCCGAGCGCGACGACCTGGGCGCCGGTCAGCGTCGCGACGTCGACGATCGCGTCGGGCTGCTCCTCGCTGGCCGCGACCAGGCCGTCGGCCATGACGAGGCGGCCCTCGGCGTCGGTGTTCGTCACCTCGACGGTGGTGCCGCCGCGGATCGTGAGGACGTCGTCGGGCCGGATGGCCGTGCCGCTCGGCATGTTCTCGGCGACGCAGAGCCAGGCCGTGAGGCGGACGGGCAGCTCGAGCCGCGCCGCGGCGACGACGACGGCGAGGACCGTGGCGGCGCCCGTCATGTCGTCCTTCATCCCCAGCATGCTGCCCGCAGGTTTCAGCGAGAGCCCCCCGGTGTCGTAGGTGATGCCCTTGCCGACGAGGGCGAGGTGCTTCGAGGCGCCCTCGGGCGCGTAGACGACCTTGACCATCCGCGGACCACGGCTGGACCCCTGGCCGACTCCCAGGATCCCCCCGAAGCCGCCCGCGCGCAGCTCGTCCTCGGCGAGGACGGTCACGTCGAGCGGCAGGTCCGTGGCGAGCTCGACGGCGTGGTCGGCGAGCGCCTGGGGGAACATCTGCTGCGGGGGAGTGTTGGCGAGGTCGCGGACCGTGTGGACGGCCTGCGCGACCACGGCCGCCTGCCGCACCGTCGCCTCCTCGACGTCGAGGTCGGTCGCGAGCACCAGCGTGCGCGCGTGACGGCGCGACTCCGATGCCGACGACCCGCGGAACGCGTCGAACTCGTAGGAGGCGAGGGCCGCGCCCTCGAGGACCGCCAGCGCCTCCGCCTCGGTCGAGACGGGCAGGTCGAGCACGACGCGGTCGACGCCGGTCAGCTGGCGGACGGCGGCGCCGGCCGCGTAGCGCAGGGCCTCGGCGTCGACGACGTCGCCGAGCCCCACGAGGGCCGTCACCGTCGCGGCGCCCGTGCTCGGCAGCTTCACGAGCTCGTCGCGCGCGCCGCTGACCCCGAGCGCACGCAGGTCCGAGGGCAGGCCGGGCACGTCGCGGGTGACCGAGGGGCCGTCGGCCCCCGTGACGACCCCGACGACGAGGACGTCGGCCTCGACCTCGGCTGCGGGGGAACGGGTGGTGGACAGGAAGAGCTCGGTCATCCCTCGATCGTAGCCACCGCGGGTGTTCGCTCTCGGCACGTCGCCGGAGGCGGCCGGTGCCGGGCGGGTTGCCTAGCATTGAGGACATGCACGACCCCGCCGGACTCTACGACCTCGCTCCCGACGCCTCCGACGTGCCCGAGGGGCTGCCGCTCGTGGCGGGCCTGACTGGCTCTTCCGACGCGGGGGGCGCGGTGGGGCAGCTCGCCGAGTTCCTCGTGGGCGAGCTCGACCACTCGATGGTCGCCTCCTTCGACGCCGACGAGCTCCTGGACTACCGCGCCCGTCGCCCCGTCTTCACGTTCGACCAGGACCACATCTCCGAGGTCTCGACGGCGACCCTCTCGCTCCGGTTGATGAGGGACGACATCGGACAGCCCTTCCTCCTCCTGTCCGGTTTCGAGCCCGACTTCCAGTGGCAGCGGTTCACCTCCGCCGTCGTCGACCTCGTGCGTCGCTACCGGGTCTCGACGACCACGTGGGTCCACTCGATACCCATGCCCGTGCCCCACACGCGTCCGATCGGGGTCACGGTCAGCGGCAACCGGTCCGACCTCGTCGAGTCCCTGTCGGTGTGGCGGCCCGTGACCCAGGCGCCCGCGAACGCACTGCACCTCGTCGAGCAGCGGCTCGGCGACTCCGGCCACCCCACCGCGGGCTTCGTCCTCCTGGTGCCGCACTACCTGGCCGACACCGAGTTCCCGGACGCCGCCGTCGCGGCGCTCTCGAGCATCAGCGCGGCGACGGGACTGATCTTCCCCACCGACCGGCTCCGCTCGGAGGGGCGCGACTTCCTCGCCAAGGTCGACGAGCAGGTGCAGGGCAACCACGAGCTCTCGCGGCTCGTCTCCACGCTCGAGGAACGCCACGACACCTACATGGAGGGCAACCCGCTCCCGTCGCCGCTCACCGACCAGGACGGCCAGGTCCCCTCCGCGGACGTCCTCGCCGCCGAGCTCGAGCGCTTCCTCGCCGGCCGGCGCAGCGACGAGGAGTCCTGACCCCCGACCGCTCCACGGCCGTCTCGCACGGCCAGGAATCGAGGACGCACGACTCCAGCTAGGGTCGTCGGGTGAACTCGTCGCGCGCCTGGCTCGTCTGGGGCGCCGCCGTCGTGGCCTACGTCGTCGCCGTCCTCCAACGGTCCTCGCTCGGCGTCTCCGGGGTCGAGGCCCAGCACATCTTCGGCATCTCGGCGTCGACGCTGTCGACGCTGGCCGTCGTGCAGCTGATCGTCTACGCGGGCCTGCAGATCCCCGTGGGCGTGCTGCTCGACCGCGTCGGCCCCCGGGCCCTGATCGTCGCCGGCGGGGTCCTGCTGGTCGTCGGGCAGTCGGTGGTCGCGCTCGCGCCCCCGCACATCGGCGTCGCCATAGTCGGGCGCGTCCTCGTGGGCGCGGGCGACGCGATGACCTTCATCAGCGTCATCCGCCTGCTGCCCGCCTGGTTCCGAGGGCCGATCCTGCCCCAGATCTCGCAGTGGACCGGCAACGTCGGCCAGCTCGGCCAGGTACTCTCGGCGGTGCCCCTCTCGATCGTCCTGCACGGCAGCGGCTGGCAGCCGGCCTTCCTCGGCGCGGCGGGCCTCTCGGTGGTCGCCGTCGTCCTCGTGGTGGTCGTCGTGCGGGACTCCCCGCTCGGACGCCCCGCCGAGTCGGCCGGGACGACCTGGCGCGACGCCGGTCGTCAGCTCGGGGAGAGCATCCGGCGACCCGGCACCCGCCTCGGCTTCTGGTCGCACTTCGTGACGCAGTCGTCCGGGACGGTCTTCAGCCTGCTCTGGGGCGTCCCCTTCCTCGTCGGGGCGCTCGGCTTCACGGCGACGCAGGCATCCGGCATGCTCACGCTGCTCGTCGCCTCCGGCGTCGTGGCCGGCCCGGTCCTCGGCCTGCTCACGGCCCGTTTCCCGCTCCGGCGCTCGAACCTCGTCCTCGGCATCGTCGCGGCCCTGGGGATCACGTGGACCGTCCTGCTGGCCTGGCCGGGGCAGCCCCCGCAGTGGCTCGCGTTCGTCCTCGTGGTGGTGCTCGGCGTCGGGGGCCCCGGCAGCCTCATCGGCTTCGACTTCGCCCGGTCGTTCAACCCGATGCGCAGCCTCGGCGTGGCCAACGGCATCGTCAACGTCGGGGGCTTCCTCGCGAGCTTCGTGATGATGTTCCTCATCGGCGTCGTGCTCGACCAGCTCGACGCGGCACGGGTGGCCGGCGGGGCGCCGAGCGACCTCTTCTCGTTCGAGTCGTTCCGCGTCGCGTTCCTCGTCCAGTACGTGGTCGTCGGCGGAGGCGTCGTCTGCCTCGTCCTGGAGCGCCGACGCACCCGGCGCCTCCTGCGCCTCGAGGAGGGAATCCAGGTGGCCCCCTTGTGGGTTGCACTGAACAGGAGATGGCAGACCCGCCGTCGGCGGAGTTCCTGACGCCGAGGGCGGCCCGTGGTCGGCGCCGCCGACCAGACGTGCAATAATCGGAGTCGGACCCGTTCATGTCCCGTGCAGGTGCTCGACTCTCGTCGGCGCGCTCAGCCATGGGGACTTGACATGGGTCCTAGTACTGCCCGAAAGACCCAGTGCAGATGAAGTGGAAGGTGTTCGCATGGCTACTCGCAGCAAGGCGACCACGGTCGTCGACGAGACCGTGACCGACGGCGTGGTGCTCGAGACCGAGCCCGCGACGACCGAGGAGGCGCCCGCGGCGCCCAAGAAGGCCCCCGCCAAGCGGGCGCCTGCCAAGAAGGCGACGGCTGCCAAGGCGCCCGCCGCGAAGAAGGCCGCCCCCGCGAAGGCGGCGAAGGCCGCTGAGCCCGAGGGCGACGACGAGGCCGAGCCCGTCGACGCCGACGCGGCCGACACCGACGCGGACGGCGAGGGCGGCAAGCCCACGACCCCCGAGGTGCTGCCCGCAGGAGCCCTCGTCATCTCGCAGGACGACGACGACGAGATGCCCGTCTACTCGACGACGATCACCGGTGCCACCGCCGACCCGGTCAAGGACTACCTGAAGCAGATCGGCAAGGTCGCCCTGCTCAACGCCGCGGAGGAGGTCGAGCTCGCGATGCGCATCGAGGCCGGTCTCTTCGCCGAGGACAAGCTCTCCCACAGCACGGGCCTCAGCAAGGAGCTCGAGCGCGAGCTCCGCTGGGTGTCGCGCGACGGTCAGCGGGCCAAGAGCCACCTCCTCGGGGCCAACCTGCGACTCGTCGTCAGCCTCGCCAAGCGCTACACGGGCCGGGGCATGCAGTTCCTCGACCTCATCCAGGAGGGGAACCTGGGCCTCATCCGTGCGGTCGAGAAGTTCGACTACACCAAGGGCTTCAAGTTCTCGACCTACGCCACCTGGTGGATCCGCCAGGCGATCACGCGGGCCATGGCCGACCAGGCGCGCACCATCCGCATCCCCGTGCACATGGTCGAGGTCATCAACAAGCTCGCCCGCGTCCAGCGGCAGATGCTGCAGGACCTCGGCCGCGAGCCCACGCCCGAAGAACTGAGCCGCGAGCTCGACATGACGCCCGAGAAGGTCGTCGAGGTCCAGAAGTACGGCCGCGAGCCCATCTCGCTGCACACCCCCCTCGGCGAGGACGGCGACAGCGAGTTCGGCGACCTCATCGAGGACACGGAGGCGGTCGTCCCGGCCGACGCCGTGGGCTTCACCATGCTCCAGAAGCAGCTCGAGTCGCTCCTCGACAGCCTGTCCGAGCGCGAGGCCGGCGTCATCCGCATGCGCTTCGGCCTCGGCGACGGCATGCCGAAGACGCTCGACCAGATCGGCGACACGTTCGGCGTGACCCGCGAGCGCATCCGCCAGATCGAGTCCAAGACGATGGCCAAGCTCCGCCACCCGTCCCGGTCGCAGTCGCTCCGCGACTACCTCGAGTAGGCCCGTGCGATACCTCGTGCCCGTCCTGGCGGGCCGGCTCGTCCGTGCGGTCGCCCGCCTCCGCGGCGGCGGCTCGGCCTACCCGGGCCGCACAGTCCTCGCGCTGGCGCCCGACTTCCTCACCCACGTCTCGTCGCAGTTCGAGCAGGGCGTCGTCTTCGTCCTCGGCTCGAACGGCAAGTCGACGACCACGATGATGCTGACCGAGACGCTCCGGGCCAACGGCCTCCGCGTCTTCACGAACCCCACCGGCGCCAACCTCCCGCAGGGCATCGCCTCGGCGTTCCTCCGCGAGGTGACGCCGTTCGGCCGCGTGAAGCACGACATCGGCGTGATCGAGGTCGACGAGGCCTTCGCGGTCGAGCTGACCCGATCGCTGCACCCGTCGACCGTGCTCATGCTCAACGTGCAGGTCGACCAGCTCTACCGCTTCTTCGAGACCGAGCGCGTCGGCACGATGATGACGGACACCGCGGCCCTGGCCACGCGCGCCGTCGTGACGAACCGCGACGACCAGCACCTCGCCCCCTACGAAGCGAAGCCCGGTCAGACGGTCACGCGCTTCGGCGCCGCCCCCGACGTCGTCGCTGCCGCGCCCAACGGGCTGCAGAACGCGAACGACTTCTCCCGCGAGGCGGACTCCACCCGTCCCGTCGAGGCCGAGGTCGTCGCGATGGACGGCGACCGCGCGAGCATCCGGGTCGGCGAGACCACCGTCGACGTGCGGCTCCCCGCCCGCGGGCTGCACTACGCCGTCGACGCGGCGGCGGCCCTGCAGACCGCGTCGGTCGTGCTCGGCGAGCCCGTCGACCAGGAGGCGGTGGCTCGTGCCTTCGACACGATGAAGCCGGCCTACGGTCGGGGCGAGCGCATGTCGCTCGGCGCCGACGAGGCCGAGTTCATCATGTTCAAGAACGCGGCCAGCCTGCAGCTGAACCTCGACGCACTGCCGCAGGGCGCCGAGCAGGTCATGCTCGCGATCGACGAGGGCACGCCCGACATCTCGTGGATCTACGACATCGACTTCTCGCGCCTCGACCACGTCGACGTGCTGGCGGGCGCCAAGGCCTGGCAGCTCGCCCTGCGCCTCGAGCACGAGGGCATCCCCGTGCACGTGATCGAGGAGGACATCGCGAAGGCGATAAAGCTGATGCGCGCGCTGCCCTCGCCCCGCGACCACACGAAGCACTTCGTGACCAACTACGAGCAGATGATGCTGGCCCGTCGCATCCTCGGCCACCCCGACCTGGAGAAGACCGCGTGAGCGCCGACACCCTCCGCCTCGTCCACCTCTACCCCGAGCAGCTCGGGGTCAGCGGCGACCGGGGAAACGTCACGACGCTGGTGGCCCGTGCGCGGCGCGCCGGCCTCGAGACCGAGGTCGTGGAGTACCGGGTCGGCGACGACGTGCCCACCGTGGCCGACGTCGTCCTCCTCGGGCACGGCCCGCTCTCGGGGGTCCGCTCGGTGAGCGCCGACGCCCAGCGCCTCGTCCCGGCCCTCGAGGGCTTCGCCGCGTCGGGCGTCCCCGTGATCGGGGTCGGCGGCGGCATGGAGCTGCTGACCAGGGGCGTCGTCACCGAGCAGGGCGAGACCGTCACCGGCATCGGGTTCTTCGACGCCACGGTCCGTCGCGGCGCCCCGCGCCGGACGAACTACTTCCAGGTGACGACGACCTACGGCGGGGACGAGCTGACCCTCTTCGGCTTCGAGGACCACGCCGCACACCTCGAGCTCGGCACCGGCGTCGAGGCCTTCGGCCGTGTGGTGCACGGCGGGGGCAACGGGACCGGCGGCGCCGAGGGCGTCGTGCGCGGCGCCTCCTTCGGCACGCAGCTCAAGGGGCCGTTGCTGCCCCTCAACCCGGCGCTGAGCGACCGGGTGCTCCGCGCGGCGCTGACGCGTCGCAGCATCTCGTACCACGCGGGGGAGGCGCACGCGAAGCTCGACGAGTACGCCGAGCAGTCGCAGCGCGTCATCCGCGAGAACCTCGAGCGGTCGTTCAAGGCCATGTGACCGGGTCTCCGCCGCCGGACACACGAAGGGCCCGCATCCGTGAGGATGCGGGCCCTTCGTCGTACCGCCGGGGTGCTGCTCCCCGGACGATCTCGTGGTCGTCGAGCTCAGTGCTCGTGGAGCTTGGAGCTCTCGTCCAGCCACTCGACTGCGGTGGGCTGGAGCTTGTCCTTGACCTTGGCACCGTGGTGCGCGCAGAACAACAGCTCGCCGCTCGCCATGGTCACGCGGACATAGGCCTGGGCCCCGCAGCTGTCGCAACGGTCGGCGGCGGAGAGCTGGTAGCGGGAGCCGAGCTCGTCGACGGCGGTGTGGTCGGTGGCCATCTGAGTCATGTGATGCTCCTCCTGACGGTGGTGCTGCGGATGTGAAGACCTCATCAAAACACGCGCTCCCGGGTATCGGGTGCGATCCGAGCCGATTTCGCTCATCGCGTAGTGACGGAGGGGGGTGAGCGCCTCCCGGGACTGTCCGTGGGCGCTCGTAGGATGGAACGAGACCCCCGCCTCCGGAATTCCCGCCGGCCGGCTCTGCCTCGCGTCAGGAGAACACCATCGCCACGTCGGACTACTCGGCTCGCCACCTCTCGGTCCTCGAGGGGCTGGAGGCCGTCCGCAAGCGTCCCGGCATGTACATCGGGTCGACCGACTCGCGCGGCCTCATGCACTGCCTGTGGGAGATCATCGACAACTCGGTCGACGAGGCCCTCGGCGGGCACGGCGACGCCATCGACGTCGTCCTGCACGCGGACGACAGCGTCGAGGTGCGCGACACGGCCCGCGGGATCCCCGTCGACATCGAGCCCAAGACGGGGCTGACGGGCGTCGAGGTCGTCTTCACCAAGCTGCACGCGGGCGGCAAGTTCGGCGGCGGCTCCTACGCCTCGTCGGGCGGCCTGCACGGCGTCGGGGCGTCCGTGGTCAACGCGCTGTCCGAGCGGCTCGACGTCGAGGTCGACCGTGGCGGCAAGACGTGGGCCATGTCGTTCCGCAGGGGCGAGCCCGGCACGTTCGCCGACGACGGCGCGCCCACCCCGGACGCGCCGTTCACGCCTTTCGTCTCGGGCAGCGTGCTGCGCGAGGTGGGCAAGGTGAAGCGCGGCGTGACCGGCACGCGCATCCGGTACTGGGCCGACCGCCAGATCTTCACCCGTGGCGCGTCCTTCCAGCCCGACGAGCTGTCCGGGCGCGCGCGTCAGACGGCGTTCCTCATCCCCGGGCTCACGCTCCGCATCCGCGACGAGCGGCCCGGGTCGCTCACCGACGGGGGGTTCCCCCACGAGAGCACGTACCGCTTCGACGGCGGCATCAGCGAGTTCGTCGAGTTCCTCGCCCCCGACGCCCCGGTCACCGACACCTGGCGCATGACGGGCACGGGCACGTACACGGAGACGGTGCCCGTCCTGACCGAGGGCGGCGCGATGGTCGCCACCGAGCTCCAGCGCGAGTGCGAGGTCGACATCGCCCTCCGGTGGGGCGGCGGCTACGAGACGGTCCTCCGCAGCTACGTGAACATCATCGCGACCCCGAAGGGCGGCTCGCACCAGACGGGCTTCGAGGCGGGGCTGCTCAAGTTCATGCGCCAGCAGGTCGAGCTCGCGGCGCGGCGGCTCAAGGTCGGCACCGACAAGATCGAGAAGGACGACGTGATGGCGGGCCTGACCGTCGTGCTCACGGTCCGCCTTCCGGAGCCGCAGTTCGAGGGTCAGACGAAGGAGATCCTCGGGACGCCCGCCGTCCGGGCGATCGTCGCCAACGTCGTCCAGACGCGCTTCGCCGAGCTCTTCGCGTCCGCCCGCCGCGAGGACAAGGCACAGACGGCCCTCGTCCTCGACAAGGTCGTCTCCGAGATGAAGTCGCGCATCGCGGCGCGAGCCCACAAGGAGACTCAGCGGCGCAAGAACGCCCTCGAGAACTCGTCCCTGCCGGCGAAGCTCGTCGACTGCCGGTCGAACGACGTCGGCAACAGCGAGCTCTTCATCGTCGAGGGCGACTCGGCCTTGGGCACGGCGAAGCTCGCCCGCAACAGCGAGTACCAGGCGCTGCTCCCGATCCGGGGCAAGATCCTCAACGTGCAGAAGGCGTCGGTGAGCGACATGCTCTCGAACGTCGAGTGCGCCTCGATCATCCAGGTGCTCGGAGCGGGGTCGGGCCGGTCGTTCGACATCGACGCCGCTCGCTACGGCAAGGTCATCATCATGAGCGACGCCGACGTCGACGGAGCCCACATCCGCACCCTGCTCCTCACGCTGTTCTTCCGGTACATGCGCCCGATGATCGAGCAGGGTCGCGTCTTCGCGGCCGTGCCGCCCCTGCACCGCGTCGTCGTCATCAACCCCGGCAGCAAGCCGAACGAAACGATCTACACCTACTCCGAGAAAGAGCTGCAGACGCTCCTCGCGAAGCTGCGTCGCTCGAACAAGAAGTTCCAGGACCCGATCCAGCGCTACAAGGGCCTCGGCGAGATGGACGCCGAACAGCTCGCGACGACCACGATGGACCGCTCGGGGCGCATGCTGCGCCGGGTGCGGGTCGACGACGCCGAGGCCGCGGCCAGGGTCTTCGAGCTCCTCATGGGCAACGAGGTCGCGCCGCGCAAAGAGTTCATCATCGACGGCGCGGGCCTGAGCCGGGAGCGCATCGACGTCTGATCTGCGCTGACCGCCCGTGCGGCCAGACCGCCCGCCAGGCCGGAACGCGGTCAGGCCGACCCGCGCATCTGGCCACCCCACGCATCTGGCCACCCGGCAGCTGGCCGGGCTGGCGGGCCGTCCTCACTCGGGCTCGGTGCCCGCGGGCGCTCCCGTCGCGGCGTCGGTGACGTGGGCCAGCGACGCGCCCACCGCGGCGACGACCGCCTCCAGGGGCGTGCCGGACGCGTCGCGACGCACGAGCGTCTCGGGGAGCGACCGGACGCCTCCGTCGACCGCCACCGCTCGGGCCGGGGCGGGCCCCACCCAGGCGAGCGACAGCTCGGACTCGCCCTTGAGCAGCGCGTGCGACCGGACGCCCCCCGTGGCGCGGCCCTTGGCGGGGAACTCGGAGAAGGCGCTGACCTTGGCACGACCGGGGTCGGTGCCCTCGAGCGCGCCGGCGGCGGACGAGATGGTGGCGACCACCGCCTCCTGCCCCTCGGGGACGGCGCCGAAGAAGACGACGCGGGCGTCCGGGGCGACGGAGACTCCGGCGACGCCGCCACCGGCGGGCCCCTGGGGGCGCACCGACGACGCCGGGAACCGCAGCAGCTGCGTGCTCGACGTCACGAAGACGAGCTCGTCGTCGTCGGCGCCCTGGGCCGCCCCGACGACGGAGTCGCCCTTCTTGAGCGTGATCACCGGGAACTCGGGCTTGGGCGGGTACTGCCCCGTCGCCACGCGCTTCACGACGCCCCGGGCGGTGCCGAGGGCGATCGGGCGGTCGGCCGTCAGCGAGACGAGCGCGAGCACCCGCTCGGACCTGTCGGCCAGGCCGAGGTAGTCGCGCACGGGGACGCCCGCTCCGAGCTGCACCGAGGTGGGCGGCACCGCCGGCAGGTCGACCGGCGTGAACCGCAGCAGCCGCCCCGTCGTCGTCACCGCTCCGATCTCGGCGCGGGTCGTCGTGTCGATCGACGACAGCACGGCGTCGTGCGCCGTCCGCCGGGACGGGGGAGCGGGCGTGGCCGCCGTCGGGTCCTGGTGGTCGACGCGCAGGAGGCGCCCCGTCGTCGACAGGAACACCCGCGTGGGAGTGTCGGCGATCTCGAGCACCGGGGCGTTCTTGCCGCGGCCCTGCTTCGCGATGCTCGGGGCGGCCTCGGTGAGGAGGGTGCGGCGTGGCGTCCCGAACTGCTCGGCGATGTCGGCGAGCTCGCTCGAGACGAGCGCCCGGAGCCGAGCCGGGTCGCCGAGCAGCGCCTGCAGCTCGGCGATCGCGGCGCGCAACTCGTCGCGCTCGGTCTCGAGCTCGACGCGGCTGAACTTGGTGAGGCGCCGCAGCTGCAGGTCGAGGATGTACTCGGCCTGGATCTCGCTCAGGTCGAAGACCTCGCGGAGGCGGGCGCGGGCGGCGGCCGTGTCGTCGCTCGAGCGGATCACCTGGATGACCTCGTCGATGTCGAGGATGGCGATCAGGAGCCCCTCGACCAGGTGGAGGCGCGCCTCCTTCTTGCCGAGGCGGTGCCGGGTGCGACGGGTGACCACCTCGACACGGTGGCCGACGTAGACCTCGAGCATCTCCTTGAGGCCGAGGGTCCGCGGCTGGCCCTCGACGAGCGCGACCGCGTTGATGCTGAAGCCGTCCTCGAGGGGGGTGTAGCGGTAGAGCTGCTCGAGCACGGCCTCCGGGCTGAAGCCCGTCTTGATGCCGATGACGAGGCGCAGGCCGTGGGTGCGGTCCGTCAGGTCGGTGACGTCGGTGACCCCCGTGAGCTTCTTCGCCTGGACGCCGTCCTTGATCTTCTCGATCACCTTCTCGGGGCCGACGAGGTACGGCAGCTCGGTCACGACGAGGCCGGACTTCCGAGCCGTGATGCTCTCGACCTGCACGCGCGCGCGGGTCTTGAACGACCCGCGTCCGGTCGCGTAGGCGTCGCGGACCCCGGCGAGGCCGGAGATGGTGCCGCCGGTGGGCAGGTCGGGCCCCGGCACGAAGGCCATCAGGTCGTCGAGGCTCGCGTCGGGGTGGTCGATCAGGTGGCGGGCGGCACCGACGACCTCGACGAGGTTGTGCGGGGCCATGTTGGTCGCCATGCCGACGGCGATGCCGCTCGCGCCGTTCACGAGCAGGTTCGGGAACGCCGCGGGGAGCACCTCGGGCTGCATGAGCTGGTTGTCGTAGTTGGGCACGAAGTCGACGACGTCCTCGTCGAGGCTCCGCGTCATGGCGAGCGAGGCCTCGGCGAGCCGGGCCTCGGTGTACCGCGGCGCGGCCGGTCCGTCGTCGAGCGAGCCGAAGTTGCCGTGCCCGTCGATCAGCGGGACGCGCATCGTGAACGACTGCGCCTGCCGCACCATCGCGTCGTAGATCGCGGTGTCGCCGTGCGGGTGCAGCTTGCCCATCACCTCGCCGACGACGCGCGCGCTCTTGACGTGGCCCCGGTCGGGGCGGAGCCCCATCTCGGACATCTGGTAGAGGATGCGTCGCTGCACCGGCTTGAGGCCGTCGCGCGCGTCGGGCAGGGCCCGGGAATAGATGACCGAGTAGGCGTACTCGAGGAACGACCCCTGCATCTCGAGCGAGACGTCGATGTCCTCGATGCGCTCTCCGGAGTCGGTCGGGCCGGTCGTGTTCTCGGTCGTCGTCATGCACTTCTCTGGGACAGGAGGTGCGGGAGGCACCTGGGCGGGCGGTCGTCGACGCGAGGAGGCGGCAGCGGCGGGAGGGCGGTCCGCTCGCGGACCCGCTGTGCCAGACTGGTGCCGATGACGACCATCGTACCGGCGCGTCCCCCCGGCGCGGTGAGCCTGGCCGACGTCCTCCCGTCCGTCCTCGCCGCGCTGACCGGCGGCGTCGGGGCCCTCCCTCTCCCGCCCGCCCGCTCGGCCGTCGTCCTGCTCGTCGACGGGCTCGGCTCCGCCGCCCTCGGGGCCCGCCGCGGCCACGCTCGCCACCTGGCGGGCGCCTCCGGCAGCCTCTTCTCCGGCTTCCCGACGACCACCGCGGCAGCCCTCACGACCTTCACCACCGGCCGCCTGCCGGGCGAGCACGGCCTGGTCGGATACTCGGTGCTCGACGCCGAGCGCGACCGCGTCGTCAAGCAGCTCTCCGGCTGGGACGCCGGCATGCGGCCCGACACGTGGCAGCTCAGCGGCACGGTGTTCGAGGACGCCGCCGCCCGGGGAGTCCGCAGCGCGGCCGTCGGCCCTGCGCGCTACGCCCGGTCAGGGCTGACGGAGGCGATCCTGCGCGGCGCCGCCTACGAGACGGCCGAGTCGATCGCGGACAGGTTCCGTCGCGCGCGCGACCTCGTCGCCGCCCCCGGGGCGACGATCGTCTACCTCTACGTGCCCGAGCTCGACATGATCGCGCACCGCCTCGGCTGGCAGAGCGACGAGTGGACGGCCGCCCTCGAGGAGGTGGACGGCGAGGTGGGCAGGCTCGCCGCCTCCCTCGGGCCCGACGAGGGACTCCTCGTGACGGCCGACCACGGCGTGCTCGACGTCGGAGAGAGGGGACGCATCGTCTTCGGGCACCGCGCCGCGCTGGTGGACGGGGTGCGTCACGTGGCAGGCGAGCCCCGGTGCCTGCAGCTGCACTTCGAGCCCGACGCGCCGGAGGCGGTCCGCGCCGCCACCCTGGAGGCCTGGCGCGCGGCCGAGTCGGACCGCGCCTGGGTCGTCACCCGCGAGGAGGCGGTGCAGAGCGGGTGGTTCGGCCCCGTCGATCCCGTCGTGGCACCCCGCATCGGGGACGTCCTGGTCGCCGCCCGCAAGGGCGTCGTCTGGTACGACGGCAGGACCTCGGGAGGACAGGCAGGGTCGATGATCGGCCAGCACGGTTCGTGGTCGGGCGACGAGACGCAGGTGCCGCTGCGACGATTCGGCGCCTTCGCGCGCTGATCCGCGCGCACGTCGTGCGCGCGAGGACTCAGACGGGGCGTCAGGCGGGGTCGTCGTCCGAGCGGGCTCCGAAGACGATCTCGTCCCAGCTCGGCATGGACGCGCGGCCGCGGGCCTTCTTCGGGCCGCCCTGACCGGGCACGACGCCGTCCGGTCCGGGCATCGGGCGTCGACCGCCGCGGGCCTGTCCCACGGTGCGCGCGCGCTGCCCGCCGTCTCCCTGTGCCGAGGGAGCACCAGGGAGGAGGGGCTGCGGCGTCGTCTCGCCCTCGGGCAGGTCGAAGTCGTCGAGGGGCACATCGATGACCCGGATGGAGCTTGTGGCGAGCTCGTCCCGCGACGAGTCGTCGGAGAAGCGCGCCGCCTCGCGCTCGCCTCGGCGTCGACGGAGCGCCTCGAGCAGGTCGGCGGTCTGGGCGTGCGGGTCCCCGGCGGCGGCGTCGGGGTCGCGGTTCGTGGCCGCGAGGGAAGCGGGGGAGCGGACGTCCTGTCGCGCGACCGCTGCGGGGCGGTCCGAACGGTGCTCGTCCGGGGCCGCGTCGTCCAGGTGCCCGTCCTCGGGCTCGACGAGGAACGCGCCGCTGTCGAAGCGCCCCGTCACGGGCTCGTCGTCTGCCGGGCGGAGGCCGACGGCCCGGAGACGCGGGACGAGGGGGCCGACGTCGGCCGAGTGCTGCGAGAGGGTGCGGGCGTCGCCGGCGTGCGGGACCAGGGAGAGGGCCTTGGGGTCGAAGCGCCAGGTGGCGTCTCGCGACACCTCCTGCGTCACGTACGAGACGGAGACGAGCCAGCCGTGCTCGGCGTCCTTGTAGCTGGTCCAGTGACGGTCGGTCGCAGCGGCGGTGTCGAGGCGCGACTCGATGACGCCCCCGAAGGAGGACGAGTCGCCGTCGGGCTGCACGTCGGAGGCGACGGTGACGGCGACGCCGAGGGCGGTGCGCAGGGCGTGCGACCTCTCGGCGAGGACGGGGCCCTCGAAGCGCCGGACGTAGGCGAGGTCCGCTCCCGTGCGCTCCGCCGCCTGCTCGGGCGAGAGCCCGGAGCGGATGAGCGACTGGATCTCGCGCGGCGGCGCCTTGCGCTCGACCGGGGTGCTGTCGGGGGCCGCAGCGCGCAGCTGCGACCTCAGCGACGGGGTGACGGGGAGCCGGTACTCGGCACCGCCGTCGGCGGCGACGACGAGCGCTCCGCTCTCGACCCCGATGACCCTCAGATCCTGCATCTCGCACGCCTTTCCACCGTCGTGTCCTGGCCAGAAGCGTCCCACGTCAGGGGCGTGTTCCCGGGAATGGATCGGGCGTGCCGCGAGTTCCTCCAGAGCGGCCGAGAGGCCCCTTCGGCGGGTTTGCTATTCGACAACGAGTGATGCAAACTGTGCCCGCCGAATTCGGTACACGAACTTCGGTACACGAACTATTGAAGAACTGGATGGGCATGGCCACCGACTACGACGCACCTCGCAAGAACGACGACGACGGCTCGGAGTCGATCGAGGGGCTCAAGGAGCGCACCCCCGACAAGACCACCGGAGTGATCGACGACGACGCGGACAACCCGGGCTCGTTCGAGCTCGCCGGCCAGGATCTCTCCGACCTCGACCTCGACGTCGTCGTCCTGCCCCCGCAGGTCGACGAGTTCACCTGCGTCGAGTGCTTCCTCGTGAAGCACCGCTCGCAGCTCGACCACGAGACCAAGCTGGGCGCTATCTGCCGGGAGTGCGCTGCCTGAGCGACTCCAGGAGACGGACGACCTCGTCGGGTCGTCTCGTCGACACCAACCAGTAGGGTGCGGGATCCGTCTCGTCGGTGAGGGTGATCCTGACCACCGGCTTCACCCAGCCACGGAAGAGGGTCCAGGCTCGCGCGTCGAGCCGGGGCCCTCTCTGCTGTGTGGCCTCCGCTCCCGAGAAGCCCCGCACCTCTCCGATCTCGTGCGGGAAGAGACGGGCGCGCCCGGCGGAGAACCCCTCGTCGTCGATGCGGAGCACCGGCGAGGTGAAGACGAGGGCGAGCACCGTGGCCGCGTAGAAGAGGACCGCCACGACGACCCCGACGAGCTGGTCGATGGGCAGGAAGACGAGCAGCGTCGCGGGGACGACCAGGGCGGTCGCGACGAAGACGGTGGCCGGCGGCGTGAGCCGTTCGCGGTACGGGTTCATGGGTCCATTCGACCAGACTTCTGCACTAGCCTCGACACGTGACCCCGACCCTCGACGTCCTCTTCACGGCCGACCGAGCCGGCGCCTCCTCGTCCCCGGACGACCTGGCCCCGCGGTACGCGCACCCCGGCGACGCGGGGGCAGACCTCCTGTCGTCCGAGGCGCTCGTCCTCCGGGCCGGCCACCGGGCGCTGGTCGGCACCGGCGTGTCGATCGCGCTGCCTGACGGCCACGCGGCGTTCGTCGTCCCGCGCAGCGGGCTGGCGGCCAAGCACGGCATCACCGTCGTGAACAGCCCGGGCACGGTCGACGCGGGCTACCGCGGCGAGATCAAGGTCACGCTCCTGAACACCGACCTCGAGTCGGACCACCAGATCGAGGTGGGCGACAAGATCGCCCAGCTCGTCGTCGTGCCCGTCGTCCGGGCCGTCTTCGTCCCCGTCGACGAGCTGCCCGAGAGCAGCCGGGGCACGGGCGGCTTCGGCTCGACGGGCTACGCACACACCACCGGAGGCACCGCATCATGAGGAAGTCGAAGCGCGAGGCGCAGCAGCTGGCCGAGATCGAGGTCGAGACCGCCGACCTGGCCGACGTCGAGGTCGACATCGAGGCCCTGG
Organism: Frigoribacterium sp. PhB116; assembly: GCF_004364285.1. Classification (GTDB taxonomy): domain Bacteria; phylum Actinomycetota; class Actinomycetes; order Actinomycetales; family Microbacteriaceae; genus Frigoribacterium. Next base: position 499,024 of record NZ_SOBE01000001.1, on the reverse strand, counting down.
ACGACGCCGAGGTCGAGGTCTTCGACGACTCGAAGTCCGCGCCCGCCGACCGGGCCGACGAGGGCCCGCTCGACGAGACCGAGGCCAATCCTGTCCGCCCGTACGTCGACCTCGGCGGCGTCAAGATCGTCCCGCGCGACGGCCTGCACCTGCGACTCGAGGTCGAGGAGGGCAGCAAGCGCGTCGTCGCGGTCGGCCTCGACTTCGCGAAGTCGACGCTGCAGGTGCAGCCCTTCGCGGCTCCCCGCACGACGGGCCTCTGGAACGAGATCCGCGAGCAGATCAGCGAGCAGATCCAGAAGCAGGGCGGCACGACGACCGAGGTCGACGGCCCGTTCGGCCCCGAGGTCCGCGCCGAGATCCCGCTCATGGGCGGCGACCCCGGCAGCACGCGCCTCGCCAGGTTCATCGGCGTCGACGGCCCGCGCTGGTTCCTCCGCGGCGTGATCGCCGGCGACGCCACCGTCGACGACGAGGCCGCCGCGAAGATCGAGGAGCTGTTCCGCAGCATCGTCGTCGTCCGGGGCACCACCCCGATGCCTCCTCGCGAGCTCATCCCGCTCAGCATGCCCAAGCCGAGCGCGGTCGACGCGTCCGCGGGCGCCGCCGACCAGGCCTGACCCTCGTGGAGCACGACGGGGCGACGGCCCGGCCCGACGACGAGCGACCCCTGCCCGGCGAGGAGTCGCCGCTCGACGATCCGCGCGTCTCGTTGGCCGCCCAGCTGCGGGCCGCGGCGCAGAAGGCCGGCATCGGGCAGGTGGCGCCCGGCGAGGTGCCCACCGCCTCCGCGCTCCTGACTGCCATCGGCGGGGTCCGCGGCCTGGCGGAGTCGATCGTGCCGGGCCTGGGCTTCGTGGTCGTCTACACGATCACCGGCCAGCTGCTGCCGTCGGTGCTGATCCCCGTCGCCCTCGCCGCCCTCTTCGTCGTGTCCCGCGCCGTGCAGCGCGGTCCGGTCGCGCAGGCACTCGCCGGCGTGCTGGGCGTCGCTCTGTCGGCCGGCATCGCCCTGCTGAGCGGTCGGGCCGAGGGGAACTTCGTCCCCGGCATCGTGATCAACGCCATCTCGCTCCTGGCGATGGTCGTCAGCATCGCCGTTCGCTGGCCCCTGGTCGGCATCATCGTCGGCCTCCTCACCAACGAAGGAGGCGCCTGGCGGCAGGACCGTGCCAAGCGCCGCGTCCTCGTGCTGGTCACGTGGCTGTGGGCAGGGCTGTTCGCGGCTCGCCTCGCGGTGCAGCTCCCGCTCCTGCTGAGCGGGCAGATCACCGCCCTCGCGACCCTCAAGCTCCTCATGGGCGTGCCCCTCTACGCCGGCCTCCTCTGGGTCACGTGGTTGCTCGTCCGGACCGTCTACCGCGGTCGCGCCTCCGGCGACGATGTCGTCGACGCGCAGGGCACCGTCAGCTAGCCCACCGCCTCCGGTGCTAGGTTTGTCTCGACATCAAGACAGTTCGACGACATGCGCCCGCAGTCCGTCGGCGACTTAGGCTGACCTCGCTGGTGCGGTCCCTCGTCGTCGGGTCATGATGAGGGCGAAGTCCAGCAAGGGAGACGGCACGTGTCTGCAATCAACAGCTTCAGCTCGAAAGACGTCCTGACGGTCGGCGGCACCGACTACGAGGTCTACCGCATCGACGCGGTGGACGGCTCGCAGAAGTTGCCCTTCAGCCTCAAGGTCCTGCTCGAGAACCTGCTCCGCACCGAGGACGGCGCGAACGTCACGGGCGACCAGATCCGCGCGCTCGGCTCGTGGCAGCCGACCGCCGAGCCCGACACCGAGATCCAGTTCTCGCCGGCGCGCGTCGTCATGCAGGACTTCACGGGGGTGCCCTGCATCGTCGACCTCGCGACGATGCGCGAGGCGGTCTCGGCCCTCGGCGGCGACCCCACCAAGATCAACCCCCTCGCCCCGGCCGAGCTCGTGATCGACCACTCGGTCATCGCCGACCTGTTCGGCTCGGCCGACGCCCTCGAGCGCAACGTCGAGATCGAGTACGAGCGCAACGGCGAGCGGTACCAGTTCCTCCGCTGGGGCCAGACGGCCTTCGACGACTTCAAGGTCGTGCCGCCGGGCACGGGCATCGTGCACCAGGTCAACATCGAGTACCTCGCGCGTGTCACCTACAGCCGCGAGGTCGGCGGGGTCCTCCAGGCCTACCCGGACACCCTCGTCGGCACCGACTCGCACACGACGATGGTCAACGGCCTCGGCGTGCTCGGCTGGGGTGTGGGCGGCATCGAGGCCGAGGCGGCCATGCTCGGCCAGCCCGTCTCGATGCTCATCCCCAAGGTGGTGGGCTTCAAGCTCAGCGGCTCGATCCCGACCGGCGTCACCGCGACCGACGTGGTGCTGACGATCACGCAGCAGCTGCGTCGCCACGGCGTCGTCGGCAAGTTCGTCGAGTTCTACGGCGACGGCGTGGCCGAGGTGCCCCTGGCGAACCGCGCCACGATCGGCAACATGAGCCCCGAGTTCGGCTCGACGGCCGCGATCTTCCCGATCGACGACGTCACCCTCGACTACCTGCGCCTCACCGGCCGCAGCGACGAGCAGATCGAGCTCGTCGAGAAGTACGCGAAGCTCCAGGGCCTCTGGCACGACCCGTCGGTCGAGCCGGTCTTCAGCGAGTACCTCGAGCTCGACCTCGCGACCGTCGTCCCGTCGATCGCCGGGCCGAAGCGTCCCCAGGACCGCATCGAGCTGACGAACGCGAAGAGCCAGTTCGGGGTCGACCTCGACAACTACGCCACGACGGACCACTCGATGGTCGACGCCGCGGTCGAGGGCACGTTCCCGGCGTCCGACCCCGTGGGCTTCACCGCGCAGGACGAGGAGTCCTCGCACGCCCACTCGCACACGCACACCTCGCACGCCCCGTCGACGGTGTCGAAGCCGACCCAGGTCGCCCTCGACGACGGCTCCTCGTTCACGCTCGACCACGGCGCGGTCGCCATCGCGGCCATCACGTCCTGCACCAACACGTCGAACCCCTCGGTGATGCTGGCGGCCGGCCTGCTCGCCCGCAACGCCAGCCAGAAGGGCCTGAAGGCCAAGCCGTGGGTCAAGACGACCCTGGCGCCCGGCTCCAAGGTCGTCACCGACTACTACGAGAAGGCCGGTCTCACCAGCTACCTCGAAGACCTGGGCTTCTACACCGTCGGCTACGGCTGCACGACCTGCATCGGCAACTCGGGCCCGCTGCTGGACGAGATCTCGACTGCCGTCCAGGACAACGACCTCGCCGTCACGGCCGTCCTCTCGGGGAACCGCAACTTCGAGGGCCGCATCAACCCCGACGTCAAGATGAACTACCTGGCGAGCCCGCCGCTGGTGATCGCCTACGCGCTGGCCGGGTCGATGAACTTCGACTTCGAGGCCGACGCGCTCGGTACGTCGCCGGACGGCAGCGACGTCTACCTGCGCGACATCTGGCCCGACGCGGCCGAGGTGCAGTCGACCATCGACTCGTCGATCGACACCGACATGTTCACGCACGAGTACGCCGGCGTCTTCGACGGCGACGAGCGCTGGCGGTCGCTTCCGACGCCCACGGGCGCGACCTTCGAGTGGGACCCGGAGTCGACCTACGTCCGGAAGCCCCCGTACTTCGAGGGCATGACGCTCGAGACGACCCCGGTGACGGACATCGTCGGGGCGCGCGTGCTGGCAAAGCTCGGCGACTCGGTCACGACCGACCACATCAGCCCCGCCGGGTCGATCAAGACGGACAGCCCCGCCGGCCACTACCTGGCCGAGCACGGCGTCGACCGCAAGGACTTCAACTCCTACGGGTCGCGTCGCGGCAACCACGAGATCATGATCCGCGGCACCTTCGCCAACATCCGGCTGCGCAACCAGCTGCTCGACGGCGTCGAGGGCGGCTACACGCGCGACTTCACGCAGGCCGACGCCCCCCAGTCGTTCATCTACGACGCGAGCGCCCGGTACCAGGAGCAGGGCACGCCCCTCGTCATCCTCGGCGGCAAGGAGTACGGCTCCGGCTCGTCGCGTGACTGGGCGGCGAAGGGCACGAGCCTCCTCGGCGTCAAGGCGGTCATCACCGAGAGCTTCGAGCGCATCCACCGCTCGAACCTGATCGGCATGGGCGTCGTCCCGCTGCAGTTCCCGGCGGGCGAGACCTGGGAGTCCCTGGGCCTCGACGGCACCGAGTCCCTCAGCATCCACGGGCTCGAGCAGCTGAACGAGGGCACGACGCCCAAGACCGTGCACGTGACTGCGGAGCCGACCGAGCACTCGGCCGACGGCGCCCGCACGATCGAGTTCGACGCCGTGGTCCGGATCGACACGCCGGGCGAAGCGGACTACTACCGCAACGGCGGCATCCTGCAGTACGTCCTCCGCAGCCTGGTCTAGCCGCACCCCGAGGCCCTCGACGTCGTGTCCGCACGGCGCCGGGGGCCTCCCGGCGTTCCCGGCGGTCCGCGCCTAAACTGAGGATCGCCGCCTCCGGGCTGCCGGAAAGGAAATCCCGATGAGCATCCTCGAGACGATCAAGGGTCCCCGCGACCTCGATCTCCTCACCGACCAGCAGATGATCGCGCTGGCCGCCGAGATCCGCCGCTTCCTCGTGACCGAGGTGTCCAAGACCGGCGGGCACCTGGGGCCGAACCTGGGCGTCGTCGAGCTGACGCTGGCCATGCACCGGGTCTTCGAGTCGCCGCACGACGCCTTCGTCTTCGACACCGGCCACCAGTCGTACGTGCACAAGCTCGTCACCGGGCGGCAGGACTTCAGCGGGCTCCGGCTGCGCGGCGGCCTGGCGGGCTACCCGCAGCGCTCCGAGTCCGAGCACGACATCGTCGAGAGCTCCCACGCCTCCAGCAGCCTCTCGTGGGCAGACGGGATCTCCCGGGCTTTCCAGCTCACAGGTCAGTCGGACCGACACGTCGTCGCGGTGGTGGGCGACGGCGCCCTCACCGGCGGCATGACGTGGGAGGCCCTGAACAACATCAGCGACGACAACGGTCGCCGGCTGATCATCGTGGTCAACGACAACGGCCGCTCGTACGCGCCGACGATCGGCGGCATGGCGCGGTTCCTCAACACCGTCCGCACCCGCAGCACGTACCGCGACATGCACCGCGGCTCCGAGGCCGTCTTCGACCACCTCGGGCACCCCGGCCGTGCGCTCTACCGCGGCGTGCGGGGCGGCCTGCACGGTTTCCTCAGCCGCTTCACGAACAACGAGGCGCTCTACTCGAACCTCGACATCAAGTACCTCGGCCCGGTCGACGGACACGACCAGAAGGCGATGGAGGAGGCGCTCACCCAGGCGAAGGACTACGGCGCCCCGGTCATCGTCCACGCCATCACGGAGAAGGGCCGTGGCTACGACCCGGCTCGTGCCGACGTCGCCGACCAGTTCCACGCGGTCGGCCAGATCGACCCTGAGACGGGCGAGCCGCTCGAGACGGCCAACGCCCCCTCGTGGACGAGCGTCTTCGCGGACGAGATCGTCTCGATCGCCGAGCGCGACGAGACCGTCGTGGGCATCACCGCCGCCATGCTCCGTCCCGTCGGGCTGCACAAGCTCGCCGAGCGCTTCCCGAGCCGCGTCCTCGACGTCGGCATCGCGGAGCAGCACGCCGTGACGAGCGCGGCCGGCCTCGCCTTCGGCGGCCTGCACCCCGTCGTGGCCCTCTACGCCACCTTCGTCAACCGCGCCTTCGACCAGGTGCTCATGGACGTCGGCCTGCACCGGGCGGGCGTGACGTTCGTCCTCGACCGGGCGGGCGTCACCGGCCCCGACGGGCCCAGCCACCACGGCATGTGGGACCTGGCGCTCCTCCAGATCGTCCCGCACATCCGCCTCGCCGCCCCGCGGGACGCGTCTCGTCTGCGCGAGGAGCTCCGGGAGGCCGTCGCCGTGACCGACGCACCGACGGTGGTGCGCTTCTCGAAGGGCAGCGTCGGCACCGAGCACGAGGCCGAGTCGCGCCTCCCGGACGGCGTCGACGTCCTCGCGAGCGACGAGCGGCGCGACGTGCTGCTGGTCTGCGTGGGGCCGATGGCCACCGTCGGCCTGGACGTCGCCGAGCGCCTCGCGGCGCAGGGGATCGGGGCGACCGTCGTCGACCCGCGCTGGGTGGTCCCCGTGCCGCGGTCCGTCATCGAGCTCGCCGCTGAGCACCGCCTCGTCGTCACCATCGAGGACGGCGTGCGCGTCGGCGGGATCGGCACCCGTGTCCGTCAGGACCTGCGCGAGGCCGGCGTCGACACCGCGCTCACCGAGCTCGGGCTCCCCGACGAGTTCCTGCAGCACGGCTCTCGCGCTGAGATCCTCGAGGAGGCGGGCCTCACCCCGCAGCACATCGCACGGGACGTGGTGGCCCAGGTCCTCGGCAGCAAGATCCCCGTGGCCCGCCCGCTGGACGACGCCTCGTCGCGCCGGGTGGACGCGCAGCAGGACTAGGGCGTCCGTACAGCGGACGGCGCACGACGAGGGAGGGCCCCGACGACCAGGTCGTCGGGGCCCTCCCTCGTGACGTGACGGGCGCCTCCTCGGCAGACGCCGGGACGCCCGTCTCAGGCCGGGACGCGCACCGCGTGCTCCGGGCCGACCACGAGGGGGTCGTGGAACGTGCGTCCCCGCACCCGCTCGGAGGCTCCGACACGGTCGAGGTAGGGCGTCACGCCGCCCATCTGGAACGGCCAGCCGGCGCCGAGGACCATGCACAGGTCGACGTCCTCGGCCGCCGAGACGACCCCGTCGTCGAGCATCCGGCCCACCTCGTCGGCGAGGCCGTCCTCGATGCGGCGCCGCAGCTCGTCGTCCGTGAGGGGAGTGCCCTCGCCGGCGACGAGCGCGACGGCCTTCTTGTCGAACCCCTTGCGACGGCCCTTGGCGTCGCGCTCGAAGACCCGCCCGTGCTCGGCGAGCCGGTGCAGGCCGTCACTGGCGAAGAATCGGTCGGGGAACGCCGCGTTGTGCGTGTCGAGCACGTGCGCCCCGACGGTGAGGCCGACGAGCTCGAGCAGCTCGAAGGGCGTCATCGGGAGGCCGAACGGTGCGATGGCCCGCTCGACCGTCTCGAAGGGGGTGCCCGTCTCGACGGCGTGCATGGCCTCGCCGAGCAGCTTGGCCAGGACGCGGTTGACCACGAAGCCGGGCGTGTCGGCGGTGATCACGGCGTTCTTGCGCAGTGCGGCTGCCGTCACCATGGCCGTGCTGAGGGTCGCCTCGTCGGTCGCCGGTGCCTTCACGACCTCGATCAGCGGCATCACCGCGACCGGGTTGAAGAAGTGGAAGCCCACGAGGCGCTCGGGGTGCGCGAGGCGCGCCCCGATCTGCTCGACGCTGAGCGACGACGTGTTCGTCGCCAGCACCGTCGTCTCCGAGACGACGGCCTCGACGTTCGCGAAGACCTCCTGCTTGACGCCGAGTTCTTCGAAGACGGCCTCGATGACCCAGTCCGCGTCGGCGAAGTCGGCGAGGTCGGTCGTGCCGGTCACGAGCGCGGTGAGCCGGTTCGACTCGTCGCCCGAGATGCGCCCCTTCTCGGCCAGCTGCAGGATCTCGCCGCGGATGCGCTCCACTCCGGCGTCCACGCGGGCCTGGTCGATGTCGGTGATGACCACCGGGACCTGCAGCCTCCGGACGAAGAGCAGCGCGAACTGGCTGGCCATCAGGCCGGCCCCCACGACGCCGACCTTGCCGACCTTCCGCGCGACGTCGGGCGACGGAGCCCCCGCAGGCTTCTTCGCCCGCTTCTGCACCAGGTCGAAGGCGTACATGCTGGCGTGGAACTGGTCGCCCGACACGAGCTCGGCGAGGGCTTCGTCCTCCGCGGCGAAGCCCGTCGCCCGGTCGGTGTTCCGTGCCGCCTCGAGCAGGTCGAGGGCGACCCAGGGAGACCGCGCCACCCGGCCGATCTTCGACTCGAGCGACTTGCGGGCGATCGAGATCGCGGCGCCCCACTTCACGGCCCGCTCGATCTTCCCGGGCACGTTCGGCCGGGCGACCTTCGTGCGGCCCGCCACGACCCCGTCGGCCCAGCGGATCGAGTCCTCGAGGAACGCGGCCGGGCCGAACTCGACGTCGACGATGCCGAGCTCGAGGGCCTGCGCGGCCTTGAGCGTGCGGTTGTTCTTGAGCGGGTTCTCGAGCACGACCTTCAGCGCGTTCTCGATCCCGATCAGGTTCGGCAGCAGCCAGGCGCCGCCCCACGCGGGGACGATGCCGAGGAACACCTCGGGCAGGGCGATGGCCGCCGCGGACGAGTCGACCGTGCGGTAGTCGGCGTGCAGGGCTATCTCGAGCCCGCCTCCCAGGGCCAGGCCGTTCACGAAGACGAACGTGGGGACACCGGCATCGTGCAGCTTGCCGAGGGTCGAGTGGCCCAGACGGGCCAGCTCGCGGGCGACGTCGCGGCTCGGGATCTGGCTGACCTTGCTGAGGTCCGCACCGGCCGCCAGGAAGTACGGCTTGCCGGTGACCGCGATGGCCTGGACCTCACCGTGGGAGGCGCGGGCCCGGAGGCCGTCGAGGGTCGCGGACAGCTCGACGAGGGTCGCGGGCCCCAGCGTGCTCGGCCGCTTGTGGTCGCGGCCGTTGTCGAGCGTGACGAGGGCGAGGACGCCGCCCGAGGGCAGCGGCACGTCGCGGACGAACGAGTGCGTCACCACCTCGTCGGCGCTGAGGGCGGTGAGCTGGTCGACTGCGCTGCTCACGATCGAGCCGCCTTCCGTGAGTGGTGGGGGTTCTCCCAGATGACGCTGCCGCCCTGGCCGAGGCCGACGCACATGGCCGTGAGCCCGTAGCGGACCTCCGGGTGCTGCTCGAACTGGCGGGCCAGCTGGATCATCAGGCGGACGCCCGACGACGCGAGCGGGTGGCCCACGGCGATGGCGCCGCCCCAGGGGTTGACGCGCGGGTCGTCGTCGTCGACGCCGAAGTGGTCGAGCAGCGAGAGGACCTGGACGGCGAAGGCCTCGTTCAGCTCGAACAGGCCGATGTCGTCGATCGTCAGCCCTGCCTTGCGGAGGGCCTTCTCGGTCGAGGGCACCGGGCCGATGCCCATGATCTCGGGCTCGACCCCGGCGTAGGCGAAGCTGACGAGGCGCATCTTGACGCCGAGGCCGAGTTCGTCGGCGGCTCCGCGGGAGGCGAGCAGGCTGACGGTCGCACCGTCGTTCAGCCCCGACGAGTTGCCGGCGGTGACCCGCCCGTGGGGGCGGAACGGCGTGCGGAGCCCGGCCAGCCCCTCCATCGTGGTCTCGGGCCGTGGCGCCTCGTCGCGCGTGGCCAGGCCCCAGCCCTCGGGCGTCTGCACCGCGACCGGCACCAGGTCCGGCTGGATGTGGCCCGCGTCGTAGGCGGCGGCGAGCTTCTGCTGCGACCGCAGGGCGAAACGGTCGGAGCGCTCCTTGGTGAGCTGCGGGAACCGGTCGTGGATCCGCTCGGCGGTCGAGCCCATGTTCAGGGCGTCGCCGCTGACCAGCTTCTCGGTGAGGAACCGGGGGTTGGGATCGGCCGCGAAGCCCATCGGGTGCCGACCCATGTGCTCGACGCCGCCCGCGAGGACGACGTCGTAGGCGCCGAACGCGATGCCGCCGGCGAGGGTCGTGACGCTCGTCATGGCGCCGGCGCACATCCGGTCGATCGCGAAGCCTGGCACCGACCGGGGCAGCCCCGCCAGGAGGGCCGTGGTGCGACCCAGGGTCAGGCCCTGGTCGCCCTGCTGCGTCGTGGCCGCGATCGCGACGTCGTCGACGCGGTCGCGGGGGAGCGACGGGTTGCGCTCGAGCAGCCCCTTCATGGCCTTCACGACGAGGTCGTCGGCCCTCGTTCCCCAGTACATGCCTTTTTCTCCGGCCCTGCCGAACGGGGTGCGTACCCCGTCGACGAAGACCACGTCTGTCGTGTCGGCCACAGTGCCTCCAGTGCTCGGAACTGCTCCGATCCTAGGGAGGGGCCTGCTGCCGGGAGAATCCTTGGCGGATTGCTACGAAGCGTCGGCGGGGTCGCTCTCGGGTTCTTGGTGGGCGTCGACAAAGGCCTCGGCCAGCCGCTCGGCGACTGCGTCGACCTGCCACGGGCGGGCGCCGAGCTCGACGAGGGCCGCCGCCAGCGTCTCGGTGTCGAACGGGATCGGCGGCTCCCAGCAGAGGCGCCGCAGCAGCTCGGGCGTGAGCAGGTTCTCGACGGGCAGGTCGAGTCCCTCGGCGATCTCGGCCACCGCGGGGCGTGCGTGCCGGAGGCGCGCGTCGGCCATCGGGTTCTTGTCGGCCCAGCTGCGGGGAGGCGGCAGGGTGTCGCCCGCCGGCCCGCGGGAGGAGGGCAGGTCACGGGTCGCCATGCCGCGCTCGATCGCGGCCCACCAGCGGTCGAGCTCGCTGCGGCTGGCGCGACCGACGAACTCCTTGACGCCGGCGAGGGCGCGTTTGTCGGCGGGCTGCGCCTTCGTCGCGGCGACGAGCGACTGGTCGGGCACGAGCCGGCCGGCGGCCGTGTCGACCTGGCGGGCGTAGTCGTCCCGGGCCTGCCAGAGCTCGCGGGCGACGGCCAGCGAGCGGGCGCCGCGGACGGTGTGCAGGCCGGTCAGGCGCCGCCAGGGCTCGGCCTTGGCCGGCTTCGCCTCACGAGCCACCGTCGCCGCGAACTCCTGGCGCGCGATGTCGAGCTTTCCGTCGCGCTCGAGCAGCTCGGCCATGGCGTCGCGGAGGTCGACGAGGAGCTCGACGTCGAGGGCGGCGTAGACGAGCCAGCTCTGCGGCAGGGGCCGCGTCGACCAGTCGGCGGCCGAGTGCTCCTTGGCGAGGTGCACCCCGAGCAGCTGCTCGACCACGGCGCCGAGGCCGACCTTGGGCAGGCCCGCCAGACGGGCGCCGAGCTCGGTGTCGAAGACGAGGTCGGGGTCGAGCCCGACCTCGCGCAGGCACGCGAGGTCCTGGCTCGCGGCGTGCAGCACCCACTCCTCGTGGCCGATGACGGCCTGCAGCTCGTCGAACGAGCCGATGGCCGGGGGGTCGAAGAGGAACACGCCGCTGCCCCGGCGGAACACCTGGATGAGGTAGGCGCGCTGCGAGTACCGGTAGCCGGAGGCGCGCTCGGCGTCGATCGAGACCGGTCCGTGCCCCGCGGCGATCGCCTCCACGGCCTCGAGGTAGGCCTCGCGGTCCGCGATGACGTGCACCTCGCCGTGCACGGAGTCGGCGGTCGCGGCGCGCGGGACGATCGTCTCCGGGACGACCGTGACGGCGGGGGAGGAGGGCGACGACTCGTCGACCGGGGATGACTCGGGTGTGGGGGCGCTCATGTCTCCGTCGTTCCGGGGGTCAGTCGCGGCCGACGCGACGCGACGCGAGGAGCGTGACGCCCTCGACGGTCGGCGGCAGGCCCGCGAGGGTGCAGATCAGCTCGCTCCACGCCGCGACGTGGGGGGCGAGGTCGGTGCTGGTGGGGGTCCACGAGGCGCGCAGCTCGAGCTGCGCCCCGTCGCCCTGGGCGGCGAGCTCGCCGTAGCCGGACGAGAGCACCTTCGTGGCGGTGCCCGAGGCGGAGTGCCGGGAGGCGCCTCCTGCGTCGAGCGAGTCGACCAGCCAGGACCACGCGACGTCCGCGACGAAGGGGTCGAGGGCGAGGTCGGTCTCGAGCGGGGCCTGCGCGAAGCAGACGACGCGGAAGACGCCGCCCCACGCCTCGGGCGCGCTCTCGTCGTACAGCAGGACGAAGCGCCCGGTGCCGAGCTCGGCGTCGGCCCGCCCGGACGCGCCCACCACGTCGCCGGCGAGGGCGAGGGCGTGCGGGGCGAGGCCGCCGGGAGCAGGGATCTCGGACACGGCGAGGTCGTCGCGCGAGAGGGCCTCGCGGACGGCGGCCGACGCGGCGGCGAACGCGGCCGGGACCGGCGGCGAGGAGGTGTCGGACACCTCAGCAGACTAGGCTCCCACTCGGCTCACAGCCGAGCGGCACGCCGCAGGTGCCCCCGCGCACGTGCCCCGTAGCTCCGCCCCGCCCGCCCGGAGGTCTCGATGTCCCGTCGCCCACGCACACGCCCTCGCCGCACGCCGGCGGCCGTCGCCGGCCTCGTCGTGTCCGTCTCCCTCGGCGGCACCGTGGTCGCGGCGTCGCTCGCCCTGGCGGTGGGCGCCGTCACGATGGCGCGGAAGGTCGTCACGCCGGCGCGGCGCCGCCCTGACGACGTCCGGGTGCTCGGGCACGACCCGGCGGCAGCGACGGTGACCCTCGCGGCGAACGCCGACACGCGCCTGCCCGGCCGCTACAGCTTCTGGTTCGACCACGGGAGGGGGCACGCCCGCCTCGGCGAGGTCGTGCGGGAGGAGCGGGGCCGCGTCGTGCGCCGTGTCGAGGCCGTCGACGAAGGCGACCTGGCCACGGCGCGGGCCGGACGGATCGGCGGCTGGCTGTGGCGGTCGCCGCGCGACGCCGGGCTGACGGTCGAGGACGTCGAGGTCGGGACCCCGGTCGGGCCGGCGCCGGCCTGGCTCGTGCCCGGTCCGGACGGCACGGAGGGGCCCTGGATGATCGGCGTGCACGGGCGCGGCGTGACGCGGGCCGAGACCGTGCGCGCAGCGCCGGTCTTCCACCGGGAGGGGCTGACCTCCTTGCTCGTGTCGTACCGCAACGACACCGAGGCACCCCGGTCGGCCGACGGCCGGTACGCGCTCGGCGACGCGGAGTGGACCGACGTCGAGGCCGCGATGAGCTGGGCCGTCGACCACGGCGCGACGTCGATCGTGCTGATGGGCTGGTCGATGGGCGGCGCCACCGTGCTGCAGGCGGTGACCCGGGCCGAGCACCGCGACCGCGTGGTCGGCGTCGTGCTCGAGTCGCCCGTGGTCGACTGGCGCACCACCCTCCGCTACCAGGGGACGGCCATGCGCGTGCCGCGGGTCGTGCAGGAGCTGGCGATGCGCCTCCTGCAGTCCCCTCGGGCGTCACGGCTGAGCGGCCGGGCCGAGCCCCTGGACCTCGATCGTCTCGACCTGGTGGAGCGGGCCGGCGAGCTGCGCGTCCCCGTGCTGGTGCTGCACAGCGACGACGACGGCTTCGTGCCGTCGACGGCCTCGCACGCCCTCGCCGCCGCCCGGCCCGACATCGTGCAGCTCGAGGTGTTCGAGGTCGCCCGGCACACGAAGATCTGGAACTACGACCCCGAGCGCTTCGAGGCGGTCATCGCCGAGTGGCTGGGCCGTCTGCCACGAGCCAGCGTGCGTACAGGGCGCTCTGGTCGTCCATCATCAGCTGGCTGAGCGAGAGCCGCGACGGGTCGAAGCGCTCCCGGCCGAAGACGGGCAGCCCGCTCCCGATGACGACGGGCGAGGTGGAGAGGCAGAGCTCGTCCACGAGGCCGTCGTGCAGCAGCTGCCCGGCCAGCGAGGGGCCGCCCTCGCAGACGAGCGAGCGCAGGCCGTGGCCGCGGAGGCGGTCGACCAGGGTTGCGGGAGCGACCACGCCGTGGTCGTCGTCGACGACGAGGACGGTCGCCCGGGCTGCGACGTCGACGCCGAGGGTCTCCGTGACGCGATCGACCGCCGCGGCGGGGCAGACGACGACGACACGGTCGGCGCGGTCGGGGTCCATCCGGTGTCCGCTGAGGTCGCCGCTGGCCGTGAGCACGACGAGCTGGGCGGACCGGGGCACCCGGTAGCCCTCGGCGCGGACGCTCGCGGCGCCCACGAGCACCCCGTCGGCGAGGTCGCGGATCGCGGCCAGCACGGCGCGGTCGTCCGCGTTGCTCAGCGTGTCGGACGTGCCGTCCTCGCCCGCCGCGTCGCCGCTGACGGCTGCGATCAGGTTGAGGCGCAGCCAGTCGGCCGCAGGAGGCGCGTAGAGCTCGCGCAGACGCGCCCGCCCCTCGTCGGTTCCTGCCTCGACGACCGTGCCTGCCTCGACGACAGGGTCCGCCCCGACGACACGGTCCGCCTCGACGAGCGTGCCGGTGCCCGCACCCCGCGCAGGAGCCGGGTGCAGCACCCGCAGGGTCACGCCGCCGACTTCTCTCGGACCTGGCGCTTGGCGCGGGCGAGCAGCGCCGTCATGCCCCGCACTCGGAGCGGGCTGACCGCCACGCCGAGGCCGATCGTCTGCGGGTAGTCGTCGGGGACGTCCTCGAGCACCTCGCGCACCGACAGGCCGCTCAGCCCCTGGGCGAGGATCGACGCGAAGCCGCGTGTCGTCGGCGCCTCGCGAGGAGCCGTCGCGTGCATCGTCACGACGTCGTCGGACACCTCGACGAAGATGAACACGGGCGACTGGCACTCCTCCACGCGCTCGAGCAGGTCGGGGTGGCCCTCGTACTCGGGGGGCAGCGACGGCAGCTCGTCCGAGAACTCGAGCAGCAGCTGCAGCCGGTCCTTCACGTCGAGGGCGAGGAAGTCCTCGCGGGTCTCCGCCAGGACGCGGGGGAGCGCCCCGGGCTCGGAGGCCGACACCGCGCTCAGCGCCCCGGGACCGTGCCGGGCTCGACGCCCTGCACGATCGGCACGCGCACGGCGCTGCCCCACTCGGTCCACGAGCCGTCGTAGTTGCGGACGTTCTCGAACCCCATCAGGTGGTGCAGCACGAACCACGTGTGGCTCGACCGCTCGCCGATGCGGCAGTACGCCACGACGTCGTCGCCGTCGGAGAGGCCGGCGCCGTCGCGGTAGATCGCGTCGAGCTCGCCAAGGCTGCGGAAGCGGCCGTCCTCGGCCGCCGCCTTGCCCCACGGCACGTTCTGGGCCGACGGGATGTGGCCGGCGCGCAGCGCGCCCTCCTCGGGGTAGGCCGGCGCGGTGGTGCGCTCACCCGAGTACTCCTCGGGGGAGCGGACGTCGATCAGCGGCGAGCCGAGGTGCGCGAGCACGTCGTCCTTGTAGGCGCGGATGCGGCTGTCGTCCCGCTCGACGACGGGGTAGTCGGTGGCGACCGGCTCGGGTGCGTCGGTCGTGTACCCACGGCCCTCCGCCTCCCACGCGGCTCGTCCGCCGTCGAGCAGGCGTACGTCGTCGTGGCCGAAGAGGGAGAAGACCCACAGGGCGTAGGCGGCCCACCAGTTGTTCTTGTCGCCGTAGATCACGACGGTGCTGTCGCGGGAGATGCCGCTGCGCGACATCAGTGCGGCGAACGCCTCGCCGTCGACGTAGTCGCGCTGCACGGGGTCGTTGAGGTCGAGGTGCCAGTCGATCTTGACGGCGCCCGCGATGTGGCCGGTGTCCCAGAGCAACACGTCCTCGTCGGACTCGACGACCACGAGGCCGGGCGTGCCCAGGTTCTGCTGCAGCCAGTCGGTGCTGACGAGGCGCTCGGGGTGGGCGTACTCGCTGAACCGTGCGGACGTGTCGTGCTCGACGACCATTGCTGTACCTCCTGGGTCGGCCCCGAGGGGCTGGGCGGTGTCGTGGGGGCGGCGGATAGGATCGCCGCGCGGCCCCGTCGAGGCTACGCACCCTCGGTGTGCCCCGGCCGGGTCCCTCTGACTCTGACACAGATCGCGTCCCGGACATTCCCGCGGGCGCCCGTCCCGACGCCTGCGAGGTCGCACCGATGCCCACCGATCCCCTCCGCAGCGTCGTGTCGCTCGTCGACCGGGCACCGACCATCACGGGCGCCGAGATCGTGGCCGAGCTCGTGCCGCCGCGGCAGTTCGCCGAGGCCTCGCTCGAGAACTACCGGCCCGACGACGCGTTCCCCTCCCAGGCCGAGGCGGTCGAGGCCGTCGCCTCCTTCTGGGCCGCCGCCGAGCGCCCGGCCCGGCGCGGGCTGTTCCGACGTCGTCCGGAGACGCAGGAGGCGCCTCCCGGCCTCTACCTCGACGGCGGCTTCGGCGTCGGCAAGACGCACCTGCTGGCCGCGGCGTACAACCGCGCGGCAGGCCGGCGCTACTTCGGCACCTTCATCGAGTACACGGCCCTCGTCGGCGCGGTCGGCTACGCAGGGGCGGCGAAGCAGCTCGAGGGCGCGGCGCTCGTCTGCATCGACGAGTTCGAGCTGGACGACCCGGGCGACACGATGATGATGACCCGCCTGCTCGGCGACCTCGCGGACGCGGGCACCCGCATCGCGGCGACCTCGAACACGCCGCCCGGCGCACTCGGCGAGGGGCGCTTCGCCGCGGCGGACTTCCTCCGCGAGATCCAGGGGCTCTCCGACCGGTTCCGCACCCTCCGCATCGACGGGAACGACTACCGGCGCCGCGAGGTCGAGGCACGGGCGCACGTCGTGGACGACCTGGACGCGGCCGTCGCCGCGGTCGCGGGCACCGCCTCCCTCGACGACTTCGGGGCTGCCGTGCAGCACCTGTCGACGGTGCACCCCAGCCGCTACGTCAAGCTCATCGGCGGCCTCGACGCCGTCGGGCTGCGCGACGTGACGCCGCTCACGAGCCAGACCGACGCCCTGCGCTTCGTCGCCTTCGTCGACCGCCTCTACGACGCGCAGGTGCGCGTGCTCGCGACCGGGACCCCCCTCGACGAGGTGTTCAGCGACGAGATGCTCGCCGGCGGCTACCGCAAGAAGTACCTGCGCGCGACGTCGCGGCTCGTCGCGCTGACCTCCTCCTAGACCTCTCCGAGCAGTTCCGGGGCGTCGTCCCGGCTGCCGGGGAGCCTCGGGAAACGCGTTGTTCACACGGGGCCGGATCCTGTTACATCGCCGAAACACGGGTGCACACGGTCCGAAACGAGGCGCCGCGACACTGGGGACCGCACCGCCCGAGCCCCGTGCTCACAGCCCGCTCACCCTCGCGGACGGGTCGGGACCGGTGCGCCCCTGGCTCCCGAACTCGAGAGGTACCACCCATGGATCAAGGCAACACCGCGTTCATGCTGATCTGCGCAGCACTCGTGCTGCTCATGACGCCCGGACTGGCGTTCTTCTACGGCGGCCTCGTCAAGGCCAAGAGCGTCATCAGCATGATGATGCTCAGCTTCGGTGCGATGGGCCTGATCGGCGTCCTCTGGGTGCTCTACGGCTACGCGATCGCGTTCGGCAACCCGACCTCGATCCCCGGCGGCTCCGACGCCTTCGTCGGCATCCAGGGCTGGTTCGGCATCGACACCGCGTCGCTCGGCCTCGACAGCGCCTTCCAGGACAGCCTCGCCCCGGCCGGCGACTACCCGACGATCGCTTTCGCCGCCTTCCAGGCGACCTTCGCGATCATCACCGTCGCCCTCATCTCCGGCGCCATCGCGGACCGCGCCAAGTTCGGCGCGTGGATGATCTTCGCCGGCGTCTGGGCCACGGTCGTCTACTTCCCCGTCGCGAGCTGGGTCTTCAACTTCACCACGGACGACGACGGCAACGTGGTCGGCGGCTGGATCGCCGCCATGGGCGTCATCGACTTCGCCGGCGGCACGGCCGTCCACATCAACGCCGGTGCTGCGGCGCTCGCCCTGGCGCTGGTGCTCGGCAAGCGCGTCGGCTTCGCCAAGGGCGCCGACAAGCCGCACAACCCGCCCTTCGTGCTGCTGGGCGCCGGGCTCCTCTGGTTCGGCTGGTTCGGCTTCAACGCCGGCTCGGAGCTCGCTGCCGACGGCGTCGCCGCCCTCGCGTTCCTCAACACCATCGCCGCCCCCGCCGCTGCCGTCCTCGGCTGGCTCGTCGTCGAGAAGCTCAAGGACGGCAAGGCCACGTCGGTCGGCGCCGCTTCGGGCGCCGTCGCCGGACTCGTCGCCATCACCCCGGCCTGCGCCGCGCTGACGCCCGGCTGGGCGGTCGTGCTCGGCGTCGTCGCCGGCGCCGTCTGCGCCCTCGCCATCGACCTCAAGTTCAAGCTCGGCTTCGACGACTCGCTCGACGTCGTGGGCATCCACCTCGTCGGCGGTCTGCTCGGGACGCTCTACCTGGGCATCTTCGCGAACGAGACCGGCCTGATCTTCTCCGGCACCTTCACGCAGCTCGGCATCCAGGCGCTCTCGGCCGTGGCCGTCATGCTCTACTCGTTCGTGCTCGCCTTCGTCATCGGCTTCGTGATCGAGAAGACCATCGGCTTCCGCGTCAAGAACGAGGACGAGGTGGCCGGCATCGACCTCGCCCTGCACGGCGAGGAGGGCTACGTGCTCGAGAACGCGCGCGCCTAGCGCTCGGCCTCACCGCACCTCCCCGGCGGCCCCGGTCCTCGCGACCGGGGCCGTCCTGTGCGCTCTGAGGGCGTCGCGCTGGTCCTGCGGCCTCTGCGGCCGCTCGTGCTGTCGCCGGGCCTGCTGCGCGCCGCTCGTGGTGTCCCCGACGGGCCGCGCGCACGCGCGGGGGGCTGCACCCGCCGAACCCGCGCGGACCACGGAGCGCCGCGGAGCATGGTGTGCGCGGATCTCAGGGGTCCAGCAACCGAGGAGGCGTGGGCCGGGCACGCGGGGGAGTCTCGGACAGCGTGGGCCGGGTCGGCGAACGACACGAGCCCGAGTCCGGGAACGACGAAGGCCCCCGATCTCTCGGGGGCCTTCTCTGTGTGAGCGATACTGGGATCGAACCAGCGACCTCTTCCGTGTCAGGGAAGCGCGCTACCGCTGCGCCAATCGCTCATGCTTGTTCAGTTGTCATCGTCTCGGGAGACGAATCGATCATAGACCCAGAGGATGATCCATGGAGGTGGAGACGGGATTTGAACCCGCGTGAACGGCTTTGCAGGCCGGTGCCTCGCCTCTCGGCCACTCCACCAGATGAGATACTCCCAGAGGGAGCCACCATCGGTGGACTCCCTCTGGTGAGCTTTACACTCGAGCGGATGACGAGATTCGAACTCGCGACCCTCACCTTGGCAAGGTGATGCGCTACCACTGCGCCACATCCGCACTTCGTTCTGCATTCCTGCGAACAAGAAGAACACTACCCAGACCCTGGACAGAAAACAAATCGAGAGATGTTCGTGTCTTGGTCGCCTCCTCGACGCCTCGCCGGAGGCGCAGCCGGCCTCCTCGAATGGCGCCCGGGTCACAAGATCCACTAGTATCGACGAGTCCCGATCAGGGGCGATTGGCGCAGTTGGTAGCGCGCTTCCTTCACACGGAAGAGGTCATCGGTTCGAGTCCGGTATCGCCCACCACGAGTCTGAACGACCACGAGCCCCGGCCCGCCAGCCGGGGCTCTCGTCATGCCCGGGCGCCGTCACCCGACGGTGCCAGGATCGGGGGATGCGCGCCGTCCAGTACGACCACTTCGGGTCCGTCCCGTCCATCGTCGAGCTCCCAGATCCCGTGCCCCCGGCTGACGGTGTCGTCGTCAGGGTCGCCGCGACCGGCGTCTGCCGCAGCGACTGGCACGCCTGGAAGGGACACGACGACTCGGTCCGGCTGCCGCACGTCCCCGGGCACGAGTTCGCCGGCGTGGTCGCGGCCGTGGGCCCGGACGTCGCCCGGGTCTCGGTCGGGGACCGCGTGACCGCTCCCTTCGTCTTCGCGTGCGGCACGTGCGACGAGTGCCGCGCGGGCGCCACGCAGGTGTGCACGCGTCAAGAGCAGCCCGGCTTCACCCTTGCTGGCTCCTGGGCCGAGTCCGTGGTCGTGCCGCACGCCGACGTCAACGTGATCGCCCTGCCGGACGCCGTCGGGTTCGCGGCGGCCGCCGCGCTCGGCTGCCGTTTCGGGACCGCCTACCACGCGCTCCACGACCGGGCCCGGGTCCGATCGGGCGAGCAGGTCGCCGTCTTCGGCTGCGGTGGGGTCGGCCTCTCGGCGATCGCGGTGGCCGTCGCCGCCGGTGCCCGCGTCGTCGCCGTCGACGTCTCGCCCGCGGCCCTCGAGCGGGCGGCCGCCCTCGGTGCCGACGTCGTCCCGATGGACGAGCAGGCCGTCGACGCTGTCCGTAGCCTCACCGGAGGCGGTGCGCACGTCGCCCTCGACGCCTACGGCAGCCGCGCCACGTCCGCCGCCTCGGTCCGCTCGCTCCGGCCCAGGGGGCGGCACGTCCAGGTCGGGCTCCTCCTCCACGACGAGGCCGCCCCCGTCATCCCGATGGGCAGGGTCATCGCCGACGAGCTCGAGCTGCTGGGCAGCCACGGCATCTCGGTCGGGGAGTACGCCGCGATGATCGCCGACGTCGTCACGGGCCGGCTGCGGCCCGCGGAGTCGATCGGCCTGACGATCGGCTTCGATGACCTCCCCGGCGCCCTGGCCGCCATGGAGCGTCCGGCGACCACCGCCGGGATGACGGTCGCCGTCTTCTGACGACTCGGAACTGAGCGGCCTCTCGGGCGCACGCCGGGACGGCCTCCTCGGGGACCTCGCCTCGGGACCAGGGCAAGATGGACGGACAGGGCTCGCCGGCAGGACGAGCCGACGCCGACCCAGGAGGAGACCGCGGTGCCGCGACTGGCGATGGACGAGCTCACGGGCTGGATCGACGAGTTCCACTCGTCCGAGCAAGTCGACGCCGCCGCACCGCAGGCCGTGGACACGTCGTGGGACGAGACGACGGTCGACACCGGGCTCGTCGTCCTGCGTCTCGAGACGTCCGGGACCGAGGTGTACCTGCGCCGCAAGATCGGTGGGTCGCCCGAGTGGACGGTCACGTTCGAGGCCCGCGAGCACGCCGCCGAGGCGACGTCAGCGCAGGTCACGGCCCTGGCGGCCGAGGTGAGCGCCGTCGCACGGCTCTGTTCGTTCCTCAGCGAGCGCACCGCCGAGCACGCCCGGCTCCGGTCGGGATGACCGAGGGCCGTCTCCCGCGCCGAGCGGAGAGGCGAGGTGCGCAGACCGCTCAGGCCGTGACGCGCTCCCAGCCGCCGTCCTCGGCGACGCGCACCGCGCCTCCTTCGCGGAACGCCTCGAGCCAGCCGCCCATCGGCCACTCGCCCCACCGCTCGGCGAACCGCCGGCCGTTGCGGAGGATGTCGTCGAGGTGCTGCCAGGGCGGCGCCGTCGTGGGGTGCCACTGGTGGTACGCGTGCGCGCCGCCGACCCAGACGAGCGGGAGGCCGAGCGACCGGGCGGTGAAGGCGAAGTCGGTGTCCTCGCCGCCGTAGCCCTCGTAGCCGGGCTCGAAGCCGCCCGTCCGCGCCCAGGTGTCGGCGGCGAGGGCGAACGAGAGCGACCAGAACAGCGCGTACTGGTCGTGCCCCGCGACGACGGTCTCGCCGGCCTCGGGCGAGGGGCGCGCCGCGTGCGGCCGCGTCGCGGCGTCGAGCGAGTGGTCGTCGAGGCCGACGTGGCCCTCGGGCAGGTACGTGACCGGGCCGCAGAGCAGCGCGTCGGGGTGCGCCGACGCGGCGGCCTCGTACCGCACGACCAAGTCGGGGCCGGGAACGCAGTCCGCGTCGAGGAACACCACGAGCGAGGCACCGAGGGCGATCGCCTGCTCGGCACCTGCGTTCCTGCCGGCCGCGAGGCGCAGGCCGTCGGGTCCCGGCGGCACGTGCAGCACGTGGGCCTCGGCCAGCTCGGGGAGCGCGGGCGCCGGCGTCTCGTCGAGCCAGACGACGACGTGGGGCACCGACGGCCGGAGGCGCGCCAGGGCCTCGCGCTGCGGCAGGAGGTGGTCGAGACGGGCGGCCGAGCAGAGCGTGACCGCGACCGTCGAGCCGGTCGGCGCGGGCTGCCGCCCCGTCACCGGGCGACCTCGGAGATCACCGCGGCCGCTCGGGCAGCGGCGCCGTCCACCTGCCAGAGCGACCAGTCGGGAGCGAGCGCGCACGCCCGGTCGAGCAGCTCGGGCCACGCGTCCGGCGCGGGCCAGCCGTGGTCGGCACGGCCGTGATCGGGCACGACGGCGAGCCCGCGCTCGGCGAGGAGGCGCCCCGTCGTCCGCTGCTCGTCGAACGGGCGGTCCTGGGGGACGACGACGGCGCGGGCGCCGGCGGCCGCGAGATCGGCGACGCTGTTCTGGCCGGCGGCCGAGACGACGACCTCGGCTCGGCGGAGGAGAGGCCACGGGTCGTCGACCCAGCTGTCGGCCGAGGCGCCGAGCAGGGACCAGCGCCAGGCAGGCGTGGCCCTCGAGGCCTCGGCGACGCGCTGCGCGAGCCCCTCGCGACCCTCCGCGCCCCCGCCGGCCAGCACCAGGACGGTGCCGGGGGCCGGTGAGCCGGGGCCGTCGACCCGGCCGTCGTGCCGGGAGATCCCGCCCACGAACCGGACCCTGTCCCGGACGCGGTCGAGAGCGGACGAGACGTGCAGCCCCTCCGCCCAGGGCGCGAGGACACGGTCAGCCGCGTCCCAGCCGAGGGCGTGCGGAGCGTCCGAGCGGTCGCCGGGCTGGGCGACGACGACGGGCGGCACCCCGAGCAGGCGGACGAGCAGCGTGACCTCGACGGAGACGTCGACGACGAACGCCCGGGGCCGGGCGTGCGCGATCCAGGCCGCGACGGCGGCGAGGCGCCCGGCGTGGCCGTCGTGGTGCAGCGGCGCCCAGTGCAGCATGCCGCGCACCGTCGGGTCGGTGCCCGACTCGGGGTCGCCGGGGGCCCGGGTCGTGCCGTCGGGCGCGACCACGTCGTGGTCGTCCCGCGGGAGCTGCAGCCAGGTCGTGGCCTCGGGCAGGACGGCCGGTGCAGCGAGGGAGCTGAAGACGACCACGTCGGCCTCGAGGTGCGGCCGCACCGCCAGCAGCCGCGTCAGGTGGCCGGCACCGTGGTGGTGCACATACCAGCCGACGAGGGGACGCGCGGTCACGCGACGGCCTCGGGGGCGAGCAGGGCCCTGGCCCTCCCGGCACCGGTGAGGTGGCCCGCGACCAGAGCCTCGTGCACCTCCTCGACCACCTCGGCACGGCGGTGCAACGAGAAGCGTGCCACCGCGTCGGCCCGCACCCTGCGGCGGAAGCCCGGCGTCGTCGAGGCCTCCGCGGCGAGCCCGGCCACGAGGTGCGCGAGCCCGGCCACGTCGTCCCGCGGGACGAGACCTGCCCCGATGCTCGAGCCGACGACCTCGGGGACGCCGCCGGTCGCGAAGGAGGCGACGGGCGTGCCGGTCGACAACGCCTCCGCGATGACGAGCCCGAACGGCTCCTCCCAGCAGGGCGTGACGAGGGCGCAGGCCGACCGGCCGACGAGGTCGGCGAGCTCGGGCTGCCGCAGCGGCCCCACGTGCTCGGCGTCCGCCCCCAGCAGGGGCACGACCATCGACTCGTGGTAGTCGACGTCCCCGACCCGCCCGGCCAGCACGATGCGTCGGCCGGCGAGGCGCGCGGCCTCGATCGCGAGGTGCGGCCCCTTCTCGGGCACGATCCGCCCGGTCCAGACCAGGTCGTCGCCGCCGGGGCCGAGGGGCCAGAGGTCCGTGTCCACCGCGTTGGGCAGCACGCGCGCCTCGACGCCCTCGGCTCGCCAGACGGCCGCCGTGTGCTCGCTCACGGCGAGGAACGCGCTGCGCGGCTCGACGCCGGCCCGGTGGTGCTCGAGCAGGTCGGGCAGCGTCGGGGTGTGCAGGGTCGAGACGACGGGCACGCCGAGCTCGCCGGCCCGCGAGAGCACGTGGCCGCTGAGTGAGTGGTTCTCGACGACGTCGATCTGGTCGGCGTGGTCGCGGATCCAGTCCAGGGCGCGGTGGAGCGCCGGCACGGCCACGTCCAGGTAGCCGGCGGGGTAGGTCGAGTCGGTGGCGTCGGCCGGGTCGTCCCAGTGCACGGCGGGAAGGGCGAACTCGGGGGGCCCGCCGAGCAGGTGGTCGCTGCCCTCGACCGCGCAGAGCAGCACCTGGTGGCCACGGGAACGGAGGACGCGCACCTGGTGCCACACGCTCGACTCCAGGCCGCCCGCGTGGGGCTCGGCGATCGGGTAGCGCAGAGGAGCCACGACGACGATGCGGCGCGGGCGCGCGGCCGTGCGCGCTGGCTCGACGAGCCCGGTCGACGAGGAGGCGGCGCCCGTCCCGGACACGGCCGTCACGAGACCAGCTCCGAGGGCCGGGCGGAGGAGGTGGGCTCGGTGGCACCGGACGCGTGACGGGCCGCGGCCGTGACGACGGCGCGCTCGTACGCCGCGAGGTGCGCCTGCGCGATCTCGCCCCGCTGGGCCCGTCGCTGCTCGCGGCGCTCCGCCACGAGGGCCCGTCGGGCCGCTGAGCCGGGCCGGGTGGGAGCGTCGCCGCGCGCCCGCAGGAGCGAGGAGACGGCGGCCGCCAGCTGGCCGGCGTCGCCGGCGTCGAAGGACGCGGTGTCCACGGCGGCGGGGTGCTGGTCGGCGACGTGGCCCACCCGCGGTGCTGCGACGGGCACGCCCAGGTCCCAGCTCAGCTCGACCCAGCCGGAGTGCGTCCCGTGCGAGTACGGCAGCACGACGACGTCGAGGTCGGCCAGCGCCTCCGCCAGCTCGTCGTCGTCGAGCCGCGGGTGGACCGCGAGCGAGACGTCGAGATGACCCGGCGCGTCGGCGACGAGGGCCCGCACCTCGGCGAGCGCCGCCGCGTCGCGGACGCGCTCGTTGACGTCGACCCGCACGGCGACGGGCCGACCGTCCTCGGCCAGCAGCCCGGCGGCCGCGATCAGGGTCGCGACGGAGCCCGGTCCGTCGACGTTGGGGCGCAGGTCGCGCAGGCTGACGCCGACGACGACCTCGTCGTGCGCGGCGCCGGTCGGGGCTGCCGAGTCGAGGGGAAGGAGGTGCGGGTGCGGCACGACGACGGGCCGGCGCCCGAAGGTGCGCTCGACCTCGTCGGCGGCTCCCTCCGTCAGGGTGAGCACCTCGTCGGCCTCGGTGACGAGCAGGCCCAGGTGGGCGCGGTGCGGCGCCTGGTCCACCAGCTGCGGGTTCACGAGGTCGTGCACGGTGTGGACGATCGGCAGCCGTGCGGCACGGGCGGCGTCGACGACGCGGCGGAGGTGCTCGAGGTCGTACGACTCGGTGCCGAAGTGCACGTGCAGCACGTCGACCTGGGCGGCGTGCTCGGCGATCCAGCCGGCGTCGAGCACGACGGGCGGCCACCAGCGGGCGGGCTCCGAGGGGTCGGGCAGCGGGTCGGCGAGACGGACGACGACCCGCGCGACGGCGGAGTCGTCGACCGGCTCGAGGTGGCGGACGTAGGGGTGGCCGGCGGGCACGGACGCGACGCGCAGGGCGTCGCGGGCGGGCGGCGGGGTGTCGATCATCGGGCCTCCTCGGCTCAGTCGGGGCGCGACGGTCGGGCAGACCGTCGGGAGGTGAGCCGGGGCGACTCGGGGACCCTGGGGAGACCGGGGGCCCGGTTCGCGTCGAGGGAGGGGCCGATGGGAGCGGCCTTCCTGCACCATAGCCGGAGAAGGGCCTGTGTGCCCGGTGACGCAGAGTGGCCCTCACGGGGCGCCATCCAGCACGATGGGGTCGTCGCGTCTGCCACCTGCGGGACGCCACGGAGAGGCACCATGACCCAGCACACCCCGGCCGTCGACGGCCGCACCCGGCACTACGGGCATTTCTACGGTCTCGGCGAGCCCGAGGGCGACGGTCCCGTCGCCGTCGTGATCGGCAACTGCCAGGCCGAGTCGCTCCGGGTCGCTCTCGACGGGGGCGGCCTCCGCACCGTCCGGACACCTGCTGTTCACGAGCTCGTCACCGCCGACCTGCCGCACCTGGACCGCTGGCTGGCCCGCGCCTCCGTGCTGGTCTCCCAGCCGGTGCGCGACGACTACCACGACCTCCCGCTCGGCACGCGGCAGCTGACCGGCCGGCTCGGCCCCGGGGCACGCGTCGTCGCCGTGCCCGTCGTCCGCTTCGCGGGCCTCTACCCGACGTCGGCGATCGTCCGGCCGCCGCACGACCCGTCGCTGGTGCCGCCGCTGGTCGACTACCACGACCTCGTCGTGCTGGCCGAGGCGGCCGCCCGGCGTGACGGCACGACGACCCCGGTCCCACGGCTGGACGCAGAGTCGGTCCGGTCGGTCGCCGCGCTCTCGCTGCACGAGCTGCGGAAGCGCGAGGAGGCGCACGACGCGGTGGTCGCGTCCGACCTGTTCGACGACCCGTCGTTCGCGCAGATGCGCACCCTCAACCACCCGGGCAACCCCGTGTGGACGGCGCTCGCGTCCCGTGTCCGCGATCGCCTGGGGCTGTCCGAGCACGTCGTCGACCCCGGACGGCAGCTGCTCGACAGCGTCCACGCGCCGCGGCTGCAGGCGGTCGTCGACGCCTTCGGGCTCGACGACGAGGCCACCGACCACTGGATCGTCGAGGGCACCCGGGTGCCCCGCGAGGAGGTCCGGGAGGCGCACCTCCGGTGGTACGAGCGCGAGCCGCAGGTCGTCGACGCCGGCCTCGCCCGCCACGCCGACTCCTTGGCGCTGCTGGGGCTCGCGTGAGCGCCGACGACCGCGCCGCGCCGCACCCGGAGGCACCTGCCCTCGTCGTGACCGACGACCCGCAGCACGGCGTGACCGTCCTCGCCCGGCGCGTCGCCGACGCGGTCGCCCGCCGCACGGGTCGGGACCTCGCGGTCTCGCCGTCCGACCTGACCGGGCCCAGGCCGCCCGCCTCGGCCCACCTGCACTTCACCGACCGGCTGTGGGCGACGTCGCCCGAGGACGCCGCGGACCGCCTCGTCGACCTCGCCGGCCGGGTCGCCCTGACGGTCACGCTGCACGACCTGCCCCAGCCGTCCGACGGCGAGCGCAACCTCGTCCGGCGCGGCGACTGCTACCGGCGCGTGGTCGAGGCCGTGGCGGGCACGGTCGTCAACAGCGAGCACGAGGCGCTGCTGCTCGCCGAGCACACGACCGACGGGGTGCGACCCGGCATCGTCCCGCTCCCCGTGGACCTCGCCCCGCCGCCGACCGGACGGCCCGCGGCCGACGGCACCGCCGCCGTCATCGGCTTCGTCTACCCCGGCAAGGGCCACGCGGAGCTCGTCGACGCCGTCGCCCGGCTCCAGGCCCGCGGGGACGACGCGGCAGGGTCGCTCCGCGTCACCGCGCTCGGCCGTGCCAGCGCGGGGCACGAGGCCGAGACCGACCAGCTCGTGTCGGACGCCGCCTCCCACGGGGTCGTCCTCGACGTGACCGGGTACCTCGACGACGCGGTGCTCCTCGACCGCTGCCGCCGCGCCTCCGTGCCGGTCGCCGTGCACCGACACGTCTCGGCGTCGGGCTCGATCGCGACCTGGATCGGCGCCGGGCGACGCCCGATCGTGCCCGACACGCGGTACTCCCGCGAGATGGCGGCGCTCCGGCCCGGCACCCTCAGCCTGATCGACGACGATCCCGACGCCCTCGCCGAGGCCGTCGCGCGGGCCGTCGCCGACCCGGACTCCACCTGGCTGGCTCCCGACGCCTGGACAGCGCCCGACATCGACGACGTCGCGGCGGCGTACCTCGCGTGGTGGGGCGGCCGCGAGCGAGCGGGGGCGACGCCGTGACCGACGAGCGACGAGACGAGGAGGCGCCCGCCCGTGCCCTGAGGGAGCCCAGGGGAGTGCCGGGCAACCGCTGGGACCTGCTCGACGGCCTCGTGCCCGACCCGCTGCCGACCGTCTCCGTGGTCGTGGCCCACTACCGCCAGCAGGCCGAGCTGGACCGGACCCTCGCCGCCCTCGCGCGTCAGGACCACCCGGCCGAGCTGCTCGAGGTCGTCGTTGTCGACGACGGCTCGCCCGAGGCGCCCCGCGTGCCCGACGGCGTCCGGCTGGTGGTCCAGGCCGACGAAGGCTTCCGGCTCTCCGCGGCGCGCAACCTCGGGGTGCGCTCGTCGACGGGCGAGGTGCTCTGCTTCCTCGACGCCGACACGGCGCCCGAGCCCGGCTGGGTGACGGCCATGTCGAGGCTGCCCGCCCTCGCGCCGGAGGCCGTCGTCGTCGGCACGAGGCGCCACGCCGACTTCGGCGGCGTCGCCGTCGACGCCCCTGTCGAGCAGGAGGGGCCACGGCACGAGCTGCCCGCCCCGCGCTGGCTCGACGACGCCTACCGCGCCAGCCGCGACCTGCTCGACTCCGACGACCGCTCGTACCGGCACGTCATCGGCGCCGTGCTCGCGTGCTCCCGTTCGTTCCTCGAGACCGTCGGCGGCTTCGACGAGGACTTCACGACCTACGGCGGAGAGGACTGGGAGTGGGCCTGGCGTGCCTGGCGCGGGGGCGCGCTGCTCGCCCACGAACCGGCTGCCGTCGCCTGGCACGACGGCCCGGACTGGGCCGGCCGCCACTC
This sequence comes from Frigoribacterium sp. PhB116, assembly GCF_004364285.1. Lineage (GTDB taxonomy): Bacteria > Actinomycetota > Actinomycetes > Actinomycetales > Microbacteriaceae > Frigoribacterium. Next base: position 471,014 of record NZ_SOBE01000001.1, on the reverse strand, counting down.
GGTCGACCGCCAGCGGCAGAAGAACGGCGAGACGCTCGTGCTCAGCGGGCTCGTCCCCGTCGAGGGATCGCGGCCGCGAGGGCTGCGCGGGGCGACCCCCGACGTGCTGGTGCGGCTCGCCGCGGCGCCCTCGGCGGGCACCGCCTGGCTCTGCGTCGACACCGTCCTGGCCGCGCTGCCCGGCTCCGTCGTCGTGGTGCCCGACGAGCACCTGTCCGTCTTCGCCGCCGACGCGCGGGTCGTCGGCGCCTCGGACGAGGTGGCCGCCAAGGCGACGCGCACGGCGCGGGTGACCGTCGACCTGCCGGCCCCGGTGCGCGTCCGCGACGCTGCCCCCCTGCTCGAGGCGGTCTCCTCAGTGGGCGTCGGGGCCCTCGGCACCGTCGAGGTCACGGAAGGCTCGACGGGCGACGGGCAGGACGGCGCACCGGACGAAGGAGGCGGCACCTCCGTCCTGCGCATCCGCTCGAGCCGCGCCGAGGCCCGCGCCCGGCTCCACGACACCGAGGAGTTCTTCGAGACCCGCCGCGTCGCCGCGACCTGGTGCGAGCGCGTCGAGGGCGAGCCGTCGCTCGCCGCCTACCTGGGCGGCTGGGACTGAGTCGGGGCGGGCGATCCCGGGGCGGGCACGCCCGACGGCCGAGGGCCCGCGCGCCATCGACCGTTCACCCGCGCTCCACCCGGCGCCCCCCGGACCGACGCCGGGCCTCCCTACCGTGCACGCAGGCCGACCGACGCCCCTCCGCGAGCTGATCCCCAGACGCGACCGGCGGCCGAGCACCAGGAGGACCCACCCGTGATCGACAAGCGACACCTCGCCGCCGCCGCCGCCCTCGGCGCCCTCGCCCTCGGCCTGACCGGCTGCTCGGCCTCCGCCGACGCGTCCGACACGGCAGGCGCCTCCGGCACCGACGCCGCCACCGCGACCAGCGCCGCCGACCTGGGCGGCATGGACGCCCTCGTCGCCGCCGCCGAGGCGGAGGGCGAGCTCAACGTCATCGCCCTGCCCGACACCTGGGCCAACTACGGGAAGATCATCGACGCCTTCGAGGCCGAGTACGACATCACGGTCAACTCGGACAGCCCCGACGTGTCGAGCGCCGAGGAGATCACCGCGGCGCAGAACCTGGCGGGGCAGGACGGCGCCCCCGACGTCTTCGACCTCGGCTCGGCCGTCGCGCTGGCGAACACCGACCAGTTCGCGCCCTACAAGGTGACGACGTGGGACGACATCGCCGACGACCACAAGGACGCCGACGGCACCTGGGTCTACGACTACACGGGCCTGATGTCGGTCGGCTACGACGCGGACGCCGTCCCCGAGCCCACCAGCCTCGACGACCTGCTCGGCGACGACTACAAGGGGAAGATCGCGATCAACGGCGACCCGACCCAGGCGGGCGCCGCCGCGGCCGCCGTCCAGTGGGCCGCCCTGCAGGACGGCGGCAGCGCCGACGACGTCCAGCCGGGCATCGACTTCTTCGGTCAGCTGGCCGACGCCGGCAACTTCCTGCCGACCGACCCGACCCCGGCGACGATCGCCTCGGGCGAGACGCCGGTCGTCTTCGACTGGAGCTACAACAACCTCGCCGCCGCGGCCGACGCGGGCGGCCGTGACTGGAAGACCGCCGTGCTGCCCGGCACGGCCCTCGCCAGCTACTACAACCAGGCGATCAACGTCGACGCGCCGCACCCGGCCGCCGCGCGCCTGTGGCAGGAATTCATCATGGGCGACACGGCGCAGAACCTGTACCTCGCCGCCGGCGCCTACCCCGTCCGCCTGGCCGCGATGGTCGAGGCCGGCACGGTCGACCAGGACGCCCTGGACGCCGTCGGCGAGCAGCCCGAGGACACCGTGCAGCTGACGAGCGAGCAGACCGAGGCCGCCTCGGCCCTGCTCGCGCAGTCGTGGGCCGCGGCGATCGGCTGATCGTGACCACCCTGGCGGAGACCGTCCCCCAGGCCTCCGTCACCCCGGACGGCGTCGTGCCCACGAGGGCCCGGCGCCGTCCCGCGGCGTGGTGGGGGCTCACGCCGTTCGTGCTGTACGTCCTGGCGTTCCTCCTGCTGCCGTGCCTGCTCGCGCTCGGCACAGGCCTCGTCGACGGCGACGGCCGGCCCACGCTGTCGAACCTGACGGCGCTCGGCGACCCCGTCGTGCTCCGCACCTTCGCCAGCTCGTTCCTCGTCTCGGGCGTGACGGCCGTCGGGGGAGCGGTCGTCGGCGCCGTCGTCTGCTGGGGCCTCACCGCCCTGCGCCCCGACGGGCTGGTCCGCAGCCTCGTGGACGGCGCCGCCAGCGTGCTCGCCCAGTTCGGCGGCGTGATGCTCGCCTTCGCGTTCACCGCGACGATCGGCATCCAGGGCGTCGTCACGCAGCTGCTCCTGACGCGAGCGGGCGTCGACATCTTCGCGGGCGGGGCGTGGATCTACGAGGTACCCGGTCTCCTGCTGCCCTACCTGTACTTCCAGGTGCCGCTGATGGTCATCACCTTCATGCCCGCGGTCACCGGCCTCGCGCCCCAGTGGCAGGAGGCGGTCGCCACCCTGGGCGGGACGTCCCGCCAGCACCTGCTGCGCGTCGTCGTCCCGGTGCTGGCGCCCGCCTTCGCCGGCAGCCTGCTCCTCCTCTTCGCCAACGCGTTCTCGTCCTACGCGACCGCCGCGGCCCTGATCAGCCAGGGCTCGCAGATCGTGCCGCTGCAGATCCGCGCCGCCCTCGTCAGCGAGACCGTGCTCGGTCGCGAGAACGTGGCCGGCGTGCTCGCCTTCGGGATGGTGCTCGTGATGGTCGTGCTCATGGTCGGCTACTCCCTGTTGCAGCGCCGCACCGACCGGTGGACGCGATGAGCGCGGTCGGCCGCCGCACGACCCGCGGCAGCGGCCCCGGCGCCGCCTCGCCCGCCGCCCGTCGCGCGGCCCTCGTCGTCATCGGCCTCGTCTTCGCCGTGCCGATCGCCGCCATGGTCGCGTTCTCGCTGCGGAGCGCCGACGGCACCGGCCACGACCTCGGCCACTGGCTCGCCCTGGCCGACCCGGAGAACGGCCGCGCCTACCGGAACCTCGTCGAGGGCGTGACGAACAGCCTCGTGCTCGCGGTCGTGACCGCCGTGCTCGTCCTCGTGATGCTCGTGCCCGCGATGGTGCTGGTCCACCTGCGGTACCCGCGGCTGTCGCGCGTGCTCGAGTTCGTCTGCCTGGTGCCGATCACGGTCCCGGCGATCGTGCTCGTCGTCGGGCTCGCGCCGGTCTACTCGGTCGTGGCGCGCCTCCTCGGCTCGGGGGCCTGGACCCTCGCCCTCGCCTACGGGGTGACCGTCTTGCCCTACGCCTACCGGGCCGTGCAGTCGGACCTCGCGGCGACCGACCTCCGGACCCTGACCGAGGCGTCGCGGACGCTCGGCTCGAGCTGGCTCTCGACCCTCGTGCTGGTCGTCGTGCCGAGCCTGCGTCGCGGGCTGCTCGCCGCAGGGTTCATCACCGTCGCCGTCGTGCTCGGCGAGTACACGATCTCGTCGCTGCTGAACCGCGTCACCCTGCAGACCTCGCTCGTCCAGATCAGCCGCAGCGACCCGTTCGCCGCCGTGATCGTCGCCCTGCTCGCACTCGCCTTCGCGTTCGTGCTGCTCGTCGTGATGGGCCGGGTCGGCTCCGTCGGCACGGCGCGTCCCGCCGTCTCCTCCTCCACCTCCCGGAAGGCCCTCTCGTGACCGCCACCCTGCCCGAGCGGCCCGCCGCCGCCTCCTCGACGACGACCGGCGCCGCCGGCGCGACCGTCGCCTTCCGGTCCGTGGTCAAGGAGTACGCCGGCCACCGCGCTCTGACCGGTCTCGACCTCGACCTGGGTGCCGGCGAGCTGGTCGCCCTGCTCGGGCCGTCTGGCTGCGGCAAGACGACGGCGCTGCGCAGCCTCGCGGGGCTCGAGGCCGTGACGAGCGGGACCGTCTCGATCGACGGCCGTGACGTCGTCGGCGTCCCGACGCACCGGCGCGACGTCGGGATGGTGTTCCAGACGTACTCGCTGTTCCCGCACCTCACGGTCCAGCAGAACGTCGAGTTCGGCCTTCGGATGCGACGCGTGGCCCGGGCCGAGCGGGCACGGCGGGCTGCTGAGATGCTCGACCTGGTCGGGCTCGGCGACCTCGGCTCCCGGTACGCGCACCAGCTGTCGGGCGGCCAGCAGCAGCGCGTCGCGCTCGCCCGCGCCCTCGTCACGCGGCCGCGCGTGCTGCTGCTCGACGAGCCGCTGAGCGCCCTCGACGCGAAGGTGCGCGTCCAGCTCCGCGACGAGATCCGCCGGATCCAGCGTGAGCTGTCGATCACGACGCTGTTCGTCACCCACGACCAGGAGGAGGCGCTGGCGGTCGCCGACCGCGTGGCGGTCATGCGCGCCGGCGGCATCGAGCAGATCGGTGCCCCCGAGGAGCTCTACGCGACGCCGGCGACGCAGTTCGTCGCCGAGTTCGTCGGGACGAGCAACCGGCTTCGCTCGGAGGTCGTCTCGGGGCGGGTCCGGCTGCCCGGGGGAGAGGTGCCGGCCGTCGGCGTCTGCGCGGACGGCCCGGTCTGGGCCTACGTCCGGCCGGAGGACGTGGTCTTCGCCGACCGGGGCCTCGCCGGCACGGTCGAGCAGGTGTCGTTCCGCGGGGCCACCGTGCGCACCGTCGTGCGGACGGCGGGCGACGTGCTGATCACCCTCGACCACCGGGCCGACCGGCGTCGCGCCGTGGGCGACGGCGTCTGCCTCGCGATCACGGCACAGGCGGTCGCCGTCGCGGCGATCGACTGACGCGGCGGCTGGTGCTGCGGCTGCGGTCGCGGCGCGCACGTCCGAGGGCAGGGCCGCGGCGGTCGGGCCGCCGCGGCGAGCCCGCTAGTCGTCGTGCTTCTTCGTCTTCTTGGTGGCGATGGCGTCCCGCTCGCCGCGCAGCGACTGCACGGTCTCGGGGTCGAGGAAGTCGACGAAGGGGTTCGGCTGGCCCGTCTTGTCGGCGACGACCTGTGTGTAGGCCGAGGCGGCCTGGCGCACCTTCTCCGTGGCCCGCCCGGCGCGCTTGGCGCTGACGGGACGGTCGCTCATCACCTCGCCGTGGTGCTCGAGGGCCTTGACGAGGGACTTGAGGGCTGCGTCGATCTTCTTGCTCACGGGGGCATTGTGTCGCACGGAGGTTAACGCGCAAGTCGACGTCCCCCAGTCGGCGGTCGACGTCCCCCGCCCACGAGACATGTCGATCTCCTCACGACGGACGAACGAGATGCTCCCCGAGGACGACGCGCCGTCGGGTCCGCTGCTCGTAGCGTCGAGCCGACGCCGACCCCCGGCGTCGGGGGGAGGTCGTCGTGACCGGTGCACGATCCGTCGCGGGCAGCCGCGCAGGAGGCGCCGACCGCCTCCTCGAGGCCGGTCGCGACCTCGTCGCGTTCGGCGTGCAGCAGGCACTGTCGTGCGCGTTCGCCGTGGCCGTGCTCGCGGGCCTCGCCCTGACGAGCGTCGTCGACGTCGGGCTGCCGCGCTACGACGCGATGCTGGTCTGGTGCGTGCTCGTGCAGGTCGTCTTCGTCGCGACCCGGCTCGAGACCCGGGACGAGCTCGTCGTGATCTGCCTGTTCCACCTGCTCGGCCTCGGTCTCGAGGTGTTCAAGGTGGCGGTCGGGTCGTGGTCGTACCCCGAGCCGGGCGTGCTGCGGATCGGCGAGGTCCCGCTCTACAGCGGCTTCATGTACGCGGCGGTGGGCAGCTACGTCTGCCAGGCCTGGCGGCGTCTCGACCTGCGGGTCGACCGGCTGCGGATGCTGCCGACCCTCGCCCTCGCGCTCGCCTTCTACGTCAACTTCTTCACGAACCACTGGTTCGTCGACCTTCGCTGGGCGCTGCTCGGCGTGGCCGTCGTGCTGCTGGGACGCAAGGGGGTGACGTTCCGGGTGCGGGGCCGCGACCGGAGGATGCCCCTGCTCGTCGCCTTCGCCCTGATCGGCTTCTTCATCTGGGTCGCCGAGAACGCCGCGACCCTGATGGGCGCCTGGACCTACGCCTCGCAGGCTGACGGCTGGTCGATCGTGCACCCCAGCAAGATCGGGTCGTGGATGGTGCTCGTCGTCTTCAGCTTCACTCTCGTGCTGTGGCTGAAGCAGCGCCGAGCAGGCTGACCACGGCGTCGAGCAGGGCGCGCGCCGTGTCCGCCTTGGTGCCGTTCGACTCCCCGACGACGGCGCCGTCCCGGCCGAGCAGGACCGCGACGGACTCGTCCCGGCCGAAGCCCTCGGCCCAGCCGACCTGGTTGAGCACGAGCAGGTCGGCGGGCTTCCGCATGAGCTTGCGGCGGCCCAGGGCGGTCAGGTCGTCCCGCCCGGTCGAGGTCTCGGCGGCGAAGCCCACGACGACCTGGCCCGTCCGGCGCCGTGCCACGAGGCCGGCCAGCACGTCGACGGTCCGCACCAGGTCGAGGGTGAGGCGGTCGCCCGCGTCGTCCTTCTTCAGCTTGGCGTCGGCGACGGAGGCGGGCGTCCAGTCCGCGACCGCGGCCGCCATCACGACGACGTCGGCCTCCTCGGCGGCCGCCGTGGTGGCGACGTCGAGCTCGGCCGCGGTGCCGGCGGTCCGCACCTCGACGCCCGCCAGCTGCGCGACCGCAGCCGCGACCTCGTCGTCGACGTGGGCCGCGAGGAAGACCACGCGGGCGCCACGGGCCGTGGCCTCGCGGGCGACGGCGAGGGCCTGCTTGCCGCTGGAGCGGTTGCCGAGCCAGCGCACCGGGTCGAGGGGCTCGCGCGTCCCGCCGGCCGTGACGACGACGACCCGGCCGGCGAGGTCGCGACCGGCCAGGTCACGCCGTCGCGCCTCCTCGGCCCGGCCCTCGACCACCGCGAGCGCCGCGTCGACGATCACGTCGGGCTCGCTCAGCCGGCCGGGGCCGCTGTCGCCGCCGGTCAGCGGGCCGTCGTCGGGACCGACCACGACGACGCCCCGCGCACGGAGCAGCGCCACGTTGTCGGTGGTCGAGGCCGCCTGCCACATCTGCGTGTGCATCGCCGGCGCGACGACGAGCGGCGCCGTGCTCGCGAGGACGGTCGTGCCGAGCAGGTCGTCGCTCAGCCCGTGGGCGAGCTTCGCGAGGGTGTGCGCGGTCGCCGGCGCGACGACGATCAGGTCGGCCTGCTGGCCGAGGGCGACATGTCGCACCTGGGCGACGTCGTCGAAGACGGAGGTGTGCACCGGGTTGCGGCTGATCGCCTCGAGGGTGGGGGCGCCGACGAACCGGAGGGCCGCCTCCGTGGGGACGACGTGCACGTCGTGGCCCCGGAGCACGAGCTCGCGCACCACGGACACGGCCTTGTAGGCGGCGATGCCGCCGCAGATGCCGACGACGACGGTCAGCCGGCGGGCGTCGGGACCGACCGCGTGGTCGTCTGCGGCTGCGGCGGTGCTGTCGGTCACGATGGTGCTGTCGGTCACGATGGTGCCCCTGTCGGTCGGCCGCCGAGCTGGTGCCCGTCGGCGGGTAGCGTTGCAGCCACCACGATGCCGCATCCCGACGGATCGTGCCGGAGGAGGCCGCACCGTGTGCACCGTCGTCGTGTCCGTCGCTCCTGGCACCGAGTGGCCGGTGGTGTTCCTCGGGCTCCGCGACGAGTCGGCCGACCGCCCCTGGGATCCTCCCGCCGCCTGGTGGCCCGAGCTCGGCGACCGCGTCGAGGGCCTGCACGACCGCGAGGCCGGGGGAGCCTGGCTGGCCACGGCGACCGGGCCGGCCCGCGCCTCCGTCGTCCTCAACCGGCGGGAGCAGCCGCCCGTCCCCGAGGGGGGCTGGCGCACCCGCGGGGCGCTCCCGCTCGAGGCGGTGTCCGCCGGCCGACTGCCGACCGGACGTCCCTCGACGCGCACCTTCAACCTCCTCTCGGCCGACGCCTCCGGAGCCGTGCACACGAGCTGGGACGGCGACCGGCTCGCGAGCCTGCGGCTCTCGCCGGGCGTCCACGTCCTCACGCACGGTGCGCCCGATGACGACCAGGTGGCCCGGGTGGCGCGCTGGCTGCCCCGGTTCCGGGGCGCCGCCGCGCCGGTGGGCCCGCTTCCCGAGCAGGACGAGGGCAGCTGGCGGCCGTGGCTCGACCTGCTGCGCGAGAGCAGCGCGCTGCCGTTGTCCGACGAGGAGGCGCTGGTCCGGGCCGACCTGCTGCAGGGCACCTGGTTCGGCTCGCTCTCGCTCAGCCTCGTGGCGCTGTCCGCCGACGGCGTCGCCCACGAGCACCTCCGGCTCGACGCCGGCTCGGGCGTCGACCTGCCGGGTGCCCTCGCCACCCGCTGATGCTGTCCCGAGCACCCTCGCCGACGTCATGAGACGACACGGGGAATCACCGCCGCGCCTGCGCGGTTAGGGTCGGAGGCCCGGCAGACCCGGGCCGCTCATCGACCAGGAAGACCACCCGTGACGTTCTCGACTCCTCGCCTCTCCCGCACGACCCGGATCCTCGCCGTCGGCGTCGCCTCCGCCGCAGCGCTGCTGCTGACGGCGTGCGCGCCCGCCTCGACCGACGACGTCGTCTCGCAGACCGGGAGCGCCACCGCGGACACCAGCGCGGCGAAGAGCCTCTCCGACATCCAGGACGCCGGCGTGCTCGTCATCGGCACCGAGGGCACCTACCAGCCCTTCACCTACCACGAGGGCGGTTCGGGAGCCCTGACCGGCTACGACGTCGACGTGGCCACCGCCGTCGCCGAGAAGCTCGGCGTCGAGCCCAGCTTCCAGGAGACCCAGTTCGACGCGCTGCTCGCGGGCCTCGACGCCGGCCGCTTCGACGTCGTCGCGAACCAGATCTCGATCACCGACGAGCGCGAGGCGACCTTCGACTTCTCGACGCCGTACACGGTCAGCCGCGGCGTCGTCGTGACCGCCGCCGACGACACCTCGATCACGTCGCTCGCCGACCTCGCGGGCAAGACGACCGCACAGTCGCAGTCGAGCAACTTCTACGACACGGCGAAGGACGCCGGCGCCGACGTGCAGGTCGTCGAGGGCTGGGCCCAGTCGGTCGCCCTCGTCGAGCAGGGCCGCATCGACGCCACCGTCAACGACGAACTGACCTTCCTCGACTACGTGAAGACCAACCCCGAGCAGGCGGCGGCGATCAAGATCGCGGCGACGACCGACGACGTGTCGCGCTCGGCGCTCGTGACGACCAAGGGCAGCGACGACCTCGTGCAGGCGATGGACGACGCCCTGGCCGAGCTGGGGGCCGACGGCACGTTGGCCCAGATCTCGGACAAGTACTTCGGCCAGGACGTCAGCGAGTAACGTGCAGTCCTCACTCGACCTCTTCGGCCGGGCGTTCTGGCCGATCGCGTCGGGTGCCCTGGTCGCCTCGATCCCATTGGCCCTCGCCTCCATGGCGATCGGCCTGGTCATCGCCCTCGTCGTCGCGATGATGCGGTTGTCGGGGCGCGCCTGGCTGTCCGGGCTGGCCCGGTTCTACACGTCGGTGATCCGGGGCACGCCGTTGCTCGTGCAGCTGTTCGTCGTCTTCTACGGGCTGCCGTCGATCGGCGTGCGGCTCGACCCGTGGCCGAGCGCGATCATCGCGTTCTCGCTCAACGTCGGGGGCTACGCGGCCGAGGTGATCCGGGCGGCCATCCTCTCCGTGCCCAAGGGCCAGTGGGAGGCGGCGCACACCATCGGCATGTCGCGCGCCCTGGCGCTGCGGCGCATCATCCTGCCGCAGGCCGCCCGCGTCTCGGTGCCCCCGCTGTCGAACACGTTCATCAGCCTCGTCAAGGACACCTCGCTCGCCAGCGTCATCCTCGTCGTCGAGCTGTTCCGGCAGGCGCAGCAGATCGCGACCGTGTCGAACCAGTTCTTGCTGATCTACCTCGAGGCCGCCCTGATCTACTGGGTGATCTGCCTCGTGCTGTCGTTCGGGCAGGACGCCCTCGAGAAGAGACTGGACCGACATGTCGCCCGCTGACCCGCCCCTGTCCGGCGCCTCCTCCCGTCCCGCCCGGCACGGCCAGGCTGCCGAGCTCGTCCTCCGCGTCGAGGGCCTCCGCAAGTCGTTCGGCGCCACGGAGGTGCTCAAGGGCATCGACCTCGAGGTGCGACGCGGCCGCGTGGTCGCGATCATCGGGCCGTCCGGCTCGGGCAAGACGACCGTGCTGCGGTCCCTGAACAGCCTCGAGGTCCCCGACGGCGGACGGGCGACCCTGTCCGACGGGCGGGTCGTCGAATTCGGAGGCAAGGTCGCGAAGCGCGACCTGCTCGCCCTCCGCGACCGGTCGTCGATGGTGTTCCAGCACTTCAACCTGTTCCCGCACCTCACGGTGCTGCAGAACGTGGTCGAGGGGCCGATCCGCGTCCAGGGCCGTGACCCCGAGGAGGCGCGGGCCGAGGCCCGCGAGCTCCTCACGCGGGTGGGCCTCGCCTCCCGTGTCGACGCCTGGCCGGTCGAGCTCTCGGGCGGCCAGCAGCAGCGGGTCGGCATCGTCCGCGCCCTGGCCCTCCGGCCGGAGCTGCTGCTCTTCGACGAGCCCACGAGCGCCCTCGACCCCGAGCTCGTCGGCGACGTCCTCACCGTCGTCAAGGAGCTCGCCGACGAGGGCTGGACGATGGTCGTCGTCACGCACGAGCTCGAGTTCGCGCGCCGGGTCGCCGACGAGGTCGTCTTCATGGACGACGGCGTCGTGGTCGAGCGCGGGGCCCCCGCCGAGGTGCTGAACCGCCCCCGCGAGCCGCGCACGCAGCAGTTCCTCCGCCGCGTGCTCAAGCCCCTCGACGACTGACCTCGCCTCAGCCGAACAGCCGCGAGCTCGCGATGCGCGCGCCCTCGCCGAGCGCGGCGAGCTTCGCCACGGCGATCTGCGGGTGGATGCGACCGCCGAGGCCGCAGTCCGTCGAGGCGACGACCCGCTCGGGCCCTACGACGGACGCGAAGGCCTCGATGCGGTCGGCGACGAGCTCGGGGTGCTCGACCACGTTCGTCGCGTGGCTCACGATGCCGGGGATGATCTTCTTGTGCGCCGGCAGGTCGAGGTCGCGCCAGACCTTCCACTCGTGCTCGTGCCGCACGTTGGCCGCCTCGAACGAGTACGCGCCGGCGGTGATCTCGAGCATGAGGTCGGCGATGTGCCGGAACTCGATGTCCGTGGTGTGCGGCCCGTGCCAGCTGCCCCAACAGAGGTGGAACCGGATCTGGTCCTCGGGCAGGCCGCGCAGGGCGTGGTTCAGCGCCTCGACCCGGATGCGCGTGAACGCGCGGTAGTCCTCGACGCTCGGCTCGGGGACGATCTGGTCCCAGTTCTCGGCGATCGAGGGGTCGTCGATCTGCACCGTGAGGCCGGCCTCGACGATCGCCGTGTACTCCTCGCGCAGCACCTCGGCCCAGGCCCAGATGTGCTCCTCCTCCGTCGCGTAGAAGTCGTTCGCGATGCGCGCGCCGCTGCCGGGCGACAGCGACGTGATGAAGCCGGACGACGGGTCCGCGCCGGTCGCCGCGAGCCCCGCCTTCAGGTTGGCGATGTCGGAGGCGATGGCCGACTGCCCGACGTACGCCAGCGGCCCCGTGGTGCTGGGGAACGCCGTGGCCGTCTTGCCCGTGCTGATGCCCGAGGTCGGGTCCTGGTAGGCGTCGGCGAAGATCGTCCAGTCGCGCCGGTCGGGGAACGACGTCAGCCGCACGTTCCCCGGCGACGAGCGCACCGGCTCCTGCGAGAAGATGTCCGCGCCCGTGACCGTCAGGCCCGAGACCCGCTGGAACGAGTACGACCACCAGGCGCCGTAGTCGACCGCGCTCGTCATGGCCTTGCCGTACTCGCCGTCGCCGACGACGGTGATGCCGAGGGCCTGCTGGCGGCGCACGAGGTCGACCACCGCGGCGGTCAGCAGCTCGTCGAACTCGGGCGTGCGCTCGAGCGTGAGGCCGTCGTCGGCCAGGCGGCGGGCGTCGTTGGCCGCGATGAGCTCGGGCGTGCGGGGCAGGCTGCCCGCGTGGCTGGTCTCGATCCTCTGGTTCGTCATGTGCCGATGGTGGTCCTCGGTCCCGCCGGTGTCACGTGCCTGTGTCACGCGCCGTCACGGAGGCGCAGGAGGCGGCGGCGCGGGAACAGGACGGGCACGCTGTTCGTTGCCCCCGTCGACCGCCGACCGGCCCTGGCTACGATCGTCGGGAAGGGACACCGTGACTCAGACACCGCAACAAGCTCAGGCGCCGCAACAGACCACCGCCGGCCCCGCCCGCCCCCTCGACGACGTCGAGGTCGAGCGGCTCCGCGCCGACTTCCCGATCCTCGGGCAGCAGGTCTCGGGCGAGCCCCTGGCCTACCTCGACTCCGGTGCGACGGCACAGCGCCCGCGGTCGGTGCTCGACGCCGAGCGCCGGTTCCTCGAGGCCGACAACTCGGCCGTGCACCGCGGCGCACACACCCTCGCCGCGCTGGCGACGGAGGCGTTCGAGGAGGCACGCGAGACCGTCGCGCGCTTCGTGGGCGCCGCCTCCCACGAGGTCGTCTGGACGGCGAACGCGACCGACGCGATCAACCTGGTCGCGCACGGCTTCACGGCGGCGACCCTCGGCCGCGGCGGCGAGGCCGCCCGCCGCTTCGCGCTCCGCCCGGGCGACGAGATCGTCGTGACCGAGGCCGAGCACCACGCGAACCTCGTGCCCTGGCAGGAGGTGGTGGCCACCACCGGCGCCGTCCTGCGCGTCGTGCCGGTCGACGACGACGGCGTCTGGACCCTCGACGACGCGCGAGGCGTCGTCACCGAGCGCACGCGGGTGCTGGCCTTCGCCCACGTGTCGAACGTGACCGGGCTCGTGGCGCCCGTCGAGCAGCTGGTCGAGCTCGCCCACGGGGTCGGCGCGCTGGTCGTGCTCGACGCCTGCCAGTCGGTGCCCCACCGCCCCGTCGACGTCCGTGCGCTCGGCGTCGACTTCGCCGCGTTCTCCGGCCACAAGATGCTCGGGCCGACCGGCATCGGCGTGCTCGTCGGCCGCGGCGAGCTGCTCGACGCCCTGCCCCCGTTCCGCACCGGCGGCTCGATGATCACGACCGTGACGCTCGAGTCCGCCGAGTACCTGCCCGCGCCCCAGCGCTTCGAGGCCGGCACGCAGCCGGTCTCGCAGGCCGTCGCCCTCGCCGAGGCCGTCCGCTACCTCGAGGCGGTCGGCCTCGAGCGCGTCCGCGACCACGAGGAGGCGCTGGCCGAGCAGCTGGTGGTCGGCCTGTCCGCGCTCCCCGGCGTCCGCGTCGTCGGCCCGCCCGCCGGCGTGCCGCGCTCGGGCCTCGTCAGCTTCGTCGTCGACGGCGTGCACGCGCACGACGTCGGCCAGTACCTCGACGCCCAGGGGATCGCCGTGCGCGTCGGCCACCACTGCGCGCAGCCGCTGCACCGGCGGCTGGGCGTGACCGCGACCACGCGGGCGAGCACCTACCTGTACACGACCGTCGCCGAGGTCGACCGTCTGGTCGCCGGCGTCGCCGGGGTCCGCAGCTACTTCGGGGCGGGGGACGCCCGATGAGCGCCACCCTCGACTCGCTCTACCAGCTTGTGATCCTCGACCACGCGAAGGCGCGGCACGGCGACGGCGAGCTCCCCGGCGCCGACGCCGAGCACTTCGAGCGGAACCCGACCTGCGGCGACGAGATCACGGTGCGGGTCCGGCTCGAGCCGGGCACCGACCGCGTGGCCGACCTGCGCTGGCAGGGCGCGGGCTGCAGCATCTCGATGGCGTCGGCGTCGGTCCTCTCCGGCCTCGCACCGGGCCGGTCGCTGTCCGAGCTGGTGGCGCTCGTCGGAGAGTTCCGCACGATGATGCGGTCGCGGGGTGCGGGGGAGCCCGACGACGAGGTCCTCGGCGACGCCGTCGCGCTCCACGGCGTCTCGAAGTTCGTCATGCGGGTGAAGTGCGGCATGCTCGCCTGGGTCGCCGCCGAGGCCTGCGGCGCGGAGCTCTCGGCTCGTTGACCCTCGAGGGCACCCCGGCGCGGCGGTCCAGGGTTCATCCCTGAGGTGCAGGTGCCCGGGCGAGTCGCCGCACTAGTGTCGGCCCATGGAACCTCGGGGGAGCGACCGGCCGACGACGCCCTGGCCGGCACTGATCGACCAGGCGCGGCACTACCCGTCGCCGCACAACTCGCAGCCGATCGTCGTGCAGCCGACCTCCGCGACGACCGCGACCGTCTGGTACGACCTCGACCGGGGCCTCCCGGCCGAGTCGTTCGGCATCCCGTTCGCCCACGTCTGCGCAGGGGTGTTCCTCGCCGGCCTCGCGATCGTCGCCCACGCCCAGGGCTTCGTCGTCCGCGAGACGCTCGACCTCTCACCGATGGACTTCGGCGGGGACGCCCGGCTGCACCGCCTGGCCGAGGTCGTGATCGAGCCGCATGAGGCGACCGACGCCGACCGCGCCGCCCGTGACGCCTTCCTCGCCCGGCAGACGTCGCGCCGCCCCTACGACGCGACGACCGTGGACGAGGAGGTGTTGGCCGGCGCCCGCGCCATCGCCGCCTCCCACGGGCACCTGCTCCGCAGCACGACCGACGCCGCGACGGTCGACGACGTGGTCCGCATCAACCAGGAGACGCTCTTCGACGACCTGCAGGACGACGACGTGCACGCCGAGATCATGACCTGGCTGCGCTTCTCGGCGAAGCAGGCCGCGGAGACCGGCGACGGCCTGAGCGCCGAGACCATGTTGATGCCGGGGCCGGTGCTCCGGTTCGCCATGGGCCACCGGGGCCTCTGGACGGCGCCCGTCGTCGGCGACGCCGTCAGGCGGGTCTACCTCGGCACCATGAAGGGCGTGCGCCAGCTCGCCTGGCTGGAGGGCCCGTTCGCGGGCCCCGCCGACCACGTCGAGGCGGGCCGGGCGTTCCTCGAGGTGTGGCTCGAGCTGTCGCGGCACGGCGTCGCCCTGCACCCGTTCGGCACCGTCGTCACCAACCCGCGGTCGCACGCCGCGTTCGTCCGCGCCGTCGACGTCGACGAGCAGGACGGGCGGATGGCCTGGATGCTGTTCCGGCTGGGGCGGAGCGCTCCGCCGCCCGTGGCCCACCGACGCCCGGCCGCCGCGATGACGATCGGGGCGGGGGAGGGACGATGAAGCGGCTCGTGGTCTTCACGCTCCTCCGGGTCGTCGACGGCCTCGTGAAGCTCGCGATGCCCCGGGTCGAGACGCACCGCCTCCTGCTCGTCCCCGGCATCGAGCCGCTGCGCTGGCGGCTCGGGCGCTGGCGTGCCTGGCGCACCATGGAGCGAGCGGCGCGGTCGGTCCCCGCCTACCGGGCGTTCCTCCGCGAGCACGGGCAGGGCCGTCGACTCGACACGCGGAACGGCGTCGAGGCGGCTTTCGCCCGACTGCCCGAGATGGACAAGGAGTCGTACGTCAAGCGCTGGAGCATCGCCGAGCGCTGCCTCGGCGGCCGCCTCCCGCGCCGAGGCGTGGTCGTCGACGAGTCGTCGGGCAGCTCGGGCGTACCGACGAGCTGGGTGCGCGGCCCCGACGAGCGCCAGGCCACGAGACAGCTGCTGCAGCTCGGGTTCGCCCGCACGTCGGCCGAGCTGCCGCACCCGCCGTTCGTGCTCAACGCGTTCTCGCTCGGGGCCTGGGCCACCGGCATGAACGTCACCGCGTCGCTCACCGAGTCGACGATGATCAAGTCGATCGGGCCGGACCCGGACAAGATCATCCAGACGATGCGCGAGTTCGGCACCGGGTTCACCTACGTCATCCTCAGCTACCCGCCGTTCCTCAAGGGCCTCTTCGAGGACGACCGGCTCGACTGGTCGCAGTACACGATCGTCGCCGCGTTCGGGGGCGAGGGCATCAGCGAGAACATGCGCGGGCACATCCTCGAGTACGCCCGCGCGGTCCTCGGCTCGTACGGCGCGAGCGACCTCGAGATCAACCTCGGCATCGAGACCGAGTTCACAGTGGCCCTCCGCCGCGCGATCGCGGACGACCCCGACCTCGCGGCCCGGCTCACCCGGCAGCAGGAGTACGGCGTGCTGCCGATGATCTTCCAGTTCAACCCGTTCGGGTACCTGATCGAGACGAACGAGGCCGGCGAGCTCGTCGTCACGATCGCCCGCGCCGAGAACATCAGCCCCCGCATCCGCTACAACATCCATGACCGGGGCCACGTCACCCGGATGCGCGACGTCCTGCCGGTGCTGCGCGAGAAGGGGCTGTCGGCGGTCGTCGCCGAGAAGTTCCTCGACCTGCCGCTGCTCTTCCACTACGGCCGGAGCGACCTCTCGGTCGACTACAACGGCGCCGTCGTCGCGCCCGACGCCCTCCGCGACGTGCTCCAGGGCGACCCTGCCCTGCTGCAGGCCGTCGAGAACCACCGGCTCATCGCCTTCGAGGACGCGGCGAGCGACCGTCAGCTGCACATCGCGCTGCAGCTCTCGGCCCACGCCGGAGACGTGGACACCGGCCCGTGGCGCGACGTCGTCGTGAGCGGCCTGAGGCGCCTGAACCTCGACTTCTCGAACGCGATCCGCACCGCGGCGCCCGCGACCCTCCCCACCGTCGCCTTCTACGCGCACCGGACAGGCCCCTTCGCCCGCGACGGCGCGAAGCTGAAGAACGAGTACGTCTGGCAGCTCGGTCCCGGCGAGGTCGACCAGCACGACCTCGACCTGGGCTGGACGGCGCCGAGGGAGGCCTGACCGGCGGAGGCTGCCCCTGCGGGCGGCACTAAACTGGCGCGCGTCCCCTCGATCGTCAGGAGCCCTCCACCGTGTCAGACCAGCCTGCCCCCGCCGCCCTCTCCGCCGCGCCTGAGACCGTCGAGGCGACCGAGACCACGACGGGGCTCGAGCTGTTCACGGACAAGGGCGTCGTCGCCATGCGCGTCGCCGGCGAGCTGCGCGACCTCGCGTCCGAGCTGCACGCGGGCGACGTCGCCGAGGCCGTCACCATCGGCTCGCCCGACGGCCTGGCCGTGCTCCGCCACTCGGCCGCGCACGTCATGGCGCAGGCCGTGCAGGGCATCAACCCGGAGGCGAAGCTCGGCATCGGCCCGCCCGTCACCGACGGCTTCTACTACGACTTCGACGTCGCCGAGCCCTTCACCCCCGACGACCTCAAGGCGATCGAGAAGGGCATGGAGCGGATCATCCGCCAGGGCCAGCGCTTCCGCCGCCGCGTCGTCACCGAGGCCGAGGCCCGTGCCGAGCTCGCCGGCGAGCCCTACAAGCTCGAGCTGATCGGCCTCAAGGGCGGCTCGGCCGACGAGATCGGCGACGACGGCGAGTCCGTCGAGGTCGGCGGCGCCGAGCTGACCATCTACGACAACGTCGACCCGAAGTCCGGCGACGTGCTCTGGTCCGACCTCTGCCGCGGCCCGCACGTGCCGAGCACCCGCGTCCTCGGCAACGCCACGAAGCTGATGCGCGTCGCCGCCGCCTACTGGCGCGGCTCGGAGAAGAACCCGCAGCTGCAGCGCATCTACGGCACCGCCTGGCCCACGAAGGACGAACTGCGCGAGTACCAGGCCCGCCTCGAGGAGGCGGCGAAGCGCGACCACCGCAAGCTCGGCGTCGAGCTCGACCTCTTCTCGTTCCCGGACGAGATCGGCTCGGGCCTCGCGATCTTCCACCCGAAGGGCGGCATCATCCGTCGCGAGATGGAGGACTACTCCCGTCGTCGCCACGAAGCCGCCGGCTACGACTTCGTGTACACGCCGCACATCACCAAGGCGAGCCTGTTCGAGACCTCGGGCCACCTCGGCTGGTACAAGGACGGCATGTTCCCGGCCATGAAGCTCGACGAGGCCCGGAACGACGAGGGCGAGGTCACCCGCCAGGGCGCCGACTACTACCTCAAGCCGATGAACTGCCCGATGCACATCCTCGCGTACCGCTCGCAGCCGCGGTCGTACCGCGACCTGCCGATGCGCCTCTTCGAGTTCGGCACCGTCTACCGCAACGAGAAGTCGGGCGTCATCCACGGGCTCACCCGGGTGCGGGGCATGACCCAGGACGACGCGCACATCTTCACCACGCGCGAGAAGATGAAGGAGGAGCTGACCGGCACCCTGAACTTCGTCCTGTCCCTGCTCCGTGACTACGGCCTGACCGACTTCTACCTCGAGCTCTCGACGAAGGACCCGGTCAAGTACGTCGGCGACGACGACATCTGGGACACCGCGACGCAGACCCTCCGCGAGGTCGCGGAGGAGTCCGGCCTCGAGCTCGTCCCCGACCCGGGCGGAGCCGCGTTCTACGGCCCCAAGATCTCGGTGCAGGCCCGCGACGCCATCGGCCGCACCTGGCAGATGTCGACCGTCCAGCTCGACTTCAACCTGCCCGAGCGCTTCGAGCTCGAGTACGCGGCCGCGGACGGCACCCGGCAGCGTCCGGTGATGATCCACCGCGCGCTGTTCGGCACCATCGAGCGCTTCTTCGGCGTCCTCACCGAGCACTACGCCGGGGCCTTCCCCGTGTGGCTGTCCCCGGTCCAGGTCGTGGCGATCCCCGTGGCCGACGAGTACGGCGACTACCTCGACGACGTCGTCCGCCAGCTGCGGGAGAAGGGTGTCCGCGCTCAGGTCGACCACGGCGACGACCGGTTCCCCAAGAAGATCCGCACGCACACGAAGTCGAAGGTGCCCTTCCAGCTCATCGCGGGCGAAGAAGATCGCGCCGCCGGCGCCGTGAGCTTCCGCTACCGCGACGGCTCCCAGGAGAACGGCGTGCCCGTCGCCGACGCCGTGGCGAAGATCCTCGAGGCGATCGAGACGAAGGCCCAGGTCTGACCGTGGGGGCAGGCGCCGACGAGCTGCCGGCCGACGTCGACCCGGCCGACCACGGGTCGGCCCGCGTCGAGTCGTCGGACGACTTCGCGTCGGCGCCCGACGCGTTCCAGCGCCTCTGGACGCCGCACCGTGCCGTGTACGTCAGCCGCGGCCAGGGCGCCCACGACGACGCGTGCCCGTTCTGCGCCGCTCCCTCTCGGAGCGACGACGACGCGCTGATCGTCGCCCGGGGACAGCACGCGTTCGTGCTGCTGAACCTGTACCCGTACAACCCCGGCCATCTGCTGGTCTGCCCCTACCGGCACATCTCGACCTACGACCTGGCCACGCCCGACGAGGTCGCCGAGATCGGTGCCCTGACCCAGACCGCCATGCGCGTCGTCCGCGAGGTCTCGCACGCCCAAGGGTTCAACATGGGCATGAACCAGGGGTCGGTCGGCGGTGCCGGCATCGCCGAGCACCTGCACCAGCACGTCGTGCCGCGCTACGGCGGCGACTCGAACTTCTTCCCGATCATCGCCCAGACCAAGGCCGTCACCCAGCTGCTCGGCGACGTCCGCGAGGCGCTGGCGGCCGCGTGGCCCGCCGGGGGAGACCAGGCCACTCGGTGACGAGCGGCACATCGGCGACGCACGCCCCCGGGCAGCGCCTAAACTGAGGCCATCATGAGCGACAGCACCCCCACCTCCGTC
This sequence comes from Frigoribacterium sp. PhB116, assembly GCF_004364285.1. GTDB lineage: Bacteria > Actinomycetota > Actinomycetes > Actinomycetales > Microbacteriaceae > Frigoribacterium. The sequence continues at coordinate 451,571 of NZ_SOBE01000001.1, read as the reverse complement.
CCGTCCGCCGGCAGCACGACCGGATCGGACCGCGTCAAGCGCGGTCTCGCCGAGATGCTGAAGGGCGGCGTCATCATGGACGTCGTCAACGTCGAGCAGGCGAAGATCGCCGAAGAGGCGGGCGCCGTCGCCGTCATGGCCCTCGAGCGCGTGCCCGCCGACATCCGCTCGCAGGGCGGCGTCGCCCGCATGAGCGACCCCGACATGATCGACGAGATCATCGCAGCCGTCTCGATCCCCGTCATGGCGAAGGCGCGCATCGGCCACTTCGTCGAGGCACAGATCCTCCAGACGCTCGGCGTCGACTACATCGACGAGTCCGAGGTGCTGAGCCCCGCCGACTACGTCAACCACATCGACAAGTGGAACTTCACGGTCCCCTTCGTCTGCGGTGCGACGAACCTCGGCGAGGCGCTCCGTCGCGTCACCGAGGGTGCCGCGATGATCCGGTCCAAGGGCGAGGCCGGCACCGGCGACGTGTCCGAGGCGACCAAGCACATCCGCACCATCTCGAGAGAGATCGCGCAGCTGCAGGGGCTCAAGACCGACGAGCTGTACGTGGCCGCGAAAGAACTGCAGGCGCCGTACGAGCTCGTCAGGGAGGTGGCGGAGACCGGCAAGCTGCCCGTCGTCCTCTTCACCGCCGGCGGCGTCGCGACGCCCGCCGACGCGGCGCTGATGATGCAGCTGGGCGCCGACGGCGTCTTCGTGGGTTCCGGCATCTTCAAGTCGGGCAACCCCGCCGAGCGAGCCGCCGCGATCGTCAAGGCCACGACGTTCTTCGACGACCCCCAGGTCGTCGCCGACGCGTCGCGCGGCCTCGGCGAGGCCATGGTCGGCATCAACGTGCCCGACTTGCCCGCGCCGCACCGCCTCGCCGAGCGTGGCTGGTAGCCGACACGAGGAGGCGGCGGCCCCGCGGGTCGGGGTCCTCGCCCTCCAGGGCGACTTCCGTGAGCACCTCGCGGTCCTGACCTCGCTCGGGGCGGTCGCCGTCCCGGTACGCAGGCCCGACGAGCTCGCGTCGGTGTCGGGTCTCGTGATCCCCGGCGGCGAGTCCACGGTGATGGACAAGCTCAGCCGCACCTTCGGCATGGCCGAGCCGCTGCGCGCGGCCGTCGACGCGGGCCTGCCCCTCTACGGCACCTGCGCCGGGCTGATCATGCTGGCCGACCGCGTCGTGGACGGGCCGGCGAGCCGACACCTGACGGGGCAGCGCACGATCGGCGGGCTCGACGTCGCCGTGCGCCGCAACGCCTTCGGCGGCCAGAACGAGTCCTTCGAGACCGATCTCCTCGTGCCCGTCGTGGGCGACGACCCCGTGCACGCCGTCTTCATCCGGGCGCCCGTGGTCGCCGAGGTCGGCCCGCTCGCCACCGCGATCGGCGTGCTCGACGACGGCCGCGTCGTCGCCGTCGAGCAGGACAACCTGCTCGGCACGTCGTTCCACCCCGAGGTGACCGGTGAGCTCCGGTTCCACGCGCGGTTCCTCGACAAGGCTCGCGCCTGGTCCTCGCGCTGACGCGCCTCCTCATCCTGCGCCCTGCCCGGTCCTGACCCGTCGCTGCCGCCCCGGCGGCGGGCCTGCCGGTAGGATGGTCCGGATCGTCAACCGGAAGTGAGGAGCACCGTGTCCGGGCATTCCAAGTGGGCCACGACCAAGCACAAGAAGGCCGTCATCGACAGCCGTCGCGCCAAGTCGTTCGCCAAGCTCATCAAGAACATCGAGGTCGCGGCCAAGCAGGGCGGGGCCGACATGTCCGGCAACCCGACGCTCGTCGACGCCGTCCAGAAGGCCAAGAAGACCTCGGTCCCCAACGACAACATCGACCGCGCCGTCAAGCGCGGCGCGGGCCTCAGCGGCGAGTCCGTCGACTACCAGACCATCGTCTACGAGGGCTACGGCCCCAACGGTGTCGCCCTGCTGATCGAGTGCCTGACCGACAACAAGAACCGCGCGGCGGCGAACGTCCGCACGGTCATGTCGCGCAACGGCGGCACCATGGCCGACCCGGGCAGCGTCGCCTACAACTTCAGCCGCAAGGGCGTCATCGCCGTCATGAAGACCGGCGAGCTCAGCGAGGACGACGTGCTGGCCGCCGTGCTCGACGCCGGCGCCGAAGAGGTCACCGACCGCGGCGAGGGCTTCGAGATCGTGACCGAGCCGTCCGACCTGGTGCCCGCGCGCACGGCGCTCCAGGAGGCGGGCATCGACTACGACTCCGCCGACGTCGAGTTCGTCCCCGGCCTCAAGATCGAGGTCGACCTCGAGACCGCCCGCAAGGTGTTCCGCCTCGTCGACGCGCTCGACGACGACGACGACGTGCAGAACGTCTACGCCAACTACGACGTCCCCGCCGACGTGCAGGCCGCGCTCGACGACGACGACGACTGAGCCGCCGAGGTGACCCTGCGGGTGCTCGGCATCGACCCCGGCCTGACCCGCTGCGGGGTCGGCGTCGTCGAGGTCGACGCGACCCGCCGGGCCACCCTCGTGGCGGTGACCGTCATCCGGTCGCCGGCCGACATGCCGCTCGAGCAGCGCCTCCTCACGATCGGGCGTGGCATCGAGCAGCTGGTCGACGAGCACCGCCCCGACGCGATGGCCATCGAGCGTGTCTTCGCGCAGAACAACCTGTCGACCGTGATGGGCACCGCCCAGGTGAGCGGTCTGGCGCTGCGCGCCGCCGCCGAGCGCTCCGTCCCCGTGGCCATGCACACGCCGTCCGAGGTCAAGGCGGCCGTGACCGGCTACGGCTCGGCGGACAAGGCCCAGGTCGGTGCCATGGTCGCCCGCCTGCTCGGCCTCGCCGAAGCGCCGAAGCCGGCCGACGCCGCCGACGCCCTGGCGCTGGCGATCTGCCATGCGTGGCGTCGTGGCGGCCTCCCCTCGGCACCGGCCGGCGGCGGTCTCACGGCCGCGCAGAAGGCGTGGCGCGAGGCGGAGAAGTCGGCGCGGACTCCTAGGCTGGGCAGATGATCTCGAGCGTCCGCGGCACCGTGCTGTCCGCCTCCGGAACCAGCGTCGTCGTCGAGGTCGGGGGAGTCGGCCTCCGGGTCGGAGTGACGCCCCAGCTCGCCCTCACGGCGACGGTCGGCACGACGCTCCAGCTGTTCACGACGCTGATCGTGCGAGAAGACGACCTCTCGCTCTTCGGCTTCGCCGAGCTCGAAGAACTCGAGGTGTTCGACCTGTTGCGGAGCGTCACCGGCGTCGGCCCGAAGTCGGCGCAGGGCGTGCTCGCCACGCTCAGCCCGTCGCAGGTCGCGCACGCGGTCGCCGACGACGACGACGCGCCCTTCCGACGCGTGTCCGGCATCGGGCCCAAGACCGCGAAGCTGATCGTCCTCTCGTTGGCGGGCAAGCTCGACGTCCGGGTAGCCGCGCCCTCCGTGACCGCCGCCTCCTCGACCTCGGCCGACGTCCTCACGGCGCTCGTCGGGCTGGGCTGGTCCGAGAGGGAGGCGCAGGCCGCCGTCGACTCGGTGGTCGCCGACCGCGGGCCCGACGTCGCCGTCTCCGTGCCCTCCCTCCTGCGTGCTGCACTCGGCCACCTCGGCCCGCAGAAGTCGCTGGGCGCCCGAGCGTGACCGACGCCGACCTCACGCGACCCGTCGTCGAGTCCGAAGCGGAGCTCGCCTTCGAGGGGGCGCTCCGCCCCACCTCGCTCGACGAGTTCGTCGGCCAGAAGAAGGTGCGCGGACAGCTCGAGCTGCTGCTCAAGGCGGCGTCGATGCAGGGGCGGACCCCCGACCACATCCTCATGGCGGGTCCTCCCGGGCTCGGCAAGACCACCCTCGCGATGATCGTGGCGCACGAGAGCGGCCGGCCGCTCCGCATGTCGTCCGGACCAGCGATCCAGCACGCAGGCGACCTCGCCGCCGTGCTCTCGGCCCTCGTCCCCGGCGAGGTGCTCTTCATCGACGAGATCCATCGCATGGCGCGCTCGGCGGAGGAGATGCTGTACCTCGCCATGGAGGACTACCGGATCGACATCATGGTCGGCAAGGGCGCCGGCGCGACGAGCATCCCGCTCGAGCTGTCGCCGTTCACGCTCGTCGGCGCCACCACGCGGAGCGGCATGCTGCCGAACCCCCTGCGCGATCGGTTCGGCTTCACGGCCAACCTCGAGTTCTACGACGCCGCCGAGCTCACCGAGGTGCTCCGCCGCGCCGCGACCCTGCTCGGCATCCCCGTCGACGGCGACGCCCTGGCCGAGATCGCCGGTCGGTGCCGCGGCACGCCGCGCATCGCGAACCGCCTGCTCCGTCGGGTCCGCGACTACTCGCTCGTCCACGGACGGGACGCCGACCTGGAGACGGTGCGGGACGCCCTGGCCCTCTACGACGTCGACGACCTGGGCCTCGACCGGCTCGACCGCGAGGTCCTGTCGACCGTGCTCACGAGATTCGGCGGCGGGCCCGTCGGGCTCGGCACGCTCGCTGTGTCGGTCGGAGAAGAGGCGGACACCATCGAGTCCGTCGTCGAGCCGTTCCTCGTCCGCATCGGACTGCTGATCCGCACCCCCCGGGGCCGCGTGGCCACGCCGGAGGCCTGGCGGCACTTCGGGCTGCCGCGCCCGTCAGGGGCGCTGTTCGGCGATGAACTATGATCGCCGCTAGGCCTGTCGGCGCGAGGCACCCTCACCACCGCCCGCGCCGCCCATCCCCACGAGCTTCGAAAGGCAGTTCCTCATGGACGCCACAACAATCATCATGGTCCTCCTCCTGGTGGTCCTCGTCTTCTTCATGTTCCGCAACAAGCGCAAGCGCGACGCCCAGCAGGCGACGCTGCAGTCGAAGATGGTCCCCGGCGTCGAGGTGATGCTGAGCTTCGGCGTCTACGGCACGCTCGTGTCGATCGACGACGAGGCCAACATCGCCGAGGTCGAGGTCTCGCCCGGCACCGTCCTGCGCGTGCACCGCCAGACCCTGGGCCGCGTCGTCGAGCCCGTCGTCGCCGACGACGCCGTGGTCTCCGACGCGGACGAGCTCGACGCCCGCCCGGCCGACGACCTGATCGTCGACGACACCACGACCGCCGACCGCACGTCGCCCGCCTACGGCGAGCGGGTCGACGAGACGCGCCTCGACTCCACCACCGACACGGACAAGCCGAACAAGGCCTGACCCGCCGACAGCCGGGGCCCACTCGTGGGCCCCGGCCCAGACGACGACGCGCGCCCCTCGGGGCGCGCGCTCCCATGAGAAAGCAGAACCTCCGTGGCACGTTCGACGCCGGTCAAGAAGGCAATTCGTTCCCTGACGTGGTTGCTCGTCATCATCGCCGGCCTCGCCGCGCTGAACGGCACCGCCACCGCCCTCAACGACTCGGGCCGTGACGGCTGGTGGGACGGTGCGAGCTGGGTCCCCGAGCTGGCGCTCGACCTGCAGGGCGGCACGCAGATCACCCTCGCCGCACAGCTCGACAACGGCCAGTCCGTGTCCAGCCAGCAGCTCGACCAGGCCGTCACGATCATCCGCCAGCGCATCGACAGCGCCGGCGTCTCCGAGTCGGAGATCACCCGCCAGGGCGCGCAGAACATCGTCGTGTCGATCCCCGGTCGGCCCGACAACGAGACGCTCGAGCGCATCGAGGCCTCGGCCAAGCTGACCTTCCGGCCCGTGCTCTACACCGAGGCAGTGAGCAACGCCGCGGTCGGCGGCGACGCCGACGCCACGGCGAGCCCCTCGGCGACGCCCTACACGCCGAACCCCGACCTCAACTCGACTCCGACGGCCTCGCCGACGAACGCCTCCGACCTGAACTGGATCACGGAGCAGCTCGCGGACGAGTACACGAACTACCAGTGCGCCGCCGACAACGACCTGTCGACCGCTCGCGACGACGAGCCGCTCGTCACCTGCTCGACCGACGGCACCGCCAAGTTCATCCTCGGCCCGGTCGAGGTGCAGGGCAGCGACATCAGCGACGCCACCAACGGCCTCGCCACCGACTCGCAGGGCAACTCGACGAACACGTGGGCCGTCAACCTCGAGTTCGACCGCCAGGGCACCGACCGGTTCAGCGACGTCACGTCACGATTGGTCGCCCTCCAGGCCCCTCAGAACCAGTTCGCGGTGACGCTCGACAACCAGGTCATCACGGCCCCGTCCGCGAACGCCGCGATCACCGACGGCAAGGCCCAGATCACGGGCACGTTCACGCAGGACACCTCGAAGACCCTCGCCGACCAGCTCAAGTTCGGCGCCCTGCCGATCAGCTTCTCCGTGCAGAGCAACGAGAACATCACTGCGACCCTCGGCCAGACCCAGCTGGTGAGCGGCCTGATCGCCGGCCTCATCGGCCTGATCCTCGTTGTGATCTACTCGCTGATCCAGTACCGCGCGCTCGCCTTCGTCACCGTCCTGTCGCTGATGATCGCCGCGCTTCTCACGTACCTCGTGATCGCGATCCTGTCCTGGCGAGAGGGCTACCGGCTCTCCCTCGCCGGCGTGACGGGGTTGATCGTCGCGATCGGCATCACGGCCGACTCGTTCATCGTCTACTTCGAGCGCATCCGCGACGAGCTGCGCGACGGCCGCATCCTCGAGAGCGCCGTCGAGTCCGGCTGGAAGCGCGCGATCCGCACGATCGTCGCCTCCGACACCGTGAACTTCCTCGCCGCCATCACCCTGTTCATCCTCGCGGTGGGCAACGTGAAGGGCTTCGCCCTCACGCTCGGCATCACGACGGTGATCGACCTGATCGTCGTCGCGCTCTTCACGCACCCGATGCTGCAGCTGATCGCCCGCACGCGGTTCTTCGGCGAGGGCCACGCGTTCAGCGGGCTGAACCCGAAGGCGCTCGGCGCCGTGTACCGCGGTCGGGCCCAGTTCCGCACCCCCGTCCCCACGGGGGCCCGAAAGGGCGCGGGCGGACGAGAGGCGGCCAAGCGCCAGACCATCGCCGAACGCAAGGCGGCAGAGAGCACGAGCACCCGGGTCGACGACTCAGCGCGCGGTGAAGGGAAGGACAGCTGATGGCCAGCTTCTCCAAGTTCGGCAACGACCTCTACACGGGGGCTCGTTCCTACGACATCGTGGGCCGCCGGCGCACGTGGTACATCATCGCCGCGGTCGTCATCGTGATCTGCGCGACGGTGCCGTTCCTCCGGGGCGGCTACCACTTCGGAATCGAGTTCACCGGCGGCTCCGAGTTCCAGGTGGCCCAGCCCGCCGAGCTCGACCAGGACCTCGCGACGCGGACGGTCGACGACGTCGCCCCGGGCGCGAACCCCCGGGTCACCCAGGTCGGCAGCGACACCATCCGCGTCCAGACCTCGCAGCTCGAGGCGACACAGACCAACGACGTGGCCGACGCCCTCGCGACGGCCTACGACGTGCCCGCCGAGCGGGTGACCTCCTCGTTCATCGGCGCCTCCTGGGGTGCCGACATCACGGGCCAGGCCATCAAGGGCCTCGTGATCTTCCTGATCCTCGCGGCCATCGGCATGACGCTCTACTTCCGCACCTGGAAGATGTCGCTCGCCGCCATGACGGCGCTGCTGCACGACCTCGTGCTCACCGCCGGCATCTACGGCATCGTCGGTTTCGAGGTCACGCCCGCCGCGGTCATCGGGTTCCTCACCATCCTCGGCTACTCCCTCTACGACACTGTCGTGGTGTTCGACAAGATCCGGGAGAACACGGCAGAGGACGGCGAGGGCTCCAGGCGCACCTTCGGCCAGTCGATCAACCTCGCGATCAACCAGACGCTGGTCCGGTCGATCAACACCTCGGTCGTCGCCCTGCTGCCCGTCGCCGCGATCCTCTTCATCGGCGCGTTCGTCCTCGGTGCCGGCACGCTCCGTGACATCTCGCTCGCCCTCTTCATCGGCATCCTGGTGGGCACCTACTCGACGATCTTCATCGCGTCCCCGCTCTACGCGACGCTCCGGATCGGCGAGCCCGACATCAAGAAGCGCGACGACCGCAAGCGCGACGATCGTGCGCGGGACGCCGACGCCGCCGCGGCCTCGGTGATCGCGTCGTGAGTGCGCCCCTGGGCGGAGGCCCCGCCTCCTCGATGCCCGAGGTGACCGCGCAGGAGGCGGTGGCCTTGGTGGGCGACGGCGCCTACCTCCTCGACGTGCGCGAGCAGTCGGAGTGGGACGAGGGCCACGCCTCGCGGGCCGTGCTCCTCCCGCTCTCCGAGCTGGCCGAGCGGGTCGACGAGGTCCCCTCGGACCGCGACGTGCTCGTCGTCTGCCACTCGGGCATGCGCTCGATGCGGGCCACGGCCGCGCTCCGGCGCGCGGGCCTGCGGGCCGTGAACGTCGAGGGCGGCATGCTCGCCTGGCGAGACGCGGACGGCGACGTCGTCAGCGAGGGCGACGCCCGCCCGACGGTCGACTGACCGGGAGCGAGTAACGTTGTCCCGACTCGTGCACGACCCGACGCCCGTTCCCGGAGGCGCGTCACCGTGCACGAGCGACGACGAGGAGGCGCGCTCGTGACCGAGATCACCACGAGGGAGACCCCCGCGGGTCCCGAGCAGGGCGGCACGGCCTCCCTCCGCACCCTGCTGCCGAGGTTGTTCTCCCGCAGCCAGCCCGCCGGTGCCGTCGACCGCCTCGTCAAGACGGTCCGCATGCACCACCCGAAGGCCGACCTCGTGGTCATCGAGCGGGCCTACACGGTCGCCGAGAAGGCGCACCGCGGCCAGCTGCGCAAGAGCGGCGAGCCCTACATCACGCACCCGGTGGCCGTCGCGCAGATCCTCGCCGACCTCGGCATCGGCTCGAAGACGATCGCCGCCGCGCTGCTCCACGACACCGTGGAGGACACCGACTACACGCTCGACATGCTGCAGCGCGACTTCGGCGACGAGATCGCCATGCTCGTCGACGGGGTGACGAAGCTCGACAAGCTGAAGTACGGCGACAGCGCCCAGGCCGAGACCGTCCGCAAGATGGTCGTCGCGATGTCGAAAGACATCAGGGTGCTCGTGATCAAGCTCGCCGACCGGCTGCACAACGCGCGCACGTGGGGCTTCGTCGAGTCGTCGTCGGCGACGCGCAAGGCGACCGAGACGCTCGAGATCTACGCCCCCCTCGCTCACCGGCTGGGCATCCAGGCCATCAAGTGGGAGCTGGAGGACCTCAGCTTCGCCGTCCTCCACCCGAAGCTCTACGTCGAGATCGACAACCTGGTCAAGCAGCGCACCCCGCAGCGCGAGCAGTTCGTCCAGAACGTCATCAACGCGGTCAAGTCCGACCTCAAATCGACGAAGATCCGCGGCGAGGTGGTCGGTCGGCCGAAGCAGTACTACTCGATCTACCAGAAGATGATCGTGCGGGGTCGCGAGTTCGACGAGATCTACGACCTCGTCGGCATCCGCGTGCTCGTCACGTCGCTGCGCGACTGCTACGCCGTGCTCGGCTCGATCCACGCCCGCTGGAACCCGATCCCCGGTCGCTTCAAGGACTACATCGCGACGCCCAAGTTCAACCTCTACCAGTCGCTCCACACGACGGTCATCGGCCCCAAGGGGCGACCGGTCGAGATCCAGATCCGCACGCACGAGATGCACCAGCGGGCCGAGTTCGGCGTCGCGGCCCACTGGAAGTACAAGCAGAGGATGAACGGCGGTCGCGACGACACGGCCACCGGTGCCCGCACCGAGACCGACATGGCGTGGCTGGCGCACATCTCCGACTGGCAGGCCGAGACGGCCGACCCGGGGGAGTTCCTCGACAGCCTCCGCTTCGAGATCGGCGCGAAGGAGGTCTACGTCTTCACGCCCCAGGGCAAGGTCATCGGCCTCCCGTCGGGAGCGACGCCCGTCGACTTCGCCTACGCGGTCCACACCGAGGTCGGGCACCGCACGATGGGCGCCAAGGTCAACGGCCGTCTCATCCCGCTCGAGAGCGTGCTCAACAGCGGCGACGTCGTCGAGGTCTTCACCTCGAAGAACCCCGACTCCGGTCCCAGCCAGGACTGGCTCGGCTTCGTCAAGAGCCCCCGTGCCCGGAACAAGATCCGGCAGTGGTTCACGAAGGAGCGCCGCGACGAGGCGATCGAGCAGGGCAAGGACGCGATCGCCCGCGCGATGCGGAAGCAGAACCTGCCGCTGCAGAAGCTGATGAACCAGGACAGCATCACCGAGGTGGCGTCCCAGCTGCGCTACGACGACGTCTCGAGCCTCTACGCCGCCGTCGGCGAGGGCCACCTGTCGACACAGTCGGTCATCGAGAAGGTGCTCGCCTCGGTCCAGCAGCAGACCGAGGTCGAGGGGGAGTACGAGTTCCCGAGCAAGGGCGTGTCACGGCCTCTCCGCAACAGCGACTCAGGCGTCCTCGTCCGCGGTGCGCCCGACATCCTCGTCAAGCTCGCGAAGTGCTGCACGCCCGTCCCCGGCGACCAGGTCGTCGGCTTCGTGACGCGCGGGCAGGGCGTCAGCGTGCACCAGGCCACCTGCCACAACGTGCAGGGCCTCATGCAGGAGCCCGAGCGGATGATCGAGGTCGAGTGGGCCCCGTCGTCGAAGAGCGTCTTCCTGGTCCAGATCCAGATCGAGGCCCTCGACCGCGCAGGCTTGCTGTCCGACGTCACGCGGGTGCTGTCCGAGCACCACGTCAACATCCTCTCGGCGAACGTGTCCACCTCGGACGAGCGCCTAGCGATCAGCCGCTTCGTCTTCGAGATGGGCGACACGACGCACCTCGACCGTGTGCTCAACGCCGTGCGTCGGATCGACGCCGTCTACGACGTCTACCGGGTCAGCGCCGGCTGAGTCGGGGCGGACACCTCACGCCGGGGATCAGACGACCAAGGGGTCGACGAGCGTCCGCAGCCGAGTCGCCGCTCGCCGTCGGCCCGGCAGCCGACCGTGTCGTCGCACGAGGCCGGTGACCCGACGCGGATCGACGTGGTGCTCGACGAGCAGGGTGCGCACGAGGCGCTCCGCGTCGGCCGACCAGTCGTCGGCCCGGAGCAGGTCGAGGACGGTGCGGGTCGGGGTCGTCACCCGGACGCGTCCGACCTGCGAGATCTCGCCGGCGTCGATGAGGACCTCGCCCACCATGACGTCGGACCGATCGTCGCGGTGCCGTGCCCACGACGGCACCACCGCCTCCAGCCGGCGAGGGGCAGCGGCGCGCGCGCCCCAGATCCAGGCGGCCGTGCCCCGCGCTGCCACGACCACCGTGCCGAGGCGGTCGGCCAGCGCCTCCGCCCGCCGCCACGCGTCGTCGGGATCGGCGATCGACGCCCAGCTGTCGGCCACCCGGCAGACCTCGCCGTCGAGCGCCGCAGCCTGCAGCTCGACCTCGGGCAGGTCTCGAGCGGTCAGGAGTCTCGGCAGGGTAGGGGTCACCGCCCCAGCATGACCGCCGAGGCACAGGACGACGAACCGCCCGCCGCCTCCTGTGGAGAACGGCGGGCGGTCAGGGCCCGGGGGAGGCGCGGGTCAGGACCCGAGGGCGTCCAGCCAGACGCGACGAGCGTCGAGGGCCTCGCGCGCCTCCTTCACCTTGCGGGCGTCGCCGCCGGCCTCGGCCGCGGCGAGCTCGTCCTCGAGCTTGGTGATCGCGTCCTGCAGCTGGCTGGCCAGACCCTCGGACCGCGCCCTGCGCTCGGGGTTGTTCTTCTCCCAGTACGACTCGTCGAGCTGACGGACGTGCGACTCGACCTTGCGCAGCCTGTCCTCGACGGGGCGCACCTGGTCGCGCGGCACGCGGCCGATCTCGTCCCAGCGGAGCTGGATCGTGGTCAGGGCCTCCCGTGCCGACACGCGGTCGTCGTTCGTGAGGATCTTCTCGGCGTCGTCGAGCAGGGCGAGCTTGGCCGTGAGGTTGTCGGCGTACTCGGCGTCGTCCTGTGCGACGATCTCGCCCTTGGCGGCGTAGAGCACGTCGCCGGCGCGCTTGAAGCGGGCCCAGAGCGCGTCGTCGTACTTCTTGCCCGCACGACCGGCGCGCTTCCAGTCGTCGAGCAGACGCCGGTACTCGGGGATGCCGTCGGCGCCCTTGCCCGCGAGGGTGTCGGCCGACTCGACGAGCGCCTGCTTGCGCTGGCGAGCCTCGCGGTGCGTGGCGTCGAGGTCGGCGTAGAACGCCTTGCGGTGCTGGTCGATGGTCGACCGGGCCGCGCGGAAGCGCTTCCAGAGGTCGTTGCCCTCGCCCTTGGGGATCCGGGGGCCCTCGGTCTGGTGCTTCTGCCAGCGGGCGAAGATGTCGTCGACGGAGGCGGTGACCTGCTTCCACTGCACGCGGGCGGGGTCCTGCGCGGCGAGGGCCTCGGCCTCCGCGACCAGGGAGGTGCGGTAGGCGACGGCCGCGACCAGCGCCTCCTGTGCCTCGGCGCTCTGCTTCTCGGTCAGCTCGCCCACCGTGCTGTCGAGGGCGTCGACGCGCGTGCGGAGCGCGGCGACGTCGCCGACGGCGTTCGGCTCGACGAGCAGCTGCTTCAGGTGCGCGACCGTCTTGGTCACGTCCGACGCCGAGGCGCCCCGCTTGACCCGCTGCTCGAGCAGGGTGACCTGCCCGTTCAGCTCGGTGTACTTGCGCTCGTAGTAGGCGAGGGCCTCGGCGGGCGTGGCGTCGGGGTACTGCCCCACAGCCCGCTCGCCGTCGCCCTCGCGCACGTAGACGGTTCCGTCGTCGTCGACGCGGCCCCAGGGTGCCTGATCGTCAGTAGCCACTGTCATCCCTTGCTGGAGGTGCTCGTCGCGGAGCCCAGGACGGGCCCCGGCGATGGGTGCCCAGCCTATTGCACGAGCAGGGACGCCCGCCTACTCCGTGGTCGGGCCGCTCCTGCGTCGGGTCTACTCGAGCGTCAGGGACGTGATCGTGGTCGGCACGACCGGGGCGCCGTCGTTGGGGACCTCGGCGGTCGACGGGGTAAGGCCCGCGTCCGTGATGTTCGCCGTGAGCTGGTCGAGGCCGCTCGTCACCCGGCCGACGACGGTGTAGCCGCCCGTCGACGTGTCGAGGTAGGTGTCCCCGTAGGTGACGAAGAACTGGGTCGACTGCGAGTCCGCCGCCTCGCCCCGCGCCATCGCGATGGTGCCGGTCGGGTAGAGGCCGTCGGCCGGCACGTTCTCGAGGGGCCCGAAGGTGAAGCCCGCGTCGCCCGTGCCGTCCCCGTTCGCCGAGCCGCACTGGATGAACTTCGCCGTCTCGGCGTCGCTCATCCGGTGGCAGGTCGTGTCGGTGTAGAAGCCCTGCTGAGCGAGGTCGATGATCACCGAGGCGGCCTGGGGCGCCGTGGCCCCGTCGAGCTCGACCCCGAGCTGGACGTCGTCGTTGAGGTCGAGCTGCCCCGTCCAGGTGCGTCCCTCGGCGATGTCGGCGCTCGGGACGTCCCCGGTCGCCGACGCCGTCTCCGAGGGGGAGGGGCTGGCGGAGGCGGCGGCCTCGTCAGCGCTGTCGTCCGTGTTCCACACGACCTGGGTGACGACCGCCAGGCCGACCACGACCACGACGCCGACGGCGGCGAGGAGGTTGTCCCGGCGGCGGCGGCGCACCTGCGTCTCGTGCACCCGCTGGCGGGCCGTGTACGCCCTCAGCCGGTCGCGTGCCTCACGGTCCTGGTTCCTGCTCGGTGCCACGTGTCCTCCATGCCGGTGATGTCCCGGACGACTGTATCCGAGCCGCCGGTCGGTGTCGGCGGCCCGGTCTACCATTGACCCCCATGAGCCCTCTCCCGCAGAGCTCGACCCCCCTCGCGGTCCGCATGCGCCCCACCAGCCTCGACGAGGTCGCCGGTCAGCGACACCTCCTCCGGCCCGGCTCCCCGCTCGTCACCCTGGCGAGCGACACCACCGGCGAGCAGGGCGCCGTCTCCGTCATCCTCTGGGGCCCGCCAGGCACCGGCAAGACGACGCTCGCGCAGGCGATCGCCCACACGTCGGGGCGGCAGTTCATCGAGCTCTCGGCGGTGACGGCCGGCGTGAAGGACGTCCGGCAGGTGATGGAGAAGGCGCTGACGAACCGCGACCTGTACGGCACGACGACGGTCCTGTTCCTCGACGAGATCCACCGCTTCACGAAGGCCCAGCAGGACGCGCTGCTGCCGGGAGTCGAGAACGGCTGGGTGATCCTCATCGCGGCGACGACCGAGAACCCGTCCTTCTCCGTCATCACGCCGTTGCTCTCCCGGTCGCTGCTGCTCACGCTCGAGCAGCTGAGCGACGACGACCTCGGCGACCTCGTCCGGCGGGCGGTCGTCGACCCCCGCGGCCTGGCCGACCGGGTCGTGCTGGACGACGAGGCGCTGGCGACGATCGTCCGCCTCGCGTCCGGCGACGCTCGTCGGGCGCTGACCGCCCTCGAGGCCTCGGCCCACTCCGCCGCCGCGACCGCCGAGGAGGCGCGCGGAGCCCGTCCGGACGACCCGTCCGCCGACGCGGACGCCGACTACGACCCCGACGCCGAGTACGACGACCCGGACGACGCCGACGACCGGCCCGTGATCACCGCCGAGACGGTCGCCCAGTCGGTCGACCGCGCGCTCCTCCGCTACGACCGCAACGGCGACGAGCACTACGACGTCATCAGCGCGTTCATCAAGTCGGTCCGCGGGTCAGACGTCGACGCCGCGCTGCACTACCTCGCCCGGATGATCGAGGCCGGCGAGGATCCCCGCTTCATCTGCCGGCGCATCATCGTGTCCGCCGGCGAGGACATCGGCATGGCCGACCCGAACGCCCTCACGGTCGCCGTCTCGGCGGCCACCGCCGTGCAGATGGTCGGCATGCCGGAGGGGCGCATCCCGATGGCCGAGGCCGTCGTCTACCTGGCCACCGCACCGAAGTCGAACCGTTCCTACAGCGCCCTCGACGCCGCGATCGCCGACGTCCGCGCCGGCGCGGCCGGCCCGGTGCCCAAGCACCTCCGCGACGCGCACTACCCAGGCGCGAAGCGCCTCGGCCACGGCAAGGGCTACAAGTACTCGCACGACTCCGAGTTCGGGGTCGTCGAGCAGCAGTACCTGCCTGACGAGCTCGTCGGCCGCACGTACTACGACCCGACGGCCAACGGCAACGAGCGCGACGTCGCCGCCCGGCTCGAGAAGCTGCGTCGGATCACCCGCGGCGGCTGATGCGGGGCGAGAGGCCGTCGGCTGGTCGACGACACGCGCCCAGGTCGGGGTCGCCCACCAGACCGTGCTCCTGTATGCTCGGGGGGTTGCCTGCACTCGGGCGTCGACGCGCGGCTGCTGATGACGACCCGACCAAGGCGGTCCGACCTGTAGCCGGTCTCCGCCGCGGCGATCATCCCTCTTGTTAGGCCCGTCGGCGCTCACGCGCCTGGCTGGCGGAACATCACCACCGACAAGATCTCGATAGGAACACGCATGTCCACCAAGTCCCGCACCCGGAGCAAGACGCGTCTCTCGCGTGCTCTCGGCATCGCCCTCACCCCGAAGGCCGCCCGCTACCTCGAGAAGCGTCCCTACGCTCCCGGCGAGCACGGCCGCACCAAGCGCAAGACCGACAGCGACTACGCCGTCCGTCTCCGCGAGAAGCAGCGCCTGCGCGCCCAGTACGGCATCCGCGAGGCCCAGCTCAAGATCGTCTTCAACGAGGCCCGTAAGGCCTCGGGCCTGACCGGTGAGAACCTGGTCGAGCTGCTCGAGACCCGTCTCGACGCCCTCGTCCTGCGTGCCGGCTTCGCCCGCACCACGGCGCAGGCTCGCCAGATGGTCGTGCACCGTCACATCCTCGTCGACGGCAAGCTCGTCGACCGCCCCTCGTTCCGCGTCAAGCCCGGCCAGATGATCCACGTCAAGGCCAAGAGCGAGACGACCGAGCCCTTCCAGGTCGCCGCGGCCGGCGGTCACGTCGACCTGCTGCCCAAGACCCCGAGCTACCTCGAGGTCGAGATCGACAAGCTGCAGGCCCGCCTCGTGCGTCGCCCGAAGCGCGCCGAGGTCCCCGTGACCTGCGAGGTCCAGCTGGTCGTCGAGTACTACGCAGCCCGCTAGCACCACCCGCACCACTTCCGAGGGAGCGCTCCACGTCGCGTGGGGCGCTCCCTCAGTCGTTCCCCGCGGAGCTCCTCCCTGTGCCGTTCCCGGCGTAGCTCCTCCCTCCGCAGTTCCCGACGGGCGACGGCGACGAAGTAGGCTGACGTGTCGTCCCGTGTGCTCGTCACGGGACACGTCGTGAGGAGCACCCGTGAAGAACCTGGTCCTGCTGTCCGTCGGAGTCGCGCTCGGCCTCGTCGGTGCGCACCTCCTCAACTCGACCCCGCGTGGCCGCCGCTTCTTCGGCGAGCTCGACGGCGGACTCGACCACTTCCGCGCCGCGGTGGTCGACGGGTACCGCTCCCGTGACGCCGAGCTCCGCGCCACCGACCCGAGCGACGACGGCGGCCCCACGACAGGGCCGGCCGGCACCACCAGCGCGAGCTGACCGCGCGAGGCGCCCGGCGCCTCCTCGTCAGCAGCCCCACCGACCGACCCCCTCCCTCAGGAGAACCATGCAGACCGCCGAGATCCGCCGCCGTTGGCTCGACTACTTCGGGGAGCGCGGGCACACCGTCGTCCCGTCCGCCTCGCTGGTCAGCGACGACCCGTCGCTGCTCTTCACCGTGGCCGGCATGGTGCCGTTCATCCCGTACCTGACCGGTCTCGTCCCGACCCCGTACGCGCGGGCGACGAGCGTGCAGAAGTGCATCCGCACCAACGACATCGAAGAGGTCGGGAAGACCCCCCGGCACGGCACGTTCTTCCAGATGAACGGCAACTTCTCGTTCGGCGACTACTTCAAGGAGGAGGCGATCGGCTACGCCTGGGAGCTGCTGACCTCGAGCGAGGCCGACGGCGGCCTCGCGTTCTCGCCCGACGACCTCTGGGTCACCGTCTACGAGGAGGACGACGAGGCGATCGCCCTCTGGAAGAAGGTGGCGGGCCTCCCCGACGAGCGCATCCAGCGCCTCGGCAAGGACACCAACTACTGGCACACCGGCCAGCCCGGCCCGGCGGGCCCGTGCTCCGAGATCTTCTTCGACCGCGGCCCGGCCTACGGCGCCGACGGCGGCCCCGCCACGGACGACGACCGCTACGTCGAGATCTGGAACCTCGTGTTCATGCAGTACCAGATCGAGAACGTCCGGTCGAAGGTCGACTTCGACATCGTCCGCGAGCTGCCGAACAAGAACATCGACACCGGCATGGGCCTCGAGCGGGTCGCGTTCCTCAAGCAGGGCGTCGACAACATGTACGAGATCGACCAGGTCCGTCCCGTGCTCGACGCCGCCTCCGAGCTGTCGGGGCGCCGCTACGGCGCCGTCCACGACGACGACGTGCGCATGCGCGTCATCGCCGACCACGTCCGCAGCGCCCTCATGCTCATGAGCGACGGCGTCCGGCCGTCGAACGAGGGCCGCGGCTACATCCTGCGCCGCCTGCTGCGACGCTCGGTCCGCTCGATGCGCCTCCTGGGCGTCGAGGGCACCACCTTCCCGGTCCTGTTCGCGGCGTCCCGCGACGCGATGAAGTCGGCCTACCCCGAGGTCGAGCGCGACTGGGACAGGATCTCGGGCCTCGCCTTCGCCGAGGAGGAGACGTTCCTCCGCACGCTGGCGGCCGGCACGAGCATCCTCGACATCGCCGTGGAGGACACCAAGGACAAGGCAGGCGCCGGCACCGCACCTCGCCTGGCCGGCGACACGGCCTTCCTGCTGCACGACACCTTCGGGTTCCCGATCGACCTCACCCTCGAGATCGCCGAGGAGAGCGGCCTCACGGTCGACCGCGAGGCGTTCGACCGGCTGATGAGCGAGCAGCGCGCCCGCGCCAAGGCCGACGCCAAGTCGCGCAAGGTGGCCCTCGCCGACCTGAGCGTCTACAGCGCCTTCCGCGCGCAGGGCGAGACGGTGTTCACCGGGTACGACGTGCTCGACACCGAGACGCGCGTGCTCGGCCTCATCGTCGACGGCGCCAGCGTCGACCGCGCCGTCGCGGGCGACATCGCCGAGGTGGTCCTCGCCGAGACGTCGCTGTACGCCGAGTCGGGCGGCCAGGACGCCGACGCCGGCAGCATCGTCGGAACGGGCTTCGACCTCGAGGTCCTCGACGTCCAGAAGCCGGTCAAGGGCCTGGTCAGCCACCGTGTCCAGGTGCGCTCGGGCGAGGTCGGCGTCGGCGACGCCGCCACCAGCGTCGTCGACCCTTCCTACCGCCGCGGCGCCACGCAGGCGCACTCGGCGACGCACCTCGTGCACGCCGCGCTCCGGGAGGTGCTCGGCCCGGAGGCGCACCAGGCCGGCTCGTACAACAAGGCCGGCTACCTCCGCCTCGACTTCAACTGGAGCCAGGCGCTCAGCCCGGCCACCCGCAGCGAGGTCGAGGAGGTCGCGAACGCGGCCGTCCGAGAGGACCTCGCCGTCACCACCCGCGTGCTGCCCCTCGACGAGGCCCGGTCGATGGGCGCGATGGCGCTCTTCGGCGAGAAGTACGGCGAGACGGTCCGGATGGTCGACATCGGCGGCCCGTGGTCGCGCGAGCTCTGCGCGGGCACCCACGTCGCCACGAGCGCACAGATCGGCCTCATCAACCTCGTCAGCGAGACCTCCGTCGGCTCCACGAACCGTCGGGTGGAGTCGCTCGTCGGCCTCGACGCGTTCCGCGACTTCGCCGCGGAGCGGGCCATCGTCTCGCAGCTGACGTCCTCGCTCCGCACGCCGCGCGAGCAGCTCCCGGAACGGATCGGCGACCTGGTCTCCAGCCTGCGCGCGGCCGAGAAGAAGATCGCGGAGTTCGAGTCGGCGCAGCTGTCGCTGCGCGTCCCCGCGCTCGTCGAGCAGGCGGCTGCCGTCGGGTCCCTCACCGTCGTCGCCGAGTCGGTGGGCACGGTCAAGACGACCGACGAGCTGCGGTCGCTCGTCCTGTCGGTGCGCGAGCGCCTCGGCAGCGACTCGGCCTCGGTGGTCGCGCTTGCCGCCGACGTCGCCGGCAAGCCCGCCGTCATCGTCGCCACGACGGCGCCCGCCCGCTCGGCCGGCGTCAAGGCGGGTCAGCTCGCCCGTACGGCGGCAGGGATCCTCGGCGGGGGCGGCGGCGGCAAGGACGACCTGGCGCAGGGCGGCGGATCCGACGTCACCGCGATCACGACGGCGCTCACGGGCATCGTCGCCGCGCTGCGGTCCTGAGCGCCGCGTGAGGACGGGAGTGCGCCTCGGCGTCGACGTGGGGAAGGCCCGCATCGGCGTCGCCCGCACCGATCCGTCGGGCATGATCGCGACGCCCGTCGAGACGGTGCCGCGGGCGGCGTCGGGGTCGGCCGACGTCGACGCCATCCTCGGCCACGTGTCGGAGCTCGACGCCGTGGAGGTGGTGGTCGGCCTCCCGCTGTCGCTGTCGGGAGGCGACACTGCGTCCACCGGCGACGCCCGCGACTTCGCGGCGGCCATCGCGGCCCGGTGTCCCGTGCCCGTGCGCCTGGTGGACGAACGACTGTCGACGGTGAGCGCGCAGACTGCACTTCGCGCTTCAGGGCGCAAGGGCAAGAGACAACGATCCGTCATCGATCAAGTCGCCGCTGTTATCATCGTCCAGCACGCGCTCGAGCTCGAGCGGTCGAGCGGTCTCCCGCCCGGTCAGCTCGTGAGCGCCCCGGTCGTCGACGACGGCGCCGGAGACCGACCCGACACCGACGAAAGACGATGACGCGTGGCCGACGATCCGAACTGGGACGACATCTTCTCCTCTCAGCCCCCCACCGAGGCGAAGGACGACGCCGGTCGCCCTCCCGCTGCAGCACCGACCACCCGCAAGTCGACGCGCGAGCAGGAGAAGGCCCCTCGACGCCTTGAGCGCCGTGCCGCCCGCGACGACGGCGGCCACCGGCCCCGTCGCAGCCGCAAGGGCGGCATCGTCCTCCTCGTCATCGCCCTCGTCGTGGTGGGAGGCGGCACCGCCGGCGTCGTAGCCGCGTGGGGCGCGGTCGCGCCCCTCGTCGCGAAGCTCGGCGGGAACGACGCGCCAGAGGACTACCCGGGCACCGGCAACGGGACCGAGGTGTCGTTCGCGATCACGAGCGGCGAGAACGGCTCGGACATCGCCACGAACCTCTTCGACAGCGGCGTCACGGCCAGCTTCGAGTCGGTCTACGCGATGCTCGTCGCCGACGCCGCCCTCACCTTCCAGCCCGGCACGTACACGCTCCAGCAGGAGATGAGCGCGACGTCGGCGGTCAGCGCCCTTCAGGACAGCGCCAACCGGGTGACCGACAAGCTGGTGATCCCCGAGGGCACCGCCGCAGTCGACGTCTACAGCCTCATCTCGTCGGCGACCGAGATCCCCGAGGCCGACGTCCAGGCCGCGGCGGCCGACGTGGCCTCCTTCGGCCTCCCTGCCGAGGCCACGTCCCTCGAGGGCTGGTTGTTCCCCGCGACGTACGAGCTCGATCCCGGGCTCGACGCGCACGGCTACCTGCAGCTCCTCGTCGACACGATGAAGCAGCGCCTGGTCGACGCCGGCGTCGCGCCGGCCGACCAGCAGCACGTCATCGTCTTCGCCTCGCTGATCCAGCGCGAGGCCGGTCTCGCGGACGACTACCCGAAGGTCGCGCGCGTGTTCCAGAACCGCCTGGACGACGGGATGCTCCTCCAGTCAGACGCGACCGTCGCCTACGGCACCGGCAACACCCACCGGGTCACGACGACCGACGAGGAGCGCGGTGACGAGTCGAACCCGTACAACACCTACCAGCACCTCGGCCTGCCGGTCGGGCCCATCTCCAACCCGGGCGACCTCGCGATCAACGCGGCGATCGCGCCCGCGGACGGCACGTGGCTGTACTTCGTGACGACGAACCTCGACACGGGCGAGACGACGTTCTCGACGACGTTGGCCGAGCACGAGGCCGCCGTGAAGGTGTGGCAGGCGTGGATGCGGGAGCACCCCGAGTACCAGTGACCCCCTCGACCGACCCGAACGCCGCGGGCGCGGCACCGCTCGACCGCCCCGTGGCGATGATCGGCCCGATGGGCGCGGGCAAGTCCAGCATCGGCAAGAAGCTCTCCCGGCGTCTCGGCGTGGGGTTCCTCGACACCGATCGCCTGCTCGTGCAGCGGCACGGCCCCGTGGCCGAGATCTTCTCCCGTGACGGCGAACCACGCTTCCGGGAGCTGGAGCGCGAGGTCGTCGCCGAGGCGCTCGCCTCGACCGGCGTGGTGTCGCTCGGAGGAGGCGCGGTGCTCGACCCGCTCACCCGGTGGCGCCTCCGGGGCGCCTCCGTGGTCCTCCTCACGGTGACGCCCGAGGCGGTGGCGGACCGGCTCGCGGGGTCGACTCGCCCCCTGCTCGCCCAGGGCGGCATGGACGCCTGGCGGGCCATCGCGCTCGAGCGCGAGCCCGTCTACCGCAGCCTGGCCGACCTGGTCGTCGACACCTCGAGGCGCCCTGTCTCCCACGTCGTCGACGACGTGGTCGCCTGGCTGGCCGCCGCCGCTGCCGGCTCACCCGACCTCCCGCACCACCGACAGGAAGACGACGCATGACCGACGAGACGACCGACGTCACCACCATCCGCGTCGAGGGCGAGGCCCCCTACGACGTCCTCGTCGGCCACGGGGTCCGCTCGCGCATCCCCGCGCTGCTCGGCCCGCAGACGAAGAAGGTCCTGATCGTGCACGCGCCGACGCTCGGGCGCAAGGCGAACGAGCTCCGCGACGCGCTGGTCGAGGCCGGTCTCGAGGCCCTCATCGCCGAGGTCCCCGACTCGGAGGACGCCAAGCGCGTCGAGGTGGCGGCGTTCTGCTGGCAGGTGCTCGGCCAGGCCGACTTCACCCGGACCGACGCGGTGATCGGGCTCGGCGGGGGAGCCGTGACCGACCTCGCCGGCTTCGTCGCCGCCACCTGGCTCCGGGGCGTGCAGCTCGTCCAGGTGCCGACGACCGTGCTCGGCATGGTCGACGCCAGCGTCGGCGGCAAGACCGGCATCAACACCGCCGAGGGCAAGAACCTCGTGGGCGCCTTCTGGGCCCCGACAGCCGTGGTGGCCGACCTCGACATGCTGGACACGCTGAGCCGCAACGAGATCCTCGCGGGCTTCGCCGAGGTCGTGAAGGCCGGCTTCATCGCCGAGCCCGAGATCCTCGACATCGTGGAGGCAGACGTCGACCGTGCCGTCGACCCGACGACCCCCGAGTTCCGACGGGTCGTCGAGCTGTCGATCGCCCTCAAGGCACGGGTCGTCGGCCAGGACTTCACCGAGCAGGGCCTCCGCGAGATCCTCAACTACGGGCACACGCTCGGCCACGCCGTCGAGCACGCCGAGCGCTACCAGTGGCGGCACGGGGCCGCGGTGTCGGTCGGGATGGTCTTCGCCGCCGAGCTCGGCAGGCTGACGGGGCGGCTGTCGGACGAGGCCGTCGACCGCCACCGGCGGATCCTCGAGTCGTTGACCCTGCCGACGAGCTACCCGCTCGGCCGCTGGAACACGCTCCTCGCCACGATGCAGCGCGACAAGAAGGCCCGAGCCGGCATGCTCCGGTTCATCGTGCTCGACGACATCGGCAAGCCGACGGTCGTCACCGGCCCCGACTCGAGCCTGCTCTTCGCGGCGTACCAGGAGATCGGCTCCTGAGGGCTCGCGGGTCACTATGATCCGTCCGTGCGCGAATCCCTGATCCGGTCGCTGCGGCTCGCCGTCGAGCAGGCCCCGGACGACGTCCCCCTGCGGGTCCACCTCGGCGTCCTGCTCCTCGAGGACGGCGACGTCGACGCCGCCGTCGCGTCGCTCGCCTCGGCCCTCGTGCTCGAGCCGGGTCACGAGGAGGCGCGGGCCGGGATGGCGCGCGCCCTCGCGGACCCTGCCACGGCAGCGGTGTCGCCAGCCCTCGAGCCGTCCTCCGGCGAGGTCGAGCGCGCTGACGCGCCCCTCGACGACGAGCCCCGCGACGACGACCCGGAGTCGTGGCCCCGTGCACTCCACGGGATGCCGGGCGAGGCCGGCTCCTTCGACTGGGAGACGGCCGAGGACGACCTCCGGACCGCCTCCTTCCGGATCGACCGCCCCGACCTGCGGTTGTCCGACGTGGGCGGGATGACGCAGGTCAAGGCCGCGCTCGAGCAGGCGTTCCTCGCCCCGCTCCGCAACCCGGAGCTCCGGGAGGCCTACGGCGCGAGCCTGCGGGGCGGGCTGCTGCTCTACGGGCCTCCCGGCTGCGGCAAGACGCACCTCGCGAGGGCCCTCGCGGGCGAGCTGGGCGCCTCCTTCCTGAGTGTCTCGCAGGCCGACCTCCTCGACCACGAGAGCGGCTCGCCCGCCCGTGCCGTCGCCGACGTCTTCGAGGCCGCGAGGCGCGCGGCGCCCTGCGTCCTGTTCCTCGACGAGGTCGACGCGGTCGCCCCGCGACGGTCGTCCCGCGACAGCGCCTGGGCGCGGGCGGTGGTGAACCAGGTGCTCGTCGAGCTCGACGGCGTCGACTCGCGCAACGACGGGCTGTTCGTGCTCGCGGCGACCAACCGGCCGTGGGAGGTCGACCCGGCCGCCCGGCGCCCCGGCCGACTCGACCGCACCCTCCTGGTGCTCCCGCCCGACGAGCCTGCCCGTCGGGAGATCGCCCGCAGGCGGCTGGAGGGCCGACCGGTCGGCGACGTCGACCTGGACGCTCTCGCGCGTGCCACCTCCGGGATGTCGGGGGCCGACGTCGGCTACGTCTGCGACCTGGCGCTCCAGCGCGCCCTCGCCGACAGCGTCGCGACGGGCACGCCGCGCACGGTCACCGACAAGGACCTGCGCCGGGCGCGCTCGTCCGTGACCCCGTCGGTGGGGGAGTGGGCGGCCAGTGCCCGGAGCGTCGTGACCTACGGCGTCGACGACGGCACGTTCGCCGAGCTCAGGGAGTTCCTCGGGATGCGGCGCGGCCGGTGAGCGACGACGACCTCCTGGCTGCGTCCGCGCACCTGGCCGGCGGGCGGCCCGGGGAAGCGGCGGCGGCGCTCAGGCGGCACCTCGCGACCCAGCCCGATGACGCGTGGGCCCTGCAGCACCTCGCCTTCGCGCAGCTAAGGACGGGGCGTCGCATGGCGGCCAGGGACACCGCCCTCCGGGCCCGCGCCCTCGACCCCGGTGCCGAGTGGGCGTGGCGGCTCTGGGCAGAGGCGTCGCTGCGCATGGGAGACGTCGACGACGCCAGGGCCGGGATGACGGAGTCGCTCCGTCTCGCCCCGGACGACTGGCACGTCCACGCGGACGCCGTCCGCCTCGGGCTGTTCCCGCCCGACGAGACGAGACGGCACGCGGCGGAGTGCCTGCGGCTGGCGCCCGACGACCCGGACGCGTACCTGGTGGCCGCCGCCGTCGCCGTGCACGACGGGCGCCTGTCCCAGGCGCGGACGGCCTACCGTGCCGCGCTGGCACTCGATCCCGGTCACGTCGCGGCGCGCCGGGGCATCGACGATCTCGACATCACGGCCGGCCGGCCGGACAAGGCGGCCGTGGGCGCGATGGCCCAGCTGGCCGACGCCCCGACGTCGACCACGGCCCTGGTGCACCTGCGATCCGTCGTCCACGAGGCCGTCACCGGCCTCGGCGCGCTCCCCGCACTTCTGCCGTGGGGGCTCGGCGTCGTCCTGCTCGGCCTCTCCTTCGCCTCGGAGGAGGGCTCGTCGGGGCTCGTGCCCTTCGGCCTGCGCTTCCTGCTCCTCGTGGCGGCCCTCGCGGGCGCCGGCTGGTGGGCGGCCCTCGTCCTGCGGTTCGCCCGGCGGTCAGGGCTCGCGCCCTCCGCGCTGCTCGACCGGCTGCGGGACATCAGCCCCGTGCATCTCGCCTGGCTCGGGCTCCACGCGACGATCCTCGTCCTGCTCGTCCTGGCGAGCGCGGTGCAGCCCTGGACGGGACTGTGGTCGTCCGGGGCGGACGCCGCCCCCACCAGTCCCTCGGACGTCGTCGCGGCCGTCGCCGCCGCCACGGCCTTCGGCCTCTCGCTGATCTCGTGGCTCGGGCTGCCGGTGCTCGGCGGTCTCGTGTCCCGGCCGGCGCGCCGCGGCGCACGCGGGCGCCGCTGAGCGCTCCGGATCCGCGCTCGACGCTCCTGAGGGCTCGCGGCCCGTCCGCTACACTCGGACCCGGCCAGATCCGGCCCCACCCACCTCACTCCCGATCGGACCTCGCACGCATGGCGACCACCAACGACATCAAGAACGGCGCCGTCCTCGACCTGGACGGCCAGCTGTGGAACGTGATCGAGTTCCAGCACGTGAAGCCGGGCAAGGGCGGCGCCTTCGTCCGCACCAAGATGAAGAACGTGCGCTCGGGCAAGGTCGTCGACAAGACCTTCAACGCCGGCACCAAGATCGAGTTCGCCAACGTCGACCGCCGCGAGTACACGTACC
This sequence comes from Frigoribacterium sp. PhB116, assembly GCF_004364285.1. Taxonomy (GTDB): domain Bacteria; phylum Actinomycetota; class Actinomycetes; order Actinomycetales; family Microbacteriaceae; genus Frigoribacterium. The sequence goes on along the minus strand of NZ_SOBE01000001.1, from coordinate 426,275 downwards.
TCTACGCCGAGGCCGACGGCTACGTCTTCATGGACACGACCGACTACGACCAGATCAACGTGCCCGCCACCATCGTCGGCGACGCGAAGAACTTCATGCTCGAGAACCAGAACGTCCAGATGGCGCTGCACGACGGCAACCCGCTCTACATCGAGCTGCCCGCCTCCGTCGTCCTCGAGGTCACCTACACCGAGCCCGGCCTGCAGGGCGACCGCTCCACCGGCGGCACGAAGGCGGCCACCGTCGAGACCGGCTACGAGATCCAGGTCCCGCTGTTCCTCGAGACCGGCACGAAGGTCAAGGTCGACACGCGCGACGGCGGCTACCTCGGCCGCGTCAACGAGTAGTCGGCGGCCACCCGCACAGTGAGCGCACGCACCAAGGCGCGCAAGCGCGCCCTCGACGTCCTGTACGTCGCCGACATCCGCCAGATCAGCATGACCGACGCCCTGGCCGCCGAGACGGCGCGGGCCCGTCAGGAGCCCGAGCGGAACTCCAGCTGGGGCTACGCCCGCGACCTCGTCCAGGGCGTCATCGACCACCAGGCCGAGATCGACGAGCTGATCGAGACGTACGCCCAGGGCTGGACGATGGCCCGCATGCCGACGCTCGACCGGGGCATCCTCCGGATCGGCGTCTTCGAGCTGCTGCACAACGACGAGGTCCCCGACCACGTCGCGATCAGCGAGGCGGTCGAGCTGGCCCAGTCGCTCAGCACCGACGACTCGGCTCCCTTCGTGAACGGGCTGCTCGGGCGCATCGCCACGAGCGGCTAGGCTCGGTGCCGGCGACGGGCACCCTCGACGGGGGCGACCGAGCCGGCACCACCACCGACGTCCTTTAAGTTCCGTCCTGAGAGGCGGGGAAGGAGGTCCGATTGAGCACACGCACCGTGCTGAGTCAGGCTGACATCACGCGCGCCCTGACGCGCATCTCCCACGAGGTCCTCGAGTCGAACCGGGGCCCCGACGGCCTCGTCGTGCTGGGCATCCCCACGCGAGGCGTCGTCCTCGCCGAGCGGATCGGCGCCCAGCTCTCGTCGATCTCCGGCGTCGCCGTCCCGACCGGCTCCGTCGACGTGACCATGTACCGCGACGACCTGCGGCGCAACCCGACGCGGGCCAGCCAGCCCACCCGCCTGCCCGACGGCGGCATCGACGGCGCGACCGTCGTCCTCGTCGACGACGTGCTCTACTCCGGCCGCACCATCCGCGCCGCCCTCGACGCCCTCAGCGCCCTCGGACGCCCCCGGGCCGTCCGCCTCGCCGTGCTCGTGGACCGGGGCCACCGCGAGCTCCCGATCCGCGCCGACTTCGTGGGCAAGAACCTGCCCACGTCGGCGGCCGAGCGCATCTTCGTGCGGCTGCGCGGCGTCGACGACGACGAGCTCGTCGCCATCGAGGGCGGTGCCGACTCGTGAAGCACCTCCTCAGCACCGCCGACCTCGGTCGAGACGACGCCCTGCGGATCCTCGACGTCGCGGAGGACATGGCCGACGTCTCGACCCGTCAGGTCAAGAAGCTGCCGACCCTGCGCGGCACGACCGTCGTGAACCTCTTCTACGAGGACAGCACCCGCACCCGCATCTCGTTCGAGGCGGCGGCGAAGCGCCTCAGCGCCGACGTCATCAACTTCGCCGCCAAGGGATCGAGCGTCTCGAAGGGCGAGTCCCTCAAGGACACGGCACAGACGCTGGCCGCGATGGGCGCCGACGGCATCGTCATCCGGCACCCGGCGTCCGGGGCGCCCCGCGTCCTCGCGGACAGCGGCTGGGTCGACGCCGGGATCGTCAACGCGGGCGACGGCACGCACGAGCACCCGACGCAGGCCCTGCTCGACGCCTTCACGATGCGCCGTCGGGTCCACGGCGACGCGAGCCGCGGCCGGGACCTCGACGGCCTGGAGGTGCTGATCGTCGGCGACATCCTGCATTCGCGGGTCGCGCGGTCGAACGCGTGGCTGCTGCGGACCCTCGGGGCCCACGTGACGGTGGTGGCGCCTCCCACGCTCCTGCCGGTCGACGTCAGCCGCCTGGGCGTCGACGTGCACTACGACCTCGACGAGGCGATCGCCCGGGTGCAGCCCGACGTGGTCATGATGCTGCGCATCCAGCAGGAGCGCATGGCCGAGGCGTTCTTCCCCAACGCCCGCGAGTACGGGCGTTCCTGGGGCCTCGGGGCGGCGCGCTTCCGGTCACTGCCGCCCGCGGCGCTCGTCATGCACCCCGGCCCGATGAACCGCGGCCTCGAGATCGGCGACGACGCCGCCGATTCGCCCCGCTCGACCGTGCGGGAGCAGGTCGGCAACGGCGTGGCCGTCCGGATGGCCGTGCTCTACCTCACACTCGCCGGCGACCGGGAGGACTCCCTGTGACCACCACCCACCTGATCCGCGCCGTCGAGACCGTCGACGGCACCCGTACCGACGTCCTCGTCCGCGACGGCGTCGTCGTCGAGCTCGGCTCCGGCCTCAGCGCCACGGGGGCCGAGGTGATCGACGCCGACGGCCTGCTCGCGCTGCCCGGCCTCGTCGACCTGCACACGCACCTCCGCGAGCCGGGCGGCGAGGGCGCCGAGACCGTCCTCACCGGGTCCCGCGCGGCCGCCGCCGGCGGCTTCACCGCGGTCAACGCCATGGCGAACTCCTCGCCGGTCGCCGACACCGCGGGCGTCGTCGAGCAGGTGCAGGCCCGCGGCGAGCGCGCGGGCTACGTCACGGTCCGACCGATCGGCGCCGTCACCCAGGGCCTCGAGGGCCGCCGGCTCTCCGAGATCGGCGCCATGGCCCGGTCCCGTGCGGCCGTCCGCGTCTTCTCCGACGACGGCCACTGCGTCTCCGACCCCCTGCTCATGCGCCGCGCGCTCGAGTACGTCAAGGGCTTCGGGGGAGTCGTGGCCCAGCACGCGCAAGAACCTCGCCTCACCGAGGGGGCCCAGATGAACGAGGGCGCCCTGTCGGCCGAGCTCGGGCTCGGCGGCTGGCCCGCCGTCGCGGAGGAGTCGATCATCGCCCGCGACGTCCTGCTCGCCGACCACGTCGGCGCCCGCCTGCACGTGTGCCACGTCTCGACGGCAGGCAGCGTCGAGGTCGTCCGCTGGGCCAAGGCACGGGGCATCGACGTGACCGCCGAGGTCACGCCGCACCACCTCCTCCTCACCGAGGACCTGGTCTCGAGCTACGACTCGCGCTACAAGGTCAACCCGCCGCTCCGCCGGGCGGAGGACGTGGAGGCGCTCCGGGCGGCCCTGGCCGACGGCACGATCGACATCGTCGCCACCGACCACGCCCCGCACACCTCGGAGGCGAAGCACTGCGAGTGGGACGCCGCCGCGAACGGCATGGTCGGCCTCGAGAGCGCCCTCTCCGTCGTGCACCGGACGATGGTCGAGACGGGCCTGATCGGCTGGGCGGACGTGGCCCGCGTGCTGTCGGTCGCACCGGCGCGCATCGGGCAGGTCGAGGGGCACGGACGACCGCTGGCCGTCGGGGAGCCCGCCGAGCTGACCCTCTACGATCGAGGGGTGAGCAGGACCTTCGGCACCGAGCACCTCGCGGGCCGCAGCCGCAACTCGCCCTTCCTCGGGCACACGTTGCCCGGGCAGGTCGTCGCGACGCTGCACCAGGGCTACGCCACCGTCCGTGACGGCCTCGTCGTCGACGAGCGCGAGATCGCCGACCGCGCCGCACGCGTGGCCGCGGCGGCCGTGCTGGCCGCCCCCGAGCCGGCGGGCGCCCCGTGAACCGCTGGGTGATCGGCGCGGGCATCCTCGTCCTGCTCGTGTTCGTCGTCCTCCTCATGGTCCGCTCCTGGCGGGCGCGAGGTCGACGACAGGCGGACATCGCCCTGCCCGAGACGGCTCCCGACGCCCTGTCGACGGCCCTCGTCGAGCACGACGGCTTCTACGTCGCGACGACCCGGGCCGGCGACCCGCTCGACCGGATCGTGGTCGGCGGGCTGGGCTTCCGGGGCAGGGCCGTCATCTCGGTGCACCGGGAGGGCGTCCGCCTCGAGATCGCGGGCGAGCCCGCGAAGCTGATCCGCGCCTCCTCGATCCGCGACGTCGGCCGCGCGACCTGGACCATCGACCGCGTGGTCGAGACCGACGGGCTCGTGCTCGTCGCCTGGAGCCTCGGCGACACCGACGTCGACACCTACCTGCGCGTCACGGACGACCCCCGCCCGCTCGTCGACGCCGTCCGCACCATCACGACCTCGGCCCCCACGGCCGGCACCACCACAGGAGAGCAGACCATTGACTGACGCGTCCACCACCACCCGGGCCGTCCTGGTGCTCGAAGACGGGACCCGCTACGCCGGCCGCGCCTACGGCGCCGTCGGGCGGACGCTCGGGGAGACCGTCTTCGCCACCGGCATGACCGGCTACCAGGAGACCCTCACCGACCCGTCCTACGCGGGCCAGATCGTCGTCATGACGGCCCCGCACATCGGAAACACGGGCGTCAACGACGAAGACCCCGAGTCGCGTCGCATCTGGGTCTCGGGCTTCGTCGTCCGCGACGCCAGCCGCGTCGTCTCCAACCACCGAGCCCAGGGCAGCCTCGACGACCAGCTCGTGGCCGACGGCGTCGTGGGCATCCGCGGCATCGACACCCGCGCGCTGACCCGTCGCCTCCGCGACGTCGGCTCGATGCGCGGCGGGGTCTTCAGCGGACCCGACTCCGAGCTCGGCGACGACGAGCAGCTCGCCCTCGTGCGCGGCTCGGCCGACATGCGCGGCCTCAGCCTCTCGAGCCAGGTCTCGACGGTCGAGCCCTACGTGCTCGAGGCCGAGGGCGAGCTCGTCGGCTCGGTCGCGGTGCTCGACCTGGGGGTCAAGACCTCGACGCTGCGCTACCTCGCCCAGCGCGGCTTCCGGGTGCACGTCCTCCCGCAGGACACGACGTCCGAGCAGCTCCGCGCCCTCGCGCCCGACGCCCTCTTCTTCTCGAACGGTCCCGGCGACCCCGCGGCCAGCGACGCCCAGGTCGAGCTGCTGCGCGGCGCCCTCCGTGACGGCCTGCCCTACTTCGGCATCTGCTTCGGCAACCAGCTGTTCGGCCGGGCCCTCGGCTTCGACACGTACAAGCTGCCCTTCGGCCACCGGGGCATCAACCAGCCGGTGCTCGACAAGACCACGGGCAAGGTCGAGATCACGAGCCAGAACCACGGCTTCGCGGTCGACGCGCCCGTCGAGGGCGTGCTCGACTCGCCCGCCGGCTTCGGCCGCGTCGAGGTCAGCCACTTCAGCCTCAACGACAACGTCGTCGAGGGCCTCCGCGCCCTCGACATCCCGGCCTTCTCGGTGCAGTACCACCCCGAGGCGGCAGCCGGGCCCCACGACAGCAACCACCTCTTCGACCGCTTCCGCGAGGCGGTCGTGGCGCGCAAGTCCGGCCAGCCCGTCGACTTCGGCTCCGACCTCGAAAGCAGCAACTGATGCCCAAGCGCGCAGACATCAACTCGGTCCTCGTCATCGGCTCCGGGCCGATCGTCATCGGCCAGGCGGCCGAGTTCGACTACTCGGGCACCCAGGCGTGCCGCGTCCTCCGCGAGGAGGGCGTGCGCGTCATCCTCGTGAACCCGAACCCGGCCACGATCATGACCGACCCCGACTTCGCCGACGCCACCTACGTCGAGCCCATCACGTCCGAGGTCCTCGAGGCGATCATCGTCAAGGAGAAGCCCGACGCGATCCTGCCCACCCTCGGCGGCCAGACGGCGCTCAACGCCGCCATCGCGCTCGACGAGGAGGGCATCCTCGCCAAGCACGGCGTCGAGCTGATCGGCGCCAAGGTCGAGGCGATCCAGAAGGGCGAAGACAGGCAGCTCTTCAAGGAGCTGGTGCTCGAGTCGGGCGCCGACGTCGCGAAGTCGTACATCGCGCACACCGTCGAGGAGGCGGTCGACTTCGCCGAGGACCTCGGCTACCCGCTCGTCATCCGTCCGTCGTTCACGATGGGCGGCCTCGGCTCGGGCTTCGCGTACACCCGCGACGAGCTCGTCCGCATGGTCACCGACGGCCTGCACCAGAGCCCGACCACCGAGGTCCTGCTCGAGGAGAGCATCCTCGGCTGGAAGGAGTACGAGCTCGAGATGATGCGCGACACCGCCGACAACACGGTCGTCGTCTGCTCGATCGAGAACGTCGACCCGGTCGGCGTGCACACGGGCGACTCGATCACGGTGGCCCCTGCGCTCACCCTCACCGATCGCGAGTACCAGAACCTCCGCGACATCTCGATCGACATCATCCGTCGCGTGGGCGTCGACACGGGCGGCTGCAACATCCAGTTCGCGATCGACCCCGCCGACGGCCGCGTCATCGTCATCGAGATGAACCCGCGCGTCTCGCGCTCCAGTGCGCTCGCGTCGAAGGCGACGGGCTTCCCGATCGCCAAGATCGCCGCGAAGCTGGCGCTCGGGTACCGCCTCGACGAGATCCCGAACGACATCACCAAGGTGACGCCCGCCTCCTTCGAACCGACCCTCGACTACGTGGTCGTCAAGGTGCCACGGTTCGCCTTCGAGAAGTTCCCGGCGGCCGACACGACCCTCAGCACGACCATGAAGAGCGTCGGCGAGGCGATGGCCATCGGCCGCAACTTCACGCAGGCGCTGCAGAAGTCGCTGCGCTCGCTCGAGAAGCGCGGATCGAGCTTCCACTGGGAGGGCGAGCCCGGCGACGTGGAGGCGCTCCTCACGTTGGCGCACACGCCCACCGACGGCCGCATCGTCACCGTGCAGCAGGCCCTCCGTGCCGGCGCCACGGCCGAGCAAGTCTTCGACTCGACCGCGATCGACCCCTGGTTCATCGACCAGGTCGTGCTGATCAACGAGGTCGCCGACGAGATCGCCGCCGCGGCGGAGCTCGACGCCGACCTGTTCGCGCACGCCAAGGACCACGGCTTCAGTGACGTGCAGATCGGCCAGCTGCGCGGCCTCGGCGAGCAGGAGGTGCGCGAGCTGCGCTGGTCGCTCGGCGTGCGCCCCGTCTTCAAGACGGTCGACACCTGCGCCGGCGAGTTCCCCGCCCTGACCCCGTACCACTACTCGAGCTACGACCTCGAGACCGAGGTCGCGCCGAGCGACCGCCGCAAGGTGATCATCCTCGGCTCGGGCCCGAACCGGATCGGCCAGGGCGTCGAGTTCGACTACTCGTGCGTGCACGCCAGCTTCGCGCTGAGCAACGCGGGCTACGAGACGATCATGGTCAACTGCAACCCCGAGACGGTCTCGACCGACTACGACACGAGCGACCGGCTCTACTTCGAGCCGCTCACCCTCGAGGACGTCCTCGAGGTCGTGCACGCCGAGTCCGCCAGCGGCGAGCTCGTCGGCGTCGTCGTCCAGCTGGGCGGCCAGACGGCCCTCGGCCTGTCGAAGGGCCTCGAGGCCGCCGGCGTCCCGATCCTCGGCACCTCGCCCGACGCCATCGACTCGGCCGAGGAGAGGGGGCTGTTCTCCGCGATCCTCGACGAGGCGGGCCTGCTGGCCCCCCGCAACGGCACCGCGACCGACTACGAGAGCGCCGTCGACGTCGCAGAAGAGATCGGCTACCCCGTCCTCGTGCGTCCGTCGTACGTGCTCGGCGGCCGCGGCATGGAGATCGTCTACGACAGCCCGTCGCTCGCCGACTACTTCGTCCGGGTCAGCGACCAGGCGATCATCGGCCCGGACGCGCCGCTGCTCGTCGACCGGTTCCTGGACGACGCCGTCGAGATCGACGTCGACGCCCTCTACGACGGCACCGAGCTCTACGTCGGCGGCGTCATGGAGCACATCGAGGAGGCGGGCATCCACTCGGGCGACTCGAGCTGCACCCTGCCCCCGGTCACGCTCGGCAAGGGCGAGATCGACCGCGTCCGCGAGGCCACCCTGGCCATCGCCGAGGGCGTCGGCGTCCGCGGCCTGCTCAACGTCCAGTTCGCGATCGCGGCCGGCGTCCTCTACGTGATCGAGGCCAACCCCCGGGCGAGCCGCACGGTGCCGTTCGTCTCGAAGGCGCTCGGCATCCCGCTCGCCAAGGCGGCGTCGCTCGTCATGGTCGGCCAGAGCATCCGCGAGCTCGTCGAGAGCGGGCTGCTGCCCGCCCAGGACGGCTCGGACGTCCCGCTCGACTCCCCGATCTCGGTCAAGGAGGCGGTGCTCCCGTTCAAGCGGTTCCGCACGAAGGAGGGGCAGGTCGTCGACAGCGTCCTCAGCCCCGAGATGCGCTCGACCGGCGAGGTCATGGGCATCGACCGCGACTTCCCCCGCGCCTTCGCGAAGAGCCAGACGGCGGCGTACGGCGGGCTGCCCACGACGGGCACCGTCTTCGTCAGCGTGGCCGACCGCGACAAGCGGGCGATCGTGCTGCCCGTCCTGCGCCTCCAGCAGCTCGGCTTCCGCGTGCTCGCGACCGAGGGCACGGCCACCGTCCTCATCCGCAACGGCATCGCTGCTGAGATCGTGGGCAAGTTCAGCGCCGGCGGCGAGAGCGTCGTCGACCTGATCAACCGCGACGAGGTCGACATCGTGATCAACACGCCGAGCGGCTCGAGCGCCCGCGCCGACGGCTACGAGATCCGCGCCGCGACCGTCGCGGCCGACAAGGCCCTCTTCACGACCATCGCACAGCTCGGCGCGGCGGTGGCGTCGATCGAGGCGATCCACACGCCGTTCGAGGTCACGAGCCTGCAGGACTACGGTCTGGCGCGGGCGGCACGGCGGTGACGGCCGACCCTGCTGCCCCCGCCGTCGCGGTCGGCGGGGCGGCCGCCTCCTTCGGCGCCCGCCTGGCGGACGTGCTCGAGACGACCGGCGGGCTCTGCGTCGGCATCGACCCGCACCCCTGGCTCCTCGACGAGTGGGGGCTGCCGACCAGCGCCTCCGGCGTCCGCGAGCTCGGCTTGCGCGCGGTCGAGGCGACCGTGGGGTCGGCCGGGGTGGTCAAGCCCCAGGTCGCCTTCTACGAGCGCTGGGGGTCGGCGGGCTTCGCGGCCCTCGAGGACGTCCTCGCGGCAGCTCGCGACGCCGGTCTCCTCGTGATCGGGGACGCCAAGCGCGGCGACGTCGGGAGCACCATGGACGGCTACGCCGACGCGTGGTTCTCGCCCGACTCGCCCCTGCGCGTCGACGCCCTGACGGTGTCGCCGTACCTCGGCTTCGGCTCGCTCCGGGGCACGATCGACCGGGCCCGGCGGGTCGGCGCGGGCGTGTTCGTCCTCGCGGCCACCTCCAACCCGGAGGCGCGGGCCGGCCAGACGGCACTGGTCACCGGCCCCGTCGGCACGTCGCGCACCCTGGCGGCAGGTATCGTCGACCAGGTGCGAGACGACGACCAGGCAGCGGGGGAGACCCGACTCGGCTCCGTGGGCCTCGTGCTCGGGGCGACCGTCGACCTCGCGTCGTATGGCATCGACACGGCGGCGCTGACCGGTGTACCCGTCCTCGCCCCCGGCTTCGGCCACCAGGGGGCTCGCGTCTCCGACCTGACGGCCCTCTACGGCGCGGCAGCACGCACCGTCCTCGTCTCGACCTCCCGCGGCGTCCTCGCAGCGGGCCCCGACGGGATGGCCGCTGCCGTCCGCGACGCCGCGGAGGAGGTGCGCTCGTGCCTCGCATGACCCCGCCGCCGGTCGACCGTGCCGCCGCCGCCCGGGCCGCGGTCGCCGCCCGTCGTGCCCGCGCCGCCGTCAAGGCATCGGTCGCCGAGCGCCGGCGCACCGCGCTCGACGTCGCCGATGCCGCCTGGGCCGGCGAGCCGACGGCCCCCGAGGCGACGCTGCGCGTCCGCGAGCTCCTCACGAGCATCCCCGGCATCGGGCCCACCCGGGTCGCCCGCATCATGACCGACCTCGGCATCGCCGAGTCCAAGCGCGTCGGCGGCCTCGGCGTCCGGCAGCGCCGCATCCTCGGCGACTGGCTCGCCGTGCGCGAGGCCCGGGGGCGCGTGCGCTCGCGGCTCGTCGTCCTCGCCGGCCCGACGGCCGTCGGCAAGGGCACGGTCTCGACCCACATCCGCGAGAACTACCCCGACGTGCACCTCTCCATCTCCGCGACCACCCGGGCGCCGCGACCGGGCGAGGTCGACGGCGTGCACTACTACTTCGTCGACGACGCCGAGTTCGACCGGATGATCCGCGAGCGCGAGCTGCTCGAGTGGGCCACCGTGCACAACTCGTACCGCTACGGCACGCCGCGGCCCCCGATCGACGCCGCCCTGCAGGCCGGGCGGAGCGTCCTGCTCGAGATCGACCTGCAAGGTGCGCGCCTCGTCCGCACGGCCATGCCCGAGGCCGTCCTCGTCTTCCTCCTGCCGCCCACGTGGGACGAGCTCGTCCGCCGGCTGATCGGCCGGGGCACGGAGGACGCGGCCGAGCAGCAGCGCCGACTCGAGACCGCGAAGGTCGAGCTGGCGGCCCAGGACGAGTTCGACGTGAAGGTCGTGAACCACGACGTGCCCGAAGCGGCCCGCGAGGTCGTAGAATTGATGACTGCGCCCGAGGACGCACGCCCGCGGGCGTGACTCGCGCCCCGATCTCCGCACCTGCCGGTGCCTGACAGAACCCCACAACGAGGAGTACCCATGGCCGACAAGAACAAGGGCATCATCGATCCGCCCATCGACGAGCTGCTCTCGAAGGTCGAGTCGAAGTACGCGCTCGTCATCTTCGCGTCGAAGCGCGCACGTCAGATCAACGACTACTACGCCGACCTGCACGAGGGCAGCCTCTTCGACAACGTCGGCCCGCTCGTCGACAGCACCATCGACGACAAGCCGCTCTCGGTCGCCATGCACGAGATCAACGAGGACAAGCTCGAGGCCAAGCCCCTGCCCGCCGCCGCGGAGTAGTCCCCCCGCGATCGCCCACGGTCCCCGTCGTCCAGCGACAGTGACGGTGGGCGGCCGTAGCATCGAACGAGGCCCCCTGGGAGACCGTCCCGCGGGGCCTCGCCGCGTCCGACGGCGCCTGACGCCGTCGACCCTGCCCTCGCCCTCGACCCCGGAGCACCTGTGACCTCGACCGACGTGACACCCGCCAGCAGCACGACCGCCTCGACGAGCCTCCGGCTCTTCACGTCCGAGTCGGTCACCGAGGGCCACCCCGACAAGATCTGCGACCAGATCTCCGACGGCATCCTCGACGCGCTGCTCGCGGTCGACCCGCAGAGCCGGGTCGCCGTCGAGACGATGGTCACGACCGGGCTGGTGCACGTGGCCGGCGAGGTGACCACCAAGGGCTACGTCGACATCCCCACGATCGTCCGCGACCTCATCGTCGGCATCGGCTACGACTCCTCGGCCGTCAGCTTCGACGGCCGCACCTGCGGCGTCGAGGTCTCCATCGGCGCCCAGTCGCCCGACATCGCCCAGGGCGTCGACACGGCGCTGGAGGCGCGGGGCGGCACCTCCGACGACGCTCTCGACCGCCAGGGCGCCGGCGACCAGGGCATCATGTTCGGCTACGCCACCAACGAGACGCCGCAGTACATGCCCCTGCCCGTCTGGCTGGCCCACCGGCTGGCCGAGCGCCTGGCGCACGTCCGCAAGAGCGGCGAACTCGACTACCTGCGGCCCGACGGCAAGACCCAGGTCACCGTCGGCTACGACGGCGTCGTCCCGCGGACGGTCGACACGGTCGTCGTCTCCACCCAGCACTCGCCGCGCGTCTCCACCGAGCAGCTCGAGGCCGACGTGATCGCCCACGTCGTGCGCCCGGTGCTCGACGAGGCCGGGCTCGACTCGACCGACACGCGCTTCATCATCAACCCGACGGGTCGGTTCGAGATCGGCGGCCCGCAGGGCGACGCCGGCCTCACCGGCCGCAAGATCATCGTCGACACGTACGGCGGCGCGAGCCGCCACGGGGGCGGCGCGTTCTCGGGCAAGGACCCGTCGAAGGTCGACCGCTCGGCTGCCTACGCCATGCGCTGGGTCGCCAAGAACGCCGTCGCGGCGGGCCTGGCCGACCGCATCGAGTTGCAGATCGCCTACGCCATCGGCCGGGCGGCCCCCGTCGGGCTCTACGTCGAGACGTTCGGCACCGGCCACGTAGCCGACGACGTCATCATCGAGGCAGTCAAGGCGGTCTTCGACCTGAGGCCGGCGGCGATCATCCGTGACCTCGACCTGTTGCGGCCGATCTACGCGACGACGTCGACCTATGGCCACTTCGGCCGCGAGCTGCCCGAGTTCACCTGGGAGGCCCTCGACCGCGTCGACGCGCTCCGGGCCGCCGCCGGTCTCTGACCCGTCGCCCGTGACCGTGCCCGTCGCGAGCGAGCGGCCGTCACCGCGCGCCGTGGCGCGGGTGCTGGTCGAGTCGCCGCTGCCGCAGCTCGACCGGCTCTTCGACTACGCCGTCCCGTCGCACCTGCGCGACGACGTCGTGCCCGGCATCCGCGTCAAGGTCCCGCTCCGGTCAGCCGGGCGCATCGCGGACGGGTTCGTCGTCGAGGTCGTCGAGTCGTCGGCGCACGGGGGCGAGCTGAGCGAGGTCGAGGCGATCGTCTCGACCGCTTCCGTCCTCGCGCCCGAGGTGTACGCCCTGGCCAGGGCCGTGGCCGACCGGGCGGGCGGCTCCGCGAGCGACGTGCTGCGCCTGGCCGTGCCGCCCCGCCAGGCGAGGGTCGAGAAGCAGGTGCTCGCGGCCGCGACGGCTTCCGCCGAGCTGGGCGAGACGGTCTCGCACCCCGTCGTCGTCGCCTCCGACGTGACCGGCTACGGCGCCGACCAGCTCGCGGGCATCGTCGCGGCCCGCGGCCGCGCCGCAGTCGACGCCGTGCCGCTGCTCGACGAGCTGCCCGACGGCTCGTGGGTCGGCCGGTGGGCCGTCACCGTCGCCCAGCTCGCGACGGTGGCCCTGGCCGCCGGCGAGAACGCGGTCGTCGCCGTGCCCGACCACCGGGACGAGGACCAGGTGCTGCGGGCCCTGGCCGCGCTGCTGCCCGCGGAGAGCGTGGTGCGGCTCGACTCGAAGCAGTCGAACGCCGACCGCTACCGCTCGGTGCTGCGGGCGAGGGGCGACCAGCCGCTCGTGCTCGTCGGCAACCGGTCCGTGCTCCTCGCGCCGTCGGCGCGCCTCGGCCTGATCGTCGTCTTCGACGACGGCGACCCCCTGATGGGCGAGCCGTTGAGCCCGTACGTGCACGCGCGGGACACCGCGCTGGTGCGGCAGTCCCAGCAGCAGACCGCGCTCGTGTTCCTCGGCCACGCGCGGAGCACCGACGTGCAGCGACTCGTCGAGATCGGCTTCCTGGCCGAGGTCCGCCCCGACCCCCGCTACCAGCCCCACGTCGTGCCCACATCCCAGCAGGCGGCCCAGGACGGCTTCGCCGCCCAGGCGCGGATCCCCTCGACGGCCTGGACGGAGGCGCGGGCCGCGGTCGAGCACGGGCCGGTGCTGGTGCAGGTTGCCCACCCCGGCTACTCGCCGCGCCTGGCCTGCACCGAGTGCGGAGACACAGCCCGGTGCACGCGCTGCGGCGGGCCGCTCGTCCAGCGGGCGCAGGGCGCCCAGCCGGCCTGCTCGTGGTGCGGCGCCCTCGCCGTCGGCTGGCGCTGCTCGACCTGCGAGGGCACGGCGATGAAGTCGGTCGGCACGGGCGCGTCCCGCACGGCCGACGAGCTCGGCAAGGCCTTCCCGGGGGTGCGCGTCATCGTGTCCGACGGCTCCCGCCTGGTGACGCACGTCGACTCCGAGCCCGCGATCGTCGTCGCGACGCGGGGGGCCGAGCCGATCGCGCCCGGCGGCTACCGCGCCGTCCTGCTGCTCGACGGCGAGAGGATGCTCGCGCGGGAGAGCCTCCGGGTCGCCGAGGACTGCCTCCGCTGGTGGGCCAACGCGGCCGCACTGGCGGCGCGCCGTGCGCCGATCGTGCTGGTCGGGGTCGGCGGGGTCATCGCCTCCTCGCTCGCGACGTGGGAACTCGCCCGGTACGCGTCCGGCGAGCTGGCCGACCGGCGGGAGCTGCGGTTCCCGCCGGCCGTCCGCGTCGCGACCGTCACGGGCGGCGTCGAGACCGTCGCCCGCGCCCTCGACGAGCTGCCCGAGGGCGTCCGCAAGGAGACCCTGGGGCCGGTCGACGTGCCCGACGCCGGCGTCCGCGCGATCGTGCGCTTCGACTACGCCAGCGGGCACGACGTCGCGCAGGTGCTGCGGTCCCAGGTGATCCGCGCCGCGACGGAGCGCCGCAAGGCGATCGGCTCCCGGCGCGGCCGGGGGCTGCCTACACTCAGGGTGCGGTTCGACGACGTCGAGCCGTTCACCGACTGACCTCCAGGAATCCCTTGCGCCTCGTCTTCGCCGGCAGCCCGTCGGCCGCCGTCCCGTCCCTGACCGCCCTCGCCGCGAGCGAGCACGAGGTGGTCGCCGTCGTCACCCGTGACGACACGCCCCAGGGCCGTCGCCGTGTCCTCACCGCGACCCCTGTCGCCCTCGAGGCCGAGCGCCTCGGGCTGCCGGTCGTCAAGACGCGGCGGATCACGGAGGAGGTGGCCGAGCGGATCACCGCCCTGGACGCCGACCTCGGGGTGGTGGTCGCCTTCGGCGCCCTGCTGCGCGAGCCCGTGCTGTCCGCGCCCCGGCTCGGCTGGGTCAACCTGCACTTCTCCCTGCTCCCGCGCTGGCGCGGGGCCGCCCCGGTGCAGCGCGCGCTGATGGCCGGCGACGAGAGCACGGGCGCCGTGGTGTTCCAGCTCGTGCCGGAGCTCGACGCCGGCGACCTGCTCGGCGCCCTCGAGCGACCCCTCGACGGCACCGAGACGGCCGGGGCGCTGCTCGACGAGCTCGCGGCGAGCGGCGCCGACCTCCTCGGCGACGTCGTCGACCGGCTCGCCGCGGGCACGGCCGAGCCTCTCGTCCAGGTGGGCGAGGTGACCCTCGCCCCCAAGCTCGTCCTCGACGACGGCGCGCTCGACCTCTCGCTCCCCGCCGGTCGCGTGCTCGACCGCTGGCGGGGCACGACGCCCGAGCCGGGCGCGCACCTGCCGCTCGGCGACGCCCGGCTCAAGGTGCTCGAGCTCCGTGCCGTGGACGCAGGCGCGGGCGCAGACGTCGACGCCGCGACAGCGGACGGTGAGCCTCTCGCACCGGGGCGGATCGCGCTCCGGGGCCGCCGCCTCCACGTGGGCACGGGCACCTCACCGCTCGAGCTGGTCCGCGTCCAGCCGCCCGGCAAGAAGCCGATGGCCGGGGCCGACTGGAGCCGCGGGCTGCCGTCGACCGACGACGTGCTGCTGACCACGAGCCCCGTGACGAGCACCACCACGACCGACGAGGAGGCCCCCGCGTGAGCCGCGTCCAGCCCGCCCGCCAGGTCGCCCTCGACGTGCTGCGTGCCGTCGCCGACGACGACGCCTACGCCAACCTGCTCCTGCCCGCTCGCATCGTCCGCGCCGGCCTCGACGCGCAGGACGCCGCCCTCGCGACCGAGCTGACCTACGGCACGCTCCGCATGTCGGGCTACTACGACCGCGTCGTCGCCCTCGCCGCCCGGCGCCCGGCCGATGCGATCGACCCGGCCCTGCTCGACGTGCTCCGACTCGGCGTGCACCAGCTGCTGTCGACGCGGGTGGCCGCGCACGCGGCGGTCGACGAGTCGGTCGAGCTCGCGCGCCAGGTCGGCAGCCGCGCCGGCACGGGCTTCGTCAACGGCGTCCTCCGGACGGTCGGCCGCTCGACCTCCGACGAGTGGCGCGAGCGCGTGCTCGCCGCCGCGACGAGCGACGACGACCGGCTCGCCGCCGAGTGGTCGCACCCGGTGTGGGTCATCCGAGCCCTGCGCCGCTCGCTCGCGGCGGAGGGCCGACAGGACGAGCTCGTCGACCTGCTCGCCGCGGACAACGTGCCGCCGCGGGTCAGCCTCGTCGCGCTGCCGGGGCTCGCCGAGCCGTCCGAGCTCGGCGGCGACGACGCCCTGCTCTCCCCCCTCGCGCGGGTCAGCGCCGGGGGAGACCCTGCCCAGCAGCCCGTCGTCCGGACGGGCCGGGCCCGTGTCCAGGACGAGGGCTCGCAGCTCGCCGCCCTGTTGCTGAGCCGGCACCACGACGCCTCGCCCGGCGAGCGCTGGCTCGACATGTGCGCGGGCCCCGGCGGCAAGGCCGCGCTGCTCGCCACCGAGGCGGCCAGGGTCGGTGCGCACCTCGTCGCCAACGAGCTCGTGCCGGCCCGCGTGGGGCTGGTCCGCCAGGCACTCGCGGCCGTCCCCGGAGACGTCGACGTCCGGGAGGGCGACGCCGTCCGCTTCGGCGTCGACGAGCCCGGCGGCTACCAGCGCATCCTGCTCGACGCGCCGTGCACCGGCCTCGGGGCCCTCCGCCGTCGTCCGGAGGCGCGCTGGCGCAAGCAGCCCGGCGACGTGGGCGAGCTCACCCGCCTCCAGGCCGACCTCCTCGCCAGCGCCCTCGACGCGCTCGCGCCGGGCGGCCTGCTCGCCTACGTCACCTGCTCGCCGCACCTCGCCGAGACCCGGGCGATCGTCGAGTCCGGGCTTCGTCGCCGCGACGACGTCGAGCTGCTCGACGGCCCCGAGGCCGTCGCCCGGGTCGCCGTGGGCGAGGTCGACCTCGCCTCCGGGCCCTACGTCCAGCTGTGGCCCCACCGCCAGGGCACGGACGCCATGTTCGTCGCCCTCGTGCAGAAGAAGGCCTGACGCAGGAGAGGGCCCGAGGCACGAGAGGGCCTGGGGCACGAGACGGCCTGGGGCCGAGGAGGCGCGTCGCCGGTAAGATCGTCCGGTGTCCGTTCGCATCAGCCCCAGCATCCTCTCGGCCGACTTCGCCAACCTCGAGCGCGACCTCGCCCGCATCTCCGACGCGGACCTCGTCCACGTCGACGTGATGGACGGGCACTTCGTGCCCAACCTGACACTCGGCCTGCCGGTCGTCGAGCGACTCCAGCAGGTCAGCCCGGTGCCGCTCGACGTTCACCTCATGGTCGAGGACGCCGATCGTTGGGCGCCGCGCTACGCGGAGCTCGGCGCCTTCTCGGTGACGTTCTCCGCCGAGGCCGCCGCCGACCCGGTGGCGACCGCGCGGGCGATCCGCAGCACCGGGGCGCGTGCGTCCGTCGCCGTCAAGCCCGGCACCGACCTCGAGCCCTACCTGCAGACCCTCGACGAGTGGGACATGATCCTGGTGATGACGGTCGAGCCGGGCTTCGGCGGGCAGTCGTTCATGCCCGAGACGATGCCCAAGCTGGCTCGCGCGCGCGAGGCGGTCCGCGCCTCCGGCCTGGACGTCTGGCTCGAGGTCGACGGCGGCATCGGGCTCGACACGATCGTGACGGCCGTCGAGAACGGCGCCGACACGGTCGTCGCCGGGTCGGCCGTCTACGGCGGCGAGCCCGCCGAGCGCATCGCCGCGCTGAGGGCGGCCGCGGCGACGGTAGCCTTGTCGTCGTGAAGTCCTTCGACCAGCTGTTCTCCGAGCTCAGCGACAAGGCCCGTGACCGTCCCGAGGGCAGCGGCACCGTCGCCGAGCTCGACGCCGGGGTCCACCAGATCGGCAAGAAGATCGTCGAGGAGGCGGCCGAGGTGTGGATGGCCGCCGAGTACGAAGGCGACGTCGCCACGGCTGAGGAGATCTCGCAGCTGATCTACCACGTGCAGGTGCTCATGATCGCCAAGGGCCTGACCCCCGACGACGTGTGGCGACATCTCTGAGCCCGTCCCCACCACCTCACGACGTGACGCCGCCGACCGGCGGCCCCAGAACGGACAGCTCACCACCATGCTCCGCGTAGCAGTGCCCAACAAGGGCTCCCTCAGCGAGACCGCCAGCCAGATGCTCCACGAGGCGGGCTACCAGGGTCGCCGCGACCCGAAGTCGCTCTACCAGGCCGACGAGCGCAACGGCGTCGAGTTCTTCTACCTCCGGCCCCGCGACATCGCGACCTACGTCGGCCAGGGTGCGCTCGACGTCGGCATCACCGGCCGCGACCTGCTGCTCGACTCCGGCTCGACCGCCGGCGAGATCGCGCCCCTCGACTTCGCCTCCTCGACCTTCCGCTTCGCCGGCCCGGCCGGTCGCTTCCGCGAGCTGGCCGACCTCGAGGGCCTCCGGGTCGCGACGAGCTACGTCGGCCTGGTCGGCGCGTTCCTCCGCGACGCCGGCGTCAAGGCCCAGCTCGTGGGCCTCGACGGGGCCGTCGAGAGCGCCGTCAAGCTCGGCGTGGCCGACGCGATCGCCGACGTCGTCGAGACGGGCACGACCCTCCGCGCCGCCGGACTCGAGGTCTTCGGGCCGGTCATCCTGCAGTCGACCGCCGTGCTGATCGCCTCCGACGCGCAGGCCGCGGGCATCGACGTGCTGCACCGCCGCCTCCAGGGCGTCCTCGTCGCGCGACGCTACGTGATGATGGACTACGACGTGCCGGTGTCGGCCCTCGACGCGGCGACCGCGGTGACGCCGGGCATGGAGTCGCCGACGGTGGCGCCCCTGCACGACGCCGACTGGGCCGCCGTCCGCGTGATGGTGCCGCGCGGCGACACCAACCAGGTGATGGACGCCCTGTACGACCTGGGCGCCCGGGCCATCCTCGTGAGCCCGATCCACGCCGCGAGGCTCTGACCGTGACGACCGCCGATCCGTCCCTCGCGGTCCGCGTGGTCCCCTGCCTCGACGTCGCCGCGGGGCGCGTCGTGAAGGGCGTCAACTTCCTCGACCTGCGCGACGCGGGCGACCCCGTCGAGCTCGCCCGCACCTACTACGAGCAGGGCGCCGACGAGATCACGTTCCTCGACGTCACCGCCACGGTCGACGACCGGGCCACCACCTACGACGTCGTGCGCGCGACGGCCGAGCAGGTCTTCATCCCGCTGACCGTCGGCGGGGGAGTCCGCTCGACCGACGACGTCGCGCGCCTCCAGGCGGCGGGCGCGGACAAGATCGGCGTCAACAGCGCGGCGATCGCCCGCCCGGCGCTCGTCGGCGAGATCGCCGACCGCTTCGGCGCGCAGTGCGTCGTGCTCTCCCTCGACGTCAAGCGATCGGCCCGCATGCCCTCCGGCTTCGTCGTGACGACGCATGGCGGCCGCACCGAGACCGACATCGACGCCGTGGCCTGGGCACGCGAGGCCATCGAGCGCGGCGCGGGCGAGCTGCTCGTCAACAGCATCGACGCCGACGGCACGAAGCAGGGCTTCGACCTCGAGCTCGTGGCCCTGATGCGGTCGAACAGCCGCGTCCCGGTCATCGCCTCCGGCGGGGCCGGTGCCCTCGAGCACTTCGCGCCCGCGGTGGCCGCCGGCGCCGACGCCGTCCTCGCCGCCTCCGTGTTCCACAACCGCGAGCTGACCGTCGGCGACGTGAAGCGCGAGCTGGCGGCCTCCGGCGCCGTCGTCCGATGACACCGGGAGTCCCCATGACCGACCAGACAGCGCCCGACCAGCCCCTCACCCGCGAGACCGTCGAGCCGGTCGTGGCGCGCGCCCGGTTCGACGCGAGCGGGCTGCTGCCCGCGATCATCCAGGACGCCGACTCGCGCGACGTGCTGATGATGGGCTGGATGGACGAGGAGGCGCTGCGCCGCACCCTGACCGAGGGCCGAGTGACCTTCTGGTCACGCTCGAGGCAGGAGTACTGGCGCAAGGGCGACACCTCGGGCCACGCCCAGTTCGTCCGGGCCGCCGCGCTCGACTGCGACGACGACGCCCTGCTCGTGACCGTCGAGCAGATCGGGGCCGCCTGCCACACGGGCGCTCACTCGTGCTTCGACGTCGACCCGCTCAGCCCGGCCACCGCCTCCTCGACCGACGCGGGCCCGGGCGGCGCGGACTCCGACTCCGCAGCGGAGGCCGACCGTGGCTGACCGCTCGTCCACCACGCGTGCGGGCTTCGACGCCTTGCTCGACGGCCACCGGGTGATCCCGGTGGTGCGCGACCTCTTCGCCGACGGCGAGACGCCGGTGGGCATCTACCGCAAGCTCGCCGCCGGCCGTCCCGGCACGTTCCTCCTCGAGTCCGCCGGACAGGGCGGCATCTGGTCGCGCTGGTCGTTCGTCGGCGTCTCGTCGTTCGGCGTCCTCACGACGCACGACGGCGAGGTGCGCTGGCTGGGCCACGGACTCGACACCGACCGTGCCCTCGGCGGTGCGACCGGTCGTCCGCTCGAGGTCCTCTCCGCCCTGCACGAGCGCTGGGCGACGCCGCGCATCCCCGACCTCCCGCCCCTCACGGGCGGCCTGGTCGGCTTCGTCGGCTGGGAGGCGGTCCGTGAGCTGGAGCACCTCCCCGACGTGCCCCCCGCCGACTTCACGGTCCCGTCGCAGGCGCTCAGCTTCGTCTCCGAGCTCGTCGCGCTCGACCACCGCACCGGCGCCGTGATGCTGATCGCGACGGTCCTCAACGACGGTGTGGACGACGCCGACGCGCTCTGGGCCGACGCCCAGGCGCGCCTCGACCGGCTGCAGACGGGCCTGGCGGCACCGAGCGACGCCTTCCTCTCCGACGTCGACCTGGGCGTCCAGCCCGCACCGGTCGACCGGACGCCGCGGGCGGACTACGCGGAGGCGATCGAGCGCTCGAAGCAGTTCATCGTCGACGGCGACGTGTTCCAGGTCGTCGTCTCGCAGCGCTTCGACCACGAGCTGTCCGCCGACGCCCTCGACGTCTACCGCGTGCTGCGCACCCTCAACCCGAGCCCGTACATGTACCTCGTCAGCCTCGAGGACGCCACGGGCGAGCCCTACCAGATCGTCGGCTCGTCGCCGGAGGCGCTGGTCAAGGTCGACGGACGACGCGCCTTCACCCACCCCATCGCCGGGTCGGCCCCCCGCGGAGCGACGCCGGAGGAGGACGGCGCGCACGCCGAGCGCCTGCTCGGCGACGAGAAGGAGCGGGCCGAGCACCTCATGCTAGTCGACCTTGCCCGCAACGACCTGCTCAAGGTCTGCACGCCCGGCACCGTCGAGGTGACCGAGTTCATGCAGGTCGAGCGCTTCAGCCACATCATGCACCTCGTCTCGAGCGTCGAGGGCGACCTCGCGCCCGGGCGGAACGCCATCGACGCCTTCCGCGCGACGTTCCCCGCCGGCACGCTCTCGGGCGCGCCGAAGCCGCGCGCCCTCGAGATCATCGACGAGCTCGAGCCGGCCCAGCGCGGCGTGTACGGCGGCGTGGTCGGCTACTTCGACTTCGCCGGCTCGGCAGACGTCGCGATCGCGATCCGCACGGTCCTCCTGCAGGGCGGCATCGCCCGCGTCCAGGCCGGTGCCGGCCTCGTCGCCGACAGCGACCCCGACGCCGAGGCACAGGAGGCGCGCAACAAGGCCGCGGCCCCCCTCCGTGCCGTCGCCGTGGCCAACGCCATGACGAGGCTCGGCTGATGGCGCCGCGACGGCTCAAGCTCGTCACGATCCTCGTCGGGGTCCTCCTCGCCGGCGTCGGCCTACTCACCTGGACGCAGCCGTGGTTCGGCGTCGTGGTCGAGTCGCCGCAAGGCGGGCAGCTCGACCTGACCGCGGCCGGCGACGTCGCCGGGTCGCCCGTGTCCGCGCTCTCCCTGGCCGCCCTGGCCCTCGTGGGCGCCCTCACGATCGCGGGGCGCGTCTTCCGGGTCGTCCTCGGGCTGCTGCAGGTCGCGCTCGGAGCCAGCATCGCCGTGACGGCGGGCACCGCGCTCTCCGACCCGGTCCGCGCCTCCGGCAGCGTCGTCACCGACGCGACCGGCGTCGACGGGCAGGACAGCCTGCGCGCGCTCGTCTCGTCGACATCGGCCACCCCGTGGCCCTGGCTCGCGCTCGTCGTCGGCGTACTCGCCGCGCTGCTCGGCGTGGCGATCGTCGTCACCTCGGGTGCCTGGCCGCAGGCCGGGCGCAAGTACACGGCCACCCGGCTCGTGCCCGCCGACCCCGCGAGCGACCCGAGCGCGACGTGGGACAGCCTCTCCGTCGGCGACGACCCCACCGACCCCGACGACCCGACCGACCTCGTCGCCCCCGACGAGCCGGCCGCGCCGGTCGACGACGCCGGGGCCCGTCCGGGCGCCGACGACCGACCTAGCCGGTAGACTCGCCCCGTACCGCACTGATCCGAGGAGCACCGTGAGCCAGCAGATGACGAAAGCCGCCGAGACCGAGACCGCCGACGACCTCGGCCACGGGAACTCCCCGGCGGCCTGGACGGCCGTCGTGATCATGCTGGTCGCCTTCTCGATCGGCACGGTCGCCTTCTTCTTCGCCGTCGTCTGGGTCGTCTGGGCCTCGGCCGCGCTGCTGCTCGTCGGTCTCGTCGTCGGCCTCGTGCTCAAACGCGCCGGCTACGGCGTCGGCGGCCACCGCTACGTGCCGAAGGCGCACAACTAGGTGCTCGACGACCTGTACGCGGGCGCTCTGGCCGATGCCGACGCCCGCCGCGAGTCCCTGCCCTTCGCCGCCGTCGAGGCCGCCGCGCTCGACCGTGCCCCCGCGCTCGACGCCCGGGCCGCCCTCGCTCCCGCAGCCGGGGTCAAGATCATCGCCGAGGTCAAGCGCGCGAGCCCCTCACGGGGCGACCTGCACGCGATCCCGGATCCCGCCTCCCTGGCCCTGTCGTACGCGACCGGGGGAGCGAGCGCCATCAGCGTCCTCACCGAGGGCCGCAAGTTCAAGGGGAGCCTGGCCGACCTCGAGGCCGTCCGCGCCGTCGTCGACGTGCCCGTGCTCCGCAAGGACTTCATCGCCGACCCGTACCAGGTGTTCGAGGCCCGCGCGGCCGGCGCCGACCTGGTGCTGCTCATCGTGGCCGGACTCGAGCAGGGCCGCCTGGTCGAGCTGCACGACCTCGTGCGCGAGCTCGGCATGACCGCCCTCGTCGAGACGCACTCGGCCGACGAGGTCGCTCGCGGCCTCGACGCCGGGGCCGAGGTGCTGGGCGTCAACGCGCGCGACCTCTCGACGTTCGAGCTCGACCCCGACCTGTTCGGCCGCCTGGCCGACTCCATCCCCGCCGGCGTCACCCGCGTCGCCGAGTCCGCCGTCATGTCGCCCGCCGGCGTGGCGCACTACCGTCGCGCCGGCGCCGACGTCGTGCTCGTGGGCGAGGCCCTCGTCACGCACGGCGACCCCGTCGACGCGCTCACCCGCTTCCTGGAGGTCTGACCGTGGCACTGCGAGACGAGACCGGGCCGTACTTCGGCTCCTTCGGCGGGCGCTTCGTCCCCGAGTCGCTGGTCGCGGCGCTGGACGAGCTCGACGCCGCCTACAAGGCCGCCGCCGTCGACCCCGAGTTCCAGGCCGAGCTGGCCGCGCTGCACGCGACGTACACCGGCCGCCCGTCCATCGTGACCGAGGTGCCCCGCTTCGCCGAGCATGCCGGGGGAGCGCGCATCCTCCTCAAGCGCGAAGACCTCAACCACACGGGCTCGCACAAGATCAACAACGTGCTCGGCCAGGCGCTCCTCGCCCGCAAGCTCGGCAAGACCCGCCTCATCGCCGAGACCGGGGCGGGCCAGCACGGCGTCGCCACGGCGACCGCCGCCGCCCTCTTCGGCATGTCCTGCGTCGTCTACATGGGCCAGGTCGACACCGAGCGCCAGGCGCTGAACGTCGCGCGCATGCGCCTGCTCGGCGCCGAGGTGGTCTCGGTCACGACGGGCTCGCGCACCCTGAAGGACGCGATCAACGACGCCATGCGCGACTGGGTCGCCAGCGTCGACACCACGCACTACGTCCTCGGCACGGTGGCGGGCCCGCACCCGTTCCCCGCCATGGTGCGCGACTTCCACAAGATCATCGGCGAAGAGGCCCGCGAGCAGGTGCTCGCCCTCACCGGCCGGCTGCCCGACGCCGTCACGGCGTGCGTCGGCGGCGGCTCCAACGCCATGGGCATCTTCCACGCGTTCCTCGACGACCCGTCGGTCGAGCTCTGGGGCTACGAGGCGGGCGGCGACGGCGTCGAGACGGGTCGCCACGCGGCCTCGATCACGCTGGGCCGCATCGGCAACCTCCAGGGCACGAAGTCGTACCTCATGCAGGACGAGGACGGCCAGACCCTCGAGAGCCACTCCATCTCGGCCGGCCTCGACTACCCGAGCGTCGGGCCGGAGCACGCCTGGCTCGCCGAGAGCGGTCGCGCGCACTACGAGCCCGTCACCGACGCCGAGGCGATGGCCGCGTTCAAGCTGCTCACGCAGACCGAGGGCATCCTCCCCGCCATCGAGACGGCGCACGCCCTCGCCGGCACCATCAAGCTCGGCCAGCGCCACCCCGACTGGACGATCCTGGTCTCGATGAGCGGCCGCGGCGACAAGGACGTCGCGACCGCGAGCCGCTACTTCGGCGTCCTCGACGAGGAGGCGCAGCAGCTGTGACCGACACCACCTCCGCCCCGCAGGCCGGCAGCAAGGTCGCGACGGCCATCCGTGCCCGCCGCGACGCGGGCACCGGCGCCCTGATCGGCTACCTGCCCGTCGGCTTCCCCGACCTCGCCACGAGCATCGAGGCCGCCGTCACCCTCGCCGAGAACGGCGTCGACGTCATCGAGCTGGGCCTGCCCTACTCCGATCCGGTCATGGACGGGCCCGTGATCCAGGCGGCGACGCAGCGGGCCCTGGCCGAGGGCTTCCGGGTCCGCGACGTGTTCACCGCCGTCCGCGAGATCACGTCGCGCACCGCCGCACCGGTGGTCGTCATGACCTACTGGAACCCGGTCGAGCAGTACGGCGTCCGGCGCTTCGCCGACGACCTGGCCGCCGCCGGGGGAGCAGGGCTCATCACGCCCGACCTCATCCCCGACGAGGCAACCGCCTGGCTCGAGGCCTCCGAGGCCACGGGCCTCGACCGCGTGTTCCTCGCCGCTCCGTCCTCGAGCGACGATCGCCTCCGCCAGTCGGTCGAGCGCAGCCGCGGCTTCGTCTACACGGTCTCGACGATGGGCATCACCGGCGCACGGACCGACGTCGACTCCGCGGCCCACACGCTCGTCGACCGGCTGCGCGCCGTGGGCGTCGAGCACGCCTGCGTCGGCCTCGGCATCTCGACCGCGCAGCAGGTCCGCGAGGTGCTCGAGTACGCCGACGGGGCCATCGTCGGCTCCGCGTTCGTCCGGGCCCTCGCCGACGGCGGCCTGCCCCGCCTCGCCGAGGTCGCCGCCGACCTGTCGTCCGGCGCCGCCGTCCGTCGCTGACGTCCGACGCCGACGACGGCCCGCGCTAGAGTCGTCCTCGCGTCGGCCCGCCGTCGTCCCGTAGTCCCCCCTGAAAGGCGCCCCGAACGTGTTCGTTCCCCTGAGCATCCCGAGCCCCTCCGTCGACTGGCAGTACTTCGACCTGACGAGCTGGATCAACTCGACGTTCGGCGCCGCCCTGCCCGGGTCCCTCCGCATCCACGCGTACGCGATCTGCATCCTCGTGGGCATCGTCGCAGCGGTCCTCCTCACGAACAAGCGCCTCACCGATCGTGGTGCCGAACGCTGGGTCGTCATCGACGTCGCGATCTTCGCCGTGCCGCTGGGGATCATCGGCGGTCGGTTCTTCCACGTCGTCACGCACCCCGCCGACTACTTCGCCGGTCAGGAGTGGTGGCGCGCCCTCGCCGTGTGGGAGGGCGGGCTCGCGATCTACGGCGCCCTGCTCTTCGGCGCCGTGGGCGTCTGGCTGGGCTGCCGCGCCTCCGGCCTGCGCTTCTCCGTCTTCGCGGACGCACTCGCACCCGGGCTGCTCGTCGCGCAGGCCTTCGGCCGCCTCGGCAACTGGTTCAACCACGAGCTCTTCGGCCTGCCGACCGACCTGCCCTGGGGCCTCGAGATCGAGTCGACCAACCCCGCCTACCCGGTGGGCCTGCCCGAGGGCACGCTGTTCCACCCGACCTTCCTCTACGAGATCATCTGGATGCTGGCCGGCGTCGCCGTCCTCCTGCTCATCGAGCGGAAGACGCCGATGCAGTGGGGCCGCGCCCTGGCGTTCTACCTCGTCTGGTACGGGATCGGCCGCTCGGTCTTCGAGTCCATCCGGACCGACCCGAGCCTCCTGTTCTTCGGCATCCGCACCAACGTCTGGATGTCCTTCGCCGCCATCGTCCTCGGCGTCGCCGTCTGGGTCGTCGCGAACCGTCGCCACGCCGGGCTGCTCCCCGGCCCGTACGTGCTCGGCCGCGCGCCGTCGGATCGTGCGGCTGAGGTAGACTCGCGCGACACGTACACGGAGGACGACGAACCCGAGTTGGTCACCGTGGCATCATCGGACGACAACACCGAGACCACGCCACGCTCCTGAGCCAGACGGGCACGGTCAGCACTCACGACCTGCCCCGCTCCCTCAGGGGCACCCTCCGCGACGAGCACCGCCTCACGGCTGCCACAAGCAGCCACGGGAAGTCACGCTGCGCCGCACCCGGGCCCGCCACCACCGCCCGGTCAGCACCTGCCGACGATGGACGCGTCCGCGCCGTCGTCTCGACGACGGGCCGACGACGTCCCGACCCCCATCGGATCTCCCCGTGAGGACGGATCACATGGCGCTCACGCCAGTTCACCAGCAGTTCAGCACCGTTCCCGCTGCTGCGGGCCTGTACGACCCGCGCAACGAGAAGGACGCCTGCGGCCTCGCCATGGTCGCGACGCTCCGCGGGACCCCGGGCCACGACATCGTCGACGCCGCGCTCGGCGCGCTCCGCAACCTCGAGCACCGTGGTGCGATCGGCTCCGACGCGGGCACGGGCGACGGCGCCGGCATCCTCTGCCAGGTCCCCGACGCGTTCCTCCGCGCCGTCGTCGACTTCGAGCTGCCCGAGGCCGGGCAGTACGCCGTCGGCATCGCGTTCCTCCCGACCGACGAACAAGAGCGAGCCGAGCTGAAGACCGGCGTCGAGCGCATCGCGAACCTCGAGCAGCTCGACGTCCTCGGCTGGCGCGAGGTGCCCGTCCGACCCGACGAGCTCGGCTCGCTGGCCCGCGGGGCGATGCCGGCGTTCGAGCAGCTCTTCGTCCGCAGCCGTC
The DNA here is from genome assembly GCF_004364285.1 of Frigoribacterium sp. PhB116. Taxonomy (GTDB): domain Bacteria; phylum Actinomycetota; class Actinomycetes; order Actinomycetales; family Microbacteriaceae; genus Frigoribacterium. Next base: position 399,378 of record NZ_SOBE01000001.1, on the reverse strand, counting down.
GTCACGACGCCGACGGCGTGCCGCTCTCAGGCGTGGCGCTCGACCGCCAGGCCTACCGTCTGCGCAAGCGCTCCGAGTCGAAGCTCGGCGCCTACTTCACCTCGCTCGGCAGCCGCACCATGGTCTACAAGGGCATGGTCACGACGCTGCAGCTCGAGCCCTTCTACCCCGACCTCAGCGACGAGCGCTTCGCGTCGAAGCTGGCCGTCGTGCACTCCCGGTACTCGACGAACACGTTCCCGTCCTGGCCGCTCGCACAGCCGTTCCGGATGATCGCGCACAACGGCGAGATCAACACCGTCCGGGGCAACCGCAACTGGATGCGAGCGCGCCAGTCGCAGCTCGAGTCCGAGCTCCTCGGCGACCTCAAGCCGCTGCTGCCGGTGGTCAGCCCCGGCGCCAGCGACTCCGCGTCGTTCGACGAGGTGGTCGAGCTGCTGAGCCTCACAGGTCGCTCGCTGCCGCACGCCATCATGATGATGGTCCCCGAGGCGTGGGAGAACCAGGTCGACATCGACCCGACCCTGCGGGACTTCTACGAGTACCACTCGATGCTCATGGAGGCGTGGGACGGCCCCGCCGCCATCACCTTCACCGACGGCAGCCTCGTGGGCGCCACCCTCGACCGCAACGGCCTGCGCCCCGGTCGCTACCTGGTCACCGACGACGGCCTCGTCGTGCTCGCCAGCGAGATCGGCGTGCTGCCCGACATCGACCCCGCGAAGATCGTCCGCAAGGGGCGGCTGCGCCCCGGCAAGATGTTCCTCGTCGACACCGAGGCAGGCCGCTTGATCGAGGACGACGAGATCAAACGCGACCTCGCGGCGTCCGAGCCCTTCGGCGAGTGGCTCGCCGAGGGCCGCATCCGCCTCTCCGAGCTGCCCGAGCGCGAGCACATCGTGCACACGCCGGCCTCCGTCATCCGTCGCCAGCGCACCTTCGGCTACACCGAAGAAGAGGTGCGCATCCTGCTCACGCCGATGGCGAAGACCGGGGCCGAGCCCCTCGGTGCCATGGGCAGCGACACGCCGATCGCGGTGCTGTCCGAGCGCCCGCGCCTCCTGTTCGACTACTTCACCCAGCAGTTCGCACAGGTGACGAACCCGCCGCTCGACTCGATCCGGGAGCAGGTCGTCACGTCGCTGTCGCTCGGGCTCGGCCCGGAGCGCAACCTGCTCTCGGCGACCCCGGAGCACGCGCGCCAGGTCGTGCTCGACTTCCCCGTCATCGACAACGACGAGCTCGCGAAGATCCAGCACATCGACCCCAGCCCCGGTTCTCGCGTCACCTCGACGATCCGCGGCCTGTACCGGGCCGACAAGGGGCCGCGCGCGCTCGAGAAGCGCATCGCGGCCATGTGCAACGAGGTCGACGACGCCATCGAGGCCGGGGCCGAGTTCATCGTGCTCTCCGACCGCGACTCGAACCAGGACTTCGCGCCCGTCCCGTCCCTCCTCATGCTCGCTGCGGTCCACCACCACCTGATCCGCACCGAGAAGCGCATGTCGGTCGGCCTGATCGTCGAGGCCGGCGACGTCCGCGAGGTGCACCACGTCGCCACCCTGATCGGCTACGGCGCCTCGGCGATCAACCCGTACCTCGCCATGGAGACCTGCGAGAACCTCGTCCGGTCGGGCATGATCACCGGCATCTCGCCGGAGGACGCCGTCCACAACTTGATCAAGGCGCTCGGCAAGGGCGTGCTCAAGATCATGTCCAAGATGGGCATCTCGACCGTGTCGAGCTACGCCGCCGCCCAGGCCTTCGAGGCCGTCGGCCTGAGCCAGGAGTTCGTCGACACCTACTTCACCGGCACGTCGAGCGTGCTCGGCGGGGTGGGCATCGACGTCGTCGCGGCCGAGAACAAGCAGCGCCACACCAGCGCGTACCCGACCGACGGGTCCGTCGTGGCGCACGAGCGCCTCGCGACCGGGGGCGAGTACCAGTGGCGCCGCGAGGGCCCGCGGCACCTGTTCAACCCCGACACCGTCTTCCGCCTGCAGCACGCCACGCGCACGCGCCGGTACGACATCTTCCGCGAGTACACGAAACTCGTCGACGACCAGTCGGAGGACCTGATGACCCTCCGCGGGCTCTTCTCGTTCCGGCAGGGCCTCCGCGAGCCGGTGCCCCTCGACGAGGTCGAGCCGATCGAGTCGATCGTGAAGCGGTTCTCGACCGGCGCGATGAGCTACGGCTCCATCTCGAAGGAGGCGCACGAGACCCTCGCGATCGCCATGAACCGCCTGGGCGGCAAGTCCAACACGGGCGAAGGCGGCGAGGACGTCGACCGACTGCTCGACCCCGAGCGCCGCAGCGCGGTCAAGCAGGTCGCGTCGGGTCGGTTCGGCGTGACGAGCATGTACCTCACGCACGCCACCGACATCCAGCTCAAGATGGCCCAGGGCGCCAAGCCCGGCGAGGGCGGGCAGCTGCCCCCGACGAAGGTCTACCCGTGGGTGGCACGCACCCGCCACGCGACGCCGGGCGTCGGCCTGATCAGCCCGCCGCCGCACCACGACATCTACTCGATCGAAGACCTCAAGCAGCTCATCTTCGACGTCAAGCGCGCCAACCCGACGGCCCGGGTGCACGTCAAGCTCGTGAGCCAGTCGGGCATCGGAGCGGTCGCCGCGGGCGTGACGAAGGCCCTCGCCGACGTGGTCCTCGTCTCGGGCCACGACGGCGGCACGGGCGCCAGCCCCCTGAACTCGCTCAAGCACGCCGGCACCCCGTGGGAGATCGGCCTCGCGGAGACCCAGCAGACGCTGATGCTCAACGGCATGCGCGACCGCGTCGTGGTGCAGGTCGACGGCCAGATGAAGACGGGCCGCGACGTCGTGATCGCCGCGCTGCTCGGCGGCGAGGAGTTCGGCTTCGCGACCGCGCCGCTGATCGTCGAGGGCTGCATCATGATGCGGGTCTGCCACCTCGACACCTGCCCCGTGGGCGTCGCGACGCAGAACCCCGAGCTCCGGGCGCGGTTCTCGGGCAAGCCCGAGTTCGTCGTCAACTTCTTCGAGTTCCTGGCCCAGGAGGTGCGCGAGATCCTCGCCTCCCTCGGCTTCCGCAGCCTCGACGAGGCGATCGGCCGAACGGACGCCCTCGACGTCGACCGTGCCCTCGACCACTGGAAGGCCTCCGGTCTCGACCTGTCGCCCGTGCTGGTCGGACCGCACTTCGACGACGACGAGCCCCGTCGCAACCACCGGCAGCAGGACCACGAGCTCGAGTCGCACTTCGACGTCGAGCTCATCGCCCGCAGCTCCGACGTGCTCGAGAACGGCGGCCGGGTCGCGATCTCGCTGCCCATCCGCAACACCGAGCGTGCCGTCGGGACCATGCTCGGCCACGAGGTGACCGTCCGCCACGGCGAGCACGGCCTGCCCGAGGGCAGCATCGACGTCACCCTGACCGGCTCCGCCGGACAGTCGCTCGGTGCCTTCCTGCCGGCCGGCATCACGCTGCGCCTCGAGGGCGACAGCAACGACTACGTCGGCAAGGGCCTCTCCGGCGGCATCGTCGTCGTGCGGCCGTCGCGGGAGAGCACCTTCGTCGCCGAGGACAACGTCATCGCCGGCAACGTGATCGGCTACGGCGCGACCCAGGGCAGCCTCTTCATCCGCGGCATCGTGGGCGAGCGGTTCCTGGTGCGCAACTCGGGTGCCAGCGCCGTCGTCGAGGGCGTGGGCGATCACGCGCTCGAGTACATGACCGGCGGTCTCGCCGTCATCCTCGGCGACACGGGACGGAACCTCGGCGCGGGCATGTCCGGCGGCACGGCCTACGTGCACCGGCTCCGCAGCGAGCGGGTGAACGCCGAGTCCCTCGCGTCGGGCGAGCTCCAGCTGCACCCGCTCGGCAGCGCCGACGTCGAGATCCTCTCCGACCTCCTGTCGCGGCACCTCGCCGAGACGGGCTCGCCCGTCGCCGAGCGCCTGCTCGCCGACGTCGACGCCGCGGCGTCCGAGTTCGTCAAGGTCCTGCCGCGTGACTACGCCGCCGTCCTCGCCACCCGGCAGACGGCCGTCGACGAGGGTCTCGACCCCGATGGCGACGAAGCCTGGAAGCGAATCCTGGAGGTGACCGGTGGCTGATCCGAAGGGGTTCCTCAAGACCCAGAAGCGCGAGCTCCCGAAGCGTCGTCCCGTGTCCGTGCGGTTGATGGACTACAAGGAGGTGTACGAGCAGCAGGAGAGCGGCGAGCTCCGCCGACAGGCGGGCCGTTGCATGGACTGCGGCGTGCCGTTCTGCCACCAGGGCTGCCCCCTCGGCAACCTCATCCCCGAGTGGAACGACCTCATGTGGCGCGGCGAGGGCCGTCAGGCCAGCGAGCGGCTGCACGCGACCAACAACTTCCCCGAGTTCACGGGCCGCCTGTGCCCGGCGCCCTGCGAGGCGTCGTGCGTCCTGGGGATCAACCAGCCGCCGGTGACCATCAAGCAGGTCGAGGTCAGCATCATCGACCAGGCCTTCCAGCAGGGCTGGGTCACGCCTCACCCGCCCGAGCGCCTGACGGGCAAGACCGTCGCCGTCGTCGGGTCCGGCCCGGCCGGCCTCGCCGCGGCACAGCAGCTGACGCGGGCGGGGCACACCGTCGCGGTCTACGAGCGGGACGACCGCATCGGCGGCCTCCTCCGCTACGGCATCCCCGACTTCAAGATGGAGAAGAAGCAGATCGAGCAGCGGCTCACGCAGATGCGCGCCGAGGGAACGCGCTTCCGCGCCGGCGTCGAGATCGGCCGCGACATCGCCTGGGACGACCTCCGAGCGCGCTACGACGCCGTCGTGGTCGCCACGGGCTCCACCGTCCCGCGCGACCTCGACATTCCGGGCCGCGACCTCTCCGGCGTCCACTTCGCCATGGAGTACCTGGTGCAGCAGAACCGCACCGGTGCCGGCGACCGGGTCGACGACCAGATCACGGCCGAGGGCAAGCACGTCGTCGTCCTCGGCGGCGGCGACACCGGCGCCGACTGCATCGGCACGGCTCACCGTCAGGGCGCCCTGTCCGTGACGAACCTCGCCATCGGCCAGCAGCCCCCGGAGGAGCGGGCCGAGTCCCAGCCCTGGCCCACCTTCCCGACCCTGTTCGAGGTCGCGAGCGCGCACGAGGAGGGCGGCGAGCGGATGTACCTCGCCTCCACCGTCGAGTTCCTCCGCAACGAGGTCGGCGAGGTCCGTGCCGTCCGCGTCGCCGAGACCGAGTACCTCGACGGCCGTCGCGTTCCCAAGGCCGGCACCGAGCGCGAGATCCCGGCGGACCTCGTCCTCCTGGCCCTCGGCTTCACCGGCCCGGAGCGCGACGCCATCGAGCAGCAGCTGCGAGTGCCGTTCGACTCCCGGGGCAACCTCGACCGCGGGGGCGACTACCAGACGTCCGAGCCCGGCGTGTTCGTGACGGGGGACGCCGGCCGCGGCCAGTCGCTCATCGTGTGGGCGATCGCCGAGGGCCGGGCAGCGGCCTCGGCCGTGGACGCCTGGCTCGAGGGCGAGACGATCCTGCCGTTCCCGGTCAAGCCCACGGATCGCGCCATTTCGGTCTGACCCGGCTCGAGTCGGGAATAGGCTGGTGGAACGGGTCCCCAGCCGTCCCACCCCCTACCTACAGTAAGGAACACATGAGACGCGCAAAGATCGTCGCCACCCTCGGGCCGGCGACGTCGAGCTACGACGACATCCGGGCCATCATCGACGCCGGCGTCGACGTGGCCAGGATGAACCTCAGCCACGGCAGCTACGACGTGCACGAGTCCGTCTACGCCAACGTGCGCCAGGCAGCGGCGGACGCCGAGCGTCCCGTGGCCGTCCTCGTCGACCTGCAGGGCCCGAAGATCCGCCTGGGCAAGTTCTCCGACGGCCCGCACGACCTCGCGGTCGGCGACGTGTTCAAGATCACCACCGACGACATCCTCGGCACGAAGGAGATCTGCGGCACGACCTTCAAGGGCCTGCCCGGCGACGTCGCCGTGGGCGACCCGCTGCTGATCGACGACGGTCGCGTGAAGCTGCGCGTGCTCGAGACCGACGGAACGACCGTGACGACCGAGGTCGTCGTGGCCGGCACGGTCTCGAACAACAAGGGCATCAACCTGCCCGGCGTCGCCGTGAGCGTCCCTGCCCTCTCTGAGAAAGACGAAGCGGACCTCCGCTGGGGCCTGGCCCTCGGCGCCGACTTCATCGCGCTCTCGTTCGTCCGCGACGCCGACGACGTCACCCGCGTGCACGAGATCATGGCCGAGGAGGGGCGTCGCCTGCCCGTCATCGCCAAGATCGAGAAGCCGCAGGCCGTCGACAACCTCGAGGCGATCATCGACGCGTTCGACGGCATCATGGTCGCCCGTGGCGACCTCGGCGTCGAGCTCCCTCTCGAGGCGGTCCCCATCGTCCAGAAGCACGCCGTCGAGCTGTCCCGCCGCATGGCCAAGCCGGTCATCGTCGCGACGCAGATGCTCGAGTCGATGATCTCCAGCCCGATCCCGACGCGCGCCGAGACGTCCGACGTGGCGAACGCCGTCCTCGACGGCGCCGACGCGGTCATGCTCAGCGGCGAGACGAGCGTGGGCGAGTACCCCGTCGTGACGGTGCAGACCATGGCCCGCATCGTCGCCTCCACCGAAGAACACGGCCTCGAGCGCATCCCCCCGCTCGGCACGAAGCCGCGCACCCAGGGCGGTGCGATCACCCTGGCGGCGGCCGACGTGGCCGACTTCGTCCAGGCGCGCTACCTCTGCGTGTTCACGGAGTCGGGCGACTCCGTGCGTCGCATGTCGCGCCTCCGCCACTCGATCCCGATCCTGGCCTTCACGCCCAACGAGGCGACGCGTCGCCGCATGACGCTCAGCTGGGGCGTCCAGTCGTTCCTCGTCGAGAACGTGACCCACACGGACGCCATGTTCGAGCAGGTCGACGACATCCTCCTGGGCAACGCGCTCGCCCTCTCGGGCGAGAAGGTCATCGTCATCGCCGGGTCCCCTCCCGGCATCGCGGGGTCGACGAACGACCTCCGCGTGCACCGCGTGGGCGACGCGCACGGTGAGGCCGCCCCGGCCTACGCCAGCACGAACTAGCGACGGCAGCACGACCCCGGCACGGCCGGGTCGCCTCCCCGGAGGCGGCCCGGCCGTCGTCGTCCGCGGACCCGCTCTTGCCGAGACCCGCAGGATGCGCGCACACCCTCTCGCGCGAGGCGGGGTGCGCGCGGGTTCGACGGGTCCGCGAGGTCGGCGGCCCGCCCTCAGACTGCGGGCGTAGCCTCCCGGCATGTCCGTCGGCCCCTCGCACCCTCGTTGCTTCGTCGTCGGAGGAGCCCTGTGGGTCGTGCCGAGCGGCACCGGCCACGACGTCGCCACGACTCGGCGCAGCCGTGCGGGCACCGGGGCCGTCGACCGCGCCGGGTCCGCCGTCGTGGACGCCTGGACGTTGACCGGGGGAGCGACGGGGGGCTTCTTCATGGGGACCGTGGCGGGTGCCATCTGGCACGTCGAGGGCCTCGGCGACCTCGCGGCGTTCGTCCTCTCGGGTGCCCTCGTCGGGGCCGTGCTCGCCGTGGGCATGAAGCGGCTCTTCGCGGACTTCAGCGACCCCCGGCCTGACGTCGCACGACCGGACGGGCCGGACCGCGACCTGCCGGCCGTGCGTGTGCCGTGGGACGTCGCGAACGCGGCCCCGGACGACGCCGACGGCGACGAGCTCGCGCTGTGGTCCCTGCGCGCGGAGCGCTGGCGCCTAGCCCGGGCAGCTCGAGAGGCACGCGAGCTCCGGATCGAGCTCGACCTCGACGGGGGAGGGGCGGAGGCGGAGGCGGAGTACCGGGAAGCGGCGGCGGACTACGAACCGGTGGCGCGCCTCCTGGGGCTGCCGTTGCCGCTGCCCCGTTGACCGACCTCGAGCGGACACAGCTCTGTGACGCCCCCGCCCTCCGCTGCACCGGCCGTACGGCCGGTGCCACCGAGGGAATGAGAGAAGCCCCGACCTGCCGGAGCAGATCGGGGCTTCAGTGTCGGGGACGATCAGATCGTCTCCAGTCGGCGTCTCGAGGACGCCGCCGAGTCAGATGACGCGGATGTTCTCGGCCTGGAGGCCCTTGTTGCCCTGAGCCGTGTCGAACTCGACCTTCTGGTTCTCCTCCAGGTTGCGGTAGCCGTCGCCGGCGATCGCGGAGAAGTGCGCGAAGACGTCAGTGGATCCGTCGTCGGGGGTGATGAAGCCGAAGCCCTTTTCGGAGTTGAACCACTTAACGGTACCTGTTGCCATTTTTCTTGTTCCTTCAATCAGAGTTGTCGATCTCGATTTCGAGATCGCTCGTCGCGGTGCCTTTTTGTCCGCTCCCTCTGAGAACGACGCCCCCTGGCCGGGATTCCGAGGAACCTCGACCTGGCACGTCGCGAGATACAAATGCGTAACACAACAACCAGTTCCACCAGCGTAGTGCACGAGTGGCCCGGGTCAACCGTTTCGACGCAGGAAGTCGAGATCGTCTCGATCTCGCGACCTGCGGACGGGCGCTCGCACCGCGCGCACGGCGCGCACGGCGCGGGGCAGGGTGGGGGGAGTCGTCGACCGTGCCGGATGTGGGACTCGAACCCACACGCCCTCTCGGACAGAGCATTTTGAGTGCCCCGCGTCTGCCATTCCGCCAATCCGGCTCACGACGACCGAGGCGAGAATACCGTAGGCTCTGCTTCGTGAGTGACCAGGAAGCAACACCAGCAGCACCCCGTCGCGTCGTCGTCGCGGAGGATGAGTCCCTCATCCGCCTCGACATCGTCGAGATCCTCCGCGACAACGGATTCGAGGTGGTGGGCGAGGCCGGAGACGGCGAGACCGCCGTCGCCCTCGCGACCGAGCTGCGACCCGACCTCGTCATCATGGACGTCAAGATGCCGAAGCTCGACGGCATCTCCGCGGCCGAGACGCTGAGCAAGAACCACATCGCCCCCGTCGTGCTCCTCACGGCGTTCAGCCAGAAAGAACTGGTCGAGCGGGCCAGCGAGGCCGGCGCCCTGGCTTACGTGGTCAAGCCCTTCACGCCCAACGACCTCCTCCCCGCGATCGAGATCGCCCTCTCGCGCTACACGCAGATCATCACCCTCGAAGCCGAGGTCGCCGACCTGGTCGAGCGCTTCGAGACCCGCAAGCTCGTCGACCGGGCCAAGGGCCTGCTCAACGAGAAGATGGGCCTCACCGAGCCGGAGGCGTTCCGCTGGATCCAGAAGGCGTCGATGGATCGTCGCCTCACGATGCACGACGTCGCCCAGGCGATCATCGAGCAGCTGAGCGTCAAGAAGTAGCGAGCCCGCTCGCGACCAGAGGCCCGTCCCCGGTGGGGGCGGGCCTCTCGTCGTTCGGGCACGTTCTGGGCATCGGCCGTGAGGCGCCGGCCGAGGGAGTCAGTCGCGGGCGTCCGTCAGGTAGTTCGTGATGCGCACCGTCGACAACAGGCGTCCGTCGTCGTCCGTCATGACGACCTGGTGCGTCGCCAGGGTGCGGCCGAGGTGGACCGCGGTGCAGGTGCCGGTCACCCACCCGGTCGCGGCCGACCTGCTGTGGCTGGCGTTCAGCTCGATGCCCATCGCGAGGCGCCCCGCCCCGGCGTGGACGTTCGCCGCCACGGAGCCGAGGGTCTCGGCCAGGACGACGTGAGCCCCGCCGTGCAGGATGCCGACCGGCTGGGTGTTGCCCTCGACGGGCATCCGGCCGACCGCGCGCTCCGCGCTCATCTCGAGGATCTCGATGCCCATCTTCTCGGCGAGGGCGCCGACGCCGCGGCGCCGGAAGAGCTCGACCGCGTCGTCGCTGAGCGCGGCGTCGGGACGCACGGTCCGCTCGGCGTCGTTGGACGAGGAGGAGGTGGTCGCGTCGGTCATGGTGCTCCGGATCCGCTGTCGGGGGCGCCCGCTAGGCTGACGGGGTGTCGGACGAAACGAAGCCTACCCTCCTGGTCATCGACGGCCATTCCCTCGCGTTCCGGGCGTTCTACGCCCTGCCCGTCGACAGTTTCGTGAACCGGGAGGGTCAGCACACGAACGCGATCCACGGGTTCATCTCGATGCTGCTGAGCCTCCTCAAGAACGAGAAGCCGACCCATCTGGCGGTCGCCTTCGACATCTCGCGGTTCTCGTTCCGCACGCGTGAATACCCCGAGTACAAGGGCACGCGCTCCGAGACGCCGGTCGAGTTCGTGGGGCAGATCCCCCTCCTGCAGGAGGCGCTGCACGCCATGGGCATCACGACCATCACGAAAGAGGACTTCGAGGCCGACGACATCCTCGCGACCCTCGCCGTGAGGGGTCGCGACGACGGCTACCGCGTCCTCGTCGTCTCGGGCGACCGCGACGCCATCCAGATGGTCAACGACGACGTGACCCTGCTCTACCCCTCAGCGCGCGGCGTCAGCGAGCTCACCCGCTACGACCGCGACAAGGTGTTCGAGCGCTACGGCATCGAGCCGCACCAGTACCCCGAGATCGCGGCCCTCGTCGGCGAGACGAGCGACAACCTGATCGGCATCGACAAGGTCGGCGAGAAGACCGCCGTCAAGTGGATCACCCAGTTCGGCAGCCTCGACGAGGTCATCGCCCACGCCGACGACATCAAGGGCGTCGTGGGCGGCAACCTCCGTGAGCAGAAAGAGCGCGCGATCCGCAACCGGCGGCTCAACCGCCTCGTGACCGACGTCGAGCTCCCCGTGGCGCCCGGCGACCTCGAGCGCCGCGCCGTCGACGCCGACGCCGTGCGCGAGCTCTTCGACAAGCTCCAGTTCCGCACCCTCCTCGACCGCGTGCTCACCCTCGCCGACGCGAGCGGCGCCGCGCCCGACGCCTCGGGAGAGGGCGCCGTCGTGGCCGCCCCTGCCGGCCTGCCCGTCGTGCGCACGCTCATCGACGAAGAGCTCGCGTTCTGGCTCAAGAAGCACGCGTCCGATCCGGCGTCGCCGGTCGGGCTCAGCGTCGAGTACGGCGCCGAGGGCGTCGTGGGGCTCGGCATCTCGTCGCACGACGAGTCCGCCTACGTGCCGTGGGCCACGGGCCGCGGCGACTACGTCGCCCTCGAGGCCTGGCTCGACGCCGACTCGCCGAAGGTGCTGCACGACGCCAAGCGTGCCTACAAGGCCCTGTCCAAGGCGGGTCTCGCGCTCACCGGGATCGCCGGCGACACGCGGGTCGCGGCGTGGCTGCTCAGGCCGGGCCGCACCTCCTTCGCCCTGACCGACCTCGTCTACGAGCAGCTAGGCGAGACCCTCCCCGTCGCGGACCCGAACCAGCTCGTCCCGGCCGACGAGCAGGTGAGCGTCGCGACGGAGGCCTGGTACACGCTCCGGCTCGCCGAGTCGTTCCACGAGTCCCTCGACGAGGGCTCCCGCAGCGTCCTCACCGACCTCGAGCTGCCCTTGGTCCCCGTCCTGGGCGACATGGAGCTCACGGGCGTCGCGGCCGACCACCCGGTCCTGGCCGAGCTCTCCACGCGCCTCGGCGAGACGGCGGCGGGGCTCGCCACGGACGCGTTCGCCGAGATCGGCCGAGAGGTCAACCTCGGCTCGCCGAAGCAGCTGCAGGAGGTCCTCTTCGAGCAGCTCGAGATGCCCAAGACCCGGGCGACGAAGACCGGGTACTCCACCGACGCCGCGTCCCTCGCCGACCTGCAGGAGAAGCACCCGCACCCGTTCCTCGGTCTCTTGCTGCAGCACCGCGACGCGACGAAGCTGCGGCAGATCATCGACACACTCGACAAGTCGATCGCCGACGACGGCCGCATCCACACGACGTACGACCAGACCGGCACCACCACCGGCCGCATCTCGTCCGTCGACCCGAACCTCCAGAACATCCCGGTCAAGGCCGCGGTCGGCCGCGAGATCAGGGCGGCCTTCGTGCACGGCCCCGAGTACGAGACGCTCCTCACGGCCGACTACTCGCAGATCGAGATGCGCATCATGGCCCACCTGTCCGGCGACGCCGGGCTGATCGAGGCCTTCAACGCGGGAGAAGACCTGCACCGCTTCGTCGGCGCCCGCATCTTCGGGGTCGAGCCGGAGGACGTCAGCCCAGCCATGCGCACCAAGGTCAAGGCGATGTCGTACGGACTGGCCTACGGCCTCAGCGCGTTCGGCCTGTCGAAGCAGCTGCGGATCGAGAGCTCCGAGGCGAAGCAGCTGATGACCGACTACTTCGAGCGCTTCGGCGCGGTGAGGGAGTACCTCCGGAACGTCGTGGAGAAGGCGCGTGAAGACGGCTACACCGAGACGATCTTCGGTCGCCGGCGCCCCTTCGCCGACCTCAAGTCGCCCAACCGGGTCCTGCGCGAGAACGCCGAGCGCGCTGCGCTGAACGCGCCCATCCAGGGCTCGGCGGCCGACATCATGAAGAGGGCCATGCTCGGCGTCCGCAGCGAACTCGACGAGCGCGAGATGGCCAGCCGCGTGCTGCTGCAGGTCCACGACGAGATGATCGTCGAGGTCGCGCCGGGCGAGGTCGACGACGTTCGCGACATCGTCAGCCGTCGCATGAGCGGGGCCGCCGAGCTCCGCGTGCCGCTCGACGTCAGCGTGGGCCTCGGCAGCAGCTGGGACGCTGCGGCTCACTAGCGGCGGATCAGCGACGCACCAGGACCGGCACCGGAGCGTCACGTCGACGATGTCGGGGGTCGCAATGACGCCTTCGTCCCCCGAAACGGGCACAAGCGGGGGCGACACGCGCGTCTGACTTGACCAGGGGACGCGAACGGACTTATATAAACCGGGAACAACATCTGTTCCTGCTCTGCTTGCCCCAGCTGTCCACCCCGCTCTCCCCGCTCGGCCTCACCGCCCCGCGAGCCGCACGACTGACGACGGAGTCTCCGCGCATGTACGCTCCCGAGCGCCACCAGCAGATCCTGGACTCGGCGCGCACGCGCGGCCGCGTCGAGGTCGCCGGTCTGGCCCGCGAGCTGTCCGTGACGCCGGAGACCGTTCGCCGCGACCTGACCGCGCTCGAGCGGCGCGGGGTCCTGCGGCGCGTGCACGGCGGGGCCATCGCCGTCGAGCGCCTCGGCATCGAGCCGCACGTCGCCGACCGCGAGGGCTCGGCCGCCGGCGAGAAGGAGCGGATCGCCCGCGCAGCCCTCGACGAGCTGCCCGACGGCGGGTCGATCATCGTCGACGCCGGCACGACGACCGTCCGGTTCGCCGAGCTGCTGCCCACCGACCGCGAGCTCACCGTCGTGACGCACTCGCTGCCCGTCGCGAACGTGCTCGTCGCCCGGCCCAACGTGACCCTCCACCTCCTGGGCGGAGTCGTCCGCGGCCGCACCCTCGCCGCGGTGGGGGAGTGGACCCGGACGCAGATCGCCGAGGTCTTCGCCGACGTCGCCTTCATGGGCACGAACGGCCTCTCGGCCGAGCGGGGCCTCACCACGCCCGACCTCGCCGAGGCGCGAGTGAAGAAGGCCCTGATGGCGGCCTCCCGCCGCACGGTCATCCTCACCGACCACTCGAAGTTCGGCCGGGAGGACTTCGCCCGCGTGGCTCCGCTCTCCGAGGTCGACACGGTCATCACCGACACGGGCGTCGACGCCGACCTCGCCGACGACGTCGAGCGCTCCGGGCCCCGGGTGGTGATCGTGTGATCGTCACCGTGACCCTCAACCCGAGCCTCGACCGCACCGTCGAGGTCGGTCGTCTCGACCGCGGCGACGTCGTCCGCACGGGCGCGCCGCTCCTCGAGCCGGCGGGCAAGGGCGTCAACGTCGCCCGCGCCCTGACCGCCCACGGGGTGAACAGCGTGGCCGTGCTCCCGGTCGGCGGCCGCGAGGGCGCGGAGCTGAGCGCCCTGCTCGACGCGGCCGGCGTGAGCGCGCGGTACGTGCCCGTCTCGGGCCGCACCCGGTCGAACCTGACCGTCGCCGAGCCCGGCGGCACGGTGACCAAGCTGAACGAGCCCGGTCTCGCGCTGAGCCACGACGACCTGACCGCGATCACGGCCGTCGTCCGGGCGACGGCGGAGGACGCCACCTGGATCGTCGTGTCCGGCAGCCTGCCGCCCGAGATCAGCACGGCGACGTTCGCCCGCTTCGTCGACGACGTGCGCCGGACCGGCGCCAAGCTCGCCGTCGACACGAGCGGCGACGCCCTGTCCGCGGCGGTCGAGGCCCGGCCCGACCTGCTGAAGCCGAACCTCGCCGAGCTCGCCGAGCTCGCCGGCCGCACGCTCGACACGCTCGGCGACGTCGTCGCGGCCGCCGAGGCCGTCCGCGCCTCCGGGGTGGGTACGGTGCTCGTGAGCCTCGGGGCCGAGGGCGCCGTGCTCGTCGGCCCCGACGGCGTCGTAGTCGGCACCTCGCACGTCGCCGTGCCCCGCAGCACCGTCGGCGCGGGCGACAGCTTCCTCGCGGGCTACCTCGCGAGCGAGACCGCAGGAGGCGCCCCCCGTGACGCCCTCCTCGCCGCCCTGACCTGGGGTGCCGCCGCCACGAGGCTGCCCGGCACCACGGTCCCGGCGCCCTCCGACCTCGACGCCTCCGAGGCGTCGCTCCTGGCGCAGCCTGACCTGACGAGCCCGCTCGTCGGGGACGCGGCCGCCGCCTCCTCGATCCCCACCCGACGCACCACGTCCCTGCCCACCACCCTCACCGAGACTCACCACTGAGTACGAAGGAGTACCGCCCCTCATGTCCGAATTCACCCCCACGGTCACCGGAACGGGAGTCCGCGCGCGCGTCCAGCGCTTCGGCGGCTTCCTGGCCGGCATGGTCATGCCGAACATCGGCGCGTTCATCGCCTGGGGCCTCATCACGGCCCTCTTCATCCCCACGGGCTGGACGCCCAACGAGACCGTCGCGTCGCTGGTCGACCCGATCATCCTGTACCTGCTCCCGATCCTGATCGCGTACACCGGTGGCCGCATGGTCCACGGGCAGCGCGGGGCCGTCATCGCCTCGATCGCCGTGATGGGCGTCATCGTGGCGACCGACAAGCCGCAGTTCCTCGGCGCGATGATCGTCGGCCCGCTGGCCGCGCTGCTGCTCAAGCAGTTCGACCGCGCGCTCGACGGCCGCATCAAGTCCGGCTTCGAGATGCTCGTCAACAACTTCTCGCTCGGCATCTTCGGCGGGGCCATGGCGATCGGCGCGTACTTCGGCATCGCGCCGCTCACCTCGGGCCTGACCACGGTCCTCGGCAACGGGGTCGACTTCCTCGTCGAGCGCGGCCTGCTGCCGCTGGCGTCCCTGCTGATCGAGCCGGCGAAGATCCTGTTCCTCAACAACGCCATCAACCAGGGCGTGCTCACGCCCCTCGGGATCGACCAGGCTGCCGAGTCCGGCAAGTCCATCCTGTTCATGCTCGAGTCGAACCCCGGCCCGGGCCTCGGCATCCTGCTCGCCTTCCTCTTCTTCGGACCGCGCGCCATCCGTCCGTCGGCACCGGCTGCGATCATCGTGCAGTTCTTCGGCGGCATCCACGAGATCTACTTCCCGTACGTGCTGATGAAGCCGATCCTCCTCATCGGCGCCGTGCTCGGCGGTGCGACCGGAGTCGGCTTCTTCCTCCTCACGGGCGTCGGCCTGGTCGCGAGCCCCTCGCCCGGCAGCATCATCGCCTACGCCCTCGTCGCCGCCCCCGGCGACTTCCCGGTGATCCTGGTCGGCATCCTGCTGTCCGCCGCGGTCTCGTTCGTGGTCTGCTCGTTCCTCATGGGCTTCGGCCGCAAGGAGAAGCGCGAGGCCGCCGCCGAGGACGACGCCGCCCAGGCGCAGGCACTCGCCGACGCCCAGGCCGCCACGGCCGCCAACAAGGCGACCAGCAAGGGCACGGCCGCGCCCTCAGCGTCCAACTGATTGACTCGGGGGGCCGGCTCCGGCCGGCCCCCCACCCTGAGAAACAAGGAGACTGACATGGCAACCCTCGACGGTTCCTCCATCAAGAAGCTCATCGTCGCGTGCGACGCGGGCATGGGCAGCAGCGTCATGCTGGCCTCGACCCTCAAGAAGCAGCTCAAGAAGAGCGGCGTGACCGTCGAGCACTCGCCCGTCGCCGACATCCCGGCCGACGCCGACGTCGTCGTGACGCAGAACAACCTCGCCGAGCGTGCGCGCGGCGTCGTGCCGAACATCCCCGTCGTCCCGTTCCAGCTGTTCATGGGCGACCCCTCGGTCGCCAAGGTGGTCAAGGCCATCCAGGACGGCACGACGGTCGAGGTCTGACGATGGCGGACCAGCAGGC
The DNA here is from genome assembly GCF_004364285.1 of Frigoribacterium sp. PhB116. Lineage (GTDB taxonomy): Bacteria > Actinomycetota > Actinomycetes > Actinomycetales > Microbacteriaceae > Frigoribacterium. The sequence continues at coordinate 383,177 of NZ_SOBE01000001.1, read as the reverse complement.
ACCCGAGCTGACGTCGCTCCTCGCGGAGTCGTCGATCCGTCTCGACGAGAAGGCATCGAGCCGCGACGAGGCCATCCGCGCCGCGGGCCAGGCGCTCATCGAGGCCGGGGCGATCGACGAGACCTACGTCGACGCCATGTTCGAGCGCGAGAACTCGGTGTCGACCTACGTCGGCGAGGGCGTCGCGATTCCGCACGGCACGCTCGCCGGAAAGGACTCGGTGAAGAAGGACGCGCTCGTCGTGCTCCGCTTCCCGACCCCGGTCGACTGGGACGGCAACGAGGTCTCGGTCGCCGTCGGCATCGCCGCGGCGGGCAACGGCCACATCGCCATCCTCAGCCAACTCGCCAGCATCCTGATGGACCCTGACTCCGCTGCGGCCCTGCGCGGCGCCACGACGACGTCGGAGGTCTACGAGCTGCTCGCGTCGACCGACGACGACGAGTGACGGGCGGCTCGGACTCCTCGTGAGAGCAGCGAAGTGGTGGGCCCCGGGCGACGTGCGTCTCGACGACGTGGCGACGCCCGGGGTCTCTCGCGGTGAGCTACTCCTCCGCGTCGACAACTGCTCCGCCTGCGGCACCGACCTGAAGATCCTGCGGTCGGGCCACCCCCACATGACCGGCCCGCAGGTGATGGGCCACGAGGTCGCCGGCACCGTCGTCGAGGTCGGCGACGAGGTCGACCGTTGGGCCGTCGGCGACCGCGTCCAGGTGATCGCGGCCGTGCCGTGCGGCACCTGCGACGTCTGCCGAGCCGGCCGGCCGAGCGTCTGCCCCCGCCAGACGAGCATGGGCTACCAGTACGCCGGCGGCTTCGCCGAGTTCATGGTCGTCCCCGCGGCCGTCCTGGCCGTCGACGGCGTCAACCGCGTCCCCGACCACGTCTCGTCCGAGGAGGCGTCGCTCGTCGAGCCCCTCGCCTGTGTCCTCAACGGCCAGGAGCTCGCACGCGTCGGCGCGGGGGACAGCGTCCTCGTCATCGGCTCAGGACCGATCGGCTGCATGCACGTCCGCCTCGCCCGTGCCCGGGGCGCGCGCCAGGTGATCCTCGTCGACGCGAACGCGGACCGTCTCGCGCGGGCTGCCGCCCTCGTCCGCCCGGACCTCGCCCTCGCGGTGGAGGCGGGAGCGGACGGACGCCAGGTCGTCCTCGACCAGGTGCGCGCCGCCTCCGGCGGTCTGGGGGTCGACGTCGTCATCACGGCCGCGGCGTCACGACCCGCCCAGGAGCATGCTCTCGCGCTCCTCGCGCCCGGCGGCCGCCTCAGCCTCTTCGGCGGCCTCGCCCGGGACGACTCGCAGATCAGCATCGACTCGAACCTCGTGCACTACCGTGAGCTGACGATCGTGGGCGTGAACGGGTCGAGCCCGGCGCACAACCGCGAGGCGCTGCGGCTCATCGCCTCGGGCGAGGTCGTGGTGGGCGACCTGATCACCCACCGTTTCCCCCTCGACCGCCTGCACGACGCCCTCGAGGCCATCGCGAGCGGCGAGGCCATCAAGGTCACGATCGAGCCCCACCGCGACGATCGACCGACCACCCACGACTGACACGTCCAGGGCCCCGGCCCGCACCCCGACCAGACCGGTCTCGACCAAGGAGAAGAAATGCCAGAACGCACCGTCACCATCGCCTCGAGCGTCGGCCTGCACGCCCGCCCCGCCTCGCTGTTCAGCCAGGCCGCCGGCAAGAGCGGCGCCAAGGTCACGCTGACCTCGCCCGCCGGCAAGACCGTCAACGCCGCCAGCATCCTCGGTGTCCTCTCGCTCGGCATCGGCCACGGCGACGAGGTCGTCCTCGCCACCGACGGCGACAACGCCGACACCGCCCTCGACGAGCTGGCCACGCTGCTCGAGACGGATCTCGACGCCGAGTAGCACCCGTCCGTCCTGCGGGGCGTCGCGTCGACACGGGTCGACGCGACGCCCCGCCGTCGTCGCTAGCCTCGTCCCATGACCGAGCCCACGACGCCTCCCGTCCGCCCGCAGACCCCGATCGACGGCATCGCCGAGCGCTGGGTCGACCAGCTCGTCGACCTCGACCCCACCACCGCGACGTGGATCGGGCGCGAGGGCCGCACGGGCGAGTACGGCGACTACTCGCCAGCGGGCCACGAGCGCCACGTCGAGGCGGTCCGCCGCGTGCTCGCCGAGCTGGACGCCACGGAGCCCGTCGACGACGTCGACCGCGTCACCCAGGACGACCTGGGGGCCGAGCTCCGTCTCGACCTCGAGTACGCCGAGCAGCGTCTGCAGCTGCGCGACCTCAACGTCATCGCCTCACCGATCCAAGCGATCCGCGAGGTCTACGACCTGATGCCCACCGAGACCGAGGGCGACTGGGCCGACGTCGCCTCGCGCCTCGGCCGGGTCGACCAGGCCCTCGGGCAGCTGGTGGAGACCCTCCGCCAGGGCATCGCCGAGGGCGTCGTGCCCGCGCGGCGCCAGGTCGAGGCCGTGGCCGAGCAGTGCGCCCGGATCGGTTCACCGGACGGCTTCTTCGCCGAGCTCGCCTCGTCGGCGCGGCTGGCGGACGGCACCGCCCCCTCAGCCGGGCTCGCGTCCGACCTCGCGAGGGGCGCCTCCTCGGCGGTTGAGGGCTACCTCGCCGCCCGCCGGTTCCTGCTCGACGAGCTGCTGCCCGCGGCCGCCGTCGAGGACGGCGTCGGCCGCGACGCCTACGCCCTGCACTCGAGGCGGTTCCTCGGGGCGACCGTCGACCTCGACGAGACGTACGAGTGGGGCCTCGCCGAGCTCGCCCGCATGAAGAGCGAGCAGGAGGCGGTGGCGCGCGAGATCGAGCCGGGCGCGGACGTGGCGCGGGCGATCGCCGTCCTCGACGCCGACCCCGCGCGACAGCTCGAGGGCACGGAGGCGCTCCAGCAGTGGATGCAGCGGCTCAGCGACCGCGCCGTGGCCGAGCTCGCCGGCACGCACTTCGACGTGCCGGACCCCGTCCGTCGCCTTGAGTGCCGCATCGCGCCGACGAAGGACGGCGGCATCTACTACACGAGCCCCAGCGACGACTTCTCCCGTCCCGGCCGCATGTGGTGGTCGGTCCCCGAGGGCGTCACGCGCTTCGGCACCTGGCGCGAGACGACGACCGTGTTCCACGAGGGCGTACCGGGGCACCACCTCCAGCTCGGCCAGGCGGTCTACAACAGCGCCCAGCTGAACACCTGGCGCCGCCAGCTCGCCGGCACGTCGGGGCACGCCGAGGGCTGGGCCCTCTACGCGGAGAGGCTGATGGACGAGCTCGGCTGGCTCTCCGACCCGGGCGACCGCCTCGGGATGCTCGACGGCCAGCGGATGCGCGCCGCCAGGGTGGTGCTCGACGTCGGCGTGCACCTCGGCAAGACGTTCCCCGGCTCGACCGAGCCCTGGAGCCACGAGACCGCGCTGGCGTTCCTGCGCGCCAACGTCGCCATGGACGACGAGTTCGTCCGCTTCGAGGTCGACCGCTACCTCGGCTGGCCGGGCCAGGCCCCGTCGTACAAGGTCGGACAGCGGATCTGGGAGGACCTGCGTGCCGAGCGGGCTCGTCGCGAGGGAGCCGACTTCGACCTCCGCGCGTTCCACCGTGAGGCGCTCCAGCTCGGCGGCGTCGGGCTCGACACGCTGCGGCGCGCGCTGCTCTCCTGATCGTTGCCCGCCGGGGCGACGCGCAGGTAGTATGTACCAGCGCTATCTGCGCCGATCTGTCCGCACGCCGCGGTCGACACCCCCGAGAAGGCCCAGCCCTCTGGACGACCACGGCCCGATACATGCTTTCACTGGAGCACTAACTACATGACAACCGTAACGACCAAGGCACCCAAGCAGGTCGCCATCAACGACATCGGATCCGCTGATGACTTCCTGGCCGCGGTCGAGAAGACCCTGAAGTTCTTCAACGACGGCGACCTCATCGAGGGCACCGTCGTCAAGATCGACCGCGACGAGGTCCTCCTCGACGTCGGCTACAAGACCGAGGGCGTCATCCCCTCGCGCGAGCTGTCGATCAAGCACGACGTCGACCCCACCGAGGTCGTCGAGGTCGGGGACACCGTCGAGGCCCTCGTCCTCCAGAAGGAGGACAAGGAAGGCCGTCTGATCCTGTCCAAGAAGCGCGCTCAGTACGAGCGTGCCTGGGGCGACGTGGAGAAGATCAAGGACGCCGACGGCGTCGTCACCGGAACGGTCATCGAGGTCGTCAAGGGCGGCCTCATCGTCGACATCGGCCTCCGTGGCTTCCTGCCCGCGTCGCTCATCGAGCTGCGCCGCGTCCGCGACCTCACGCCCTACCTGGGCCAGGAGATCGAGGCGAAGATCCTCGAGCTCGACAAGAACCGCAACAACGTGGTCCTGTCGCGCCGTGCGCTCCTCGAGCAGACGCAGTCCGAGAGCCGCACCACGTTCCTCAACAACCTGCACAAGGGCCAGGTCCGCAAGGGCATCGTCTCCTCGATCGTCAACTTCGGCGCGTTCGTCGACCTCGGCGGCGTGGACGGCCTCGTGCACGTCTCCGAGCTCAGCTGGAAGCACATCGAGCACGCCAGCGAGGTCGTCGAGGTCGGTCAGGAAGTCACCGTCGAGATCCTCGAGGTCGACCTCGACCGTGAGCGCGTGTCGCTCTCGCTCAAGGCGACGCAGGAGGACCCGTGGCAGGTCTTCGCCCGCACCCACGCGATCGGACAGGTCGCGCCGGGCAAGGTCACGAAGCTCGTCCCCTTCGGCGCGTTCGTCCGCGTCGCGGACGGCATCGAGGGCCTCGTGCACATCTCCGAGCTGTCGGCGAAGCACGTCGAGCTGGCCGAGCAGGTCGTCGCCGTCGGCGACGAGGTGTTCGTCAAGGTCATCGACATCGACCTCGACCGTCGCCGCATCTCGCTGAGCCTCAAGCAGGCCAACGAGGGCGTGGACCCCGAGGGCACCGAGTTCGACCCGGCGCTCTACGGCATGCTCACCGAGTACGACGACCAGGGCAACTACAAGTACCCCGAGGGCTTCGACCCGGAGACGAACGAGTGGCGCGAGGGCTTCGACTCGCAGCGCGAGAAGTGGGAGCAGGACTACGCTGCCGCCCAGGCTCGCTGGGAGGCGCACAAGAAGCAGGTCGCTGCGTCGCTCACCGAAGAGGCCTCCTTCGAGGCTCCCTCGGGCTCGACCTTCTCGAGCGAGACCGCCGGTGCCGGCACCCTCGCCGACGACGAGTCGCTCGCCGCTCTGCGCGAGAAGCTGTCCAGCAGCAACTAGTCACACCCAGGTCACGGCGTCTCGGCGCCTGACCGACTCGAACGGCGGTCCCCTCCTCGAGGGGGCCGCCGTTCGGCGTTCCCGGGCCGCGGTCCCGGGTAGCCTCGACGCATGTTCGTCTGTGGCCTGACCGGGGGCATCGCCGCCGGCAAGAGCGTCGTGTCCCGCCGTCTCGCCGAGCGGGGCGCGGCCCACATCGACGCCGACCAGCTCGCCCGCGAGGTCGTCGCGCCGGGCACGCCCGGTCTCGAGGCGATCCGGCGGCGCTTCGGAGATCACGTCCTCACGCCGTCGGGCGATCTCGACCGGCCCGCCCTCGGCGCCCTGGTCTTCTCCGACCCGGCGGCCCGTCGCGACCTCGAGGCGATCACCCACCCGGCCGTCCGCGAGCTCTCCCGCCGGCGCATGGAGGAGGCGGTGGCCGACGACCCGACCAGGGTCGTCGTGTACGACGTGCCGCTCCTGGTCGAGACGCGGGGTGCGGGCGAGTTCGACGTGGTGGTCGTCGTCCACGCGCCTCGCGAGGTGCGGTTGACGCGCTTGGTCGAGCTCCGAGGGATGAGCCCTGAGGAGGCGGTCCGCCGCGTCGACGCCCAGGCCGACGACGAGGCCCGCCTCGCCGTCGCCGACCTGGTGGTCGACTCCTCGATCTCGCTGGAGGCGACCCTCGCGAGGGCGGACGAGGTCGCCGAGGTGCTGCGTTCGCTGTCAGCGGCGAAGGCGGCGGGCCCCTCGGGGCCGAGTGTCAGTGGTCGCTCCTAGACTCGGAGACATGGAACCGACCCGCAGTGTCCGCCCCTTCGAAGTAGTCAGCGAGTACGAGCCGAGCGGCGACCAGCCGGCCGCCATCGCCGAGCTCGCGGGGCGCATCAACGCGGGCGAGACCGACGTCGTGCTGCTCGGCGCGACCGGAACGGGCAAGTCCGCGACGACCGCCTGGCTCGTCGAGCAGGTCCAGCGCCCGACCCTCGTCCTGGCCCACAACAAGACCCTCGCGGCCCAGCTGGCCAACGAGTTCCGCGAGATGTTCCCGCACAACGCCGTCGAGTACTTCGTCTCGTACTACGACTACTACCAGCCCGAGGCGTACGTCCCGCAGACCGACACCTTCATCGAGAAGGACAGCTCGATCAACGCCGAGGTCGAGCGGCTGCGGCACTCCACGACCAACTCGCTGCTCAGCCGTCGCGACGTCATCGTCGTCTCGACGGTGTCCTGCATCTACGGCCTCGGCACGCCCGAGGGCTACATGCAGGCGATGATCGCCCTGCAGGTCGGCATGAAGATCGACCGCGAGACGCTGATCCGGCGCTTCGTCTCGATGCAATACCAGCGCAACGACATCGACTTCTCCCGGGGCAACTTCCGGGTGCGCGGCGACACCATCGAGATCATCCCGATGTACGAAGAGCTGGCCATCCGCATCGAGATGTTCGGCGACGAGATCGAGGCCCTCTACGCTCTCCACCCCCTCACGGGCGACGTCGTCCGCACCATGGACGCGGTGTCGGTGTTCCCCGGCTCGCACTACGTCGCGGGCACCGACGTGATGCACCGCGCCATCGGCACCATCAAAGAAGAGCTCGCCACCCGCCTCGACGAGCTCGACAAGCAGGGCAAGCTGCTCGAGTCCCAGCGCCTCCGCATGCGAACGACCTTCGATCTCGAGATGATGGAGCAGATCGGGTTCTGCAACGGCATCGAGAACTACTCGGCGCACATCGACGGCCGGGGTCCGGGCGAGGCCCCGCACTGCCTCCTCGACTACTTCGCCGACGACTTCCTCGTCGTCATCGACGAGTCCCACGTGACGGTCCCGCAGATCGGCGCGATGTACGAGGGCGACGCCTCCCGCAAGCGCACGCTCGTCGACCACGGCTTCCGACTGCCGAGTGCCCTCGACAACCGCCCGCTCAAGTTCGAGGAGTTCCTCGGCAGGGTGGGGCAGAAGGTCTACCTGTCGGCGACCCCGGGCAAGTACGAGCTCGGCATCACCGACAGCGTGGTCGAGCAGATCATCCGTCCCACGGGGCTCGTCGACCCCCAGATCGTGGTCAAGCCCTCGGAGGGCCAGATCGACGACCTGCTCGACGAGATCCGGGTCCGCGTCGAGAAGGACGAGCGCGTGCTCGTCACGACGCTCACGAAGAAGATGGCCGAAGAGCTGACCGACTTCCTCACCGAGGCCGGCGTCCGGGTCCGGTACCTGCACTCCGACGTCGACACCCTGAGACGGGTGGAGCTGCTGACGGAGCTGCGTCAGGGCGTCTACGACGTCCTCGTCGGCATCAACCTCCTCCGCGAGGGCCTCGACCTGCCCGAGGTGTCGCTGGTCGCCATCCTCGACGCCGACAAGGAGGGGTTCCTGCGGTCGTCGACGTCGCTCATCCAGACCATCGGACGTGCGGCGCGAAACGTCTCCGGCGAGGTGCACATGTACGCCGACGTCATGACCGACTCGATGCGCAACGCCCTCGAAGAGACAGACCGACGGCGCGAGAAGCAGGTCGCCTACAACCTCGAGCGCGGGATCGACCCGCAACCGCTCCGCAAGAAGATCGCCGACATCACCGAGGTCCTGGCTCGCGAGGGCGCGGACACGGCCGAGCTGCTGGCCGGCCGCCAGGGCGGCAAGCGCGCCCCGACCCCCAACCTTCGTCGAGAGGGCAAGGCGGCGAACGCCGCCAACGGACTCGAGTCGATCATCGCCGACCTCAACGACCAGATGCTCCAGGCCGCCGCCGAGCTCAAGTTCGAGCTCGCCGGTCGCCTGCGTGACGAGGTCGCCGACCTCAAGCGCGACCTTCGACAGATGGAGGCGGCCGGCCATGCCCGCTGATCGTCGCCTCCGCGTCGTCGTCACCGGGGCGACCGCGGGGCTGGGCTACTTCGCGGCCGAGCGCCTCGCCGCCCTGGGTCACCAGGTCGTGTTGGCGGCCCGGAGCCCGGAGCGGGCCGTCCGTGCGGCCGACACAGTGCGAGACCGGGTCCCCGGCGCCGACGTCTCGACCGTCGACCTCGACCTCGCCGACTTGTCCTCGGTGCAGTCCGGCGCGGACGCGCTCACGGCCGCCGGGGGCGTGGACGCCCTGCTCGCGAACGCGGGGGTCGTCGGCTCGAGCCGGCGTCAGACGACGGCCGACGGGTTCGAGCTGCAGTTCGGCACGAACCACCTCGGGCACTTCGCGTTGGTCTCGCACCTGCTGCCGGCGCTCTCCGAGTCTCCTCGCGGCCGCGTCGTCCACCTCGGCAGCATCAGCCACCGCTTCGTCCGCCTCGACCTCGACGACCCGATGATGGTCTCGAGCTACTCGGGGGCCGTCGCCTACGCGCGATCGAAGCTCGCGGTCATGACCTTCGGGCTCGAGCTCGACCGGCGCCTCCGGGCCGCCGGCTCGTCGGTGTCGAGCGTGATCGCCCACCCGGGCCTCTCGTTCGAGTCGCTCAGCGACCCGCGGCCGCCCGTCGTCGAGCCTCGTCGGCCCCCTGCGGTCGTCACCTCCGCCATGCACGCGTTCTCCCAGGGCAAGGAGGCCGGGGCCGAGCCGCTCGTCCACGCGACCGTCGACCCCGGCGTGCAGGGCGGGGAATACTGGGGCCCCTCCGGGTGGTTCCAGCTGACCGGCGCGCCCGCCGTTGTCCCCACGAAGAAGCACGCACGAGACCCGGCCGCGGCAGAACGGCTCTGGGCCGTCTCGGCCGAGCTCACCCACACAGACCCCGTCCTCTAGCGCGCGGACGCTTCTCCTGCTGCCGTCACCCGGCCGATCTCCCCGTCGGCCGGCCTCGATGTCAGGGGCTTCCGTAGAATGGTAAGAGTGTCAATCTCACCCGTAGAAGGTTCCTCCGTGCTCAGCGTGCGGGGTGCCCGAGTCCACAACCTCGACAACGTCGACCTCGAGATCCCCCGCGACTCGATGGTCGTGTTCACCGGCCTCTCCGGGTCGGGCAAGTCGTCCCTCGCGTTCGACACGATCTTCGCCGAGGGCCAACGGCGCTACGTCGAGTCGCTCTCCGCCTACGCGCGCCAGTTCCTCGGGCAGGTCGACCGCCCCGACGTCGACTTCATCGAGGGCCTCAGCCCGGCCGTGTCGATCGACCAGAAGTCGACGAACCGCAACCCACGGTCCACGGTCGGCACGATCACTGAGATCTACGACTACATGCGCCTGCTCTGGGCCCGCATCGGCATCGCGCACTGCGCCGTGTGCGGCGAGGTGATCAGCCGCCAGACCGTGCAGCAGATCGCCGACCAGCTGATGACGCTCGAGACCGGCACGCGCTTCCAGGTGCTGAGCCCCGTCGTCTCGCAGAAGAAGGGCGAGTTCGTCGATCTCTTCGCCGAGCTCGCCTCGAGCGGGTACTCCCGGGCGATCGTCGACGGCGAGCAGGTGCAGCTGAGCTCGCCGCCCAAGCTGAAGAAGCAGGTCAAACACGACATCTCGGTCGTCGTCGACCGACTCGTCGCCTCCGACGAGGGGCTCACGCGACTGACCGACTCGCTCGAGACCGCCCTGCGCCTGACCGACGGCCTCGTCACCGTCGACTTCGTCGACACGGACTCCGGCGCAGCGGGCAAGTACCGAACGTTCTCCGAGAAGCTCTCGTGCCCGAACGGCCACCCGGTGCAGCTCACCGAGATCGAGCCCCGCACCTTCTCGTTCAACGCCCCCTTCGGCGCCTGCCCCGAGTGCTCCGGCCTCGGGACGCGCATGTCGGTCGACACCGACCTCGTGCTCGGCGACCCCGACCTGAGCCTGGCCGAGGGCGTCATCCTGCCCTGGACCAACTCGGGCAAGGGCCTCTACAACTACTTCCAGAAGCTGCTCGAGGGGCTCGCGGCCGACCTCGACTTCAGCCTCAAGACCCCGTGGCGCGAGCTGCCGGCCCGCATCCAGCAGGCCGTCCTGCAGGGCAACGACTTCGAGGTGACCGTCAAGTGGAAGAACCGCTTCGGCCGTGAGATGAAGTACTCGACCGGGTTCGAGGGGGTGATGCCCTACATCGAGCGCAAGTACGCCGAGGCCGAGACCGACACACAGCGGCAGCGCTACTCCGAGTACCTCCGCGAGATCCCGTGCTCCGTCTGCGGCGGCAAGCGGTTGAAGCCCGAGGTGCTCGCGGTCACGGTCGCCGAGCAGAGCATCGCGGACGTCGCCGAGCTCAGCCTCACCGACGCGTTCGCGTTCATGAACGGGCTCACGCTGACGACCCGCGAGGCGCGCATCGCCGCACAGGTGCTCCGCGAGATCCGCGTGCGCCTCGAGTTCCTGCTCGAGGTGGGGCTCACCTACCTGTCCCTCGGCCGTGCCGCGGGGTCGCTCTCGGGCGGCGAGGCACAGCGCATCCGGCTGGCGACCCAGATCGGCTCGGGCCTGACGGGCGTGCTCTACGTGCTGGACGAGCCCAGCATCGGCCTTCACCAGCGCGACAACCGACGGCTGATCGACACCCTCGTCAAGCTCCGCGACCTCGGCAACACGCTCATCGTCGTCGAGCACGACGAGGACACGATCAAGACCGCCGACTGGGTCGTCGACATCGGACCGGGCGCCGGCGTCAACGGCGGCAAGGTCGTGCACTCGGGCAGCTACGAAGACCTGCTGACCAACACCGAGTCCTACACCGGCGACTACCTCGCCGGCCGCCGCTCGATCGCCACGCCGACCACGCGTCGCCCCGTCGACCGCGACCGCGTGGTCTCCGTCGTCGGCGCGAAGGCCAACAACCTGCGCGACGTCACCGTCGACTTCCCGCTCGGCGTCTTCGTCGCGGTGACCGGCGTGAGCGGCTCGGGCAAGTCCTCCCTGGTCAACGACATCCTCTACAAGGTGATGGCCAACAAGCTGAACGGTGCTCGCCAGATCCCGGGGCGCCACCTGCGGGTCACCGGTCTCGAGCACCTCGACAAGGTGGTGCACGTCGACCAGGCGCCGATCGGTCGGACGCCGCGCTCGAACCCCGCGACCTACACCGGCGTCTTCGACCGGATCCGCAACCTGTTCGCCGAGACCGTCGACGCGAAGGCCCGCGGCTACCTGCCGGGCCGGTTCAGCTTCAACGTCAAGGGCGGTCGCTGCGAGAACTGCGCGGGCGACGGCACGATCAAGATCGAGATGAACTTCCTGCCCGACGTCTACGTCGCCTGCGAGGTCTGCGGGGGCGCGCGCTACAACCGCGACACCCTCGCGGTCCAGTACAAGGGCAAGAACATCTCCGAGGTGCTCGACATGCCGATCAGCGAGGCGGCCGACTTCTTCGAGCCCATCTCGGCGATCTCGCGCTTCATGAAGACGCTGGTCGACGTCGGCCTCGGCTACGTGCGCCTCGGCCAGAGCGCGACCACCCTGAGCGGCGGCGAGGCGCAGCGGGTCAAGCTGGCGACCGAGCTGCAGAAGCGCTCGAACGGGCGCAGCATCTACGTGCTCGACGAGCCCACCACGGGCCTGCACTTCGAGGACGTCCGCAAGCTGCTGCTCGTGCTCGACGGCCTCGTCGACAAAGGCAACACCGTGATCACGATCGAGCACAACCTCGACGTGATCAAGTCGGCCGACTGGCTGATCGACATGGGCCCCGAGGGCGGAGCCGGGGGAGGCACCGTCCTCGCCACGGGCACGCCCGAGCACCTCGCCACCGTGCCGGAGAGCCACACCGGCGTGTTCCTCGCGGAGATCCTCGAGTCAGGCCACGCCGCGCCCGGCCCGGTCGCGGCCAAGAAGAAGAAGGTCGCGACGACGACGGGCAGCCGACGTCGGGAGGCAGTCGAGGCTCGATGAGCAACACGGTCTCCTGGCGGCCGCCAGCGCGTGAGATCCCGACCGACCCCGGGGTCTACCGCTGGCGGGACGAGCGCGGGCGTGTCCTCTACGTCGGCAAGGCGAAGAGCCTCCGTGCCCGGCTGAGCAACTACTTCGCGCCGTTGCCGACCCTGCACGAGCGCACGCGGCGGATGGTCCTCACGGCCCGCAGCGTCGAGTGGACGGTCGTCGGCAGCGACATCGAGGCGCTCCAGCTCGAGTACACCTGGATCAAGGAGTTCGACCCGCCCTTCAACGTCAAGTTCCGGGACGACAAGACGTACCCGTTCATGGCGGTGACCCTCGGCGACGAGGCCCCCCGGGTCATGGTCACGCGCAACCCGCGCATCAAGGGCGCGAAGTACTTCGGGCCGTACCCGAAGATCTGGGCCGTGCACGACACGATCGACCAGATGATCAAGGTCTTCCCGATCCGCACCTGCTCCGACAGCAGCTACAAGAAGGCGATGGAGACCGGCAAGCCGTGCTTCCCGGGCCAGATCGGTCGCTGCGGCGGGCCCTGCTCGCACAAGGTCTCGATCGAAGAGCACCGCGCGATCGTCGACGAGTTCGTCAAGTTCATGGGCAGCTACGACAAGAAGGTCATCGCCGACAAGCAGAAGGCGATGAAGACGGCCGCCCTCGAGCAGCGCTACGAGGAGGCGGCCCGCTACCGCGACCAGGTGCAGGCCCTCGAGGCGGTGCTCGACAAGTCGGCGGTCGTGCTGCGCGACTCCGTCGACCTCGACCTCTACGCCCTCGTCGAGGACGAGCTGGCGGCCGCCGTGCAGCTCTTCACCGTCCGCGGCGGCCGCATCCGCGGCTCCCGGGGCTGGGTCGTCGACAAGGAGATCGACATCACCTCAGGCGAGCTCGTCGAGCAGGTGCTGCAGGGCCGGTACACCGCCGGGTCCGAGGTGCCGCGCGAGATCGTCGTGACGACGGTGCCCGACGACAACGACGCCCTGGAGGCCGTCCTCAGCGAGATCCGGGGGAGAGGCAAGGTGCAGGTCCGCACCGCACAGCGAGGCGAGAAGGCTGCGCTCATGCAGACGGCCACGCTCAACGCGCAGCAGTCCCTGATGCTCTACAAGACCCGTCGCAGCGCCGACTTCGCGACGCGGTCCACCGCCCTGGCCGACATCCAGGAGGCGCTGGGCATGACCGAGGCGCCACTCCGGATGGAGTGCTACGACGTCTCGCACCTGTCCGGCACCAACATCGTCGCCTCGATGGTCGTCTTCGAGGACGGCCTGCCTCGCAAGGACCAGTACCGGCGCTTCAACATCCCGCAGTCGACCGACGACACGGAGTCGATCTACCAGACGCTCAGCAGGCGGCTCTCGCGCCTCGACGACGAACTCGCCCCGGTGGCCGAGGTCGGCGAGGAGCGCAAGCGCTTCGCCTACCGGCCGAACCTGCTGATCGTCGACGGGGGCCAGCCCCAGGTCGCCGCCGCCCGGCGGGCGCTCGACGACGCCGGGGTCACCGACATCGCGCTCTGCGGCATCGCCAAGCGGCTCGAGGAGATCTGGCTGCCCGACGACGACTTCCCCGTCATCCTGCCGCGCAATTCCGACGCGCTCTTCCTGATCCAGCGGATCCGCGACGAGGCCCACCGGTTCGCGATCACGCACCAGCGACAGCGTCGCAAGCGCGACATCACGACCCAGCTGGCCGAGATCCCCGGCCTCGGGCCGTCGCGCGTCGCTCGCCTGCTGAAGCACTTCGGCTCGGTGAAGAGGCTCAAGCAGGCCACGCCGGACGAGATCTCGTCGATCCGGGGCATCGGCCCGACGCTCGCCGCAGCCGTCGTCGGTCAGCTCGGGTCCGCGGAGGCCGGAGACGTCGAGCCCGACGCCGTCACCTCGGCCGACACCGACACCGACACCGACACCGATGCCTCGGTCGATGCCGAGGCGGCGGTCGAGACCACGAACGAGGCCGACGACGCCCGCGCTCCCGCCTAGACTCGACCCGCCCGTCCCGCACCGACCCGCCACCAGCGAAGGCCCCGCCACCATGAGCGACGCACACGAGCAGCAAGAGGTCATGATCGTCACCGGGATGTCCGGTGCCGGCCGGTCGACGGTCGGCAACGCCCTCGAGGATCTGGGCTGGTACGTGGTCGACAACCTGCCCGCCCAGATGCTGCGGCCCCTCCTCGACCTCGCCGAGCGCGCCGGCGACTCGCTGCCGAAGATCGCCGCGGTGGTCGACGTCCGAGGCGGTCGCCTCTTCTCCGAGGCGCAGGAGGCGGTGCGCACGCTCCGCGAGAGCATGCCGAGCAAGGTCCGCGTCCTGTTCCTCGACGCCACCGACGCCGCCCTCGTGCGCCGGTTCGAGCAGGTCCGTCGGCCGCACCCGCTCCAGGGGGACGGCACCCTGCTCGACGGCATCGTCGCCGAGCGCTCCCGGATGGAGGAGCTGCGCGAGACGAGCGACGTCATCATCGACACCTCCGAGCTGAACATCCACCAGCTCGCGACGACCATCACCGAGAAGTTCGCCGAGTCCGAGCGGGCCGGGGTGCAGGTCACGGTGCTGAGCTTCGGCTTCAAGTACGGGCTGCCCGCGGACGCCGACATGGTGGGCGACGCCCGGTTCCTGCCGAACCCGTTCTGGGTCCCCGAGCTCCGCTCGCAGACGGGCCTGGACGAGCCCGTGACGAGCTACGTGATGGCCCAGAGCGGGGCCCGCGACTTCGTCCGGGCCTTCGGCGCCGCCTGCGAGCCCGTCCTCGCCGGCTACCAGCGCGAGAACAAGAGACACGCTACGATCGCCATCGGCTGCACGGGCGGGAAGCACCGATCCGTCACCCTGGTCGGCGAGCTGGCGGCGCATCTGCGCGGGCTCCCCGGGGTGGCCGTCGCCGTGAAGCACCGCGACCTGGGCCGGGAGTGACCCGGCGGTCGCACGGGCGCGCCCTCCGGCTGCGCGGGGCCGTGCCCCGCACGCCCGACAACGACTGATGAAAGAGGAACGACCAGTGGCACAGACCGCCGACGTCAAAGAAGAACTCGCCCGCGTCGAGGTGAGCAGGACGACGGTCCGGGCCGCCGAGGTCGCGACCATCCTGCGTTTCGCCGGCGGGCTGCACGTCATCTCGGGCCGCATCGCCGTCGAGGCCGAGCTCGACAGCCCGGTGATCGCCCGCCGTGTCCGCAAGGACCTGGCCGAGCTCTACGGCGCGCGCAGCGACGTGTCCGTCGTGTCCGCGTCGGGGACGCGACGCACCGCCCAGTACCTCGTGCGCGTCCACGAGGCCGGCGAGACCCTGGCCCGCCAGACGGGTCTGATGGACGCCCGCCGCCGTCCGGTCCGCGGGCTGCCGAACCGTCTCACGACCGGGTCCCGCGACGACCTGGCGGCCATCTGGCGCGGTGCTTTCCTGGCCCAGGGCTCGTTGACCGACCCCGGCCGGTCCGCCTCGCTCGAGGTCGTCTGCCCCGGCAACGAGTCGGCCATGGCGCTCGTCGGCGCGGCCGGGCGGCTCGGCATCGCGGCCAAGGCCCGTGAGGTCCGCGGCGTCCACCGGGTGCTGGTCCGTGAGGGCGAGGCGATCAGCGCGATGTTGACGGTCATGGGCGCCCTCAAGAGCGTCAGCGAATGGGAGGAGATGCGCCAGCGCCGTGAGGTCCGGGCGACGGCCAACCGGCTCGTGAACTTCGACGACGCGAACCTGCGACGCAGCGCCCAGGCCGCCGTCGCCGCGTGCGCCCGGGTCGAGCGTGCCATGGAGCTGCTCGGCGAGGACATCCCCGACCACCTCAAGTACGCCGGCGACCTCCGCCTGGCACACCGTGACGCGAGCCTCGACGAGCTCGGCCACCACGCCGACCCGCCCATGACGAAGGACGCCGTCGCCGGGCGGATCCGCCGCCTCCTGGCCATGGCCGACAAGAAGGCGTCCGACCTCGGCCTGCCCGGGACCGAGGCCAGCCTGCCGTCCGACCTCGACCTCGACTGACGCCTCCGACGCAGGCGGCGCTGCCGGGGTCACGGAGGCGGTCGACTGGTACTGTCGTAGACGGACGCGAAGCCCGGTCGCCCCGGCCGGATCGTGAGCCACGGGCCTGGTCGCCCGCCCCCTCCACGCGTCCCCGCGACGCCTGATCAACAGGAGTTCCCTTGACCGTCAAGATCGGCATCAACGGCTTCGGTCGCATCGGCCGCAACTACTTCCGCGCGGCGCTCGCCAAGGGCACCGACATCGAGATCGTCGCCGTCAACGACCTGACCGACAACGCCGCCCTCGCGCACCTGCTCAAGTTCGACTCCATCACGGGCCGTCTCGATGCCACGGTCGAGCTCGACGGCGACTCGATCGTCGTCGACGGCAAGCCGATCAAGGTCCTCGCCGAGCGCGACCCCGCCAACCTGCCCTGGGGCGAGCTGGGCGTCGACATCGTCGTCGAGTCCACCGGCTTCTTCACGAAGGCGGAGGACGCGCAGAAGCACATCGACGCCGGCGCGAAGAAGGTCCTGATCTCGGCGCCCGCCACCGGCGACGACGCGACGATCGTCCTCGGCGTCAACGAGGGCATCTACGACCCCGCCAACCACCACATCATCTCGAACGCGTCGTGCACCACGAACAGCCTCGCGCCCCTGATGAAGGTCTTCCTCGACAACTTCGGGGTCGAGCGCGGCCTCATGACGACGGTGCACGCCTACACGGCCGACCAGAACCTGCAGGACGGCCCCCACAAGGACCCGCGTCGTGCCCGCGCCGCCGCGATCAACATCGTCCCCACCTCGACCGGTGCGGCCAAGGCCATCGGCCTCGTCATCCCCGAGCTGTCGGGCAAGCTCGACGGCTACGCGCTGCGCGTCCCGGTGCCGACCGGCTCGATCACCGACGTCACGCTGCAGACCAGCACCCCCGTCACGGTCGAGCAGATCAACGCGGCCTACAAGGCCGCGGCCGAGGGCGACCTCAAGGGCATCCTCCTCTACTCGGAGGACCCGCTCGTCTCGTCCGACATCACGACCGACCCGCACTCGTCGATCTACGACTCGGGCCTCACGAAGGTCATCGGCAACATGGTCAAGATCACGTCCTGGTACGACAACGAGTGGGGCTACTCGAACCGTCTCGTCGACCTGACGAAGTACGTCGCCGACCGCCTGTAGGCGTCCGCACCACGATCGACCCGGGAGGCGGTCAGGCCCTCGGCCTGGCCGCCTCCTCGTCTCTCCACCGACCCCCTCCACAGAATCGAGTTCCATGACCCTCCGAACCCTCGAGTCGCTCGGCTCGACGTCGGGAAAGCGCGTGATCGTCCGCTGCGACCTGAACGTCCCGCTGAAGGACGGCGCCATCACCGACGACGGCCGCGTCCGTGCATCCGTCGGCACCCTGCAGGCGCTCGTGGCCGACGGCGCCCGCGTCGTCGTCATCTCGCACCTCGGCCGCCCCGACGGCCGGCCCGTCGACGAGTTCAGCCTGCGCCCCGTGGCGGCCCGCCTCGGCGAGCTGCTCGACGCCGACGTCTCGTTCGTTCCCTCCACCGTCGGCAGCGAGGCCGAGGAGGCGGTGGCCGGCCTGGCCGACGGCCAGGTGGTCGTCCTCGAGAACCTCCGGTTCAGCCCGGCGGAGACCTCGAAGGACGCCGACGAGCGTCGCGCCTTCGCCGAGCAGCTCGCGGCGCACGGCGACCTGTTCGTCTCGGACGGCTTCGGCGTCGTGCACCGCGAGCAGGCCAGCGTCTACGAGCTGCCGCAGCTCCTCCCGAGCGCGGCCGGCACGCTCATCGAGACCGAGCTCTCCGTCCTGGAGAAGCTCACCGAGACGCCCGAGCGCCCCTACACGGTGGTGCTCGGCGGCTCGAAGGTGTCCGACAAGCTCGGCGTCATCGAGCACCTCCTGCCCCGCGTCGACTCGCTCCTGGTCGGCGGCGGCATGCTCTTCACGTTCCTCGCCGCACAGGGCCACGCCGTAGGCGGCAGCCTCCTCGAGAAGGACCAGCTCGACCGGGTGAGGGGCTACCTCGCCGACGCCGACGAGCGCGGCGTGCAGATCGTCCTGCCCACCGACGTCGTCGTCGCCTCGGCCTTCTCGGCCGACGCCGAGCACGCGGTCGTCCCTGCGGACGGCATCGAGACCTCCGAGCTCGGGGACGGGGCGATCGGCCTCGACATCGGACCGGACACGGCGACCCGCTTCGCGGAGATCGTCGCCGCCTCCAAGACCGTGTTCTGGAACGGGCCCATGGGCGTGTTCGAGTTCGACGCCTTCGCCCACGGCACGAAGACGGTCGCCGAGGCGCTCACGCGCGTCGACGGCCTGGGCGTCGTCGGGGGAGGGGACTCGGCCGCGGCCGTCCGTGCCCTCGGCTTCGACGACGACCAGTTCGGCCACATCTCCACCGGTGGTGGAGCCAGCCTCGAGTTCCTCGAGGGCAAACGACTCCCCGGACTGGAGGTCCTCGGATGGTGACCACGCGCACGCCCCTCATCGCCGGCAACTGGAAGATGAACCTCGACCACCTGCAGGCCATCGCCTTCGTGCAGAAGCTCGCCTGGAGCCTGAAGGACGCGAAGCACGACCACTCCTCCGTCGAGGCAGCCGTCTTCCCGCCCTTCACCGACCTGCGCAGCGTGCAGACCCTGCTCGACGCGGACGGCCTCTCGCTCGTCCTCGGCGCACAGGACCTGTCGGCGCACGACAGCGGTGCCTACACCGGCGAGGTCTCCGGCGCCTCCCTGGCGAAGCTCGACGTGCACTACGTCCTCGTGGGCCACTCCGAGCGCCGCACTCTGCACGCCGAGGACGACACGGTCGTCGCGACCAAGGTCGCGGCCGCGCACCGGAACGGGCTCGTCCCCGTGATCTGCGTCGGCGAGACCGCGGACGACCTCGAGACGCACGGGCCGAGCGCCGTCCCGGTCGCGCAGCTCCGCGCCTCCCTGGCCGGGGTCCCGGCCACGGCCGAGATCGTCGTCGCCTACGAGCCCGTCTGGGCGATCGGCTCGGGCAAGGCGGCGACCGCCGACCAGGCCGAGCAGGTCTGCGCAGCCCTCCGTCAGGCCCTCGTCGAGCTCGTCGGGGCCGATCGCGCCGCGGCGACCCGCATCCTCTACGGTGGCTCGGTCAAGTCGACGAACATCGCGTCGTTCCTGCGCGAGCCGAACGTCGACGGTGCGCTCGTCGGCGGTGCGAGCCTCGACGTGGACGAGTTCGCCCGCATCGTGCGCTTCGAGTCCCACGTCGGCGTCTGACGTCGACCGACAGACGGGTCCCTCTCCCGCCCGCGGGTGAGGGACCCGTCGCCGCGTGCGGCAGTTATACTCGTCAACGGTCTCACCGCATCGAAAGGTCCCCCTTGGAAATTCTGCAGGTCATCTTGCAGGTGCTGCTCGGCATCACGAGCCTCCTGCTGACCCTCCTCATCTTGCTGCACCGCGGTCGCGGCGGCGGTCTGTCCGACATGTTCGGCGGCGGTGTCACGAGCAACCTCGGTGCATCCGGGGTCGCCGAGCGCAACCTGAACCGCATCACCGTGTTCCTCGGGCTCGTCTGGATCACGTGCATCGTGGTCCTCGGCCTCATCACGAAGTTCTCGGCGGTCAGCTGATGGCCTCCGGAGGCAGCGCCATCCGTGGCTCGCGCGTCGGTGCCGGTCCCATGGGCGAGCAGGACCGCGGGTACCACGCCGAGCGCGTGACCATCTCGTACTGGGACGCCCTGGGCAACGAGGTCGTCCGCCACTTCGCCGCGAACGTGCCTGACGAAGAGATCCCCGAGACGGTCGACTCCCCGTCCAGCGGCCTCCCCGCCGGACGCGACAAGGCCAATCCGCCGACGGTCGCCAAGCTCGAGCCCTACAAGACGCACCTCGCGTACGTCAAGGAGCGACGCTCCGAGGAGGAGGCGGCCCAGCTCCTGGAGGAGGCGCTGCAGCAGCTGCGCGTCCGCCGGGGCAAGGCCTAGCCAGACCCACCGAGACCGGTCGTCACCGGTCGCCCACGAGAGAAGCCCCGCAGCTCGGCTGCGGGGCTTCTCTCGTGTCGAGGCCCGGTCCGTCACCGGACCGGGCCCACGGATCAGTAGGTCGAGGCGATCAGGTTCTCGGGGACCTCGGACGCGGCGTCGCTGTCCACGAAGAACACCGTGCGCTTGCGGCCCTTGACCCCCGCCACGGGGACCTGGTCGGCACCGGCACCGGCGAGGGCGAGACCCAGCGACGACGCCTTCTCCGCGCCGGCGAGGATCATCCACACCCGCTGCGAGTTGTTGATCACCGGCAGGCTCAACGTGAGCCGGACGGGCGGCGGCTTGGGGGAGTCGTCCACCGTCAGCACGGTCGGTCCGCTCATCCGCACCTGGGGCGCGTCCGGGAAGAGCGAGGCGACGTGGCCGTCGGGGCCCACACCGAGCAGCGTGATGTCGAAGCGAGGCGCCTCGTCGTCGCCCTGGGCGTGCTCGAGGAGCTCGGCCCGGTACGCGACCGCGGCGGCCTCGACGTCGGCGAACTCGCCCACGGCACCGAAGCGGTGCACATTCTGCGGCTCGACCCCGATGTGGCCGAGCAGGTCGATCTCGGCCTGCCGGTCGTTGCGGTCGTCGTGACCGCTCTCGACCCAGCGCTCGTCGGCCCACCAGAACGAGACCTTCGACCAGTCGACGCTGTCCCGCGCGGGGGAGGCGTTGATGGCCGCGAGCACGACCGTGCTCACCGACCCGCCGCTGACGACGACGGAGGCGTAGTTCTGCTCCTCCAGGACGTCGATGATCTTGGTGATGAAGCGCGCGGCGACCGAGGCGCCCAGCGATTCCTTGTCGGGGTGAACCAGCACCCGGCGTTCGTTGCTCACTGTGTCAGTCTGCCCTAGTTGCTCTCGACGGGCTCCGCCAGCTGGCGGACCCCCTGCTTCACGACGTCCCCGAAGAGGTCGTCGGGGTCGAGTCTACGGAGTTCCTCCGCGAGGCAGTCGCGCAGCGACCGGCGTGGCAGCGAGAGGTCGTGGGTGGGCTGGTCGGGCTGCGTCAACGTGGCGACGTCGACGACGGCTCGTTCCAGCACGATCGGCCCGGAGGGCCGGACGAGCCGGACCCCGTGGATGCCGCTGGACCCGTTGCCCCGCGTCAGCTCGTTCACGACGGGCACCTGGAGCTGCAGCCGGAGCCACGCGGCCAGCAGGAGCGTCGACGGGGAGTCGGGGGCACCGTCGACCCGGACCTCGGTCACGGGCTCGTAGGGCGGCTGGTCGAGGACGGCCGCGAGCTGGGTGCGCCAGAGCGTGAGGCGCGTCCACGCGAAGTCCGTGTCGCCGGGCTGGTAGGTCTCGGCGAGGTCGACGATGCTCTGACGCGGGTTCGGCTGGCTGGCCGCGTCGGTGATGCGGCGCTGGGCGATGCGCCCGAGAGGCGACTCGGCGACGACCTCGGGAGCGCGACCGGGCCACCAGACGACGACGGGGGCGTCAGGCAGCAGGAGACCGGTGACCAGCCCCTCCTCGTCGCTCGCGGTGTCGCCGTAGGCGCGCAGGAGGATGACCTCGCTCGCGCCCGCGTCCCCGCCGACCCGGATCTGGGCGTCGAGCCGGGGCTCCTCGTCGTCGCCGCCCGGGGCGGTCGACACCACGATGACGCGCATGGGGTGCTCACGGGACGCGTCGTTCGCGGCCTCGATGGCCTCCTCCTCCTCGCCGTGGCTCGTCGAGATGATGAGGGTGAGCACGCGCCCGAGCGCGACGACGCCGCCCTCCTCGCGGATGGTGACGAGCGTCTTCTGCACTCGGCTGATGGTGCTGGCGGGCAGATCGACGATCACGGGCGTCTCCAGGTGCGGCCGTCACGGGCCATGAGTTCATCGGCGGACTGGGGGCCCCACGTTCCGGGGCGGTACTGCTCGGGCTGGCCCTGGGTCGCCCAGAACTCCTCGATCGGGTCGAGGATCTTCCAGGAGAGCTCGACCTCCTCGTGTCGGGGGAACAGGGGCGGGTCGCCCAGCAGGACGTCGAGGATGAGGCGCTCGTAGGCCTCGGGGCTCGCCTCGGTGAAGGCGTGGCCGTAGCCGAAGTCCATCGTGACGTCGCGCACCTGGGTGCCGATCCCGGGGACCTTCGAGCCGAAGCGCAGGGTGACGCCCTCGTCGGGCTGCACGCGGATCACCAGGGCGTTCTGCCCCAGCGAGGTCTGAGTTCCGAAGATGTTCTCGGGCACCTGCTTGAAGACCACGGCGATCTCGGTCACGCGACGCCCCAGGCGCTTGCCGGCCCGGAGGTAGAAGGGCACGCCGGCCCAGCGCCGCGTCGCGATCTCGAGCTTCACCGCGGCGAAGGTCTCGGTGACGCTCTCGGGGTTCATCCCCTCCTCGTCGAGGAACCCGAGCACCCTCTCGCCGCCCTGCCAGCCTCCCGAGTACTGGCCGCGGGCAGTGCCGGCGGCGATGTCCTCGGGGATGCGCACCGCGGAGAGGACCTTCTCCTTCTCGGCACGGAGGTGCGACGCCGCGAACGTGACCGGCTCCTCCATGGCCGTCAGGGCCAGGAGCTGTAGGAGGTGGTTCTGGATGACGTCGCGAGCGGCACCGATGCCGTCGTAGTAGCCGGCACGGCCACCGACCCCGATGTCCTCCGCCATCGTGATCTGCACGTGGTCGACGTAGTTCGAGTTCCAGAGGGGCTCGTACATCTGGTTGGCGAAACGGAGGGTCAAGAGGTTCTGGACCGTCTCCTTGCCCAGGTAGTGATCGATCCGGAAGACCGAGTCGGGCTCGAAGACGCTCTCGACCACGGCGTTCAGCTCGCGGGCGGTCTTGAGGTCGCTGCCGAACGGCTTCTCGATCACCACGCGGCGCCACGCGCCGTCCTTCTCCTCGGCCAGGCCGCTGCTGCGCAGCTGCTCGGTGACCATCGGGAAGGCCTTGGGCGGGATCGAGAGGTAGAAGGCGTGGTTGCCCATCGTGCCGCGCTCACGGTCGAGCTCCTCGATCGTGTCCTTGAGGCGCGTGAACGAGTCGGCGTCGTCGAAGGTGCCCTGCACGAAGCGGAAGCCCTCCTTCAGCTGACGCCAGACGTCCTCGTCGAAGGGAGTACGGGCGTGCTGCTTGACCGCCTCGTAGACGACCTGCTCGAAGTCCTGGCCCTCGAACTCGCGGCGGGCGAACCCGACGAGCGCGAACCCGGGGGGCAGGAGGCCGCGGTGGGCGAGGTCGTACACGGCCGGCATGAGCTTCTTGCGCGACAGGTCGCCGGTGACGCCGAAGATGATGAGGCCGCTCGGGCCGGCGATCCGGTTCAGGCGTCGATCGGAGGGCAGCCGCAGGGGGTTGTGCTCCGGCGTGATCTCGACGGGTGACATCGTGGTGGTTCCTTCAGGGTCGTTCTCTCGGGCACGGTCGCGCGGCACGTGGTCGTCCGACCACGGCGAAGGGGGCCGGCGTCCTCACGGACGCCGGCCCCCTCACGCTCAGCGGACTGCGGCGAGCAGTGCGGGCAGTGCGCCCGCCACGTCGTCGACGGTCAGCCGGAGCACGGGACGACCGTGGTCGGCCAGCACGGTCGCGTCGCCGGCGGCCTGCGCCTGGACGAGCTGCCCGAAGGTGAACGGGCTCTCCGGGATCTCCAGGTCGGTGGACGCCGTCTGGGTGATCTGGAGGAACACGCCGTTGGCGGGCCCGCCCTTGTGGTACTGGCCCGTGGAGTGCAGGAAGCGAGGTCCCCACCCGAAGGTGACGGGACGCTTCGTGCGCGCCGCGAGCACGTCGCGGAGCTCCTCGAGCTGCGGGTAGGCCACGCGGTCGGCGTAGGCCTGGATCGACAGGTAACCGTCGTCGGTCAGGGCCGACAGGAGGGACGAGACAGCCGACTCGAGCGAGTCGCCGAGCTCGACGCCGCCGACCTCGCGGACCTCGACGCCCTCGGCGGTGAACGCCGGGGGAGTCGGGGCCGGACGGTCGTCGAGCAGCGCACGCGTGGCGACCTTCGCCGACTCGACGTCGGGCTGGTCGAACGGGTTGATGTCGAGCAGGCGCCCGGCCACCGCGACGGCGTACTCCCAGACCATGATCTGACCGCCGAGCGATCCGGAGATCTCGACCTCGCCGGGGGCGACCTCACGGGTCTCCGCCGCGTTCGCGACCAGGCGCACGACCTGCACGTCGTGCAGGCCCAGGCTGATCTCCGGAGCGTCCGTGCCGAGCACGACGGGGAGGAGGCCGCGGCCCTGCTTGCCCGTCGACTCGGCGATCAGCTGCTCGGCCCAGTCGGGGAACCCGATGATGTGCGTGCCGTCGGCGACGATCGCGATCTTGTCGCGCAGGGGCGAGGTGCCCGCGAGGACGGCGCCCAGCACGAGGCCGGGGTTGTCCGCGCTGTCCTGCGAGAGCTCGACCGTGACGGCGTCCGCCTCGGCGAGCAGCTCGCGGATGTCGGCACCGGCCAGGCCGGACGGCACGAGGCCGAAGGCCGACAGCGCCGAGTAGCGGCCGCCGATGGCAGGGTCGGCGTTGAAGACACGGTAGCCGGCCTCTCGGGCCTGCCCGTCCAGGGGCGAGCCCGGGTCGGTGACGACCACGATGCGCTCGACCGGGTCGATGCCGGCGTCGCGGAAGGCCTTCTCGAAGGTCTTGCGCTGGCTGGCGGTCTCGACGGTCGAGCCGGACTTCGACGACACGACGAGCACGGTCCGCTCGAGGCGGTCGTGCAGGGCCGTGAGGACCTGGCCGGGCTCCGTGGCGTCGAGCACGGTCAGCTCGACGCCGTAGGTGCGCGTGATGACCTCGGGGGCCAGCGACGAGCCGCCCATGCCCGCGAGCACGACGTGGTCGACGCCCTTGGCGGCGAGCTCCTCGCGGAGCGCGTCGATCTCGTCGAGGAGGGGCGTGGAGACCACGACGGCCTCGGTCCAGCCGAGACGCTTGGCCGACTCCTCCTCGGCGTCCGGGCCCCAGAGGGTGGGGTTCTGCGCCGTGATGCCGGAGGCGACGAGGTCGCTGACCAGCTGGGGCACGACGGTCTCGACGGCGGTGGCCGCGTCGCCGCTCGCGGCGATCGTGATGGTCACTTGGCGTCCTCCGCGGTGGGCTTCGAGGACTCGAGGGCTGCGGTGACGGTGTCGAGCAGCTCGTTCCAGGAGACGATGAACTTCTCCACGCCCTCCTTCTCGAGCAGCTCGGTGACCTCGTCGTACGAGACGCCCTGGGCCGCGATCGCGTCCATGACCTCGTTGGCGGAGGCGTAGGAGCCGCTGATCGAGTCGCCACGGACCTCGCCGTGGTCGAAGGTGGCCTCGAGGGTCTTCTCGGGCATCGTGTTGACGACGTCAGCGGCGACGAGCTCGACCACGTAGGTCGTGTCGAGGACGGCAGGGTCCTTGACGCCGGTCGAGGCCCAGAGGGGACGCTGCTTGTTGGCGCCGGCGGCGAGCAGGCCCTTCGCGCGCTCGGTGTCGAAGGCCTGGACGTAGGCCTCGTAGGCGAGCTGGGCGTTCGCGACGCCCGCCTTGCCCTTGAGCGCCGTGGCCTCGTCGGTGCCGACGGCCTCGAGGCGCTTGTCGATCTCGCTGTCGACGCGCGACACGAAGAACGACGCGACGGAGTGGATCTCGCTGATGTCGATGCCCGCGGCCTTGGCCTGCTCGAGACCGGTGAGGTAGGCGTTGATGACGGCGCGGTAGCGCTCGAGGCTGAAGATCAGGGTGACGTTGACGCTGATGCCCTTGGCGATCACGGCGGTGATGGCCTCGAGGCCCTCGACCGTCGCGGGGATCTTGATGAGCGCGTTGGGACGACCCACCTTGGCGGCGAGCTTGACGGCCTGGTCGATGGTGCCCTGCGCGTCGTGCGCGAGGCCCGGCTCGACCTCGATCGACACGCGGCCGTCGAAGCCCTTCGTGTCGTCGTAGATGCCGCGGAAGATGTCGCAGGCGCGGGTGACGTCGTCGGTCGTGATCTCGAAGACCGCGTCGGTGACGCTCACGCCGGTCTTGGCGAGCAGCGCGACCTGGTCGTCGTAGGCCTCGCCCTTGGCGAGGGCCGACGCGAAGATGGTCGGGTTCGTGGTGACGCCCACGACGTTGCGCTCGGCGATCAGCTTCTCGAGGCCGCCGGCGTTGATGCGCTCACGCGAGAGGTCGTCGAGCCAGATGCTGACGCCCGCGGCGGAGAGCTGTGCGGTGTTGGTGTCGGTCATGTCGTTCTCTTCTTTCTTGCCGGCGCTCAGAGAGCGGCCAGCGAGTCCTTGACGGCGGCCACGGCGGCTTCGGTGGTGATGCCGAACTCGCGGTAGAGCGTCTTGTAGTCGGCGGAGGCACCGAAGTGCTCGATGGAGATGCTGCGTCCGGCGTCGCCGACGATGCCGCGCCACGGGAGCGCGACGCCTGCCTCGATCGAGACGCGGGCCTTGACGGCGGCCGGGAGGACCGCCTCCTTGTACTCGGCGCTCTGCTCGTCGAACCACTCGAGGCTGGGAGCCGACACGACGCGGGCGTTGATGCCCTCGCCGCGCAGGACCTCGCGGGCCTCGACGGCGATCTGCACCTCGGAGCCCGTGGCGATCAGGATCACGTCGGGCGTGCCGCCGGGAGCCTCGGCGAGGACGTAGGCGCCCTTGGCGACGTTCGCGGCCGACGCGAAGACGTCGCCCTCGGCGTCGCCGTCGCCGCGCTCGAAGACGGGCAGGTTCTGGCGGCTGAGCGCCAGGCCGGCCGGGCCGTCGAAGCGGTCGAGGATGGTCTTCCAGGCCCACGCGGTCTCGTTGGCGTCGGCGGGGCGCACCACGGCGAAGTCGGGGATCGCGCGGAGGGCTGCGAGCTGCTCGACCGGCTGGTGCGTGGGGCCGTCCTCGCCGAGCGCGACGGAG
This sequence comes from Frigoribacterium sp. PhB116, assembly GCF_004364285.1. Classification (GTDB taxonomy): domain Bacteria; phylum Actinomycetota; class Actinomycetes; order Actinomycetales; family Microbacteriaceae; genus Frigoribacterium. Next base: position 356,329 of record NZ_SOBE01000001.1, on the reverse strand, counting down.
TCGTGGGTCCAGACGTACGTCACCGGCGACTTCATCAGGGCGGCGAGACGCACGGCGGGGCGCATGTAGTCGCTGAAGATGAGGAAGGTGCCGCCGAACACGCGCGTGTTGCCGTGCAGGGCGATGCCGTTCATGATCGAGCCCATTGCGTGCTCGCGGATGCCGAAGTGCAGCACGCGACCGTAGGGGTTGCCCTGCCACTCGTGGGTCGACCACTCGGTCGGCACGAAGGAACCGCCGCCGTTGATGGTCGTGAGGTTCGACTCGGCGAGGTCGGCGGAGCCGCCCCAGAACTCGGGGACGACGCCGGCGATGGCGTTGATGACCTTGCCGGAGGCGGCTCGGGTCGAGACCTCCTTGTCGGTCGGGAAGACCGGCAGCGCCTCGTCGAGGCCCTCGGGCAGCTCGCCCTTCAGGACGCGGTCGAGGAGGGTCTTCTTGTCGGGGTTGGCCGAGGCCCACTCGTCGAACGACGTGCGCCACTCGGCGTGCTGCGCCTGGCCGCGCTCGACGGCCTTGCGGGTGTGCTCGAGGACCTCGGGGTCGACGTCGAAGGTCTTCTCGGGGTCGAAGCCGAGCACCTCCTTCAGGCCCGCCAGCTCTTCTGCGCCGAGCGCCGAGCCGTGGATCTTGCCGGAGTTCTGCTTCTTGGGCGAGGGCCAGCCGATGATCGTCTTGAGGATGATCAGCGAGGGCTTGCTCGTCTCGGCCTTGGCGGCCTCGATCGCGTCGTTGAGGGCGGCGACGTCCTCGACGTACTCGCCGGTCTTCTTCCAGTCGACGACCTGGACCTGCCAGTCGTACGCCTCGTAGCGCGCGTGGACGTCCTCGGTGAAGGCGATGTTGGTGTCGTCCTCGATCGAGATCTGGTTGGAGTCGTAGATCACGACGAGGTTGCCGAGCTGCTGGTGACCGGCGAGCGAGGACGCCTCGCTGGTGACGCCCTCCTGCAGGTCGCCGTCGCCGGCGATGACGTAGACGAAGTGGTCGAACGGCGAGGTGCCGACGGCGGCCTCGGGGTCGAACAGGCCGCGCTCGAAGCGGGCGGCGTAGGCCATGCCCACGGCGGAGGCGAGGCCCTGGCCGAGGGGACCGGTGGTGATCTCGACGCCGTCGGTGTGGCCGTACTCGGGGTGGCCGGGCGTCTTCGAGCCCCAGGTGCGCAGCGCCTTGAGGTCGTCGAGCTCGAGGCCGTAGCCGCCGAGGTAGAACTGGACGTACTGGGTCAGCGAGCTGTGCCCGACCGAGAGGACGAAGCGGTCGCGGCCGATCCACTCGCTGTCGCTGGGGTCACGACGCATGACCTTCTGGAAGAGGAGGTACGCGGCGGGCGCGAGGCTCATCGCCGTCCCCGGGTGGCCGTTCCCGACCTTCTCGACCGAGTCGGCCGCGAGGACGCGGACCGTGTCGACGGCCTTGTTGTCAATGGATTCCCACTGCAGATCTGCCACTTGGAGATGACCCTTCTTGTTGCGAACTGCGCGGGGTCGATTCGCTCCCGCGCTGACATGCGCCTGCCGAGACGTCGTCGGCTGCGGCCGCTCGGGCACGGACCGGAGGTCGCGCGACAGGGAGCCGATGGTTCGATGTCGAGGATTCCGTCGCCGTGCGGGCGTGCGACTGGCAAGCACCTGCAAGTATAGGGACGAAAGGGCTCGCTCCGCCCGCAGGAAGCGCCCTGTTCCGCCGTCAGCGTCGCCGGTCATCGCCTAGACTCGCTGGTTCGCCTAGACTCTCCGCGCCGAACCGTACATCTCGTCAGAGGGACCCATGACCGCAGCCATCGACACCCGCCCCACCACCGGACCCCGGGGCATCCGTCGCAAGGCTGGCGCCTACGTCGCGCTCACGAAGCCCCGCGTGATGGAGCTGCTGCTCGTCACCACGGCACCGACCATGTTCCTGGCCCAGGGCGGCGTGCCGAACCTGTGGCTCGTCGCGGCCACGCTCATCGGCGGGGCGCTCAGCGCCGGCTCGGCCTCCGCGTTCAACTGCTACATCGACCGCGACATCGACCGCATCATGAAGCGGACCCAGGGTCGCCCGCTCGTCACCGGCGAGGTGACGGACCGCGAGGCGCTGGCGTTCTCCTGGATCGTGGGCCTCGCCTCCATCGTCTGGCTCGCCCTGACGGTCAACCTCCTGTCGGCCGCCCTGTCGCTCGGCGCGATCTTGTTCTACGTGATCGTGTACACGCTGTGGCTCAAGCGCCGCACGCCGCAGAACATCGTCTGGGGCGGCATCGCAGGGTGCATGCCCGTCCTGATCGGCTGGGCCGCCGTCACGAACGACCTCAGCTGGCCGCCGGTCATCCTCTTCATGGTGATCTTCCTCTGGACGCCGCCGCACTACTGGCCCCTCTCCATGAAGTACCGGGACGACTACGCCGCCGCGTCGGTGCCCATGCTCGCGGTCGTCCGCGGCCGGTCGTCCGTCGGCCTCCAGGTGATCCTGTACGCATGGGCCACGGTCGCCTGCTCACTGCTGCTCGTCCCCGTCGCCCACATGGGAGTGCTGTACACGGTCGTCGCCCTCGCGAGCGGCACCTGGTTCGTCTGGGAGTCGCACCGCCTGTACAGCCGTGCGATCCAGCACGTCGCCGAGGTCCGCCCGATGCGCGTGTTCCACAGCTCGATCACGTACCTGACGCTGCTCTTCATCGCCGTCGGCATCGATCCGCTGCTGCCGTTCTGAGGCGCCCGGTGAGCGCCGGCACCGAGGACGTCCTCGACTGGACCGTCCGCGAGGGGCGACCCGACGACGTCGACGCCCTCGCCGACCTGAAGCTCGCCGCCCTCGAGCCCGACCTGAGGCGGGCGGGCGTCTGGCGTCCGGCGTACAACCGCGCGCGCTTCGAACGCGAGTTCGTGCCGACCGAGACCCGCGTGGTCGAGGTCGGGGGGCGCCTCCTCGGCTGCCTCGCGGTGCACCCGGAGGGCGACGACGTCTGGCTGCGCCACTTCTACCTGGCCGAGGAGGCGCGGGGCCGGGGGATCGGCACGCACCTGCTCCGGGAGGTGCTCGCCTCGCTCGGCTCGCGGTCCGTGCTGCTGGACGTGCTGACGGGCAGCCGCGCGGCGGGCCTGTACCTCCGGCACGGTTTCGTCCCGGTCGAGGACGACGGCGTCGACGTGATCATGCGGCGGGACGCGCCGGACGTGCCGGACGCGCTCGGTGCTCCGGCGGACGGGCCCGCTCAGACTCGGACGGACTCCGGGGAGTCGACCGTCAGCTGAGCCTCGGACGGGCTCTGGTCCTCGCGCAACGAGAGGACGAGCGCGGTCGTCGCCGCCACCAAGAGGGCCGCCAGCACCATGTGCGATCCGACGAGGAGCGGCGGCAGCCCGGTGCGCGCCTGGGCGATGCCCACCGCGATCTGGACGAGCTCGACGCCGAGGAGGGCGAGGGGGAACCGGCGCGGGAGGCCCGTCCGGAACGTCCAGACGACGACCGCGAGGGTCAGCGCGAGGGTCGCGTAGGCGGGCCAGCTGTGCACGTGGTCCATCACGGCCGGGTCCAGGCCGTTGCGGGGAGTGGCCGCGTCGCCGGCGTGCGGTCCGGAGCCGGTGGTGAGGACCCCCACGACCACGGTCAGGAGGACGACGCCGGAGACGACGTGGACGAGCCTGGCGTAGGCCGGGGGAGTCGCCGCGTGGTGCCCGCGCGGGCCGCGGAGCACCCGCCAGACGAGGACGGTCGACAGGGCGACCAGGGCGATCGAGACGAGGAAGTGCGCTCCGACGATGTACGGGTTCAGGCCCGTGAGGACGGTGATGCCGCCCAGCACCGCCTGCAGCGGGATGCTCATGCCCTGGGCGAAGGTGAGCCAGAAGAGCTCGCGACGCTGCTTGCGCATGCGGAGGACGAAGAGGAAGGCGAGCACGACGACCGCCGTGAGGACGAAGGTGAGGAGGCGGTTGCCGAACTCGATGACCCCGTGGATGCCCATCTCGGGCGTGCTGACGAACGAGTCGGCGGTGCAACGCGGCCACGTCGGGCAGCCGAGACCGGATCCGGTCAGCCGCACCGCGCCTCCGGTCCCGATCAGGAGGACCTGACAGACCAGCGAGGCCCACACGATGAACCGGACGCGTCGGTCGGTCGTCGTCGGCAGCCACCGCCAGAGGCGCGTCACGGGTCCGGGCCGGGTCACCTGTGCGTTGCTCACGAGTTGCTGCCTTTCGTCACATCCGCCGCTCTGCCCTGTAGAATCGATGAGTTCAGGGACACACCCGACACGAGCGTCGACGACGACGCCCGAGGGCCGTGGGATCCGCAGAAGCGGTACGCGGACCTCACATCAGTCTAAGCAACGCTGGCTCCGCCTCCGCTCCACGCAGGCAGCCGTCGCAGCTCGACCGGGAGTCCGTCTCGCAGCGCGAGCAGCTGGGCCCCCATCCGACGGGGAATGGTCACGACCCGACCCACGTTCGGCCCAGCAGAGAAAGAGGTAGTCATGTCAGACGTGTTGATCGACCGACCAGAGCTCGAGAGCCTGGGGCAGTACGAGTTCGGCTGGTCCGACTCCGACGCAGCGGGCGCCTCGGCGCGCCGTGGAGTGTCGCCCGAGGTGGTGACCGACATCTCGGCGCTGAAGAGCGAACCCGAGTGGATGCTCAAGAACCGGCTCAAGGGCCTGGCGCTCTTCGAGCGGAAGCCCATGCCGACCTGGGGCGCCGACCTCTCCGGCATCGACTTCGACAACATCAAGTACTTCGTCCGCTCCACCGAGAAGCAGGCGACGACGTGGGAGGAACTCCCCGACGACATCAAGAACACGTACGAGAAGCTCGGCATCCCCGAGGCGGAGCGCAACCGCCTCGTCGCGGGCGTCGCAGCCCAGTACGAGTCCGAGGTCGTCTACCACCAGATCCGCGAGGACCTGGAGGAGCAGGGCGTCATCTTCATGGACACCGACACGGCCCTCCGCGAGCACCCCGAGATCTTCCAGGAGTACTTCGGCACGGTCATCCCGGCCGGCGACAACAAGTTCGCCGCGCTGAACACGGCGGTCTGGTCGGGCGGCTCCTTCGTCTACGTGCCGAAGGGCGTCCGGGTCGAGATCCCGCTGCAGGCCTACTTCCGCATCAACACCGAGAACATGGGCCAGTTCGAGCGGACGCTGATCATCGCCGACGAGGGCAGCTACGTCCACTACATCGAGGGCTGCACGGCGCCGATCTACAAGAGCGACTCGCTGCACTCGGCCGTCGTCGAGATCATCGTGAAGAAGAACGCCCGCGTGCGCTACACGACGATCCAGAACTGGTCGAACAACGTCTACAACCTGGTGACCAAGCGCGCCATCGCCCACGAGGGCGCGACCATGGAGTGGATCGACGGCAACATCGGCTCCAAGGTGACGATGAAGTACCCGTCGATCTACCTCGTCGGCGAGCACGCCAAGGGCGAGACCTTGTCCGTCGCCTTCGCCGGTCCCGGCCAGCACCAGGACGCCGGCGCGAAGATGATCCACATGGCGCCCTACACGACGTCGTCGATCGTCTCGAAGTCGATCGCCCGCGGCGGCGGCCGAGCCGGGTACCGCGGCGAGGTCCGCGTCGACGACGCGGCACACCACTCCGCCAACACCGTGCGCTGCGACGCGCTGCTGGTCGACACCGTCTCGCGCTCCGACACCTACCCGGCGATCGACATCCGCGTCGACGACGTGCAGCTCGGCCACGAGGCGACGGTGTCCCGGGTCAGCGAGGAACAGCTCTTCTACCTCATGTCGCGAGGCATGGCGGAGGACGAGGCAATGGCCATGATCGTGCGCGGGTTCATCGAGCCGATCGCCCGAGAGCTGCCGATGGAGTACGCCCTCGAGCTCAACAAGCTCATCGAGATGAGCATGGAAGGATCAGTCGGCTAGATGTCCGCCGCAGCACCCACCACCACAGACACCGCGCCCGAGGGCGTCCAGCACGGCGCAGGGGCGCACAGCGACGGCGGATGGGGCCTCGTGCCCGTCCAGACCCGTTCTGGCCGCTTCCGCTCCACCGACCCCGCGGCCTTCGCGGCCGTCACCGGCCGGGAGGTCGACTGGAAGCTCAGTCCCGTCGACCGCCTCCGCCCGCTCATCGACGGCCCGCTCGACGGCTCGCCGTACGCGTACCTCGCCCGGGAGACCGGAGGCGCGGCCGTCGAGTGGCTCGACCGGGCCGACGCCCGCGTCGGGCGTGCCGGCGCGCCGGAGGACAAGGCCTCGGCCAACGCCTGGGCCTCGACCGAGAAGGTCCTCGCCGTGACCCTGACCGGCGACGAGCCGTCCACGGTCACGATCGGCCGGAGCGGTCTCGACCGCGAGCCCCGTGCCGGCCACACCGTCATCCACGCGACGGCGAACACCCGCTCGATGGTCGTGCTCCGCAACACCGGTTCGGCCCAGCTCGTCGAGAACGTCGAGATCGTCGTCGACGACGGTGCGCACCTGACCGTCGTCACCCTGCAGGAGTGGGACGACGACGCGATCCACCTGGCGAGCCACTTCGCCACCATCGGTCGCGACGCGCAGCTCAAGCACTTCGTCGTCTCGCTCGGCGGCTCGGTCGTGCGGGTCAACCCCTCGGCCCACCTGGCCGGGCAGGGCTCGGACACCGAGCTCTACGGCGTGTACTTCGCCGACGCGGGCCAGCACCTCGAGCAGCAGGTCTACGTGCACCACGACGCGCCCAACAGCCGCAGCCGCGTCAACTACAAGGGCGCGCTGCAGGGCGTGGGCGCCCGCACGGTCTGGATCGGCGACGTGCTGATCGCCCGCACCGCACCCGGGACCGACAGCTACGAGCAGAACCGCAACCTCGTCCTCAGCGAGGGCACGAGGGCGGACTCGATCCCGAACCTGGAGATCGAGACCGGCGACATCGCGGGGGCCGGCCACGCCAGCGCCACCGGCCGGTTCGACGACGAGCACCTCTTCTACCTGCAGTCGCGCGGCATCTCGGAGCACGAGGCACGCCGCCTCGTCGTCCTCGGGTTCCTCAGCGAGGTCGTGCAGAAGATCGGCGAGCCCGAGCTGCAGGAGCGCCTCATCGACGCGCTCGAGGTCGAGCTCACCGCAGGCGAGGGCCTCCCGACGGCAGGCGGCCTCGCCTGATGGCCGGGGTCAAGGTCTGCGGCGTCGACGACGTCACACCGGCTCAGGCGATGCGCGTCGTCGTCGATGGGGTCGCCGTGGCCGTCGTGAAGGACAGCTCCGGCGACATCCACGCGATCGGCGACACCTGCACCCACGGCGACATCTCGCTCTCCGAGGGCTTCGTCGAGGACGACACGCTCGAGTGCTGGGCCCACGGCTCGAAGTTCGAGCTGACGACCGGCAAGCCGCTCACCCTCCCTGCCTACGAACCCGTCCCGGTCTTCCGTGTCACCGTCGTCGACGGTGACGTGTACGTCGACACCACCGCGTCGTCCGCCGACGTCGCACAGTAAGGAAAAGAACGCATGTCCACTCTCGAGATCCGCGACCTCAAGGTCAGCATCGACACCGACCAGGGCGTCAAGCCCATCCTCAAGGGCGTCGACCTCACCATCAACGAGGGCGAGATCCACGCCGTCATGGGCCCGAACGGCTCCGGCAAGTCCACCCTCGCCTACACGATCGCCGGCCACCCCCGCTACAACGTCGACGGCGGCAGCATCCTGCTCGACGGCCGCGAAGTGCTCGACATGTCGGTCGACGAGCGGGCCAAGGCCGGTCTCTTCCTGGCCATGCAGTACCCGGTCGAGATCCCCGGCGTGACGGTCGCCAACTTCCTCCGCACCGCCAAGACCGCCCTGGACGGCGAGGCCCCCGCGATCCGCACCTGGATCAAGGACCTGCGCACCCACATGAGCGACCTCAAGATGGACGCCTCGTTCGCCGAGCGCAACGTCAACGAGGGCTTCTCGGGCGGCGAGAAGAAGCGTCACGAGATCATGCAGCTCGAGCTGCTGAAGCCGAAGTTCGCCGTCCTCGACGAGACCGACTCCGGTCTCGACGTCGACGCGCTCAAGATCGTCTCCGAGGGCGTCAACCGCGCCAAGGCCAACACGGGCCTCGGCCTGCTGATGATCACGCACTACACGCGGATCCTCCGCTACATCAAGCCCGACTTCGTCCACGTCTTCGTCGACGGCCAGGTCGCCGAGCAGGGCGGCCCCGAGCTGGCCGACCGTCTCGAGGACGAGGGCTACGACCGCTACGTGTCCGCTGCGGCCGCCGCAGCGGCCGAGACGACGCCGGCGGTCGGCTGACCATGGCCGTCGCCCTCGCCCCGGAGAAGTTCGACGCCACGATCGAGGCGCTCAAGGAGGTCGTCGACCCCGAGCTCGGGGTCAACATCGTCGACCTCGGCCTGATCTACGACCTCGCCATGGACGAGGAGCAGGAGAACGCCCTCATCATCAGCATGACGTTGACGTCGGCCGGCTGCCCGCTGACCGACGTGATCGAGGCCGACACGGCCAACGCCCTCGACGGCGTGGTCGACGCCTTCCGGATCAACTGGGTCTGGATGCCGCCGTGGGGCCCTGACCGGATCACCGACGACGGCCGCGACATGATGCGCGCGATCGGCTTCTCGATCTGATCCACCCCGCACGCGAAGGACGCCCCCGGTCGATGACCGGGGGCGTCCTTCGTGTGCGCGCCCGCTGAGCGAGCGGCGCTCCTACTTGCCGAGACGCCCGAGCGCGCGCCACGCGAGCGGCAGGGCCGACGCGGCGATCAGCCACTTCGCGACCCCGCCCACGATGAACGGGTACACGCCGAGCGCCAGGACGGTGCCGAGCGACGCGTCGACGCCGAGCGAGTTCAGCACGACCGCCATGTAGGGGAGTCCCGTGGCGAACGGGATGAGGCTGGCGAGGAAGAACGCGGCGGCGGACAGGGCCCACTTCTTGTCCCAGTCGCGCTGGGAGAGCCAGCCGATGACGAGCGCGGCCGGGACGAAGCCGAGGATGAAGCCGAAGCTCGGACGCAGCACGCTGAGCGGACCGCCGGAGAACTCGGCGAAGATCGGCAGCCCGGCGACGCCGAGGACGAGGTACGTGAGCATCGACAGGGCGCCGCGTCGGGCCCCCAGCGTGGCGCCGACGAGCATCACGGCCAGGGTCTGACCGGTGATCGGCACGGGCCACATGGGCACCTGCACCTGCGCGAGGGCCGACGTGAAGGCGACCCCGCCGAGCACCAGGGCGACGTCGGTGGCCCAGCTGCGGGCCACCAGCCGGTCGGCGAGGACCGGCCGCGAGATCGATGCGGCGGTGTCAGTCATGCAAGTCTCCTAGTATGGGTAGGTTGATCGGCCGAGCGGCTGGTCGGCAGCGCAGTGCTGCGACCCCTCTCCACGCGACGTCCTCATCCTAGAGGCGGCCCCACGCCGGGCCCCGTTGTGGACATCTCCCCAATCGATTGGACTTCTGCTGTGCTTTCCGTGCACGATCTCGAGATCCGCGTCGGCGCGCGTCTGCTCATGGCCGACGTGAGCTTCCGCGTCGACAAGGGCGACAAGATCGGTCTGGTCGGCCGCAACGGCGCCGGCAAGACCACCATGACCAAGACGCTCGCCGGCGAGACCCTCCCGACGGGCGGCAAGATCGACCGTCACGGCGAGATCGGCTACCTGCCGCAGGACCCTCGGAGCGGCAACCCCGAAGACCTCGCCCGCACGAGGATCCTCGACGCCCGCGGTCTCGGCCAGCTGCTGCTGGGCATCCAGGAGGCGACCCTCGCCATGGGCGATCCCGATCCGGACGTCGCGGCGCGGGCCATGAAGCGGTACGGCGACCTCGACGACCAGTTCAACGCGCTCGGGGGCTACGCCGCCGAGGCCGAGGCCGCCTCCATCGCCAGCAACCTGAGCCTGCCCGACCGCATCCTCGACCAGCCCCTCTCGACGCTGTCGGGCGGTCAGCGCCGGCGCATCGAGCTCGCGCGCATCCTGTTCTCGGCCGCGGACACGATGATCCTCGACGAGCCGACCAACCACCTCGACGCCGACAGCGTCGTGTGGCTGCGCGAGTACCTCAAGACCTACCAGGGCGGCGTCATCGTCATCAGCCACGACATCGAGCTGGTCGAGGAGGTCGTCAACCGCGTCTTCTACCTCGACGCCAACCGGCAGGCCATCGACATCTACAACATGGGCTGGCGCAACTACCAGCGCCAGCGCGCCGCCGACGAGGAGCGTCGCAAGAAGGAGCGCAGCAACGCCGAGAAGCAGGCCTCGGCGCTGCAGAAGCAGGCCGCCCGCTTCGGGGCGAAGGCCTCGAAGGCCGCCGCGGCCCACCAGATGGTCGCCCGAGCCGAGAAGTTGCTCTCCGGCCTCGAGGAGGTCCGCGCGGTCGACCGCGTCGCCAAGCTGCGGTTCCCCACCCCGGTCGCCTGCGGCAAGACGCCCCTGATGGCCTCGAACCTGTCGAAGAGCTACGGCTCGCTCGAGATCTTCACCGCCGTCGACCTCGCCATCGACCGTGGATCGAAGGTCGTCATCCTCGGCCTGAACGGCGCCGGCAAGACGACCCTGCTGCGCATCCTCGCGAGCGTCGACGAGCCCGACACCGGCCAGCTGGAGCCCGGGCACGGCCTGCGCGTGGGCTACTACGCGCAGGAGCACGAGACCATCGACGTCAAGCGCAGCGTGCTCGAGAACATGGTGTCGTCCTCGCCGAACATCACCGAGATGGAGGCGCGTCGGGTGCTCGGCTCGTTCCTCTTCACCGGAGACGACTCGGCCAAGCCCGCGGGCGTGCTCTCCGGCGGCGAGAAGACCCGTCTCGCGCTGGCGATGATCGTCGTCTCGGGCGCGAACGTCCTGCTGCTCGACGAGCCCACGAACAACCTCGACCCTGCCAGCCGCCTCGAGATCCTCGACGCCCTGGCGAACTACGAGGGCGCCGTCGTGCTCGTGAGCCACGACGAGGGCGCCGTCGAGGCGCTGAACCCCGAGCGCGTCCTCATCATGCCCGAGGGCACCGAGGACCACTGGACCCCGGACTACTCGGACCTGATCAACCTGGCCTGAGGCCGACCGGCGTCGTCGGCCGGCGTCGTCGGCCGGCGTCCGCCCCGACGCCGCCGGGCGATGACGACCTCAGCGCCCGGCGGCGTCGAGCAGCTCGTCCTCTTCTTCGTGGTCCGCCCGGGGCCGCGCGGCGCGCCGGCGCTCCCGCTCGGCCGCCTCCTCCGGGGTCTCGTCGTCGGCGGCGTCGAGCAGTTTGTTGCGTCGCTCTTGCCGGAACACGTAGAACAGGAACCCGAAGGCGCCGACCGCGAACATGATCCACTGCACGAAGTACGACAGGTTCAGGCCGGTGTCGATCTCCGGGGCGCTGGCCTTCACGGGAGCGGTCGCGGGCGCCGGGTCCTCGGAGGCGAGCAGGCCGTAGCTCGCGTCGTAGATCTGGCCGTCGACCCGCTTCTGCACCTCGCTGAGCTGGATCGTGGCGATCTGGTTCGTGCCGGGGACTCCGGTCCGGTCGCCGAGCGCGGGCTCGCCCGGCTTGAGCCGTGCGGTCACGGTGACCTCGCCGGTCGGCGGGGCCGGGACGACGTCGGGGGCGTCCTGGTCGTTGCCGGTCGGGACCCAGCCGCGGTCGATCACGAAGACGTCGCCGCCGCTCACCTGGAACGGCACGAGCACGTCGAAGCCGGGCTGGCCGTTCAGGGGCCGATTGCGGACGAGCAGCTCCTCGTCGACGAGGTAGCGGCCGGTCATCGAGACGGGCTGCCACTCGAGGGCGGCATCGTACGAGCCCAGCTCGGGCACCGCCTCCTGCAGGGGGATCGGAGCAGCGTCGTACCGCTGCTCGAGCTGGTGGACGACCGCCGTCTTCTCTTCGTGACGGCTCCACTGCCAGTGGGCGAGGAGGCCGCAGATGATCGCGAAGACCACCACGACGGCGAGGTAGCCCAGCCACTTGGAGGCGGTGGTCGGGCGAGCCGCCGACGCCCCCGGGGCGCTCAACGCGCCTCCTGGTCGACCCGGTCGACCGTCTCGCCCGCAGGCGTCAGGACGACCGGGAAGTCGCGCGCCCGGAGGAACTCGGCCAGGTAGCCGACGTGCTCGTCGCAGGCCGACCAGACCTTGACGCGCTCGAGACCGTGGATCTTCGGGTTGCGCCAGTTGACCGCGTGCACGGCAGCGGCCGTGCACCCTGCGCGGGAGCACTGCACGTCGCCAGGGCCCTGCTGCCCGAGGTCGAGCATCACCGGGCCACCCCGTCGGAGCCGACGACAGGGTCGTCGTCGGGGTCGTGGGGTGCCGGGGGAGTCCACGGCTGCTGAGGCCCCCGGTAGACCTCGAGGCCCCCGGGCCGCTCGACGTCCTGACCGCTCTCGTGGCCCACGTTGGCGAGGACGACGGCCACGTACGGGATCACCACGGCGCCGAAGACGGGGATGAGCGTCCACCAGCTGAGGGGGATGACGAAGCAGAAGATGATGCAGACGATGCGGATGCCCGTCGCCAGCAGGTACCGGCGCATGCGGGCGTGGCGGTCGTCGGCAGGCGACGGGGGAAGCGTGGTGATCGGGGTGGATGTCTTCATGGCCTCACGGGCTCGGGACGCCGAGGGTCGGCGGTTGACTAGATCGTAATCCCGGCGTCCGACAGTAGGCTGGCACGCGGTCCACGGACCCGAGCACCCCTGACGCCCACACCGAGGAGCACCATCATGACCACCCCCCGCACCGTCCTCGTCACCGGCGGCAACCGAGGGATCGGCTTCGCGATCGCCGAGGAGTTCGTCGCCCAGGGCCACCGCGTCGCCGTCACCGCGCGCAGCGGCCAGGGCCCCGAGGGCACCCTCACGGTCGTCGCCGACGTGACCGACGCCGCGAGCGTCGATGCCGCCTTCACCGCCGTCGAGGCCGAGCTCGGCCCGGTCGAGGTCGTCGTCGCGAACGCCGGCATCACGAAGGACGGCCTCCTCATGCGCATGACCGAGGAGGACTTCACCTCGGTCGTCGACACGAACCTCGGCGGGGCCTTCCGCGTCGTCAAGCGCGCCTCGAAGGGCATGCTCAAGGCCCGGTTCGGCCGCATCGTGCTCGTCTCGAGCGTCGTCGGACTGCTCGGCGGCGCCGGCCAGGCGAACTACTCGGCGTCGAAGGCGGCCCTGGTGGGCTTCGCGCGGTCGCTGACGAGGGAGGTGGGCGCCCGGGGCATCACCGCCAACGTCGTCGCCCCGGGGTTCGTCGAGACCGACATGACGGCCGTCCTGCCCGACGAGCAGCAGGCCGACTACAAGAAGAGCATCCCCGCGGGACGCTTCGGCACGGCCTCGGAGGTCGCCAAGGCGATCGCGTGGCTCGCGAGCGACGACGCCGGGTACATCTCCGGAGCGGTCGTCCCGGTCGACGGCGGCCTCGGCATGGGCCACTAGGGCCGCAGCGGCACCGCCGAACCGCGACGTCGCCGAGCGACGCGCCACCAGGCCAGGACTGCGCCCGGCTCAGCCACGGAGGCCGAGCAGCGGCAGGACCTGCGACAGGTCGCAGTGCGTCACGACCACGTCGGCGTGGTCGCGCACCCGGGGCTTGGCGTTGAACGCCACCGAGAGCGCGGCGGCGTCCATCATCAGCAGGTCGTTCGCCCCGTCGCCGACCGCGACCGTGTGGGCAGGGGCGACTCCCGCCTCCTCGGCCCACTCGCGGAGGGCGGCGGCCTTGCCCGCGGCGTCGACGACCGGACCGTCGACCCGCCCGGTCAGGGCGCCGCCGACGACCTCGAGCCGGTTGGCGCGCCAGAAGTCGAGCCCCAAGCTCTCGGCGATCGGATCGAGGACCTCGTGGAACCCGCCCGAGACGACGCCGATCACGCTGCCGTGGGCGTGCAGGCCGGCGACCAGCTCGGGCACGCCGGCCGTGAGGCGGATCCGGGCCGCGGCGTCGGCGAACACCGTCGACGGCAGCCCCGCCAGCGTCGCGACGCGCGCGTGCAGGCTCTCGGCGAAGTCGAGCTCGCCCGCCATCGCGCGCTCGGTGATGGCGGCGACCTCGTCCCGCGCACCGGCGGCGTCGGCGAGGAGCTCGATGACCTCGTCCTCGATGAGCGTGGAGTCGACGTCGAGGACGGTCAGGAAGCGGGGCACGCGATCACCCTAGTGTCCGGCCGCCGGACGATCGGACGGCGCCGTCACCGTTCGTCACGAGGTGGACGAGGCGACGGCGCCGTGGGCGACGGGACCGGGGCTAGTGGTCGACTCGGACGCCCTTGCCGACCACCGTGATGCCCGAGGGGGTGACCGTGAAGCCCCGCGCTCGGTCAGCCTCGGCGTCGACGCCGACGGAGGCCCCCTCGGCGATGACGACGTCCTTGTCGAGGATGGCTCTGTTCACGGTCGCGTTCGGCCCGATGTGGGCCCGCTCGAAGACGATCGAGTCGACCACGCGCGAGCCGGAGTCGAGCGTGCACCACGGGCCGAGGACGCTGCGCTCGACGTGGGCGCCCGACAGGAGCGAACCGAGCGAGACGACGGAGTCGATGGTCGTGCCGAGGTTGCCCAGCCCGTCGCGGACGAACTTGGCCGGGGGAGAGTTGAGCTGCTGGCTGAAGATCGGCCAGTCGGTGTTGTAGAGGTTGAAGATCGGCAGCGCCGAGATCAGGTCGCGGTGCGCGTCGTAGAACGAGTCGATGGTGCCGACGTCCCGCCAGTAGTAGCGGTCGCGCTCGGTCGAGCCGGGAACCTCGTTGCGGTTCAGGTCGTAGACGGCAGCGTCCCCGCGGGAGACGAAGTCGGGGACGATGTCGCCGCCCATGTCGTGGTCCGAGTCGGCCTTCTCGCCGTCGCGGAGCACCGCGTCGATGAGCACGTCGGCGTCGAAGACGTAGTTGCCCATCGAGGCGAGGATCTCGTCGGGCGAGTCGGGCAGTCCCGTCGCGTCCTTCGGCTTCTCCAGGAACCGGCCGATGCGGGTCGGGTCGTCGGGGTCGACCTCGATCACGCCGAACTGGTCGGCCAGCGAGATGGGCTGACGGATGGCCGCGACGGTGACGCCGGCGCCCGAGGCGATGTGCGCCTCCACCATCTGCTCGAAGTCCATCCGGTAGACGTGGTCGGCGCCGACCACGACGACGATGTCGGGCTTCTCGTCGCGGAGCAGGTTGAGGCTCTGCAGGATCGCGTCGGCACTGCCGGCGAACCAGCGCTTGCCGAGGCGCTGCTGCGCGGGCACGGAGGCGACGTACGCGCCGAGCAGCCCCTCGATCGACCAGGTCTGCGAGACGTGGCGGTCGAGGCTGTGCGACTTGTACTGCGTCAGCACGACGATCTGACGCAGGCCCGAGTTGATGAGGTTCGAGAGCGCGAAGTCGATGAGGCGGTAGTTGCCGCCGAACGGGACGGCGGGCTTCGCCCGGTCGGCGGTCAGGGGCATGAGGCGCTTGCCCTCGCCCCCGGCCAGGACGATGCCGAAGATCTTCTTTGATGCCATGGGGCCAGAATGGCACGTTTCTCCGGCGCACGACTACGGTGATGCTCGTGCGAGTCGATGTCATCACGAAGGAATATCCGCCGAACGTCTACGGAGGCGCCGGCGTCCACGTCGTCGAGCTCGCGAAGGCGCTGAGGCAGTCGATCGAGGTGCAGGTCCGGGCCTTCGGCGATGTGGACCCCGAGCCCGACACGACCGGCTACCCGGACCTGGCCGAGCTCGCCCAGGTCAACGGTGCGCTCCGCACCCTCGGCACCGACGTCCGCATCGCCCAGGACGTCGCGGGCGCCGACATCGTGCACAGCCACACCTGGTACGCGAACGCGGCCGGCCAGCTCGCCCAGATGCTGCACGACGTGCCCCACGTCCTCACGGCGCACAGCCTCGAGCCGCTCCGCCCCTGGAAGGCCGAGCAGCTCGGCGGCGGCTACCGCGTCTCGAGCTGGATCGAGCGCCAGGCCTACGAGACGGCCGACGCCGTGATCGCCGTCAGCGAGGGGATGCGCCGCGACATCCTGCGCTCCTACCCCGGCATCGACGAGCAGAAGGTCAGCGTCGTCTACAACGGCATCGACCTCGACGCCTGGCAGCGTGTCGACGACGCCGACCTCGTGCGCGAGCTCGGGATCGACCCCGACCGCCCCTCGGTCGTCTTCGTCGGCCGCATCACCCGTCAGAAGGGCCTGCCGTACCTGCTGCGCGCGGCCAAGCTGCTGCCCGCGGACGTCCAGCTCGTGCTCTGCGCGGGCGCACCCGACACCCCTGAGATCATGGCCGAGGTGAGCGGCCTGGTCCGCGAGCTGCAGGAGGAGCGGACCGGCGTCGTCTGGATCGAGAAGATCCTGCCCCGTCACCAGCTCAGCGCCGTCCTCAGCGCCGCCACGACCTTCGTCTGCCCGTCCGTCTACGAGCCGCTCGGCATCGTCAACCTCGAGGCGATGGCCTGTGGCGTGCCCGTGGTCGGGTCGGACACCGGCGGGATCCCCGAGGTGGTGGCCGACGGCCTCACCGGCCGCATCGTCCCCCTCGAGCAGGCGCAGGACGGCACGGGGACCCCGCTCGACCCCGACCAGTTCGTCGCCGACCTCGCCCGCATCCTCACCGAGGTCGTCTCCGACCCGGCACTCGCCCGGTTGATGGGGCGGGCGGGCCGGATGCGCGCCGAGAGCGAGTTCTCCTGGACGCGGATCGCTGACCGCACCCTCCAGGTCTACGGCTCCCTGCGTCGATAGGCTGTCGAGCATGCCTACCGTCCTGCAGCTGACCGATGTCTCCCTCGTCCGCGGCGGCGTCCCCGTCGTCGACTCGCTGACCTGGACCGTCGACTCGGACGAGCGGTGGATCGTGCTGGGGCCGAACGGAGCCGGGAAGTCCTCCCTGCTCCAGGTGGCGGCGGCACAGACCCACCCGAGCTCAGGCACCGCCGAGGTGCTCGGCGGCGACCTCGGCTCCGTCGACCTCTTCGACCTCCGCCCGCGCATCGGCTTCGCCTCCACGACGATCGCCCGACGCATCCCGGCGAAGGAGAAGGTCGTCGACGTCGTCCTCACCGCCGCCTACTCGGTCACCGGCCGCTGGAACGAGGAGTACGAGGGCGTCGACGTGCGCCGTGCCCACCGCGTGCTCGACGAGTGGAGCCTCGACCACCTGTCGGAGCGCACCTTCGGCGAGCTGAGCGACGGCGAGCAGAAGCGCGTCCAGATCGCGCGGGCGGTCATGACCGACCCCGAGCTCCTGCTGCTCGACGAGCCGGCCGCGAGCCTCGACCTCGGAGCCCGAGAGGAGCTGCTGCGGATGCTCTCCGGCTACGCGCAGTCCGAGGGCGCCCCGGCCATCGTCATGGTCACCCACCACGTCGAGGAGATCCCGCGCGGCTTCACGCACGCCCTCCTCCTCGACCACGGCTCCGTCGTGGCCGCGGGCCCGATCGACGAGGTCGTGACGGCCGAGACCCTCGGTGCCACCTTCGGCGTCGAGCTCGAGGTCACCTCGGAGGACGGCCGCTACACGGCTCGCGCCGCGCACTGACGGGTCCACGCCGCCGGCCGGTCCGTTCCTCGGATCCGGGCCTCGCGTCTGGTATCGTTGACAGCTGGTCCGGCGCATCCGTGCGCAGCGCCTCCCGAACTTCACACCACCATCCACCGCTAGACCTAGGACTCTCATGAAGACCGACATCCACCCCGAGTACAAGCAGATCGTCTTCCGCGACCTCGCATCGGGCGCCACGTTCCTCACGCGCTCCACGACGACGAGCGACAAGACCATCGAGCTCGACGGGGAGACCTACCCGGTCATCGACGTCGAGATCTCGTCCGAGTCGCACCCGTTCTACACGGGCAAGCAGCGCATCCTCGACTCGGCCGGACGCGTCGAGAAGTTCAACTCGCGCTACAAGAACTTCGGCAAGTAGGCAGCATCTGTCAGGGCACAGCCCCTGGTCACCGTGAGAGGCGGTCCACTTCGGTGGGCCGCCTCTCGCCGTCTGCGCTGGCCGCCTCGGGAGGCGGCCAGGTCGTCTGACTGAGGACGCGGCGACCGCGCACGCCTGAGGCGGCGGGCAGGCCGTCCGGCTCAGGAGGCGGGCAGCGAGCGGTGCGGCCACTCGCCGGACGTCGTGAACGTCGGGTCTTTACGGCGCATGTACTCCTGGAACGACGCCGCCTGGGTCGAGCACCAGCCGACCTGCAGGTCGTGCAGGTCCGTGGTCGGCACGTCGAGCTGGTCGGGGTAGCGCTTGGCCATGGCCTGGGCGACCCGACCCGCGGCCACGGCGTCCGCACCGGCGTCGTGCGCGTCGTCGAGGACCACGCCGTAGACGCCGGCGGCGGCCTCGAGGGTGCGCTTGCCCTTGCGGAAGCGGTCGACGGCCTTGTCGATGACGAGCGGGTCGACGACGCAGCCGATCTCGCCGACCTCGCCTAGGGGCTCGATGCCGTGCCGACGCGCTTCGCGGTCGAGGAGGGTCAGGTCGTAGGGCGCGTTGTAGACGACGAGGGGCACGCCGCGGGCGAAGACGGCCCTGACCGCGGCGACGATCTCGGCCACGACCTCGGCGGCGGGCCGCCCCTCGGCCCGCGCGCGCTCGGTCGAGATGCCGTGCACGGCGCTGGCCTGCTCGGGGATCTCGACGCCGGGGTCGGCCAGCCACTCGCCGTGCGCGACCGTCGCGCCCGTCGCGTCGATGAGGCCGACGTGGGCCGTGACGATGCGGGCCGTCTCGACGTCGATCCCGGTCGTCTCCAGGTCGAACACGCCGAGAGCCTTCCACCACGCCGACGGCAGGTCACCCGCCGCAGCGGGGGAGTCGAGGACGGGAGTGGACGGCACGGTCTCGGCAGGGTCGGTCTGGCTCACCCTCAGAGCCTAGGAGGCGCCGCCGACAGCAGGCGCCGACGCGGCGGGGACGTCGCCGACGTGCAGCCAGAAGAACTGCTGCGTGCCGAGCGTGATCGTGACCTTGCCCTCGTCGTCGAACGACGGGAACTGCGCCCCGCCGAAGAGGTCGAAGAGCGTCCGGCCGGCCAGGTGCGGTGCCGTGACGGTGACGGCGGACGGGTTGTGCGCGAACGAGAACACGCAGAGGACGTCCTCGGCGGAGGCTCCGAACTGGGTGCCCTCGCCCTCGTACGACCGCACGAACGCGAGCACCGACTCCTGGTCCGTCTCGGCCACCTCGAGCGTGCCGAGCCCGAACACCGGGTGCGCCTTGCGGACGTGGATGACGTTCCGCACCCAGTGCAGCAGCGACCGCGACTGGGCCAGCTGGCTCTCGACGTTGACCAGGTTGTAGTTGAAGACGAGCGACTGCACGACGGGCAGGAACAGCTTGCCCGGGTCGGCCGTCGAGAAGCCGGCGTTGCGGTCGGGCGTCCACTGCATCGGCGTGCGCGACGAATCGCGGTCGGGCAGCCAGATGTTGTCGCCCATGCCGATCTCGTCGCCGTAGTACAGGAACGGGCTGCCGGGCAGCGCGAACAGCAGGGCGTGGACGAGCTCGAGCTCTGCCCGCGAGTTGTCGAGCAGGGGAGCGAGGCGGCGGCGGATACCGATGTTCGAGCGCATCCGCGGGTCGTAGGCGTACCAGCCGTACATCGCCTGGCGGTACTCCTCGCTCACCATCTCGAGCGTCAGCTCGTCGTGGTTGCGGAGGAAGACGGCCCACGCGGCGCCCGGCGGCACCTCGGTGGTCTCGGAGAGGATGCGCTTCAGCTCCGAGCCGTTCTGCGCCCGCAGCGAGTAGAAGATGCGGGGCATGACCGGGAAGTCGAAGGCCATGTGGCACTCGGGCTCTTCTTCGGTGCCGAAGAAGGCGGCCGTCTCGGCGGGCCACTGGTTCGCCTCGGCGATGAGCACGCGGCCGGGGAACTCGTCGTCGACCATGCGACGGAGCCGCTTGATGAACTCGTGGGTGGCGGGCTCGCCCTCGCCGTTGCCCTCCTCCGTCTCGAAGAGGTAGGGGATGGCGTCGAGCCGCAGGCCGTCGACGCCCAGGTCGAGCCAGTGCCGGACGACGTCGAAGACGGCCTCCTGCACGGCCGGGTTCTCGAAGTTGAGGTCGGGCTGGTGCGAGAAGAAACGGTGGAAGAAGAACTGTCTGCGCACCGGGTCGAAGGTCCAGTTCGACTCTTCCGTGTCGACGAAGATGACGCGAATGTTCGAGTACTCCTCGTCGGTGTCGCGCCAGACGTAGAAGTCGCCGTAGGGGCCGTCAGGGTCCTCACGGGACTGCTGGAACCACTCGTGCTGGTCCGACGTGTGGTTGAGCACCATGTCGATGACGATGCGCATGTTGCGCTCGTGCGACTTCGTCACGAGGTCGCGGAACTCGTCGAGGGTGCCGAACTCGGGCAGGATCGCCTTGTAGTCGGCGATGTCGTAGCCGCCGTCGCGGAGGGGCGACTGGAAGAACGGCGGGAGCCACAGGGCGTCGACCCCGAGCCACTGCAGGTAGTCGAGCCGCGAGAGCAGCCCCTGGAGGTCGCCGGCGCCGTCGCCGTTGCTGTCGACGAACGAGCGGACCATCACCTCGTAGAACACGGCACGTCGGTGCCATGCGGGATCGAGGGTCAGACCGGGCTGCTGGATGGGGGCAGTGAAGCTCACCCGGCCAACTCTAGGACGGCCGACGGCCGAGCGCGCGCGTTCCGCCAGGACCGCCTCCGTAGACTCGGCCCGTGATCGTCAGAGAGCCCCGTGTCCCGTCGCCGTACCGGCGCCTCCTCGAGTCCGTCGCGGTGCGCGAGGACGTCGTCCGCGTCGCCGGCAGCGACACCGCGTGGTGGACGTACGACACGCCGGGCGCCGACGACGACAGCCCGGTCGTGCTCGCGGTGCACGGCTTCCGCGGCGACCACCACGGCCTCGAGCCGGTCGTCGCGCAGCTCACGGGCGTCCGGGTGGTCATGCCCGACCTGCCGGGCTTCGGCGAGTCGACGCCGCTCGAGGGCGAGCACAGCGTCGCCGCCTACGCCGCCTGGCTGACCGCGTTCGCCGCCGCCGTCGGGCTCGACGAGTCGGTCGTGGTGCTCGGGCACTCGTTCGGGTCGATCGTCACCTCCGCCGCCCTCGCGGACGGGCTCCGCGCCTCCCGGCTCGTGCTCGTCAACCCGATCGCCGCGCCGGCGCTGTCCGGTCCGCGCGGCGTCGTGACCCGCCTCGCCGTCTTCTACTACTGGGCCGGGGCCGCGCTGCCCGAGGCCGCCGGGCTGACCGTGCTGCAGGCCGCTCCCGTGGTGCGCTTCACGAGCCTGGCCATGGTCAAGACGCGCGATCGGGGCCTGCGACGCTGGATCCACGACCAGCACGACTCCTACTTCTCGCGCTTCGCGGACCGGCGCGTCGTGCTCGACGCGTTCCGCGCCTCCGTGTCGAGCGACGTCAGCAGCTACGCGGCGCGCGTCGCCGTGCCGACGCTGCTGATCGCGGCCGACCGCGACGACATCACGGCGCTGCCCGCCCAGCACGAGCTGCGAGCGCTGTTCCCCGACGCGCGCCTCACCGTGATCGACGGCGTGGGCCACCTGATCCACTACGAGAAGCCGAAGGAGGCGGCCGCCGCGATCCAGGGGTTCGTCGCGTGAGGATCGCGGTCGACTGCCGCTACGTCCGCACCGGGCGGCACGACGGCATCAGCCGGTTCACCGCCGGGGTCGTCGGTGCCCTCGCCGAGCTCACCCGCGACGACGACGGGATCGAGCTGACGATGGTCGTCTCCGACCTGCGACAGCTCGACAAGCTGCCCGACCTGCCGCACCTGCTCGTCAGCGACCCGACGAGCCCGCGCGAGCCGCTCGTCGCGCTGCAGGTCGCGGCGGCCCGCCCCGACGTGGTGTGGTCGCCCATGCAGACGATGGGCTCGTGGGGGCGCCGTCACCGGCTCGTGCTGACCCTGCACGACCTCATCTACTACACGAACCGGACGCCGCCGCCCGAGTTCGCCCTGCCGCTGCGCCTGCTCTGGCGGCTCTACCACCTCGCCTGGTGGCCGCAGCGGCTGCTCCTCGACCGGGCCGACGCGGTCGTCACCGTCAGCCGGACGACCCGCGACGAGATGACCCGTCACCGCCTCACGCGGCGCCCCGTCACCGTCGTCTCGAACGCGGCCGACCCGGTCGCCGACGCACGCCCCCGCACGGCCCCCGAACACCGCGACCTGGTCTACATGGGGTCGTTCATGCCGTACAAGAACGTGGCCGCGCTCGCCAGGGCGCTGCCCCTGCTCGACGGGCATCGACTGCACCTGATGAGCCGCGTGTCGGAGCGGGAGCGCGCCTCCCTGACGGCCCTCGCCCCTGCGGGCTCGCTGGTGTTCCACGACGGCGCGAGCGACGAGGAGTACCGCGACGTGCTGCTGGGCGCCACCGCGGTGGTGACGGCGAGCCGGGCAGAGGGCTTCGGCATCCCGCTCGTCGAGGGCATGGCCCTCGGCACCCCGGCCGTCGTCAGCGACATCCCGATCTTCCGCGAGATCGGCGGCGACGCGGCCCTGTACTTCGACCCGGAGTCGCCCTCGTCGATCGCGGCGGCGGTGCGCAGGCTCGAGGGGGAGTGGGCGGCACGGTCGGCCGCGTCGGTGCGACAGGCTGCCCGCTTCAGCTGGGCGGCCTCGGCGGAGGTGCTGCTCGAGCTGCTGCGGGCGACCGGCCGTTCACCCCGCCGCCGGGGCAGGCGCAGCGTCCGCGGCTAGTCGGCGGCGGGGCGCTCGAGCGCGTTCTGCCAGTCGAAGGCGAAGGTGCCCGCGCGCTCGGACTCGACCTCGATCGGGTCGTCGAACTCACGGAGAACCAGGGCGCCGTCGAGCAGCTCGAACGAGTGGATCGAGCCGTTGCGGATGGGCGTCCCGAGGTGCAGGACGTCGTCGCCCGCGACGTGCGTCACCACGGCGCGGATGACGGCGCCGTGCGTCGCGACGACGACGCGGCCGGCAGCCCCACCGTCGTCGACGCCGCCGGCCGAGCGCGCGATCTCGACCAGGGCCGGCAGCACCCGGGCCAGGAGCTCACGACGGCCCTCGCGACCCGGGACGGGCGTGCCGGCGGGGAAGCGCAGTTCGACCTCGCTGCCGGTCAGGCCCTCGGCGTCGCCGTAGCGGCGCTCGGCGACGGCCGGGACGAGCTCCGGGGCGGGCAGCCCGAGACGGGCGGCGATGATCGAGCCGGTCTCGGCGGCGCGCGACAGGGGACTCGCGACGACCCGGTCGAACGACCGGCGGGCGAGCAGGTCTCCCGCCTCGGCGGCCTGGGCCCGGCCGAGGTCGTTCAGCGGGATGTCGGTCGCGCCCTGGATGCGGCGGGCGCGGTTCCAGTCGGTCTCGCCGTGGCGGACGAGGTAGAGCAGGGTCATCGTGCTCCTCCGGCAGGGTCTGTCGCCGCCGCGGTGCGAGCCGCCGGCACGAGGCGCTCGGCGAGGGCTGTCAGGGTCTCGGTCGTCCCGGCGTCGATCTTGACGGCAGCCCGCGAGTCGCCCTTGGTCTCGCCGCGGTTGACGATCACGACGGGGAGCCTGCGGCGCGTGGCCTGGTCGAGCAGCCGGATGCCGGAGTTGACGACGAGCGACGACCCCACGACCAGCAACGCCTCGGCGCCGACGACGAGCGACCGGGCCTCGGCGAAGCGCTCGACGGGCACGAACTCGCCGAAGAACACGACGTCCGGCTTCAGCATGCCGCCGCAGACGGTGCACGCGGGGACGACGAAGGCGTCGATGTCGTCGACCTCGACGTCGCCGTCCGGGGCGAGGCGGACGCTCTCGGGCTCGTCGATCCAGGGGTTGTCACCGGCGAGGCGGGCGGCGACGGTGTCGCGGGCGAACGACTGGCCGCAGGTGAGGCAGAGCACGCGGTCGACGGTGCCGTGCAGGTCGACCACGCGCCGAGACCCCGCGCGCTCGTGCAGCGCGTCGACGTTCTGGGTGACGACGCCGTTGACGACCCCGGCGCGCTCGAGCTCGGCGAGGGCCCGGTGCCCGCCGTTGGGCGCGGACGCCCGGAACGTCTTCCAACCGACGTGGCTCCCCGCCCAGTAGCGCTTGCGGTAGCGCTCGCTCGAGAGGAACTGCTGGAAGGTCATGGGGTTGCGCGGGGGCGCCCCGGCACCCCGGTAGTCGGGGATGCCGGAGTCGGTGCTGATGCCGGCGCCGGTGAGCACGGCGACGCGACGGCCGGCCAGGACCTCGACGGCGGCCTCGAGGGCGTCGCCGTCGGCGGCCGAGGAGGCGCGGGCCGACCCGGCGGGGCCGGCTGCGGCCGGCGGCGTGGCCGGGTCAGTCACGGTGGGGCCTCCTTCGGGGCGGTCGACCTCCGGATCGGGTCGACGTCAGCCTAAACGGCGGGGCCTGGCGATTCGTTCCCCGGACGTTAGCCTGGACCTCGTCCCTGCCCCCTCGTCCTCCCGCGTCGCCTCCCGCCTCGTCGCCGACCGGACGTCCTGCCCTGGAGCGCCGTGCGCATCACCCGCATCACCGACCTCGACCGCCCCGACCTCGCGGACTACGCCCGGCTGACCGACGTGGCGCTGCGCCGCGTCTCGGAGCCCGAGGGCGGGCTCTACATCGCCGAGTCGAGCAAGGTGATCGAGCGCGCGCTCCGAGCCGGGCACGTGCCCCGCTCGGTGCTGATGACCGAGCGCTGGCTGGCCGACGTGGAGCCCCTGGTAGCGCACCTCGACGGCGAGATCTTCGTCGGCGACGCGGCCCTGCTCGAGACGCTCACCGGCTACCACCTCCACCGGGGCGCCCTGGCGGCGATGCACCGTCCCGAGCTGCCCGGCGTCGAGTCGCTCCTCGAGGGCGCGCGACGCGTGGTCGTGCTGGAGGACATCGTCGACCACACGAACGTGGGCGCCATCTTCCGGGCGGTCGCCGGGCTCGGCGCGGACGCCGTGCTCGTCACTCCCCGGTGCGCCGACCCGCTGTACCGGCGCAGCGTGCGCGTCAGCATGGGCACCGTGCTCCAGGTGCCGTGGACGCGCCTCCCGGAGTGGCCCCGGGGCGCCGACCTGCTCCGCGACGCGGGCTTCGAGGTCGCGGCCCTCGCCCTCGCCGACGACGCCGTGCCCCTCGACGAGTACGCCGCCTCCGCCCCCGAGCGCGTCGCCCTGCTGCTCGGCACCGAGGGGGACGGCCTGAGCCGGGACGCCCTCCGCGCCGCCGACCGGGTGGTGACGATCCCGATGCTGCACGGCGTCGACAGCCTCAACGTCGCCGCCGCCTCCGCCGTGGCCCTGTGGGCGCTGCGGGTGCCGTCCGTGGCCGGCGAGGCGACGTCCGACGCCGGGGGAGCGTCGCCCTCGTGACGCGTCGCGCCGTCCTGGGACGTCGTCGGGCCGCCGTGGCCGCCGTCGTGGTGCTCGTGCTCGCCGTGGGCACGTACCTGCCCCTCACCCTGCTCGGCCCGCTGGCGCCTGCGGCGGCAGCCGCGTCGACCTGGGAGGCGCCGGCCCAGCCGGGCGCACAGCTCGCGTTCCCGGCGTACGGGGCCACGGCCGTCGAGGCCCTCGGCTTCGACGAGAGCCTGACGACGAGCGGCGACGCGCAGCCCCGGCCCATCGCGAGCATCAGCAAGGTGGTGACCGCCCTCGTCGTCCTCGACGCGAAGCCCCTGGACGGGGGCGACGGGCCGTCGATCACCCTCTCGGCCGCCGACGCCGCCCTCTACGACACGTACCGCGCCGTCGACGGGAAGGTCGTCCCCATGACGGCCGGCTCCGTCCTCACCGAACGGCAGCTGCTCGAGGTGACCCTGATCGAGTCGGCGAACAACTACGCGACCGCGCTGGCGCGCTGGGCATTCGGGTCGGACGTCGCCTTCGTCTCGGCGGCGGCCGCGTGGCTGGCCGAGAACGACCTCGCCGCGACGACCGTCGTCGAGCCGACGGGGCTCTCGCCGCAGAACACGAGCACGGCGACCGACCTCGTGGCCCTCGGCGCGCTCGCCCTCGCCGACCCCGACGTCGCGGCCATCGTCGGCACCGACGAGACGACGATCCCCGGCGTGGGCGTCATCGACAACTCGAACGAGCTGCTCGGCCTCGACGGCGTCAAGGGGATCAAGACCGGCACGCTCGACGAGGCCGGCGCCTGCCTGCTCTTCGCGGCCGACTTCACGGTGGCCGACCGGACCGTGACGGTGGTCGGCGTCATGCTGGGCGGCGTCGACCACGACGCGCTCGACGCCGACGTGCAGCGCCTGCTGCAGAGCGTGACGGGCAAGTTCCAGACCATCACGCTGACGAGCCGGGACGACGTCTGGGCCCGCTACGACCTGCCGTGGGGTGCGTCGGCCCAGGCGGTGGCGGCCGAGGACGCCGACCTGCTCGTCTGGGGCGACAAGACGGTCACCTCCGCCCTGCAGACCGACGAGGTCGGACCGGACGCCGCCGGGGACGAGGTGGGCACCGTCCGCTTCGACGTCGGCGGCGAGGAGGTCGACGTGCCGCTGGTGCTCGACGCGACGATCCCGGAGCCCGGCGCGTGGTGGCGGCTGACGCACCCGCAGGAGGTCCTCGGCGGACGCGGCTGACGCCTCCTCGTCGGGACCACGCGCCCGGCCGCGACCGCGCCCGCCGCTACGACGGCGGCTGCTCGTCGCGGTAGATGACCGTCACCGCGTCGGGCCGCTTCGCCTGGCGGCCGTCGCCTGAGGACTGGTGCCGGAGGCGGCGGACGACCCAGGGCACCAGGTACTCACGCGCCCAGCCCATGTCCTCCGAGCGCGCCTGGCGCCACGGACGGCGCTCGAGCGGCTCGGGCCGCCAGGGCTCGAGGTCGTTCTCGACGGCGAGGGCGCCGAGCACGGCCCGGGCGATCGTGTGGTGGCCGAGCGGGCTGAAGTGCAGCCGGTCGGGCGCCCACATGCGGGAGTCGGACAGCTGGCGGAGCGCCCACATGTCGGCGACCACGGCGTCGTGCTTCAGCGCGATCGCGTGGACGTGCTCGTTGTAGATGGCGACCTTGCCGCGGAGCCGCCCGAGGACCGGGGTCAGCCCGATGTCCGGGCCGGTGAAGACGACCACCGTCGCGCCCTGGGAGCCCAGCTTCTCGACGAGTGCGTCGAAGCCGGCGGCGACCTGGTCGGGGTCGGTCCCGGGGCGGATGATGTCGTTGCCGCCGGCCGAGACGGAGATCAGGTCGGGCCGGAGCGACAGGGCGGCGTCGGCCTGCTCGTCGGCGATCTGCGCCAGCAGGCGCCCCCGCACCGCCAGGTTGGCGTAGGCGAAGTCGTCCGCCGACGAGCCGAGGACCTCGGCGACGCGGTCGGCCCAGCCGCGGTGGCCGCCGGGAGCGCGCTCCTCCGGGTCGCCGATCCCCTCCGTGAACGAGTCGCCGATCGCGACGTAGCGGGACCAGGGGTGCAGCTGAGTCATGGCCTCCACGTTACCGCCGGGTGCCGACGTGGCTACCCTCGGGGCATGACCGACGGCGCCCGACCAGCCACCGCCTCCTCGTGGTCGCCCTCGGCGCTGCTGCCGGACGACCTGCTCGCGCGGTTCCGCGCCCGTGCCGGCGGTCACGACCGGGACGGCTCGTTCCCGCACGACGACGTCGCCGAGCTCCGCGAGCGGGGCTACCTGACCGTCTTCGTGCCCGAGGACGAAGGAGGCGCGGGCCTGGGACTCGAGCAGGTCGCGGCCCTGCAGTCCCGCCTTGCGGCCGCCGCCCCCGCCACGGCCCTCGCGGTCGGGATGCACCTCGTGTGGACGGGCTGCGCCGCCGTGCTGCGCGCCCGGGGCGACCGGTCGCTCGACCTCGTGCTCGCGGACGCCGCGGCGGGGGAGGTGTTCGCCTTCGGGGTGAGCGAGCCGGGGAACGACCTCGTCCTGTTCGACTCGGTCACCCGCGCCGAGCCGACGGTCGACGGCGGCTGGCGCTTCACCGGCACGAAGACGGCGACCTCGCTCTCGCCGGTCTGGACCCGGCTGGGCGTCTTCGGCCGTGACGACACGGACCCCGCGGCGCCGGTGCTCGTGCACGGGTTCGTGCACCGCGACCAGCCGGGCTGGACCTCGCTCGGCGACTGGGACACCATCGGCATGCGGGCGACCGAGAGCCACAGCACCCGACTCGACGGCGTCGAGGTGCCGGCCTCGCGCATCGTCCGGCAGCTGCCGGTCGGGCCGAGCGCCGACCCGCTCGTGTTCGGGATCTTCGCCGTCTTCGAGACCCTCGTCGCCGCCGTCTACCGCGGGATCGCCCGGCGGGCCGTAGAGCTCGCCGTCGAGTCCGCGTCCGGTCGGACCTCGCGCCGGACGGGCGAGTCGCTCGCCCTCGACCCGATCGTCCGCTGGCGGGTCGCCGACGCCCGCCTGGTGCTCGACGGCCTCGAGCCGCAGGTCGACTCGCTGGCCCGTGACGTCGACCGGCTCGTCGACCACGGCGCCGACTGGTCGCCGCTCCTCGTCGGTCTCAAGACCCGCGTGACCGAGGCGGCGCGGGCCGTCGTCGACCAGGCCGTGGCGGTCGCCGGAGGCGGGTCGTACCGGGCGTCGTCGGAGCTCGGGCGGCTGCAGCGCGACGTGCTCGCCGGGCGGTTCCACCCGTCGAGCACCGACTCGGCGCACGCGACGATCGCGGCGCGCCTGCTCGGGCCGGCGGAGGAGTAGCCGCGGCGCAGGCGCCCGCGGCCCGTGCCGGTCGGCGATGTCGGCGGTCCGTGTGAGGATCGCCGGGTGAGCAAACAGGACGGCAGCGGGCGACTCGTCACCGCGGACCCCACCGACGACGTGTCGGCGCCCATCCTGCACGTCGACATGGACGCGTTCTTCGCCTCGGTCGAGCTGCTCGACCGCCCCGACCTCGTCGGCAAGCCGGTCGTCATCGGCCACCGGTCCGACCGCTCGGTCGTCACGGCGGCGACCTACGAGGCGCGCAAGTTCGGCGTCAACTCGGCGATGCCGATGGCGATCGCGCTCCGGCGGTGCCCGCAGGCGATCGTGCTCGAGCCGCACGGCGAGAAGTACCGGCACTGGTCGTCGGTCGTGATGTCGATGTTCGACGACGTGACTCCGCTCGTCGAGCGCCTCGGCATCGACGAGGCGTTCCTCGACGTGTCCGGGGCGATCCGGCTGATGGGCCCGCCGTGGCGGATCGCGACCGAGCTGCGGCGCCGCGTGCACGCCGAGACGGGGCTGCGCTGCAGCATCGGGGCAGCGTCCACGAAGTTCGTCGCGAAGCTGGCCTCCAGCGTCTCCAAGCCCGACGGCCTGCTCGTCGTCCCGCACGACCGCACGATCGAGTTCCTCCACCCGCGGCCGATCAGCGCCCTCTGGGGCGTGGGCGGCAAGACGGAGGAGGTCCTCACGAACCTCGGGCTGCGCACGGTCGGCGACGTCGCCACGGCCTCGCTCGACACCCTCGTCCGCGCGGTCGGCCCGGCCGCGGGCGCGAAGCTGCACGACCTGGCCTGGGCACGCGACCCGCGCCGGGTGCACACGGAGACGGTCGAGAAGAGCGTCGGACATGAGATGACCTTCTCGACCGACGTCGTCGACCCCGACGTCATCCGACGCGAGCTGCTGCGGCTCAGCGACAAGGTCGGGGCACGGCTCCGCGCGGCGGGCCTCAGCGGCCGCACCGTGGTGCTCAAGCTGCGCACGACCGACTTCGTCACGATCACGCGGTCGCGCACCCTCGCGGACCCGACCGACCTCGGACGCCGCATCTACGACGAGGTGCGCTCGGTCTACGAGGCGACGGACAAGCAGCACGAGCGCATCCGGCTCGTCGGCGTGCGCGTGGAGCAGCTGGGCACGGGCGACGACGGCGGTCTCTCGCTCGGCCTGTGGGACGACGACGCCGAGTGGCGCGAGGCCGAGTCGACGATGGACGCCCTGCGGGCCCGCTTCGGGGCGGCCGCACCGACCCCGGCGTCGCTGCTGCACGGCGGCGGCGACGACTCCCGACGACGATCGCGACACGACCGCGGCCAGCCCGGCGACGGCCAGCTCGGTCGTCACCGACCGGGCGCCGACGGCAGGTAAGATCGGTCCAAGTGAGCACAGCGAACGAGCACGACCCGGCCGGGGGCGACCAGTCCGGCCCCGGCGTACCGGTCGGCGTCGACGACCAGCTCGACCTGGGCGAGGTCGGTGCCACGGCGGGCAACTCGGCTGCCGAGCACCTCTCGCCGGCGTTCCCCGAGCGAGCCGCCTGGGGCACGGCGAGCAAGCTGCGCGCCTGGCAGGCGGAGGCCCTCGAACAGTACTTCGCGACGTCCCCCCAGGACTTCCTGGCCGCGGCCACGCCGGGCGCCGGCAAGACGACGTTCGCGCTGCGGCTCGCCACCGAGCTGCTCTCGCGCGGCGAGGTCGACAGGGTCGTGGTCGTCGCCCCCACCGAGCACCTGAAGCGACAGTGGGCGGACGCGGCCGACCGCGTGAACCTGCGGCTCGACCCGATGTTCAAGAACGCCGACGTCTCGTTCGGCCGGCACTACCACGGGGTCGCCGTCACCTACGCCCAGGTCGGCATGAACCCGAAGGTGCACGCCGACCTGACGGCTGCCGGCCGCACGCTCGTCATCCTCGACGAGGTCCACCACGGCGGTGACGCGCTCAGCTGGGGCGACGGCATCCGCGAGGCCTACGGCCGGGCCGCCCGCCGGCTCTCGCTCACGGGGACGCCGTTCCGCTCGGACACGGCCCCGATCCCCTTCGTCACCTATGCCCCCGACGAGCAGGGCATCCGCACCTCCCGGTCCGACTACTCGTACGGGTACGGGCGCGCACTGGCCGACGGCGTCGTGCGTCCGGTGCTGTTCATGGCCTACGCCGGGCAGATGCGCTGGCGCACCCGCATGGGCGACGAGATGAGCGCGACCCTCGGCGAGGCGGTCACCAAGGACATCACGGCCCAGGCCTGGCGCACGGCCCTGTCGCCGCAGGGCGACTGGATCCCCGCCGTCCTGTCGGCGGCCGACACCCGCCTGACCGAGGTCCGTCGCGGGGTCCCCGACGCCGGGGGGCTCGTCATCGCCACCGACCACACGGCGGCCCGGCAGTACGCCGCCGTGCTGCAGAAGCTGACGGGGGAGCGACCGACGGTCGTCCTGTCGGACGAGAAGGCCGCCTCCGACCGGATCCAGGCCTTCTCGGACGGCGACAGCCGCTGGATGGTCGCGGTGCGGATGGTGTCCGAGGGCGTCGACGTGCCGCGCCTCGCCGTCGGCGTGTACGCCACCTCCGCCTCCACGCCCCTGTTCTTCGCGCAGGCCGTGGGGCGCTTCGTGCGCGCGAGGCGCCGGGGCGAGACCGCCTCGATCTTCCTCCCGAGCGTGCCCAGCCTGATGGCCCTCGCGGGGCAGCTCGAACTCGAGCGCGACCACGCGCTCGACCGGCCGGAGAACGCCGACGACGGCATATTCGCGCCGGAGGAGGACATGATGGCGGCCGCGAACCGCGAGGAGAAGGCGTCGAGCCTGCTCGACCAGCAGCCCTTCGAGGCGCTCGACTCGCAGGCGTCGTTCGACCGCGTCCTCTTCGACGGCGGCGAGTTCGGCACCGGCGGCGAGATCGGCAGCCTCGAGGAGCTCGACTTCATCGGCATCCCGGGTCTGCTCGAGCCCGACCAGGTGCGCGACCTGCTGCGTCAGCGCCAGGCCAAGCAGGCCACCCGGTCCCGAAAGACCGGCATGCCGACGGTGGCCGCCCCCGTCGCCGACGCGCGCCCGCTCTACCAGACGATCAAGGAACAGCGACAAGAGCTCAGCCGACTGGTGTCGATCTGGTCGAGGGTGTCGAACGAGCCGCACGGGATCATCCACGCCGACCTGCGGCGGGTCAGCGGCGGCCCCTCCGTTGCCCAGGCGAGCACTGAGCAGATCCAGAAGCGCATCGACGTGCTGCGGGGCCGGATCGGCAACCGCACCTAGGCGCCGCGCCTAGCCTGAGACAGGTGCAGACCTTCCTCCCGTACCCCGACTTCGTCGAGAGCGCCCGGGTGCTCGACCAGGCCAGGCTCGGCAAGCAGCGCGTCGAGGCCCTCCAGGTGCTCCGGGCCGTCACGCTTCCCGGCTACGGGTGGCAGTCCCACCCCGCGATCGCGATGTGGCGCGGCCACCGCACCGCGCTGACGGCCTACGCCCTCGCGATCACCGACGAGTGGATCGCCCAGGGACACGCCGACACGGTGCGGCCGCAGGTTCTCGAGTTCGCCCCCGCGCTCGACGACGCCGGGCTCGGCGACGACCCCGACCCCGACGCCGGGCACGCGTCGGCGTCGGCCCTGGTCGCCGCGGACCTGCCGAGTTGGCTCGGCGACGATGCCGTGCACCGCAGCCACCGGTCGAAGCTCGTGCAGAAGGAACCCGAGTGGTACCGCGGCAGGTTCCCGGACGTGCCGGACGACCTCGACTACGTCTGGCCGGGCGCCGATGCCGGGATGCTCCCGCCCACGGACGACGCGGCGCTCTCCGCGACCCGGCGTGCCTGGGTGGTGCGCCCCGGGGACGCACGGACCGGTGACGACTGGCGACGGGCGGGCGTCGTCACGATCTCCGAGTCGTCGCCCCGGGGCCGGACGACGGCCGCGTGGGCCGCGCAGCGCGAGGCCTTCGCCCAGCTCTCCGAGGGGGAGCTCGTGGCGGTGCCGGACGCCGAACAGGGACGGTTCTCGCTCGGCCGACTCGTCGGCGACGCCGTGTCGGCCCAGGACGACGACCGCGCGCCCGTGCTGCTCCGCCGGGTGGAGTGGGAGGACCAGGAGGTGCGGCGGCGGGACCTGCCCGACCCGGCCCTCGCGCAGGACACGCGCAGCCTGTTCCCCCTCGCACTCGCCTGACCGTCCGATCGGCCTCCAGAACTGACGGCCCGGCCGCCTGTCGGCCTGGCCACGGGGACCGGTGACCGTCGCGACGGTCCCGGTACGATCGGGACATGCTCGACCGTGCCTCCGATGACCGCTGGTTCGTCCGCCGGACGCCGGACGGCGCGGTCATGGCGGTCGTGGAGGCCTTCGGCACCGGCTGGCGGCTGCGTCGCTGGTCGTTCGTCGAGTCCGAGCAGGAGGCCCTCGGGGTCTACACGTCGGCTGAGCTCGCCGAGACCGCCTGGTGGCGCCATCTCGACCGGGGACGGGGTCAGCGCACGGCGAGCACCTCGGAGAACCGCAGGCGGCTCGGCGAGGACTGAGGGCGTGGGCACCTGTCGCGGTCGGTCGCCGTCACCGAGCGGGTGTCGGCGGGAGCCACGACGCCGTCGGACGTGCAGGTGAGGACCGCCCGGACGGCGTAGCGGCGAGCCTCGGAGAGACCGCTGAGCGCGTCTCGCCACGCCACGTCGGACGCCGAGTCGACCGCAGGCCCGGGACGCTCGAGCACGAAGACGACGGCGGAGACCCCGAACTCGCTCGCGACCTCGTCCAGGGCGTCGCCCCAGCGCTCGACCGCGAGACGGTCCGGACGCTCGGGGATGCCCTCGAGAGGCACCACCATGGGCAGCTGGACCTGGTCGGCGTCGAGGAACAGCGTCCAGAGCTGCCGACGCACGGCGACCGGCACCAGGCTCTCGACCCGGGCGAGCAGCTCGTCGTCGGTGACGACGGGCCGGTGCGGGTCGGCGGCGGGCGAGGACGGGGAGGCAGGGGTGACGGTCATGGGACCAGCGTCGTCTCCCGGCGCCCGCCTCTTGCGGTCGTCCACAGGCGGGCCCGGCGTCGCGTCCGCCGGACCGGCCTGGGGAGGGACCACCGCTGCCGCACCTGGGCACCCTGGGGCGGGCGACGCGTCAGCGGGCCCGCTCGGCGGTCGCCGCCTCCGGTGCCGGCGCTCCGCCGGACAGGGCCCGCAGCGCACGGCGCAGCACGGTGCTGGACGTGCTCATCGTGTACGGGAAGTACACGACCTCGACCCCGACCTCGGCGAACTCGCGCTCGAGCCGGAGGCCCTTCTCGGTGCCGCGCCAGTCGTCGCCCTTGAAGAAGACGTCGAACCGCAGCTCGCGCCAGACGTCGAGCTTGTCGGGCACCGTCTCGGCGTAGGCCGTGTCGACCACGTCGATGTGGTCGACGATCTCGAGCCGCTCCGCCAGGGGCACGACGGGCGTGATGCCCTTCGTCAGGGCGAGCATCTCGTCGGACACGACCCCGGCGATCAGGTGGTCGCAGTGCTGGCGCGCGTGCCGCAGCAGGTTGAGGTGCCCGATGTGGAACAGGTCGAAGGCGCCGGCGGCGTAGCCGACCCGACCGGCGCCTCCGGGGCGGGTGGTCAGGGGATCGAGCAGGTCGGTGGACGAGGTCACGGGGTCACGCTCCGGGGACGAGGGGCCGACTCGGCGAGCACGACCAGGGTGAAGAAGGCCACGAAGGCGCTGCTGGAGTCGACCAGCCCGCTCTCGACGACGCTCCTGATGACGATGAAGACGAAGGCGGGCAACACGGCGCCGAACCCGACGACGCGGAGGCTGGCGCGGCCGGCCGTGGCGAGGCCGACGACGACCCAGATCGCGAGCAGCCCCGCACCGACGACGCCGGCCTGCGCGAGCGCCGAGATCCAGCTGCTGTCGAGGACCTGCTCGGCCCAGTACTGACCGGCGACCGGGACCTGCTTGACGGTGAGGCCGGAGCCGATCCAGCGGGCCCAGGTGCCCGGGTCGGTCTGCAGCACCGTGTTCCAGGCGATGGTGCGCGAGTTGAGGGTCGCGATGCTCGCGGAGTCGCCCCCGCGCTCGATCACCCGGGCGAGGACGTCGGTGCTCGCGAGCAGCGCGACGGCGAGGGGCACGGCGACCGCGACGACGACCGCGACCGTGGGGCGGACACGGCGAGCCGCGACGACGGCCACGGCCACGGCCACGAGGACCGCGAGGAACGCGGCCCGCGAGCCCGTCGTGACGAAGAGGCCGGTCAGGACGACCAGCAGTGCGAGCGACCCGACGGTCGCCTCCTGGACCAGGAGGCGGTGGACCACGCCGATCAGCGGCAGGCCGAGCAGCAGCGCGATCTCGTTCGGGCTCAGGGCCGGCAGGGTCCCGGCGAGGCGCCCCCCGGCCAGGTAGATCTGCAGGCCCGAGAGCGCCGAGACGGCCCCGACGATGCCGAGGGCCAGCAGCAGCGACCGCACGACGACGCGCGGCTCGCTGCGGTGGACGACGGCGACGATCGTCGCCGCGACCATCAGCACGCGGACCACGAGCACGGTCGTCGACGTCGTCAGCCCGGCCGAGACGCCCCCGACGAAGGCGATCCCGAGGTAGGCGAGCAGGAACGCCACGGCGACGGGGCCCACGCGGTTCGCGAGGTGTCGGCCGTCGCGACCGGCGGGCGCGCCCGTGAGGGCGAGCACCAGCGCCACCGCGGCGAGGAACGCCTTGGCGGCGACGACCGGGTCGAGGCCGCCCTCGTAGATGACACCCGTGCGCCAGGGGACCACGGACGCCACGAGCACCGTCATGACGACCGCCGGACGGACCAGATGGCGCGCGGCCGGCAGGTCGTCGTGCAGCGCGGTCGCGCCTCGCCACGGCGTCGTGCGCGGCGAGGCCGCGGGCACGACGACGGGGCCGGAGGCGGTCCGCACGGGGGAGGACACGGTCACTCGCCGTCGGACGGACGCGCGTCGGAGCCGCCGGCGGCGGAGTCGCCGTCGCCGTCCACGGCGTCGTCCGGTCCACGGGCCGGTCCCGCAGGACGGCGAGGGACGATCCGGCCCTTGCCACGGGGCTTGCGCCCGGACTTCGAGGTCGGCGCCGCGGCGGGCGTCGTCGTCTCGTCGGTCGCGGCCTCTGCTTCGGCCTCGGCCTCGGCCTCGGCAGGCACAGTGGACTCGTCCGCGGGTGCGGCGGGAGCCACGACCGTCTCGGCGACCGGCGCCTCGGCGGCAGGGTCAGGCGTCGTGAACGGGTCGCGGACGAGGTCGGCGATGCTCGTCGAGCCCTCCGCCCGCGAGGGGGACCAGGCGGACGCCTCGGACGCCTCGGACGGCGAGGCCGTCCCGGACGGCACGACCGGAGCGGACGACACGGGCGCCGACGACCGCACGTGGGCGGCCGGCGCGTGGCCCGAGCCCGGGCGGTCGACACGGCGGAAGTCCTCGTCGCGCCAGGTGGCGCGCAGCAGCACGCGGCGCCAGCGGGGCACGCCCGCCAGCACGACGCCGATCGGCTCGACGTCGAGGCTCATCAGCTCCGCGGTCAGGCTGCGGAGCGACTCCAGGCGGGTCGCCCCGGCACGGACGACGAGCACCACCTCGTCCGACTCGGCCGTCACGGTCCGCAGGGCGAAGGGGTGCGAGTCCGAGGCCGACTGCACGACGGTCACGTCGTAGGTGCCGCGCAGGTCCGCGAAGAACCGCTCGACCCCCGACCGGACGAAGGACCGGGTGGAGGCGCCGACGACGTCGGGGACCGGCACGCGGTCGTAGCCGGCGAGGTCCGCCTCCGTCATCTCGGGGAGGGCGTCGTCGGGGACCGTCGAGGGCCGCGACACGGTGCGGGTGTCGAAGTCCGACTGCAGCAGGGCGCAGGTCGAGCCGAGCTCCACCACGGCCCGTGCGAGGCCGCCGTCGACGCCGGCCGCCTCCGACACCGTGTCGGTGCGGGCGAGCAGCAGCACGCGGGGCAGCTCGCCGCCGCGCAGGGCGCGGAGGTTCTGCACGGTCTCGCGGAGCGCCGTGCGGGTGGCCGCCGAGGCGCCGCGCCCGTCGGGGTCGTCCGAGCTGCGCACGACGGCCGGCAGCTGGCCGACCACCGGCAGGCCGGTCGCGCGACGGACGTCGTCGACCGTGCTGACGCGGGGGCGCGTCCGGGCGAGGACGATCGCGAGCGCGACCCCGATCCCGAGGCCGACCAGCAGGCCCAGCAGGCCGAGGACGACCGTGCTCGGACCCGTCGACGTCGTCGGCACCGGCGCCGGCGCGGTCAGGTCCAGGGAGATCGTCTGCCCGTCGGCACCGTCGGTGGACTCGATCTGGTCGACCGTGTCCGACAGGCGCCCCGCGACGGTGTCCGCGAGCTGGGCCGCGCCGGTGGCCGTGACGTCGGTGGCCGAGACGAGGAGCACCACCGTGTCGACGGGGTTCGTCACGGTCACGCGGTCGCCCAGGTCGGCGAGCGAGACGCCCTGGGCCTGGGCGACCGGCCCGAGCACCTGGGCGCTCGTGCCGAGCTGCGCGTACGACGAGACCTGGCGCAGGGCGAAGGCCGAGCGCTCGTCGAGGTTCGAGCCGGGTGCGTCGGCCCGGACGAAGACCGTGGCCTGGGCCGTGTAGGAGGCGGGGGCCAGCTGCGAGAGGCCGACCCCGGCGGCGAGGCCGAGGACGACGGCCACCACGACCACGACGAGGTGCTGGGCGACGTAGCGGAGGTAGTCCCCGAGGTCGAGGCGGTCGTCGACGACGACGGCGCGGGCGGTGCTGGTCATGAGGTCCTCATCGGATCGGTGCGGAGCTCGCGGAACCACTTGGGGAGGGCGAGCAGCAGGTAGGCGGCGTTGGCCGCGAAGAGCAGGAGGTAGGCCACGGTGAACGCGCCGGGCCAGGCGAGCAGGACGAAGACGAGGCACATGAGGCCGTAGTCGGTCGGGACGACCGCCAGCGAGTACAGGGCACCGGTCTGGCGGCGGACGAGCACGGGCGAGCCCGCGGCGACGGACTCGGCCCGGCGCAGCTGCTCGGTGAGGACGATCGCGAAGAAGGCGACCGTCGCGACGACCTGGTAGGCGAGCGGGAGCGCCAGGACCGCCTCCCGCCCCTCGGGTTCGCGGACCCACGACGCGAAGACCGCGAGGTGCAGCACCGCGATCTTCGTCGCGTCGATCACGTGGTCGAGCCACTCGCCGGCCGGGCTGCCGCCGCCGCGGAGACGGGCGAGCTGCCCGTCGGCCGAGTCGAGGGCGTAGCCGACGACGAGCAGCAGGGGCACGAGCACGGCGGGCAGCCAGCCGGCCGGCACCGTGGCCAGGACGGCGATGCCGGCGAAGGTGGCGAGGGCGCTGACCGCCGTCACCTGGTTCGGCGTCGCCCGCAGCACGTGCGCGGCGGCGGCGGCCCACCGGCCGAGGCGGCGGTTCACGAACCGCGAGTAGGCAGGTGCGCCGCTCGAGGACTTCTGCGCCGACGCCAGCGCGGCCAGTGCTGCACGGAACTCGTGCGGCACGGGCGTGCGCGACGGGGCCGAGGAGGCGGTGGTCGCCTCGGGACGCAGCGGCGTCCCCTCGAGCCGCGTCACGAGGCCACCGCCAGGTCCTGGCCGTGCTCGCGGTGCAGCTCACGAGAGACGACCGCACCGATGCGTCGGCGCATCTTCTCGGGCGTGTAGCGCTCCTGGTAGGCCGCCTGGGCACGACGGCCCGCGGCGGCGAGGGTGTCGACGTCGAGTCCGGCGAACAGGTCGGCGAGGGCGTCGACGTCGCGACGGTCGAAGAGCCAGCCCGTCTCGCCGTCGACGACGACCTCCTCCGGGCCCCCGCTGCGGCTGGCGACGACCGGACGGCCCTCGCTGAACGCCTCGAGGGCGACGAGGCCGAAGCCCTCGAGGGTGTCGGTGGGCAGCACGATCGCGTCCGCGTCGCGGACGTAGGGGGTGGCGTCCTCGACCTGGCCGACGACCGTCACGGTCTCGGGCCGGGACACGATGGCCTGCACCAGGGCCGGGACGTCGACGCCGGCCCCGACGGCGGGCGGGCCGCCGAGGACGACGAGCTGACCGGGGCAGCCCGCCGCGTTCCAGGCGGTCAGCAGGGTGCTGTGGCCCTTGTGGGAGTTCCAGCGGCTGGCCATCAGGTAGTGGGGGAGGCGGTGCTCCGGTGCCGCGACCAGGTCGGGCGACCGCCGCGGGACGCCGTTGTGCACGACGACGGCCCGGTCGTCGCCGTCCAGGCCGGAGCTGCCGAGGACCGAGCGGGACACGGCCACGAGGGCTGTGCAGGCACGGGCCAGGGGCCGGAGGCCCTTGCGGTCCGTGTCGCCCCACGGCTCCTGCAGGTGGCCGACGACGTGCTGCACGCCGGCCAGGCGCGCGAGGGGGGCGACGACGAGGCAGGCGCTCGTCGCGCAGTAGACGAGGTCGAAGTGCCGACCGGCGAGCCGCGCCGCGGTCCGGGCGGCGTCCCGCGCGAGGCGGGCGATGCCGACCGGGCCGAGGTGCGACCGTCGGAGGATCGGCAGCGCCGTGCGCTCGACGCGGGCGCCGAGCTCACGGAGCTGCGGCCCCAACGGGCCCACGGCCACGTCGGACGGGAGCCACACGGTCACGTCGAGGTCGTCGCGGGCGGCGAGCTCGCCGACGACCTCGAGCACGATGCGGTCCGAGCCGTACAGCTCGTCGGACGAGTGCACGACGAGGACCCTGCTGCGACGACCGCCCGGGAGGCGCGGGGGCGCCTCCGGGAGGTCGGCCGCGTCGAGCAGCCACTGCTCGGCCCGCCGGGCCCCGGGTGCAGCGTCCGCGTCGGCGGGCGCTGCCCCGGGCGCCCCCGCGCCCCGGCCGGTCGTTCTGGTGGTGTCGAGGGTCATGGGTCAGTTGCCTGCCTTCGTGATGGTCAGGTCGTCCCACGAGGAGACGACGGGTGCGTTGGTGGCGGAGGCCGACAGGTAGGAGTGGAAGCCCACCCGTCCCGCGGCCTGGAGGCCCGCCGTGGAGTCGGTCGCGGTCTTGGCCCACGCCGTCGGCTCGGTGCCGCCGGCGGCCCAGACCTTCGCCCGGACGGTCGTCGGCGACGTGCCGGTGACCTCGAGGGCGACGGCGATCTTCTGTCCGGCGACGTAGGTGAGGCCGGGCACGACGCTCTCGGTGCCGAGGACCGTCTGCGTGCCGTCCGCCGCCTGGCGGAACAGCGCGACGGCGACGGCGCCGTTGGCGCGGAACGTGACCTTGGCGCGGTAGTCGCCCTGGCCCGTCACGCCCCGGCCGATGACGGACGCGTAGACGCCCGCCCCGGTCGGCACCTTGTCGAGGGCCACGGTGACGCGGGTGGCCGCGTCGGTGGCCTGCACACCGTTCAGGTAGATCTGCGGCCCCGACCCGGCGGCCGCCATCTTGATCAGCCCGGCGCCCTGCGCGGTCGAGAACGACGAGACCGCGTTGGGGGTCGACCACGCGCCTCCGGTGTCCGCCGAGCCCCAGCCGCCCGTCGTCTGGCGCTCGAAGGCGTCGGCGGCGTAGGCGGTGGTGGCGGGCGGGGTCACGACCGGGGGAGTGACGACCACGGGGGCGGTGACGGTCACCGGCACCGTGGTGCTGGCCGTCGCCCCGTCGTCGTCGGTCACCGTGAGCACGACCTGGTACGTGCCCGCAGCCGCGTAGGCGTGCTGCACGGTCGCGCCGGTACCGACCTGGCCGTCCCCGAAGTCCCACGCCCAGGAGGCGACGGTCCCGTCGGTGTCGGACGAGGCGCTGCCGTCGAGCGAGGCGGCCAGGTCGACCGAGGTGCTCGTGGCCGACGCCGTGGGGGCGACGTTCGCCGGGGCCGGCGGCGGGGTGACGACCCCGGTGCCGGCGTCGTGGTGAGCCACCACCTGGGCTGCGGTCAGGGCCGTCGGGTAGACCGACACCTCGTCGATCGACCCGGCCACGTAGGAGCTCGAGGAGCCCCACGTGACGTCGCCGCCGACGTGCCAGCGACCGTTGTAGCCCTGCGCGCCGGTCTGCGGGTTGGTGCCCACGGCCACGCCGTCGACGTACAGGACCATGCCCGCGCTCGACTGGGTGGCGACGACCTGGTGCCAGGCACCGTCGTTGTAGGCGCGGTCGCTGGTGATCGTGTTCGCCTGGCCGGTCCAGGTGCCGAACACGAGGCGCCCGTCGTCCTGCAGGTAGACGTGGCGGTCGTAGTTGCCCGAGAGCCCCTGCGCGGAGTCGCCGTAGCCGATCAACTTGCCGCCGGACGTGGACGTCGTCGAGAACCAGAGCTCGGTGCTGTAGGTGCTGGGCGCCTGCGCGTCCTGCACCTGGACGACCTGGCCCTGCTGTCCGTCGAAGCCGAAGGCCGAGCCGGTGCTGCCGAGGGCGCCGGCGACGCCCTTGGTCACGCCGCCCGTGATCAGGCCGGGCGCGGGCGAGGCCGTCGTCGAACGGGCGGTGCTGCCCGAGCCGGTGTCGTCGAGGCGCCAGTACAGCGACGGCTCGTCGGTGGTCACGGCCTTGCCGTAGGCGTCGGTCGGCGCGGCAGGGACGGACGAGGTGCGACCGGACGCGACCCAGTGGCCGTCCACCTGCGCGGCGCTGAGGACGGTCGGGTAGACCGCCACGTCCGCGACGTCGCCCGTGAACCAGTCGCTGCCGGCGTTCGGCCAGCCGCCGTTCGAGTCGCCGCCCACGCGCCAGAAGCCCTTGTAGGCCTGGGCGCTGGTCACGTCGCCTCGCGAGGCGACCTTGACGCCGTCGATCGACAGGCTCATGCCCGACGAGCCGAGGCTCGCCGTGGCGAGGTGCCACGTCCCGTCGTTGAGACCGGGCGAGCTCGCGACCGTCGCCGTGCCTCCGGGGTAGACCCCGAACGTGACGCGTCCCTCGCCGTCCATGTAGACGTGCCGGTCGTAGCTCGACGAGTTGCCCGTCTGGCGGTCGCCGAAGCCGACGATCTTGCCGCCGGACGTGCTCGTGGTGCGGAACCACGACTCGACCGTGAAGGTCTGGGGTCCGTCGACCGGCGAGTTCGCCGAGGCCGTCGATCCCTGCTGCCCCTGGAACGAGGCGGCCGTCGTGCTGACCGGGCCGGTCGTGCCGCGCTGGACGGCGTCGGTCGCGGTGGCGTCCGAGAACCCGACGTGGTCGTAGACGGCCGTGCCGGAGGGCTCGCCGAACGTCCACAGGCTGGTGGCGCCGTCGGCAGCCACCGCCTTCTCGTACGGGTCGCCCGCCGACGAGGACACCGTGACGGCGTCGGAACGCGAGCCGGTGAAGGTGTTGCCCGCGGCGTCCGTCACCGACACGCGGTACGTGTGGCTGCTGCCGGGGGCGAGGCCGGCGTCGACGAAGCCGAGGGTCGGGAGGCGCCAGAAGCGCGAGTCCGCCACCTGGGTCGCGACGGGGGTCGTGCCCGAGTCACGGAACAGGCTGTAGGTCAGGCTGCCGTCGTCGTAGTCCCAGGTCGTGGGGAACGACACGCGGACGCTGCCCGACGCGAGCGAGAGGCCCGTGGGCTTCATCGGCGCGTACTGGGGAGCGACCTTGTTCGGCGCGGTGTCGCGCGTGGCGAACGTGGCGAGGCCCTGCTGCGCCTTGCCGTTCACCTGCGTGAACTCTCCGCCCATGACGAGGTACTTGGCGGTGCTCGACGAGGCGCCGAGCGACCAGCCGCCCTGGTACTGCTTCGTGTACGAGCCGGAGTTGACGAGCGGGTACCACGGCAGCTGGGTCGGGGTGGCCTGGCCGGAGTAGATGCTGCCGACGCTCGGACCTCCCTGGTCGGTGCCGGTCGCGACGGTCGTGTTGGCGGTCGCGCGCTTCCAGACGGACGGCGACTGCTCGGCGAAGGCGCCGACCGAGGTGCAGTCGTGCGAGTGCGAGACCGCGTAGGCGACCTGCCCGATGACGGCCGTGCCGTAGCTCGCGCCGTAGCAGTTGTCGAGCCAGACGAGGGCGCCGGTGTCGAAGCGAGCCGCGAAGCGCCCGTCGAACCAGTGGCCGCCCTCGCCGTTGCCCGTCGCGTAGATGACGCCGTCCACGACCGTCATGTCGGTCACCCAGGAGCGGTTGGATCCCTGCTGCGCCGAGACGGGCTTGGCCTCGAAGGGCTGGATCGCGCCGACCGAGCCGTCCACCGCGCCGATGCCGACGATCGGCTGGCCGCCGATGGTCTGGAACCGACCGCCGATGACGACGCGGCTGTCGTCGGGGGCCGCCACGACGGCCTGGGTGATGTTGTCCGTTCCGGGGTTCCACGCCGTGAGCGTGCCGGTCGCGGTCGTGAAGGCGGCCGCGTTGGCGCGGGCCTTCGAGCTCGCTGTGCCGAACGAGCCGACGACGTAGACGGTCGTGGCGGTCGGGGCGATGCCCCACACGGAGCCGGAGATGGAGGCCGAGAACGACGTCTTCAGGGCACCCGTCGAGACGGTGAAGGCCGCGATCTTGCTCTTGGCGACGCCGCCCACGGTCGAGAAGTCGCCGCCGACGTAGAGGGTCGCACCGTCGGGCGAGACCTCGACGGAACGGCCCTGCGCGCTGAGGTTCGGGTTCCAGGGCAGGATCGCGCCCGTGCGGACGTCGAACGCCATGGCGTTGTTGCGGGTGACCGAGTTCTGCCCCTCGGCGCTGCCCGAGGGCCGGGCGGCCGTGAAGGCGCCGACCGCGTAGGCCGTGGTGCCGACGACCGCCGTGCTCCAGACGACGCCGTTGATCTGCGGCGTCGGGAGGACGTCGGAGCTGACGGTGGCCGTGCTCGCGGCGGCGGCGCTGCCTGCCGGGGAGCTGCTGGTGTAGGCACCGGTGACGGTCATGCCGGGCGCGGCAGCCGTCGCCGCCGAGGCGGCCGTGGGCGCCCAGGCGAGGCCCCCGGCCACGAGGGCCGTCAGGGCGAGGACGCCGACGGCCGAGCGGGCCGTTCGACGAGGGGTGGGGGTCATGGTCGTGTCTCTCCGGTCAGGGTCTCGGGCGAGCAGTCTGCTCGTCCGCGGTCGGGTGCGGGTCGGGTCGTGAGGGCGAGGGGGCGGTCGATGGGGTCGGACGTAGGGGGAGGAGGTTCGAGGTCGTCGGGACGGGGGCGGCCCGGCACGGCGGCCGCGTCGCCGAGGCTGGTCACCACGCGCCGCACGAGCAGCCCGCCGAGCACGCTGCCGGCGCACAGCGCGAACGGCACCGCGGCCGGGGGAGCGCCGACGCCGAGGACGGCGACGGCGGCTGCGAGGGAGAAGAACGAGTCGGCGACGCGCACGGCGAGCACGCGGGCCTGACCGCCCCGGACGGCCGCGAGCGACCCGTACGGGGTGACGGCCGCGACGCTCACCGCGTACGCGGCCCACCCGGCGACCGCGAGGGTGTCGAGCGGCCGGCCCGCGACCAGCTCGCCTGCGACGGGCGCCAGCAGCACCGCGACGGCACCGACGGCGAGGGCGCCGACGAGGAGCCGCAGCACCGCCCGGTCGGCCCGATGCACGAGCGTCCGGGTCGGCACGGCGTGGGCCACGGCGAAGGTCGCGAACAGGTAGGTCGACAGGCCGCCGACGAGCAGCAGGACGGGCGCCACGAACACGCGGGCCGCTTCGAGGTCGCCCGTCGCGACCGTCCCGACGAACAGGACGACGAGGAGGCGCGTCACGGTCAGCAGGGACGGTCGCACGACGGCCTGGGCTGCGCGGAGCGACCCGTAGGCGGCGACGATCCGCACCCCGCTGTGGCCGGTCGCCCAGCTCGGCGAGGCCGTCGCCGCCCGGCGGGGGCCAGCGAGCGCGAGCGCGGTCACGAGGGCGACGGACTGCCCTGCGCCGAGCGCGGCGAGCGGCAGCAGCAGTCCCGTGGTGCCGCCGACGGCGAGCAGGCCGGCCGTGCCGAGCAGCGCGCCGAGGCCGGTGAGGTCGACGACGACGAGTCGCCAGAAGCGCAGCTGCGCCATCAGGAGGCGTCGCGCGACCTCCTCGGCGGCGAAGGCACCTGCGGCGAGGGCGAAGAGGGCGGCCTGGGCCGGCTCGAGCACGCCGGAGGCGCCGATCACGACGCCCGCGACCGCCGGGGCGGCGAGGCACCAGACGGCAGCCCAGGCCAGGAGCCCGCGGCGGACGTCCGCGGAGCCACGGTCGAGCACGGTCAGCGAGTCGCCGACGAAGCCGCTGGCGAGGGCGGCGAAGACGACGACGACGCCGTACAGCACGGCGTACACGC
Source organism: Frigoribacterium sp. PhB116 (assembly GCF_004364285.1). GTDB lineage: Bacteria > Actinomycetota > Actinomycetes > Actinomycetales > Microbacteriaceae > Frigoribacterium. Next base: position 311,665 of record NZ_SOBE01000001.1, on the reverse strand, counting down.
CCCAGTCCGACGGCGCGAGCAGGCGCACCGCGACGATCTGCCCCGCGAGGCCGAGCAGCGCCTGCGTGCCCTGGCCGCCCAGCGCGCCGAGCACGTCCGACCGGCGGCGCGGCCGAGGCCGTGCCGCCGGGGCCGCGCCCTCCCGGCGCACCCCGTCGTGCGTCGAGACGGTCATCGGGGGAGGCTCCCCGTGAAGGTGGCCGGCGCGTGGACGCCGTCCAGGTCGAGGTAGAGCGTGGCCTGGTCGCGGCGGTCTGCCGGGACGACGAAGGCGTACCGGGCGGTGACGTCGGCGCCCGCGGCGACGACGCTGTCGAGGTCGGCCACGTCGACGTCGTCGTAGAGCGGTGCGGAGGGGACCGCGTCGCTGCCCGCGCGCAGGCTCGGGACGACCGACGTGAGGTCGACGTCCGCGTCGGTGCCGTTGTGCACCGTGACGGCGAAGACCACGTAGGGGGCCCCTGTGACCACGCCGGCGCCGGTCGCGGTCACCGTGCCCTGGTCGACCGCCTCCGTGGTGACGGTCAGGCCGTCCGGGTAGTCGACGGAGTCGGCGAACGGGACCACGTCGGCCTGCACGCGGTCGTCGGGCGCCGCGGCACCGTCGCGCTCGACGGCCGGGGCACCGGTCTCGGTCGTGACGTACGCAGGGGCGTCGATCCCTCCTCCGCTGGCCGTCGCCTCGTTCGACCCGGTCGTGACGACGACGGCCACCACGACGGCTGCGGCCAGCACGACCACGCCGGCTCCGGACAGGAGCAGGGTGCGGCGGCGCATCAGTAGGCCCCGTCGTGACGGAGGAGCACGCGGACCGTGCGCCACATGATCACGAGGTCGGCGGTGAGCGACCAGTTCTCGACGTAGTACAGGTCGAGGCGGACGCTGTCCTCCCAGCTGAGGTCGCTGCGGCCGTTGATCTGCCACATGCCGGTCAGGCCGGGCTTGATGTAGAGCCGGCGGTGCACGTGTCGCTCGTAGTCGGCGACCTCGCGGGGGAGGGGCGGCCGGGGGCCGACGACGCTCATGTCGCCGCGGACGATGTTCCAGAGCTGGGGCAGCTCGTCGAGCGACCACTTCCGCAGCAGGCGTCCGACGCGGGTCACACGGGGGTCGTGGCGCATCTTGAACAGCGGGCCCGCGCCCTCGTCCGCCGTGCCGAGCGAGCCGAGCAGCTGCTCGGCGTCGACGACCATCGACCGGAACTTCAGCATCTCGAAGGTGCGGCCGTCGCGGCCCACGCGGCGCTGTCGGAACAGCACCGGCCCGGCGCTGTCGAGCCGGACGACGAGGGCGAGGACCAGGAGGAGCGGCGCGAGCACCACGAGGGCGCCCCCGGCCAGGACGAGGTCGGACACCCGCTTCATCGCGTGGCGCGGCCCGTCGAACTCGGGCAGCTCGACGTGCATCAGGGGAAGTCCCTCGACGGGACGGAAGTGGATGCGGGGGCCCGCGACGTTGGTCAGCCGGGACGCGAGGACGAGCTCGGTGGCACGGCCCTCGAGGGACCAGCCGAGGTCGCGGAGCCAGTCGCGGCCCCGGCCCGCGTCGCCGGCGACGATCACGCTCTCGGCGCTGAGGCGCCAGACGGCACGCGGCACGTCGTCGAGGCCAGCGACGACGGGGACGACGCGGTCGCCGACGACGACGCCGGAGCCGTCACGGTCGCCGTCGGTCAGAGCTGCCCCGACGACGTCGTAGACGGCGCCGCTCGTCGCGTCGATGCGGTCGACGACGTAGGCGACGTCCTCCCGGCTGCCGACCACGACGGCGCGGGAGAGGAAGTGGCCGGCGCCGCGCTGGGCCTCCAGCCACCGGCGCATGCCCCACCGGCCGAGCACGAGGCCCGCGCCGCCCGCGGGCAGCGCGACGAGGAAGTACTCCTGGCCGCCGACGTGCCCGGCGACCGAGAACCCGACGGCGACGACGACGAAGGCGAGGACGCTGGCGCTGCCCACGCGCTTGTACTCGAGGACGCCGCTGCCGACGACGGCGAGGTCGCGGCTGCGGTAGAGGGCCAGGGCGGCGGTCCAGACGACCGCCACGACGAGAGGGAGCCAGAGCGCCTCGAGGACGCCGTCCACGACCGCCGAGGTCGAGCCGGCGCCCTGGTCCACCAGGTCGTCGAGCACGTCGACGACCGCGGCGGCGACCACGCTGGCGGCGACGACCGCCGTGTCGAGGACCCGGAGGCGGCGGCGGTAGCGCAGCGCCCACCGGGCGCCGGTGAGCGTCTCGGCGGCGGGCTCGGCGAGGGGGGCCGACGTCCGCGCGGGATGCGCCGACACGGCCGCAGGCTCGGTGGTGACGACGGAGGCAGGGGCGTCGGCCGAGGGCGCGAGCAGGTCGACGGGCTCGGCCGATCCGTCGAGGACGGGACGCACGGACGCGGAGGAGGAGGACCCGGCGGGGCGGCCGGAGGGCAGGAGGGTACGGAGGGACGACGGGCTGCTGGGCATGGGGGACTCGTGCTCGGGTAGGCGACGAATGACACCGGCGCCGATTCGGGCGGCGACGGGCAACGGAACAGCCGTCCGGTCGGGATTCGGGTCCGTCCGGACGACGGGGGTCGACGGCTCGTCTGCGGGCGGCCGCGGGTACGGCAGCAGGCGACGGACGTCGCTGGGCGCCGCCGACGACGGGTGATCGTCGGCAGGGCCCGTTCGGGTGGGTGGAGCGGTTCGGGTGGAGCAGTTCGGGTGTGGCTCTCCGGGGCGGTGGGTGCCGCTGCCGGTGACTCGACTCTAAGGTGGGGGACCCCCCGGGAGGGGACCCCCCGTTCGGGGGTTCCCCTGCCCCCCGCACGTGGGACACCGCGACGCGTCACCCCGGGCGAGTCGCACCCGGGTCACCGCCCGCCGGGCGACCGGGAGGCGCTCTCCCCGCCGCCCGCCGTGAGGCGCCCCGGCGTGGCGACCTCGCGTGACGACGAGCTATCACCTGGTCAAAGGCACATTCGGACTCAGTTCAGAGCCCATCGGCGCAAGTGCCGATCGACGACCGAACGACGACAGCTGTCGTTCAGACCGGGTGACGCACCCCCTCGTCCCGCACACGGGGGACGGCGAACGGCAGGTGTCGCCACCTGCCGTTCACCCTGCGTCTAGCCCGTGTTAATCACCCCGCGGGCGATGCCTCACGGGCGTGTCACGAAGCCCTTCTCGACCATCCAGTCGAAGGCGACGTCGGCGGGCTCCTCGCCCTCCACGTCGACGCGGCGGTTCAGGGTGCGGAGCTCGTCGTCCGTGAGCGCCGGCGAGATCTGCTCGTAGACCGCGGCGAGCTGAGGGTAGGTCGCCAGCACGTCGTCGGTCAGCACCGGGGCGACGTTGTAGGCGGGGAAGAACCCCTGGTCGTCCTCCAGCACGGTCAGGTCGAGGGAGTCGATGCGCCCGTCGGTCGTGAAGACCTCGCCGAAGTTGCACCGGCCGCGGTCGGTGGCCTCGTAGACGGTGCCCGTGTCGAGGATGCTCACGTTGCTCGTCGGCACCCCGTCCGCCGCGCCGAGCTCGAGGCCGTAGCGCTCGAGCATGGGGGCGAAGCCGTCCGCCCGCGAGTTGAACTCCGCCTCGACGCAGAACGTCCGCTGGTCGACGGGGAGGGCCGCGATCTGCGACAGCGTGGCGACGTCGCCCAGCTCGGCCACCGCCTCCGACCGGACCGCCATCGCGTAGGTGTTGTTGAGCGGTGCGGGCTCGAGCCAGACGAGGCCGTTGGCCTCGTCGGCGTCGCGCACGGCCTCGTACTGCTCCTGCTTGTCGGGGATGCCCGCCGCCTCTCCGAGGTAGGTGAGCCAGGCGGTGCCCGTGTACTCGTAGGTCATGTCGGCGCCGCCGTCCAGCATGAGCTGGCGGACGGCGACGCTGCCCGGCACGTTGGTCATGTCGGTGACCTCGAAGCCGGCGGCCTGGGCGGCGAGCACGGCGATCTTGCCGAGGATCAGCTGCTCCGTGAAGTTCTTGGCCGTGACCGTGATCGCGGCGTCGTCCGGGAGGTCGTCGATCGCCTCGATCGATCCGGGCGCCACGGCGGGCACGAAGGCGGTCGCGGGCTGCAGCCCGCAGCCCGTCAGGAGGGCCGCGGACGAGGCGGCGACCACTCCCAGCAGGGAGGCGCGGCGCAGCGCCCGCAGGCGGGGACGTCGGTCGTCGGTGGGGGTCATCGGAGGCCCTTCGGTCGGGCGACGTGCTCGACCACGCGGCCGAGCCAGTCGATGAGCAGCGCGAGGAGGGCGACGAGCAGGGCGCCCGAGACGAGCACCTTCGGCAGGAACAGGTTGACGCCGGTCGTGATGAGCAGCCCCAGACCGCCGGCGCCGATGAACGTCGCCAGGGCCGCCGAGCCCACGAGCAGCACGAGGGCGGTGCGGATGCCGGAGAGCATGACGGGCACGGCGAGCGGCAGCTCCACGCGGAACAGGACCGAGGCGGCGGACATCCCCATGCCCCGACCGGCCTCGACGAGGCGAGCGTCGACGCTCTGCAGGCCGACCATGGTGTTGCGCAGCACGGGCAGCGCCGCGTAGAGCACGAGGGCGATCACGGCGGTCCAGAACGAGAAGCCGAGCCACAGGGCCAGCAGCACGATCAGGCCGACGGCGGGGGCCGCCTGCCCGAAGTTCGCGAGCACGAGGACCGGCCCGGCTGCGCGCCGGAACGGGCGGCGGGTGAGGAGGACACCCAGGGGCACGGCCAGGACGAGCACGATGGCGGCCGACGCGAAGGTGAGCGCCAGGTGCTCGCCCGTGTAGGTGACCAGCGCGGACGGGTTGAGGGTCGTGCGCTCGGCGGTCGTCAGGTCGGCGGTCGAGAGCCAGACGCAGAACGCGGCGAACACCACGGCGACGGCGGCCGGCTGGACGACGAGGCCGAGCCACGACGGCCGGGCGCGCCGGGGGCGGCCGGCGGAGGAGGAGGCGGCGGGCACGTCCGCGACGGCGGTCACGGACGGTCCCCGGCCGGGCCCGCACCGTCGGCGACGCGGTCGCCCTCGGCCTCGGCGCCCTCGGCAGGGTCGCCCTCGGCGGCGAGCGGCGCGTCCCGCGGCTGCCCGACGACGGGCAAGGGGCCCGTGTTCGTGCCGACCGGGGCGCCCTCGAGCGCCACGGCCGCGGCCTTGCGTGCCCGCGTGATGGCCTCCATGACGACCTCGACCGTGATGACGCCGACGAAGGCGTCACGTCGACCGGTGACGAGCGCGGCGCCGGCGCTCGAGACGAGCATCGTGTCGAGGGCGTCGTTGAGGGTGGCGCCGCTGCCGATCACGGGCAGCTGGGGATCCGTCCCGTCGGGGATGACGTCGAGGCGCGAGAGCTGCCGCAGCGACGGCCAGCGGACGGGGCGGCCGCGGTCGTCGATGACGACGGCGTGCTCGTGCCCCGCGGCCTCGACGCGGGCGGCCACCTCGCGGCCGGACTCACCGGCCTTGGCGACCACCGCCTCCGCCAGGTCGACGTCGCGCACCCGGGTGAGCGTCAGCTGCTTGAGCCCCGCACCGGAGCCGATGAAGTTCTCGACGAACTCGTTCGCCGGCTCGGCGAGGATGCGCTCCGGGGTGTCGTACTGCACGATGTGCGCGCCCTCGGAGAACACCACGATCCAGTCGCCGAGCTTGACGGCCTCGTCGAAGTCGTGCGTGACGATGACGATCGTCTTCTGCAGCTCGTGCTGGATGTTGATCAGCTCGTCCTGCAGGCGCTGGCGCGTGATGGGGTCGACGGCGCCGAACGGCTCGTCCATGAGCAGCACGGGCGGGTCGGCGGCGAGGGCCCGAGCCACGCCGACGCGCTGCTGCTGGCCGCCCGACAGCTCCCGGGGGAAGCGGTCGCGGTAGGTCGCCGGGTCGAGCGAGACGAGCTCGAGCAGCTCGTCGACACGCGCCGTGATGCGGTCCTTGGACCAGCCGAGCATCTTGGGGACGATCGCGATGTTGGCCGCCACCGTCATGTGCGGGAACAACCCACCGGCCTGGATCACGTAGCCGATGCGGCGGCGCAGCTCGTCGCCGTCGATGTCGGTGACGTCGTCGTCGCCGAGCACGACCCGGCCCTCGGTGGGCTCGATCAGGCGGTTGATCATCTTGAGGGTGGTGGTCTTGCCGCAGCCGGAGGGGCCCACCAGCATGACGATCTTGCCCGCGGGGATCTCGAGGGTGATGCCGTCGACGGCGGGGGCGGCCTGTCCCGGGTAGCGCTTCGTGACCTGGTCGAGCAGGATGCTTCGGCCCGACGCCTCCGTCGCGGACGAGGAGGCGGTGGGGGAGTCAGTTCTGGACACGGATGCCTCTCGAGATGGTCAGGCGGCCGAGGCCGACGAGCAGGAGGTCGAGCACGAGGGCGAGGACGACGACGCCGACCACCCCGGTGACCACGGAGGCGAGCGCGTTCGCGCCGCCGGCTCGGGACAGGCCCGAGAAGATGAAGCCGCCGAGGCCGGGCCCCAGCGAGTAGGCGGCGACGGCGGCGATGCCCATCACCATCTGCGCGCTGACCCGCACGCCGGTGAGGATGACCGGCCAGGCCAGCGGCAGCTGGACCTGCACGAGGGTGCGGAGGCTCCCCATCCCGATGCCCCGCGCGGACTCGACCAGAGCCGGGTCGACCTGGGTCAGGCCCACCACGGCGTTCCGCAGCACGGGCAGGGTCGCGAAGAAGGTGACGACGACGACCGCGGGCACGACCCCGAAGCCGAGCGGCACGATGAGGAGACCGACGACGGCGAAGGAGGGGAGGGTCAGGCCGATGGCCGAGACGCCGTTCGCCACCGCGGTGAGGGCGGGCACCCGATACACGAGCGCGGCCAGGACGACAGCGATCACCACCGCGAGCACGAGGCACTGGACCACCAAGGAGAAGTGCTGCCACGAGGCGAACCAGATCTGGTCCCACCGCCCCGTCACGTAGTCCCACGCCATCTGATCCCCGTTCCTCGTCACTCGCTCATCGACCCGTCCGCACGAACGCCCGGCCTGGACCGGGCGTTCGGCGTCCACCATAACGAGGACACGCCGGGTCCTGTCCAGGCGACAGGTGTCGTTCGGGTCGCTCGGGCACGCTCGTCGTTACCTGCGCGCGGGCACGGAATCCCCGGTCAGGCGGCGGGTGGGCCCCCGATGAGCAGCGGAGTGTAACGATCGTGAGCAGAACGCAGGAGGCGCGGTGCAGGACCTGCCTGCACCGCGCCTCCTGCGGACTCCCCGTCAGGCCGAGGCCACCCTCGCGGAGGCCTTGTGGCGGGCTCCGTGGTGCTCGTCCGGCAGCCGGTCGCCGCGGCCGAAGAGCTTCTGGCGGAGGGTGCCCGGCTCGTACTCGGTCGGGTACACGCCGCGAGCCTGGAGCACCGGGACGACGTGCTCGACGATGTCCTCGAAGGTGCCGGGGGTGATGGCGTAGGCGAGGTTGAACCCGTCGACGTCCGTCTCGGCGACCCACTCCTGCAGCTGGTCGGCGATCTGCTCGCCCGACCCGACGATGCGGGGGCCGAGCCCGCCGATGCCCGCCGCCTCGGCGATGTCGCGGATCGTCCACTCCTTGCCGGTGTCGCCGGCCTGCGCCTGGAAGTTGGCCAGCGCCGACTGGATCGCGTTGCTCTCCACGTCGCCCACCGGGTCGTCGAGCGAGTACGTCGACAGGTCGACGCCCATCCAGCCCGACATCAGGGTCAGCGCGCCCTCGTGCGACGCGTAGCGCTGGTACTCCGCGTGCTTCGCCTCGGCGGCCTCGGGCGTCGCGTCGGTGATGATCGTCAGCAGCGTGTAGATGCGGGCGGAGTACCGGTCGCGGCCCGCCTCCTCGAGGGCGTCGCGCAGCTTCGTGACGGTCGCGGCCAGGCGCTCCTTCGTGGGGGCGGCGACGAAGATCGACTCGGCGTTGCCGGCGGCGAAGCGGATGCCGCGCGGCGAGGCACCCGCCTGGTAGATCACCGGCGTCCGCTGCGGGCTCGGCTCGGAGACGTGGATGCCGGGCACCTTGTACCAGGTGCCCTCGTGCCCGATCTCGTGCACCTTCGTCGGGTCGGTGAAGACCCCGGTCTCGCGGTCCCGGACGACGGCGTCGTCCTCCCACGAGCCCTCCCACAGCTTGTAGAGGACCTCGAGGTACTCGTCGGCCTGGTCGTAGCGGTCGTCGTGGTCGAGCTGGTCGTCGGCGCCCATGTTGCGGGCGGCGCTGGGCAGGTAGCCGGTGACGACGTTCCAGCCCACGCGGCCGTCGGTGAGGTGGTCGAGCGTCGACATGCGCCGCGCGAACGGCACGGGGTGCTCGTAGGCGGTGCCGGCCGTGATGCCGAAGCCGAGGTGCTCGGTCGCCGCCGCCATGGCCGAGACGAGCAGGATCGGGTCGCCCACCGGCGTCTGCGTGCCGTTGCGGAGCGCGGCGTCGTGGTTGCCGCCGTACACGTCGTAGGTGCCGAGGACGTCCGCGATGAAGAGGCCGTCGAAGCGACCGGCCTCGAGGAGGCGTGCGAGGGAGGTCCAGTAGCTCAGCTTCGTGTAGTCGGGCGAGCGGTCGTCGGGGTGCCGCCAGAGACCGGGGGACTGGTGCCCCACGCAGTTCATGTCGAAGGCGTTGAACCGGATGCGTCGAGTCATCGGGCCATCGTCGTCGTGCACCGTCGCGGCCGCCACGGGCCTGCAACACGGCGTCACACGCGACGCCTAGTCTTGGTCGGTGACCCGCCCTGCCCCGACCCGCCGAGACTCGCCCCGCCCTCCTCGTGCACGGCTCGGACGGGACGTCGTCGTCCTGGGCGTCATCGCCTTCTTCGTCATGGTCGGCTTCGGGGTCGTCGTGCCCGTGCTGCCCGTCTACGCGGCGAGCTTCGGCGTCGGCTACGTCGCCGTCGGCGCGGTCCTCTCGGCCTTCGCCTTGATGCGCCTCGTGGCGAGCCCGTTCGTCGGCCGGATGATCGACGTCGCGGGCGAGCGCGTCGTCCTGTCGGTGGGCATCGGCATCGTGGCCGTGTCGAGCGGCCTCGCAGGCCTCGCGCACGACTACGTGCAGCTGCTGCTGCTCCGCGGGGTCGGCGGCATCGGCTCCGCGATGTTCACGATCTCGGCGATGACGCTGCTGCTCGCCTCGACGACCCCCGACCGCCGCGCCCGGTCGATCGGCTTCTACCAGGGCGGGTTCCTCGTCGGGGGCATGGCCGGGCCGGCGCTCGGCGGCCTCCTCGCGACGGTCTCGCTCACTGCGCCCTTCTTCTTCTACGCAGGCACACTCGCGGTCGCGGGCGTCGTCGGCATCCTGCTGCTCAGCCCCCCGCGTCGAGGCGACGCGGCGGCCGCCGCCGCGGCCGCCGAGCCCGCGCGCCCTCTCGCCGACGTGCTCCGCGACGTGCGGTTCCGGGCGGCGTGCGTGGCGAGCTTCGCGCAGGGCTGGTCGTCCCTCGGGGTCCGCAGCGCGCTGGTGCCGGTGCTGGTCGTCGAGGTGCTGCTCCAGCCCACCTCGTGGACGGGCGTCCTCTTCGCCGTCGCCGCCGTGGCGCAGACGCTCGCGCTCGCGCCGGCGTCCCGCTTCGTCGACACCGTGGGTCGGCGACCCGCCGTGATCGGCTCGTTCGCGGTGGCCGCTGTCTCGCTCGCTGCCGTCCCCTTGGCCCCCGGACTCGTGACCCTCGGCGCGCTGCTGGCCGTCTACGGCGTCGCGACGGCGTTCATGGGCACGGCTCCGGCAGCCCTCGTCGGCGACGCAGCGGGGGCGCGGGGCGGTCGCCCGGTGGCGATCTTCTCGATGTGCTCGGACGTCGGGGCGATCGCCGGCCCCCTCGTCGCGGGGCTGCTCGTCGACGTCGCCTCGTTCGAGGTGGCCTTCGGCACGGCGGCGGCGCTGCTCGCGGTCAGTGCGATCGTCGCGATCCGGCTGCCGCGCGGCATCCCCGTGCCGCAGCCCTAGCGGGAGCCCGCGGTAGATCAGCTGGCTGGCTCGTCAGCTCCGGCCGCCGAGCCCGAACACCGTCGACCGGCTCACCTCGGGGAGTGACCGGTGGGCAGCGAGCGCATCGCCGAGCCGTAGCTCGGCGCAGGCCACCTCGTGCCCGATCTCGCGCAGTGCGAACGGCTTGGGCTGTCCGACCCGATCTGTGTCGCGGACGCAGTCCAGAAGCGCGTTCTCGTTTCACGGTCGCCTACCGGGGCAGTCAGAAACGACCGGTTTCGGGCAACCTGGTTTGCGGTGAGCGCTGCTTCGCTGCCTCAGATCAGCGATGAGGCCGACCATCACAAGTGACCGTGGTGTCGTGGTCTCCGTCTCGCGCCTCATCGAGGAAGCTCGGCGAGGCGACAACGGCCGGCACGATCGACACCTCGACCGATGTGGCCTCCTCGATAGTCTCCTGATCTGCGCAGATTGCTACGACGTCCCATTCGGGACTCCCGAAAGCGATCTGGGTGTAGGTCGGGTCTGTCCCGACGAGCACAGACACGTCCTGAACAACGACCGTCGTGTCGGGGCGGAGTCTCGTCGTCACCGAGTCGAACGTGAGGCCGACGTAGCTGGTCAGGGGTACGCCAGTGGGAGTTCGTGTCGGCTCTCGGCTTGCCGTAGTCGAGCAACCGCTGGTGACCGCGAGGAGCGCGATGACCAACGGTGCCAGGGTGGTTCGGAACACGTCAGTGCTGACTTTCTGTCTGGATGATCGTGCAGTAGACGTCGTTGTCCCTCGGCTTGGAGGCCTACGAGGTCTCAATCGTCGGGTACGTCCAGCCACAATTCTGCGCCATGTGGGTAGGTCTGTGGCTGCGATCATCTGCTGCCTTCACGGCGATGCCCACGAGCCGGTCGTTCATCGGGACACTTTCTCGAGCCCATCTCGGCCGGCTGAGGCCAAGTGGCGACTGGCCTGCGGATTCGCGTATGCCTGTCCCGCAAAAATGCCCGGTGACGGGGGTCTAAACGCTACAGTCGTCGAATGCTCATCGGATACGCCCGTGTCTCGACCTCTGGACAAGATCTCGCAGCACAACGTGACGGTCTCGCAGCACTCGGTGTTGATGATCAACACGTGCATGTTGACCACGGCTTGTCGGGCACGACTCGAGCCCGGCCGGGCCTCCGGGAGGCGCTGGCTGCGTGCCGTGCCGGTGACGTCCTGGTCGTGACGAAGCTCGACCGTCTCGCCCGGTCGCTGCGGGACGCGACCGACATTGCGGACGAGCTGACGAAGAAGGGCGTGGCCCTGAACCTCGGGGGAGCGGTCTACGACCCCACCGACCCCGTTGGCCGGCTGCTCTTCAACGTCCTGGGCATGGTGGCCGAGTTCGAGGCCGACCTCATCCGTGCCCGAACGCGTGAGGGCATGGCGATCGCCAAGGCCGAAGGCAAGCTCCGCGGCCGCAAGCCGAAGCTGACTGCCTCGCAGGAGAAGCACCTCGTGCAGCTGCACTGCACCGGTGCCCACACGACGAGCGAGATCGCTGAGCTCTTCGGTGTCGCCCGCTCAATCGTTTACCGCGCCATCCAGCGAGCGGAGCAGGCGTAGATACGGTCAGGGAGCCGGCTCGACGCCGCAAGAGTGGCAAAGGTGCCTGAACTCAGGGGCATTCTTGGGTGCGCGTTGAGGCCTTACTGTCGTCAATATAAAGACAGGGAGAACGATGCTCTACCTTGAGATAGACCCGCCCGCCGGCCTATTTGCACCTCGACGCCTACGAGACGATGAGCGTCAGCTGGTTTTTACGCATGTGGGCACTTTTGACAGAGCTACCGTCGATGCTTTCGAGTTGCAGTGGGGCGAACTTCATATTCCATTCACGGCGCGATACGAGCGACGGAGTCGAGCCGATGGCACCACTTTCCTTGTCTACCGGGAGCTCCAGAACGATGGCATGGCGGCCAGCGCTCCGGGCTTCTCTGGTGTCTCGGCCACGCTCGGAGGGGACGATCGAGTGTCTGCCACGCGACTGGCGACGGAATGCGTCCTGGCCTTTGGTCAGGCGTACGACGGTCTCGAAGCGCCAGCCGGCGCCTACGCAGTGGAGACGTCCGACGGGTTGTTCTCGCTGACGGACTTCGGCTACTGAACTCATGACGAACTGCCGACCACCTAGCGCGGAAGCGCTCTCATCACCTCGGAGCTGACCCCGCCCGGCAAGCGATCGGGCACGGGGCTGGGGTTCGCTAGTCAGGCCAGAGCGGCGATGACGCCGGCTACGAGGATTCCGGTCCCGAGTCCGATCGCCATAGCCAAGGCCAGGAATGGGCGACTCGCTACTCGGACCCCGCCTCGTTTCCTGAGGCTCAGTGCGTAGGCGAAGCCTGCCACGACGATGAGAGCGCCGACTATGGTCATGACGAGCGGAACGGTCTCCATGCTCGAACCGTAGTGCAGCTCTGAGACCGGGTGGGCTATGCGTCCTCACGGCCGCCCGGTTGGGGATCGCCCACCGGAATCAGTCGCTCCGCCTAGCGTGGCCATATGCGGATGCTTATTCTCGGTGGTAGCGGGCTTCTGGGCGGTGAGATCTTGTCCCAGGCACGGGCTCAGGATATCGACGCGATCGGCACTTCCACGCAGTCCACTAGTCCGATAAGTGGAGGCCATTGGCTACAACTCGACCTCCGCGACCGGCAGGCAACTATCGAACTGGTCCGAGCCGCTCGCGCCGACGTCGTGATGAACGTCGCTTATCGACAGTCCGATTGGGCCACGACGGCGGATGGTGCGGCCAACGCGGCGATCGCGACGACCTCGGCGGGCGCGCACCTCGTGTTCGTCTCGAGCGACGCCGTTTTCTCCGGGGCCGATTCACCGTATTCCGAGCGGGCCTTGCCAGACCCGCGCACTCCCTACGGCGCCGCCAAGGCAGCGGCAGAGACGGCGGTGCGTGCGATTGCCCCCGCCGCCACGATCGCGCGTACGTCGCTGATCATCAGCAGCAAGGGCGCGTCCGTGCATGAACGGCTTGCACACTCGGCTGCGCGGGGGGACGTGCACCTCTTCACTGACGATGTTCGCTGCCCCGTTCACGTCGCCGACCTCGCGGGAGCGCTCCTTGAACTGGCCGGCACAAGACGGGATGGCATGCATCACCTCGCCGGTCCAGAAGCCATGAGCCGGTACGACATGGGCCGTTTGATCGCACACCGAGACGGTCTCGATATCACTCGCATCCGAGCCGCGCAGCGTGCACTCCTACCCACGCCAGGGCCGCTGGACGTCCGTCTCGACTCTCAGGCGACGCAACGGGGGATCAATACGAGACTTCGAGGTGCTTCCTCATTCCTCGCGACATCGGGCTAAGTGCGCAGACTTTTTAGGTGTCCCGGTAGCCGATCGGTCACTGGACGAATCGAGAATGCCTGAGGTGCTGGACGAGGCTGGCTGCATCATTCGTCATGGCAGCGAAGATCCGGTAGAGGGTCTCAGATCGATCAACTGGCCCCACTGCCCAGCAGTGTTTCCCGAGGCCGTAGGCGATTCCGGCCTCGATGTGCGCCGCTGCGCCTGCGGGGAGGACCAGCACGAAGTGGTCTGCCCCGCGGAGTGCGGCCAGGTCTTGGTCGAAGAGCTTCTGAATGCCCGGCGCATAAAGGTCCGCGTCGTCCGCGCCTCCCGCAAGGGCGAATTTGGCGGCGTCTTCGTCGTACTCGGCTCGGACGAAGCTGTATGACGACGCCCCTAGCTGGTCGAGTGCCTCAACGACGTCGATGATGGCTGCCCGGTTTCGCCAACTACCTGCGACGAAGAAGTCACTCACGAGCCCACGGTACTGGTGCGCTCACTCACGATGGGTCTGTCCGATAGACGATCCGCCACCGAGAGCGATTCCGGACCGACCTATCGAGACGATCTGGGCCCGGCAACTAAGAGGGAGTGGTTGCCGCCAACGAGCGTCCGCTAACCGACCGTCTAACGGGCGTCTCGTTCGGGAGGTGCTCAGGTGTCTAGCCGAGCCAACGCGACCGTGGATCCCTGCAAGCGGATTTCTACACTCGCGATCTTCAGGCTGGGAATAGCCGTCGACGCAGACAGATCTGCGGCACGCGAGCCGGCTGCGTCCCACGTCGCGACGGTAAGCGTGGTGTTGTCCGTTTGCGTGACCACGAGCTCGTATCCGGAGTCGTCTGGCGCGTCCGCGCCGTAGTCGCAGTTCCAATCGAGCCTCGTGCCCCAAGATTTCTCCTCGATCTGCAGACCGGCAGTCAGGGTGGTGGAGTCAGTTCCGGGGTCCATTGGCTGGAACGTCATCTGGGCCGTCGCTGGGCCGACGTCGTTCCTTGCGCCTACGGCGAGCCCCCCGAAGACGGCGCCAGCAACAGCAGCGGCAACAGCGAGAGCCATGACTCCTCGGCGGCGGCGTTGACTCTTGCGGAAGCGGTGGGCCATCAGCGACAAGGCTTCTGATGGCGCCTGAGTGTCGTCCATACCCAGAGGTGACTGAATGGCAAGGGCCTCTTCCGGCGAGATCTGGCTCAGGATGCCTGGGAGACCCGCAAGTTCCGTCACCGCTTCACGGCAGTTGGCGCAGGTACTGAGGTGCTGCTCGTATTCGCGACGTTCATCGGTGGGGAGCGCTCCGAGGACGTAGGACGCGTCCCAGTCTTGGTAACGGTCCTCGTTAGCGTGGAGATCGCGATGCTCAGTCATCGTGTGACGCCCCTTTCTTGGAGGGCTAGCCTCAGCCCGCGTAACCCGTAGTGGAGCCGCGATTTCGCGGTTCCTTCTGGGATGCCAAGCCGTCTCGAAATTTCAGGAATGCTCTGACCAGCGAAGTATGCATAGACGACGATTTGACGGTGGTGGTCGGAGAGCGACGCCAGCGCGTCCGCAACCATGATGCTGTCCAGGACCGCATCAGTGCGATCAAGAGCAGCGCCCTCTACCTCGCCAGGGGCTGCCACTTCTCGTCGACTCCGGGCAGATCGTGCGTCGTCGATGACGAGGCGCCGAGCGACGGTGAACAGCCACGCTTGAGCAGCATCCTTGTCGAGCTCCAGCACCTTAGGACGCTGCCATGCTCTCAGCATCGTCTCTTGAACGATGTCCTCGGTCAGCGCCGCGTTCAGAGTGAGGCTGTGTGTGTAACGGCGAAGCGCCCCGCCGTGGCACTCGAACAATGTCGACAAAAGCTCGTCACTGGCTCGGGTCATAACCTTCACCGCCTCGCGCCAGTGAAGTCCGGCTAATGCCTGATCCAGGACCGCCACTTGTCGTGCCTGTATCGAGCGCACCGAGAAACGCCGATGCGCACCAGTGATCGAACCTCATGCCATCGACCAGGCCAGGACATGGGTTCACCGTCTGAGCGGAAGCAGTCCATGTATTCGCACCCGCTGTCTCTGCTTTGATGTCGATGAGCACTGCCTTGTGGCTCCTTTGCTCGGGTGGGGTTGTGGAGCTGCGAGGGCCTGCAACGCGGAGAGTTCTGTCCGGCAGGCACGCGCGCGATCAGGAGGCTGGGGTCGCTGCGCCCTCAGTGGCTGCTTCCATGTTGATCGTGCCGTCCGGCTGGAGGACGTACCAGGCATCCTTCACGCCCTGTCCGTTGACCTGTCCCGGTTCGGTGTCCTTCGCGAACCGGTACACCGGCCAGCCGTCAACGGTCAGCTGGGTTGTCCCGTCCGTGCGGGTGAGGGAACCGATCTTGCCCGTGATGCCGTCTGGGGAGGACGTGTCGGAGGCTTCCACTGCCGGCCAGGTCATGGCGCATTCGTCGTAGCAGTTGCTGGTGCCCGAGTCCTGCTTGTCCATCTTGAACGTGTAGATCGTGTACCCGGCGTCGTCGGTGATGATCTCGCCCAAGGGAGACGTTGCGGTGCCGAGGACTGCCGCTGCCGCGGTGGTCTCGGCAGGGGCCGGCTCGGTGGAGTCGGTCGTCGTGGATGATTCGGCAGATGTGGCGCACCCGGAGAGAGCGGCCGCGGCCAAAACGGCCGTCGTGAGGGTGATGGTCATTCGCTTGTGCATGATTCCTCCTGCTGGTACGCCGGCCCAGGTAGCCCGCTTACTACGAACACGATGCAGCTCATCCAGAAGTTCATCCGGGGCCGAAAAAGATTGGCGGTCGCAGGCAGCCGTCCTCACTCCCGGCGAAACGGGTGGCAGACGCGAGTGACAACCCTGCACCGAGGGCACCGCTGTCACACATCATCACTCTGGGCCACTGTTCGCAGCTACGGCGTACACGTCCTGCTGGACGACGTGACCCTTCATATTCACGGCGTCATCTGGTCCCGAAACATCCTCCGGGACCGGATTACGGCGATCTCAGACGTCGGCCGGGTCGAGTACAAGGACGCCCGCGGCTACGGCATGACGGTCCAGATGATGTGGCTGATGCGTGCAGTCGACGATGACGAGCGCTTCGTTCTCGTTCGTCTGCAACGCCCCTGGCGCGAGGCGATCGCGAAGCTGCGCGACTGGGCTGACGTCAAGGGTGCTCCCAAAAGCTGTTCCGATAAGCCATCCTGCACCGGGAACTCAGCCCGCCCCGCACGCCTTGAACGCTGAAGACTTGTCCCGGGTACGCCTGGTGAGGTGTCGTCACGGTGGTGAATTGGGTCCCTTGCACCCGTACTCATCTCCGAAAGCTTCATACACGCGCTCCCGCGCCTCTGTTGTGCCCCACTCCTCGACGGTCTTGCAGTCGTCGGATTTGCGCGTAGCGAAGACGCCGTAAATGCCCACCCCTACGTATGTGTACACCGGCCCGACGACCCCGCCGGGCTGATCGAGGCCGGCACCAATTTCGTCAGGCAGATCGAAAACAACGCCATCGGGGAAGACAAGGCGTGATCCTCCAGGGGCACAGGAAGCTTCCTCGTTCAGGGTCTCAACTGCCACGTCGTCAAAGGTTGTGCAGTCAGGTATTTGCGCCTCTGCGGCACTGAGCGTGAGGACCCCCTGATGACTACAGGCTGCAAGGGGCATCACGCCCGCGATCAGAGCCAACGCCACGACGCGTCTATTCCTCATGGCCACACCCTAGAAGACTGATCGGTCCCACCTGACGCTCATCACTGCGTCAAGGATGGGCTGGCAGCGTCCGATAGGCGATCCGTCAGCGGGGCCCTGTGTTTTCGGTGCTGCTCGTCCGCTCCGGCGTATCCATGTGGAGGTTTCGGCGAGGCTTACGCCGGGGAGGGGTCGCGCTGCCATGCACGCGCACCGGCCCCCAGAAGTTGAGGACGCTGTCGATGATCGTGCCGACGGCAGCTGCGATCTTGAAAAACAGGACGGCGTACCAGTTCTTCTGTGACGGGCGCGGTGCAGACATGGTGTTCCTCTCGACGCTGAGCCACGCAGGTTATGCGGCGCAAATGTGCGTACACGCAACGTGTTCGATGGACCCCGTCGAGTAGCCGATCTGCCACCGGGCCGGGACCTGCTTTATTTGCGGCGAGACGTTTTTCTCGAGAAGAAGGCGACGAGCCAAGCAAAGAGACAGATCGCGGCGAGGGCTATGACGATGACACCGACGATGACCGCGATGTGCCATCCCGTGAGGTTTCCCAGCATTGTTCCAAGCTATCGACCTCGTGGCGAACCGCAAGCGGAGATCGCAGCCAGTGACTTCCCTTCGGAATGCCTGGTAGCCGATCGCTGATCGGACCCAATCTGACCGCTGGCTGCGGCTGCGGTCCTGGTGGGGACGGGGCCCCGAGGTGCTCTGTCGCGAAGGTGTCGGGTCCCTGTCGGGTCGGTGTCGTAGACCTCGGCGCCGGCCGTTCTTAGTGTGAGGTTCATGAACGAGACACGGATCGTCGATCTCCGGACCCAGATGGGTTGGACCCAGGAACGCCTCGCAGACGAGAGCGGCGTGACCGTCCGCACCATCCAAAGGCTCGAGGCGGGCAACGACGGGAGCCTCGACACGCTGTCACGAGTGGCGAAGGCGTTCGGCGTCCCGGTCCGGGAGCTCTTCGTCACCGTTGCTGAAGATGACTACGGCCGCTCGGTCACCGCCCTCGACGACCGGACGAGTCGCCAGCAGGAACGGCGGGGCCGTGTCGAGGAGGGCTTCCGAGCCCTGTACTACGGGGTGGGCGTGCTCTTCACGATCGGCGTCGTCGTCGCAGTCGCCACCGACGTCGTGCCGAACGCCGCCATCTCCTCGATTCCCGCGTACTGGGTCGCCGGGTGGCTGTTGTCGATGTTCTTGTTCCTCGTCGTCCTCAGTCCTCGCCTGGACCGCGCCTATCCACTCTCCCGTGCCGCGACGGACGAGGTGGCGAGCAGGTAGACACAGCGTCAGATGCCGATCGTCGGACGGGCAGGAAGCGATGCGTCGGAGACGAGAATGGGTTCATGCCTGTGCGCCTGAGTGATTCCCAAGTGGTGGCTCTTCGGCAGAGATACAGGAACGGAACGACTCAAGTGGAGTTGGCTGCGCAGTTTGGCGTCAGTCAGAGCACGGTCTCGAGCCTTGTCGTGGGGCGCGCTCGTGTCGATGCGGGAGGTCCGATCACCCATCGTCCTAGCCAGAAAATGACTGACGAGGACGTCACCGAACTGCGGCGCCGGGCGGCTGAGGGAACTTCCGTTGGCGCCTTGGCAACACGGTTCGGTGTGACGCCCCCACCGTGACGCGCCTGCTCAGGGTGTCCGGATCACGCCTCGACAGCGGTCAGGCCGTCTAACCATCTGCGGAAGACCGCTCCTACTGCGGCGGGGGCGACGACCCTGATCGGTGATCCGCTGCGGGCGGCGAAGGTGAATACTGCGCTGCCGTCTCTCGCGACGGTCGTCCAGTGGTCGGACGGGTGGACGTCGTGGACGGCGGCCGTTGAGGTGGCTGTCCCGTGTCGGTGGACCCGGAAGAACGCCGTGAAGTCGCACACCTCGAACGACTCGCCGAGGTAGGACCACTTCATACAGTTCCGCATCTTCACGGGAAGAATCTAGAGGCCGCTGCCGGAGGGCTCAACTGGATGGGCCTCCATGAGGTGTGGGTCTCGGGTGGGGGAGGGCCTGACGGGGAACCTGAGTAGGGTCAGGAACCCCGCCATCGGCAGCGAGGTCTTGGCGGCCCCCGCAATGTCGCCGCGTCGCGCTGCTCCTCGCCGGCGCCGGCCTGATTGCCGGCCACGTCGCTGGTCTTCGCACCAAGAAGGTTTAGGCGTCCCCTAGGCGTCGGAGTGGAAGACGCACTCGGTCGAGCACCGCTCTGACCGGTCAGGACACTCGGCTAGGTCGTGCTCGGCACGAGCAAGGCGTGACCGGAGCCGGTCGAGCCGGGCCTGCTTCTCCTCGATCTGACGCACCTGCTCTGCCAAGAGCGGGCGCAGCGCCTCCCGGACGTCGGTACAGGACGTCGACTCCATGGTGCTGAAGTGTGACCCGATCTGGTCGAGGGGCAGCCCGAGTTCCTTGCTAGCTTCGATCAGGTCGAGCCGGCTGAGAACGTCCGGGGTGTAGTCCCGGTACCCGTTCGAGGTTCTAGCAGGGGTCAACAGCCCGATGGATTCGTAGTACCGGAGCGCCGTGGCGGAGACGCCGCTGCGCTTGCTGACCTCGGAAATTTGCACACCGCGACCCTAGAGCCGCCGCTGCCGCTTGACCTTCAAGCGGCTCGAACCTCTACGGTCGCTGACGTGCCTACCTCCTCCACATCGGTCCTGCCGTGAACGCGGCCGTTTCCTGGCTCGAACACCGGCAGATCGGCCTCTACCTGGTGGCGATCGCAGCTGCCGGTGTTCTCGGCGTCACCGTGCCGGGGGCGCACCACTTAGAGGGAGCGATCGAGCCCGTGCTCGCGCTGCTGTTGTTCGCGACGTTCCTCGGTGTGCCGTTCGCCGCGATCGGGAGGTCTCTCCGTGACGGGCGGTTCCTCGTCGCGGTCGGGGTGCTGAACTTCGTCGTCGTCCCGGTCATCGCGTACGGGCTGTCCCGGTTCGTCGCAGACGAGCCGGCGCTGCTGTTCGGGGTGCTGCTGGTGCTGCTGACCCCGTGCATCGACTACGTGATCGTGTTCGCCGGCCTTGCCGGCGGCGCATCAGAACGGCTCCTCGCCGCCGCACCGCTGCTGAT
The DNA here is from genome assembly GCF_004364285.1 of Frigoribacterium sp. PhB116. Taxonomy (GTDB): domain Bacteria; phylum Actinomycetota; class Actinomycetes; order Actinomycetales; family Microbacteriaceae; genus Frigoribacterium. The sequence goes on along the minus strand of NZ_SOBE01000001.1, from coordinate 291,704 downwards.
GCTGGCGCAGATCCTTCTCCTGCCGCTGTACCTGCTGCTGTTCATCGGCCCCGAGGGCGTAGCCGTGGTCGAGGTCGGCCCCTTCGCCCGAGCATTCCTCCTCCTGATCGTCGTCCCGCTCACCGCAGCCGCACTCGTGCAGGCACTCGCCCGGCGACACCGAGCCGGTGCCGTCATCGAGCAGACGATGCTGAGCCTGATGGTGCCGCTGATGATGGCGACCCTGTTCACCGTCGTGGCCTCGCAAGCCGGCGCCGTCGGAGACGCCCTGGGTCAGCTACTCGTGCTGGTGCCGATCTACGCCGGGTTCCTCGTCGTCATGGCAGCGCTCGGCATCGGGGCCGGCCGCATCTTCCGACTCGACGCGCCAGCCACCCGAGCCCTCGTGTTCAGCGGTGCGACCAGGAACTCCCTCGTGGTCTTGCCGCTCGCGCTGGCCCTGCCGGCGTCGCTGTCACTTGCTCCGGTCGTTGTCGTGACCCAGACACTCGTCGAACTCATCGGCATGGTGATCTTCGTCCGGCTCGTCCCTCGTCTTGTCCCGAGCCAGCACGGCCAGATCAAACCTGAGGACGCCAAACCGGTGTCTCGCTAGACGATCCATCACCGGCCCCACTGCGTCACGACGGGCGGTGACCAGGGTGACTGGCCGTGAATGCCGGCCCGCCGCCTGACTCGACGTCGTCCGGCTTACTGGCCAGAAGGACGGGGAGCGCTGTGCCAGCGGCGGGGGTGCCGCGGGGCCGGTGTCGCGAGGCTGGACAGCATGAACGAACCGACCCCCCTGCCCCTCGAGGTGCGCGGACTCCGCAAGGCCCACCGCGGCCGCCCCCGCGTCTCCGACGTCTCCTTCTCCGTCCGTCCCGGCCGTGTCGTGGGCCTGCTCGGCCCGAACGGCGCCGGCAAGACCACGACCATCCGTCTCCTGCTCGGCCTCGTCTCTCGGGACGGAGGCGACGCTCTCGTCCTCGGCGCCCCCTACCGCGAGCTGGTGCACCCGGCCCAGCAAGTCGGCGTCGTCCTCGACGCCGGCGGCCTGCACCCCGCCCGGACCGGCCGACAGCACCTTTCCATTGCCGCCCTGCGGGCTGGGGTTGGCGCCGGCCGTGTCGCCGCAGTCCTCGCCGAGGTCGGGATGAGCCAGGACGCTGACCGCCGTGCCGGCACGTATTCACTCGGCATGCGCCAACGGATCGCGATCGCTGCGGCCCTGCTCGGCGAGCCGCGCCTCCTCGTCCTCGACGAGCCCGCCAACGGCCTCGATCCCGCGGGCATGCACTGGCTCCGTCAGAGGCTCCGCGCCTTCGCGGCGGACGGGGGCGCCGTGCTGGTGTCGTCGCACCTGCTGTCCGACATCCAGGAGATCGCCGACGACGTCGTCGTCATCACCGAGGGCCGTGTCGTGGCCGAGACCACCATGGCCGCAGTCCTCGCCGACCGCACCGGGACCCTCGAGGGCTACTACCTCGAGGTCACCGGCACCGAAGGGGTGGTGCGCTGATGTTCCGCGCAGAGATCCTCGGGCTCGTCACCACGACGGCAACCAAGGTCGCCGCCGCCGTCGCGCTGCTGGGCCTCGTCCTCACCCAGCTCGTGTTCGTCGTCCTCCTCCCCGCCCTCGCGTCGGGCCAGGTGGGACCCGGAGCGGAGGCCCTCGGCGACGATCTTCCCGTCGTCGACCTGTCCGCCGCGGCGATACAGCTCGACGCTCTCTCTCCCCTCGGGACAACGCTCGGCGGCGGGTCGATCGGCCTGGCCCTCGTCGCGATCGTTCTGCTCGGGGTCCTCGCCGGGACGAGCGACGACCGTCACGGCGGCATCGTCGGCGCCGTCCTCGCGAGCCCTCGTCGCAGCCGCGTCGTCGTGGCGAAGGCCGCCGCCGTCGGCGTCGGCGCCGCGGTCGTCGGGCTCGTGCTGGCGATCGTCAGCCTGCTCACCCTGATCGGCTCCCTCGTGCTGACCGCGACGCCCTTCACGGCAGCCACCGGCGCCGTCGTCGCGACGTCGGCACGGGGGGTTCTCGCCGTCACCTGCCTCGCGGTCGTCGGCCTCGCCGTCGGCATCCTCTGCCGGTCCCAGCTCGCGGGGGTGCTCGTCATGATCGGCGCCCTCGTCGCCGAACCGATCGTCGCCGCCGTCGCCCAGCTCGTCGGCGAGGGAGCGGCGGCCTCGTGGACGCAGTTCCTGCCCGTCGCCCTCGCGCAGTCCGTCATCCACGGAGGCGCGGGCACGGTCAGCGGAGGGGTCGCGATCGCTGCGCTCCTGGCGCTCACGGCCGCGGCGATGGCCACGGCGTCCATCGCGCTCTCCCGTCGCGATGTCTGAGCGGGAGGGGCGACCCCGCAGCCGCACGAAGGTCGTCGTCGTCATCGCTGTGGTGCTGCTCGCCGGTGCGGTCGTCTCCGGCATCTGGTCCCGTGTGTCCGGCCCGACCGGGGAGCCGGCATGGATCGGCGTGATCGAGACGATGACAGGCCCGTGATGTTCCTCGCGAGCAGGGCGCGATGACCTCCGCCGCCCGTCCCGACGCCGACCCCACCGGGGGTCGGCGTCGGTCGTGGTTGACTCGCCCCATGGATCCGCAGGCGCGTCGCACACCCGCGTCGCGCCTCCGGTCGGCTTTCCCGTCGTTGCTGGTCGCGGCCGTCGCGCTCGGGTACGTCGCGCTCGACCTCGGTGGCGAGCAGATCCCCGCGACGGTGCCCGGCGACGTGCCGCCCCTGGTGCACGCGGCCCTCGTGCTCGTGCAGTCGATCGCGCTGCTGGCGCGGCGGCATCGGCCCCTCGTCGTGCTCGCAGTCGTCGTCGCCGCCGATCTCGTCGTCCTCGCCACCACGGCGGGCGAGCTCGGCATCGGCGCCCTGGGTGTCATCGTCGCTGCGTACACGCTCGCCCGCCGCGTCGACCGCACCGCCCGGCTCGTCGCGCTCGTGGCCGCGGCGGCCGCGACCGCCCTGGTCGGGGCGGCGGCGATGGTCGTCGGCCCGGTGGGTTCGCCGGCCGGGGTCGTGCTCGCGACCGCGGCTGCCCGCGTCGTCGTGCTGTACCTGCTTCCGGCGGTGGTCGCCGAGCAGGTCCGTGGCCGTGAGCGCCTCCGGGAGGCGCTCGACGCCCAGGAGCGCTCGGTGGAGCGGGAGCGGCGGGAGGATGCCGACCGCGCCGTGCGGTCGGAGCGTGCCGCTCTCGCCCGCGAGCTGCACGACATCGCCGGCCACCACCTGTCCGGGATCATCGTCGGGGCGCAGGCGGCCACGGCCCTGGTCGCCAGCGACCCCGAGCGGGCGCGGGAGATGCTCCGCACCGTGCAGGACGACGCCCGCATCACGCTCGGCGACCTGCGCCGCACCGTCGGCCTGCTGCGCGACGACGAGCCCGAGGCGTCGGGGCGGCCCGTCGCGGTGCCCACCATGGCCGGGATCGAGGGGCTCGCGGAGGCGGCACGCGAGCGGGGCCAGGACGTCACGACGATCGTCGAGGGCGAACCTCGGTCGCTCGGCCCCCTGGCCGAGGCGACCGCCTACCGGATGGTGCAGGAGTCCCTCGCCAACGCCGCCCGGCACGCCCCGGGAGCGCCCTGCCGCGTCGCCGTGACCTGGACGGACGACCAGGTCGAGGTGTCGGTGCGGAACGAGGCCGCCGATCCGGCCCTGGTCGCCCCGGGCGCGAGCACGAGCACGAGCACGGGCACCGGCTACGGCCTCGCCGGCATGGCCGAGCGCGCCGAGCTCGTCGGCGCCCGGCTGACGACGGGCCCCGACCGGCACCACGGCGGCTGGACGAACCGACTCGTCCTCGTCGGCGACACGGGGCGCGCCTCGTGATCCGTGTCGTGGTCGCCGACGACCAGATGGTCGTCCGGGCCGGGCTGTCCGTCGTGCTGGGCGCAGTCGACGACCTCGAGGTGGTCGGCCAGGCCGTCGACGGGGCCGAGGCTGTCAGCCTCGCCCGCGCCTTGCGCCCCGACGTGGTGTGCATGGACATCCGCATGCCCGGCACCGACGGCATCACCGCCACCCGGCAGATCACTGCCGACCCGACCATCGACGCAGGCGTGCTCGTGCTCACGACCTTCGACGTCGATGCCGACGTGTTCGCCGCGCTCGAGGCGGGTGCAGCCGGGTTCCTCCTCAAGGGCACGGACGAGGCCACCTTGGTGAGCGCCGTCAGGTCGGTCGCGGCCGGGGAGGGCACGCTTGACCAGAGGCTCACACGCCGCGTGCTCCGAGAGTTCGGCGCGCGCCGCGCCGGCGCCGGGGGACGGGCGACGCGTGAGAACGCGGAGGGCGCCCGGCTCACCGCTCGTGAGCTCGACGTGCTGCAGCTTCTCGCGCAGGGGTCGTCGAACGCCGAGATCGCGCAGAGCCTGTTCGTCGAGCTGACGACCGTGAAGTACCACCTCGCCGGGCTCCTCCAGAAGACCGGTTCCCGCGACCGGCTGCAGGCAGTCCTCTGGGGCATCAGAGCCGGCCTCGTGCAGGTCGGCTGACCGGCGACCCTGATCGTAAGAGTTCGCACCACTACGAGATCGATGTCGTGACGATCTGGGAACCAGTGACCCTCCGGTGAACGATCGCGTGCCGGGAACGCGGCTCTTCATTCCGTGAGTCCCACCGACTGACGGCTGAGGGTGGGGCCGGCGTCAGATACCCCTCTGGGGTGGCCCCACCGCGGGGTGCGGACCCGGATCTGCACCCCGGAAGACGACGACGTCCTGACCATCGGTCCCTGCGTCAGCCGATGACGGGGCGGTCCTCCGGGTAGTCGTACAGCAGGGTGCGGCGGCGGACGGCGAGGGCCGAGGCGAGGCCGATGGGCCCGACCCGGCCGGCGAACATGAGGGCGGCGAGGACGTACTTGCCGAAGGGGTCGAGCTCGGCGCTCAGCCCCACGCTCAGGCCGCAGGTGGCGAAGGCGGAGATCACCTCGAACAGGATGCGGTCGAGGGGTTCATCGCTGACGGTCATGATCAGCGCGGTCGCCGCGAGCACCAGGGTCGCACCGAGGAAGATGACGCTGATCGCGACGCGGAGAGCCGCTTCGGGGACGGTGCGGCGGAAGACCCGGACGTTCTTGTCGCCCTTGCCCTCGGCGGCGATCGCGAGGAACAGCAGCGCGATCGTCGTCACCTTGATGCCGCCGGCGGTGGAGGCGGAACCGCCGCCGACGAACATGAGGGCGTCGGTGGCGAGGAGGGTGATGGGGTGGGAGGCGCCGGTGTCGACGAGCGCGAAGCCGCCGCTGCGCATCATGGTCGACGCGAAGAGCCCGTGGACCAGCTTCTCGCCCGCCGGGAGGTCGCCGATGGTCGCGGTGTTGCCCCACTCGAGGAGTGTCCACACCACGGCTCCGACGATCAGAAGCCCGAGGGTGACCGTGACGGTCAGCTTCGTGTGGAGGTTCCAGCGTCGGAGGTGGGTCTTGTGGACCATGAGGACCATGAAGACGGGGAAGCCCAGGCTGCCGACGAACACCCCGACCATGAGCGGGACGATGATGAATGGGTCGGTGGCGAACTGTTCGAGGCCCTCGGCGTGGGTGACGAAGCCGGCGTTGTTGAAGGCCGAGACGCCGTGCCACGTGCCCGAGGCGAACGATCCCTCCCGGACGATGAACGCGGGCACGAGGACGAGTGCGAGCGCCGCCTCCACGACGACAGTCGTGAGGACGACGATCTTGAGCAGCGACTGGACCTCGCCGAGCTTGCTGGTGCCGATGCCCTGCTGCGCCATGATCCGCCCGCGCACGCCGAGCTTGTGCGTGACGGCCCTCGACAGCAGGAGCGCGATGGTCACGATGCCGAGCCCGCCGACCTGGACCCCGGCGAGGATGACGATCTGCCCGAAGAACGACCAGTGCAGCGCCGTGTCGACGGTCACGAGCCCCGTGACGGTCATCGCGGACACCGCGGTGAAGACCGCGTCGTGCAGCGGTGTCCTCGTTCCGTCGGCCGTCGCTGCCGGCAACGCCAGCAGCCCGGAGAAGAGCAGGACGACAGCGAGGAAGATCCCGAGGGCCACGAGTGCCGGGGAGCGGCGCAGGACGCCCTGCGAGAAGGCAGCGATCCGAGCAGGAGCAGCGGTGCCCTTCGTCTGCGTCGTCACCGGCCCACAGTAAGACACTTCCGTCGCCGCCCCCGTGAGCTGACCGACGCCGAGCGGGGGAACGAGGGGAGAACGCGTGGGCTGACTACGCTTCGGGGCGTCGTCTGACGTGTCGGAGACTTGACAGGAAGAAGCCGCTCGTGCGCACCGTCGCTCTCCGGCTCCGTGAGGCGTTCTGGTTCTTCCCGGCCGTTCTCGGGGTCTTCGCCATCGTGGTCGCCCAGCTGCTCGTGTTCGTCGATCAAAGGATCGTCGACGGGGGCTCCTCGGTCCCGATCCTCGACGCTCTGAGTGCCAGCGGGGGCCGTGCCATCCTGACGACGATCGGGACGGCGATACTGACCGTGGCGGGGACGTCGTTCTCCATCACGATCTCGGTCCTGGCGACGACGTCCTCGACGTACGGCCCGCGCCTGGTGCGGAACTTCATGGCCGACCGGGCGAACCAGTTCGTCCTGGCGGCTTTCACCTCCACCTTCCTTTACTCGATCGTCGTCCTCCGCTCCGTGCACACCGCCATCGACGACGGGTCGGCCTTCGTCCCCGTGATCGCCATCCATGTCGCCGTCGTCCTCGGGGTCGTCGACGTCGCGGTGCTCGTGTTCTTCATCCACCACATCGCGTCGAGCGTGCAGATAACGTCGCTGCAGAAGCAGGTGCAGGAGGACCTCGAGACAGCTGTGGACCACGCGTACCGGACCGACGGTGACAGCGACGGGGTGAGCGTGCGTCCGCACCCTGACGGTCTCCACTCGTGGTCCACAGTCGAGGCCGGGGGCGACGGGTACGTCCAGTCCGTCGGGTGGGAGCGGCTCGTGTCCTGGGCCCACGACCACGATCAGGTCATCGACGTGACCGCCATGCCGGGAGACCACCTCATCGAGGGGACTGCCTGCTCCGCGTCGCCGCCCGTGTCGGAGCCCACGTTCGTCCCCTGTCGGAGAAGGACCTTGACCGGCTCCGATCGATGGTGACCCTCGGTGCGGCACGAACGCCGTTCCAGGACGTCGGCTTCGCGCTTCAGCAACTCGTCGAGATCGCAGTCCGTGGTCTTGCTAGCGGAACCAACGATCCGTACACGGCCGTCAGCGCACTGGACCTGTCAGCGACGGCGCTCGTGCCCTTGTGGGCGGAGCGGCAGGCCATCACCGCCTACCTCGACGAGGATGCCTTGGTCCGCGTCCTGCCTCACTGGCCGGCGCCGGAACAGCTCATCGACACCGTTTTCGACGGCGTCCTCACCTACGGGGGCGAGCACCCCATCGTCCTCGACGCCGCCCGCCGCCTCCTGGCTCGCCTCGCCGACGTCGCTCAAGGATCGCGGGCGGGGCACCTCGGCGAGCTCAGCCAGAGGCTCGACCACGTCTAGGCGGTTGCGTTGCTCCGTTACCTGGTCGACTACGACGTAGGCTCCGGGGGCATCCACGGGTGACGACATGTGCACTCATCCGCTGATGATCAACAGGCCCTGGCGAGAGCCAGGAACGACCATCGTCCCGGGCGAGATCTCTCCTGCCCATGGAGATGAGGCGGGGCCGCCAACTGGGTCAGCTCGGGCGCGCCTGGCCGATGAGGAGCAGCACCGGCAGAGTGAGGGCCACGAGCCCCATGGTGCTCATCAGCCAGGCAGACACGATGTTGCGTCGTCGGGTCGGCTCGACGACGAGCGCCACCACGACCATCGCGGTGAGCAGCGTGCTGACGATGACGATGCCCGCGACGGGAACGGCCGTCTGGAGGTCGAGGGCGATGATCATGAGGCCGATGGTGATGGCCGCGAGGAGTGCCGCCGGCACCAGCCACTGTCGACGGCGGCCCTGCCCGATGGCGGGCTGATTCCTGACCAGCGTCGGATCATCGCGCCGCGCCTCCGTCGGCCTCCCTCCGCGTCGATCGGTGGGTGGGTGGGTCATTGGCTGGCGCCCATGCCACCGTCGATGCGGTACTGGGCGCCGGTGATGAACGCGGCCTCGTCGGAGGCGAGGAACACCACGAGGGAGGCGATGTCGGTCGCTTCGGCGTAGCGGCCGAGGGGGATGCCCTGTTCGTACGCCTGGCGCTGGGCTTCGGCGTCGCCGCCGCCGGCTTCGATGGAGCGCATCATGCGGGTGTTCACGGGGGAGGGGTGGATCGAATTGACCCGGACACCGGTGCCGGCGACCTCGAGAGCCGCGGCTTTCGTGAGTCCGGTGACGGCGTGCTTCGAGGCCACGTAGGGGCTGAGTCCGGGGGCGCCGTCGAGGCCGGCGACGGAGGAGGTGTTGATGATGCTGCCCCTGCCGCGGTCGGTCATGTGGGGGAGGACCTGGTGGAGGCCGAGGAAGGCTCCTCGGAGGTTGATGCCAATGACACGGTCGAAGTCCTCGGGGGTCGTGTCGACGAGGTTCGCGACCTTGCCCTCGATGCCGGCGTTGTTGAAGAACACGTCGATGTGCCCGAGCTCGTCGAGGGTGGTCTGGACGTAGCGGGCGACGTCGCCCGGGTCGGAGACGTCGGCCTGGATCGTGAGGATGCGTGCGTCGGACCCGAGGGAGGTCGCCTGCTGGTCGAGGGCGTCCTGGTCGACGTCGACGAGGGCGACGCGGGCGCCGGCGTCGAAGAACATCTTCGCCGTGGCGGCTCCGATGCCTCCCGCTCCTCCGGTGATGAGGACGGTGCGATCGGTGAAGTCGGTCATGGTCCTGCCTTCCGTGGTTCGTGGTGGAAGTGGGGCGGGGACCCTCCTGGTGGTGGGTCCCCGCGGTGGTCTCGTCGGCCGGCCACGCTGTGGCTGGCTGGTAGGACCTGCGCTCCTTGCAGGAAGCGTTCTGCTGTTCCCCGATTGTTCTCGGTGCCTGTCGAGGCGCCAGGTGGACAGCGTCTTCGCTGCCCCCCGGACGTCATCCACGCTAGGTCGGTGCGAGAGACGATGTGAGGGGGTTGACTCCCGGCCACCCGCAGGAGGTACCGTGCGCACCCGTGGTGACGACGCGGAAGAGCGTCCCGCGTTAGACCGGACGCTTCGGGGGAGTGTGTCTGCGTCGGCCCATTCGCGTTCGAGGACGGCGAGCACGTGGTGCGGAATGACGACGGTCGATCTGCGTCCTGACACCATTACCGTCAAGACACCTTCGTCTCGTTCGTCCCGGGACGCGATCACGCGTACATCGGTGACCCGGCGGGGAACCCGGGGCGCACCCAGGAACCCCACCATCGGCAGCGGGGTCTGGGCTGCCCCAGCAACATAGCCATGAGGCGACCCTGCGCCTACAGGCTCGGTATGGACCCGGTCTCGATGAGAGCAGATCCGCATGATCTCAGTGTCGCGCCGTAAGTGATTGCCTGCGGTTGATCGGCCGCAGTCGTCGAACTCGAAGGGTGTCGGACTGCACGAGAGGAGATCTCCCTGCCGGGATTCGTCGTCGGATTGTTCGTGGCGTCGGAAGCCAGCGCATCGGCGTCACCGCCCGGGTGCCCTACTCCTGGCCTTGCGTCGGCGGGACCCCTTGACTTCCGGCCGTCCTGCTGCGGGAGGATGGCGACGAGGAGCTCGCCTCTGGGCTTCATCATCGAGGTGTGGGCGTGCGGCGACATGAGACTGCGAGGACGGCGGTGGTCTGCGGGCTGTCGATGCTCCTCCTGGCCGGCTGCGGAGCGACGATCCCGACCGATCCGGACGGGACCCTCGACAGGGCGAGCGGAGGCACGTTGAGGGTGGGGGCGACCGAGAACGGCACGTGGGTCGATGTCCGCGAGGGGGCAGACCCGGTCGGCACGGAGCCCGAGCTGGTGAGGTCGTTCGCGTCGACCCTCGGTGCGGAAGTGGAGTGGTCCACGGGCAGCGAGGAGGCACTGGTGGGCGACCTGGAGGAGGGTGACCTCGATCTGGTGATCGGCGGGCTGACGGCGGAGACGCCGTGGTCGGAGAAGGCGGGCACGACTCGGCCCTACACGACGGGCAGCGACGAGGGCGGCGCGACGGTGGAGCACGTGATGTTGGTGCCACGGGGCGAGAACCGCTTCCTGCTCGAGCTCGACGCGTTCCTGCTCGGCGCGGACGGTCCGCGATGACGAGCGCCGACCGGGCCGCGAAGTTCGGGCACACCGCGCTCCCGGACGAACAACGCGACGCCCTGAGGCGAGCCGTCCAGCTCGAGTGGATCACCGTCGGGGTGCTGGTCGTGACCGTGACGCTGATGTTCCTGGTGCTCGGCAGCTCCCAGGCGATGCGGGCGGCCTGGGTCGAGGACATGCTGTCCTTCCTGCCCCCGATCGCGTTCCTCGTGGCCACCCGGATCATCCGTCGTCCACCGACCGAGGACCACCCCTACGGCTTCCACCGAGCCACCGGCATCGCGCACCTCGTGGCCGCCGCCGCCCTGCTCGTGATGGGCGCCTACCTCATCGTCGACTCCGGATCGAAGCTCCTCACCGCCGAGCACCCGACGATCGGCGGCATCGAGCTCTTCGGCCACACGGTCTGGCTCGGCTGGCTCATGATCGCGACGCTCGCGGTGACATCGATCGCCCCGGTGCTCCTGGGCCGTGCGAAGCTGAAGCTGTCCGAGACCCTGCACGACAAGGTCCTCTACGCCGACGCCGACATGAACAAGGCCGACTGGACGACCGGCGTCGCCGCGATCGCGGGCATCGTCGGCATCGGGATCGGATGGTGGTGGGCAGACTCCGTCGCAGCGCTGTTGATCTCGCTCAGCATCGTGCGCGACGGCCGGAGGAACGTGAAGGGCGCCGTCGCAGCCTTGATCGACACCCGAGCGAGGACGTACGACGAGCACGAGGCACATCCGCTCAGCGATCGCATCGACCACCACCTGACCGGGCTGGCCTGGGTGGCTGAGGCGAGATCACGGGTCCGAGACGAGGGACACGTGTTCCATGTCGAATCGTTCGTCGTTCCCGTGGACGGGTCGATGCCGTCCCTCCAGGAACTCGAGCAGGCACGGTCGGAGTGCGTGCACCTGGACTGGAAGGTGCAGGACATCGTGATCGTGCCCACCGCCGAACTGCCGGGGGAGTTCCTGCCCGGGCTGGCCGCGTCCGGCGGGGAACGCTGATCAAGAGAAGGTCAGTGCTCCCGAGCTGGTCGCCCAGGATCAGGGGCTGCACTCACACGACGAGGGCGGACGCGACTGTCGCAATGATCGTGAGACCGAGTGCCACTGAGAAGACTCGAATCTGTAGACGCGACTCCAGGGCCGCTGCGGGCTCTAGGTCGCCTTGATCGATGAGCTGGCGAGTGTGTCGGTTTCGTCGTACCGCCATGACGAGAAAAACGATGACGGTCGCCGTGGCAGCACCAAGTCCAACAGTCATGACACGAGCATCCCAGGGTGTCTGGAGGTGCTGACTGCGTCCGGTAGACGATCGCTGGCCGGGCTCCACGGCTCGTGGGCCGGTTCGGTGGCATCGCGGTGCCTTTGCCGCAGGTGTTGCTGGGTCGCTGATCTTCGGGTCACAGCGACCCAGCAGAGCGAAGCGTCATCGCTTCACGGAGCCTCCATCTGGACCGCAGCTAGGGACTGCGGGTGCGGGAGCGCGGATGGAGGCGTTCGATCAGTCAGCACCGGCAACTCCGGGCGAGCTGGCTGAGGTCAGGAGATGAGGGAGGGATCCGATCCAGAGGACGTGACTGCGAGCGTCAGTTTCAGATAGCTGACGAGGTCCTCGTGGGCCAGGCCCTGTAGTGCGGATGTCGAGAGCACGGGGCCTGTGGTGCTCCGGTTCGCGGCTTTTCTGGGCGTCATCGGTCGGTCAGTTGCTGAGTCGTGTGCTCAGTCGTCTTCGAGGGCGGTGTCGAAGGAGGACTCGTGGTCCGTTGTGCTCTCGGCGAGGATGCGCTCGGCAAAGGTCATCAGGACGCCATCAGCAGCTGTGCCGGCTCGGAAGTGAAGAAGTCTGCGTAGGTGAATTCAGCGGCCGATGCCCGGAGTCCGACTTCGTGGTGGCTGGTGATCCGTGCCAGGCGCGACAGGGCTGCGGCCGTGTCGCGGCGGCGGCGCTTGGGGTACACGTCGATGCAAACGGCCGGGACACCGTCGAGGCCGACGTAGCCGCTCCGCGCAGAGACGGCCTCGCGGGCAGGTGCGGCAGGGGCGCCGGTCAGGCGGGCGCGAACGTGGTCGACGAGGGCGTCGTGGCTGAGCGTGCGGAGCTGGGTGCTGGTCATGCGAGTTCCTTGAGGAGTGCTGCGACGTCGAACGGTTCTGTCGGCGTCATCTCGATGTAAGGGGTGGCGGGCGAGACGGTGTTCATGCACCGATCCCGAGCGCGACGAGGAACGCAGCGATCAGCGACGCCGACGCGGCGACTGCCGCGGTGGCGATGACGGCGAGGGTCGCCTCACGGTAGGTGTCCCGGACCTCGCTGAAGGGGGAACGGGCGGTGGCGCTGTTCGGGGCGTGAACGGTGCTCATGGTGTCTCTCGTCTCTTGCTGCTGCTGATTCGCGCGCTCTCGAGGAGCGCCGATAGGGGAACCATGGCAGGCCCCTCGCCCGGGACCAACTGGGGTGCACGTTTAACGAACTGGGGTACGCGGGCGTGACCGGGATGCGTACTGCCGCCCGAATTTCCGGGGCTCAGCCCTGTGAAGGCGTACATCCGTTTCGACTCCGGGCAACACGTGGGGCACAGTGGAGTCCGTCCACATCCGTCATGCAGTGGCCCGTCCGCAAAAGTGACCCGCGCATCAACCGACCAGGAAGCGTCCCGCTCTTGTCCCGTACGACCGGCCAGCAGCCACAGTGGCTGCTCTCGGCCGTGCCCGGACTCAGCGACGTGGCCCTGACGGACGACTGGGCGGACTTCTACGGCGCCCTCCCGGACGACCTGGTCTTCGAGTGCAACGTCGAGGTCGACCACGACGCCCGAGGAGTTGCCGTCTATCGGAACCGAGTCGTCCTCGACCAGCCCGACCAGACCGTGCCGACCGTAGTCGAGCTCGAGCAGATCACGTCCTGGAACGTCACCGCTGACGGTGACGAGGCAGTCGTGACCGTCCGCGGGGACGCCCGCCAGCGCACCCGCTTGCCTCTCGGCTACGCCGGCGCGATCAAGGTCGCCCTCCGCGAAGTCCTCGGCGACCCGTCGCAGCAGTAGCAGCCAACGCGCAATTCGGACACTTCCTAAGCTATTGAGCTTTTTACCGGGCGTCTTCGTGACATAGTTCCGGGGTGCAACCAGGTGAGGACTCCTACGCGAAGTCAGAGACGGCTGGCCGTAGCCTCGAGCAGGCCAGGGCCCTCTACGAGGACACCTACAACGGGGACCAGTTCCGCACCGAGCGCAGCGGTCAAGACTTCTCCTACCGGTACACCAGCACCGGCAACGACGACATGACCCTCCGGTCCTCGACCTTCCTCGGGTCGATGCAGGGCACCCTGGTGCCCAAGGACGAGTACATCGTCGCGTGGATCACCGCCGGCGAGGGCGTCTACGACCTCGACGACGACCAGCTCGCCCTCGAGCAGGGCCGCCCCGTGGTGTTCCCGACGGGCAAGCAGTTCTCGTTCGACATGGTCGACTACCGGCAGAACCTCGTCCACTTCGACGCCTCGAGAAGGTCGCCGCCGAACACGAGGGCGCCCTCCCGGGCCCGCTCGTGTTCGACATGATGACCAAGCCGGACGACGCGCGTCTGAGGCAGTGGAAGCAGACCATCGGGACGGCGGCGAAGACCGTCCTCGGGTCGGAGCCGTCGCCGCTCCTGCACGCCGAGATCAACCGGATGACGGCGATCGCGATGCTCGACACCTTCGCCCACACAGCCCCGCGGGTCGACCCGGTCCTCCTCGCTCCGCGAAATGCACGCCTCCGGGAGGCGGTGGAGTACATCCACACCAACGCACGCCTCCCGATCAGCGCGACCGACATCGCCCAGGCAGTCAACCTCAGCCCCCGAGGCCTGCAGCAGGCCTTCAGTCGCCAACTCGGGGTGACCCCGACGGAGTACCTCCGCGGGATCCGGCTCGAGCACGTCCGCGCGGTCCTGACGAACATGCACCCCGACGCCGGCACCGTCGCCGACGTCGCCCGGGAGTGGGGCTTCGTCCACCTCAGCCGGTTCGCGGCGAGCTACACGGAGAAGTTCGGGGAGTACCCCAGCGACACCCTCAAGCGATGATCCCGGCGGGACGCCCGGGTGCACCCAGGAACCCCACCATCGGCAGCGGGGTCTGGGGTGCCCCCGCACCGTAGCCGCAAGCTGCCGCTGCATCTAGCTGCCCGTTCACGGCACCGTCACCGAGATGAGTTCCGGACCGCTACAACTCACTCGTGGCGATCACGACTCCGCGTCCTGGGGTGCCCGAGTCGCTCGGCACGACCGTCGTCAGCTGCGTCGCCCTCCTGGTGCTCGTCTTCGCCGCCCGACGACGACCCCTGGCAGACCAGCTCGCGCTTCGACTCAGCTTCGCGGCTCTGACCCTGCTCCAGATCGCCGTCAGCTCGATCATCCAGATCCGGACGTACTCCTTCGTCCGGGGCCTGGACGACGAGCTCACCTCGTGGTGGGGTGGATGGCTCCTCGAGGTCGGGATCAACCCCGCGGCCCACCTCACGCTGGCGGTGTCGCTCTTCCTCGTCGTGACGAGCACGCTTGTCCTGCGAGCTCAGCGGCACACGGTCGAGGGCGGTCCGTCATCGAACGGGCACACCCGCTCCGTGTCCTGGAGAACGTGATCGAGGGGTGTCGAGCGTACTGGCCCCGACTCGTCGACGGTCGGGCCGGTCCGGGAGTTCGTCGATGGGTCACGGCTGACGGATCGTCCTAGGGTCTCGTGGTCGGGACCCTGGGTCGAGTCCTCCAGGGGCGGGCCCGGAGCGGGCGATCCACCTGCCCGCCCCGGGATCCCGTCAGGGTGTGGGATCGAGGAGGCGCCCGGTCCACTCGCACAGCGCGGTGACGGCCCGGCGCGACAGGGTCGCTCCCGGCATCATGCTCGCCGACCCGTGGAACGCCCCCGGCCACACGTGCAGCTCCGCCTGCACGCCGGCCGCCCAGAGTGCGCTGGCCCAGGCGACGGTCTCGTCACGGAACACCTCGGCGCTGCCGCAGTCGACGTACGCCGGCGGAAGACCCGCGAGGTCCGTCGCGCGGCCGGGAGCGGCGTAGATCGACACGTCGTCACCGCCGCGGCGGTCGCCGAGGTAGGCGTCCCAGCCGAACCGGGTCATCTCTCGGTCGGCGACGCCCACGCCGTCGTACTGACGGGCGGAGAGGGTGGCGTCGCGATCGTCGAGCATGGGGCTCACGAGCACCTGCCCGACGAGGGACGGCCCCTGTCGGTCGCGGGCGAGGAGCGCCGTGCCGGCTGCGAGTCCGGCCCCGGCACTCTGGCCGACGACGATGACCTGCCCCGGGTCGACGCCGAGCTCGTCGGCGTGCTCGGCGACCCAGACGAGGCCGGCGTAGCAGTCCTCGACCGGGTACGGGTCGGGGTGCTCCGGGGCGAGACGGTAGTCGGGGCTGACCAGGACGGCGTCGTGCACGAACAGCCAGTCGTCGTACGAGTCGAGGTTGCCGAGGTGGTGGCCGAACATCATTCCGCCGCCGTGGATCGCGTAGGCGCAGGCCGCGGTTCCGGTGCGGCCGATGCGCTGCACGACCGCGAGGGCGATCGGGTCGCCGAGGTGCCCGGGAACGGTGACGCTGCGCCTCTCGAGACCGCGGGCGCGCAGTCCTTCGTCGAGCTGCGCCTCCGTCATGTCCAGCTGTCGCATCCGCGGCAGCATCGCGGTCTCGAGGCGGAAGCGGCCGCGGGCGTCCATCGCCTCCAGGAACGGCGCGAACTCGGGGTCGAACGGCGGGCGGGGCAGGGCGGTGATGTCAGGCACGAGAAGGCTCCTGGGTGGTGGGGGTGGAAGTGGTCGAGGGGGCAGGTGCAGTGGTGCTGGGGGCCAGGTCGGCGGTTCGTGCCCGGAGCATCCCGACCACGACGAGCACTGCGGCGACGGCGGCGAGGCCGAGGCCGGCCACCGTCAGCGCGTCCTGGAACGTCTCGAAGCGCACGGCCGTCCAGGTGCTCGTCGCGATGCTCCCGGTGACCATCGCGGCGACGATCGTCCCGGCCGCGGCGACCGCCGCACCTCCTGCGAGCTCGCTCGAGGTGTCGACGAGGGCGGCGCCCACCGAGGTGCGGTCCGACGGCAGCCCCGTCAGCACGGAGGCTCCGGCCACGACGCCGACGACGCGCATGCCCGCGCCGACGAGCACGAGAGCGACGAGCACCCAGACGTAGCCGTGACGGCTCAGGGCACCGAAGACCGCGAGGCCGGACACGACCGCGGCCGCGCTGACCCACGCCGCCCGGCCGAGGCCGACCCGCTGCACGAACGGCCCCACGAGGCGCCCCCCGGCCAGGAGCACGACGACCTGCGGCAGTGTGCCCACGGCGGCGAGGGCCGGCGGCCAGCCCCAGACGAACTGAAGCTGCAGCGTGACGAGGTACGACAGCCCGGCGACGGCGAGGCCCGACGCGGCCTTGAACGCGAGGCCGCTCGACACCAGGGGGCGGGAGAGCAGGTGCAGGTCGACCACCGGGTGCCGCGCCGTCCGCAGGCGCACGATGAACCCGGCCCCGCACGCGACGGTCAGAACGACCGCGGCCCACCCCCACGAGGAGGCGGTAGCCGGCCCGACGAGGACGGTCGGCGTCACGAGCAGTCCCGCCACGGTCGCGGTGCCGAGCAGCGCGCCGCCCACGTCGACGGGGTCTGGCCGCAGCCCCGCGGCGTCGTCCCGAGCGACGCCGCACCGGATGCCGACGAACGCCAGTACGGCGATCGGCACGTCGGCCAGCAGCAGCACCTGCCACGGAGCGACGGCGAGCACGAACCCGCCGACGGTCGGACCGACGGCGAGGCCGACGAGCCCCGCGGTCGAGATCACCGTGAGGGCCCGGACGCGGAGGCCCTCGTCGTCGAACAGCCGGAACGCCAACGCCATCGACCCGGGGGTGGTCATCGCGGCGGCGACGCCTGTCAGCACCCGGACGGCGACGAGCTGCTCGGTCGTCGTGACCGCGACGGTCGTGAGGCTCACCACGGCCAGCAACACGAGGCCCGTGAGCATGACGCGGCGTCGCCCCACCCGGTCGGCGACGGCGCCGAAGAGCAGCATGAGCCCGCCGAAGGCGACCGCGTAGGCCCCCGACACCCACTGCAGGCCCGTCGTCGAGGAGCCCAGCTCACGGCCGATCGTCGGCAGGGCGACGTTGAGGACCGAGGTGTCGAGCATCTCGAACAGGAACACCGCGGACAACCCGGCCAGGGCGATCCACGCGTCGGACAGCCGCGGAGGCGCATCGCCGGCGCGCAGGCGACCGCGGAAGACAGAGGTACTGGGGGACACGGGGTGCACTCCTTCTGGGAAGAAGTGGCGACTCGTTCGATGCCGCGTGCGGGTGCGTCGCAGAGCGCGACGCCTTTTACCTCAGTGATCGTGAGCGTACACGAACCGACGACCCGGCCGGAGACGGTCCGGCGGCACCGTGCACGAGCGCAGACGCGGGGCGACGACGAAGGAGGCGCGCCCCGGTCACCCGGGACGCGCCTCCTGCGATCGCACGGTCGCGCTACTTCTTCGCGGCGCCGGCCTTCGTCGCGGGCTTCACCGCGCTCTTGGTCTCGGTCGCGGGGTCCGACTTGGGCTGGACGACCGGAGTCACCTTCAGGAACCCGGCACGCGGGTCCTTCAGGCCGACGAGCGGCGTCTGGTCACGGCCGCCGAAGAAGTTCGTGATCCAGCCGGTGAGGATGCGCCACTTGCGGTTCAGCGTGGGCATCGCGTACAGGTGGTACCCGCGGTGCGCGAGCCAGGCCGGCACGTTCGTGACGGACACGCCCTTGAGCACGCCCGCCCCCTTGCCGATGCCGTAGCTCGCGACCGTGCCGAGCGACTCGTGACGGTACTCGGAGGCTGGGGCGCCCGAGAGCGCCGCGATCACGTTGTCCGCGACGGTGACCGCCTGGCGGACGGCGTTCTGCGCGTTCGGCGGGTAGTAGGCAGGCTGCTTCTCGGCGAGCAGGTTCGGCACCTGCGCGACGTCGCCCAGCGCCCAGACGCCGTCGAGCTTCTCGCCCTGCTCGGTCTCGACCTGCAGGGTGGCGCTGACGTTGACGTGGCCCTTCGGGCCGAGCGGCAGGCCGAGGTCGGCGACCACCGGGTTGGGCTTGACGCCCGCCGTCCAGACGATGGTGCCGGCGGGGATCGTCTCGCCGTCGCTGAGGACGACGTCGCCGTCGACGCACGAGGGCATCGTGGTGCCGAGGCGCACGTCGATGCCGCGGCCGCGCAGGTGGCCCAGGGTCCACTTCGAGAGCTCAGGGCCGACCTCGGGCGCGACGCGGTCGAGAGCCTCGACGAGGACGAACCGCAGCTCGTCGCGCGACAGGGTCGGGAACTGGTCGACGGCCGCCTTGGCGACGTCGTCGAGCTCGGCCATCGCCTCGACGCCGGTGTAGCCACCGCCGACGAAGACCACGGTGAGCAGCTTGCGACGCGTCGCGGCGTCGGTGACCGACGCGGCCTCGGAGATGTTCCCGAGGATGCGGTCGCGGACGTACTGCGCCTCCTCCACGCTCTTGAAGCCGACGCCGTTCTCGGCGAGGCCGGGCGTCGGGAACGTGCGCGTGACGGCGCCGAGTGCGACGACGAGCTGGTCGTAGGCCAGCACCTGGTCACGACCGTCGGCCGTGGTGACGGTGACCTTCTTCGCGGCCGAGTCGAGGCCCGTGACCCCGGCCTCGACCACGGACGTCTTGCGCAGTGCCTTCCGGAGCTGCACGGTCACGTCGCGCGGGGCGATGTGCCCGCCCGCGACCTCCGGCAGGAACGGCTGGTACGTGTAGTACGGCGACTGGTCGACCAACGTGATGCTGGCGCTCTGCGGCGGCCGGCGCTTCTGGAGCTCGAGTGCGGCGGTGAGCCCGGCGGAACCGCCGCCGAGGATGATGATTCGCTGTGTCATGGATGTGTTCCTCCCTGCGACGACCGTACTCTGCGGGCAGCGCACGGGTCGAGCCGCCGGGCCGGGCTCGGCGATGCCCGGCCGGGACCACGGCCGAGCACGACGTGGCCCGCAGGCACGACGACGCCCCGGCCTCGAGGAGGCGCGGGGCGTCGTGCGGGGGAGTGCGACCAGCTGCGTCAGCGGTCGGAGGGGACGTCCGAGTCGGTGTACGAGCCGTCGGCCTCGCCGTCGTGGGGGCCGGCGGTCGTGCCGCCGTCCTCCGGGATGTCGCTGTCGACGTACGAGCCGTCCGACTCGCTCGACGTCGTGCTGTCGTGCGAGACGTGCGTGTCGCCGTCGACGTGGCCCTCGTGGTGCTCGTGCTTCTCCGTGCTGGTGTGCTCGGTGTGCTCGTGCTGCTCGTCGGTGCCGTGGTGCTCGGTGCCCATGGGGTGCCTCCGTGTTAGTCGTGGCGGTCGGCGTCCTCGCCGCCCGTGCGGCTCACAGTAGACGGACGCCGCGCCCCGTGGGTCAGAACCCCTCGTTCTCCCGGGTCACGTAGGGCGTCTCGAGCCGGTCGAGCTCGTCGTCCGTCAGCCAGACGTCGGCGGAGGCGACGGCGTCGTCCAGGTGCTGCATCTTGGTCGCTCCGACGATCGGGGCGGAGACGACCTCCTGCTGGCGCACCCACGCGAGGGCGACCTGGGCGCGCGACACGCCTCGTTCCTCCGCCACCTCCGCCACGGCCGCGGCGACGCGACGATCGCCGTCCTCCTGCTGCTTGTAGAGGGTCTGGCCGAAGCGGTCCGTCTCGGTGCGCGCGGTCGTGGCGTCCCAGTCGCGGGTCAGCTTGCCGCGCGCGAGCGGCGACCAGGGGACCACGCCGACGCCCTGGTCGAGGCAGAGCGGGTGCATCTCCCGCTCCTCCTCGCGCTGCACCAGGCTGTACTGGTCCTGCATCGAGACGAAGCGGGTCCAGCCGCCGAGGTCGGCCGTGTGCTGCGCCTTCGCGAACTGCCACGCCCACATGCTCGACGCGCCGATGTACCGCGCCTTGCCGGAGCGCACGACGTCGTGCAGCGCCTCCATCGTCTCCTCGATCGGAGTCTCCGGGTCCCAGCGGTGGATCTGGTAGAGGTCGACGTGGTCGGTGCCGAGCCGGCGCAGGCTGTCGTCGATCGCGCTCATGACGTGAGCCCGCGACAGCCCCGCGCCGTTCGGCCCGTCGTTCATCCGGCCGTTGACCTTGGTGGCGATGACGACCTCGTCCCGCCGGGCGAAGTCGGCGAGCGCGCGGCCGACGATCTCCTCGCTCGTGCCGTCGCTGTAGACGTCGGCGGTGTCGAACGTCGTGATGCCCTGCTCCAGGGCCCGCCGGATGAAGGGCCGCGAGGCCTCCTCGTCGAGGGTCCACTCGTGCGCGCCCCTGGCCGGCACGCCGAAGCTCATGCAGCCGAGGATGACGGTCGAGACCCGCAGGCCGCTCGTGCCGAGTCTGGTGTGCTCCATGGTGTTCGTCCTCTCGTCCGGCCCGCGCTCGTGCGGGCCCTCACTCGTCGCCGCCGAGACTAGGCCGATCGCGGGCCGGACGGAGGCGCGGGCCGGCACCCGGAGGTCAGGGCCGGCCGCGCAGCACGCCGGCCAGGTGCGCGGTCGCGCGCCGCGCCTCCCTCGTCCAGGGCGCGCCGACGAAGACGTGGAACGCCCCGCGGTAGACGCGCAGCTCGCCACGCCCGTCGACCCGGGCGAGTCGCCGGGCCAGCTCCTTCGCGTCGGCGACGAACAGGTCGCGGTCGCCCTGGTACGTGAAGACGGGCGGGAGCCCGGCGAGGTCGCCGAAGAGGGGACTGACGAGCGGGTCGCGTCGGTCACGGTCGCCGGCCCACCAGGCGCCGGCGACGACCAGGCCGTCCCGTCCGAGCATGGGGTCCAGCTCGGCGAGCCACGGCACCTCGGGATCGCTCAGGGTCGCGTCGAGCCAGGGCGACACCAGCAGCACCGAGGAGGCGGCGGGCCGGCCCGTGTCGCGGTGCCGCATCGCCTGGGCGAGGGCGAGCGCGCCGCCGGCCGAGTCCCCGCCGAGGTGGACGACGTCGGCCCCCTCGGCGCGGAGGCCGTCGTGCACGGCGTCGAGCAGCCGCACCGCGTCGTCGACGTCGTGCTCGGGCGCGAGCCCGTAGAGCGGCACGGTGACCGTCACGCCGGAGGCGCGGACCAGACGGGCGAGCAGGGCCCAGTGGGTGCGGAGCGCCGGGTACACGTACGCACCGCCGCACGTCCAGATCAGGTGCGCCCCGGTCGCGCCCCGACGCGGGGTGATCCGGACGACGCGCTGCCCCTCGACGGTCGTCTCCGTCACGACGGCGACGCGGTGCAGCACCCGGGGGAACGGCGCGGCCTCCGGACCGCGCTTCGCGATCTCGCGCCGCACGCTCTGCTCGCTGCGCGTCGTGCGGGGGAACAGGTACAGCAGCGAGCGCGTGGCGGCCATGAGGAGCGACATGAGCCGACCCTACGGCTCCCGTCACTCACGGCGACAGTGACGGGACAAGGGAAAGGGCCCCGCCGAAGCGGGGCCCTTTCTTGACATTGTCTCAACCAATGTCGTGATCTCAAGGTATGGAACTTGCGATCGGTGTCCGAGGGGGGACTTGAACCCCCACGCCCTATACGGGCACTAGCACCTCAAGCTAGCGCGTCTGCCATTTCCGCCACCCGGACTGGATGGTGCCTGCCGAAGCCGACCACGAAACACTAGCACGGCCACGGAGGCACTCCTGACCACGGGCAGGAGGCGGTCGCCGGGTACCGTGGACCGCATGACGACGAGCGCTCCGCAGCCGGACCACCACGACCTCGACGAGACGGCCGTCATCGCGCGCGACCTGATCCGCTTCGACACCTCCAACTACGGCGGCGGCCGGTCCGAGGGCGAGGCCGACGCCGCCGGGTACGTCGCCGAGGCCCTCCGGGCCCTCGACCTCGAGCCGCAGCTCTTCGAGTCCGAGCCGGGGCGCGTCAGCGTCGTCGCCCGGGTCGAGGGCGCCGACCGCGCCAAGCCCGGCCTCGTCGTGCACGGCCACCTCGACGTCGTGCCCGCCGACCCGGCGAACTGGTCGGTCGACCCGTTCGCGGGCGTCGTCAAGGACGACATGCTGTGGGGCCGCGGCGCCGTCGACATGAAGAACATGGACGCGATGATGCTGACGTCGCTCGGCGACATCATCCGCTCCGGCGAGCGCCCCGCCCGCGACCTGGTCGTCGGCTTCTTCGCCGACGAGGAGGCCGGGGGAGTGCTGGGCTCGCACTTCCTGGTGAAGGAGCACCCCGAGCTCTTCGCGGGGGCCACGGAGGCCATCAGCGAGGTGGGCGGCTACTCGACCTACATCGACGGGCGTCGCTCGTACCTGCTGCAGACGGGCGAGAAGGCGCTGATCTGGATCACCCTCCGCACCCGCGGCACCGCAGGCCACGGCTCCCAGATGATCAAGGCGAACGCGGTGACGCGGCTCGCGGAGGCCGTCGCCGCGCTCGGCCGCCAGGAGTGGCCGATCGCCCTCACCGAGACGACGACGGCCCTGCTCCGCGAGGTCGCGCGCATCCTCGACGTCGACGTCACGCAGACCGCGCCGGACGAGCTCGTGCTGCACACCGGCACGGCGCAGGGCTTCATCCGCGGCTCGCTCCGCACGACGACGAACCCGACGATGCTGACGGCGGGCTACAAGCACAACGTGGTCCCCGACACGGCGGAGGCGCGGGTCGACATCCGCTGCATGCCCGGCCAGGAGGAGGCGGTCCTCGCCCAGGTGCGCGAGCTCGTCGGCGACGACGTCGAGATCGAGACCGTCCACACCGACATCGGGCTCGAGACGCCGTTCTCCGGCGACCTCGTCGAGGCGATCACGGACACCCTGCAGCGGCACGACCCGGGCGCGCCCGTGCTGCCGTACCTGCTGTCGGGCGGCACCGACAACAAGGCGCTGAGCCTGCTGGGGATCGCCGGCTACGGCTTCGCCCCGCTCCGTCTGGGGGAGGACATGGACTTCCCGGCGATGTTCCACGGGGTCGACGAGCGGGTCCCGCTCGACGCACTAGCCTTTGGCAGTCGCGTCCTCCGGGACCTCCTGGCGACCTACTGACACCCCCACCAGAAGGGCACCCCGCGTGGAGCATCTCCTCCAGGCACTCCTGCTCGGCCTCGTCCAGGGCCTGACGGAGTTCCTCCCCATCTCGTCGAGCGCGCACCTGCGCCTCGTCGGCCTCTTCTTCTCCGACCCCGACGCCGCCGCGGCCTTCGACCCGGGTGCGACGTTCACCGCCATCACGCAGCTCGGCACCGAGCTCGCCGTCGTGATCTATTTCTGGGGCGACATCACGCGGATCGTGACCCGCTGGTTCCAGGGGATCACCGGGAAGATCCCCCGCACCGACCCCGACGTCCGGATGGGCTGGCTCGTCATCATCGGCACGGTCCCGATCGTGCTGGTGGGGTACTTCGCGCAGGAGTACATCCGCACCGTCTTCCGCTCGCTCTGGATCGTCGCGATCGTGCTGATCGTGTTCGGCGTGCTGCTCGGCCTCGCCGACCGGCTCGGCAAGAAGACGGCCCGCTTCGACGAGATGACCTACGGCCACGGCATCGCCGTGGGCGTCGCCCAGGTGCTCGCGCTCTTCCCCGGCGTCTCCCGTTCGGGCGCGACGACCACCGCCGCGCTGAGCCTCGGCTACACGCGCCCCGCAGCGGCGCGGTTCTCGTTCCTCCTCGCCGTGCCCGCGGTCTTCGGCAGCGGCCTCTTCGAGCTGGTCCAGAGCTTCAGCGAGCCCGGCCCCTACTCGCTCGGCGAGACCCTGGCCGCGACGTTCGTGGCGTTCGTCGTCGGGTTCGTCGTGATCGCCTTCTTCATGAACTACATCTCGAAGCGCAGCTTCCTGCCCTTCGTCGTGTACCGCATCCTGCTCGGCGGCGTCCTGCTGGTCCTGCTCGGCACGGGCGTGGTGGCGGCATGAGGTCCTGGAACGCGCCCACGGTGCCGAGCCTGCCGGGCGACGGGCCGGTGCCCGCCCTCTGGGACACGGCCACCGCCTCCTTCGTGACGACCCGGCCGGTCGACGGCGCCGCGACCCTGTACGTCTGCGGGATCACGCCCTACGACGCGACGCACCTCGGTCACGCCAGCACCTACCTCGCCTTCGACTCGCTCGTGCGCGTCTGGCGCGACGCGGGCCTGCGGGTGACCTACGCGCAGAACACGACCGACGTCGACGACCCGCTCCTCGAGCGCGCCACGGCGACGGGCGTCGACTGGCGGGCCCTCGCCGCGTCGCAGACCGACCTCTTCCGCTCGGACATGGAGCACCTCGCCGTCGTCCCGCCGGAGCACTACGTCGCGGTGACCGACGTCGTGGGAGACGTGGCGGACGCCGTCGCGGGCCTGATCGACTCGGGCGTCGCCTACCGGGTCGAGACCCCGGGCTCCGAGGCCGGCGACGACGTCTACTTCGACGTCCGCGGCGCCGAGCGCGACACCTCTTGGCACCTCGGCCTCGAGAGCCGCTACGACGCCCCGACCATGGCCCGCTTCTTCGCCGAGCGGGGGGGAGACCCCGACCGCGCCGGCAAGCGCGACCCGCTCGACCCGCTGCTCTGGCGTGCGGCCCGTGCCGACGAGCCGTCCTGGCCGTCGTCGGTGGGCCCTGGCCGGCCCGGCTGGCACATCGAGTGCACCGTCATCGCCGAGCAGCACCTCGGCGCGACGGCCACCGTGGCCGGCGGCGGCAGCGACCTCGTCTTCCCCCACCACGAGATGAGCACCGCCCACGCCACGTCGATCACCGGCGAGCCGTCGGCCCGGCAGTGGGCACACAGCGGGATGGTCGCCTACCAGGGCGAGAAGATGAGCAAGTCGCTCGGCAACCTCGTCAAGGTGAGCGAGCTCGTCTCCGCCGGCCGGGACGCCCGTGCGGTCCGCCTCGCCATCACCGCGCACCACTGGCGGTCCGACTGGGAGTGGCTCGACGACGACCTCGCCGACGCCGAGGCGCGTCTCGAGCGCTGGACGGCCTGGGCGCACGGCGTCGGACCGCAGGAAGCGGGGGCGGGGACGACCCCGCTGCTCGCGCTCCTGCGCGCCGCCCTCGCCGACGACCTAGACACGCCCCGCGCCATCCGGGCCGTCGACGACCACGTCGCAGCCGGTCGACCCGCGACGGCCGTCGACGTCGACGCGGTGGCCGCCCTGCTGGGGATCGACCTCCGACGCTGACAGGTGCCTGCCCCGGGGCCGGGCGCGGCGTCGCCGATCTCCGACCCTGCAGGCATCCGTGACGGAAGCTCGCGACACATGGTCGCTGATATACTGACGGGGATGTCTGCCCCCGTCTGCCCCGCCGACGGGGACGAGACCGTCTGGCGCCCCGGCCCCCTCACCCGACGGCAGGCCCGAGGCGACGTCTGGCTCGCCGCGGCCCTCCTCGGCCTCGGGCTGGTGACCTGGTGGCTCGCGTCGGTCGCCGTCGAGGACTCCGACGTCAGCACGGCCCCGCCCCTCGAGGCGATCGCCTGGCTCGTCGCCCTCTGCGCGCCGACCGCGCTGCGCAGGCGCGCCCCGCTCTCCGTCATGGTGGTGGTGAGCGCCGTCCTCGTCCTCAGCCAGCTGCGCGGGTACCCCGACTCCACGGCGCCGTCCATCGTCGAGTTCCTCGTCGTCTACACGGCCAACGCGTGGGCCCGCTCGCGGCGGGCGGCCCTGGTCGGCAGCGCGGTCGTGACGGTCGCCGTGCTCGGCTGGTTCGGCGTCGCCGTCCTCGGCCCCCTCCAGCAGGGCGACCCGGTCCTGTCGTCGACCGTCGCCGGCGTCGTGTACTCGTTCGTCCTCAACCTGCTCTTCTTCGTGTCGGCCGTCTGGTTCGGCCGGTCGTCCCGGGTCTCCGCCGCCCGCCGCCGCGCCCTCGAGCGCGCCGGGGTCGACCTCCGTGCCGCCCAGGAACTCGTGGCCGACCGCGCGATCGGCGAGGAGCGCGCACGCATCGCCCGCGAGCTGCACGACGTCGTCGCGCACCACGTCGCCGTGATCGCCATCCAGGCAGGTGCGGCGCGACGAACGCTCCACCAGCCCGAGATCGCGAGCGGCGCGCTCGGCGCCGTCGAGTCCACGGCGCGCACCGCGATCGACGAGCTGGAGCGGATGCTCACCGTGCTGCGCGCCCAGGACGGCACCCTGCACGACGGCCCGACCGGGCTCTCCGCCCTCCCGCAGCTCGTGGCCGACACCCGCCGACTCGGCCTGGACGTCCGGTTCAGCACCCACGGCGAACGCTTCGACGTGCCCGACAGCGTCGGCGTCACCCTGTTCCGAGTCGTCCAGGAGGCGCTGACCAACACCCTGAAGCACGCCTCGGCCGGCGTCGCCGACGTCCGCCTGCGATACCGCGACCGCGCCGTCGAGGTCGAGGTGACCGACGACGGGGTGGGCGGAGCCGCCTCCTCGTCGACGCAGCAGCACGGCTCGGCCGGTTCGGGCCTCGGTCAGCGCGGGATGCGCGAACGGGTCGACCTGCACGGCGGCGAGCTGCACGTCGGCCCGCACGCCAAGGGCGGCTACCGGGTCCGGGCCGTGCTGCCCGCCGTCCGCACGGCGACCGTCGCCGCAGCCGAGGACCCCGCCCGGCCCCGCACTCGAGAGGCACCCGCACGATGACCGTCGACGCCCCTGCCCCCCACGCTCCCGACCCCGACGCCACGCGCCCGGTCAGGGTCCTCCTCGCCGACGACCAGGACCTCGTCCGCGCCGGCTTCCGGATCATCCTCGAGACCGCTCCCGACGTCGTCGTCGTGGGCGAGGCCAGGGACGGCCTCGAGGCCGTGGCGCTGGCCGCCTCGACGTCTCCGGACGTGATCGTGATGGACGTCGAGATGCCCGGCATCGACGGGCTGGAGGCGACGCGTCGCCTCCTCGAGGCCGCGGCGCCCGGCGGCCCGGCCGTGCTGGTGCTCACGACCTTCGGCCGCGGCGAGTACCTGTTCCGTGCACTGCGTGCCGGGGCCAGCGGCTTCCTGCTCAAGACGTCCAGCCCGGAGGAGCTGATCGAGGCGATCGCCGTCGTGCACCGCGGCGACGCGCTCCTCGCCCCCGAGCTGACCCGCCGGGTCGTCGCGGCCGCCATCGCCGAGGCAGTCGTGCCCGTGATCGTGCCGAGCCCTCGGCTCGCCGGGCTCACCGACCGCGAGCGCGAGGTGCTCGACCGCATGGCCACGGGCTGCTCGAACGCCGAGATCGCGCGTGACCTGTTCCTCGGCGATGCGACCGTCAAGACGCACGTGTCCAACGTGCTCACGAAGCTCGGGCTGCGCGACCGCACGGCAGCGGTCGTCTTCGCCTACGAGAACGGGGTCGTCGTCCCCGGCGACGGGCCCCGCTAGGGCGCCGGCTCCGCCGCCCGTCGGACGCGCCGGGTCTGCGCCGCCTCCTACGCTGGGGGCGACGGCCGACGACGGCTGACGCCACAGGGCAGCCCGGTGCTGCCCGGAGGGAGGGCCCGTGCTCCAGCTCGACCACGTCCGACGGTCGTTCGGCGGCCGGACCGCGCTCGACGACGTCTCGTTCGACGTCGCCGACGGGCGACTGACCGGCTTCGTCGGGGCCAACGGCGCGGGCAAGACCACGACGATGCGCATCGTCCTCGGCGTGCTCGCCGCAGACTCGGGCGAGGTCCGGTGGGACGGGGCCCCGCTCGGCGACGAGGTGCGCCGCAGCTTCGGCTACATGCCGGAGGAGCGGGGCCTGTACCCGAAGATGACCGTCGTCGACCAGCTCGTCTACCTCGCGCGGCTGCACGGCGTCGGCCGAGCCGCGGCGAAGCGCCGCTCGCTCGAGGTGCTGGACCGGCTGGGCCTGGCCGACCGGGCACGGGACGAGCTCGACAGCCTC
Source organism: Frigoribacterium sp. PhB116 (assembly GCF_004364285.1). GTDB lineage: Bacteria > Actinomycetota > Actinomycetes > Actinomycetales > Microbacteriaceae > Frigoribacterium. The sequence continues at coordinate 263,725 of NZ_SOBE01000001.1, read as the reverse complement.
TCGCTCGGCAACCAGCAGCGTGTCCAGATCGCGGCGGCCCTCGTCCACGAGCCACGGATGCTGGTCCTCGACGAGCCCTTCTCCGGCCTCGACCCGATCGCCGTCGACGTGGTCGTCGCGGTGCTCCGTGAACGGGCGTCGGCGGGGGTCCCCGTGCTGTTCTCGAGCCACCAGCTCGACGTCGTCGAGCGACTGTGCGACGACCTGGTCGTGATCGCGGACGGGACCGTCCGCGCCGCCGGGCCGAGGCACGAGCTGCAGGCCCGGTTCGCCCGGGCTCGCTGGCGCATCGTCGTCGACGACGACGCGGGCTGGCTGCGCGACGAGCCGGGGGTGACGGTCGTCGAGCTCGACGGCCCCGTGTCCCTCGTCGAGCTCGCCGCCGGGGTCGACGACCAGGCCGTGCTCGCGGCGGGGCTGCGGCGCGGGCCGGTGCGCTCGTTCCACCCCGTCCTGCCCCGGCTCGCCGAGATCTTCGAGGAGGTCGTCCGATGACGCCCGTCCGACCCGTCGCCGGCCCGGCCGCCGACCGCCGCGGGGCTCGGGGGCTCCTGTGGGTCGTCGCCCGACGCGAGATGGCGGTCAAGCTGCGCGATCGCGCCTTCATCGTCAGCGGCGTCGTCATGCTCGTGCTCATCGGTGCCGCGCTCGGCGTCCCGGCCCTGCTGTCGGGCGGCCCCGACCGCGTGGCGGTGCTGGACGCGCGCACCGCCGACGTCGTCGAGGCGGCCGGCGCGGAGGCCGTCGCGACCTCGTCGGACGACGAGGCCACGGCGGCGGTCCGCTCGGGCGACGTGGACGCGGCCGTGCTGCCGGATGCGGACTCGCCGACCGGGCTCCGCGTCGTGGCCCTCGAGTCCGTCTCGTCGGTGCTCGTGCTGGGCGTCAGCGAGGCGTCGCCGGTCGAGCTGCTCGAGCCCGCCGACGCCGACCCGCTGGTCGCCGTCTTCGCGCCGCTCGCCTTCGGCATCCTCTTCATGACGACGTCGTTGCTCTTCGGCCTCAGCATCGCGCAGAGCGTGGTGGAGGAGAAACAGACCCGCGTCGTCGAGATCCTCGTCGCCGCGGTCCCGGTGCGCACGCTGCTCGCGGGCAAGGTCGTCGGCGCCGCCGCCCTGGCGATCGCCCAGACGGCCGTCCTCGCCGCGGTCGCGCTCGGGGGCCTGGCGCTCTCGGGCCGGGCCGACGCGCTGCCCGCCGAGCTCCTGCCGTCCCTGGCCGCGGCCGTCGGCTGGTACGTGCCGTTCTTCGTCGCGGGCTTCCTGCTGCTCGCGGGCATGTGGGCCGTCGCCGGGGCCCTCGTGTCGCGCATCGAGGACCTGGGCTCGACGACGACGCCGGTCCAGCTCGTCGTGATGCTGCCGTTCTTCGCGACCGTGTTCGTGAACTCGCCCGGCCCGGCCTTGACCGCGCTCTCGTTCGTCCCGTTCAGCGCACCGGTCGCGATGCCGGTGCGGATGGTGCTCGAGGGCGGGGTCCCGGTCTGGCAGCCGCTCACGGCCCTCGCGCTGCTCGTCGTCGGCGCCGTCGCGGTGGTGCTGGTCGCCGCGCGCCTCTACGAGGGGTCGCTGCTCCGCACGGGCGGCACGACCTCGCTCCGCCAGGCCTGGCGTCGGCGCTAGCCGACGTCGCGCGCGGACCCCACCTGGAGCACGCCCTGATCAATGGTCGGGGGCAGTGGGCCGGGGGCCGGGGTCAGGGGGCAGGGGGCAGGCGCGGGTCGTCCGGACCCTTGCCGTCGTTCCGACGCAGGTAGCGCTCGAACTCCTCCGCGATCGCCTCGCCGCTCGCCTCGGGCGAGTCGACCGTGTCGCGCGCCTGCTCGAGCTGCTCGATGTAGCCGGCCATGTCGTCGTCGTCGGAGGCGAGCGCGTCGATGCCCTGTTCCCACGCGGCGGACTCGGCCTCGAGGTCGCCCCGGGGGATGCTGACGCCCGCGACCTCGTCGAGCTTCTCGATCAGCGCGAGGGTCGCCTTGGGGGAGGGCGAGGCGTGCACGTAGTGCGGCACCTGGGCCCAGATCGACAGGGTCGGGACCCCGGCGGACTCCACCGCGTCCCCGAGCACGGAGAGGATGCCGACCGGGCCCTCGTAGGTGCTGCGCTCCAGGCTCAGCTCGCCCCGCACCTCCTCGTTGTCGCTGCTGACGAAGACCGAGATGGGACGCGTGTGCGGCACGTCGGCGAGCATCGCGCCCAAGAACACGACGGCGGAGACGTCGTGCACGTCGATCAGGTCGACCACCTCGGCGGCGAAGCCGCGCCAGCTGCGCGAGGGCTCGGCGCCGAGCAGCACGAAGACGTCCGGGGCGTCGCCCGCGGGGCCGCCGGCGGGCGTCGAGGCCACCTCCGGGGAGGCGTGCAGCTGGATCCGGGGCCACACGAGGGCGCGGACCCCGTCGTCGTCGTACCCGACCTGGGGGCGGTTGAACTGGTAGTCGATGTAGCGCTCTCCGTCGAGCTCGGCGACCGGCTCGAGCGCGAGAGTGTCGACGATGCTGCGGGCGACGCCGCTGGCCGCCTCGCCGGCGTCGTTCCAGCCCTCGAACGCCACGACCAGGAGGCGGCCCGTCGCGAACGACGGCGTGCCGCTCACCGCCGACCCCTCGGTCGTCGTCTCGTCGGGCACTGCGTCTTCACCGGGCACGGGATCCTCACCGGCCGGGCACGGTCCCCGGCGTCTAGCCCTCCACGATAGCCGTCCGACACCGTCGAGGAGGCGGCAGCGCGGCGGCCCTGACCGCTCCCGTAGACTCGTGCCCCGTGACCGACTCCCTGCCTGCCGCCGTCCTCTGGGACATGGACGGAACCCTCGTCGACACCGAGCCCTACTGGTTCGACTCCCAGGTCGACCTCGTCGCCTCCTTCGGGGGCACCTGGACGAAGGCCGAGGGCGACACCCTGATCGGCTCGGGCCTCTGGCACTCGGCCGCCGTCCTGCAGCGGCACGGCGTCGACCTGCCCGCGGACGAGATCATCGACCGGCTGACCACCGACGTGCTGACGCGCTGCGCCGAGCACGTGCCGTGGCGCCCGGGAGCCCGCGAGCTCCTCGCCGAGCTGCGGGCCGCCGGCGTCCCGACCGCGCTCGTCACGATGTCGATCCGTCGGATGGCCCAGTTCATGGTCGACGCGATCGGCGACGACTCGTTCGACGCCGTCGTGGCCGGCGACGAGGTCGAGCACAGCAAGCCGCACCCCGAGGCGTACCTGCGCGGTGCCGAGCTGCTCGGCGTCGACGTCGCCGACTGCGTCGCCATCGAGGACAGCGTCCCGGGCCTCACCTCGGCGATGGCCGCGGGCGCCGTCGCGCTGGGCGTCGAGCACGCCGCGCCGCTCACCGACGACTCCGGCTACGTCCGCCGCGACACGCTCGTCGGCGTCGGCCTGGCCGACCTGCGCGAGATGCACGCCTCGGGCCGGCGCGCCCGCGACGCGCGCACCTCCGACTCCTGACCTCCCGGCGCCGCGTGCGCCGCCCCTCCCGCACCGCGGCCCCGATCCGGGCCCGACAGAGAGCAGCACCCACCATGACCGCCACCCGTCGACAGTCCGGCCCGTTCCTCGAGGGCGACAAGGTCCAGCTCACCGGCCCCAAGGGCAAGATGAACACCGTCGTGCTGACCCCCGGCGCCGTGTTCCACACGCACCGCGGCATGATCGCCCACGACGACCTCGTCGGCCTCCCCGACGGCTCGGTCGTGGCGAGCACGACCGGCGACGAGTACCTCGCCCTCCGCCCGCTGCTGAGCGACTTCGTCATGTCCATGCCCCGCGGCGCGGCCATCGTCTACCCGAAGGACGCCGCCCAGATCGTCGCCTTCGCCGACATCTTCCCCGGCGCCACGGTCGTCGAGGCCGGCGTCGGGTCGGGCGCCCTGTCGCTCTGGCTGCTCCGCGCGATCGGTCCGGAGGGGCGCCTCGCCTCGTTCGAGCGCCGTCAGGAGTTCGCCGACGTCGCCCAGGGCAACGTCGTGAGCTTCTTCGGCGCCGAGCCGCAGAACTGGACGGTCACCGTCGGCGACCTCGTCGAGGAGCTCGCCGCAGTCGTCCCCGACGGCACCGCCGACCGGGTCGTCCTCGACATGCTGGCCCCGTGGGAGTGCGTCGACGAGACGGCCGCCGCCCTCACGCCCGGCGGGCTCGTGATCTGCTACGTCGCCACGGCGACCCAGCTCTCGCGCGTCGCCGAGGCCCTCCGCGCCTCCGGCCAGTTCACCGAGCCCGACGCCTCCGAGACGCTCGTCCGGGGCTGGCACGTCGAGGGCCTGGCAGTCCGCCCGGACCACCGCATGATCGGGCACACGGGCTTCCTCATCACCGCCCGTCGCCTCGCACCGGGCGCGGTGCTGCCCCAGCTCAAGCGCCGCCCGTCGAAGTCCGACTACTCGGACGAGGACGTCGAGCTGTGGACCCCCGGCGCGCTCGGCGAGCGGTCGGCGAGCGACAAGAAGCTGCGCAAGACCGCGCGGCAGGCTCGCTCGGCGGCCGACAGCGCCGTCGCCGCGACCGAGAGCCTCGCCGAGACCGACGGCGACGACCGGGCCGACGCGCCGCACTAAGCTGTCCTCCGCATCACCAGCGACCCGCCAGTCGCGGCCCCCGGCCGCAGCCCAGGAAAGAGCCTCCGTGCGCAAGATCCCCGCCCTCGTCGTGACCGTCGGCCTGCTGGCCTCGCTGACCGCGTGCGCGACGACCCCCGCGCCGGGCTCCGCCGGGTGCCCGCCCACGGGCGACGCCGCCTCGGTCGTCACCGCCACCGGCGCCTTCGGCGAGAAGCCCGACGCCCAGGTGCCGAGCCCGATCGTCACGACCGAGACGCAGGTCTCGACCCTGATCGAGGGCACCGGCGACCGCATCCTCGACGGCACGCCGGTCATCATCGACTACACCCTCTACGACGGCACCACCGGCGCCGAGGTCGAGGACTCGGGCTACGACGGCAGCCTGAACGCGCCCATCACCGTCGGCGGCAGCGCCCTGGCTCCGCTCGCCTCCGCCCTCGAGTGCTCACGGGTGGGCTCGCGCGTCGCCGTCGCCATCAAGGCCTCCGAGCTGTCGGCGTCGGTCAACGGCGGCGCCGGCGCCACCGACGACGCCCCCGACGCGGCCTACGTCGCGATCGTCGACATCCGCCAGTCCTTCCTCGCCAAGGCGAACGGCCGCCCCGTGCTCGGGGCGCAGGGCATGCCCGCCGTCGTCCGCGCCCCGGACGGCGCCCCCGGCGTGACGGTCCCCGCGTCGGAGGCCCCCACGTCGCCTGAGTCGCACCTCGTCCTCGACGGCTCCGGCCGCGAGCTGGCCGCGGACGACACCGCCGTCGTGCAGTTCACCGCCGTGACGTGGGCCTCGCCCTCGACCGTCGCGACCTCGTCGTGGACCGACGGAGGGTCGGCCACGTCGCTGCCGCTCGCGGACGAGCAGATCCCCGGCCCGATCCGCGACGCGCTCGTGGGCACCGCGATCGGCTCGCAGGTGATGGTCGTCGTGCCCGCCGACGAGACGGCCGGCGCCCCTCAGCCGCTCGTCTACGTCTTCGACGTCCTGGGCGCCCTCTGACCCGCCGTCCCGTGTCGCCCCGCCGTCCCCTCCTCCGGGCCGCGGGGCTCGCGGGCGTGTCCTAGGATCGACCCGTGGCAGCCGTCCGCGCTCCGCGCATCCCCGTCGAGGAACGCCTCTTCAGCCTCGTCCTCGCCCTCCTCGCGACCGACGCGGGCCTGACGAAGACCGAGGTCCTGTCCACCGTCCAGGGCTACCGGCAGAAGTACGTCGCCGGCGGCGACAACGCGGCCCTCGAGCGGCAGTTCGAGCGTGACAAGGACGACATCCGCGAGCTCGGGGTGCCCCTCGAGACCGTCGACGACCCTGCCGCGGCCGGTGACAACCACCTCCTGCGCTACCGCATCCTCCGCGGCGACTACGAGCTCCCCGTCGACATCTCCTTCTCGCCGGAGGAGACGGCCCTGCTCACGCTCGCGGGCATGGTGTGGCGCGAGGGCACCCTCTCGGCCGAGTCCCGCCGCGCGCTGCTCAAGCTGCGGTCCCTGGGAGGCGCGACGAGCGTCCCCGAGCTCGCCTACGCCCCGCGGGTCCGCAGTCGCGACGCCGCCTTCGAGCCGCTGCGCACCGCCCTGGACCGCGGCGTCGTCGTGCGCTTCGACTACCTCAAGCCGGGGGAGGCGGCGCCCCGTCGTCGAGAGGTGGCGCCCTTCGCGCTGGTCCAGCACCAGGGCCGGTGGATGGTGTCCGTCGTCGAGCCCGACACGTCGTCGCGCAAGAACTTCCTGCTGTCGCGCATCGTCGGCCCGGTGACCGTCACGACGAAGGCGTTCGCGCGCCCCGCGGACGCCACCGCCGACTCCGCGCTGGAGGGCCTCGACCGGCTGTGGGAGCAGAACACGGCCACCGTCCGCGCCGCCCCGCACTCGGACGCTCGCACGCGCCTCGGCGCACGACGCGGCACCGTGCAGGGCGACGACGACGTGCTGCTCGTGCACTACAGCGACCGCCAGGTCCTGGCCGAGGAGCTGACGTCGTTCGGGCCCGAGGTCGTCGTGCTCGCGCCCGACGACCTGCGCGACCTGGTGGCGTCGCGCCTCCGCGACCTCGCTGCGGACCATCCCGTCGACGCCGCCCCGGGCCGTTCCTCCGCGGGCTCCCGTGCCGCCACGAGCGGGGGAGCAGCCTCGTGACCGACCGCCGACCTGCCCTGCACGCGACCGACAAGCTCGCGTTCCTGCTCTCGCTCGTGCCCTGGCTGATCGACCACGAGCGCGTCAGCGTGGCCGAGGCCGCCGCGCACTTCGGCGTGGGAGTGGCCGACATCCGCCGCGCGGTCGAGCTGATCGCCGTGTCGGGCATCCCGGGGGACACCGCCCAGTACCAGCACGCCGACCTCTTCGACATCGCGTGGGACGACTTCGAGCAGAACGACGTCATCGTCCTCACGAACCTCGTGGCCATCGACGACACGCCCCGCTTCTCGGCGCGGGAGGCGGCCGCGTTGATCGCGGGCCTGCAGTACCTGTCGTCGCTGCCGGAGAACGCGGACCGCGGAGCCGTCGCCTCGCTGATGTCGAAGCTCGCGCGCGGCGCCTCGGGCGAGCCGAGCCAGGTCGCCGTCGCGCAGGAGGGCACGAGCGAGGTGCTGGCCCTCGTCCGCGACGCCGTCGAACGCGGAGTGCAGCTCGAGTTCGACTACGCCGGCGTCCGAGGGCAGGTCGAGCGGCGCCGCGTCGACCCCCTCCGGGTCGAGTCGCTCGACGCCGACTGGTACCTGCGCGGCTGGGACCACCTGAGGGAGGCGCTCCGCACGTTCCGCCTGGATCGCATCGCGTCGCCTGCCCTCACCGACGCGCGCATCACGCACCGCGCCGCCGACCTGTCGCTGCCCGACACCCTCTTCGAGGGCTCGCCGGACGACCTCGACGTCGTCGTCGAGATCGACGCGGCGGCGGCGCCGCTCCTGGACGACTACCGGCCCTCCGACGTCGAGGACGCGGGGGAGGGGCGCACCCGCCTCACCCTCCGGGTCGGCCACGTGGGCACCGTCGCCCGTCTCGTCAGCGGTCTCCCGGGCCGTGCCCGCGTCGTCGCACCGGACGAGGCGCGTCGTGCCGTCGCCAGCTGGGCCGCCGAGGCCGCCGCCCGGTACGACGCCTGAGCCGCCCGGCCGCCGAGTCAGCTCGGGTCGCTCGACGTGGCCCCGACCGCCAGGTCCCGTCACAGGCTCCGGGTTACACTGGGGACTCCCCTTCCCGCTAGGAGACACCCCTCATGCTCGGAAACCTCACCGGCTGGCACCTGATCATCATCCTGGCGATCATCCTGCTGCTGTTCGGCGCCCCCAAGCTGCCCGCCCTCGCGAAGAGCATCGCCCAGTCGATGCGCATCTTCAAGAACGAGATCGGCGACGACAAGAAGTCCGGCGACGACGACGTCACCCGCAGCTCGGCGACCGACAGCACCGTGCGCCGCGACGCCGACGTCCCGACCGTCCGCCCCACCAGCGGCGACGACCACCTGAAGAACTGACGCGTGGCCACGACGACGACTCGTGGCACCGACGAGGGCGACCAGGCACCCCGGGGCTCGCGGAAGCGCTCGGCCGACGGGCGCATGTCCCTGGGCGCGCACCTCGTCGAGCTGCGCAAGCGCCTCTTCCGATCTGCCCTCGCACTGATCCTCGCCAGCGTGGCGGGATGGTTCGTCTCCCAGTTCGTCCTCGACTTCCTGCGGCAGCCGGTCCTCGTGCTGGCGGGCGGCAACGCGAGCGAGGCCGTCCTCAACTACGGCCAGATCACGAGCAGCTTCGACCTGCGGATGCAGATCGCCGTCACCGTCGGCGTCATCCTCAGCAGCCCGGTCTGGCTCTACCAGGTCTGGGCGTTCATCGTCCCGGCCCTGGTCCGTCGAGAGAAGCTCTACGCCGTCGGCTTCATCGGCTCGGCCATCCCGCTCTTCCTGCTCGGCTGCATGAGCGGCGTCTACGTCCTGCCGAACATCGTGCGCGTGCTCACGGGCTTCGTCTCCGAGCAGGACGCCGCGATCATCGACGCGAAGCAGTACTTCGACTTCGTCCTCAAGCTCGTCCTCGCCTGCGGCATCGCGTTCGTCCTGCCGGTCTTCCTCGTGCTCCTCAACTTCGTCGGGGTCATCAGCGCCGGCGCGATCATCAAGGGCTGGCGCGTCGCCATCCTGCTGATCGCGGTCTTCACCGCCATCGCGACGCCCGCGGCCGACATCTTCTCGATGTTCCTGCTCGCGGTGCCCATGGTGTTCCTCTACTTCGTCGCCGCCGGCGTCGCCTGGATCCACGACCGCGGCGTCGCGAAGCGCGCCGCGGCACTCGACGCCGAACTCGCCGGAGGGTGACCCCATGACCAGCAGCGACCTCAGCCCGGCCGCCCGCTTCGCCGCCTCGAAGAACCGCGTCCGCACCCCGCAGCTGCAGTCGTTCCGGTCGCGCCTCGGCTTCTCGCTCGACCCGTTCCAGGAGGCGGCCTGCGCCTCGGTCGAAGAGGGCTCGAGCGTCCTCGTCGCCGCGCCCACCGGTGCCGGCAAGACCCTGGTCGCCGAGTTCGCCATCCACCTCGCGATGCAGCACCCCCGCGACAAGGTCTTCTACACCGCGCCGATGAAGGCGCTGAGCAACCAGAAGTTCCAGGAGCTGGTGGCCGAGTACGGTGCGTCCGAGGTCGGCCTGCTCACCGGCGACACCAACGTCAACTCGCGCGCCCGCATCGTCGTGATGACGACCGAGGTGCTCCGCAACATGATTTACGCGGGCTCCGAGATGCTCGACGACCTCCGCTACGTCGTCCTCGACGAGGTGCACTTCCTGGCCGACCGCTTCCGCGGCGCCGTGTGGGAAGAAGTGATCATCCACCTCCCGCTCGACGTGCGCCTCATCTCGCTCAGCGCCACCGTGTCGAACGCCGAGGAGTTCGGCGACTGGCTGCAGACCGTGCGCGGCGGCACCGACGTGATCGTCTCCGAGGACCGCCCGGTGCCCCTCGACCAGCACGTCCTCGTCGGGGGCAAGTTCCTCGACCTGTTCGACTCGAGCGGGCAGGCGGCGACCAACCGCGTCAACCCCGAGCTGCTGCGGGCCACGTCCCTGTCGAGGCGAGGAGGCGGCAGCCGACGCGAGCGCGGCGGTCGCGACGGCTTCTCGGGTCGCGGCCCGCGCGGCCACGTCGTGCCGCCGACGCAGCACGCCCAAGGTCGCCTCGACCGCTGGAAGATCGTCGAGATGCTCGACGACCAGAACCTGCTCCCGGCCATCTTCTTCGTCTTCAGCCGCGTCGGCTGCGACCAGGCCGTCAAGCAGGTGCTCCGGTCGGGCATCCGCCTCACCACGGCCGACCAGCGCCAGGAGATCCGCGAGATCGTCGAGGCCCGGTGCCGCACGCTCCGTGACGAAGACCTGGCGGTGCTCGGCTACTGGCAGTGGCTCGACGGCCTCGAGCGAGGCGTCGCCGCGCACCACGCCGGTCTGCTGCCCGCCTTCAAGGAGGTGGTCGAGGAGTTGTTCCAGAAGAAGCTCGTCAAGGTCGTCTTCGCCACCGAGACCCTGGCTCTCGGCATCAACATGCCCGCGCGCACGGTCGTGCTCGAGAAGCTCGAGAAGTTCAACGGCGAGGCCCGCGTGCCGATCACGCCGGGGGAGTACACCCAGCTGACCGGCCGCGCCGGCCGACGGGGCATCGACGTCGAGGGCCACTCCCTCATCCAGTGGCAGCAGGGCCTCGACCCGCAGGCCGTCGCGAGCCTCGCCTCCCGACGCACCTACCCGATGAACTCCAGCTTCCGCCCGACCTACAACATGGCGGTCAACCTGATCGAGCAGTTCGGCCGGTCGCGCACCCGTGAGGTGCTCGAGACGTCGTTCGCGCAGTTCCAGGCCGACCGCGCCGTCGTCGACCTCGCCCGCAAGGTCCGCACGCAGCAGGAGAGCCTCGACGGCTACGCCCGCAGCATGCAGTGCCACCTCGGCGACTTCGGCGAGTACACCACGATCCGTCGCGAGCTCGGCGACCTCGAGAAGCAGGGCGCGGCACGAGCCGACGCGCAGTCACGGGCCGAGCACGACAAGCGCCAGCGGCACCTCGCCGACCTGCGCCGTCGCCTCCGCCAGCACCCCTGCCACGCCTGCCCCGAGCGCGAGCAGCACGCCCGCTGGTCCGAGCGCTGGTGGAAGCTCAAGAAGCAGACCGACCAGCTGTCCGCCCAGATCCGGGGGCGCACCGGCGCCGTCGCCAAGGTCTTCGACCGGGTCACCGACGTGCTGCTCGACCGTGGCTACCTCGAGCCCGCGTCGCCGCGCTCGTCGACGTCCGGCGCCGCCGCGCCCGGCTCGTCGAGGCGCGGGGGCGACCGCACGGCCGAGGTCGCGGTCACGTCGACCGGCCGCACCCTCCGCCGCATCTACGGCGACCGCGACCTGCTCGTCGCCGAGAGCCTGCGGCTCGGGCTCTGGGACGCGCTCGACGTGCCCTCGATGGCCGCGATGGCCGCCACCCTCGTCTACGAGCCCCGCCGCGACGAGGGCCAGCTGAGCGAGCGGTTCCTGCCGCGCGGCGCGTACCGCGAGGCCCTCGACGAGACGCAGAAGCTCTGGGCCGAGCTCGACGACCTCGAGCAGGAACACCGTCTGCCCGGCAGCAACCCGCCGGCTCCTGGCTTGGCGCTGGCCATGCACCGGTGGGCCAGGGGAGCGGACCTCGACTCCGTCCTCGAGGACGCCGAGCTCGCCGCGGGCGACTTCGTCCGGTGGACGAAGCAGACCATCGACCTGCTCGACCAGCTGTCCGTCGTGGCTGACCTGCCGGTGGGGCCGATCGCCCGCCGGGCGCTCGACGCCGTCCGGCGCGGCATCGTCTCCTACTCGGCGGTCTGAGGCGGGGCCCGGCGGTCCGGGCCGGCTCCGCAGGGTCGCTCTGGACCTGCAGGAGGCGCGCCCCGCCTCCCAGCCTCGCCCCCGTAGGATCGCACGGTGCCCCTCCGCGTGACCGACTTCCGCCTGCCGCTCTGGGTGGCCGTCCTCGTGGCGGCCGGGGCCGGGGTCGTCCTCGACGCGGGCTTCCCCGACGGTGACGTCTGGCCCCTCGCCTTCGTCGGGATCGCCCTCGTGCTGGTGTCGCTGCGCGGCCGCCGGGCCGGGGGAGCGTTCCTCGTGGGCCTCGTCGCCGGGCTCTCGTTCTACCTCGTCCACATCTTCTGGGCGACCCTCTACCTGGGTCTGCTGCCGTGGGCCGCGCTCTCGACCCTCGAGGCACTCTTCTTCGGCGCCGGGGCCGTGCTCATCGCCCTCGCCTACCGCTGGGTGCCGCGCATCTGGCCCGGCCTCGTCGGCCAGGCAGTCGTCGTCCCGGTCGTCGTGGCCGGCCTCTGGACGCTCCGCGAGTTCGTCGCGGGCAACTGGCCGTACGGCGGGTTCGCGTGGGGCCGCATGGCGCTCAGCCAGTCGCAGAGCCCGTTCGCGGGGCTCGTGGCGTGGGTCGGCATCTCGGGGCTGAGCTTCCTCATGGTCGCCCTCGTCGCGGCGCTGATCCAGCTCGCCCTCATGGTCACGCTGCCCCGCGCGACCCGGCTGCTGGCCGGCGCGATCGCCGTCGTCGCGGTGCTCGCGGTCCCCGCCTGGCCCACGTCGTCGAGCGGCACCGCCCGCATCGCCGGGGTGCAGGGCAACGGTCCGGCCGGCTACTTCGACGAGAGGGAGCAGGGCGACCTGCTCAACTCGCAGGTGCTCGCGATGAGCGGCCTCCAGCCCGGCGACGACCTCGACCTCGTCGTCTGGCCCGAGGGCGGCAGCGACCGCGACCCCACCCGCGACGCCTACGGCCGCTACGTCTTCGACGCCATCACGACGGGCTACGACGCGCCCCTCCTGTCGGGCGTCATCACGCAGAGCGACGACGGCGAGACCGTCTGGAACTCCTCGATCCTCTGGGACGACGGCGAGGTGCAGGGGCAGTACGACAAGAAGCACCCGATCCCGTTCGGCGAGTACGTGCCCGACCGTTCCTTCTGGCGGCCGTTCGCACCCGACCTGATCGACCTCATCGCCCGCGACTACACGCCCGGCACGCGACCCGAGGCGATGACGATCGGCGACTTCACGGCCGGCATCTCGATCTGCTTCGACATCGTCGACGACCAGCTCGTCACGAACATGATGCGCGACGGCGCCCAGGTGATCATCGCGCAGACCAACAACGCCGACTTCGGCGACACCGACGAGAACGCCCAGCAGCTGGCGATCGCCCGGCTGCGGGCCATCGAGACGGCGCGCCCGGTCGTCAACGTCTCGACCATCGCCTCCAGCCGGGTCATCGACGCGCAGGGAGACATCGTCGCCGGCGTCCGGGACTTCACGGCCGGCACCATGGTGCACACGGTCGACCTCGGCACCGGGACGACGCCCGCGGTCGTCGACAGCCGGGCGATCGAGCTCTTCGTCTCGTTCCTCGGGCTCGCCCTGCTGGTCCTCTCGCGGGTGCTGATCGGCGGAGAGCGGAGCCGGCGCCGCCGCCTCCTCGCCTCGGCTCCGTGGGCCGAGCTCACCACGCCGCGGCTGGCCGCCGAGAGGCCCGTGGCCCTCGAGGACGAGCTCGACGACCCCGGCCAGTTCGACTCGGTGCGGCGCGGACGACGACGCCGCTGACGTCGGTCCGGGGCCTGCGGCACGGGTCGCGGACGCCCCGCACGCGGACGCACATCGGCCCCGGCGTCGTGACGACGACCGGGGCCGATGGTGGGGGAGCGGGCCAGGAACCTGGAGGCGAGCCTCAGGCTCCTATGGCCTGCTTGCCGCGACGCGCGCGGAGGAACGTCAGGCGCTCCTCGAGGAGCTCCTCGAGCTCCTCACGGCTGCGTCGCTCCAGCAGCATGTCCCAGTGGCTCCTGGGCACCTTGACGTCTCCGGCCTCGATCTCGACGGGCTTGCCGTCCGCGGCGAGCAGACGACCCTCCTGGCCGCTCTTGGGCGACTGCCAGATGTCGGGGATCTCCGCGTCGGCCGCGAAGACCATGTCGAACTCCGTGCCGTCCGCCGTCTGGTAGACGGCACGCTTCCGGGGTGAGAACTCCACGCCCTCTTCGCTCTGCAGGCTCTGACTGCCGAGCCGCATGCCACGCAAACTGCGATCTGCCATTGTGTGGTCTCCTCTCGCGTTGCAATCTCCCGTTGTAACGTCAGGTCGGGTCCGCCTGTTTCATCCGAGACGGATTCACAGTCCGCTCACAGTGCCCTGGCAGTGGCGGCCCGCACCTCCGCTAGGGCGAGATCGGCCCTGTCGGACACGAGTCCGTGCACGCCGAGGGCGAGCAGACGGCGCATGGCGACGGGGTCGTTGACGGTCCACACGTGGGTCTCGACGCCGATCGCCTCGAGATCGCGGACGCGGCGACGGGTGACGACGCGGACCGGGCCCTGGCGCTCGGGCACCTGCACGGCCCCGCAGCCGCGGAGCGCACGGGCCGTCAGCCGTCGCCGGAGCGCCGTGACGGGCACGGCGCCGAGGGCGACGACGGCGACGACTCCCCAGGACGACGCCGAGGTGGCGACGCCGGGGAGGCCCGCCAGCACCCGTCGTCGGATGCGCTGGTCGAACGACGTGAGCAGCACGCGGTGCTCGGCGCGGGCACGCCTCACCGCCTCGATCGTCGGGTCGACGGCCTCGGCGACCTTGACGTCGATGTTGAAGCGCGTCTCGGGGAACGCGTCCAGCGCCTCCTCCAGGGTCGGCATCTCGTAGCCGTCCTCGAGTCGGACCAGCCGGACCTCGGCCAGGGTCAGGTCGCGTACCGACACGTCGCGGCCAGCGACCCGCGAGAGGTCAGGATCGTGGCTCACGACGGCGACGCCGTCGCTGGTCGAGTGGACGTCGGTCTCGACGTAGAGCGCGCCGGCCGCGACGGCCTGCAGGAACGACGCCGTCGTGTTCTCGGGCACGTCGAGTGCCAGGCCTCGATGCGCCAGCACCCGCGGTGTCGGACCCTCGAACCAGACGGAGGCGCGGGCCGGCCCCACTAGGGAGCGGCCGGGGGAGCGGCGGGCGGCACGTCCGTGCTGCCGTCGGAGGAGCCGGTCGTGCCGGTCGTGCCGGCGGACCCCGGCAGGTCACCGACCCCGGGACGTGTGACGGTCGGGAAGCCCAGGTCGGGCTCGCTGCCGAGGTCGACCGTGGTGGCGAGGTCAGGTGTCTGCTCGGTGTCGGACACCTTCGTCGTGCCGCGGTCGACCCAGCCGGGCGCCGCTGGGTCCTTCGGGGCGAAGAAGCCCGAGCCGATGCCCTTGAGCGCCTCGGTCAGCTCGCTCGGGATGATCCAGAGCTTGTTCGCCGAGCCCTCGGCGAGCTTCGGCAGCGTCTGGAGGTACTGGTAGGCGAGCAGCTTCGGGTCGGGGTCGCCGAGGTGGATGGCGTTGAAGACGGTGTCGATGGCCTCGGCCTCGCCCTGCGCCCGCAGCACCTGTGCCCGGGCCTCGCCCTCGGCGCGGAGGATGGCGGACTGGCGCGAGCCCTCGGCCTCGAGGATCTGCGACTGCTTCGTGCCCTCGGCGGTGAGGATGGCAGCGCGGCGGTTGCGCTCGGCGCGCATCTGCTGCTCCATCGAGTCCTGGATGGACAGGGGCGGGTCGATCGCCTTGAGCTCGACGCGTCCGACGCGGATGCCCCACTTGCCGGTGGCCTCGTCGAGGACGATGCGGAGCTGGCCGTTGATGTTGTCCCGGCTCGTGAGGGCCTCTTCGAGGTTGAGACCGCCGACGACGTTGCGGAGGGTCGTCGTGGTCAGCTGCTCGACGGCACCGAGGTAGTTGGCGATCTCGTAGGTCGCCGCCCGGGCGTCCGTCACCTGGAAGTACACGACCGTGTCGATGGAGACGACCAGGTTGTCCTCGGTGATGACCGGCTGCGGCGGGAACGAGACGACCTGCTCGCGCATGTCGATCAGCGGCCGGACCCGGTCGATGAAGGGGACGAGCAGGTTCAGCCCCGGCATGAGGGTCTTGTGGTACTTGCCGAGGCGCTCGACGACGCCGGCGCTGGCCTGCGGGATGATCCGCACGGCTCGGAACAGCACGACGAGCACGAAAACGACGACGATCGCGACGACGACGACGGTCACGATGGTGGTGGGGTCCATGGTCAGTCCCTTCAGGCGGGGACGACCAGGGCGGTCGACCCCTCGATGGCGGTGACGACGACCGGCGCGCCGGTGTCGAGGACGATGCCGGCCGAGGCCGGGGGAGGAGGGAGGAGGCGGGCCGTCCAGGTCTCGCCGTTGGCGAGCTTCACCTGGCCGCCGTCGACGCCGATGGGGACCACGACGGTGCCGCGGATCCCCATGAGCGCAGCCAGGTTGCTCGGCGTCGGGTCTCCGCCCTTGCCAAGTGCCCGCAGCAGGGGAGGCCGGACGGTGAAGAGCAACAGGACGGCGATCAGCCCGGCGACGAGGATCTGGAGCCACCATGGAGCGCCGAAGAGGCCGGCCAGCAGGCCGCCCGCGCTGCCGATGGCCAGCATGAGGAACGTGAGCTCGAGGGTCGTGACCTCGACCACGACGAAGACGAGGAGCAGCCCGATCCAGATCAGCCACGCCCATTGGGTGACGACGTCCACGTCGGCCTCCTTCGTCTCGCGTGCGGTCGACCCACTACGTGGTCCGTGCACGGTGTCGTCGACGCACTGTGCCCATGAACGTACCAGGGGCGGCCGGCAGCCGGACGGGGACCGATAGTCTCGAGGCGGTCCGTCGCGACCCGCCGTACGCCCCCACGACAGTCTGGAGCCCACCGTGTCCAACCCCCTCGCCGCAGGATCCCTCACCGGCAAGCGCGCCCTCGTCACCGGCTCGTCCCGGGGCATCGGCGCCGACACGGTCGGCTACCTCGCCGAGGCCGGCGCCCGCGTGGTCGTCAACTACCGCAACAAGGAGAAGCGTGCGCTCCAGCTCGTCGGCAAGATCGAGGCCGCGGGCGGCGAGGCGATCGCCGTCGGCGCCGACCTCACCGACGCCGAGAGCCTGGACGCCATGTTCGCGCAGGTCCGCGACGTGTTCGGCGGCCTCGACGTCCTCGTCATGAACGCCTCCGGCGGAATGGAGACGGGCATGGCCGAGGACTACGCGCTCAAGCTCAACCGCGACGCGCAGGTCGCCCTGCTCACGGCGGCCCTGCCGCTGATGGCGCCCGGCTCGCGCGTCGTGTTCGTCACGAGCCACCAGGCGCACTTCATCCGCACGACCGAGACGATGCCCGAGTACCTGCCCGTCGCTCTCAGCAAGCGCGCGGGGGAGGACGCCCTGCGCGAGATGCTGCCGCAGCTCGAGGCCGCCGGCGTCGAGTTCGTCGTCGTCTCGGGCGACATGATCGAGGGCACGATCACCGCGACGCTGCTCGAGCGCTCGAACCCGGGCGCGATCTCGTCGCGGAAGGAGAGCGCCGGCAAGCTGTACAACGTCGCCGAGTTCGCCGCCGAGGTGGCCTCGGCCGCGGTCGACCCGATCCCCGCCGACCACACGCGCTACGTGGGCGACACGAGCGACTTCGCCCCGCTGGTCTGAGACGGGGCACCTCGTGACCGAGCGCGTCGTCCGACCGACCTCCCGCCTCCTCGTCCTCGACGAGGACGACCGCCTGCTGCTGATGCGGACGAAGGCGCCCGACACGAGCGGGTCCTCCCGGTGGATCACGCCCGGCGGGGGAGTCGACCCGGGTGAGGACCACCCGCAGGCCGCGGTGCGGGAGCTGCTCGAGGAGACCGGCCAGGTCGTCACCGACGTCGGGCCCGTCGTGCGGGTCGACGACTTCGAGGTGCCGTGGGACGACGCGGACCACACGCACGGCCACGCCGAGTTCTTCGTCGTGCGGCTGCCGCACTTCGAGGTCGTCGACTCGGGCTGGACCGACGACGAGCGCGTCGACATCCTCGAGTCTCGCTGGTGGTCGCTCGACGAGCTCGAGTCGACCGCCGAGCCGGTCGAGCCGACCGACCTGACGTCGCTGCTGCGCGACGTGCTCTCACGAGGCTGAGGAGCACCCCTCTCGGCTCTCCCGGTGCGCGCTGATAATGCACATTATGTCAGCTTGCCTGTCCGGACCGCTCCCCGTCCGGCCCGCCGCGACGCCGATCCGTACCCCCTCCTCCCTGCCGCCCGACAGCCTCCCGGTGTTCAGTCGCCCCATGCCCGACGACGAGACCCCCGACGCCGCCCACCTCCGACCCGACGGCGTCGACGACGCGACGATCGCCGCCCTCGGCAAGCTCTCCGAGGCGCTCGAGGTCGTGGAGCACGCCCGAGGCCTGCTCTACGGCTTCCACCGGCTCACCGGCAAGGCCGACCTGGCTCTCGGGGAGGCGGTCGACCTGCTCCGCGAGGCCGGCCACGACGAGCACGCCGACGCCCTCGAGCGCGACCTGGTCGGGCGCAACGTCGTCGAGGGCCGCTGGACGTTCCAGATCGTCGAGGACTACGACGACACGTACTGGTCGGAGTTCCGGCGCAGCGAGAAGACCGTGCGCGACGCCCTCGCGGGCGGCAGACGGCACGTCTTCGAGTCCGAGATGAAGGAGGAGCGGCGCAGCCCCGGTCGGCGACACCACGAGGCGCGCCCCGCCGAGCAGCACGGCTCCCCCGGCGACGACTCCCGCTGACTCCCCCAGGCCTCCTGAGAACCTACCTCCGGTGCGCAGGGCCCGAGCTGGCCACCTGGCAAGATGGCGAGATGACCCCGCCTCCCGTCGACCGTCCCCGCATCGAGGCGGCCGTCACCGAGATCCTCGCGGCCGTCGGCGAGGACGGCACCCGCGAGGGGCTCCTCTCGACGCCCCGACGAGTCGCCGAGGCGTACGCCGAGTTCTTCGCCGGCCTCGAGGTCGACGCCGCCGAGCTCGTCCGCTCGTCGGCCGTCGCCTCCGATCCCGAGAAGCTCGGCGAGCTCGTGGTGGTCCGCGGCATCGCGCTCCGGTCCGTCTGCGAGCACCACCTCCTGCCCTTCGTGGGCCAGGCGCACGTGGCCTACGTGCCGGGCGACCGGATCGTCGGCCTCGGCACCGTGCCCCGCGTCGTCGACGCCCTGGCCTCGCGGCCCCAGCTGCAGGAGCGCCTCGGCGAGGAGATCGCCGACGCCTTCGTCGAGGGCCTCTCCCCCGACGGGGTCCTCGTCGTCCTCGACGCCGTGCACGGCTGCGTGACGACGCGCGGCCCGCGGCAGGTCGGCAGCTCGACGGTCACCGTCGCGAGCCGCGGAGCCCTCGCCGAGCCCGCGGCCCGTGCCGAGGCGATCGCGCTCATCACCGCGGGCGGCGACCGTGCCTGAGACCTCACTCCCGGTCTTCATCGCTCCCCCGCTGCGCCTCCCGGTGCGCACGATCGGACGCCGCACCTTCGACTTCTCCCGACAGGTGGCCGTGATGGCCGTCGTCAACCGCACCCCCGACTCCTTCTTCGACCAGGGCCGCACGTTCGCGCTCGACTCGGCCGTGCAGGCGGCCGTCGACGCGGCCGAGGCGGGGGCCGACTGGGTCGACATCGGGGGCGTCCCCTTCGCGCCGGGCCCCGAGCTGTCGGCTGCCGACGAGCTCGACCGGGTGCTGCCGGTCGTCCAGGCCCTCGCCGCCGTGTCCGACGTCGTCATCTCGGTCGACACGTTCCGGCCGGAGGTCGCCGCCGCGGTGATCGAGGCCGGGGCAGGGGTCGTCAACGACACCACCGGGCTGCACGATCCGCGCCTCGCCGACGTCGTCGCCCACAGCGGTGCGACCCTGGTCGTCACGCACAGCCTCGCCGCCCCGCGGCGACCGCACCCGCGGCCGCACTACGACGACGTCGCCCACGAGGTGGCCGACCTCCTCGCCCGACGCGTCGACGTCGCCCTCGCCCACGGTGTCCGGGAGGACCAGATCATCGTCGACCCCGGCCACGACCTCAACAAGACGACCGTCCACACCCTCGAGCTGACCCGCCGTCTCGGCGAGGTCGCCGGGCTCGGGCACCCCGTGCTCGCGGCGGTCTCGAACAAGGACTTCGTCGGCGAGTCCCTCGATCGAGCCAAGCCCGACCGCCTCGCCGGCTCGCTGGCGGCCGCCGTCGCCAGCGTGTTCCTCGGCGCCCGCATCGTGCGGATGCACGACGCCCGAGCGGCCGTCGACGCCGCCCGCATGGTCGAGGCGATCCTCGGCTGGCGACGACCGGTGCACGCCGTGCACAACGTCTCGTGACCGGCTCGCGGGTCGTCCGCGTGGTCCCCGGCGGCCACGAGGAGGCGCCCCTCACCGACGCGGACCTGCTGGCGACGCTCTCCCCCCGCGACCGCAGCCGCCCGTGCCTCCGCGTCAACTTCGTGACGACCCTCGACGGCGCGTCCACCTCGGACGGCGTCTCGGGCTCGCTGGGCGGGCCGGCCGACGGCCGGGTCTTCGATCTCCTGAGGCGCGTCGCCGACGTGGTCGTGGTCGGCGCCGGAACCGTCCGCGACGAGGGCTACGGCGCGATGCGGCTGAGCGAGGACGCGGCGACCTGGCGCGAGCAGGCCGGCCTGGCTCCGCAGCCCGTCTTCGCCCTCGTCTCGGGATCGCTCCGGCTCGACCCCGAGTCGACCGTCTTCACTGAGGCGCCGGTGCGGCCGCTCGTCCTGACCACCGACCGGGCCGACCCCGGAGCACGTCGGGCGCTCGAGCGAGTCGCGGACGTCGTGGCCTGCGGCGAGGAGCGGGTCGACCCGCACCTCCTGCGCGACGCCCTGGTCGAGCGCGGACTGCCCCAGATGCACTGCGAGGGCGGCCCTCGTCTCTTCGGCGACTTGGTGCGGGCCGATGCCGTCGACGAGCTGTTCCTCACCCTCGCGCCGATGCTCGAGGGCGGCCACGGCCTGCGAGTCAGCCAGGGTGCCGACGGCGACGACTCGAGCCCGCTGCGGCGCATGCGGCTCGCCCACGTGCTCCGGGACGGCGACGAGCTGCTCACCTGGTACGTGCGCGACCGGGCGCAGACCGCCTGACACGAGCAGGGGAACGGCACCGAGATCGGCACCGCTCCCCCTCCCGACGTGCGTCGTGCCTCCTCGCGTCAGCCCTGTGGGGCCTCCACGCCCTCGCCGAACCCGCCCTCGATCAGCTCGACGAGGTCGTCGACCGCCTGCTGCGCGTCCGGCCCGGTGGCCATGAGCGACACGGTCGACCCGATGCCGAGACCCAGGCCCATGATGCGGAGCAGGCTCTTCGCGTCGACGCCGTTGACCGTGACGTCCGCCTGGAACCGGGAGGCGTGGGTCACCAGCTCCGCGGCCGGTCGAGCGTGCAGGCCCGATGCGTTCACGAGCACGGCGGAGCGCTCGACCGCGTCGCCGCCGCGCAGCTCGCGCTCGTCGGCGTGGGGGTCCGCGACGCCCGTCGCGCTGCGGGCCGCCTCCGCGACCTGCGCCAGCGAACCGCCGGTCTCGGCTGCGACGGCCGCGGCCACCGCCCCCTCCACGATCGGCGCGTCCACGATGACGACGCGCTCGCGATCCGCGTCGTCGAGGAAGTCGACGGCCGTCTCCGAGGTGAGCACCGCGGAGCCGAGGTCGCAGAGCACGACGACTCCCCCGCCGCCGTCGGCGGTGCCGAGAGCGGCGGAGACGGCGTCGAAGCTCGTGCCGATGCCGCCCTCGTCGGTGCCGCCCGCGGCCACGAGGGTCGTGGTGGGCGCCATCTGTCGGGCGAGCTCGACCGTGCCCTCGGCGATCTTCGAGCTGTGGGAGACGACGACGACGCCGACGGAGGCCATGGTCACGCCTCCCCGGAGGTCGTCGTCGCGGCGGCCGCGACGTCGTCGGCGGCGTCCGCGGCGGCGGCCAGGATGAGCGCGGACGACTGCGCGCCCGGGTCCCGGTGGCCGACCGCGCGTTCGCCGAGGTAGCTCGCTCGTCCCTTGCGGGCGACGAGCGGCTCGGTCGACTCGGCACCCGCCGCTGCGGCGTCGGCCGCCGCGCGCAGCACGGCGGCGGGCTCGCTGCCCCCGTCGGCGGCCGCCTTGGCCGCGTCCGTCGCGGGGGTCCAGGCATCGACCATGGTCTTGTCGCCGACTTCGGCCTTGCCGCGGAGCACGGCGCCGTCCCGGGCCGCGGCCACGAAGGCCGCGACGCCGGCGGAGTCGATCTCGGTCGCGTCGCCGAGAGCACCTGCGCCCTTGAGGAAGGCGGTGCCGAGCAGGGGCCCGGAGGCGCCTCCCACGGTCGAGATGAGGGTCGTCGCGACCATCTTGAGCAGGGCGCCGGGCGTGGCGTCGTCCGGCTGCGCGGCGAGCTTCGCGCGGACGGCCGAGAAGCCCCGCTCGAGGTTCTCTCCGTGGTCGCCGTCGCCGATCTCGCGGTCGAGCTCGACGAGCTCCGACCGGTTCTCGCTGACGGTGTCGGCCGCGCGCTCGACGAAGCGGCGGGCCCAGGTGGAGTCCAGTGTCATGTCGTCCTTCTCTCGGGTGTCTGGTCTGCTCGGGTGTGCGGTGGCGGCGGGAGGGTCAGCGGCCGCGCCGCAGGGCCGCGGTCTCGACGGGTGCGTCCCACAGCTCGGTCAGCTCGTCGTCCAGCCTGGTCACGGTGATCGACATGCCCTGCATCTCGAGCGACGTGACGTAGTTGCCGACGAGGGTCCGCGTGACCTCCACGCCCTTCTCGGCCAGCACCTCCGCGGCACGCCGGAACGCGACGTACAGCTCGACGAGCGGCGTCCCGCCCATCCCGTTGACGAACAGCAGGACGCGATCGCCGGAGGCGGTGCCCAGATCGTCGAGGACCGCGTCCAGCAGGCGGTCCACGATCCGGTCCACCGGCTCGAGCGGCACGCGCTCGCGACCGGGCTCGCCGTGGATGCCGATGCCGATCTCGACCTCGTCGTCCGCCAGCGTGAAGCTCGGCTCGCCGGCGTGCGGAACGACGCCCGCGGTCAGGGCGACGCCCATCGTCCTGGTCGCGGCGTTCGTCCGCCGGGCCACCTCGGCCACCTGCTCGAGCGAGTCGCCGCGCTCGGCCGCGGCGCCCGCGGTCTTCTCGACCACGACCGTGCCCGCTACGCCGCGTCGACCGGCCGTGTAGAGGGAGTCCTTGACGGCGACGTCGTCGTCGACGAGCACCGACGCCACGGTGATGCCCTCGGCCTCGGCCAGGTCGGCCGCGGTCTCGAAGTTGAGGACGTCGCCCGTGTAGTTCTTGACGATGTAGAGGACGCCTGCTCCTCCGTCGACGGCCTGGGTGGCGGCGACGATCGGGTCGGGCGTGGGCGAGGTGAAGACGGGGCCCGGGACGGCCGCGCTGAGCATGCCGTGGCCGACGAAGCCGGCGTGCAGGGGCTCGTGGCCGCTGCCGCCGCCGCTCACGATCGCCACCTTGCCGGCGACGGGCCCGGAGGCGCGGCGCACGAACGTGGGGTCGTGCGAGACGACCAGCAGGTCGGGGTGCGCGGCGCCGATGCCGGCCACCGCCTCCTCGACGACGTCCTTCGGATCGTTGATGAGCTTCTTCATCGAAGTCCCTCCCTGGAACGGGCGCGGTGCACGGGCGGCACCGTCGCGCCTCGAAGCTACTCCGGGCAGGGCCGGTGCAGACAGGGCGCGCGACGCCTCCCGTGCACATATGTGCATCCGTGGTGATTCGGGTGGCGGACGGGGCCGCACGCGGGTCTATGGTGATGCCACACGCTCACCGCGGAGGTGCACAGTGGCACCCCGCCCGACGACTAAGGAAGGTCGACGTGGACCTGGGAACGATTTTTCTCTCTGAGCTGGTGGGCACCGCCATGCTCCTCACCCTCGGTGGCGGCGTGGTCGCCAACGTGGCCCTCACGAAGTCGAAGGGCTTCAACGGCGGCACCCTGATGGTGAACTTCGGCTGGGGCCTCGCGGTCTTCGCCGGCATCGCCGTCTCGTACAAGTCGGGAGCGCACCTCAACCCCGCGGTCAGCATCGCGCAGCTGATCCTCGGCAACATCGACTTCCCGCAGTTCCTCGTCTACGTCGCGGCGCAGATGGTCGGTGCGATCATCGGTGCCGTCATCGTCTGGCTGGCCTACAAGAACCACTTCGACGAGGAGCCCGACCCGGCCTCCAAGCTCGGCGTCTTCTCGACCGGCCCGGCCATCCGCAACTACGGCTGGAACCTCGTCACCGAGATCATCGGCACCTTCGTGCTCGTTTTCGTCATCATCGCCTTCACCAACGGCAGCGCGGCCCCGGTCGACCTCGGCGGCCTCGGCGGCCTGGCCGTCGGTCTCCTGGTGGTCGGCATCGGCGCCTCCCTCGGCGGCCCGACCGGCTATGCGATCAACCCGGCCCGTGACCTCGGACCGCGCATCGCGCACGCCATCCTGCCCATCAAGGGCAAGGGCTCGAGCGACTGGTCCTACGCCTGGGTGCCCGTGGTGGGCCCCCTGGTGGGCGGCTCGCTCGCGGCGCTGCTGTCGTACCCGCTCCTCCCCCTCATCAACGGCTAGCAGACCGGCCACACCCGTTCCACGACTGCACCGCGGGGACACCCGGGACACGCTCCGGCCTCGGCCGGGGCGTGTCCCCCCTGCCCGGTGCACACCATCAACGACGAAGGAGAACCACCCGTGAGCGACGACTACATCCTGGCGATCGACCAGGGCACCACCAGCACCCGCGCCATCATCTTCGACCACTCCGGCTCGATCGTCTCGACCGGCCAGAAGGAGCACGAGCAGATCTTCCCGCGCGCCGGCTGGGTCGAGCACGACCCTGCCGAGATCTGGGAGAACACCCGCGAGGTCATCGGCCAGGCCCTCTCGCGCGCCGACATCACGCGCCACAACATCAAGGCCGTCGGCATCACCAACCAGCGCGAGACCGCCGTCGTCTGGGACAAGACCACCGGCAAGGCCGTCTACAACGCCATCGTCTGGCAGGACACCCGCACCCAGTCGATCGTCGACCGCCTCGCGGCCGACGGCGGCGTCGAGCGCTTCAAGCCCGTCGTGGGCCTGCCGCTCGCCACCTACTTCTCGGGCACGAAGGTCGTCTGGATCCTCGAGAACGTCGAGGGCGCCCGCGAGAAGGCCGAGGCCGGCGATCTGCTCTTCGGCACGACCGACACCTGGGTCCTCTGGAACCTCACCGGCGGCACCGACGGCGGCGTGCACGTCACCGACGTCACCAACGCCTCGCGCACCCTCTTCATGGACCTCGAGACGCTCGAGTGGCGCGACGACATCCTCGAGGCCTTCGACGTGCCCCGCTCGATGCTCCCCGAGATCAAGAGCTCGTCCGAGGTCTACGGCACGGTCGAGGCCTCCAGCCTCCTCCGCGAGGTCCCGATCGCCGGCATCCTGGGCGACCAGCAGGCCGCGACATTCGGCCAGGCCGCGTTCGACCAGGGCGAGTCGAAGAACACCTACGGCACCGGCAACTTCCTGATCTTCAACACGGGCGAGGAGATCGTCCACTCGAAGAACGGCCTCCTCACGACGCTGGGCTACAAGCTCGGCGACGCGGCGCCGCACTACGCGCTCGAGGGCTCGATCGCCGTCACGGGCTCGCTGATCCAGTGGCTGCGCGACAACCTCGGCATCATCGGCTCCGCGCCCGAGGTCGAGGAGCTCGCCAAGAGCGTCGAGGACAACGGCGGGGTCTACTTCGTGCCCGCGTTCTCCGGCCTGTTCGCGCCCTACTGGCGCTCCGACGCCCGAGGCGCCCTGGTCGGCCTCACGCGCTACGTCAACAAGGGACACATCGCCCGTGCCGCCCTCGAGGCGACGGCCTTCCAGACGCGCGAGGTGCTCGACGCGGTCAACGCCGACTCCGGCGTCGACCTGACCGAGCTCAAGGTCGACGGCGGCATGACCGGCAACGACGCGCTGATGCAGTTCCAGGCCGACATCCTGAACGTGCCCGTGGTGCGTCCGGTCGTCGCCGAGACCACCGCGCTGGGCGCCGCCTACGCGGCAGGCCTCGCGGTCGGCTTCTGGGAGACGCTCGACGACCTGCGCTCGAACTGGCAGGAGGACAAGCGCTGGACGCCGAACATCGAGGCCGACGAGCGCGACCGCACCCTCCGCCTCTGGAAGAAGGCCGTCACGAAGACCTTCGACTGGGTCGACGAGGACGTCAACTGACGCCAGCCTCATCTGAGGTGACACGCTGACGCCGACCTCCCTGAGGTGACAGCACGAGGGCCCGTTCCGTCAGGAACGGGCCCTCCGTCGTGTGCGGGAGGACCGCCTCCTCGTCTCGGCCCGGGCGGGACGCAGGAGGCGGTCGGCACGACTCAGCGCCGCGTGGCGGCCACCCAGTCGGCCAGCTTGCGCGAGGCGGCGCCCGAGTCGATCGCCTCGGCGGCGACCAGCAGCTGCTCGCGGAACCGGGCGAGGATCGGCCGGTCGCGCTGGCTCGGGTCCTGGGCGAGGCGGTACGAGACGAGCCCAGCCGCGGCGTTGAGCAGGACGATGTCGCGGACGGGTCCGGTCTCGCCGTCGAGGACACGACGGGCCACCCCGGCGTTGTGCTCGGCGTCGCCGCCCACCAGGTCGGCGATGGCCGCGCGCGGGATGCCCAGCTCGAGGGGGTCGAGGTCGTGCTCGGTCACCGAGCCGGCCGACACCTCCCAGATGTGGCTGTGGCCCGTGGTCGTCAGCTCGTCGAGGCCGTCGTCGCCGCGGAACACCAGGGCTGTCGCGCCTCGGGTCTGGAAGACGCCGACGATGAGGGCGACCTTCTCGGGCGACGCGACGCCGACCGCGCTGGCCTCGGGACGCGCCGGGTTGACGAGCGGGCCGAGGAAGTTGAAGACCGTGGGCACGCCGATCTCGCGCCGGACGGCGGCGGCGTGGCCGAACCCGGGGTGGAACGCCGCCGCGAAGGCGAAGGTGAGCCCTACCTCGCCGAGCACCTCGGCCACGCGGTCGGCACCGAGCCCCAGGTCGATGCCGAGGGCCGCCAACACGTCCGAGGACCCGGACGACGAGCTGGCGGCGCGGTTGCCGTGCTTGATGACGGGCACGCCGGTCGACGCGACGACGACGGACGCCATCGTCGACACGTTGACCGTGCCGAACCGGTCGCCTCCCGTGCCCACGATGTCGACGGCCATGGAGTCGACGGGCAGCGGGACCGCGTGGGCGAGCACGGCGTCGCGGAAGCCGACGATCTCGTCGACGGTCTCGCCCTTGGCACGCAGAGCCACGAGGAACGCGCCGAGCTGGGCCGGGGTCGCCTCCCCCACCATGACGCGCTCCATCGCCCAGGTCGCCTCGCTGATCGAGAGGTCGTGCCCGGAGAGCAGCTGGTCGATGAGGAAGGGCCAGGTCAGGTCGTGGATCATGCCGCCAAGGCTATCGGCGCAAAGGGTGGCCCATCACATAGCTCGTCGTCAACGCAAAATCCACCACCCGGGGTTTCCTGCGCAAACCCTGGGCCGGTTACCAGGCATAATGGTCCTCGTGACAAGTACCTCTCTCTCGAGACCTTCTGCAGGACCGGTCGTGAACCGGCCGAGCACGGTTGCCGTGGGCACCATCGTGTGGCTCGGCAGCGAGGTCATGTTCTTCGCCGGCCTCTTCGCGATCTACTTCACGCTGCGCAGCACCTCCCCGGGGCTGTGGGCTGCCGAGACCGCCAAGCTCGACGTGCCGTTCGCCCTGACGAACACGATCATGCTCGTGCTCTCGTCGGTCACCTGCCAGTTCGGCGTCTTCGCCGCCGAGCGCATGCAGGCACGACGCACCGGCAAGCTGTTCCAGGTCGGCTCGTGGGGCATGGTCGAGTGGTTCTTCCTCACCTACTCCATGGGCGCCGCGTTCATCTGCCTCCAGGTCTTCGAGTACGCGCACCTCATCTCCGAGCACGTCACGCTCAGCTCGAGCGCCTACGGCTCGGCCTTCTACATGACGACCGGCTTCCACGGGGCCCACGTCATCGGCGGGCTCATCGCGTTCCTGCTGACGATCGGCCGCGCCTTCGCCGTCAAGAACTTCGGTCACAAGGAGGCGACGACCGCCATCGTCGTCTCGTACTACTGGCACTTCGTCGACGTGGTGTGGATCGGCCTCTTCATGGTCGTCTACGTCCTCAAATAGGCATTGGATCCCTCGCACAGCATGTTCCTCAAAAGCTCAGCAGCCACGTCCTCTCCCGAGGGCCGCACGCCCAAGCGCCGCCCGGCCAAGACCGGTCGCCGCAGCCCCCTGGCCACGGCCTCGCTCCTCCTGGTCGGCCTGCTGACCACCGGCGGTGCCTACGCCCTCTTCTCGTCCACGGCCACCGCCGACGAGAGCACCACCTCCGCCGCCTCGCAGCAGAGCATCGACGAGGGCCAGAAGCTCTTCGCCTCCAACTGCGCCACCTGCCACGGCCTCGCCGCCGACGGCACGGGCGAGGGCCCCAGCCTCATCGGCGTCGGCGCTGCCTCGGTCGACTTCCAGGTAGGCACCGGCCGCATGCCCATGGCGGCCAACGGCCCCCAGGCAGAAGAGAAGCCCACGCAGTTCACCGACGACCAGGTCTACGACCTCGCCGCCTACGTCGCGTCGCTGGCCCCCGGGCCCGCGATCCCCGACGAGGAGTACCTGCAGGCCGACGGCGACACCACCAACGGCGCCGAGCTGTTCCGCATCAACTGCGCCATGTGCCACAACGTCGCCGGTGCAGGAGGCGCCCTCACCGAGGGCAAGTACGCCCCCGCACTCGACGGCGTCAGCGGCGCGCACATCTACGAGGCCATGCTCACCGGCCCGCAGAACATGCCCGTCTTCAACGACCTCAACCTGTCCCCGCAGGACAAAGCCGACGTCATCACCTACCTCAAGTACCTGGAGAACAACCCGTCGCCCGGCGGGTTCGAGCTCGGGAGCCTCGGCCCCGTCGCCGAGGGCCTCTTCATCTGGATCTTCGGCCTCGGCGCGATCGTCGCCGTGACCATCTGGCTCACCGCCCGGTCCAACTGACCCGCGACTCTCCCGCACTCCACGAAAGGCAAGAAACCATGGCACAGCACGACGACGAGACCCCCACCGCGGGCTCGGCTGTCGAGAAGCATGAGCCTCGACAGGTGTCGGCCGGAACGGCCGTCGTCACGACGGACGTCTTCGAGAACCCGGGTGAGCCGCCCCACCGCGACCGCGTCACGGACATCGACCCCAGGGCCGAGAAGAAGGCCGAGCGCCAGGTCAGCATCTGGTTCTTCCTCTCGATCGTCGGCAGCATCGGTGCCATCGGCGCCTACGTGGCGTTCCCGATCACGTCGGGCGACTCCGGCTCGGTGCGGCTGAACAACCTCTTCCTCGGCCTCGGCATCGCGCTCGGCCTGCTGTCCGTCGGCATCGGTGCGGTGCACTGGTCGAAGACGCTCATGCCCGCGCGCGAGATCACCGAGATGCGACACAGCACCCGCGGCACCGACGAGACCCGTGAGAAGGCCGTCGAGGTCTTCGCCCTGGGCAACCAGGAGTCGGGCTTCGGCCGCCGTGCGCTGATCCGCAACAGCCTCATCGGCGCACTCGTCGCCACTCCCCTGCCGGCCGTCGTGATCTTCCGCGACCTGGCCCCGGCAGAAGACCCCAACGAGGTGCTCCGTCACACCCTCTGGGAAGACGGCATGCACCTCACCCGCGACCCTGACGGCTCGCGCATCAGAGCGTCCGACGTGACCCTGGGCTCGGTGTTCCACGTGATCCCCGAGAACCTGAACGAGTCGGAGCACCTCCTCGAGGAGAAGGCGAAGGCAGCTGTGCTGCTCATGCGCCTGAAGCCCGAGGACCTCAACATCCCTGAAGGCCGCGAGGGATGGCAGTACGACGGCATCGTCGCGTACTCCAAGATCTGCACGCACGTCGGGTGCCCCGTGGCGCTCTACGAGCAGCAGACACACCACCTGCTCTGCCCCTGCCACCAGTCGACCTTCGACGTGACGAACAACTGCGAAGTGATCTTCGGACCGGCCAAGCGGCCCCTCCCGCAGCTGCCCATCGCCGTGGACTCCGACGGGTACCTCGTCGCGCAGAGCGACTTCCACGAACCTGTGGGCCCTAGCTTCTGGGAGCGCGAAAAGTGATCACCACCACACCGGCACCGAGCACGGAGACGACTCCGTCCGAGGGCTCGAACACCACCACCACGGCACCGGCCTTCGCGCCGACCAAGACGAACAAGATCTTCGGCGCGGCGGCGAACTACGTCGACGAGCGCACCAGCATGTCGGGCTTGGTCCGCGAGGTGGGTCGCAAGATCTTCCCGGACCACTGGTCGTTCATGCTCGGTGAGGTCGCGCTGTACTCGTTCGTCGTGATCCTGCTCTCGGGCACGTTCCTGACGTTCTTCTTCCAGCCGTCCATGGCCGAGGTCAACTACAACGGCTCGTACGTGCCGCTCAAGGGCCTCAACATGTCGGCCGCCATGGCGTCGACGCTCGACATCTCGTTCGACATCCGCGGCGGTCTGCTGTTCCGCCAGATCCACCACTGGGCTGCGCTGCTCTTCGTGGCGTCGATCATGCTGCACATGCTGCGCGTCTACTTCACCGGCGCGTTCCGCAAGCCCCGCGAGATCAACTGGGTCGTCGGCTTCACCCTCTGGGTGCTCGCCATGGCCGAGGGATTCACGGGCTACTCGCTCCCCGACGACCTGCTCTCGGGCAACGGTGCGCGGATCATCGACGGCATGGTCAAGGGCATCCCCGTGATCGGCGTCTGGATCTCGTACCTGCTGTTCGGCGGAGAGTTCCCCGGCACCGACATGGTGGGTCGCTTCTACTCTCTGCACATCATGCTGCTGCCGGCCCTGCTGATCGCCCTCCTCGGCGTCCACCTCCTGCTGCTGATCATCAACAAGCACACGCAGTGGGCAGGCCCCG
The DNA here is from genome assembly GCF_004364285.1 of Frigoribacterium sp. PhB116. Lineage (GTDB taxonomy): Bacteria > Actinomycetota > Actinomycetes > Actinomycetales > Microbacteriaceae > Frigoribacterium. The sequence continues at coordinate 233,389 of NZ_SOBE01000001.1, read as the reverse complement.
GCAAGACCAACGAGAACGTCGTCGGCGTCCCCGTCATGCCGGTCTTCGCCGCCAAGGCCGGAGGGTTCTTCTTCATCGTCTTCGGCGTCCTGGTGCTCATCGCGTCGCTCTTCACGATCAACCCGATCTGGAACTACGGGCCCTACGACCCGTCGCCGGTGTCTGCGGGAACGCAGCCGGACTGGTACATCGGCTTCGCCGACGGTGCTCTGCGACTCGTCCCGCCGGGCTGGGAGTTCCTCCTCTTCGGCTACACGGTCTCGATGAACATCCTGGCGCCGATCGCCGTCCTGGTGATCTTCATCCTCGCGGTGTTGCTGTACCCGTTCCTCGAGGCGTGGGTGACCGGCGACAAGCGCGAGCACCACATCCTCGACCGTCCGCGGAACGCTCCGACCCGAACGGCGATCGGTGCCGCCGGAATCGTCGTCTACGCGGCTCTCTGGGCTGCGGCGAGCTCGGACATCATGGCGACGCACTTCAGGCTCTCGCTGAACTTCGTGATCCACTCGGTCCAGGCCGTGCTGATCATCGGACCGTTCCTCGCCTTCTGGATCACCAAACGCGTCTGCCTGGCCCTCCAGAAGAAGGACCGCGAGATCGCGCTGCACGGCTACGAGTCGGGTCGAATCGTCCGCCTCCCCGGTGGCGAGTACGTCGAGGTCCACGAGCAGCTCGACGAGTACGAGCGCTGGCGGCTGCTGAACTTCAACGAGTACGAGCCGCTCATGATCCGTCCGAACGCGAACGGGCAGATCACTCCCCTGCAGCGCGTCAGGGCGTCGGTGTCGACCTTCTTCTTCGAGGATCGCATCGCGCCGGTCAAGCGCTCGGAGATCGAGGCTTCGCACCACGACGAGCACTGACCCACCTGCACCATCCGGAGGGCCCGACCGCACCAGCGGTCGGGCCCTCCGCCGTCCGCCCCTCTTCCCCGCAGGCGGGCGCCACTTCGCCTGCCGCTGACCTCCGTTGACCGTGCCACCCTGAAGACAGCGCCTCTCGGCAGCTTCCCGTGCTGGCAGCGCGTCCGAGCGGGGCCGCGGCGAGCAAGCCCGCCCGCGCACTCCGCCCCCGCGTCGTCAAGCTCTCGAGAGTGCTGACGCGAGCGTCACGAACTGCCTGCACGCTTCGGCGGGTTCCCGTGCTTCGCGGCGGGTTTCCGTGGTCCCGGCGGGCTCCCGTGGTTTCCGGCGGGTATGCGCTGACCCGCCGGGAAGCACGGCAGCCCGCCAGCTCCTCCGCCAGGCCGGCGCAGAGGGCTCCCACCCCGGTCACGCGGGCACACGCCTCCGCAGGTTCGCACTCGCGCATGGGCGGGGTTCCTGGCCCTCGGTGAGTCCGCGGTGATCCGTCCGGGGCGACGACGACCTGCCACGCCCTCCCCCGTCTGCGTGCTCGCGAAGCCCGCCGTGCGAGCACGGCCCCTGGCCCGACCCATCGGCATCTCCAGGCCCTCCGGTAGGGTCCTGAGGCCCTACGGTGGGCTCCCGTTCCCCGCGATGGGTTCTCGTGCCCTCCGTTGACTCGATGCTGACCTGTCAGCAACGGCGGCGATGCACCCAGCCCGCTACCGCGGTGAACTCCGCTCTCTTGTGGCCTGATCAATTCACGGCCACGGCTGAGCTGGCGCGCTCTCGAGCTTCGGCCGGTCATCGTCGTCCTCGGCGGGTCAGCGCCGACACGCCTCGAGCGACACCGACCCGCCGACATCACGCGCTCAGGACTCGGCGGGATGACGAAGTCGCCGCGGGGAGAGCTTGAGCCGCGAGCCGCGAGCCGCGAGGCTTGTGCGGCGACGGGGTCACGTGGCCTGCACCCTGGCACACTGAGCGCGCAGGGGGCATCGCAGCGTCCCCTCCGACTCTGGGGGCGCGTGGGTGCGCGCCAGGGGTCGGGCACCGCGCGCGAACACCCAGGCCCGCAACGACAGATGCCGCCCACCCGTGAGGGTGAGCGGCATCTGAACGGACCGAGAGGTCAGTGGGCGAAGTTGCCCCGGTAGTACTCGTAGACCCAGCCGACGAGAGCGACGGCCACGAGGGCGCCACCGATGTAGATGATCCACATGCCGACAGCGAGGGCGAGGAAGATCAGGCCGCACGAGAAGGCGAGCAGGATGGGCCACCACGACCAGGGGCTGAAGTGCCCAAGCTCGGGGTCGCCGTCGTCGATGTTCGCGTCGGGACGATCCTCGGCGAGCTCGCCGCCCTGGGCCGCATGCGAGCGCCCCATGTAGAAGGCGAGGAACACACCCAGCGCACCGGCAAGACCGATGCCCATGGTGCCGGCCCACTCGACCTTGCCGACGTCGATGAGGCTCCAGATGACGTACACGGCGTCCATGAGGAAGAAGAAGATCGCGAGGATCCAGAACAGGGTCGCGTTGGTTCTCATCGGACTACTTCACCTCGTTGCTGGATGCGTCGTACGTGGGGGCCTCGGGTGCGTCCTTGACCGGGCCGATGCCGACGGGGATGCCTGCCTCGGGGTGGTTGAGGTCGAACGCCGGCGACTCCGAGCGGATGCGCGGGATCGACGTGAAGTTGTGGCGGGGCGGCGGGCACGACGTGGCCCACTCGAGCGAGCGGGAGTAGCCCCAGGGGTCGTTGACCTCGACCTTGGGCGCCCGACGCGCGGTGATGTAGACGTTGTAGAGGAACGGCAGGATCGAGACGCCGAGGAGCATTGCGCCGATCGTCGACAGCTGGTTCATCCACGTGAAGTGGTCCTCGGCCTGGTACGTGGCGTAGCGGCGGGGCATGCCCATGACGCCGAGCCAGTGCTGGATGAGGAACGTCGTGTGGAAGCCGATGAACAGCATCCAGAAGTGGATCTTGCCGAGACGCTCGTTGAGCATCTTGCCCGTCCACTTCGGCCACCAGAAGTAGAAGCCGGAGAACATCGCGAAGACGACCGTGCCGAACACGACGTAGTGGAAGTGCGCCACGACGAAGTACGTGTCGGAGACGTGGAAGTCGAGCGGCGGCGACGCCAGGATGACGCCGGTGAGCCCACCGAAGGTGAAGGTCACCAGGAAGCCGATCGCCCAGAGCATCGGGGTCTCGAACGTGACCGAGCCGCGCCACATCGTGCCGATCCAGTTGAAGATCTTGACGCCGGTGGGGACCGCGATGAGCATCGTCATCAGCGAGAAGAACGGCAGGAGGACCGAGCCCGTGACGTACATGTGGTGCGCCCACACCGTGACCGAGAGGGCCGCGATCGAGATCGTCGCGTAGACGAGAGTCTTGTAGCCGAAGATCGGCTTGCGGCTGAAGACCGGGAAGACCTCGGAGACGATGCCGAAGAACGGCAGCGCGATGATGTACACCTCGGGGTGTCCGAAGAACCAGAAGAGGTGCTGCCACAGGATGGCGCCTCCGTTGGCGGGGTTGAAGACCTGCGCGTCGAACACCCGGTCGAACCCGAGCCCGAACAGGGCGGCGGCGAGGACGGGGAACGCCATGATCACGAGGATCGAGGTGATCAGCGTGTTCCAGGTGAAGATCGGCATGCGCCACATCGTCATGCCGGGGGCACGCATCGTCACGATGGTGGTGATGAAGTTGACCGAGCCGAGGATGGTGCTGAAGCCGGTCATCCCGAGCCCGAAGACCCACAAGTTGCCGCCCAGCCCTGGTGAGAACGTCGTGTCCGACAGCGGCGCGTAGGCGAACCAGCCGAACGAGGCGGCGCCCTGGGGGGTGAGGAAGCCGGCGACCGCGATGAGCGAGCCGAAGAGGTAGAGCCAGAAGGCGAAGCCGTTCAGCCGCGGGAAGGCGACGTCGGGCGCACCGATCTGCAGGGGCATGAGCGCGTTGGCGAAGCCGGAGAACAGCGGCGTCGCGAACATGAGCAGCATGATCGTGCCGTGCATGGTGAAGAGCTGGTTGTACTGCTCTTTCGTCTGCACGATCTCGAGCCCGGGGGCGAAGAGCTGCGCGCGGATCAACAGCGCCATCACCCCGCCGAGGCAGAAGAAGAGGAACGACGCGATCAGGTACATGTACCCGATGGTCTTGTGGTCGGTCGACGTCAGCCAGGTGACGACGACGTTGCCCTTGCGCCCCACCTTGGAGGCGCCGAAGTTCTGACCTGAGGACGTACCGCCCGTGGAGGGGCGGGTGGCGGTGGCTGTCATCGAACCCGTGCCTTTACTTCTCGTCCGAACCGGCGGCGACGGGCGCCTCGTTGTTCGGCTGGTTGGTGTTGGTGTTGTACTGGTCGCCCAGGAGGCCGGTGTTGCCCTCGTCGGCGAGCGTGTCGAGGTAGTCCTCGTACTCGCCCTCGGAGACGACCTTGACGTTGAACAGCATCAGGGAGTGGTACTCGCCGCAGAGCTCGGCGCACTTGCCCGTGAACGTGCCCTCTTTCTCGGGCGTGAAGTACATGTAGTTGGTCTTGCCGGGGATCGTGTCCTTCTTGTAGAGGAAGTCGACGATCCAGAAGGAGTGGGCGACGTCGCGCGACTTGAGGTCGATCTGCACGGTCTTGCCCACGGGGAGGTACAGCACGGGGAGCTGGTCCTGGTCGACCTCGCCGCTCGGCAGCTCCTGGGCCTGGATGCCCTGGTAGTAGACGCTGTCGTCTTCCTGCTGCTGGTCGATGTAGTTGAAGTCCCAGGCCCAGCGCTTCGCGTAGACGTCGATCTTCACGTCGGGGTTCGCGGTCGGCTCCTCGATGGCGGCCTGGTCACGGGCGGTGAAGGCGAAGAAGCCCAGCACGAGGATGAGCGGCACGACCGTGTAGAAGATCTCGATCGGCATGTTGTAGCGCAGCTGCACGGGGAGACCGGTCTGGCCCTTGCGACGCCGGTAGGCGATGCAGGTCCAGATGATGAGGCCCCAGACGATGAGGCCGACGATCAGCAGGACGATCCACGACGTGACCCACAGGCCGATGATGCTGTCGACGTGGTTGGTGGTGCCCGCGGTGGTGGGGAGCCAGCCCTGGAGCTGCTCGGGCGTACATCCCGCGAGGACGAGGGCCATGACGGCGGCCACGGGGATGGCGGCCCAACGAAGACGGCGGTTAGAACGCACTGTTACCTCTCGGATGACACGACAGCTTGGGGTCTTCCCAGTCTAGGACGGGACTTCCCTAGCCTACTCGCAGGTTGACCGGGCCTCTGCACGCGGCCCCGCCGAGTCGTTCGAGCACGAGCCACCTGGACGCACGAGAGGGACCGCCTCTCGGCGGTCCCTCTCGTGTGGTGACCGTTCAGCATCGCCCGGGAGGCGCCTCCTGCGTCAGTGGAAGCTGTCGCCGCAGGCGCAGCTGCCCTGGGCGTTCGGGTTGTCGATGGTGAAGCCCTGCTTCTGGATCGTGTCCTCGAAGTCGATGGCAGCGCCGTCGAGGTAGGGGACGCTCATCGCGTCGACGACGACCTCGACGCCGTCGAAGTCGACCGTGGCGTCGTTCTCGAGGAGGCGCTCGTCGAAGTAGAGCTGGTAGATGAGGCCGGAGCAGCCACCGGGCTGGACGGCCACGCGGAGGCGGAGGTCGTCACGTCCCTCCTGCGTCAGGAGGCTCTTCACCTTGTCGGCGGCGGTCGCGGTGATCGTGACGCCGTGGGCGGTCGTCGTGTCGCCGGCGGCCGTCTCGACGGCGGGGGTCGCGGTGTCGGTCATGGAGCCTCCTCGGGTCGGTGCGCAGGGGCACTCGTCGTTGACCAGTGTAAGCAGCCCGTGCCGGGATTTGTTCCCGGCGACCAGGGCCGACGAGGCCGACGGTGCACGGGCACCGTCGACCCCGTCGTGCCTCAGCTCCGTGCGTCGAGGCGGGCGATCAGCACGGCCTCGCTGAGCACGGCACGGTGCAGCACGCCGAGGTGCTGCGACTCGTTCGGGCTGTGCGCGCGCGTGTCGGGGTCCTCCACGCCCGTGACGAGGATCTGGGCCTCGGGGAACGTCCGGACCAGGTCCGCGATGAACGGGATCGAGCCGCCGATGCCGATCTGCAGGGGCGCCTCCCCCCAGGCCTCCGTCATGGCCGCCGTGGCCTCGGCGAGGGCCCAGCCGCTGGTGTCGACGAGGAACGGGTCGCCCTGGTCGACGTCGTCGATCTCGACGTGCGCGCCGAAGGGGGCGTGCTCGCGGAGGTGCGCCTCGATGGCCGCGTAGGCCTCGGACGCGGCCTGCCCGGGAGCGATGCGCGCGCTGATCCGGACGGACACCTCGGGCGACAGCGTGTTCGACGCGTTCGCGACGCTCGGCGCGTCGATGCCCGTCACCGTGATCGACGGCTGCGACCACACGCGGCTGAGCAGCGGACCGGTGCCGATCGGCGTCACGCCCTCGAGCAGCCCGGCCTCCTCGCGCAGCTGCTGCTCGCTCTGCTCGGGGTGCTCGGCCTCGCGGCTGTGCAGCCCGGCGACGGCGACGCTCCCCGCGTCGTCGTGCAGCGTGGCGAGCAGCTTCACCATCGCGAGCATCGCGTCCGGGACCGCGCCGCCGACCATCCCCGAGTGGGACGCGTGCGCCAGGGTGCGGACGGTCAGCCGGAACGTCACGTTGCCGCGGAGCCCCACGGTGATGGCGGGGACGGTCGTGCTCCAGTTGCCCGAGTCGGCGACGACGATGACGTCGGCCGCGAGGTCGTCCCGGTGCTGGCGCAGGAAGTCGGCGAACGAGCGGGAGCCGAACTCCTCCTCCCCCTCGATGAACACCGCGACGCCGACGCCCAGGTCGTCGCCGAGCACCTCGCGGACGGCCCGCAGCGCCGCCACGTGGGTCATCACGCCGGCCTTGTCGTCGGAGGCGCCCCGCCCGTAGAGGCGATCGCCCTTGACGGTGGGCTCGAACGGAGGCGAGTCCCAGTCGGCGTCGTCGCCCTGGGGCTGCACGTCGTGGTGGGCGTAGAGGAGCACCGTCGGCTTTCCGTCGCGCGCGGGGCGCCGGGCGAGCACGGCCGGCTGGCCGAGGGCGCCGGTGTCGCCGATCGGCGCACGGCTCACCTGCACGGTCTCGAAGAGGCCCGTGCCCCGCACGAGCTCGGCGACGGCCTCGGCGCTGGCGGCCACGTGCGCGGGGTCGAAGGCGTCCCACGAGACGGACGGGATGCGGACCAGGCCGCCGAGGTCGGCGACTGCGGCGGGGAAGCCGCCCTGCACCGCCTCCGCGAGTTCGCTGACAGTACGAGGATCGGTCGGGGTCACGGGGTGCTGCGAGTCGGTCATGCAGGTAATCTTAGGAACTCGTTCAACCCCCGAGGACTCTCCGTGGCCAAGGCACCTGACAAGACCATCACGACGACCGTCGACGAGACCGAGTCGCCGACGACCGGCAAGGGACGGCCGACGCCGACCCGTCGCGAACGCGAGGCCGCCAACCAGCGCCCGCTCGTGGCCACCGGCAAGGAGGCGCAGAAGGCCCAGCGCGCCCGTCTCGCCGAGCAGCGCGAGCGCCAGCGCGTCGGACTCGCGAACGGCGAGGAGAAGTTCCTCCCCGAGCGCGACAAGGGCGTGCAGCGCAAGTTCATCCGCGACTACGTCGACGCTCGCTACAGCGTCGGCGAGGCGATGATCCCGGTCATGGTGCTCGTCATCGTCATGAGCATCGTCCAGAACGTCGCGGTCCAGACGACGACGCTGTTCGTCCTGTGGGGCTTCTTCATCCTCGCCGTCGCCGACTGCCTGCTCGCCGGCCAGCGGGTCTCGTCGCAGCTGCGCGCGAGGTTCGGCGACGACGGCCTCCAGAAGGGCAACCGCTGGTACACCGCGATGCGCGCCATGCAGATGAAGCCGATGCGGCTGCCGAAGCCGCAGGTCAAGCGCCGCGAGTTCCCCACGCTGTAGCCAGGCCGCACGGAGGAGCCCCCGACCACATGGTCGGGGGCTCCTTCGTGTCGGGCGCGCCTCTCGGGGCTGCCGAGACCGGTCACGCCGCTCGGCGGAGGGCGCGCAGCCCCCGGTTGACCTTCCGGGCCCAGAGCGGCCCCTCGTAGAGGAAGGCCGTATAGCCCTGCACGAGCGTCGCCCCGGCGTCGAGGCGCGACTGCACGTCGGCCGCGCTCGTCACGCCCCCGACGGACACGACGCACGTCTCGTCGGGCAGCACCGAGCGCAGCACCCGGAGGACCTCGAGCGACCGGGCCGCGAGCGGGGCGCCGGAGAGACCACCGGCCCCCGCGGACTCCACGACCGCGGGCGACGTCTGCAGCCCCGAACGGGACAGGGTCGTGTTCGTCGCGATCACTCCCCCGAGGCCGATCTCGGTGACGAGCTCGGCGATGTGGCGGATGCCGTCGTCGTCGAGGTCGGGGGCGATCTTGACGAGCACGGGGGTGTCGCCCGCGGCCGCGTGGACCGCGCGGAGCAGCGGCGACAGCTTGTCGAGCTCCTGCAGGCCGCGGAGACCGGGCGTGTTGGGCGAGCTGACGTTGACGGCCAGGTAGTCGGCCAGCGGGGCGAGCAGGCGCGTGCTCACGAGGTAGTCGTCGACCGCGTCGTCGACCTCGACCACACGGCTCTTGCCGATGTTGACCCCGATGACCGGTCGGACGGAGGCCCGCCGTGCGCGGGTGAGCTCGCCGGCTGCCTGCGCCGCGCCTCCGTTGTTGAAGCCCATGCGGTTGACGACCGCCAGGTCGGGCACCAGACGGAACAGCCTCGGTCGCTCGTTGCCCGGCTGGGCCCTGGCCGTGACGGTGCCGACCTCGACGTGGCCGAAGCCGAGGGCCCCGAGACCGGCGATGCCTGTCGCGTCCTTGTCGAAGCCCGCGGCGACGCCGAACGGCGAGTCGAAACGGAGGCCCAGGGCCTCGACGGCGAGTGAAGGGTGCGGCTCCGTGAACCGGCGCACGAGCGGCGCCAGGCCGATCCGAGGGACTGCCCGGATCACCCGGGACGCGAGGTGGTGCGCGTCTTCGGGGTCCATCTTCGAGAGCACCACGTCGAACAGGACCCGGTAGGGGGTCCTCACTCGTCGACCGATCGAGGCGTGCGCACGCGGTCACGGTGCTCGTCGCGGAGCTGCGTGATCGACGACTCGAAGTCCTCGAGGGAGTCGAAGGCCTGGTAGACGCTCGCGAAGCGCAGGTAGGCGACCTCGTCGAGCTCGCGCAGGGGCGGCAGGATCGCGAGGCCGATGTCGTTCGCCTCGATCTGCGACGTGCCCGACGCACGCACCGCCTCCTCGACCTTCTGCGCCAGGACGGCCAGGTCGCCGTCGGTGACGGGACGGCCCTGGCAGGCCTTGCGGACGCCGGAGATGATCTTCTCCCGGCTGAAGGGCTCGAGCACGCCGTTGCGCTTGACGACGTTCAGGCTGGCCGTCTCGGTCGTGCTGAAGCGACGACCGCAGTTCGGGCACTGGCGCCGCCGACGGATCGAGGTGCCGTCGTCGCTCGTGCGGGAGTCGACGACGCGGGAATCGGGGTGGCGACAGAAAGGACAGAACATGGTGCCCTCAGCGTACTGGGGCCCCGCACCCCGCCCCCTCGACGCCCCGGGCGGGACACGCTCGGCCGCGCCCCGCACGGACGCCGCCGGGACGACCGGTCAGGGCTTGTGGAGACGCGCCGCGACGGCCTCGCCGTGGGCGGGCAGCAGCTCCGCGCGCGACAGGGCGACCAACCTGTCGGCGACCTCGGCCAGGGCGTCGTGGTCGTAGCGCACGATCTGCTGCGGCCGGAGGAACGTGTACGCGCCGAGTCCCGACGAGAACCGCGACTGGCCGCCCGTGGGCAGGACGTGGTTCGAGCCGGCGAGGTAGTCGCCCAGGCTCACGGGGGTGCTCGGGCCCACGAAGACCGCACCGGCGCTCGTGACGCCCGCGAGGACCCCCTCGTCGTCGCGCGTCTGGATCTCGAGGTGCTCGGGCCCGTAGGCGTTGCTGAAGTCGACGGCGGCCGCCAGGTCGTCGACGAGCACGAGGGCCGACTGGCGGCCGTCGAGGGCGGTCTGCACGCGGGTCGCGCTCAGCGTCCGCGGGACGAGCCGCACGAGCTCGTCGCGGACCCGGTCGGCGAGCTCCGCCGAGGTGGTCACGAGGACGGCAGCGGCCTCCTCGTCGTGCTCGGCCTGGCTGATCAGGTCGACGGCGACGAGCGTGGGGTCGGCCGAGTCGTCGGCGATGACGAGGATCTCGGTGGCGCCCGCCACGGCGTCGATGCCGACGCGTCCGCGGACGAGCTGCTTCGCGGCGGCCACGTAGTTGTTGCCGGGGCCGGTGATGACCTGGACCGGCTCGAGCCCGATCTCGGGCACTCCGTAGGCGAGGGCCGCGATGGCGCCCGCCCCGCCCATGACGTAGACCTCGTCGATGCCGAGGAGCCCCGCCGCGCCGAGGATGACGGGGTGGACGGCGCCGCCGAAGTCGCGCTGCCCGGGTGAGACGAGCGCGACCGAGCCGACCCCGGCGACGAGGGCCGGCACGACGTTCATGACGACGCTCGACGGGTAGACGGCCTTGCCGCCGGGGACGTAGACGCCCGCCCGGGCGACCGGCTGCCAGCGCTGCTCGATGAGCGCCCCGGGGGCCGGGACGGTCACGGAGCCCTCGGGCACCTGGGCCCTGCTGGCCTCGGTGACGCGGGCGATCGACTCGATCAGCGCCTCCTTCACCAGGGGGTCGAGCTCGTCGACGGCTCGGGCGATGGCCGCCGCCTCGACGCGGAACACGTCGGTGCGGACGCCGTCGAAGCGCTCCGCCTGGTCGCGCAGGGCGTCCGCGCCGCGCTCGCGCACGGCCTGGACTATCTGGGCCGCGGAACCTGAGGCGGCGGCGACGTCGACGTGCGACCGGGGCACGAGGCCCAGCAGGTCGGCGTGGGTAGGCTTGAGGCCCCGGAGGTCTGTGGTCTGGATCATGGCCCGTCGAGCCTAGCCCGAGCGGGCCCCGCGCGAGCCGTCACGGTGCGGACGCGCCCGCCACTCCCCCGGCAGCAGAGCACAGGAGGCGCCCACCCGTCATGCCCGACACCACCGCACCAGCAGCCGCGGCTGCCCAGCCCGACCCCGCCGACCTCGCCGCGTTCAAGGCCGGCTTCCGCCGCCACGCCGCGGGCGTCGCCATCGTCACCGCCCGGGACTCGGGCGGCCGACCCGTCGGCTTCACCGCGACCTCGCTGGCCTCGCTCGCCGCCGTCCCGCCGCTCGCCACCTTCAACATGGCGCGCACCGCCAGCTCGTGGCGGGCCATCGAGGAGACCGAACACGTGGTGATCCACCTGCTCGGCCTCCGCAACCAGGGCCTCGCGCGCCGCATGGCCGGCCCGGCCGCCGAGCGGTTCGAGGGCGACCACTGGAGCGAGGGGCCGCACGGCCTCCCGTTGCTGCACGACGTCACCGCCTGGATGACCGGCCGCATCGTCGAGCGGCTGCACGTGCACGGCAACGCCGTCGTCGTCGTGCAGGTCGAGGACGGCGGCACGGGAGCCGACGACGACGCGTTGCTGTACCACGACCGCCGCTGGCTCCGGCCCGTGCACCTCGAGGCGTAGACGAAGCGGACGTCCACATGCCGAGGGCCCCGTGGACTCGAGTCCGCGGGGCCCTCGTGCGTCACCGGGACGCTCGGACGTCAGACGAGGCAGCCGGGCCCGAGGAGGCTCTTGAGCTCGCCGTACAGGTCGGCGGTCACGTCGACCGGCATCGGGATCTCGAACGAGCGGGCGACGTCGCCCTTGACGAGCCGGAGCCGCACCTCGGTGCCGCCGGTGTGCCGGCCGAGCACCGCGGCCAACTCGGTGACGGTGTCGGTCGTGGCGCGGTGCTCGGGGATCTGCAGCACCAACGGGCCCTGCGACGCACCGACGCCGAGGTCGGGCATGAACATGCTCGCGGCGTGCATGTTCATGCCGTCGTCGCGGACGCTGACGCGCCCCTTCAGCACGATGATCGAGTCGCCGACGAGGGACGGCCCGAACTCCTGGTAGGTCTTGCCCAGGAACATCGCCGAGATCTCGCCGCCGAAGTCCTCGACCGTGACGATGCCGTACGGGTTGCCCGAGTTGCGGGCTACCCGGTGCTGGACGCTCGTGATGAGGCCGGCGATCGTGACCGTCTCGCCGTCGATCGCGGTGGGCTCGCTCGACAGGATGTCGGTCACCGTCGTGCTCGCGTGCTTCGCGAGCGGCAGCTCGAGCCCGGCCAGCGGGTGGTCGCTGACGTAGAGGCCCAGCATGTCGCGCTCGAACGCCAGCTTGTCCCGCTTCGACCACTCGGGTCGCTCGGGCACGTGCTGGACGTCCTGTGGCTCGTCCCAGAGGGAGTCGAAGTCGAAGCCGACCTGGCCGTTGGCCTCGGCGCGCTTCTCGTTGACGGCGGCCTCGACCGCGGACTCGTGGATCTCGACCAGGGCCCGGCGGGTCGAGCCCAGGCTGTCGAACGCCCCGGCCTTCACCAGCGACTCGACCGTGCGCTTGTTCGCGACGGGGAGCGGGACCTTGCGCAGGAAGTCGTGGAAGGAGGCGAAGGCCCCCTCTTTCTGGCGGGCGGCGATCACGTGGTCGACGACGTTGAACCCCACGTTCCGGACCGCGCCCATGCCGAAGCGGATGTCGTCGCCGACGGCCGCGAAGAAGCCGATCGACTCGTTCACGTCCGGCGGGAGGACCGTGATGCCCATGCGTCGGCACTCGTTGAGGTAGAGCCCGAGCTTGTCCCGCGAGTCGCCGGTGCTCGTGAGCAACGCGGCCATGTACTCGGCCGGGTAGTGGGCCTTGAGGTAGGCGGTCCAGTAGGACACGACGCCGTAGGCGGCGGAGTGCGCCTTGTTGAACGCGTAGTCGGAGAAGGGCAGCAGGATGTCCCAGAGCATCTTGACGGCGTCCGGTGAGAAGCCGTTGTCGAACATGCCCTGCTCGAAGCCCGCGTACTGCTTGTCGAGCTCGGACTTCTTCTTCTTGCCCATGGCACGACGGAGGATGTCGGCCTGGCCGAGCGAGAACCCGGCGACCTTCTGCGCGATCGCCATCACCTGCTCCTGGTAGATGATCAGGCCGTAGCTCGTCGACAGGATCTCCTTCAGGGGCTCCTCGAGCTCGGGGTGGATCGGCGTGATCTCCTGGATGCCGTTCTTCCGCAGCGCGTAGTTCGTGTGGGAGTTCGCGCCCATGGGCCCGGGGCGGTACAGCGCGATGACGGCCGAGATGTCCTCGAAGTTGTCGGGCTTCATCAGCCGCAGGAGCCCGCGCATGGGCCCGCCGTCGAGCTGGAAGACGCCGAGCGTGTCACCGCGGCCTAGCAGCTCGTAGGCTGCCCGGTCGTCGAGCTCGAGGTCTTCGAGGACGAGGTCGAAGCCGCGGTTGGTGCGGATGTTGTCGAGGGCGTCGTTGATGATCGTCAGGTTGCGGAGACCCAGGAAGTCCATCTTGATCAGCCCGAGCGACTCGCAAGCGGGGTAGTCGAACTGCGTGACGATCTGGCCGTCCTGCTCGCGCTTCATGATCGGGATGATGTCGATCAGGGGGTCGCTCGACATGATGACGCCGGCCGCGTGCACGCCCCACTGGCGCTTGAGGCCCTCCAGGCCGAGGGCAGTGTCGAAGACCGTCCTCGCCTCGGGATCGGTCTCGACGACCGTCCGGATGTCGCCCGCCTCCTTGTAGCGCTCGTGGGCCTTGTCGAAGATGCCCGTGAGCGGGATGTCCTTGCCCATGACCGCGGGCGGCATGGCCTTCGTGAGCTTCTCGCCCATCCCGAAGGGGAAGCCGAGCACGCGCGAGCTGTCCTTCAGGGCCTGCTTGGCCTTGATGGTGCCGTAGGTGACGATCTGGGCGACGCGCTCGTCGCCGTACTTCTCGGTCACGTACTGGATGACCTCGCCGCGGCGACGGTCGTCGAAGTCGACGTCGAAGTCGGGCATCGAGACACGGTCGGGGTTGAGGAAGCGCTCGAAGATGAGGCCGTGGCGGAGCGGGTCGAGGTCGGTGATGCGCATCGCGTAGGCGGCCATGGACCCGGCGCCCGAGCCGCGTCCCGGACCGACGCGGATGCCGTTCTCCTTCGACCAGTTGATGAAGTCCGCGACGACGAGGAAGTAGCCGGGGAAGCCCATGCCGGTGATGACGCCGATCTCGTACTCGGCCTGCTTGCGGACGTCGGAGGGGATGCCGTCCGGGTACCGGTAGACCAGGCCCTTCTCCACCTCCTTGATGAACCAGGTCTCTTCCGTCTCGCCCTCGGGCACGGGGTAGCGCGGCATGTAGTTGGCCGAGGTGTTGAACTGGACGTCGCAGCGCTCGGCGATGAGCAGGGTGTTGTCGCAGGCCTCGGGGTGGTCGCGGAAGAGGTGCCGCATCTGCTGGGCGGACTTCAGGTAGAACTCGTCGGCGTCGAACTTGAACCGGTTCGGGTCGTTGAGGGTCGAGCCCGACTGGACGCAGAGCAGCGCCGCGTGGCTCGTGGCGTCGTGCTCGTGCGTGTAGTGCAGGTCGTTGGTGGCGACGAGGGGCAGACCGAGGTCTTTCGCGAGGCGGAGGAGGTCGCCCATGATCTGGCGCTCGATGCCGAGGCCGTGGTCCATGATCTCGGCGAAGTAGTTCTCGGCGCCGAAGATGTCGCGGAAGTCCGCCGCGGCCTTGACCGCCTCGTCGTACTGGCCCAGTCGGAGGCGCGTCTGCACCTCGCCGGACGGGCAGCCCGTCGTGGCGATGAGGCCGTCGGAGTACTGCGACAGCAGCTCGCGGTCCATGCGCGGCTTGAAGTAGTAGCCCTCGAGGGACGCGCGCGACGACAGCCGGAAGAGGTTGTGCATGCCCGCCGTGCTCTGCGAGAGCAACGTCATGTGCGTGTACGCACCGGCGCCGGAGACGTCGTCGCGGCCGCCGTCGCCCCAGCGGATGCGGGTCTTGTCGCCCCGGTGCGTGCCCGGCGTGATGTAGGCCTCGGTGCCGATGATGGGCTTGACCCCGGCGTCGGTCGCCGTCTTCCAGAAATCGTAGGCGCCGAACACGTTGCCGTGGTCGGTGACCGCGACGGCGGGCATGCCCTGGGCGGCGGCCTCCGCGATCAGCGGCTTGACCCGGGCCGCACCGTCGAGCATCGAGTACTCGCTGTGGACGTGCAGGTGGACGAAGGAATCTTTCGAGGCCACGCGGCTCCTCGTCTGTGGTTCGACGGTTCTGTGGTGGATCTGCAGTTCTGTGGTGGTGCGCCGGTTCAGCGGCAGGTGGACAGCCTAAGCCGCACGGAGGACATCGAGCGCGTGCTGCAGGTCGTCCGGGTAGGTCGACCGGTAGACGACCGGCTCGCCCGTCCCCGGGTGGCGGAAGCCGAGCTGGACGGCGTGCAGCCACTGCCGGCCGAGGCCGAGGGCCGCGGACAGGGTCGGGTCGGCCCCGTA
Organism: Frigoribacterium sp. PhB116; assembly: GCF_004364285.1. Classification (GTDB taxonomy): domain Bacteria; phylum Actinomycetota; class Actinomycetes; order Actinomycetales; family Microbacteriaceae; genus Frigoribacterium. Next base: position 218,099 of record NZ_SOBE01000001.1, on the reverse strand, counting down.
GGTCGCGTCGCCCACGCAGGGGTGGCGCTGGGCGGCCATGTGGACGCGGATCTGGTGCGTGCGACCGGTCTCGAGGTGGATCTCGAGCAGCGAGGCCGAGCGGAACGCCTCGACGGTCTCGTAGTGCGTCACCGAGGGCTTGCCGTCCACGACCACGGCGAACTTCCAGTCCGACGACGGGTGACGGCCGATCGGGGCGTCGATCGTGCCGGTGAGCGGGTCGGGGTGGCCCTGCACGACCGCGTTGTAGATCTTCTCGACCGTCCGCTCGCGGAAGGCGTCCTTGAGCTGTGCGTAGGCACGCTCGGACTTCGCCACGACCATGAGGCCGCTGGTGCCGACGTCGAGGCGGTGCACGATGCCCGCGCGCTCGGCCGCCCCCGACGTGGCGACCTGGAACCCGGCCGCCGCGAGGCCGCCGAGCACCGTGGGCCCGGTCCAGCCGACCGAGGGGTGGGCGGCGACGCCGACGGGCTTGTCGACGACGACGATCTCGTCGTCGTCGTGCACGATGCCCAGGCCGGGGACGTCGAGCGGCACGACGGTCGGGGCTTCGCGCGGCGCCCAGGTGACCTCGAGCCAGGCGCCGGCCTCGAGTCGGTCGGACTTGCCCACGGGGCGACCGTCGACGGCCACTCCCCCGGAGGTCGCCACCTCGGCGGCGAAGGTGCGGCTGAAGCCGAGCAGCTTGGCCAACGCGGCGTCGACCCGCTCGCCGGCGAGTCCGTCGGGCACGGGCAGCTGGCGGGACTCGGTCACGGGCGCTCCGACGGTCGGGCCGCAGGAGGTGCGGCGTCGGCGTCCGTCACGGACCCCGCAGCGGTCGTCTCGTCGGCGGCCTGGTCGGTCGCCGCGTCCCGCGCCGCGCTCGCCTTCGTGGTCCGGGTGCCGTCGAGATTGACGCCGAGCAGGGTCAGCAGCAGCAGCAGCCCCATGCTCGACACGATGAAGATGTCGGCCACGTTGAAGATCGCCGGCAGCAGCGAGGGGAAGTAGAGGAAGTCCACGACGTGCCCCTGCCCGAAGGAGGGCTCACGGGTGAGACGGTCGGTCAGGTTCCCGAGCGTGCCGCCCAGGAGCATGCCCAGCATGACCGCCCAGGCCCGGGACCGGATGCGCCGGGCGAAGACGACGATGGCGACCACGACGGCCGAGGCGGCGATCGAGAAGACCCAGGTCGTGCCGCTGGCCAGGGAGAAGGCCGCACCGGGGTTCCGCACGAAGTGCAGCTGGAAGAACTCGCCCACGACGTCGACGCTCTCGCCCTCGACCAGACGGGTGGTCACGAGGTGCTTCGACACCTGGTCGAGCACATAGGCCGTGACAGCGACGAAGGCCAGCGCCGCGATGATGCGGACGCTGACCTTCGTCGGAGGAGTGCTCTGCGTCAAGACCTTAGTTGGAGCCGAAGCCCTGGGCGCTGGCGGGAGCGAAGCCGCTGGCGGGCTGCTGCTCGCCGGACTCGGCCTCGAGGTCGCGGAGCTGGCCCTCGATGTAGCCCTTGAGCTTCTGGCGGTAGTCGCGCTCGAACGTGCGCAGGTCGTCGATGCGACGCTCCAGGCCGGTGCGCTCGGTCGCGAGCTGCTCGAGCACCTCGCGGCGCTTGGTCTCGGCCTCGGCCACGACCTCGCGGGAGCGAGCCTCGGCCTCGGTGACGACGTCGCGCTGCTTGGCCTCGGCCTCGGCCACGAGACGAGCCGACGTCGACTGCCCCTCGGCGATCAGGGCGTCGCGCTTCTCGACGCCCTCGCGGACGTGCTCCTCGTGCAGGCGACGAGCGAGCTGCAGGAGGCTGTTGGTGCTCTCCGTGTCGTCCTGGCTGGGCCCGGCGTAGGCCGGCACCGGGGCGACCGCCGCGGCGGCGACCGGCTCGGGTGCTGCCTCAGGCTCGGGCGCGACCTCGACGGGAGCCGGGACCGACGCGGGCGCCGGCTCGGAGACCGGGGCGGGCTCGGACTCGGGTGCCGGGGCGGACGCCGGGGCCTGCGCCGAGGCAGGAGCCTGAGCCGATGCCGGGGCGCTGGCGGCGACCGGGGCGGGGACGGCGGAGCCGCCCGCCGACTCGGCGGAGGACAGCCGCTGACGCAGCTCGTCGTTCTCCTGGCCGAGTCGTCGCAGCTCTGCGACGACCTCGTCGAGGAAGTCGTCGACCTCGTCCTGGTCGTAGCCCTCGCGGAACTTCGTCGGCTGGAACCGCTTGTTGACTACGTCTTCAGGCGTCAAAGCCATTGCCGTCACCTCGTGCATCTGTGGGATCACGTGATCGTGATCGTGGTCTGTGTCGTTCGACTACACCGTAGCGAACACTGGCCCCGGAGGGCAGCGGGGGCGCGGTTGCCCTCGTAGCAGCCTACCCTCTCGCCGTGCGGAGAGAGGCCAGGCCGGACGTCATGCGAAGCGGAGCCCGCTGGCGACGCCCATGAGGATGACGACGGCGAGCATGATGATGCTCCACCCGAAGTCGAGGGCCACCGACCCCAGCCGCACGGGCGGGAGGACGCGCCGGATGGCCTTGATGGGCGGGTCGGTCACCGTGTAGGCGATCTCGGCCAGCACCAGGACGGGGCCCCGGGGACGCCACCCCCTGCTGAAGGACTGCGCCAGGTCGAGGACGAAGCGCCCCCACATCAGCAGGAAGAACAGGAGGAGCGCGTAGTACGCGATCGAGGCGATCAGGAACGTCATCGGGGTGTCATCAGCTCACACTGGTCGGCGTGGTCGAGCCACGGAGAGGAGTCGGGGCGTCGGGACGCCGCGGCTCAGGACTGCGCGAAGAAGGACGCCTCGATGTCGGACTCTACCTCGGCCTGCTCGCCGCTCACCGCGATGTGGGCCGGGGACAGGAGGAAGACCTTGTTCGTGACGCGCTCGATCTTGCCGAAGAGGCCCTGCGACAGGCCGCTGGCGAAGTCGACGAGGCGACGGGCGTCGGCCTCCGTCATCTGCGACAGGTTGATGATGACGGGGATGCCGTCCCGGAAGCTCTCGGCGATCGCCTGGGCGTCCTTGTACTCGCGGGGGTGGACGGTGAGGATCTCGTTCATGTCGTGGGGCACCGTGTTCTTCGAGGTGGAGGAGGTCGAGCTGCGACGCAGGGGCGTCACGGGGGCGCGTGTCGCGACGGGGGCAGGTGCCGGCGCGGGGACGGGGGCGACCGGGGAGGCGTGTGCCGCCGCGGAGGACTGACGAGCGGCCGGCTGAGCGGCCGGGGCAGGCTGCTGGCGCTGTTCCTGCCGCTGCTCCTGCTCGTCGTACTCGAGTTCTTCGTCGGCGAGGCCCAGGTAGACCATCGTCTTTCGCAGGGGGTTGGCCATGGGGTGTCCTCCGGGTCGTGGGGCGTTGTGTCCGAGGTTAACGAGCTTCGGGCCTCGAACCCGTGATTGCGGTGCCGATGCGGAGGTGTGTCGCTCCCTCGGCGATCGCGTCGGCGAAGTCGTGCGACATGCCGGCGGAGATCGCGTCGGCGCCGGGAGCTGTCCGACGGACCTCCTCGGAGACCCGGCGGAGGCGCGCGAACGCCGGCCGGGCCGGCTCGCCCAGCGGCGCCACGGCCATCACTCCCCTGAGGCGGACGCCGGGCAGGTGCAGCAGCCGCTCGACCAGGCGCTCGACCTCGGACGCGGGGACGCCGCCCCGCCCCTCCTGGCCGTCGAGGGACACCTGCACGAAGCCGTCGACGACGTGGCCGTCGTCGACCCCGAGGGCGTCCACGACGCTGTCCCGGTCGAGCGAGTGCACGGCCGAGACGTAGCGCCGCGCCTGCCGTGCCTTCTTCGACTGGAGCTGGCCCACGAAGTGCCACCGGAGGCCCTCGAGGTCGGCGGTGTCGGCCGACTTGGCCTGCGCCTCCTGGTGTCGGTTCTCCGCGACGTCGCGCACGCCCAGGGCGTGCAGCTCACGGACCAGCGACGCCGGGTGGAACTTCGTGACGACGATGGTCGTCACCTCGTCGGCCTGGCGTCCGGCGGCCCTGACCGCGTCGTCGACGCCGGAGGCGACCCGGGCGAGACGCTCGCCGAGGTCGCCTCCGAGGTCGAGACCGTCGGTCACGCGCTACTTGAGGAAGTCGGGCACGTCGAGGTCGTCGTCGCCGCCGTCGAAGGCAGGGTCGACGGCCTGCGTGGCCGCGTGGTCGTCGGGCCGGCGCCACGACGGGGTGTCGTGCGACGCACCGCTGTCGGCGATGGCCGAGACGCCCGGCGTCGACGCCGCGGCCGGGGCCGCGTCGGACTCGACGAAGCTCGAGCGCCGGTCCTTGGTCTTGGCCGTGGGCTCGCCGCCGTCGAAGCCGGCGGCGATGACGGTCACCCGCACCTCGTCGCCGAGGGTGTCGTCGATCACCGCGCCGAAGATGATGTTGGCCTCGGAGTGGACGGCCTCCTGCACCAGGCGCGCGGCGTCGTTGATCTCGAAGATGCCGAGGTTCGAGCCGCCCTGGATGGAGAGGAGGACGCCGTGGGCGCCGTCGATGCTCGCCTCGAGCAGCGGCGACGCGACGGCGAGCTCCGCGGCCTTGATGGCCCGGTCGGCGCCTCGCGACGAGCCGATCCCCATCAGGGCCGAGCCCGCGCCCTGCATGACCGACTTGACGTCGGCGAAGTCGAGGTTGATGAGGCCGGGGGTCGTGATCAGGTCGGTGATGCCCTGGACGCCGGCGAGGAGCACCTGGTCGGCGGTGCCGAAGGCCTCGACCATCGAGATGCCGCGCTCGGAGATCTCGAGGAGGCGGTCGTTGGGGACCACGATGAGGGTGTCGACCTCGTCCTTGAGCTGGGCCACGCCCGCCTCTGCCTGGGCCTGGCGGCGCTTGCCCTCGAAGCCGAAGGGCTTCGTGACGACGCCGATGGTCAGCGCGCCGATCGACTTCGCGATGCGGGCCACCACCGGCGCCCCGCCCGTGCCCGTGCCGCCGCCCTCGCCGGCGGTGACGAAGACCATGTCGGCGCCGGCCAGCGCCTCCTCGATCTCCTCCGCGTGGTCCTCGGCGGCGCGGCGGCCGACCTCGGGGTCGGCCCCGGCGCCGAGGCCGCGCGTCAGCTCACGGCCGACGTCGAGCTTGACGTCGGCGTCGCTGAGGAGCAGTGCCTGAGCGTCGGTGTTGATGGCGATGAACTCGACTCCGCGGAGACCGAGCTCGATCATGCGGTTGACGGCGTTGACGCCACCGCCGCCGACACCGACGACCTTGATCACGGCTAGGTAGTTATGGTTCGTTGTCACGTCCGGGCCTCCGCTGAAACCTTAACTCGGAAGTTGAAGGTTAAGGTTGTACATGGTATGTAAGTGCTGCAGTCACAAGGTAGGTGCCGCCGCGAGACGCACGGTCCAGCCGGGCAGGCGTGTCGCGAACGAACGGCGTGTCACCGGGTCCGGATGATGCCGTTGTCCGGTGCGGACACGTCGAACTCGACGGACGCGGCCGGGTCCCGCCTCGCCTGGTCGGCGACGAGCCCCGAGAGCACCTGTGCCTTCTCGGCCGAGTGGTCGGCGCTGCCCCAGACGACGCGCTCGCCCGTGGTGAGCGACAGCGTGACGTCGTCCGCGGTCGAGGCGGTCGCGGAGTCCACGGTCGCCCGGAGCGCCTGAGGGAGCGCGAGCAGGACCTCGGCGGTCGACCGGAAGGCCGTGTCGTCCAACGGGGCGCCGCCCACGTCGACGAGCGGGACGCCCTCCTGGCGAGCGTCGAGGTGCTGCACGACGATGCCGGCGGGGTCGACGAGGTCGAAGCCGTCGCCGGAGGGCACCGTCGCGATCGGCTGACGCTCGGTCACCCGGATCACGAGGGTGTGCGGCGGAGCCGTCTCGGTGACGTAGCTCGCGATGAGGGGGAACTGCTCGAGCTCGGTCGTGATCCGCGAGAAATCGATCCGGGCGAGGGGGGTGCCGAGCTGGCCCGAGACGGCGGCCTGCACCGACGCGGCGTCGACCCGGTCCGTCCCCTCGACCTCGATCTGCTCGAGCGAGAGGAGCGGTGAGAAGACGGCGATCCCCACCGAGGCCGCGAGCGAGAGGGCGACGGCCGCGGCGGTCACCCACGCGGCTCGGCGGTGGCGTGACCGCCTCGTGAACCGCCGGACCTCGGTCCGCTCCGTGCGCCGCCGCTCCCCCGACGCACGCCGTGCGGCACGGCGCGCCTCGGCGGCACGCCGACGAGCCTCGTCCGCGCCCCCCTCGGGCTCGATGCGCGGGGTCACGGCGCGCGGCGCCTCCTCGGTGTCCGGCGCGGACACGGCCCCCTCGGGCTGACCGGTCGACGACGCTCGCCGACGGGACACGACGTCCGACAGGCTCGACGCGAGGCGGGAGGCGACGCCGGACACGGGGCCCGGTCCCGTCGGCAGGGCCACCGGTCCCGTGGACGTGTCGTCCGGGGTCTCGGCCGCTCCGTCGGGCTCGGAGCGAGTCCGACGAGGCCGTGCCGCGGACAGCCGGTCGCGCAGGGACGACGGGCGTGCCGCCTCCTCGGGCTCGGACGCGCCGTCGGAGCCCTCGGACGGGTCGAAGCCCTCGGGCCGCCTCACGGGCGCCGCCCGCGGGCCGACGCGGGTCGACGCGTGGTCACTCTCCGGACTCCTCCGCGGTCGACGCGTCCGGCGCCGACGCGGCGTCGAGCGAGCCGAGCAGCTGGGGGACGATGCGGTAGACGTCACCGCAGCCGAGGGTGATCACGAAGTCGCCGTCGCGGGCGAGGGCCGCCGTGCGGTCGGCGGCGGCCTGCCAGTCCGCGACGAAGTCGACGCGCGACGCGTCGGCGAAGCGCTCGGACACGAGAGCGCCGGTGACCCCGGGCTCCGGGTCCTCGCGGGCGCCGTAGACGTCGAGCACGATGGTGTGGTCGGCGAGGCGCTCGTAGGTCTCGGCGAACTCCCCCGCCATCATCCGGGTCCGGCTGTAGAGGTGGGGCTGGTGCACCGCGATGAGGCGTCCGTCGCCGACGACGGACCGGGCGGCCTGCAGGGCGGCCGCGACCTCGGTGGGGTGGTGGGCGTAGTCGTCGTAGACGCTCACGCCGCGGACCGTGCCGTGCAGCTCGAACCGGCGCTCCGTCCCGCCGAAGGTCTCGAGGCCGGCGATCGCCGCCTCGGGCTCCACGCCGAGGCCGACGAGCACGGCGAAGGCGCCCGCGGCGTTGACGGCGTTGTGGTGCCCGGGCACGCGGAGCTGGACGGCCCAGCTCGAGCCCTCGTGGTGCAGGGTGAACGACACGGGGCCCGAGGAGGCGACGTCGGTCAGGCGGACGTCCGCGGACTCGTCCTCTCCGAACGTCACCACGAGCGGGTGCGTGAGCGCCTCCGTGACCCGGCGCGCGCCGGCGTCGTCGGACGACACCACGACGAGCTCGCGGGCCGCGGAGGCGAACTCGACGAAGGCGGCGTCGAAGGCCTCGTGCGAGCCGTAGTGGTCGAGGTGGTCGGCGTCGACGTTCGTGATGAGCGCGACCGACGTGTCGTAGAGCAGGAACGAGCCGTCCGACTCGTCCGCCTCGACGACGAACAGGTCGTCGGAGCCGCCCTGCGCGCTCACGCCGAGCGACTGGATGACGCCGCCGTTGACGAAGCTCGGGTCGTGGCCCGCCGCGAGCAGCGCGGTCACCAGCATGCCTGTCGAGGTCGTCTTGCCGTGGGCGCCGGCGACCGAGACGAGGCGGTGCTGCCCGATCAGCCAGGCCAGCGCCTGCGACCGGTGCAGCACGGGGAGGCCCCGCTCGAGGGCGAGCCGGTACTCGGGGTTGTCCTGCCAGAGGGCGCCCGTGACGACGAGCGTGTCGGCGTCGCCGACGTTCGCCGCGTCGTGGCCGATGGCGATCTCGGCGCCGAGCTCGCGGAGGGCGGCCACCCCGGCCGTCTCGCGGATGTCGGAGCCCGACACGATGTGGCCCGCGGCGAGGAACACGCGGGCGATGCCGCTCATCCCGGAGCCGCCGATGCCGACGAAGTGGACCCGGCCGAGCTCGGCGGGGATCTGCTGCTGGAGGTCGGGCTTGATCATGGGCGCTCGGGGCTCGCCTTCTCGGTCTGGGCGTCGGTGCGGTCGGTGCGGTCGGTGCGGCGGTCGCTGACGGTCCGGGACGAGGCGTGCCGCTGCGTGCGGGGCGGCGCGTCGCGATCGGCACGGGCGGGAGCCTCCCGGACCAGCTCGACCGTGCGGTCGGTCCCGTCCAGCACGCCGACGGTGCCGGCCCGGACGGCCATCTCGGCGATGGCCGCGCGGTCCTGCAGGAGGCCCACGAGCGTGGAGCGCACCCAGTCCGGCGTGAAGTCGGCGTCCGCGACGAGCAACGCTCCGCCGGCGGCCACGACGTCGGTGGCGTTGTGCCGCTGCTCGCCGTTGCCGACGGGGTAGGGCACGAGCACGGAGGGCAGGCCGAGGGCCGTCAGCTCGCTGACCGTCGCCGAGCCGGCGCGGGAGACGACGAGGTCGGCCGCGGAGAGCGCCAGGTCCATCCGGTCGCAGTAGGGCAGGAGGTGGTGGTCGGCGAGGTCGGTCGAGCGCAGCTCGGACTTCTGCCCCGTCACGTGCAGGATCTGCCAGCCGGCGCCGAGCACGCTCGTCGCGGACCGGGCGATGGTCTCGTTCAGGCGCCGGGCGCCCGACGAGCCCCCGGTGACCAGCAACGTCGGCTTGCGGGGGTCGAGGCCGAACTCGACCAGCGCCTCCTGCCGGCTCTCGCGGCGGTCGAGCTGCTCGATCTCGCGGCGGAGGGGCATGCCGACCTGACGGCCGTGCCGGAGCCGTGTCGACCGGTGGACCACGCCGACGTGCCGCGTGAACCACGAGCCCAGCACGTTAGCGATGCCGGGCTTGGCGTTCGCCTCGTGGACGACCAGCGGGACGTGCGAGCGCCAGGCCGCCACGTAGGCGGGCGCCGACGCGTAGCCGCCGAAGCCCACGACGACGTCGACGTCGTGCCGGGCGAGCAGCTCGCGGACGCCGGCGACGGCTCCGCGGAGTGCCGAGGGGAACCGGAGCGCGGCGCGGGAGGGGCGGCGCGGGAACGGCAGGCGGGGCACGGTGAGCAGCTCGTAGCCGCGCAGCGGGACGAGCCGGGCCTCGAGGCCCTCGGCCGTGCCGAGGACCAGGACGGTCGCGTCGGGCTCGGTCTCGCGGATCCGGTCGGCCACCGCGAGCAGGGGGTTCACGTGCCCGGCGGTGCCGCCGCCGGCGAGGAGGTACGTCGTCACCGGAGAGACCCTACCCGCTGGCGCGGTGCACCTCGGCCGCCCAGGGGCTCCTCCGGCTGACGGGCGAACGAGAGCACGACGCCGATCGCCACGAGGGTCACGATGAGAGCCGAGCCGCCCGCGGAGATCAGCGGCAGCGGCACCCCGAGCACCGGGAGCAGCCCGAGGACGACGGCGACGTTGATCAGCGCTTGACCGATGATCCAGGCGGTGACGGCACCGGTGACGACCCGGACGAACGGGTCGTTCGTGCGTCGGATGATCTTGACGAAGCCGACGGCGAGCACGACGAAGAGCGCCAGCACGACGATCGCGCCGATCAGCCCCAGCTCCTCGCCGATGATCGCGAAGATGAAGTCGTTGTCGGCCTCGGGCAGCCAGGACCACTTCGACTTGGAGTTGCCGAGGCCGACCCCGAAGAGGCCGCCGGAGGCGAGCGCCCAGGTGCCGTGCAGCGTCTGCCAGCAGGCGGCCTGGTAGTCGCTCGAGTCGGTGCAACCCGACATCCACGCCGCGATGCGCTCGTTGCGCGAGGCCGAGCCGGACGCGATCAGCGGGATGGCCGCGGCCAGGAAGAGGACGGGGACCGCGAGGTAGCGGAGGCGGACGCCCGCGAACCAGACGGCCGCGAAGACGAGAAGGAGCATCACCATCGTGGTGCCCAGGTCGCCGCCCAGCACGACGAGGCCCACGGCGACGCCGACGACGGGGACGAGCGGGATGGCGAGGTGCTTCCAGTCGTCGAGCAGGTCGCGCTTGACGCTGAGGATCATGCCCAACCAGATCGCCAGGGCGAGCTTCACCGCCTCGGAGGGCTGCGCGGTGAAGGACCCGAGGTCGATCCAGTTGCGGTTGCCGCCGATCTCGTAGCCGAGGGGGGTGAACACCAGCAGCTGGAGCACGACCGTGACGAGCAGGATCTGCCAGGCCCAGCGCTTCCAGAACGAGACGGGCACGCGGGAGGCGATCAGCATCAGCGGGACCCCGATGGCCGCGTAGATGCCCTGTCGCGCGAAGGCGCCGAAGAAGGACGTGTGCCGCGAGGCGATGTACTGCTCGACGGACGACGACGACAGGACCATCACGAGCCCCAGCACGACCATGAACAGCGTCGTGCCGAGGATCAAGAAGAACGAGCCTGTCTCGGCGGCGAAGAGCTTCTTGACCGCCACCACGGCCGCGGCCTGCCTGCCGTCGTGCGACGTGGCACGGGCGCCGTCGTCGTCCCGCGGGCGGGTCGACTCAGTCGGCCGGCGACGCGGGAGGCTGGTGGGCTTCGTGGCCATCAGCGTCACCTCCCAGGTGGTGTGCGACCGCGGCGGCGAATGCCCTGCCGCGCGCGGTGTAGTCGGTGAACTGGTCGAAGGACGCCGCCGCGGGGGCGAGGAGGACGGTGTCGCCCGGCCTCGCCGCGGCCGCCGCCAGGCGGACCGCCGTCGGCATCACCCGCTCAGTGTCGGTCTCGTCGACCTCGAAGACGGGCAGCTCGGGGGCGTGTCGCCGGAAGGCCTCCCGCAGGCCCTCCCGGTCGACGCCGATCAGCACGGCGGCGGCGAGGCCCTCGGCCGCGTCGCGGACGAGGGGCTCGGGGTCGACGCCCTTGAACGTGCCGCCCACGATCCACACGACGGAGGGGAACGAGCCGAGCGACGCGTGTGCCGCGTGGGGGTTCGTGGCCTTCGAGTCGTCGACCCAGACGACGCCGCCCGACTCGGCCACCACCTCCGTGCGGTGGTGGTCGACCCGGAACGCGAGGAGGGCCTCACGGACCGCGGCCGGTTCGACGTCGACGGCCCGGACCAGCGCGGCGGCGGCCAGCACGTCCTCGACGAGGTGGTCGGCCGCGAGGCCGGCCGTCTCGAGCTCGGCCGTCGTCGCCAGCTCGAGGGCACGGTGGCGCCGCTCGGCGAGGAAGGCCCGGTCGACGAGCACGCCGCCGTCCTCGCCGCTCACGACCCCGAAGTCGCTCGGGCCGGGCGCGGAGAGCCCGAAGCCGACGGCACGGCAGCCCTCGGCCACGTCGGCCTGCTCGACCATGTGGAGGGTGGCCGCGTCGGCCTTGTTGTACACGCACGCGGTGACGGTGTTCTCGTACACGCGGGCCTTGGCGTCGCGGTAGGCCTCGACCGAGCCGTGCCACTCGAGGTGGTCGGACTGCAGGTTGAGGCAGACGGATGCCCGGGGCCGGAGGGCGCCGGGGCCCTCGACGGGCAGCCAGTGCAGCTGGTGGCTGGAGAGCTCGACCACGAGCACGTCCAGCCCCTCGGGATCGCGGACGGCGTCGAGGACCGGCACGCCGATGTTGCCGACGGCCGCGGCACGCCGACCGCCGGCCAGGGCCATGGCCGTCGCGAGCTGCGTCGTCGTCGTCTTGCCGTTCGTGCCGGTGACGAGCAGCCACTCGGCGACCGTCGCCGTCTTGTCGCGGAGGCGCCAGGCCAGCTCGACGTCCCCCCAGACGGCGGCGGTCGACTCGACCGCGTGCACGGCGAGGGGGTGGTGGGGCGCGAAGCCCGGCGACAGGACGACGAGCTCGGGATCGAACTCGACGACGCTCGGCGGGAGGTCGGCCATCGCGGGGTCGAGGACGAGCTCGGCGCCGATCAGGCCCAGCAGCTCGGCCCGGTCGTCGTCGACGCTCGGGGCGAGCACGACGACCCGGGCGCCCAGCTCGGTCAGGGTGTCGGCGACGGAGAACCCCGTGACGCCGAGGCCGAGGACCAGCACGCGGAGGCCCGACCAGTCGGCGTGCCAACTCGTGAGGCCGTCGAGCCGCGCCGCGAGGACGGGGTCGGAGGCGGAGTACGTCATGAGGTGCGCGAGATCCACTCGAGGTAGAACACGCCGACGCCCGCGGCCACGAAGAGCCCCGCGATGATCCAGAACCGGACGACGACCGTCACCTCGGCCCAGCCCTTGAGCTCGAAGTGGTGGTGCAGTGGGCTCATCAGGAAGATCCGCTTGCCGTGGGTGATCTTGAAGTACGCCCGTTGCAGGATGACCGAGCCGGTGACGACGATGAACAGGCCGCCGATGAGGACGAGGAGCAGCTCGGTGCGGCTGAGGATCGCGAGTGCCGCGAGTGCGCCGCCGAGGCCGAGCGAGCCCGTGTCGCCGAGGAAGATCTGCGCCGGCGAGGTGTTCCACCAGAGGAACCCGATCAGGCCGCCGCAGATGGCCGCGGCCACCACGGCCAGGTCGAGCGGGTTGGCGACCGTGTAGCAGGCAGCCCGGGTCGACTCGTCGAGCCGCGTGCTGAAGCAGGACTGGTTGAACTGCCAGAACCCGATGAAGATGTAGGAGGCGATGGCCAGGATGGACGCCCCGGTCGCGAGGCCGTCCAGTCCGTCGGCCACGTTCACGCCGTTCGACGTGCTGACCGTGATGAGGACGACCCAGATCAGGAAGAGCCCGCCGCCCGCGATCGTGCCGAAGAACATGAAGTCGAGCCACGAGATGTCGCGCACGCCGCTGATCATGGTCGAGGCGGGCGTGAGGCCGTTCTCGTTGGGGAACGACAGCGCGAGGACGGCGAACACCGCGCCGACCACCACCTGCCCCGCGATCTTGGCCCAGCCGCCGAGCCCGAGGCTCCGCTGGTTGCGCACCTTGAGGAAGTCGTCGAGGAACCCGACGGCGCCGAGCCCGACCATCATGAAGAGGACGAGCAGGCCGCTGTTGGTGATCGCGTCGGGAGCGACGATGTGGCCGACGAAGTAGCCGAGCACCGTGCCGATGATCAGGACGATGCCGCCCATGGTCGCGGTGCCCCGCTTGGTGTGGTGCGACTGCGGCCCGTCGTCGCGGATGAACTGCCCCCAGCCGAGGCGGTGGAACAGCCGGATGAAGAGCGGCGTCATCAGGAGCGTGAAGACGAGCGAGACGGCGCCCGCGATGAGGAGCGCGATCACGAGGACACCCCCGCGAGGCGGTCGCCGAGGTGGCGGAGACCGGCCGACTTCGACGACTTCACGAGCACGACGTCGCCGTCGCGCAGCGTCCGACGGAGCAGGTCGTAGGCCTCGTCGACGGTGTCGACGAGGACGGACTCGCCGTCCCACGAGCCCTCGAGCCCGGCGGCGACGTGGATGTGCCGGGCCTCGTGGCCGACGACCACCAGCTGGCCGACGTTGAGCCGGACGACGAGGCGTCCGACGCGGTCGTGCTCCTCGCGGGCGAGGTCGCCGAGCTCGGCCATCTCGCCGAGGACGGCGATCGACCGACCACCGGGGGGCACGATCTGCGCCAGGGTCTTCAGGGCCGCGGCGACGGAGTCGGGGCTCGCGTTGTACGCGTCGTTGACGACGGTGACGCCGTCGCCTCCGTCGAGCACCTCCATGCGCCAGCGCTCGGCGCGGGCGACGCCCTCGAGCACGGTGACGGCGCGGTCGAGGTCGAGGCCCCACTCCCCCGCCACCGTCAGGGCGGCGAGGGCGTTCATCACGTGGTGCTCGCCCAGGATGCGCAGCCGGACGGGCCGTGAGACGCCGTCGTGCTCGAGCACGAAGGAGGTGCCCTCACGGGTGACCTCGAGGTCGGACGCCCGGTAGGCGGCCGAGCCGGTCAGGCCGAAGCCGACGACGCGGGCGGCCGTGTCGGCCGCCATGCCGGCGACGCGGTCGTCGTCGACGTTGAGCACGGCGGTCGCCGTCGGGGGCAGGTCGGTCACCATCTCGGCCTTGGCCGCGCGGGTGCCCTCGATGCCGCCGAACCCGCCGGCGTGCGCGAGGCCCACCTTGAGGACGACGCCGGTGTCGGGTCGGGCGATCGCGACCAGGCGGGCGATCTCGCCCGGGCCGGAGGCGCCCATCTCGACGACGAGGAACTCGGTGTCGAGGTCGACGCGCAGCATCGAGATCGGTGCCCCGACGTGGTTGTTGAACGAGCCCTCGGGCGCGACGGTCGGCCCGACGTCGGACAGCACGGCCCGGAGCATGTTCTTCGTGCTCGTCTTGCCGTTCGAGCCGGTCACGCCGACGACGCGCAGCCGCCCGCCGCGACGGACGCGCTCGACGACCCCCGCCGCGAGGCGGGACAGGGCGGCCACGCCGTCGTCGACGACGACCACGGGGACGGCGAGGTCGAGAGGACGCTCGGCGACGACGACCGCGGCACCGGAGGCGACGGCCGCGTCGGCGAAGAGGTGCCCGTCGGTCTCGTCGCCGCGGAGGGCGAAGAAGACGGAGCCGGGTGTCACGAGCCGGGAGTCGGTCTCGACCGACCCGTCGACGACCTGGTCGACGTCGGGACCGGCCTCGGGGAGGTGCAGGGCACCTCCGGCGATCTCGGCCAGCTCGGCCAGCGTGAGGGCGATCACTCCGCCCACCCGGCCTCTCGCAGCGCGGCACGCGCCTCGTCACGAGCGGAGTAAGGGGTCCGCTCGCCGCGGATGTCGCGGTAGTCCTGGTGGCCGGGGCCGGCCCAGAGGATGGAGTCGCCCTCGCCGGCCAGGCCGACGGCGGTGCGGATGGCCGCCTCTGGTGGGCTGACCTCGTGGATCTCGTGCTCCGGGTACGCCTCGCGGGCCGCGCCGACGAGGGTCGCGCGGATCTCGGCAGGGTCCTCGAAGCGGGGGTGGTGGTCGGTGACGACGAGGATGTCGGAGCCCTCGGCGGCCACGCGGGCCATGTCGCCGCGCTTGGTCTTGTCGCGGTCGCCGTCGGCGCCGAACAACATGATGACCTTGCCGGGGGTGAAGCGCCGGACGGCCGCGAGGGTCGTGAGGAAGGCGTCCGGGCTGTGCCCGAAGTCGACGTAGACGCTCGGGCCGCGGTCGCCCGAGACGCGCTCGGTGCGGCCCGGCAGGTAGGCGACGATGCCGCCCTCGGCCTCGAGGGCCTGCGAGATCGCGCCGAGCTCGAAGCCGGCCTCGACCAGCATCACGATCGCCAGGGCGGCGTTCGCGACCATGTGCCACCCGATGAGCGGCACCCGGGTGACGAGCTCGCGGTTCTCCGGGCCGGTGAGCCGGAACTCGGTCCAGGCAGCCTGCTCGTCGAGGATCTCGACGCGCCAGTCGGCCTCGACGTCGGGGAGGATCGTGATCGTCGTCAGGGGCACGCGGGCGTTGTCGACGACGCGGTGCCCGTACGGCGAGTCGAGCGAGATGACCGCGCGCTTCGCCCGGTCGGGCTGGAACAGCGGCAGCTTCGCCTGGAAGTACTCTTCCATGTCGGCGTAGTCGTCGAGGTGGTCGTGGCTGAGGTTGGTGAACGCCGCGACGTCGAAGACGAGGCCGTCGACGCGGTTGCGGCTGAGCGCCTGTGCGCTGACCTCGACGGCCACCGCTCGCACCTCGCTCTCGCGCATGCGGGCCAGCAGGGCGTGCATCTCGCTCGCCTCGGGCGTGGTCAGGCGGCTGACGACGGTGAGGTCGCCGATGTGGCGCTCGGCCGTGCTGCTGAGGCCGGTCACGAGCCCGAGCTGGCGGAGGACGCCCTCGAGCAGGTAGGAGGTGCTGGTCTTGCCGTTCGTGCCGGTGACGGCGAACAGGAGGGGCGAGTCGTCGCCGCCGGTGCGGTAGATCCACGCCGAGACGTCGCCGAGGGCCGCGCGGGGCGAGTCGACGAGCACCACGGGCAGCCCGCTCTCGCGGGCGATCTCGAGGCCCGCGGCGTCGGTGAGCAGCGCGACGGCGCCGCCCTCCCGTGCCTGCGCGGCGAACTCGGCACCGTGCCGGTGCTCGCCGGGGACGCCGACGTACAGGTCGCCGGGGTGGAGGTCCGCCGTGCTCAGCGTGACTCCGGTGACCTCGACGCCGTCGAGGGAACCCTCGTGCTCGAGACCGAACTCGCTGACCAGCTGGGCGAGTGACCTCGCCGACGGATGTTCCGGTCGAAGGACCGGGGGGATCCGGGCGCTCAATGAATCCTCTTCTCTCACCAGGTCTGGGGGATGGCCGGTGCGGGCTCCGTCGACGGAGGGACGCGGTACATCTCGAGGACCTGGGACATGATCTTGTTGAAGGTCGGCGCCGCGGCGGCCGACGTCTTCATGGTACTGGGCTTGGTGAAGCTCACGACGACGACGTACTTCGGGTCCTCGGCCGGGGCGATGCCCGCGACGGACACCACGCGGTCGGAACCGTAGCCGGTGCCGTCGGCGCGGGCCATCTCGGCGGTGCCGGTCTTGGCGGCGACGCGGTAGCCCGGGATGGTCAGCGCGTCCTTCTGCTCGCCGGCCGAGACGACGCTCTCGAGCATGTTCACCGTGGTGTCGGCGGCCCACGGCGACACCACGGTCGTGCCCTCGACGGCGGGGGCCGGCGTCACCGTCCCGTCGGCGGCCGTGCAGCCCTCGACGAGCTGGGACGGGAGCCTGACGCCGTGGTTGCCGAGGGTCTGGAAGATGCTCGCCACGTGCAGCGCCGTCGTCGAGACGCCCTGGCCGAACATCGTGTTGATGCTCGTCTGCTGGTCCCACGAGCTCGCGGCCCGGACGCCCTGCGTCGGCTCGCCGAGGAACCCGACGGCCGTGGGCTCGTTCAGGCCGAACTTGACCATGTAGTCGTACCGCGCCTGCGCGCTGAGGTTCTGGCCCAGCAGCGAGATGCCGACGTTGGAGGAGTCGCGCAGGATGCCGGTCAGCGTGAGCCGCTCGGTCGGGTGGAAGCTCGCGTCGTGGATCTCGCCGCCCCAGGGGAACGAGCGGGAGTACGGAACGGTCGCCTGGCTCGTCGGCGTGGCCTTGCCGGAGTCGAGCAGCATGGCCGCGGTCATCGCCTTGAAGGTCGAGCCCGGCTCGTAGGAGGCGGTGAAGGCCTTCGAGCCGAGGTCGCCGACGTCCTTCGTCAGGTTCACGTCGTTGGGGTCGACGGTGGGCCAGTCGGCCACGGCGAGCAGCTTGCCGGTCGCCACCTCCTGGACCACGGCGGTGGCCGACTCGGCCCCGATGGCCTGGCCCTGCTCGGCGATCGCCTGCTGCGTCATGTACTGCAGGTCCTTGTCGACGGTGAGCTGCAGGGTGCCGCCGGCCACCGCCTCCTTCGTGGTCACGGTGCTGCCCGGGAGCTGCACGCCGTCGGCGCCGCGCTCGTAGGTCTCGCTGCCGTTCGTGCCGGCGAGGCAGGAATCGGCCGTGCGCTCGAGCCCCGCCTGCGGCCCGTCCGTGCCGACGAAGCCCGTGAGGTTGCCGGCCACCGAGCCGTTCGGGTAGGTGCGGGCGGACTGGCGCTCGAAGTAGAGCCAGGACACTCCGCTGTTCTTGAGGTCGCGGACGGCGCGGAAGGCGTCGACGTCTACGCCCTTGACGAGGAACGCGAAGTTGGCCTCGGGGTCGCGGGTGAGCGCCTCCTGCATGGTCTCCGCCGACCCGCCGGTGATCTCAGCCACCTCGGCCAGCACCTGGTCGACCGACATCGCGACCTTGGTCTTCTCGCCGTCTGCGTCCGTCCCCGTCACGGTGACGTCGGCGGCGAAGGCCGGTGCGGCGGTGATGTTGTACCGCGTGACGCTGCCGGCGAGGACCGTGCCGTCGTTCGCGGTGATGTCGCCCCGGTCGCCGTACGTCACCTGCTGGATCTCGCGCTTGTTCTGCGACTGCGCGTTGAGCTCGGCGGCCTGGACGAGCTGGATGTCGGCCAGGCGGACGACGAACACGCCCACCAGCGCGATCACGACGGCCATGGCCAGCGTCGCCCGGAGCCGGCGGCTGCGAGGGGCTGTGTTCACGAAGGTGTCCTCACCGCGGCAGGTCGTGTGGCACCGGCCGCTGTCGTCGTCAGGTGCGCCACGGAGGGCGCACCGCTAGCGGGTCTGGGGAGCCGCGAGCTGGTCAGGGTCAGACGCTACCGACGGGGTGCCGGATCCCGCGGTCGCCGCGCCCGTCATGGCGGAGTCGGTCGGAGGCGTGCCCTGCGCGGCCGTGTCGCTCGACGCCGCCGCCGGGTCCGCCGTGTCGGTGGTCGCCGCGTCGGGTGCGACCGTCGCGAGGGGGACGCCGTCGAGCAGGGTGTTCGGGATCAGGTTGTCCGTGCCGTCCGCCGTGCCGTCGGCCGGGGCAGGGTCGCCGTGCACCGCGCCGGTCGTCGGGTCGAGGTAGACCGGGTTCGAGTTGCGGACCATGCCGAGCTGTTCGGCGTTGTTGGCCAGGTTCTGCGGCGACGAGAGGACGTCGAGCTGCTCGGAGTACTTCTGCTGGTCGCGCGTCAGCTCGGTCTTCTCGGCCTGCAGGTCGGAGATCGTGTACGCCCCGTCGCTGAGGGCGATGCTGATCGCCAGCTGCGTCAGGAGCAGGACGAACAAGGAGGCGGTCGCCACGAGCGCGTACGCGATCCGGGGCCGCGCGCGACGCTGTGCCCTGCTCGTGACGATCTCGACCGGTGCCCGGCGAGGCTCGTGCGAGGGGCGGCGCTGCGGTATCGGGTCGATTGCGGCGTTGCTCATGCTGTTCTCCGGATTCGTTCGGCTGCACGCAGTCGCACGGGCTTGGCTCGGGGGTTCAGGTCGATCTCGTCGGCGGTGGCGAGCTCGGCGCCGCGCACGAGGAGGCGGTAGCCGGGCCGGTGCTCGGGCAGCTCGACCGGGAGACCCTGGGGCGCCGTCGAGGTGGTCCGGGCCGCGAGTTCGCGCTTGACGAAGCGGTCCTCGAGCGACTGGTACGAGAGCACGACGACGCGACCCTCGACGGCGATGCGGTCGAGGGCGGCGGGGACGGCCGCCTCGAGCGAGGCCAGCTCGCCGTTCACCTCGATGCGCAGCGCCTGGAAGACGCGCTTGGCAGGGTGGCCCGCCCGCTGCAGGGCCATCGGCGTGGCGGCGATGAGGAGGTCGACGAGTTCTCCGCTGCGACGGAGCGGCGCCTCGGCGCGGTGCTCGACGATGCGGCGAGCGTACCGGGGGCTGAGCTTCTCCTCGCCGTACTGGTAGAAGATGCGTCGCAGCTCGGACTCGGGGTACTCGGCCAGGATCGTCTCGGCCGTGACAGGGGAGGTCGGGTCCATGCGCATGTCGAGCGGTGCGTCCTTGGAGTAGGAGAACCCCCGCTCGACCCGGTCGAGCTGGAGGGACGAGACGCCGAGGTCGAAGAGCACGCCCTGCACCTCGTCGATGCCCAGCTCGTCGAGGGCGTCGGCCACGCCGTCGTAGCGCGTGTGCACCAGTCGGGCACGCTCGCCGAACGGTCGTAGACGCTCGCCGGCGATCGCGAGCGCCTCGGTGTCGCGGTCGAGGCCGACCACGGTGAGGTCGGGGAACCGCTCGAGCATCGCGGCCGCGTGGCCGCCCATGCCGAGCGTGGCGTCGACCGCGACGGCGCCGGGGCGCGAGATCGCCGGGGCGAGGAGCTCGAGCGTGCGCTCGAGGAGGACGGGGGTGTGGATCTGATCTGCCATGGCTGACCTGGGCCTGGATCCCGGGCCCTGATCCCCATCCATCTCGACCTGGCACCGGGGAAGGTGCGCCAGGGCGGACGGCTGGGAGTCAGGGCCGAGGAGCTAGAAGAGCCCGGGGATCACCTCCTCCGTGGTGTTCGCGAACGCGGCCTCCTGGGCCTCGTAGTAGGTGTTCCACGCGTCCGTGGCCCAGATCTCGGCACGGTTGCCCGCGCCGATGACCGTGAGGTCGCGACCCAGGCCCGCGTAGTCCCGCAGCTGGGACGGGATCGTGACGCGGTTCTGCTTGTCGGGGACGTCGTCGCTGGCGCCGGAGAGGAACAGGCGCATGTAGTCGCGCCCCTCCTTGCTCGTGATCGGCGCCTGCCGGATGCGCGTGTGCATGTCCTCGAACTCGGCCTGGCTGAACACGTAGACGCAGCGCTCTTGACCGCGGGTCATGACGAGGCCGGAGGCCAGCTCGTCACGGAACTTCGCGGGGAGGATGATCCGGCCCTTCTCGTCGAGCTTGGGCGAGTAGGTGCCGAGGAACATGCGCCTCGCCCCCCTTCGCCCCGCACCCCGTTCGTGGCACGTGCCTCCACTTTACTCCACAATCCCCCACCCGGATAGGCGAGATGGGGTCGAAGTCGTGCTGGCCCCTCCCGGATCCGCTCCAGTTCGGGGGTCACGGCGGTGGAGGAGAAGGGAAGGACGAGGGGGCGACAGACCATGAGCCGGGCCGAGGACACGTGCGGGCACCGGCAAGGAACCCCGGGTGGAGGCGCGAGGAGGCCCCGGGCGCACGAGAAAGGGGCCGGCCCGGAGGCCGACCCCTGAGGTCGTGGTGCGAAGTGGAGGACTAGGAGCGGTCGCCGTCCTGGCGGCGCTCCCAGCGGTCGTTGAGCCGGTCCATCATGCTGCCGCTGCGCGCGGGGCGTGAGGCTGACGGACGAGCGGAGCCGGGAGCGGACGACGCGGCGGAGGGACGAGCCTGCGAGCCACGACGAGGAGGCGCCATCGCGAAGACGGCACCGGCCACGAGGAGCACGAAGCCAGCCACGCCGACGAGGGGGCCCACCGGAGGAGTCCGGATGATGACGCCGGTGACGATGACCGCGATGCCGACGAGAGCCGCGAGCACGCCGATGACGACCATCGTGTAGTTCGGGCGCCCACGGCGCCCGCCGACCGTCGCCACGAAGTCGGAGTCGTTGCTGTAGAGGCTCCGCTCCATCTCTTCGAGGAGTCGTTGCTCCTGTTCGGAAAGTGGCATCTCTTTGTTCCCTTCGAGCACAGGCCCCGCGGCCTCGGGATCACCGCGTGTGGATACGGGCGAGTGTATGCCCGGGCGCTGTGGCTAGGCTAGGCAGCGTGGCTGAGAGTACGCGGTTAGTGGACGTCGTTCAAGAGCGCATCGATCGGTTCCTCGACGACCGCCGACCGGCCCTCCGGGGCATCGCCGACGACCTCTCCCCCTTCGCCGGTTTCTCCAGCGACCTGCTCCGCGGCGGCAAGCGCTTCCGGGCCCTGTTCTGCTACTGGGGCTGGCAGTCCGTCGCCGGCCGTGACGCCGGGTTCGACCCGCTCGGGACGACCGTCGACCAGCGCTCCCTCGACGCCGTGATGACCGCCTCCGTCGGGCTCGAGTTCTTCCACGCGGCCGCGCTCGTGCACGACGACATCATGGACAACTCCGACACCCGTCGCGGGCGTCCCGCCGCGCACCGCCGGTTCGAGGCCCTGCACCGCGAGGGCGGGTGGCTCGGCTCCGCGTCCGGCTTCGGCACGTCGGCGGCCTTGCTCATGGGCGACCTCCTCCTCGCGTGGAGCGACGAGCAGATCAGCGAGGCCCTCGACGCCCTCGAGTCCCGGGGCGCCGCCCTCTCGGCTCGGCGCGAGTTCAACCGCATGCGCACCGAGGTCACCGTGGGCCAGTACCTCGACATCCTCGAGGAGAACGCCTGGCGCAGCGTGCCCGACGTCGACCTGCTGCCCCGGGCCCAGAGGGTCATCGTCTACAAGTCCGCGAAGTACAGCGTCGAGGCACCGCTCACCATCGGGGCGGCCATGGCCGGCGGCTCCGAGTCCGAGCTCGAGTCGCTGCGGCGCTTCGGGCTCCCCCTCGGCATCGCCTACCAGCTCCGCGACGACCTGCTGGGCGTCTTCGGCGACCCCGAGGTGACCGGCAAGCCCGCCGGCGACGACCTCCGCGAGGGCAAGCGCACCGTCCTCGTGGCGACGGCCCGCCGGGCGCTGCCGCCGAGCTCCGTCCGCCTGCTCGACGAGCTGCTGGGCGATCCCGACCTCGACGACGACCAGATCGGCGTGCTGCAGGCGACGCTGAGGGAGTCGGGGGCCGTGGAAGCGGTCGAGCAGTCGATCACCGACCAGGTCGAGCGCGCCGTGACCGCCCTCGACGGGGCGGATCTCGCACCCTCGGCCCGGGCCCAGCTCACGCGGCTCGCCGACACGGTGACGAAGCGCACCTACTAGCCCCGGGGCCACCGTCCTCCGGCTGCCCCCGAACTGACGGGAGTCGGCTCAGAGGAGGCTCTGCGCCACCCGACGGACCTCGGCCTTGCGCCCCGCGCGCAGAGCCTCGACCGGAGAGACGCCGAGGCTGTCCTCGACCGAGAGCATCCAGTCGAGCGCCTCGTCGTCGGTGAACCCGTTGTCCGAGAGGACGGTGGCGGTGCCCCGGAGCTCGTGCATGGGCTCGCCGTCGACCAGGAACACCGCCGGGGTGACGACGACGCCGTCCACCCGCGTGGAGATCAGGACGTGGTCCTCGAAGAGCCGGTGGACACGGCTGACGCTGAGGCCGAGCATCTCGACGAGGTCGGGCACCGCCAACCACTCGGTGTCGTCGAACCAGGGCTGCTGAGAGAGATCGGTCACGGGTCCACCTTGCCACGGCCGAACGCCGATCCGTGTCCTGCCTCGTTGCCCGCGTCACTCTCGTCACACGAGCCACAAGAGCCCCGCGTGTCACAGCAACCACATGGACCTCACTCGTAGCACTGGCCACTGTGATTGACACGGGTCTCCACCTGTGCCAACTTGGCACCACGAGACACGCCGTCGCGGATCAGGTTGTCGACGTGTCGGACGCCACGACCCGAGGATCACCTCCATGAACGACAGCAGCTCGGACCGCGCCCTCGACCTCGACGGGACCCCCGACGCACCCCGCGCCACACGGCTGCCCGGTGCCGCCTTCGGCCGCGGGGCCCTCGACGCCGACGGACGGGGGGCTCGTTCACGTGCCGCTCGTTCCATGCTCCAGACGGTGCCCATCATGCTCGTCGGCTCGATGGCGCTCAGCCTCGGCATGACCGGCCCCGTCGCGTCGGTCGCCCACGACCAGCAGCCCACGAAGAAGCCGCACGCCGCCCCGCGCCCGATCGCGCTGCCGCCGACGGCAGCCGCTCCGGCCCCGGAGTCGACTGCCGCGACGGTCGACGTCGCCGCAGCGTCGAGCACGGTCCTGGCCCCGTCGACCTACACCGTCGCCTCGGGCGACACGGTCGCCAGCATCGCCGCGTCATTCGGGCTCAGCACCGCCTCCGTGCTCGCGCTCAACGGGCTCAGCTGGAAGTCGACCATCTTCCCCGGCCAGACGCTCAGCCTCGTCGCGTCCTCGCCCGCTCCCGCCGCGCCGACCAGCGCGCCCCGGGCCGCCGCGGCCGGCAGCTACACCATCGCGCGCGGCGACACGCTCAGCTCGATCGCCGGCGCGCACGGGGTGAGCACCGCCTCCCTGCTCGGGGCGAACGGCCTCAGCTGGTCGAGCATCATCTACCCGGGCCAGGTGCTCTCCCTGCCCGGCGGGGCATCCCAGGCCGCGGCGCCGGCCTCGCAGAGGGCCGCCGCGCCGACCCCCGCGGCGACCGCCGGCCACGTCATCAGGAGCGGCGAGACCATCGCCTCCATCGCGAGGCAGACCGGCACGACGGTCCAGGCGCTCCTCGCGGCCAACGGGCTGAGCATGACGAGCACGATCTACGCGGGGCGCACCCTCGTCGTCCCCGGCGCCTCGTCGCCTGCCGCCGCGCCCACGACGGTCGCGGCCACCACCTCCGTGGCCCCGCTGACGACGGGCACCACGCTCACCGCCGAGCAGCAGGAGAACGCTCGCGTGATCATCCGCGTCGGGCGCGAGCTGGGCGTGGGAGACCAGGCCATCGTCGTGGCCCTGGCCGCGGCGGCACAGGAGTCGAGCCTGAGGAACATCCACCACGGCGACCGCGACTCGCTCGGCCTGTTCCAGCAGCGCCCGAGCACGGGCTGGGGCACCCCCGCGCAGCTCACGGACGCCGCGCACGCGACGAAGCTCTTCTTCGGGGGACGGACGAACCCGAACGTCGGCAAGACCCGCGGCCTGCTCGACGTCCGGGGCTGGTCCTCGATGTCGCTGACGGACGCCGCCCAGGCGGTCCAGCTCTCGGCCCACCCCACGGCCTACGCCAAGTGGGAGGCACCGGCACGCACGTGGCTCAGCACCCTGGGCTGAGCCGTCCGTGCCACCACCGCGGCGACGTCGGCGGCACCCTCGTTCGACACTCGCCGGTGAGCCGCGTCGGCCACCGGCGCGCCGACTCGTAAGATCGCCTCGATGAGCGCGAACCAGACTGACCCGATGATCGGCCGGCTCATCGACGACCGGTACCAGGTCCGCTCGCGCATCGCCCGGGGCGGCATGGCCACCGTGTACCTGGCCACCGACCTCCGGCTCGAACGCCGGGTCGCGATCAAGATCATGCACGGCCACCTGGCGGACGACGCCTCCTTCAAGGAGCGCTTCATCCAGGAGGCGCGCTCGGCAGCGAGGCTCGCCCACCCCAACGTCGTCAACGTCTTCGACCAGGGCCAGGACGACGACAGCGCCTACCTCGTCATGGAGTACCTGCCCGGCATCACGCTGCGCGAGCTGCTGCAGGACCACAAGGTCCTCACGAGCGAGCAGGCCATGGACATCCTGGAGGCGGTGCTCGCCGGCCTCGCCGCCGCCCACCGCGCCGGCATCGTCCACCGCGACCTCAAGCCCGAGAACGTCCTGCTCGCCGACGACGGCCGGATCAAGATCGGCGACTTCGGCCTCGCCCGCGCCGCGACCGCGAACACCGCGACCGGCGCTGCCCTGCTCGGCACGATCGCCTACCTCTCCCCCGAGCTCGTCACCCGTGGCGTGGCCGACACCCGCAGCGACATCTACGCGCTCGGCATCATGCTCTACGAGATGCTCACCGGCGAGCAGCCCTACAAGGGCGAGCAGCCGATGCAGATCGCGTACCAGCACGCGAACGACACGGTCCCCGCGCCCAGCTCGGCGAATCCGTCGGTCCCCGCCGAGCTCGACGAGCTCGTCCTGTGGGCCACGGCACGCGACCCGGAGCACCGCCCCCGCGACGCCCGGGCGATGCTCGACCAGCTCATCGACGTCCAGCGCGTCCTCGCCGACCCGTCCGGCGCTCCCCTCGGCCGCACCATGGTCCTCCCCCCGGCCTCCGCGACGATGGTCCTCCCGCGAGGCGGCACCGGCGAGACGCAGGCGCTCCCCAAGGCACGCCACCGGACCGGACCGGTAGGACCGGCGGCCGTCGACACGGTCGCCGAGCTCAGCGACGTGGCCCGGAGACGACGGCGACGGGGCTTCGTGTGGATCGCTCTCGTCCTCGTGCTCGCCGTGGTCGGCGGCGGCGCGGGCTGGTGGTTCGGCGCGGGCCCGGGCAGCCAGGTGGCCGTCCCCGACGTGGCCGGCCAAGACCCCGCCGCCGCCTCGTCCGTCCTCGAGGCGGCCGAGTTCGTCGTCGCCGAGCAGAACGCAGCCGACTTCTCGGTCGAGGTGCCCACCGGACAGGTGATCGGGACGGACCCCGGTCCGTCCTCACGCCTCCAGAAGGGCTCGACCGTCACGCTGGTCGTCTCGCAGGGTCCGCAGCCGCTCGACCTGCCCGCCGTCGTGGGACAGACCGAGGACTCGGCCCGCGCCTCCTTGTCGTCCTTCGCCGTCCAGGACAGCACGACGCAGTTCGACGCCGCCGACCCCGGCACCGTGCTCGCCGTCTCGGGGGTCGACTCCGCGGGCACGGCCGTCGACCTGGCCGGCGCGGCCCAGTACGGCGAGCAGCAGCCCGTCACGCTGACCGTCTCCCTCGGCCCCGTCCCGGACGTGGTCGGCCAGTCGGTCGAGGACGCCCAGGCGACGCTCCAGGACGTGGGCCTCACGGGCGTCGAGGCCGGAACGGAGTTCAGCGACGACGTCGACGAGGGCGCCGTGATCCGTGCCGACCAGCAGCAGGACGGCCCGATCCGGCCCGGCGCCTCCCTCGACCTCGTCGTCTCGGGGGGGCCTCCGCCCGTCACCGTGCCCGACGTCACCGGCAAGACCATCGACCAGGCCACGGCCCAGCTGCAGGCCCTCGGCCTGCGGGTCAGCTACGACCGGTGCACGAACTTCACCTGCGCGTTCTTCGACTGGGAGGCGAGCCTCACCGTCGTCTCGACGGACCCCGTCCCGGGAGCCACCGCGCCCCGGGGATCGACGGTCAGGCTCTCCTACCGCGTCGAGTGACCACCGCGCGCCCGCCCTGGGCCGCGCCCCGTCACGACGACGGGCCCGCCTCCTGTGGGAGGCGGGCCCGGCGACGTGGCCGTTCGGCGAGACGAGGAGGCGCGGCCTAGTTCGCCGCCAGTTCCTCCGCGACGAGGAACGCGAGCTCGAGCGACTGCATGTGGTTCAGCCGCGGGTCGCAGAGCGACTCGTACCGCGTCGCGAGCGTGGCCTCGTCGATGTGCTCGGAGCCGCCCAGGCACTCGGTCACGTCGTCGCCGGTCAGCTCGATGTGGATGCCGCCGGGGTGGGTGCCCGCGGCGCGGTGCGCCTCGAAGAAGCCCTTGACCTCGTCCATGATCTCCTCGAAGCGGCGGGTCTTGTAGCCCGTCGGCGTCGTGAGGCCGTTGCCGTGCATCGGGTCGCTGACCCAGAGCGGAGTCGCGTCGGCGCCCTTGATGGCCTCGAGCAGAGGCGGCAACGACTCGCGGATCTTGCCGGCGCCCATGCGCGTGATGAACGTCAGACGGCCGGGCTCGCGGTCGGGGTCGAGCACGTCGATGAGGCGGAGCATGTCGTCCGGCGTGGTCGACGGGCCGAGCTTGACGCCGATGGGGTTGCGGACCCGCGAGAGGAAGTCGACGTGGGCGCCGTCGAGGTCACGGGTGCGCTCCCCGATCCAGACGAAGTGCGACGACAGGACGTAGGGGTCGCCCGTGCGCGAGTCGATCCGCGTCATCGGCCGCTCGTAGTCCATCAGCAGGCCCTCGTGGCTGGTGTAGAACTCGACGCGCTTGAGCTCGTCGAAGTCCGCGCCGGCCGCCTCCATGAAGCGGATGGCCTTGTCGATCTCCTTCGCGAGGTGCTCGTAGGCGGCGTTGGCCGGGTTCGAGGCGAAGCCGCGGTTCCAGCTGTGCACCTGGCGGAGGTCGGCGAAGCCGCCCTGCGTGAACGCGCGGATCAGGTTGATCGTCGACGCGGAGGTGTGGTACCCCTTCACGAGCCGGGCAGGGTCGGCCCGTCGGGACTCGGGCGTGAAGTCGTAGCCGTTGACGATGTCGCCCCGGTAGGCGGGGAGGGTCACGCCGTCACGGGTCTCGGAGTCGCTCGAGCGGGGCTTGGCGAACTGGCCCGCCATGCGGCCCATCTTGATGACCGGCACGGAGGCGCCGTACGTGAGCACCACGGCCATCTGCAGGATGGTCTTGACGCGGTCGCGGATCTGGTCGGCGGTGGCGCCGGCGAACGTCTCGGCACAGTCGCCGCCCTGCAGCAGGAACGCGTCGCCGCGGGCCGCCGCGGCCAGCCGCTCGCGGAGGGTGTCGACCTCGCCCGCGAAGACGAGGGGCGGCAGCGCGGCGATCTCGGCCGACGCGGCCTGGACCGCGGAGGGATCGGGCCACGCGGGCTGCTGCTTGATCGGGAGCGTGCGCCAGTAGTCGAGTCCGTCGATCACGTCGGTGGTGGAGGCGTCGGTGACGACGCCCGCGGACGGTTCGGCGATGGGGACCACGGTCTTCCTTGCAGCTAGGACGGGCCAGGGACCGATCGATCCCGGCGGTCGAGCCTACCGCGCGGAGGCGACGCGCTTCTCCTTGACCGACGAGGCGTAGACGTCGGCGTACTCCTGGCCGCTCAGGGCGCCGAGCTCGTACATGATCTCGTCGGTGATGGACCGGAGGATGAACCGGTCGCCCTCCATCCCCTCGAACCGGCTGAAGTCGAGGGGCTCGCCGAAGACGATGCCGACCCGGCGGATCTTCGGGATCTTCGTGCCGGTCTTCATGACCTTCTCGGTGTCGATCATGGCGACCGGCACGACGGGGACGTGCCCCTCGAGGATCATGCGCGCGACGCCCGTGCGGCCGCGGTAGAGCTTGCCGTCGGGGCTGCGGGTGCCCTCGGGGTAGATGCCGAGCTGCTCACCGCGGCCCAGGACCGACAGGCCCGTCGCGAGCGACGCCTCCGAGGCCTTGCCGCCCGATCGGTCGATGGACAGCTGACCGGTGGCGGTGAAGAAGAGGCGCATGGCCCAGCCCTTGAGGCCCGACCCCGTGAAGTAGTCGCTCTTGGCCAGGAACGAGATGCGGCGCTCGAGCGCGAGCGGCAGGAAGATCGAGTCGACGAACGACAGGTGGTTGCTGGCGAAGATGACGGCCCCGGACGCCGGGACGTTCTCGAGCCCGCGGACCCACGGACGGAACACCGTGAGCATGAGGGGGCTCGCCACCATCGTCTTCAAGAACCAGTAGAGCATCGGGGCCCCTCCCTCGTCGGCGGTCGGAGTCTAGCGAGTGGACGCGTGCAGCCGGGCGAGGTCGGCGGCGCCGACGACGCCGGCGTCGTTGACCAACTCGGCTATGACGAAGTCGGGCTCCGGGTGGAACCCGCGGGCCGGCAGGTGCTCGTGGAACGCCTTGCGGACGGGGGCGAGGAGGAGCTCGCCCGACTGCGCGACTCCCCCGCCGAAGACGAAGACCTGCGGGTCGAGGATGGCGGCGAGCGAGGCCGCGGCCTGGCCGAGCCAGGTGCCCAGCTGACGGAGCGCCTCGAGGGCACCGGCGTCGCCCGCCTGCATCAGCGCGGCCACGTCGTGTCCCGTGAGCTCGCCCTTCTCGGCACGCACCGCCGCCAGCGCCGACCCGACGCCGCCGAGGTCGGCCACCTCGCCCGCCATGCGCAGCAGGGCACGTCCCGAGCCGTACTGCTCGATGCAGCCGCGGGCACCGCAGCCACAGGGCAGGCCGCCGGGGACTATGCGCATGTGGCCGAGCTCGCCGCCGGTGCCGAAGCCGCCGCGGAGCAGGCGGTCCTGGGCGACGACGGCGCCGCCGACGCCCGTGCCGATGGTGAGCATGGTCATGTCGCTCGCGAGGCGGCCGGCGCCGAACCGGAACTCGGCCCAGCCCGCGGCGTTCGCGTCGTTGTCGATCGTGATGTGCAGGTCGAGCTGCTCGGACAGCCGTGCCCTGAGCGGCTCGTTCCGCCACGGGATGTTCGGCGTGTAGTACACGACCGACTGCGAGGCGTCGATGAAGCCGGGGGCCGCGACCCCTGCCGCCACGACGTCGGGATGCCGCGCCTGGAGGCCCTTCACCATCGCGACGACGGCGTCGACGATCGCGCCGGCGTCGCCGGCGGGGGTCGGGACTCGCTCTTCGGCGACGATCTCGCCCAGCTCGGTGACGACCCCGCCTGCGATCTTCGTCCCGCCGATGTCAATGCCTATTGCCTGCACGAGCGACGAGTCTATCCTCGGGCCGTCTCCTGTCGTTCCACGACGCCCGCAGGTCGTCCCGGGACGGACGCAGGGGCCCCCGCTAAGCTCGTCGGACCCTGCCGGTGCCGAAGGAGCTGCCGTGAACGAACACACCGTCCCCCTCGTGGTCCCTGCCGACCCGACCGCCAACGCGACAGACCTGCTCGTGGAGCGGGCGGCGACGACGCCGAACGAGCCGTTGTTCTCCGTGCCCGACGGCACGGGAGGCTGGACCGACGTCACCGCCGCCGAGTTCGCCGCCCGGGTGCGCGAGGTCGCCAAGGGCCTCATCGCCGCCGGCATCCAGCCCGGCGACGTGGTGGGCCTGATGAGCCGCACCCGCTACGAGTGGACGCTCGTCGACTTCGCGGTCTGGTTCGCCGGCGCGCTGCTCGTGCCCGTCTACGAGACGTCGTCGCCGAGCCAGGTGCACTGGAACCTCAGCGACTCAGGCGCCGTGGCCGTGATCGTCGAGACGCCGGACCACTTCGCACGGTTCGACGAGGTGCACCCCGAGCTGCCGGACGTCGCCCACGTCTGGCAGATCGACCTCGGCGACCTCGAGAAGCTGGCGCGCTCCGGGCGGGGCGTGTCGGACGACGAGCTCGAGCGCCGCCGCACGCTGGCGAACGGGGACGACCTCGCCACCATCATCTACACGTCGGGCACCACGGGCCGCCCCAAGGGCTGCATGCTGACGCACGCCAACTTCGTCGAGACCAGCCGCAACGCCGCGGTGGCCATGGGCGACGTCGTGGCGCCGGGCTCGTCGACCCTGCTGTTCATCACGACGGCCCACGTCTTCGCCCGTTTCATCGCGGTGATGTCGGTGCACGCGGGGGTCAAGGTGGGCCACCAGGCCGACACCAAGCAGCTCCTGCCGTCGCTCGCCTCCTTCCGCCCCTCGTTCCTGCTCGCGGTGCCGCGGGTGTTCGAGAAGGTCTACAACTCCGCTGAGCAGAAGGCCGAGGCCTCGGGCAAGGGCGGCATCTTCCGTCAGGCCGTCGCGGTGGCCATCGCGCACTCCAAGGCCCTCGACGAGGGGACGGTGCCCGTCGGCCTGCGCCTGCGCTTCGCCCTCTTCGACCGGCTCGTGTACCGCAAGCTGAAGAAGGCGATGGGCGGGAACATCCGCTACGCCGTCTCGGGCTCGGCCCCGCTCGGCACCCGCCTCGGCCATTTCTTCCGCAGCCTCGACATCCGCATCCTCGAGGGCTACGGCCTGACCGAGACCACGGCGCCGGCCTCGGTGAACCTCGTGTCGCGGTTCAAGATCGGCACCGTCGGGCCGGCGCTCCCGGGCGTCTCGCTGCGGATCGACGACGACGGCGAGGTGCTGGTCAAGGGCGAGAACGTCTTCGCGGGCTACTGGAGGAACGAGGAGGAGACGGCCGCGGTCATGCAGGACGGCTGGTTCCGCACCGGCGACCTCGGCAGCCTCGACTCCGACGGCTACCTCACCATCACGGGTCGGAAGAAGGAGATCATCGTCACCGCCGGGGGCAAGAACGTCGCCCCCGCCGTGCTCGAGGACCCGATCCGCGCGAACCCCCTCGTCGCCCAGGTCGTCGTGGTGGGCGACCAGCGTCCGTTCATCTCGGCGCTCGTCACCCTCGACACCGAGATGCTGCCGGTCTGGCTCAACAACGCGGGCGAGGCCGCGGACATGCCGCTCGCGGAGGCTGCCGAGCACCCCGCCGTGCTGGCCGAGGTGCAGAGGGCGGTCGACCTCGCGAACGAGGCGGTCTCCCGGGCGGAGTCGATCCGCAAGTTCGTCGTGCTGCCGATCGAGCTGACCGAGGCCAGCGGGCACCTGACGCCGAAGATGAGCGTCAAGCGCGCCGTCGTCGTCGAGGACTTCGCCGGACAGATCGCCGACCTCTATTCCGTCTACCCCAACACGGAGTCGGTCAGGACCGTCTCGTCCGCGGACAAGCCGGGGCCGACCGCCTGACCGTGCCCGGCCCCGGTACCGGCGGCGCCCAGGGCGCCGCCGGTCGAGGTCCGGTCAGGCCCGCCACCAGTCGCTGGCCCGGATCTGCCGCAGGGCGTCGCGGCGGGTCTCGGTCTCGAGGGTCATGACGTAGAGGGTGCCGGCGAGGTGGTCCGTCTCGTGCTGGAGCGCCTGCGCCATGAGCCCGTCCCCCTCGAGCACGACCGGCTCGCCGTCGAGGTCGATGCCCTCGACGCGGGCCCGGGACCATCGCGGGGTCGGGAACCAGAAGCCCGGCACGGAGAGGCAGCCCTCCTCCACCAGCTCCTTCTCGCCCGAGAGCTCGGTGATCTCGGGGTTCAGGACGTAGCCGACCTCGCCGTCGACGTTGTAGCTGAAGGCCCTCAGGCCGACACCGATCTGGGGAGCGGCCACGCCAGCGCGACCGGGCTCGCGCACGGTGTCGAGGAGGTCGTCGACGAGCGAAGCCAGTCGGGCGTCGCCCACGCGGACGGGGTCGGAGGGCGACCGGAGAACCGGGTCGCCGAAGAGTCGGATGGGGCGGACGCTCACGACGAGCACCTCCTGGGGAAGGAACGGGGACGGGGCTCGGAGCCACCGGAGACGAGGGAGCCTGCCGGGATCGCCCGTCGGGCGACGTGGCGTGCAGGTGCTTCAAGAATAGTGACGGTATCGTCGTCGTCGTGCATGTACTCAGCGTCAGTTCTCTCAAAGGCGGCGTCGGCAAGACGACCGTGACGCTCGGACTCACGTCGGCGGCCTTCGCCAAGGGCCTCAGGACCCTGGTGGTCGACCTCGACCCGCAGTCCGACGTCTCGACCGGCCTCGACATCACCGTCGCGGGGCACCTCAACGTCGCCGACGTCCTGGCGTCGCCGAAGGAGAAGACGGTCCGGGCCGCGATCGCCCCCAGCGGCTGGACCAAGGGACGCACGGGAAAGATCGACGTCATGATCGGCAGCCCCTCGGCCATCAACTTCGACGGCCCGCACCCGTCGATCCGCGACATCTGGAAGCTCGAGGAGGCGCTCGCCAACGTCGAGGCCGACTACGACCTCGTCCTCATCGACTGCGCCCCGTCCCTGAACGCCCTGACGCGCACCGCCTGGGCCGCCTCCGACCGCGTCACCGTGGTCACCGAGCCCGGTCTCTTCAGCGTCGCCGCGGCGGACCGAGCCCTGCGGGCGATCGAGGAGATCCGCCGCGGCCTCTCCCCTCGGCTGCAGCCGCTGGGCATCATCGTCAACCGTGCCCGCGTCCAGTCGATCGAGCACCAGTTCCGCATCAAGGAGCTCCGGGACATGTTCGGGCCCCTCGTGCTGAGCCCGCAGCTGCCCGAGCGCACGTCGCTGCAGCAGGCGCAGGGCGCCGCGAAGCCCCTGCACGTGTGGCCGGGCGAGAGCGCACAGGAGATGGCGCGCAACTTCGACCAGCTGCTCGAGCGCATCATGCGCACCGCGAAGATCGGCGACTACGCCGAACCTGCCGCGCGCTGAGGTCAGTCCCCCCTCCACACGCCAGCTGACGCACGCCCGCTGGCGTGCGCTCCTGACGCGTGTCTGCCGGTCCCGTAGCCACGTGCACCGCTGCCGCGGTCAGGATGGGCCCGCAGGCGGATCACAGGATGCGGGTGCCCTCGGGCGCTGTGTCGTTCACGCGGGGGTGCCTCCCGAGTCGCGCGGACCGCGCTCCCGTGGAGGCTGACCGTGGCGGGTCAGCTGGCGCGGTCGCCTCGGCGGGCCGCCAGCTCGTCGGAGGGATCGGCCGCAGGGGTGCTGTCGAGCTCGACGAGGCTCGTCTCGACCTCGCGGAGGACCTTGCCGACGGCGATGCCGAAGACGCCCTGACCGCGGCTCACGAGGTCGATGACCTCGTCGTCGGACGTGCAGAGGTAGACGCTGGCGCCGTCGCTCATGAGCGTGGTCTGTGCCAGGTCGCTGACCCCCGCCTCCCTCAGCTGGTTCACGGCCGTGCGGATCTGCTGGAGGGAGATGCCGGTGTCGAGCAGCCGCTTCACGAGCTTGAGCACGAGGATGTCGCGGAAGCCGTAGAGCCGCTGCGAGCCCGAGCCGGCGGCGCTGCGGATGGTGGGCTCGACGAGGCCGGTCCGGGCCCAGTAGTCGAGCTGGCGGTAGCTGATGCCAGCGGCGCGGGCGGCGACGGTGCCTCGGTAGCCGCTGTCGGCGTCGAGCTCGGGCATGCCGTCCGTGAAGAGCAGGCCCCGCTCGTAGCGGGATCCCTCAGGGGAACCTGACTCGTTCATGCAGTTGCCTTCCACGTCGCGATCTGACCCGAAACATTCAACACCGGGTTGATGGTTCGACCTGGTCCCACGGTACCCACATCGAGGTCTCGTCGAGGCGACATCCGCGTCGAGGAGTCGGCGTGTCGAGGATATTCGTCGCCGGCCCCGCCGTCTACGTGTCGAGGCGGTCGAGGGCCGAGCGGATGAGCGAGGTGCGGACGACCTCGAGCTGCCCGGCCAGCTCTCGCGAGAGCTCGGCGACCCGTGCCCGACCGGCCGGGTCACGACGACGCGCGACCGAGGCGAGCGCGCTCTCGATGAGGCTGAGCTCGCGCTCGGCGGCCGCTCGGAAGCTGCGCAGGTGACGGGGCTCGATGCCCGAGCGGCCGAGCTCGACCAGGGCGGCCAGCACGGCCAGGGGCTCGTCGCCGTAGGTCTCGGACGGCGAGATCAGCGACGACGCGATCGCGTCGTCGAGCAGGGCCGAGGAGGCGCCCGTCTCGCGGAGCAGGTCGGCACGGGAGAACCGGCGCACGGTCGAGAGCATCGACACCGGAGCCGAACCGGTCGGGAGGGTGGACGGCCGTCCGGCGTCGAGGTCGTCGAGGTGCTGACGGATGACCTTGAGGGGCAGGTAGTGGTCGCGCTGAAGGCCGAGGATGAAGCGCAGGCGCTCGACGTCGGCGGACGAGAACTTCCGGTAGCCCGACGCGGTGCGCACGGGCGTGACCAGCTGACGTTCTTCGAGGAAGCGCAGCTTGCTGTTGCTCAGGTCGGGGAACTCGGGCTTGAGACGCGCCAGGACCTGCCCGATCGTCAACAGGTCGGCCGACCCGGTCGGCGACGACCGGGCGGCGGCGGAGCCGGGCACTACTGGAGGGCCAGGGTGGCCAGGTCGACGCGCGACGCGTAGAAGGTGAGGCGGAACTTGCCGACCTGCACCTCGGCGCCGTCGCTGAGCAGGGCCTCGTCGATGCGGACGCCGTCGAAGTACGTGCCGTTGAGCGACCCGAGGTCGTTGACCGTGAAGGTCGTGCCTGACCGCCGGAACTCGGCGTGCTTGCGGCTGACCGTGACGTCGTCGAGGAAGATGCCCGCGTCGGGGTGCCGGCCGGCCACCGTGACGTCGGAGTCGAGGAGGAACCGGGCGCCGATGTTCGGGCCCCGTCGGACGACGAGGAGGGCGGAACCGGACGGGAGCGCGGCGACCGCCTCGCCCTCGTCGGACGTGGCACCGCCCTGGAGCGCAGCGAGCTGGGCCTGGTACTCCTCGTTGAAGCTGAGGGTGGTGTCGACCTCGCGAGAGGACCCGGGGACGCCCTGCGCGGGGGTGTGCGCCGTGTGTGCGCCGGGGCTGCCCTGGTCGGGGCGGTGCTCGTCGGGCACGTGGTGAACGGGCTCTGCCATCGTGGACCTCCTTCGGGTGACCAGCGTATCGGATCGGCGGCACCGGACGGCAACGCTTTTCGGGGCGGGCCGCCCGGGGACGGACGATCGTCCGCCGAAGGGAGGACACGGCCCGCGGCTGTCGGCGGTCCCTCCGAGAACTCACGACCACCTCCTCGGCGGTTCATAGGGAATCGATCGGCGGACCTCGTTCCATGGTCCTCATCACCTCGACCACCGCCTCAGGAGGCACCCCATGAACGACCGCGAGAGCGACGCCGACCGCACCGCTGACCAGCCGACGCCCGCGACGACGCCGACGCCGACGCCCAGCCCGACCCCGAGCGCGACGCCGACCCCGAGCTCGACGGACCGGGATCCGGCAGAGGCCCGCACGCTCCCCCACGTGACGGGCTCCTCGGACGCACGCTTCGTGTCCGCCGCCGCGGAGGACCCGGCCGCGACGCAGGGCGGCACGGCCGCGTCCGCCCCTTCCCTCCCCTCGGCCTTCGGTCCCCGCCCCCCTCGTCGTCGCCGCCCCGCCCGCTGGGCCCTCGTGACCGGCGCCGCCGCCGTCCTCGTGCTCGGCGTCGGCGGGGCGAGCGTGGGCGCCTGGTCGCTCGGCCACTCCGTCGGCCTCGCCGCCGCGGAGGCACGCCAGCAGACCTACCAGCTCTCGCCCCAGCAGCTGCCCTCGCAGGGCTCGCCGTTCGGCAGCTCGGACGGGTCGTCCTCGGGGGGCCAGCTGCTCCCCGGCCAGGCGCAGGGCGGCACGGGCAGCACCGGCGGCACGGGCGCCTCCGAGTCGTCCGCCACGGCAGCGACCGCGGACGAGACGAAGGGCGTCGTGACGATCGTCAGCACCCTGGACTACGACTCGTCGCACGAGTCGGCCGGCACCGGGATGGTCATGACGGCGGACGGGCTGGTGCTCACGAACAACCACGTGGTGCAGGGCGCGACGAGCATCGAGGTCACCGACGAGACGACCGGGCAGGCCTACACCGCGAAGGTCGTCGGCACCGACGCCACGAACGACGTCGCCGTGCTGCAGCTCGAGGACGCGAGCGGGCTGACGCCCGTGGACTTCGACGCCTCGGGCGACGTGGCCACCGGCGACGCCGTGCACTCGACGGGCAACGCCGGCGGCACCGGGGACCTGGTGACGGCCGAGGGCACGGTGCTCGCGACCGACCAGGCGATCTCCGTCGCCAGCGAGACGGGCAGCGGCACGGAGTCGCTGTCGGGCCTGATCGAGCTGCAGTCGGACGTCGTCTCGGGCGACTCCGGCGGGCCGCTGCGCGACGCCGACGGCGAGGTCGTCGGGATCGTGACCGCCGCCTCCTCGGGCGCCGCTCCGATCACCGGCTACGCCATCCCGATCTCGCACGCGCTGTCGATCGCGAAGCAGATCGTCGCGGGTCAGGGCAGCTCGACGATCCAGATCGGGCTCCCCGCGTTCCTCGGTGCCCAGATCTCGAGCACGGCGACCGGCACCGGGGCAGGCGTCGCGATCGCCGGCACCGTCGAGGGCAGCGCCGCGGAGTCGGCCGGCCTCGTCGCGGGCGACACCGTCACCGCGCTCGACGGCACCGCCGTGGCGGACGCCTCGGCCCTGACCGCGGCCGTCCAGGCGCACGACGCCGGCGACCAGGTGCAGCTGACCTGGACCGACGCGACCGGCACGAGCCACACCGCGACGGTGACCCTCGGCGAGGGCCCCGCGGCCTGACCCCCACGCGTGCGAAGGCCCTTCCTCCCGGTCCGGAGGAAGGGCCTCCGTGCCGTCAGCCGAGCAGGTCGAGGAGGCGCCGGGGACCGACGACGGCGCCGCCCGCGGCCCGCACACGGTCGGCAAGGCCACGATCGGCCGTCACCACGACGACCCGGGGCGTCGCGCCGGCGCCGACGGCAGCGGCCACGCGCTGCTCGACCTCGACGACGATCGCGTCGTCGCCCTCGCCCGGGGCGCGTCGCACCGTGAGCCCGTCGACGTCGGGGGCTCGCCGGGCCTCGCCCTCGAGCACGACCGTCGTCGTCGGCCACCAGGACGTCGCGGCGCCGGGTCCCTCGGGCGGGGCGTCCGACAGGAGCCGGGCGGGGAGGCCGACCGCGAGCGCGTCGGCCAGGGACCCGAGGAGGCGGGCGGCGCCTCCTGCGCGGTCCCGCCACCAGCCGTCGGGCCGCGACCCGACCACGTTCGCCGCGTCGACGACCAGGTGCACGTCGTCGTCCAGCTGGGCGCGGAGGCCGGGCCACGACGCCGCCAGCCCCGGGTGCAGCGGCAGGACGTCGAGCTCGGCCCTCGGCACCCAGCGGAGCTCGAGGCTCTCGGCGTCGGAGATGACCGGCTCGAAGGCGCGCGTGACGGCCGCGACGACGGTCGTGTACGACCAGAAGCCGAGGTCGAGGACCGACTCGGAGCGCAGACGGAGCGCGCCGGCGGGGACGGCGGCCTCCTCGCCTGCCTCGCGGAGAGCTCCCGCCACGGCCGTCTCGTCGAAGTCGCGGGCACCGCCCGGCAGGCCCCAGGTGCCGCCGAAGTGGCTCCACTCGACGCGGTGCTGCAGCAGCACGCGGTCGTCGGCGTCGACCGCCAGCAGGCCCGCGGCGCCCGCGCGGCCCCAGAAGCGACGCCCGTCCGGGCCCTCGACCCAGCCGTCGGCGGGTCCGTGGACTGTCACGACTGCTGCGACAGGACGACGAGCCCCGCCACGGTGCCGAGCACGGCCAGGGCGCCGAGCACGAGGCCGACGATCGCGAGGACGAGCCCCGAGCGCAGCGGGCCGCGAGAGCGCAGCGCACGACTGCGTCGGAGGCCGAGCACGCCGTAGACGAGGGCGCCGAGGGAGAAGACCACGTTGAGGGCCGGGACGGGCACCGCGAAGGCCAGGACGCCCGCCGCGACGGACAGGAACGCCGCGATCGGGCGGTCGGAGGCGGGGCGGGGTTCGGCGTCGCGCGTCATCGCTGGTGCTCCTCGGGTCGGTGCGCCCAGGTTACCGGCCGCCGCTCCGAGGACGACGTGACACCCAACCGGCAGGCCGGGGACTCCGAACGAGGACAGGGGGCTGGCCCGGAACCCGATGTCGGGCCAGCCCTCCGCTCGTGCTGCTGCCGCCTCGGCCCGCGCCTGCCGTCACTGCTGCTGGACGGAGAAGACGTTCCCTGCGGGGTCGTGGAACCAGGCGATGTCGGGGCCGTGGCCCGAGGCGCGCCCGCGGACGACCTGGTCCTCGCCCGCCCAGGGCCCGCCCGGGTCGGGCCTGAGCCCGCGCTCGGCGAGACCGGCCAGGGCGACGTCGACGTCGTCGACGACGAGGTTGAGGACGAGGACCCTCGCGGCGCTGCCGGGCAGCTTGACCTGCAGCATCGTGCCGTCCATGAGGGGCGTGACGGCCAGTCCGAGCACCTCGCCCCAGAACTCGGCCGCCGCCGGGACGTCGTCGACGCTGAAGCCGCTGTAGGCGCTGACGGGCTCGAACACGGGGACCTCCTCGATCAGGACACCAGTGTGCGCCTCGGGACGTGCCCCGGGGAAGGGCGCGCCCCGAGGCGGTTCCCGGTTCACACGAAGCGGACGGCCTGCTGGAGGCGTTCTCGGATCTCGAAGACGTCGGAGAGCGCCGTCCGGTCGCCCAGCTCGGGACCGTGGCGGAGCACCTGGGCGAGGAGCGAGCGACGGAGGACCCACGTGCTGCCCCGTCGCCCGCGCCCGACCTGCTCGAGCGCCGTGGGCAGGTCGTCGTCGGGCACGACGATCAGCTGGTGGGTGAACGACACCCGGGTCTCGCGGCGGACGGCGCGGGCCTGCCTCGTCACGTCGCGGACCGGCTGCTCGTCGAGGGGGATGCCCGGGCCGACGAGGTCGCCCTTGGACACGGTGACCTCGCTCCCCCAGTCGGACGACTGCACGGCGAACAGGCCGGAGGGGCCGAGCACGATGTGGTCCAGCTTGCCGTCGGGGCCGGCGTCGACGTCGCTCCAGATGGTGAAGCCGATGCCGAGCCCGGTGACGATCGCGACCGTCGCCTCCTCGGCCAGGGCGTCGGCGAGCACGTGCCGGATCTCCGGGGGCGCGCTCCGCACGAGGGCCTCGTCGTAGGGGTCGTCGAGGGGGACGCCGCGGCCGACCCACTCGCGCATCAGCGACAGGTAGCGCTCACGGTTGGCACCGCCGGGATGGCCGTGCACCCGGGCCCTCGGCCGGGAGTCGGTGCGCTGGGGATCACGGGGCGGCGGGGCCCAGCCGGGCGTCGGGGCACCGGAGGGAGACGACGCGGAGCCCGAGCGGCCGGACGCCGACGACGACGGGCGTCGACGGTCGTACGCGGCTCGCGCCTCCGGCGTCCCGACCGCCTCCCACGCCAGCTGCAGGTCGCGGAAGGCCGAGGCGCTGCCGCCGAGGTCGGGGTGCGTCTCGCGGGCGAGGCG
Organism: Frigoribacterium sp. PhB116; assembly: GCF_004364285.1. Lineage (GTDB taxonomy): Bacteria > Actinomycetota > Actinomycetes > Actinomycetales > Microbacteriaceae > Frigoribacterium. Next base: position 178,774 of record NZ_SOBE01000001.1, on the reverse strand, counting down.
GCGGTAGGCACGTCGCAGGTCGTCGTCGGAGGCCGTGGAGGGGACGCCGAGCACCTCGTAGGCGGTCGCAGAGGCAGGACTGGGCGTCACCCCGCAACGATATCGGGCCGCGGCTGGGCAGGGCGTCGGCGTCGGTGTCGGCGTCGGCGTCCACGGGACACGGAGCCGCCCCGCCTACCGTGCACGGCACACGTCCCCCACGAGAGGAAGCACCGCATGCCCGTTCCCGTCCGCACCGTCATGAGCCCCGCCCGCTACGTCCAGGGCAAGGACGCGATCACCCGCCTCGGCGAGTTCGTCGCGCCGATCGGGAGCCGCCCCCTCGTCGTCTCGGACGACGTCGTCTGGGGCCTCGTCGAGGAGGCGGTGGGCACGAGCTTCGCCGCCGAGTCGCTGCGGGTCGAGCGCGTCCCGTTCGGCAGGTTCGCGACGCCGGCCGCGATCGACGAGCTGGCCGAGTCGATCCGGTCGTCGGATGCCGACGTCGTCGTCGCGATCGGCGGCGGCAGCGCCATCGACGCGGCCAAGGCCGCCGGCCACGCCACCGGCATCCGCTGGGTGAGCGTGCCGACCGTCGCCTCGACCGACGCGCCCACCTCGGCCCTGGCCGTCGTCTACACGGACGAGGGCGAGTTCATCGAGTACCGGTTCTTCCCGCGGAACCCCGACCTCGTGCTGATCGACACGCAGCTCGTCGCGAACGCCCCCGTGCAGTTCCTGGTGGCGGGGATCGGCGACGCGCTCGCCACCTGGATCGAGGCCCGCGCGTCGGCGAAGGCCGCCGCGACCACGATGGCCGGCGGACTCGCGACCCAGGCGGGCACCGCCCTGGCCGAGCTGTCGTGGCGCATCATCCACGAGAACGCCTTCTCCGCCCTGGACGCGGTGCGCGACGGGATCGTCACGCCGGCGCTCGAGTCGCTCGTCGAGGCGAACACGCTGCTCTCCGGCCTCGGCTTCGAGTCGGGCGGCCTCGCCGCCGCGCACGCGATCCACAACGGCCTGACCGCCGCCCCGCAGACGCACGGCCTGACCCACGGCCAGAAGGTCAACATCGGCTCGCTGACCCAGCTCGTGCTCGAGGGGGCGCCCCGTGCCGAGATCGAGGACTTCGTCGAGTTCACGACCCGGGTGGGCCTGCCGAACACGCTCACCGAGATCGGCCTGAGCACGGACGACACCGAGGAGCTCGAGGCGGTGGCCGCGGCCGCCACCGTCGAGTCGGAGACCATCCACTCGATGCCGTTCCCGGTGACCGCCGCCGACGTGGTCGCGGCCCTCACCTCGATCGAGCGCCTCTCGCGGTCGATCCGTGCCGACAAGGGCCTGCCCGAGCCGGTGAAGTACGAGGCCGCGCACTAGCGGCACCTCCGGCACCGACACCGCAGAGGGCCCGTCCACGATCGTGGACGGGCCCTCTGCGGTGCGGGTGGTCAGGCGCGCGCGGCGGCCCGGTTCGCTCTCCAAGCGCGCCAGCGCAGCCGGAGACGGTGGGCGAGCCGTCGGACGGCCTGCGTGACGCGGTGTGCCGCCGGGAACTCCGTGCCGAGGACGGCGACCCCGACGAAGACGATCAACCAGCCGGGACCGGGCAGCGGGACGAGCACCAGGCCGACGGCGATCACGACCACGCCCGCCAGGGCCACGCCCACCTTGTAGGCCACGCGGAGGCGGGGGTAGCCGTCGAGCTTCGCTCGCCCGGCACGCCAGCGAGCTCGCGCCCGGGCGGTCCGGCCGAGGCCCTCCTCGGGGGCGCCCGGAGTCGTCGCACCGTGGGGAGCGCCGTCGTCGTGCGGGCCGGCGGCGGGCCGGGACGGGGCCACGGCGGTCTCGGAGGTCATGCGGAGAACCTAGGCGGCTCCCCTGGCAGACCGCGCCGTGGCGCCTGCCAGGCACCTGGGCGCCGGTCGTTCCTGGGAGCGGGGAGGCCGGGCGGGCGTACCCAGGACGCAGGGTCCCCGCCTGCGGGGACCGTCACGATCACGAGCGCCGCACCGCTGCGGCACGAGGAGGACCCATGAAGACGAGGACCATCGGAGACGTCACCGTGAGCGCGATCGGCCTGGGCGGCATGCCCTTGTCGATCGAGGGACGGCCGGACGAGAAGCAGGCGATCGCCACGATCCACGCCGCTCTCGAGCAGGGCATCACCCTGATCGACACCGCCGACGCGTACCACCAGCCCGGCACCCACGAGATCGGGCACAACGAGTCGTTGATCGCCCGGGCGCTCGAGAGCTTCCACGGCGACACCTCGGACGTGCTCGTCGCGACGAAGGGCGGCCACCTCCGCCCGGATGCGGGAGCCTGGGCACAGAACGGCGACCCGGCCTACCTGAAGGAGGCGGCGCGCGCGTCCGCGCAGCGCCTCGGCGTCGAGACCATCGGCCTCTACCAGTTCCACCGCCCCGACCCGGCCGTGCCGTACGCCGACTCGGTGGGCGCCCTGGCGGAGCTGCTGGACGAGGGAGTCATCAGGATGGCTGGCATCTCGAACGCCACCGTCGACCAGATCCGCGAGGCGAACGACGTCCTCGACGGGCGCCTGGTCTCCGTGCAGAACCAGTACTCCCCCGCGTTCCGCTCGAGCACCGAGGAGCTCGTGCTGTGCGACGAGATGGGCATCGCCTTCCTGCCGTGGAGCCCGCTGGGCGGCATCACGAACGCCGCCGACCTCGGCACGAAGCACGCCGTCTTCGCCGAGATCGCCAACGCGCGCCGGATCTCGCCCCAGGTGCTGACCCTCGCGTGGGAGCTGCACGCGTCCGAGCTGGTCATCCCCATCCCCGGGTCGACTCGTCCGCAGACGATCATGAACTCGGCCACCGCCGCGACGATCAAGCTGTCCGCCGACGAGGTGCAGAGGCTCGACGCAGCCGCCGACGCCGCGTGACTTGACGGGCACCTCCGGGCGACGGCACGGGCGGACGGGCGACGGTCAGTGGTACGGATTCCGCATCGGGATCAGCTGCGGGCCCTCGCCCGGCACGTCGAACCCCTCGGGAAGGTCGGTCGCCGTGACCTGTCCCGGCAGCCGCGGGGCCGGGTCGAACCCGCCCGGCGTGCGGCGCACCTGGCCGCGGAGGCTCAGCGGGCCGCGTCGGAGCCTCTCGTCGAGGCCCCGCGACCAGGTGGCCACGGCCAGGTCGTCGAGGGGCGTCTCGCCCTCGCGCTGCCACACGAGCACGACCGAGCGGGCCCGCACGTCGCTCGCCTGGTCGCGGACGACGCGCTCGAGGGAGGCGACGTCGCGGCCGTAGGGCAGCCGGGGCAGCCCCCTCAACCGGATCAGGTTCGCGCAGGGGTACTCGCCGCGGTCGAAGAACGCGACGTAGACGAGGTCCTCGTCGCAGGGCTCGTCGCAGACGACGCTCGCCCACTGCGCGAGGGCGGACTCGGAGGAGCTGGCGGGCAGGGGCGGGACGGTGCGCTCTGAGGTGGTCATGGGGACCACCGTGCCGGAGCGGGCGTCCCGGCTCGACCCGCGCCTCCTCGACTGTGGACGGTGCCAAGCCCCCTCGGCGCTGGGGAGGGATCACGCCCCCTGCGGCTTGGGGAGGACGGGCCGTGAGCACGGTCTCCCGGGCACACTGGGGCGATGGCTGCTCACGAGAACCAGACCGTCACGTTCCCCGACGGACGCACCGCCCCCGCCCTGGGGCTCGGCACCTGGGAGCTCGGCGACGATCCCCGTCGACGCGACGCCGAGCTGGCGGCCCTCCGCGAGGGGCTCGACCTCGGCATGACCCTCGTCGACACGGCGGAGATGTACGGGCGCGGCGCCTCCGAGCGACTCGTCGCCCAGGCGATAGCGGGTCGGCGTGACGAGGTGTTCCTCGTGAGCAAGGTGCTTCCCTCGAACGCGAGCCGTCGGGGAACGATCGAGGCGTGCCACGCCAGCCTCGCCCGCCTCGGCACCGACCGGCTCGACCTCTACCTGCTGCACTGGCGCGGCGGCCACCCGCTCGAGGACACGGTGGAGGCGATGGAGGCGCTGGTCGCCGAGGGCGCGATCGGCGGCTGGGGCGTCAGCAACTTCGACGTCGACGACCTCGACGACCTCGCCCGGGCCACCGGCGGCTCGTCCTCGCCCCAGACCGACCAGGTGCTCTACAACCTCGCGCGCCGGGGGCCGGAGCACGACCTGCTGCCGCGCCTGCGCGAGTCGGGGACGCCGCTGATGGCGTACTCGCCCGTCGACCACGGCGAGCTCCTCGACCACCCGGTCGTCGCCTCCGTCGCTGCCGACCTCGGCGTGACGCCGGCCCAGCTCGCGATCGCCTGGGTGCTGCGGCTCGCGCCCGACGTGCTGCTCGCCGTGAAGGCCGGCAGCGTCGAGCACGTGCGCGAGGACGCCGCAGCCCTCGCCGTCGACATCGACGACCAGGCGTTCGTGCAGCTCGAGCGCGCGTTCCCGGCCCCGACCGGGCCCGTGCCGCTCGAGGTGCGCTGAGGTGTCGGCGCTCCGCGAGTTCGGGTCGGGCGTCGCGGTCCTCGGCCGGGGGCTCCGCCTCTGGGGCACGTCGCCGCGGCTGATGCTGCTCGGGGCCGTGCCCGCCCTGATCGTCGGCGCCGTCTTCGTCGCCCTGCTCGTGCTGGTGAACGGGCAGGCGGACGACCTGGCCGTCCTGGCGACCCCGTTCGCCGACCGGTGGCCGGAGTGGGGCCGCGTGCTCGTCCGCGTCGGCATCGGCGTCGCGGTCGCCCTGCTGGCCGTGCTGCTCGCCGTGGTGACCTTCACCGCCGTGACGTTGCTCGTCGGCGATCCCTTCTACGAGCGCATCTGGCGGCACGTCGAGCAGCGCGAGGGCGACGCACCGGCCGACGTCGACCACGGCTTCTGGCGCGGGGTGCTGCGGAGCGTCGGCGACTCCGTCCGCCTGCTGCTCGCCACCGCGGCGGTCGGCGTCTGCCTGTTCGTCGGCGGCTTCGTCCCGGTCGTCGGGCAGACCCTCGTGCCCGTGCTCGGCGCGCTGACCGGCGGCTGGTTCCTGGCCGTCGAGCTGACCGGGTTCGCCCTCGACGCCCGCGGGCGGTCGCTGCGGCAACGGCGGGCGGCCCTGGCGGCGAACCGCTGGCGGACCCTCGGCTTCGGCACGGCCATCTGGCTGTCGTTCTTCGTCCCCCTCGGGGCCGTCGTCGTGATGCCCGCCGCGGTCGCCGGCGCGACCCTGCTGGCGCGCGACGCCGCGGGCGCGCAGGACGCCCTGGCGCGTGACGCCCAGGTGCGACAGGGTGGTGAGGAGGCGCTGCCGCCACCATCCAGTCGAAGGAGACCGAATGAAGATCGACAAGGCCGAGGTCATCGTCACCAGCCCTGACCGCAACTTCGTCACGCTGAAGCTGACCACCGACGAGGGGGTCACCGGGCTCGGCGACGCCACCCTGAACGGTCGCGAGCTCGCGGTCGTCGCCTACCTCAGCGAGCACGTCGTGCCGCTCCTGATCGGCCGGGACCCCGGTCGCGTCGAGGACACCTGGCAGTTCCTCTACCGCAGCGCCTACTGGCGCCGCGGCCCCGTCACGATGGCCGCCATCGCCGCCGTCGACGTCGCCCTCTGGGACATCAAGGCGAAGGTCGCCGGCATGCCGCTCTACCAGCTGCTCGGCGGTGCCTCCCGCACCGGCCTGCTCACCTACGGCCACGCCTCCGGCAAGGACCTGGACGAGCTCTTCGACAGCGTGCGCGACCACCAGGAGCAGGGGTACAAGGCGATCCGCGTGCAGACCGGCGTGCCCGGGCTGAAGTCGATCTACGGCATCGCCTCGAACGCGACCTTCGACGCCAACACCGGCGTGCGCTACGACCACGAGCCCGCCCAGCGCGGCGCCCTGCCGAACGAGGAGGACTGGGACACCCGCTCGTACCTGCGGCACGTGCCGACAGTCTTCGAGGCCGTGCGGAACGAGTTCGGGCCCGAGATCCCGCTGCTGCACGACGGCCACCACCGCATGACGCCCATCCAGGCGGCCTCGCTCGGCAAGAGCCTGGAGCCCTACGACCTGTTCTGGCTCGAGGACGTCACCCCGGCCGAGAACCCCGAGGCTCTGCGGCTCGTCCGTCAGCACACGACGACGCCCCTGGCGATCGGCGAGATCTTCAACACGGTCTGGGACTACCAGCAGATCATCCGCGAGCAGCTGATCGACTACGTGCGGAGCGCCGTCACCCACACCGGCGGGATCACGCACCTGCGCAAGGTGCTCGACTACGCGGCGCAGTACCAGATCAAGTCGGGCATGCACGGGCCGACCGACATCTCGCCCGTCGGCATGGCGGCCGCGATGCACCTCGGCCTCGCGATCCACAACTTCGGCATCCAGGAGTACATGAAGCACGGCGAGAAGACCGACTCGGTCTTCGAGCAGAGCTTCACCTTCACGGACGGCATGCTGCACCCCGGCGAGGAGCCGGGCATCGGGGTCGAGCTGAACGTCGACGAGGCCGGGAAGTACCCGTACGAGCAGGCCTACCTGCCCTACAACCGGCTCGCGGACGGGACCGTGCACGACTGGTGAGCTGAGGAGGCGCTCGAGAGGCCTCGGATCGACCTCGCGCCACGGCTGCGGGTCGATCTGGGGCCTCTCGTCGCGGCGGGCAGGTCAATCGCCGCGGTAGGCGGCCTCGAGGTCGGCGACGACCAGGCGGCTCATGCCCATCATCGCCTCCATCGCGCGGGAGGCGCCGGCCGGGTCGGACCCGCCGACGGTCCGCTGCACGGCGCTCGGCACGACCTGCCACCAGAAGCCCCAGCGGTCGCGGACCCAGCCGCACCGCCCCTCCTGGCCGCCGTCGGAGGCGAGGGCGTCCCAGATCCGGTCGAGCTCCTCCTGGTCGTCGACCGGCACCGAGAGCGAGACGGCCTCGTTGGGGACGAACCCGGGGCCGCCGTTCAGGCCCTGGAAGCCCTGGCCGTCGAGGTCGAACTCGACGACGAGCGCCTGGCCGGCCAGGGCCGGGTCGGGGAAGTCGTCCGGGTACCGGGACACGTGCGAGATGTGGGAGACCGGGAACAGCGAGACGTAGAACGTCGCGGCCGCCTCGGCCTCGCCGTCGAACCACAGGACTGGGGTGATGCGGGGCACGGGGCGCCTCCTCGGCTCGGTCGCGCCGACGACGGTGTCGGCGCGTTCGGCAGACGCTACCGCGCCCACCCCCCGGCCGCGAGGGTCAGCCGATCAGGGTCTCGATCGGACCGCGGACGAAGTAGACCAGGAACCCGACTGCGACGATCCACAGCAGGGGGCTGATCTCGCGTGCCTTGCCCGAGAACGCGCGGACGATCACCCACGTGACGAAGCCGACGCCGATGCCGTTGGCGATCGAGTAGGTCAGCGGCATGACGATGATCGTCAGGAACACGGGCAGGGCGACGCTGAAGTCGGTCCAGTCGATGTCCTTGATCTGCGAGACCATCAGCGCGCCGACGATGACGAGCGCCGCGGCGGCGACCTCGAGCGGCACGACCTGGGTCAGCGGCGTGAAGAACATGGCGAGGATGAAGAGCAGCCCGGTGACGACCGAGGCGAAGCCGGTGCGGGCGCCCTCGCCGATGCCGGAGGCCGACTCGACGAAGACGGTGTTCGACGACGAGCTCGTCGCGCCGCCGGCGACCGCGCCGATGCCCTCGACGACGAGCGCCGACTTCAGGCGGGGGAACGTGCCGTCGGGTGCAGCGACGTCGGCGGCCTTCGCGAGTCCGGTCATCGTGCCCATGGCGTCGAAGAAGTTCGTGAAGACGAGGGTGAAGACGAGCATCACGGCCGACAGCCAGCCGATGCGCGCGAAGGCGCCGAGGCTGACGTCGCCGATCAGCGACAGGTCGGGCAGCGCGACGATCTGCGTCGGCAGCACCGGCGCGTTGAGGTTCCAGTCGTCGAGGTTCTGGCCGTTCGAGGTGGGCACCTGGAAGATCGCCTGCAGGACGATCGCGATGACCGTCGAGGCGACGATCCCGATGAAGATCGCACCGCGGACGCGACGGGCCATGAGCACGCCGATGACGACGAGGCCGATGACGAAGGTGATGGTCGGCAGGGTGCTGATCGACCCGCCGTCGCCGAGCTGCACCGGGGGCGACGCGGCGCCGCTCGTGCGGACGAAGCCCGAGTCGACGAGGCCGATGAACGCGATGAAGAGGCCGATGCCGACCGTGATCGCGGTCTTGAGCGCCGCGGGCACCGCGCTGAAGATCATGCTGCGGAGACCCGTGACGGCGAGGATCGTGATGACGAGGCCGTTGATGACGACGAGGCCCATCGCCTCGGGCCAGGTCACGTCCTGCACGACCGTGACCGCCAGGAACGAGTTGATGCCGAGGCCCGCCGCGAAGGCGAACGGGAGGCGCGCGACGGTGCCGAAGAGGATGGTCATGACACCGGCGGTGAGAGCCGTGACCGCGCCGACCTGGCTGTTCTGCAGCCAGCCGCCGAGGACGTCCTTCGCGGCCTGGTCCTCGCTGAAGCCGCCGAGGATCAGCGGGTTGAGGATCACGATGTAGGCCATCGTCACGAAGGTGACGACGCCGCCTCGGATCTCGCGGGCCCAGCTCGAGCCGCGGCCGGTGATCTCGAAGTAGCGGTCGAGGGCACCGGCCACGCCGGGGCGGCGAGAGTCGGTGGACACGGGGGTGGTCATGGTGGCTCCCGAGGAGTAGGGCGGCGAGGAGGGCGCGCGACTCTGGGCGCACTCTCAGCTTACGACGCCGAAGAGCCCCGCCCGGCCTGCCCGGGCACATCGACCTCGATCGTCGCGGCGGCGATGCCGGCGACGAGGGCGTCGGCCCCGAGCGCGCCGTCGGACGAGCCGACGACGTCGGCGAGCGGCAGCACGAGGGGCACGCGACGCCCGTCGACGACGACCCACGTGCGGAGGGACCCCGGGCCGGCCGCCGCCTCCGGCGTCGCGGTCGCCAGCTCGTCGAGCCACTCGCACTCGGTCTCGATCCAGCGGGTGTGCACGGACGGCTCGGCGCCGTCCGCTCCCCCGCCGTCCGTCCCCGTCTCGGTGTCGGCGACGACGCCCGTGAAGGCCGGGTCGTCGACGAGGAGGCGGTGGAAGCGCGCGGTCGTCGCGGGCCCCTCGACGACGAGGCCGTCCAGGGCGCGGCGTGCGCGGCTCAGGGCCGCCGCACGGTCCCGGCCCGTCACGACGACCGTGAGGAGGAGCGGGTCGCGGCCCGCCGGGACGACCGAGCCCACGACGACGCCCGAGTCGACCCGCACGCCCGGTCCGCCCGGCAGCTCGAGGCGGGCCACCGGGGCCGGTGCCGGCAGGAACCCGCGACCGGCGTCCTCCGCCGTGACGCGGAACGAGATCGTGTGGCCACGGCTCTCGGGCACGTCGGCGAGGTCGAGCCCGAGCCCGCCCGCCACCAGCAGCTGCTGCCGCACCAGGTCGACGCCCGTGGCCTGCTCGGTGGCGACGTGCTCGAGCGGCAGGGCGGTGCCCACCTCGAGGAACGAGACCTGGCCTGCACGCGACACGAGGAACTCGACGGTGCCGGCGCCGCGGTACGAGACCGCCGAGCCCAGGGCGACGGACGTGGAGGTGACGACTTCGAGCTGCTCGTCGGTCAGGTACGGAGCCGGTGCCTCGCCGACGAGCTCCTGGTGCCGGCGCTGCACCGAGCACTCGCGGGTGCCGACCACCACGACCCGTCCCTCCCCGTCGCCCAGCAGCTGGGCCTCGACGTGGCGCGGCCGGTCGAGGTACTGCTCGACGAAGACCTCTCCGCGGCCGAAGACGGCGGCCGACTCGCGCACGGCGGAGTCGAGCAGGTCGGCGACCTCGTCGAGCCGGCGAGCGATCCGCAGCCCCAGCCCGCCGCCTCCGTGGGCCGCCTTGAGCGCGATCGGCAGCCCGTGCCGCTGGGCGAACGCGACCGCCTCGTCCGCCGAGGCGATCGGCTCGGAGGTGCCGACGACGAGGGGCGCGCCGACGGAGTCCGCGAGGGCCCGCGCCGAGACCTTGTCGCCGAGCAGCTCCATCGTCTCGGGGTCGGGCCCGACCCAGGTGAGGCCTGCGGCGAGCACCCGACGCGCGAACTCGGCGTTCTCGCTGAGCGGGCCGCAGCCGGGGTGCACCGCGTCGGCGCCGCTCCGATCGGCGACGTCGAGCAGCGCCTGCATGTCGCGGTACGCGTCGGTGCCGGGCAGCTCGTCGAGGGCCCAGGCCTCATCGGCGGCACGCACGTGCAGGGCGTCGACGTCGTCGGGGGCGAACACCGCGACGGAGGGCAGGTCGAGGTCGGCGGCGGCCCTCGCGACGCGCACCGCCACGAGCCCCCGCTCGGCGATCAGGAGCTTCCTCACTGCTCGACGCCCCGTTCGTCTGCGGCACGCTCGTCGACCCGTGCGTCGCGCCGGCCGCCGCGTCGACCCGCGCCGAGGTCGGGCCCGGGGACGACGCGGAACCGCACGCTCGCCCCGACGGGCACCTGCGCGGCACGGTCGAGCTGGTCTCCGACGACGCACGCGACCACCGGGTAGCCGCCCGTGACGGGGTGGTCGGCCATGAAGAGCACGGGCTGGCCGTCGGGCGGGACCTGCAGGGCACCCGAGACGGTCGCCTCGCTCGGCAGCTCGTGCTCGACCGCACGCTCGAGGGGGTGCTCGCCCGCCAGGCGGAGCCCGATCCGGTTCGACTGCGCCGTGACCGTGAACCGTTGGCCCGTGAGGCGCTCGAGCGCCTCGGGGGTGAACCAGTCGTCGCGCGGTCCGAGCACGACGTCGAGCAGGGTGACCTCGTCCGGGGCGGAGACCGAGCGCTGGGCGTCGTGGGCCGAGGCCGCGACGCTCTCGGACCAGGCACGTCCGACGCCGAGCTCGTCGCCGGCGGCCAGCCGGCCGGGGCCGATGCGCGCCAGGACGTCGCCCGACGCGCTGTCGAGCACGCTCTCGGCCTCCCAGCCGCCGCGGACGGCGAGGTACGAGTAGACGCCCCGAGGAGGCGCCCCCACGACGAGCACCTCGCCGTCGTCGACCGCGAACGCGGCCCCGGGGACCGCGTGGCGGACGCCGCTCGCGCCGTGCACCGTCAACGGGACGGGCGCGCCCGCCACGGCGAGCACGAGGTCTCCGCGCGCCGTCGCCTCCAGCCCGCCGTAGGCCAGCTCGAGCGCGGCCGAGCCCGTCGCCGCGCCGACCAGGCGGTTGGCCTCGCGGAGCGCACGGTGGTCCATGGCGCCCGAGCGCGAGACGCCGAGGCCGGAGCGGCCGGGCCGCCCGAGGTCCTCCAGGATGCTGAACGGGCCCGGGGTCGTGACGACGAGCGCACGGTCGGGGCGGGGGCGGGGGCGGGCAGCGGGTCCGGGTCCGGGTCCGGGTCCGGCGGACTGGTGCTCGTGCTCGTGCTCGTGGCCGTGCTCGTGAGCGCGCCCGTGCGGGGACGCGACGGTCCCGTGCTCCGGGTAGGCCGCCTCCTCGGGACTGGCTCTGCGCTCCGTGACGTCGACGAAGCGGACGCGCATCCCCGGCTGCAGCAGCGCCGGGACGCGCTCGGCGAGGTCCCAGAGGGCGACGTCGGTGTGCCCGAGCAGCTGCCACCCGCCGGGGCTCTCGCGCGGGTAGACCCCGGTGAACTCCCCCGCCATGGCGACCGCCCCGGCGGGCACCGAGGTGCGGGGCGTCGCGCGCCGAGGGACGGCGAGGGACGGGTCGCCGCCCGTGAGGTACGCGAAGCCCGGCGCGAAGCCCGTGAAGGCGACGGTGTAGGTGGCACCGGCGTGCCGGTCGACGACCTCGTCGATGCTGAGCCCGCTCAGCCGGGCGACCTCGGCCAGGTCCTCGCCGTCGTACTCGACGGGGATCTCCACGAGCCGGCCCTGCGTCGCCGCGTCGCGCGACGTCGGCAGCGACCGGAGCACGCTCATCAGGGAGGCGATGGGCAGCAGCGTGGGCAGGAACCGCACCGCGACGCTCCGTGCGGCCGGCACGACGTCGAGGATGCCAGCCACGGGCTGGGCGAGCAGGGCGCCGAAGAGGGCGAGCGACTCGTCGAGTCCGTCGGTCTCGATCAGCACGCCGTCCGTGCCGAGCGGCAGCACCCGGAGGTGCCGGAGCGCGGCCCCGAGATCGACCTCGTGGCCGGTCACCGGGTGGTCGTCCCGGGGTCGAGCGGCGTCGACGACAACGAGGGCGTCGCGGGGGTGCCGGCCGCCTGCGGGACCGTCACGAACGGGCGGAGGACGACCCCTGCCTCCTCGAGGGCGCTGCGCACCCCGACGGCGATCGCGACGGCGTCCGGGCTGTCGCCGTGCACGCAGACCGTGTCGGCCCGCAGCTCGACGACGGTGCCGTCGACGGCGCGCACCGTGCCGGTCTCGACCAGCTGGAGGACGCGGTCGCGGACCTCGCCGGCGTCGTGCAGCACGGCCCCGGGTCGGCTGCGGGGCACGAGCGCGCCGGTCGCGTCGTAGGCGCGGTCGGCGAAGGCCTCGGCGACGACGTGGAGGCCCTCCTGCCCGGCACGACGGAGGAACGCGGAGCCGGCGAGCCCGACGACGGGCAGGGCCGGGTCGATCCGCAGGATGCCCTCGATCACGGCGCCGGCGTGGACGGCGCCCCGGCCGTCGGCGTCCGCGACGACCGAGTAGAGCGCGCCGTGCGGTTTGACGTAGCGGACGGCCCCGCCGACAGCCCGGGAGAGGCCCGTCAGCGCGCCGATCTGCCAGACGACGTCTGCGACGAGCTCGTCGTGCGACGCCTCGACGTAGCGGCGGCCGAAACCGACGAGGTCGCGGTACGAGACGTGCGCCCCGACGACGGCCCCGCGACGGTGGGCCGCGTCGACGACGCGCAGCAGGCCGGCCGGGTCGCCCGCGTGGAACCCGCAGGCGACGTTCGCGCTCGTCACGACGTCGAGCAGGGCGTCGTCGTCGCCGAGCGTCCATCGGCCGAAGCCCTCGCCGAGGTCGGCGTTGAGGTCGATCGTGGTCATGCGGCGCCTCCCCTCGGCGGTCGTCGTGCGGCTGTCGTGCGGTGGTCGGCTCGTGGGCCGATCGTCCACGGTACCGGGCCGGGGCGGGGAGGACGCCGGGCGGGAGGCGCAGCGGCGACCCCGAGGACGTGCGGCCGCCGTGCGGCCGGGTCGGTTAGGAGGCCCGGCGCACGGCGAGCGCGCTCGCCACGAGCGGCACCTGGAGCGGCAGGCGGACGACGGTGACGACCCGTCGGGCCGTCCCGGCGCGGCTGCTCCGGAGCGCCCGCAGGGCCATCGACACGTTCGCCGGGAACACGGCGACGAAGAGCGCGGCCGCGAGGGCGCCGCCCGCCCGTCGCGTCGTCGTCGAGAGCAGGGCGCCGGCGACGACGACCTCCGCGACGCCCGAGCTCGTGGTCCACAGGCGGGCCGGGCCGGGCATGCTGCGCGGCACGACGGCGTCGTAGGCGCTCGGGCGCACGAGGTGCAGGACGCCGGAGACGCCGCAGGCGGCCGCGAGGAGGAGCGCCGTGCGGCGGACGGAGGCGGTGCGGGCGTGGCGGGTGCGTCGGGTGCTCATGCGGTCCATCCTGCTCGCCCGCGCCTCCTCGGCGGGTCCGACCCGGCCGAGGGGAGGTCAGACGGCGCGGCGGACGCCCCGGCTCATGATCGCCGAGGTGAGCGCCTCGACCGGCTCGCGCGGTGCGGCGGGGTTCGCCACGAGCACGTAGTCGACGTCGCCGAGGGCGGGCAGCGAGAAGCGGTCGCTGACCTTGACGAGGTCGGTGGGGATGAGCGAGAAGGGGAACACAGCGACGCCCATGCCCGCCCGCACCGCCGCGAGCACCCCGTTCACGTCGCGCGTGTTGCAGGTGATGCGCCAGGTGCGCCCGCTCGCCTCGAGGGCACCGATCGCGAGCTGACGACTGAGGCTCGGCGCCTGGTAGGCGATCAGGGGCACTGGCCTACCCGCCTCGACCTGCAGCTTCTCCTGCCCGATCCAGACCATCGTGTCGCCGGCGACCCGGCGACCCTCGTCGGACTCGCCCGCCGTCTGCTTCACGAAGATCAGGTCGAGGTGGCCGGAGGCGAGCCGGCGTCGCAGGGGACCGCTCTGGTTCACCGTCAGCTCGAGGTCGACGTCGGGGTGCAGCTGCCGGAAGTGCCGGAGGATGCGCGGCAGCTGCGTGATGGCGAGGTCGTCCGCGGCGCCGAAGCGCAGGCGGCCGCGCATGGCCGAGCCGCTGAACCAGCTCTCGGCCGCGGAGTGCGCCGCGAGGATCGTGCGGGCGAAGCCGGCCATCGCGTCGCCGTTGTCGGTGAGGCGCACGTCACGGGTGTCCCGCACCACGAGGGTGCGGCCCGCCGCCTTCTCGAGCCGGCCGACGTGCTGGCTGACCGTCGGCTGGCTGATGCCGAGACGGAGGCCCGCGGCCGTGAAGCTGCGCGTCTCCGCGACGGCGAGGAACGTCGTGAGCAGGGCAGGGTCGAACACGATGGGGCCTCCTCCCGTCGGGTCATTCGATGATCGCATGACAGTGATTCACACCATAGGGGGTCCGAATGATGCCGACGGCCTTACCGTCGAGGGACGAGGAGGCGCGGCTCACCACCGCGAGGCCCCTCGCCCCCTCCCCCGGCGGCCGCGACCGCCCCGGGCCGCCCACCAGCGCAGGAACGCCGATGTCCTCACCGTCCACCGCCAGCACTCCCGTCGTCGACCCCGCCGCCTCCTTCCCCGCCACCGCCCCGCTGCCCGTCGCGACGCAGCGCCCGCCGTGGCGACACACCTTCATCGCGCTGAGCGTGCCGAACTTCCGGCTCTGGACGGTCGGCAACTTCGTGGCCATGACCGCCGGCTGGATGCAGCGCATCGCCCAGGACTGGCTCGTTCTCGAGCTGACCGGCAGCGCGACGGCCGTCGGCGTCACGGTGGCGATGCAGTTCGCGCCGATGCTCTTCTTCGGCCTGCTCGGCGGCGTGCTCGTCGACCGGTTCTCGAAGCGGGCGCTGATGGTCGTCACCCAGAGCGTCTTCGCGGTGCTGAGCATCGGGCTCGCCGTGCTGACCCTGACCGGCGTCGTCGAGGCCTGGCACGTGTTCGCCATCGCCTTCGCGACCGGCCTGGTGACCGTGGTCGACAACCCGGCCCGCCAGGTGATCGTGAGCGAGCTCGTCGGCCAGCGCCACCTCCGCAACGCCATCAGCGTCAACTCGAGCGTGTTCCAGCTCGGCGGCATGATCGGCCCCGCCGTCAGCGGCGTGCTGCTGCTCGCGGTCGGAGCCGGGTGGGCCTTCGCCGTGAACGGCGTCGCCTGCCTGCTCGTGGTCGGCATGCTCGGCCTGCTCCGCACCTCCCAGATGACCCGCACCGCACCGGCTCCCCGGTCGCGCGGCCAGCTGCGCGAGGGCCTCGCGTACGCCCGGGCGAAACCGACCATCCTCGTGCCGGTCGTGCTCGTCGCCTCCTACGCCGTGTTCGGCCTGACGATGCCCGTGCTGCTCGCGTCGTACGCCGACGAGGTCTTCGACGTGGGCGCCGGCGGCTACGGGCTCTTCAACTCGATGATCGCGGTGGGAGCCCTGACGGGGGCTCTGCTCTCGACCCGGCGTGCCACGATACGGTTGCGCACGCTCGTCGTGGGCCTGCTCGTCACCGGCCTGCTGCAGGCGGGCGCCGGGGTCGTCGGCGGTGCCGCCGGCGTCGTGCCGTTCGCCCTCGTGCTCGTCTCGGTCGGGTTGGCGTCGCTGCTGTTCCTCACATCGGCGAACCAGCTGGTGCAGCTGTCGAGCAACATCGGCATCCGAGGCCGGGTGATGTCGCTCTACGTGCTCGTGCTGCTCGGCGGCCAGGCCGTCGGCGGCCCGCTGATGGGCGGGATCGTCGAGCTGCTCGGCACGCCGACGGCCATGGTGATCTCCGGCGGCGTGCCGGCGGTCGTCGCCGGCGTCACGGCCCTCGTGCTCGCGCGGCGGGGACAGCTCACGCTGCAGATGCGCGTGCGGCGGCACCTGCCCGTGGTCGAGATCGCGGCGCGCTAGGCGCAGTCGCGGCTCAGACGGCCGCGCTGCGACCGGGCGAGCCGAACCGGATCGACACGTCCACCCGCCACGCCTTGGGCTCCCCCGCCACGTGGGTGGTGCCCACGAAGCGCAGCCGTTCCCCCGCCGCGAGGCTGAGCTGGCCGTGCACGTCGAGCGACTCGCCGAGCCAGAACGAGATGTCGTGCTCGTCGAGAAGGTCGTCGTCGACCGTGACGCCGAAGCTGGCTCCGTCGAACTTGAGGGGCACGTCGCGGAACTCGAGCCGCGGGGCGTCGTCCGACCAGTCGGCCACCTCGGGCACCCGGGCCGCGACGATGGTCGCGTCGACCACCCCGTCCGAGCCCATGGTCACCGAGGAGGCGCGCAGGTCGATCCCGAGGTCGTCGCCGTCGATACGGAAGCGGTTCTCCACGGGACCCACGCTAGCGGCGCCTCCTCGTCCCGTCACCTGCGATCTCTGCGGCAGCGGCTGCTGCGGCTGCGGCTGCGGCTGCGGCTGCGGCTGCGTTCGGTCGAGGGCGGGTGATCCGGGTCGAGGGCGGGTCCGCGGCGACCCGCCCTCGACCCGGAATGCCCGCCCTCGGCGATCTGGAGTGCGGCCGGAATGCGGGAGGCGGTGCATGCGTTGACATCGAACATGACGAAGCGCATCGGGTTCCTCTCGTTCGGCCACTACCAGGACGTGCCCGGCTCCCGGACGCCCACCGCCCGGGAGGCGCTGGTCCAGTCGATCGAGCTGGCGGTCGCCGCCGAGGAGATCGGCATCGACAGCGCCTCCGTGCGCGTGCACCACTTCGCGAAGCAGCTGGCCAGCCCGTTCCCGCTGCTGGCCGCCATGGCCGCGCGCACGAGCCGCATCGAGCTCGGCACCGGCATCATCGACATGCGCTACGAGAACCCGCTCTCGATGGCCGAGCAGGCCGCGGCCGCCGACCTGATCAGCGCCGGGCGGCTGCAGCTCGGCGTGAGCCGGGGATCACCCGAGACCTCGCTGCGCGGCTGGGAGGCGTTCGGCCACGTGCCCGAGGACGGCGAGACCGACGCCGACATGGCCCGCCGTCACACCGACCTGTTCCGCCGGGCGATCGACGGCGACGCGGTCGCCCAGAGCGACCCGCGCATGACCGGCTGGTCGAGCCCGCTCGCGATCGAGCCGCGGTCGCCGGGACTCGGCGAGCGCATCTGGTGGGGCTCCGGCACCCGGGCGACCGCGCACTGGACGGGCGAGCAGGGCATGAACCTAATGAGCAGCACCCTGCTCACCGAGGACACCGGCGTGCCGTTCGACGAGCTGCAGGCGGAGCAGATCGCAGTGTTCCGGGCGGCGTGGGCTGCAGCCGGGCACGCCCGCGAGCCGCGCGTCGCCGTCAGCCGCAGCGTCATCCCGATCACGACGGACGAGGACGTCCGGTACTTCGGCGTCCGGGCGCAGGCCGACTCGCAGGACCAGGTCGGCATGCTCGACGGCGTCCAGTCGCGCTTCGGCAAGAGCTACGTCGGCGAGCCCGACGTCATCGCCCGCCAGCTGGCCGACGACGCGGCCGTGCAGGCGGCCGACACCGTGCACCTCACCGTGCCGAACCAGCTCGGCGTCGACTACAACGCGCGCCTGCTGCGCACCGTGGCCGAGCACGTCGCCCCGGCGATCGGGTGGGTGCCGGCGTTCGGTCGGGCGACCAGCGCCTCCTGAGGCGAGCCGCGCCTCCTCGTGCCGTCGCCGCCTCGCGGCCTGTAGACATGTCTGCATGAACACGGACCTCGACGAGGCGGCCCTCCGCGCGTACCGCAGCACCCAGACCGAGCCCGACGACTTCGACGACTTCTGGCGTCGGACCCTCGCCGAGGCACGCGAGCACGACCTCGACGTCCAGGCGGAGACGGTCGACACCGGCCTCACCACGGTCGACGTGCTCGACGTGTCGTTCCGCGGGGCCGACGGTCAGCGCGTGCGCGCCTGGCTGCGGGTGCCTGCCGGCGCCGCCGCCTCCGGCGAGCTCTTGCCCACCGTCGTCGAGTTCGTCGGCTACGGGGGCGGCCGAGGCCACGCCCAGCAGAACCTGTTCTGGGCCTCCGCCGGCTTCGCGCACCTGCAGATGGACACGCGCGGCCAGGGCTCGCTCTGGAGCACGGGCGACACGGCCGACTCCGGGGGCTCGGGCCCCGCCGCCGACGGCGTCATGACCCGCGGGATCGACAGCGCCGAGAGCTACTACTACCGCCGCGTGTACACGGACGGGGTGCGCGCCGTCGAGGCCGCTCGGTCGCTCGACGTCGTCGATGCCGACCGCGTCGCCGTGCTCGGCACCAGCCAGGGAGGCGGCATCACGCTGGCCGTCGCCGGTCTCGTCGAGGGGCTGGTCGCCGCGGTGCCGCGGGTGCCGTTCCTCTGCGACTTCCGCCGCGCCTCCGTCATCACCGACAGCGACCCCTACAAGCAGATCGGGCGCTACCTCGCGGTGCACCGCCACCGCGCCGAGCAGGTGCACGAGGTGCTGTCGTACTTCGACGGGGTCAACTTCGCCAAGCGGGCCACGGCGCCCGCGCTCTTCTCGACGGCGCTGATGGACGCGACCTGCCCGCCGTCGACGGTGTTCGGCGCGTTCCACGCGTACGGCGGCGAGGCGGACATCACCGTCTGGCCGTACAACGGGCACGAGGGCGGCGGGGTCGAGGACGACCTCGAGGCGCTCGCGATGCTGCGTGGGGCGTTCGGGCTCTAGCTGCACCGGGCCGCGTCCGGGGGTGCGGATCGCACCGGGCCTAGAGGCGTTCCTCGTGGCGCAGGGGCCTCACGTGGTCGGGAGCATCGGACGCGGGCGGGTACTCGGCGGTGAACCAGCCCTCGTAGCCGAACAGGAAACCGAACAGCCGGTTGTGCACCTCGAGCGAGATGCGGAACACGCCGGCGTCGTCGTCCCACCGCTCGCGGAGCGACGCCGTGCCCGAGGCGAGCATCGGGAACCGGAACGCCGCCCGCCCCTCGTAGAAGCGCTGCGCGTGCGAGGTGAGGTGCAGCGAGCCGTCGTCCTCGACGCGGAGGTCGAGGTCGACCGCGAGGTGCTGGTGCGTGCCGAGGTAGTCGACGACGGTGCCGCGCCCCGGGTCGAGCACCATGGTCGCGTCGAAGCGGCTCACCGCCCGGCGCCTCGGCGCGCGATATTCGCGCACGAAAGTCACCGTCTCGCGTCCGAACGGGTCGACGTACGGCCAGTTCTCGATGCGGAACGGCACGTCGCGGCCGACGTCGGCGATGAGGATGTTCCGCAGGCGGCCGATCTGCAGGAAGGGCACCGTCCACCAGGGGCCGCGCCGCACCTCCGTCATGACGCCCGTGCCCACGCAGCCGCGGCCGTCCGCGACGGAGACCCCGAAGCGCTCCTGGAGGCGCGGGTGCAGCCGGTCGAAGTCGTCGCCGAGCGCGGCGCGGAAGACCGAGCCGGTCGTCGGCCCGCCGGTGCGCGAGAGCGGCGTCCGACGCGGGCGCGGGCGCGGGCGCGGGCGAACGAGGCGGTCACGGTGCCTCCAGGGTCGAGAGTGTCGTCGGGGCGTCGGCGAGGGCTCCCCGGCGCGGGGCGGTCGTGCCGCAGCGGGACGCCCGCGGACGGTCCGCGCGCCAGAACGCCAGCACCGACGCGAGCGGCCACGCCTCGGGCGGCGTGCCCTTCTCGGCCCAGATCCGCAGCCGGTAGAACGACCACGCCGTCATCCACAGCACGACGGGCCGCAGGAGGCGGTCGGCGGCTCGCCCGAGACCGGGCTCGTAGTCGTAGCCGGTGACGAACCGCACGCCGCCGCCGACCGGGACGTAGCGCCAGTAGCCGCGGCCCCCACGGAGCGGCGACAGGCGGTCGGCGGTGTCGAACCGCAGGGCGGAGGTGCGGGTGCCGTCCGGTCGCTCTCGCTCGCCGAGCGAGGTGCCGGTCCCGGTGATCACGTGGCCGGGCATCGACCGCTCGTAGCGGAAGCGCCAGCCGCCGCCCGGCAGGTCGGCCACGCGCACGATGCGGCTGAAGCGGAGGTCCCAGCGGACGTGCTCCTCCGGGGTCTGCGTGAGCTCCCAGACGCGCTCCAGGGGGGCGCGGATCGTCGTCTCGACCCAGAGGGGCGCACCGGCCCGGCCGCGGGGCGGCCGCGCGGGCCGGTCTCGTCTGCTCACGGCCCGAGTCTGGCGCGGACGACGGCGACGGACCAGCCCCCGAGGAGGGCTGGCCCGCAGTGACGCGCACGAGGGCCGAGCAGCACGCGGCTGCTCGGCTCCCGAGGTGCGACGGACCCGGGTCAGCCGATCGGCGTCGGGTCGGTCGGCAGCGGCGGCACCGGCAGCGAGCCGCGGATCTGGTTCTGCGCCTGGCACTGGCTCGTGCAGTTCGTGGCGCCGGCGCTCAGCTCGATCGCGTCCTCGCCGAGCACTCCCCCGAGGCGGCCGCCCGACTGGACGACCCACTTCGTGACGGTGCCGGTCTGCAGGGTCTTCGTCGCGACCTGGGGGCTGTCCTTGCCGAGCAGCATCTGGTGCGCTCCGGCACCCGAGGTGACGGGGTCGACGCCGTCGCCGAAATTGACCTTGCCCGTGTACTGGTTGGCGAAGTAGAACAGGCCGGCGCCGAGGGTGTGCGTGAACTCGACGGGTGCGCCGAACTCGGACTCCATCTGGAAGATGCCGCCCTGGGCGCCGTCCTTCGCCTGGATCTTGAAGGTCCCGCCCGCGGAGCTGAAGAGCACGACGAGGGTGTCGTCCTTGACCTCGAGCCTCGTGATCGTCGCCCCGGCGAGCTGAGCCGCCGTGAGGGTCGGCACCTTCGAGGCGAACACGACGGTCGGCTTGGTGACCATGCGCTGCGTGTCCGGCGCGCCGGTCAGCGTGTAGTCGTAGACGCCCAGGGTCGCGACGTCGATGTCGAAGCCGTTGTTGACGCCCCGCACCGCGATGCGGCCGGAGGGGACGATCCCGCTGACCTTGACGCTCTTGCCGGGCGCCGGGTCGTAGGTCGTGCTGCCGATCGTGACGCGGTAGTCGCCGCCCGCGCTGGTCTTGCCGGAGGCGCTGGCCGGGCCGGCCGAGAGGGCCAGCGACCCGGCGACGACAGCCGCGACGAGGACCGCCGAGCGGAGCTGACGGGCCGTGCGGCCGAGAGATGTGGTGGTGGTCATGGCGGGCTCCTCGTGGAGGGTGGACGGCCCGTCCCCCGGGCCTGCGACCACTTTCGCCGCGGGCGTCCCGGCACACCATCGGACCTTGGTACTAGTACCCGTGGTCGCGCGCCCAGAGCGCGGCGCTCGTCCGGTCGGCGACGCCGATCCGGCGGAAGACGCTGCCGACGTGCGCCTTGACCGTGCGCTCGCTGATGCCGAGCTCGGTCCCGATCTGCTTGTTCGCGAGGCCGCGGGCGACGAGGCGCAGCACCTCGGCCTCGCGACCGGAGACGAGCGGGGCCGGATCGGGATCGGGGGCCGGTGCGGACGTCGCCGGCGTGCGCGTCGGGCCGTCCGGCGTCGACCTGTCCGGCAGCAGGGCCCTGGCCGCGCGCGGGTCGAGGGGCGCGCCGCCCGCCGCCGCCGCCCGGACGCCGGCCACGACGCTCGTGGGCTCGGCGTCCTTGAGCAGGTAGCCGACGGCCCCGGCGGCCAGCGCCTCCCGGACCGAGGAGGCGTCGGGCACGGACGTCAGGACCACGACGTGCACGCTCGGGTCGGCCGCCACGACGCGGCGGGTCGCCTCCACGCCGCCGATGCCGGGCATGGAGAGGTCCATGAGCACGACGTCCGGCCGGTGCAGGGCGGCCGCGGCGACTCCTCGCTCGCCGTCCGCCGCCTCCTCGACCACCACGATCCCCTCGGCCTGGTCGACGAGCGACCGGAGCCCCTGTCGGACCAGCGGGTGGTCGTCGACCACGAGGACGCGGATCACGACCGGCTCCCGGGGACGCCCGCGGCGGCCGCGCTCGCCACGGCGGACGCCGGCAGGGTGAGGCGCCACCGCGAGCCCCGGCCGGGCGCGGTCCGCAGGTCGAGGCCCGCGCCTCCTGCGCTCGCGACGTCGGCGAGCACCCGCAGGCCGAAGTGGTCGGGCTCGGGGCGGGTCAGCAGCTCGGGGTCGAACCCCGCGCCGTCGTCGGCGATCGTGACGACGACGCCGCCCTCGTCAGGCTGCTCTGCAGTGACCGACACGACGGAGGCGCGGGCGTGGGCCACGACGTTGGCCAGGCACTCCTGCACCACCCGGAACACCAGCCGCTGGCCCTCGTCGTCCAGCGCCGAGGCCGCGTCGGCCTCGAGCACGACGGCGACCCCGCGCGACCGCACGCCCGCCGCGAGGTCGTCGAGCGCCGGGCCGATGCCCGCTCTCGCGAGGTTCGGCGGGTAGATGTCGACGAGCAGCGAGCGCAGGCCCCCGACGCTGCCGCGCAGCGCGCCGGCCACCCGGTCGAGCCCGTCGGCCGTGGTGACGTCGCCGCGCGCCCGGGCCGAGCCGGACTCGGCCGAGACCGCGAGCGAGGCGCCCACGAGGTCCTGCACCACGCCGTCGTGCAGCGCCCCCGCGATGCGGCGTCGCTCGGCGGCGCTCGCGTCGAGCGCGCGCTCGAGCAACGCCTCGCGCTGGATCCTGGCCCGGTCGAGCGCCCGCAGCAGCTGCCGCAGCACCGGCAGCAACAGCAGCACGACGAGCACGATGCTGCCGATCGTGATGCCCGCGAACCCGGCGAACAGCTGGCCGCTGCGCTGCAGCACCTCGTCGTAGCGGAAGTACACCTCGAACAGCAGCGTCTGCCCGCCCGGCGTCTCGACGGCCCGGTAGGCCTCGAGCAGCTTGCCGCGGTCGCGCTCGTACTCGTTCTCGGGGGCGGTGAGGTCGCTGACCTCGGCCTCGACGCCCGCCGCCCCTCCGGCGAGCGCCTCGAGGTCGTCCTCGTCGAGGGTGAACCGGCGGTCGTTCAGCGCGGGCTCGTCGGACCAGACGACGCGGCCGGTGTCGTCCCAGATCTTGACGCGGACGATGCTCGAGCTGAGCACGTGGTCGCGGACCTCGTCGTCCATGGCGCGACGCGCCTCCTCGTCCCCGTCGACCAGCGCGTCGGTGAGGGCAGGCTCGACGATCGCGTCGGCGATGCGGTCCGCCCGGTCCGCGGCGTCGCGGACCGACTCGGCCTCGGCGAGGCCGCGGGCGGCGAAGAGGGCGGCGACCGCGACCGCGACGATGACGAGCACCGAGACGACGGCGACCCAGGCGACGACCCCGGAGGGGCGGGGGTCCGCGGCGGAGGCGGGCGTGCGGTCGACGGGCCGGGCGACGGTCGTCCAGTGCGGGACGGCACCGCTGCCGCCCTCCCCCCGAGGTGTGCTCATGTGCACATCCTCGCCGATGTCGGCCCCGACGGAACACGCACGGAGCCCGCGTCGTTGACTGGGGGCATGAAGTCGATCACCTACACCGAGACCGGTCCGTCGTCCGTCCTGCACCTCGTCGAGCGCGAGGTGCCCGAGCCGGGGGCCGGCGAGGTGCGCGTGCGCGTCGTCGCGTCGGGCGTGAACCCGACCGACTGGAAGTCGCGCACGGGCGAGACGAGCGGGGGCGACGTGCCGTTCCCCGTGATCGTGCCGAACCAGGACGGCTCGGGCGTCGTGGACGCCGTCGGCGAGGGCGTGGACGACCTCGCGGTCGGCGACCGGGTCTGGTCGTTCATCTCGGCGAACGGGCACGCGACCGGCACCGCCCAGGAGTACACGGTGCTGCCGCGGTCGCGCGTCGTCCCGCTGCCCGAGGGCGCCTCGTTCGACCTGGGCGCGAGCCTCGGCGTGCCGGCCATGACCGCGCACCGAGCCCTCACCGTGCACGAGGACGGGCCGTCACGGCTGTCGCCCGGCGCGCTCGACGGCGTGACCGTGCTCGTCTCGGGCGGCGCGGGAGCCGTCGGCCACGCCGCGATCCAGCTCGCAGCCTGGGCGGGTGCCACCGTCGTCACGACGATCTCGAGCGAGGAGAAGGCCGCGCTCGCCCGGGCGGCCGGCGCCCACCACGTCGTGAACTACAAGGAGCAGGACGCCGCCGCCGAGATCCGCCGCATCGCGCCCGACGGCGTGCAGATCGTCGTCGAGGTGTCGATCCGGCAGAACGCGGAGCTGGTCGCGGCCGTCGTCTCGACCCGCGCCTCGGTCGCGATCTACGCCAACGACGGCGGCGACACGGTCGAGCTGCCGCTCCGCGCGAACATGGGCACCAACACGCGCTACCAGTTCGTGCTGCTCTACACGGTGGGCGAGGAAGCGCTGCAGGCGGCTGCCGAGGACGTCACCGCGGCCGTCCGCGACGGCGCCCTGCCGGTCGGCGAGGAGGCAGGACTGCCGCTGCACCGCTACTCGCTCGAGCAGACGGCCGCGGCCCACGACGCCGTCGAGGGCGGGGTCACCGGCAAGGTGCTGATCGACGTCGCCCAGGGCTGAGGTCGGGCGGAGGGGGCGGGCTAGGCTCGGCGGATGCCTGCCCCTGCTCCGCTCAGCCCCGTGCAGGCCGAGGCCCTGCGTACGGGCACGGTCCCTCCGCTCGAGGAGGTGCGGCACGGCGTCTGGTCGCTGACCTCGCCGGCCACCTCCTCCGTCGCCGACTTCTCGTACAGCTACCTCGTCGAGGGCTCCGACGGGCGGCTGACGCTGATCGACCCGGGCTGGCCCTCCCCCGACGCCGTCGACCGGCTCGACGCCGCCCTGCACGAGATCGACCACCGGCTGGACGACGTCGACCTGATCGTGGCCACCCACCTGCACGTCGACCACCTCGGGGCGGCCGACGCCGTCCGACGCGCCACGGGCGCCCGCCTCGCGATGCACCCCGCCGAGCAGCGCGCGCTCGCCAGCCGGGCCGACGACGCGGTCGCGGCCGACGCGGACCTCGTGCGCTGGCAGGTGCCGGCCGAGGCGCAGGAGGCGCTGGTCGCCTCGTGGGGCTCAGGCCGCCTCCTCGTCGACGTCGTCCCCGACCTGCTGCTCGACGACGGCGACGAGCTGCCGGTCGCGGGGCGTCGTCTTCGCGCGGTGCACACGCCCGGCCACACGTCGGGGCACCTCTGCCTGGTCGAGCCCGAGCAGCGGCTGATCTTCACGGGCGACCACGTGCTGCCGACGATCAACCCGGGGATCGGCCTCGGCGGCCGCACCGCCGCCGACCCGCTCGACGACGTGCTCGCCTCGCTTGCTCGCGTCGTCGAGCTCGACCGGCCGGGCGCCGACGCACTCGAGGTCTGCCCCGGCCACGAGTACCGGTTCGTCGGGCTCACGGAGCGGGCGGAGGCGCTCGTCGCGCACCGCGAGGAGCGCACCCGAGACGCCCTGGGCGCCCTCGACGGGCTGCTCGGCGGTGCCGACGGCGCCGACGGCCACGCAGCCCGCCGCGGCTCGAGCGCGGCACCGTCGGTCTGGCAGGTCGCCGAGGCCATGACGGGCTGGCGCGGCGGGCTCCGGTCGATGAGCGGCCTGCCGCTCGCGTCGGCCCTGGCGCAGACCGAGTGGCACCTGCGCGCGGCGGGCCGCGCCGGCGACCTCGCGAGCTGACCGCCGCCGCGCGGCCCGGCGGCGGCGCGATCCGGCCGCCGTGCCACCCTGCACGACATCGCACCGGGTTCCGTACACTGCACCACGTCTAGACCCGGTGCAGTGTACGGAACCCGGTGCAGTGCGCAGCCTCGCGCCTGCGAGCAGACTCGAGCGATGACGCCGTCCTCCGACACGAGCCCGTCCGCCGCTGCAGGCGTCCCCACCGCCGCCGACCCGGTCGCGCCGATGCTCGCTAAGGCGGTCACGAGCGTGCCCGACGCCGACAGCGTCGGGGGCGGCCTGTCGTACGAGCCGAAGTGGGACGGCTTCCGCGGCCTCGTCTACTGGGACGGCGAGCAGCTCGAGATCGGCAGCCGCGGCTCGAAGCCGCTGACGCGGTACTTCCCCGAGCTCGTCGAGGCCCTCGGCGAGCGCCTGCCCGGGCCCTGCGTGCTCGACGGCGAGATCGTCCTGCGCCGCGGCGACCACGGCGGCGAACGCCTCGACTGGGACGCCCTGTCGCAGCGGATCCACCCGGCGGCCTCGCGTGTGGCCAAGCTCTCGGTCGAGACCCCCGCCTCCTTCGTGGCCTTCGACCTGCTCGCGGAGGGCGAGGAGAGCCTGCTCGACCGGCCCTTCGGCGAGCGCCGTGCCGCGCTCGAGCGCTTGCTCGACGGGGCGGCCGCTCCCCTGCACCTCAGCCGGACGACGACCGACGCCGACGTCGCCCGTCGGTGGCTCGTCGAGTTCGAGGGGGCAGGGCTCGACGGCGTCGTGGCCAAGCCGCTCGCCGCCTCCTACCTGCCCGGGAAGCGGACGATGCTCAAGGTCAAGCACCACCGCACGGCCGACTGCGTGGTGCTCGGCTACCGGGTGCACAAGAGCGGTCGGGGCGTGGGGTCGCTGCTGCTGGGGCTGCACGACTCCGCGGGCGAGCTGCGGAACGTGGGAGGCGCCTCCGCGTTCTCGGACGCCCGTCGCCTCGAGCTCGTCGACGAGCTCGCCGACCTGGTGCGGCGCGACGACGACGGAGGCGTCGCGCACGCCGAGACGGACCGCAGCCGCTTCTCGTCGGGGAAGGACGTCTCGTACGTGCCGCTGAGACCCGAGCGCGTCGTGGAGGTGCGCTACGACCAGATGGAGGGCGCGAGGTTCCGGCACACGGTGCAGGTCGAGCGCTGGCGCGACGACCGCGAGGCCGCGTCGTGCGGCTTCGACCAGCTCGAGGTGCCGGCGGCGTACGACCTCGGCGAGGTGCTCGTCCGGCCCTGACCACGCCGAGGGCGGGTCGCCTGCGTCGAGGGCGGGTCGCAGCGGACCCGCCCTCGACGACGACGACCCGCCCTCGAGGTGCCAGCCTCGCGGCGCCTCCTACGGCTGCTTCCTGGCCCTGCTGGGCTGCACGCGGGGCGGCTCCCCCGGCATCTTCGGGAAGTCGGGCGGGAACGGCAGCTCGCCGAGTCCCGCCTCGACGTCGCGCTCCCACCACGAGAGCAGCTCGTCCACGGTGCCGGGCTCGTCGTGCATCCGCTCCCACGGGTCGCCGGTCGCGGCGAGGCGGTCCGGCACGGTGAGGACGGTGAACGCCGACGGGTCGACGCCGTCGAGCTCGCTCCAGTCGAGGGGCGTGGACACGGAGGCGGCGGCCAGCGCCCGGGGAGACCAGGCGCCCGCCATGGTGCGGTCGCGGTTCGCCTGGTTGTAGTCGACGAAGATCCGCTGCCCGCGCTCCTCCTTCCACCAGTTCGTGGTGACCGTCTCGGGGAGGCGTCGTTCGAGCTCGCGCGCGGCCGCGATGACGGCGTGCCGCACGTCGAGGAACTCGCGGGTCGGCTCGATCGTGGCGAAGACGTGCAGGCCGCGGTTGCCGCTCGTCTTGACGAACGCGGCGAGGCCCGCGTCGGCGAGCACCCGGCGGAGCTCGTGCGCGACCGGCACCGCGTCGTCGACGTCGGTGCCCGGCTGGGGGTCGAGGTCGATGCGGAGCTGGTCGGGCAGGTCGCTGGCGTCGGCCCGGGACGCCCAGGGGTGGAACACCACCGTGTTCATCTGCGCGGCCCAGACCGCGGCGGCGGGCTCGTCGATCACGAGCTGGGGGTGCGAGCGGCCGCTGGGGTAGGTCACCTCGACGCTGCGGACGAACTCGGGGGCTCCCTTCGGCGGGTTCTTCGAGAAGTAGTCGTCTCCGTCGACCCCGGCGGGGAACCGCTGCAGCGACACGGGTCGGCCGCCGTTCGCCCGGACGAACGCGTCGCCCACGGTCGCGAGGTACCGGGCGAGGTCGAGCTTCGTGATCCCCAGGTCGGGCCAGAGCACCCGCCCCGGGCTCGAAATCCGGACCTCGCGGTCGCCCACCTGCAGCATCGTCGCCTCGCTCGCCATGCCTCACCGTATGCCCGGGGGCGGCGGGCGGGCCGTGCGGGCCACGGCGAGTACGCTCGGGCAGTGACCTCACCCCTCCGCATCGCGCTCGTCTCGCTCCACACCTCGCCGGGGGCCGAGCCGGGATCGGGCGACGTCGGGGGCATGAACGTCGTCGTGCGCAACCAGGCGGAGGCGCTCGGCGCGGCGGGCCACGAGGTAGAGATCCTGACGCGACGGTCCTCCCCCGACGAGCCCGAGGCCGTCGAGCTGGCGCCGGGCGTCGTGCTCCGGTTCCTCACCGCAGGGCCGGTCGAGGCCGTGCCGAAGGGCCGGCACGAGGAGTTCGTCGACGAGTTCCGCGACCGTCTCGCCGAGCTCGGCCCCTGGGACGTGATCCACTCCCACCACTGGTTCAGCGGAGTCGCCGCGCTGCCGATCGCACGGCAGCGCGGGATCCCCCACGTGCAGAGCTTCCACTCGATCGCGGCGGCGGACAGCACTCCCCTCTCGCACGGCGAGCGCGCCGAGTCGCCCGGCCGGCTCGCCGGCGAGGCGATGCTCGCCCGGGAGTCCGACGCCGTGGTGGCCATCAGCCACGCCGAGGCCGAGACCGTCACGAGCCGACTCGGCGGCGACCCGGCCCGGGTCGCGATCGTGCTGCCGGGCGTGGACGCCGAGCTGTTCCGCCCTCTCGCCGCGGGCGAGACGGCCTCGCACCCCACCGTCGTCGTCGCCGGTCGGCTGGAGCCGCTCAAGGGCCCGGACCTCGCCATCGAGGCCGTGGCCGCGGTGCCTGCCGAGCTGCGACCCGAGCTCGTGATCGCAGGGGGCGCCTCCACGGAGTTCGCCGGCTACGAGCGCGACCTGGCCGCGCTCGCCGACCAGTCGGGGCTCGACGTCCGGTTCCTCGGCCCGCAGACCCGCCCCGGCCTCGCGAGCCTGCTCCGCGAGGCCCGCCTCGTGCTCGTGCCGTCGCACTCCGAGACGTACGGGCTGATCGCCCTCGAGGCCGCGGCCAGCGGCGTCCCCGTGGTCGCCGCCTCCTCGGGGGGCCTCCGCGAGTCGGTCGTCGACGGCGTGACCGGCGTCGTGCTCGACTCCCGCGACCCCGTCGTGTGGGGCGAGACGGTGACCCGGCTGCTCGGGGACGGCGAGCTGTGGGAGCGACTGGCACGCGCCTCCCGCGAGCGTGCTCTCGAGCACCCGTGGTCGCTGTCGGCAGCCGAGCTGTCCGACGTGTACTGCCGGCTCGTCGGCAGCGACCCCTGCCGCGCGCTCGCCGCCGCGGGCGGGCGTCGCTGACCCTCGGGAACGAGACGGGCCGGCGGCCGCGCCGATCTCGTCCCCAGCGCCCGCGTCTAGGCTCGGCCGGGGCGACGACGCCCGCTCGACCTGACACACCGGAGGCACCATGACCGACGACACGCTGCTGCGCACCCTCGCCGAGCAGGAGGAGCGCCTCACCTTCCGCAGGTTCACCACGGACACGGCACTCGACCTCGGCGCCCACGTGCTCGCCGGTGCTCGCCGTCGCGGCCTGCCCGTCACGATCGCGGTCCTCAAGGGCCGTCAGCGGGTGTTCCACGCGGCGCTGCCCGGCACCTCCCTCGACAACGACGAGTGGCTCGACCGCAAGGCCCGCGTCGTCGAGCGCTACGGGAAGAGCTCCTGGCGGGTCGGCGAGCAGTTCCGCGTGGACGGCTCGACCTTCGACGAGAAGTCACGGCTCGACACCGCGCTCTACGCGGCGCACGGAGGGGTGTTCCCCGTGATCGTCCGCGGGGTCGGGATGGTCGGCTCCGTCGGCGTCTCGGGCCTGCCCCAGGCCGACGACCACGCGCTCGTGGTCGAGCTCGTCGAGGACTTCCTCGACCACGGCTACGACAGCTGACCCGCCGGGCCAGCCAGCGACCCACAGCACCCCCCGACACAGCAGCACCCGACACACCCCCGAGGAGGCGCGGTGACCGACGACGAGGCCGTCACGGCTGCCGACTCCCTCGCGCGCCTCCTCCGCGAGACCGCCGCCGAGCTCGACGCCCGGCACGCCCGCGACGAGGCGCTGGCCGCCGTGAAGGCCTCGCGGAAGCTGCTGCTCGTGCACACCTCGGCGTCGATGCAGCCCGCCGGGCGGGCCTGGCGGCTCGGGGTCCTGCTGCTCGGCCGCGACGGCGAGGTCTGGGCCACCGGTCGGATCACCCGCGCCACCGAGCCGAAGAAGGAGCAGGGCCTCTCGGCCTCGGTCGAGGAGCGCCGCGACGCCCGCCGGGCCGCCTCCAAGAGATTCACCGAGGGCGAGGTCGTCAACTTCGAGCACGTCCGGCTGCCGCTCGACGCCGAGTCGCTGCGGAGCGGGGCGTCCGACCCGCTCCTGCTCCGCGACGGGGTCGTGCACGTGCGCTGGGGCCGCGGCCCCGACGAGGTGCGCGAGCTGCGGGCCTACCTGGCCGACCGGTCCGAGTTCGTCTAGGCCGCCTCCTCGGAGGTCCCCTCAGGGAAGTGACGCGTCGAGGGTGTCCTGCACCCGTCGATGCCCCCGGCGCGTCACATGGTCGATCGGACTCCGCGAGCGCGCGGGCGAACGGTGCACGCTCTGCAAAGTCGGTCGCAGCACGTGACCCGGGCCGCGGGGCGGAGCAGGATGGGCCGTCAACCGGAC
This sequence comes from Frigoribacterium sp. PhB116, assembly GCF_004364285.1. Taxonomy (GTDB): domain Bacteria; phylum Actinomycetota; class Actinomycetes; order Actinomycetales; family Microbacteriaceae; genus Frigoribacterium. The sequence goes on along the minus strand of NZ_SOBE01000001.1, from coordinate 148,259 downwards.
CCGTGCAGCACCGATGCGCCCCAGGAGGCCCTCGTGTCGACGACCACCACCCCTCCCGACCAGCCGACCGCCGCCTCCGCCTCCGGGGCAGCCCCTGACGGGGAGGAGAGGACCGAGCTGAAGCGGGTCATCGGGCCGAAGCTGCTGCTGCTCTTCATCGTCGGCGACATCCTCGGCACGGGCGTCTACGCGCTGACCGGCCAGGTCGCCGCCGAGGTCGGCGGGGCCGCCTGGCTGCCGTTCCTCATCGCCTTCGGGGTCGCGCTCGTGACGGCCTTCTCGTACCTCGAGCTGGTGACGAAGTACCCGCAGACCGCCGGCGCGGCCCTCTACGTGCACAAGGCGTTCGGGGTGCACTTCGTGACGTTCCTCGTCTGCTTCGTGGTGATGTGCTCGGGGATCACCAGCGCTTCCACCGCCTCCCGGGCGTTCGCCGCGAACCTCGCGGTCGGCGTCGGGCTCGAGCTGCCGGACATCGCCGTGATGGGCATCGCGATGGGCTTCATGCTGCTGGTGATGCTCGTGAACTTCCGCGGCGTCAGCGAGAGCGTCAAGGCGAACGTCGTGCTGACCCTGGTCGAGCTGTCCGGCCTCGTGATGGTCATCATGATCGGCTTCTGGGCCATCGCGGGCGGGAACGCCGACCTGTCGCGCGTCACGATCTTCGAGACCCCCGGCGACAAGTCGTTGCTGCTGAGCGTGAGCACGGCGACCTCGCTCGCCTTCTTCGCGATGGTCGGCTTCGAGGACAGCGTCAACATGGCCGAGGAGACCAAGGACCCGAGCCGGATCTTCCCGCGCACGATGCTCACCGGCCTCGGCATCACCGCCGTCGTCTACGTGCTCGTCTCGATCTGCGCCGTCGCCGTCGTGCCGATCGGCGAGCTCGCCGACAACGAGACGCCGCTCGTCACGGTCGTGAACACGGCCGCCCCCGGGTTCCCGATCGGGCAGCCGCTGCCGTTCATCTCGATGTTCGCCGTCGCCAACAGCGCGCTGATCAACATGATGATGGCGAGCCGCCTGCTCTACGGCATGAGCAAGCAGGGCGTGCTGCCCGGGTTCCTGTCGAGGGTGCACCGCACCCGCCAGACGCCCTGGGCGTCGATCGTCTTCACCACCGCACTCTCGCTGCTGCTGATCGGCTACGTGTCGCTCAGCCCGGAGTCGCCCGTCGTCGCCGTGCTCGGCGGCACGACGTCGCTGCTGCTGCTCGTCGTCTTCGCGATCGTCAACGTGACGGTGCTCGTGCTGCGTCGGGACGACGTCGGCAGGCACCACTTCAGGGCCGGGCGCGTGCTGCCCGTCGTCGGCGTCGTGGCCTGCCTCTGGCTGGTGCTGCCGTTCTCGTCGGGCCGCGGAGTCGAGCAGTACCAGATCGCCGGCATCCTGCTGGCGATCGGGGTCGTGCTCTGTGGCGTCACGATGATCTCGCGTCGCGGACGCGACGGCGGAGGAGGCGTCGACCGGGGAGCCGGCGGCCGCGCCCGAGCCGAGGAGGCGCGGGTCGCGTCGACCGGCGACGCGGGTGACCCCGAGGCGGTGCCGCCCGCCCGCTGACCGAGGTGACGCGCAGGGTGCCTGTCGGGATCGCCCAGGACAGGGCCCTATATTCGGTCGGGTCCACCCCGTCCGCCCTCGTCACCGCCCCGGGAGCCCGCCGTGCGCCGTCTCGTGATCGCCGCCTCCGTCGTGTTCTGCGGCGGGGTCGTCGCCCTCGTCGTGGCGCTCGTGATGGTCGTGGCGTCGCTGGCCGGCACGCCGGACGAGCCGTCCGAGCCGGCCGCCGTGGGCGTCACCTGCCCCGACGTCGAGCCCGTCGTGGTCGGCACTATCAGCGTGCCCGCCGGGCCGATCGCGGGCTACTGCCAGGACCGGCTGGTCAACGCCGCCTGGATCATGGAGGCGGCGAAGGCCCAGGGCATCGGCACCCACACCCAGGCGATCGGGGTGATGACCGCGATGGGCGAGTCGAGCCTCCGCAACATCGACCACGGCGACGAGGTCGGGCCCGACAGCCGCGGGCTCTTCCAGCAGCGCGACAACGGCCAGTGGGGCACCTACGAGCAGCGCATGGACCCGTACACGGCCGCGACGAGCTTCTTCACGAAGCTGGTGCGGATGCCCGGCTGGAAGGAGCTGACGCCGACCCAGGCCGCGCACGCGGTGCAGGTGAACGCCGACCCCGACCACTACACGAAGTGGTTCGACGACGCCGAGACGGTCGTGGCGGCCCTGACGGCCAGCCCCGCGCCGTAGGTCGACGAACTCGAAGTCGGCGGGTCGATGTCGTCCCCGGCGGGTCAGCGCGGACCGGCCGGGGACGACGGCGACCCGCCGCACCTGGACCTCACCAGCCGAGGGTGCCGGGGGCTCCCTTGAACGGACCGACGACGCGCGACGTGATCCAGCCGCCGTAGAAGTCGCCGTCCTGTGCCTCGACGACCTCGCCGTCGACCTCGCACGAGTCGAACCGGCTCGGGTACAGCGCGACGTGGTCGGCGAGCATCTCGTAGCCGGGCCAGGGGCTCGGGTAGGTCCAGCCGGCCGAGGAGGCGGTGGTCCCGCCGCCCCAGACGTCCAGGTAGCGGGCCGTCCCCTTGAACTCGCACATGCTGCGGCCCTGGCCCGCCGACAGGGCGCCGTCGACGAACGCCTCGCGGGGCAGGTACCAGACCGGCGGGTGGCTCGTCTCGAGCACGCGGTAGGCGTTCGTGGTGTCGGCGACGACCTCTCCGCCGAGCCGGACGACAACGCGCTCGCGGCGCGCCTCGACGCGGGGCGGCCTCGGGTAGTCCCAGACGGATTCCTGGCCGGGCCCGGGCTCGATGCGCTTCGCTCTCATGGCGCCATCCTGCTCCCGGCGGCTGGGCGACCGGCCGTGCCGCCGCCTCCGGCGCTCTGCCGATCGGCCGAGGGCGCAGCGGCAGCGGCAGGGTGACGGCGGTGCCTGGCAGGATGGCGGCATGAAGCTCGCCGAGGCCCTCATGACCCGTGCCGACCTGCAGCGACGGATCGCGCAGGCACAGGAGCGGATCCGCCAGAACGCCCGCTACCAGGAGGGCGAGGAGCCCGCCGAGGACGCGGCGGGCCTCGTCGACGAGGTGTCGCGGTCGCTCGACCGCCTCGAGGAGCTGGTCGTCGCGGTCAACCTGACGAACGCCTCCGTGCTGCTCGCCGACGGTCGCAGCATGACCGCCGCCCTGGCCCGCCGCGAGACGCTGCGGGCGCGGCACAGCCTGCTGTCGAGCGCGGCCGACGCGGCCCAGGGCGGAGGCGGCGGCGGGTTCCGTCAGCTGCGCAGCGAGCTGCGACAGTTCGCGGCGCTGCCCGTCGCCGAGCTGCGCCGTCGGGCAGACGACACGGCCCGCGAGCTGCGCGAGCTCGACGTCGAGATCCAGCGCACCAACTGGGAGGCGGACCTTACGACCTGAGACGAGGCACCACCGCACGCGGAGAGTCGGTAGACGCCTCCCGGAGCGAGCACGAGCCGTGGCCGGCGGTCATCCCGGCCCCTGTCGGCGCGAGGGCAGCGCCATCCCCGCATGATGCAGCCCTGCACGCCGCACAGGTGACGTCTCACCGACGACGTCTCATCACCGTGTGCTGGCCGGGCGACGTCGAGGGCGGGATCGGGGACCTCTCCGCGCGGCGTCATCCGTGTGCGGTCAGGCGTCTCCTCGCGGGGGCGCCGCCGCACTACGACAGCGTCGTGCACGGAATGGGACGTCGTGCGGCGGGGCCCCCGTCTGCAACGTCCCTTTCCCGTCCTCACCTGCGTCGGAGGCCGCCTCGCGGGCGCGGGCGCGGGCAGGCGCGGGCGGGCGGGGCGGGCGCGGGTCAATCGGTGAGGTCGGTGACGCGCGGCGCCCGGATCTGGCCGAGGGCCTCGTCGAGGCCGCCCCGGGCCGGGCGGACGACCGGCAGGGCCGCCCCGACGTGCACCATGCCGGCGAGCGACCGCGTGTACCGCAGGGTGCGGGTACTCGGGCCGCGGTTCGCCCGGCGGTCGCCGGTCTGCTCTATCCGGGCGGCGGCGCGCTCCGCACGGGCCGAGACGACCGCGACGCGTCGCTCGAGCCGGTCGAGCTCGAGGTGCAGCTTCCGGTCGCGCCGGTGGGCCTTCCGCAGGTGCCGCCCGAGGTGCAGGAGGCGGTCGGTCGCGCTCGTGCCGTCGCGCAGCTCCGTGCGGTAGATCAGGTGCCCGATGCCGGCCATGACCACGCCGATCGCGACGCCCAGCAGCAACGCCAGGGGCAGGGGCGCTCCGGAGACCAGGGCGTCGTCGACGATCCGCACGCCGATCAGCACGCCGGGCAGCACCGTCAGGACGTGCACGTAGACGAGCTGCAGCCGGAGCTGCACCGCGCCGTCGGGCACGACCACCTCGCCGGAGTCGTCCTTGTGCACCCGGTGCGCGTGCCCGAAGTGGTGCAGCGCGTAGGCGACGCCGAGGGTGAAGAGCAGCGCGAACACGATCGACGTCGTGAAGGCGATCGGGTCGGTCGCCGGCATGAACACGTCGACGTTGAGCACGCGGGACATGAAGTAGGCGAACAGCGCGAAGTCGGCGAGCACGAAGAACAGCAGGAGGCGCTTGCGGGCCCGCGACTCGGTACGGTGCTTCTCCGAGCCCGAGTCGAGCGACGCCTCGATCGCCACGGACAGCCGGTCGGCGGTCGCCCGGGCCTCGTCCCGGGTCACGGTGCGGCCCGTCGTGTCGACGAGGGGCTCGTCGCCCGAGCGGTCGAGGCGTCGGAGCACCTCGCGGTGCCGCGAGCTGAGCGCGGTGAGGCGGCGCGCCGCCGGGTCGAGCACCTGCCGCGTGCGACGGGCCAGCCACCTCTCGGCCGCGACCTCGGTGCGGAGCCGGAGCGCCGCCTCCAGCGGAGTGTGGTCGTCCACGCCCTCGGGCAGGTCGGCGCGCAGGCGCTCGTCGTGCAGTCGCGGGGCCGTGGCGACGTGCCGTGCCGGGATCGGACCGACGCCGACGAGCGAGAGGACGAGGTCGCCGGCGGGGATCGCCTCGACGGCGCGGGCCCGCGGGACCGTACCGGCCGGGCGGGGCGCCGGGAACGGGGCGGGGGCAGTCGCCGCGGGCGAGGCGGGAGAGCTCGGGGCGACGGCAGTCGGGACTGAGGCTGGCGGCGCGGCAGCGGTCGGGACTTCAGCAGTCGGGACCACAGCGGTCGGGGCTGAGGCTGCCGGCGCGGCAGCAGGCGGGACGACAGCGGCCGGGACGGCAGCGGCCGCCTCGGGCACCGTCGGCGCAGCGGAGGTCGTGGGGACGGCTCGTGTCGGCGTGGCGCTCCGCCCGGTCGGGTCGTGGTCGGGCCGACCGGTGAGGCGGTCCCGCACGCGGGCCTCCCGCCAGGCGTCCAGCCGGTCCGTCGGCCGGGACGCCGTCCGGCCGGGCAGGGGCTCGGTGACCTGCCCGTCGGGCCAGCCGTCGAGTCGTTCGGTGACGTGCGCGTCGGGCCGGCCGTCGAGGCGCTCAGTCACCTGAGCATCGGGCCAGCCGTGGAGGCGCTCCGTGGCCTGCGCGTCCGGCCAGCTGTCGAGGCGCGCGGTCACCTGGTCGTCGGGACGGGACTCGGGGCGGATGTCGGTCATGACGCGGTGTCCTCACTGCGGAAGGTGATCTCGACGCGGCGGTTCTGCGCCGCGAGCTGGTCGTCGAAGACGCCGCCGGGCAGGTCGTCGACCACGGGGTCGGCGTCGCCACGGCCGACGACGTCGCCGAGCGTGCCGGCGGGGGCGCCGAGGCGCACGAGGGCGTCGTGGACGGCCTGGGCCCGGTCGAGGCTGAGCTGCTCGCCGTCGACGACTCCGGCGCGGGTGTCGGCCGCGTGGCCGACGACGTCGGCGGCGACACCGGACGGGCAACGACCGAGCTCGTCGGCGACGCCCTGCAGGGCCGTGTCGGCGGTCGATCCGAGGGCCGCGGAGTCGCCGCCGAAGAGGACGGCGGCCGAGAGCACGAGCGGAGCGGTGCACGGCGTCGCGTCGCTCGTCACGGGCACGACGGGCACCGCCGAGGAGGCGACGGGCGCCTCCTGGGACGCGCCCGCTCCCCCGTCGGTGCAGCTCGTCGCCCCGGCGGCGTCGCAGATCGCGAGCCAGAGCTGGGACAGGCGACTCGTGGACGAGATCGACGGCGCGGGCTGCGAGCCGGCCGTGCGGCCGAGACCGACGAAGGTGACGGCGTGCCCGCCCAGGTCGGGCAGGGCGCCCTGGTCGGCGAGCGTCGAGGCGACCGTCGCCGGGTCGAACGACCAGCCGAGCTGCCGGAGGTCGAGGGGGTCCGCGGTCTGCACGCCGCTCGACACGACGACGATCGAGCCGCCGTCGTGCAGGGCCGCGGCGGAGGCGAGCACCGAGAGGAGGTCGAGTCCCTCGTCGCCGGCGGTGAGGCCGGCCACGTCCGAGCCGAGCTCGCCCAGGGCGTCGGCGACCGCCGCCTCCCTCTTGTCGGGGACCTGCTGCACGCGGTCGGCAGTCAGCATCGGGGTCAGGTCGTGGGCCGACGCGGACGACGTGCCCTGCACGACGACGTCGACGCTGCCCTCGGCGGGCTGGTGCGCCGCGAGGGCGTGGGCGGAGATGGCGTCGGCCGCCCCGGCCCCGAGCGAGGGCAGCGGCTCGGCGGACGTGGCCGTGAAGCCGAGGACGAGCGGCTCGGGCGACTCGAGGGTGCAGCCGGCGAGGGCCGTGAGCGCGAGGGCTGCGGCGGCCGTGGCGGCGACGGCGCGCAGGGCGGGTCGGCGGGGACGGCTCGCGGGTCGCGGGGACGCGGAGGGTCGTGGGGTCATGGAAGGTCCTCTGGATCGCGCGGGCAGGCCCGCTCGGGGACGACGAGCGTCCGGACCTCGAGCGTAGGAACGGGTCGCGCTCCGCCGCAGCCTGCCCAGGGATGACCGGGCCCCTCCTCCGGGATGAACTGCGCTCCTCCTCAGGTCGCGACGGCCGGCGCCGTCGAGGTGCCCCGAACGGCTGCCCGCAGGGCCGCCGACCGACCATCGGGGGCAAGTCGTCGCGAGCCTGCCGTCTCGGCGACGGGACGCGACGGGACGCGACGGGACGCGACGGGACGGTGGGCGGAGGTCGGAGGGGCGGCGGGCCGGGTCAGGCGCCGAGACGGCCGGGCGGCGCCGCCCGCACGTGCATGCGCTCGCCCTGGCGGCCGAACAGGCTGAGGAACTCGACGGCTCCGGGCCCGACCCGGCCGAACCAGTGCGGGGTGCGCGTGTCGAACTCCGCCGCCTCCCCCGCGGGCAGCACCAGGTCGTGCTCGCCGAGCACCAGCCGCAGGCGTCCGCGCAGCACGTACAGCCACTCGTAGCCCTCGTGCACGCGGGGATCCGGCTCGCCCGGAGGCACGTCGGCCTCGATGAGGTGCTTGAACGCCTGCAGCCCTCCCCCGCCGCGGGACAGCGGGACGATCGTCTGGCCGTGCATCGTCACGGGCCGGAGGTGGATGCGCGGATCGCCGGTCTCGGGCGCGCCGACGAGCTCGTCGAGCGGCACGCCGTGGGCGCGGGCGAGCGGCAGCAGCAGCTCGAGCGCCGGACGCCGCTGGCCCGACTCGAGCCGAGACAGGGTGCTGACCGAGATCCCGGTCGTCTCGGCGAGTTGCGCGAGCGTGCGACCGCTCGTCGCCCGCAGCGCACGCAGCCGGGGGCCGACCGCCGCGAGCACGTCGTCGGTCGAGGCCTCGGCACCAGCGTCGGCACCGGTGCCGGAGGACGCCGCCGAAGGGCCGTGAGGACGGGAACGATCGTGTGCCATACCGCGATCTTGCCACATCGGCAACGGAGCTTGCAGGACGAGGAGGTGCGGGTCGAGCATGATCTGAGGAGGTCACCCACCATGACGAACACCCCGCAGTCCCCGCTCGATGCAGCCGCCGCCGCTCTCGCCACCACGACCGCGACCACCTACGACGTGGTCGTCGTCGGCGGCGGCGCCGCCGGCCTCAGCGCCGGCCTCACTCTCGCCCGTGCCCGTCGTCGCGTGCTCGTCGTCGACGCCGGCGAGCCGCGCAACGCCCCCGCCGAGGGCGTGCACGGCTTCCTCACCCGGGACGGCATCGCCCCGCGCGAGCTCACCCGGCTCGGCCGCGCCGAGGTGGGGCAGGTCGGCGGCGAGGTCGTCGACGGGACCGTGACGCGGCTGGAGCGCAGCGGTGGCGAGCCCGGCGACGCCTCCGTCGCCGAGGCGTCGGCCACGGGGGCGGACGCAGGAGGCGCCTCCTCGTTCACCGTCTCGCTCACGACGCAGGACGGCGACGAGCGCGTCGTCCGGGCCCGACGCGTCGTCGTGACGACCGGCCTCACCGATGAGCTGCCGGACGTGGACGGGCTCGCCGAGCGCTGGGGTCGCGACGTCGTGCACTGCCCGTACTGCCACGGCTGGGAGATCCGCGACCAGGTGATCGGCGTGCTCGGCACGACCCCGTTCGCCGTGCACCAGGCGATGATGTTCCGGCAGTGGAGCGACCGCGTGACGCTCTTCGTGCACGAGGCGCCCGAGCCGTCCGACGACGAGTGGGAGCGGCTCGCCGCCCGCGGCGTCCAGGTCGTGACGGGCCGCGTCCGGTCGCTGCGGGTCGAGGGCGACGCGCTGACCGGCGTCGTCGTCGACGGGGCACCGGTCGTGCCCGTCGACGCGCTCGCCGTCGCCGCGGCGGTGCGCCCGAACGGCGACCTGCTCGAGCCGCTCGGCCTGGTGCACGAGCCGCACCCGATGGGGCTGGGGACCGTGATCGCGTCCGACCCGCTGACCGGGGCCACGACCGTGCCCGGGTTGTACCTGGCCGGCAACGTCGCCGACGCGCGGATGCAGGTGGTCACGGCCGCCGCCTCCGGCGTGGGGGTCGCGGTCTCGGTCAACATGGACCTCATCACCGAGGACACCGACCTCGCCGTGGCGGAGCGACGCCGGCCGTTCAGCGTCCGCGCCGAGGTGGAGAACACGACCAGGGTGCTCGGCGACCGCCGGCACGGACTCGAGGGAACACGACGATGACGCAGACGACCGGGCAGCACCCGCACGACGAGGACCAGCCGGAGCACGGCCACGGGCACGGAGGGGACCAGCACGGGCAGCACGCCTCGGAGGAGTGGGGCCGCGACTACTGGGAGGACCGCTACTCGGCCCCCGGCCTGCAGTGGAGCGGGCGCCCGAACCCCGTCCTCGTCGACGAGGCGAGCGGGCTCGAGCCGGGTCGCGTGCTCGACGTCGGCAGCGGCGAGGGCGGCGACGCGATCTGGCTCGCCGGCCGCGGCTGGCAGGTGACCGCGATCGACATCGCGCAGGCCGCGCTCGACAAGGCGGCGGCCCGGGCGGCCGAGGTCGACGAGGCGGCGGCGGCCCGGATCACCTGGGAGCAGCACGACCTCGCCGTCTGGGCTCCCGCACCGGGGTCGGTGGACCTCGTGTCGTCGCAGTTCATGCACCTCGCCGACCCGGTGCGCGCCGCGCTGTTCCGGTCGCTGGCGGAGGCGGTGGCCCCCGGCGGGACCCTGCTCGTCGTCGGCCACGACCTGTCCGACCTGGCCGCGGGGGCCGGTCGGCACGGCAAGGAGGAGCTGATGTTCACGATCGAGGACGTGCTCGCGGCCGTCCCCGACGACGGCTGGACCGTCGAGGTGGCCGAGTCGCGTGCGCGGCAGGTCCTCGCGACGGATGGCGGGACCACCACGGTGCGCGACGTGGTCGTGAAGGCGACCCGCGCCTCCTAGTCCGCTCGCTCCGGCCCTGCTGGGCCGCACATGCCGACCGGAAGCCCGCTCCGGGCTCCACAACACCCGGATCTCCCACTATTGCGGGTCTCGAGGTCGGCATGTGCGGGACAGGAGCGGCAGAGGGGCGGCGGAGGGACGGGAGACGCCCGGGGTCAGCGGCGGCGGCGCAGGCGGTCGAGCACGATGCGGCGGTCGCGCCAGGCGCCCGTCGACCACAGCGCGACGAACACGAGCAGCGGCTGGAACGGGAGGCGCAGCCAGCGCTTGGCGTCGGTGTCGAGGCCGAAGGCGCTCGTCTTGGTGACGAGCTGCGAGATGTTGCCCGGGAAGATCGCGACGAAGAACGCCGCCGCCACGAGTCCGACGGCCACGCGCCACCGGCCGAGCGCGATCAGCGAGCTGCCGAGCGCGATCTCGACGACGCCCGACGCGAGCACGACCGCGTCGTCGTCGATCGGGAGCCACTCGGGCACCTGCGCCTGGAAGTCGTCCCGCGCGAAGCTGAGGTGGCTGGCACCCGCGAACACGAGGACGGCCCCGAGCAGGAGGCGGGCGACGGTCCTCGGGACGGACGTGGGACGGGCTGTGGTGCGCTTCGACATCGGGCCAGTCTGCTCCTGCCGGGGACGCCGAGTGGTCCGTTCCGGTCGTTCCGTGCTGCACGGATGACCAGAACTGACCACTCGACATGCGTGGGCTGAAGCCCAGGCCCGCTAGCCGAGCGCGGTCAGCCGCAGCCGCATCGACCGAGCCGACGGCCGCAGCACGTGCGGCGCCGACACGTCGGGCCCGCAGGCCCGCGAGCCGAGCCCGTTCTGCGCCGCGTCGAGCCACAGGTAGGTGTGGTCGGGCTCGGGCAGCTCGTGCGGGTGGCGGGCGGCGTCGACCTGCTGCGCGGTGTGGCGGCGCAGCGTGAAGCCGGGCAGGCGGCCGAGCTCGTCGCCGACGGCGTCGACCCGCAGCCAGTCGCGGCCGTCGGCGCCGCTCAGGTCGAGGCTCCGCAGGTCGCTGCGGTGGCCGCTCTCCTGCGGGCGGGCGTAGTCGACGACGAGGTCGTCGATCGACGACGTGTACCGGCCGACGACCGCGGCGTGCCTGCTGTCCGGGTACGACTCGTGCGGCCCCGTGCCGAACCACGACGCCGTGGCGACGTCGGTCGGCAGGTCGAGGCGCACGCCGACGCGCGGCCAGGAGGTGTCCCAGCCGGCCGTCGGCACCAGGTCGAGCGCCAGCCAGAGCTCGCCGCCCTCGAGCGACCAGCGCTCGTCGACGGTCACGGCCTGGCGGGCGTCGGCCGCGGCCCAGCGGGTGCGGACGTGCACCTGCGAGTCCGTCGCCGTGACCTGCTCGACGCGCGGCGTCATGCGGTCGAGCCCGAGGCGCAGCCAGGTCGTCTCGGCGCTCGGCAGCTCCGCCAGCAGGTACTGGTCGGCGCGGTGCCGGTCGCGCATCACGTCGACGTCGCGGTCGCGCGGCACCCAGCCGCGCCCCTGGTCGTTGTCGGTCGGCGCACGCCAGAGCTCGAGCCGCGGCCCGTCGACGGGTCGGCCGGCCAGAGAGACCAGACGTCCGTCGACGAACGACGCCGGACCGAGGTCGAGCCGGCCCGAGGAGGCGCCCGCCAGCCGGTCGCCGGCCGAGCCGGGCACGCCGGGTCGCAGCGTCGACGGCGCACGCCGGACCGCCGCGGCAGGCGTGAGGTCGAGCTGCGCGGTCGCGACCACGTGTCCGGCGGGCGCCCACTCGGCGTCGGCGGCGGTCACGACCCGCACCGTCGCCCAGGTCTCGCCCGAGGACGAGACCGGCAGGCCGGGGACGGCCAGGACGACCGTCTCCCCCGCGGCGAGGGCGTCGTCGCCGACGCCGGCCACGGGGAGGTCGGCGACCAGCGCCTCCTCGCCGTCGTGCTCGACCGTGAGCCGGACCACGACGTCGGAGGCGTCGGCCGAGTGCCGCAGGTTCGCCACGGTCACCAGCGCCTCGGCACCCTCGGCGTCGGTGTCGGTCCGGCCGAGGTCCTCGCCCACGGCCAGCGACACGCGGATCGGCGCGACGACCTGCGCCCACTCGTACAGGCCGGGCGACGGGGTGTCGTCGCTGAGGACCATCCCGTCCATCACGAAGTTGGAGTCGTGCACGACCTCGCCGAAGTCGCCGCCGTAGGCGAAGAACTCGGTGCCGTCGGCGGTGCGGTGCCGCAGGCCGTGGTCGCGCCACTCCCAGACGAAGCCGCCGTGCAGCCGCGGGAACTCGTCGACCAGCGCCTCGTACTCGTCGATCGCGCCCGGGCCGTTGCCCATGGCGTGCACGTACTCGCAGAGCAGGAACGGCTTCGACCGCTGGCGCGCCGCCTCGGCGGGCGTGCAGCCGAGCAGCTGCACCGACTCGTCGCCGCTGCCGATCGCGCGCGTCTCGTCGACGAACGAGTACATCCGCGAGTAGACGTCGGTGTAGGCGCCGGTGTAGTCGCCCTCGTAGTGCACGGGGCGACCGGTGTCGCGGGCGTGCGTCCACGCGGCCATGGCCGCGAGGTTGCGGCCCGTCCCGGCCTCGTTGCCGAGCGACCACATCACGATCGACGGGTGGTTCTTGTCGCGCTCGACGGTGCGCACCATCCGGTCGACGTACGCGTCGTGCCAGGCGGCGTCGTCGCTGGGGTTCTCGGTCCAGGCGTCGCGCTCGAAGCCGTGCGTCTCGAGGTCGCACTCGAGCACGACCCAGAAGCCGAGCTCGTCCGCGAGGTCGAGGAGGCGCGGGTGCGGCGGGTAGTGCGACGTGCGGATCGCGTTCACGTTGAACCGCTTCATCTGCAGCAGGTCGCGGCGCGCCCACTCCTCGTCGAAGACGCGGCCGCGGTCGGGGTGGGTCTCGTGCCGGTTGACCCCGTGGAACACGACGCGGCGGCCGTTGACGGTGAACAGGTCGCCGTCGATCCGCACGGTGCGGAAGCCGAGCCGGAGGCTGACGACCTCGGCGCCGAGCGCGCTCGACACGGTGGCGTCGTAGAGGCGGGGCGTCTCGGCCGACCAGGGCTCGACGCCCTCGGGCAGCTCGACGGGCGCCACGTCGGCGGCCGTGGCCCAGGTCACGTCGACGCCGAGCTCGGGCACCGCGAGGGTGACCGGGAACGCGTCGGGGCCGGCCGTGACCTCGGGGACGATCGTCGCGCCTCCTGCGGTCTCGCCCGCCGTGCCGTGCCACGAGGTGCGCAGCCAGACGTCGTCGAGGCCGCCGACCGGGCGGGCCTGCAGCGTGACGCTGCGGAAGATGCCGGGCAGCCACCACTGGTCCTGGTCCTCGACGTAGCTCGAGGCCGACCACTGGTGCACACGCACGGCGATGACGTTCTCGCCGGGGCGGACGGCGTCGGTGACGTCGAACTCCTGCGCGAGGCGGCTGCCGACGCCGACTCCGACGTGCACGCCGTTGACCCAGACCGCCCAGCGCGACTCGACGCCGTCGAACCGGAGCAGCACACGCTCGGCGCCGTCGAACGAGGCCGGCAGGTCGAAGCGGCGGCGGTGGTCGCCGGTCGGGTTCGCGTCGGGCACGAAGGGCGGCTCGGTCGGGAACGGGAACTGCACGTTCGTGTAGATCGGCGCGCCCCGCTCGCCGTCGCCGGTCAGCACCCAGTGCGACGGCACGGCGATGGACTGCCACGACGAGTCGTCGAGGTCGGGGTCGCCCACGCCGTCGACGGCCTCGCCCTCGGGCAGCACGCCGCGGCCCCCGGGGGTGCCGGGCGCGCCGGGCAGCAGACGGAACGCCCACTCTCCGTCGAGCGACAGGGTCGGCGCGTCGGTGTGCAGCCACGACCGGGCGGGGCTGCGACGGCCCGTGCCGGGACCGGTGTCGGCGAGGTAGTCGACGGGCGCCGGTGCCGCCGGGATCGGGGACACGGAGGTCTCCGAGCTGGGGGCCGAGGAGCCGAGGGTCGAGGAGGCGGCGGACGAGGAGGCGGGGGTCGTCACTTGACGGATCCTTCCGTGAGGCCGCCGCGCCAGAAGCGCTGGAGGACGACCATGGCGATGACCAGCGGGATGATCGACAGCAGCACGCCGCCGGTCGTCAGCTGGTAGAACTCGGGCAGCCGGTCGGTCTGGCTGAGCCAGTTGTTGAGGCCGAGCGTGACGGGGAACTTGTCGACGTCGCTCAGCATCACGAGGGGCAGGAAGTAGTTGTTCCAGATGCCGACGAGCTGGAACAGGAACACCGTCACCAGCGCAGGCGTGAGGATGCGCAGCCCGAGGGTGTGGAAGATGCGCAGCTCGCTCGCGCCGTCGAGGCGGGCGGCCTCCATCAGCGACGTGTCGACGGTGGCCTGCGCGTAGATCCGGCAGAGGAAGAGGCCGAACGGCGACACCAGCGACGGCAGCAGGACGCTCCAGTAGGTGTTGGCGAGGCCCATCTGGCTGAACAGCAGGAACAGCGGCAGCGCCGTCGCGGTGCCGGGCACCAGAACGCCGCCGAGGATCGTGCCGAAGACGGCGTTGCGCCCGCGGAACTCGTACTTGGCGAGGGCGTAGCCGCCGGCCGCGGCGAAGTAGGTCGCGATCAGGGCGCCGACCCCGGCGTAGAGCACCGAGTTGCCGAGCCAGCGCAGGAAGATCCCGTCGCCGTAGGTGAGCACCTGACCGAGGTTGTCCCAGAGCGCGAAGGTCGGGGCGAACCAGAAGCCGAAGGTGCCGAAGAGGTCGCCCGTGGTCTTCGTCGCGGCGACCACGACCCAGTAGACCGGGATGAGGAAGTACAGCGCGACGACGACCAGCACAGCTGTGACGATGATGGTGGAGGCGCGGCTGCGGCCCGCGGACCTGTCCGGCCCGCTGTTCGCCGAGCGGCGGGCGGCGGCACGGCCCTCGCCGCGCCTCCTGCCCTGGCCGGCCGTGACGATGGACTCGGTGTCGGTGGCGTGCTCCGCGCTCGGGGCGCTCGTCGCAGCAGCCGAGGTGCGGGGGCTCATGCGGACTTCCTGTTCGTGATGGTGAGGAACACGATCGACAGCGTGAACGCGACGAGCGCGATCAGCACGGACTGCGCCGCGGCGACGTTGTAGTCGTTGTAGGCGAACGCCGTCGTGTAGGCGCTGAGGTTCGGCGTGTACTGGCTGTCGATGGCCGGTGCGACGCGCTGCAGCACCTGTGCCTCGGCGAAGAGCTGCAGGGTGCCGATGATCGAGAACACGGCGGTGAGCAGCAGGGCCGGGCGGATCAGCGGCAGCTGGATGCTCGTCGCGACCCGGAGGGCCGACGCCCCGTCGACCTTGGCGGCCTCGTACAGCTCGACCGGGATCGACTTCAGCTGGGCGATGATGATCAGCATGTTGTAGCCGGTGTAGCTCCACGTGACGATGTTGGCGATCGACCAGAGCACGGTGTTCGCGCCGAGGAAGTCGGGCGAGACGCCGAAGACCTCGGCCACGTCGATGATCGGGCTGAGGCCCGGCACGTAGAGGAACGACCAGAGGATGGTCGCGATGACGCCGGGCACGCCGTACGGCAGGAAGTACGCGGCGCGGAAGACGCCCGGCCACTTGGCCGAGGCCGACTCGAGCAGCAGCGCGAGCACCGTGCAGAGGATCAGCATGACCGGCACCTGGACGATGCCGAACAGGAACATCCGGCCGATCGAGGCGACGAAGTTCGGGTCGCCGATCACCTGGGCGTAGTTGTCGAAGCCGGCGAACTGGGTGACGACGCCGGCCTCGCCGAAGAGACCGCCGCGCGTCACCTTCGTGAAGCTCGACACGAGCGCCATGAGGATCGGGACGATGAAGGTCAGCAGGAACAGGGCGAGGAACGGGAAGAGCAGCACCCACGGGGCGCGCTTGACGGCGCCGGACGACGCGCCCTTCCTGCGGGTGGCATCGCCGCCTCCGTCGCGACCCCGGCCGGGCGCCGTGGCGTCCGTCGCCGCTGCTGTCTCGGGCCGCGTCTCCATCCCGGCGCTCACGCGTTCGCCTTGCGGATCGAGAGGCCCTTGGCCTGCATCACCGAGATGATGTCCTTCTCGGCCTGCGCGACGGCGTCGACGAGCGTGCCGCCCGAGGCCTTGCCGCGGAAGCCGTCGCTGAGGATGTTGAAGGACTGCTGCGTGACGGGCCACCAGCTCCAGTCCTGGTTCTGGCTGGACTCCTTCGTGGCGGGCACGAACACCTCCTGGTTGTAGTTCTGGCCGCTGAAGAAGGCGCTCGGCTTCTCGCGGAGCGTGCCGACCACGTCCACGGCCGGCGACCAGCCGATGCCGCAGAACTCGATCAGGGCGTTGACGCCCTCGGGGGTGGTGGTCATCCAGACGGCGAACTCGAGCGCCTCCTGCGGGTGCTGGCTGTTCGCGAGGATCGCGGCGGTCGAGCCGCCGAGGAAGCTCGAGGCGTAGCCCGAGTCCCAGGTCGGCAAGGGCGCGACCTTCCACTTGCCCTCGGCGCCGCTGACGCCCTCGATCAGGGCGTCGCCCCACGAGCCGGTCGCGACGGAGGCGATCTTCCCGTCCGCCGCGGCCGAGAACCAGGCCGGCGTGTAGGCGCCGTAGGCGGTGGTGACGATGCCGTCGTCGATCGCCTTGTCGAAGAAGGCGGCCACCTCGAGGGTCGCCTCGTCGGTCATGTCGATGACCCAGCCGTCCTCCTCCGCGGTGAACCAGGAGGCGCCGGCCTGCGTCGCGTACGCGGCGAACGGCGAGGCGTCGGCGAGCGGGAACGAGTCCATCAGCACGCCCGCGCCCTTGAGCTCGGCACCGACGGCCGCCCACTCGTCCCAGGTGGCGGGCACGGCCGCGCCGACCTGGTCGAAGACGGCGGGCTGGTAGAACATGCCCATCGGGCCGCTGTCCTGCGGCACGGCGTAGATGCCGCCCGTGTAGCTGACCTGGTTCCAGAGCGTGGGGTCGTAGAGCTCCTCGTACTTCTCGGCGCCGTAGCGCTTGAGGTCGACGACGCCGTTGGCGAGCAGGAACTCGGGCAGCGAGCGCAGCTCGACCTGGGCGATGTCGGGCCCGGCCCCCGCGGCGAGCGCGGAGTAGAGCTTCTGGTATCCGCCCGCGTTGCCGCCGGGGATGAAGACGGTCTCGACCTGGACGCGGTCCTGGCTCTTGTTGTAGAGGTCGGTCACCTGGTCGAGGCCCTTGAGCCAGGCCCAGTACTCGAGCCGGACCTTGCCGGCGGCCGGCGGGATGGTCGGCAGGGTGTTGACCGAGGTCGTGCCGGGCGTGGCGCAGCCGGCGAGGACGGCGGCGGCGGACGCGCCGAGGCCGAGGCTCAGCAGCTGCCGACGACTGAGAGGACTCATCAGGACTCACTTCGTTGTGGACGGGACGAGAGCGACCGTAACACGGCTTTTCGAGTGGTCGCTCGAAATTGACACTCAGGTCGACACCGTGGAGGCGCGGGGCGTCGTAGGCTCCCGGTCATGACCGAAGGCGCTCCCGTGACGACCCGTGGCCGCGGTGCCCGCGGCGGCCGTGGCGGCCCTCGCGGCCCCTACGCCAAGTCCGCCGAGCGCCGCTCCGCGATCGTCGAGGCGGCGTTCGAGGTCTTCACGGCCCACGGGTACCAGGGCGGGTCGCTGCAGCGCGTCGCCGACGTGGTGGGCATGAGCCAGACGAGCCTGCTGCACTACTTCCCGTCGAAGAGCGACCTGCTGCTCGAGGTGCTGCGGCGTCGCGACCAGATGTCGAGCGGCGAATTCGTGCGCGGCGCCGGCGTGCAGCTCGCCGGCGACGTCGAGCGGCAGGCACGGTACAACGAGGGCGTGCCCGGGCTCATCGGGCTCTACACGGTCCTGTCGGGCGAGGCGGTGACCGAGGGCAACCCCGGGCGCGCCTACGTCACGGAGCGGCTCGCCGTCCTGCGACGGGACTACGCCGCGGACTTCCGCGCGCTGGCCGAGGTCGGCCGGCTGCGCGAGGGCGTGGACCCCGACCGCGCGGCCGCCGGGCTCGTCGGGCTGTGGGACGGGGTGCAGCTGCAGTGGCTGCTCGCCCCGGACGAGGTCGACGTGCCGCGGCTGCTGCGCGACTACCTCGACCTCGTGATCCTGCCTGCCGCGACCGGCGACGGGGCCGAGCCCGCGCCTCCTTCGCCCTGACCGACCTGACGGTCTCGACGATCCGGAGTCACTCGGGGAGAACGGCCTGCCCCTCGCGCTCGTCGCCGGCGACGCCGGCCCGGAGCCCCTCGCCGCGGAAGAACGCGGGCCGCAGCCGGGCGTTGACCAGCATCACCACGACGCCGCCCACGAGGATCGTGACGCCGAGCAGGAACACCAGGCCGACCCCGCCGATCTGTGAGCCGCTGCCGTAGTCGGAGTCCATGCTGTCGACCAGCGTGGTGACGAAGAGCACGGCGAGGATGAGCCCGCCGACGCCCGGAGCGACGATCTGGAAGAACAGGTTGCGTGCCCCGGTGCGCCACTGGTGCCGGAAGTACCAGACGCAGGCGAACGCCGTGAGCCCGTAGTAGAAGCAGATCATCATGCCGAGGGTCGTGATCGTGTCCCAGAGCACGTCCTCGCTGATGAAGCGCATCACCGCGTAGAAGACGCTCGCGACGACGGCGGAGGCGAGGGTCGCGTACCCGGGGGTGAAGAACCGCGGCGAGACGCGGGCGAACTTCGGCGACAGCGCGCCGTAGTGCCCCATGGCGAGCAGGGTGCGCGCCGGCGACACGAAGGTCGACTGGAGGGAGGCGGCGGAGCTGCTCAGCACCGCCATTGACATGAGGATCGCGAGCGGCCCGAGCACCGGCCCGGCGAGCGCCGAGAACGCGTTGCCCTGGATGTCGGGGTTGCCGAGCCCGACCCCCTCGTCGCCGAGGCCGGCGAACGTCATGGAGGCGAGCGAGACGAGCAGGTAGACCAGCACGATGATGACGACGGTGAGGGTGGCGGCGCGGCCGGGGGTCGTCCGCGAGCCGCTCGTCTCCTCGGACATCGTCAGCGTGACGTCCCAGCCCCAGAAGATGAAGATCGACAGCGAGAGCCCGGCAGCGAACGCCGAGAAGGTCGGCACCGTCAACGGGTTGAACCAGTCGAGCGAGATCGCGGTGGCGTCGAACGCCGATCCGCCGCCGACCCGGACGAACGCCACGATCGCGAAGCCGACCAGCACGAGCAGCTGGAACCCGACGAGCCAGTACTGCACCTTCTGGGTGGTCTGCATGTCGCGGTACGAGATGACGGTCGCCCCGGCCATGAAGGCCAGACAGGTGACGACGTTGATCAGCGGGTTCGCCGCCAGGTCGGCGATCGACGGATCCGAGAAGACCTGCCCGAGCAGCAGGTAGAAGAAGTCCACCGCGATTCCCGCGAGGTTGCTCAGCACCACGATGGTCGCCACCACCAGGCCCCAACCGGCCATCCACCCGACCCACGGGCCGAAGGCGCGGACGCCCCAGGTGAACGAGGTGCCGCTGTCGGGCATCGCGCTGTTCAGCTCGCGATAGCCGAACGCGACGAGGAGCATCGGGATGAACCCGACCAGGAAGATCGCGGGCAGGTGCGTGCCGACCTGCGCGATGGTCGGGCCGAGGGCGCCGGTCAGCGTGTAGGCGGGCGCGATGCACGAGATGCCGATGACGACGGCGCCGATCAGGCCGACGCTGCCGGCGCTCAGCCCCTTCGACGACAGGGTCTGGTCGGCGGCGACGCCGGACTTCTTGAGGATGCTCACGGGGTGGTCCCTTCGGGGTGGGCGCCGCCCGGGGCGACGCCGGTCCAGGTCGTGCGGGCATCGTGGTCACGAGGAACCACCACGAGGGGGACGGGGACGCCGCGCACGATCTTCGCGGCGACGCTCCCGAGGAACAGCCGACGGGGCTGGGCCAGACGACTCGAACCGACGAGGGCGAGCTCGTCGTCGCTCCAGGTGAGGGCGTCGATCGCGTCGGCGATCCTCGGGCCCGGGGCGATCTCGACCGTGACGTCGAGGTCGGCGGGGACGCCGTCCAGGGCGATGTCGCGCATCCGCTCCGCGTGCTCGCGCGCCTCGTCGTGCAGGGCGCGCTCGCGCTCGTCGCGGTCGCGGCGCTCGCCGTCGCCGACGGAGTCGAGCGTCACCAGCGAGACGAGCCGCAACGGGATGCGGGCGGCGGCGGCCGTGGCGACCGCCGTGTCGACGACCGCCCGGGCGCCGGCCCGGGTGCCGACCGCCGCCGTCACGCTGCCGAAGCTGCGGACGCCGCGCTCGGCGAAGCCGGCGGGAGCGATCGCGACGGGCACCGGGGCCGAGTGCACGAGGACTCCCCCGACGCTGCCGAGGTGCAGCCGGCCGAACGTGCCCTCCTTGCCGGCGCCGATCACGATCGCGTCGGCCCCGAGGTCGGCGGCGGCCGCGACCAGGCCCTCCGCGAACGTCTCGGCCCTGACCAGGTGAATCGTGGACGTGACGCCGGCCGGGACCTCGGCCGCCGCCTCCTGCAGCCAGCCCTCGGCGAGGTCGTCGAGGTGCCGCTCGTAGCTGGGCGCGGTGGGGACGAGGGAGGCACGGCCCTGGTCGTGCAGGACCATCACGAGGTCGAGGCGCACGCCGAGCGTGTGCGCGAGGGCCGTGCCGAGGGCCAGGGCGTCGTGCCCCGCGGGGGTGTCAAGGTACCCGACGACCACGCTCCTCACGAGACGGCCGCTCCGGCATCGGCGTGCTCGGGCTGGCCTGCGGACGCGGGCGGCGCAGATGCGCCGGCGTGTGCGTCCCGCTCGGCGAGGATCTCGGCGGCCACGTCGTGCCCGACGCGGATCGCGCCGTCGACGTGCTGGAACCCCTCCGCCGCGATGTCGCTCGACGAGAAGCGGATCGGCCCGACGGGCACCCGCTGGTCGTGGCCCCAGCGCGAGAGGCCGCCGAGGTCGAAGCTCGTCGCGTACGCGCCGCCCGTCCACTCGTCGCTCGCCCAGTCGCTCTCGAAGTAGACGACCGGCTCGGTCGCCTGCTCGCCGTAGTACGACGCCAGCGACGCGAGGATCGCCGCGCGTCGCTCGTCGGCGGGCAGGGCGAGGAGGCGGTCGGCCTTCTCGTCGCTGACGAAGCCGACCAGGGTGCCCCGCGGGTCGTCGTGGTTCGAGTTGTCGTACGCCTCGTGCACCACCTGGTAGGGGCTGAACGCCGTGCCCGAGAGACCGGCGTCGCGCCAGAACGGCGTCTCGTAGACGGCGTGCACCTTGATCACGAGGCCGAGCGAGACGTGCTGGTGCCACTGCTGGCGCAAGGCGGGCAGAGCGGGCAGGTACTCGATGCGCGAGTAGAGGTTGGGCGGCACGGCGACGACGGCCCAGCGGGCCGCCACGCGCAGCTCGGGCGTCGACGCGACGACCCCGTCGGCCGACCACTCGAGCGTCTCGACCGGCTGGCCGAGGCGCACGGCGTCGCCGAGCTTCTCCGCGAGCGTCAGCGGGACCCGCTGCAGGCCGCCCACGACGCGCTTGTCGAGGATGAAGTCCGCGTCGACGAGGTTGCTGAAGCTGCCGGCGCTCGACGCCATCTGCAGTGCCTGGAGCAGCGAGAACGAGTGGGCCGGCTTCGTGAGCATCGCGTCGGCGATGAAGAGCGCGATGTTGGCCCGCGCCTCCGCGTCGTCGCTCTGCTGCTCGAGCCAGGCCGAGAACGACACGTGGTCGAGCTCGGCGGCCCGCGGGTGCTCCCAGGGGGCCGCGACGTCCGTCTCGGCGACGAGCTCGTCCATCAGGACGATGAGCCGCTCGATCTCGGCCTGCGTGTGCTCGGAGGCAGGGAAGATGTCGCCCGTGAAGCGCGACGCCGTGCCGTCGGCGGAGACGTAGACGCTCTCGCCCTCGCGCCACCGGGAGTACGTCTCGAGGCCGAGCTCGCCGAGTGTGGCGATCAGGGCCGTCTGGTCGGGCGACACCCACTGGCCGCCGAGCTCGAGCATCGCCCCGTCGATCGTCTCGGTGCGCAGCCGGCCGCCGACGCGGTCACGTGCCTCGAGCACGACCACGTCGAGGCCCGCCGCTCGCAGGTCGGCGGCCGCGGTCAGGCCGCTGGCCCCCGCGCCGATGACGACGACGTCGCAGGTGGTGGTGTCGGTCATGGGGTGGTCTCCGTCGCTGGTGCGGGCACCGGGTGGTGCCGAGTGAGTGTGGGGGTCGGCTCGGCCGGGGCGGTCAGGACGAGGCGCGCGGCGAGGCGTGCGCGCTCATCACGTGCTTGACCCGGGTGTAGTCCTCGAGGCCGTAGGCGCTGAGGTCCTTGCCGTAGCCGGAGCGCTTGAACCCGCCGTGCGGCATCTCGGCCGCGAGCGGGATGTGCGTGTTGATCCAGACGCAGCCGAAGTCGAGGTCGCGGGCGAAGCGCTCGGCCGTGGTGTGGCTGTCGGTCCAGACGCTCGAGGCCAGGGCGTAGGGCACGCCGTTGGCCAGCGCGAGCGCCTCGTCGGCCGTGCCGAACGACTGCACGGTGAGCACCGGGCCGAACACCTCGGCCTGCACGACGTCGTCGTCCTGCCGCACGCCCGTCACGATCGTCGGCGCGAAGTGGAACCCCGTCCCGCCGACGCGGTGCCCGCCCGTCACCACGGTCGCGTGCGCGGGCAGCGAGTCGACGACGGCCTGGACCGCGGCGAAGTGCCGCGCGTTGTTGAGGGGCCCGTAGGAGGCGCCCTCCCCGGCGTCGGGACCGGTCGTCGTCGCCTCCGCGGCACGCACCAGGGCGGCGACCAGGTCGTCGTGGACCGACTCGTGCACGATGACGCGGGTCACCGCGGTGCAGTCCTGGCCGGCGTTGAAGAAGGCCGCCTCCGCGATCTGGGGGGCGACCACGTCGACGTCGACGTCGGGGAACACGACGGCGGGCGCCTTGCCTCCGAGCTCGAGGTGCACCCGGGCCACGCGGTCGGCGGCGGAGGTCGCGACGGCCACGCCGGCGCGCACCGAGCCCGTGATGGCGACCAGCCCGGGCACGGGGTGCTCGACGAGGGCCTGGCCCGTGCTCGCGTCGCCGAGGACGACGTTGAAGACGCCGTCGGGCAGGACGCCCTTCGTCAGGGAGGCGAGCACGAGGGTCGACTCCGGCGTCGTGTCGCTCGGCTTCAGCACGATCGTGTTGCCCGCGGCGAGCGCCGGGGCGATCTTCCAGATCGCCATCATCAGGGGGTAGTTCCAGGGCGTGACCTGGGCGACGACGCCGATGGGCTCGCGGCGCACCGACGAGGTGAGCCCGTCGAGGTACTCCCCCGAGGCGATGCCGTCGAGCCGGCGGGCGGCCCCGGCGAAGAAGCGCACCTGGTCGGCGCCGACGGCGACCTCCTCGGCAGCGATGATCGCCTTCGGCTGCCCCGTGTCCCGGTGCTGCGCCTCGACGAGCTCGTCGCTGTGCGCGTCGAGGGCGTCGGCGAGCGCGAGCAGCGCGGCCTGGCGCACCGACGGCGTGCTGCGGCTCCAGCCGGGGAACGCCCGGGCCGCGGCCTGCACCGCCGCGTCGACGTCGGCCGCGTCGCTCACGGGCGAGACCGCCACGACCTGCTCGGTGATCGGCGAGACCACGTCGATCGTCGCGGTGCCGTGGGCGTCGACGTACCGGCCGTCGACGAAGTTCTGCAGGGTCGCCATGATGTCCTCTCGGTGGTGCTGGTGCCGTGGTGCTCGGGGCCGTGCTGGTCGGGGCCGTGCTGGTCGGTTCGGTTCGGTTCGGTCGGGTCGGTGCTCGTCGGCTCGGGATCAGCCGTCGGGCTGCAGTGCGTAGGTCGTGTCGAGGTACTCGTGGATTCCCTCGCTGCCGCCCTCACGCCCCAGGCCCGAGTGCCCGACCCCGCCGAACGGGGCCGCGGCGTTCGAGACCAGGCCGGTGTTGACGCCCAGCATGCCGGTGCGGAGCCGACCGAGCATCCGTCGTCCACAGGCCAGGTCGGTCGTGAAGAGGTAGGCGACGAGGCCGTAGGGAGTGTCGTTGGCGAGCCGGACGGCGTCGTCCTCGTCGCGGAACGTCGTGACGGCGGCGACCGGGCCGAAGATCTCCTGGTGCATCAGGTCGGCGTCGCGGGGCACGTCGGCGAGCACGGTCGGCGCGAAGAACGAGCCGGGGCCGCCCGGCGCCGAGCCGCCCGTGACGACGCGGGCGCCCCGGGCCACGGCGTCGGCGACGAGCCGCTCGCAGGTCGCGACGGCGCGGTCGTCGATCAGCGGGCCGAGGGTCGTCCCGTCGGCCGTGCCGGGCCCGACGACGATCGCCTCGACGCGCTCGGCGAGGCGGCGCGTGAACTCGTCGGCGACCCGCTCGTGCACGAGCAGGCGGTTCGCGGCCGTGCAGGCCTGCCCGCCGTTGCGGAACTTCGCGAGCATCGCGCCGTCGACGGCGGCGTCGAGGTCGGCGTCGGCCATCACGACGAAGGGGGCGTTGCCGCCGAGCTCCATCGAGGTGCGGAGCACGTTCTCGGCCGCCTGCGCGATCAGCACCCGGCCGACCGCGGTCGAGCCGGTGAACGAGAGCTTCCGGAGGCGCGGGTCGGCGAGCAGGGGCCCGGTCACCCCGGCCGCGTCCGTCGTGGTCAGCACGGTGACGACGCCGTCGGGGACGCCGGCCTCGCGCAGCAGCTCGGCGAACGCGATGGTCGTGAGCGGCGTGAGCTCGGCCGGCTTGACGACGACCGTGCAGCCGGCCGCCAGGGCAGGCGCGATCTTGCGGGTCGCCATGGCGAGCGGGAAGTTCCACGGGGTGACGAGGTAGCTCGGCCCGACCGGCCGGTGGGTGACGATCATGGTGCCGGTGCCCTCGGGGACGGGACCGTACCGGCCCTGGACGCGCACCGCCTCCTCGGAGAACCAGCGGAGGAACTCGCCGCCGTAGGCGACCTCGCCCCGCGCCTCGGCGAGGGGCTTGCCCATCTCGAGCGACATCAACAGGGCGAACGACTCCCGACGCTCGACGAGGAGGTCGAAGGCCCGGCGCAGGGTCTCGCCGCGGACGCGCGGCGGCGTGGCGGCCCACTCGTCGGCGGCCGCCACCGCCCGGTCGAGGGCGCGGATCGCGTCCGCGGGGCGCTGGTCGGCGACGAGCGCGAGGACCTCGCCCGTGGCCGGGTCCCGCACCGGGAAGGTGGGGACGCCGTCGAGGGCGGAGGTCGCTTGCTCATCGCCCGCGAGTGCGACGACGCGCGCGGGGAACGCGGGCAGGGCCGCGACGCCGGGCGGCACGGCGTCGACCCCCGACGTGCGCGCGACCGTCGACACGTCGGTCATCAGGCCGACCCGAGCGCGGCGGCGACGACGTCGAGGCCGTCGTGCAGCAGCGCGTCGTCGATGGCGAGCGGCGGCAGGAACCGGATCACGTTGCCGAAGGTGCCGCAGGTGAGGACGATGACGCCCTCGGCGTGGCAGGCGGCGGCGACCCGGCCGGTGAGCGCGGCGTCGGGCTCCCCGGTGAGCGGGTCCACGAGCTCGATCGCGATCATCGCACCGCGGCCCCGGACGTCGCCGATGCGCGGGTCGCCCTGCTGCAGGTCGTGCAGGCGGCCGAGCAGCAGGTCGCCGATGGCGGTCGCGCGCTCGAGCAGGCCGTCGTGCTCGAACGACTCGATGGCCGCGAGGGCCGCGGCGCACGCGATCGGGTTGCCGCCGTAGGTGCCGCCGAGGCCGCCGACGTGCGGCGCGTCCATGATCGCGGCCCGTCCGGTGACGGCCGAGAGCGGCAGCCCGCCCGCGATGCCCTTCGCCGTGACGACCAGGTCGGGCACGATGCCCTCGTGCTCGCTGGCGAACATGCGACCGGTTCGGGCGAAGCCGGTCTGCACCTCGTCGGCGATGAACACGACGTCGTTCTCGCGGCACCAGGCGACGATCGCGGGGAGGAACCCGGGCGCCGGCACGATGAAGCCGCCCTCGCCCTGGATCGGCTCGATGACGACTGCGGCGAGGTTCGCGGCGCCGACCTGCTTCTCGATCTGCGAGATCGCGCGAGCCGCGGCCTGCGGCCCGTCGAGCCCCGCGTCCCGGTACGGGTACGACAGCGGGGCGCGGTAGATCTCCGGGGCGAACGGCCCGAAGCCGCTCTTGTAGGGCATCGACTTGGCGGTGAGCGCCATCGTCAGGTTCGTGCGGCCGTGGTAGGCGTGGTCGAAGGCCACGACGGCGGACTTCCGCGTGTACGACCGCGCGATCTTGACGGCGTTCTCGACCGCCTCCGCGCCGGTGTTGAACAGCGCCGAGCGCTTGTCGTGGTCGCCGGGCGTGAGCCGGTTGAGGGCTTCGCAGACCTCGACGTAGCCGTCGTAGGCCGTGATCATGAAGCAGGAGTGCGTGAAGCGCTGCACCTGCTCGACGACCGCCTCCACGACGCCGGGGGCCGAGTTGCCGACGCCCGTCACCGCGATGCCCGAGCCGAGGTCGATCAGGGTGTTGCCGTCGACGTCGACGAGCACTCCCCCGCCGGCCGCCTCCGTGAAGACGGGCAGCGAGACGCCGACGCCCGCGGCGACCGCGCCGCGCTTGCGCTCCATCAGCTCGCGGCTCCGCGGGCCGGGCACCTCGGTGACGAGACGGCGGCGCTGCTCGAGGCCAGGGCCTCCGCGCGGGGTGGTGACTGTGGTGCTCGACATGCAGGCGCTCCTTCGACGTTGCGGCGACTCTAGGGAGCCGGGGCGCACCTCCTCGACCGACATTTCGTCGCATGTTTGCCTCCGGCCTGCCAGATCGGCAGGCCGGTGCTAGGTTCGGCGCGTGCGCCCCACCGTCCGAGCCCTCGTCCGCCAGGCTCCCCTCGGCCTGCGCCTCCTCGACCCGACGACGCGCACCGACGAGCCGCTCTCGTGGGTGCACAGCTCGGACCTGGTCGACCCGTCGCCCTTCGTCGCCGCCTCGACCATGCTGCTCACGACCGGCAGCCAGTTCCGGGCCGACGCGACGCAGGACGACTACGACGCCTGGGTCGAGCGGGTCGTCGGCGCCGGCGTGGTCGCCCTCGGGTTCGGCGCCGGCGTGCACCGGCCCGACACGCCCGTCGAGCTCGTGCTCGCCGCCTCCGCCCTCGGGGTGCCCGTCGTCGAGGTCCCCTGGCGCACCCCCTTCATCGCCGTCGCCCGCTGGGCGGCCGACCAGCTGGCCGAGGAGGCGCGCGACCGCGACCGCTGGACGCTGCGGGCCCAGCGCGCCGTCTCCGTCGCGGCCATCGGCGACGGCGGGCTCGACGCCGTGCTGCGGGTGCTCGGCGAGCAGCTCGGCGGGTCGGTGGTGCTGCACGGGACGGATGCCGCGGCCGACCACGGGCAGGTCGACCAGGGGCAGGTCGAGGCCGAGGTCGCACGGCTCCTGCGCCGCGGGGCCCGGGCCGGCAGCACCGTGACCGTCCCCGGGGCCGTGGTGTCGCTGCAGACCCTCGGCCGGCGGGACGGCCTCCGCGGCGTCCTCACCGTCCGCACCCCCGCCGAGCTCGACACGGCCGCCCGCGCCGTCCTCACCAGCGTGGTCGCCCTCGCTGAGGTCACCCTCGAGCGCGACGTCGCCCGGCTGCGCGGGCAGCGCGAGCTCTGGCGGCAGGTGTGGTCGCTGCTGGTGGCAGGGCAGGTCGAGGTGGCACGGTCCATCACGAGGTCGGTCGGGGTGGGCATCGCCGCGGGGCCGGTCGTCGTGGCCCTCGCCGCGCCTCCTCGGGACTCGCCCGACCACGCGACCGAGGCCGTCGAGCGACTCGCCGCCGGTCGGCCCGACGTCTTCGTCGCGCTCGTCGACGGGAGGATCGCCGTGCTCGCCGCCGAGAGCGCCGTCGATCTGCCAGCGCTCGCCGCCGCCCACGGCCTGCGGATCGGCGTCTCGGACGTCACCGACCTCGACCACCTCGCCGGTGCCGTGGCACAGGCCGAGCGCGCCCTCGCCGTCGCGACGTCGTCCGCCGAGGAGGCGGTGGTCACCTGGGCGAGCCTCGCGGCCGGCGGCCTCGTGGCCGCGCTCTGGTCGGAGGGGGCCGCCGAGCTCGCGTCGTCCCGCCTCGCCCCCGTGGCAGCCCTGCCCGACGGCGACGAGCTGCTGGCCTGCTGCCGGACGTGGCTCGAGCACAACGGCGTCTGGGACCCGGCCGCCCGCCGACTCGGCCTGCACCGCCACAGCCTCCGCGCACGAGTCGCCAAGGTCGAGTCCGTGCTGGGGCTGCCGCTCGATGGCTTCGCCGGGCGGGCCGAGCTGTGGGCCCTGCTGCAGGCCGTGGGCGCGGGAGTCGGCACCGGGCCTCGCTGACGGTGGCCCGTGACAGCATGGCCGGATGACGACGAGCAGCACGGCCAGCACCACGACCGACATCGACGCCGAGGCGCTCGAGCTGCTGCGGGCCCTGACGGGCCGCGACGACGCCGTGTTCCACGACGGCCAGCTCGAGGCGATCCGCGCGCTCGTCGCCGACCGTCGTCGCGCCCTCGTCGTGCAGCGCACCGGCTGGGGCAAGTCGGCCGTCTACTTCATCGCCACCCTGCTGCTGCGACGCCGAGGCGGCGGGCCGACCCTGCTGGTCTCGCCGCTCCTCGCCCTGATGCGCGACCAGGTGGCCGCGGCGAGTCGTGCGGGCGTGCGGGCGGTCGCGGTCAACTCGGCGAACGCGCACGAGTGGTCCGACGTGCAGCAGGCCCTCGCGGCCGACGAGGTCGACGTGCTGCTCGTCTCGCCCGAGCGCCTCAACAACCCGCGGTTCCGCGACGAGCAGCTGCCCGTGCTGGTGGCACGCCTCGGCATGCTCGTCGTCGACGAGGCGCACTGCATCAGCGATTGGGGCCACGACTTCCGGCCCGACTACCGGCGGCTCGCCGACCTGATCCGCACCCTGCCGACGACGGTGCCCGTGCTGGCCACGACGGCGACCGCGAACGAGCGGGTCGTCGCCGACGTCGAGGAACAGCTGACGGCGGGGCCGGACGACCAGGTGCTGACGATCCGCGGCTCGCTGGCCCGCGCCTCCCTGCGGCTCGGCGTGCTGACGCTGCCCACCTCGCGTGACCGGCTCGGCTGGCTGCTCAGCCACCTCGACGACCTGCCGGGCAGCGGCATCATCTACACGCTCACCGTCTCGGCGGCCGACGACACGGCCCGCCTGCTCCGTGAGGCCGGCCACGCGGTGCGCTCGTACTCGGGCCGCACCGACAACGAAGAACGCGAGGCGCTCGAGGGCCACCTCAAGCGCAACGAGCTCAAGGCGCTCGTCGCCACGAGCGCCCTCGGCATGGGCTTCGACAAGCCCGACCTCGGCTTCGTGGTGCACCTCGGGGCGCCGTCGTCGCCCGTCGCCTACTACCAGCAGATCGGCCGCGCGGGGCGCGCGACCGACAACGCCGACGTGCTGCTGCTGCCGGGCACGGAGGACGCCGAGATCTGGCAGTACTTCGCGACCGCCTCGATGCCGTCGGAGGCCCGCGCGTCGGCTGTCCTCGCCGAGCTCGGCGACACGCCCCTGTCGACGCCGGCCCTTGAGGCCCGGGTCGACGTCAAACGCTCGCCGCTCGAGCTGATGCTCAAGGTGCTCGACGTCGACGGCGCGGTGTCGCGGGTGCAGGGCGGCTGGGTCAGCACGGGTCGGCCCTGGGTCTATGACGCCGAGCGCTACGGGCGCATCGGCGAGGCACGGGTCGCCGAGCAGCAGTCGATGATCGCCTACGAGCGCGCGACGACCTGCCGGATGCAGATGCTCCAGCTCGACCTCGACGACCCGGCCGCGGCACCCTGCGGCCGGTGCGACATCTGCGCCGGCGCCTGGTACCCGAGAGAGATCGGCGGCGAGGCCGCTGCGTCGGCCTCGACCTCGCTCGACCGGGTGGGCGTCGAGATCGAGCCCCGGGCCCAGTGGCCGACGGGCGCCGACCGGGCCGGCGTGCCCGCGAAGGGCAAGATCGCCGAAGGCGAGCGCGTCGAGACCGGCCGCGCCCTGGCCCGCCTCACCGACCTCGGCTGGGGCACGACGCTGCGCCAGGTCTTCGCGGCCGGTGCCGAGGACGCACCGCTCACCAAGGCGCTGCTCGACGGGGTGGTCCGCGTGCTCAAGGAGTGGCCGTGGGCCGAGCGCCCGGTCGGCGTCGTGGCGATGCCGTCGACGGCACGGCCGCAGCTCGTCGGCTCACTCGTCGAGGCGATCAGCACCGTGGGGCGCCTTCCCCTGCTCGGCTCGCTCACCCCGACTCGACCGTCAGCCGGTCGAGGCAGCAGAGGAGGCGGCAACAGCGTCTACCGGCTCGCCGACGTCTGGCAGGCGGTCGAGGTCGGCCCCGAGCTGGCCGCCGCGCTGGCCGAGGTCTCCGGGCCCGTGCTGCTCGTCGACGACCTCGTCGACAGCCGCTGGACGATGACGACCGCCGGGCGCGAGCTGCGCCGGGCGGGGGCGTCGGCCGTGCTGCCGTTCTCGCTGGGCGTCGTGGGCTGAGACTCGCCCGTCGCGGGCCGTCGAGGGCCGGGTCCGGTCGGGGGCTGTCGAGGCCTGTCGGTCGGCGCGCTCAGCGCACCGACACCGCGTGCTCGTCCCAGCCCTCTGCGCCGTTGGGCGCGGGCGGCAGCTCCGTCTCGGACTGGACGGTCCCGTCGGCGCTCGTCGCCCGCACGCGCAGGGTGTGCCCGCCGGACGACGCCGACCAGCGGTAGACCCACTGCACCCAGGTGTCGGGCGAGATCGACTCCGCCAGCTCGGCCTCGTCCCACGCGCCTCCGTCGACCTGGACCTCGACGCGCGAGACGCCGGTGTGCGGGTGCCAGGCCACCCCGGCGACGGCGACCGTGCCGGCGTCGACGGTCGTCCCGGCGGCGGGCACGTCGATGCGGGACTCGAGCTTGACCGGGCCGAGGGCGTCCCAGCCGCGAGGGGTCCAGTAGCCCTCGGCGTCGGCGAAGCGCGTCACCTCGAGCTCGGTCACCCACTTCGTCGCCGAGACGTAGCCGAAGAGGCCGGGCACGACGAGGCGGGCGGGGAACCCGTGCTCCTGGGGCAGGGGCTGGCCGTTCATGCCGACCGCGAGCAACGCCTCCGTGTCATCGTCCTGCAGCACCTCGAGCGGCGTGCCCGCGGTGAAGCCGTCGATGCTGCGGGAGAGCACCATGTCGGCGCCGGCTTGCGGGCGGGCCCGTGCGAGCAGGTCGCGGAGCGGGTAGCCGAGCCAGAGCGCGGTGCCGATCAGCGTGCCGCCGACCTCGTTCGAGACGCAGCTGAGGGTGGCCGTGTGCTCGACGAGCGGCAGGGCGAGCACGTCGTCGAACGTGAGCACCACCTCCTCGTCGACCAGGCCGTGGATGCGCAGCGACCAGTCCGCCGGGTCGATCCCGGGCACGCGCAGGGCGGTGTCGATCCGGTAGAACTCGTCGTTCGGCGTGATGTACGACGTGAGGCCGTCGACGTCGAGCGAGGCGCCCGCGGGCACCGATTCCTCGACGTTCTCCGCGGCCGGCAGGCGCAGGGCCGCGCGCAGCTGCGTCACGTTCGCCCGCGTCGCGTTCCAGGCACGGGCACCGGTGCCGACGACGACCGAGGCCACGCCGGCGATGCCCGCGAGGAGCACGAAGCTGCGGCGCTCGAGGCCGGGGCCGCGGAGGGGCGGCGCGGGCACCGAGGCCTCGGACCAGCCGGTGCGGGTGGTCGCCTGCCAGCGGGAGAGCCTCCGGACGAGCGCCGTGAGGAGGAGCAGGGCGACGAGCGTGCCCACCGCGGTGGGCACCCCGTTGATGCTCGACGAGTCGGCTCGGGTGAGCACGGCGATCATCGCGAGCACTCCCCCGAGGCCGAAGACGACCTTGCCTGCCGGGGGCCGACGGAGCTCGGCGATGCCCGCGCCCGCCGTGATGACGGCGAGCAGCACGCCCATGAGGGTGAAGAGCGCGACCTTGTCGCCGGTGCCGAAGAGGGCGACCATCGTGTCCTTGGCCACGGGAGGTGCCAGGTCGATCACCGCGGAGCCGACCGCGTAGAGCGGGCTGCCGCTGGGGCCGGTCACGACGGCGGCGAGCTCGGCCGAGGCGAGGAAGGCCGCCGCCGAGACGACGCCGGCGACCGCGGCCCAGCCCGAGGAGGTGCGGGTCGTCATGCCCTCGCGGGTCGCTGCTGCGGGTGGGTCGAGGCGCACGGACATGCGGTCAGGCTAGGCGGCGGCGCTCGGGATCCGCTGGGGCCGGGCGCGCCTCACCGTGGTCTCGGCTCACTCGTCGTCCACGACTCGTCGTCGGTCACTCGTCGTCGGTCACTCGTCGTCGTCGACGAGGCTCTCCATCAGCTCGACGATGAACGCGACGGAGGACTCGGACCCGGCGGCCGGCTCGACGTCGTCGTCCGCGTCGACGACGAGCAACGGGATGCCGGGGCCGATCACCAGCTGCGCCATGTGGGCCACGCCGCCGAGACGTGCCGCGACCGGGACGCGGAACGTGCGGTCGTCGTCGCTGAACTCCATGGCGGCGGCGAGCAGCACCTCGGCCAGCTCGTCGGTCACGATCAGTTCCTGGCCTGCGTAGAACAGCGTCTTCATGCCAGCCACCCTACGGGCGCGGCGCGCACTTGCCGTAGCCTCGGGCGCATGGCAGAGAAGCGAGCACCCCAGGTCGAGACCGGCGACGCAGACGTGACCCGCGCCTCCTTGGAGCTCTCGTTGCCGGTGTCGCTGCTCGCGGGCGTCGTGCGCCGCGCCGTGCAGTCGACGCCCGCCTTCTCGTTCACGTCGGCCGACGAGCAGGGCGCACGGCTGATCCGCCGCTCGGCGACGGCGAGCGACGCCGACACCGTCCACCTCGTCTTCGAGGAGGCCGGCGCGGGCAGCCGCATCTCCGGCGAGGTGCACGCGCCGGCCGGGACCATCGGCGTCAGCGTCAAGAAGCGCGACGCCGACACGATCGCGCTGTTCGACGCCATCGCCTCGGCGGCCGGGCCCTTCTAGCCCTCGGCCTCGGCGCGCGCCCGGGTCACGACGACGGCCGGCCCCTCGGAGGAGGTGCCGGCCGCGTTCCCGAGGACGTCGAGCTCTGGGTCGTCGCCTAGGCCGACGCTTCGTCCTCGTCGTAGCGGTCGATGCTGATCGTCGGGATCGACGCCGTGATCACGGAGCCGTCGGCCCGGACCAGCCCGCGCAGGTCGCTCGTCGTCGGCACCTTCGTGGTGATGCGGGGGCCCTGGTCGTCGAGCGCGACGCGCACGGGCCGGTCCGTCGGCACCTCGACCGTCTCGCCGCGGACGCTGACCGTGAGGCCCTCGCCGTCCTCGATCGTGAAGACGATCTCGTCGACGGCCAGGTCGACGCGGAGGCGGCTTCCCTTGACCGTCAGGCGGAACGTGAGCTCCTCCCAGTCGGCGGGCAGGCGCGGGTCGAAGCTGACACCGCCGAGGTAGTCGCGCATGCCGCCGTAGCCGTTGACCAGCGCGCTCCAGATGCCGCCGGTCGACGCGACGTGCACACCGTCCGCCGTGTTGCGGTGCAGGTCGGCGAGGTCGACGTAGAGCGACGACAGGAAGTACTGCATCGACAGCTGGTGGTGGCCCACCTCGGCCGCGATGATCGACTGGACGACGCCCGAGAGCGTGGAGTCGCCCGTCGTCAGCGCGTCGTAGTACTCGAAGTCGCGCAGCTTCTGCTCGGCCGTGAACTCGTCGCCCTGCAGGAACAGCGCGAGCACCACGTCGGCCTGCTTGAGCACCTGGAACCGGTAGATCACCAGCGGGTGGTAGTGAAGCAGCAGCGGGCGCTTGTTCGCCGGCGTGGCGTCGAGGTCCCACAGCTCCTTGTCGAGGAACTGCGCATCTTGCGGGTGGATGCCGCGGTGCTCGTCGTAGGGGATCTCCATGGCCTCGGCGGCGCGCTGCCAGCCGGCGACCTCCTGCTCGTCGAGCCCCAGCCGGGAGACCATGCGCTCGTAGGCGACCGGCGACTCCTCCGCGAGCTTGGCGACGTAGCGGACGGCGGCCCGGAGGTTCGCGCGGGCCATGACGTTCGTGTACAGGTTGTCGTCGACGACGGTCGTGTACTCGTCGGGGCCCGTGACGCCGTCGATGTGGAACCGCTGGTCGCCGTTCGAGCGCCAGAAGCCGAGGTCGGCCCAGAGCCGTGCCGTCTCGACGAGGATGTCGACGCCGCCGCGCTCCATGAAGTCGAGGTCCCCCGTGGCCTGGACGTACTGGCTGAGAGCGTGGCTGATGTCGGCGTCGATGTGGTACTGCGCGGTGCCGGCCGCGTAGTAAGCGGACGACTCGAGCCCGTTGATGGTGCGCCACGGGAAGAGGGCGCCGCGCTGGTTCAGCTCGACGGCGCGGTCGCGGGCGGCGTCGAGCATGCCGAGACGGAAGCGCAGGGCGTTCCGTGCGACGTTGGGCGCCGTGTACGTGAGGAACGGGAGCACGTAGATCTCGGTGTCCCAGAAGTAGTGCCCGCCGTAGCCGGACCCGGTGACGCCCTTGGCGGCGATGCCCTGGCCGTCGGTGCGGGCCGTCGCCTGCGCGAGCTGGAAGAGGTTCCAGCGGACGGCCTGCTGGATCTCGGGCTGGCCCCCGACGACGACGTCGGTCCGAGCCCAGTAGTCGTCGAGCCAGGCCCGCTGCTTGTCGAACATCGCCTGCGGCGGCTCCTCCGCGGCACGGTCGAGGGTGCGGTCGCAGCGGTCGGCGAGCTCGCGCGGCGGCACGCCGCGGCTCGTGTGGTACGTCACCGTCTTGATCATCTTCACGGACACGCCCGCCTTCGCGCGGACGCGGTACACGTGCTTCGACAGGTCGTCGTCGATCGACGACGACTCGTCCCACTCGTTCTCGGTCTCCATCACGTGGTCGGCGCCGACCGCGATGGTCATGCCCGAGTTGGTCGTGCGGTAGCCGAGCACGGCGCGGGCGCCGCCGTTGCGGGCCAGCACGGGCTGCAGCACCCTGTCCTCGAAGGACTCGGCGCGGCGGGGGTCGAAGGCGTCGGCGGCGGCCCGCATGCCCGCGTGGTACTCGTCGCCCATGTCCTGGCGGTTGAGGATCTGGCTCGAGATCAGCAGCGAGGCGTCGGCGTCGAGCACGGTGACCTCGTACTCGATGATCGCCAGGTGGCGGTCCTCGAGGCTCACGAGGCGGCGGCTCGTGACGAGCACCCGCTTGCCCGACGGGGTGCGCCACTCGACCTCGCGGCTGAGGACGCCGTCCTGGAAGTCGAGCCGGCGGCAGTGCCGCAGGATGTCGGCCTCGAAGAGCACGAAGGGCTCGTCGTCGACGTAGAGCCGGATCACCTTCGCGTCGGGCACGTTGACGATCGTCTGGCCGACGCGGGCGAAGCCGAACGCCTCTTCTGCGTGGCGGATCGGCCACGTCTCGTGGAACCCGTTCACGTAGGTGCCGAACGAGTGGCCGCCGCGCCCCTCGTCGGGGTTCCCGCGGAGCCCGAGGTAGCCGTTGCCCACGGCGAAGATCGTCTCGGAGACGCCCTCGTCGCCCTGGTGGTACTCGTCCTCGACGAGCGCCCACTCGTCGACGGGGAACCGGCTGCGGTCGAGCGGGTCGGAGGTGATGTGGTTCACGGCTGTGCCTCTGCGGTCTCGGTGCTGGTCGTGTCGGGGGTGCCGGTGTTGGTGGTGTCCGCGCTGCTGGTGGTGGCGGTGTCGGCCTCGGCCGTGCGGGCCGGGTCGGGCGACGAGGAGGCGCGGGCCGAGCCGAGCGCGGCGACCACCTCCTGCAGGTCGTCGACCACCACGTCGGCGCCGGAGCGGAGCAGCGCGTCGCGGCCGGTGCCGCGGTCGACGCCGAGCACGAGGCCGAACGAGCCGGCGCGGCCGGCCTCGACCCCGCTGGTCGCGTCCTCGACGACGACGCAGTCCGCGGCCGTGAGGCCGAGACGGCGGGCGCCCTCGAGGTACGTGTCGGGCGCCGGCTTGCCCGCGATGTTCTCGGCGGCGGCCACCGCGCCGTCGACGATCACGTCGAAGCGGTCACGCAGCCCTGCGGCCACCAGCACGGGCACGGCGTTGCGCGAGCTGGAGACCACCGCGACCTTCACGCCGAGGGCGATCGCGCGGTCGAGGAACTCGACGCTGCCCGGGTAGGGCTCGACGCCGTTCTCGTCCAGCTCGGCCGCGAAGACGGCGTTCTTGCGGTTGCCGAGGCCGCGCACGGTCTCGGCGTCGGCGCTGTCGTCGTCCGTGCCCTCGGGCAGCTCGACGCCGCGCGCGGCGAGCATCGCGCGGACTCCGTCGTAGCGGGGGCGCCCGTCGACGTGCTCGAAGTAGTCGGCGTCGGTGTACGGGGCGAGCCCGTGCGCGTCGAACCAGTCGTTGAAGAGGCGGGACCAGGCGCGCATGTGCACCTCGGCCGTCGGCGTGAGGACACCGTCGAGGTCGAAGAGGAGCGCGCCGAACTCGCCGAGGCGGGACGCGTCGCGCGGGAGGGTGGAGGCCATGCACGGATCCTTCGAGGAGGTGTCGGTCAGAGGCGTTCGGAGCGCCCCGGAGCGACGACGGCCCGTGGTGCGCGCCAATTCTGGCACCACGCGGGCGTCCCGCACGACACCGCCGGGCCCTTCCTCCCGGCGACGTCCCTTCCCTCCCCTGGCTCAGCGCAGTGCGCGCACCGCCTTCGCGACGACGCGGACGGCGACCACGCCCGTCACGACCCACGGGCCGGCGACGATCAGCGGGTCGAGCCACCGGTGGTGGCGGTCGACGCGGGTCGAGTCGCGGGACGCGGCCCGCGCCTCCTTCTTCGCCTCGGCGGTCACGCCGGTCTCGGTCAACAGGTCGTCGGGCCGGCCGCTGACGAACGACCGGAGGTGCGCCCCCGTCGCGTCGACGCGGTCGCCGGCGACGAGCAGCAGCCAGTGGGCGAGGCGTCCCTCGCTGTAGCGGTCGTAGGCGAACCGGCGGATCGCGCCCGACACGCCGTGCAGCGGCTGGGCCGTGCCGAAG
The DNA here is from genome assembly GCF_004364285.1 of Frigoribacterium sp. PhB116. GTDB lineage: Bacteria > Actinomycetota > Actinomycetes > Actinomycetales > Microbacteriaceae > Frigoribacterium. Next base: position 111,712 of record NZ_SOBE01000001.1, on the reverse strand, counting down.
ACGGGCGTGACGAAGGCGTGCTCGATCGAGCGCTCGCGCCCCTCGGCGCCGGGCTGCCGCTCGGGGAAGTCCCACCGGGCCCCGGAGGCGCCGGGCGCGAACTGCAGCTTGGGGTGCGACGGGCGGTCGGCCGGGTCGAGGTCGGCACCCCAGCCGGGCACCCGCTCGCGGAGCTGCTCGGCGCTCGGGACGTCGCGGGGCTTGGAGGGCACGTACGCCAGGGGATGTCGTCGTGGTCGCTCATGGGATGTCTCCTCGTCCGTGGGACAGGTACGGGACAGGTGCTGCTGCGGGTGCCGGTCGGCCTCAGGTGCCCGGCACGACCAGGGTCTTGATGTTGCCGTCGAGCTTCGCCGAGAAGAGGTGGTACCCCTCGGCGATGTGCTCGAGGGGCACGCGGTGCGTGACGATGTCGCTCGGCGTGAAGTGACCGGCCCGGATGTGCTCGAACAGGCGCGGCCACTGCCGCTTGACCGGCGCCTGGTTCATGCGGAGGGTGAGGCCCTTGTTGAGGGCGTCGCCGAACTTGACGGCGCTGAAGATGGGGCCGTAGGCCCCCATCACCGAGACGGTGCCGCCCTTGCGGACGCCGTCGATGGCCCAGTTGAGCGCGATCGGGGACCCGCCCTGGAGCTTGAACTTGGCGCTTGTCACGTGCTGGATCAGGTTGCCGTCGGCCTCGGCGCCCACCGCGTCGATGACGACGTCGGCGCCCAGGTAGTCGGTCTGCTTCTTGAGCTCGACGACGATGTCGTCGTGCTCGGCGAAGTTGAGGGTCTCGGCGTGGGCGAAGCTGCGGGCCTTCTCGAGGCGGTACTCGAGGTGGTCGACGACGATCACGCGCGCGGCGCCCATGAACCAGGAGGAGCGGGCGGCGAAGAGCCCGACCGGCCCGGCGCCGAGCACGACCACCGTGTCGCCCTGGGCGATCTCGCCGAGCTGGGCGCCGAAGTAGCCGGTGCTGAGGGCGTCGGTCATCAACAACGCGTCCTCGTCACGGATGTCGTCCGGGATGATGCTCGGCCCCACGTCGGCGAACGGCACCCGCACGTACTCGGCCTGCCCGCCGTCGTAGCCGCCGGTGGTGTGCGAGTAGCCGTAGATGCCGCCGACCGCCGTCGCGTTCGCGTTGACGTTGTGGCAGTTCGAGTACAGGCCGCGGGCGCAGAACCAGCACGAGCCGCAGTAGATGTTGAAGGGGACCATCACGCGGTCGCCCTTCGCCAGGTTCTCGACCGACGACCCGACCTCCTCGACGACCCCGATGAACTCGTGCCCGAACGTGTGGCCGATCCTCGTGTCGGGCATCATGCCGTGGTAGAGGTGCAGGTCGGAGCCGCAGATGGCCGCGAGGGTCACCCGCACGATCGCGTCGTTCGGGTGCTGGATCGTCGGCACGTCCTTCTCGTCGACGCGGATCTTGTACGGCCCTCGGTACGTCATCGCCCTCATGCGTGCTGACTCCTCATCGTGCTGGGTCCTCTCGTCGGTGTGGCTCCCCGAGCCAACACCGGACGGCGCAGGGGCTGACGGGGCTTGTCGACGCGCGCCGGGAGCCCTATCCTCGCCCCGGCCGCACGGCGGTCGACGTCCTCCTCGACGGCCCCGTCCGCCGGTGTCGGCGGCTGCTGGGATCATGGGCGCATGCCCTCCCCCGAGCCGACGGACGCGCCCGCGCCCCTGGTCGACGCCGTCGACGTCATCCGGCTCGTCGGGCCGCGCGCGTTCTCCCGCGCCAAGGAGTACGCCCGCGACGAGCACGTCCTCTCGTCGTCGTGGGATGTGGAGGGGCAGGTGCTCTCGGCCGAGGTGCGGGGCAGCGTCGCCGCTCCCTACCGCTGCAGCGTCGTGCTCGCTCCGGGCCGCGGCGAGCACGGGCGCCCCACGAGCAGCGAGTGCAGCTGCCCGCTCGGCGGAGACTGCAAGCACGTCGCCGCGGCCCTGCTGGCCAACAACGCACGGGTCTTGTCTCCGGGTGCTGGCCTCGTGCGCACGGCCTCGAGCGCAGGAGGCGCGGGCTGGGCCACCGGCGTCGCGGGCGGCGACGAGACGGTCGCCTCCCCTGCCGTCGTCGCAGGCGCTGCCGCCGGCACCGGCTCCCCCGCCGACTGGCGCTCGCGCCTGGCCCAGCTGACCGAGCCGCCTCGCCTGGTCGACGCCCGCACGACCCGCATGGGACTGCTCTTCGAGCGTCGGCCGCGAGCACGGCCCTCACGCAGCCGCTGGGACGCGCCGTCGCCGGCGCCGCTCGTCGACGCGCAGGGCCGTGCCACGGGCGGGCTGGGCGGGGGCGGGCTGGTGACGGGTGCCTCCCTGGGCGGGGCGGCGGGCGCCTCCTGGCGTCTCGGGGTGCGGCCGGTCAGCCTCAGCCGCACGGGCAACTGGGTGCGGGGCGACCTCACCTGGACGTCGCTGCCGTACCAGATGAACCGCCTGCAGATCGCGGCCGACGTGCACGCCTGGTTCGGCCAGTTCGCGGCCCTGCACCGCTCCGTGCACGCGGCCTGGGTGGCGGGCGAGAGCGACTGGCTGATGCTCGACGACTTCTCCAGTCCGCTGCTCTGGCCCCTGCTCGACGAGGCCGACCGACTCGGCATCGCGCTGGTGACCGGTAAGCGGAGCACGGACGTCACCGTCGCGGCGAGCGCCCGGGTGAGCGTCGACGCGCGCCGCGACGACGACGGGGGGCTCGTCCTCGAGGCGGGTGTGACGGTCGACGGCGTGCTGCGCACGGGTGACGAGACGGGCACGGTGGCCGACCACGGCGTCTATCTCGTGACGCCCGCCCCTGCCCTGTCGATCGTGCTCGCGCCGACGGCCGTGCCGCTCGGCGACGAGCAGCGACGGCTGCTGACGTCGGCGCGCGAGGTCGTCGTGCCCGCCGACGACGCGGACGAGTTCCTCCGCGACTTCTACCCCGCGCTGCAGCAGGCCGTGGCGGTGACGAGCAGCGACGACTCGGTCGTGTTCCCCGAGGTGCTGCCGCCGCAGCTCGTGCTGACGGCCACCTTCGGCACGGGCGACAGCCTCGGGCTCGCCTGGCACTGGGAGGTGGCGGGCCGCGTCGTGCCCCTCGGCTCGGCGGCACCGGCACCCGGCGTCGTCGTGCCCGACGTCGAGCAGTGGGGCGTCCCCGCCAGGGGGACGAGGCTCCGCGGCGTCGCTGCGGCCGAGTTCGCCCACGCACGCCTCCCCGACCTCGAGGCCCGGCGCGACGTCCGCGTCGACGTCGTCGGCGAGCGCCCTGACTACCGCGAGCTCACCGAGGCTCCGCACCTGACCGTGACGACGATCGAGACCGACAAGCGCGACTGGTTCGACCTCGGCGTGCTCGTCACGATCGAGGGGCGCACCGTGCCGTTCGTCCCGCTGCTGACGGCGCTGGCCAAGCGGCAGCGCAAGATGCTGCTCGTCGACAAGTCGTACCTCTCGCTCACGCACCCGGCGTTCGACGAGCTCAAGCGACTGATCGACGAGGCGACCTCGCTCGACGAGTGGGAGGTCGAGACTCCCCGCATCAACCGGTACCAGGCGGGCCTCTGGGCCGAGTTCGACGACCTCGCCGACGCGACCGTCCAGGCGGAGAGCTGGCGGCGGACGGTGGGCGGGCTGCTCGCACTCGCCGACGCGGCCGACGCCGCCGCCGGTGACGGCGAGGACGAGCGCGGGGCTGCGGCCGTCGTGGCCGCGTCGGCGTCCTCCGCACCCGTCCCCGCCTCCGTGACGGCCACGCTGAGGCTCTACCAGCTCGAGGGCTTCCGCTGGCTGGCGTTCCTGTACGAGCACGGGCTCGGCGGCGTCCTCGCCGACGACATGGGGCTCGGCAAGACACTGCAGACGCTCGCCCTCGTCGCCCACGTCCGCGAGACGGAGGCAGCGACAGCAGGGGCAGCAGCAGCGGCGAGCGTCGGCTCCTCCGGCGGCGGCTCCCCCGGCCACGACTCGCCCGACTCCCCGACACCTGCCCCGTTCCTCGTCGTCGCCCCCACCTCCGTCGTCTCGGGCTGGGCGTCCGAGGCCGCTCGCTTCACCCCGGGCCTCACGGTGCGCACGATCACCGAGACCGAGGCGAAGAGCCGCGGGGGTCTGCGGGAGGCGGCGGCCGAGGCCGACGTGGTGGTCACCTCCTACGCGTTGTTCCGTCTCGACTTCGCGGCGTACTCCTCGCACTCGTGGGCTGCGCTGGTGCTCGACGAGGCCCAGAACGTGAAGAACCCGCAGTCGCAGACGCACCGGTGCGCCGTCGACCTCGACGTGCCGGTGACGATCGCCATCACGGGCACCCCGCTCGAGAACGGCCTGATGGACCTCTGGGCGCTGTTCCGCATCGTCGCGCCCGGGCTGCTGTCGACGAGCGTCCGCTTCTCGGACGACTGGCTGAAGCCGATCGCGACCGGTGAACGACCCGAGCTGCTGCAGGCGCTGCGGCGTCGGATCCGGCCGCTGATGCTGAGGCGCACGAAGGAGCTCGTGGCGCCCGAGCTGCCCGAGAAGCAGGAACAGGTGCTCCGCGTCGACCTGGCGCCGGCGCACCGAGAGCTGTACGACGCGTTCCTGCAGCGGGAGCGCCTCAAGCTGCTCGACCTCATCGACGACCTCGACCGCAACCGGTTCATCGTGTTCCGCTCGCTGACCCTGCTGCGGATGCTCGCGCTCGACGCGGTGCTGATCGATCCTGCCTACGACGACGTGCCCTCGGCGAAGCTCGACCAGCTGCTCGACGAGATCGACGACGTCGTCGCGGGCGGCCATCGCGCGCTCGTGTTCAGCCAGTTCACGTCGTTCCTGTCGCGCGTCGCCGACCGACTCGCCGAGAGGGGGGTCGCCCACGAGTACCTCGACGGGTCGACGAGGCGACGGGCCGAGGTGATCGAGCGCTTCCGCTCGGGGGCGTCGCCCGTGTTCCTCATCAGCCTCAAGGCCGGCGGGGTCGGCCTGAACCTGACCGAGGCCGACTACGTCTTCGTGCTCGACCCGTGGTGGAACCCCGCCGCCGAGTCGCAGGCGGTCGACCGTGCCCACCGCATCGGCCAGACGAAGCGGGTGATGGTCTACCGGATGATCGCGAACGACACGATCGAGGAGAAGGTCCTCGCGCTCAGCCGCAAGAAGGCCGCCCTCTTCGACGCGGTCGTCGACGACGACGCCGTCTTCAGCTCGTCGCTCACCGCGGACGACATCCGCGGCCTGCTCGACGCCTGACCGACGGTGGTCGAACCCGGACACCGGCTGACTGGTGCCTGACACCGTCGGCCCGGCGCGCGGCTCCGTGGCCCCTCGACAGGGGCTCCTGTCAAGCCGTCTGCGCGGACGAGCCCGCCGTGGTTCGGTCGGTGCATGTCGTTCCTCCGCCCCTCCGCCCTGCTCGAGCGCGACGTCGCCCCCGGCGTGCACCGCCTCGAGGTCGCCGACACGAACCTGTACCTGGTCGAGCACGGCACGAGGGTGCTGATCGTCGACGCGGGTCTCCCTGCTGCGTGGCCGCACCTCCTGCAGGCCCTCTTCGAGCTCGGCCACGGCCGGGACGACGTCGACGGCGTCCTCCTCACCCACGCCCACTTCGACCACGTCGGCTGCGCTCGTCAGGTGCGGCGGCGCTGGGGGCTGCCGGTGTGGGTCCACGAGGCCGACGCCCGTCTCGCGGCCCGGCCGTACTCGTACCGCCACGAGCGCCCCCGCTGGAGGTACCCGGTCGAGCACCTCGCCGCCCTGCCGGCGCTCGGCCGCATGGCCCTCGCGGGCGCACTGGGGGTGCGGGGCGTCCGGGACGCCGAGCCGATCGGTGCCGGCACCCCGTTGCCAGAGGGCGCCGTGATCGTGCCGACGCCGGGACACACCGACGGGCACGTCGCGCTCCACCTGCCCGACCGCGACGCCGTGATCGTCGGGGACGCGCTCGTCACGCTCGACCCCTACACCGGCGGTCGCGGCCCGCAGATCGTGGCCGGAGCCGCGACGGCGGACAGCGACGTGGCCCTCGCCTCGCTCGACGCCCTCGCCTCGACGGGAGCGCGGGTGGTGCTCCCCGGCCACGGGGCGCCGTGGCGCGACGGCGTCGAGCGTGCGGTCGAGCTGGCGCGGCGCCGCGGCGCTCACTGAACGGGGTGCCGCGGCGCGCGCTGAGCGGCCTGTGAACGGCGCACTGCTCAGTCGCACGGGAGGGCACTGCCTCCGAGATGCCTGACGATCACTCGCGAGCGCGGCGTACGGTCGCCGCATGGACGAGACGACACCGACCGACCGCACGCCCGAGCGCGACGCCGCGGAGCTCGCGCTCGCGATCGTGTCGCAGGCGGCAGCCATCTCCCAGGGCGACGACGAGGCGCTCGACGCCAGCGACGACAACCTGCGCGAGGTGGTCGCTGAGCAGGCGGGCGACCCGCTGACCGAGAAGCAGGAGGCGGTCGTCTCGACCCTCGGAGCAGCCGGCGGCAGCCTCGCGGCCGGCCTCAGTGCGGCCCTGGCCGAGGCACGCGGCGTCGACGCCGCCGTGGTGCTCGGCGCCACGGCGCAGTCGATCCTCGCCCACGCGGACGACGTGCCCCTCGCGGAGGGTGCCCCCCGCCTCGACGACGCATCTGACGGCCCGGCGGACGACACGCGCCTCCCCTAGCTCGCGACCCGCGCCTCCTCGGCTCAGCTTCATCTGCTGCACATGCCGACTGTCAGCCGTCGAGCGGCGCCGCAACAGGTGGAAATGCAGGTATTGCAGCACAAGCGGTCGGCATGTGCGCGATGTTCAGCGCGCGGGAGGCGCACCCGCCCTACGGCACCAGGCGTGCGGCGCGGTACCGGTCGAACAGCTCCGTGAGCGCCCGCTCCGTTCGGCGGAACCCGACGAACCCGGCCTCGCGGCTCTTGCCCATGTCGGTGACGACCTCCATCTCGCGGCCGAGGTCGGCGTCGGTGTGCCACCACGACGCGACGCGCGCGAGGTCGGGCTCGACGAGATCGTGCTTCGCGGCGAGCGCCGCCCAGTCGTCCTCGCGCCCGGCCATCTGCACCTCGAGCGGCTGCGGCGCGCCCGACGGCCCGGAGACCAGCGCCGGGTCCACGCCGAGGTGCGCGGCGAGGCGGGGCCACATCCAGCGCCAGCGGAACACGTCGCCGTTGACGACGTTGAACGGCTCGTCCGCGCCGGCAGGGTCGGTCGACGCCCAGACCATGTGGTCGGCGAGCAGGCCGGCGTCGGTCATGTCGGTGAGCGAGTTCCACTGCGTCTCGCTGCCCGGGAACACGAACGGCAGCCCGTGCTCACGGCTCAGAGCGGCAGCAGCGGCGATCGTGAGGCCCATGTTCATCGCGTTGCCGACGGCGTAGCCGATCACGGTGTGCGAGCGGTGCACCGACCAGGTGAAGCCCTGGCGCTCGGCGGCGGCGAACAGCTCGTCCTCCTGCGCGTAGTAGAAGTTCGGGGTGTCGAGGCGGGGCTCCTCCTCGTGGAACGGCGTGTCGGGCATCTCGCCCGCGGCGTACGCCTCGAACGGGCCGAGGTAGTGCTTGAGGCCGGTGACCAGCGCGACGTGCTGCACGGGCGCGTGCGCCAGGGCGGCGAGCAGGTCGCGGACCATGCCCGCGTTGACCGCGATGTTCTCGGCCTCGGTCTCCTGGCGCGACCAGGCCGTGAAGAAGACGTGGGTGGGGCGTTCGCCGGCCAGCGCCTCCTGCAGGCTGTCGGCGCTGCGCAGGTCGGCGGCGATGCCGCGGACGCCGGGGGCCGAGGAGGCGCGGCGCGACAGCGCGAGGACGTCCCAGCCGTCCGCCGTGAGGCGCTCGACCAGCGCGGTGCCGGTGATGCCGCTCGCGCCGACGACGAGCGCGGTGCGCGGAGCGGAGGTGGAGGTGGAGGTGGTCGAGGAGTCAGGGGAAGTGGTGTCGGCAGAGCTCATCCGTGGTGCAACCGGGTCGGCGGCCGTGCATTCCCGCAGGTCTGTCCTGCGCTCGGGCGGACCACCTCCTGAGTTCTCGTCAGCTCTCGACGGGCGCGCGCGGTCCCCCTAAGCTCACGCGAATGAGGAACCCGTTCCGGCGCTCGACGACGAGCCCCCAGGACACCGCGGTCGCACCCGAGAGCGCGCCTGCCAGCACCCCCGCCGGGCCGGCGCCCCAGCCGGAGGCCGCGCCTGCGGCCGAGCCCGCTGCCGAGCCCGCCTCCGGGCCCGGGACCCCCGAGCGCGCGGCCGGGCCCACTGCCCCCGAGCCCGCTGCCGGCTCGCCCGGCTACCACCTCCTCCCGTCGCCCCGTCCTGTCGGCGACCTGCCCGGCTGGGAGGGGCTGCACCGCTCGTACACCGACGTCGTCGGCTACTCGCACCTGGGGCACGTCTTCCTCCACGACCGGCGCGAGGGCACCTTCGGGGTGCTGCACCCCTTCCGAGACGCGTTCAAGGACTACGGCCGCTTCGACTCCCTCGATCACTTCGACGCCATGGTCCTGTCCGACGAGGGCTTCGACGAGTTCGTCCTGCGCCGCCCCCACCTCGACGAGGTCGCGCGCCGCACGGGCCCACTCGGCCCCGACCAGGTGTACGTGCCCGTGCCGTACCCGTTCCTCGGCGGCGACGAGTCGCCCGACAGCTACGACCGGGGCGACGTCTGGACGTTCCTCAGGATCGTCCCGCAGATGTTCGCCCGGCAGCGGGCGCAGGAGGCGGAGGCCGAGTCCTCGGGGGACGCGCCGGTCGGCGACGGTCGCAGCGACTCGCCGGGCGCGCCTGCCTAGACTCGTCCCGATGTCCGAACGCCCCGCCTCCGACCGACCTGCCGACCGCGACGGGGCGCCGACCCGGGCGGGCACACCCGGCTTCGCCGACGGCCCGCGGGCGTACGACCCGCCGCCGAGGCGACCGGCTGCTCCCGAGGCAGGACCTGAGGCCGACGGGGCTGCGCCCGGCGGCGCCCCGAGCGCCGCGACCGACAGGACAGGCGGCGCCGCCGTCGCTGCCGACGCGCACCAGGAGGTGCCGGGGACCACCCGGGACCCCGCGGCTCCCTGGATCCCCACCTACCGGACGCCGCCGAAGGCCCCGGCCAAGGCGACGGGGCGGGGTGCGCCCAAGGCGCCCTCGGCCCCGCGGCCGGCACGCGTCCGCCGCCGTCGGGTCGACGCGCAGGAGATGCGCGACGTCCGCGCCCGCCTGCGCGGGACGATCTACGAGGGCACGACGCCCGCGCACGGCCACCTCGGCGACCTCTACTCGCCCCGTCAGATCGTCGACTTCTGCCTCGACCTCGGCGAGGTGATGCTCGCCTCGGGCGCCGACGTCCGCACCGTCGAGGTCGCGATCGTCGCGGTCGGCACGAAGTGGAACCTGGCCCCGCTCGAGCTCGACATCACGGGCACCGCGATCACGGTGCAGTACACGCCCGTCGAGGGCCCGCCCCTCGTGAAGATGCGCGTCGTCGCGGCCGAGGGCAGCGACCTGCACCGGCTCTCGCTCGTCTACCAGATCGTCGACGAGCTGCTGCACGACGAGCGCGACATGACGAGCGCCGTCGAGGGGCTGGTCACGGTGCTGCGTTCTCCCCCGCGCTGGCCGACCTGGATCACGGACGCGGCCATGGGCCTGTTCGGCGTGTCCGTCTCCCTGCAGGCCGGCGGCTCGCTCGCCGGCGCGGCGGGCGCCTTCGTCCTGATGGTCGGCGCGATGGTCCTCGGGCGCTGGCTCACCCGCAAGGGCATCCCGAACTTCTTCATCGTCGCCCTGCAGTCGGCGAGCGTCGCCGCCGTGGGGTCGCTCGCGATCGGGGCGGGCGCGGTCGGCGCCGGCAGCGCCGCCGCGATGGTGGCCGCCGTGGTGGTGCTGATCCTGCCCCACGTGACGATCGTCACCTGGGCGCAGGACGCCATCTCGGGCTTCCGCGCGATGGCGTTGTCCCGGGCGCTGATCATCGCCTTGATCGTGGCGGGGATCGCCGTGGGCATCCCCGGCGGGCTGGCCCTCACCTCCGGCCTGTCGATCGAGGTCGACCCGACCGACATCACGCTCCGGACCCTGCCGATCTGGCTCCTCCTCGTCACGACCTTCTTCGCCGCGTCGGCGACGGCCGTCACACAGGGGGCCAACGCCCGCGTCGTGCCGGTCGCGATCGGCGTCGCGCTCGTCGGCACCGTCACCCTGTGGTGCCTGAAGCAGCTCGAGGTGCCCCTGCTCGGCGCGACGTTCCTGGTGGCCACCCTGCTCGGGGCGCTCAGCACCGTCATCGCGGCGCGCCTGCGCGTCTCGGCGACCGCCATCGCCGTGCCCGCCTTCTGCGGCTCGCTCCTGCCGTCGCTCGCCGTGGCCTCCGCGCTGCTCAACGTCATGGCGGGCACGGGCGGAGCAGCGCTCGACGTGGTCGGCTCCGTCTCGACGACGCTCGCCATCGGCGCCGGCCTGGTGCTCGGCAGCCTGCTGGCGACCCCCGGCGCGCGGCGCTCGCTGCGGCGCCGGGCGAAGCGCGTCGTGGTGCAGTCCGAGCGGCTGGACACCTCGCCGATCAGCATCGTCGGCCCGCAGACGCCCGCGCCGGGGACGACCGGCTCAGCAGGCGCAGCCGGCTCGGGAGGCTCGACCGGCGGCGCCTGAGCTGCCTCGCCGGGCACGTCTCGACGACCCGCCCGCGCCGAGCGGCCGTGGGAGCACCCGCAGTCCTCTACCCTTGCAGGATGAGCGACACCACCGAGAACGACACGATCGACGCCGATGCACCCGAGATCGGTCCGACGTTCTCGGACCTGGGTCTGAGCGACCAGGTGCTCAAGGCGATCAAGGAGATCGGCTACGAGACCCCCTCCGCCATCCAGGCGGCCACCATCCCCACCCTGCTCGGCGGACGCGACGTCGTCGGCCTGGCCCAGACCGGCACCGGCAAGACGGCGGCGTTCGCGCTGCCGATCCTGTCCCGCCTCGACGTCTCCGCCAAGAAGCCGCAGGCCCTCGTCCTCTCGCCGACGCGCGAGCTGGCCCTGCAGGTCTGCGAGGCGTTCGAGCAGTTCGCCAGCGGCATGCGCGGCGTCCACGTGCTGCCCGTCTACGGCGGCCAGGCCTACGGCGTCCAGCTGAGCGCGCTGCGCCGCGGCGTCCACGTCGTCGTCGGCACGCCCGGCCGCATCATGGACCACCTGGCCAAGGGCACCCTCGACCTGAGCGAGCTCAAGTACCTCGTGCTCGACGAGGCCGACGAGATGCTCAAGATGGGCTTCGCCGAAGACGTCGAGACGATCCTCGCCGACACCCCCGACGACAAGCAGGTCGCGCTCTTCTCCGCGACGATGCCGCCCCAGATCCGTCGCATCTCGAAGCAGTACCTCAACGACGCCGAAGAGATCACGGTCAAGGCCAAGACCACCACCTCGGTCAACACGAGCCAGCGCTACCTGATGGTGTCGTACCCGCAGAAGGTCGACGCCCTCACGCGCATCCTCGAGGTCGAGGCCTTCGAGGGCATGATCATCTTCGTCCGCACGAAGAGCGAGACCGAGACCCTCGCCGAGAAGCTGCGGGCCCGCGGCTACACCGCCGCCGCGATCAGCGGCGACGTGGCCCAGGCCCAGCGCGAGCGCACGGTCGGCCAGCTCAAGAGCGGCAAGCTCGACATCCTCGTCGCGACCGACGTCGCGGCCCGCGGCCTCGACGTCGACCGCATCACGCACGTCGTCAACTACGACCTGCCGATCGACACCGAGTCGTACGTGCACCGCATCGGCCGCACGGGCCGTGCCGGCCGCAGCGGTGCAGCGATCAGCTTCGTCACCCCCCGTGAGCGTCGCCTCCTGGGCGCCATCGAGAAGGCGACGCGCCAGCCGCTCACGCAGATGCAGCTGCCGACTCTCGAAGACGTCAACGTCACGCGCCTCGCGCGCTTCGACGACCAGATCACGGAGGCGCTGAACCAGGAAGCGAGGATCAGCGCGTTCCGCGACATCATCGGCCACTACGTCGAGCACCACGACGTGCCCGAGGCCGACGTCGCCGCCGCCCTCGCCGTCGTGGCTCAGGGCGAGACGCCCCTGCTGCTCGACCCAGCCGACGAGCGCCCGGCCCGGCGCGACGACCGTCCGGCCCGCGACGACCGCGGCTCGGGCTCCGGCTCGCGCGACGACCGCGGCGGGCGCTCCGACCGCGGCGACCGTGCCGAGCGCGGCCCCCGCACCTCGAAGCCGATGACCGCCTACCGCATCGAGGTCGGCCGTCGTCAGCGCGTCGAGCCCCGTCAGATCGTCGGCGCGCTCGCCAACGAAGGCGGCCTCAGCCGGGACGACTTCGGAGCGATCCAGATCCGTCCCGACTTCTCGATCGTCGAGCTCGCCTCGGACATCAGCCGCGACATGCTCGACCGCCTGGCCGACACCCGCATCAGCGGCACGCTGATCGAGATCAAGCCCGACCGTCGTAGCGGCGGCGCGCCCCGTCGCGACGGCGACCGCGACCGCAAGCCCCGCTACTAGCCGCCGGCCGCGGGCGCGGCTGCGGCTCCGGGCGCGGCTGCGGCTGCGGCTGCGGCTGCGGTGCTGAATACGCGTAAAGGGACAAGACACCTGCGGGCCCGCGGGTGTCTTGTCCCTTCACGCGTATTTCTTCTCCACGTCGACGAGCGGAGAGGCCGCGGCGCGGGCGGGCACGGGCCGGAGCGGAGCGCGATCGCGGGAAGCGGCGACGCATGCCGGGAGCTACGCGGCGCGCCGGCGACGTGCGCGCACCTGGCGCCGCACGAACTGGATCACGGCGAGCACGATCATCGCGGGCACCAGCACCGACAACAACCCGCTGAGGCCGTTCTCGAGCATGCCCAGCGACACCATGTCGTCGGTGACCTGCCGGGCGCCGACGATCAGTGCGACCCCGACGAGGGCCGTGACGAGCGACAGCACGGCGGCGAGCCCGAAGACCCGGAGGCCGTCGCCGCGCACGATCTGGATCAGCCCGTCGAGCAGGAACGATCCGATCAGCGGCAACGCGACCGCGAGGAGCAGGACTCCCACGATCATCAGCAGCAGGCCCATGAGGCCGGTGGCGTCGAACACACGACCCCCTCTCGTCGCAGCGACCCTAGCGACGTCGTCTGGGCGACCCCTGCCGTCCAGCCGTGAGCGAGCCCAGGAGCGCGACCCGCGCCTCCTCGGCCCCGGTCAGCAGGTGCGGGAGACGACCAGGCAAGATGGTCACGCGATACTCGTCACCCGCACCAGCCCGTCCCGCACCGACCCGATCCCGTGAGGACCGCCGTGAACACCCAGCCCGAGGGCGTGCCCGCCCTGTTCGGCATCGTCCAGCTCGCCCTGACGCTCGGAGCCGTGGTGCCGCTGGCCGTGGCCGTGCTGGCCGTCGTGCTCTTCGTGCCCAGGCAGAGGAGGCGCGCCACGGCGGACGACGCCCGTCGCCTGCACGACCTGGCTCGCGTCGCCCTGCTCGGCTCGGGCCTCGCGACCGCGGCACTGCTCATCGGCCGGCTCGTGACGTCGGCGTCGGGCGGCGCCTCGTTCGTGTCGGGGGTGTCGTCGCCGCTGCTGGCGGTCGCGATGCTGACGGTGGTCGTCTCCGGGGTGCTGTTCTTCGTGGTGGCGACCAAGCCGCAGGACTGAGGCTCGCGACACGGCCCGACGCCTCGACGGCGCTCTGGCCGGCCGTCTCAGCCCCGGGGCTGAGACTCGCGCGGCCGGGTGTCGCATGGTCCGACCGGTCTGTATCGTTGCGCGGCATGGACTCCCCGTCGCCCCCGCCGTCGCCTTCGCCGTCGCCGTCTCCGGCGAGGCGTGGCCGTGTGCGCGTCGCCCGTGTCGTGGCCGTGCTCGGCGGACTCGTGGGCGTCACCGCAGCGATCCTGCTCGTGAGCGTGCCGTGGGCCGAGCCGGGGCCGATCGCCGCCGCGACGGCGCTGGCGGTGACGGTCCCGACGGCGGGTGCGGTCGGAGCCGTCGCTGCGGTGACGACGGTGCTCCCCTCGAGCGAGCCGTCAGAGCACGAGGCCGTCGACGTCGCCCTGCTGGTCGTCGACGTGGCCGTGGTCGTGCTCGTGCTGCCGGCCATCTGGCTGGTCGGCGTCCTGCTCGGCGGCCCCTGAGCCCGGTTCTGGCCTGCCGTTCCTCCTCCGAGCGACGCAGCCGTCGAGCGTCCACAGGCGACGCCGCCCGAGTGGGGTCGGACGCCTCCTCGCCCTAGCGTCGTCATCCATGCCCTCCTCGTCGCACTCCGAGCGACCCACGGCAGACGAGTTCGACTCGGACGCGGCGACGCGTCTCCGGATGAGCCGCATCCGTCGTCGCGACACGAGGCCCGAGTGGCTGCTGCGAAGAGCCCTCCACGCCCGCGGCTGGCGCTACTTCGTCGACCGACCGGTGCGGGGCGTGAGCCGGGGCCGACCCGATCTGCTGTTCCCGCGTCTCCGGGTGGCGGTCTTCGTGGACGGCTGCTTCTGGCACTTCTGCCCGGCGCACACCCACCTCCCCCGGTCCAACGCGACGTACTGGCACGCGAAGCTGCTCGCCAACCGGCAGCGCGACGCCCGTCACGACGCCGAGCTGACGCGGGCGGGCTGGCGCGTGGTGCGTGTCTGGGAGCACGAACCTGCCGGGGTCGCCTTGGCGACCGTCGAGGCCGTCCTCGTCGCCGCGCAGCACGCCCGAGCCGCCGCGAGGCGAAAGACGACGTGAGAGCGACAAGACGACGCGATGTTCCGCGTTGCCTTGTCGTCTTCGGGTCGCCTAGCCCGGCTGCTGGCCCGGCTGGCTGCCCTCGACGAGCTCGATGAACCGCGACAGCAGCCCGAGACCGGCGATCGAGGTCGGCATCGACGACGCCAACGCCGGCGAGTGCACGAGCCACGCCGCCCACTTCGCGCGCGAGATCGCCACGTTCAGCCGGTTCGGCATCAGCAGGAAGTCGAGCCCCCGTGGGATGTCGGCCGCCGACGACGCGGCGAGCGACACGATGGCGACGACCGCCTCCCGACCCTGGAACAGGTCGACCGTGCCCACGGTCGCGCCGGCGTAGCCCGCGCTGTCGAGCAGCTCACGGATCACCGCGCCCTGCGCGTTGTAGGGCGCGACGACGATCACGTCGTCGTCGGTCAGCGAGCGGCTGCCGTGCTCGTCGGTCCAGCGGCGGCCGACGACGTCGCGCACGAGCTCGACGACCCGCTGGGCCTCGTCGACCGACGACGTCGTGTCGCCCGCGTGCACGACCGGCGCGACGTGCAGCCCCGGCTCGACTCCCTCGAGCAGCCGGGACGGAGCGCGCGACTCGAGCTGCCCCGCGTACGAGAGCCGCGACACCGGCGCCGTCACCGCAGGGTGCATCCGGAACGTCCGCGACAGGAAGTACCCGAGCTCGGCGGGCAGCACGTCGTGCCCGTCGGCCACCCAGCCGAGCGCCGACTCGTCCACGGGCTCGGGGTGCGAGCCCTGGCTGACCTGCGGCAGCTGCTGCGGATCGCCGAGCAGCAGGAGGCGCTGGGCCGCCACCGAGGAGGCGATGGTCGGGGCCAGCGAGAACTGCCCGGCCTCGTCGACCACCAGCAGGTCGAGCGACCGGCGCGCGATCGTGTCGCCGTTGGCGAAGGTCCACGCCGTGCCGCCGACGACGCCGCCGGTCTCGCCGGCCCCGGCGAGGAAGCCGGCCACCGCGGCGCCGTCCTTGACCGGGGTCCAGGCCGCCGCCTCCAGCGTCTCGGCGTCGGTGCCCTTCTTGGGCACCTTGACGACGCGCGAGGAGTCGACGCCCTTGGCGACGACCGCCTCGAGGAAGTTCTCGACGACCGCGTGCGACTGCCCGACGACGCCGACGCGCCAGCCGTGCTCGCTCACGAGGCGGGCGACGACGGTCGAGCCGACGTAGGTCTTGCCCGTGCCGGGAGGCCCCTGCACGGCGAGGTACGAGCGGTCGAGACCGAGCAGCGTGCGGGTCACGGCCGCCACGGTGTCGTCACCGACGACGGGCACGACTCCCCCGCGCGGCGGGATCCGGCGCAACAGGTCGAGCGCCGGGTCCGGCCGCATCGCCGGCAGCTCGTCGAGCAGGGCGCGGCCCCACCCCGAGATGGCCTCGGGCTGCGGGGCCGCCCGAGGCGGCGCGGCGGGAGTCAGCGCGAGCGGGAACTGGTGGTGCGGCTCGCCGCCGCTCGCCAACGACTCCTTGACGAGCAGGACGACGCTGTCGCCGTCCGCGTCGACGTCGAGCACCGTGGCACGACCGGACGCACCGCGGAGGCCGGGCCCGGCGGCGCGGACAGTGGGCGGCAGCGGCGCGTCGTAGACGAGGTGCGGCGACGGACCGCCTGCGCTGAGACGGCTGCCCGGCCCGAGCGAGCCGACGAGGCGCAGGTCGCGCGAGAGGGTGCGGGCCCGCGGCAGCTTCTCCCAGTCGCGGACGACCTCGGTACGCTCGACGACGAACACGTCGCGGGTGTCGCCCCACTCGTCGACCGGGCCGCGGAGGCGGTCGAAGTGCTCCTGCCAGAAGGTCTTGGCCTCGCGCCGGTGGTAGTCGATCGCGGCCGCGGCGAGCGCCAGCGCCGTCTGGTCGGCGTCGCGGTCGAGCGGGTCGACGTCGGCCAGCAGGGCGGCGAGCTCGACGAAGACGGGGTCGGGCTCGGCCTTCACCCGCTCGTCGTCGACGAGCGGCAGCAGGTCGTCCGAGGCCTCGACGTCGGTGGTCGCGGCGAAGCCGAGCAGCCAGTCGCGCAGCCGCAGGGTCGAGCGGCAGTCGTACTCGTTGTAGTCGGCGACCTGGTCGAGCCGGGCCTGACCGGACGGGTCGCCGGCGCGGAGGGCGGTGATCGCCTCGACGTAGGCCGTGATGCTGTCGGCGGCGTTCACGACACCTTCGCCGTCGCGCAGGTCGGCCCCCATGTAGAGCGGCTCGAGCTTCTTGATCGAGTAGCTCCGCGAGCCGACCAGCAGCGCCTTGCGGACGATCGGGTAGAGGTCGACGAGCACGCCGTCGCGCAGCAGGTCGTCGACCTCCTCCTCGCCGACGCCGTGCCGGGCGGCGAGCGACAGCAGGTGCGTCCGCTCGTAGGAGGCGTAGTGGTAGACGTGCATGCCCGGGTGGGCCGCGCGTCGCTCGCGCACGTACGCGAGGAACGCGACGAGCGCACGTCGCTCTTCTCGGAGGTCGTGCGCCCAGAACGCGGTGAACCGTGCCTCCTGGTCGACGAGGCCGAAGAGGTAGTCGAGGCCCCACACGCTGCTGTCGCCCTCGGTGTACAGCGGGTCGCCCTCGAAGTCGAAGAAGACGTCGCCGGGGTCGGGCGCGGGGATCGCGGCGAGCGACGCGGCGTCGACGAGACGCACCTCGGGTCGGCCGTGCTCGCTCGCCAGCTGCAGCTGCGCCTGGCCCCGGAGGCGCGCGAGGGCGGCGCCGCCCACTCCCGGCACGCTGCCGGTGCTGACCGCCAGTTCGTCGATGCTGTGCACGCCGGCGTCGTTCAGCCGGGAGCGCTGCGAGAGCGTCAGCCCGGCGACGAGCACGAGGTCGCGGTGCAGCTCGACCTGCGCCGAGCACTGCGAGCAGCGGCCACAGGCGGTGATGCCCGGGGCGCCCCAGGCCAGGGGCTCGGTCGCGCGCACCCGCTCGGCGACCACCGCCCGGAGCTGCGCCCGCTGAGCCCGGAACACCGGTGCGATGTCGGCGAGGTCGTGGGTGGACCGCGACCCGTCGCCGAGCACGAGGTGCACCTGCGCGCCCACCGGGATGCCGAGCGCCTCGATCTGCTCGGCGTAGGCGGCGAGCTGCAGCAGGGCGGGGATCTTGGCGTGCCGCGCCAGCTTCGTGTCGTACACCTCGTACTCGCCGGCGTCGTTCCGCACCAGGAAGTCGCTGAACCCGATGAACGACCCGTCGAAGAACGTCGCCTGGTAGAGCACGTCGGCACCGGCCCGCATCGCGTCGGCCGCCGCCCGCGCCGCCGCGGGGTACTCGTCGCGGGACGGCCGCTCGAACTCGACGACGTCGTGCGTCGCGCGCAGCTGCTCGAGGAACCGCACCTCGTGGTCGTCGCCGAGCCGAGCCGTGCGGTCGAGCATCGCGTCGGCCTCGTCGACCACCGCGTCGATCCGCCCCAGCTTCGCGTCGAGCCGGCGCAGGAACGCCCACTCGCACGCGGCCCAGGTCGTGAGGTCGGTGGGGCTCGTCACCACGGTGTCGTCGGCGATGTAGATGGGGGCCTCCTCGTGCAGGTCCGGCCGGGCGACGAGCGTCGCGGGGCGTGCTCGACACCGTAGCGGCCGCCTCCGACACGACCCGGCAGCAGGCCGGCCAGCAGACCGGGCGGGACGCCGACCCGCACGCTCGTCGGCAGGCCGACCCGGTGCTTCAGCCCTTGCGCTGGGCCCGGTACGCGACAGGCGTCAGCCCGTGCACTGCTCGGAACTGCCGCGAGAAGTAGAACGGGTCGACGTAGCCCACCCGGTCGGCCACGAGCCCGACGGGCAGGTCGGTCGTGTCGAGCAGCTCCCGGGCCCGCGCCATGCGGAGCTGCGTCTGGTACCGGAGCGGCGTCGACCCCGTCTCCTGCTTGAAGCGGGCGGCGAAGTGCGAGGGGCTGAGCCGGGCCAGCGCGGCGAGCTCGTCGACGGAGACGCGTTCCGTCACGTGCTGCCGCAGGTACTCCTGGGCCTGCTCCACGGCCGACTCGCGGGGGCTGCCGACACGCCGCTCCGAGCAGAGCAGCGCCATGAGGTGCCAGGCGGCGCCGGAGGCGGCGAGCACGCTGGCGAACGTCTGGTCCCGTTCCATCGCCTGCACCACCTCCTCGATGAGCGCGACCACGCGGTAGACGTCCGAGAGCTGCCGCACGGGAGCCGACGACGAGAGGCCCGCCACCCGGAGGAACTCCGCGAGGTCGCGGCCGTCGAGGTGCAGCCACCACAACGTCCAGGGCGACGCGTCGCCCGAGCCGTACTCGTGCGGCGCGTCCGGCGGGACCACCACGACCTGGCCGGCGGCCACCTCGTGACGGATGCCGTCGACGACGCACCAGCCGGCGCCGCGGACGCAGACGAGCACGACGCTCTGCGGCACTCCTTCCAGCCGGGCCATGCCGTGCGCCCTGGCCTCGGGGAAGTACCCGGCGTCGGTCACGACGAGGTGCGACGTGCCGGGCCGTGCCAGGGCCGCCCGGACGCGGGGGCGAGGCATGACGAGCAGGCGCTGCCCGGGGAAGCCGTCCTCGATGGTCATCCCGCCATCATGGACGCGCGTCGTGGTTTCGTCCAGGCATGCCGCAGGATCGGTCGTTCCGGAGGCGTCGACCGCCTCCGTACGCTGGCCTCATGCTCACCGCCGAGTCGAGGTTGACTCTTCCCCCCGTGCCCGCTGACCAGGCCTCGGCAGGCGTCGCCGCCTGGTCGGAGCCCCTCGTCGTCGACACGTACCTGCCGGGCGAGCCCGACCGGTACCCGGCCTTCCTCGACTCCCGCGTCTACCAAGGATCGTCCGGGCGGGTCTTCCCGCTGCCGTTCCACGAGAGCATCGAGCCCGAGAAGCGGCCGTACGCCTGGGACGCGGTCCACCTCGAGAACCCGTGGCTGCGCCTCGTGATCCTGCCCCAGCTGGGCGGGCGGATCCACGTCGCCTACGACAAGACCGCCGACTACGACATCTTCTACCGGAACAACGTCGTGAAGCCCGCCCTCGTGGGCCTGGCCGGTCCGTGGATCTCCGGCGGCGTCGAGTTCAACTGGCCCCAGCACCACCGCCCCGCGACGTTCCTGCCGACCGACGTGTCGATCGAGCGCGAGGCCGACGGGGCCGTCACCGTCTGGTGCTCCGACCACGACCCGTTCGCCCGGATGAAGGGCATGCACGGCATCCGCCTCCGGCCCGACTCCTCCCTGATCGAGGCTCGGGTGCGGTTGTTCAACCGCAGCGACGAGACGCAGACGTTCCTCTGGTGGGCCAACGTCGCCGCCGCCGTGGGCGACGACTACCAGTCGTTCTTCCCCACCGACGTCCGTCACGTCGCCGACCACGCGAAGCGGGCCGTCGTCGACTTCCCCCGGGTCGCCGGCGAGTACTACGGCGTCGACTACCCCGCCCGCGTCGACGCCGACCGCCCCGACGCCGACCGCCTCGACTGGTACCGCAACATCCCCGTGCCGACCTCGTACATGGTCACCGCGACCGACGACGACTTCTTCGGCGGCTACGACCACGGCCGTCGTGCCGGCTTCGTGCACTGGGCCGACCGGGCGATCTCCCCCGGCAAGAAGCAGTGGACCTGGGGCGACGCGCCCTTCGGCTGGGCCTGGGACGACAACCTCACCGACTCGGACGGCCCCTACGTCGAGCTGATGGCCGGCGTCTACACCGACAACCAGCCCGACTTCTCGTTCCTCGCCCCGGGCGAGACCAAGACCTTCAGCCAGTTCTGGTACCCGATCACCGAGATCGGGCCCGCGCACCAGGCCACGAGGGACGCCGCGATGCGCCTCGACCTCGCCGACGCCGGCGACAGCAGCAGCGACCGCGCCCCCGTCCTCCGCGTCGGCCTCGCCGTGACGCATGTCCACGACGAGGTCGACGTCGTCGTCCTGTCGCCTGACGGGTCCGTGCTCGACCGGCACCGCGCCTCCGTCGCTCCGGGCCTGCCCGCCGTGCTCGACTGCGCCCTGCCCGCCGGCACGACGCTCGGCGGGCTCGTCGTCGAGGCCCGAGCCGACGGCCGCCTCCTCGTGGCCGTCGACGGTCGCGACGTCCTCGCGCAGCTCGACGCGGAGGCGCGGGCGGCCGACACGAGCAACGCCGACGGAACGGACGAGACGGACGCCGCCCCGGCCGCAGCCGTCGCCCCGCCCGCGCCCGCCGACGTCGCGACGGTCGACGAGCTGTTCCTCGTCGGCCAGTACCTGCAGCAGTACCGGCACGCGACGCGTTCGCCCGAGCCGTACTGGCGCGAGGCCCTCCGCCGCGACCCGGGCGACGTGCGCGTGAACGTGGCCCTGGCGACGCGGCTGCACGACACGGCCCGGTACGACGAGGCCCTCGCCCTGCTCCGCACCGCGGTCGCGCGGCAGCTCGCCTGGGCGCCCAACCCGGCCGACGGCGAGCCCCTCTACCGTCTCGGGCTCACGCTCACGCGGCTCGGCCGGACCACAGAGGCGAAGGAGGCGCTGGCCAAGTCCGGCTGGAACGCGGCCTGGGCGGCCCCCGCGTCGCTGGCCCGGGCCCGGCTGCTCGGACGCTCCGACCCGGCCGCGGCCGAGCAGCTGCTGCGCGACGTGCTGCGACGCGACGCCGACAACCTGCAGGCGCGTGACCTCCTCGTCCTCGTCCTCCGCGCGCTGGACCGGCGCGACGAGGCCGACGCCCTGCTCGACGAGACGTTGGCGCTCGACCCGCTCGACCAGTGGGCCCGGCACCTCGCCGGACGCGTGCTCTCCGACGACGCCCCCACCCTGCTCGACGTCGCGCTCGAGTACGGCTCCGCCGGCTGGCTCGACGAGGCGCTGTCGGTGCTCGACCTGGCGCAGGCGCAGCTCTCCCGCGCCGCGCAGGGGCAGGTGAACGTCGGGCCCCTGCTCGGCTACCACCGCGCCTCCTTGCTGGCCCGTGCCGGTCGTGCCGACGAGGCCCGCCGTGCGCTCGTCGCGCTGCACGCCGTCGACGCGATCCGCTGCCTCCCCTCGCGGCTCGACGACGTCGCCGTCCTCGTCGAGGCCGTGCAGGTCGATCCTGCCGACGGACTCGCCTGGTCACTGCTCGGCAGCTGGTTCTACGCCCACGGCCGCGGGGCCGACGCCGCCGACGCCTGGCGCCGGGCGCTCGAGGGCGACGTCGACGACGCGCAGGCCGCGGTCGCCGAGCGCAACCTCGGCATCGCCGCCTACAACGTCGAGCACGACCCCGAGCTGGCCGCGACGCACTTCGAGGCCGCCCGGCGCCGTCGTCCCGACGACTCCCGGCTGCTCTTCGAGGCCGACCAGCTCGCCGAGCGCCGCGGCACGGCCCCGGCCGACCGCCTCCGTGCCCTCGAGCTGCGTCCCGACCTCGTCGACGAGCGAGACGACCTCAGCGTCGTCCGGGCCCGGCTGCTCACCCTCATCGGTCGGCACCACGACGCGATCTCCGCGGTGGCCGCACGCCGGTTCCAGCCCTGGGAGGGCGGCGAGGGCCAGGTGCTCGGCGTCTGGGAGGCAGCCCAGCTGGCGGCCGCCGGCGAGGCCCTCGCGGCGGGTGACGCAGCAGAGGCTCGTGCCCGTGTCGAGTCCGCACTCGAGCCCCCGGCGAGCCTGGGCGAGGCACGTCACCCCCTCCAGACGACGGCGGAGCTGCACCTCGCCCTCGGCGACGCGCTGACCGCGCTCGGCGACGACGCGGGGGCTCGCGCCGCCTGGCAGCAGGCCGCGGCCGCCACCGGCGACTTCGCCGGCATGGCGACCCAGGCCTTCACCGAGCGGAACGCCGCCGCCGTCACCGCGCTGACCCGCCTCGGCGCGGACGGCGAGGCGCGGGCGCTGCTCGCCCGGTTCGACGCCTTCATCGATGAGCTCGCCGCGACCCCGGCCGAGGTCGACTACTTCGCGACCTCGCTGCCGACGATGCTCCTGTTCCAGGACGACCCGCAGGACGTGCGCGACGCCGAGGTGCAGCGGCTCCGGGACGTGGTCCGCGACCTGCGGACCGACCTCGCGACCGACCGGCCGCGTCGCTCCTCCCCCGTCCCGTCCGTCTCCCCTGTCTCCACACCCGACCCGACCGCCCCCGCGATCACGACCGGCGACGACGCCGGTCGCCCCTAGGAAGGAACCATGACCATGACGACACGCACCAGGACGCGACGCCGCGTCCTCTCCGCGGCCGCGCTGCTCGCGGCCGCCGCCGCCCTCGCCGGCTGCTCGATCCCGACCGCCGACGGCGGCGAGGGCGGGGCCGAGCGGATCGGCGCCCTCTACCTCGACTCGCAGGGCTTCTACGGAGGCGTCAAGAAGGGCGTGCAGGACGCGGCCGACGCCGACTCCAAGAACGTCGACTTCCTCGAGTCGACCTCGGCGGGCGACGTCTCGAAGGAGAGCTCGTTCATGAACACGCTGACCTCCTCCGGCGTCAGCGCCATCATCATGTCGGCCGTGTCGACCGACGGCAGCGTCCCCGCCGTCCGCCAGGCGAGCGAGGCCGGCATCCCGGTGATCTGCTACAACACCTGCGTCAGCGACGACGCCGTCGACCAGTACGTGACGGCCTGGGTGCTCGGCGACCCGCTGAAGTTCGGCGGCGACCTCGGGAAGCAGGCCGCGGCGTACTTCACCGAGGCCGGCATCACGGCGCCCAAGATGGGCGTCATCAACTGCGAGCAGTACGAGGTCTGCCAGCAGCGCTACAAGGGCTTCTCCGAGGCACTGACCGCCGCGCTGCCCGGCACGGTCTTCGTCGCCAACCAGGAGGGCGCCGAGGTCGACACGGCCGTGTCGACCGCCGAGCAGATGCTCAGCGCGAACCCCGACCTCGACGGGCTCTACGGCGAGGCGGGAGGCGCGACCGTCGGTGCGTACAAGGCGGTCCAGACCCGCGGCCTCACCGGCCAGGTCGCCGTCTTCGGCTCGGACATGACGAGCGACATCGCGGCTGAGCTGGCCGACGGCTCCGTGCTCAAGGCGGTCGTCGACATCAGCGGCATCGAGGCCGGCAAGCTCGCCTTCGCCGCCGCCCAGGACGCGATCGACGGCACGACGCCCGACGACAAGGTCGTCGCCGCGCCGATCGACCTGTACCTGCCGGCCGACGCCGCAGGCTGGTCCGAGACCCACCCCGACGGCCTCCCCTGATCGGCAGGAGGAGCCCGGCGACCCGTCGGGCTCCTCCTCGTCCGTTCCCCCTCTCCACCACCCGATCCACGGAGGATCCCCTTGTCAGAGTCGACAGCCGCCACCCCGGCCGTGCCGCTCGATCCCGAGCGCGACCGCGGCGCGCCCATCGCCGAGGCCCGCGGCGTCAGCCAGGTCTACCCCGGAGTCACCGCCCTCGACGGGGTCGACTTCGCCGTCCACGCCGGCGAGGTCCGCGCCCTGCTCGGCCAGAACGGCGCCGGCAAGTCGACGCTGATCCGCCTGCTCAGCGGCGTCGAGACCCCGACGACCGGCGAGGTGCTGCTCGGCGGTCAGCCGCTGGGCGACGGCGGGGTGACCGCCGCCTCCGCCGCGGGGGTCGCCACCTGCTACCAGGAGCTCAGCCTCGTCCCCGGCGTCACGGTCGCCGAGAACCTCGCCATGGGCCGCTGGCCCCGTGGCCGGTTCGGCATCGACACCCGCGTGATGGTCGAGCGGGCCCGCACCACGTTCGAGCGCCTGGGAGCCGACATCGACGTGCACGCCGAGGTGGCCGGGCTGACGCTCGCCCAGCAGCAGATCGTCGAGATCGGGCGGGCGCTGCAGGACGACCCGCGTCTCCTCATCCTCGACGAGCCGACCAGCGCCCTGGCCGCCGCCGAGGTCGACCTCGTGCTCGACACCGTGAAGCGGCTCGCCGCGCAGGGCGTCGCCGTGCTCTACGTGAGCCACCGGATGGACGAGATCCGGCAGATCGCCGACACCGCGACCGTGATGCGCAACGGCAAGGTCGTCGAGACCGTCTCCATCGCCGGCAGCGACACCGCGCACATCATCGAGCTGATGATCGGCGCCGACCCCGAGGAGCGCTCCGTCGCCACCCGCCCGGTGACCACCGGCGAGGTGCTGCTCAGCGTCGCCGACCTCGACGTGGCGCCGAAGCTCCGCGGCGTCAGCTTCGAGGGCCGTGCCGGCGAGGTGCTCGGCATCGCCGGGCTGCTCGGCTCGGGCCGCACCGAGCTGCTGCAGGCCATCGCCGGGTTCCGTCCCGCCGCCTCCGGCACGATCTCGATCGCGGGCTCCGTGGTCGACCGGCCGACCGCCTCCCGCATGCTGTCGCTCGGCGTCGGCATGACGCCGGAGGACCGCAAGGGCCGAGGCGTCGTGCCCGGTCTCGGCATCGACGAGAACATCGTGATGAGCGACTTCGCGAAGGTCAGTCGAGGAGGCGCACTGTCGGCCGGCGCGATCGCCACCGCCACGCGGGCCCTGGCCGAGAAGCTCACCATCAAGGCGCACGACCTGTCGCGCCCGATCAGCACCCTCAGCGGCGGCAACCAGCAGAAGGCCGTGATCGCCCGCTGGCTGCACGCCGACAGCCGCGTGCTGCTGCTCGACGAG
Organism: Frigoribacterium sp. PhB116; assembly: GCF_004364285.1. Taxonomy (GTDB): domain Bacteria; phylum Actinomycetota; class Actinomycetes; order Actinomycetales; family Microbacteriaceae; genus Frigoribacterium. The sequence continues at coordinate 86,568 of NZ_SOBE01000001.1, read as the reverse complement.
CCCACCCGCGGCGTCGACGTCGAGGCGAAGGCGCAGATCTACGAGATCATGCGCGCCGTCGCCGACACCGGCAAGCTCGTCGTCTTCGTCTCGAGCGAGATCGAAGAACTGCCGCTCGCCTGCGACCGCGTCCTCGTGCTCCGTGACGGCGGGCTCCGCGAGGAGTTCCGCGCCCCCGACATCTCCCTGCCCGTGCTGCTCCAGGCCTCCATGGTCTCGAGCTAGAGAAGGACGATCCGATGACCACCACGCTCGACCCCACGACCGCCCCGGCCCCGGGACGCGGAGGCGCGCCCCGCGACTCCGCCCTCGGCCGCGTCCGCGACGCGTTCCGCCGCAACACCACGCTCGTCAACATCGTCGGCCTGCTCGTCGCGATCGTGCTGCTGTACCTCTACCTCATGTTCAACGCGGTCGGCTTCTTCACGATCGCGAACCAGAGCGGACTGCTCCGCGACGCCGCCCTGATCGGCATCGCCGCCACCGGCATGACCCTCGTGATCATCGCCGGCGAGATCGACGTGAGCACGGGCCCCGCCGTCGCCCTGTCGTCGGTGATCGTCGCCGTGGCCATGACCCAGTGGGGGCTGCCGGCCCTGCTCGCCATCCTCATCACGCTCGTGGTCGGGGCCGGCTGGGGCGCCCTCGCCGGCGTGCTGCGCGCCCGGTTCCTCGTGCCGTCGTTCATCGCGACGCTGGGGCTCTGGAGCGTGCTGCGCGGCCTCGGCCAGTTCGGCACCGACGCCCTGCCCGTGCCGCTGCCGCTCGACGAGCCGGTGATGCCGTTCCTCACCGGGACGATCGTCGGCGTGCCGACCCCGGCGGTCATCATGATCGTCGCGTTCCTGGTCTTCGCGTTCGTCGCCCGCAAGACCGCCTTCGGCCGCTCGGTCTTCGCCATCGGCGGGAACGCCGCGGCAGCACGCCTGGCCGGCATCAAGGTCGCCCGGGTGCGCGTGATCCTGTTCGCGATCATGGGCATGCTCGGTGCGCTCAGCGGAGTCCTGCTCGCCGCGCGCCTCGGCTCCGGCAACGCCGGCGCCGCCAACGGCCTCGAGTTCGACGTCATCGCGGCGGTCGTCATCGGCGGCACGGCGATGTCGGGCGGGCGCGGCAGCCTCGTCGGCACGTTCCTCGGCGTGATCTTCATCACCCTGATCGGCAACGGGCTCGTGCTGCTCGGCGTCGACTCGTTCCTCCAGAGCGTCGTGCGCGGTGTCATCATCGTGCTCGCCGTCCTCCTCAACGTCACCCTGTCCCGCAAGCGCGGGTCGATCGAAGAGAGCTAGGCCATGACCACCACCGCACCCTCCCCCGCCGGCGCGACCGGCACCTCCTCGTCGCTGCCCGCCACGATGCAGGGCGTGTTCCTGCCCGGCGACCACACCGCCGAGCTGCGCACCCACGACGTGCCGACGCCCGGCCCCGGCCAGGTGCTCGTGCAGGTCGGCGCCAGCGGCATCTGCGGCAGCGACATCGGCTTCATCTACGGCGGCTACAAGACCCACAAGGGCCTCGACGGCGCGCCCGCTTACAAGGGCGTCGTCGCCGGTCACGAGCCCTCGGGGCGCATCGTCTCGGCGGGGCCGGGCGTGACCCGCTTCGGCGTCGGCGACGACGTGATCGTGTACCACATCCAGGGCTGCGGCCGGTGCCGCAACTGCCGCTCGGGCTACTTCATCAGCTGCACCGACCAGCCGCACAAGGCCTCGTACGGCTGGCAGCGCGACGGCGGCCACGCCGAGTACGTGCTCGTCGACGAGTCGACCTGCGTGCCGCTGCCCGACGGGCTCTCGTACGTCGACGGCGCCCTGATCGCGTGCGGCTTCGGCACCGCGTACGAGGGCCTCCGCCGCACGGGCGTGCACGGCGGCGAGGACCTGCTGGTCGTGGGCCTCGGCCCCGTCGGCCTGGCCTCCGCCATGCTCGGCCGGATGCTCGGTGCCCGTCGCGTGATCGGGGTCGAGCGCTCGCCCGAGCGCATCGAGTTCGTCCGCGCCACGGGCCTCGTCGACGACGTCGTGCTCGCCGACGACGACGCCGTGTCGAACGTCCTCGCCCTCACCGACGGCGTCGGCTGCCAGGTCGCCGTCGACTGCTCCGGCAGCACGCCCGGTCGGTCGACCGCGGTGGAGGCGGCGGCCGAGTGGGGCAGGGTCGGCCTGCTGGGCGAGGGCGGCCGGCTCGAGACCGAGGTCTCGGACACGCTGCTGCACAAGCAGCTCACCCTCACCGCCTCGTGGGTGACGTCGCTGCAGGGCATGGAGGACGTCGCGCGGATGATCGCCGAGGGCGGCCTCAGCCCCGAGATCGTGGTGTCGCACCGCCTCCCGCTCGGCCACGCCGACGAGGCGTACCGGATCGCGGCGGCCGGGGCGACCGGCAAGGTCGTGCTGGTGCCGGACGGCGCGCCGGTGCGCGAGGAGCCCGCGTCGCGGACGACGACCGTCGGGCACGCCGCCGCGGGGCACGCCGCCTCGTGACGGTCGTCGTCGAGCGGACCGGGCGGCCCGACCTGCCCCTCCTTCGCGTCACGACCGGCGAGCTGGTCCTGGTCTTCGCGCCGACCCGGGGCGGGCGGCTCCTGTCGCTCGTCGTCGACGGCCGCGAGCTGCTCTGGCAGAACCCCGTGCTCGTCGGCGCGGACCTCGTGCCCCTCGTGCCGGTGGCCGACTGGCCCGCGAACGACGGCGGCATGGACAGCTGGGCGAACCTCGGCGGCTCGAAGACCTGGCCGGCGCCGCAGGGCTGGTCGGGGCCGGACGAGTGGGCAGGCCCGCCCGATCCCGTCCTCGACTCGGGTCCGTGGACGGCCGAGTGGGAGGCGGACGACGCCGAGGCGACCGTGACGCTCACCAGCGGCGACGACCCGCGGACCGGGCTCCGCGTCGTCCGCGAGTTCCGCCTCCTCGACGGCACGTCGTCGTTCACCCAGCGGGTCACCTTCACGAACACGTCGGCGACGACGCGGCGCTGGTCGATCTGGGAGGTCTGCCAGGTCGACACCGGCGGCCCTGACGGCCGAGACGCCAGCGACTCGGTCGTCGTCGTGCCCCATGCTGCCTCGGCCGTCGAGCTCGACCTCGGCACGTACGAGGGCGAGCTGCACAGCGAGCGCCGCGGCCACGACGTGGTCCTGCCGCTCGGCACGGGCGTCGCCAAGCGCGGCTACCCGTCCGCGTCGGGGTCGGTGGAGCTGCACGGCCCCGACGGGCTCGAGATCGGCCTCGCGACGTCGCCGGAGGCAAGGACGGGCACCTGGCCCGACGGAGGCTCGAAGGTCGAGGTCTGGCTGCAGCGGCCCACCGCCGCCCCGATCGAGTCGCTGGAGGGCCTGCACCCCTCAGCCCACCTCGTCGAGCTCGAGGTGCTCGGGCCGCTGACGACCCTGGCGCCCGGCGCGACGTCGACCCTCGACGTCGAGTGGATCACCGCGCGGCCTTGACCTCTGCAAGTCGGCGAGTTCCGGTGCCCCTCGGCGGGTGGGCGCCGACCTGCCGCCGGCGACGGGAACCCGGCGAAGCGGAGCACGCGCGCTCAGCTCGGCTCGGCGGGCCCCTGTGCAAGTCGGCGGGTCGTCGTGCCCCCCGGCGGGTGGGCGCCCGCCCGCCGGGGCCGACGGGAACCCGCCGAAGCGGAGCGCGCCGCCCGCACACGGTATCGTCGTCCGTCGACATCGAGCACGTCGGCACGGCGCAGGAGGGGACGAACGGTGGACGAGACAGCAGCCCCAGCCCCAGCCCCCGAGGCGGCAGCTCCCGGAGGCCCCCTCACCCGCGACGACGTGCGCGACGTGTGGGAGGCGGACCCGACCTGGGCGCTCCTCCGCAGCACGAACAGCCGCTGGGTCGTCGCCCTCTTCTCCGAGCACCTCGAGCAGGCCGAGGGCCCGGTCTCGGCCGACTGGTTCCACCAGCGTGTCGCCGACGCCCTCGAGCAGAACAACACGGAGCAGAACAGCACCGAGCGGAACAGCACCGAGCAGCCGGCCCACGACCAGGACCCTGCCGAGGAGGCGCGGCCCGCGCCGGCCCCGGACGGCTCCGCACCCGAGACGCGCGCCACCCCGGCGGACTACTGCCGCAGCTGGGTCGACGCCCGGTGGCTCGTCCGCACCCGCGCCTCCTCGGCGGACACGGCCCGTGCCGAGTACCGGCTCTCGCCGCACGCGCTGCGGGCGCTGCGCATCGTGCGCGAGCTCGTCGAGGCCGACAACTCCGTCAGCGAGGCGCGGCTCGGCAGCATCGCGAACGCCGTCCGGCAGCTGGCCGGGCTCGCCGACCCGAGCGTCGAGTCGCAGCTCGGCCGGATCGACGCGCAGCTCGCCGACCTGCAGCGTCGGCGCGACCGGATCGAGCAGCACGGCACCGAGCCGGTCCCCCTCGACGCGCTGAGCCGTCAGCTGCACGAGGTCGTCCGGCTGACGGCGTCGCTGCCCGCCGACTTCCGGCAGCTGAGCGCGATGGTCGAGCAGCGGCACCGTGAGGTCGCCCGCCGTGCCGCGAGCGAGGACCTCGGCAAGGGAGCGCTCGTCGACCAGTACCTCCGCGAGAACGACCTGCTCGAGCAGACGCCCGAGGGGCGGGCCTACCGCGGCTTCGCGCAGATGCTGTCGTCGAGCGAGATCGACCAGATGCGTGCCGACATCGAGACGGTCCTCGCCCAGCCGGACGCCGCCTCCCAGATCGGCGAGCGCCAGCGCGCCCAGCTCGAGCAGCTCATCTCGTCGCTGCTCGCCGAGGAGCAGGCCGTGCAGGAGACGTACGGCCGCTGGACGTCGTCGCTCCGCCGGTTCCTCAGCCGCTCGGGCGCCGACCGGCACCAGCGGCTGCTCGCCCTCGCCGACCGCGCCCTCGACGCCGGTGCCGCCTGGGCCGAGCAGCGGCCGGGAGCTGCCGTGCTGCCCGCCGACGTGCTCGGCCTCGGCCCGCTCGACGCCGTCGACCTCACGCAGCTGCAGCTCTGGAGCGAGCGCGGCCGGCATACCGTCGACGTGCAGGTCACCGAGGGCGACCTCGCCCTGCCCGAGGCCGACCGCGTCGCGCTGCGCCTGACCGCCGGCACGAGCCCCGCCGCCGTCGCGGGCACGCTCGACCGGCTCCTCGCAGAGCGTGCCGAGGTGTCGAGCACCGACGTGTGGCTCGCCACCGAGCCCGAGTTCCGCCGCCTCGGCCTCGTGCTGAGCATGCTCGACCTCGCCGTCGACCGGGGCCTCGTCACCGACGACCGTGAGTCCGTCGTGCTCACCGCCGACGAGGGAGGCACGGGCCGCGAGGTCGTGCTGCCCCGCCTCGTCTTCACGGCGCCGTCCTCCGCTGCGTCGGCAGGCGCTGCCTCCGCCGACGCGGCTTCCCCGCTGCACCTCCAGGGAGACCCCTCATGACCGATGCCCCCGTCGACACGACGCCCGAGGTCGAGGACGCCGCACCAGGCGCGGGCACCGGCACCGACGGCGTCGACACGGCCGCCGACGTCCTCGCCGCCCCCGGCACGCTCCCCCTCGCCGGTCGTCGTGCGCTCGTCACCCTGTTGACCCACCGCTTCGTCTCGCGGGCGAGGCAGAAGGAGGCGTGGGCCGACCTCCTGGCGCACGAGGCCGACATCCGCGCCCGCCTGTCCGAGCTGTTCCTCGACCTCGAGGTCGACCACGGTCACGAGGTCGCGTTCAAGCGGCAGTCGGGCGGCGACGACGCCCCCGTGCTGCTGCGCCGCGAGAAGCCCCTGTCGCGCGACGCATCGTTCCTGCTCGTGTTCCTCCGGCGCGAGCACGCGTACACCGACGGCGACGACGAGGCCGTCGTCGTCTCGCGTGACCAGGTCGCCGAGTTCCTCGGCAGGTTCCACGACGACACGGGCCGCGACGAGGTGCGGGCCGACCGACGCGTCGACGCCGCCATCGCCGCCATGGTGTCGCGCGACCTGCTCGAGCCCGAGCCCGACGACCCGCAGCTCTTCACCGTCTCGCCCGCGATCGTCCCCCTGGTCCGACCCGAACAGCTGGCGCACCTCGAGCAGGTGTACCTCGACGCCGCAGGAGGCGCGGGTCCCGACGTCGAGGTCGGTCCCGACCTCGACGAGGCCGAGCCGGACACGGAGACGGACGCAGAGGCCGTCGGGGTGCTCGACGGCCCCGAGTCCGACACGGAGGCCGACGAGGCCCACACGGACACGGACCCCGACGAGCCCGACGCCGACGAGCACGCCCCCGACCCCACGGCGGTCGCGCTCGACCTCGACCTCCCGCTCGACCTCCCCCGCGACACGGAAGCAGACCCGGCATGACCCCCGCCTCCCCCGCCGACGAGACGACCGACACCGCAACCGAGACCCCCGCGCTCGACGTCGACGTCGCCCCGGACGACGCCCCCGACCTCGGCATGTTCCACTCCGGCCAGTACCGCATCGAGCTCGTGCAGCTGCTCAACTGGGGCAGCTACGCGGGCCTGCACCGGATGCCGGTCGGGCGCGGCGGCATCGCGATCCTCGGCCCGACCGGCCGCGGCAAGTCGACCGTGCTCGACGCGATGAGCGCCGTCATCATGCCGAACCCGCAGGAGTTCAACCGCGCGGCCCGCGACGACTCCCGCCAGCGCTCCGAGCGCACCGTCTACAGCTACGCCCGCGGCAAGACCGACGAGGTGCGCGACGCGGCCTCCGACCAGACGACGACGCGGTTCCTCCGTCCGCTCGGGGAGGCGTTCGCGAGCGGCTCGGCCATCACCTGGAGCACCGAGCTCGGCGAGACCCTCACCGCCGTCCGCCTCGCCTGGATCGGTCCCGAGACGTCCAGCCAGGACGAGGTCACCCAGTCGACCGTCTACCTGCTCGTCCGCGGTCGCTTCGACCTCAGCCGCCTGACCGAGGCCCGCCGCGACCCCACCAGCACCTCCCCGCTGACGAAGAGCTCGCTCAGCCGCCTCGTCGACCCCGCGCACGACCTCGTGACCTACTCGCAGCCCGAGCTGCGCGTCCGGCTCTGCGGCGTGCTCGGCATCGGCGGCAGCGACGAGTCGCAGCTCAAGGCGTTGACGCTGCTGCGCCGTGCACAGGCGTCGAAGGGCGTCTTCTCGATCGACGAGCTCTTCACGCAGTTCGTGCTGACGCAGCCCAAGGCCCTGAGCCGCTGGGAGACGACGCTCAGCACCTACCGCGAGGCCTCGCAGCTCTACGACGTCTTCGAGACGACCCGCAAGAAGCTCGAGGTGCTCGAGCCCGTGCCTGCCCTCGCCGAGCAGTGGCAGGCCGCGGGCGACGACGCGACGGCCAAGCGACGACTGCTGGCCGAGGGCGACGAGCCCGGCGCCGAGCCGAGCCGTCTGCGCGTCTGGCTGGCCGGCAAGGTCGGCGACTGGGTGGGCGGCGAGGTCGACCGCGTCCAGCTCGCGAAGCGCGAGGCGACCGAGACGAGGAGGCGCGCGGCCGACGACGAGGAGGTCGCGCTCCGTGCCCGTGAGCAGGCCCTCGCGCAGATCGCCGACCTCGGCGGCGATCCCTCGCACTCCCTCCGCGAGCAGGTGCGCTGGGCCGAGGACGCGCTCGCCCGCGTCGAGGCGCAGCACCGACGCTTCGCCGCGCCGCTCGAGGGCGTCGGCGAGGCCGTGCCGACCTCGGCCGACGAGCTCGAGGCCCTGCGCGGTCGTGCGTCCTCGCTCGCCGCCGAGGAGAAGACCGCCCGCCGCGAGCACGACGAGCTGCGCGGCGAGCTCGCCGCCCGGATCGCCGAGACGCGTCGTGCGGTGGGCGAGCGCCAGCGCCAGAAGGAGTCGTTCGAGCGCCGCCGCAGCAACGTGCCCGACGAGGCCGTCGAGCGTCGCCGTCGCATCGCGGACGGCACCGGCGTCCCCGTCTCCCGACTGCCCTACGCGGGCGAGCTGATGGAGGTCGCCCCCGAGCACCGCGACTGGAGCACCGCGGTCGAGCGGGTGCTCGGCGAGCTGGCCACGCACCTCCTCGTCGACTCGGACGACTTCGCGGCCGTCCGCCGTTTCGTCGACGCCGAGGACATGCGCGGCCGCGTCACGCTCGTGCCCGCGACCCCGGACCTCACGCCGCGTCTCGAGTCGGTCGCCCGCACGGTGCCGTCGATGCTCGTGCTCGACCAGGCGAGCCCGTTCCGCGGCTGGCTGCACGACGAGCTCGTCGCCGAGCGCAGCGTCCTCTGCGTCGAGGGCGCCGACGACCTCGACGCGCCGTTGCCCGCCGGCGCGCGCGGGGCCGTGACCCGGGCGGGTCTCCGCACCGGAGGCGGTCGTCGCGTCACGAAGGACGACCGGCGGATCCGCTCGTGGATCGGTCTCGACAACGCCGCGCGCGTCGCCGAGCTGGGCGACGAGATCGACGAGCTGACCCGCTCGCTCGACGCTGCCCGGGCCGAGTGGGACGCAGCCGAGACCGTCGCCGGCGCACGCCGCCGCGTCGTCGAGACGATCGAGCGCGCCGTCGAGACGAGCTGGTCGGACGTCGACGCCGCCCCGGCCCGCGCCCGGCTCGACGACCTGCGCGGCCAGCTCGAGCGGGTCGCCCTCGAGCGTCCCGAGGTCGCGACGCTGCAGGCCGCCGCCGCCGAGCACGACGAGGCCCGGCTCGAGGCCGTCCGTCGCGGGGCCGAGGTGCAGCAGGTCCTCGACCAGCTCGAGCAGACCCACGCGACCCTGGTCGACATCGAGGACGCGTTCAGCGACGCCCTGCACGGCGCCGACCCGCTCGACGACCACGAGCGCGCCTTGCTCAGCACCCTGCCGTTCACGGCGCCGCGCGAGGCGGCCGACGTCGAACGGTCGCGCCGCGACGCCGCCGCCCAGCTGCGGTCGCAGATCGACGCGCACGACCGCGAGCGGGGCCAGCACGAGCTGACCCTCGAGCTCGTCTTCGCGCGCTACCTCGAGCTCGACCGCAACGCCGGGATCGACGCGACGATCGACAGCTTGCCCGCCGTGCTCGCCATCCACCGCGGGCTCGTCGACGACGACCTGCCGCACGCGAAGGAGAGCTGGCTCGAGAAGGCCGGCAGCGACATGGGCGACAGCCTCCGCGCGCTGCTCGTCCAGATCGAGGAGGACGGCCACGTCATCCGGCGCGGCGTCCGCCCCATCTCGGAGGCGCTCCGGGCGATCGAGTTCCGTGAGGGCTCGACGCTGGACATCGAGCCGCGTCCCGTGTCGAACAGCGACCTGGCCGATTTCCGGCGCACCCTGCGCGAGCACCTGGGCGACGCGCGCGGGTCGGTGCGCGGTGCCGGGCCTGACGCGGGCTCGAGCGCAGGAGGCGCTGGCCCGGCTGGCACGTCCATCCCGTCTCGGGAACCGGCCGAGGTCGAGCGACGGTTCCTCCGCCTCCGGCGCGATCTGGCCCACCTCGAGGAGCGCTCGAAGGTCGGCGACGCGTGGCGCCGCCGGGTGCTCGACGCGCGGGAGCACTTCCAGTTCCGGGCGATCGAGACCAGGGCCGACGGCACCCAGATCGTGCACGAGGGCGTGGCAGGCAAGTCGGGCGGCGAGGGCCAGGAGCTGATCGCGTTCGTGCTCGGCGCCGCCCTGCGGTTCCGGCTCGGCGACGGCACCGACCGGGTGCCGACCTACGCGCCGATCGTGCTCGACGAGGGCTTCGTCAAGGCCGACACGGAGTACACCGGCCGCGCACTGTCGGCGCTGCGCTCGCTCGGGTTCCAGCTCGTCGTGGGAGCCCCGCGCGACAAGGTCGCCGCCTTCGAGCAGCACGTCGAGAGCGTGGCCTACATCTCGAGCGACCCGACCCGCCCCGAGCTCTCGCGCATCTGGCCGCTCACGATCCGCGAGGCGATGGAGGTCGAGCGCCACGGCCTCGACCCGGCCCTGCTCGGCTAGCTCAGGCCGCCTCCCCCGCCCGGGCTGCCGAGTGGTCAGCAACGGTCCTCCCCTGCAGTTCAAGGGACACGTGCTGACCACTCGGCAGCGCACACCTCCTCGTCTGCACCCACAGCCACTTCCGGATGTCGGCGGGTTCCCGTCACCCGCGGCGGGTCGGCGCCCACCCGCTGTCGACGATGGGAACCCGCCGCACACGACAATCACCTGCCCGCAACGACGGCGACCCGCCGACTTCGGACGCAAGAGCCTCGTGGCAGGTTCGGGCTCGGGCTCGGGCTCGGACACGCTCAACGAGTCGCCCCGAATTGCTGTCTCACACCGCTCGGAGCAGCACTTCGGGGCAACTCTCTCGATGCGCGGCAGGGAGGGGACGAGCGGCGTCAGAGGGCGCGGGTGGGCGGGCCCGTGTAGTCGGCGAGGAAGCCCTTCGGCAGCGGGCCCTTGATGCGCTGGCCGGACTGCGACTCCTCCCAGGCGTGCGCGAGGATGCCGACCGATCGCGACAGCACGAAGAGGCCGCGCGCGAGCTCCGGCTCGATGCCGAGCTCGCCGTAGACGACGGCCGAGACCCCGTCGATGTTCATCGGGACGTCCTTGGCCGCCAGCTCGTCCTCGATCGCCAGGGCAGCGGCGAGGTGCTTGCCCGCCACGACGCCGTCGTCGCGTGCCCGCTCGACGAGCGTCAGCAACGGGTCCCGACGGGGATCACGCGGGTGCCACCGGTGGCCGAAGCCCGGCACGAAAGCGCCGCGCGCCCTGTACGAGGCCACGAGGGAGGCGGCGAGCTCGTCCAGAGGACGCCCGCCACCCAGCCCGCCTGCCCCGCCGATCCCGTCAGCGCGCGAGCCCTCGCCCGCACTGGAACCCTCGTGTGCCGCGACCATCTCGTTCAGCAGCGCGACGCACTGCTGGCCCGCGCCTCCGTGGGTGTCGCCCAGCACGTTGACCCCGTTCGCGATGGCCGAGTTGAGGCCGACGCCCGAGGTCGCCGCCATGCGCGCGCTCGCGATCGACGGTGCCTGCGGTCCGTGGTCGACGCTCGCCACGAGGGCGGCCTCGAGCAGGGCGGCCTGCTGCGGGGAGGGCAGCTCGCCGCGCGTCATCAGCCACACCGTGCTGATGAAGTCGACGTTCCCGATCAGCTGCTGCACGGGGTAGCCGCGCAGCTCGATGACCCCGGGCTCGATCTTCGTGATCGCGGTCGACCACCACGCCGTCGTCGAGGCCAGCCGCGCCTCGAGCCGGGCGTTCTCGGCCCGGGACGCGGCGAGCTGCTCCTCGAGCGAACCAGCACCGGCACCGGCACCCGCACCCGCACCAGCACCAGCACCAGCACCAGCACCAGCACCAGCCGCGGTAGCACCCGCACCCGACGCGCTCACACCGCACCTTCCTCGTGCAGCGCCCGGATCTCGGCGGCTCCGTACCCGAGCTCGGCCAGCACCTCGTCCGTGTGCTCCCCGAGCAGGGGCGGCGACACGGTGGGCCTGCCCGGCACCCCGTCGATGCGGATCCCGTGCCCCATGACGCGCAGCGGGTCATCGCCGACGGCTCCCCCGGGGAACGGCAGCGAGTGCACCAGCTCCCGGTCACGCACCTGCGGGCTGTCGAGCATCTCGGCGACCGTGAGGACGGCGGCGGCCGGCACGCCCGCGTCGCTCAGCGCTTCCTCCCACGAGAGAGCGGACCGCGAGGCGAGAGCCGCCTCGAGCTCGGCGGTGAGCGCCGCTCGGTGCGTCTTGCGCGCCTCCCGCTCGGCGAACCGCGGGTCGGCGACGAGGTCGGGGCGGCCGACGACGCCGCAGAGCAGCTCGAACTGCTCCTGCTTGTTGGCGGCGATGTTGAGGGCGCCGTCGCCCGTCGCGAAGGTGCCCGAGGGAGCGGCCGTGCTGTTGTCGTTGCCGAGCGGACGCGGCTCGGTGCCCGCGACGAGGTGGTTCGAGACGACCCAGCCCATCGCGGTCGCGGCCGTCTCGAGCATGGACACGTCGATGACCGAGCCGACCCCGGTCCGTTCCCGCCCGAGCAGGGCCGACGAGATGGCGAAGGCGGCGGCGAGCCCGCCGAGGGTGTCCGCGATCGGGTAGCCGGCCCGCAGCGGCGCGGTCTCGGGGGTCCCGGTGACGCTCATCATCCCCGAGCTGCCCTGGATGATCTGGTCGTAGGCCGGCTTCGAGCGCAGCGGTCCGGTCTGCCCGAAGCCCGAGATCGCGGCGTAAACGAGCCGCGGGTTGATCGCGCGGAGCGCGTCCCAGCCGAAGCCGAGCCGCTCGAGCACCCCGGGCCGGAAGTTCTCGAGCAGCACGTCCGACTCCGCGACCGCCCTTCGGAGCACCTCCGCGCCTCCCTCGGTCTTGAGGTCGACCGTCAGCGAGCGCTTCTGGGCGTTCTGCGCCAGGAACGAGATGCCGAGGAGGCGCCCGTTCAGCTCCGCAGACGCGCCGAGCTGGCGGGCCAGGTCGCCGCCCCTCGGCGTCTCCACCTTGATCACGTCGGCTCCGAGCAGCGCCAGCTGGTAGGCCGCGTACGGCCCGGCGAGCACGTTCGTCATGTCGAGGACGCGGATCCCCTCGAGCGGGCGAGGGCCGGCAGACGAGCCAGCCCCCGCCGCGGCACCGGCTCCTGCGGGTGGGGCGTCGGTCACGCGTTCTCCTTCTCTCGAGCGAGCTCGCCGCCGCCGCCGGCGAGGCCGCGCGCCGCCCGGCGACGCGCACGGATCTTCGTGAACGCGGCCCCCGCGACGGCGATCACCAGCACGGCGTACAGCGTCACGGTGATCCCGCTCGACACGAGGATCGACGGGTCGCCCTCGCTCACGAGCAGCGCCCGGCGGAACTCCGTCTCGGCGAGCGGGCCGAGGATGATCGCGATCAGCATCGGCGCGACGGGCAGCCCGTAGCGTCGCATGAGGAACCCGATCAGCCCGATCACGGTGACGAGCGCCAGGTCGAGGATCTTGCTGCTCGTCGCGTAGACGCCGAGCATCGCGAAGACGGTGATGCCCGCGTAGAGGTAGTGGCGCGGCACCTTCAACAGCTTCGCCCAGAGCGGCGCGAACGGCAGGTTCAGGATGAGCAGCACGACCATGCCGACGAAGAAGCTCGCGAGCAGGGCCCAGACGAGGTCCGGCGCGCGGTCGAAGAGCAGCGGCCCCGGCTGCAGGCCGTACTGGCGGAACGCGGCCAGCAGGATCGCCGCGGTGGCCGACGTGGGAAGGCCGAGCGCCAGCAGCGCGCCCATCGCGGTGCCGGCGGTGGCGTTGCCTGCCGCCTCTGGCCCGGCGACGCCCTGGATGGCGCCCCGACCGAACATGGGCGACTTCCGTCGGGAGTCGAGCCTCTTCTCCGTGCCGTAGGCGAGGAACGTCGGCACCTCGGCGCCGCCGACCGGGATGATGCCGAACGGGATGCCGATCGCCGTGCCGCGCAGCCACGCGGGTGCGGCGAGCCGCAGCTCGCGCCGCGACAGCCAGAGGCGACCGGTCGAGCGCAGCAGCTGCGTCTCGTCGCGCGAGCCGCGGCGAGCGGCGACGCTGAACACCTCGCCGAGGGCGAGCAGGCCGACCGTGATCACGACGATGTCGATGCCGTCGAAGAGCTCGGGCACGCCGGCGGTGAAGCGCGAGGCGCCCGAGATGCCGTCGATGCCGACCACCGAGATCGCGAGGCCGATCGCGAGGGCGCCGAGGCCCCGGACGACCGACTCGGTCACGACCGCCGAGATCGCCACGAAGGCGAACACCGCCAGCGCGAGGTACTCGGCCGGCCCGAACAGCGTGGCCAGCTCGGCGAGCCGCGGAGCGAAGAACACCACGAGGATCGACGCGACGATGCCGCCGATGAACGCGCCGATCGCCGACGTGGCGAGCGCCTGCGCGGCCCGGCCGCTCGTGGCCATCTTGTGGCCCTCGATCGTGCCGGCGATGGCCGTGCTGTTGCCCGGAGTGTTCATCAGGATGCCCGAGATCGAGTCGCCGAACAGGCCGCCGAAGAGCACCCCGGCGAACATGATGAAGGCGCCGATCGGGTCGAGCGAGAAGGTGACCGGCAGGAGGAGCGCGACGGCCATCGCGGAGCCGAGGCCGGGCAGCACGCCCACCGCGGTCCCGAGCAGGGCACCGATGAGCACCCAGAGCATGTTGATCGGCGTGAGGACGGTGGCGAAGCCGTCGCCGAGGTTCGCGAGCGACTCCATCAGAGGATCCCTCCCAGGACGCCCGGAGGCAGGTTGAGGCCGAGGCCGGCCGAGAAGGCGAGCTGCACGATCGAGGAGATCGCGAGCGACAGGGGGATGTCGAACAGCGGTCGCTGGCTGCCCAGCGCCCGGGCGACGCCCCAGAACAGCAGGGCGCCCGAGAGCAGCCAGCCGAGCGGGGTGAGCGCCGCGATGAACACGACGACGGTCAGCAGCGCGCCGAGCAGCGCACGGTGGTTGCTCGTCGGGCGGAGCGCCTGCGGCTCCCCCTCCTCGTCGAGCACGAGGTCGTCGTCGGGCTGGCCGGGGGCCGCGGGCTGCGCGACCTCGACGCTCTCCGACTCGGGCTTGCGCAGCACGTCGATCGCGAGCAGCACGGCGAGCACGATCACCAGCGCGGCGATCAGCGAGGGGAAGACCTGCGGGCCGGGCGAGGCCGTGTTGGCGGGCACCTCCATCGTCACCGTGCCGACCACGAGGCCGAGCCCGATGACGAGCATCAGCGCCGGGACGATCAGCCCGGTGCGGCGGCGCCAGAAGCCGTCGGCGACGACCACGGCGCGACGGGTGACCGAGACGGTCCGGATGACGCCGCTCACAGGCCCAGCTCCTCGATGATCGCGTCGACACGGGCCTGGTCCTCGGCGATGAACTCGACGAAGTCGTCGCCGGTCACCACCGCCGGCTCCCACGAGTTGCGGCGCAGGGTGTCCTGCCACTCGTCGGACGCGACCATCTCGTCGATTATCGCGACGAGCTCGTCCCGCTCGGCGGTCGTGATCCCCGCCGGGGCGACGATGCCGCGCCAGTTGGGCAAGTTGATGTCGATGCCCTGCTCGATGAAGGTGGGGGCGTCGATCTCGTCGACGGGCTCCTCGGCCGAGAGGGCGAGGGCGCGCAGGTTGCCGGCCTCGATCTGGTCGCTGAACTCGTTGTAGCCGCTGACGCCGATCTCGACCGTGCCCGACAGCAGTGCGGTGAGCACCTCGCCGCCGCCCGGGTACGACACGTAGTTGATCTCGCCGGGGTCGACGCCGACCTCGCGGGCGAACAGCCCCGCGAGGAGGTGGTCGGTGCCGCCCAGCCCGCCGCCGCCGATCGCGTGGCTGGAGGGCGCCTCCTGCCAGGCCTCGACGAAGTCGTCGATGGTCTCGTAGGGCGAGTCCTCGGGGACGATGAAGACCTCGTAGTCCTCGGCGAGCTTGGCGATCGGCGTCGTGTCCTCGAGATTCACGCTCGAGCCCTGCACGGTGATCGCGCCCTCCATGACCGTGCCGGTCATCATCAGGGTCGTCGGGTCGGGGTCGAAGTCGGCGAACTGGGTCAGGCCGATGGTGCCGCCCGCGCCGGGCACGTTGACCACCTGGACGTTGTTCACGATGGAGGCGGCCCGCAGCGCCTGCTGCGCCTCGCGGGCCGCGAGGTCCCAGCCACCGCCGGGCGCGGCCGGGGCCATCACCGTCAGCTTGGCTCTCGGATCGGCTCCCGCGGTGCCGTCCCCGGCGTCCACGGCGGCGAAGCCGACGAGCACGGCGGTGACGGCGACGCCGACTCCCCCGAGCAGGCGGCGCCGCGTCTTGTCGTTCGGTCTGGCCACGTTCACTCCCTTGTGACGTCGGACGGGCATCCACTAGGTGGATGTCTGTGTCCGCCTGATGGTAGCTTCGCGTCGAGACATCGTGCAAGGCGGACCGCACAGGACGGTCCGGAGGCGCGGGTCGGGACGAGAGGTCGGCGATGGTCACGGAAGCGAGCGGGGTCCGCGCCGTCAGCCGCGCCCTCGACGTGCTGCAGGCGTTCACGCCCGAGCGCACCTCCCTGTCGATCGGCGAGCTCGTCAAGGCCGCCGGGCTGCCGCGCACCACCGTGCTCCGCCTGGTCGAGACCCTCGTCGCCGAGCGCATGCTGCAGCACGTCGCCGACGGCCGCGTCGCCGTCGGCACGCGCCTGATCCGCTGGGGAGCCTTCGCCTCCGCCGCCTGGACCGTGCCCGAGGCGACCGCCGCCCGCATGGCCGAGCTGGCTGCCGAGACGGGCGAGACCGTCAGCCTCTACGTGCGGAGCGGCACGACCCGCGTCGTCGTCGCCCAGTCGCCGAGCCCGCACTCGCTGCGGCACGTCGTCCAGGTCGGCGACGAGCTGCCGCTGTGGAAGGGCGCGGCCGGGATGGTGCTGCTGAGCTCGGTCGCGCCGGAGGCACTCGGCGCCGAGGTGGCGGCGCTGGCCGCCACGGTCGCCGGAGCGGGCGCCGGGTCAGGCACCGGGTCAGGCGCCGGTGCACCGTCTGCATCCGGGGCTGGCTCGAACGTCGGTTCCGCTGCCGAGGTCGTCGACGAGGAGGCGCTGGTCGCCCGCGTCGAGCAGGCCCGGGCCGCCGGCTGGTCGCTGTCGCACGGCGTGCGCGAGCCCGGCAACAGCGGCATGGCGGTGCTGGTCCGCAGTCGCGACGGAGCGCAGCCCGTGGCGCTGGCGCTCGGCGGACCCACCAGCCGGTTCACCGACGAGGCGACCGCGCGGTTCCTCGGGGCACTGCAGGCCGCCTCCTCGGACATCGCCCGCACCGGGCTGCCGCCCGCCCTCGACTGACCCCGGCCCCGGCCCGGGCGACGTCGCCGCGGGTCACCACCCCGAACGACAGGAGCGACGATGCCCCAGCCCGACCCGCAGCAGCCCGAGACCGCCGGATCCCCCGCACCGGGGCCCGTCGGCGCCGGGCCCGACGCCCGACCCGCCGCCTTGCCCGCCGCGGGCGAGCTGCCCGTGGCCACGATCTCGGACGCGATGGAGCGGTTCGGCGTCGCCGAGGGCATCCGTCCGCTCTGGCGCGGGGCGGCTCTGTCGGGGCGCGCCTTCACCGTCTGGACCCGCCCCGGCGACAACGCCGGCCTGCACGCCGCGTTCGAGCAGATCAGGAGGGGCGAGATCCTCGTCGTGTCCGGCGGCGGCGACGAGACGCGGGCGCTGATCGGCGAGCTCGTCGCCGAGAAGGCGCTCGCGTTGGGGGTCGGCGGGATCGTGCTCGACGCCGCAGCCCGCGACGTGGTCGAGCTGGAGCGCGTCGGCGTCCCCGTGTTCGCCCGGGCCGTGACTCCTGCCGGGCCGTGGAAGACCGGCCCGTACCGACTCGGCGAGACCGTGGCCGTCGGCGGGGTCGCCGTGGCTCCGGGCGACTGGGTCGTCGGCGACGACGACGGCGTGGCGGTCGTGCCCGCGGGTCGCGTCGACGACGTGGTCGCGGCGACGCACGAGCTGCTGCGCGGCGAGGGCGAGCGGCGCGAGGCGAACCGGCGGCTGGTGCCGCGTGGCTGAGGGCGACGATGCCCGGCCCGTCGTGTGGGTGCCGCGTCCGATCGACGACGCGGTCGTGGAGTCCCTGGCGGAGTGGGCCGACGTGCGTCTCGGCTGGGGCGCGACGGCCGCCTCCTGGGCTGACATCGCTCCGGAAGTGCAGGGCGTCCTGCTCCGCACCGCCCGCGTCGACGGAGCGATGATGCGCGAGGCCCCGCGGCTGCGGATCGTCGCCCGTCACGGGGTCGGGCTCGACACCGTCGACGTGGCCGCCGCCGCCGAGCTCGGCGTCGAGGTCACGACGACGCCCGCGGCCAACAGCCGGTCGGTCGCGGAGCTCGCCGTCGCCCTGCTCATGGTCACGCGCCGCGGGCTCGGCCCGGCACTCGCGAGTGCCGGCGCCGGAGCCGGAGCCGATCCCAGCGCGGCCGCGCCCGGCGACCGCGCGTCCATGACCGGACGTGAACTCACCGGAGCCACCCTCGGCCTGCTCGGCTACGGCCGCATCGCGCAGCTCGTCGCCGGCATCGCCCGTGACGGACTCGGCATGCGCGTCGTCGCACACGACCCGCACCTCGGTGACGACGCGATCCGCGGGGCCGGAGCCGAGCCCGCCGGTCTCGACGACCTCCTCCGCGCCTCCGACGCCCTCAGCGTCCACGTGCCCCTCACCGACGCGACCCGCGGCCTGATCTCGGCTCGCGAGCTCGCCCTGCTCCCCGCGGGAGCGGTCGTGGTCAACACCTCACGCGGAGGCGTCGTCGACGAGGAGGCGCTGGTCGCCGCCCTGGAGTCCGGTCACCTCGCGGGAGCCGGTCTCGACGTCACCTCGGTGGAGCCCCTGCCCGGCGACCACCCCCTGCGGCACCGCCCCGACGTCGTGCTCACCCCGCACGTCGGCGGGCAGACCCGCGAGGCGATGTCCCGTGTCGGCCACGAGGCCGCTGCCCACCTCCGTCGGTCCCTCCTCCCTCTCCCCCAGGAGTGAACCGGCAAGAAGTGCTGCCCGCCGCCTCCTCGAGAGCACTTCCTGCCGGCTCACCGCCCCAGCGAGGAAGGGAAGCAGAGGCAGCTAGCCGATCGCGGAGATCAGACCCGTCGCGAGCAGCGTGATGAGCGTGGTCCAGACGACGATGGCGACGGCCTGCCAGAGGATGACCCAGCCCTTGGAAACTCCCGACCCGACGAACGTGGCCGCCGTGAACATGGTGGGCAGCGCCAGCGGGGCCAGGAGGCTCGCCCCGGGCACCCCGAACTTCACCAGCCAGCGCCGCAGCCGCGCCTTGCCCTTCTTCTCGGGCACCGCCTCCGTCGCCTCGACCGACCCGGCCGCGACAGGGTCCGGAGTTGCCCCGGCAGCCGGAGTCGACGCGGCGGCCCCCGCTGACCCAGGAGCGGCGGCGTAGGCGACCGGACCGCCACCGGTCGCAACGGTGCCGACACCGACGCCCGCGGCCGACGGGCTCGGATCCGCGGCCCCGGCCACCTGAGCGCCGCGACCGGCACGTCTCCGGACCAGCGCCTCCCTTATTCGTGACCCCAGCAGCACGACGACCACGACGCAGAGCAGGTTGCCGACGATCCCGGCGAGGGCGGCCACGAACGGGTGCACGCCGCCGATGATTCCGAGCGCGGACGCTCCCTCGCCCTCGATGAACGGGACGGCACCGGCCAGGGCGATGACGAGCGGCTGAACGACCTCGGGCACCTGGCCGACGAGGTCCTGGAACCAGGCGAACGGTCCGCCGGCGGTCGTGGCGGCCGAGGTGCCAGCAGCCGAGGAGGCGGTGTGGACGAAGAAGGACATGGCGGTCTCCAGGGGCGGGGTCGTCAGGACGGGAAGAAGGGGTAAGTGAAAGAAGAGGAGAGAAGAGCAGGAAGGGCAGGAGGAGGGGTGCGAGGCCGAGCAGCGGCTCAGTCGCGCAGAGACGGCAGCACGACGCTGACGAACAGCGAGTTCGAGAGCACGGCGGCGGCGACCGCGGCAGCCGACGCAGCCACGGCCTCGCCGGTGGCGGCGGCACCCCACTCGCCGCGCTGCAGCTGCTGCCCGCGGGTGTAGAGCGTGCCCGACCAGGGCAGGTCGCGGTGCATCGCCGGCAGCGCGCCGCTGGCCGACAGCAGGGCGGCGAGCGCCCCTGATCGCGGCGACGGCTCCTGGCCGTCGAGCAGCACCGGCCGCACGAGGGCGAGCATCTCGTCCCGTCGCCCGGTGCCGCCGTCAACGAGCGCCGTCGTCGGGATGAACCCGAGCGTCTTGCGGTTCTCGCGGCGCAGCGCCCCGCGCTCGACGACGCGGTCGATCATCGGCCCGCGCAGCCGCGGGCCTATCTCGAGCAGCAGCGACCGCAGGTCGGTCGGCTTCTCAGCGAGGCGACGCCACGTGGGGGCGAGCAGCGGGTCGGCGGGCTCCTGTCCCTCGACGGCGTGGACGAGTCGCCCGCGCAGTCCCGACCCGTGCTCGTCGACCCGTACCGCCTCGTCGAGGGCGAGCTCGGTGAGGACGGCGCCCGCCAGCGTGTGCAGCAGCGGCGTGCCCTCCGAGCGGATCGTGCCCGACTCCGGGTCGAAGAGCAGCACGAGCACGTCCTCGGCGAGCAAGGGCGAGGTGTCGAGGGAGGCGCGGGTGGAGTCGGTCTCGGTCATGGTCGTGTCCTCGGGTCGAGTTCGGGTGCGGTGTCGGTGTCGGTGTCGGTGTCGGTGTCGGGTGCAGGTTCGGTGGCGGGTCCGACGGCCGCGGCCGCAGGGGCGGGCTCGGCGCCCTCCGCCGCGTCCAGCGCGGCCTCGAGCGCCGCCAGGTCGTCGTCCTTGCCTGCCGACACGAGGTACGCGCGGTAGAGCACCTCGAGCTGCGCCTGGTTGTAGAGCTCGGTGACGGCCGCGCCCACGGTCGCTGTCGAGGTCGCGGAACCGTGTTCGGCGTGCCCGTCCGGGTCGGCCAGCCACGGGTACTGCTCGAAGAGCCGGCCCATGCCCGGCGCCAGTGCCGCACCGAGGCGACGTCGGGTCTCGCGGCCGGCGTCGGCGGGCAGCGAGTCGAACTCGTCGTCGTCGGAGGTGCGGGGCTCGTCCCGCAGGATCGTCCTGAGATCGTCCATCGCCGGCTCGTCGAAGACCCGCGACCAGATCATGACGAGCGCCCGGTCGGCGTCGCTGAGGTGGCCGCCGACCTCGCTGAACCCGGCGGGGAGGTCGACCGGCGCCCGGTGCTGCAGGATCAGCGCGAGCTCGCCTCGGACGCGCTGCAGCCGCTCGATGGTGGCCTCCAGCTCGGAGTCGAGCACGCGCAGAGCCGCGTCGGGGTCGTCACCCGCACCACCGACCGCCTGGATCTGGGCCAGCGGCACGCCGAGGTCGGTGAGCCGGGTGATCTGCAGCAGGCGGACCAGGTGCCGCACCTCGTACTGCTTGTAGCCGTTGGCGAGACGCGACGGCTCCTCGAGCAGCCCGAGCTGGTGGTAGTAGCGGACGCTCTTGACGGTGGTGCCGGCCATCTCGGCCAGCTGGCGGGTGCTCCAGGCCACGGGCGCCTCCTCGTCGGTGTCGTCGCCGGCGCTCGTCGCCGACTACCCACAAGTAGAAACCGTGCCCCTGGGGCAAGGTCAAGCGATCCCCCGAGAAGTCGCCGACCGGTCGAGCCCGCCCTCACCCGAGTGGTCGAGAACGGTCCTCCGCCGACCGGAGGAGAACCGTTCCCGACCACTCGACGACGCCGCCCGTCGGCAACACATGTCACCCCCGCTACACCTGTCGTCCACATCTCCCTGCTCTGATGCCCGAGGCCCGCCCCTGAACGAGGGGAGGCGCCTCCCCGATCACGAAGGACCAGGATGACCACCACCCCCACCGCCGCACGACGCCCGCGCCACCGCGCCCGCGTCGCCGCGGCGCTCCTGCTCGTCACGGCCACCGCCGTCGGAGCCACGAGCACCGTCACGTCGGCCCGCGCCGACGACGCCGTCCCGCTGCTGACCACCGAGTCGACCGCGTGGAGCTACCTCGAGACCGGGGTCGACCCGTCCGCCGGCAGCACCGACCCGCTCAGCTGGACCGCCGACGACTTCGACGACTCCCAGTGGAAGAACGCCCAGGGCAGCTTCGGCGCCAAGGGCGGCAAGGCGACCGGCATGGGCGGCGGCTACGCCGTCGACACCCTGCTGCAGCAGTACCTGCCGGGCGGCACCGCCGACGTGCCGACCTACTTCTTCCGCAGCTCCCTCGACCTCACCGCCGACCAGCTCGCGGGCTGGAAGTCGCTGACCGCCGACGTCGTCTACGACGACGCGCTCGTCGTGTACGTCAACGGCACGAAGGTCGTCGGCTACGAGGACTCCCGCATTGCCGACTTCGAGGGCAACGTCGGCTACGCGGGCGACGGCGGCGGCGACCCCGACCGCTCGACGTTCACGATCGACCCCGCCCTGCTGCGCGCCGGCGAGAACACCGTCTCGGTCGCGCTCTACCAGGACCGCTCGACCAGCTCCGACATCTACTTCGACTTCCTCTCGCTCACTCCCGTCTCGGCGAGCGCCGAGGCCACCATCAGCGACGTGTTCCTCAACGTCGGGGCCGACGAGTCGCAGCGTGCCGTGTCGTGGTACTCCGACTCGACCAGCGCCGAGGAGGCGCAGCTCGCGCTGACGAAGGACGTGACGGGCGGCGTCTTCCCGGCCCGCGCCTCCTCGTTCGCCTCCACCAGCGGAGTGGCGACCGACGGGCAGAACTGGCACCACGCGACGCTGACCGGCCTCGTGCCGAGCACCTCGTACAGCTACCGGGTCGGCAGCGACGCCGACGGCTGGTCGGAGACGTACGTCTTCGAGACGCAGGCGACCGGCGACTACGGCTTCCTGTTCATCGGCGATGCGCAGATCGGCGCGGGCGAGACCGTGCGCGACACGGCGGGCTGGGTCGAGACGATGGGCACCGCGTCCGGGGCCTTCCCCGACACGAGCTTCGTGCTGAGCGCGGGCGACCAGGTCAACACGGCGTCGAACGAGCTGCAGTACGACGGGTTCCTCGCGCCGTCGCAGACCAAGACGCTGCCCTTCGCGACCAACATCGGCAACCACGACGTCGCGAGCAAGGCGTACGAGCAGCACTTCGCGATGCCGAACGTCAGCGAGACGGCAGGCCGTCCCGACGCGGCGCGCGCCGGCGGCGACTACTGGTTCATCTACCAGGACACGCTCTACATCTCGTTCAACTCGAACGACCGTGACGACGCCGGCCACGCCGACTTCGCGAGCACGGTGATCGCCGAGCACGGCGACGAGGCCCGCTGGACCATCGTCACCTTCCACCACTCCGTCTACAGCGTCGCCTCGCACGCGACCGACGGCGACATCGTCACCCGCCGCGCCGAGCTGCCGCCCGTGATGAGCGAGCTCGACGTCGACCTGGTGCTGATGGGCCACGACCACGTGTACGTCCGCAGCTACCTAATGAGCGGCACGACGCCGGTGCACACCGACGAGCCGGTCGACGGCACGGTCGCGCCCGAGGGCGACGAGGTGCTCTACGTCACGGCGAACTCGTCGAGCGGCAGCAAGTACTACGACATCCAGTCGCAGGACTTCGACTTCAGCGCCGTGCAGAACCAGGAGTACACGCCGAACTTCACCAACGTCGAGGTGACGGCCGACTCCATCGCGATGACGACGTACCGCACGACCGACATGGCCGTCGTCGACGAGGTCACGCTGTCGCGCCCGGCCGACCCGACGGAGCCTCCCGTCGACCCGACCGACCCCACCACGCCGCCGGTGGACCCGACGACGCCGCCCGTCGACCCGGGCACCGGGGAGCCCACGGCGGTGCCGCTCTCCGAGCTGACGGAGGCGACGCACACGCTGGTCGTGACCGCCGTCGACGAGGCGGAGGGCACGCTCACCGCGACCGTCCCGCGTCGACTCGCCGGTGCGGCGCTCGACTGGTTCGTGCACTCGGAGCCCGTCTACCTGGGCGACGACCCCAGTGACGACGACGGGGTGCTCACGCTGCGCCTCCCCGAGGGCCTCGGAGCCGGCACCCACACCCTCGTCGGCCAGACCGACGCCACGGGAGCCGAGACCTGGGGCACCTTCGAGCTGACCGCCGTCTCCGACCCGCTGCCCGGCACGCCCGGTGCCGGCGGTGCCGGTTCGGGCACCGGTGCAGGCGCGGGTGCGGGCACGTCGGCCGGAGGCTCGACCACCACGGCGCAGGCCGACGGCGCGCTCGCCTTCACCGGCAGCGACGCCCTCCCCCTCGCCGCGGGAGCGCTGCTGGTGCTGCTCGCCGGCCTCGCGCTGGTCATCCGGGCCCGCCGCCGCCGCGCGTAGCCCGCAGCTCGCCCTTGGGGCGTCGAGTTGCCGCACCCGTGCGGCAGCCGGCGCCCCTCGCGCCTCGTGGTCAGCCCGGGGGCTGGGCACCAGCGAGTGCTCGGGCTATGAGGGCAGTTGCGATCTGGTCGGATCGGTTCGGTACCTGTGCCAGCGCGTGAGCCGCGGCCCTGATGCCGCCAGCGGAGACGATGGCCGCACCAGAGGCACGCACCTCGCCGTTGATCCACATCGTCACCCCCTCTCGCTGCCAGCTGACGGTCCGCTCAGGTCCGGCGTCGTGGGCTAGGGCCCAGTCCGCGTACCGACACAGATCCTCGAAGGTCGACCACATGCCACCCGAGGCGGCGTAGGGAGACCCGGCCATCTGCCACGGCGCGAGCGGCCGCCCGAACCAGAGCGACGGCATGATGCAGTCGTGGGCTCTCGGGGTCACAGTGGCCGTGGTGATGCCGGCCGGGACGAGAACGTGCTCCTGGACCGCACCGAACCAGTCTCCGTGCACGCGATCCAAGATGCTGCCGAGCAGGGCGTACCCGGTGTTCGAGTACAGGTACTCGCCCCACGCTCCGCCCTCAGGTCGGACGTCCTCGGGCGACAGGGGCCGACCGACTGTGCCCCGGTAGGGGTCTCGCACGAGACCACCCCGCATGTTCGTGGGCAAGCGCCGCAAGCCCGAGGTGTGGTGGACCAGGTCCGCGACCGTGTACTCGGCGTCCGGGTACTCGGGCAGCAGGTCTGCCACACGACGATTCGTGTCGAGGGTCAGATACGCGGTGGTGCCGACCAGCCCCTTGGTGATGCTGCCCCACTCCAAGAGCGAAGCCCTTGCGTAGGGCCCCGCGGCCCCCCGGTCTTCGACCCAGGCACTGTCGGCCGCAGCACGGACACTCGCGCGCCAGTCACCAGACGCTTTCAGGGAATCTCTCATCATGCACCTCCTCGAGCGTCCGGATCGGGCCGGGGCCGCCACGCCTCGATGAGCTTCCGTACATGAACGCGGAAGCGCTCGATGTGACCATTGACGAAGAGCATGTCGTATGCGGCCATCACGAGAGCGAAGGAGGTGAGGCCCATGAGGACGCCGATGGCAAGGTGGAAAACAAGCATGGCTGTCACTGCGGCGATTCGTCCTCCACGAAAGACGATGAACACAGGAGAGAAGACAGAAACTAAGACCGTGGCGTATCCGCCAAGAACCGGAAGCCAGTCAGATTGCATGAGTAGGGGCGTGACACCGGGGAGGAAGAACTCCGGAACATTCAGGACGTAGTAAAGCGCCGTACCGTCCTGCCAAAGATCTCCTTGAACTTTGTATAGGCCAGCCATCAGATAGACGATGCAGACCTGGACCGCGAGAAGAAGCAACCCAGTGTTGTTACAGACTGCGACGGTAGCGCTCTCAGCCCGCTCTCGTCCTCGTCTCCTCACTGCGAATGACGAATGACACCGCGTAAGCAGGAGAAAGGGAATCGCGGTCGCCGTGAGCGCATCCCCGCCATCCATGAATGAGGGGTTTGCCATGTACAGCGACCAAAGCAACACATAGTGGGCAGCCAGGACGGCCCGCCCGCCGATACCGAGCAGCACAAGGAGGGCCATGACGATGCCGGTATGGAAGATGAGCTCGAAAACAACGGGCGACGATGAGGCGGAGTAGAGACTGAATGTCCCTATGCTGGCCGCATAGTCAGAGATCCCCTGCTGCCCGTACACGCCGTCCGGCCCGAAGAAAAGGGCCCTATCTGTGTAGTGGCGAAGGTACAGCGCGAGGGAAGTGAACCCGATCACGGCTCTCATGAGGCTCAGCGCTGTCGTGGCCCGAGCCGCACCGGTCATCCACTCGAAAATCGAATCGGCTCGCGTCCTCAAGGCAGAAATCACAGGACGATCCACTTGGAGTCGAGAACATGCACTTCTCCCCGCGTGCTCAAGTCCATTCGAGTCGACCAAGGCGGGAGCGAACGGGTCACGTATCGAATTTGCACCGCGGTTGGTCTCAATGGTGATTGGCCTGAACAGGCGGTCACACGAGCGGCGTACCGAGCAAGAAGGCGCTCCGCCCGCTTACCGGCCGCGCCGTCGTCCGGAATGAGATCCTCAGCGTTTCTCTCCGAGAGTCGTTGCGCGATGTCGTCCCTCGCGAATCGCTCGACGAGAGCACTGCTGACGATCCGGCTCTCCCTTGACGGGAACAGTCGAGTTCCTTGAGTCTCTGCGATGGCCGGCGAGGAAATATCAACCCACGCTTCGGGATCGCCGTCGCAGCGGAGTCGTGCCACGACCCCGCGCTCGTCGCTCACGGGATCCGGCGCGAACAACTGCCAGTTCTGGGAAAAGTGCGGATTAAGTAGTTGCGCGACCGGTCCAACGTCAAATCGGATCGGGGTAACAGGTCCGGCGAGCACAAGTGCATTCAGTGTGAAAGTCATAACGACGCTCAAGCCGAGCGCAGCACCAAGTTCTCTTCGCATGAACCTTCCTTCGAGGAGCGACGGGGCTCACCCTTTCGGGTGAACCCCATCTGGACGACTTATCGATCGAAGTAGGCGGTTTCCACGTCGGGAGAATTGAGAGGCGTCGCCGACATGAAGCCCAGGACACTAGCCAGTCGGGCCATGTTGCCGACGGCCTGGGGTGCCTTGGCCGCCTTGAAGCCGATGGCCATCGCTCTCGCGACTCCCACCACACGACGGGGCGCCATCTCGTCGACGCCTGACTCCGTGCTGGCCGGATCGTTGAGAGCTTCCGCCATGGCAGACGTCTGCTCGTACGAAGTGGGAGCGGCATTCGCTGGGGTGCCAGCTAGGACGCCCCCGAAGATCATGGCGACTACCAAGCATGAACCGAGTTTCTGATTTTTCTTCATTTTTTATGAATTCCAATCTGCTGAAATACGAGTTCTATGTGTAGCACTTCCAGACCTGTCTGTCTACGGCCAAGATCTGGGCCCCAGAGCCGCGCACCCTGATCGAGCCGGGAGCGCGCCGACCTACTTGGAGGCGCAAGGGCGAACCCGTCGACCCCGAGAAATGGCGCCCACAGGCCAGGTGCTGCTGAGCGGGGCGGTGGCGGGGCGCTGCTTTCGGACCTGTCGGGCTGACGTTCATCACGTGCGACCCGCTCTCCATGGCGCTCGTCGCCCTGGCCCGCCGACGCCAGCCCTAGACTCCGCACGTCCTCCCTCGAAAGGCCCCGAATCGACCTCCGAGCCCCTCGGAAGGTCGATCCGGGGCCTCTCACCCGTCCCGCGCGGCGGTGAACCGGCAGAAATGGTTCTCGGGCAGCGCTGAGACAGCACTTTCTGCCGGTTCACCAGCCCCAGAAGGCCTCAGGCGAAGGAGGCGCCCGTCTCGTGCCCGAGGAACGTCCACATCCACGTCAGCGCCAGCTCCGACGTCAGCCCCGGAGCCTTCTGCGCCAGCTGCGTCGCGACCCCGTCGCTGTACGCGGCGAGCTTGAGCGCCACCTCCGACGCGCGATCGGCGCCGTCCGGACCAGCAGCCCCGGCCCCATCCGGGCCCGCAGCTCCTGCCGCGGCCCCGAGCGCCGGGAACGCGCCCGACTCCGCCCCGCGCCGGAGCGTCCGCGTGAGGCACGCCTCCCAGACGCGGATCCGCTCGACGTACTCTGCGGCGACCGCGGGTTTCCGCGCGACGGCCGTCCAGTAGTCCGACCAGAGCCGCCAGTGTTCGTCGCTCGCGTCCGTCGCGGCGAAGAGCGGCTCGACGAGCATCCGCACGCCGGCGACCGGGTCCGGCTCGGCGTCGACAGCCTCGATGATCGACGAGTAGAAGCGCGCCGTCTCGAGCACGACGACTTCGTTGAGGATCTCCGCGACGCTCTCGAAGTGGTAGGTCACCGTGCCCACCGAGACGCCCGCCTCCCCCGCGATGTCGCGCAGCCGCGTCCCGCCGAGCCCCTCGCGCAGGATGACGCCGCGCGCCGCCTCCACGATCAGCGCCCGCCGCACGGCCGGCTTCTGTCGCCCGCCGCCAGCGGCGACAGCCGCACCCGCAGACACGGCCGTACCCGCAGCCGCAGCCGCAGCAGCACCGGCACCAGCACCAGCAGAACCAGCCGCAGACGCACCCACAGCCGAGGAGGCGCCGCTCCCGTCCCCGACCCCGCTCACGCCGACGTCCTCGGCACCCGGTCCTCGAACCGGCGTTCCGCGACCACGACGACCGGCGCCTCCGGCCCACCGTCGCGAGCCCACGCCTGGACGGTGTTGACGACGACGAACTCGTCCCGGGTCGCCGTCAGCCGCGACGTCGTCTCGAGCCACGCCTGCCACGAGGGCTTCTCGAGCCCGATGGCCCAGCGCGACTCCGCCGAGGCCGACAGCGGGTCGCCGTCGGTGATGCGGTAGGTCTCGCGGCTGTCCTCGGTGAAGACGAGCCCGTCGGGGTACTCGCGTCCTCCGCCGTAGCCGGGGTCGACGTCGAGCACCCACTCGCCCGTGCCGACGTCGTGCGAGACGCTGCGCTGCGGCAGGTCCGACGCAGGCGGCAGCGCGCGGACGGCGAGCGGGGTCGCGCGGACCGGCTCCTCGAAGCGGACGCCGTCGTCGTCGCTCCGCGTCCAGACGGGCAGCGTCACCGAGCTGTGCCGCGGGTCGATCGTCAGGGTCGCCTCGTCGGGGTGCGGCCAGATCCAGGGCCAGTAGGCGGACGAGACCGCCACCCGGAGGCGGTGGCCGACCGGGAAGGAATGTCCGGTCGAGACCAAGGCGACCTGCACGACCTCCTCGACCCCCGCCTCCATCGGGACGTTCTGATCGCGACCGTGCCGCTTGTTCAGGTTGAGGACCCCGCGGGTGACGAGCGTCGAGCTGCCGTCGGGGGCGACGTCGCAGAGCCGCACGATGACCGTGGCCGACGTCCGGTCGCTCGTCAGCGCGAGGTCGACGACGACGTTCCCCAGCAGGTCGAGGGGCGCCCCCGTGGCCAGCAGGTCGAAGCAGGCCGAGCGTCCGTCCTCGCCGCGCTGGTCGGGCGGCAGGTCGGTGGCGTTGCCGAAGGGGAAGAAGCGTCCAGCGTCGAGTCCGGTGCTCTGCGGCGAGCGCACCGACACCGGTCCGTGCTCGCCGCCGACGGCGAGCGACAGCGACTCGACCCGAGCCGAGGTCGCCTCCGATGGCCAGGCCTCGGCGGCGACCCAGCGGCCGGTCCGCTCGGCGTAGAACGTCGCGGGAGGCTCGGAGTCGTTGATCCAGGCCCGCAGCGCCGGCTCGTCGTCGACGCCGTTCGGCTCGTCGAGCAGCCAGCGGTCCCACCAGCGCAGCGTCTCCTGCAGGAACCCGATGCCCGGCCCCGGAGCCAGCCCGCGGTCCGGGTACTGGTGCGACCACGGCCCGACGATCCCCTTGACGGGGGCATCGAGGTTCGACACGAGCCGCAGCACGGCGTCGCGGTACGGGTCGGCCCAGCCGCCGACGGCGAGCACGGCGGCCGTGATCGAGGAGTAGTCCTCGCAGACGCTGCCGTGCCGCCAGTAGTCGTCGCGTTCCTGGTGGGCGAGCCAGGTCGGCGTCATCGGCCGGTTGTGCTCGAGCCGCTCGCGCCACTGGGCGACCCAGTCGGCACCGACGACCTCGGGCCGCGGCGGACGGGAGTTGAACGCGAACATCGTCCCGCCCCAGGCCGCCATGTCGATGCCGAGCACGGCGCCGCCCATGTAGTGCACGTCGTTGTCGTACCGGTCGTCGGTCGAGCACACGGTCACGATCGCCTTCAGCGCCGCGGGCGCTCGTCCGGCGAGCTGGAGCGCGTTGAACCCGCCCCACGAGATCCCGAACATGCCGACCGCGCCCGTCGACCACGGCTGGGCGGCGAGCCACTCGATCAGGGCCATGCCGTCGTCGAGTTCCTGCACGGAGTACTCGTCGTCGAACAGCCCGTCGCTCGACCCCGTGCCCCGGATGTCCACCCGCACCGACGCGTACCCCCGCGCCGCGTACCAGGGGTGCCGCTCGCTGTCGCGCGGAGCCGTCCAGTCGTCGAGCCGGTACGGCAGGTACTCGAGGAGCACCGGCACCGGGTGCTCGACCCGCGGTGCCCAGATGCGCGCGTGCAGCCGCGTGCCGTCCGGCAGCGGCACCCACTCGTCGCGCACGTCGACCTCGTGCAGCACTGCCGGGTCGCGAAGGAGGCGCGGGTCGCGACCGGCGGACCGGTCGCCCTGGCGCCCTTGGTCGGCCTGGCGCCCCTGGTCGGCCTGGCGCCCCTGGTCGGCCTGGCGCCCTTGGGCGCCGTACGCGCGCTGGTCGCCGTGTGCATGCGGGGCGCGCTGCTCGTCCTGCCCGCTCACGAGGCGCCCCCGTCCCGACGTTGGCCCTGTTCGCGCTCACGCAGGCGGCGCAGGAGGTGGGCCTCCGCAGCGATGCCGCCCTCCGCCTCCTCGTCGCCGGCGCGGTCGTGCAGCTGCACCCCGCCGTGCACGCTGGTCCGAACCGCGCCCCTGCCGACGTCGATCCGTCCCGTGCCGGATCGCTCGGCACCGCGCGTCCCCACCACGGCCCCCCTGGTCACGTCGTCCTCTCTCACATCGCCTCCCAGTGCTTGATCCGGTGTCCGTCGCCGTGGTCGTCCCAGCCGTCGGCGTCGCGCCAGCGCGGGCGTCCGTCGCCGACGCTCGGCAGCTCGGTGGTGCCCGGGTCGAGCGTCGCGTCGAGGAGCGTCTGCGTGTACGGGTGGTTCGGACCGGAGAACACGGCGTCGGCCGTGCCGACCTCCACGATCTGTCCGCCCGTCATGACGGCGACGCGGTCGGCCACCCCGCGCACCACGGCGAGATCGTGGCTGATGAAGAGGCAGCTCAGCCCCTTCTCGTCGCGGAGCCCCGTCAGCAGGTCGAGCACCCCCGCCTGCACCCGCACGTCGAGCGCGGTCGTGATCTCGTCGGCGATGATCAGCTCGGGACCGGCGGCGAGCGCGCGGGCGATGCCGACGCGCTGGCGCTGACCGCCCGAGAGCTGGGCCGGCAGGCGTGCGGCGAAGTCCGGCGACAGCCCGACCTCGACCAGCAGCTCGGCGACGCGATCGGCCCGTGCGGAGCCGGTCAGCCCCGTGAACAGCGTCAGCGGCCGAGCGATGGCGGCGCCGACGGTGCGTCGCGGGTTGAGCGACGTGTCCGCGTTCTGGAACACCAGCTGCACCGACCGCCGCAGCTCCGCAGTGCGCCTCGCGACGGGCTGGGTGAGGTCGCCCTCGACGCCGTCCGTGCCGCGGAACGTGAACGACCCCGACTCCGCCGGGATCAGCCCCGCCATCGCCGTCGCGAGCGTCGACTTGCCGGAGCCCGACTCCCCCACCACGGCCAATGTCTCCCGCCGCCCGATCTCGAGCGACACCCGGTCGACGGCCGCAGGCAGCCCGCGGCCGTACCGCACGACCAGCTCGCGCGCGACGACGACCCCCTTCGACGGCTCGCTGGGCGCTGCTGTCTCGCTGTCGGTGGCGTGCCCGGCGCCGTCAACGCGACCCGCGCCTCCCGCGAACCCCGCAGTGGACGATGCACCCCGCAACGACGAGGTGTTCGGTCCACTCGAGGGTGCATCGCGGTGCCCGGTCCCGGCAGCACCGGCAGCGCCGGCAGCGCCGGCAGCGCCGGCCGCAGATTCACCCGCAGGAGGTGCGGCGCCGTCCCCGGAACCGCCCACCACACGCTTCGCCCGCGCCAAGAACCGCGTTCCGAACGATGAACCGCGTTTTATCGCGGTTCCCGGTTCGGAACCCGGTTCATGGTGAACAGACCCGTCGTCGGCCCCGCCCACGCGCGGGATGCTCGCGAGCAGCTCCCGCGTGTACGGGTCGCGCGGGTCGGCGAACAGGTCCGCGGTCGCCCGGTGCTCGACGACGACCCCGTCGCGCATGACGGCGATCTCGTCGGCCATGCTCGAGACGACGCCGAGGTCGTGGCTCACGAGCAGGATCGCCATGTCGAGCTCGACGGCGAGGTCGCGGATCAGCTCCAGCACTGCGGACTGCGTGACGACGTCGAGCGCGGTCGTCGGCTCGTCGAGCACCAGCAGCTTGGGACGCGCCGCGACGGCCATCGCGATCGCGATCCGCTGCTGCTGCCCGCCGGAGAGCTGGTGCGGATATCGCCGCACGATCCCCTCGGGGTCGGGCAGCCGCACGTGCCGGACGAGCTCGAGCACGCGCTCGTGGCCGCCGGGCAGCCCGTGGCTCTCGAGCGCCTCGCGCAGCTGTCGGCCGACGCGCATCGACGGAGTCAGCGCCTGCCCGGCGTTCTGGGCGACGAGTGCCGCCGTGCCGCCGCGCAGTGCCCGGCGGGCCCGCTCGTCGAGCGCGAAGACGTCGGAACCGGCCACGGTGACGCTGCCGCCGACGAGGCGCGAGCCCCGTCGGAGGTGCGCCAGCAGCGTCCGAGCCACCGTCGACTTCCCGCTGCCGCTCTCGCCGACGAGGCCGAGTGCGCGACCGGCGGCGATGTCGAAGCTGACGCCCCGCACCACGGGCACCTCGCGGCGTCCGGCGGAGTACGAGATCGAGAGGTCGTCGACGCGCACGACGAGGTCGCGGGCGATCTCGCCGACCGCACCCGCGCCTCCTCGTGTCTGGTCTGCCAAGGAATCGGACGATCGAGCGCTCATCAGATCGCCCCCTTCTGCGCGCGGTCCACGCCGAGCGTCTTGCTGAGTCCGTCGGCGCTGAGGTTGAGGCCGATCACGAGGGTGGCGAGCGCGACGACGGGGGCGAGGGTCCCGAGCGGCACGACGGTGAGGGCGGTGCGGTTCTCCTGCACCATGAGCCCCCAGTCGGGAGTCGGCGGGTTCGCGCCGAACCCCAGGAACGACAGCGTCGAGATCAGCAGCACGATCCAGGAGGCGCGCATCGCGAACTCGACGAGCACCACGTCGGTGACGTTCGGCAGGATCTCGCGGAACACGATGCTGAGCGCTCCCTCGCCGCGGGCGCGGGCGGCGGTGACGTAGTCCTGGGTGATGACGGTGCGGGCGGCTCCGCGGACGACGCGCGTCACGGCCGGTGCGTAGACGACGGTGACGGCGAGCACGATGACCCACAGCCCCGAGTCGAAGACGGTCACGACGACGAGCAGCGCGAGGATCGACGGCACGCTCAGCAGCGCGTCGACGATGCGCATGACGACCTCGTCGAACCAGTTGTCGGCGTAGGCGGTGACGCAGCCGAGCACCGTGCCGATGCCGACGGCGATCGTCGTCGCGAGGAACGTCACGAGCAGCGCGTACTGACCGCCGTGCAGGGTGCGCGAGAGGATGTCGCGGCCGTACTGGTCCGTGCCGAGCCAGTGCGACCAGCTCGCGCCGCTGAGCGCTGCGGTCGAGTCGGTCATGACGGGGTCGTGTCCCGAGATCAGCGGGGCGAGCACGGCGAGCAGCACGTGCAGGGCGATGAGTCCCAGCCCGATGCCGAGGGCCGAGGAGGCGCTGATGCTGCTGCCGAGACCGGTCCAGACCGAGCGCAGGCGCGTCGCGATCGGGGGTGAGGTCGCCACAGAGCCTGATCCGTCCCGTGACGGATCATCGCCCTGACCCGATCCGTCCCGTGACGGATCAGCCCCAGGAGCAACAGAGCCAGAGGCAGGAGGAGGCGTGATCGTGCTCATGAACGGGCCTTCCGTCGGGTGCGCAGCCGCGGGTCGAGCGCGAGGGCGATCAGGTCGGCCGCGAGGTTGCAGACGACGTAGACGAGCGCGCTGACGACGGCGATCGCCTGGATGGTGGGCAGGTCGCGGTTGAAGACCGACTCGAGCATGAGCTTGCCCATGCCCGGGTAGTTGAAGACGTTCTCGACGACGACGACTCCCCCGAGCAGCCACGCGACGTTGAGCGCGACGACGTTCAGCGTCGGCAGCAGGGCGCTCGGCACGGCGTGGCGCCAGACGACCTGGCGGGTCGAGAGGCCCTTGAGCTCGGCGGTGGTGACGAACTCCGAGGCCATCACGTCGATGGTCGACGAGCGGGCCGTCCGGACGATGTAGGCCGCCATGGCGAGGGTCAGCACGATGGCGGGCAGCCAGACGCTCGGCAGCAGCTCCGTCACGGTGGCGCTGTCGCCGCGCAGCACGACGGCCGGGAAGATCGGGATCGCGACCGCGAAGAGCAGCACGAGGATCGTGGCGACCATGAACTCCGGCACGCTCATCACGACCAGGCTGATCAGCGAGATGGCGTGGTCGCTCGGGCGGCCGCGGCGCACGCCCGCGACGACGCCGAGCGTCAGCGACAGCGTGACGCCGACGAGCAGGGCCGGCACGGCGATCAACATGCTGTTGCGGAACGCGACGAGCAGGTCGGGCCCGACCGGAGCCCCGCTGACCAACGAGATGCCGAAGTCGCCGTGGCTGGCGCCGACGAGCCACTGGCCGTAGCGGGCCCAGACGTTCTGGTCGAGGCCGAGCGTCTCGCGCAGGGCGGCGACCGCGTCGGGCGTCGCGTCCTGGCCGAGCAGCTGCTGCGCGACGTCGCCGGGCAGCGCCTGCACCGCGAAGAACACGAAGAAGGAGGCGAGCAGCACGGTGAGCAGGGCGGTGCCGACCCGGCGCAGCACGAGCAGAGCGGTGGTGACCGCTGCGCCTCCTGGGCGGGCGCCTCCTGCGGTCTGCTTGTCGAGGCCCGACGACGGACGCGGCTGGCGCGGCGGCGTGGCAGGGGTCGTGATCTCAGTGCTCATGCGCGCAGTCCGATCTGCAGGTAGTCGAACTCGAAGCCGTACTCGCGGTAGTTGACGACGTCCCGGCCGAGGCCGACGAGGCGGTCGCCGAACATCGGGGTCATGTCGGCGGAGTCCTCGACGATGACGCGCTGGGCGTCCTGGTAGAGCATCCGGCGACGGTCGTCGTTCATCTCGGCGCGGGCGGAGTCGAGCAGCCCGTCGAAGGTGGGGTTCGACCAGGCGCTCTCGTTGTACGACGAGCCGGTGCGGAAGATCTGGTTCAGCAGCTGGTCGATCGGGCGGCCGGTGAACCAGTAGCTGACCATCAGCGGCTTCTGCATCCAGATCTGTGTGTAGTACGAGTCCGAGGAGGCGTTGCGCACGACGAGGTCGATGCCCGCCTCCTTGACCTGGTCGCGGTACGCGACGGCCATCGGGGTGAAGACCGACTCGTAGCTGGACGTGTAGATCTCGGTGCGGAACCCTTCGCGACCTGCCTGCTTGAGCAGGGCGCGGGCCTTGTCGGGGTCGTGCTGGCGCTGCTCGTCGAGCCACACGGCCTGGGTGGGAGGCACGGGGTTGTCCCACCCCGGCGAGCCGGTGCCCTGCAGGGCAGTGTCGACGATGGCCTGGGGTTCGTAGGCGAGCTTCATGGCCTGGCGGACCAGCGGGTCGCTGAACTCGGCGGAGGTGAACAGCATCGGGATCGTGTACCACTGCGCGTTGGCGGAGCGGGCGACGGTGGCGGTGCTCGAGGCGCTGACGACCTGGGCGGTGGCGAAGTCGAGGTTGGTCTGCGAGATGAGGTCGATCTGGCCGGCGAGCAGGGCGTTGACGCGGGCGGTCGTGTCCTGGATCGAGTAGAAGTCGATGCCGTCGAGCACCGGACGCCCGGCGAAGTGGTCCTCGAACGCCTCGATGCTGCCGGTGCCCGCGGGCTCGAAGCTGCTGAGCTTGAACGGCCCCGTCCCGATGCCGGTCGTGCCGATGCCGTTCGGGTCGCCGGGCTCGGCGCTGCCCTCGGGGACGATGTAGCACTGGTACGCCGTCAGCAGCGAGGGGAACTCGGCGTTGGCGGTCAGCAACTCGAAGCGGAGGGTGAGCGGGTCGGGGGCGCTCATGCTGCCCGGGCCGATCATGGCGGCGAGCACCTCGCCCTGGGGCGAGCCGGTGTCGGGGTCGAGGATGTGCTCGATCGAATAGATCGCGTCCGCGGCGGTGAAGCGGCGTCCGTCGTGGAATGTGACGCCTTGGCGCAGGCGGAAGGTCCAGGTGACGCCGTCGGGGGTGGCGGACCACTCCTCGGCGAGGTCGGGCACGGTGACGCCCTGCTCGTCGAGCTTGACGAGGCGGTTGTAGAGGGCGCCGAGGTACTCGTAGGCCGAGAGGGAGCTGGCCGAGTCGAGCGTCTCCGCGGCGGAGGCGGCCGGCCGGGCGATGCGCAGGCGTCCGCCGCTCTTCGCTGTACCAACGGCGGCGGCCTCGGGGATGGTCGGGTTGCTCCGGGCCGGGGTGCAGCCCGACAGGGTGAGCAGGCCCAGCCCGGCGAGCCCGGCGGCGCCGGCCAGCACGGTGCGCCGGCTCAGGCCGGATCGGTGTTCAGGGACGATCGGTGTCATGCGGGGATGGCCTTCCGTTTATCGTTCCGCTGAACGATAAGGGACTTGCGGCCCTGCCGCGAGGCCGTCAGACCGCAGGAGGCGGCACTTGCGTGCGCACTCTGCACCCCGCGATCCCCGCAGCTACGGGCCTGCGGCCGGGGTCGCGCCCTCCCCCTCCCGCCCCCGAAGCTTCACGCACTCGTTACATGCGGGCGTGCGCGAGTGCCGAGCCAAGTCCTCGTAACGCCCGGAAGGGCGTCCGGGCGCTGCCTCCCGGCAGGACCCCGACGCCCTTCGTCCTCGAGTGGTCAGAACTGGTCCTCCATCGAGCCACGAACGACCACTTTCGACCACTCGACCAACTGGCCCCGACAGGAAGTCCTAGTCGCAGGCGATGCCGTCCCCGTCGCGATCGAGGTCGTAGATGTCGGAGCCGACGACGCTCACGGGACCCCGCACGTATGCGGGTCCGTTGCCGCTGCCGCCGTCACAATCCACGTCAGAGGCCACCGGGACGCAGGCCCCCGAGTAGTTCGAGTCGCAGCCCTGCGGAGCAGGCGCGGGCACGGGGGCCGGCGCAGGCGCCACGTAGGGCTCCCGAGTCCCCCTGCTCGTGACCTGCTGGACCGGAGGCGCCGCGACGACTTCGCTCGCGAGCGATCGTGACGTCTCGACACCGTCCGTGTAGGTGACTTCGTACGTCTTGACGCGAGTGCCGTCCTGGCCGGTCGTGGTGACGGCGTCCTGCCCGATGTCACGTCCGGCGTCGTCGACCGTAACGGCGTCGAACGGTATCGCCTCACTGACATCGACGTTCTCCGTGGTGACCACGGGCGTCGGGGTCGGCGTCGGCGTCGGCGTGGGGCTGGCCGATGCTGTCCTCTGGACAGCGGTGTCGGCAGACGCCGAACCGCTGCTGCTGTCCGGGGCGATGAGAGCCCCGGCGATGAGCAGAGCGGCGACTCCGCCAGCTCCCGTGAGGAGGCGCCCCTTGTTCGTCAGACCGTTCCACCAGCGTTTCATCGCGAGAGACACGTTGATCTAGGCCATCGCCGGCGTGACGGCGACCGGGGCGCCAGCCTGGGCACCGTTCATGCGCGCCTGCACGATGGCTTGGCCGATGCCGCCCAGAAGGAGGAGCAGCGCGTAGTTCCCACCAGTTCCGAGCCCCGTGGCGACGTTGATGCCCTTGGCCAGCGACCACAGGTACCAGAAGAGACCGAAGGGGCAGAGGATCCACCAGGTCGTGATCGCACTCGCGCCGCTTGCATTCACCTCTCCTCGAGTCTTGGCGTACCAGACGATGGAGTAGATCCCGAAGGTGACGAGAGGCAAGAAGAAGACGGCCGCAGCAGAGCGACGCTGGAGGTGAACATTGTTCGACATCTGCGAAAAGTACCGTTTAGTTGGTTATGACTTCGCGCCCCCGTTCGGGGAAGGCCGGGCCCCTCGCTCCCGGCGAAACGTCGAACACGCATCCACCCCTCTACTGGGTCCCCGCACCCCACTAGCCCAGACGGCGGAGCATGTGAGCATGGTTCACAGACCGCGCCCCGACCAGGCGCGGCCTGACCACGGGGGAACGACATGGCCGCAGCAGGCGCGTCCGCACGCGAAGAAGCATTTCGCCAGCAAGCCTTGGCTGAAGCACACGAACAAGCAGCAGCTGAGGCCCGCGACGCGGCCGCTCGCTACGGCCTCGCCGGCATCACCGAGAGCCGTGTCGCCGGCGTCCTCGCTCCGCTCGCCGCAGTCGGCTACACGCTCTTGCCCGATCGAGCCTGGCCGGGAAGCCGCCGCAGCGGTGCCCAGGTCGACCTCATCGTCGTCGGCCCCTCGGGCGTCCACATCGTCGACACCAAGGCGTGGAAGGAGGTATCGATCCGGGGTGGTCGCATCTTCCGGGGCCAGGCGGACGTGTCCGACGACCTCGCGAACATGGCCGACCTCGCGCACAACACCGAGGCGCTCCTCGCCGAGGTGGGACTCGGAGCGCTCGAGGTGCACGCCGTGGCGGTCTTGGCAGGCCACCGGGGCATCAAGGAGAAGGTCGGACCCGTGACGGTCATCGGCGAGCACGACGCCCTCCGCCACGTCACCTCCCCAGGCGCCCGTCTGACGTCTCACCAGATCGACCTGGTGCTCCGTCGCGTCCTCGACCATTTCCCCGTCCTGCGGACGTCCTCCGCCATCGACGTCGCCGTGCCCGAGCCGGTCCTGACCCGGCCGACCGACCCCGTCGACGCAGCCGAGCTCATGACGGCAGAAGAAGTCAACGCGGCCCTTCTCGACGGTGTCCTCGAGGCTCCCATCGAGAAATGGATGTCGTTCCTCGACCCGGCGCAGGCAAAGCTCGCTCGCCGCAGCTTCAACGGACCGGCCCGCATCCGAGGATCAGCCGGCACCGGCAAAACAGTGGTCGGCCTCCACCGCGCCGCATATCTGGCTCGCGGAGGCCAGGGCAAGGTTCTCTTCACGACCTTCGTGAAGACTCTCCCGGTCGTGCTCGAGAACCTTTTCGGCAGGATGGCGCCCGAGGTCGCCCACCAGGTCGAGTTCACCAGCATCCACAAGCTGGCCCTCGGCATCCTCCGAGACCGAGGCGCGTCCGTCCGCATCGACCCGAAGGCCGCCGATGCTGCGTTCAGCGAAGCATGGGCCGGCAGAGGCGAAGGAGGCGCGCTCGGCTCATCGAGGATGTCCTCCGACTACTAGCGAGACGAGATCACCTACGTCATCAAGGGTCGCGGCATCCGCACCTTCGAGCAGTACGCGGACCTCGCACGCGTAGGCCGTCGACACCGTGTCACGATCGATCAGCGCCGGCTCGTCTGGTCCCTCTACGAGCGGTACGACGAGGCTCTGCGTCGTCGCAAGGCGGTCGACTTCGCCGACGTCATCTTGATGGCCCTCGCGAGTGTGAAGCAGAAGCCGCTCGCAGGGTACGGCGCCGTCATCGTCGACGAGGCCCAGGACCTCTCCTGCGCCATGGTGGCGCTCCTCCACACCTTGGTCGGCAACCGCCCCGACGGTCTCACCCTGATCGGTGACGGCCAGCAGACCATCTACCCCGGCGGCTACACGCTCTCCGAGGTCGGTATCTCCCTGAGCGGACGCGGAGTCGTCCTCGACGTCAACCACCGCAACACGGCCGAGATCCTGGCCTTCGCCAACGCGGCGGTGCTCGGTGATGAGTACACAGACATCGAGGGCACGGGCCAGAGCATCGATGGCGTCAAGGCCGTTGCTCGCACGGGGCCCCAGCCCGTTCTCGTCAGGCACGCGACCTGGCCCGAGCACGATGCGGCCCTGGTCGAGCGTGTGCGGGATGTGATGCACCTCGTCGGCATGTCGCTGGGCGACATCGGCGTGCTGACGGCCACGAATAAGGATGCTGACACCGCTATGGACGCGCTCATGGCCGCGGGCATCCCCGCGATGGATCTCTTGAAGTACGACGGCCGACCGAAGGACGCCGTCAAAGTCGGGACGGTGAAGCGAGCCAAGGGCCTCGAGTTCAAGCAGGTCGTGCTTGCGCGAGTGAAGCCGGAGCTGCTGAGGCGAGACACACCCGTCCCTTCCTCAGAGACCGAGCGTGAACGCCTCGCACTCAACCGGCGCGAGCTTTATGTGGCAATGACTCGAGCCCGTGATGGTCTGTGGGTGGGAACGAGCAACGTCACGCCCAGGACGAGCCACGCAGGACGGACTAGCTCATGACGTCCCTGATGACATTCGCTGTTTCGATCGGAGCCGTCGCGTCCTCCCTCGTCGCAGTCGTTGCCTTTTTCCTGGCTCAAGGGCAAGCCAAGCGAGCGAGACAACTTGCCCTAACGTCCGTACACTTCGACCTCACATCGGGTGAGATCGCTGCCGCTCGTAATGTCATGGGCACTTTTCGTTATTCACAGAAGGGCAGGGTGGCCCGACGAGCCGTTGATGGAAAAATTACGAGGGCGGATGTGATCCGGGCCTTCTTCGTGATCGCTTGGGGGCTCGAGCGAGCCGACAACGTTCTCTCGAACTACTCGGCGAAAGATCAAGCCACAGCCGATGACTTCATCGGATGGAACATCGACGAACTAACGCGGAACGTCATCTGGTTTCAAGAAGTCCACGGGCCGGCTCTCGGGGTGCAGAACCAAGACGCCTGGGCAGCATTTACCCAACGCATCCGGTCAGAAGTTCTTCGGGGATCAATCGGGCGAGCTCAGGCGGGCATGAAGGCTTCACCCGAACGAGCGGGAGCACCACGTCGTTAGGCCGAATGCTGGAAGTAACGCCGGACGTAAGCCCGCATCCCAGGGTCGACGGCGTACACGTAGGTGCCCCTGATGCCCCGGGTCAGCAGCACCCCGTAGATGTTGCTGATGAACTCGCGCAGCTCGGCATCGGTGTATGAGCGACCGAGCTGCTTGTTGTTTTCCGCCCCCTTCGTGTCGAAGTAAGAGGCTCGATCAACGGAGAGCTCGTCTAGGTCGACGTTGTATCGGAGGTCGCTACCGATGATCACTCCGGCATAGTTCAGGTCGTATCCCTGCACGGTGTGGATCGAGCCGACCTCCTCCAACGCACCCTTGGACGCGATCCAGTCCTTAGACGTCCGATTCCACTGCAGAGCAACACCATCGACTTCGATGTCGGCCGCTCCGGTGTCTTTTCTCGAGGCCCACTTCCAGGCGTAGCCCGCAACGAGTCGAGCGAGGCCGTGCTCGGCATCCCGCGCGCGGATCTCCGCGTGCATCTCGCCCAGATCGTCGAAGACCCGTAGGTCGTAGCTCTCGAAGGACCTGGGCAACACGCTGCCCGCGACGTGGCCCGAGCGAGGCACGCGAAGCACGTCCCGGACGTAACCGACGTAGTCGGCACCGGCCTTGACCCGCATCTGCGTCGACAACCTGTAGTGCCGGCGCCGGGCACGAGCGTCTTCGAGGAGCGCGACGACGGACTCCTTGGACAAGTCTGCTGGTCGCACACTCTGGGCCTCGTCGACCAGCAGAATCTGGTGTCGGCTCTTGGCACGGATCCAATCGAGTTGCGTCTTCGCGAGGTCGTCGGCCCCGAAGAGGCGCTTGTTGATCACCGGAAACTTCGCGTTGAGCACGCCCGTCGACTGGTTCGCCCGTTGATTCAGCCGGTGTGCCTCATCGACGAGAAGCAGGTCCCACTCGCCATCCGCCTGCCCGACCTCGAACGGGGTGAGCACCATGGCCGGGTCAAGACCGGGCGTCTTGCGGAACACGCGCTTGATCGACTCGCGCAGCGACTGCTGCGGCACAACCATACCGACACGCAGGCCCGCCAGCAGAGCCGGATACTCTCCGAGGAAGAAATCGGCGAAGAGCGAGTCCCCGTCGAAGCCGTCGGCAGCAGGCGCGGAGCCGATATCGACCAGCAGCTTGAGCAAGTAGATGGCAACGACAGTCTTACCGGTGCCCGGGTGTCCCTGGATGACGATCGTGCCGCCGCGATCATCGCGGAGGTCGGCGAACAACCCTTCCAAGATGTCCTCGAGAGCCGCGGCCTGGTCTTGCGTCAGCGCCTTGAAAGGCGACAGCTTGAAGAGGTCGCTGTTCTCGATTTCGGGGATGGGTCGGGTGAAGAC
This sequence comes from Frigoribacterium sp. PhB116, assembly GCF_004364285.1. Classification (GTDB taxonomy): domain Bacteria; phylum Actinomycetota; class Actinomycetes; order Actinomycetales; family Microbacteriaceae; genus Frigoribacterium. Next base: position 45,048 of record NZ_SOBE01000001.1, on the reverse strand, counting down.
GCCCTCGGCGCGGAGCTGCTGCACGACATCCGCAAACACGCCCCGGTACCGCTCACGGTCGTAGTAGTTGGCCGAAGTGATCCCGTCGTTGCGATTCAGGACGCTGTATGCGCCATCTGCTGAGAGCAACTGGATCAGCCTCGACTCCAGGTCCAGGCACGCCGACTTATTGAAGGTCTCGTCGACGACGACGCGGACCGTGTCGAGCTGGCCCTTGTCGGGGTTGACGAGATGCTGACGCATTCGTCCGGCGGCGTTGCGCGTCTCTCCCACGTAGATGTCCCGGAGTGATTCTTGAGCATGCCGTCCTGTCCGATGGGGCCTCGCCTGGTCGAGGACGTAGACGACAGGCCAGTCGATGTGCCGCGCATCAGTCAGCGCCCAGAGGTCGAGCGCCTCCCGATCGAAGGGCACCCGGACGATGTCAGAGGGCATCGTATTTCGTGCTCCGGCCCCGGGCTTTGTCGACGGGGTATTTCTCCCGCGTGACGGCAAGCTTCTGCAAGACAATCTGCTCCGGGTCTAATCCGAGCTTGTCGGCTAGGAGCAGGCAATAGGTCAGGACGTCGGCGAGCTCGTCCTGGACACGGTCGACATCGAAGTCGTTGCCCCATTGAAAGCACTGCAGCAGTTCGCCTGCCTCTACGGCCACACTTTTGGCTAAGTTCTCCTCGGAATGAAACTGCTCCCATTCACGCTCGGCGGTCACCGCCTTGATCGCATTCGTGGCTGAGCTGACAGTCATGCGAATGAAGGTATCAGGGCCCTGGTCACCCATCGCGGTGTCGCTGGGCGACGGAGGGGAAGCTAGCCCGCTTCCAGTGGCGAGTAGCGAAGTGATGAGTTCGCTCAGCACTTTTTCAAACGCGCGAACGTGTTTCGCAACGCACGTGAGCTCGCGAGAACATCGGCTCATGTGATCAGCTACGGGACTGACGTGAACTAATCTCAGCACAGTGCCCGCAATTGATGCGGGGACGCATGAGCGTCCTCGACATCATGACGACGTACGGCGACTTGATAGCCGAGGTCACGTCCTGCGTCCTCGTGAGCCCCGACTCCGTGGCGCGCTTCTTGCCTGCGAGGTCGGGTCTCTTCGACATCGTCGTCTGCGACGAGGCGTCGCAGGTCCGGGTCGCCGAAGCAGTCGGAGCGATGGGCCGCGCGACGTCGGTCGTCGTCGTGGGCGACAGCAAGCAGATGCCGCCGACCTCGTTAGCTGAGGCGACGATCGACGATCGACGATGACGACGCGGAGGCGCAGGTCGCGGACGTGCCGGCTCGTGACAAGGAGTCCATCCTCGCGGAGTGCAAGCAGGCGCGGGTCGAGAGCCGGTGGCTCTCATGGCACTACCGGAGCCAGGACGAGTCCCTCATCGCCTTCAGCAACCGCAACTACTACGAGGACCGTCTCACGTCGTTCCCGGCGCCGGCTCACGGCTCGGTCGGCAGCGGGATCGGCGACCACGGGATCACCATGAGGACGGTCGACGGGAAGTTCCTCCGTTCAGGCCCCAGCAAGACGCTCCGGACGAACCAGGCCGAGGCCGACGCGATCGTGGCGGAGATCCGTCACCGATTCTCGGTTGATCGTGCCGGTACCCCGTCGTTGGGCGTGGTCACCTTCAACGCGCAGCAGCGGACGCTCATCGAGTCGATGCTCCGCGACGCTGGCGACGAGCGCATCATCGACGCCCTCGACGCGTCGTCGGACGGCCCGTTCGTCAAGAACCTCGAGAACGTGCAGGGCGACGAGCGCGACACGATCCTCTTCTCGACGGCCTTCAGCGCCATCGACAAGGGCGTTCTCCCGCTCAACTTCGGGCCCTTGACGAACTTCGGTGGTGAGCGTCGGCTCAACGTGGCGATCGCCCGGGCGAGGCGCCAGGTCATCCTGTTCTCGAGCTTCGACCCCGGTGACCTCCGGGCGGAAGAGACGACCTCCCGGGGCATCAAGGACCTCCGCGCCTACCTCGAGCTGGCTCAGCGCGGAGTGGAGAAGGTCCTCTCGACGAATGCGTCGACGACCACCGACCTGCACCGCGAGGACGTGGCAGAGTCCCTCAGGGCGCGAGGACTCGATGTGCGGACAAACGTCGGCCTGTCCGACTTCAAGATCGACCTGGTCGTTGCCCCCGCCGGCCAGCCAGGATCACCGACCACGGCCGTGCTCCTGGACGGACCGGGTTGGGCGCATCGAGGCACCGGGGCCGACCGCGATGCTCTGCCGGTGGAGGTGCTCGGCGGCCTGATGCACTGGCCGGCCGTTGAACGGGTGTGGCTGCCGGAGTGGCTCAGCGATCGCGACGTCGTTTTCGACCGGCTTACTGCTGCTGTCCCCACGGCGCAGGTCTGACGAGCCGGTGGTCGGGTCCCATGCGCGAGCTCGTCCGAAGCAAGCAGGCGGACGCGCTGGCGCAGGCGGAAGGTCCAGGTGACGCCGTCGGGGTGGCGGACGACTGCTCGGCGAGGTCGGGCACGGTCGCACCCTGTTCGTCGAGCTTGACGAGGCGGTTGTAGAGGGCGCCGAGGTAATCGTAGGCCGAGAGGGAGCTGGTCCTTTGTGGCGATCACACCGATGACCAAAGAATAGGATTCGTGATAATCCATCAGCTAGTCTAGCTGCCGGAAGCAAGTCGGCCTCCGAATTCACTGATCGGTCCTTGGCCGACGCGAATGCCGGAATGGCGGACGAACGTCTGGGGGGAAAGTGAAAGAACTGCTCGCGCGTCAGCTACTGGCGAAAGTGATGGATTTCGGAGACGACCTCGACGACATGGCCGAAGTTGTCGACCGGCTGACCACGTTGAGCGAGATCAAATATGACGATTACGGCGGGTACAGCCCGGGCGTCAAATTCATCGAGTCATTGGCGATGTGGCTGACAGGATTTGAAAGCGAAGATCGTCGAACCGCCCTCGACTTCGTACTCAAGAGATTGACCTACGTGTCTGCAGCCGAGCTCGACCATCTCGTGGCCACCGTTTATAAAGATGTCTTGCGCCCCCTCTACATGAAGAGAGCGGCGTCACTCCTCGGGGAGCCGGAGTGGGCAGTCCGGAAGATCCGCGACAGCAATGCTTTCAAATCACTTCAACGCCGAACTCTCGTTCTGGGCCTGAGCGACGGAGCTCGCCTGGACAAGCTACGGCGATACAGCGCGCTATCCACCGAGCAGTTCCATCTCGTGTCTGTGCTCGATACCGAGAAGCAATCCGACATGTCGGTCAAACTTGCGAAGGCGCTCGCGAAGATGGGTCTCGAAGCAGCCAGAACGTTTAACTCCGTCATTGTGGTCGACGATTTCTCTGGTAGCGGGACAACCATGCTGCGCTACGACGAGGACGACCACCTATGGAGGGGAAAGCTCCAAAAACTCCAGAACCACCTCGCGGATCTGAAAGACAACGGCGTCGTCGCCGATGACGCAACCGTTATCGTCATCCTCTACCTGATCTCGGACAATGCCGACCGGGAGCTGCGGGCGCGCATCAAGAAGGCAGGATTCGAAAGCGAGATACGCCTATTCTCAGCACACAAGTTCGCGGCCGATTTTCCGCTTGACACATCCGACCACGACGACAACGCTTTTCTCGAACTGTGCATGAAGTACTTCCGACCAACATGGAAAGATGAGCACAACGCTCTCGCGGGCGACGTGACGTACGGCTACGGAGGAAGCGCTTTGCCTCTGGTTCTCCATCACAACGCTCCGAATAATTCGCCACCGATTGTCTGGAAAGACGAAGCGGCAGACGGTGCGGTCGGCGATCCGAGCAAGGACTGGATGGGCGTCTTCCCCCGATACGAACGACACCACCCCGGCAGGCCCTAATGGCAGTCAGCAACCCGTTCCGCTATCGCGCGACTGAACAACAGCGGCAGCAGTCTGCATTTCACCGCACTTTCGGCTTTGAGATGCTCGAGGTGTTGCCGACGTCCGAGGACGCGTGGAACCGACTTGTCGTTTTGCGTAGCGCGCCCGGCGCCGGAAAGACCTCGATACTCCGACTGCTGTCGGCCGACTCGTTGCGTCAGCTTCTCAGTAATGCCGCCTCCGACGAAGCAACTCGTGGACTCCGCAATGCCCTCGATTCGATTGGAGCGATAGGCGAGGGCGAGATGAAAATTCTTGGCATCATGATCAGCGTGAACAAGGACTACCGTTCCGTCATCGACCTCGGCCCGAACGGATCTGGTCACAGCGATAAAGTCTTCTTGAAGCTCCTCGACGCGCGACTAATCACTCATATTGTTGAATCAATTCTGACAGCAAAAGGTCTGGATTTCGAAGACTCACACAGAGTGCGTTTTGTTCCGAGAAAAGGTATTGGCGGAGAGCGGGCAAGGACGGCTATCGCCAAACTGTCCGACGATTCGCCCGTTGACCATGAAGGAGGCATTTCCGGAAGCGCGCTCATTGCCGCGGCGCGCGGAAAGGAGCGGCGGGTGATCGAGCTGCTGGACTCCCTCGTTGAAGTCGACTGGGTGGCGGAGACCGGGCACGCTCGCCTCTACTCGCTTCCTCTGTTGAGCAACGTTGACATCGAGGTTGACGGAGAATTCCAGTTTTACCGGCCGGTTCTCCTCTTCGACGATGTCCACGACCTGGCACATTCGCAACGAGACGTACTTTACGATGAGCTCGTCGACCGCACACACGATGTAGGGCGCTGGATCGCCGAACGCCAAGAAGCTGTCCCCGACGAGGAACTGCTCACCGGGCACATCAAAGGACGAGATTTTCGATTGGTCCAACTCGAGACAGAACTGCTCGCCGGCAATAAAGGCGGCAACTCCCAACGGCTCTCCCGCATCCTCACCAATGTCGCTAACGCGCGGGCGACGATCGGGCTCAGCTCGATCGACATTATGAACACGGACTTTACATCCTTGCTCCTAGAAGGAGAGTCGATCCCGCAACCAGCAGCCGCATCGGCACATCTTAAGACGCGAGACCGCATCGTAAGACTCGCCTCAATGCACCCGCAATACGCGGATTGGGTTAGGGCTTCGGACGAGCAGACGGCGAACTCGGACTTGCTTGCCTCTGCCGCGCACTGGCGAGAGATCGAAATTCTTATTGAACGAGACCTCGCCCGCTCGCAGCCGACTTTGTTCGACATTCCTGTCGACTCAGACAAAGCGGCTCAAATGTCGTCGAGCGGAACACGTGCTGCGGCGAGGCTGTTTCTGGCGAACGAGAACAATCTGCCGTACTACTACGGACCAGACGTACTTGCCGACCTTTCCAGCCGAAACATTGAACAGTATCTCGGGGTCGCAGGTGACCAGTTCGACCTCATCGTCTCGGCCGTCACCGCGCGAAGCCGACGGGGCTCACCCTTCCTCACAGCACAAGAGCAGGACCAACGCATCCGTCGATCAAGCAAACAGCTCTGGGCCGCCATCCCTTCCAGGGTCCCGCACGGGACAGACGTACTCGCCCTTCTGCACGCGATCGCAGATCACAGCCGGCACGAGACTTATCGGGTGAGCGCACCGTACGGTCCTGGCGTCACCGGTACGGCTATAGAGAACACTGAACGCAAACAACTGCTCGGGCGTCTCGGTGACAAAGGTGCGAGATACGACCGTCTCAGGCGCGCCCTGTCGAGTGCTGTCGCCAACAACCTCTTGGAGATGTCGCCCGAGCCGAACCGTACTGTCGGACCGCAGTGGGCGGTTCTCTACCTGAACCGTCTCCTTCTGCCGCACTTCGACCTACCGCTGCAACGAGGCGGCTACCGCGAGCAGTCGATCTCGAAGATGGCCCGACGGCTGGAACTGACGGTGACAGTCGACACCGGGGCCGGGCCGCCGGACCCCCTTACGAAGCTGCGCGACGTCGAAGGATGGCCGAAGTGATCGCGACCGATCAACCCAACCTGCGTTGGTACGACTACGTGTTCGCGAAGGGCGATGAAAGCGACGCGCTGATCCACGATGCGACGCGACCAGACGGCAGAACCCTCCTGGTCTGCGGTGCCGGCTTCGACCCGCGTACGCTCGACGTTCCCCAAAGGGTGGCCGTCAAGGCGCGAGGCGACGTCACCGTCGTCGCCATGGCGCCAGTCGCTGCAGGAGAACATGACGGGGCAGAGGAGTCAGCGCGCGAGAATGCCACCCAACTAGAGAAGCTGTTCGGCCCACGGCTCACGCTTTTCCCACCCCCGGCAGTGGAAGACCCGTCTACGCTCGGCACGGTGTTGGCCCGCGAGCTTGGCAAGCGGTTCAAAGTGCTCGATTTCGACACAGTCATAGTTGACATGAGCGGACTACCGTCTTCTATGTCGTTCCCAGTGATTCAACTTTTGTTGATTCAGTCCATGCCGGACAGCGCCGGCCGGCCGTTCAACGGCAATCTTCTCGTCACGGTGTCCGAAGACGCATCGACCGACGCGCGAATAGTCGCAACCGGTCTAGGTCCTGCCGGAATCATGTCGTCGTTCACGCGGCTTGACGATAAAAAACAAAACATTTGGGTTCCGGTCCTCGGCAAGAACTCCACCGAGGAGCTGAAGGCCCTCGTAACTCTCCTGCGGCCAGACGAAGTCTGTCCGGTCGTCCCGTTCCCATCGGTCGACCCGTTGCGAGCGGATGATTTGCTTGTGGAACACCGTACTCTCCTGTTCGACGAGCTCCGGTTCGAACCACGGAATGTCCTTTATGCATCCGAATCGAACCCGTTCGACCTCTACAGACAGCTCGTATGGCTAGCCGACAGGTACCGGATCGCGTTGAAGCCCCTCGGCGGCGCCACCATCATCGTCAGCGAGCATGCCAGTAAGGTACTGAGTCTCGGCGCGCTTCTCGCGGCACACGAAGCAGACATCGCCGTAGGCTATGTCCGGCCAATGTCCTACCGACTCGAGCCGGACACGGGCGCGACTCGAACACCACGAATTCACACCGCCTGGCTAACCGGACAACCGTACGAGGAAATGTCAGCGGCATGATCGAAGATTCAGGCAATGGCCCCCTACTCCGATGAAATAGCAGCGTTACCCGCGACCTATGCGACAGCACTGAGAACGCTCGACGGCAGGCAGCTGGACCGCGCTCGCACAGCAGTGACCGGACGAGATCTATATGCCATCGGCAGCGGCGGAACGATTGTTGTTGCAGAACTCGCAGCAGATTTCCACCGCATCGCCACAGGTCGTGCAGCGACTGCTTTGACACCGCTGCGTTTTGTTGAGACAGCCGCGTCTATCGACCGCGGGGTCGTCGTCTTATTCTCCGCTCAAGCACGCCATCCAGACACAGCGTTCGCAGCCACTACCGCCCTCGCTCACGGCATTCCGATAGTTCTTTTTACGCAGCGTGACCGCGCTGACCTTTTCGGACCTCTAGCAAATGCCCAAGTCACAGTCATCACCCTCCCTTCAGACACAGGCAAAGATGGGTTCCTCGCCACCCAAAGCGTGCTGACAATGGCCGTGGCGGCCGCAGCGACATACTTCCCGCAAACGCTGCCTAAAGAGCTGCCCTACTTGTCGCCGTCGGACAACGCTCCTCTTCGGAGGCGCCTCGTCGTACTCCACGGTCACGCCGGCTTCCCCGCGGCTCGCGACATTGAAGTTCGCATGCACGAACTGGGCCTCGCGGACGTTCAGCTCGCCGACTGGCGCAACCTCGCCCACGGGCGCCACGTGGGCTTACGACGCAACGAGGGCAGCACCACGGTCATCGCTCTAATCTCGCCGGAGACTGCGCAGATCGCTCGACGTACTTTGGCTGCCCTACCCGACTCGGTGGACATCCGCGTGATCGAGACGAGGTTCGACGGGGTAATAGGCAGCCTTCATCTGCTCTCCGCCGTTATGCAACTCCCACTGCTCACGACCCCAGACGACCACCTCGAGCCGAGCAAACCCAAAGTCGCCCCTTGGGGCCGGGAGCTCTACCACCTGCCTTTTAAACGCATGTTCCCCTCGACCGTCGATAACCCGGGCCTTAGGAAAGCGAAGGCTGCCGGATTCTCGAGCGAAAACTCGTCCGCCGTGGACATCTACACATCTGCATACAACACCTGGCTGACGCGTGTCCGAAAGACGCCGATCGACGTTCTCGTCGTCGACTACGACGGCACGTGCGTGGCGACCCCGGACCGGTGGGATCCGCCGACACCGGCCGTGCAGACAGCCATTCTCCGTGTGCTCGAATTGGACCTCCCGATCGTCTTCGCAACCGGACGCGGGGACAGTCTCTACGAAGGCCTGCGCACGTGGGTTCCAGAGAAACACTGGAGCCGCATACGCCTGGGCCTGCACAACGGCGCGTGGATCCAAGAACTATCCCAACCGCTGCTCGAACCGGCAATTCTAGCTTCAGAATGGACCTCGCGTCTTCGGGAAAGGCTCCGTCCATTCGTCGACACGTCCCTTATCACCATCCGCTCGAGCGGAACACAGCTGGCAATTAACAGCGTTGACTCCAGCATGAGCGTGAATGCTGTTTTTGCTCTGGTGTCTTCCCTGACAGGAGGTATGGAGAAACACCTTCGGGTCGCTTCCAGCGCACATAGCGTCGACGTAATCGATGCGAACTCGGGAAAAGAACACGTCTTTGCCATCGCCGAGAAGGAATGGGGGAACGCCCTTGCGATAGGAGACAGGGGCGGCCTCGGCGGAAACGACTACGGGCTGCTTTCGGCATCAACGCTGAGTATCACCGTCGACGAATGTTCCCCCGATCCCTCCCGCTGCTGGCCGGTCACCGACGCGGACGTCCGAGGCCCTCAAGCTCTCGTCGTCGTGCTCGATGCGCTCCAACCGCGTCGAGGCCGCCTTCACCTCACAGTGAAGAACCGTAAACTTGACCTGCGATGACTTCCGAACCCGGCAACGACAGGAACGCTGCCCCTGGGCGACCGAGGACGTTCGTGAGCAGCGGATTCATCACGGTAGATGTCATGATCGACGGGTCGGTCAGCGCCTCGCCGGGCGGTACAGCAACAAATGTCGCGCGAGCGCTGCAAACACACGGCTGGAGTACGCGCGTGGCGGGAACCGTCGGAAACGATCCCGCTGGCAGGTTCCTCAAGGAAGAGCTGGCGCACGACGGCGTCGACGTAAGCTCCCTCCATTTAAATCAGGCGTGGACTACCCCGGTAGTCGTACAAGAAGAATCTCGGGGCGACCATGAGTGGAGATTCAGCTGCCCCGTGTGTGGTGCGAAGTTCGCGAAACACCGCCCGGCGAACGAAGCGACTGCGAATGCGCTAGCCCATAACACCGAGGCCCCAGACGTCTTTTTCTTCGACCGAGTCAGTCTATTCACGCTCGCCCTAGCAGCTACCTGGGCCAAGCTAGGCACCTATATAGTCTTCGAACCCGCCGCCCTTGGACGTCCGCACTTATTCGAGCGAGCACTTCATATTGCAGATCTGGTGAAGTTTAGCGCAGAGCGCGCTCCGTCATTTTACAATCAACTTGAGTCTTCCAGCGCGAGCATCGTTGAAACCCTTGGACCTAGTGGGGCTCGCCTAAAAGCGGCCGGTTCCGATTCCTGGCTGCATGTAGAGGCAACGCAAGTCGAAGGCCTAGTCGACACCGCCGGGGCAGGAGACTGGACCTCAGCCGGGCTAATAAACGCCCTGTTCGACCCCCCCGCGGGAAAAGACAAGTTTGATCTAGAGCGTGCTGTCGCCGCTGGTCAAGTCTTGGGTGCTCGAGCCTGCACCTGGAAGGGAGTGTTCCCGGACGCTTTGCGACCGATCCAACGGGGTTTCGAGGCGTTCGGCTGTCCTCGCGTTCTTCGCGAAACGCAGGTTGCATAATCCCTTTGAACGCGGCCCCGTGCCACGCTTGTATCACCCCTGGCCAGATCGCATGCGTGGGCAATGACCGCGACTGTCCTCGTTGAAATCCCCAAAGCAGGAATGGCAGTCGAGTCGGGCGATACAGGCACGCACGTCGGAGATCACGAACTCCCGGTGCTTCCCGAACCTGTAGGCGGGGGCCTTTGACGTGCACCCCCAATAGTCAACCGTGGAGATCGTTGTGCCCTGGTAGGCCGCCAGCTCGCGGACGTCCATAAGAGGGTCCAGACCCCACTCGTCGGCAGGAGCAGAGGTTGGGTGCCCGCCGTGGATGCTCATGTCCAGCAGGTGCGCACGTCGATCCGGACTGACCGAGATCGACCCGAGCGCTTCGGACGACAGCGGTGGATCGGCGGCTCAGGACGAGTGAAAGTGACGACGGCGTGGTGACACATGAATCTCTTTGACCAAAGAATCCCGAGAACCCTTGAGTTTCCGAGCCATTTGGTCGGGCTGACAGGATTTGAACCTGCGACCCCTTGACCCCCAGTCAAGTGCGCTACCAAGCTGCGCCACAGCCCGAGAAATTCGCTCCGGAGAGTGAACCTCTTGGTGTTGCCCCGACCGAGGCAACTCGAACAGCATAGCCGATCCTGAGGCCCTGTTTGCGCACGCCGAGGCGCCCCTGAGCTGGGGGCACGAATATCGGTTGAGATCTGGCATACATGAGTCATGATCTTCTTCGTGGGGATCATCGACTGGACGACGGGCGAGCACGCGCGCCGTCTCGACCTGTGGTCCCGCCTGTCTGCCGAGGGTGACGCGAGCGGCCTGGCCCCCGACGCCGTCCGCGCTCTCGGCCTCTACCGCGGTCAGGCGGGCATCTTCTTCGATGGACAGGCTGACTGGGCTCGAGATGCGCCCGGCCGGGTAGCCCTCACGCTCTTGAACACGGGCAAGACGTACGCCGACTCGATCGTGGGTGACCGCCTCGAGTACCACTACCCATCCACGAACAGGCCCCCCGCGTTCGACAGGAACGAGATCGAGTCCGTCAAGCGCGCGCAGTCCCTCGGCCTTCCCCTCTTCGTCCTGGTCAACAACGCCTACAAGGCGGCCTTGAAAGACGTGCGGCTCGGCTACGTGGACACTTACGACGACGACGCTGAGGCCTTCTTCATCACCCTCGTCGACGCCGTCCTCCCTCTCGCCGCCGCCGAGCAACTACCCGAGACCGAGGACGACATCGAGCTCTTCGGCGGGCTGCCGAAGCAGACTCTCCGCCTCGTCCAGCAGCGCAACCAGCAGCGCCGCTTCAAGACCGACGTGCTCATCCGCTACGGCAGCCAGTGCGCCCTGTGCGACATCGACGTGCCACGGCTCATCCAGGGCGCGCACCTCATCCCCAAGAGCATCGGCGGCGCGGATCACGCCCAGAACGGGCTGCCCCTCTGCCTCAACCACCACACGGCCTTCGACGCCTTCTTGCTCGTCATCGAGACCGACGGCTCGGGCATCACCTACGCTCCCGGCGTGTCCAAAGAATCGCTTCGCGTGACCCGCGACGACCTGACCCACCTCCGCGCTGCACCGTCCAAGCGAGCGCTTCGCCAGTACAACTCGTCACCTGCGGCGAAGGCCGCCCGCGCCGCCTGGGTCTGACCACCACTGTTGCGCCCCGTTACACCTCACGCGACAGCACCTGCCACCCCGCCCTACCGTCGGGACATGCCCGCCTCCTCGACGACCGCCTCCCGCGCTCTGCCGTTGACCCTGCGGGGGGTGGGCCGGCGGTTCGACCGGCCAGTGCTGCACGGGGTGGACCTCGACGTGGCCGCCGGCGAGATCGTCGCCGTGCTCGGGCCGAGCGGGTGCGGCAAGTCGACGCTGCTCCGCCAGCTCGGCGGACTCGACCAGCCCGACACCGGCACCGTGCGGATCGGCGCCGAGCCTGCCCGCCACGCTGACCAACGGTGTGCCGTCGCCTTCCAGGAGCCGCGCCTCCTCCCGTGGCGCACCCTCCGCGACAACGTCGCCCTCGGCCTCCCGAAGCCGAGCAAGGGCGGCAGCTCCCCCAAGCTCACGAAGCCCGAGCGCGACGCTCGCCTCACCGAGCTGCTCGACCTCGTCCACCTCAGGCCCGCCGGAGCCCGCCGCCCCCGCGAGGTCAGCGGCGGCATGGCCCAGCGCGCCAGCCTCGCCCGGGCCCTCGCCCGCCAGCCCGCGGTCCTCCTCCTCGACGAGCCGTTCGGCGCCCTCGACGCCCTCACCCGCCTCCGCATGCAGGACCTGCTCCTCGACGTCCACGACGCCCTCCCCACCACGGTCGTCCTCGTCACCCACGACGTCGACGAGGCCCTCTACCTCGCCGACCGCGTCGTGCTGCTCGCCGACCTCAGCCGGCAGCCGGCCGACCAGCCCGACCCGACGAGCGCCGACTCGACGCACGCCGACACCGCAGGAGGCGCCACCAGCATCCAGCGCATCGTCACGGTCCCCGGAGCCCGCCGTCGAGACCGCGACGCCCCCGAGCTCGCCGTCCTCCGCCAGGAGCTGCTCGAGGGCCTCGGCGTCCACCGCGTCCCCGCGGCCAGCGGCAGCACCGCACGCCCCTAGCCCGCACCGCTCACCTCGAGCCCCACGCCATCCCCGACACAGCACCGGAGACGACACCATGACCAGCACCCGCACCTCCCCCGCCCGCCGCAGCCGCGCCTCCTTCGCCGCCCTCGCGCTCGGCGCAGCAGCAGCCCTCGCGCTCACCGGCTGCGTCGCCGGCGAGGACGCCCAGGGCGAGCCCGCCGAGGCCGCGGGCGGCGACGCGAGCGCCTCCGGCGGCGAGTGGAGCACCGACACCCTCGACATCGACTTCGCGACCTACAACCCGCTCAGCCTGATCGTCAAGGATCAGGGCTTCATCGAGGACGCCCTCGGCGACGACGTCACCGTCACCTGGACCCAGTCCGCCGGCTCGAACAAGGCCAACGAGCTGTTGCGTGCCGGAGCCGTCGACGTCGGCTCCACCGCCGGCTCGGCCGCGCTGCTCGCCCGCTCGAACGGCTCCCCCATCCACACGATCGACATCTACTCGCAGCCCGAGTGGTCGGCGCTCGTCGTCCCCGGCGACAGCGACATCGCCGACGTCGAGGACCTCGAGGGCAAGACGATCGCGGCGACGAAGGGCACCGACCCCTACTTCTTCCTGCTGCAGGCGCTCGACGAGGCCGGCCTCAGCGCGAGCGACGTCACCATCGAGAACCTGCAGCACGCTGACGGCCGCGCCGCCCTCCAGAACGGCAGCGTCGACGCCTGGTCCGGGCTCGACCCGATCATGGCCGCCAGCGAGGCCGAGTCGGACACGAAGCTGCTGTACCGCAACGTCGACTTCAACACCTACGGGTTCCTCAACGCGACGGAGTCGTTCCTGACCGAGTCGCCCGACGTCGCCCAGGTCGTCGTCGACTCGTACGAGAAGGCCCGCGCCTGGGCCGAGGAGAACCCCGACGAGACCGCGACCATCCTCTCCGGAGTCGCCGGCATCGACCCGGCCGTCGCCACCACCGTGCTCGACCGCACCCACTTCGACGTCGACCCCGTCCCCGGAGCCGCACAGGTCGACGTGCTGGAGGCCGTCGGCCCGATCCTCGTCGAGTCCGGCGATGTCGCCTCGCAGGACGCCGTCGACGACGCCCTCGACACCCTCTTCGACGACACCTTCGCCAAGGACGCCGACGCCTCGTGACCGACACCTACCCGCTGAGCGGCAACGAGAAGGAGGCGGACGCCCGCCAAGTCGTCGAGCGCGGCCGCAGCGGATCGCAGGAGGCGCGGGCCGGCTCGACCCCCACCTCCCGCGGTCCGCGTCGCGGCCTGGCCCTGCTCGGGGCGATCCTGCCCGCGGCCGTCCTGCTCGCGTGGGTGCTCGCGACCGAGGTCGTCGACGTGCCGAGCAACAACCTCCCCTCGCCGTCAGACGTCTGGCTGGCCGCCGTGCAGCTGGCGCAGGCGGGGCTGCTCGGGCAGTACGTCGCGATCTCGGTGCAGCGCGTGCTGATCGGCTTCGCGATCGGGGCCGGCATCGGCATCGTGCTCGGAGCCGTCGTCGGCCTCTCGCGGGTCGGCGAGGCGCTGCTCGCTCCGTCGATCGCCGCGGTGCGGGCTGTGCCGTCGCTGGCGTGGGTGCCGCTGCTGATCCTCTACCTCGGCATCGGCGAGGACTCGAAGATCACCCTCATCGCGATCGGCGCCGCCTTCCCCGTCTTCACGACCGTGGCCGGCAGCCTGCGTCACGTCGACCCGCAGCTGGTGGAGGCAGGCCGCGCGTACGGGCTCGGCCCCGTCTCGCTCTTCACGACGGTGCAGCTGCCTGCGGTGATCCCGTCGCTCGTCTCGGGCCTGCGCCTCGCGCTCGCCCAGGCGTGGCTGTTCCTGGTCGCGGCCGAGCTGATCGCGTCGTCGATGGGGCTCGGCTTCCTGCTCACCGACTCGCAGTACAACGGACGCGTCGACCGCATGTTCCTCGCGATCATCCTGCTCGCGCTGCTCGGGACGCTGACCGACTTCGTCCTCAACGCCGCCCAGCGCGTGCTCCTCCGCCGCTGGCGCTAGCCCGCCCCTCCTCGCCCTGCCACCTCGTTGCGGACACGGCACCTCGTCGCGCCGAGGTTCCTCGTCCGGAAGTCGGGTGCCACGGCGAGGCTGTCGGCGCGGGCCGATAGCATCAGCGGACCCATCGACGACGACCGGCCAGGGGGGACCACGTGGGATCAGTCGCCGCATGAGCACGCTCAGCACCGCGCTCGCGTTGTCGCGCCTGCAGGCCGACAACGCGGCCTGGAGCCTCCTTCGCAGCGACCACGCCGCCGTCGCGATCGCCGTCCTCGAGGCCCACCTCGGGGGCGACCAGCGGCGGCTAGCCGCAGTCGACCTGTTCGAGCTGGTCGACTCGGACCTCGACGACCTGCGCGACCACGGCTTCGACCTCCCGCGCAGCGGCCAGGCGTACTGCGGCGACTGGCGTGCCGCCGGCATCCTCATCCGTCGGCCCACGGACGAGACGCGCACCGAGACGTTCGAGCTGTCGCCCGCGGCGTTCTCCGCCATCCGCTACATCCGGCAGCTGGTCGAGCCGCGCTCGACCGTGACGCAGTCTAGGCTCGCCACGATCGCCTCCGGACTCGCCGACCTCGCGCGCGACACCGATCCCGATGCGCCGAGCCGCCTCCGGTCGCTGCACGCCGAGCGTGCGCGGATCGACGCCGAGATCGCGAGCGTCACCCGAGGTGACGTCTCAGTGCTGCCGTCCCGCGACGCGCGCGAGCGTGCCAGGGAGATCGTGGAGCTCGCGCGGGAGCTCCCCGACGACTTCTCGCGCGTCCGCGCCGACCTCGAGTCGATGAACAGAGAGCTGCGGCTGCGAATCGTCGAGGACGACGACGTCCAGGCGCACGTGCTCGACGAGATCTTCCGCGGCGTCGACCTCCTGCAAGAGTCGGATGCCGGGCGCAGCTTCGCGGGGTTCTACTCGTTGGTGCTCGACCCAGAGGTCACCGACGCGTTCCAGGAGAGCATCGACGCCGTCCTGGGCCGGGCCTTCGCGACCGAGCTCAGCCAGGAAGAGCGCCGGTTCCTCCGCGGACTGCTCCGCACCCTGCAGGAGCGCAGCGGCGAAGTGCACGGCGTCATGTCCTCGTTCGCGCGGGGCCTCCGCCGCTTCGTGCAGAGCCAGGAGTACCAGCGTGACCGGGTCATCCGCCGGCTGCTCCGGGAGTCGATCGCCGCGGCCGGGCAGATCTCGCACGATCTCAAGCCGTACTCCGACATCGGCCTCGAGCTGACCCGGACGTCGGTCGCCCTCCGGTCGATCGGCGCCCTCGCCCTGCACGATCCGGCAGCGCTCGAGACGACGGAGGCGGTCGTCGAGCACCGCACGGGCGGTCCCGTCGTCGACCTGGCCACGTTGCGCCTGCTCGCGCGGGCGACCGAGATCGACCTCGGCGAGCTGCGGGCGGACGTCGACGAGACCGTCGACGCTCTGGGCCCCTCCGCTGTCGGCGCCGTGCTCGAGCGCCACCCGGCGACGCAGGGCGTGGCGAGCGTGGTCGGGCTCGTGCTCCTGGCCGAGCGCCACGGCACGCGGCGAACCGCACCCGACGGCGCAGCCGAGGTCGAGGTCGTCCAGTGGTCGACGGCTGATGCCGCCGACGGACGCCGCCTCCGTGCCGCCGTGCCCCTGATCACCTTCACCGAGAGGATCTCATGAGCTTCGAGACACCGGTCGAGCCGCAGGCCGACATCGACACCTCACCCCGGAACGACGCGCTGTGGGCCGACGACCTCGGCACCCTCCCCGACTCGTCCCGGCGTGCCTTGTTGCAGCTCATCCGCGGCCCGTACCTGTCGTTCCGCCGGCATGCGCAGCTCTGGGCCGCGCTGCTGCGGGACGAGACCGCGATCCGCACGCGTCTGAACGAGCTGTTCCTCGAGCTCGTCGTCGACCTCGCCGGCGAGGTGGCCTTCGTGCGGAACGTGCAGGTCGACGGTGAGGACGAGTTCCCCAAGACCGTGCGCAGCGCGCCCCTGACTTTCCTCGACACGGGGATGCTGCTGGTGTTGCGTCAGTTGCTGCTGAACAGCGACGGTTCAGAACGGGTGATCATCGGCCGAGAAGACGTCGACGACCAGCTCGAGCCCTACCGCGACGCTGCGGCGGCCGACCCCGCCGCCTTCACGAAGAGGCTGAACGCCTCGTGGAGCAACATGAAGAAGTTCGGTGTCATCGTCGACGCCGAGTCGGAGGAGCGGGTCGAGATCTCCCCCGTCCTCCGGCTGGTGTTCGGTCCCGACGAGATCACCACCGTCCGTGACGAGTACCGCCGCATCGCCGAGAGGGGCGGATCGTGACCAGCGCCACCACCACCTCCTCGTCGTCGTCGTCGTCATCGCTACCGACCCTGCTGCTCGACGTCGACGACCCGCATCCGGCACAGTGGCGGCTGGCTCGCCTCGATGTTGTCAACTGGGGCACCTTCACCGGTCTGCACAGCCTCGACATCGCGCGCAAGGGCCACCTGATCACGGGCCACTCCGGGTCGGGCAAGTCGTCGTTGCTCGATGCGATCTCCACCGTCATGACCCCGCCGAAGCTGCTCCGCTTCAACGCCGCGGCGCAGGAGGTGTCGGCCAGGTCCGAGGACAGGAGCGTGCTCAGCTACGTCCGAGGCGCGTGGAGCCGCCACACCGACGAGGAGACCGGCGACGGCGTCAGCCAGTTCCTCCGGGCGGGGGCGACGTGGAGCGGCGTGCTGCTCCGCTTCGAGGGAGGGCCCGGCCGACCCGCCGTCAACCTCCTCCGTCTGTTCCACGTCCGCCGCGGGAGCACCGCGAACGCCGACGTCAAGCAGTTGAACGTCATCGTCCGCGGCGACGTCGAGCTGCTCGACTTCGAGGACCACGCGCGCAACGGGATCGAGACCCGCAAGATCAAGGCGGCCTGGCCGGATGCCGCCGTCACCGACCAGCACTCCGTCTTCGCCGCGCGATTCGCGAAGCTGCTGGGCATCGGCGACGGACGCGACACCGAGAACGCGCTGCAGCTGCTGCACAAGACGCAGGCGGCCAAGAACCTCGGCAGCCTCGACAACCTGTTCCGCAGCTTCATGCTCGAGACGCCCCGCACGTTCACGCTCGCGGACACCGCCGTCGATCAGTTCGGCTCCCTCGCCGAGGCGCACCGTCTCGTCGTCGAGGCGCGTCGCCAGGCCGACCATCTCCGGCGGCTGAGCCTCCCGGCCGAGCAGTACACGACGGCGAAGGAGGCGGCGGGCGCGGCCGACGCACTGCTGACGGTCCTCGACGACTTCCGTGACCGACGCCTCCTCGAGATCGACCGCAGCGAGAGGGAGAGGGTACGGGTCGAGCAGGTCCGTGCCGCCGCTGCCCTGCAGGCCGCCGACGACGCCGCGCAGCGAGCCCGGAACGAGGCAGACTCGGCCCGCCTCCGTGTCCGTCAGGCAGGAGGCGCCGACCTCGACGCGCAGATCGAGCGCGTCGCGCACGCCCGAGCGTCCGCCGACCGCGTGGCCGACTTCCGGCGGGGGCAGTCGGCCCTGCTCGCCGGCGTCGGCGTCGAGATGCCGACGACCGCCGAGGAGTTCGAGCAGCTGCGGACCACGGCGCGGCGCGACACGGACGCCCTCCCGGCGGGGCAGTCGACTCTGCGTGACACGGAGGTGGCTCTGCACGACGACCGCGCGGCAGCCCGCGCGCGGCTCCGCGAGATCGACCTCGCGATCGACGGGGTCCGCGGGCGGAGCTCCAACATCGCCCACCCTCTCATCCGTGCGCGAACAGCGATCGCGTCGGCCATGGGGGTGCCAGAGGAGACGTTCCGCTTCGCCGGCGAGCTCCTCGACGTGGCCCCCCGGCACGCGGAGTGGACGGGCGCGATCGAGCGCGTCCTCCGCCCCCTGGCGCCCACCCTCCTCGTGCGGGACGAGTACATCGACGACTTCGTCGCGGTCGTCGACGGGCTGCACCTCGGCACGCGTCTCGTGTACGAGAGCATCCCCGCCGGGTCCGACCCGCCCCAGGCGGTGAGATCCCCTCGTTCTCTGGTCAACCGCGTCCACGTGGTGGCGGGTCTCGACGACTCTCTGACAGGATGGCTCGCCCGTCGCCTGGCCGAGCGGTTCGACTACGACTGCGTCGACGATGCCCGCGAGCTCCGCGCGACCGCGCGCGGCGTCACCCGCGCCGGCCAGGTCAAGCACGGTCCGCGGCGCTTCGAGAAGGACGACCGCCACGGGCTCGACGATCGCCGCGAGTGGATGCTGGGCTCCGACAACTCGGCCAAGCTCGACGCCCTCCTTGCCGACCGCCGAGCACAACAGGAGACCCTCGAGCACGCGAACGCCGCGCTCGAGCGGCTCACCGTCGAACGCCGGGCCGCCGAGCGGCGCATCGCCGCCCTGGCGGCGTTGGACGCGGTCCCGTGGTCGGCGCTCGACGTCGACGCCGCGCGCGCTGCGGCCGACGCCGAGGCGGCCCAGCTCGACCGGCTGACGGAGGGCAACGCCGACCTGGCCGCGGCCCAGCGCCTCGCCGACGAGGCCGCGGGACGAGAGGGCGACGCGTCGTCCCGCCTGCGCGCCACGGCCGCCGTCGTCGATCGGCTCGACGACGCGCTCGCCACGCTGGAGGCGCACATCGCGAGACTCGCTCCGCTCGAGCAGCAGTGGACGATCGGCGACTCCGAGGCCGACGCCCTCGAGGAGAAGTTCCGTGCCCGGTCGCGGTCGCGAGGGCGCGACCAGGTGTTCGAGAGCGCACTGGCCGTGCAGAAGCAGCTCACGACCGATCGTCGGGCTGCCGACGAGGACCTGCACCGCGCCTCCCGCGCCTTCGAGCACCTGGCCGTGGAGTTCCGTCGCCTCTGGCCCTCGCTGGTGGCGGACGTCACCGAGTCGGTCACCGACCGGGACGCCTACGCCGCGATCCACCAGCGGATCGTCTCGTCGGGGCTGCCGCGGTACGAGAGCCGGTTCTTCGACCTGCTCCGTCAGCAGAGCCAACAGCTGACGGGCGAGCTGCTCAACGAGATCAGGACCGCGCGGCAGGCGGTGGTCGCGCGGATCGACCCGGTCAACGCCTCGCTCCTGCGGTCGCCCTTCGACACCGATCGGTTCCTGCAGATCCAGGTGCGCGACCGCCGGTCCGACGAGGTCAAGGAGTTCATGTCCGACCTGCAGGCCATCTCGGCGGGGGCCTGGCAGGAGGACGACGCGCGCGGCGCCGAGAAGCGCTTCGCGTTGTTGCAGCGGGTGATGGAGCGCCTCGGGACCGATGCCGACCGTGCGTGGCGGCAACGGTGCCTCGACACCCGCGAGCACGTCACCTTCGTCGGCGTCGAACAGGACGCCGACGGGGCCGAGATGAACCGGCACGACTCCGGTGCGGCCCTCTCGGGTGGCCAGCGCCAGAAGCTCGTCATCTTCTGCCTCGCCGCCGCGCTGCGGTACCAGCTGACGGACGCTGACGAACTCGTCTCGCCGTACGGCACCATCGTGCTGGACGAGGCCTTCGACAAGGCGGACAGCGAGTTCACCCGGATGGCCATGGACGTGTTCGCCGAGTTCGGGTTCCACATGGTGCTCGCCACTCCCTTGAAGCTGCTGCAGACCCTCGAGCGCTACGTCGGCGGCCTCTCGCTCGTCTCGTGCGAGGACCACAAGGACTCGCGCGCGGCGACCCTCTCGTTCGACGAGGCGCCGTCGTGAGCGCCGCACGGTCGATGCTGGGGCCTGCCGACCTTCGTGCGGCCGCCGCGGCGAAGTACGCCCGTGAGGCCCGGACGTGGGCGGCGGACCCGACGAGTTCGCCGCGCCTCGATGTGCCGCTCCACCCACCCACGCAGGCGACGGCGCTGCGGGTGGGCCCCGATGCTCCCGCATGGGCCCGCTCCTGGCGGGATCCCGGCTTCGCCGCCGAGGTGCTCTGGGAGACACGGAACTGGGCGAGCGTGGGGACCCAGCAGGTCCCGGTCCGGTGTGTGATCGAGGGTACGGAAGCGATCGCCGCAGCGGCCGGGACCACCGGCGAGTGGCTGCTGCTGCGCCATCGTTCCGACGTCCTCCGCGAGCGCTGGGGCGGACGCGGAGTCGACGAGGCGTTGGCGTCCGCCATCCGCACCGAGACACCTCGCCTGCTCGACCTCGGACCTCTCGACTTCGACCTCCTGCTGGGGGTGCTCGACTGGGTGGCAGCGAACCCGACGTCCGGCCTCTACCTGCGACAGCTGCCGATCCACGGCATCCACACGAAGTGGATCGAGTCGCATCGCCGTCTGGTGTTCGCCTTCGTCGGGGCTGTGACGGGCGAGAGCACCCTGGGCCTCGCGTCGAGTCCGTCGCTGATCCGGCTGCGCGTGCTCGATGCGCGCCTCCGCCCTGCCGGCATCGGAGACCTCGCCGTCCCCGCGGCGACCCTCACCGCCTGGGCGCCCGCGCCCACGACCGTCTTCGTGTTCGAGAACCTCGAGACGGTCCTGGCCATGCCCGACCTGCCGGGTGCGGTCGTCGTGCACGGCAGCGGCTACGCCGTGGATCGTCTAGCAGCCGTGCCGTGGATCCAGTCGTCGCGGATCGTGTACTGGGGTGATCTCGACAGCCACGGCTTCGCGATCCTCGACACCATCCGACGCGGCTGCGACGACGTCCGCTCCGTCTTGATGGACGAGGCGACCCTCGACGCCCACGCCGACCTGATCGGGCACGAGGCGAGCCCGCACCGGGGTGTGCTCGCCCGGCTGACGCCCGGGGAATCGACGGCTCTGCACCGACTGCGCGACGGCGGCGATCTCCGGCTCGAGCAGGAGCGGATCGACTGGCGCTTCGCCGTCGACGCCCTGGTGTCGGCCTGACCCACGGCCGCACGGGTCTCGATGCCCGCTGTACCCCTCCGGCGTCCCCGAGCCGCGCCTCCTGCACCTCGTAGCGGACGATGCACCCCGAGCGAGAGCACCAAGGCGCAGGAGTCGCTGACGCAGACGCCCGTACCTCTTCCGGAACACCGCCGAGTGGACCATGCACTGCCCACTTCGGCGGTGTTCCGTTCACTCGACGGTGTGTTCGCCGCCGCTACGAACCGGGTTCCGCTCAAAGAACCGCGTTGCTTCGTGGTTCTGTGAACGGAACGTGGTTCGCCGCGACCCCGCGCGTGATCGACCCGCGCACCACGAGCCACATCGCGACCCCGGCGACCAGCACGAGCACCTCGCTCACCGTGAGCGACCAGACGATCCCCGCCAGCCCGAACACCGCGTTGCCGACGAGCACGATCGGGATGAACAGCACTCCCTGCCCCATCGACAGCACGATCGCCGGCACGGCGCGCCCCGTCGCCTGGAACAGCGACGTCAGCAGCCCGGTGAACCCGTTCGCGACCGCGGCGACGAGCTGCGCCGTGAGGATCGTCACGCCGATCGCCAGCACCGACGGGTCGGCCGAGAACGCCCCGAACACGGCCTCGCGGAACACGAACACCACCCCGGCGAACACCCCGATCACCAGCGCGACCGCCACGACGGAGGTGCGGAGCGCGGCCCGCAGACGAGCCCCGTCGCCCTTGCCGAACGAGTACGCGAGCAGCGGCAGCACGCCGAGGGTGATCCCCATCACGAGGAACTCCGGCACCTGGGCGATGCGCACCGCGACGCCCATGGCGGCGAGCGCCCCGTCGCCGTACGCCGCGGCCAGGCGGTTCAGCACGAGCGACGTCACGATCAGGAACGACGCCTGCAGCAGCTCGCTCGCCCCGACCGAGAACACCGGCCCGGTGACGCGACGCGCCAGCGTGACCCAGCGCGGAGCCAGGCTGACATGCTCGCCGTGCCGGCTCAGCCACACCGCGAAGTACGCGACGGCGACGGCGTTCGCGAGCCCCGTCCCGAGCGCGGCGCCGGCCACGCCCCAGTGCAGCACGAGGATGAACACGACGTCGAGCAGCACGTTGGCGACCGTCGAGACGATCAGGCCGATCATCGTCTGGCGGGCCGCTCCCCCGGCGCGGACGATCTGCTCAAGGCAGAACGCGCCCGCGAGCACCGGCACGAAGGCGAGCATGACGGCGACGTAGCTCGTCGTCTCGGCTCGGGCGGCCTCGTCGGCGCCGAGTACGGCGACGAGCTGGGGCAGCAGGAGGAGCCCCACGGCTCCCAGCACCGCCCCCGTCCCGACCGCGCCCCAGAGCGCGAACGCGGAGACGTGCTTGATCTCGCCCGCCTTCGACGGGTTCGTCTCCGAGGCGCCGAGCAGCCGCGAGATCAGCGCGCCGCCACCGACGCCGAACACGCCGCCAACGGCCATGACGAGGCCGAGCAGCGGGGTGCCGAAGGTGACGGCGGCGAGCATCGCGGTGTCGCGCTGCGAGCCGATGAACCCGGCGTTGACGACGTTGTAGAGCGCGCCGACGATCAGCGCGGCAGCCATCGGCACGCAGAGGTGCACGAGGGCCCGGAGGACGGGCGCGGCCGAGAGGTACCAACGGTCGGTGCCTCTCTCCGGTGCGGAGGGCCGGTCGATGACGGCGCTGTCGGCGGTGCCGACGGCGTTGGTGTCGGCGGTGCCGGTGGTGGTGGTGGTGGACGAGGGCTCGACGGAGTCCATGGCTGCTCCTCTCCGGGGCAGGCTGGAGCGCGCGCCGACGTACGCCGGCACGGCGAGGGGATGGAACGGACGGGAGGAGGCGCGGCGCCGCTCAGGGCGCCCCGCCGCCGGTTACCGGCGCGGCGGAGCCAGCTGCGCGGTGATCGTGGTGAGCAGGGCGAGCAGCTGGGCCTGCTCGTCGTCGTCGAGCGGCGCGAGGATGGCGTCGTCGACCTCGGCCATCGCCTCGGTGAAGCCCGAGACGAGCTCGGCCCCCGCGGCGGTGGCGTAGACGCGCTTACGGCGTTCGTCGCCGTCCTCGCTGCGTCTCTCGACGAGGAGGCGGCGCTCCAGGCCCTGGACGAGGCTCGACACGCTCGCCGGGCTCGTCCGCGTCATCTCGGCGATGTCGCGCTGGATGACCCCGGGGGTCTGGACGAGGTACCCGAGCACGAACGCCTGCTCGGGAGTGAGGTCGCGGCTGCGCACCCAGTCCTCGCCGCCCTTGCGCTGGGCCCAGGCGATCCAGCGCACGAGTCCGAGCGGGGTGGTCCGCATGCCCTCGGGTTCATCCATGTTCAGGACTCTAACTGTTAGCTATCTAACTGTCAACGCGCGACGCTCCGTCGGGCGAACCGACGGGCGAGTTCGTCGCACACGGGCCGTCACGACCGCCCGCAGCCCATGAACTCGCCTGGTCAGGAGCGGTGATCGTCGGCGGACGGCGACCCAGACGCTGCAGACGCTGCCGACGCCGCCGGTCGCGGGAACGCCGCCCGCATGTGGTCCGTCGTCAGCAGGTCGCCGATGCCGATCATCAGCAGCGAGAACACGATCTGCTCGACGACCATCCAGCCGGGGTAGAGCCCGGGGATCGTCGCGACGATCAGCGTCACGATCGGGAAGATCCGGCTGAAGAGCCTCAGCCGCGAGTACGCCCACCAATAGCCGAGCTGAGCCCGCCAGGCGAAGACGTAGAGCGACGCCGTGATGAAGAGCACGACGGTCGAGCGGAACCACACGGCCCACGGCACGTGCTCGCCCCGGCTCCACAGCACAGCAGCGATGAAGATCGCGGTCAGCCCGACGACGGTCTCGCCGAGCAGCAGCCACCGGATGCCCATGAACGCCCGGACGGTCCGCGGGTGCTCCCGCATGTCCTCATGGATGACGTGCTCGGCCTGACGCCCTCCGGCGATCCTGTCCAGCCGGAGGCGCCTCCACAGCCGGTCGGCGGAGTCGCTGAGGGCGCTGGTCGCGTCCACACCGTCCCTGGGCCCGACCACCCCGCCTCGCACCGTCCGCACCACCCCATCGTGCCGCATCCGGAGGGTCGGCCCGTCACTCCGCGAATATCTCCCAGGCGTAGCCGTCCCGCTCCTCGTCGTAGGCGAAGCACGTCGAGAACGAGGCCACCTGCAGGGACTCCTCGATCATCTCCACGTAGTAGTCGCCCAGGACAGGGCTCCGCAGGATGAGCCGCGGCTCCTGGGTGGAGCCCTCCGTCAGATCGACCTCGAAGTCGCCCGCGCGCGACCAGCGTGCCCGCAGCTCTGCCGTCAGCTCATCGAGATCCGGAGGCCTGCTCACCGGCACCGCTGTGTGGCTGCCCCAGCTCACCGCTCCGGGGGCGCAGTCGGAGATCGATCCCCCAGCTGAGTAGACCTCGCCCGCGACGAGGTCGAGGGGCACGAAGGCCGCGACCTCCTGCTCGATCCCCTTCACGACGGGCTTGATCTCGGCCAGGGTCTGCTGCGAGACCACCGGCGTGGCGCTCGTGCTGTTCGAGAGGCCTACCGTGCTGCACCCTCCCAGGCTCGTGACCGCGACGACGGCGAGTGTCGCCGCCCGTGCGGCCCGATCAGCCCTCATCGTGGGTCCACCTCTCGCAGTTCCTTGAGAACGTCCCGGATCACCTGGTCGTTCTGCCTCGAGTCCGTGGCGATCAACGCGTGGTTCGTCAGCAACGCGGCTGCTCTCAGCCACGCCGGCGAGTCCCATCCCATCGCGCGGTCCGCGTCGCTCTCGTACTCGTGCTGCTCGAACTCGGAGAGGTACTGCGGATTCCGGTGCCGGTAGACGATTCCGGTCGCCTGCACGACGCCGAGGGCGTCGTCGTACCGGAACGAGTCGTACTCGGTATCCGGGGAGCCCGACCACTCCGGCACGGCTCCGGCGCCCGCGAGCGAGACCACGTGGTCCCAGTGGGCTCCTGCCACTTCTGAGGCGACGATGTTGGATGTGCCCCAGCTGTGTCCGATGCCGATCGTCCGAGGAGGAGGCGAGCCGGGAGCGGAGCCCCCGGCGTCGAGCCCGGCGCGGAACGCGGCGAGTCGTTCCCCCGCCTCCCGAGCGAACGGTGAGGAGTTCGCCTGAGCGAGGGCTGCGACGAGGCCCTTCCCCTCGGCCGGGAACACCTGGTCGCCTCCGCCGGGGAACCGGCCGTCCTTGTAGACGAAGGCGACGCTGTCCATCCCGTCGTCCTGCATCAGCCGGCGGGTGAAGTCCTGCAGACCGGCCCCGGTCTTCCAGAAGTCCTTCATCTGCGCGGACGTGCCCGGCACGTACGTGTACACGCGCTCAGGCACACCCACGCCAGGCCACTCCCCGAGCATCTCCACGATCCGGTCTCTGGCCCGGTCGTACGTGTAGAGCTGCACCCTCGGCGGAACGGCCGCCGCATCGCGCAGGTACGCGTTCTCCCGTTCGAGCTCCGCGATCAGCTCCCGTGCCTGAGGATCATGCAGGGGGTGTCGCGCGATGTCGTCGATCACGTGCTGGTTCTCGGCGACCTGTCCCGCTGCCGTGACCGCATTCGCCTTGATGCGCACGAGCGGCGGTACGCCGTCCAGGTTGCCGATCAGCCACGGGACCGCGAGCACCAGCGCCTGCTGCGCCGCCGACAGGCCGTCTCCCTGGAGGGGACGCACCCGCGCGAGCGAGTCCCACCACTCGCGCACCGCCTCCGGCGACGCCTGCGCGATGAGCACGGCGAGGAGCGCGTTCTCGCCGAAGAGGAGCGCGAGCTCGACGACGGAGAGACCGTCCAGTCGGCGCAGCGCCTCCTCCGGCGTCGTCGACTCGCGGACCTCGACCGCGGCAGCCAGGAAGTCGCCCGCAGCCGCGGCGTACAGGCCCTCGATGCAGGCGCTGTCCGCCGCGTCGCGACGCTCGACCAGCTCGGCCCACCGCCGCCCGACCCCGGCCAGCTCGTCATGGTCGGCCTGCTCGCCGCGGCGGAGGGCCTGCCTCTCGACGTCGCGCAGATCGGATCCGGAGAGTGGCGACGCCGCCTCCTCCGCCTCGAGCACGAGGAGCGAGTCGGACGTGCGGCGCAGCGCCGTCGCGACCTCGACCCGGCGACGCTCGAGCAGTCGCTGCACCAAGGCGATGTCGCCGACCTCGAGCCCGTACGCCTCGAGCACCACGCCGTGTAGCTCGACGGCGTCCATCAGCGCCGCGAACTCCGCGACGAGCAGCTCGCCCGAGTCGCAGAAGGCCGAGCCTGCCTCGGCCCGCCACTCCGTCGCCGCCCAGCGCAGACAGGACTCCAGGCGGTGCCGGCCGAGCCCCAGGTCGTCGTGCTTCTCGCGCCGCACCCGGGCGAGGCGGGCGATCCCGGCAGGGTCGCCCTTGCCGGGGTCGACCTCGTCGACGCTCATCGGTCGACCTCGGACGAAGCCCCGGAGCCGGCGTCCGCCTGCGCCGCGAGCTGCGCGTCGACCTCTCGGACCCCGGCCGCGAAGGCCGTGGCCGTCGCGGTGAGCCGCTCGAGCAGCTCGAGCGTCAGGTCGACGCGTCGCGCGAGGTGCACCGTCACCTCGCCCAGCACCCCGGCCACGCCCCGGTTGCCCAGGGCCGCAGAGCAGTCGCCGGTCAGCACGTGCGAGAAAGACAGCCCGTCCCGGGCCGTCCGCGCTGTCGCGGTCATCCCTTCCAGCGCCTCGAGGTCCACGTCGATCGTCGCACTCATGCATCGCCTTCCGTCGGTGAGGTGGTCGCGCCGACGATATGTCAATTTCGTACGCGAGGCCATCACACTAGCAATGCGAACGCCCGGCCGTGGACGGATCCACAACCGGGCGTTCTGCCCACAGGGGGCGGGGAAGAGACGAGCTACGGGCGCTTGCGCTTCTCGCGCACGCGCATGTTCACCGTGATCGGGGTGCCCTCGAAGCCGAAGATCTCGCGCAGGCGACGCGTGATGAAGCGGCGGTACTGCGGGTCGAGGAACCCGGTCGTGAAGAGCACGAAGGTCGGCGGGCGGTTGGCCGCCTGCGTGCCGAACAGGATGCGCGGCTGCTTGCCGGAGCGCAGCGGGTGCGGGTGCTCGGCCACGAGCTCCGCCAGCAGGGCGTTGAACTTGCCCGTGGGGATGCGGGTGTCCCACGACTCGAGCGCGAGCTCGAGGGCCGGCACGAGCTTCTCGAGGTGACGACCGGTGCGGGCCGAGATGTTCACGCGCGGCGCCCACGACACGTGGTCGAGGTCCTGCTCGATCTCGCGCTCCAGGTACCGACGACGGTCGTCGTCGAGCAGGTCCCACTTGTTGAAGGCGAGCACGAGCGCGCGGCCCGACTCGAGCACCAGGTCGATGATGCGCAGGTCCTGCGTCGAGATGGGCTCGGTGACATCGATGACGACGACGGCGACCTCGGCCTTCTCGAGCGCGGCCGAGGTGCGGAGCGACGCGTAGAAGTCCGCGCCCTGCTGCAGGTGCACGCGCTTGCGGATGCCGGCGGTGTCGACGAAGGTCCAGATGCGCCCGGCGATCTCGACCTGCTCGTCGACCGGGTCGCGGGTGGTGCCGGCCAGCTCGTTGACGACGACGCGCTCCTCGCCCGCGGCCTTGTTCAGCAGCGAGCTCTTGCCGACGTTCGGGCGGCCGAGGATGGCGACGCGGCGGGGTCCGCCGATCTCCTCCTTCGCGACCGTCGAGACCGCGGGCAACTTCGTCATGATCATGTCGAGCAGGTCGGCGACGTTGCGGCCGTGCAGGGCCGACGCGGGGAACGGCTCGCCGAGGCCGAGGGTCCAGAGCGAGGCCGCCTCCAGGTCCTTCCGGGCGTCGTCGCTCTTGTTGGCGACCAGGATGACCGGCTTGTGCGAGGCGCGCAGCATGCGGACGACGTGCTCGTCGGTGGACGTGGCCCCGACGTTGACGTCGACGACGAACAGGACGGCGTCGGCCAGGTCGACGGCGATCTCGGCCTGCATCGCGACGGACTTGTCGATGCCGATCGCGTCGGGCTCCCACCCGCCTGTGTCGACGAGGGTGAAGCGGCGTCCGCCCCACTCGGCCTTGTACGAGACGCGGTCGCGGGTGACGCCCGGCTTGTCCTCGACGACGGCCTCGCGGCGGCCGAGGATGCGGTTGACCATGGCGCTCTTGCCGACGTTGGGGCGGCCGACGATGGCGAGCACCGGCAGGGCCGGGGCGTAGGTGAGGGCGTCGGGGTCCCACTCGCCGCCCTCGAGGACGTCGACGTCTTCGTCGTCCAGCTCGTAGTCGGACAGACCGGCGCGGAGGGCGCGGGCGCGCTGCTCCGCATCTTCGTCGGGCATCGCCTGGATGCGGCCGACCATCTGGTCGTCGAGCTCGGGGTACTTGTCGTCGTCTGCCATGGAGGCTCCTAGCGTGTGGGGGTGCTCGCTCGCACGAGCTCGACCACGGCCTGCACCGTCTGGTCGAAGTCGAGATGGGTGGAGTCGACGGTCGACACGCCCTCGGCGGCGGTCATGAAATCGACGACCTTGCTGTCCAGCCGGTCGCGGGTCGACAGCTGCCGAGCGGTCTCCTCGGCGGACTGCCCGGTGACCTCGGCGGAACGCCTGGCCATCCTAGCCTCTTCGGTCGCCGTCAACAGGATGCGCACCTGGGCGTCCGGCGCGACGACCGTGGTGATGTCGCGGCCCTCGGTCACGATGCCGGGCCGGTCGGTCGAGGCGATGATGCGGCGGAACAGGTCGACCATGAAGCGCCGCACCTCCGGCAGCTTCGCTACGTGGCTCACGGCGCCGGTCACGCGGGGCGTGCGGATCTCGTCCGTGACGTCCGTTCCTCCCACGGTCACCGAGGAGGCGCGGGCCGGGTCGATCTCGATCGCGTACGCGAACGAGGGCAGCGCCCCGATCACCGCGTCCGGGTCGTCGAGGTCGACGCCGCTGTCGAGCGCGTGCAGGGCGAAGGCACGGTAGGCCGCGCCGGTGTCCTGGTAGTCGTAGCCGAGGGCCACGGCGGAGGCGCGGCTCACGCTGGACTTGCCGCTGCCGGCCGGCCCGTCGACGGCCACGACGACGTGCCGGTGCACCGCCTCCGCGGTCCGCTCGCGCAGCTCGGCGGTGTGCGCCTCGCCGGCGGGGCCGCCCACGCCGTGCTCGCCGGGGGTGCGCTCGACGTCGACCTCGACGCCCGAGTCGGCCGAGTCGGCCGAGCCGGTCGCCTCGTCGCGTGCGGCGCTCATGCGAACGCCCCGGACACGGTCCAGCCGCGCCCCTCGAGCTCGGCGACGAGTCGTTCTTCTTGTTCGGGCACGATGCTGACCTCCGCGAGTCCCACCTGCGCGCCGGGCGAGTGCTCCAGCCGCAGGTCTTCCAGGTTGACGCCGATGTCGCCGATGTCGGCGAGCAGGCGGGCGATCTGGCCCGGGGCGTCGTCGACGATGACGACGACCGAGCTGAACCGTGTCGACTGCCCGTGCTTGCCGGGCAGACGTGCGACGCCGGTGTTGCCGGCGCCGATGGCCTCGGCGACCGTGCGGCGAGCGCCCGGGGCCGAGGGGTCGGCGAGCGCCGCGATCACGCCGTCGAGGTCGTCGCGCAGCTCGCGCAGCACCTCCACGACGCGGGACGCGTTGGCGCCGAGGATCTGCACCCACAGGGCCGGGTCGCTGGCGGCGATGCGCGTGACGTCGCGCACTCCCCCGCCGGCGAGCCCCAGGGAGGCGTCGGTCGCGTCGCGCAGGCGGGTCGCCATGAGGCTCGACACGACCTGCGGCACGTGGCTGACGAGGGCGACGCCCGCGTCGTGCTCCTCCGGCGTCATCTCGATCGGGGTGGCGCCGAGGTCGAGGGCGAGGTCCTCGACGGCCGCGGCGCGGCGGTAGCTGATGTCGTCGTGGCCGGCGATGACCCACGGGCGGCCGGCGAAGAGGTCGGCGCGGGCCGAGATGGCCCCGCCACGCTCGCGACCGGCCATGGGGTGGGAGCCGATGTAGCGCGAGACGT
The DNA here is from genome assembly GCF_004364285.1 of Frigoribacterium sp. PhB116. Classification (GTDB taxonomy): domain Bacteria; phylum Actinomycetota; class Actinomycetes; order Actinomycetales; family Microbacteriaceae; genus Frigoribacterium. Next base: position 14,913 of record NZ_SOBE01000001.1, on the reverse strand, counting down.
CGGCGCCGCGGGCACGGAGCTCGTCGAGCGGCGCGACCTTGACCGAGGCGACGTCGGTGACCAGCGCCTCCGGGTAAGCGTCGAGCTCGCGGTGGACGATCTCGGCCGTGACGTCGGGCGGCACGGCGACGACGACGAGCACGGGGGCGTCTCCCTCGGCGGCGACGCGACCCGCGCCGTAGTCGACGGCGAGGCTACGGGCCGCAGGCGAGGCGTCGTCGAGGATCACGTCGACCCCGTGCTCGCGCAGCCGCAGCCCGATGCTCGTGCCGAGCAGGCCCGAGCCCACGATCCGCACCTGGCCGTCGAGACGGCGCGTGCCGCCGACGAGGTCGTCGACGGTCGCACCGGGTCGTGCCGATCCCGTGCTCGCGTCAGCGACGCTGAGGTCCGTCGAGGAGGCGCGGGTCGGGTCGGTCACGAACGCCCGCCCCCGCGGGGACCACGTCCCCCGTCGTCGGGGCGGCCACGGAACGGACGGTCGCCACCGCGCTCGGGGCGTCCGCCGCGGTCGTCGCGACCCTGGTAGCCGCCGCGCTCGGGACGTCCACCGCGGTCGTCGCGACCGGAACGGTCGTCACGGCCCTGGTAGCCACCACCGGCAGGACGACCACCACGGTCATCGCGACCCTGGTAGCCACCACCTGCAGGACGACCACCACGGTCATCGCGACCCTGGTAGCCCCCACCTGCAGGGCGTCCGCCACGGTCATCGCGTCCCTGGTAGCCGCTGCCAGCCGGGCGCCCGCCGCGGTCGTCACGGCCCTGGTACCCGCCGCGCTCGGGGCGTCCACCGCGGTCGTCACGTGCACCACGGTCGTCACGCCCCTGGTAGCCGCCACCAGCCGGGCGTCCGCCACGGTCGTCACGGCCCTGGTAGCCACCGCGCTCCGGGCGTCCACCGCGGTCGTCACGTGCACCACGGGCGTCGCGGCCCTGGTAGTCGCCGCGGTCGTCGCCGTCGCGGGCGCTGCGGTCCTCGCGGCCGCCGCGGCCGGATCCGGGTCCGCCGGCACGGACGCCGGAGGGGCGGCCGGTGCGCGGGTCCTTGGGCAGGTCGCGGTTCGGGTACCCGGCGGCGCGTTCCTCGCCGGGGCTCAGCGGGCGGTCCCCGCCACGGGGAGCGGCACCGCGGTCATCGCGCGACACGTAGCCGCCGCGATCCGGGCGTCCGCCACGGTCGTCGCGGGACACGAAGCCGCCGCGCTCGGGACGGGCCCCACGGTCGTCGCGACCCTGGTGTCCGCCACCGGAGGGGCGTCCGCTGCGGTCGTCGCGACCCTGGTAACCGCCGCGCTCCGGACGCGCACTACGGTCGTTACGCCCCTGGTACCCGCCACGGTCGTCGCGACCCTGGTATCCGCCGCGCTCGGGGCGCGCACTGCGGTCGTCACGACCCTGGTATCCGCCGCCGGCGGGACGTCCGCCGCGGTCGTCGCGACCCTGGTACCCGCCGCGCTCCGGGCGTCCGCCACGGTCGTCACGAGCAGCCCCGCCGCGAGCACCGGAGCCCGGGCGATCGCCACGAGGCGCGTAGCCGCCACGGTCCTCGCGAGCGGCGTAGCCCCCGCGGTCACTGCGATCGTCACGACCCTGGTAGCCGCCACGCTCAGGGCGGCCAGCGCGGTCGTCGCGCGCCGGGCGCCCGCCGCGGTCCGCGCCCTGCTCGCGGCGTCCTGCCTGCTCGCGCCGCACCTCCGCGCGTCGCGACACGGGGGCGTCGCCCTTGCCGACGCCTGCACGGGGGCCGGCACCGGGCACGCGGCGACGGGCGTCGCGGGCATCGGTCTCGGGGTCGTACTCGTCGTCGTCCTCGTCGTAGAACTCCTTCTCGACCTCGTCCGCGTCGAGGGCGACCTCGACCACGTCGGCCTCGTCGACCGGCGCGTCGCCGCTCTCGATCGTGGGGACGGAGTCGACCTTCGGCGACGGCGAGGCGTCGCGCGCGATCGTGAGGATGGCGCCGAGCTCGGTCTTGTTCAGCGAGCGCACGTGGCCCGCCTTGAGGGTGCCGAGGTGCAGGGGGCCGAACGAGCGGCGCACGAGGTCGATGACGGGGTGGCCGACCTCCTCCATCATGCGGCGGACGATGCGGTTGCGCCCCGAGTGCAGGGTGATCTCGACCAGGGACGAGTCGGCGGAGCGCGACAGGCCCGCGCCTCCTGCGACGACGGCTGCACGGTCGGCGGCGATCGGGCCGTCCTCGAGGTCGACGCCGGCGAGCAGCTGCGCCAGCACGGCGGGCGTGACGACGCCGCGCACCTTGGCGATGTAGGTCTTGGTGACGCCGAACGAGGGGTGCGCCAGCACGTGGGCGAGCTCGCCGTCGTTCGTCAGCAGCAGCAGGCCGCTGGTCTCGACGTCGAGGCGGCCGACGTTGAACAGGCGCTCCTCGAAGTCGGAGGTGAACTGACGCAGGTCGGGGCGGTCGGCCTCGTCGCTCATCGTGCTGACGACGCCGACGGGCTTGTTCAGCATCACGTAGCGACGCGTCGTGTCGAGCTGGACCGCGGCGCCGTCGACGACCACCTTGTCCCTCTCGGGGTCGATGCGGCGACCTGCCTCGGTCACGACCTTGCCGTTGACGGTGACGCGGCCCGCGGCGATCAGGTCTTCGGAGACACGGCGCGAGGCGACGCCCGCGGCGGCCATGACCTTCTGCAGGCGCTCGCCCGTGGGCAGGTCGTCGTCGGGGGTGGTGGTGGGGTCAGATGACATCGTCGAATCCTCCGGATCCGTCAGGGAGGAGCGGGGAGATCAGCGGGAGCTCGTCGAGCGAGGCGATGCCGAGGTGGGTCAACAGGAGATCCGTCGTTTCGTAGGTGAGGGCGCCGGTCTCGGGGTCGGTGGACGACTCCGTGACCAGGCCGCGACCCACCAGTGTACGGACGACCGAGTCGACGTTCACCGCGCGGATCTGCGCGATGCTGCTCCGGGTGATGGGTTGCTTGTAGGCGATGACCGCCAGCGTCTCGAGAGCCGCCTGCGACAGTCTGGACGGGTTCTCCGTCAGCACGAAATCGCGCACGACGGGATCCAGCTCTTCCCGCACGTAGAAACGCCAGCCGCCACCGACCTCGCGCAGCTCGAAGCCGCGCCGGGGAGTGCCGTCGACGCCGTCGAAGTCAGCGACCAGGTCGGCCACCGCACGGCGCACCTCCGCGGTCGGTCGGCCCACGGCGGCGGCCAGCGACAGGAGCGACTGAGGCTCGTCGGCGACCAGCAGCACGGCCTCGAGGGCCCGGGCGGTCGCACGGTCGTCGTGGGTGCGGTCGCGCGGCTCGTCGTCGACGACGCTGCGAGCGGAGGAGGCGGTCGTCGCGTCAGCCGTCATAGTCGGCCCCCAGCGAGTCCAGCGCCTCGTCGGTCCAGTGCTCGGCCACCCAGCGCACGCTGAGCTCGCCGAGCGGCTCGACCTGCTCGAACGCGAGCGATCCGTGCCGGTACAGCTCGAGGAGCGCGAGGAACCGCGCGACGACGACGCCCTTCTGGTCGACGTCGGCCACGAGCTCGCGGAACGTCGCGACCCCGGCGCGGCGCAGCATCGCGACCACCCAGGCGGCCTGCTCGCGGATGCTCACGAGCGGGGCGTGCAGATGGTCGAGGCCGACCGTCGGCACGGCCTGGGGCGTCAGGGCGAAGGCGGCGAGCGCCGCGAAGTCGTCGGGCGAGAGCGTCCACACGAGCTCGGGCGTCGTGACGCGGTACTTCTCCTCCAGCCGCACGGTGCGGGGGTGGCGGCGGGACTCGACGGCGCCGCGCTCGGCGAACCACTCGGCCGCCTGCTTGAAGGCGCGGTACTGCAGCAGCCGGGCGAAGAGCAGGTCGCGCGCCTCGAGCAGCGCGACGTCTTCTGCGTCGACGAGCTCGCCCTGGGGCAGCAGGCCGGCGACCTTGAGGTCGAGCAGGGTCGCGGCGACGACGATGAACTGGCTGGCCTGGTCGAGGTCCTCGTCGGTGTCGACGGTGCGCAGGTAGGCGATGAACTCGTCGGTGACGGCGCTGAGCGCGACCTCGGTGACGTCCATCTCGCGCTTGCCGATCAGGGTCAACAGCAGGTCGAACGGGCCGCTGAAGTTCTCGAGGACGACCTCGAAGCCCCGCACCGACGGACCGGCTGCGGGATCGGGGGCGCCGCTCGGGTCGGCGGCGACGACGGGGGCCTCAGGCTGCGGCACCACGCGCGATCAGCTCTCGGGCCAGCTGGCGATAGGCCTGCGCCGCCGGGTGCTCGGGGGCGAACTGGGTGATGGGGATGCCCGCGACCGAGGCGTCGGGGAACTTCACGGTGCGGCCGATGACGGTCTCGAGCACCTCGTCGCCGAACGCGTCGACGACCCGCTCGAGCACCTCGCGGCTGTGCAGGGTGCGCGAGTCGAACATCGTCGGCAGGATGCCGTCGAGGGTGATGGCGGGGTTCAGCCGGTCACGGACCTTCTCGATCGTCTCGACGAGCAGGGCCACGCCGCGCAGGGCGAAGAACTCGCACTCGAGCGGGATGAGCACGCCGTGGGCCGCGGTGAGGGCGTTGACGGTAAGGAGGCCGAGCGAGGGCTGGCAGTCGATCAGGATGACGTCGTACTCGGCGCTGACCTGGCGGATGATGCGGGCGAGGATCTGCTCGCGGGCGACCTCGTTGACGAGGTGCACCTCGGCTGCCGAGAGGTCGATGTTCGCCGGCATGACGTCGAGGTCGTGCACGCGGGTCGGCACGATCACGTCGTGCGCGTCCTTGACGGAGCCGATCATGAGGTCGTAGATCGTGGGCTGGTCGTGCGCCTGCACGCCCAGACCCGCGGTGAGGGCGCCCTGCGGGTCGAAGTCGATGGCGAGCACGCGACGGCCGTACTCGGCGAACGCGGCGCCGAGGTTGATGGTGGTCGTGGTCTTGCCGACGCCGCCCTTCTGGTTGCAGAGGGTGATGATGCGCGCGGGGCCGTGGCCGTCGAGTCGCTCGGGGACGGCGAACTCGGTGCGCGGGCGACCGGTGGGACCGTTCGCGGGGACGGTCGTCGGAGCGCTCTCGAAGAGGGCGGGCGTGCTCGAGGTCGACTTGGTGCTCACACGTCGATGGTACCGGCGGCCCTCTGCCCGGCCGGGCTGACGCGCCCGTCCCGCGGGCAGGAAGCCTCATGCGGCGGATGAAGGTAGTGCCTGGTCAGGAGGCAGGTCGGAGGGCCCGCGGGTGGGCTGTGACGTACATGTCGCGCAGGGCGTCCGCCGTCACGAGCGTGTAGATCTGCGTCGTCGCGACGGACGAGTGGCCGAGCAGTTCCTGCACCACCCGCACGTCGGCGCCGCCCTCGAGCAGGTGGGTCGCGAACGAGTGCCGCAGGGTGTGCGGCGAGACCTCGACGTCGAGCTCCGCCCGCTCGGCCGCGGCCTGGATGACGAGCCACGCGCTCTGCCGAGAGAGGCGCGCACCCCGCGCACCGAGGAACAACGCGGGCGTCGCGTCTCCTCGCGCCGAGAACTCGGGCCGGCCCCGGACGAGCCACGCGTCGAGCGCCCGCCGCGCGAAGCTGCCCACGGGCACGATCCGCTGCTTGCCGCCCTTGCCGAAGAGCCGCACGACGTCTCCCCCGTCGATGACGTCGTCGACGTTGAGCGCCACGGCCTCGCTCACGCGGGCGCCCGTCGCGTACAGCAGCTCGAGCAGCGCCTTGTCGCGCACGCGAGCGGGCTCGTCGCCGTCGGTGGCGGCCAGCAGGGCCTCGACCTGGGCGACCGATATCGCCTTCGGCAGGCGCGAGGGCAGCTTCGGCGGGCGGACGCCGGCCGCGACGTCGACGGCGACCAGCCCCTCCTCGTGCAGGAACCTGTGGAGGCCCCGCACCGACGAGAGCACCCGGGCCACGCTGGAGGCGCGCAGAGGGTCGTCCGCACGGGTCGCCAACGCGGCGGGGAACGCCGCGACGTCCGCCGGCGCGACCTCCTCGACGGAGGCGCGTCCCGCCTCCTCGAGGTGCGCCGCCCAGAGCACGAGGTCGCGTCGGTACGCGGCCGTGGTGTTCGGGGACAGGCCGCGCTCGACCGTGACGTGCCTCAGGTAGCGGGCCACCGCCTCCTCGATCGAGGTCATCCTGCGCTCGTCCCGACCGACCGCCGCCGCGTCGTCAGCGGCGGGCGGCGACGGTCGCGGCCAGGGCCGCGATGCTGAGGATGGAGTTGTGCAGGCGCCCGGCCAGCACGCCGTCGACGATCTCGTCGAGGGCGACCCAGCGCTTCTCGATGTCGGCTTCCTCGTCGGTGCGGTCGAACGCCGCGTCGGTCGCGCTGACGCCGGTCGCCCGGTAGACGGTGACGAGTTCGTCGTTGCCGCCGGGGCTCGTGTGGAACGAGACGAGCTCGTCCCAGTCGGTCGCCTCGAGGTCGGCCTCCTCGGCCAGCTCGCGCTTGGCCGCGTCGAGCTTCGACTCGCCCTCGGCGTCGAGCAGGCCGGCAGGCAACTCCCAGTCGCGGGTGCGGATCGGGTGCCGGTACTGCTTGATGACGAGCACGCGGTCGTGCTCGTCGACCGCGAGCACCGCCACGGCGCCGGTGTGCGCGACGTACTCGCGCGTCATCGGCGAGCCGTTGTAGTCGACGACGTCGCGGACGACGTTCCAGACGGCGCCCTCGAAGACCGTCTCGGAGGAGGTGACGGTCGGGTCGGCGGGCTCGTCGCGGAGCAGCTCGGAGTCGGCCACGGCTCAGGACCGCCCGGGGGCTGCGGCCTCGGCCGCGCCGTCGGTCGGGTCAACGGCCGCAGCGACCGCGTCGGCACGGGTCTCGCCCGCGTCGTCGCCCTCGTCCGCGAAGAGGCGGCTCGAGTTCTGGCGCTCGAGCGACGCCCCGACGAGGCCGCTGAACAGCGGGTGCGCGCGGTTGGGGCGCGACCGCAGCTCAGGGTGCGCCTGGGTGCCGATGTAGAACGGGTGCTCGGCGCGGTCGAGCTCGACGTACTCGACGAGGGTGCCGTCGGGCGAGGTGCCCGAGAACACGAGGCCCGCGTCGGCGATCTGCTGGCGGTACTGGTTCGAGACCTCGTAGCGGTGGCGGTGACGCTCGTCGACCAGCTCGGAGCCGTACAGCTCGGCCGCGAGCGAGCCCGGCTGCAGGGCTGCCGGGTACAGGCCGAGGCGCATCGTGCCGCCCAGGTCGCCGTCGGCGATGATGTCGACCTGCTCGGCCATCGTCGCGATGACCGGGAACTCGGTGTCGGGGTCGAACTCGGACGAGGAGGCGCCGGCGAGGCCCGCCTTGTCGCGGGCGTACTCGATGACCATGCACTGCAGGCCGAGGCAGAGGCCGAGCGTCGGGATGCCGTTCTCGCGGGCGAACTTCAGCGCGCCGAGCTTGCCCTCGATGCCGCGGATGCCGAAGCCGCCGGGCACGCAGATGCCGTCGACCTGCGACAGCGCCGCGGCGGCGCCCTCGGGAGTCTCGCAGTCGTCCGACGGGATCCACACGAGCTTCGCCTTGGCCTGGTGGGCGAACGCACCGGCGCGGAGGGCCTCGGTGACCGACAGGTAGGCATCGGGCAGGTCGATGTACTTGCCGACGAGGCCGATGGTGACCTCGTGCTTCGGCTGGTGCACCGCGTCGAGCACGGTCTGCCAGCCGGACCAGTCGACCTCGCCGGCCTTCTCGGCCAGGCCGAGGTGGCGGATGATGTACGAGTCGAGGCCCTGTTCGTTGAGCATCGAGGGGATGTCGTAGATGCTCGCGACGTCCTTCGCGTTGACGACCGCATCTTCGTCGACGTCGCACATCAGCGCGATCTTGCGCTTGTTCGCCTCGCTGACGGGGCGGTCGCTGCGGAGCACGAGGGCGTCGGGCTGGATGCCGATCGACCGGAGCGCCGCCACGGAGTGCTGCGTCGGCTTCGTCTTCTGCTCGCCCGACGCGCCCATGTAGGGCACCAGCGAGACGTGCACGAAGAACACGTTGTTCCGCCCGAGCTCGTGCCGCACCTGGCGGGCCGACTCGATGAAGGGCTGGCTCTCGATGTCGCCGACCGTGCCGCCGACCTCGGTGATGATCACGTCGGGGGCGACGTCGCCCTCGGCCTGCTGGCGCATGCGGCGCTTGATCTCGTCGGTGATGTGCGGGATGACCTGGACGGTGTCGCCGAGGTACTCGCCCCGCCGCTCCTTCGCGATGACGGTCGAGTAGACCTGGCCCGTCGTGACGTTCGCGGCCTGGTCGAGGTCGATGTCGAGGAACCGCTCGTAGTGCCCGATGTCGAGGTCGGTCTCGGCGCCGTCGTCGGTGACGAACACCTCGCCGTGCTGGAACGGGTTCATCGTGCCCGGGTCGACGTTCAGGTACGGGTCGAGCTTCTGCATGACCACGCGCAGCCCGCGCGCCGTGAGCAGGTTGCCGAGGCTCGCGGCCGTCAGGCCCTTGCCGAGCGACGAGACGACGCCGCCGGTGACGAAGATGTGCTTGGTCACACTGCTCTTCGTGACGCTGGAGGAGTTGCTACCGGACGAAGGAGACTCCGAAGGGCCACCTCCGTCGATCGAGGAGGAATCAAGGCCCGAGTTCTCAACGTTCACCACGGGATTCCATCCTATGTCACGCGGGGCCGGTCAGCCACCGCTGCCTGTTACGAGTGTGTGACGGCGCGGCCGGCCGAGGCGAGCTCGAGCAGCTCGCGGGCGTGGTCGAGACCGCTGGCGCTGTCGGGCAGCCCCGAGAGCAGCCGGGCCATCTCGGCGACCCGCTCGTCGCCCTCGAGCTGCTGGACGCTGCTCGCGGTGACCTCGCCCGACGCATCTTTGACGACGCGCAGGTGGTTGGTGGCGAACGCGGCGACCTGGGCGAGGTGGGTCACGACGATGACCTGGGCGCGCTCGGACAGCGCGGCGAGCCGGCGGCCGATCTCGATCGCGGCCGACCCGCCGACGCCGGCGTCGACCTCGTCGAAGACGAAGGTCGGCACGTCGCTCGACCCGGCCATCACGACCTCGAGGGCGAGCATGACGCGCGAGAGCTCGCCTCCCGAGGCGCCCTTGCCGAGCGGCCGGGGCTCGCTGCCCGGGTGCGGGCGCAGCAGCAGCGACACGACGTCGGCACCGGTGCTGCCGAGCTCGTCGCGCGGCGTGACCTCGACGACGATCTCGGCACCGGCCATGGCGAGCGCGGACAGCTCGGCGCTGACGCGCTCGGACAGGTCGGCACCGGAGGCGCGGCGCAGGTCGCTGAGGACCCCGGCCCTGGTCTCGGCCTCGGCCCGGAACTGCGCCACCTCGTCGTCGAGCGACGCGAGCCGGTCGTCGTCGCCGTCCAGCTCGACCAGGCGCTGGCTGCCCGCGTCGAGCAGCCGCAGCACGTCGTCGAGGCCGGGGCCGTGCTTGCGCATCAGCGACGTCAGCTCGGCGCGCCGGGTCTGGACCGCCTCGAGGTCGCCCGCGGCGTCGGCGTCGAGGCCGCCGAGGTAGCTCGACAGGCGCGACGAGGACTCGGACACCTGCACGCTGACCTCGGCCAGCAGGTCGGCGATCGGCGCGAGCGCGGGGTCGTGCGGGGCGACGCGCTCGACCTGTCGCCGCGCCTCCTCGACGAGGGAGAGGACGTCGCGAGTGCCGTCGACGGCGTCGGTGGAGAGGATCTCGTGCGCGAGGCCGGCGGCGAGCCGCAGGTCTTCGGAGTTGCTGAGCCGGTCGGCCGTGGCGTCCAGCTCGTCGAGCTCGCCGGCCACTGGAGCCGCCGCCTCGATCTCGTCGATGGCGGCGCGCAGCGCGTCGGCCTCGGCACGGCGCTCGTCGCGGTCGCGGGTGATCTCGGCGAGCTCGTCACGGGCGGCCGTCCAGGCCTCGAACGCAGCCCGGTAGGAGGCGGCGGCCGCGGCCAGGGGCGCGCCTCCGTGGGCGTCCACCGCCGCCCGCTGCGCCTGCGCCGACTTGAGGCGGATCTGCTCGGACTGCCCGTGGACGACCACGAGGTGGTCGGCGAGGTCGCCCAGCACGCCGATCGGGGCGGACCGACCGCCCACGACGGCCCGGCTGCGGCCCTCGGCCGAGACGACGCGGCTGAGGAAGAGCTCGCCGTCGTCGACGTCTCCCCCGGCGTCGCGCACGCGCTCGACCACGGCGCCGTCGGCCGGGACGACCCACCGGCCGTCGACGACCGCCTGGGCGCTGCCCGAGCGGACGATGCCGCTCTCGGCGCGCTGGCCGAGCAGCAGGCCGAGCGCGGTGACGACCATGGTCTTGCCGGCGCCGGTCTCGCCGGTCACGGCGGTGAAGCCCGGCCCGAGGGGCAAGGTCGCACGCCCGATGACGCCGAGGTCGCGGATCGCGATCTCCTCGATCACGACGCGTCTCCCTGCTCGGGGCCGCGCCAGCCGGTCACGGGGAGCTTGAACTTGGCGACGAGGCGGTCGGTGAACGGCCCCTGTCGCAGGCGGGCCAGCAGCACGGGCTGGTCCGAGCGCGTGCACTCGACACGGGCGCCGGGCGGCAGGTCGTGCTCGCGGCGCCCGTCGCACCAGAGGATGCCGCGGCCGTCGGTGCGGCTCATCACCTCGACGGCGAGCGTCGAGTCGGGGCCGACCACGAGCGGCCGCGCGAAGAGCGCGTGCGCGCTGAGCGGCACGAGCAGCAGCGCCTGGACCTCGGGCCAGACGACCGGCCCCCCGGCGGAGAACGAGTAGGCGGTCGACCCGGTGGGGGTCGACATGACGACCCCGTCGCAGCCGAACGACGAGAGGGGGCGCCCGTCGACCTCGATGACGACCTCGAGCATCCGCTCGCGCGACGCCTTCTCGACGGTCGCCTCGTTCATGGCCCAGGTGCGCCAGACGACCTCGGAGCCCTCGACGACGCGCACGTCGAGGGCGAAGCGCTCCTCGACGTCGTAGTCGCGCGCGACGACGCGTGACACCGCGTACGCCATCTCGTCTCGCTCGCTCTCGGCGAGGAACCCGACGTGGCCGAGGTTGACCCCGAGGATCGGGGCACGTGTGCCCCGGACGAGCTCGGCGGCCCGGAGGATGGTGCCGTCGCCGCCGAGCACGATGACGCACTCGAGGGCGTCGAGCGCGACGTCCTCGCCGAGGATGTCGACCGGCTCGATGTCGGGCGCCGCGGTCTTGATGTCGTCCCACTCGTCACGCGAGAGCACGGGCACGACGCCGGCGCCGACCAGGAGCGCGCAGACCTCGAGGGCGGCGTCGAGCGAGTCGCGTCGCCCGGTGTGGGAGACGACGAGGATGTGCCGTGTCGTCGTGTCGATCTGTCTCACGCTCCCGTCGTGCTCTCGGACCTGCCGAGCCATTCTGTCGGATTCGACCCGTGACGAGCCGAGAACCGGACGACGTACTCCTTGTTGCCCGCCGTCCCGACGATCGGTGAGGGGATGATCCCCGCCGTGCCGAGGCCCAGGTCGTGGGCCGCCCAGAGGACTCCGGTGACGGCCTCGTTCCGCAAGCGGGCGTCGTGCACGACGCCCTCGCGGATGCCCTGCCGCCCCACCTCGAACTGCGGCTTCACGAGCAGCACGAAGTCGCTGTCCACAGGCACGCTGGCGACCAGCGCGGGCAGCACCATCGTGAGAGAGATGAACGACAGGTCGGCGACGACGAGGTCGATCGAGGAGGCGCGGTCGCTGAGGCCCCGCAGCTGGCCGGCCTCGAGGTAGCGCGCGTTCACGCCCTCGACCACCGTGACGCGCTGGTCGCTGCGGATCGAGGGCGACAGCTGGCCGTGCCCGACGTCGAGCGCGACGACGTGGTCGACGCCCCGCTCGAGCAGCACCTGCGTGAAGCCGCCCGTCGACGCGCCCACGTCGAGCGCCGTGCGACCCCTCGGGTCGACGTCGAAGGCGTCGAGCGCCGCAAGGAGCTTGTGCGCCGCGCGGCTCACGTAGTGGTCGAGGCCGGCCACCTCCACGGTGTCCGATTCGACTACGCGGGTCGACGCCTTGACGGCGCCCGAGCCGTTCACCGTGACGAGGCCGTCGGCGAGGAGGCGGGCGGCGTGCGTGCGGGAGCGCGCGAGCCCCCGAGACGCGAGCGCCGCGTCGAGACGCTGACCGGCCCGCTCCGCCGGCTCGGCGGACGAGGCGGCGTCCTCCGGCTCCTCGATGCGGACGGTCACCGACCACCCGGGCTGTCGTCGGCCTCGCCGGTGTCCCCGCCCGTGCCCTGGAGCGCGACCCGCAGCTCGTCGTGCACGGCGCCGAACGCGACGGCACGCTGGTCGAGAGGGAGGGCCTCGATCGTCCGGAGGCGTCCTGCCAGCCCGGCCGTCGCCTCCTCGTCGGACGTCTTGTCGACGGACCTCGGCTCCTGCTGCATGGTGTCGTCCACCCTACTCACCGGGGTGCAGGGCAGGGTCGATGTCGAGGCCGTAGATCGCCCGGCCGGTGCCCCACACGGCGTGCGCCCCGGCTCGCAGCAGGTCGACGGGGTCGCCACCGGCCGCGAGGACCCGGACGACGCCGCCGCGGACGGCGACGCGGGCGTCGCGCACGGTGACCACATGGACGTCGTCCTCGTCGTGCTCGACGATCTCGGGATACGGCTGGCTCAGCTCGCGCAGGTCGCCGACGATGAAGTCGGGCCGCGAGCCCTTCTCGGCCGCGAGCACCTGCTTGGCGCCGTCGATGCCGGTCAGCACGAGCACGGAGACGAGCCCGGCACGACGGGCGCCGAGGATGTCGGTGTCGAGCCGGTCGCCGATGAACATCGCGGTCGTGGCGCCGAAGCGCTCGACGGCCGCGGTGAAGATCGGCGTCTCGGGCTTGCCCGCGGTCACGGGCAGACGGCCCACGGCGGTGTGCACGGCGCTGACGAGCGTGCCGTTTCCGGGTGCGGTGCCGCGCTCCTGGGGGATGGTCCAGTCGGTGTTCGTCGCGATCCACGGGATGTCCGCCGCGAGGGCGAACGAGGCCTCGGCGAGGTCGGACCAGCCGACCTCGGGGCTGAACCCCTGGACGACGGCCGCGGGCTCGTCGTCCGCTGACCTCGTGACCCGGAAGCCCTCGGCCTCGAGCACGGAGGTGAGCCCGTCTCCCCCGACGACGAGGACGGTCGAGCCGGCCGGCACCGCGTCGACGAGGAGGCGCACGGCCGCCTGCGGGGAGGTCACCACGTCGTCCGCGGTCACCTGCAGCCCGTAGCCGCTCAGCTGCGCGGCCACCGTGGCCGCGGTGCGCGAGGCGTTGTTGGTGATGTAGCCGACCCGGTGCGTCTCGGCCGCCGCGGTGAGGCTCTCGACGGCGTGGTCGATGGCGACGGACCCGCGGTACACGACCCCGTCGAGGTCGGCGAGGACGGTGTCGACGCCGTCCAGGGGCGTGGGGCCGTCAGCCACGGTGCTCGGGCTCCGCGTCCGTGTCGAGCGCGTCGTCGGAAGCGGGCTCCTCATCAGAAGCGGGCTCCTCATCAGAAGCGGGCTCCTCATCAGAAGCGGGCTCCTCATCAGCAGCAGGCTCCTCATCAGCAGCAGGCTCCTCATCGGGAACGAGCTCCTCATCCGGAGCAGGCGCCTCGCCTGTCTCGGACGCGTCGTCAGCCGTAGGCTCCTCGAGCGGCACGGACTCGTCCTCGGCGTCCCACGACTCGTCGAGCTCGAGCTCCTCCTCGACGACCTCGACGGTCTCCCGGTCGTCGTCGCCGTGGTGAGCCTCGAGCGCCGCGTCGGCTCGCTCGGCCAGCGTGCGCCACTCCTCCGCGTCACGATCGCGACCGAGGTCCTCGAGGACGGTGGCGTACGCGTCGAACAGGGCCGGGCTGTACTCGAACGCGCGGCGGCGGTCGAGCTGCGGGATCTCGAGCTCGCCGAGCGCAGCGTCGGGCTGGCCGAGGTCGAGCCGAGCACCGCTCATGGCGATGGCCAGCGAGACACGGACTGCCGGTGCGAGGGTCGAGACGTCGACCGATCGCCCGAGCTCGAGAGCGCGCTCGGGACGCCCCAGCCCGCGTTCGCTGTCGACCATCAGTGGCAGCTGGTCGTCTCGACCGGTGATGCGCCGATAGGTCCGCAGCTCGCGCAGCGTCAGTGCGTAGTCCCCCACCGTGTACGCCGTGATGGCGATCGTCTCGCGAACGACACCGATGCGACCAGCGCGACGACCGGCCGACAGCGCGTGCTTGTGAGCCTCCTCCGGCTCGTCCTCGATGAGGCGCCCCGCCATGACGAGGTGCTTGGCCACCCAGTCGGCGTTCTCCTTGCTCAGCGTCTTCAGCTCGCCTCGGGCGACCTTGTCCAGGTCGCGGGGCTCGACGTCGTCGGGGACGTGCGCGACTTCCTGCGCCGGCCGGACCGACTTCAGGCCGTAGGGATCGCGATCCTCAGGCGTCTCGCGGTTCCCCTGGTATCCGCTCGAGGCACGTCCACCGGTGGAGGGACGTCCACCACCCGTCGACGGTCGACCGCCGCCACCGGTGGGCGGACGCCCACCACTCGAGGGACGACCGGAACCGGTCGAGGGACGACCGCCGGTCGAACCCGCACGACCGCCAGACGAGGGACCGCCTCGACGGTCTCCCCCACCCTGCGGCCGACCCGAGGAGGCGCGGTCCCCGTACGCAGGACGCTCACCGCGCTGGGGCCGGTCGCCCCGGGCCCCGCGGTCGCCGCCCGACGGGCGCTCCCCCCGCGCACCGCCGTCACGCCCGGAGGACGCGTCTCGTCGGGGTCGGTCGGGTCGGTCGTCGTCGCGGTCGCTCACGGAGATGCTCCTCGTTCTGTCGTGCAGGCAGCTGTTGTGTTGTGGGGGCTCGCACCCCGGAAGTCGATCGGCAAGGACGAGCGGTGCTCGCTGCGGCCGAGGTACGAGACTACCAACGGATGCGCCCGAGGCGAGCCAGCATCTCTCGCCGACTGTCGGCTTTAAACAAGAAGAGCCCCTCCAGTGGAGGGGCTCTTCTATCAAAAGGAGTCCGGCGGTGTCCTACTCTCCCACAAGGTCCCCCTTGCA